>CAVZJJ010000004.1:0-3065335 GCA_963775555.1 uncultured Bacteroidota bacterium | reverse complement strand
AATGGGAAGGAAACAGAAAATGAAGTGCATGGCGTTGGAAATAATTATGATTATGGTTTTAGAATTTACAATACTCGTCTAGGTAAGTTTTTAAGTATTGACCCTTTGTATAAATCTTACCCATTTTATACACCATATCAATTTGCAGGAAATAAACCAATCGCTGCGGTAGATCTAGATGGGCTTGAAGAGCGAATTGTAATCTATTATAATACTAGTGACGGAAGGGTTAAAACTACCACAATTGATTATAATACATTGATGGAGACTGTTCAACTTTCAGGTGGTTATGCTATGAGTAAGCCTATTACAAGAGACCAGTTTATGGCCATCAAAGAATCTTATTTTAGAGGCTTTGCAGATAACAAAAGTGATTTTGTTTCTGGACACCAGCAATATACTTTAGGGATGAGTGCAGGTAATAAGTCCGGATATATTGGCCCTGGTAAAGGGACATTAACATTTGGCGCCGGAACAAATGGAACAACAATTCAATATGATCCTACTCCAGTGCAAGAAAAACAAGAAAGTTCGTTCTCAATAGTGCAACGAAATTTACAGAACCCTGATGCACGAACAAAAGAGGCAATAAATACCATGAAGAATTATGTGGCAGGTGTTTCACTAGCAGTCTCATTACCCGCTATTCTAACAACAGCCCCTTCTGTAGGGATGATTCCTGAATATTTAGGTGCTGCTTCCAGTGTAGACCAACTAACTGGCGGTAACTTAACTACAACTGGAAATCCACAAGCTGATCAAGTTATTAATTTAGTAAAGGTTGGTGTAGATATATGGTCTTTCAAATCAGGCTTTAATGCCATTGGTAATTCCACAGAAGCTGTCCCATTAATGATTTCTGGAGGTTCAGGAGCTGCTTTGGATGCATGTGATGTTGTAGCGCCTTCCAATACAAAATAAATGGGATTAGCATGAGCAGTATAAAACGAAAGAACTCGATTTGGCAATTGTACGGTATAGTCATTATTTGGTGGGTACTGTATGCTTTCTTAATATTAATAGGCAAAGCTACTACTGCTTTGATTCCAATACTCGTTTTGGTCTTTTTATCCGTTTTAATTATACTCTCACAATGGTCAAGCAATGTTGAAGTTGTTTTTTTTAGCGAGCATTTTACAGTTAAGCACTATTTTAAAATACAGACTAAGCAATTTGCCTATACTGATATAAGCACAGTAGAAGATTTATATACTAGGGTGCTTGGTCGTAGGCTTGTTTTTAAATGTTCAAATATTGAAAATAAGGTAACTGAATTTACCCTTTACAAACCCGACAAAGAATTAGTCAAATTTGTGAGCAATCATATTAAAACGTATAAAAATAAGATGGCCTAGATTAGAGGTGTATTATTACAAAATTGCAAATTCCGGCTGCTGAAATCATACTTTTATCGGACTGAATTGACCAACAATGTTCATCGAGGGTGTTGAGGTAATCCTGCTACAAAAACAGCAAATTTAATTCAAGCCAGCGAGCTTACACTTGGCATACTGAATGGAGATTTTCTCATGTCTAGAAAATCGTGATTTCTTAACTGGAATATCCAAAATAACTATATAGGGTTACCTTTCCCAAAATCTAATCCAAGTGGTTCCAATTTTTCATATTTTTCGTAAAGGGTTCGTAAGTTGTCGTCTATATTTTCGATGCTCGTGTACACCTTAGTCCCTTCAAAATTTCTAAATGTTACGACATAAATATCTTTCATTGCCCTTAGCATTCTGTTATCAATTTCTTCTTTTCTGGTCAACTTTTCCTTGTAAAGGTTTAACACAGATTTTAAGTGCTCCGATTTCCCAATTATTAATGCTGGATCTATTCGTTGAGCAAAACTCTTCTAATGATTTAAGAGCAATATTAATATTTGCTAATAGCTCGTTCATTCCGTGATTTCTTTAACTGAATTTTTTAAACTTGGATTAAATAATTGAGTTTCACCTCCGGCGTGACCCGCAATATCCTGAGTTGTGCTCTGTAAGACTTTAACATCTGAAGTCAATTCAAACGACTTTAAAATTCGACCTTCAGTATTTATTCCTAATTTAGCTGCATCTGCTCCTTCGTAGGTGAAATAACTGCCAACCTCACCACCCTCACGTACCCATTGCTGTACGATACTTCCCTTTTTTAGAGTTGTAATTTGAACTGGCTTCGCGAAGTTGATACCAGAAAGTTCTTTTAAATTTCCTCCAAATTTTTTATAGAAGGAAGTTGCAAGACTGGTCCTCGTAGCCAATGCCATTGCTGACAACCCTTTGCTTCCTGCATAAGCCGTTAATAGATCAGTTCCAATTTGAGCACCAGCTTTTGATCTTGAATAACTGTCGCCGTTAATAATTTCATCATTTACGCCACTTGCAATTGCATCCATCCCTGGAGTAGGAGAAGGGCCATGACCACTAGTACCATAAGTGGCCATGTCAATAAATTCTGAATAAAGATTCCACCCTGCTATATATGGTTCAGGGGTATAGGCATCATGAGTAAAGAAATTCCATGTGTTAATCAATGATGTTGTAATTCCATCTGATATGCCAGATAGAACTGGGTATTCCTTCCTCAAAAGTAATTGAGGGTTTGCAAATTCTAACCCGTCTAAATCAATTCCGCAAACAGGACTATTGCTTGCAAATTGATATGGTGAAAGATACGGGTACTTTTTAGCAATAGGATCACGACTTGAAAACCTGCCTAACCGTCTTGTATAAATTCTCATACCATAATCTTGAGTTTGTGTTTCATCATCATTCTCCTTCCCATTAAACCCAAACCGATACCCCTCACTCGAAAAACTCCGGCCTACCATCATCATCCCAAAGGGATAATAGAAATTTGACTGTTTCTAGGTAGCCACACATTCAAATATAATCAATATTCGCAACTTTCGAAATTGTGTAAAATCGGAAGCATTAAGGTCCACAAAAATTTCAACTAGATAATTGCATTTGACGAAGCTTTAGAATCAAATAAAAAGTGATCAGAATTGATCAAGGCATAGAAATCGCCAAGAACTGAATCCCCAAACTTACGCAGTGAATAAAAGTTGTCATGATATTTTTCAACCTTCAATTACTTACTAAAGTGATGGGTTATTGCATATTCGATCGATAACCAATTATCTTCAAAGTATCATTAATTGATTGAATAGTTATAGTTTCTTTGGATTCTTTTTTTTCATACTCTGCAATAACATCAATAACATACTCTTTGGAAACGAGATTGTCAATGATTTTCACATTTGTTTCAATTAATGATATGTTGGCGTTCAATAAATTTCCATGTAAAATGTTTAAGTTTTTTAAAAAATCGAGGCCTGCTGACGGTTTTGCTTCCCCTCCAAATAATGTTGAGGCGTCTTCAAAATCATGTCTACCAATTCTAGCATAATATTCAGTAGCGAATGTTGTAGCTTCTTCAATGTCCTTTTCATCATTGTGTCTAAACTCTCGTTTTTGACATCCTGCCAATAAGACTAGATAGGTAAACATGCAAAATATTTTCCTCACTTTTTTCTAACTAAGTAAACCGTGTATATTATCACAACAATTGCATAGGCAATTGAATACTTACAGATCTCAGCTACTTTATAAATTAGCGATTCGTTCGTTCTGAGTGCTTCCCTAAAAGCTGCATCGGAAAAAGTAGGATCGCCACCTTTTAAATTTTTTATTAGCCAGGTACAGTTCAATATTTCCACTCCAATTTTAAAAACAAAGATTAAAGAAATAAAAATTATTATTATGTGTATTGCTTTTTTAGTTTCCACCTGTAACTTGTTTTTTTATGTCGACAATAACATTTTTAACTGGATTCTGTGGAGCTTGATAATCCAAGACTTGCTTAGCTCCTCCTGGAATCCAAGGAACTTGTATAGGATTTGCCTGATACTCTCCTGTCCCAGTAAGTCTAAAATCATAGTCCATTCCTGACTTATACATTTCAGTTTTCATAACTTCTTGGGTCGCTTTTTTAAAAATCTTAGTCCCGCCTGCTCCAGAGCTTCCGCATGACTTTGTAGTGCAATTATTGTTTCCTAAATCATACTGGTCAACTACGCGTGAATTAGGATCTCCTTTGTAATGACCACTAGTTGGAGTTTTTGGATGGTGAGAATTAAATTGATCTTCAAAAAAATGTGCAGTTTTTTGTTCTTCCGCATCAGTTACTTTATATACATTCACCTCTTCATTCTCAAAAGTTTTCTTTAAAAAACTCTGCGCTGCTTGACCCGTTAATTTTCTTAAAACGCCTTGCCCAGACGGAGATAGTGAATTAAATGAGTGTGCGGCATTTCCGCCAGATGGGAAGTTGATTTTTCTTTTGCTAGCATGGCCTAAGTCTGCAAGAAATTTTAATAATTACACCCCTGTCTCGCAAAATAATATCAACTGTTTTACTCTATAACTGTTGACAATGCTATTAATAGAGACTTTTTGAGGGTCGACTATCTAATACTTAAATATTTCCCAGTCTTTTTCTAAAAGTTCGTATGTATGCCCTTCTGCATCTTTAATGTGATTGGCGCTTCCCCAATATGTGTCTATCTTGTCAGAATGATTTATTTCAATAGAAAAAGTTGGATAAAATTTCCAAATATCTGGTTTCCTATTGTTCAACTTATCCATAAACGCCTGAACAGAATCTTTATCAGTAATTTTAATTACCTTATATTTATCTTCCAAATTGTCTGGGTCAACAGTTACAGTAATACTTTTCACATTGCTATAAGTCTGAAAGCAACCTGAGGTAACCCAAACACAGCTTATGATGGATGTAATGATATAAACAAGTTTCATAGTTTAATTTTTTGTTACTGACGTTCAGGTGACGCTTCCCCACCCATCGCTTTCATCGCTGCCTTTCCTCCTGTACGTTGAGCACCTTCAATAAATCCATTATTAACTGCCGAGCCAGGGTCTCTAAGAACAGATGCATTAGGTAATTTTTCTGTAGCCTTGAACAAACTATTGGGAGTGGTAGCATTTACACCCGTTTTTATGGTTTCATCAGCATTAATACTTATTCCAGTAGCTTCAATTCCGCATTCTGCATTATCTGAGCAGTTATTACTTAAACCATTATAAGGAGCATTATTGTCAACACGTTCGTCTAATTTCTTTACAACATTCTGGTCTTGCTCATAGGTAGTTTTAAGTTTTATAATTCCCTCGGGATTCCTTTTTTCTCCTTTTGATGGGTCTTCATTAAATATCCCATTCCATGATACCTTATCGAATTTCTGATACAGGGCAGGGATATTTTTGTCTCCATTTTCTTTACCTGCACCAGGAGGTGCCGGCCACAAATCATAATACGTAAAGGAACCATCCGGTACATAACTTGTTTTAGTTACTTCCTTTCCATTTTCCATTACTTTTGAAACAATAGCTCTATAATTTGAAACTGCAATTGCTGCGTGTCCGACTTCACCATTAGCAGTCGCCCAAATAACTAAATAAACATCTTTCCCGTCAGGGTCAGTAACATTTATAGGGTTATTGGTAGCATAAGCATAGGGACTAATTCCTGGATATTTCGCTGCTTTTGCATCAGGTTTTGGAGTTCTTCCTAATCTTGTCTCTAACCACCTGTCACCCATATCTACGGTGTTTCCGCTACCCGATACTTCATCCACTTTCTCGTGCCCACCAAACCCAAACCGATAGTCCGCAGCACTAAAACTCCTCCCC
The DNA here is from genome assembly GCA_963775555.1 of uncultured Bacteroidota bacterium. Lineage (GTDB taxonomy): Bacteria > Bacteroidota > Bacteroidia > AKYH767-A > 2013-40CM-41-45 > QQVM01. The sequence continues at coordinate 3,059,624 of CAVZJJ010000004.1, read as the reverse complement.
ACCATCATCATCCCAAAGGGATAATAGTCATTTGGATATATAAGCTTGTCAATCATAATAATATAAAGAAAATGGTGGCTCTAATTTAAGCAGTTTTTACACAAATTGTAACATTTTGAGACCAATTTTTCATGCAAAACGTAAGAATTTTTCGTGCACTAGTTTCATTTCATTTTCCAACAATTCTTCTGAAAATTTAACATACCGAAAGAACTCCTTACTACCGGCTGAATGTCCGGAAATACGACGCACTAGCTGTTCGGGCATTCCTAATGATAGATACGTTGTTATTGCAGTTCTGCGCATAGTATGTGAAGTGATTAGATCACAGAAACGGAATTTGTTCTTTAAGCTTGTGTTTTTGATTGCTTTTCTTGCCCCTCTTTTGCTACGGGTTTTGTCAATCAAATAAGTCCAACCTGCTTTCTCCGCTATTTCTCGTATATGGCGGTTAAAATATACGAGCTGTGTATGAGGTAACAATGTAGGAATTTTTCCGTCATATTTTTTCAGTATGTCGACGGCAAATTCAGGCAATTTGATCCTTGTAAATGTCGAGGTTTTTTTGGAAAATACTTTCAAATAATAATCTCTATAATTTTTTTCAATATTTCGCTTGGAAAGAAGTTTTAAGTCAGAGATTCTTAAACCAACAGCACAGCCAAAAACGAAGGTGTCTTTGGCCTTTTGGAGTTTTCGGCAAAGGGTTCCTTCAAATTCTTTGTTAAAGATTAGGAATTTAAGTTGTTCCGAACTTAATACAACTATAGGAACTTCTTCTTTTGTGACGTAAAACATTTTAGGGATATCCCGACTATCTATCCCTTTCTCATACTTAAGGTAGTTAAAGAATGAACGAATCAGTTTCATGGTCGCACCGACATAATTGTCAAAGTGATTGCATTCGCTATACATGAATAGAGTCAGTTTTTTATAATTTTTTTTCCATTGATTTTTCCCAGCTGCGCAGGATGTTCAGCTGCCTAGGCTGCGAAGGATTTGCAATCCTTTGCTTTCAAATAGTGGATTTCCAATCCACCCTTCAAAGCTTTCCAGCCATCCCAACAGACGCAGGTTTTTAAAAGCGAGAATAAACATCGAAGGCATGTACGAAACAGAATAATTAATTTCTTTAACTGAAAAAAGAAATGAAAAATGGACATCACTATTCCATCAAAACAGACTACGCGTATTTCTTAACCATGACAATCGTTGATTGGGTAGATCTGTTTACGAGAGTCAATCATAAAATATTTATCGTCAATTCTCTGAAATACTGTTGTGAAAATAAAGGGCTTTATATTTTTGGATGGTGTTTGATGCCGAGTCATCTACATCTTATTGCTAATACGGAGGGGAATGAAAAATTAGACGATGTTGTTCGGGATTTTAAAAAATACACATCGAAAAGGCTAATATGGCAGATCGCAAATGAACCTGAAAGCAGACGGGAGTGGCTTTTGAACCATTTTGAATTTGCCGCAAAGAAACATCCGAAAAACAAAGATGTAAAAGTCTGGCAAGATGGAAACCATGCTGTCGAAGTGAGAAGCGAAAGGGTCGTTTGGCAAAAACTAAATTACATTCACAAAAACCCTGTAGTGGATCGTATCGTTGAAAAGGAAGAAGATTATTTGTTTAGTTCTGCAAGAGATTATCATGATAAACCATCTTTACTTAAAGTAACTTGTCTTACACCGCCAGTTATTACTGTAAATAGTCCGGGTTTTTTTAATGTGTAAATTATTAATTCTTGCTACTTATTTTTTCGTGCTTTCTAATTCATTCATCCAAATAGATCATCTGAAAAGTGGTCAAGGTGGATTAGAAATCCACTATTTGAAAGCAAAGGATTGCAAATCCTTCGCAGCAGGGGATTTCAGCGGCGCATTAAATAGTGGGTCTGCATCAAACAGGTTTGAGAATTTAAATACCGGAATCATAATTCAAAATGGAAATATTGAGATAAAAAATGCTCAATTTATTGATATTCAGCGTGATCCTTCTATTACAAGGAATTCTTACGATGGATGTGGAATCTACTATGCAGACTGGCAGGGCGGAACATTGCATGTCGTGGGGTTTGGGATGCAGAGTTCGCAGTTAAATTTCGACAGATGTGTTACCGGAATAAGAGTTGCCGAAGGAGGGGCAAACATTATCGCCTGCACATTCGGTTCCGCTTTAGAGCCTTTAACCACAGGCATTGAGTGTAACTATTCAGCTCCTTCAGAGATTCACATAAGTGGAAATTTCATTGAAGCGACCAATTGGGGTATCAATCTCCGTATGGTAGAGGGATCCAATTCCATTGATGTGAGTTATAATATCATTAATATCGGTTCGAATTCCAATCCCAGGAGCGTTGGAATCCGGGTGGCCAACGCAGGAGGTTTTTTGGTGAATGGAAATATTCCTTATCCAAATTATAAAATTTCAGATAATGTCATTAACTTAGTGAGAAGTTGCAAATCCGGAATCAGCATGGAAGGCGCAAACAGCTTTAATGTGGAGAATAATCACATTAATCTTACTTCACTTAACAGTAATCTTTACGGGATTTATGTTGAAAGCTCTGATGCTTGTGAAATCAGTTGCAATGAAATTACAACCGATTTGGATGAAGGTAATTTATCCAGTTTAAGTAGCCAGGCTGGTATCAGGGTGAAACGATCGCAATTTAATTCTTATGGTTGCAACGAAATTAAAAATACCCGTGATGGATTTCGTTTCGACGAACCTTGTAATGACACTAGAATTTTTGGCAACACTTTGGGTAAGCATGCTGTGGGCTTGCATGTAGGTGTAAGTGGAGTGATAGGTCCTCAACCTGGAAATCTTATGTCCCGACTTCCTGGAAATATCTGGACGGAAAATTGCATTCAGTTGGATGCATTGAGTGAGAATATTGTATATCCTTATTATTACAATGATCTGGCTCCTTACGAACAATTCACCGCTTCGACAGTTTATCCTCCGTTATGGTTTTTACAAGATTATGTAAGAACGAATTTTGAGTGCGGTCCAAGGACTTTAAGAGACCCCTTGTCTATTTCTATTGCAGCATATTGCGGCAGCGCTTCATATTTACAGGAATGGGGAATGAATGAAACTGACCTCGATATTATCCGTGATTCCTTGCAATTCCAGCAATTCAATGAAGAATTGTTGTGGGAGATGAAAAGGGATTTGTTCGAGAAGCTTAACTTCAATCCTGAACTATTGGATGACGATCAAGCTTTCATGGACTTTTATAATAATTATCTCATCACTCCTATAGGAGGATTTATGGAAGTGCAGGAATTAACAGCCGAGTATTTTAATTTTGATTCAGCAACACGTGTTATTGTTGAACAGAAACAAAACATCATTCAGCAGCACCTGGATGAAATCCAAATACTCAATGAACAAATGCCTTCAGCAGATGAACAGCAATTGATTACAATTGAAATCGCCATTCAAAATCTGTTAGCTGACATTGAAAACCTTGAATCTTCAATCAACTTGTTGCTTGATCAATATTACAATAATGCCTTGGTTGTTTTAAATTCTGCCTTAGCAGAGAATAGTATAGTACAAAGGTCAGATCAGATTGAACAAAACACGCAAAAAGTCAATGAATACTACCTTTCACTATATACGAATTCAGGTTTATCGCAAAGCAACCCAGCTCCCCCGGGTGAGTTTGAAGTAGCGGAATATCCTGCATTGGATTCAGGAACACTCAATGAGTTGATTAACATCGCCGAACAATGTCCTTTATCCGGAGGCAAGGCTGTCTACCGGGCTCGTGCTATGTATTCCATGATTGACCCTGAGAAGACATACAATGATGAACTAATATGTCTGAATCAGGGTATCCTATACCGTCAACAGAAACCTAAGCAGGTTTTGCCTACCTTTAAATTGTTCCCGAATCCTGCTACTGAAAGCATCAGCCTTCGCTATGAAATTGCAGAGGAGCAGAAAGCACATTTATTAATACGAAACAGCATTGGGCAAACTGTATATTTCACAAATGTTTCTCCTAAGGAAAGAGAACTGGAAATTAACATCCATGACTTAGTAAATGGTATCTATACAGTACAACTCTATTCGCTAGATATGGTATTGCATCAGGAAAAGTTAGTAATCATCAAGTAGCAACTGGAAGCATTAATGAAAGTTGTATTTCTGTGCCTTATTTTAGTTCTGAGTGAAGTGTTTTGTTTTGCGCAAGGCATAGATAACTTATGGATGATGGGCTATAATAATGCAGGAGGTGGTTTCAGTTTTGATTTTAGTTCCGGTGTCAGAAACATTTATGCCTCACCCAGGCAGATGAACTTCACAATGACTTCCCTCACTTATTGTGACACGTTGGGGGAAGTTTTGTTTTATACCAACGGGGTGTATGTCGCCAATTCACAAGGTGATACGATGATTAATGGATCGGGATTAAGTCCCAGTTATTATACGGATGTAGTTGGCTGGAATGGACTTTTTATTCCTCAAGCTGCACTTGCCATTCCCTGGCCGGGTTCGCCATCAAAGTATTTTCTTTTTCATAATACGGTGGACGACAGCGTAGCGTATTCCTACCGGATGTATTATTCTGAAATTGACATGAGCTTAAACAGTGGACTGGGTACGGTAGTAAATAAAAACAATGTTTTGGTTTCGGACACGCTCATGTATGGTCACTTAACGGCCGTAAAGCATGCCAACGGCAGAGACTGGTGGGTGGTATTTCACGGAGGGAAGAATGATAAATATTATATTTATTTAGTAGATCCTGCCGGCATTCACTTGCACAATGTTCAACAGATTGGAGGCAATATATTTGCACAGCAAGGCCAGGTTTGTTTTTCTCCTGACGGAAGCAGGTATGCTTTATACGACCATAGAAATGACCTGCACCTCTTGGACTTTGACCGTTGCAGCGGAACTTTTTCCAACCACCTACAGGTAGCTATTGATGATAGCGCACATGCAGGTGGTGTAGCCTTCTCAGCCAATTCTCAAGTTTTGTATGTTTCCTCTACAAAATATGTCTATCAGTTTGATCTGACCTCTGCTAACATTGCCTCTACCCAGACCACCGTTGCGGTTTGGGATACGTTCTATTCTCCCAATCCTCCTGCGGCTACTACATTTTATCTTGCCCAACTTGCGCCGGACAATAAAATTTATATCAGCAGTTCAAATGGAGTTCTGTCCATGCATGTAATCGAATACCCGGATAGCCTTGGCTTGTCATGCAATGTTTGTCAGCATTGTATAGCGCTTCCGGCTGTTAACTTCACCACCATTCCCAATCACCCGAATTATCATCTCGGTGCTTTAGGTTTATCTATCTGTGATAGTTTGCCAACGGGAATTGGTGTCGTTGCAATAAGTAACAAAGAGGGGTATACGATTTTTCCTAATCCGGTTCGTGATATCTTGTATGTTCGAAGGCCTCCTTCATCTAATCCAGAAGAAATAATTATTTATAATTCCATGTTGCAAGCATTGATCCTTCCGATCACTCTTATTAATCAAGGAGAATATTCTGAAGTAAATACTTCAAGCCTTGTTTCAGGGGTTTATTTTTTGGAGATTAGTTCAACTAAGGCTAGGATTTTAAAAAGGTTTGTGAAAGAGTAAGAGAATGGAATTTATTAATTCGTAATTCCAGTGTTTGATAATTGGGGTTGGTGCGATTAAATCTACAGGTTTTCGTGCACCGATATGATCATTGAAAAGTTCCACATTTCTGCCGTTTAAAGCCTTAATCTTCAGCAATGGTTATTTTGAACCGGCAGACCAGATTAAATATCCCGCTCGGCGGAAAGTTGTGTGCAAGCCAAGTGTGATGGCTATTTCCGCCCTTGCACATCCTTTGTATAAAGATAGAAATAAAAAAATCTAATAAAGAATACAGCAATGAAAGATTGTATGAATAGAACATTTGACTGATTTTTATCTAATGCCGTATGCTTACCAAATACACAAACAAGATGCTGCTTATTTTCTAACACTCACCGTAGTCGAGTGGGCTGATGCATTCATGAGACCGGAACATAAGGATCTTGTTTGCAAAGGCCTCAACCATTGTGTGGAACATAAAGGCCTGGAAATTTTTGCGTATGTTATTATGTCGAGTCACATCCATATGATTGCGCGAGCAAAAAATGAAAATCTTAGTGACATCATCAGGGATTTCAAGAAGTATACAAGTAGCAAACTGATTAAAGAAATCGAAACAGGAAGAGAAAGTCGCCGGGATTGGCTTTTAGAAATTTTTAAACGAGGCGGAAAAAAACAGAAATCTAAATCTAAACACCAAATGTGGCAATACAATAATCACGCTGAAGAAGTTTATAGCCCTAGCTTCACACTATCAAAAATCCTGTACATTCATCAAAACCCGGTCGAAGCCGGACTCGTAAGCAGACCTGAACATTATAATTACAGTTTGCAATTGATTACTCCGGTGAACAGGGACCGGTGAAAGTATCCGTAATTAATTTGCATAATTTGTTTTAATGTTGTTTCTGGCTAACAATTTATTTTTAATCTTGTACAGGGGTATTTCGGGTTTCTGCAAGGGCGGAAAGAGCCATCGCACAAAGCTTATGCACAACTTTCCGCCGAGCAGGGGGTAATGCTTCAAAAAACGCTCGGTCTTCCATGAATTCGAATTCCAAAATGATTTTAGTTTATGAGTATGTCAATACGATATGAGTGCTGTTGTCAGTATTTCTTCTGGTATATTTTCTTAGAAGCGTGCTTGTATTGTAATACCATTATAATTGTCCGAAATTTCCGGATTGTTCGTGATAAAACTTAAGGACTAATTTTTACAAATCTAAGTCTGAAGACCTGTTCTTCACTCTTTAATTCTAAAAGGTATATACCCGGCGTCAGAAAAGAAACATCAAACAGAGCTGAGTTATATGGACGGGAAAGCATCAGGTTTCCTTTATCATCAATAATTCGTGCTGTATAAATCGGAATAGTGGGGGCCGGTAGTCCAATGATAGAAATCTGTGTACTGACCGGATTAGGATAGTAAGCCAGAACCTGATCCGACGTTTCCATAATAGTGACCGATAGATCATGTATGGTATCTGTTATGCAAATCGAGCATTGCATGGAATCAGTAACACAGAACTGATAGATGCCAGCCTGTAGGTTTTGTATGATGTTTCCCAAAATGTTACCACTCGCCGGTTGGTGCGAATATGTGTACGGCGGACTGCCCTGCTGTACATTAATCATAACAGAACCATCGTTGCACCCTGTACAACTTGCATTAGTGATGGCAAGTGTTGCAGCTAAATGGTGTTCCAAAACCTGCGCTGTCGCTGTGGCCGAACAACCTGTAGAATCTGTTATGACAACATCGTAAGTTCCTGTGCAAAGTCCGTTTATGGTTGAGGTCGTATGACCATTCGACCATAAATAGGTCGCAGTACTACTGCTTCCTGAAAACGCAGTCAATTCTCCGTCACACATCCCGGTACAAACAATATTATTAGCAAGGGTGATTCCGGCAGTGCAGGTTAGATAGTAAATAGTGTTAGAATAGCCATAACATTGAGAACCGTAGCCAGGCCAGGGTTTTATTCTCAAATAATAGTTCCCTGTATCTACCGGAATTAATGTACTATTGAAAGCGCCGGCAATTGCGTCGCCGTTGAAGAACCACTGATAGGATACATTACTTTGCGCACTAGAAGCCATGACACCATTGGTCAGGCTGATACTCACTGTTGGCGGTTGGTTGTCGGTCAAATAAGTTAATCCGCTTCCGGTACATCCGTCAGGTGAAGTCACAACACATTCATAAGCTCCTGCAAGGTTTGTATGAACAGTATTTGTATTGTTATTCAAATTGATTCCATCGTGAAACCAGGTGTAACTGTAACCTGAAATCAATGGAGCTTGAAGCATTACCGTATCACTGTCGCACAGTGTATAAGGACTTGATAACATGAATTTCATTGTTTCGGTCCATAGATCGAAATTAAAATAATTGGATGTTTGGCAGCCATTGCTATCAGTCAATTGAAAATTATATTCTACGGGAAGAGAAACTTGAATTGCGGTATCAGTTCCGATCAGGGTATTTGATTGATACCATGCATAATTTTCTCCAGGCCGCTGATTTACCCACAGCGTTCCGCTTCCGTTGATGCATGCGGCACTGTCAGGAATCAGGTTAATAAGTGGCCTTGCAGGTGCAGGATAAACAAGGAATGTGTCAGGGCCGGTAACCAATTTGCAGCCATATTGATCAGTAACCATTGCCTGATAAATTCCTGTAGCAGGTAGATCGAAATAGTTTGATGTAGAATTGATAGTGTCCCCATTTATAATCCATTTTGTTATGTCATAATTGCTTGCATTCGAAGCTATGCGGACAGTGTGGTATTTATTCTCACATTGATTTCCCGTTACAGTCAATTGTGGTGTAACAGGAGGATGAACGATAACCTGTGTGCTGTCTGTACCCACAAGTCCGTTCGAATCGGTAACTGTCAGATAATATGTGGTATTTGAGGAAATATTGCTGACTAATGCCAATCCATTTCCCTGATTCACCAGATTAGTAGCTGGGCTCCATTGGTAATGATATGGAGGAGTGCCACCATATACAGGATTGTAATCCCCGATATATACATTGCCGTTGATGCAAACGTCTTCTACTGCAGGTATCTGAATATTGACAGTTGTTGGATCGAGATATATTGAATCGGATAGCAAATAACACGGAGGATAAGTTGCACCTGACACATAATAATATCCGGCCAGAATAGGAGTAATCGTATTCCCTGTTGCTCCCGGAATGCTGTCTCCGTTGAAGAACCATTGGGCATTGCTTGCATTACTATTGACTTGCCCATTCTGAAAATATATATATACTAATTGAGGGTAAGGCCTATCGAATATATACGTTGATCCAACAGCAAAGCATCCCGCCGAATTGTAAACGAAGACTCGGTAATTTCCCTGATTATGTACATAGACTGATTGTGAAGTGTCATTGTTATGTGGCCAAAGATAGGCTACTGCGGAAGTTGAAGTAAGAAACATACTGTCTCCTGCACACATTATTGCCTGTGGAGAAGGTGTGATGACAGGTGCAGTTGGATAAGGCAACGCGGTTACATATGTCTTTGCAGAGGTGTCACTTCCGCATCCATTTGTAGCTACGAGATAATAATAACCGGTTGCGATATTGGCAGAAGTGAGTATAAGCGAGGGACTGGATACACTACTAATTGCGGTGTCATTAAGATACCATTGGTAGCTGACCTGGTATTGACTCGGAACTATGAGCCATCTGTAACTGTTTCCGCATGTTGTAATTGAACTGTCCGGGCCCTGAGCTATGTAAGGCAAACCATTAACCATTGTGACATTCGTAGGCGGTGAGTTGGCAATGAATCCGGAGGGATATGTAACCATCACCGAATAAGTTCCCGGCAACGTAACATTGATTGATGGGGTAGTCATCCCATTTGACCATTGGTAAGTATAACCTAGACAACTGTCAGAATACAACACAGTACTTTCACCGGTGCATAGAATACTATCTCCCAGTATATCTGCATAATAATAATATCTATCATACTCATTCACCAGACCTCCCATAGAATATGTAACCAAGTGATATTTAATTGGTATCCCATTATGATATGTGTAATCACTGTTGAAAGGACCTCCCGGTGAATTGTATCCGCTTGTGCCTAAGAGTTGACCACTACTGTTATAGTTAAAGTAATGAGGTCCTGAAAAGGAGTTCCATCCCAATGATCCACCCGAGTAATATGCACCTAAATTGTCTTGATAACTCGGATATCCGTTCGAATCCACCTCTGTAATAATAAGCTCATCGTAAATCCATCCGGTATCATTCCAATGTAGAAAATATTGATGGATAAGTTTGTCATGTGGTCCATATTCAAACAATTGCAATTCGGAATTCTTCCACGATGTATCAAGAACCTGAATCGTCTGGCTATCCAGCAATCCATTTGAATAAACCCAAAATACTTTTGATGCAGAATCCCAGGCATTAATATTCCAGCTAAAATTTACATCCAGGATTTTCTCCTGACTTGCATCGTAATATTTATCTTTTCGTGTATAATTAATCCAACTCAGAGAAACATTCCAGTTCTGCATTACTTCTGTCGTGTCCAGGCCTGCAGAATTATGATAATGCAGTGTCCGATTCTTTGGTGTCAAGTCATAAACTGAATGATTGATCAAACGGTTTTGCGTATCATACCAGAAGGAATCGGCACTAGTAGTCTGCCATGTATTCGATGTCCAGGTTTGTGAAGTTTGTGCAGTAAGACTGTCCGATGAATTATAGGCAAAAAGCGTCCTGATTTGATTTACATAGCCGGTATCATTGCCTGTTTGAGTAGTTGAATTAAGTAGGTTGTTATTTGCATCGTACAAAAAAATGTAAAGACTTTTCCGCCTCCAGACAAAATCAGGCTCACTACTCTTGAAGACTTCCTTGGCAAGCATATTTCCTGAAGAATCATAACGGAGTTTTGTTTTAGTTGTTTCAATAGCGTAATCACCATCTTGATAAGCCATGGTTACAACGACTGAATCACATTGGGCACTTACATGAACACTAAATAGTAGCAGTACTACGGTAATACAAATCCGAGTCATTCAAACAGGGTTTTAATTAATAATAAAGGTAATTAATCTTTATTCGTTCAAACAACAGCTTACAAATTATTATACTCCTATGGTTGTTCACTTTATTACTTTGAGATTGCGAAACGAGGGTTTCTTCTTTATTATTCTGTTGCGGGGAAGCATTCAGTGAAAAAAACAGTAGCAGATTATCCAGGGTAGGCATTTTTTTAAAGCTGTTCAATTCCGCATTGATTATTAATTACCCAATCAAATTTTTCACTCACAGGATACCAACAACTCACACTCGATAACTATTTTCAATCTCTCAACCCGCCCATTGCACCCGTCAGCCGCGTCTCCTACTCTCGTACATAAAAAATGGACGCATTCGAGAAGATCATCGGTCAGTTGTTACAGGAGGAGAAGTATTGGGTACGGCATTCGGTGAAGATCAATCTCTCACCGGAGGAAAAGCGGAGCATCAACAAGCCATCCACGCCAAGGCCGGAGATTGATATAGCGGCATACGATGTGAACCGGGATACCGTGTACCTCTTGGAAGTCAAATCATACCTGGACAGCCCCGGCGTTTGTTACGAGCACGTGGTTGTTGAGCAAGAGCATCAGGAAGGGCGGTACAAGCTTCTCACGGCCCAGAATTACCGTGAGGTCTTATCTGAGAGACTGAAACAGGACTGGTGTAAAGAAGGATTTATCGGGAGCGGTACCAGAATTTCATTCGGATTGATAGCCGGCAAGATCTACCGCGGCCAGGAACCGGAAATGGGATTGTATTTCAAAAAGAAGGGCTGGCTGTTCTGGGGGCCGACTTTGATCCGGAATAAGATTGGGCTGCTGGCGGGTAAGGGGTATGAGAACAATGCGGTTACTATCGCGGCGAAGATTTTGACCAGGAGCTGAGCTCTTAATTTTGAAACGTAGGATTGTAACATCCTAAGTCGTAGCCGGTGCGAAATAAACGCTCTGTAAAAGAGCTATTCAGGAAATGTCTGGAATGCGCTCAGGAAAAACCGGCCGGCCAGTGGAAAGCATTAGGTTGTTTTGCACCAGACCTTGAAAATTATCACGGCTAAGAAGCAGACCTAAGAACTGTTACGCCAATTCTTTCGACGTGTTCATAACACTTGCATTTTTCAGTCTTGAATTATATTGCGATTTTAAATTATAGGTTCGATTAAACGCTTCTTGAGAAATTTTAAAATATTCCGATAAGGCTCTGATTATTTCCTTCGAAATTCCCTTTTTGTAATTTAGTATGTCCGAAACGAGACCTTTGCTTACGTCCAGAATTTGAACCAAGTCCTTCGCTTTAATTCTTCTTTCTGACATCAAAATTTTTAATAATTCAATAGGGTCAACATCATTGAAGGAATTATGCTCGCTGTCCCATTTTTCAATTAAAAAAGTCAAAAGCTCTATTTCATCTTTGAGCTCTTTGGATTTGGATTTGGTCTCAAGCAATTTTTCCAATAATTTGCAATAACTCCTGTATTGGGTTTTTGATTTAATTATTTTATACTTTAATGCTATCATGATCTGTTGTTTGTTTCCCTTTTTAATAATCGCTTACCGTATATTGTTCGTTATCATTGCACAATTTAGTATACTCCCCATGAGTACCTATCCAGCAAACGAATAAGTGAACTTGTTTCTCACCAAAATAGTACTTGCAAATCATTCTATACTTATTCCCTCCGATATCAAACACAACTCGATTTGAACCATTTCCTAATAAATCAGCCGTCCCAAACGTAGATTGAATTTCTTCCGGAGAGTTCCAATTCACATATTTTATGGCAGTCAACCAGGAAGCGAATGGCTTTTTGCTCTGTGAATTTTCCGCAGAAAACTCTTCAATCGTTTGTCTTTTAATCAGTCTTAGCTTCATATAAATATACAACAATAATATTAAAAAGTTCACAAAAAGAGAACATTTTCTTGCAATATTTGTAAATGGCTTAAAAATGTTGGTAAAACATTCTAATTGAAGCTTCAAGTTCACTTCGGCTCATAAGTAGATCTCCCGGTATACCCACCCTTGAAATCGTAATACTTCAAGTAGCTCCCGTCTTCCCGCTCGGAATGTTGTGTGAAAGCCCGTGCACGAGCTCATTCCGCCCTTTCAGCAAATTAGTACTAAGCTAAAATTAAAAAGCTTTACACTAATCAGTAATATAAATTGTGCAAATTAATCACTGAAACATGCACCTGCCCATTCGACAATAGTCGGAGTTAAGAAATAGGCTGCATCTTGTTTGTGGATTTGATTGGCATATGGCATGCAATGCAAAATTGCATATCTTTAATATAATTTTGAAACTGTATTGGGAGGATTTTATTTGCAGTCTAACATTAATAGATTTGAAGCTCGTATAAAATCCATAAGTTCTTGCAAGGGCGGAATGACCTTGCGCACTGGCTTTCACACAACATCGCCAAGCAGGGAATAATATTACAGGAATGAATGAGAAACCACTATTTCGGATTTCTGGTGGTTCACATGAAAGAATAGATTTCAACAAAATTATCAGTAGTTTAATGGAATTATTCCCGGTCTGAATTCTCACTATGAAAAGCAATGACCCCTTACATGGCATCACCCTCGAAGCAATTGTAAACCATCTGGTCAACCATTTTGGATGGGAGGAATTAGGCTCTATTATTCCCATCAATTGCTTCACCAGCAACCCAAGTGTGAAATCAAGCCTTACTTTTCTGAGAAAGACGCCATGGGCAAGAAAGAAGGTGGAGGATCTTTATGTGGAAGTGGTTTCCGGAAAGGCGGGATGATTAATGAATATAACTGAAGTTTCCACTCAAAGTGATACACTTATTCCGCGTTAAAGAGGTCCACTGCTTCCTTTTAAAATTTATTTATGGCTCATTATTTTTGCTTATTTAGGCCAGATTCCCATAAAAATGAGCCCAAAATTGACTTATAAAGAGCTTTAAAATATACATTTTGGCTCAAGTATATGTATAATACGGCTCATTTTATATGATATTTGATCCACAAGTCATATATTTGTGAGCTACAAATATTAGATATGTCGAAATCAAGCAAAAAAACTCATACTTTAATTCTAAAGTTTATCGAATCGAACCCATTGTGTTCATCAAAGGAAATTCATGATGGACTGGGTGAGAAAATAGGGTATGCAACCGTTAAAAGGATTCTACAAAAACTTCTTTCGGAAAACCTGATCACAATAGCCGGTAAGGGTAAAGGGACTAAGTACGAAATTAGTCAGGCGTATAATCTGCTACGCCCGATTGATGCGGAGCAATATTTCCTGGAAGAAATTGATGAAAGAATTATCAGAAATTCTTTTAATCATTCTCTGATTAGAGAAACATTAAGCGGCGTTTCTATTTTCTCAAAAGAAGAATTAGGACTCCTGACAAATTTGCAAACTCAATACAAAAAAAACATTTTAAAATTATCAGCAACGGAGTACAATAAAGAACTTGAACGTTTAGCCATTGATCTAAGCTGGAAGTCCTCTCAGATCGAAGGCAATACTTATTCTTTACTGGAAACAGAACGACTACTTAAAGAAAAGGAAACTGCTGCCGGAAAGACGAAGGATGAAGCCGTCATGTTACTAAATCATAAAGCAGCATTGGATTTTATTATATCTAATCCTTCGTATGTAAAGAAAATGAAAGTTTCAATAATTGAGGATATACATAGTATCCTGATTAAAGACATGGGCATTGAACGCAACATCAGGAACAGTATCGTTGGTATTACAGGCACCAATTATAAACCGCTGGACAATGAGTTTCAAATTAAGGAAGCATTGGAAGATATGTGTGTCGTAGTAAATGAAAAAGAAAATGTTTTTGAAAAGGCATTGTTAGTTTTGGTCTTGATTTCTTACATCCAGCCGTTTGCTGACGGGAATAAAAGAACGGCAAGAATTATCGGCAATGCCTTATTGATGAATCACAATTTCTGCCCAATTTCTTTCAGGACAGTTCATCCTATTGATTATAAAAAAGCAATGTTGATATTTTATGAGCAAAACAATATTAATGCGTTTAAAGAAATTTTTATTAATCAGTTTGAATTTGCAGTTGGAACCTATTTCTAAAATTCCAGTCATTTGATATCGGAATCAAGATAAAACGTTTCGCTAAATGCCAGCTGCGAAGGACTTCACTTCAAACTTTCCTTTTAGCCAATAAAATAAAACCCCCGACTGCTTCGACGGACGAATGTCCGTAGAAGCGTCTATGGTTTTATTAGATTTGAAAAATGAAGGGAATAAATTTGGGGTAACAAGTCCGTAACAGCTGGAACATGGTTTCTGAAAATAATTTAGATAAATTTCAGAATAAAACTCAGGCTGGATATTGTTCATAATTCCCGAGCTTGAATCATTCCTCGATAAGTAATGAAAAAGACATAAAAAGAGAGCAATACTGTTCCTATTGTGAGCGTTTCGGACGGGACTGGTAAAAATGGAATATCACTTTTGTAAAATCGTTTTGAGAAAGTTGAATTTTAGGTTAAGAATTTCTAGTGATGAATTTAGTGGATATAGTTTTGCCTTCAATCGTAAGATAATTGTACCTAAACTAAAAACAAAACACAAATGGCTAAAAAGCAATATTCTTCAGGACTTAATTTCAATCTGGCATTAATCTTAATATGCATTTCACTGTTTATAAATGCATGTTCAAAAGAAGAATTCCTCGTTGAACCTTCTGCCACATCCGATATTTCTTCTTCCGATTTACGGGGAAAGAGTACAGTGCTTCCTGAATTATTCGGATTTTATACTCATCCGACTTACCTGACAATTGGAAATACCACCAGCGAAAATGCACTCCTTGATTATTTAAGAAGCAAAGGTGGTAACATGATTAACTGTTATGCACGAAATTCAATGACAACAGCTTCAGCAAGAAGTAACTTCGCTGCTTTTTGCCGTAAGGCAGTGAATTCATACGGGATTAAATTAATTACGTGTGATATCAGGGAGACCTCTGAAATTGCTACTTGGGATGCTTTATATACTTCATATCCTGATTTACGAACAGTCGTTGCGCCCCTGACCGAAAAAGAACCTTGGATTACACTTGATTATGCCGGATGCTTCTCTCTGTTGCGATTAACGAAAGCGATGTGCAACCGGTATGGAGCTAAATTGTATTTTTATGAAGGCTGGATGGGAACTAAGTACGCCTACCCGCAACGTGCTGTAGATTCAATGGTATACTATTGTGACGGAATATTTTTATCGAATTATGTGACGGTAGCAGATTATTTATCCACACAAGCCGGTTATGGCAAGTGGGACAACAGGATGAAGTTCAGAATCGATCAGGGTACACCTGTATTTGGAGGAATTACTGTAGCAGCGAAAAAGTTTAATAAGCTCGATTATCCGTTAATTGAGTTACAATCTCTTGAACCTTCTTTCTTATTCACTCTGTATTCGATCACCGGTTATAACAGTTCGTTTTATGGATCCCTGTACAACGATGCCAAGTTGTTTTACAATATGTCATCTGCGGATGTATTAAAATATACTGAGCTTAAAGGCAAAAGTTTATTTTATCAGAAGTTTGTTTTACAAGCTCAGCCTACTTAATTTTAAATCTGCCGGTAGCTGAGGAAAAGCGGAGCATCAACAAGCCATCCACGCCGAGGCCGGAGATTGATATCGCGGCATATTCAGTGAGTAGTGACACAGTCTATCTCCTTGAGGTCAAGTCTTACCTGGACAGCCCCGGTGTTTGTTACGAGCACGTGGTTGTTGAGCAAGAGCATCAGGAAGGGCGGTACAAACTTCTTACTGCAAAAAATTACCGCAGCGTATTATCCGAGAGATTAAAACGGGACTGGTGTAGAGAAGGGTTTATAGGCAGCGGTACCAGGATTTCATTCGGATTGATAGCCGGCAAGATCTACCGGGGTCAGGAAGCAGAAATGATGGAGTATTTCAAAAAGAAGGGCTGGCTGTTCTGGGGCCCGACTGTGATCAGAGAGAAAGTGGTGCTGTTGGCGGGTAAGGGGTACGAGAACAACGCGGTTACTATCGCATCGAAGATCCTCACCAGGGGCTGAGCTCTTAATTTTGAGACGTAGGATTGTGACATCTTAAGTCGTGGCCGGTGCGAAATAATCGTCCGCGAAAACGTCTTGCCAGGAAATGTCTGGAATGCGCTCAGGAAAAACCGGCCGGCTAGTGAAAAGCATTAGGTTGTTTTGAACCAGTGATAATCATTACTACTTCAATATGCTTAGTAATTTCTTATTAATATATAGCTGGTATTTCCCAAAGGGCTGATGATGTAAAAATTTATTGTCTGTTAACTGTTTTAAGTGACGAGAAGCAGTTGTGTAATGAATGCTCATCAGGCTTCCGAGTTTTACCGGTGTAATAATTGGGAATGAGAACAGCGTCTCTACCAAATCGGAAGAGTATATATTCGGACATTTTTTCTTGATGTCAATTTTATATTGGAACAGAAGGTCTCGTACTTTTAGTAATTGTTCTTTCGTTTCCTTCGCTTGTAGATAAAAGCCACGAAGCATGTACTCGATGTATTCGCACCATTTACCTTCTGTTGTTACTTGTTTTAGTAAACGATAATATTCCGTACGATTCCGATTAATGTATCCACTGATGAACAATATAGGGAAGTGCAACAATTGTTCTTGTACAAGATAAAGTACCATTAGAATACGGCCTGTTCTTCCGTTACCGTCCGAAAAAGGATGGATGGCTTCAAACTGGTAGTGAGAAATCGCACATTTGATGAGGGGGTCAAGAGTGTCATCACCGGAATTAATATATTTTTCCCAATTTCTTATCAGTCGGGCAATCTCTGTCGCCGGTGGTGGCGTGTATAGTACTTCGCCTGTCAGAGAATTTTCTATTCTATTCTGGTTTTTTCGATAGCCATGACTCCTCTCCTGAAGCAGTTGCTTATGTATTGAAATGATCAACCGGTTACTCAAAGGCACTTTGTTCAATTTTTCAAAGCCAGAAATGATGGCATCCTTGTAGCGAATTACTTCTTTGTTTTCTATTTTCTGTTCTGTTTCCGGAAACAATTGTTGTTGTAAAACTTTTTCAACTGTTGTATTGATGTTCTCGATTTCAGAACTGGCGACAGACTCTTTAATGATTGCCGGACTAAGGAGCAACATCGGATTGGGCAGGGAAGAAGAATAACCTTTGAGTTCTGCCAGTTCGGTTCGCGCAAGCAACAGCGCTTTGTGAATAGTAGCGCTGTTACAACTTATCTGAGCGGGCAGATCAGGAAGATCGAAGGGATGTGTTGCAGAGAATGACATATAATAATCAATATATCGTAAAAGTAGTAAATATGTTACATATCAAAAATTATATGTCTTATAACATTGAAAAATTCATCTTTTAGTGACAAATCGAAGCATTATTTGGATAGGGTTTTAAACTACAGGGAATGTCAAAACGCGCAAAAACGTTTCGCTAAACCCCAAAGGAATGTTTCGCTGGAATTTTTTTGGTCTGTTATCTGTTGCTACAGTGATTGTGGAAACAAGCGGCTTTACCTGTTCAAAAACATTCGCCATTTGACGAGTTTCGTGCAGTTCTCGCCATGAAGGTATGTTTTCTCAGAGCTTAAGAAATTTTTTAGTGACAGTTCTGTTTCCCATTTTTAGTTTAATGAAATAAACGCCAATAGATAAATCAGAGGTTGGAATGTGAAGTTCATTGGTTGAATTCAAGATCTCAGTCTGATAAAATTCATTTCCTAAAACATCAACGATTTTTAACTCTTTCATATTCTCCGAAGAATGAATTGTCAAAACTGAATTAACCGGATTGGGATAAATAAAAAATAAGTTTTGCTCACCCGCTAATTGTTCAACCCCGGTAAGTTGGCATAGCAATGAATCACCTGATACATTGGAAGAGGTCAGCGAAATAATCGGTGCAGTGGAAACAATGATAGTATCCGAAACAAAAGGATTAGAAAAGCCCAGTGTGAAAGTATAAGGGCCTGTAGTAACCGAGTAAGGGCCTTCGCCACACTGATTAGTAGAAATTGATGATGTGCGGTAAAGTGCGGCAGAATAACCCGGGTTACCGGAATGCCCTCCTCCGATTATCAAATCGTTGCCAACTACCTTGACAACACTTGTATTGCTTGTGCCTGTACTAAAATCAAATAACTTGCCTGGTAGAAAATTAAAAGCAGTATCTACGGGTATGAGAATACGCTTTCCAACGGATGAATTGTATTTTATCCAATCTAGGAATATATGTCCATCTTCTGATTTATGTAAAATTGGAGGGCTATCAGAAAGTGTATCCCCGGTTTGAGCAAATATTTCACGGGAGTTAAGGAGCACTCCTGTACTACTGATTCTTGCAACACCTCGATGTTTAGGAGTCTGATAACAATTTTCTGTAAATGTCCAGGCAAAACTGCTATCCGGAAGTTCAATAATTGCCGAACTACAAAATGGATCCGGGGTGTTCGACTTGATTCCCCACTCTAAATTTCCCGCGGCATTTAATTTGGCAACAAGTCCACCATAGTTGGCACTATAATGATCCACTCCTGCAATTATAAATCCTCCATCGATGGTTTGTTCAAAACTTGAAAGCCATGCACTGCTGCCATATCCCACAGCATAAGACCGGACCACGTTTCCAGAAAGGTCCATTTCAACCGCCCCTAATTTGTCGTAGTTGTTGAATGGTGGCAGGGAATTGTTGCCAACTATTTTTAACGGAACTAGAATATTTCCATTGTTTTTGTTTAGCACTACATTCAAGGATGTACTGTATTCTCCCGGATCAAAAGTCTTTATCCAGGTTACATTTCCTGAACTATCTAATCTTGCCACTGCTATATATATAGTGTCAATTGTATGATATAAATTAAACTTAAGAATAATATCTCCTGATGGCAGCTCTGCAACGGAACATTGCTGATCACCTAAGCCAGCTACACCCGAATCATAACGTTTCCACCAGAGCAGATCTCCGCTTTCGTCTACCTTTAAAATATAGATGTCGGTATTAAGAGGTGCGGAAATATCATACATATGACCTGCCATGTAGTAACCGCCACCTGCTGCGGATATGGTATTAATTGCTGCCACCGTGGTGCCTGACGGGCGATAAGTTTTTTTGAAGTTGACTTGAGCAGAGCACGAAACTGAAATAAAAAAAGATATTAAAATATGCAGTTGAATGTTTCTCATGATATGTGATTTTAGTGATGAGCGATTAGCTTTTGACTCTTTGCAGACGTGAAACGAGGTGAAGATAAAAGTAAGAAGTATTTGTTTTTTTTGAGGTCTGTTTTTAAGTTGTCAAAGTTTGTTTCTTGCAGACGGCATAAAGCATAGATGCCGCCAAGAACTCTGTGTAATGTCGATCTTTTCTTATTCATATTCAGCATTTGCAAAACCAACTCCATCCGGTATTTGATCAAACTTAGCAATTTGTTTTCTAATTCTGGTAGCAAGTTTTTATTTTCTTTTTTTGGTCAAGAAGAAGGTGTTCTTTCGGAGGCAAGTATTGTAATCTTTTAACCACCATATTCACAGCTTGGCAAAAGATTGCGTGAAAGTTCGTACCTGAGCTCATTCCGCCGGGCTGGGTGGGGCTCAGCATTGCGAATTGTCCGCAGAAGTTAATATTCCGAATTAGTTGTAAATCTCCGTTAGTTACAGGTACTAATCAATAATTAATTTTCACCATTTCTTTTGATTTGCTTTCTTCTTGTTACTATTTCAACAAAACCAGTTTTTTAGTATGGTTGTTACTACCCGATTTTAATGAAATAAAGTATAAGCCGGCGTCGAGGTTAGTGCTGCTAAAATTGAATTGGCTTCTGTTTAAATCCTGGAACTGTCTAAGGAGTTTTCCTCCCAGGTCATAGAGGTAAAGGGTAGTTCCCTTTTCAAAATCAATTGTTCTGTAAACAGTTATTAAATTTAATTCAGGATTTTGACTTATTGAAAATTCAATCGTTGAAATATTCTCTTGAATATTTGTTGGAATCATATAGCAAACTTCAATCCTTGGACGTCTGGCAGGGTCCACATGGTCACTGCTACAGAATGTCAGACTGCGAAAATAAGTTTCATTTGTTAATTTAAGCATCATTCCGTAGTTGGCAGGAGGATCGCTCACCATTTTTTGGACTAACGATCTTACATCGATTATATAATCTTGTTGAGAGTTTGCACTAGGTGGTAGGAGTGTTTTATAATTTGTATCCAAAGTTGGTTGGGTATTCCAGGTTACTGTTTGTTCATCCCAGGCACTGCTCGCTCTAATGAGAACTGCTTCATTTGAACCGGATTGACTTGAGTGTCCGGTATTAGAACTGTTGGGGTTCCAATAAAGATTAAGATTTGCCTGAGTAATGACTGCATTTGATGGTATGTCTGAAAAATTCCAATACATAAGTGAACGGGTGTCACTTTGTTGTCCCCCATTTGTCCAGGAAATGGCATTCATCTCAGTATTATTGCCAAAATTTATTGTATCATATCCTGCAACCGGGCTTCTTCCTAGTAGAGCGTCTATCCCATTGCAAAAGGAGTACTGATAATATTTACAGGGTTCCTGATTGGGAAGATAGGTTAGTTCCAGTTTCGGTCGAAGTGCAGGGTTAGGGTGGTCGCTTGAACAAAATGTTAAACTACGGTACGGAGTTTCATTGAGCAATTGAATCATTATTCCATAATTACTGGCAGGGTCATTTACAAAATCCTGAATAATATCGGTGATGTCTATCGAATTATAATCTTGAGTCGTGGAAGTGCTTGCAGGGAGTGTAACTTCATTAACGATAGTCGTTGGTGGTTGATTAACCCAAGTTACTAAATGCTCGTCCCAGGGCTGGGTGATTTTTTGAAGAATTGATGAGTTAGAACCGCTGAGAGTTGAATGACCGGTGTTAGAACTGGTTGGATTCCAAAACAACGAAAGTGTCGCACTTTGAATTCCTGAACCTTGTGGAATAAAACTCAGGTCAAAATCCAACAAAGTTCTCTGTTGAGCCTGCAAAGAGCTGACTGTCCATGACATCACATTTATTTCCTGATGATCTCCATAATTACTTATGTTAATTCCATTGGTAGGTTGGCTGGCTATGAAGGCGTCTTTACCACAATTTGCATCAGGCTGAATTGTTACGGTCTCTGGACTTCCGGCATCACTTGTTGAAAACATTATACTTGAACTGTATCCTGAAGTGCCCTCCCCGGCACACACTGTTTGAACCTGAAATTCATAAGCTGTACTACTTTGTAAATGCCTAAGAGTAATATACGTATTTGTAGTGCTATCAGTCAACCAGGTTGCAGATACGACAGGTTTGTATCTAATGATGTATCTGATCGAAGCATTTACAGCTTGCCATGTAATTACTGCAGAAACTGAAGTGACAGTGTTTACAGTGATGTTATTTGGAATATTACAAACCAATGGAACAGTAATAAAAAAACCAGAACTGGTAAACACTGATGTGCTACCCGAACAAACTGTTTGTACCTGCCATTCATAACTAGTTCCATTCTGCAGTCCGTTAAGTTGATATATGGTGTTGCTGGTTGTGTCGGTTATCCAGGTAGTTGTACCACTTTCCCGGTATTGAATAATATAACTATTTGCATTGATTGCAGGAGTCCAGCTTAATGTAATTGAAGTCGTGGTAGCATTTGAACTTTGCAAATCCGAACATGCTCCACAAAAAATTCCACCTGTACATGCAGTCAAACAAGTGCCATTGTTGTAATTGTTCAATATAACGGTTGTCGGTTGGGGTCCGAAGCCATTTGAGAAATTTATTCCTGTACTGGTTAAATGACAGTAACTCATTATAGTTCCTCCACTTGTTGGTGTAGGGGCTCCGCTGCATGATCCTTCATACGGATAGCCTGCTCTCGGACCACAATCATCGATGGCGGTATTATTTCCGTTCCATACACATCCATGGGTATGCCTTGAACCCATAAGATGCCCTTGTTCATGTGTCACAACTGTTATCGTCCAGGAATAAACCGGAACATTCTGGTAAAAAGGAGATACTCCTGAATAGCATTGGCTGTATCTCACATTTGATGCACATATACCACTAACGCTTGCTGCTATTCCACCGCTTCCTGCATAACCCAGGAGATGCCCAAGGTCTCCTGCAAATGAAGTTCGGGTAGATTGGAACTGGCTTAATAAACCGCTGCTACTTCCAGAAGTATATGGACTGGTAGTATCCCAGATATATAATTGTGATAATTGAACAGGTATCCCGTCATTACTGTACAAAATTGCACTCTGGTTAAAAATCCCTAAAGCATAATTTGTAGTATTTGTCAATCCGCCCTGGCCTGAATAAATATCAAAATTAATCTCCCAATAGAGTCGAATACAATTCACGTTGTTAATTCGAGGTGGGAGAAGTTGTTCGGCCTGGTAATATTCATTATCATCAGGAGTTTGACAGTTAATTGGTGGAGGTACCAATAAGTTTTGATCATTGTATAGGATGTGCGTTCCTGACTTATTATCTTTTAATTTTCCAATAACTATATTTCCAATCGTGGGAGAGGAAATCATTCCCATCACTTCATTTTTAAAAATACTTATGGCACATACTGACAGGCTGTCTCCGGAAATAATACCCTGGTAGTGGACTGAATTTTCTTCGGCTTTATCCAAAACAATTCCACTACTGCTGACTATGCTAAAATCAGGTGTTAGAAAGTTAGCCTGTTTTAATTCGAGATGAAACTCATTGGTTCCAAATCCGGGAATAATTAGAAGGAGAAAGTCTGAATGAGATAAGATTAATTCACTGGCTTTTTCAAAATTGTATTTTAAGAATACTGCTTCACTGAGTATTTCAGTGTATTTTGATTGGTCCTCAGAATTGTCGACCACAAAGAGATTGACTGCTTTTTGTTCCCGGTGTTGATCCTTGATAGCAAGAATTTCTTTTGCAATTTTGTGTTGTGCAACCGTTGCTTGAGTTATTAGCACACCAAATAGCAACAACGAGTTTCTTATAAATTTCATAGTATGTATAAATTATTAAACTATTTTTAGAAGTAGTTGGATAAATAACTGCCGGGGAATGCAAATAAAAATAGGGGAAATTAAGGCAACTTTCCTAAAACAATGAAATTATTTAGCACGTCTACCACCTGCATTATATGTTAAAAAAAGAATTGAAATGTGGCAATTCAAGCTGTTTTCATACATCACTTTCAAACTTTCCAATATTAGTTTCCCGGATAATTAAGTAAATGGCTGGCATCGCTGCCATATATTCTTCCTTTAGCATAGCTGCTTATTACGACAATTGAAAAATCCTTTGCTGTTACAATTTAACTGCATGATACATTAGTTGACCCTCCTGAGGATTTAGGTTTTGAATAATTAACACGAACTGACCAGTCCTTCCACACAATATTCCCGAAAGGGGTAGCAGGAAATTAATAGTTTACTGGTTTTGTGTTTTAGGAACTTCAAAATACTTTACATTTGTTTAAACTATTCTAAAATTTAATCTTATGAAAACAATTTGCACTCTTATTTTTATCTGTTTCACTCTTATTACTAAAGCAGATTTCTGGACACGGAAGGCAGATTTTCCGGGCGGAGGATTAGAATATCCTTTTTCTTTTTCTATTGCAGATAAAGGATATGTTGGAGGAGGCAGGGACACTGCCAATAATTACCACAATGATTTTTGGGAATATGATCCCGCAACTAATTTATGGACGCAGAAGGCAAGTTTTGGAGGAGTTGGGAGGGGTGCAGCCATCGGATTTTCTATCGGTAATAAAGGATATGCAGGATTAGGGGCAAATTCATCAGGTGTCGCCCTTCATGATTTCTGGGAATATGATCCTTCAATAAATGTGTGGACTCAGAAAGCAAATTTTGGCGGGGGTGACAGATGGGGAGCTGTAGGATTTTCAATTGGCAATATGGGTTATGCTGGTACTGGGAATTATAATTCTGTATATTATGATGATTTTTGGCAATATAATACTGTGTCAGATAGCTGGACACAAAAAAACAGTTTGACAGGAGTGCCAAGATTCGATGCAAATTGTTTTACAATAGGAACTAATGGATATATAGCGGGTGGGTACAATGGAAATTTCTTAGCAGATTTATGGGAGTATAATAGTATCAGTGATACCTGGACACAGAAAGCCAATTTTACATCCGATGCTCGGGCTGACGCATCAGCATTTTCAATTTGTGATTTAGGATATTTCGGAACTGGTGAATATATTCTTGGCAATGCCTATGCTGCGGATTTGTGGCAATACAATCCAGTTACAAATGCATGGATACAAAAAGCTAATTTTCCCGGGTCTGGTCGTGATGAACCCGCATTTTTTTCAATTCAAAATAAGGGATATATTGGTTTAGGCGGAGAGGATGGCGGTCCTTTATTTCATGACTTTTGGGAATACACACCAGATGGGACTTGCACCACTGGTATAAACGAGTCCCTGATTTCTGAATGGAAGTCTGCGGTATATTTCAATCCTTACACTAAAAAACTAACTGTCTTTCTGAACGGAGCTAAGAATCTTCCTCTTAATAAAATAATTGTATTCGACTTGCAAGGAAGAGTTGTCATGGAGCAAGATGTTTCAATGTTTCTCAACGTAACAAAAAACAGCTTTGAATTAGATGTTTCAAACTTTTCAGCGGGAATTTATTTTATTAAGTCAGATAATTTGGTAGAGAAGTTTGTTATAGATTAAATCAATGCTAACAAGAAAAACCATAAGGTTTCCGATGCGAGGGATTTGTAATCACTTTCTTTTAAAATGTGTGATTTTAAATCCAGTGTTCACTACTCATCAGGTATCCTGATGGAAGCAGGGCATAAGAAGCAAGAAAGTTCTAAAGAAAAAATTTCGAAAAAGAATAATAAATTTCTTTTGCCTGAATATCCGGAAATGAATATCAAAAAAAATATTCTGTTCCGAATTTGTATCTTGGACGACGATTCAATACCAGTCCATTCAAATGAATATTAAAGGGAAAAATTACCGAACCATTTGGCTGAAAGTGCAGGAGGAGAACACGATTCGGATCATCGATCAGCGCTTTCTTCCTTTTCAACTGGTCTTTGAGGACATCAGAAATCCGGACGAGATGGCCATCGCCATCAAAGACATGCATCTGCGGGGCGCCGGACTGATAGGAGCCGCTGCAGCTTACGGTATGTACCTTGCAACACTTCAGGCACCGAAGAATGAGTCTTTCGATGCCTTCGTTCTTAGCTCTGCAGAAAAACTGAAAGCTACCCGGCCTACAGCAGTTAACTTATCGCAGGCTGTCGATCAGCAAGTTCAAGCTATCCGGATTGCCTCTTCCTTCGATGCTAAAATCTCAGCTGCTTTAGATACCGCGACTGCTATCGCAGACGCAGACGCGGATTGTTGTCGTAGGATCGGATTGCATGGTCTTGAACTGATCGAAACATTGAGTCGTAAGAAGGGCGGAAAGACCGTCAATCTACTCACGCATTGCAATGCGGGCTGGTTGGCTTTTGTCGATTACGGTACAGCTACTTCTCCTATATACGCTGCCTTCGATAAAGGAATTTCTCTGCATGTATGGGTCGACGAAACCAGACCCCGCAACCAGGGCGCGCGACTTACCGCATGGGAACTGGGGAACCACGGAGTTCCGCATACAGTAATTGCAGATAATACCGGTGGTCATCTTATGCAGCACGGAATGGTTGACCTGGTGATCGTGGGTTCCGATCGAACAACATCTAATGGCGATGTAGCCAATAAGATCGGCACTTACCTGAAAGCACTGGCAGCGAAAGACAATGGTGTGCCCTTTTATGTTGCACTGCCTTCTTCGACGATCGACTGGAAGTTGAACGACGGACTGAAGGAAATTCCTATTGAAGAACGTGGTGCAGAGGAAGTGAAATATATGGAAGGCTGGGCGGAAGGAGATTTTAAGACTGTATTGCTGACACCGGAAGAGAGTCCGGCTGCCAATTACGGCTTCGATGTCACTCCGGCGCGACTCGTTACAGGAATCATTACCGAACGTGGCATCTGCAAGGCCGATCGGGCTTCGCTTCTGAAACTCTTTCCTGAATCGAATCGCTGAGATGGAAGAAGGCTATATAAAATTCAACTGTAACTGGATCAGAGGAGAGTGCGGATCACCGGAGACCATCACAAAGATAAATGGGGTCAGGGAAAAATTATACAAGCGGGGATTGATAGGAGCGTATCCCGATGGCATTGGCTTCGGGAATATCAGTGTCCGCACCCAGGGTTTCGAATTCCTGATCACCGGATCTGCGACAGGAGGGATGGAAAATTTGAACCGGGACCATTTTTCATTGGTCAAGGATTATAAAATCAGTGAGAACAGCCTGACCTGCATCGGTCCTTTGAAGGCTTCCTCTGAATCACTCACACATGCAATGATCTACGAGTGTTCGCCGGAAACTAATGCGGTCATCCATGTTCATAGTGATGAAATGTGGAAAAAACTCATGCACAATGTTCCGACGACAAGCGAGGATGCAGCATACGGAACAGTGGAGATGGCTGATGCAATCCGAAATCTTTTCGATGGTGAAGAGGTAGTAAAAGAGAAGATCATCGTCATGGGCGGACACCCCGAAGGGATCCTTGCATTCGGAAAAGATCTTGATGAAGCGCTGAGCAATCTTCTGGAGAATCTTGACTATTGATCATCATAATTTGTTGATGGTGAAAGGAATTTAGTTTTTTTAGCTTGGAAGTTACGATGGATTTGTAATCACTGCTTTTGAATGTGAAATTTCCAATCTACCAATAAAAACATTTCAGTTATTCAAAGAGTGATTGGGTTTCAAATTTATTTTCCTGAAAATTCGAAAATGTAAAATGGACGCAATTATTCAATTAAAAATATTGCCTTTGTTTTTTGACATTGATCTTCTTTGCGTAATGATGTAGTATTAAATTTTAACAGAGTGAAGAGCTTGCCGGGGAAGAATAATCCTGCGTATAGTCAGTGGCAAAATATTTAGTCAGGAGAAGGGCGATTATTGCATAATTATTACCTCATATTTTTTACTTGATATGCTGCTATTTCGCAGTTAAGTTTCTGAATAAACTCAAGGATTTTTACCGATCGAAATTTAGCATCCTTAATGCGCATTTAAGGCAGTTTATTATGTCAATTTTTTACTTGTGATCTATGTCATAATTCTAGCAAACATTGGTCAGGGACCACTCCTGCTTTTGTCTGTTACTTTGTATCAGAATTAAAAAAAACATTATGAAAGCCTTAATCATTGGTGGAAGTTTTGCCGGATTCACCGCCGCTCTGGAGTTAAAAAGAAAACTCAAAGACAATGTGGAAATTACTGTCATCGACAGAAATGAAGATTTCTTGTATATACCTTCATTGATTTGGGTGCCAACAAAAAGAAGAGAAATTAAAGATATCAGTATTAAGCGCAGACCTGTTTTTGAAAAGTATGGAATTAAATTTGTAAAGACTGTCGCAGAAAAAATTGATGCAGACAAGCAGGAGGTGATTACTAAAGATGGAACATTCACTTATGATCATCTGGTGATTGCCACGGGGCCAAAGGTTAATTATGATATCGTTCCCGGACTTCGTGAGCATGGATTTTATATCGGTACACCGGATGGTGCTCTGAAGACCCGCGAAAAATTAAATGAATTTAAAAAGAATCCCGGCCCTATTGTAATAGGTTCAACACAGGAAGCGGGCTGCATGGGAGCGGCTTACGAATTTTTATTCAACATAGAAAAATGGCTCAGAGAAGAGGGTATCCGTAATAAAGTTGATTTGTATTGGATTACTCCGGAAACCTATTTAGGTCATTTTGGGATTGACGGAATGCCGATGGGCGAAACAATGTTGAAAGGTTTTATGAAGATGTTTAATATACATTACAGAACTGATATTGGCATCACTGAAGTAAAAAAAGACGAGGTGGTGCTTAGTAATGGAGAAGTTATTTCATCAAAGTTTACGATGCTCATGCCTCAGTTTTTGGGAGTTGATCTCCTTAAAAATTCTCCTACACTGGAAGCTGAGCCCAATGGCTTCCTCAATGTGTTGCCAACTTACCGACATCAAAAATGGAATAATGTTTGGGTTGCGGGTTTAACGGTTAATGTGCCTGCCCCATTCGAACAAGGAAAGGTTCACTTTTCTGTTCCGAAAACCGGTTATCCAAGTGATGAAACAGGTAAAGTCGTAGCTGAAAATATTTACAGAACAAGTGTTGGCAAAGTCAAGTTGAAAGAAAAGCCCTGGGGTCAAATTCCGGCACTTTGTATCATGGATGCAGGTAAAAAGGAGGTGCTTATTTTTTCAAATCACCTTTTCAAGCCAAGAAGTTTCGCCATCATGCTGCCAAACGTAATTTATGATTTTGGGAAAGTTCTCCTGGAGAAGTATTTTCTTTGGAAGATGAAAAAAGGCTATGCTTATTTGCCTTAAGATTACTTGAGCCCGCTCGCTGGAAAGAAACTGTACAGAGGATTTCATACAAGATTCCACTGAGCGGGTTGCATGTGCTTAATGTTTTATACTTTTTCGATTCTTCCTATCGGAAATTTCATCACCCAAATATTACTTCACAGATTTTTCAAATGCCATTTTCAATTCAACATTTTATGAGATGTGAATGATGCCCAACTGTATAATGGCAGGAATCCTCTTTTCTCAACTTAATGCAAACATGCAATGCTTTGCAACAATCAATAAATCATATTTAGTACATGAATTATGTAACATTTCTATGTAATTGTGTAATGTTTTTCCGGAGTATGAGCCTCACCTTTAGGCCGTGAAATTTTTTTACCTGAAGTCCTTTTATCTCCTAATTGTGCTTATTCTAAGAGTTTTGCATTAAAAAATTTATACATCTTATGCTAAATAGACGAAATATGAAATTATTTTTACTGGTATGTTTTTTTACGGTATTTACAAGCGCCGCTATCGGGCAAACAATCGATAAGAAATGGAATATCGGGATTCACGGGGGAGCAGAGCAATATAATGGCGACCTTGGAAATGGATTCTATAAAACTGATGGGCCCTTATACGGTTTTGGTGGTATTTCACTATCGCGTTATATCATTTCTCATTTGGATTTGAACCTGAATTTTACAAAAGGTGAAGTTGGATATGGAAATGATACTGCCCATTTTCGCAGTGGCATTTCGTCTGTTACATTCAATGTTCGGTTTAATGTTTTGGGGCCGGAGTCCTTTATCCGTCCGTATTTGTTTGTAGGAGTAGGTCCATTGCTCTTTGCTAATAATCCAACGGTAACTGAAAAAAGTAAAATTGATTATGCTGTTCCTTCTTTTGGGGGAGGACTAAACTTCCGCCTGGGGCCAAGCATAATGTTGAACTTGCAGGAGATGTTTCTTTATTCAACCAATGATAACAAAGATGGTTATACGGCCAACAGTAACGACGCCTTCCTGCTTCATACAATTGGTTTAACATTCAATTTCGGTAAAAAACACGATGAAGATAAGGATGGTGTAGTGGATCGATTTGATAAATGCTCCGCCACACCACCTAATGTAATGGTGGATAAAGATGGTTGTCCGATTGATAAAGATATGGATGGGATTGCTGACTATAAAGATGATTGCCCGGATGTTGCCGGTCTCGAATCCTTGAAAGGTTGCCCGGATAAAGATGGTGATGGCATCACTGACAAGGCTGATCGTTGCCCGGATGCTAAAGGAACTGCAGCGCTTAATGGTTGTCCTGATATAGATGGCGATGGAATTGCTGACGTTGATGATAAATGTCCGGGAACTAAAACCGGATATGTTGTTGATTCAACAGGCTGTCCACTTGATAATGATAAAGACGGTTTAGTAAACGAAGAAGATTTGTGCCCTGACAGTGCAGGTTTACTTGCACTCAAAGGATGTCCTGATTCAGATGGAGATGGAGTGGCGGATAACGAAGATCGTTGTCCGGGGGTAAAAGGAACAGTCGCAAATAAAGGTTGTCCCGAAATGAAAATAGAAGATGTAAAACGGATTACACAGATCGCAAGCAAAATATTTTTCGAAACGAATAGCGATAAGTTGAAGGTGGCATCCTTGGTTCAATTGGATGAATTATCTTCAATTCTTAAGCGCTATGAAGAAGCGAACCTGATCATTGAAGGTCATACAGACAGCCAGGGAGAGGATGCTTACAATATGAATCTTTCACAAAAACGAACCGAGTCAGTAAAGACATACTTGATGGGTAAAGGGATTATGGAATCACGAATGACGGCAACTGGATTTGGAGAATCCAAGCCCATAGCAGATAACAATACAAGTATTGGTCGTGCAAAAAACAGAAGAGTAGAATTAAGAACTTCCTATTGAACAAGTATATTTTATTTTTTATGAAAAGGGTCGTTGATTCAACGGCCCTTTTTTATTCACTCCAAAAAATGTTAGAAGGAATAATTTGTCTTAATAATCTCTAATATTATTCCCGCCTGCGAAGGACTTGAAAACTTTCGTAGCCGCTTTTATAAAGTATAATACTTAAAATAGTAATTATTTCCCGGCTGATTAACTCTTATAAAGTAGAGACCATTGGCAAATTCTTTTTGAAATTCAACTTAAGGCTACGTGTCAGTGAATCTAAGATTGTAATTTTCCTTCAGGACGTTTCCTTCAATTGAAAATATATGTCAGCTAAAAGCTATGCTGCGAGGGATTTGTAATTATAAGTGTTAGGAACCATTAAAAAAAGCAGAAATTTAGTAAATGATTCACATTTCAAATAGTTAAGAGAAAGATCAATACTTCCCGCCCGGAGGAAAGAACCTGTAGAATGGATCAAAAACAAAACGCCATCGAAAGGATCTTCAGATTATTGGATCTGAAATTCATAATATTAAGTTTGAGTTAAATTTGTCGGAATAGTACAATCCAGCATATTTTCAATCGAACTTTGAAGGATGAGGTCAGCATTCTTCATCTTCATTTTAATACTACTGATATCCTGCACTCATGATCCACTGATTCTGCCTGCTCAGGAATCTTTGTGTGATACAAGTACAATTGGATACTTCGAAAATATCAGGCCAATCATACAGGGGAATTGCTACTCCTGCCATTCAGATTCTATCCATTTACATAGTATCAATCTCGAAGATACCTCTGCATTGTTTAGTTTTGTAAGGGAGGGTAGCTTCTTTAGTTCTGTTATGAAAGATGGTTATTCTGCACCCATGCCACCAGACTACCGGCTTGACTCTTGTTCGCTAAATAAAATCAGAAGGTGGAAGAACGAGCATTATCCGGAAAATTAACTTCGTCTAATCCTTTGGGAAATTCATTATTTCTACAGTGAAATCTATCTGTCATGTCCATTTAGACTGATGCATCGAAGTATTGTGTTTGCGAATTTGCATATGCGCATTCCGGAGAATGGGAGATTTCTCCAGTAGTGAATAGTATGCGATAAATTGTTTTGTTTGCTTTTAGAATTTTTCCTCGATAGACACCTGCTTCAATTTAGGTTCAAATATTTTTTGAAATAAGCACTATGATTATTTTTCTGTATTAATGCTGATTAACGACCATCAATCCGCTTACAAAGTCTCGCATTTCCGATTGATGCTTCAGAAAATCTTTTGGTGTAATTCCGGCAAAAGATTTAAACTCTCTGATAAAATGACTTTGGTCGAAATAACCTGTTTCCAAACCAACCTGTGTAAGATTCTTCTTCATTTGGTTTTTTAACAGGTGAACAGCTTTCTGAAATCTGATCTTTCTGATAAAAAATCCCATCGTGAGTCCGGTCGATTCCAGAAATCGTTGTTCAATTCTTCTACGAGTCACACCAATTGTTGACAAGGTATTGATCAGTTCATCATTCGATGAATTGCTGATAATAGACTTCGAAATTGATAAGACTAAGTTGTCAGGTTTATTTCTGGTAAACTTTTCGCTAAGAAATAGTTCGAGCTGCTTAATGCAGTCGGTCTCATTTGTTTTTTCTTTAAGCTTTTCATAGAGGAAATCAGAATTACAAATGCTTTCTACAAATGTTACTCTGTTTTTGAAAACGTTTGCGGGGGTATCAAACAATAAATTTCCAACCCAGGGATACAGACTGACACCAATACTATGACTGCGTTGTGTAAAATTGAGTATGAAAGGTTTGGTAAACTGACCAAGATAAATGATGTCGGGCTGTTTAAATTCAAGGCACTCCCCAACATAACGCATATCAGGTGCATTCGTCAGATTAAATATAAGTTCAAATGATCCGAATGGAAAAAGTAATTGCGAAAATGGAACATCAGATTCAGCCACATCAAATACCCAGTAGTAGCGAACAAAAGGTTGTAAAACCGGCGAAGGAAGGATTTTCCTGAATTCCATTTCGTTTTTGTACTATTTTATTTTCAAAGATAGCCGGAAATTCGGGATGTAAAAACAAATCAAAAACTTATAACGATGTACAAGAATATACTTATCCTGTTTATGGTTTTAGTGGCGACAAATCTCTTACATGCACAATCCTGGATTCAAAAGCAGGATATTGCAGGGGGCAGCGGTGATTATCGTGGTGCCTTTTCATTTGAGATTAATGGAAAAATATATGTAGGGGGAGGAGAGAAAAGCAGAAATATTTTTGTGTATGATACATTGAATAATTCATGGACTTCGGCTGGCCTCATTCCGGGTTGCGTGAATACCAGGTATGGAGCCGTGGGATTTGCTTTACATAATAAGGGATATGTTGCATTTGGTGAGGATATTGATACGGTGAATGGGATTTATTCATTGTTAGCGGATATGTGGGAATTCGATCCTCTTGATTCGTCCTGGGTTCAATTACAGGTACCTCAGAATATGTACAGGTTTGGCTCATCTGTATTTGTTGTCGGTGATTTTGCATATATAGTAGGGGGTTTTGATTCAGCAACTATCCCATTAAATGAGACCTGGCAATTTGATGGAGTGAATTGGTTGTTGAAATCACCAATGCCGATCGCTAATCATTCGCATGGATCTACATTTGTTTTAAACGGAAGAGGATATATCGCATGCGGTTTTTTTTCCATCAGTTTTGGAGGGAATTATATTAATACTCTTTTTGAATATGATGCTACATTAGATACCTGGTCACAAAAAGCTGATTTCCCAGGGGGGGCACGGTCTGAGGCATTCGGTTTTTCATTGGGTGTTCACGGGTATTGTGGACTTGGAAGTTTTCTTGATTCAAATTTACAATTCAATTACTTCAATGATTTTTATGCCTATGATCCCTCTACAGATTCATGGGGTGTGGCAATAATAAATTTTCCCGGTTTTTCTAGGCAGAATGGCGTTTCTGTTTCTGGAAATAGCGGAGCATATATTGGAGCTGGTTGGAATTATTACTTTAGTACAAATATTAATGTCTATTACCATGACTGGTATAAATTCGAAGAGACATCAACAGGAATTGAAAGTAATTCAAAAGGTTTACCAATAAAATTATATCCAAATCCTTGTAAGGATATATTATATATTGAGAATGGGAAACTCAAAGAAGCGTCAATTTTTAACAGCCTGGGCTCACTGATGGGTTGTGTAATTATAAACGAACGGGGATATATAAACATGAATAAATTTAGGGAGGGAATATATTATGTTCTTATTGATGGTTATATCAGAATTAAAGTCGTAAAGATTGGGGATTAGAAACCGCCCACTCCTCCTCTGCGAGTGAGTCAAAACCATTCTCCAGGGAATTGCCACTTTTTGTTCAAAAAAATCATTTATATTGATTATTATCATTCATTCTGCAAGGTGATTGGTAAAGCTGGAATTTCCACTTTTTAGACAAAAAATTAATGTAGAAAACCTGGTATTTTATAGACTGGCTGGCTTCTTTAGAGGGTTTTGATTTAGGATGTATTATGAATTAAAGCATATTTCAAAGACCATTGCTTTCGTTCGCCAAATATTTTTTGTTAATGACCGCATTTTCACGTAATTGTATGTCCCTAGCATGGACTCCCTGAGATTTGTTTTTTATTCGTTTTCTAAGCAATGCGCCATTTTTCTAATGGCCATTTTGGTCTTTGCTCCATGCTTCACTTTTGCGCAAAATATTTCTGATAATAGTATAGATCCAGTTATTTCCTGGCCGGAAAAATTATCGGTTTCTGAACAAATCAAAGCAAACCAAATTCCGGAAGCTGCTTTAGAGGTTATCCGCAAACAAAATGAAAAACTTATACTGGAGGGTAGAAAAATATCAGTCCAGTGTTATTCGAGATCAAATTCTTCATCAGCATGTGGAACCTGCCATGACATGGGAGTTGAAAATGGTTGGGATGTATGGCAGGCGGAAGCAGGAGAAAACTTTGATTCACTCGGGTTAAATTTGACCCCAACAATTCCGAGCCCACCAAGATTTAATCTTACTACAGGAGCAGGAATTGATCCACTCACACCTGGTGTGAATCCCGGTGATCCTGCAATTACTCTTGTTGCGCCTCCCGGTTTTGGTGCAAGTTCAATTCAACTTGGCCAACCACAGACCGATGGTCAGGGAGGAGGATGTTCACCACAACAGGGCCAGTTATCAGCCGGTTGTGCGGAACGACTGACCTATTGTTTTACGGTGGGAATAGCAGATACAAATTTTATTTATGCTTATGCATTCGTAATGGAAAATCCGGATGCTTCTTCTCATACCATTGAAAATATGCCCTATGTCGAGTTCATGATACTTGACGCAAGCGGTGATACGATTTCCTGCGCCTATCAGCGATACATTGCCACTGAATCATTTCCCGGACAGTACAAATGTAATTCTCTTCGAGGTGGCGGTGGTGGCGGCGGTGGTGCCGGTCGGCGTGATACAGCCACCTATAAACCCTGGACAATTGAAGGTGTAAATTTGTCTGCGTATATCGGACAGACACTGACAGTGGTGATAACAAATGCCGATTGTCGGCTCGGTGGACACTTTGCTCATTCGTATTGGGATTTTGCGTGTGGATCGTCATCCGCAATTTTTAAACCTAACTGTTATGCTAATGCTCCCGATACATTGGTTGCTCCTGCACCCCCTGATTCAGTTAACACATATTCTTATGAATGGTTTCTGAATAACGATACGATTCCCATTGCCAACACTCAAATAATTACCCCTTATGCTCAGCCTGGAGATACATTTATTGTAAAAGTTAATTCACCATCCGGTTGTAACTGGGCTGCGCGATATGTACCACAACATTTTACTGTATCAGCTGATTATATATTTTCAACGCATTGCGGCTACGCTGATTTCACAGCGCATAGTTTTTCTCCTTCCCCCCAGGATCCGATAAATTACTGGTCATGGAATTTCAGTGGTGGAACTCCATCCACTTCGAATGCCGCTAATCCGTCTTCGGTGACATTTACACCGGGAAACCATACAGTCACTTTAATCTCCGGCACCTATTCACCCGGTTGTCGTGATACGATTCAGTACACTGTAAATGTTCCACAAATTCCTGTAGCTTCATTTACTGCCTCCAGTGTTTGTGCAGGTTCTCAGGTGCCGGTTACCAATACTTCGAGTATTGCTTCCGGAGATACGATTAGTTCCTACTATTGGTATTTCGTTGGTGGAATTCCCCGATCTTCTACGGCATTCGATCCGGTTTCAATAATTTCCAGTCCCGGTTCTTCACAGATCACCCTGATTGTAAATAGTACAAAAGGTTGCCGCGATACAGTCCAACATACGATCAATATTCGTGAAATTCCTGTTGCATCCTTTACTGCTCCACCTTCTTGTTTCGGGCAACAAATATCCATTCAAAATAATTCAACACTTCCGATCACAGGGGGCACTTTAAATTATTCCTGGTCATTCCCGGGTGGAACTCCTTCTGTTTCTTCATTGGTAACTCCGTCTGTAAGTTATGCAACAGCTGATACATTCCCTGTCACGCTAATTGCAAGTTCTTCTTTCGGTTGTGCAGATACAATACAAAAATCAATCACAATTCATCCAATGCCACTGGCAAGTTTTTCATCTCCGCAGGTTTGTGCGGGTGCAGCCATCCAGATTCAAAATAATTCTTCCGTAGTGTCGGGAGATTCCATTGTTGCTTATAGCTGGTCCTTTCCTAATGGTATTCCGGCTAATTCAACTTTGACGGACCCAATTGTAAGGTATAATCTGCCGGATACAGTAATTGCTACGTTGATCACCACCAACAGAGGTGGTTGTAGGGATACTGTTCAAAAACAATTGATCATCACTCCAGATCCTGTTTCTTCCTTTGTTGCAAATTCCATTTGTCTTGGAAACCAGGTTCAAATTCAAAATACTTCGACAAGTGTTCCCACAGGTCAGCTACTCACTTATGAATGGTCGGTTAGTGGTGGAAATCCCGGATCAAGTACCGATCCGCAGCCATTGCTGAGTTATGCCAATCCGGGCAATTCGACAATTCGATTAATCTCTTCTGCTCCGGGTGGATGTAAAGACACTTTGGAGAAAAGTATTTCGATTTATCCTTTGCCACATGCCGACTTTTTGACACCGGTAAATTGTTTTGGTTCACCTTATACTTTCACTAATTTATCAACTGCTTCCGCAGGTGATACTCTTGCTTCCTATTCCTGGACTATTGGGAATGCAGTTCCCGCATCATCTTCACTTATACATCCTGTTGTTACCTTTCAAGCGGTAGACACTTCAATGGTGGAGTTAATCACAACGACTATTCACGGATGTAAAGACACCATTTCAAAAGAAGTGTTCGTTGCTGCTGATCCGCATGCTGCATTCTCATTACCGGATATTTGTGCCGGCTCAGAAATCACATTTATGAATTCTTCAACCATTCAACCTGCCGGACAAAATATCAATTATACATGGAATATTGCCGGTGGTTCTGTCTCTTCGTCTTCTGCAACAAGTCCTGTTGTTTCATTTTTAACGGAAGGATCCTATACTATTTCTCTTATTGCCCGTTCTGACGGAGGATGTGCTGATACCACCAATCATACTATTTCCGTTTTCCCATTACCACTTTCCTCATTTGTATCTCCTCCTGTTTGTAAAAACAGGGCAGTTGTTTTGGCAAATCAATCTGCGGTCAGCGGTGACGTTATACGCAATTATTTCTGGTCTGTTCCGCAAGGACAACCCTCTGTTTCAGTGTCTGTAAATCCTTCAATAAGGTTCGACACAGCGGGAACTTTCACTGTTTCTTTGATTGCAGAGACACAACATGGTTGCAGGGATACTTCCTCCGGAACAATAACTGTATACAATCTTCCGCTTGTTGTGATTGATAATCCTGATTCCGGATGTGTTCCACTGTGTCATACATTCACTGATCATTCCGTATCTCCGGATGGTTCAATTGCTCAATGGTCATGGAGCTTTCCCGGAGGAAGTCCTGCTATTTCAGATTCCCAATATCCGGGTGAAATATGTTACGAGAATCCCGGAAATTTTGACGCTACACTTTCTGTGGTGAGTGATTTAGGTTGCGTTGCGAATAAATCATTTAAAAACATCATTAAAGTGTATCCTAATCCGCGTGCTGATTTTAGTATTAGTTCTGAAATTGTCGGTTATAATTCACCGAACTTTACTTTTAATGACCAATCAACTTCCGATGTTGTTCAGTGGACCTGGAACTTTGGTGATGGCTCCGCTACGTTTAATGGAGGTCCGGTTGAAACCTATTCTTATTCCTCTGCAACAGCAAATGACTTTTACCATTATGTCGCATCACTTATCGTCACCACCGGACACGGTTGTAAAGACAGCATTGCTAAGAGCATTGAAATTAATCCTGAATTTACCTTCTTTGTTCCTAATGCAATTACACCGAATGGAAATCAAAAGAATGATCTCTTTTATGCGAAGGGAATGGGAATAAGAGAGTACGACATGTGGATATTCGATCGCTGGGGATTGCAAATCTGGTCTTGTCATCAGGAGGGTTCAAATATTCCATGGGACTTCTATGGCAATGAAGGGATGCCGTCTTCATGTCAGTGGGATGGAACCGTCAAGGGGGAGAAGGTTCAGGAGGATGTGTATGTCTGGAGAGCGAAAGTCGCTGATGTCTTCGGAAAGCAGCATGTTTTTATCGGCACTGTGACTGTTCATTATTGATGGTTTGATTAAGTTTACTATTTTCAAGTTTTCCTTGCATTTTTTTTCCTCACTCATCTACGTAAGGATCTACACAAAACATCACTCCGAACTGCGGGATCAACGTTTTTGAAGCTGTCCGGATTTGAACTATACAAGATGATTTAAAAGCATCCAATAGATTGCTAAAATTATCTTTGTGCTGGTTCTGAACGAGGATAGCATAGACCTGTCATTCAAGCGTCGACTTGAACCAAAGAGGTGATCCGGAACGATTAGGAGTCTCTTGGATAAATAAATAGTAAATTCATTTATAAATCATGAATACGCAGTTTAATTTTTGAACTTGCAAGACAATACACATCTCTGCGTTTAAAAAGCTCATTGGTGAGAAATGGTCATCATTTCAGCAGGTGGAGACCAGCAACCACTTCAAAAACAGGACTTAATAAAAGGCTTTAAATAAATGAGCATTTTAAAACAACAAAATGAAAAACAAAATTTTACTTCTTGCAATGACAGTATTTCTTCAGTTCAACATGGCAAAAGCCCAATCCGGGGGTCATCATTTTGCATTGAATGATTTTTCAGTAGATTCGGCGGTTCGGCGTATTCATGCTTCGACCATCACTCGTGATGGTGGCATGTTAGTATTGACCGGGAATGAATACAGAGGAGCTATTTCATCCGGTGATTATGGATTTTCATTGATTCGATTTGATGTTAATGGAAATAAATTGTGGAATACCTACATCTACGGTGAAGCCAGTTTCACTGTGAATTACAAGGGAATCATTGAAATGCCGGATAATGGATTTGCAATTATCGCTAATACTACGGCTAATGGAGGAGGATTTATTTTAAAAACTGATGCATTAGGAAATTTTGTTTTTATGAAAAAATTCAACAACCAAATACTTAATTATTCCCTGGATGATTCTGATAACGGATTTTTACTTGTGACCAATGCCGGTAACACATTTTCTGAGTTGATAAAAACAGATTCAAGCGGTGATATTATATGGAGTGATTCCGAAAATTATTCTGTCGACCCGGATCATTATTATAGCGCAAAGCGACTTGCTAACGGTAATTATCTTGCTGTGGGAGTTGCATATAGCAATCCATCTATATCTAATGGTGTGGGAATTGTTACCTGTTATAATTCCACCGGCTCCATTTTGTGGAGTCAGGCTTACGCAGGCCCCGAATGGGTAACCAGCTTTAATAATTTTACTGAACTTTCGGATGGAAATGTCTTAATCGCAGGAAATGCCAGCACGGTTGGCTTGACAGGAACTCGAGGTATGGTTACCAAAATTGATTCAACAGGAAATTTACTATGGAGCAAAAGCAGTCCCGGCGGACTATCCCTTTCATTATATGGATATACTTTCGGAGATAATGCCATTTATGTGGCAGGTAACTATGACTTGCCCGGTAATGTTACACTTCCGGTGATTTTAAAAATGGACACAGCAGCTCAATTAAACTGGCTCCATATTTATCCTGAATATAATTTTGTTGCTGATGTCGCTTATGGTAGCAGTTCAGGATTTACAATTTACCAGAATCATCTCGGATTTAATAATTTCGAAACATTTTGCAATACAGATACCGCAGTAACATCTTCTTGCTTTCAATACGATACTGCTTTTGTAATGAATACCGTCAACATGACAGCATCAAATGCAATTCCTGTGCCGGCAACGGTTGCTAATACACCAACAAGTTTAACGCGAACAAATGCATCCGGCATTAGCTTCGTTAAATTTGATGCCTGTTTGCTTACAGCAATCAAACAATCTTCCACTTATAATTCATCATTTGCCTCTGTCTTCCCAAATCCTGCAAAAGAATCCTTTGTAGTGGAGATACTAAGTGCTGATTATTCGAATGACCTGACATTGGTGCTCATTAATAATTTAGGTCAATATATTAAACAATTCCCTCTCCATACAGGGGCTAATCTTATCAAAACATTGGAGTTAAATTCCGGGATCTATTTTTATAACATAAAAACCCAAGAAAGTATTCTAAAAACAGGAAAAATTATAGTTCAGTAAATCAATTTTATTTTATTTGACACCTTTGTCAATAATTGATATGGCGGTTATATAAAAGAGCTCCTTCTCTTACATAACCGCCATATTATTTGTTAGAGCTGGTCACTTCATTCAAAATAATTTCTTTTCTTACTGGAGAATATTAATTTTATAATGAATTGAGGACAGAGTCTCTCGAATAAAACCAAGTTTTTATGAAAACATTTTTTCTTGCCATTTTCTATATTGTTTCTATTGCCATTATTGTTGACGGGCAGCCTTCAATTCAATGGCAAAAATCATTTGGCGGATCAGGAAATGATTATGCCAATTCAATCATCCAAACAAATGATGGTGGATTTATTATTGCCGGAACTTCCGATTCCAACGACGGCGATGTTACAGGAAATAATGGAGGCAGAGACTACTGGATCGTTAAAATAGATAATATCGGGGTTTTACAATGGCAAAAGACCTTTGGTGGATCGGCGGATGATTTTGCAAATTATATTCAGCAAACTAATGATGGAGGGTATATTATTGCCGGATATTCAGAATCGAATGATAGTGATGTTGCCGGAAATTATGGTCACAGGGATTTTTGGATTGTTAAAACCGACAGCATTGGTTCAATAGTTTGGCAAAAGAATTATGGTGGATCAGATTTTGAAATAGCTTACTCTGTCCAGGAAACATTCGACGGAGGTTATATAGTGGCGGGTTATTCAAATTCTATTGATGGAGATTTGGCCGGAACAAATTTCAATGCTCAGAATTACTGGTTGCTCAAGTTGGATGCTTCAGGGATCATTCAATGGTTTCACTTATATGGAGGGAGTGCAACGGATGAAGCATTATCCTGTCAACAAACTTTCGATCATGGATTTATTATTTCCGGATACACTTATTCTCAAAACGGACATGTAACCGGATATCATGGTAATATGGATGCCTGGATTGTTAAAGCAGATAGTACAGGCAATATTCAATGGCAGAAAACCTTAGGTGGCACATCCGGTGAATCAGCAAGCTATGTACGGCAAACTGCAGATGGCGGTTTTATTGTTGCCTGTACCTCGAGTTCAAATGATGATGATGTTTCCGGAAATCATGGAGAAAGTGATAGCTGGATTGTAAAGTTAGACAGTGCAGGGATAATTCAGTGGCAGAAAGCACTGGGAGGAAGTACCTCTGACGGAGCGTACTCAATTCAACAAACCTCTGATGGGGGGTATATTGTTGGCGGATATTCAACCTCTGTTGATGGAGATGTTTCGTTTAATCATGGAGACTACGATTATTGGATTGTTAAACTGGACGTTATTGGAAACATTGTTTGGGAGAAGTCACTGGGCGGAAGTGGAATTGACGTTGCAAATTCGGTTCTTCGAACGAATGATGGTGGATATGTCATTGCAGGATCAATCAATTCAAATGACGGAGACGTGACCGTGAATCATGGCAATTCCGATTACTGGATTGTTAAATTGGATTCATCACAAAATGTAAGTATAAACGAAATAGGGGAGTCAATTAGTGATATTGCTGTTTATCCTAATCCCTTTTCTAATCAGGTAAGCCTTTCATTTAAAAACCGGATTCAGGATAAACTCAGTATTGAAATTCGTGATATTGAAGGCAGGATATTAAAAACCTTTTTGCAGGAAGATTTTGTACCAGGGAAAAGTGAACTTCTTTGGGATGGGACCAATAATTTAGGAATCAGAGTTGATGCCGGAATTTATTTTATCAGCATTCTGTCTAAGATGAACAGAGAAACAAAAAAGGTTGTTTTGTTAAATGAATAGAATCATATTTTGTTTTCTGATCTTTTGATTTGAAATTTTAGCATTAGTGTAAAGCATTCTTGTTTTGGGTGTAATCTTCCGAATTCACCTCCATTGAATCAAGTTCAATAGGAGAGGATTATTATCCACACCTCATAAAATCTGAACCAACGGAATGGGTCTTTCTAAGGATTTTCGCGCAATATTTCGTCAAGTGGCCTTCTCCCTAAATTATGATTTACTCTATCCGTTAGGTTATTCTATGGATATTAATCATTCAAAATAGGCCAAAAATCAGATTAATAATGCAATGGATCAAAATGGATTAAGCGGGTTAAATAATTAGAAATAATATTTGTATAAACAAAGAATTAGTATTTACTTGGCTCTGAAATTGTTTTTAAATTTATCATAAGACAATTTTCGAATACGCAGAATTCTTATTTAATATTTTATTCAAATAGAGCTAAACTCTCCTCATGAAAGTCACACTATACTTGTCGCTTATTTTATTCTGCTCAACGTCTTTTGCCCAATTTTATTCCATTGACAAAAACACTCTCGCAGAAATTGAAAACAAAGGAGTTATTTTTGAGCTAAGTCCGGAAAACGAAAATGATTTAAGTGTACTACCTAAAAAAGAACAATTAGAATATCCTGAATTTAATAAAACATTGAATGATGCAGCCAAACGAACTTTGCCCAGGTATTGGAAGCTCACCAAGGGCGAAGTGGTATTTAAAACACAAAAGGAGATCGCGGCATTGTCCATCACTGATTTAAAAAGTAATGTACTCGTTAGCTGTGAATGGATTAAGAAGGACACACAATTCCAAGGTATGTTATACCTATATTCTTTCCATGTGAAACATGTAAATAATGAATCTGAGTATCAGGATATTTTTGAATTCTCTTATCTGCCTAATTCCCAGATAAATGATGCGGATTTTGTATTCTTTCTTAAAACGTTAACAAGCACTAAGGCTATTTCTCTTCAATATGATGAATATAAAAAATCTAATGTCTTTTCGGAGAATATGCAAAGAGTAGAAACGAAGACGCTTCTTGTAGACAGTGCCATATTGAAGAAGGATGTTACTAT
Organism: uncultured Bacteroidota bacterium; assembly: GCA_963775555.1. Lineage (GTDB taxonomy): Bacteria > Bacteroidota > Bacteroidia > AKYH767-A > 2013-40CM-41-45 > QQVM01. Next base: position 3,015,880 of record CAVZJJ010000004.1, on the reverse strand, counting down.
TGAGGGAATCAAAATAAAATATCCTTACAAATTTGAAATTGTAAATTTCGATGTAATTGATAAGGCCATCAATGAGGAATGTGATACCTGTCTCTTTTTTAAGCTCATTTGGTCAAGAAAATCCGGCATGGCGATGTTTGATGTTTTTGACACAAAGGATATGAAAATTCTTGCAGCTCTCGGAACAGGCGGTGTTACGGTGAAGATAGGAGGTAAAGGAAGGATGTACAAGGAAATGGGGCATGAGTATAATATGAGCAAAGGAATGTTTGAATATAAAATGGTAGACAAATTTACTCCACCGGGTGAGGCCGGTAAAGGTGGAAAAACATTATGGAAAAGTTCAATGAAGATTATGGAAAAACACTTTCCGCTCATTTATAGTGAGAAGGCACAAAAGGTCAATTTCAAATAAAACCTATAGATGAATTAGTCTCGTGTCCAAATAAAATAAGTTTGAGTCTGATTTGCTAATATTAAAATCAAAGAAGCCCTGTATTATAGCAAAAGTTGACAGATTTATTGTGATCGAAAGATAACAGTTTCCCAATACAATAAAATTCCAGGGTATGCAAAATGCATGCTCTGGAATTGTTTGACTTTATTTTCAATGAGAACCTAATTGGACGGAGTGACAAATAGTTCGTGCCAAAAGGAAATGGTGATCCTTTGTGCCACAGCTTAGTTGCCCGGCGATTTGCTCCAGTAAACCTTACAACATTCTGGTGTCCCTTTGTTCTCCACCTGGCAGATTGGGCGCAGTAACCTACCTGTTCACAAGCAATGCTCTTGTGAGCAGAAAATCCTCTCCTCGTACCGAGCAGGAATAAACTCCCGATGGCAACTCTCCCAGGGAAAGTTCAATGTGTTGTTCTCCGGCTGGCATTTTTTCTGAAACTATTTGTTTCACTTCCTTCCCCTGTGCATCATATACCGTAATTATTACGTCACCCGGACGGGAAAGTCGTAACGGAAAGGTCGTGCTATTCGAAGCCGGGTTGGGGTAATTTTGTCCGAGGATAGAACTGCTTGTGCCTGCCTCTTCGATACCGGAGCTAAAACCAAAGCTGAGATCATCAATGATTACATAGGTTCCCATTTGTGCACTTCCATAATTGCCGGCCGCTATAATGATCGTCGCTGAATCCGGTGCAAGGGTCGACTGATACGTAATTGGAAACGTCATGCACGTAAATTGCGTAATGTTCGAATCAACTTTGAACGTACAGTAGAGCGGTGCAGCGACAACCGAATCTGCATTATGAAGCGCCAGGATGATGTAAACAAAATCCCCGGGCATTACGTTTGCCATCAAGCAGGCCGTTAATTGGTCAGGCTGCTGGCTGTAAGGAAAATCAATTGTAGCAAGACCTGCAAACACACCGAAGCCTGGATCAAAGGCCTCTACCTTCATCGAATAATTTCCGGAATAGGCAGGGGTGTACTGTGAAACACTCACATCCGGGGAGGAGTTAGTTGTTGTCCAGTCTACAGGATTTAAGTCGCCATTTATGTCCAGTACCCAGTTTTCAAAGCCACCATTAGGAACCTGGGCGCTCAAACGGAGAGAGGCAAGGCAAGAGATGAGAAAAATAAATAATAGTGTAGAGGTTGATTTCATACAGGTAATGTCAGTGATTAAGGTGCTGACGCCGCACCTTTGTAATGTGAACTTGTATCTGACTAAGTTAGATAGTATTGGGGTTATATTCAACAAACTTCATCATGAAGCCTTAAATATGTCTTTTTTGATATTATTTCAGGACTCTGAATCAATAATACTGCCCTTGATCTGAAAGACGGCATGAGATTTTAGAGATATGGAATTGTTTTATCCCGGAACGGGGTAGTCCGATTGAATGCCTTTTTTAAATGAATATCCATCAACTAACTCTTACCATAATCAAAATAATGCAAAAAAAAAGGATACTAGCATTATAAATTTTTTGGATTATCCATTTAGTTCATAAATCCGCCACAGAAGGGAAGCAGATTCCAACAGGTACGTTAAGTCAATTGTACATTAAATTATTTTCAATTAAATTCATTCCGGCTATGCTTGTTCATGGCGGCGCGTGGGCCCGACCAATTGCGCGGGAAGCGTCTGCCGGTGCGGCTGGCAGGATCAATTGGTCTTGATTTTTTTGCATACTTTTTTCATCAAGGAAAAAAGTATGAAATGCATCATTAATTATTGAGGCCTCTGTTTTTTAGCATTTTGGAGCTAAATGACTATTCCTATAAATTTTATATCCGATTGCTTTAGAATAAAGCATCCATTCCCTAATATACAAAACAAAAAAAGGGCAGCCGTTGACAGCTGCCCTTAGACTATTATAAAAGTTTAAATTATTCCACGATCAGCCTTTGAGTCTGTGGAACTTTATTCTCCGATTGCAAATTGAGCAGATAAACACCACGCGCAATACCATGAAGATTCAGTTCGATTATATTTAAACCATTTACCGGACTGATCGCTTTGTCAACGATTACTTTCCCTTCAAGGTCTGTAATATTCATGCGGACCTTGGAGAGGTCTTCAGCATTGAATGAAACAGTTGCTTTAGAAGAAGTCGGATTTGGATAGATCAGGAATTCTCCTGCTTTGAGATCCGCATCATCTGAAGCAGTGCGGCAAAGTTGGTTAACTGCAACACTGAATACTGCCGGTTGAGATGAACCACAGACATTGTTTGCATTTGCACGAACAATAGCTGTATTGCTTGTTGCACTTGTGAAATTCACTGTAGCATTCGTTCCGGCAGGAGTGATTGATGCACCGCCGGAGACGGACCAGCTATATGAAAGTGCACCGGGAACCGGAGCGAGCGAATAGGAAACAGCAGATTGCGATTTACAAACGGAAGCTGTTCCTGAAATAACAGGAATGTATGGTTGTGCACTAAGTAGATAGCAACGTGCAATTCCGGATCCGCAATCGTTGTTTGCACTTACACAAATGTTTCCGGTTGAAGTGAAGTCCTGTGTAAAGTCTACAGTAATTGATGTTCCACCATTAGGGGATGTCATAGTAACACCCGGTGGTACCATCCACGAGTAACCTGTAGCCGTGAGTACAGGTACGATGCTGTAGGTAACTCCGGATTTTTCACAAAGGCTTTTATTAGGACCTGTAATCGGTCCGGGTTGACCTGCCGTTGAACGGATAGCATAGTTTCTTGTACTTGATCCGCAAGGACTGGAAGTTGTTACAGGGAGTATATTCTTGAGTATCATCAAGACTGTTCGCGGGTCGAAAAGAAGTGCCAAAAATCAATAGCACAGAGGCAATGATCACGAGGCTAATAGAATATTTAAATTTTGTCATTGACAATCCCTAATATTAGGGATATTGCAATTGGATAGTAGAAGAATCAAGCGCAGCTTTTCTTGTGTTTGTCCGGATCACTCTGGGGTGTATTTATAGCTTTTAGGTCAGATTTGTATTGACCATGTTTTTCTACCAAGCAAAAAGCACGATTCGCCCAAAATAAATAGTTGTAAACTCCCAAAAAATTCAACCAGAAAAATCAGTTACACGTTTTGCTTATTCTGTTCTGGTTTGATGATTGTTTCTGCTCATTCAACTCCAAAATAGCTAAGAAGTACAAGCGTCCTGCATGCGGATTCGATTCAGTAATAGATGAGAAGGGTGAAAAGTCCTTCCTGATAAAAAAATTGACAGAAAGAAGATATTGCAATAACCCAATGGACATAGGCGCAGACATTCACCTCCATTCAGCAATGGAGCTTGTGCTTTGATGAAGAAAATTGGGTTGAAGCCCGCCTAGTTTTTTAGAATTTTAACGGTACTCTGCTGTTTTTCTGATTGCACATTTACAAAGTAGATTCCGCCCGGCCAATCGGATGTATTGATTGTTGTCTTGCCCGAAGAAAATCCTTCGTAAATGATCAGGCCTTCTGGCGTACTGATTCGAATTCTGTTCGAAGCATTACTTAGATCCAGCGTGAGATGATCGTGTACAGGGTTCGGATAAGGCATAAGTGTGTTTATCTCTTTTTCGTCTATTCCTACTGTGCAATTAGTAATGTCCATAAGAAGCGAGTATACCGTTGTACCGGCTGGTGAACCATTGTCTGTTCCAATTACGTCGACGATATAATACCCGACAGAAGCTGCAACCATAGAAACCTGGACATTGGCAGGATTTCCGGGGCTTGTCACAAGGTTTACACCTGAAAGGCCATGGGCATCAATGGAGACAGATGTGATTTGTGTTTGTTCAGGCGAGAGAAAATCCGCTTCGTAAACAAATGTGTCTCCTAAACAAAGTTGAATCGTATCACAAATGAAATCTCCACTAAGAATGGGAGGCACATTGAAATTGCTTACGCAGACATTAAAAATGAAAGATTGATTTGAAAGCGAAAGCACTCCGTCGTTGTTACCAAAGGGGCCGTCATATGCAAACGTATTATTATCATAAAGGCCTAATTGAATATAATTAATTCCATCTCCAAAGTTGACACCTGCTGTTGCAGGAGTCCCTCCAAATCCGCCAGAACCACCAGAGGCATCACCGGTTGTCCATTGCATGTCCTTATAGCAGAAGCCCACATTTTTTTGTTCCGGAAGAAGATTTGAATTTCCATCCGTAATAATTAACTGATAGGTATTCAATTTGTCATCATAGCTATCGAAATAACCTACATGATCCCACTGCACTACAAGCCCACCAGAGAAAACCTTATAATAGACAACACCACTTAATGCACCTCGTGTATCGACATCAGACCATAAGGGCGCGATCATGGAATAAGTGGAATCAGGGAAAGAATTAGCAGTAAATGTTGAATAAGGAGAGCCAAACGAGATATTTCCATTATTGTTGATGTAAACTTCCGTAATGGTATCACCATAGAAACAGAAAATAAAAGGTAGCCCTATCGTGTCACTCGACCAGTCATCGTTCCTGTAATCAGGAGGAAGGCCGGGACCTCCCGAACCACCAGAACCATCGAAAGCTACAACAGACCACGTGGAATCACGGGTGAGCCAACAATTACAGGAGGAACCTGTAGCCGCTATTGAGGTACTTATGATTGATAAGATAAACAGGGCTGAGAGTAGAAGTTTGGTCATGATTGTATGAATTTATTTATAGATAAACCTACGAATTATTGATCTTAAAAGTGAAATATAGAAAATTAAAATGAATATGTTGAATCCTTTAGCTTTAAAAGGAATTGTATTCAGATTAATTTACCTTCTGAATTAGCTTAATTACAAGCCATGAGAAAAGTAAATGTATGAAAATATTTATCACAACACAATGTCTCTGAGTCTTATGTTGGAGAAGAGCTATACTATAAGTGACTATAAATTAAGGAGAAGGTTCTGCAAACACCTCCCTGAAAACTCTTTCTGATGATTTTTGTAGATTAAGTCTTGCTTATTAATAAAATCGGCTTAATATAATTTGTATCTTGTAGATGGTTTCATCCTGAATAATAAAATGCGCTGAGCCCATGAAGTATGTATTATTGTTTGTTTTATTTAATATGTCCCTTTTTTGTTTCTCTCAAACGGACTTGAATATCAGCGCTACTATCGCCCGCGAAACAGAACCTTTTATAGCGATAAATCCGGCAAATCCCGATAACCTGATCGCTGCCTGGATGTCTGTCTCGTATCCTCCGGGAATTGCAACTAAATCTTCTTTCGACGGTGGCGTTACCTGGGGAAATGTAAATTACCTCCCGCATTTTTCCGGAAATATTCTGATCACTTCCGCGGATGTATCTCTGGCGTTCAATCTTTCCGGAACTGCATTTATTTGTTACGTAGACTATAAGTTGTCGCTTGATTCAGGTTTTGTTCGTGTAGCCAAATCCGTTGACGGCGGAATCTCATGGAGTAATCCTGTAAATGCTGCTAATGCAATGGCAGAACCCGATTTGCCCATTGACCGACCCTGGATTGTTTGTGATCAAAGCAATTCTATGTATGGAGGACGGATTTATATTGTTACAAAAAGTTATTACGCGGCTACGGTATCTCACAAGATATGGCTTAGTATTTCAACGGACACCGCTAATACGTTTTCACCACTTGTCCGTTTGGACGATCCGGTTGCGGTGGGTTCCCTGAACAATATCATGGGCACGCCTGCAGTTGGTGCAGATGGAACCTTTTATTGTGCCTATGCATCCTGGGACACTACTCAAAATCCTTTTCCGCGATTTGTTTGTACAAAATCAACAGATGGTGGAACTACCTTTGCGCAGACAACTATTACATATCCGGTAGTCGGCTCTGCAATTACTGATACTTTATATCAGGGAAGTTATTCAATGGTGGCGAATCCTGCTGACGCCGGCAATTTAATCTTCCAGGCGGTTGATGCGCGATATGGTGATCCTGATATTCTTAGTTTGTTTTCTATGGATGGCGGGAATACCTGGAGCAGCGTTCCGGTGCGGGTGAATGATGATGCTACCAACAACGGAAAGGGGCAAGACATGTCATGGGGATCATTTTCGTCTGATGGTACTTACGCGGTTGTTTGGCGTGACAGAAGAAATGGACTTTCGAACGACACCTCCGACTATGAAATTTATACTGCTACTTCTACAAATGGAGGTTTTAGTTTCTCACCCAATTACTGCTTAAGTTCAATCCCTTCCCCGTTCATCAATCTTGTCCGTGGAAATGATTTTCTGGGAGTTGCTTTGACGACGAATGATGTATATAGTGTTTGGTCGGATAACCGCAATAATGGAATGACTAAGGAAGACATCTATTTTCGGAAAGCAAATCTGGACAATATAACCAGCAATAAGTCTCCGGTTTATTCTACAGATGAATTTGCTGTTTCTTTGAATAGGTCTACAGAAACGGTTCATGTATTTACCGGCAAGCAAAAAATAAAACAGATTGAACTTTTTAACATGCAGGGAAAATTAGTAAATGAATATTCTAAAAATGATTTTTCGGTTTCAGGGCTGCCAAACGGAATTTATTTTATCAGGGTAGAAACTAACCAGACTGCATTCACGAGAAAATTATTTAAATAATTATTCTCAATTTGAACCTTCAGACAGGGTATTGCAATCACCCGGATGAAATTGTGTTCATTGAATCTGAAAACCTCGTCAGGGAATGTTGTGGGAAAGCCCGTGTTTACGGTCATTTCGCCCTTGACGGCCTTGTAAGCTGAACTTTTCGGGTATCAAAATATTTATACGTATTTGTTTTCTTGTCCAATAAATAGTGACACTGTTTCCTTGGAACCGGCACCTTATCCTGTGCTGACTATTTCAGGGGATACTCTTTTTACGAACCTATCAGGAATATACTATGATTGGTTTTTGGACAGTACACTGATCAGCTCAGGTGTTGATTCATTTCTGGTGATCAATCAGCAGGGAAGCTATCAAGTGAAAGTTACTCTTCAATCCGGCTGTTCCTATTCGTCAGTTCCATTGATTGTGCTCAATACAGGAATTACTAAACCCTTAACGCCATTTTCAATATTTCCAAATCCGGTACTAAATGTTTTGTATGTCCATAAGCCGGCTTCAACTATTTCAGTGGGGGTAGTTGTTTATAATGCGATGTCTCAGCAGATAAGTCTTCCAATTTCGGTTGCTAATCATGGAGAATTTGCGGTGCTGAATACTTCGAAGCTCTTGCCCGGAGTTTATTTTTTGAAAATTGTTTCAGGGAATGGAATTTCGTTGAAGAGGTTTATTAAAGAGTAGATAAAAAACGATTAATATATTTTACTTTTATTATCCTTCGACTCGACGGGGATTTTCCCCTGCGTAAACCATGGTTGCCTGAAGCGGATCGATGGGTAGTAGATAAAATATCTTTTGGAAGTTCATCATGGCGCCGGGAAAATTTAATCTGGAACATTGCCATTGGTTATCCATTCTGAATTGAAGACCGTCAAAAAAAAGACCGGGCATAGACATCAAACAACTAAATTTTGATGCTACACCCGGTTGAAGGGTTTTTATTTCTTCTTTATAACCCGAAAAATTCAGAAAATATTAAGAGTAAATTTTGCATTATATAAAAAATTGCTTGTTCAGGAACCGGTTTAGGTCCATTTAAATTGGACTTTATTTTTTGAATGTCCTTGTATACAATATAATCGACCAGCTTTCTGTTTCGGATAGTTTCTGTTTAAAAGAAGGCATTGGTTTTCTACCTTCTGTTGTTTTCCAGAAAAGTTCTCCATCGGATTGTTTTTGATAGCTGTCCGAAGTAAAATCACCGCAGGAGATTTCTATGCTCTCTGCTTTTGTTCCGTCACCTAAGCCGGTTTTTCCATGACAAGACTTGCAATGCAAGCTCCACAATTCTTTTCCTGCGGCAATCGTGCTTGCATCTGCCTTTACAGGACTTGTCATACTTGCATTTTTCTCAGGGCATGGCCATGGTTTTCCTGCGGGCTTGTCATCTCCCGCCAGGGAATTTGATCCGTAAAATACTAAACCGGTTAAAGTAATTCCTACAAGGAAGGTTTTCAGATTTCTAATTGATGTTTTCATAATTGATTTAATTGTGATTAATAGTTAATAATCCTTTTAAGCGTTATTAAATTTATTCAAAGATTACAATTGAGCACAAGATGCAGCCCTTCACACTGCTCTTGTGTTTATTATTGAATGAGTATTTGGGCATCATCAGCTTTCTTTGCAAAAGTGCGTGTGTACAATATCACTGACCATCTTTCTATGTCAGATATTTTGTCTTTATTGGTAGGCATTGGTTTCCTTCCTTCGGTGACTCTCCAGAATAATTCACCGTCGCTTTTGCTTTGATACTCTTCAGAACTAAAATCTCCGCAAGTGATATCAAGATTTTTGGCTTTTGTGCCATCTCCTCTTCCTGTTTTTCCATGACAAGATTTACAATGACTTTCCCATACGTCTTTTCCGGCGTCCAGGATGCCTTTCTCAGGTTTAATAGGGTTCTCCATTTTTGCATAGCTTTCAGGACATGGCCAAGGTTTGCCAGTTTGTTTTGCTGCCGGATCATCGCCTGCTAAAATGACGGGACCAAATGCCAGAATACTCGCAACAGTTATTCCTACCAGGAATAGTGCTGATTTTGTGATTACATTTTTCATAACTTTAATATTTAGTTGTTTGATTGATGAACTGAAATTATTTTTGTTTTGGATTATAATTAAATCCACTCTTTTTCATTTTGAAGAATAACATATAAAGGATATACCCCGCGGTACCCCAGATACCTAATATGATTGTATTAGAAGCGATAATCAGGTATGTTGGCGCATTTGACCTTGAAGCCCAAAGAGATCGTTGATCAAGGTGATTTGTATAAACCGTTTTAGTACCCCATGCAATAATTTTTTGGTCCGCAATAGCGTCATCGTCTTCAAGACTTGCAATAACAGTAACATTTCCAAGGCTGTCTCCGGGAATTTTTGAAGGAAATGCAGCGCTCGCTGCCCCATTTTCATCTGTGTTTTCCATGCGTGCAATCGGCAGTAAACCAACGCTACGTTTTATGTAAAAATTTACGGATACTCCGCTAAGTGGTTTTGAGTCGGCATCTGTGACGATTGCATTACAAACCCTGACGCTGTCTTCTATCGCTAAGTCTAATTTGATTTTCATTTCGTCCTCTTGTGCGAATAAACAAGCGGGTGTTGATAGTGCAACGAGCAGTAAACAATTGCGAAGCAGGCTGCTTTTTAAATAATTTTTCATACTTTTTTGACTTTAGCCGGTTGATTAATATTTTCGATTTTAACTCCTTCTCCTTCTGCAACTTCCCAGATCGAAATAATTGGAAACAATCTTGAGAATAATGTGATAATTAACAGCATTGCTGCCAGTGTACCTATAACAACTGTCATTTCCACAAGACTTGGAGTGTAATGCATCCATGATTGAGGTACATCCTGAATAGGGAGATATGGATGAGAAAGTCCGGGGATAACAATTAAATATCGTTTGAACCATGCTGCAATGACAGTAGTTAATGCGATGATGGTTAGAGGTACCGGTTTGCGCATTGCAGGGAACATTGGAAGGGTAGCAGGAATGATGAATCCAAAGAACGCTACCATCCAGTACATAGGAGCTGTTTCTCCTACAAATAAATCAAGCAGGTGATTCGCATGTAATCCGCTCATTTTATATGAAGGAACCAGGTATTCATTTACATTAAAGTATGTATAGCACAGGGCCAGGAAAACCAACATAATACCCATGCTGTTAAAATGTTTCGTGGTCAGGTATTTTTCGAAGTGATATGCCTTACGGAAAATGAATACTGCAACAATCATCGCTGCAGCACCTAATAAAAACGCTCCTGATACAAAATAGGGTCCGAAGTTAGTGCTGTCCCATTCAGCCCGCAAAGTTGTTGCGAACAACCAGGCAGTTACTGTATGAATGGAGACTCCAACCGGTATTACCATGATGGCTAAAAGTTTGACGCTCCTTTTTACAATTTTCCATTGTTCAGGTGCACCGGTCCAGCCGAAAGAAAGGTTTCGATATAACCATTTTTGCCAGGCAGGAATATTGGTGAGACGGTCACGGCAGATAGTTATCTCAGGTAACAGAGCCATGAATAAAAATAAACAGCTGAGGAAAATGTAAGTAACGATTACAATTACGTCCCAAACAATTGGTGATTGGATTCTTCCGTAAAGAAGCAGGTAATGTAACCTGTCGGGTTTTCCCATTGCGGCTACGATACAAATTCCCGCCATGATTATTGCCGATACTGCAATTATTTCAGCGATCCGGGCTAAGGGCCGATACCATTCGAAATTTATTAACTTCAGTATGGCCGACATTAATGCGCCTACAAGACTAAGGGCAACATAGAACACAAAAGTGGAAATGTAAACACCCCACATGACGTAGTCGCGCAAGGCGATTGTTTCGTATTTACTTTTAGATTCCTGTAAATAATATGCATAAAGTCCAGCCAACACAACAGCTATCAGAAAGCCAATCCATACTTTCCCCGCAACACCAATTTTTTGAATTGGGTGAAGCAAGTCTTTCTCCATCACATTGTACTTTTCTGTTATCTTTATTTCGGAAGCAGAGGTATAGTCCTCCTTCATGCCATTTTCCAGAGCCTGACGGTGTGCTTCTTCCTGTCGGAGTTTTAACCTCAACTTTTCCGTTACTCCGTATCTATACGCAATTGTTGGATTTTCCATTTTTATTTAGTTGTTTTTTTGGTTTTTGATAGTTCTGTTATTCTATGGTATTATGTTTTTCAGTTGCATCCTGGAATGGGAAAATTCTCTTCACCGGAGGCAAATAATAAACCCTTGGTTTAGTACCTAATGCATCAAATTGGCGGTAGCCGGCCCTTTCGGTCAGTAAAGCGGTAAGTTGAAATACATCTTCACCATTGGATACCACATCTTCAATTTCATCGCCATAGTATATTGCACCATTAGGACATTTCTTTACGCATTGCGGAAGGATTCCTTTAGCCATTTCATCCGGACAGCCGTCGCATTTTGACACGGTGCCGACCACACTTGGATCACTTGATGGACATTTGCCCGGATCATCTTTGTGTTTTTCAAAATATGCAGTCTGCTCTGGTCGTCCAAAATTGAATGTACGTGCTGAATATGGACAGGCTGCCATACAGAATTTGCAACCTATGCAGCGCTCAGCATCAATAGCAACGATGCCATCGCTTCTTTTGAAGGTAGCATCAACAGGGCAAACCTTAGTGCAAGGGGGATTGTCGCAGTGGTAACACATTTGAGGAAGCCAATAAGGAGATTCCAACTCGACATCCTGCATTTTTTTTACTTTGATCCATTCTACCGGTGGAAGTAAGTTGTGCTTTTTCTGACAGCCTTCCACGCAGGCTCTTTCATTGGCGCATCTGGAAAGGTCGATCACCCGTACGAATTTTTTTCCGGGGATACCTTTTCTAACCTTTTCACCGGAAAATTTTTCAATGGGAACCTCTTTGACTTGTGAGCCCGGTACTTCAACAAGTTTTCCGTCTTTTGTCAGGAGTTTTACTTTCTCTCCTGATTCATCAGGGGTTTGTCCAAGAAGTTTCGTAACTTCTGTTGCCGCTAAGGCGGCTCCACCGGCTAACAGTCCTAATTTCAGAAAGCCCCGGCGGCTTGAACGTTTCTCATTAGAGTTTGAATTGTTATTTTCAGTTTCCATAAAATTATTTCTCTATTATATATGTATACAATTAGTGCCAGCTTTTATAATTGATTGCATCGGGAAGTGGAAAAATGTCATGCCGGATAAGTATTCAGCAGTTTCAAATTTTGTGAAACAAAGATTTTCGCTCTGTATCATCTTCTTATTTGTATTGATGGAATCTAATTTCACGGTGTAAAGATGGTGGCATGCCCGATAAAAAACATTGTTCGTTGACGGACAAAAGTTAGTTTGTGGCCTTTCGTGTCAGCGACATTTGTCGGGATCCACATTTTATTTTAAAAAACCTTGCTCTTGAATTTTGCCTGCCTGAGAAAAGAAGTGTGGTTATTTGAAGAAAATGAAAGCATCAAACATGAAAAAAGGCAAACCTGGGCAGAGCCACATTTTGCCTTGATGTCATTAGACATTGGTAAGGGTTTTTCTGGAAATATCAGGGTAAGTAAACAGACCGTAGCATATATTCAGTACAAAAGATTTATAAAAATATAAAAGCCGGGTGTAATGCTATTGCAAATTTATCTATTCTTAAAACTGCTGAAAAAGGGAAATAAATTAATAGATTCGAATATCCGGAACTATTCTTAACCCTGGTCGAATCATGGTTCATAGAATTGAAGACTTGTGGATTAACTACCTTGAGAAACCCCCAAATTGTTAGTCTCAATTAATATAATGAATGGCTTACCAGCTTAGCGATTGCCATGATCCATAAGATTGGCAATGGGTACGATCTTTTTTAATGCATTTTGATCGATGAATACATTTTTGCCGTTTACTATTATTATTTTCTCTTTTTTGAAATCAGATAACTGTTTACTCACCCGATCCTCGCATATTGCTGATAATGCAGCGATCTCTTTTCTGGATAAGACTATTCTAAAGGCGATCTCATCCATTTTATTTTTGAAAAGGTTAAGCAAAACTAAAATGGAGTGTGCTACCTTTTCCCTGACATTCATGTCGGCCATGTTTCTTAGGTCTTCTTCCGTTTTTTTAAGTTCTTTAATATAGTCATGAAGAATGGTGCTAAGTGCCGAATTAGTTTGAACCACCGGTAGGAAAATATCCTTTTTAATATAGACCAATTGGGCATCCGTGATTGCTGTAGCCGTTAAAGAATAATTGGCGTTTTCCAGAGACCCCCAGAAGCCCATCATGTCGCCTTCCTTTGCAAAGCGGATGATCTGTCCATCTTTATGTAATCCTTCTTTCCACAGTTTTATTACTCCGGAGTAGATAAAGTAGATAAGAAATGATGGCTGCCCTTCGTAGAAAATAACTTCCCCCTTATGGTAATTCCTGCTACTCATATTTTCTACAATCAGGTTTTTCTGTTCTTCTGTGCAACTCTGATTGAGAGAGCTGTTTTTAAAGATAGTTTTAACTTTGCTATCTATATCTTGATTTGCATTTCTTGCGGATATCATATTGAAGTAAGATGTTTTAGAATTTGGGTGTGCCATTTTGAGGAATTTTATTTTTTTGGCAAGTGACTGATTGAATATTTTTATCGTTTTAGAGCAGAAATCAGCAGATAAATCAGAATTCGTTTCATGCTTGCATCGGTTTGGTTTATGATACCTACCGTATTTGTTCGTCTTTTAATAAGAATTAGCGACAAATACCTATGCAAAGAAACAACATGTGGTACGCTGAGAGTTGTCCAAAGCCGAACAAACTAAAGTTTGTGGGCGATAAAAAAGGAGACATTTGTCGGAATAGGGAATTCCGAGGTTCAATAAATAAAATCAATCATTAAAAGTGATGAGAAGCAGACTTCTCCATTAAAAGGGCCTTAAATAAAAAAATTTAAAAAAATCAAGGTGTTTTGAAGAGATAGATATGGCTTGATTATTTCCTGCAAAGCGTTTCGGTCAATGAAAGTACTGTGACCTTCAGTTTTGATTATGTTTTCCTTTTTAAATTCAGATAATTGCTTACTTATCCTGTCTTCACTCACTGCCGACAAGGCGGATATTTCTTTTCTTGACAAAACGGTTTTGTAGGCCTCTTCGTCCATGCTGTTTTTGAACAAGGAAAGTAATTCAAGAAGAGAATGTGCAACTTTTTCCCGGACATTCATCTCTGCCATATTTCTTAAATCCTCTTCTGTTTTTTTTAATTCAATGATGTAATCATGTAGAACTAAATTTAAAGCAGAATTGGCCTGCACTATAGGTAGAAATATATCTTTCCGGATATGGAATAATTGGCAATCAACCAATGCGGTAGCGGACAAAGTGTAATTTTTATTTTCAGGGAAGCCCAGAATCCAAGCATGTCTCCTTCTTTGGAGAATCGAATAACTTGTTCAACCTTATGTAATCCTTCTTTCCAAAGTTTAATTGCCCCTGAGTACACAAAATAGATCAGGTAAGAGGGCTGCCCTTCATAGAAAATCAATTCTCCTTTGTGGTAATTTCTGCAGCTTAAATTGTCAGTAATGAGTTTTTTTTGATCCTCAGTGCAGTAATGATGCAGTTCAATGTTCTTAAATATAGTGTTGGCTTTTCCTTCCAACTCTTCCTTACCATTTTTGGTAAAAAGCATGAGGTTATGATTAATATAGCAAAGAAATTGAAAATTTGCCGGTTTGACTATGACAAAAGCCGTTGAAAGGACTGCATTTTGGCAAAGATTTATCAGACGATTGTCGATAGACCCTGTTTTGGAAGTTCTATAACAGTACTTACATCCAAAGATTATCCCCGGGAAATATCTGCGTTTTCGCAGTTATTATTGCGACAAAATACAGGTTTAAACAAGATTTCCGTCATGCCGCTTTTTGACAAATTGATCTAGATTCGTTGGTTGTATGAAAGCTGTTTTTCTCTTACCTGTTTTCTACAATTTTAATATTGATGCACTGTGTACATATGAAGTTTTTAACCACTACAACCACTTGAATAAATTCCAACCACCAACGTAACCATGAAAAAAATATTTATTATCGTATTACTAGGCTTTACTCTCCCTTTATTAAGTAGTAGTCAAACCTATTTTGGTCCCGGCGCAATAACAACTTCAATTGCCGGCTCAGTCCATGATTTTTCCTCAGTTCAGTGGAATGCATATAATGCAACTACAATGATGGGTGGACAGATTTGCCAGCCTTGTCACACTCCACACAATGCCGACCTTTCAATTACAGCTGCTCCACTTTGGAACCACGCTTTTACAACTGCGACTTATCAAATGTACACCGGTTTTGAATTTGGCCCCGGAGGTGCTGGTTATGGGGTAACAGCTCCTGACGGAACTTCTAAATTGTGCCTTTCCTGTCATGATGGTTCGGTAGCCTTGGGTGCTTTTGGCGGACAAACAGGGTTTGCACGTATGACCAGTGATGCAAAGATTGGCTTGAGTCTGCGCGATGATCACCCTATTTCTTTTGTGTACGACTCATTGCAAGCCGGTGGCGTATGGGACAAAACGCACATTTATTCAGGTACTAAACGAGTGCAGGATTTATTGGATGCCAATAGTAAGATTCAGTGTACTTCTTGTCACCTGGTTCACAGCAACCCCAATGGATATTTATTGACCATGAGCAATCAGGGTTCCGCTATTTGTTTGAGTTGCCATATTAAATAAGTAACTTCAAGAATACACTCCTCATTGGTTACTTTTTCTGTGGATTCTTATCCGGAAAAAGTTTGCATTCTTTTATTTTAGTTGAGTATACTGTCGAATAGTTTATTTTGCCGGCAATTTATTATTCTGTCAACGATCTGTTCAGGTCAGGATCGCTTTTATTTGCAACTACTTATTTATACTTTCTATAGAGTTCTTTTTTCTCGGCTTGTTTTTTTGCTTCTGTAGCTTTCTTTGCGTCAGCAGCTTTCTTTTCTGCTTCCAGAATTTCCTGCACGTCCCTGCCGCCCTTGAAAACTATGGTGTTTATTTGTTCTCCCTTCCGATTGTAATATTTCCAGATGCCATCCTTATAGCCCTTCAAATAAAACCCGGTGTTTTTTATCTGTCCGCTACTGTAATAATTAGTCCATTGATTTTGTTTCTTCCCTTCGACATATTCACCTTCTGTTGCTAAACCATCATAACTATATCTTTTGAATGAACCGTCTTTAATACCATATAGGTACTCTGTTTCCCTCATCACCCTTCCATTCCCATAATAAAGTCTTTGAATTCCATTCCGTTTATCATCCAGGTATTCTACCTCCTGAATGAGAGTACCTAAGTAATTGTAGTGTTTCCAAAGGCCTTGCTTGCGATCCAATTCATCTCTTTTGTTTCTGTGTTTTTCCTTGCGTGGGGAATATTTTGGCTTGTATTCAGTTTGGCTATAAGCCCATGCCGGAATCACGAATAAGATGCTTAAAATGACTAAATGTGTTTTCAAAAAAGCGAATTTGAAATATAAAGATACAATTTTAGCAGGTGTTTGCTTCATTTTTTTTCCCAATTCCTACGTGCAAACTTGTATCTTAATGTTAAAATCTACTCCATGGATAAGAACAAGTGGGTGGCGACTTAGTATATCATTTCTTTTAAATTCAAATCAATTTTTCAGAGGATTTTTAGCCATGTGAAAAAATGCTTTATAAAAATTAGAAGTTATTAAAAATAAAGGATGTGTTGCAGGGGCGAGGAAGGGGCATCCGGATTTTATTTGTTCTAGGTTTAGTGAAACACACATGTCTTAACTTTTTGCAAATGGAGTCTGAGCTATAATTATGTGGAATGATGAAGTATTGCTTTTTTGGTATTCACTTATAGAATAAGGCTAAATTCATGTCTGTATGAAAAGAGCTTCAGGCAAAGCACTTCTGTAACTGGTCAATTAACAGGGCCTTCGAACTCTCGTGTTTATGGAAATTTTCTAATCAAATCTGCTTAAATTATCTGAAAAATGTATAATCAAGGATTCTTCACTCTGGCAAATTTGAAGGATATTTTGTAGACTTGTATTCCGAGATATTGGCTGAAAACACTGATTCATAAGCCATTTACGAGATCTGGCTGCATTTTTCAAAATAGACAAAAAATTAGTTTGCAATTAATTCCTGATCGTCATATAATGAAATTCACAAGATCTATATTGATAACATTGTCTTGCATCAGTTTTGGTGCGAATGCACAATCAGCTTCCACAGTGAATGATGCGAAGGAGCAACCTGTCTGGATTCAAATGATGAACGACGAAAGTGTAAATTACTTTGAAACAGTAGAAGCGTTTAATTCCTATTTCAAAACGCATCCCAAACCCGATGACGAAGTTGAAGAACAATTAATGAGTGGAAATGCTCATTCTAAAATAGAGTATGAAAGAGAAATGAAAAGGGAAAACAAAAAGATGCTGACAGAAGAAGAACGAAAGGCGCTGGTTGATAAAGAACAAATGATTTACCAGGTAAAACGGTTCCGTAATTGGATGAAAGAGATGAAGCCATTTGTTCAGGAAGACGGGCATATACTCAGCACCGGAGAGCGGACAGAAATTTGGGAGAGGCAACAAGTTGAAATGAAAAATAATCTTAGTGATAAAAAATAATTTCTTTTTCTACAACCTGATTAACATAATGGTGTGAGAGTATTTGTTAAAATTCTATTGTTTTTCTTTTTGACAATTTCGCATTCATTTGCGCAGTCGAACTGGAGTGCGTTGTTGCCTGCATCGTTCCCGACAAATGCCAGTGGGCAGATTCATGGAATTAGTCGTGTAAGTCAATTGAAATTTCATCCGACTAATCCAAATAAAATGTATGCTATAAGTGCCCGTGGTGGTTTGTTTATTACTTCGAATGGAGGCGCCAATTGGATTGTTGCACCAGGGACAGACTTCATGCCTTATGCCCGTCTTGCTTCTGTGTGTGTGGATTTTACAAATGACCAGGTAATTTATCTGGGTACAGGTGATCACAATTATTATTATTCTGGAAGTGGTGTTTGGAAGTCGACAGATGGGGGAAATACTTTTGTGCCTTCAGGACTGTCGGGGAAGCTGGTGGTGGAGATGATCATGGATCCTACGAATCAAAACACCATCGTTGCTGCAACCAATGCAGGTATTTTTAAAACACTGGATGCAGGAAGTTCCTGGACTCTTACTTCGAATGCCCGAACTTTCGATGACCTTAAATTAAAGGAAAACTCTACTACCCGCACTTTATTTGCCGCTACAACTGATTCTGCTTTTTTCCGGTCAACGAATTTTGGTGACACATGGACACAAATCAGCTCTGGTATAGTTTTGCCTTCAGGAGTGAGCAATGGAAATGGAGTTCGCATTGCAGTAACACCTTCAGATAGTAATGTGGTTTATCTCGCTATGGTAGCGAACGGAGGGATGATCTACAAATCAATAGACGGTGGTACAACTTTTACTGCACAAAAAACTTCTTCCTCACCTTACATTTCTTATTACACAAATAGTTCAGCTAGTTCAGGTCAAGGCGATTACAACCATGGCATTGGTGTTGACCGGACGAATCCCAATATTCTGTGGTACGTTGCACATTGTGTCTGGAAATCAACGGATGGTGGTTTGAACTGGACTCAACAGACAGACTGGTGGGCTACAGTTCATACTGATATGCATCAAATTGTAGAAAATCCATACAATAGTACTCAACTCTACAACATGAATGATGGAGGAGTTTGGCTGAGTACAAACGGAGGCACTTCATGGAATCCGAAAAGTGATGGAATTGCAGGATATGAAATTTATCACGGCAACTGTAGCCCTACCCGTAGAGACATGGTCAGTATTGGTACGCAGGATAATGGAGAACTATATGCAAGTTCAGCGGGATGGTTTACCAATCGTGGCGGTGATTGGTCCAGTGAATGCAGTTTCGATTATCGTCCAGGCAGCTCAATGGTATATTATCATAATATCAATAAGCGTAGATTGGTAAACGGGAGTGATGCAACGTATGGTTTACCTCCACGGGTGACCCTCTTGCAGGATATCGTATTTCACAGAAGCAATCCTGATCTTGCATTCGTTGGTGATACTGTTATTCTCCGTACCACAAATCTCAGGACATCAACTCCTTCCTGGACCCAAATCGCGGACCTGAACAAGAAAATAATGGCTATGCATAGTTCTTTCGCGGATCCCAATCGGCTTTATGTGATAACATCGGATGCCATGATTTATGTTTCTATAAATGCGCTCAGTGCAACTCCGACTTTTGCATCCTATACCTTGCCTAATGGAACAGGCAGTGCGGCAAGTATTACCTCAATAAAAAATTCCCCCAATACTATCTATATTACATGCAATACAAAGGTTTATCGTTCTGCCGATAATGGTGCCAGCTGGACTAATATTACTTCGAATTTACCTTCGGTCAATCACACGCGAATTTTGGCTGATGAGTACTATTCGTCAAACGAATTGGTTTTTATCGCAAGTGACAATACGGTTTATTATAAACAGGTGAATCATTCCGCCTGGACTATATTCAATCAGAATCTTCCATCCCGTACTACTGTTGTTGATATGTCAATTTACAACGACAGTACTGCTAATACTATCCTTAGGGTAGCAACATATGGAAGAGGAATATGGGAGTCGCCAATTTCTGGTGTTCATACTTTACTTGCAGATTTTACCGTAAACACCAATTACCCTTGCCTCGGTAGCTCTGTGCAATTCAGTGATTTTTCAGCCGGAAATCCTGTATCCTGGTCATGGAGTTTTCCAGGAGGCTCTCCTTCAACCTCAACCAGTGACAATCCAACAGTCGTATATTCTGTTGCCGGAATTTACAGTGTGACTCTCACCGTTTCTGATGGAATCACGAATAGCACAATTACTAAAACTTCTTATATCAATACAAATGGTTCAGACTTGCCTTTAAGTGAATCGTTTGAAAGTGTTAGTACACTTCCGATATATTGGAGTGAATTTGATGATGCAAGTGACGGAATTAAATGGCAATTAAATTCAAGCGCAAGTGGTTTCGGAACAGGCATAAAGAGTTTCTATTTTAACAATTGGTCTCAAAATGCTACAGGTAAAAAGGATGAAATAAGAACAGCGAGTATGAATGGCGAATCTTATAACTCCATATCATTACAATTTGATGTCGCTTATTGGAGTTATACCAACCAAAGTTACCAGGATACACTTCAGGTACTTATTTCTACTGACTGTGGACAAACGTTTACTCAGTTGTATAATACAGGAGGCGCAAGCCTCTCGACCGTAACTGGAAACTCAACATCTTCCTTCGTACCCACATCTTCCCAGTGGAGGACGGAGAGTGTCAATTTAAATGCATATATAGGGCAGAGGTTTCTTCTTGCTTTTAGAAACGTAGCACGGTACGGAAATAATTTATTTATCGATAATGTTTCTGTCAATGCGACTGTCATGGCAGAAGCCGGAGTGGATAAAACAATTTGTGCAGGAAGTTCTACATCAATAGGATCTGCCCCAACCTCGGGAATCGACTATAGTTGGTCGCCTTCAATAGGTTTGAGTTCAGCTATTGTAAGTAATCCGACAGCATCACCAACCAGCACACAGCAATATGTATTAACTGTCACTCATCAATTGTCTGGTATATCAGCTCAGGATACGGCAATTGTTACTGTAACTCTTAACCAGGCTACAATCGCAGTCGGTGGAATTTCATCTTCCTTGTGTACAAATAGTACAGTAAATATTCCATATACCGTGAATTGTACTTATAATTCAGGGAATGTTTTCACTGCTCAACTGAGTAACTCATTGGGTGTTTTTTCCAGTCCAATTACAATTGGAACTTTTTCGGGAACCAGTGGGGGAACTATTACTGGCATCATACCATCTAATATTGGCAATGGTTCAGGCTATCGGATTAGAATCATTACCTCGGCACCGGTTACCGTAGGGGTCGACAATGGATCGGATATAAGTATTATGAATTGCACCTTTGGCTATAGTTTAAAAATGTTTATTCAAGGCTACTTTGTGGGTAACGGGATAATGAGGGCGGCAGTGAACGCTGCATTGTATCCGACTCTTTGCGATACAGTGACGTTGGAATTACATAATTCTGTTCCTCCCTATGTTTTAATTGAAAGCTGTTGCGGAACGATAAACGTAAACGGGATCGGACACTTTATACTGAATTCGAATTCTCTGGGCAAGAGTTATTATATTGTTGTCAAACACAGGAATGCACTTGAAACATGGAGCGGAAGTCCTGTGACACTTATTTCCAATGGACTATATAATTTTGCCAGTGCCGCAAACAAGGCATTTGGCTCTAATCAAGTCACTGTCGAGCCTGGAGTCTATGCATTTTATAGTGGCGATATCAGCAATGGTGTCGTCGGAGGGGTGCCTGATGGGCAAATCAATTTATCCGATTTTTATGAATTGCAAAACGCAACCGGGCAGTTTTTATCGGAATATAATTTCCATGATCTTACAGGTGATTTCTTTGTTGAGACTATGGATTTTAGTCTGATTGAAAATAATCTCAACCTGAATATAAGCGTGCAAAAGCCATAGTTTCAAGATTGTTTAAATTGCAGGAATGAATTTATTTTACGATTGAACTACAGAGTGAACAAGGCGAAACTTCGTTTCTTAATTTCATTCTTTTGCACATTTTGCTGATTGATTTTCCAACAGATGTTTATATGTTTTCGTCCACATTTTCATAGTTTATTTCAATTGTAGTATCCAAGTATACTTCTGTGAAGATACGTTAGACCCAGTTGCAAAGAATCATAGTCTGGACGCTTTAGCACAGCCAATTTTATTCAGAAGGATAAGACAGTATAGCTTGCCATTTATTCTGGATTCAATGAAATAATAAACGGCTTCCCCATGAATATCAGGCTCACATTGCCGTGCTGTGGGAGATTTATTTTGTTATTTTACTTGTTCATTTAATTATTTTTTGAGGTGTAAAACCGGTTTAGCTGCTGGATTATTTTTAGCACCTTCGTGTTATGCATCTTCTCATGGTGCCATGATTGCTAACAGCGAAATTTTGACTTCAGAGTGCTGTTTTTAGTAATTAGATTGATTAAAATCAAAGAAAGGATTTATGAAATTATTACCTGCGGCTCACGAACTCATTTCCAATATGGCCGCCTTTTTTCAAACTGCCAATGTTAAAGGAGGCTTCCTGAATGAAGAACCTTTGCGGGCAGAGCTATTTACTTCGGATCAGATGGAACGCTTTGGTAAAAAGCTGGCCGGATCGCACAGGCTAAGTTCCAAGCCTGCTAAAGATCACCTGTTAAAACGTCTTGCCGACAATGAAATCGTTTTGCATCAGGTGCGCAAACTGCTTACCAGTTCAATTAAAAAGAAATATCAGATTACGCCAGCAGGGGAATGGCTTATTGACAATTTTTACCTGATTGAAGAAGATATACGCAATGCTAAGATCAACTTTCCTAAGGATTATAGCGAAGACCTTCCTCAACTTTTTGATGAAGCATCCGGTGGACGTACTCGCATCTACGATGTCGCACTGAATATTATTTCTCACAGCGATGGCAGGGTAGATATTGAAAGTCTGAGTAGTTTTATTAAAGCCTACCAGACGGTTACATCCTTACAATTAGGTGAATTGTGGGCGATACCCATTATGCTTCACCTGGCATTGATTGAAAATCTTCGTCGTGTGGCTGCCCGTATCGCCATTGACAGGATTGATGCCAACCTTGCGGATTATTGGGTGAAGCAAATGACAGAGACGGCTGAGAAAAATCCCAAGGACCTCATCCTTGTAATCGCTGATATGGCGCGTTCCAAGCCACCTATGTCAAGTGCTTTTGTTTCGGAGTTAACCAGGCAATTGCGTGGGCAAGGTCCTGATTTAGCACTGGCACTTAACTGGATGGAGCAGCAATTGTCCGACAGTGGCCTGACGAGTACTGAATTAGTCTATGCCGAAATTCAAAAGCAGGCCGCAGACCAGGTCTCCATGAGCAATAGTATTGGTAGTATTCGTTTGATCAGTGCTATGGACTGGCGCAATTTTGTGGAAACACACAGTATCGTTGAACAAACTCTCCGGGAAGACAACGGTGGAATATATGGACTAATGGATTTTGCCACGCGTGACCGTTACCGGCATGTTGTAGAACATATTGCAAAAAACAGTAAGCTGTCAGAGCAGCAAGTAGCCCGTTTGGCTATTGAGTTGATGCACGAAAATGCAAACAAGATTGAAAACGATGACCGGACCTCACATGTCGGTTATTACCTGGTAGGAAAAGGTGTCATTCAAACAAGGCAACTGGCGAGAATGCGAATGTCGGGCGGTGAACGCATCCGTTATATATCGAAAGGGAATGCCCTTAATATGTATTTTTTTTCAATATTGCTTGTCACGGCAGCAATAAGTTCATGGATTTTGTTCGAAGCATATTTGGATACCCATAACAGATGGCTTCTAATTTCCATAGCTGTTCTTGCTGTGCTCTGTGCGAGTCAACTTGCCATATCCCTGGTTAATTTTTTTGCCACCTTATTGGTAAAACCGCATTTATTACCAAGATTGGATTTTTCCCACGAGATCCCTGCTGAATTCCGGACACTGGTTGTGATTCCTGCCATGCTTAGTAACTCAGAGGAAATTGAAAACCTGGTGGAATCGCTCGAAGTTCGTTTCCTGGCAAACAGGAACAGTAATTTGCATTTTGGTTTATTAACAGATTTTACGGATGCTCATCACGAATCGCTTCCCGGTGACGAGGCCCTGATAAGTTTAGTGCAGCAAAAAATCCGGGATCTCAATAAAAAATACAGCCCTGAAAAAAGGGACTTGTTTTTTCTCTTCCATCGGCCAAGGCACTGGAATCCGAAGGAGAATGCGTGGATGGGCTATGAAAGAAAACGAGGGAAATTAAGTGAACTGAATTCATTGTTGAGAGGAGGGGCAAAAGACCGCTTTTCAATTGTTATCGGTGACCAATCTCTGTTTCCACATATTAAATATGTGATTACCCTGGATGCAGATACCCAACTTCCCTTAAGTTCGGCCTGGAAGTTAATAGGTACCATGGCGCATCCTTTGAACCGGCCTTGGTACGACAAAAAAAGAAAGCGGGTAACCATGGGTCATGGGATACTTCAGCCAAGGGTTTCGGTAAGTTTGCCTGATGCGAATAGTACACCGTACGCTCAAATGCATGGAAATGAACCCGGCATTGATCCATATACACGAGCATCTTCCGATGTATATCAGGATTTATTCGGAGAAGGATCCTTCATCGGAAAGGGAATTTATGATGTTGATACTTTTATCCAGGTGCTCGAGGGAAAATTTTCTGAAAACAGAATCCTCAGCCATGACCTTTTGGAGGGATGTTATGTCCGCTCCGGACTGGTAAGCGACGTAAGCTTGTTCGAGAAGTATCCAGGCAGCTATCGTGCGGATATTAAAAGAATTTCCCGCTGGGTTCGCGGAGATTGGCAGATCTTCTCCTGGTTTCTGCCTGTTGTTCCGGGGCCGAACAAAAATTGGACAAAAAATCCTCTTTCCACATTGTCACGCTGGAAAATCTTTGACAATATCCGTCGCAGTTTCATTCCGCTTGCTATTACTGCACTCCTTTTGATTGGTTGGCTGATATTGCCTTCCACTTTTTTATGGACGATTATTGTTTCCGGAATTATTGTCTTTCCAATCCTTATCAGTTCGATATGGAGTTTTATACGGAAACCTAAGGACGTAAAGCTGGCACATCACTTAAAAAATTCATGGGCCAGTATTGTGGACATTTTTACTAAAACCTTGTTTACTCTCATCTGCCTTCCTTATGAAGCATATTCTAACCTGAGGTCAATAGGTCTGGCCGTATGGAGGATGCTCATCAGCAGAAAAAAACTTCTGGAGTGGAGCACCTCTTCCAATGATAAAAAAGAACAACCGGAGAGTGTATTCGCATCCTATTGGGCGATGTGGATAGAACCTTTTCTTGCCATTTCCGGCTTTACATATCTAACAATTGTAGCTCCGTTTAAATTGAGTGTTGCATTACCCATATTGTCCCTATGGTTTCTTGCACCATATATTACCCTTTGGACAAGCCGTCCTGCCCCTAAACAGGTGGCTCTTCTTTCCTCAAAACAAAAAATATTTCTGCGAAAGATCGCACGAAAAACGTGGAGCTACTTCGAACGATTTGTTGACGAGAACAGCCAATGGCTTCCACCTGATAATTTTCAGGAACAGCCGGCAGAGCAGCTGGCGCAGCGTACTTCTCCAACTAATATAGGACTCACCCTCCTTGCCAATCTTACCGCCTGCGACTTTGGATACATTTCTGTTGCACAGTTAATCGAACGGACAACGAAGACGATTAACACGATGAAGCTGTTGGAGCAATATAAAGGACATTTTTATAATTGGTACAATACCGAGACGCTGGATCCTTTGTTGCCCAGATATATATCCACTGTTGACAGTGGAAATCTGGTTGGGCATTTATTGGTCATGAGACAGGGTTTGCTCACACTGGAACACCGGGAAATACTCGGGCTGAAATTATTTGAAGGCCTTCGGGATACCTTACATGTGCTTGCTGACTCGCTTCTTGAAAGTGAAGACGAAATGTTACGGCAATTTTCACAGGAACTTGAAACTGCCTGTAAGACAGATTCAGGAACTATTCAGGAATTAGAAACCCGAATATCAGGACTGAGAAATAGTTTCGCTTCTCTGTTTCACCGGCTGAACAGCGATCCGGAGAGTGATACTTTTTGGTGGAAGCAAAAAATCATGGAGCAACTGGATCGCATGGAGGAGGAGTGCCAGATTTTTGCACCCTGGTTATTATTGAAAGACGTTCCGGAAAAATTCGACAATATAAGTTCGGTGAATGCAAATTCAACGCTCGCTGACTTGCTAATAGCAGCGCGTAAGTTTTGGGAGGAACTCAGTCGCCATCAATTAGGTGAAAATACAACCGCAGAAAACGAATGGCTGGATGCAATTAAAACAAGTCTGGCTAAGTCGATTTTGGTGGCCGATGAACGTCTCAAAATTGCCGACTATCTCGCAAAAGTATGTGATGAGTTTGCGGATATGGAATGGGGCTTCCTGTATGACAAGTCAAGCCATTTATTTACTATTGGATACAATGTTCAGGAGCATAAAATCGACGTTAGTTACTATGATCTTCTGGCCTCTGAGACACGGTTATGTATATTTATTGGGATTGCCCAGGGAAAAATACCTGAGGAAAGTTGGTTTGCTTTAGGTCGCTTACTAACAAACGTCAATGGAAAATCCATCCTTCTTTCCTGGAGTGGATCCATGTTCGAATATTTGATGCCACTTCTGGTAATGCCTACATACGAAAATACACTAATCGATCAAACATGTAAAGCAGCTGTTGAATGGCAAATCGAATACGGGAAACAAAAAGGATTGCCTTGGGGAATTTCCGAATCCGGGTATAATATGATTAACGCCAATTTAAATTATCAATATCGTGCATTTGGCGCACCCGGCCTTGGTCTCAAGCGGGGTCTTGAAGAAGATTCCGTAATTGCCCCTTATGCATCTGTCATGGCACTCATGGTGAAGCCGGAAAAGGCATGCGAAAACCTTGAGATGCTTTCAGAAAAAGGATTTGAAGGCAGGCATGGCTTTTATGAGGCAATTGATTATACACCTTCCCGTTTGCCTCATGGTCAATCGAGCGCAACAGTTTTTTCATTCATGGCTCACCATCAGGGCATGAGCATGTTGTCTATTGCTTACCTGCTTCTTGACAAGCCGATGCAAAAACTCTTTGAAGCGGAGCCACAATTTAAGGCAGCACTTCTTTTGCTCCAGGAAAGAATTCCTAAAGCAACTACATACTTTGCACATACTACGGATGTAGCGGATTTGAATTATGTGGCGAGCGGTAAAGAGATGAGAGTCATTACGACCCCAAATACACCCAGCCCTGAAGTGCAATTGTTGTCAAATGGAAAATACCATGTGATGGTAACAAATTCGGGAGGTGGGTATAGCAGATGGAAAGATCTGAACGTGATACGCTGGAGGGAAGATGCGACTTGTGATAATTGGGGCGCGTTTTTATATATACGTGATTTGATGAGTGAAGCATATTGGTCCAATACTCATCAGCCAACTCTGAACCGGGGAGAAGGATATGAAGCGGTATATTCTCAGGGGCGTGCGGACTTCAGGTCAACTAACAACAAAATTGAAACACATACTGAAATTGTTGTATCTCCGGAAGATGACATTGAAATGCGGAGGTTCTCCATTACAAACCGTTCCAATGCAATTAGATTAATTGAATTTACAAGTTATGCGGAAGTTGTGCTAGCGCCTGCTGCTTCGGATCTTATCCAGCCGTCTTTCAGCAATCTTTTTGTGCAGACTGAGATCCTCCCGCAGAAAAATGCAATTCTTTGCACACGCAGGCCACGTTCCGCGGAAGAGCATCCTCCATGGATGTTTCATTTGATGACTGTTCAAGGAAAGAATGGAGAAGAAGTATCTTTTGAAACGGACAGGATGGAGTTTATTGGCCGTGGAAATACTGTCAGGAATCCACAGGCCCTAAGACGTCCGGGTCCGCTTTCAGGAAAACAAGGTTCTGTACTTGATCCCATCGTTTCAATCCGGTATAAGGTACAGCTGGAACCGGATGAAACAGTGACGGTGGATATGTTATTGGGCATTGCTGAAACAAAAGATCATTGTTTGAACCTCGTGAATAAATACCAGGACAAACATCATAAAGATCGCATTTTTGAATTGGCCTGGACACACAGTCAGGTAGTGCTCCGGCAAATCAATGCTTCGGAAGTGGATGCGCAGTTGTATGCACAACTTGCAAGTGCGATACTGTATACCAATTCTGCTTTCCGGGCCGATCCGGCTATTCTTATTAACAATCAAAGGGGCCAATCGGGTTTATGGGGCTATTCAATTTCAGGCGACTTACCGATTGTGCTTTTGAAAATTGAGAAGCAAACCAGTATGCAATTGGTAAAGCAACTCGTACAAGCACATGCTTTTTGGCGATTGAAAGGACTTATCATCGACCTCGTGATTTGGAATGAAGAACGTACCGGTTACCGGCAGGATTTTCAGAATGATATTCTAGGACTTATCCCTTCTGAATTGGCGGATCGTCCGGGAGGAATTTTTGTCAGGGCGGCAGATCAAATTTCCAGTGAGGATCGCGTTTTATTTCAAACCGTAGCGCGCATTAATATTTCAGACCTTGAAGGTTCATTGGCCGAGCATGTTAAACGTAAGCAGGTTTCAAAAGGAGTTGTTCCTTATATCGTTCCTCTGAGGCCATATAAACCTAACCTTACACCTATTCCGCTTCCATATGATCTGATATTTTTTAATGGTATAGGGGGATTCTCTCCGGACGGCACCGAGTATGTCATAATTATCAAAGACAATGTTAAAACACCTACGCCATGGGTGAATGTGATCGCTAATCCTGGTTTCGGAACAGTTATTTCTGAAAGCGGAGCCTCATATACATGGACAGAGAATGCACATGAATTGCGACTGACGCCATGGAAGAATGACCCTGTGAGTGATTCCGGCGGTGAAGCATTTTACATTCGCGATGAAGAAATTGGAAATTTCTGGTCAGCGACAGCACTTCCATGTAGCAGTCAGGCACCCTATATCTGTCGTCATGGATTTGGGTATAGTCTTTTTGAACACAAGGAAGATGGCATCTATTCAGAATTGCTTGTGTATGTCGATATGGAGTCATCCATTAAATTCAATGTCTTAAAAATTCGAAATGAATCAGGCAGACCCCGCAAGCTCTCTGCAACAGGTTATACAGAATGGGTCCTTGGAGATAATCGGACAAGAAACGCTATGTATATTCATACAGAAGTTGATCCTTTCACAGGAGCCATTTTTGCCAAGAACCCATACAATACTGAATTTTCAAGGCGGGTGGCTTTTTTCGATACTGATGATGCCAAAAAAACATTTACAGCTGATCGTGCAGAATTTATTGGACGCAATGGAACTTTACAAAATCCGGATGCGATGTCCAGGCAAAAACTTTCCGGGAGAATTGGACTTGCCCTTGATCCATGCACTGCGATTCAGGCTTCATTCGAATTGGCAGATGGCGAGGAGCATGAAATTATTTTCAGATTGGGCGCGGGAACAGATCATCATACTGCGAGTCGCCTCGCACAACAATTTCGTGGCAGCGCGGCCGCACAGGAGTCATTAAAAAAAGTTATAAGTTATTGGCAGGAGACCCTTGGTGCTGTTCAGGTGGAAACTCCGGATACTGCTATTAATATTATTACAAATGGATGGCTCACCTACCAAACACTTTCTTCACGCCTTTGGGGACGAAGCGGATTCTATCAATCCGGAGGAGCCTTTGGCTTCCGGGATCAGTTACAGGATGTATTGTCGCTTCTCTATGCTGTACCAGATCTGGCTCGCAAACAAATCTTATTATCAGCTTCCCGTCAGTTTAAAGAAGGAGATGTTCAACATTGGTGGCACCCTCCTGTTGGCCGGGGTGTCCGGACTAGGTGCGCAGATGATTATCTTTGGTTGCCACTTGTTACTGCAATTTATATTTCTCATACAGGCGACTCTGCTATACTGGAAGAACAAGTGCATTGGCTGGAAGGTCGCCCCCTGAACCAGGGAGAAGAATCTTACTATGACCTTCCTGTTCAATCTTTTCAATCAGCCCGCTTGTATGATCACTGTGTGCTTGCAATAAAACATGCTTTCAATTATGGTGAACACGGTCTTCCTTTGATGGGAGCGGGAGATTGGAATGATGGTTTTGACCAGGTGGGAAAGGATGGTAAAGGCGAGAGTGTGTGGATGGCATTTTTCCTCTATGACATACTTATCAGATTCTCGAAAATTTCCAGTCAGAACAACGATTCCGCCTTCGCGGATAAATGTATACAGGAAGCTGAGCGTTTGAAAGAGAATATCGACAAGTCGGCCTGGGATGGTGAATGGTACAAGCGGGCATGGTTCGATGATGGTACGCCATTGGGCTCTTCAATAAATGAAGAATGCAGGATTGATTCCATTTCCCAGAGCTGGTCTGTTTTATCCCAGGCGGGAGATATTACCCGTGCCAATATTGCTATGGAATCTGCATACAAGAACCTTGTAAGAAAAGATATCGGTATTATTCAACTGCTTGAACCTCCATTTGACAAGTCCGACATGAACCCCGGATATATTAAAGGGTATGTACCGGGAGTAAGGGAGAATGGTGGCCAATATTCTCACGCTGCAATTTGGATGATAATGGCTTTTGCCAAATTGGGTAATACGAAACGTGTATGGGAATTGTTGAATATGATAAATCCGATTAACCATGGCAGGACTGCTAAAACCATAGCTATGTATAAAGTGGAACCATACGTTTTAGCAGCAGATATCTATGCTCGTTCTCCTCATGAGGGACGGGGTGGATGGACCTGGTATACGGGATCTGCCGGCTGGATGTACCGTTTAATTATTGAATCTTTTCTTGGACTGCAAAGAGAAGCCGATAAACTGAGGTGTGCACCTTGCATCCCTGCAGACTGGGAATCATTTAAAGTATACTACAAGTACAAGAATACTCCCTATCATATTCTGGTTGCTCAGGTTCATAATACAGAAGAATTGAAGGTGACTGTTGACGGAGTAGAGCAATCGGAACTGCTGATTACTCTTATAGATGACGGAGCAGAACATCATGTAGAGATCAGGGTGATGGGAACTTCATGAGGCACTGGCGCCAAAAATAAATTTGTTTGCAAAGGGATTGCATTGCTTTGAATTTCGATGCATCCTGTTTTAATTTCTTGATAGAACATTGTATCAATTATTGAAATAAATTCGATGAAGAGGATTTACTGGATTGCGATATTGTTTTTAGTCAATTGTAACAGCAATAAAACAACTTGGTTGAAGTTAGAGGGAAAGACCATGGGAACGACCTATCATGTTTCCTGTTCAGCTTCCCCCAGGCAAGCTGATGGATATATTACAGATAACCTGCAGGCGGACATTGATACTCTCCTGGCTCAATTCAACAGATCGGTTTCTACCTATATACCTGCTTCTACGATTTCAAGGGTGAATAGGGGGGATACCTTAATTGAAGTGGATGACTATTTCGTGAAAGTTTTTCTTCGGGCGAAGGATGTTTCTGAAAAAACGAATGGAGCATTCGATGCAACTGTAATGCCGCTTGTGAATGCATGGGGCTTTGGTTTCGCGGATACAATCAGTCTGGATAGTTCAGTAGTGGATTCCCTAAGGCAATTGGCAGATTACCGGAAAGTAAATATAATGGAATCAGGTGGGAAATATTTTGTTGTAAAGTTGGATAGCAGGATTCAGGTTGATTTTAGCGCCATTGCAAAAGGATATGGAGTCGATTTGCTGGCTGTGCTCCTTGAGAAAAACGGAATTGAAAACTATATGGTGGAAATAGGAGGAGAGGTTAGGACAAAGGGTAAAAATGAAACACAAGGCAGTTGGAGAATCGGCATTGAAAAACCCGTTGACGATGCCAGCGGAAGACATCAGGAATTGAAAGATATACTTAAACTTGAAAACAAGTCGCTGGCTACATCAGGGAACTATCGTAACTTTTATTACAGGAACGGAAAAAAAATCAGCCACGAAATAGATCCTGCGACCGGTTATCCGGCATTGAATAATTTATTGAGTGCTACTGTGATTGCAAGTGATTGCATGACAGCTGATGCTTTCGCGACGGCATTTATGGTGATGGGCATGGATAAGACCATGAACTATTTGCGATCTGATACGAGCCTTCAGGTGTATCTTGTGTTTGCGGATGAAAAAGGTGAAATGAAAACTATGCTCAGTAAGGGAATGGCTGAATTTTTAGTGGAAGAAAAATAAGGTATTGTTTTTTTATTTATACAATAAATAATCCTGAGCAATATACACTAAGGCGCCGGCAAAATAACCCAGCATAGCCAGCCATCCTAATTTCTTTAGGTACCAGAAAAAGTCGATTTTTTCCATTCCCATAGCTGCAACACCTGCAGCTGAACCGATAATCAACATACTTCCTCCGGTTCCCGCACAATAAGCGATGAATTCCCAAAGATAATCGTCTGCAGGAAATGCATGCATATCGTACATGCCCATGGTTGCGGCTACAAGGGGTACGTTGTCTACTATGGAAGAAAGAATTCCAATACTGATCACAATCAAACTTTGATTCCCAATATTATCATTCATCACTTGTGCAAGGTGATGGAGAATATGCGTGCTCTCCAGTGCAGAAATGGCAATCAGGATTCCCAGAAAGAACAGTATGCTTGGTACATCAATTTTTCGTAGTGCCTGAACAACCGATAACACGTGTTTTTCTTCTTCTCCTTTTTCGTGATGAATAAGTTCTGTAATTACCCACAAGATGCTTAGTCCGAATAGAATTCCCATATAGGGAGGAAGATGTGTAATGGATTTGAAAACAGGTACAAAAACCAGTGCCCCCACGCCGGAAAAGAATACAAGTTTTCTTTCAAAGGGGGTTGAAGAGATGGTTTTTTTTGATGCTGGAATCACCGCGGGTCGCTTTGTGGTTCCTTTTAGCATGAATGACAGAGCTATCAATGGGGTGATGAGGCAGATTAAACTAGGAATAAAGAGTTTTAGGATAATGTTCCCACTGGTGATTTGCCCTCCCATCCATAGCATTGTGGTCGTGACGTCACCAATAGGACTCCATGCACCCCCTGCATTGGCGGCAATAACAATCATACCTACAAAAAACATTCTTTCTGTTTTGTTGGAAATAAGTTTTCTGCAGAGTGAAGTCATCACGATGGTGGTGGTAAGGTTATCCAGAACCGCGGAAAGGAAGAAAGTGATAATCGAAACGATCCAGAGTAGTTTTCGTTTATCAGTGGTGGTGATCCGGTTGGTGATCACCTCAAAGCCATCGTGTGCATCGACCAATTCTACAATGGTCATTGCGCCCATGAGGAAAAACAATATTCCCGACAAACTTCCCAGGTGATTCTGCAATTCGGTCGTTACGGCTTCCGGTTCGCCACTAAAAAGTACATATACGACCCAGCAAAGGACTCCGGTTAGCAGCGCACTTGCCGCTTTATTGATTTTAATTGGATGTTCAAAGGCAATTGCTGCATAACCAAGGATGAATATTGATACAATGAAAATTTCCATTTATGGTAATTTTTATAATGTGAAGATTGGATTTGCGGAGGTTGGCATTAGCTTTAATAGTAAATGGAAAATATACTTATATTATTTCAGATTTACTGCAACTGTCTTTATTATCGCAGGCGCCGCAACAACCCCCTCCATGGTCTATATGATTTTTGGTTCCGGACTTTTTTGCAATCAACTGTACTGCTGCCCAACCGGAAGCCAACAGTGCAAACGCAAGTATTGGTAGAATGTATTGTAAATATTTTTCCATATTAATTTCCGCTGAATAGTCCTGCAAATCCCATAAATGCCATCGATAATATACCTGCAATGATCATGTTTATTGCAGTCCCCTGTATCAGTTTAGGGATATTTAGCAATCTTGATTCTTCTCGGATTCCGGCTAGTAGTACCAGGGCAAGTGTTACTCCTAACCCCGCACCCAAAGCATAAACCAGACCTTCAACAAATCCATATCCCTTGTTGGTCGTGAAAAGTGCCAATGCAAGTATCGCGCAGTTGGTGGTGATAAGAGGAAGGTATATCCCGAGAGCTTTAAAAAGTTCAGGGCTTAATTTTTTAATAGCCATTTCCACAAACTGGACGGCACTGGCTATTACAATGATGAAGCTGATCATCCGCAGATAGGGAGCGTAAGACAATACCCAAGTGTTTAAAGCGTAAACACAAAGGGCGGTAATTATCATCACAAAAATATTGGCAAGTCCAAGACGAATGGCAGTCTCAATTTTGGTTGTAACTCCAAAAAAAGAACAAAGACCCAGAAAATAAGTGAGGGTAAAATTATTTATTAATAATGCGGAGATAAAAATCCAGAGTAATTTTTCCATACCGGCTATTCAGTTTTTTTTAACTTATTTTCTTTTTTTTGAGTGTACCAGCTAAAGAACAACAATAAAAAACCAAGTGTGATAAATCCTCCGGGTGGCAGCACCATGATCACCCAAGGTTCGAATTTTGGACCGAATAATGGAAAATTGAATATGGCGCCTGTGCCGAGAATTTCACGAATGACTCCAATAAGCACCAGGGCAAATGTAAATCCAATGCTCATGCCGGCTCCATCCAGGACAGAAAGCCAGGGCTTGTTTTTTGCTGCAAAGGATTCTGCTCTGCCAAGGATAATGCAATTCACAACAATGAGAGCAATGAAAGCGCCGAGTTCTTTGTGAATGGCAGGTACTAAAGCGGCTAGTGCAAAATCAATAACCTGAACCAATGTTGCAATGATTACAATAAAGGCAGTTATCCGAACCTGTTTTGGAATTACGTTTCTAAAAATGGAAATCAATAAATTGGAAAGAATGAGGACGACGGTGGTCGCTATTCCCATTGCTAAGCCATTAATTCCGGAATTAGTAACGGCAAGTGCAGGACACATTCCGAGTATGGCAACGAAAATCTGATTTTCTTTCCAAAGTCCTTTTGTGAAGACCTCCATTGCATGATTAGTTTTTTCCTCACTCATTTTTTTATTTCAATGGATTTATTTGGATTAAGTTTAATAAAATTGTCAATTGGTTCTTTCCACTCTTTCATTGATTTGTTTAATAATCTTATAACCGCTTTCGAACTGATAGTTGCCCCTGTAATCGCTTCCACTTCGTTCGGTTTTTGCTTTTCTCCTTTTTTGGCAAACAGGATTTCCGGTTCTGTTAGGAGCTCAGTAAAGTTCTTTTGAAAATTTACATCTTTAATTATCTTATCTCCTAATCCGGGAGTTTCTTTGCAGTCCAATACTTCGAAACCAATAATATTTTTTTTAACTGCATCGTATCCTATTAGAACCGTGATTACATCTGCAAAACCGATTTCGTTTCCTAATACTGCGAATCCGATTGTAGCACCTGATTTATCAAAACCCCAGTAAATTCGTTTTGGAGTATTCGCTTTGGATGCTGGTTTACTTTCCTTTGGATTATAGTCTTCAAGCTTCCCATCTTTAAATTCCAGCGTTTTAAAGGAAGAACAATTGGGCAGCACTTTTAAAATTGCTTTTTCAATTGCAGCGGCCTTATTGGCTTCTATCAATGGTTTAGTATATAGATAAGAAGCCACCATCACCAAACCAGAAAGAAATCCTGCCAGGCCCAGCGTAAAAATAAGCCGAAAGGAACTGGGCTCTTTTTCTTCCGAAATTTCCGGAGTGGGATTGTTCTGTGTATTTATTTCTTCTTCCATTATTTTTTATAACCGTAAGTTTTCACTTTGGTATATTTATTTAGCAATGGCGTTGCCGCATTCATAAGCAAAATAGCATACATGACACCTTCTGGAAGTCCACCCCAGAGTCGAATCAACACAACGAAAATTCCTATTCCAATACTGTAAATCCAAGCTCCCTTGGGTGTTATGGGGGACGTGACCAAATCAGTTGCCATGTAAACAGTGCCTAGCAGCAGGCCACCTGAAAAAATCATAAATAGAGGACTGGGATAACGTAATGGATCGATCAGCCAGAAGATGCCTGATAAGATGGACACTGTGAGAAGGATAGCTACCGGGATGCGCCAATGAATTATTTTCCTTGCAATGAGATAAATTCCTGCGATAAGAAACAGGATGCCACATGTTTCACCGATTGATCCTCCAACATTTCCTACAAGTAAATCCTGCCAACCGGCAAATACATGTTCGAATTTCATTCTGGATAAGGGCGTAGCGGTGGTTATTCCATCCACATTTTCAGTTTGAAAAAATGGAACACCAATGTTTGTTCCCCTGAAACTGAAGTATCTTCCATCCGGGGGTGACCAGGTAGTGATAGCTGTAGGAAAGGATGCTTGTAAAAAGGCCCTTCCAACCAATGCGGGATTGAATATATTTTGTCCTAATCCTCCCCACATTATTTTTCCCATGCCGATGGCAACAACTCCTCCTAAAAAGGCCATCCATAAAGGAAAACCGGGAGGCAAAGTTAATCCCAGGAGGATACCGGTGATAATAGCACTTCCGTCTTTTATTTTATCAAAACTAAAAAACGACTTACTGAATAATTGTTCGGTGAACAAACAACCTGTCACTGACAGGGTAATTACCGCCAATGCCCCCAAGCCAAAGAAATAATAAGCCGCTCCTATTATAGGAATCAGAGAATAAACCACCTGATACATGATCCAGGGCGTAGTTGCTGTATCGTGTAAAAAAGGTGAGGTCGAAACGGTTAGTTTTTTTTCTTCGCTCATTATTTATATTCAATCATTTTTTAAACCCTCAAATTCTCACTCTCCATTCTCACTCTCCATTCTCCACTTTCCATTATCAACTGTCCATTATCAACCAAAAACTATTTCTTCATTTCTCTCGCCTTCTGTTCTCTGATGATACCTTTGCCCACTCGGAAGCTTTGAACCAAGGGTATTCCTGAGGGACAAACATAAGAACAACATCCGCATTCAAAGCAATCCAGAACATGATTCTCTTCCATTTCCTCCCATAGGCCTTTTTTCGCCTGCATGCCAAGCAAGGATGGATTTAAATGCATTGGACATGCCTCAAGACATCTTCCGCAACGAATACAACTGTATTGCTCAAGGTCCCGTACTTCTTCTGATGTTAAAATCAGAATGCCGGAAGTTCCCTTTACCACAGGTATGTCCAGCGTTTTCTGTACCATACCCATCATCGGGCCGCCAAGTAATATCCTTGAAGCCTTTGATGTAACACCCCCACATAATTCCACTACATGTTTCATTGGTGTACCAAATGGGACCATCACATTGGCGGGCCGTTGAATGGCAGTGCCGGTGACGGTAACGATACGTTCTATTAAGGGCTGACCTTTCCGGAACCATTGACTGATGGCTGCAATGGAACTGATGTTCGTCACCAGTGTTTCAACATCCAGAGGAAGCTTTCCGGTGGGCACCTCCTTTTCAAGAATCGCGGTAATCATCATCTTTTCTGCACCCTGTGGATACTTCACTTGAAGTGGAATTACTTCCAGTGGAAGGCCTGAGTTTCTTGCCTTGTCATCAAGAATGGAAATGGCATCAGGTTTGTTGGTTTCAATGCCGATAAATATTTTTTCTGCTTTTATAAAATGTTGCAGAATCCGGATGCCGTCAATCACATCGTCCGGATACTCTACCATGGTTCTGTGGTCCGAAGTTAAAAAGGGCTCGCATTCGCAGCCATTCAATAGTATGTAACGGCAGGTTTTGCCTTCGGGAATGGAAAATTTAACATGAGCAGGGAATGCAGCACCTCCTAATCCTACAATCCCCGACTCCTGAATGGAAGTAATAAATTCCTTCACCGTCATTTCTTCGTAGGGCTTAGGAAAAGAAGGACTAAGTTGTTGTGTGGAAAAGGGGTCGGCTTTTATAAAAATGCTCTGTACCATCTGTCCATTCGGATGTTCAGCGAGACCTATTCCGGAAACAGTTCCGTCTACCGGAGAATGAAGCGCAACGGAAACAAATCCATTTGCCGCTGCGATCTTTTGTCCTCGCCTCACCTTATTCCCCTTTTGGACAAGGGGTTTGTTGGGTGCTCCCAAATGCTGGGAGAGCGGCAGGATATAATCTTCTACAAAAGGCATTCGCTCTACCTTGCAATGATCCGTCAGCTCTTTGTATTCTTCAGGATGAATACCATGATCGAATGTGAGTGTCTGCTTCATATTGCCTTGCCCTGTGCGCAGAGTTGTTGCGTAGTATATATAGTGGATGAGCTGCTGATTGGCGGTGTCATCATTCGTTCCTTAGGTTTGTTGAGATTTATCTTATGCCTTTTGATTTGAAAGCTCCACCAATTTTTCCTTCAGCTTAATGCGTATTTTTTCAAGATAGGCTTGTTCCAGGTTAGTTATTTTATTTTCCAACTCATTCTTTACTTCGGATAGCTTTTTTTCATACTTCTCTGAAAGATTTGCCTCCACTTTTTTCTGTAGTTTTTCGGGGAACTCGGACAATTCACCACTGATTTCCCTTAGCACCTGCCATGCCTGAACGCAGGCTTCAGTAGCTTCAATCACTTCATCAGAAACTTTGTATTTTTTTAATTCCTCGTGTTGGTCAATGCGGAATATCACAGGAGCTTTTCCGCTACGATCAGATTCCGGCAATAAAATAAATTCAGAAATCAGGGTAGCTTTTCCCATCACTTCATTATGAAGGATAAAATGTTCCCTCCACGATTTTAAGGTATATGCCCAATCCGCCCATGTCAGCGAGTAAGGCATGGTTTTTTCTTCACCCTCTTCTTTGAATGATAAATTGCTTTGCATCCAAATCGATTCGCTTTGTGGATTTCCTGCCAGCTCCATTTTAGAGGAAAGCAAAGTTCCTTCATGCCGGGGGTTAAAATCAAACAAGGTGAATGCTCTTGAGTTCAGACTGAGTGCATGAAGTTTTGGAAATGACTCAGAGGGAATCATGTGCTTTGAAGGAACCGGAACAAATACCCATGCCAGGGCAGGTGCGTTGCTATTGAAAACCTGTGATAGCCCATTGAATAATTGTTTAGGTGCGGCAAGAGAACTTTTAAGTACATGTACTTTGCCTAATGAAAGGGCAGGAAGCAGGCTTCCCACGCTGCCGATGATTTCCGCACCTGCATTATCACTCTGAGGAGATGCGTCATCCAGCACAATTGCTTTCAATGGCCAGTCACAATCGAGCATACTCACCAAAGAAATCAACTCCGTACCTGCAAGTTTACTTTTGTTCCCAATCAAAATAATTGGAGGAACCAGATCCTTTTCTTTTTCTGTCAGGTCATCCCAGTTGAGTGATGCAATTTGAATATCATTCACCCCGGGCTCGTATGTTCCGTTTATTTCAAGTTCTGCCCTCCGTAGAATTTTAATGTTATCAAGCACTTGCCTGATTTGCCCCTGAACAATGCCTTTTGCTAATTCAGGAGAGCTACCGCTGACTTGAATTATAACAGGCGAAGTAAAGTTATTCCAGGGATATGAATTCGTCCATTTTAATGAGCCGTCCAATGCAAGCCCCATCCTTGATCGACCTGATCCCGAGGCACCCTCGCTGAGCAACCAGCTTAATGTCCTCAGGGATTTGGTGAGATCAACTTTTCGTTTTAAACTTTTTGTATCAACAAGCTTAAGGTGTTCTCCCATTCCGATTTTTTCAATCACTTCCTCAAATGGTTTCTTGTCTTCTTTTATTTCTGAGAGAGCTTTTGAAAGTGCATCGATATCCTGCGAAGGCACGGCAGATCCCAATTGAGTCTGAATATTCAAAGACAAGCCGGAAATTAATTCGTCGATCGTCTTGATGGTATCTTTTACCTTGGGTTGAATGGCCGCTTCTGCAATGGCTGTGATAAGATGTACCATTGATTTGGAAGCGTCTCCTTCATTATCCATGCTCCGTCCATTGAGCGCTAAATTAAAATGGCGGCTTAATAAGAGTGCAGAAAATGAATTGTAATTTTCATCGTCGAGAAGGCGGGTTATAATGGCCGCACCGGTGTCGGGCATTTGTTCCCAGACAGCATAGTTTTCCCGGTGAGAAGAGATGATATCCATGCTTAATTCCCGCATCTCAAGGGCATCGTCCTGGCATACACTGGCACAGACCGAGCATCCGGTGCATGATGTTGTATCAATTGCAAGAGTAAATAGTTCGCCGCTTCCTGGCTGGACTTGATCCGGATTATTATAAAAAGTATATGTTATCGACAGTGGTAAGTTTTTTAAAGCCGCGGTTACCGATTCCATGTCTTGTTTTGCCGTCTGTAGTTTTTCACCCTCGAGTTTCATTTGCAGAGCAACCTTCTCAAAAGCAGCTGGAAGGAAATCAGAAATGGAATGAATACCACCTGCATTTTGTTTTATTATTTCATGGCTGTTCTTTGCAATATTTTTTATCAGTGGGGTGAGTTGGGTAATTTTTATTCCGTTGGCACTGGAAATGGAAGCCCCTGCTTTAATAAAATTCTCCATACCGATAGCCAATGGGTTGATTGCTGAATGAGGACAATGCAGAAAACAATCGCCACATCCACTGCATTTTGCTGAGTTGAATTCCGGTAAAAGTTTTCTTTCGGCTGCATTGGAATTAGTCTGACCGTCCGGCAGGTAAGCGGTTAATGGTGGCATTACCGGGAGGGCCTGGAAGGGATCAGCTACCAGTTCTTCGGGATGTGTAAGAAAGAAACTTGCTGTATCATCAAAAAACCGCGACAGCTTTGCATAAGCAGGGCCCTGGTCTTTGTATTTTCTTATACTCTGTGGAATAATATTATTATTCTGCAAATTTTCTTTTGATATCGAAGACGAAGAAATCGTTTTGTTTTTTACATCCGGATACTCCCTGTCTATGGCTTGCATCAATACCTGATGCTTGGGATAGTTAGAATCTGTGTGGCTAAATTCAAGGTCAATCCAAAATTTTGATTTGCCCTTTCCTCCGGGGTACATATTCGATATTACATCCAGTAAGCTCCCGGTGGAAGGTACAGAGCCATAGTTCCCTGAAAATAGTTTTATGTGTTTTAATTCGTTGAGACAGGATAATTCTTTAAAAACAGGTGTCTGCAGGAATCCGTTAATTGCTTGCTCAAGCACAGTAACTACTTTTATTCTTTCCAGGTGGGTACGTACTGCTTTTTCAGGAAATGGACTGATCTGTATAAGTCTTAAAGCAGCAGTTTTTACTTTATTACCTGAATTGTTTTTTTCAACTGCATTGAGTGCTTCCTTAGAAATGCTGCCATAACTTAGCAAAAGATATTCAGCATCTTTTGAATGATGTGCCTCTACTTCGTGGTAATTCCTTTCACTTGCCTTATGGAACGCCTGAAATGAATCGTGTATCGTTTCCTGCAGGTGTTGATAAAAGAATTCCTGCTGAGCAGCTGTTTCAAGCGCTGATTCATTCGCTTGCTTTTCGGCTCCAATGGAAACGGGGTTGTCAAGATTAAACCAATTCGGTATTCTTTTTCTTTGCTTGCCAAAAATTATTTGCTGAGATGCGGTAGGACTGGAAATAAGGATGTCGGGACTTCCGGCAAATGTTGCCAGCAGTTCTTTCTCCGGAAAAAATATTGTTTCTTCGGTATTGCAAAGTGCTTCATCTATGCACACTATTACAGGAATAAGTGATAGCTCAGCGATCCGGTAGCCAATGAGTAAAAGGTCTACTGCTTCCTGACAAGTGTTTGCAGAAAATACAAGACCACCGGTTTGAGAAAGTTGCGAAACCTGAAGTTGGGAGTTGACACTTGAAAAGATCACTAAGGGTATATGCACTCTTACAGCATGGGCAATGTTTTCCAGATTTGATGACAGATGCCCTGCATTCAAAATAATACCTGATCGCAAACCTGTAGATGCAAACCCGGAGGAAAATGAAATGTCATTGGAGCTGGAAGAAGTTAGCGGCCGCCCGAATAAGTTTTTATCAAGAGGAAGGCCGTGTTCTGAACATAATATGCTTTCGCAAATTGCAGACATCATGTGCCAGGCAGCATCCCGGGCATTGAGGCTTATTTTTTTGCCCAACAGGTTATGATATTTTGTTTTCATTTTCGTTACTGATAATATACATTTTCCAGATCAGACAAATTCTCTACATGACCAATGGGAAGTTCTGTTGCCTGTTGGATATCAAATTGCTTGAGATTTTCCAACCATACAATGGCATTAGTAGGGCAACGTTTGATGGAATCTGCTGAGGCAAGAGCGTTGTTTTCGTAATTGATCACTGCCAGATTGTTTTTTATTTCAATCAATCCGGGGACAGAGTCAGCTACGCATTTACCACATGCCGTGCAGGCAACAGAACAACGTTCTTCTGCTTCACGTCCTTCTAAAAGGGACTTGCACTGAACAATTAGTTTTTGTCCTATTGGCATCAGAACAAATAGTCCTTTAGGACAGATATCCACACAATCCCCGCAGGCAGTACATTTAATTATATCTACTACCGGGAGCCCGTTTTCATTCATATGTATCGCGTCAAAATCACATGCCTTTTCACAATCAGCCAATCCCAGGCAGCCCCATGAACATTGTTTTGGTCCTCCTGCTACAACGGCTTCCCCGCGGCAGGTACTCAAACCTCCCTTATAGTTTGCGAGACTATGTGCTTCATTTTTTCCACCTGCACACAAGAGTCTGGCAACTACTTTTTCCTCCTGACTTGCCTCTACACCCATGTATTTCGCAATCATATCGATTCCTTCCGGTGAACTCACAGTGCATTTGCCCGGATTGATAGTGTTAGCCACCACCATTTCTGCAAATGCTCTGCAACCGGGGAGCACCGCATGCTCCACAATTGGCTTTGGGAAGCATGTCTTCCACCTTATCGATACGCGGGTCTTCGTAAACTTTTAATTTTTTATACGCAAGGGCAAGGATGACGGCAAATAACAGCCCAAGCCCTGTGAGAATGGCTATTGCTGTAATAATTTCATTTGCCATAACGGTTAATTTAATTTTTTTGCCTTGGCGATCAGCTCAGGCAAACCGGGTTCATTCGGATTCAAAGGCATGCCGGGATGAATGCACTTTGCCGGGCAGGCTTCTGCGGCCTTCACCAGCTGGGCGAAAGTGATGGTAGTGGGATCATCTAAATAGGCCTGCTTTTCGCCATCGTACTTGAACGCCCTGGGGTATTTATCCGTGCATTCATTGCAGGAGGTACATCTGAATGTTTCAACCCAGGGTTCTGTAGAAGCCTCAGTCTCTTTTTCAATCGCAGCCGTTGATGTATTCGCAGGGGCTGCATTATTTTCAAGGGGCGTGATTTCAACAGTTGAAGACTTCCTGACAGATTCATTCGCAGTTTTTATAACAGGCGCCGTGGAGATACTATCAAGATCAAGCAAAATCCCCGCTAATTTATTCATGGCTTCTCCGGCAGCGGATAAACGAACTGCTTCTATTTGTTTTTCGAAATCGTTTTGCAGTTTTTTAATCTCCTCAGCTTTTTGTTCAAGCATCTCTTCCCGGGTATGCTTTACTGCCTGCTCCACATGAAAGCTGTTGACGCCACCAAGTTCCTGTATGAAATTCCAATAATCCAACCGCTCTTTAGCAGCTACAACTAATGAAAACGGGACTGCAGCTTTGTGCAATTTGTTATCTGCATCAACAAGCCAGATGAATGGAACTTTAGCATATAGTTTGTCCGATGGAAGTTGAAGGTATTCGTTTAAGGGGATTAAATCCTCTGTCCAATAGGAAGCATCTACTACCAACAAATTGTTTGCATTTAGGCGATTTACTGCAAAGAAATCAGCGAAAGTGAAGGCAAGATCAAGTTTTTCGATTTCGCTATTTTGATTCCTGACTTCTATTTCATATGCCGGCCAATCTTTTGCAGGTTGAGGATTTGAACTTATATCGAACCGGCTTCCCCATTTTGTATCTCCTGCATTGTAGGTGAAGATGGGAAATTGTCTTCCTTCCACCGATGCGCTGATATCCAGAAATTGTTGACTGGCAAGTTTCATGGAACCTGAATCAAGGCCGGATAGTTCAGCAGGTATCATTACATGAAACAAAGCAGGCGAAGAAGCAGACAGGCCCGATTCAATTCCTTTTAACATATGGATCGGAAGATGTACGGTGCTTTGAAGCGTATATGCATTGCGATGAGAAATTGCAATCGCACTTAATTCTTGCTGAAATGAAAGCATTTCATCAGCTTCTGTTTCATTCGAATGTATTTTTACAGGCAATGAGGGATGGAGGGCCATCACTTTTACAGGTATGTTCGAAGAAATTAATGTGGAAAAATGGGGTAATTCATTTCCCAATAAGTTTTGAGTTTCCTCGATTAAAATAACAGGGGGACACAACGCTGCTTCTTCTTTTGTAAAATAATGCCAGTTGAAATTGGAAAAATATTCTCCGTGAATTTCTTCGTCGTATTTACCCTTTATTTCCAGTGCCGCAATTCTAACCGATGCCATTAATTTTACCAGC
This sequence comes from uncultured Bacteroidota bacterium, assembly GCA_963775555.1. Taxonomy (GTDB): domain Bacteria; phylum Bacteroidota; class Bacteroidia; order AKYH767-A; family 2013-40CM-41-45; genus QQVM01. The sequence goes on along the minus strand of CAVZJJ010000004.1, from coordinate 2,971,639 downwards.
CCGGCAATGTGATTTTTATAACCTGCGGCAGCGGAAGAACAACTTTCGTTTTTTGGAGCAATCCGTATGTCAATGGAAGGAAGCAGTTCGTTCCACTTGAAATTTGAGTCGTCAGCTAATTTTTTTCCTAAAAATACAATTGCGGAATATTTTAACAACAGGCTTTCAACAGATCCCAAAACCTCCAGGCAACTATGAATCCTCTCGGAACGCTGCCCGGACATTGATTCGGAGGCGCTGTCGGGCATGAGCTTGTCAAGCTTTGTAAATTCGATGAAGGAATTAGAGAAATCCAGATTTTGATCTTTCGAATTTCCACCTTTGTTGACACGTAATAAATCTTCCAGGCCGGATTTTAAGCGATGAACTTCAGCAATAAATGTCTTTCTCTCCGCGCTGCTTGATTGGTTTTTTAATAAATGAGCCAGTAAGTGTACCGGTGTTTGTTGTGAAAAGCCGATAAGCTTGCCGGATTTAGGAAGCTGTGATTTGAGTTTTTCCAGGTCTTTTATAAAGTTGACTCCGTCCTCTCCGCTTATTTTAATTTTATTCAGTTCCTGGAATGCCGGATCGAGTGCTGCCTGCAGGGAACAGAAGTTTTTGTTTTGTACAACAAATTTCCTTACTGTGTTTTCAATCCTCGTAAGATTTTTGGATAAGATCCCGGCCTCGCCACTTTTAAAAATGCTCTTGAAAGTTCGGTCAAGCAAGTCCGAAAAAGAAGTGTGTTCGTTTTCTTTTTCTTCCGAAAGAAATAATGGATAATCGGTTGTTAATTCTTCCTGGATAAGATAGGGGGCTAACAAAACAGGCATTAGCCCTGCGAAGTCAGTGCCTTTGGGTAGCTGGCCATTTCGGAAATAATTCCTTATGCTCCTCCATTGTTCTTTTACTTCCTCTTCGGAGAGAACAACAGGAATAGGTAAACTATAGTTTTTGTTTTCTGTTCTGGCAATCTCTATAGTGACATCCACAATCGGATCCGGCTTTAGCGCTTCTTCTTTGATGAATTCATTAAATAGTAATTCATTCGAAGTGTTTCTTGAATTCCCCATATAATTCATTGAATTATTTAGACAGCATATTTATCAAATTCTTTATTGATGGCGGTGATGCGTTCTTCAACTGGCATTCCAATGTTATGTGCTCCATAATCACTGTAGCTTGGAGCATTTTTATTCTGATAGAATAAACCAATTGGAATACTGTTTGACATTTCGGCATACTCGCGGCCTTTATTTAGATCACCTGGATCGTGTTGAATGATATTCTGAAACCCTTTTTCAACTTTTTCATGAAGCTTGATGCCATTCTCATGTGTAAGTAAAGTCAAAGCGGTAGGATCAGAAACAGCCACATCGTATAAGTCGCGCATAAAGACAGGACATCTTTGAACTACCCGAACAAATGAAAAACCGGGATGCTCATACGCTGCTTTAATGGTTTCGTATACATGGGCAGGATTCCAATCAACGGTTTGAGCAACAAAAGATACATTGGAAACACCTAATGATGTTTGGATAGGGTTGATTGGAGGCAAGATGGATCCAAGAGGATGTGTATTCGATTTTGTGCCTCTCGCACTCGTTGGACTGGTTTGTTTTTTGGTCAGACCATAAATGCTGTTGTCCAGCAACAACACAGTCATGTTCATGTTGTAACGAATAGCATGAATCCAGTGAGCCGTACCAATTGAACAGCAATCCCCGTCACCGGTAACGACAAACACATCCAGATCCGGTCTGCGGAATTTAACACCGGAGGCCACTGGAAATGCTCTTCCATGTAAACCATGGAACCCATAGGTTTTCATATAGTGTGGGAAACGGCTGCTACAGCCGATACCACTTACAAATACAGTTTTTTCAGGTGGCAATTGTTTTTCCCTGCAGAGTTTTTGCACAGAAGTGAGAATTCCATGGTCGCCACATCCCGGGCACCAGCGGGCTACACCACTTTCATAGTCTTCAAGTGAATAATATTCATCAACAGGAGGGATGCTGCAGAGATCAGGTTTTAGTCCGAACATAATTTTTTGTTTGTTTTGCTCCATCCATAGGAATAGAGCAGGTTGTTTTAATTTATGCTTTTAAGCGTCAACTTTTGTTTTGTGATTTGTTGGTATCAATTCTTGTTTTATCATATCCAACACCTTCGATGGGTTAATAGGCTGGCCGAAGACATTGCTATAACAATCTACATCAACAAGGGTATGTGCTCTCAATAACCAGGCAAGCTGAGCATATCGTCTGCTTTGTTTGGTAATGAGTGGATCTCCGATACTGTCACTGTAATTTAATTCAACCGTTTTAACCTTTTTAAACCGCTTGAATATATCTTCTATTCCGGGTTCTAATGGGCTGAGGAATCGTATGTGAAGACTACTCACTTTGAGACCCGATTTTCTGGCAGTTGCTACTGCTTCATCGATAGCGCCTTTTGTTGAACCCCATCCGACTATGAGTAAGTCGCCACTATCATCTCCGTTTATTGTCGGAGGTTTTAATGTTTGAAGAACGGCAGCAAGTTTCCTGCTTCTGGCTTCACTGGATTTTTGATTTATTTCAGGATCATAAGCAACCTTACTGTTATGGTCATGCGCCAATCCTGTGAGTGTGTACATTCCTCCCTTTTGTCCTGGAATAGGTCGTTGGCTGATTCCCGTTTCAGGATCCCAATTATAAGGACTCACATTTTCTTTCCAGCGGCTTTGATCAATCGGAGAAGCTAACCATGCAGCATTCACTTTCGGACGAGGATAAGGAGAAACTCCGGTGGCAAGATTGGTATCTGTCAGCATAATAACCGGGCTTCGGAAAGATTCTGCCAGTTTGCGTGCAAGGATGACAAAATGAAAACATTCTTCGATAGTCGCCGGTGCAATGATAATTTTTGGAGCATCACCGGCTTCTCCATATAAGGATGCAAGGAGATCTCCCTGTTCAACTTTAGTAGGTAATCCTGTAGAAGGGCCGCCTCGTTGAACATCGATTATAACTAATGGAACCTCAGCCATCACAGCCAGACCGATGAATTCAGTTTTAAGTGCCAATCCCGGTCCGGAAGTAATCGTAACAGCGGTCTTGCCGGCATAAGAAGAACCAATCGCGAAACCAATGGCCGCAATTTCATCTTCTGCCTGATGCAGGATGCCTCCGGCACTCTCGATACATTCGGCAAGTTTATGAGAAGCCGAAGTAGCAGGAGTTATAGGGTACATGGCACATACTTCAATGCCTGCTGCCAACACACCCAAGGCAATCGCTTCGTTTCCATTCATCACCACCTGATCACCGGCATCTTCCAAAGGAGGAATATCGAAGTTGAGATCTAAATTTTCTTTTGCCCAGTTATAACCGCCTTTCAGTAAGTTGATATTTGACTCAAAAATTTTCTCTGATTTTTTCTTGAAAATATACCGGATCTGATCTTCCGCTTTTGTCAAATCACGGTTGTAAATATGACAAAGCATTCCGAGCACCCACATGTTCTTTCCTTTACGTGCATCAGAAACGAATTTCATACATTCTGTTTCCATTGGTATTTCAATCACCTGAAATCCTTGTGCACGAAAGTCAGACAATGCAGTAGCATATTGTGTTCGTATGCTTTCAATGTCGCTGCTGGCCCATTTGTTTTCCAATAAAATAATGGTGCCTTCCGTATATGCCTCTTGTCCGATTCTTCCGTAGAGTACTTGTTCGTTGAGAGCAACAACCAGATTGGCGTAATCACCCATATTGGTAACCTTTTCCGAACCTACGCGGATCCGAATTCCGGATGCTCCGGCCCTGGATCTTGCCGGTGGCTGAATTTCTGCAGGAATAATTTCCACAGTCCAAACCCCATTTCCCATTTTCGCAGAAATGGAACCGAAGCTCTGTCCGGCTTTTTGGGCACCTTCACCCGAGTCGCTTACAATTTCAACGACGTGTTGGCTCACTTTTTTAATACCGGTTTTGTCGTTTTTCGAAACCGGGATGCTTTGTATATTGCTCATGCTCATTATTTTAATATTCTTATAAGTTGTAAGAAGGTTGTTTATTGAGGAATGTGGGACTGGTTCTCGGGAAATTTACCGGTAAAGTTAGCTCTGCTACCCTGGGAAAAAATGACCTTTGTTATGTAAAGCTTTTTAAAGGCATGATTTTTACTTTCATTGCCACCTTTATATGTATTCAGAAAAGAAATTTTCAGGGTCAAAAGGTTTCTTTCCGGATCGCTTGACTGGATTACATAGGAACCCCATTCGATATAGGCCGAATTTTGTCAAAAAATGACTTTTATAAGGAGGGGATTGCCTGTTCAAGGTCACAGAATACCCTTTCCGAGCGTTTTTGATAAATTGCTAGAAAACAATACGTTGCAAGAGTATGATGTCGAATATTGGTATCTATTTTCCTGTTTTTATTCTTCAGTTCTTGGAAAATGTCACGATTTAAACGTTTTCTTGAGTCCGGTCTATGCAAAATGTTTATTGCAATTGCATAGATTGAATTTAAGAGATGATAAAAGTTAGATGAAGAGAATGATGAAAAAAACTTAGCCGAATGTATATGTATGCAATTTCACTGATAAACATTGAAACCGTGTATTGCTTATTTACTCGTGATTAATACGCAGTTGTTATACCGACCTTGTATTCTTCCTGCATATAATAGTTAGTAAGATGACGATGGTGAGGATTTTGTTCTCAAAAGGTTACTCTGTCGACTGTTTGAATTTCAAATTAGTCGTAAGTAATCAAAGCCTTTTTATAATCGATGTAAAAAATTGAACATTCTACATCTGTGGTTTCAATTGCTTTTCCGTTAGTCAAGATGACCATAAAAAAAATACTCAACCTTCTGTTCAACCGTTCGGAGAATCAACAGTTGTATTCAATAGTGAATCTTGTTTCAATATAAAAAAGATCAACCCGAAATGTGAAGGATATTTCCGTTTTTAGAAACAGTGTATTGCTTCAATGACGAGGAGGTGGGGCCGCCTAAAACTGCGCCACTTAAATTAAAGGAGGCACCATGGCAGGGGCAGTTTATTTTTTGTCGGGAACTATCATAACCAACCGAACATCCCTGGTGCGTGCAGATATCTGACAAAGCGACATAATTGCCACCATTATTAATAATGATCACTTGATTGCTTACCAGTGATCCACCTGAATTCTGTAATGTGGAATTTGCGGATTGAGAGATGTCTAAAGTGAAATCCACGCTGGGCGCATCAAGACCAGAGTTGCTTTTTTTGCATCCTTCAAGATAGGAGATCATTGATCCTGCAGCAACAGAGGCAATAATGATTTTGAAAAAGTCTTTTCTTTCCATCTTCAATTTGCGCTAATATTTTATATAAAATTAATTTTACATCGAATAAGGTGAAAAAAAAAGAGCCGTCTTAACGGCCCTTTTCCTAAACACAAAACAAACTACTTTTTACTGTTCGCTGAAGGTTTCACTTCTTGTTTGGCATTCTTCGTCTCATGATGGATTGCATGTGAAGTCTTGTGTGACTTCTGTGTAGACGGAGCAGAAACTTCTTTCTTTTCAGTTACTTCCTTCTTGTTAGTCATTTCCTTCTTTTCTGCAGTTTTGGGACTGCTTGCTTTACTTGTACTTGTGGGTGCAGTTTGCGCGGAAACTGCGAAAGAGAACAGAACAGCTGTAGCTGCCACTAGAACCTTTTTCATTGTTTGATTTTTTTTTGGTTTAAATGAGAGAACAAGTTTACTACGATTAAAGTGATGGCATTATGAAGTTCTTGTCTGTTATACAGCTTCAATCCTTAATGTTTGTTAAGGGAGTCGGCCTTTCTTCAATCCGGTGAATAATGGATGAAGCATCTACTTTACCGCTATGGTGATCATCAGTGGCGGCGCGGAGATAAAAGCCAATTCATTTTTTGATTGCTCTTCCCAATTCCTGTGGTAGGATTGTAATTCTTCTTCCGAAATTAAATTCGCGTCAACCAGGTTGCCATGATTTTCGCTGGTTTGTTCCAGCCACTTCCAAAGAGGAGAGTTTGACTTTCCGCTTTTATAAATTGGGAAAACATCAATTTTTTTAAAACCTTTTTCGCGTAAGATGGTGTGCAATTGACTCCCGATATTTGGGTTGCCTCCCCGCAACTCCATTAGTTTTTTTACACTCTTATAAACCTTTTCAAAATGTTCATCATGTGGGAAAAGATCAATATTCTCAAACCTGAAATATTCCATCGAAATAAATTTGCCGCCATCAACCAATAAGTTATACACCTGATCGATTATTGCCGGGATATCATCTAAAAACATTAACACCCACCGGCAAAATATTTTATCGATCTCACCCTGATGCCCGAAATCAGCAAGGTCGCTCCGGATATCAGCTACTATCGCTTCCGTATTTTCAATCTTTTTATTCCTGATGAATTCAATAAATTTTTCAGAGTTATCCAGACAAAAGACCTTTCCTGCTTTCCCTGTTGCTTTTGCCAAATCAAAGGAGAGATAACCGGGACCGCAACCAAGATCGACGATCGTATCCCCTTCGCGTATTTTAGCTTGTTCAATCGCGAAATTTGCCTCCTCCTTCCATACTTCATGTTGAAATTCCAGCCTTGAAATTTCACGAAGCTCCTTGTCTTTCAATAAGTAATTGTTTTGTTTTATTGCCATCATTAGTTCGTAGTGAATCCTGTTTTCAATTCGAAAAAGAGATTCCTCCAAAACCATATTAATCTTCAATTGAAGTCTATGCTTTTAAATTATGGCGCTAAGTTAATCATGCGCAAAAATTCCAGATAATCCCGACCTTTAAATTACACAAAAAGAGTCAGACCTGAATTTCAGGGAGGTGATAACTTTAAAGACCTTGATTCATTAGAGTTCAAAATGGAGTAATTCCCCTTCGGGTATTTAAGCCTATCCAGCCCATATCTTTGGATTTGAAAAATTATTTAAGAGCTGAAAGACCAGACAAAGGAAATATTCTTGTTTCGTTCGTTTCCTGGGGATAGTAGAATAAGGTCGACATCTATACTATTGACGATTTTTTGCAAAATAGGCATCAATTCGTGATTGAACATTTTCCCGGATATTGGAATAAAACAAATTGTAATCACTCATATGGAAATTTTTGCCGATTCGAAAGTACCCTGCTTTCTCTGGCTTATGTATCCAGAGTAAGCCGTTTTCAATTTTTGCATCGGAAACATTTACGTCATACCTTTTAAAACTTCTGGGCGTGCTGCCTATGTTTAATTCCTTTCCGCAATAGACTGAATCACATTTCCAGCTTAGTGGGTTCGTACAATAATAATTTGGTCCGAGATATTCATTTGTAGATATCGCTCCCCATTTATAAGTGTTCCAGCTGAGTATGCAACCGGTTTGTGTAGGGGATTCGCAACGTGGAATAAATTCGAAGATGCTGTCTGTCCGGAAGCCAATAAGATATGCTGCCACGAGCTGTTTTTGAAGTGCAGTGTTGTTTTCAAAAAAGTCATTGAGTAGGAGGTAAGCGTGACGACTCCCTTGGCTATGCGAAGCTAAAATAAAAGGTCTGCCATGGTTGTAATGTTCCAGGTAGAATTTGAATGCATGTTTGATATCTTCATATGCCAGGTCCAAGGCTTTTTCGCCATTTATTTTGCCACGTTGTGTAAATGAATATAAGGTTGCCTGCCGATAATGAGGAGCATATACTTTACAGGAACCATTAAAGGCAGAGGCTTGAATCCGGATAGGGTATTTTTCGAGGTACTTATTCAATTTCTGATTATGGATGTTTCCATTCCAGCCTTTACCGCTAAATGGAATGGTGGGGTGGATATAAAACACATCCACTTTTGAATCTGTCTGCCCATCATAATTGGTTGAGCCCGGCAAGAGGACATCTGCACTGTCCTTCTTCTCCGGCAAAGCTACCCAACTGTCTGTATTTTGATAATCCGGTTCAGGGGGTGGGACATAAGCCTCAAAATTGTGTACCGGGGCAATGCACGAATAAAGGATAGAGTAAAAACCGGCCAAAGGAATAAAAAAAAGTCTTATCCATTGGTAATGAGAACTATTGCGATTCATGACAAAAAGGTAGTCTAAAACAACAATGCATGGCTTCGATCTGACTGCACCTTGGGGAAGTATGATCAGTCCTTAAGTTTGAAATATAAATATGGCCTTGATTTCGATTATTTATTATATCGAATGTCTGAGTACCTTTGGGCAATCAGCATAATTTGATCGGCTGTTTATGAAGATTTGCTTAATATGTCATGAGTATCCACCGGGCCCCATTGGGGGAATTGGAACAATGAACCAGCTCCTGGCCAGAGGATTGGTTCATTATGGTCATGAAGTAAAAGTGATTGGCCTTTACCCGGAGGATTATCCGGCTCCTGAATTTGAACAGGATCATGGCGTTGAAGTGTATAGGATAAAAGTGAAATCGACATCTTTAATAACCCAATACTTGAATTGGAAAGTATTACACAAGAAAGTCAAGGACTGGCATAAAAGAAATGACATCAATATTGTCGAAATTCCCGATTCATACGCATGGTTTTCGCTCTTTCGTAAAATTAAAATTCCGCTGGTGATCCGGACACATGGTACGAGCCGCTTTCTTCAACATACCATGGGTAAACCAATTAAAAAAAGCACCTATTATCTCGAAGCAAGACTGCTCAAGAGAGCGGATATTATCTGCGCCGTGTCGAAGTACATGGCGGATCTCACACGGCAACTTTTTAACTTTCAGGCTAAAATTCAGGTGATTTATAATGGAATCGTGACCATGCCTGAGGAAGCTGTTCATTATCACGAAGAATTGCCCGCTGGTTTTCAAGTGGTCTTCGCCGGAACCCTCGAAAAGAGAAAGGGTGTGTATAGTCTTGTTGAAGCGGCTCTCTCTTTATTGAGTAAGGATCCGGAATATCTGTTCATTCTGAACGGAAAGGATACAATGAATCCTGAAACCGGACAATCTGTTTTGTCAGAGCTAAAACAGATGATACCTCCGGAATTTCAAAAACGTTTTATCTTTAATGGTCATGTAAGCCGTGATCAATTGTTCTTTTATTATTATAATTGTCGTGTTGCTGTATTTCCTTCCCTGGCAGAAACATTTGGACTTGCACCTATTGAAGCGATGTCGGCAGGAATACCGACTGTTTTCGGTAAAGCCTGTGCCGGTCCTGAAATTATTGAGAATTGGGTGGATGGAGTTTTGGTTAATCCGGAAAACTCTACTGAGATTAGTGAAGCAATTGCTCGCCTGAGGAATGAACCCTTACTCTATGATCGTATAGCTAAAAACGGAGAACAAAAAGTAAAAAATAATTTCTCGGCATCAAAAATGGTCACTGATTCAATCGCAATGTATCAAGCTTTGTTACATTGACGAAGACATTAAACTTTCTCTGATTGGATGGAGGGACGATCAAATGCTAATCCGGTCAACGCGTATTGAGATAAGATAATAAAATTCGAATGCTTTGTGTAAATTCAACCGCTCAAAAACATCGATGTCTTGCTTGCAGGAAGGATCCTTTCTTCGTGAATTCCATATGTTGATTTCAAACGGTCGATAAAGTTTCAATAAGTTTAACAAAAACAATAAATGAAAAAACTGTTTATTCGTTTGTATTTAAACTGTAAGAGGGTTCTTAATAAGGTGAATTTGCTTTCAGAAGAGTTGAAGTTTCAGGATTTCTCCAATAATAATGTAAAGAAATATTCCTGGGGTTTTTACAATAATTTAAATAGTGAAGGACTTACTCTTAGTAATTATAAAGGAAAGTCCTTCATGTTAAATGCCCGGATTGGTGATGAAATTGAAACTACTATTATTACAAATAAAATTTGGGATAAGGATATCCTTGATTTAATGCAGCATTTTATTTCTTCTAAAAGTAAGGGCCTTGTTTTGGATATCGGCGCAAACATCGGAGCACTTTCTATTCCCCTGGCATTGAATAATCAGCAAATTACTTTTTTGTGTTTCGATCCACACCCGGTCATCTTCAAGCGGCTTTCAGGCAATATCGCCCTGAATAACCTGGCAAATGTACAGCCCTATCGTTTGGCATTGTCGAGCCGAACACAGCAAGTTGAATTCTATGCGCAAACGGAAAATAAAAATATGGGTTTATCCAGCTTAACACCTATTGAAGGCCTTAGCACTGAAAAAATCCTAGTAGATTCTTTTTCCGGGGATGAGTTCTTGAATACAAATCATCCAGGTGAAATAGTATTAATAAAGATCGACGTTCAGGGGAACGAAAAAGATGTGTTGATTGGCCTGGAACAAAGTATTCATAAATACAAACCTGTCATTGTATTTGAACACGAAGACTCAATCCTTGGAAAGGAATCCGTGCCTGTAAGAAAATGGATTTCGGATTTTTTTGAGAAGAATAATTATAAACTTTACCTGGCTTCAAGTTCGATTATCGACAGCGTGTTTTTCCCCCGGGTAGATTTAACAAATGAATTTAACGGAAACATTGTTGCCATTTACCAGAATTAAGTCGTTCAATCCGGGCAAAAAAGTTTTGGCTAAAACCGATAATGTTGCTTGCCTTGAAAATACTTAGGTTTTTTTTCGGATAAGATTTCCCAGTTCTTTTATAAAAGTTAAGTCAATCCGGAAAATAAAATTTATCAGGAAATAGATTCCAAAAAAGGCGACTGACTGAAGTAGTAACCGGATCAATACGCTAACATCGCTAATCAAATAAGTGGAGATTAGATTTGCTAGAAAGATACAAACCAGCACTTCTGTAATTATGATCCCTAAAAAAACAGCTATGTTTTTTAGTTTAATGAAGTTAAGAAGTAGCTTGATCAACACTACATTCATAAACAATACAATGACATTTACGCAAACCACTGCAATAGGATAACCCTTGTAACCCAATTTATTTACAAAGACATAGATCAATCCGATCAACACCAGGTTAATGGCTACCTGGTAATAGAAGGTGATATTGATTTTTTGAACAGAGATTACCAGCCGTGTAATTAAACCTGCGATAGCGCTTATAGGAATAATTAGGATTAAATACTTCAGATAAAAGGCGCTGATTTTTGCAGTTTCCGCATCAAACTTTCCACGTTGGTAAAGTATTTCTATGATCTCGTTTGAGAACATAAAAACAAAACCCGCGATAGGTAAAAGAATAAATAAAAGACTTTTTACGGATTCCTGGAAAACAAGATTTATTTTACTGTGATCATTTCGTGCAAATAGCTCATTAAAACGGATGCCGGCTACAGCAGTAAATTGTCCGGATATTAAATCATTGGGCATGCTGGCAGTTTTTTGACCAAAGTTTAAAGCGGTCAGAATACCCGTCATGCCTGAGAATAAATAGGTAGGTGCAAAATTTCCCAATAGCGATGCGAAATTTCCGGCCTGAGCAAACAAGGCATCGGTCCAGACCTTTCCCCGGATCTTTATTTTGTACAAGGTAAATTTCCATGCGATTCGCCGTTTCATAAGGTAAACCAACATTACGAGGTTAATACAGTAAGCTACGAGTAAGCCATAGAATATACTCTGAATGTCATAAACGTTGTGAAAGAAAAGCATGAAAACCAGAACGAATAAATTATTGATCAACTGTGCAATCATAGGCATAGAGAAAAACTTTACCGAAGCAAGTATTTCTGTGCAATAGTTTGTGAGGATTATCAGACCAAAAAGAGGAATACCGATTACAAGTAACTGATAATTATTAACAAGTACTTCAGCAGGGAATTTGGAAAACAAGCCATAAATAAATAATGGATTCCATACTGTAATCAGAATAAATATGAGACCCACGCCAAGTATCATATATAAGAAGCGATTTAAAAACGCCATTGCGGAGTCGCTGCCTTCCTTCTCGCGTATTCTCATTGACTCAGGAATAATAACCGTCGTGTTAAGCGCACTAAAAAAATAGGCAATGAAATTCACGGATGAAAAGACAAAGAAATACACATCCGTTTTCTCTTGCGCTCCGAAATAAAAGGCAATTAAAACGCTGTTAAAAAAAAGTACGGCCTTGGATAGGAAATTAAAAAAAGTAGAAAAAAGTATACCTGATTGGTATGACTCCGTTTTAAACATTCCGGGATGAAAAATATAACATGACATGGCGAAGTTAAAAAAAGATTCCATTCGTGTCAGGAAGGATTGGTTACCGGAGGAGTCAGTTTTTAGATAAAAGATATCAATGAAGCAAATTAAGAATTACTTTGGCGAGGATGAAAATTTCAGCAAAGACTCCAATTCTCTGCTGCAAAAATCCATTCTGGAAGACTATTAGTTGATTTGTCGTTAAAGCCATTGAAATTATATTGCCGTTTAGACAGCCTTAATTTTTTTAATGTATGCACAGGTTAAGGTACTTGTGCTAAGTCGAAACCTCTGTTGTGTGCTGAGTCGCTTTAATTTATAAGCTACCCATGGGTACTAATGAAGTTCAGGAGAAGGCTATTAGAGCAAGAAGTTCATTACAGCTGACCTCTAACTTCGTCATTCGGATTTTCGATTTCCAATCCCAGGCCTGACAGAATTCGGCATATTATCATGGAAAAATCCGGCTTTTTTGTGTTTAATCATCAATAATGAAAAGGTCAATGGGCTTAATAGAAAAAGGCCTAAACAAGCAGTTTTAACTGACAAGCCGGAGTGCCGAAAGCCGCCATGGGATAGAAAAGCCAGATTTTAAACAAGAAATCAACAGATTCGCAATTATTTTCATTTGACACACTATTATTTTGCCAGATTTGTTTTCTTCTTTGTATATTTAGCTTTGATTTTGAAAACAAGGTACTGCGGCTTTTGATGAAAAAATTAAAATTATAAGACAAAAAAAACCCGGGTTGTGCTGCAAACATACCCCGGGCTAATAATTTGGATTGAAGAAGAAAATAAGTAAAACGGATTTAGTAATTTGAAAATTTAATACTCTAAGATACTTCGATGCTGTGACAGTTTCTGTCAATCGACGTGTTTCTTTTCTGATTTTAGAACAAATTGGTGAAAAGGACGAAAAAGAGCGATTTAGCCAATATTTTCTTTAAGTTTTTAGCACCTAATTATTCTTTTTTGGACTTTTATTTATACTACGGATTGCATTAGGCATTGAAATGTTGCAGCAAATGATTTGATTAGCCGGCTTTTTAAAATAGGATATGGTCTTTCCGGGTACCTTTTCTCATGTTTTCTTAAGGGATCATTATCTTCTAGGGGCTTCAGTTAATCCTGATTAGTTTTCTACATTTGAATTGCTGAGAGAATGAATTCTTTCAAAAGAGTAATTCCATCTTGATGGCAAATTTTATAAAGTTTTATTTACCAGGTAATCGAATCAAAAATCGACAGGAAAATCTGCTCATCATTAAATGGAAACGAAACTACTCGATCGACTGTTCAGGATTCTGAACATCCTTGATCTTGGACCGGCTACAATTGAAAGCATCCAGAAAAATCTTATTAAAAGTGGAATTCACTGTTCATCCCGTACGATTTACAGGGATCTGAGTCGGTTGACCAGCTCTTTTTCATTTTCTGATCTTCATATCAATGTGGAAGAAGGAGAATTCAATAAAAAGAAGTGGATGCTGGTCCGACAAACGGATGATTCCAGGAATCTAAGTCCTGAACAATATTTTCGTTTTTTTTTTCTGAATAGATCCAAGGCATCTTGGGTAGGTTCCGTTACCGGCAACATTGTTCAGGATCTCCTGATAAACAACCGCCGACTGCATCAGGATCAGGCTCGCAAAGTTGGAATGAACCTTTCGGAAGACAGTGTATCCAACTCAGACTGGGGGGAACGAATTTTTAGGGAAAAGGACAATGAATTGATCAGGGATCTCTTTTGGGCAATCGCCAATAAAAGGGTTTTGTCGGTTGATTTCAGCGAGCATGGACAATCAATCAAGAAAGAATTTCGTCCCGTGCAGATTCTTAAACACCGGGGTACCGCTTTCATTATCGGCTGGGTACAGAAAAACAAGGAATATGTGCTCGAAATATATGAACTTGATAATTTCAGCAGTTTCCATGTGACCGATAAAAGATTGGATATGATTAACGAAGCAAAACGCGTGGAGACAGAATTTGGAAAACGATTTGGCGTATTTGATTCAGATATGGAAAAGGTATATGCCATCCGTTTACTAATCTCTTCTGATCAGTCCGCTATTCTTCAAAGTTACTTTTGGCATTCCAGTCAAAAATTCAAGAAAGACAAAAACGGGAACTGTATCATGGAGATGAAATGTCAAATTAATAGTGAAATGATCAGTTGGATTTTTTCCTGGCTCGAACATATCAAAGTGCTTGATCCTCCTGAATTGCGCGACTTAGTTTATAAGAAAGCTAAGGAACTGGCCTCTCTATATGAAAAGGATGTTTAGTGAGGTTTATCCATTCTGGATTAAATACTGATCCCGATTATCAATACATCATCAACCTGCTCGTTTCTTCCTTTCCATTTTTCGAAGAAATCTTTAAGGTAAATTTTCTGATCAGACATACTTTGATGATGAATAGACAATAAAAGTTCTTTTAATTTTTTTGTCATCAATTTTTTTCCTTTTTCGCCGCCAAATTGATCTGCATAGCCATCGGTAAAAATATATATCGAGTCATTCTTCTGGAGCTTTATTTCATGGCTCTTGAAGTTATCTTCGTGTAAAATCTGCAATCCGCCAACAGGAAATTTATCAGGAGAATGAATTAGTAATTCATTATTTCGTATTAGCCATAAGGGACGGTTGGCTCCGGCATAGCGTAAAATATCTTTTTCAAGGTCGAAAGAGCAAATGGCAATATCCATCCCATCGGTAGAATCGCTGTTGCGCTGATTGAGTGTGTGGATCATTGCTTCATTTAACTGATCCAGTATTGTTCCCGGATCTGTTATTTTCTTCTCATTGATGATCTGTGTGATCAATGAATTGCCCACAACACTCAGGAATGCACCAGTAACGCCATGGCCTGTGCAATCTGCGGCTAGGATAATAGGGCCTTCCTCTATGGGAAAGAAAGAATAAAAATCACCGCTTACAATATCTTTTGGCAAGTAGAGGACAAAGGAATTTCTGAGTGATTGATAAATCTTTTTTTCATCAGGCAGAATCGCCGTCTGAATCCGTTTCGCATAATTCACATTGTCGGTGATCTCACGGTTTTTAAGTGTGATTTCTTCATTCCTCAATTTGAGTTGGAGGGTTCTTTCATCGACGAGTCGTGTAAGTTCTTCCTCTCTTGTTTTTAATTGCCTGATGATGGAATCGTTTTGCTTCCTTAATCGACTGGTAAGTGTGCTGATTATTTTTTTTGCTACTTCGGGTTGGCTCTGAAGAAGTTCGTAGAATAACTCTCTTCCAATGGTCAGAATGCCGATGTCTTCAACTGCGGTAACTGACATGGATCGTGGTGCTGCGTCCAGCAGGGAGAATTCACCGAAAAAATTGCCGGCTTCCATGATGGCAACGACATGTTCGCCATCATGAATTTTAACCTTGCCCTTTGAAATGATGAACATCGAATTTCCTTCATCGCCTTTGTTTATAACTGCTGTACCTGCTTGGAATGAGAGGGTATGGAGTCTGCCTGCCAACTGATTCAATAAATCTTCAGGAATGCCATTAAAAATTTCAACTTGTTTTAATAACTCAAAAATGGCAGTCGATTGCATATGGGAAAGTTGGTTTTTGCAAAGTTAAGCTTTCCTGAGTGGAATTTATTCACAAGGATTGAGTACTAAATCGTTAAATTGCCAACAACAGAATTTATCCCGGATTTTTCGGCAAGTATCATGTGCCCATTTCTTTGTGCCATGATCGATATTAGGCATTAAACTTCAGCGGGAAATAATTTTTCAAGTACAGGTTTTGTATTCATCTTAACCTGCTTCAACAATGAATTGGGATTGGCAGCCCTAAATAAAATTTTATAGGATTATCCATTTAGTTCGTAAGTCCGTAAACGTTGGGATGCGGATTCTAATCGGTGTATTAGGGTATACCTTCTACTTTTATAAAGTTAAATAATGGAGTTCAAGGTTTGGAATTAGCGGAATTTATTGAGCAATGTTGTTCTGAAAAAAGAGGCCTCGAGGAATTACCCGATTTAGTCAGAAGACTGAAGAGATTTGTAATCTTGCTGTGGACGAATTGAAATTTTTCTATAAAGCCAAGCAATAAAATATTACTCCTGACTTAAAAATTAGGTTCAGATGAGCTGATTCCGGTTAGAAATTCCGTGTAAATCAAGGCTACAATGCCCTAAAAATCTTTGGTAAATCAGGGGTATTTTCTGAAAAGGAACGGAAAATCACAAAATTTCCCAGTATTTCCGAGGTTTTTGGGGCTTTTCGAGAAATAAAGTAGATTTGTATTAGCAATTTTTGTTGATGGCCAGGTTTGTCGACTGTGTCTTTGCGGGAGTTGTGCTGCCTCTAACCAATGAAAACTTATTGTTAATCTGCAGATCTGTTTTTTTATAAAATGGGTTGAGTCGTTTATAGCTAAATTGAGAGTTCAATAAGTTAAGTTGCGAATGAATTTTGGAATCTGCGTTTCATCCTGTTTCAGAAAATAGTTGTGGCATGAATTGGTTAAATGATTTCTTGATTCTAATTGAACATTTGGAATTTATTTTGCGTTTAATAAAAAATTGCAATTAAAATTATATTGAATAATAATCTGGTATGAGGAGACTGTACGGCTTCTTTTTTATTATTTGCCTGTTGCTTTTATGCAGCATGCCTGTCTCGTCTCAGACAGTGAAAATATTGTTTGATGCATCGCAAGCGGAAACAGCCGGAAATGCCGATTGGGTGATCGATGCGAACTCACACAATTTGGGTTTCGGTACCGGGCCTGCTGTATTAAATGGTGGGAATGAATCCAACGCTCAGCAAATTCCGAGTCCTGCTCAATCCGGTATCACCGGATCCACTAGTGAAACGTACTGGAGTGGAGCACTTTCCTATTGGGGCATTGATTGTGTGAATCAAAATTATACTGTGGAGTCTTTGCCTTATAATGGGCAAATCACATATGGAAACAGCAGTAATGCACAGGATCTTTCCAATTACGAGGTGTTTATTGTTTGTGAACCCAATATCCTCTTCACTGCGTCCGAAAAGACAGCCATTTTGAATTTTGTTCAAAATGGAGGAGGCTTGTTTATGATATCGGACCATGATGTTTCTGACCGGAACAATGATGGAAAGGACTCTCCATTTATTTGGAACGATTTGATGAGCAATAATTCTGTCCAGGTAAATCCGTTTGGAATGACTTTTGACTATGCGAATTTTTCGCAGACATCAACTAATATTCCTTCTTTGCCCGGTGATTCAATATTGCATGGATCTTTTGGTAATGTTACCGCAGTTCAATGGAGTAATGGTACTACTATTACTCTCAGCCCTTCTCAAAACTCATCAGTAAAAGGAGTCGTTTATAAATCAGGTTCTTCTTTTGGTAATAACAATGTCATGTGCGCTTATGCACGTTATGGTAATGGCAAAGTAGCTGCTATTGGTGATAGTTCTCCATGTGATGATGGCAGCGGTGACCCCAATGACAATCTCTACGATGGATACATTGCGGATGCAAGTGGCAACCACCGTAAATTATTGATGAATATGACCATTTGGCTGGCAACGCCGAATAGTTCAGCCCCGCCTGTCGCAGATTTTACCGGTTCTCCTCTCAGCATTTGTACAGGACAATCAACTACGTTTACGGATAATTCTATTGTGGGCGGCACAAGTTATTCCTGGAATTTTGGCTCAGGAGCCTCCCCTGCTACTGCAAGCACGGTCGGCCCTCATGCTGTTACGTACTCCAGCGCCGGTTTGAAAACAATTTCTTTAACGGTTACGAATGCTAATGGTAGCAATACTAAAACCAGAACAAACTATATTACGGTAAATTCAAATTGTCTGTCACAGGATGTTGGTGTTGTAGCTCTGTTAAGTCCTGATTTGGCAACTTGTCCAATAGCAGCCAACCCTTTGCAGGTTCAGGTTCAGAATTTCGGACCTACGTCTATAAGCTTTTCCACAAACCCTCTTGATGTCGTCATGAATATTTCGGACCCTTCTTCATCTTTGCGAGTGTTTACTAAAACTATCAACTCCGGAACTTTGTCCGCAGGTGCAACGATAGATGTCACTCTTGACAGCACCTATGATTTGATTTCCCCAGGGAATTATATTTTCAATGCATACACTGTGTTTGCACCTGATGTAAACTCTGCCAATGATGCAATGGCTGCAAGCACCGTGACAGTCAGCCCGGGTTTCGAGTCGGATTACACTGTGTTTTCTGAAAACATGGGGACCGTGAGTGCGACAACTGCCATTTCGGTTCACGAGGCAAATGATGGATTTGAGAATATTGGATTAACAATGACAGGCACCGGGGATGTTCGTATAACCCAAAATTCTTTGGGGACTTATTCCGGGGCTTCCGGTGGCGCTAATATTTATCTTGCACCTATTGCAGGACGGTATTTTACCATCTCCGGAATCAATACAAGTTCCTTCAGTAATTTACAATTATCACTGGGATTTTATAAAAATACTGCATCATCTACCATTACTGATTTTAAAGTTCAGGTAAGCAGTGATGGAACTATTTTCTCGGATCTTACTCTGCCGGCATTGCCTGCTGGTGCTGCCTGGAATTATATCACCGTCAGCGGATCAATACCATCTGTACCTGATTTAAGCATTCGCTTTTTACAAAATGGCACCATTAATCAATACAGGGTAGATGATGTGTCATTAATTGAGAAAATTGTTTTGCCAGGCATTACAACTTTGGATCCTACTACATTTTGTCAGGGCGATTCTGCAATTCTTTCTGCAGGCAGCAATGCAACATCTTATTTGTGGTCAAATGAAATGACTACACAAAGCATTACGGTAAGCATCGGAGGAAACTATTCGGTAACTGAAACTAATGCAAGCGGATGTGCTGCTACTTCGGCTCCCATTACTATAACTGTTGTTCCTTCGGTAGCGGCAGATGTAAGTATTTCTGCGAGTCCCTCCAATAGCATTTGTTCCGGAACCATTGTAACTTTTACAGCAAGCCCAACAAACGGAGGAACAACACCTGTTTACCAATGGAAGGTGAATGGAACCAATGTGGGTATAAATAGTACAAGCTATACCTCGTCTGCCTTGAGTAACGGTCAGTTAGTTAGTTGCGAAATGACTTCGAATGCAACATGCGCGAGCCCTGGTCTTGCCATATCTAATTCGATCCCGATGACAGTCAGTACTGCATCATCGGCTTCGGTGGTTATTTCCCAAACGGCTGGAACCAACCCACAATGTGCCGGAGCTTCTGCAACATTTACTGCGGTACCAACCAATGGAGGCACTACGCCGGCATATCAATGGAAGGTAAATGGAACCAACGCGGGAACCAATAGTGCAAGCTATACTACGAGCGCTTTGACCAATGGACAAATTGTTTCGTGTGTAATGACCTCCAATGCAGCCTGTGTAACAGGAAGTCCCGCTACATCGAACACAATCACTATTACTGTTAATTCCAATGTGGCGGCTTCGGTGGTTATTTCCCAAACGGCTGGAACCAACCCACAATGTGCCGGAGCTTCAGTAACATTTACTGCGGTACCAACCAATGGAGGCACTACTCCGGCATATCAATGGAAGGTAAATGGAACCAACGTGGGAACCAATAGTGCAAGCTATACTACGAGCGCTTTGACCAATGGACAAATTGTTTCTTGTGTAATGACTTCCAATGCGGTCTGTGTCACAGGAAGTCCCGCTACATCGAACTCAATCACCATGACGGTTAATTCCAGTGTGACAGCTTCGGTGGTTATTTCCCAAACGGCTGGAACCAACCCACAATGTGCCGGAGCTTCAGCAACATTTACTGCGGTACCAACCAATGGAGGCACTACGCCGGCATATCAATGGAAGATAAATGGAACCAATGTGGGAACCAATAGTGCAAGCTATACTACGAGCGCTTTGACCAATGGACAAATTGTTTCTTGTGTAATGACTTCCAATGCGGTCTGTGTCACAGGAAGTCCCGCTACATCGAACACAATCACTATTACTGTTAATTCCAATGTGGCGGCTTCGGTAGCTCTTTCCCAAACGGCTGGAACCAACCCACAATGTGCCGGAGCTTCAGCAACATTTACTGCGGTACCAACCAATGGAGGCACTACGCCGGCATATCAATGGAAGGTAAATGGAACCAATGTGGGAACCAATAGTGCAAGCTATACGACGAGCGCTTTGACCAATGGACAAATTGTTTCATGTGTAATGACTTCCAATGCGGCCTGTGTCACAGGAAGTCCTGCTACATCGAACTCGATCACCATGACGGTTAATTCCAGTGTGACAGCTTCGGTGGTTATTTCCCAAACGGCTGGAACCAACCCACAATGTGCCGGAGCTTCAGCAACATTTACTGCAGTACCAACCAATGGAGGCACTACGCCGGCATATCAATGGAAGGTAAATGGAACCAACGTGGGAACCAATAGTGCAAGCTATACTACGAGCGCTTTGACCAATGGACAAATTGTTTCTTGTGTAATGACTTCCAATGCGGCCTGTGTCACAGGAAGTCCTGCTGCATCGAACTCAGTAACGATGTTAGTCAATAATCCCCCATCAATTAGTTCGTTTACGCCGGCAGGCGGATCTTCCGGAACTTCAGTCGCTATTTCTGGTTCTGGTTTTACCGGAACAACATCAGTTAAGTTTAATGGTATGTTGTCCACCTTTGCTGTAAATAGTGATGTGTTGATTACTGCTACAGCACCGGTTGGTGCAAGCACAGGATTATTATCCGTGACTACCCCATGTGGAACAGCAAATAGCGGCAGTAATTTTATTACGAACGTTCTGTTGAACCTAAAAGTTTTCATTGAGGGATTTTATCTCGGGGCTGGCATAATGAAAGCAGTTGTAGATCCTTTGAATCAACCCACTTTATGCGATTCGATATCTGTGGAATTACGAAATTCTTTTAGCCCTTTTGGAATTGCACAATCAGTTAAAAATACAATTAACATTTACGGTAATGGGAATTTTGTATTTCCCGGAAGTATTCAGGGGCAATCTTACTATATAGTAATCCGACACAGGAATTCACTTGAAACCTGGAGTTCGGTGCCTATCCTGTTTAATGGTCCGGTCGTTAATTATAATTTTTCAGATGGGTTAAACAGGGCCTTCGGAAATAATTTGAAAGATGTAAGTGTCGGGAATTACGCTATTTTCAGTGGTGATGTAAATCAGGATGGGAGCATTAGTCTAAACGATCTTTCTGAGACAGAAAACGCATGTTTACTTTTTCTAACCGGATACCTGCCCGAGGACCTAACAGGCGATTTAATCACTGAATCTTCCGATTATAGTTTGCTTGAGAATAATTTAGGCAGGATTTTGAACAGGCCATGATTTTGATTTTTTGAATGCTAAGTTTTATATTGAACTCATATTATTCTTCTGAATTCATGTATTGTTGAGGATATACCATGAATCTGATGCTTCATTTTTGTTAAATTCCAAGATGAGTTTTAGGTGAATTTTGATTTCTGTCACATTGAGTCATGAGATTTTCATGTATCAATGCAATTAAATTACATACCTCTGTTGCTGCATAATGATGTTCTGAATTAATTCTGATCCGGATTGTTGTTCATTTTTTAAAATCCTCACCTGTATGAATATTCTTTTAATTGCTCGTGATAGAAATCAATAAACGGTTACGAACAGTAATTTTCAAGAATCTCTCCCGAACATGCTTGCTTATTTTTAATATATTCTTTGCGCCTGGTTGTTTCATCCGCTCTTTACTTATCGTATAATATAAAAAAATAATGGTAAAAAACATTTTGCTTCTGGGTTTGATTTTCTTTTTAGTCGAAAGCTCTGCTTTCTCACAAAGTAAAAAGGAATTGGAAGCTCATCAACGTCGATGGGATACTCCTGAATGGACCGACACAATTCATAATCCGTATGCTCATAATGTTGTTGTTACAGATTCAGCGAAAGTGTTGTATAATAAGTTGTGTACGGTATGTCATGGAACCAGCGGAAAAGGGGATGGTGTAGCTTCGGCAGGTTTGACCATTAAACCTGCTGATCATACTTCCAGATTAGTCCAGGACCAGGCTGATGGCTCCTTGTTTTACGAGTTATCCAACGGGCATGCGCCGATGCCTCCCTATAAGGACGCACTAAGTGCCAAACAACGTTGGGGTTTGATTAATTACATCCGCGTTCTGGGCAGTAATACTAAAAAAAGTCCGGGTAAATAAATAGTACTAACCTAAATTTGAAACCATGAAAAAAAGACTACTCTTAATGTTTTGCATCTTGTCCTTTGCGCAAGTTATTTTTGCGCAGAAGGAAAACGAAAGTCCTCGTAATTTTGGTGCGAATAAAATGTTGGTGACTGGACACGGAACATTCAGCTATGCAACTGACAGTTCTACTTCCAATTTTGGAGATGCCGCATTTTCGGTGAAATTCCTAACGAAACTTTCAGACCGGCTATTCATTGAACCCGAAATTGAAATTGAAACTGGTGATGGGGAAGCATCTTTCGGCCTGGAACAATTGAATCTTGTCTACATAGTGAGTCCAAAAATGATGATCCATGCCGGTCGTTTTCTTCCTAAATTCGGTGCTTACCGTGGAAGGCTTGGCGAAGATTTCATTAATCGTTTCCCTAATAACCCTGTTGGTTATGGTGATGGTGGTATTGGGCCAATGGTGGAGACAGGCCTTGGTATCATGGGCGGATTGCCTCTTGGGTCTGCAAAAATGAATTATGACATATGGATTGCGGATGGCCCGCAACTACTCACTGATGAGGAAAATGCTGGTCAATTCGAATATGAATCATTTGGAGATAACAATAAAAACAAAGCAATAGGAGGACACCTCGGGCTCCTTCCTTTTTCAAACTCCTCCCTTGAAATCGGTTTTTCATATTACAATGCAGCAAAAACAGGAGATCATCTTGATCCGGATTTTGAAAAAATTGGTGTGAATATGATGGCTTTCGATCTTAATTATTTTAAAAGTATCAATCCTATTAAAAGTACTATCCGTTTGATGGGGGAGTGGAAACAACAAACTGTTGATAAAGCGGATTATATTCTGCTTGATTCAATTGGCCCCGTCACTTATACTTTTGATAATACAGCTAACGCGATGTACGGAGCTTTCCTGATCCGTCCTACAGGTTCAGGGAGTTCAATAGTGCGCAACGTTGAAGTGGGCTATCGCTACGCTCAGTATGAAACTCCTGATGATGCACCATGGGGTGGAGGTACACGTACGCAGAGTGCTTTCACTCTGGATTATTGGTTGAAATGGAATAGTGTTTTAAAACTTACGTATGTCCAGCAGAAGGATGTTCCTGATATGTTCATGGCACAGCTTGTATATGGATTTTGATTCAATTATTCATTTTAAGAAAAAAAGCAACTCATGAAAAAAATATTTATAACATTATTAATAGGTGCCCTTGCTGCAACCGGAATGTTGCTGGAAGGATGTGCGCCCACAAAAGCGATCACCGAAAAGTCTGGAGCACAATTATGGGGTGAAAACTGCAACCGATGTCACAATGCTCCTTCTATGGAACAATACAACCACGATCAATGGGATGTTGCTGTCACGCATATGAAAGTACGTGCTTTGATAACGGATGAGGAAGCAAATAAAATACTGGCCTTTTTGCAGGGTAAAAATTAAACAAGCAATTAACGATTGAATCAATCTTAAAAAAGCGCCGGCATTCAGCTGGCGCTTTTTTTATTGCATGTCGATTATCTTCCATGATTTAAACACGGCAAATTAAAATATTTTATTATCATTCAGCGACTTCTGCTTTGGATAAAAGCCTGCTGCATTTAATGTAAAGTCTTTTAATTCATGCCATCGATTTATCCGCACTCGAAATCATGTCATGTCCCAATTCAATGAACCCACTTTTTTTTAAGGGCGGTGATTCAAATAAGAATAATTAATTCAAATTTACATATAGCCTTAAAAAGACGTCATCGATTAATAGAGAATTTCTTATTAAAATTAAGAGTCCATTAGTCACACTAAGAACTTGTCCAAAAACATGATAATACAGTCGGCTAAAATCGCAAGAATGAATTTGGCCCTTTGAAGCCTGATAATTATTTTAAATGTTTGGCAGGAATTAGCGACAAAGCGTACTTTTGTAATATCTTTTTACCTTAGTTTCTTATGTACAAAGTTTTATCATTCCAGATATCCGATAGTATTGATTTGAAATCGTTCAAATCGTTTTTTACAGCAAAGCTTGTTTATTTTGATTCCGACGAGTTGATGTTTCAGATTGGGGCTGACCAGTTTGTATATGTTTTTAAATACGGGGTTGTTTGTTTTCTAAATCACGATGATGTCAAAATCAGCGAATTCATAAAATTAATTTCTCCCTATTGTAAAAATTTCTTTGAGTACAAATTGCGTGAGGAATATCTTGTGGAAATTAACACGAAGGAAAATAAAATCGGGAACAACAAGATTGAAATTGTAAAGGCGGATGTGGAGACTTACAGGGTGATTATGTTAAACGTGGCGCAATCAGTAGCGCTTGATTATTATTCAGATCAGACGGCTCTTTTACTTGAAGAAACAAATCAGTATACACATAATCTTGAAAAAACAGGCAAGCTTAAAATTTCCGGAAATAAATTGAAACGTTTCATTGGGAAGACACTTAACCTGATGAACCGAATCACTGAGAACCTTTACATCTTTGATTCAGCGACCAGCACCTGGGAAAACGAATCCTTGGACAAAATTGATATAGAGCTTAAAAAGACGTTTGACCTGCAAAGTCGCTATAGAAGTATTCACGAAGGTTTGGAAATCATCAAAGAAAATCTGGGCCTGTTTAAAGACATCATGCATCACAGGAAAAGCAGTTTGTTGGAATGGATTATCATCACCTTGATTTTGGTGGAAGTGATTAATCTAATCTTGAGTAAGATTTTTTAGAAGAATAGTAAATAGTTTTAAGGCCTGCGAAGGATAAATAATCCAACATTGTTTTCCAGTAGGCTGTAATCGGCGGCCTCCATTACACCATCTCCATTTAAATCAGCACTGATATAACCTGCTGATAAATTTTGAATGCTCTGCTCAAGTAAAATTAAATCGTTCAAGTCGATGATGCCATCCTGGTCAACATCCCCGCTAATTAGACTGTAATTTCCATCACCAAGATTTATTTGATTATTTCCATAAGCTTTAGCACCATCCGTGCTGAAATCATACATCATGGACGGAGAAGATGGAATGGAAGTGTTGCTCCATGTTTCCATCGCATTCCTGTGTTTTACAACAATGAAATAATTTGAAGGAGGCACCTCGTCAAAAGTGAATAAGCCATTACCGGAAGTGTCAAGAATTCCTTTAGTAGACCGGAAAATTGAATCAGGGAAATTATAATCTGCAATGGAAACAATCACAGTGTCGCAAACTTCCGGATGAAGTACCGGTTCAGCGACTGCCTGCATAATTCCGCTGCCTCTATAAAATCCTTCGATAAATAATTTCAAACTTAAGCTGGCCGAACAATTAATGGCGGTTAAAAGATTGGAAGAGACGGGATTTCCAATTGCACAATTGGCATTACTGGTCATATCACATCTGATCTGATTCCCGTGAGTAAGAGAATTGTTTGAGTACGAAGAACTGTTGATGCCTACATTGCTTCCATTCAATTTCCACTGATAAGAAGGGCTAGAGCCTCCGTTTGTTGGCGTGGCAAAGAAGGTGGTATTCGCTCCTGTACAAAGAGAAGATGGGCTTGCGGAAATATTTATACTTGACGTTACATTAGGGTTGACGGTAATTTGCAGGGCATTGGATAGCGCTGTTGGATTGGTTACACAAGTTGCATTGCTGGTCAGTTCACAACGAATCTGACTTCCGTTAATCAGGGAGCTGTTGGAATAATTGGTACTGTTTGTTCCCACATTGGTTCCATTCAGCTTCCATTGATATATGGGAGCAGGTCCTGTATTAGCCGCAAAGGCTGTAAAAGTTACATTGGTTCCGGCACACACCGTAGTGGTTGGACTTGCAGAAATTCCGATAATGGCAGTTGCAGTTGGAAGAAGAGTTATACTTAGGGTATTGGACATAGCAGGATTGTTTGTAGCACAAGATTCATTACTGGTCATTGTACATAAAACCTGATCATTGTTTGCAAGAGAATTGTTTGAATAAAAACTGCTGTTGGTCCCAACGCTGATT
Source organism: uncultured Bacteroidota bacterium (assembly GCA_963775555.1). Classification (GTDB taxonomy): domain Bacteria; phylum Bacteroidota; class Bacteroidia; order AKYH767-A; family 2013-40CM-41-45; genus QQVM01. The sequence goes on along the minus strand of CAVZJJ010000004.1, from coordinate 2,945,320 downwards.
CCATTTAATTTCCACTGAAAAGAAGGGCTTGTCCCACCATAGTTTGTGCTTGCAGTAAAAGTGATATTTGTACCGGGACAAATTTGTGTGGAAGGACTGGCTGATATACTAGTAGAGGCAGCCGGGCCAGTATTTACTGTCATATCAATGGTGTTCGAAGTGGCTGGATTGGCCAGGACACATGTGGCATTACTGGTCATTATACAGCTAATCTGATCCGAATTCAAGAGCAGGGCATTCGAGTAAGTGTTGCTGTTTGTTCCTACGTTTGTTCCATTGAGCTTCCATTGAAAAGCCGGGCCTGCACCTCCATTTACCGGAGTGGCAGTAAAAGTGACATTGGTGCCGGAACAAACGGTATTTGAAGGACTGGCAAAAATGCTTAGGCCAGCTGTTGTTACTGTGGTAACAGACATTGAAATGTTATTTGAAAGTGCCGGACTGACGGTAGGACAAACAACATCTGAAGTCAATTCACACCTAACAACCTGACCATTGCTTAATGTGGATGATGAGTATGTAGTACTGTTCGTGCCCACATTGGTTCCGTTTACTTTCCACTGGTAAACAGGTGTGGTTCCTCCGTTTGTCGAGGTGGCTGTAAAAGTGACATTCGTGCCGAAACAAATTGCATTGGATGGGCTGGCGGAAATACTTATACTCACCGATACACTAGGGGTCACAGACATGGTGATTACATTCGAAGTAGCCGGGCTGCCGCTTGCACAGAGTGAATTACTTGTCATTATACAAGTTACCATGTCTCCATTAGTCAACGAAGTGCTTGAATAGGCGACATTGTTAGTGCCGACATTGGTCCCGTTTATTTTCCATTGATAGCCTGGATTGCTTCCACCATTCACAGGTGTTGCAGTGAAATACACATTTTTACCTGAACATGTGCTGGATGAAGGAGAAGCAAGTATGCTCACGCTCGCTGCAGCACTTGATGATACTGTGATGTAACCAGTTTTAGTGGTACTGTTTGTTCCGTTGGAATTTCCTGCGGTTAATGTTACAGAATATGTTCCGGCAACATTGTATGTGATCACAGGATTTTGTAAAGTCGATGTGGAAGGAGTACCTCCGGGGAAAGACCAGGTCCAACTTGTCGGATTGTTCGTTGTTTGATCTGTAAATGAAATACTGTTACCTGTACAAATGGAAGTATTGGATGCAGTGAAATCAGCTGCAACAGCACCTACATAATTTGTTGAAAATAATCCTCTGCCATGTGTAGCTGCAATAATAGTTTTATCGGAATTTCGGATTTGTAACATGTCCACCCGGACATTGGCGAGACTGGTGGTATTGGCGATCCAGCTTGGGGTGCTTACTGAAATGTCAGACGTACTCCATACACCAACTTCTGTGGCAAGGAATACTTCATTTAAATTTAGAGGGTTGAACAATGCCCACCTCACCGGCATATCGGGTAAATTGCCTTCTTTGCTTACCCAGCTGCTACCACCATTTGATGTCATCCAGACTGAAGTAACTCCGTAATTGGTAAAAGTTACCAGCAGGTTGTTTTCAGAGGCACCAATTTCAACACAGGAGATACTTCCATTAGGAAATGAAGCGGAGCCAATGCTGGTTGTGGAGGGTGAAACTCCCTGTGCATTGGTCACTTTAAAGAGCTTTCCGTCTCCAGTTCCTACAAACAAAGTAGTCGTTCCAGCCGTCGCATAAGGACTTACTCTCAGGTGAGTGGCCATTGTCGCCATTCCTGTTACTGTGAATTGTGCAGGAGATGAAGGACTGCTGCGTATGCCGGTGATGCGTTGAACCTGAGTACTGGAATATGCGGAATAGAGTATTCCATTCGCATCGTCATAGTCAGCGGGATTAATAAATGAACCCGTGGTGGATGAACTTGAAATACTGGAATTGCTTGACCAGTTGTTCGTCGTTCTGTAATAATTGTTATATACGTACGAGCTTATCTGATAATTGGAATTCGTCTGGTCGATGAAAACAAATGCGCCATCTCCACCGGTGGCTTGTGTTGTTGCGTTTATGCCGGTGGCAGTGAATTTTTGCGTGCCATTATCCTGCGCTCCTGCGATGAAATTATTAGAGCCGGCTGTGGGATTGATGGCGCAGGCATAAAATTGTGTGACATTGTATCCGGTATTTTTATTGGAGAATTGGCTTGAACTTCCTGCAGTGGTCACATTAGCGCAACGGTAAATACCGCCATCATTGCCGGAAAGAAATACTGTTGAACTTCCCGGTTGAAAAACGATTGCATGCTGATCGGCATGAACTGTAGAACAACTGAGCGTGTTCAGGAATGCATTGTTCGACCATTTAGAAATTTGTGTCCAGTTGCTGCCGGAATTAGTGGAATAAAACAAGTCGATACCACCAACAATAATTTTTGCTGAATTTGCCGGATCTACAGCAGCGATAAGGTCATACCAAGCTTGTTTCCTGGTGAAATCGGTAGTGATGTCAAGGTCAGCATCAGTTGGCTTGTTCTGCGTTGTCCAATTCGAACCTTTGTCTACCGATTTGTAAATATTGTAAATACTGTTGTCTACATCGTTTTGAGTTAATGCGTATAACACATTAGCATCCGAAGGAGCACAGGCAATTTCAATTCTTTCAAAACCTGTAAGTGGAAATCCATTCGAACCGGTATTTTTTTTAGTCCATGTAGTTCCATTTGTAGAACTGTAAATGCCGTCTGTGGTGAAGATACCTATGGAAGCGTACAATGTTCCATCTGCTCCAACTTCCAGATCCGCAGCTCTCCCGGTCAATACTTGTGTCCAGCTGCTTCCACCTGTTGTGGATCTTTGAACACCACTTCTTGTTGCAGCATAAATCACGCCTGTTGAACTGACAACAATTTTTTGCACCTGATAAAATGTAGAGTTGTTTGTGCCGGCAAGTTGAGCCCAGGTATTTCCGCCATCCGAAGACTTCCAGATTCCTAGTCCTCGTGTTGCGTCTGAATTGTACCATCCTTCGCCTGTTCCTACATACATTTCCTGAGTATTTGCAGGATTATAAGCCATGCATGAAATCGCGATGTTGGCCCAGAAATCATTTACATTTATCCATACAGGTGATGCGACAGTAATGTCGTTCGTGTACCATAGTCCACCGCCTACCCCGCCGGCCCATACCTTTTTGTATGTGAGATCATTGGGATCATACATTATTGTTCGCGTCCTTCCTCCAATATTTTTTGGCCCTCTTTCTTCCCAGGTGGCACTTGCTGCGGTTATTGACAAGGATTGTTGAACACGTTGGTAGCGTTGTTGCTTGATAGCCGTAAAAACCAGTTGCAGTCTTTCCTGAGGCACCAGACCCGAAGCAGGATCCTTTGTTAATTGTACTTCCTGTTCTCTTGCCAGATCAGGCCGATCCGGCCTGTTGCCTTCTTCTTCATTGGTTTCTTCTTCTGTGTATTCTTGCTCTATATTAAAAGGGCTGACGAACAATGAAGTATCTGAAACAGTTTTTAGCAGAACCGGATTTCCTGGGATCTGTGCGGATAAAATTGAAATAGAAAATGAAATCAGAATAAATACGCAGATTCCGAAAAATATATTTTTCATGAAATGATTCAGGAAATGATTCCCTTGCTTAGCTCCCGGGAATGGTATATAATTATTTAACTAAAAATAGAGAATTATTATCAGTTGGCAAAATAATCTTCTTGATTACATTCCGATGGGCAAGCTGATGACCTTAAGTAGTCTAATTTTTTGAAATTATGGATTCCTTGTTTAGATTGAATTGTATAAAGCACAAGTCAGAAGCTGGAAATAACCCTGGAAATTGAATTCAGGCTAAGCATTCTTTGAGTTAATAAGCGATTCTGACTGCTAATAACTCAGCATAAAATTATTGGGATTTCCATTTACCGACCAGCTCAATTGTATCAATAGGAATAGGTATAAGGAGTAAGATTTCCCTTTTTGATCCACCCCAAGCGACAGCGTGATACTATTGCCACTATACAGATGAGCCAGTTCTCCGGAATTGAGCCGCAATATACCGTCATAGGTGCTTGAACTGATTATGGAATTAGCGTAAGATATAGCTGGCAGGATTTATCCGCCATCTGCAGACATTGTGCAAAATATTTATTCAAGAAAAAGTTGAAAAATAAATTGTTATTAAGTGCTAGTGAGTTCATATAAATGCTGGATTAAGTTATTAATCCTATTCACTTCTATTGGTTCTGATAAAAAAAATAGAGAATGAGATTATGTCTCATTCTCTATTTAAAATTCCTCCGGAATCTAATTTAGATTTTAATAAATTTCTTCAGTGTCGATCCAAAACGAATTGTGTATATACCTGCAGGCAAATTGTTGATATCAATCACCGTTCTGAAAGCCTTGCCGGTCGTTCCTGATTTCAGGCTTTTACCCATGATATTAAATATTTCATAGCTGCTCTCATCATTATTATCTGACAATAGGATTAAATGATCCGTAGCAGGGTTCGGGAAAATTTTAAAGGAAGTGGAGCTAATTGCCCGACGGATTCCCACTATCCCACAAGGATCAGCTGTGTCGCCAACTATAAATTGCTCGGAAGAGATATAGCCGCCATGTTCAACCGGAACAAATACAGCAAAATTTCCTGTGCTGGTAACCGGGATGCTTTGCGTAGTATCTCCGGTGGACCAGATGTATTCAGAATATCCGCTATCTGCCGTTAGGAAGTACTGCGTACTGTCCACCGTACATGTAATCTGAGGGCGGTTCAGCTGCCAAGGTAATGATGGGAAATTATAGCTGCGATAGCTAATCTGTGAATCAGGGAACATAATTTCGAAAACTTTATTTTGAAGCGAATCAACCACATTAAAAACTATTGGTGTAGGTACGAGATTCCCATAACTGGTTAGTGTGTTGCCGTTGGAAAGTCTTTGAGTATTTCCTTGCGAACGACTCCATTCAGTGCTTGCTTCCAGATGGCTCCATACGAGGGTGGCAATATGATTTACTTCATCAAGCATGTATTCTTTAGAACTGGCATAATGAATGGGATTGGTAGCTCTTCCGTTATCGAACAAGGTGAGGTTCCCGTTGGCGATTCTGCGGCAGTCATGCTGAGAAAGGAACATCATGGAGTCACCCACAAAAGTGAAATCATTTCTTTTACCACCGAGTCTCCAGATGATAGAACTGTCGGTTCTGCTTACTTTGGTAATTTCATCGAAGTGACGACTGGAGATGAGCAGGTTTCCATCAAAATCGAGTTCTACTGCATTTACGTGTGTCCAGTCAACAAGATTGACATCGGTCAACCAGTATTCATCCACATCATCAAATGCAAAATGGTCAATAGAGTGCCATTCGAAAACAACATTTTTTGCAGAATCCAGTTCCTGAACCACCAATGCTCTGACGGTGGCATTCGAACTTCCAGGGGTTCCATTGTTCAAAAACATATGGTATGAGCTAAGGTCCATTGTTACATTCTCATTTCCGAGAATTAGATAGTGTCCATTCGGCATTACCTGCAAATCGTGGATATCAAAATCAACTCCATTCCCGGTTGTGACAGAATCGACAATAGTGAATGTGCTATCCATCAGGTAAAAAGCGTGAGGGCCGCAATAAGACATCAGGCCATTTGGCAGCAATTTGAAATCACCGGCAAAAAATCCGGATATGCTGCGGGTGAACACGACATTTCCTGCATGGTCCAGAATCATTTGATGCTGGGTTCCCGCAGGGTAGGTGGGGTATGCTGAAAGTTCATAGGGGCAGAAGAAGTAATAACCGCTTGACTGTAAAGAATCATATGCCGTTACATTGAACTGAGGATAAGGTTGAGAAAAGAGTTTGGGAGCAGAGAAGCTCAGGCTAAGAATTGCTAAAATTGTAGTTGTTCGTTTCATGTGAGTATTTGTTGTCAATTGTCGATATGGGATTTGAAGTACTTATTTTAAATCATGTGATTCAAACTGGTTGATGGCATGATTAAATTTGAGATTCATTGGCTTGAACCGGATAGCTGTTTTAATTTTTTAATAAACAGGGCAATCGGAGATTTTTATGAATTGCGGCTGCAAAGATATTGCTTAATTTCCGGAAATTTAATTTTATTTAGTGTTCTGATAGGAGCCATGGACTTGGCTTTTGGCTGTTTTTGAATATTTATCATAGAGACGGTTCTTATTTATTAAAACAGGTTTGTTTCAATTAAGATTGAAATTGAGAGCTTATCCTCAGTCTGGAATGCAGTTCTAATATCTTTGGCCTGCTCAACGCTTTGTCTCCCAGGGAGCTTTAGTCCTAAGGCAGGGACGGAAAATGAATTTAAGCGGGTGTTTTTTCTTTTATTTGAAGCACAGTCCGGCAGATAGTGGATGAAGAACATATCATGGTCCGGGGGGATTTGTTATCCGTTTTTTTCATCCGGGAGGCTTGAAGCTGACAATTGTCATATTTCATGGGGTCTTTTTTGGGCTGGTCAAAACGGGTAATAAGAATGGTTTTCTCTTGGATATCTGGTGAGAAATAATTCGTGCACATACCCGGGTTTTTAAAATCTCAACTGTTCATATTAATTATTTTATGCCGTTCCGATAAAATGTTCATCACCCATCTTTGTTCAGAATATCCAATCTTGGAATTATTGTTTTTAATTAAAACTGATATTATATGAAAAAGTACTTTCTGAAATTAATGGTTTTGATATTATTTGTTTCAACAGCGTATTCTCAGAATACTTTTGAAATTAACTTTGGAACAAGCAATAAGGATATTGGATATTCCATCCAGCCACTGGTAGATGGGAAATATATTGTTGCCGGATCAACCGGTTCTTTCGCGAGTGATAGCAGTGATGTTTATTTAGCTCTGATTGATACAAATGGATCTGTTCTCTGGACAAAAGCGTATGGAGGTGTTATGAATGATGCCGCATATTGTGTTCGCCAAACTCCGGATTCTGGTTTCATGGTTACTGGTGTCACCTATAGTTATGGAAATGGCCTGGCGGATGTTTACCTTTTAAAATTGAATCCTCAAGGTGATACCCTCTGGACAAAAACGTTTGGTGGGACGAATTATGATATGGGTTTGGCTGTGCAGGTCACATTTGATGGTGGTTATATTGTGACGGGTCAGGATATAAGTACAGGGGGAGGTGTTTCTCATATTTATATGATTCGGACCGATGCAAATGGAGATTCGTTGTGGACTCAATCTTATCCACTGGCAGCATGGGCTTCAGCCAGGGGAATTGTTCAAACACCTGATAGCGGATTCCTTGTTTTTGGGGATTTTGAAAATAATACTGGTTTTGGAGATTATGATCTGGTTTGTATTAAAACGGATTCAATGGGAATCATCCAATGGACCCATACCTATGATGATTCTGACTATCACGACTATGCCCAGGCAATCCGGGCAACCTCCGATAATGGGTTTGTTATCGCAGGAACACGGGAAAGCGTCGTTGCCTTCGAATTAGAAAGTTCCAAAATACTACGACTGGACAGCAACGGAGATACACTATGGACGAAGGCATTTGGAATAACTTATAATTATACCATTGGGGATATTTTTCAGACACCTGACTCGGGCTTTGTAATTACAGGACATTCTTACGATACAACACTGCTGGTAAATGTACTTTTAGTAACGAAAATAAATTTGCTGGGCGATTCCTTGTGGACCAGGTATTTTAATGGTTTATACAGTGCCTCCGGAAATTCAATCGAAGGAACAGCTGATAATGGAATTGTCGTATGCGGCGAAACAAGTGACTCGGCATTGAGTCTGGAGGATGTTTACATTCTTAAATTGGATGCCAATGGAAACTTCTATCCCTGCCAGGCACTTATAATCATACAGCCCATGGACTCGTCTATATTTGAAAATACGGATGCATTGTTTTCCATTGTGGCTTCTCCTCAGACAAGCAGTTATCAATGGCAAATCGATAGTGCCGGTATTTTTGTGGATATTGCTGATGGGGGAGTTTTTACAGGAAGCACATCAGATACACTTCGAATAAGCGGTGCAACTTTATTGATGGATGGCAATCTTTTCAGATGTATCGTAATTGACAGTTTGGGTTGCTCAGAAATCAGTAACGTTGTCAGCTTATCAGTGAGTACATCCATTGGTGTTACGGAAACCCAACAGGGACATTACGAAATTTATCCTAACCCTTCACCGGGTAGCATTTCATTAGCCGGACAAACGTATCAATCTGCCCTGCTCTTTGATATTTACGGGAAAGTAATTAAAGTTTTTGGATCAGAAGTTCAATTGGATGTTTCGTTTCTTGCAAAAGGAGTTTACTTCTTAAGAATCTTCTCCAATGCCAAAAATTCTTCTGCTGTGTATAGGTTTATTAAATACTAATTACCAGTAATCAGGCTAATTAAAGATAAGAGGAAGATGTTTTTTATTCATGATAAATGAAGCGCTAAAATAATTGATTTTACACCTTATTCAATCAACACTGTCTGGCCTTTAAAGTCAACTTTGTATCCGGACAGGAGTTTGTTTCGCTTTCTGTACTCAGTACTGCCATTCACTTTTACTAAACCATTTTCAATTGCCACATTTGCCTCTGCGGCATTTTCACACCATCCTACAAGTTTCATCAATTGGTTGAGGGGAATGTATTCACTTTTGATCTTATAAGGTTCCATTCAATTAGCTTTGATGTAAAAGTACGGACAAATTAAAATATCATTATCTTCATGCTATGGAAAAGACAGATCAATATGAAAATCTCCGGAAAGAGTTAAACAAAAATGGTAATTGGCCCATGGTGTATATGTTTAAATTTATTATTCCAGCTGATAATAAAAAGCTCGCGCTGGTGGAATCCAAATTTTCCAATAGCTCAGTGATCACTAAGAAAGAATCGTATAATGGGAATTACATTAGCATTACCATAAAGGAAGTGATGCTTACTGCGGAGTCCATCATTGAAAAATACAAGGAGATGGCTGGTATTGACGGTCTGATGTCATTTTAAATGGTCTTTTTTGTAATCTAAAGCTGATTTTTTTTTCTGGTCTCCACGACGGCTTCTTTTTATCACCAGAAAACCTCTTGGCTAAATCAATAGCTTTTTTAACAAGGTAAAGTTAATAACATATAGGATGGGCGTTATTAGAGTATTTTACGCAGAGTATATTCGATAGTAAATATCTCCTGGTTTTAATAGTTTTTATCTTAATCTCAAAAACCTATACACTATGAACACGAACAAAGTTTTATTGGGTGGAATTGTCGGCGGTCTGGCTTTTTTTCTCCTCGGCTGGTTGATTTATGGTATGCTGCTCGGTGATTTTATGACCGCACACGGTAATCAATGTGCAATGAGGCCGATGGAGGAAATGATTTGGTGGGCAATTATAGCTTCCAATGTTGTAGGAGCATTGCTATTGGCGGTTATCCTGGATTGGTCAAACCGAACAGGACTTGCTGAAGGCGCAAAAGTGGGAGCAATTATAGGATTGCTTTTAGGGCTATCCATGGATTTGAGTTTTTATTCCATGTCAACCCTGTTCCTGGATCTCCAGGGTCTGATTGTGGATATTCTAATTTACACGATCATGTCGGCGATAGCCGGAGCGGTGATAGGATGGGTAATGGCTATGGGAAAGAAATAGGAAAAGGCATGGATAAAGTCTGGTCCAGGCAATTTTGATCATCCTCGGTATAATTTTAGTATTCAGCGCCGCCGGAACCATGAAAATCCTGTTCTGGATTTTAGTTTCATGCCCAATAGCGTCCCTGATTTATTCTACTTTGGGCATCCATCTGTAGAATTAAATTCGGCTAACCGCCTTTTAATGCCTTATTCGCAGGTGTTTTGGAGGAAATATGATTATTGCCAAAGGATATTACATTCTTGCTTTTGTTCTTTGCCACCAGCGCGGTTTTGTGTAAATTCAGGCACTCAATCAACGGAGTTATGAAAAAAGCACACCTCGTTTTTTTTGCCTTTTTCGCAACAATTATTCTTTCCAATGCTCAATCTGCCGGTCCTTTCACCCCATCGGCTTATTCAACATCTGGGACCGGGGCTGGATGGGCTAACCTGTCTGGAGTGCATGCTTTGGACAACAACCCTGCATATGTGGACCTGGCTCAATATCCAACATGCAATTCATTCATTTGTTATTATTCTGATATAGCCCATTTCACCGGATTTGGGTTTTCAATTCCCATCAATTCCGTAATCACAGGGATTCAGGTCAGTGCTATGCAAAGAGTATCTTCTCCGGGTGGAGGCATACGCGATTCAATGCTTTTTCTTTCACTGAATGGAACAACAATGGGTTCAGATTACGCGGATCCTTCTTATTGGCTGGATACACCTACCTTGAATACTTATGGAAACTCTGCTGATATGTGGGGTTATTCCTGGACACCTGCTGAAGTAAATGATCCTACATTTGGACTTCAGTATCGTTTGACGAATGACTCTTATGATCAACCTGCCTCCCTGGATTTTTTAACCATGACCATTTATTACCAGGCCGGAACAGGTATATCTTCACAAACATCTTCACCCTGGGTGATCGGATTCAAGGATGAGAGTCTGCATATAACTGCCGAGGCTTCCATATTGTCGAAAGGAGTTAGAATTGAGGTTCGCAACCTGGATGGTAAATTACAGTATTCTAATGAAATTGATCAGGGCCTGCGGAAATTGAACTTGAATATTGATGCCGGGTCTTGGTCTCCCGGTTTGTACCTGATCAATATATCTTCAGCGGACGGGGCTACCTTTCAACATAAGGCCATTTTGATGAAATAAAATTCGTTTAATACTTATAACAATTCAATATAACGGTAGAACTAATGTTCCTGCACACCGTTATAATGCACCAGTACACTGCGATGTCCTGGTGAAGCAAAAATATTTATTGGGTGTATTGAAAGTGTTTAATAAAATAATTGTCTGTACTAACGCTCCTAATCAAAGAAGTCGAATGAAAAATATTTACCTGATCATCATCTCCATATTTGTAATGAGCAATTTGTTCGCTCAGAATAGTGAAGTTTTTAATACCGGCGGTGTTATCATCGCTTCGGAGTTTCACATCACCCGGACTTTGAAAGAAATTGCTGCGGAGTTTCCTGTTGATGAAAATAAAATTTACGAGAAAGAGGAATCTGAAGATCGGGAACACCGGGTTGCTCAGAAATTTCCAAAGACAGTTAAAGACGGGCCAGAATATGGAAATGACCCTAAACTCTTGCAAAATGAAATGGGGACAATACCTGGTCGTGCACCTATAGCAAATTGGCTTGGACAAACTGCTTCGGGTTTCAGGCCTTATGACCCTTCCGGCGCGCCTGGTCCGAATCACTATATTCAAATGATCAATTCCACCACATTCAAAGTGTATGATAAAACTACCGGCGGGGTATTGCTTACTGCTACTTTGGGAACCTTGTGGTCTCCGGCTACCGGCAATTCAGGGGATCCAATTGTGATGTATGATAAAGATGCCGATCGTTGGTTCCTGGCCCAGTTTGGTTCAAGTGCTGATAAAAAAATATACATCGCCATTTCAACTACAGGTGATCCATTGGGTTCTTATTATACTTACACCTATGTATCTCCCTTGTTTCCTGATTATTTAAAGTTTTCTGTTTGGGGTGATGGTTATTATATGACATCCAATCAATCAACCCAGAAGGTTTTTTGTTTCAACAGAGCTGAAATGCTTGCAGGTACCGCAGGTGCCCGCTCTCTCTATATTAATTTCTCGCCTCCTAAAAGTGGATTTTTTGTGCCACTTCCCGGCGATGCAGCGGACGGAACGCTGCCGGCTTATGGCACACCATGTCCGATATTTTCCTATTCTGATAATGGATGGGGAGGTAGCTATTCGGATGCAGTAAACATTTATCAGATGTCTGTCAATTGGGTGCCAACAACTCCAACAGGAACAATTACCCTGGCAGGAAATTTGGCAACTGCTCCTTTTGATGCTTCCTATGATGTTAACTGGGACGACGTCTCCCAACCTCTTACTACTCAAAAGCTGGATGGGATAGGAGGAGTATTTATGTACAGGGCGCAATGGAGAAGTTGGGCCGGATACAATACCGTGCTGCTTAATTGTGGGGTCAAGATTACTTCAACTCATAGGAGTATCATGTGGTTGGAACTTCGTCAGAACCAGTCAACGAATGCATGGTCAATCTACCAGCAAGGAATTTACAATCCGGATTCAGCTACACGCTGGATGGGCGGCATTGCCATGGATGTGAACGGCTCTATTGGCCTCAGTTATATAAAATCGGATGCTACTTCGATTTATCCCGGTCTGTACTATACCGGAAGAAGGTCCTGTGATCCACTGGGCACATTGCCGATCACTGAAACAATGGTTGTTGCAGGAACCGGGTACCAAACAGGAATGAACCGTGTAGGTGATTATGGGCAAACATCACTGGATCCGGATGGAATTACTTTCTGGCATACCAGTGAATACATGGGCGGGGCTTCCGGAGCATCAGCTGCGCGTACGCGAATTTTTTCATACCAACTCCCAAGTTGTGGGAATACCGCAGTGGTTAATATTTCCGTGACCTCCGGGTCAAATCCAACGTGCCCTGGAAGCGCTGTCACATTCACCGCAACTCCAACAAATGGGGGTACAACACCTGTATATCAATGGAAAGTGAATGGTACAAATGTCGGAACCAATAGTAGCACCTATTCCAGTTCTTCCTTAACGAACGGGCAGGTAGTTAGCTGTGTGATGACTTCTAATCTTCCTGGAGTAATTGGTAGCCCGGCAACTTCCAATTCGATCACAATGACTGTGAATGCAGTCGTAACACCGTCTGTTTCCATTGCTCTTAGTTCCGGAAGCAATCCAACCTGTGCAGGTAAAGCCCTGACCTTCACTGCCACCCCGACAAATGGTGGAACTACTCCTGCCTATCAATGGAAAATCAACGGGTCTAATTCAGGAACTAACAGTTCCATATTTACCACAAGTTCCCTCAGCAACGGACAAATTGTTACATGTGTACTTACATCAAATGCAATTTGTACCACCTCTTCCACAGCGACTTCAAACAGTATAACAATGACTGTGAACCCTGTTCTCAATCCAACTGTGAGTATTGCGCAGACAAGCGGCACAAATCCTCAGTGTACTGGGGCCTCATCTACCTTCACGGCTACAGTGCTTAATGGATCCAGTACGACCTATGCATGGAAAGTGAACGGTACCATAGTAGGTACCAATATCCCGACCTATACCACCACCTCACTTACAAACGGACAAATCGTTTCCTGTGATATCGTTTCTACACCTGCATGTGCCTCTGCTTCCTCTGTAACACTTGGAACAGGTACCGGGATCAATGGCACTACCAGTGATCTGGGCGCTGCATATCCTTCTTATTACGGAGCAGGAAGACAACAATATCTTATCCAGGCTTCAGAACTTACCGGCTTAGGTCTTGGGGCAGGGGATATCACTTCACTTGGTTTTAACGTTGCAGGTACCACAGGAAATCCGGCTACCTTAAATGGATACACTATTAAAATTGCACAGACTGCAACAACAGTGATGACGTCTGCTTTTCTGGCACCTGTCTTCAGTACCGTCTTCGGTCCTGTTAATTACACCCCTGCGCTTAACTCAATCAATACACACACATTCTCCAGTCCTTTTACCTGGGATGGAGTGTCCAACCTCGTTATTGACATTTGTTTTTACAATGGGGTTACAGGCCTTACTGCCTATCAGACCTATCAAACCAGTTCTTCATTTGTTTCTACTGTTTATTATCAAAGGGATGGTACTGCAGGGTCCGGTGCGTGTACCTCTACAACTGTATCTGGTACAGGCTCAATCAGGCCCAATATGATTATTTCACAGCTCGCTACTACGGTTAATGCAAGTTCAAATAGCATTACAATGAATGTAAGTTCAGCTTTGACGGCAGCCGTATCCATATCCCAAACTACGGGTAGTAATCCGCAATGTGCAGGTGCTTCTGCGACATTCACTGCTGTGCCAACAAATGGTGGAACGACTCCGGCTTATCAGTGGAAAGTGAACGGAACCAATGTGGGAACTAACAGCACAACATACACAACAACAGCCCTGACCAATGGACAAATTGTGACTTGTGTAATGACATCGAATGCAGGTTGTGTAACAGGGAATCCTGCTACTTCGAATTCTATCACAATGGTGATCAGTTCGCCAGTCACGGCTTCTGTTTCTATTTCACAAACTGCAGGAAGCAATCCTCAGTGTGCCGGCGCATCAGCTACATTCACTGCCGTTCCAACAAATGGTGGAACGACTCCGGCTTATCAGTGGAAAGTCAATGGAACCAATGTGGGAACCAACAGCACAACATATACAAGCTCCACGCTGACCAACGGACAAATTGTGAGCTGTGTCATGACATCGAATGCTGCTTGTGTATCGGGCAGTCCTGCACCATCGAATTCAATCACAATGGTGGTTAATGCATCGGTGACAGCGTCAGTTTCTATTTCGCTAACAGCCGGAAGCAATCCTCAGTGTGCCGGCGCATCAGCTACATTCACTGCCGTTCCAACAAATGGTGGCACGACTCCGGCTTATCAGTGGAAAGTCAATGGAACCAATGTGGGAACCAACAGCACAACATACACAACAACAACCCTTACTAATGGACAAATTGTGAGCTGTGTCATGACATCGAATGCTGCTTGTGTATCGGGCAGTCCTGCACCATCGAATTCAATCACAATGGTGGTTAATGCATCGGTGACAGCTTCAGTTTCTATTTCGCAAACAGTCGGAAGCAATCCTCAGTGTGCCGGCGCATCAGCTACATTCACTGCCGTTCCAACAAATGGTGGCACGACTCCGGCTTATCAGTGGAAAGTGAACGGAACCAATGTGGGAACCAACAGCACAACATATACAAACTCCACGCTGACCAACGGACAAATTGTGAGCTGTGTCATGACATCGAATGCTGCTTGTGTATCGGGCAGTCCTGCTACATCGAATTCAATCACAATGGTGGTTAATGCATCGGTCTCTGCATCAGTTTCTATTTCGCAAACAACCGGAAGCAATCCTCAGTGTGCCGGCGCATCAGCTACATTCACTGCCGTTCCAACAAATGGTGGCACGACTCCGGCTTATCAGTGGAAAGTGAACGGAACTAATGTGGGAATCAACAGCACAACATATACAAGCTCCACTCTGACCAACGGACAAATTGTGAGCTGTGTCATGACATCGAATGCTGCTTGTGTATCGGGCAGTCCTGCACCATCGAATTCAATCACAATGGTGGTTAATGCATCGGTCTCTGCTTCAGCTTCTATTTCTCAGACAGCAGGAAGTAATCCACAATGTGCAGGAGCGCTGGTTACATTCACTGTTTATCCAACTAACGGTGGTGTTACACCTTATTACCAATGGAAGGTGAATGGAACTAATGCAGGAATTAATGGAGCCACTTATACAACCTCCTCACTCAGCAATGGTCAGGTCGTTACCTGCGAAATGACATCCGATCTCCTCTGTGTATCAGGGAATCCTGCTACTTCGAATGCAATCAATATGAGTGTCAACAATCCTCCTGCAATTAGTTCGTTTTCCCCCGGAGGAGGAGGGGCAGGTACTTCTGTGGTGATCCTTGGTTCCGGATTTACAGGAACAACAAGCGTTCAATTTAATGGCCTATCCTCATCCTTTACTGTGAATAATGATGGACAGATTACTGCCACCGCACCTGTCGGCGTAAGTACAGGGCTTTTATCAGTAATCACACCTTGTGGTACTGCGAATAGTAGTTCTAATTTTAATGGTACGGTTGAATTGAACCTGAAGGTTTTCATAGAAGGATTTTATACAGGCAGTGGGCAAATGACTGGTGTTTTATCACCGTCAGTTTGCGATACCATAACGGTAAGCCTGGCTGGTACGATTTCACCTTATTCCATTCAATATTCTGTGAAAGGAACGATAAATCGCAGCGGTAATGGTTCATTTGCTTTTCCGGGTTCCGCTTTCGGAAAATCTTTTTATCTGGTGATAAATCACCGGAATACTCTTGAAACATGGAGTGCATCACCATTTGCCCTACCAGTCGCCGTCAATAATTATGATTTTACAACCGCTGCTGCCCAGGCATACGGTAGCAGTCTTATCCACCTTGGTGGGGTATATGGTATTGCAAGTGGTGACGTGAATCAGGATGGGGTAATCAATGCAAGTGACCTTCTGGATCTTGAAAACTCCCTTCACATGATGTTGATCGGTTATTATCCTGCGGATTTAACCGGCGACAATTTGGTAGAGGATGCTGATTTTAGTTTGATCGAAAACAATATTGGTCTTATTAAAATCCGGCCATAAACTTGTTCGTCGATCATTAAATCCCGCCTTCGAACATTGGGTTGGAATTTTGAATGTTTCTAAGTAAATCTTGTACTTCTTAAAAGAATCAAGCCGGTAACAAACTCTTTATTGTGAGGAATTCATCTTCTTGATGCAAATTTGCAGTGGATTTCAAAGACCTTGTAAAAGTGTATTTAAAGTATGCAGCTCTTTACCTTCAGATAAATTCTTGCAAGAAAAAGCCAAAATTTCTAAAAAAGCCGGAAAGGCCCGCCTTTAAAGGGTTTCCGGATGTTTTGGAAAATTATGTTTTTGATTTTTTTGGACATTTTTAATTTTGGAAGTTAAATGAAGATTGCTTGTGATAGCCACATTTACAGCTGAATTCAGATTCTATCCAGAATTGCGGACTTATCTTCATCCAAGTTAAATATTGATGTTTAAAACAGGAATAGAAGAATAGTTTTTTTACCCTGTTTTACTAAAAAGCATAAAGACAAGCCATCGAAGTGTGGGCACCGAATTTGAAAAAATTATTATTCTCTAACTAAATCTTATAAAAAAATACAAAATGTTAAAAAAACTCCTACTAACCCTCTTGCCTTTTGCGGCCATAGCATTACTCACCAGTGAACAAATGAGCGATAACGGAAAAGCAGGAAAAACCGGTTCGCCCGGCGAATTAAACTGCACAGATTGCCACGGCTCTTATGCTTTGAACAGTGGGGGCGGATCAGTCTCTCTTCAGGCAGCCGGAATGCCTACTTTCCAATATACTGCAGGACAGACTTACACGATGAGTGTGACTGTAACTCGCAGTGCAAATAGTTTATTCGGTATCGGATTGGAAGCACTTACTGCAACAAATGCTAATGCAGGAACCTTGACAGTAACAGATGCTGCTTCTACTTCAATAAAAAATGCGACTGTCAGTGGTGTATCCAGACGCAATTTGGTGCATACATTTGATGGTGGAGCCTCTTCTGGCAGCAAGGTGTTTAATTTCAGCTGGACTGCACCTGCTACAGGTACAGGAAATGTTACTTTCTATTATGCCGGTGTGGCATGCAATGGTAATGGAAGTGAGTCGGGTGACTATGTGTATACAGGTTCTCAGGTATTCACCGAACAGTCCTGTGCAGCACCTGCTCAACCTGGAACCATTACAGGCAATACAACGGTTTGCTCTGGTACTTCTCTAACTTATTCAATTGCCGCTGTCTCCGGAGCTACCAGTTATACCTGGACACTTCCTTCCGGATGGACGGGTTCTTCAACAACAACAAGTATAAATGTCGTTTCAGGCACCTCTGCAGGTAATATCTCAGTGACAGCTAACAGTTCATGTGGAAACAGTTCCGCAAGAACACTCGCAGTGACCAGCAGCAACGTTTCTGTAAATACAACAGGATCTGCTCCAACATGTCATGGTACCAATAACGGTTCTGCTACGGCTGTGGTTTCAGGCGGAAGTGGTTCATATAATTATTCATGGTCCCCATCAGGAGGATCTTCCGCGACTGCTTCTAACCTTGCACCCGGTACATATACTGTGACCATTACTGATGGTTCCAGTTGCTCTTATACAAGCACTGTCAACATCGTTGATCCTCCGGTCTTGGTTGCTTCTGCTGGTTCTAACCTCACCACTTGTTCCGGATCCGGTGTTGTTCTTGGAGCTAGCCCTGCTGCTATTGGTGGAACCGGGGCATATACTTATTTATGGGACAATGCTTCTGACCTAAGTGCTGCCAACGTTGCAAACCCAACTGCCTCTCCGGCTGCAAATACAACGTATACGCTTCTTGTAACAGATGCTAATGGTTGTACTGCTACTTCAAGTGTAAACGTAACAATTGGTTCATCCCTATTTCCTGTAATCAACATGGTAGCAGGGGCCTTGGTTTCATCCATCACCGGTACAAGTTACGAGTGGTATTTAAACGGTGTTTACATCCCGGGGGCAAATTCCAATACCTATGTGCCTACTGCAGTTGGTAATTATGAAGTAGTGGTATACGATGCCGGCGGTTGTTTTGGTGTGTCACCTGTATTTGTTGTCACTTCTGTGGGGATCAGTGATATTACAGCAAACAATTCATTGAAGCTGTATCCAAATCCTGCAAGCGGAATATTAAATATTAAAACAGCTGATGCTTCGAAGGATTTAGAACTTAGTATATATGACGTAACAGGAAGACAGGTGTTTCAGTCGCTATTGCAAAATGGAATTCATACTGTAGATATTTCTTCCTTTGAAAGCGGAGTATATTCTGTTATTGTAGAAAACGGGAACGAAAGAATGAGTACCCGATTCCTGGTAAATCATAAATAAAATAAATGAATGAAGTCTAAGCCCCGGGAAAATATTCCGGGGTTTTTTTTCAACATCTGCGAAATAATTGAAAATTAGATTGAGATCACTTGTTTTTTAGTGCTTCAAATCAGATTTTCAACTTCATAGATTCCTTATCTTTATCCCGGAATCTATTAATAATACTAACTGCGATTATTCTTATTATTTTAATTGACTTCCAATTAACAACAGGCCTGAGTCCCAAAAAAAATATCGAAAGGGTTACACCTGAAAATACTGCGTTTATAAAATCCGAGAAGTTCTAACCAACCAAATGAAATGTTAAAAAAATTACTCTTTGCACTTCTGCCTTTTGCAGGCATTGCATTGCTCACAAGTGAACAAATGAGCGATAATGGAAAAGCGGGAAGAACCGGTTCACCTGGAGAATCCAATTGTACGGGTTGTCATGGGGATTATACCGTTAACACCGGCGGTGGATCTATTTCACTGCAAGCAGCCGGAATGCCTACTTTCCAATACACAGCAGGTCAGACTTACACAATGAGTGTAACTGTTTCCAAAGGGTCCACAAACTTATTCGGTATTGGATTGGAAGCTCTCACCGCATCAAACGACAATGCCGGTACTTTAACAATAACAGATGCAGCTGCGACTTCGATCAAAACTGCGACGGTTAGTAGTATTTCCCGACGTAATATTGTCCATACTCTGAATGGAGGTGCAAGCAGTGGAAGTAAGGTTTTTAATTTTAGCTGGACCGCTCCGGCTACAGGAACCGGAAATGTTACTTTTTATTATGCCGGTGCAGCATGTAATAATAATGGTAATGAGTCCGGGGATTACGTATATACCGGCTCTCAGGTGTTTACCGAACAAGCAGGTTGTCAGCCACCCGCACAACCGAATGTGATCACCGGAAATACGTCAGTTTGTGCCGGGGCTTCAGTGACCTATTCCATTGCTGCAGTAAGTGGTGCCACAAGTTATACGTGGACGCTACCTTCCGGCTGGACGGGAACCTCTACAACAACGAGCATTAGTACAGTTGCTGGTACAATTGCCGGTACTATTTCAGTAACGGCTAACAGTTCCTGTGGAAGTAGTGTTGCCCGGACTCTTGCAGTAGGCATGAGCACTCTTGCGGTAACGGTTACCGGAACAAACGTTTCTTGTCATGGTTCAACAAATGGTTCAGCCGCGGCTGTTGCTTCCGGAGGAACCGGACCATACACGTATTCATGGTCACCTTCAGGCGGAACTGCTGCAACCGCTTCTAATTTGGCTCCGGGCACTTATACCCTGACCATTTCTGACAACACCGGTTGCCACAGGACCAGTTCCGTAACTATACAAGATCCTCCGGTTTTAGCAGCTACTGCAGGTAACGCTCAGGCGACCTGTGCAGGAACAGGAGTTGTTCTTGGTGGAAACCCTTCAGCAAGTGGGGGAACAGGTGCTTATACTTATTTGTGGGATCATGCCTCTGATCTCAGTTCAGCTACTGTTGCAAATCCTACTGCCACACCTGCTACAAGCACGACATATACCTTGCGGGTTACTGATGCAAAAGGTTGTACGGCTACATCAACGGTTCTGGTTTCAGTAACTACATCTCTTTCTCAACCGAATTCGATCACCGGAAATGCCGCCGTTTGTTCCGGAACTTCAGTAACTTATTCCATTGCTGTTGTTCCCGGTGCAACTAGTTATACATGGACACTTCCCACGGGTTGGTCAGGCAATTCTACCAGCACTAGTATTAGCGTTATTGCAGGTACGACTTCAGGAAATATTTCAGTAACAGCAAACAGCAGTTGTGGAGTTAGCCCCGTTCGAACGCTTGCAGTAACTGCCAGCAATGTGAGTATTACTTCCAGTTCAACGAATGTCTCATGTCACGGAGCAAGTAACGGTTCCGCAACAGTGAATGCTTCAGGTGGTATAGGGACCTTTAATTATTCCTGGTCTCCATCAGGAGGTAGTACGGCTACGGCAAACAATATAGCTGCAGGAACATATATTGTAACCATCAGCGATAATTCAAATTGCACCTATGCTCAGACTTTTAATATTACCGAACCGGATGCTTTGCTTGCTTACGCCGGCGACAGCCTGTTTACTTGTCCGGGTACAGGAATCGTTCTTGGAGGATCTCCCACTGTCACCGGTGGAACCGGGCCTTATTCTTATCAATGGAATAATCCATCAGATCTTAGTTCAGACACGGTTTCAAATCCTACAGCAAACCCAAGCGTTAGCACGAATTATACTCTGCTTGTTTCGGATGCAAACGGTTGTACATCTTCATCTACTGCTATTGTTACCCTCAATGCCAATATGTCTCTTGCCCAACCTGATGTGATTGCAGGGGATATTTCAGTTTGTTCAGGAGATTCCGTTAATTACTCGATTCCACCTGTAAGTGGTGCTACCAGTTATACATGGACTCTTCCATCAGGTTGGACGGGGACCTCATCAACAACAAGCATTATGGTTATTGCTGGTGCGGCTTCCGGGAATATTTCTGTTAGAGCTGACAATAATTGTACGAATAGTCCGGTCCGTAATCTTGCCGTGAGTTCCAGCAACGTTTCAATTGCTGCCAGCTCAACGAATATTTCTTGTTATGGTTTGACGGATGGATCAGCTACTTCAATTGCCTCCGGTGGCGCCGGTACTTTCAATTACTCATGGACACCATCTGTGAGTACCTCCGGAACTGCTTCCAATTTGCCTGCAGGTACATACATTGTCACTATCACGGATGGTTCGACTTGTATCTATACAAAGACTTTTACAATCATAGAGCCGCCTCAACTAATAGCATCTGCAGGACCTGATTTGACCACCTGTGAAGGAACTGGGCTTTCTCTTGGAGGTGTACCTGCTGCCTACGGAGGAACGGGTAGATACACTTATTTATGGGATCATGCTGCTGATTTAAGTTCCGATTCTGTTTCTAATCCTACCGCTACGCCGACAGCAAATACGGATTATACCTTGTTGGTAATAGATTCAAATGGTTGTTCGGCGACTTCAACTGTTTCCGTTATGATTGATCCCTCACCTGCGCCTGTATTAAACATGGTTGGAAATGCACTTGTATCTTCTGCTTCAGGATCAAGTTATGAATGGTACATGAATGGATTATATATTAATAACGCCACAAACATTTCCTATTCGCCCAGTTCACCGGGCTACTATCATGTCATCGTAAATGCTATAAATGGCTGTAGAGGTATTTCCCCTGACTATTATTACAATACTGTGGGGATTGCTGTTGCACTTGAAAATAATTCACTCATTCTGTATCCTAATCCCGTGAATGAAGTGTTGAACATTGAGACCGGTGTGCTCGATGTGGAATCCGATTTAATTATTTTTGACATGACAGGCCGTGAGGTCCTCAGGTCTTTGTTGCAAAAAGGTACAAATACAATGAATGTTACCAGCCTGGAAAACGGAGTATATGTGGCAATTATTGAAAAGAATAATCAAAAGAAAAAAGCCCGCTTTCTGGTGAATCATAAATAAATTTAATTCAATTGCACCAAACCCTGGAATCATTCCGGGGTTTTTTGTGCTTTGCGCCGGGCATTTCTGATTCCGGTGGAAGTCAATAATGCATTCTTTGAATCAGAGATTTTTGAAAAGCAGTATTTAAAAGTCCTGTTTTATAGATATTTATAGACATTTAATGAATCTCTCCAACAGAATTACATTGACATGCTTTGTTTCGGTATTTTCGCAGCCTTCATTCTTTACGAAAGACGTAAACCGATTAACCATATTTACATTGCAGGGTTAGCCGATTAATAAAGTGAATTTTGAATTCGTATCTGAGATCCGGAAAGTAAAAAACATAGTGAAATAAATATGTCATTAGAAAAAGAAATATCACGACGAAGAACATTTGCCATCATCAGTCACCCGGATGCAGGAAAGACAACGCTCACAGAAAAATTTCTTCTGTTTGGCGGCGCAATTGTTACGGCCGGCGCAGTTAAAAGTAACAAAATACGGAAGGCAGCCACGTCGGATTTCATGGAGATTGAAAAGCAAAGAGGAATATCTGTTGCTACTTCTGTGATGGGCTTTGATTACAAAGGCAAACGTGTCAATATCCTGGATACTCCCGGACACAAAGATTTTGCTGAGGACACTTATCGTACACTTACTGCTGTTGACTCAGTTATTTTAGTGGTGGACTGTATAAAAGGAGTAGAGGAACAAACGGAGAAGCTCATGAGTGTTTGCAGGATGAGAAATACGCCGGTAATTATTTTTATCAATAAGTTGGATCGCGAAGGGAAGGACCCTTTTGATATTCTTGATGAGTTGCAGGACAAGTTGCAAATTCATGTTCGTCCGCTTACCTGGCCAATCGGTGGCGGCTCCACCTTCCAGGGAGTGTATAACCTTTACAAAAAAGAACTGAATATTTTTGAACCCAATAAAACGGGAATTTCAGAAAACAAGGCCCGGATTGTTGACCTGGCAGATGATCAGTTGAATTCATTAATTGGATTGAATCAAACAAATAAACTGAGGGAAGATGTTCATCTTATTGAAGAGATTTTTGAACCTTTCAATGAAGAATTATACCGTGATGGTTTACTTGCTCCGGTTTTCTTTGGCAGTGCAATCAACAATTTCGGTATCCTGGAATTGTTGGAAACGTTTTTACAAATCGCTCCGGCACCATCAACCCGTGAATGCATAGAAAGGACAGTAAATTCCAACGAGCCTAAACTAAGCGGCTTTGTTTTTAAAATTCATGCCAACCTCGATCCCAATCACCGTGACCGTATTGCCTTCTTGAAAATCTGTTCCGGCAAATTCGAACGCAATCAATTTTACTGGCATACACGCTTGCAAAAAAAGATTCGGTTCAACAATCCCACAAGCTTCATGGCAAATGAGAAAACACTGATTGAAGAAGCATATCCCGGGGACGTGATTGGTTTGTATGATAACAGTGTTTTCAAAATCGGGGATACACTCACAGAAGGGGAGATGCTACATTTCAAGGGCATACCAAGCTTCTCTCCGGAAATATTCAAGGAACTGGAAAACAGGGACCCCTTCAAGACAAAACAACTTGAAAAAGGTATCCGTCAATTGACGGAAGAGGGAGTTGCTCAATTATTCACGCAGCAACCGGGAAACAGGAAAATTGTTGGTACCGTCGGGGAACTTCAGTTTGATGTAATCAAATTCAGACTCGAGCATGAGTACGGGGCAAAATGTGATTTTCGCCCTTTGTCTTATAAAAATGCATATTGGATTACCGCTACAACTCCTGTAGCACTGGATCATTTTCTGCGTGACAGAGCTTCAACCGTCGCCTATGACAAAGAAGATCACCCGGTGTATTTATCCGAGAGTGATTGGATGTTGAATATGATAAAGCAAAGCTTTAACCAGATTCAGTTTCACTCAACTTCCGAATTCGGTGAGGGTGCCACGCAATCAATGAACATGCAAAAATGAAAATGTATTTATAAATTACTTTTAATATTTAACGGAATTTAAAAGAGTATGATGCCTTGACCGGAATCTTCTTTTGAATCATGGCAATAATTTCTGAGCATGAGTTTGTCTATTCTGCAATGTGATGTTTTAACTTCTTTTATTTGTTTTTGGCGCTTTTGAGGTATTTAGCGGGAGTTTTGGTTCGGTATTAGGACTTAATTTAGGGAGAATATAGGTTTTGCCCCTATTTCTTTGAGGTTCACCAATTTTCGTGGAATTTGGTGAAGAAATTCTATATATTTGATTTACAATGAAAGTCCGGAGAGGCCTTGGCTTGGTTCTATTACTATTTTTTTGTTCCTCGAGGTCTTTTGCGGCTTCGGGCGATGTCATTATCCATCTTCCCGGATTGAATGAGAAGCAAATTGATAGTCTTCAATCATGGTTTGCCGGCGATAAAAATATAAGCCAGGCAGGCTTCTGCTTGGAAAACAAACTCTTGTTTTTACATCTTACAGAAAAAGATCCTACGCAGGTGAATAAAATATTTGAGGGTCTTAAAATTAATGGACAAACGGAATTTAATTTGAAAGAAGAAATTTCGGCGGACAGGTTTTTTCAAAATTGCCAGACTTTTATCTCTTTTCGCTAATTGACTGTCATGAAAAAATTACTAACACTTAGTATAAATGTTAATGGGGTAAAAAAACACCTCGCTAATATTCTGTTTTTATCCTTCTTGCTTTGTTCATTCGGTTCCTACAGCCAGACTACTCTGATTTCCTCTTCCATTAATAATGGAGGTTTTGAATCCGGTGCAGCCGGGTGGACGATTGCCAATGGAACTCAGACAAATCAATGGTATATCGGTACTACATCTTTCTGCTCAGGAGCAAATGCCGCTTTTGTTGGGACCGCAAGCACGAATAATACTTACACAAATACAATTACTTCTACAGTTCATCTCTATCGTGATTTTACTTTTCCGGCAGGACAATCACAGATTACATTGACATTTGATTACAAAGCACAGGGTGAGAGTTCCTTTGATTATATGGCAGTCTTTCTTGTTCCGACAGCCACTACGCCTGCAGCCGGTACCTTGCTGACCACCGGGAAAGTTGGATTGACTTACTATAACCTGGTGGGAAGTTGCACAAACTATTCGATCACGCTTCCTGCAAGTGCAGCAGGTACCACGCAACGTCTCGTTTTTACATGGCGAAATGATGCTTCCCTTGGTTCGAACCCGCCGGCTACCCTGGATAATGTCACGATCATCACCAGCCTTCCTCCACCACCCAATTGCGCCGGGATTAATTCTCCCGGAAACGGTGCAACAGGTTTATGTACTTCAGGGAATGTTCTTTCCTGGACACTCCCTTCCACAGGCGGAGCTCCTTCAGGCTATAAATTATTTTTCGGTACCAATTTTCCTCCTTCGAATTATGCGAATGGCACGAACCTGGGAAACGTTCTAACTTATAG
This sequence comes from uncultured Bacteroidota bacterium, assembly GCA_963775555.1. Lineage (GTDB taxonomy): Bacteria > Bacteroidota > Bacteroidia > AKYH767-A > 2013-40CM-41-45 > QQVM01. The sequence goes on along the minus strand of CAVZJJ010000004.1, from coordinate 2,919,695 downwards.
CACCCCTGCTCTTATTGCTAATACAACTTATTACTGGCAGATAGTTCCAACAAATGCAGTGGGTGATGCAAGTGGATGTACTGTATGGTCTTTTACGACTGGTGCAACCTGCGTACTTCAAAATGCAGGTGGTACTGTCTCAACATGTTCTGCTACTTATTACGATTCCGGAGGACCAACCGGTGACTATAGTAACAGTGAAAGTAATGTTCTTACCGTTTGTCCTTCCTCAGCCGGACAATTTCTCCAGGTTATTTTTTCTTCTTTTGATCTTGAATCCTGTTGCGATAATCTCAGGATTTATAATGGTAATAGTACAGCAAGTCCTCTACTGGGTACATTTACAGGAACAAATCTTCCTTGCAATATCACATCTTCTGCGGCAAATGGCTGTCTTACCTTTCAGTTTTTATCTGATGGTTCGATAACCCGTCCGGGATGGCAAGCCACCATAAGTTGTGTCTCTTCTCCGGGATCGCAATTGCCCGGAAGCGTTTGTGCTAATGCTCCAATAATTACTTCACCTTTTATCGGTACCGGACATAGCACCGCTTGTTACGGTAATGATTATACGAATGCCAGCACCGGCTCCTGTGGAACATTATATGAATCAGGGGAAGATCGTGTGTATGCTTATTCTGCAAGTGGTCCGGAATGTATTACGATCTCCCTTACAAATGCAAGCACCTCCTTCATCGGTTATCAGGTTTATAGCGGATGTCCCGGAACAGCAGGTGCAGCTTGCATTGGTTCTAACGGGGGCTCAGCAACCTTGGGTGGATCAGTCGCTTTGCCTGCAGCCGGCACTTATTATATTGTGATTGATACATGGGCTTCACCTACATCGGCAAGCTATGATATCTCTATCGTCTCTTCCGGATCTTCTCCGGCAAATGATTTGCCTTGCAATGCAATTGCATTGCCATTGAATGTGAATACAACCGGATTGAACTCCTGTGCAGGTGGAGCGACTGAACCGGCTGCTCCCTTCTGCTGGTCCTCCGGAAATTTGAACACAGTATGGTACAGTGTTGTAATTCCTGGCTCCGGAAGATTAAGAATTCGAACAACTCTGGGCTCATTGACGAATACTCAGATTGCACTTTACTCCGGTAGCTGCACTTCTCTCACCTATGTGGCCTGTAATTATAATGCACCTGCTTGTGGTAGCTCATCCTACCTAAATTCTGAGCTGACCGCTACAGGTCTTAGTCCTGGAGCAACTTATTTTATCCGGGTGGATGGGGCTAATAATCTTACCGGCTCCTTCGATATCATGGCAGTTGATGATGTCGTTGGTTTTCCTCCAGCCATGGGTCAGGAATGTTTGAACCCAAGTCCTGTTTGCTCTCAGACTATTTTAGTAGGTAATCCCGGTTACCAGGCCTATGGAAATAACTGTGATTTCGCCGGCTCAAGTGGAAATTGCTTACTCTCCGGAGAAAGGGGCTCTGCCTGGTATTCTATTCCTGTAAATGCAAACGGTACATTAACTTTTGACATCATACCGAATGATTGGCTGGGGGCTCCAAGCACAAGTGGAACCGATTATGATTTCGCTGTATGGAAAATTTCAGGATCTGGTGCCACTACTTGTTCAGCGATATTAGCAGGGGCAATACCTATACGTTGCAACTACAGTGGACTGGGAGTTACCGGTCTCAATAGTTCATTAGCAGGTGTTTCTCCAGCTGCCTATCCCGGATTTGGTGGAGCATATGATTCACAACTGAATGTTTTAGCGGGTGAAGTATATCTGCTTATTGTTTCTAATTTTTCAAATAGCAGTTCTGGCTTCACATTAAATTTCAGTACAACTTCACCGATTACCTATGTTGGTTCTGCTACTTCAGTTGTATGGACCGGAGGCACTAACACGCAGTGGGGACTGCCTTCTAACTGGGGCGGTTGCAACAGTCCCGTTTGCGGTGTGAGCGCAACGGTGAATCCTTCTGCCTTTAATCAGCCAACATTGATTCCCGGAAATCACTATGTGAATGATCTTACTATTAATTCGGGAGCAACATTAACATTGCTTGCCGGAGCAATTCTGCATGTATGTGGAAATTATACGAATCAGGGATCATTGGTAGCTAATCCGGCAGCGACTATTATTTTCGATAACGGTTCAGTCAATCATAGTATTTCAGGTTCCCTCTGGGGAAGTGATCGTTTTCCCAATTTGACTGTTACAAAAACCGGAGGACAGGTGCTTCTTAATAACGATATTGAGATTGGTGGAAATTTTACTACATCAAACAATACAAGTGTATTTAACAGCAATTCTAAATACATCAAACTTGCCGGAAATTTTCTCAATGCAAACGGGAACAATACATTCTTAAATACCGGAACGCTTGGCACCCTTGAGTTTTATGGAAGCAATGCACAAACATATAATCAAGGCTTGTCTATTCTTGATTTGAATAATGTGATTCTGAATCACACAGGTCCTGGTGTGACCTTGAATACGTTCATGAATATTAAGTCTAATACCGGAACTTTAAATCTCAACACAGGGAAAATCATTACAGCAGCGAATGAAGTCCGGGTATTCAACCGCACACCTGCTTCTGTGAGTACGGGAAATACTTCCAGTTATGTACAGGGCTTCCTGCGGCGATCTGTAAACTCAACTGGATCTTATGATTTTCCTGTTGGAGAAGCATCACGCGGATATGAACGTGCTAATGTATCATTGAATTCTAATTCGGATGTTGATAATCTTCTTTCAAGTTTTGTGATCTATCCTGTATTGCCCGGACCTCTCGGATTGACGGAATGCATGTCTACTTACAACCTGAACGCATTGGACGATGGAAAGTGGATCATCAATGCATTCAACAGCGGACTAACTCAAATTACAGGAAATGCTACCTATAATATGACTCTCTATAATACCGTTGGCAGTTATACCAATGCCGGTGGTGCCTTGGGTTGGACTATCATGAAAGATCCTCAGGGTACCGGTGCCTGGGGCCTGGATGGGACTTGTGTTGCGGCATCTACAGTCAACATGGTAATGCGAACAGGCATGTCCGGGTTCTCTCATTTTGGAACAGCCCAGGCTATTTTACCACTGCCTGTAGAGCTGCTCAGTTTTGACGGTCATGAAGAGAATGGCGTGAACCACCTTTTCTGGAGAACAGCCTCGGAAGTGAATAATGATTATTTTATCCTGATGCATTCATCCGATGGAAGTCTTTTTAAAAAAATTGGAAAGATCAAAGGTGCAGGTAACAGTTCACAAGAAATGGAGTATTCGTACAAACACATATCACCATTGAATGGCTACAATTATTACCAACTCAAACAGGTTGATTTTGACGGGACCGAATCTGTATCCGAAATCATTTTGATTCGCAATTCCGGATCGGATAGTTTTGTTCAGTATATTTTCCCAAATCCAACGTCAGGAGAATTTTCAATCCAGGTTGCTCCTTCTGATAAAGAAAGCCAATTTTCGGTGGAAGTGCTTGATCTCCTTGGAAATCTTATAACTCAACGGAATTTAGTCCTTGAGAAACGCGAGTCAATCATTGCTCTTGCGTTTCCTCAACTCAACAATGGAGTTTATATTTTGAAAATTCAATCCGGCCTTACGGGGCAGTTGTCCATTCACCGGATCATTGTTGAAAAAGGAAAATAGTATTTGATTTTTACTTTCCTCTTATCTCAGTCCTTTGTATCAGACGGGTTTATCCCGGGTAGAAAACTACTTTTTTGGGAACGAGACCTAAGCTAACAGGAATAGTTTTCTGAGTCTTTTTGCAGTAATTTATTTTCTATTGCATACATTGGAATTATTTTTTTTCAAAGAGATTGAAATGCGACAATCCAGGATCAGATCATTTTCAATACTTCTTTCTCAATATCTCCGATAGAATTTGATAGTTGGGAAAAAGAGTCAATCACGTAATATTCTTCCTGAATCACATCCGTACGGAAATCATGTTTCATGATTTCTGCAACATTGAAGTTTTTTTTCGTGGACTCAGGATTCAAGGCATGCTTCGTTTCGCTTTGTGAAGAAAGAATGCCGGCACCGTAGAATTTTATTTCCCCATCTTCCCGAACAAGACCAAACTCAATTGTGAACCAGTACAATCGTTGCAACATGGTAATCAGTTGGTCATTCCGGATATTTTTCATGGCTATATTCCCCATAGCTTCAAAGAAGGTGACATAATCGGGGTTGGTCAGTAAAGGAGCATGGCCGAAGACGTCGTGAAACATATCCGGTTCTTCGATGTAATCCAATTCTGAAAAATTTCGAATCCAACAAGTAGCCGTGAATATTTTCTCTGATAGCAGTTTAAAAAATTCATCAGGAGGGCTGATGCAGGGAACTGTTGTGAGCTGCCATCCGGTTATTTTTTTTAGTCGTGAATTGACTTCTACAAAATCCGGAATGCGATCTGCAGTAAACCCTATTTTATCCAATGCTTTGATATAGTCTTTTGAAGCATGTAGTTTGATGAAATCTGATTGTCGGTTAAACAAAGTCTTCCAAACATCCAGATCATCTGATGTGTAATTACTGTAAATTTGTTGGCTGGGTCGCTTGCGTTCGTTCATGGTAATTTGTAGATGGTAGGATGAATGATACTCAGTGTTTTTATTGGTTAAATTGCTGGATAGAAATCCTCCGTTTTGGCAGGGAAGATTTTTCGTTTTCCAATCAGAAAAATAAATATTTATATTTGCTTACCTGGCAACTTCGATTTTTGCCTTGGCACCCTTTATCTTTTCGTCAGCTATGTTTTTAATTAATTCCTTAATTTTTGTCCGCCTGACAGCCACGTAAGAAAAAAAATCTTTAACTTCAATCAAGCCAATTTCTTTCTGTTCCAGTTGTCCTTTTTTTGAAAGGAAGCCGACGATATCAACTTTATTAATTTTATCCTTTCTGCCCTTTCCGATAAATAGAGTTTCCCATTCCGGCTGCGGAGGTGCCGGCATTTCCGAAATTGCAAGTAACTCGGGTTTTGATTCAATATATTCAGGTACTTCTTCTCCGGCGTGTAAAATTAAAATAGCGGTCCCGCTGGCATGCATGCGAGCGGTTCTCCCATTTCTGTGTATGAAAGATTCTTCGTTGACTGCCAATTGAAAATGGACGATGTATTTTATTTCAGGAATGTCGAGTCCGCGGGAAGCAAGATCTGTTGTGATCAGGATTCGAATGCTGCCATTTCTCAACTTGGCGAGTGTTTTTTCACGGTCTGCCTGCTCCAGTCCTCCATGGAAGTAGTCGTGAACTATTTTTTTTTGAGTTAAAAACTCACTGACACGCTCAACGGCTTCACGATGGTTGCAAAAAACAAGCGCAGGTTCATTCTCCAGGTTACACAATAGTGTATACAGCGTCTTCCACTTATCTCTGTCCGGTGACTTCACCCACTTTAATTCAAGCAAAGGTTTTTCTTCTGTTTTGTTTTCAAAATGAAGTTTTACGGGACTTTTTATATTTACAAAACCAGGAATTTCAGTACTCTCTGTGGCGGAGGTAAGAATTTTTTTATCCACGCTCTTCAATTGGCTCAGTATGTATTGCATGTCCTCTTCAAATCCCATCTCAAGTGATTTATCAAATTCATCCAGGATCAGGGTGTTCACATGTTGTAGGTTAACATGGCCACGGTTCAGATGATCAGCTAATCTTCCTGGGGTTGCAATCAGTATGTCGGGGGAATGAGATAAATTATTTTTTTCAATTCTTACAGAATGGCCCCCATAACAACAACATACTGTAAAGGATGATTTCATTCGGCGGACAACGGATTCGATTTGTAAGGAAAGTTCCCGCGTAGGGACAAGGATTACTGTCTGGACATTCTTGCTTCCGGAAATCATGCGTTCCATTACTGGCAACAAGTATGCGAGAGTTTTACCGGTTCCTGTCGGGGAAATAAGGAGGATGTCTTTTTTTTGCTTGCAGGCTTCCAGGGTCGCAAGCTGCATTTCATTGAGTGATTCAATATTTAAATTCTTCAGTACTTCATTAGCAGTGAATTTCCCCGATTCTTTTTTCATCTTGATAGTTTATAGTATTGATTTTAACTTTCTCTTTATAGGGGTCGTTTTACCTCTGCTTTCCAGGGGATCGGTTTAATCAATGTCCGGTTTTAATCTAAACTCTGACAGAGGCACAAAATCGGATTTTTATTCTTTGCGCGGTATAAAACATCGATATATTGTTCACAAAGATCCTTATTCACCTGGCCTTATACCTAAGAACAATAGGACTTCTGTTTTGGCGGAATAAACGAGTTTGCATTTCATGGGTTAATGGCAATTTTTCATTGAACTTCGCATTTAGCACTAACAGGTACTGGATTCAAACGCCTTTTAAGAATAAAACAAGCTCAACGAATCAAATGTCGAAATTCACCCTGTAACTTTCGACACGAATACAAAGAGGAAAGAGTGAATGGCACATTAAAGTCTAAAAACGATTTGCTTTCATCTTCGATCGCGTGTGTGCCGATTATAAAATCAATTTTCAAATCCTAAAACTTTAAATTACTTGCCTCCTGTTTTTTGTATATTGACAAGATCAAAATCCGTAACTTTGAGAAATTATCATGGGATTAATGCAATCATGGACTTTTTGTTTTCTTGTCAGCGTAAAACGAACAAGCTTTATTTCCGGTAAATTTGGACAAATAGTATCTTGATGAAATTGCGCCTTGAATTTTGTGTTGATAGATTTTGGTCAATGTCGGCCATTCAATTTTAGTCTATCAGAAGTAGTTAAGAAATTACTAGGATGGAACAGATGGACAAAAAGAAACACTGGGAAAACATATATCATACTAAGAAATTAGAAGATGCGAGTTGGTATCAACCAATCCCTGATACATCCCTTGACTTTTTAAAGCAGTATAATATTCCTTTATCAGCTAAGATAATTGATGTTGGTGGTGGTGATAGTTTACTGGTTGATCATTTGTTAGGTCTCGGATATCAGGACATCACAGTGCTCGATATTTCTGAAGCTGCATTGGAGCGTGCAAAGAAACGGCTTGGAGAAAAAGCATCTTTGGTGAAGTGGATAGTGGCAGATATAACTACTTTTAAAGCATTGGAAAAATATGACTTTTGGCATGATCGTGCAGCATTTCACTTCTTGACGGATCTGCATGACATTGAGAATTACATCAGTATCGTCAGAGAAGGCCTTAATCCTGGAGGAGTATTGGTAATTGGAACCTTCTCTGATCAAGGGCCAAAGAAATGTAGTGGAATCGAAATACGTCAATATTCTGAAAAGACGATGGCGGAAAAGCTGATGCGCTATTTTGAAAAAATTAGTTGTATACCAATTGAACATATAACACCTTCAGGAACTTTGCAGAGTTTTATTTTTTGTAGTTTTAGAAAACCACAATCAAAGTGATTTTTGGAAATTCCAGACCGCTACTGATTAATTAAACTGCAAATTTTGATTGAGATAATCTTTAAATAGCAGTCTGGCTTCAATATAAAACCAGGCGGCTTATCCATTTTTCATTCAATTCAGTCTCTACACTTAAAAAGTAAACACCAGCAGGAAAAGAGGATAAATCCAATTCACGCCGATTTAGTCCTTCTGAACAGGAGAAAGATTCAAGCAGCCACACTTGCCCCAGTAAATCTTCTACCTGTATCACTTCATAGGATGGTTTCTCTGCTACAAAAGTGAGACTGATCATACCCTTGCTCGGATTCGGAAAAACATAATATTTAGCTTCTCCGGTTTCCTGAACATCTTTTTCATGGCAGGCCAGGTTCACGGATAGTGTTTTAGTGGCATTGGATCCATATCCGCATGCGTTCTCGCAACTTACTGATATGAAAATCTGACTGCTGTTTGTCCAGGTAAAATCTGCAGATGCATTGGTTCCATTTCCCAGTGGGGTGACATAGGCGCCTCCGGAGATATTCCATAAATAAGAACTTGCACCACTAACTGCAGCTATACTGTAAATTACCCCGGTTTGTGATTTGCACACTGAACTGCTACCACTGATAGTGGAAGGAGGAGACAATGTTGATTTAACCGGCAGGCAGCGTGCTACAGATTGACCGCAGGAGTTATTCGCAGTGACACATATGTTTCCATTGCCACTGAAACCAGCATTAAAATCTACGTTTAAGGATGTTCCTGAAGCACTAACCATTTGAACTCCGGATGGTACCGTCCATGAATAAGAGGAAGCGCCTGTGACAGGTGTTATGTTATATTGAATGTTATTCACTAAGCATAATCCGTTATTTAGACCACTAATCCCGCCGGGTTGTGATGGTATTGAACGAATGGTGAATGTTCGGGTGTAACTACCACATGAATTGAATGAAGCGACAGCGATCACGCCGCTTGTAAAAGAAGCACCGGCATTAATCAAGGCATTGTTTGCATTTTGTGAAGCTACCTGCAGGTCTCCGGACACAATTAGCCACAAGTAAGAACTTGCTCCGCTGACAGGGTCAATTGAATAACTGTTCCCTGTGGATCCTGCACAGATATTCGATGGGCCTACTAGAGAGTTTGAGTGAATAGGAAGCCCAATTATATCCAGTGATTCAACTTTGCTGTTTCCTTTGCAATTGGAAGCATATACACTTATTTTACCTTTTGAAAATCCTGATGCAATGCTAATTGAGATCGAGTTGGTTCCTTGTCCAGATACGATGCTTGCGCCGGTGCCGCTGACGGACCACACATAATTCATAGCATTAGCTGCAGGTGGAACGGAGTAGCTATAAGTATTTATTGGACACGCATTCGCCGGGCCGGATATCGCAGAGGGCTTTGCCGGCCTTGTTGTGAGTACCGGTACATTTATACATCGGCCGGATCCACTTCCGCAACTGTTGACTCCATTCACGCAAAGGAACCCGCCATGGTAAGAATTTGAAAATGTAACCGTAATGCTGTTGGAAGTTGAACTGCCACTTGAGCCAGATGGAAGGGTCCAGTTATAAGAAGTGGCATCAGCAATTGGGCTGATGGAATAGGTGACAACACTGTTTCTGCATACTCCGCTTGCGCCACTGATGGCACCTGCTGAACCTGGCGCTGCTCCGGAATTACTGATACTTGTCGATGCACTATTGCTACATCCGTTTTGATCAGTAATGTTCACTGAATAATTTCCAGCAGCCAGACCAAGTGCTGTTTGAGAGTTTTGCCCGTCAGACCAAAGATAGCTATATACAGGTGTACCGCCACTTGCGAGGACACTTGCAGTTCCATTGGATGCTCCGCACGATGCATTCGTAACAAAGATCCTTCCTTCTATTTTTGACGGCTCAGTCAAAGTCAGTTGACTGGAAGCAGTACAGCCACTCATATCAGAGATACTAAATGTATAGGTGCCGGCGGGAATGGCAAAATTACCGGTATTCATGTAAGGAGCTGTTCCTCCGCCTCCTTGCACTGAAATTGTTGCACTCCCGCTAAAACATACTATTGAATCTATGACTGAAAGTGTAATCATGGGATTAGCCAGGACATTCACATAGGCCTGGCCAGACATCTGTGAACTGCAATTGGAAGTGTTTATACCACTAACAGTGTACTGTCCGGCCAATGTCTGAAGTCCAAAATCAAGAGGATTTCCGGTTCCGGAAACTGGACTACCGGTGGGAATACTATTACAAAATAGTTGATAGCTTATATCCGTTTCTGATCCGCTCAAGCCAATCAAGACGCCTGTTCCCGGAATAGCACAGTAATTTCCCCCACCGGTAACAGAAAAAGGAGTTGGAAGGATTAGACAGTTGTTTACTATGAAATTGGTGCTGCTGGTGTCTGTGCAGGATCCTTTCAGAATAATCTTTCCTGTACTTGCACCTGCAGGAACCTGAACATGAATCACACTATCATTCAGAACAGTGAATGAGGCCTGGATTCCATTGAAGGAAATCCCACTCACAACATTAAAATTTTTCCCCTTGATCTCAATTGTATCTCCGGCTAGTCCCGTTCCGGGACTGAATGAAGTAATTTTAGTACACTCAGTAACTGTCTGAAATTGCCACACCGGACTTTTTATAGTAGTGGACCCATTGTTGATGGTAACATACCAATAGTAACAGGTATTGGGAAGCAGGCTGCTTATTGGGAATGAATCTACACTACCGGATGGAACATTTGAATTCGTGCCAAGGACAGTGTAGCCGCTTCGCGGATTCATGTTGAATGGATAACTGAATTGACTATTACTATCCACCTCAAATTGGTTTAACCAGGGGGAATAGGTTTTTACACTGATGGTGTTGTTTGCGGGAGAAAATTTTATCAGCCGCATCCAGCCGTTGCCTCCGTATGAGCGGGACTGGTAATCAGCCATGATGCTGATGATTTTATTGCCATCATAGATATCCTCTCTCCTGGATTCTGCTGAAACGTGACCACTTTGTGTAAAAAAGACATTGGGAAATCTTTTGATCACATTGTAGAGTGCAAGTCCCTGTGGAGCAAAAGTTCCATCGCCGTTTAAGATGTAGTGACTTCCAATGATCGCAAAATGATCGGAATATGTGGTGAGTAATTCCCTCAACCATCGTGCTACTCCGGTATCAACCATATTTAAATTGTATTCGATATTGATTACAATGAAGTCCATACCTCCGGCACTGAAGAATGAATAATTATTATTGTTTTTTGTTCCATAGTGCCCGCCATAATAATCTCTTCCCAGGAAACGGCTTTCTCCAAAATATGAATTAAAGAAAGTTGTTGATCCTGTGACATCTCCAATTGGAGTTTGGTCATGATTCCCTACACACAATCCATAAGGTATACCATCGGTCAATAAAGTGGTCGCCGGATCCTCAATGATTTTCACAGCTGTATCAAAGCGCTCCCATTCGATGGGGTCACCACCATTATCACCATTTTCAACACAGTCACCTAAGCCATGAACGAAGACAATGTTTTCGGGGGTTCTGTTTTGCCTGATCCAGTTTGTTTGGGATTTTAATATTTCATTGGTGCCACCTAAGAGATTTGACACATAGTGTTGGGTATCTGGTACTCCCACTACTGTAAAATCAGAGGGTGCAGGATTGGGGCATGGTTGAATAAAATAAGTGACGGTAAGGTCTTTTCCTTCCGGGTCACTCACACTCACACTCAAATTGGAGTTCAGATATACATTGCCGGCTAAATCAGAAGGTTCGGTAAATCCGGGTTGATCCAGCGGAACAGGTTGATCGAAGCTTGCTCCATTGGTCCAATACCAGTTTTTATTCAACACGTTTGCATTGAGGGCATTTCCAGAACTGTCAGTGATACTGATACCGCATGCTTCATTCATACCCCATCGTGCAATGAGACCTGTTTGCGAAGATGATAAAGCAGAATTCATCGCGCTTTTAATCTCTAAGTGTGAACGTGCAATATTCCAGATTCGAACTTCATCCATAATTCCATTGAAAAAACCTTCTGGAGTGCCTACAGAATTAAGTGCTGAACCAATTGATGCATGTTGGATGCTGAGTGATTGAGGCAGTTGACCAATAAACATTTGATTTTCCAGTTTGCCATTGAGGTATAAATTCCATGTCGCTCCATCATAGGTCACAGCGGCATGATACCAGGTGTTGAATTCAATTTTGGTGGCTCCGAGAATAGGATGGTTCCTGCCGGGATTTCGCTGACCAATTGCTTCTTCAAAATCAGCTACAAGAAATCCGGTGGCTGTATCAATGCCAAGAAAATAATTCATATCCCGGTTATTACCATCGGACTCACCTCTGCCTTTTGCAATCAAGGGTATTGCTGTGACTCCTCCTGAACCCGATGTTGAAGGGGAGCCTGAGCCTTTGCGCATGAACCATGTTTCCAATGTGAATTGATCGAGTCCAAGCAGAGGGTTGTTTCCAAAACTCACATAGGAGTTAATTCCTTCAAGTGCCAGCCCGTGATTTCCCTGGTAGGCGGAAGAGTAAAAAGGAGTTCCACTTACCCAGAGAGGACCATTGCTCAAGATTCCATCTGCAGAAGAAGCTACTCCCGTGTTAAAGCAGGAAGTTCCTGTCCCTTCATTTAAACTCCAGCGACCCATTAATCCTGGACTGGAAATAATTTCAAGTGTGTAGCTGGAACTGATTTGTGCCTGTGTACGGGCATAATTCCAGATACGAGCCTCGTCAAGCCGCCCGTTAAAAAAACCGGAAGCAAGACCTGTTGAATTTAATGCGCTTCCCAATGCCGCATGTTGTATGCTGGCAGATTGAGGTAAAACATTAAAAGTGATTTCGTTTTCCAAAATACCATTAAGGTATAACTTCATGGTATTGCCATCGTAACTGACAGCAGCGTGATACCATTGAAAATAACAAAGTGGTGTGATCCCTTTTATCGGATGGTTTTTTCCCGGATTTGGCTGGCCGCTTCCTTCTTCAAAATCAGCACAAAGGGTATTTGTAAAATAATCAATTCCGAGAAAATAATTAAGGTCAAGGTTATTCCCTTCACCTTCCATTCTTCCCTTGGAAATGAGAGGAAAGGCGGTCACCCCATTGGTGTCAGTTTGAACAGACAAACCGGCACCCTCCCGTTTCACCCAGACTTCCAAAGTAAATTGTGATGCCCCCAGATTTCCGGAATTTCCAAACGTGATGAAATCGTTCAGGCCATCGAAATACACACCTGTCTGTGAAAATAATTCACCCGGACTGAAGTTGAATACAAAACAAATTAATAATAAACGAAGAAACTGTTTCATGCCTAAAGAGGGAGAGAGATATAGACTTCAATTGGTATTTCAATTCGAATTGAGTTTGGATATCCAAAATTGCCTACTGTATAATGAATCGTTGAATTTCAGTTTTGTCATTCGAAAAATATTTAAGAAAATAAGTTCCCTTTGACAAATTTGAAAGGTCTACTGTATGCATATCGCCTTCAAGCTTTCCATTGTAAACAGAATTACCCAGTAAATCGAATACTTCTATTTTTCCTGTGGAAGAAGTCTTTTTTGTTTTAAGCCGGATCAGACCATTTGATGGGTTGGGATAAATGCTAAATTCGTCAGTACTGCTTTGTTGTTTTATTCCGGTAGACACACTTTCATAAGTTATAAGTTGTCCGGCGATTTTATAATGTGGCTCTGTGTGTCCGTTGTAATTATAGTTACAATCGGCACAAGTAGATCCTGTTACACAACCTGCATTGGCAGGACTACACGAGTTAAAATAATATTGAAGACGGTAATCCAGATCAACAGACTGGCCGGGTGTTACAAGTGATGTCAGGTCAAAGAAGGTGGGAAGTACATCCGCTCCGGGACACCAGCCGGCACGATTATACTGCCATGTACCGCTTTGAGGTGAACATGGATTTGTAGCGCAATCGGTTCTCCATAGCAGATGAGTATTGATTAGGTTACCATTGATATAAAGCGAATGAGTTTTTTGTGAAAACTCTGCGGCATTTCCGGTATTGCCTTGCCCGTGGCCTGTATTCACCATCCGGAGTTTAACCCCTAGTGCAGTAGGATCAATTGTTTTTGTAACTACCGGTAGTACAGCCGGTGTTGCAGTGTCGCCGTAGACAAGGTTGTCATTGTTCCATAAGTTCTCAACTTTTATGTTCTCATACAAGGGAGTACCGGCAATGAATTCAAATTCGAGCTTTACCAACCAGCCTGGATTTGTCCAGGTGTCAATAAACGATTTCAAAATAACAGTATCCTTTAACATCGACCGGTAGTCACTGACATCGGTAATCCAGCCACATGCTTTTCCATAAGGTGTGATGTAACGTGCAATCTCAAACCACTCTGTTTCATGATATACACTTACGTTAGCATACCGGTCCCAGGGATCACAACCTCCACTCGGACAAGAAAGAGAAATATGAAGTCTGATAGCATTATACACCGAAATGTCCTGCGGCATTAAAAATGTGTCAATCACTGTTCGTGTTGCAAGTCCATTGCCATTACCCTGGTGAACATTATTCAGGGTAGTGATGCTGGTGTCAGCTTGGGCAATAAGGACAATGGGCGCGGTACACAGTGTCAGAAAGCTGATAAGCTTAAAAATAGACTTTAGAGAGAACATATTATAAATTAATTGCAAAGTTTATTCGTGGAATAAATATAACTAAATTTTCCGTGTACTGAAATACACCCGGTATATTTTGAAAGTACATGCAGATAGAATTATTTTTTCTACAAAATCGCCTATACTTTGGGAATTTAGTGCAGAATCAAGCCCAATTGGGATTTTACTAAATCACGAATCTTGTTCAGGTATAAGTAGTATAGGGTATTTCCCTTTAATAAAAACCTGAAGACAGGAAGTTTCAGTCTTACCAGTCTATTCCAGGGGTATAAATCAAATGTATATTGAGGTCAAGCAGGTGAATGAAAATTTACCTTATCACACTAACATGGCCAGTGAACTCATGAGTCTTTAACTCATTGTCAGTAATCTGGATCTTATAAATGTAAACGCTTTCCTGGACAGCGTTTTTAACTTTTCCATCCCAGGGTTGGTTGTAATCATTGGTGGAATAAATTGTGGAACCCCACCTGTCAAGGATGTCAAGGTGGTATGCCTTGAAACGTGTTCCAAAACCACCAAAGAAATCGTTCCGGCCGTCTCCATTCGGTGTAAACGAATTCGGAATATAAAATGTATAAGTGTCCTCTATACGAACGACTCCGGTAATTGTATCACGGCAACCATACATATTGGTGGCATATAAAGTTACGGTATAAGTGCCGAGTTCCCTATACATATGATTTGGATTTGTAACACCAGAAGTATCTCCATCACCAAAGTCCCAAGAGTACTTATTTATTCCCTGGGTGGAATTGATGAATTGTATCAGGGGTTCCAGAATGTCTGTACGATCAGGAGACGGAACAAATACAGGATATGGTATTGGGCGTACCGTGATATAATCGGGATAAGAAATAAAATCCGTACATCCCTCTTGATTTTGCGCCAGTAAACTTACTGTAAATTGTCCCGGTTCATTGAATACATGTGTAGCTGCAGTGAGTGTATCAGATGAGACATCGGAGAATGTCCACAAATAGGTGTTTCCATTTCCGCTACTGTAATTAGAGAAAGGGACAGTGAGCGGTACACATCCGTCACGAACCAGGGCGTCAAAGTTTGCAATGGGATCTGGAGCAATGCGTACTTCATCAGAATAAGGAGTTGCAACACAAGCGCCAAAAGTGGCTTCGAGTGTCACGACATAGGTTCCAACCTGATTAAAATGAACTGCCGGTGGAACTTCCAAAGAAGATTGTGGAGGATTTGCCTGAAGTCCAAAGTTCCAGTGATAGATTGCTCCCTGAATTTGGGAACCACTCACATAAAATTGAAAACTGTTGTTTACTAAGCATTGTGCGGAAGGTGCAGTGAATGCAACAACCGGCACCGGATCAATAGTTACGGCCAGGGTATCTGTATTCGTGCAACCAATACCGGATACAGCATGCAAAATATATTTACGTACTACCGGAACTACACCCTGATTCAATGCCTGTAGTGAACTTGAGGAGGAATTAGGACTGCTTAAATCCGTAATTGGAAACCATGAATAATTAAGGCCTGCTATAGGTGGATTTCCTATGGTAAATGTTGTCCCTGAACATACCAATGTGTCCCTTCCTGCATTGACGGAAGGCAGATTTGCAATTAAGAGGTTGTTCTGCGAAGGAGGAGAGATGCATCCATTTTCAGTAACAATTAATGAAACGGTGACATTTCCACCGGAAGACCATACAAGTTGATAAGGTCCGCCGTTAGTACCCGATATTACATTTCCTCCATCAAAATCCCAATTGAATTGTGAGCCGGCACCCGCGCTTCCAGTATAGGAAATTTGAAGTGTATCCCCCGGACATGCGGAAGTAGGAAGAGAAAAAGCAGATGTTGGAACCGGATATACCGTGACAGTATATTGGCTGGTGTCCTGACAGGAATTCTGTTCTACAATTAATTCAATCACGTTCTGACCTGAAGCATTCCAGCTGACAGTGTATGGACCGGCACCACTTCCGGAAATGACATTGGCTGTTCCAAAGTTCCAGTTATAAACTGCTCCTGGATCAGCCGTTCCTGTAAAGTTGACGGCATTCTGGTCATCAGGACAGGTAAAAGCATTTGTGCTGAATGCAGCAATAGGATTTGGATTGACAAGAATGGAATTAGTCGTGATGGTTGAAGGACAACCATTATCCGTTACACTGAGACTTACATTTGGATTTCCTGCAGTATTCCAGGTGATGGAATAAGGCCCCAGACCTGAACCGGAATTCACAGTCCCGCCTCCAAAATTCCAGATAAAATTGGCAGAAGCAGGAGCACCTCCGGTGTAATTAATTTGTACCGGAGAATTTGCACATACCGAAGGGGGTATAGAAAATGTTGATGTCGGTAAGGGAATAACCTGAACATTCAATTGTGTTGTATCTGCACAGCCATTTTGATTCACGATTACGCTTAATGCCGATGCACCACTTGTGTTCCATTGTAAAGTATAAGGATCGGATACTGTTCCGGTACCGGATACGATTGTAGAGGTTCCTAAATTCCATGTAAAGTTTGCATAAGGAAGCGCTGTTCCATTAAACGAAACTGTACTTTGATTTCCAACACAGATTACCGGGCTGGTACTTATTGATGCGACAGGAATCGGTATTACACTCACCGGCTGAGATGCGGTAACCGGTACACAAGGATTATCAGTGAGAGTTAGTGTGACAGTTTGATTTCCTGCGGAGTTCCATTGTACCATATATGGACCTCTTCCACTACCGGATAGAACGGTAGCCCCTCCAAAGCCCCAGTCAAATACAGCATTGACACTGGCGACTCCTGTAAATGTGACTTGTGCTGGTGTTCCTGCACAAAGAGTATCAATGACGGTGAAACTTGCCGAAGCACATGCAGCGACTATTATTTGATGCTGCACAACAGCAGAGCAGCCATTGGGGCCGGTAGCGGTCAGCGTGACTGTGTAAGTGCCGACTGTAGAATAAGTGTGACTTGGATTTGCGGCAGTTGATGGAGGAAAGCCATCACCAAAATTCCAGGAATAGCCGAATGCTCCCACACTGGCATTTGTAAAACTAACACTGGTGCCCGGGCTGATTGGCGATGCAGGAGAAAAATTAAAATTTGGTGTCGGTGCGGGCATCACCTGCACGATTACAGGAGTGGAATTTGTGAGCGGGGGACTGCCATTATCTGTGCCGGTAATATAAATTGTGTGGTAGCCAACATTTGAAGCATTACCTTGTACTTGTACCGTAATGGAAGCAATGTTCCCGGTACTGCTGCTAAGAATGCTCACACCTCCCATGCCATTTGGGTTGACATTCGGTACGGTTATCTGGTTTTGTTCCGGTGAAAGATATTCTGCATAAATCTGTATCGAATCATTTATACAAACCTTTAAGGTGTCACATACTTGTAAAGCAGTTACCAATGGCGCAACATTCGAGCTGCTCACACAGGAATTAAAATAAAATGCCTGATTGTCCAGGACATCAATTCCATCATTATTACCAAAAGGGCCGTCATAGACTGCACCTGCTGTGTCAAATAAACCAACCTGAATAAAGTCCGTGCCATTTCCCCGGTTCACACCAACTGTTGCAGCTGTTCCACCAAAACCATTGGTGCCGCTTGAAGCATCGCCTGTGGTCCACTGCATATCCTTGTAGCAAAAAGAAGTATTTTGACCTCCAGGCAGAATCGGATCCAAGCCATCAGTGAGGATAAGTTGAAAGGTGTTTAATTTGTCATCGTGAGAATTGAAGTAACCGACAGCTTCCCATTGTACGACAAGGTGAGTAGGCGTAATCTGGTAATAAACCAAGCCGCTCATAGGACCTCTGGTGTCAACGTCTCCCCAGAAAGGAGCAATCATGACAAAGTTAGGATCAGGAAAAGGATTCGCAGTGAAGGTTGAGTAGGGAGCTCCTATGGATACGTTACCATTGTTGTTAATGTATAAACTATCTATAGGAGATCCATAAAAACAAAAGCTAAAAGGAATATAAATAGGCAATGTGGACCAGTCATCATTACGGTAATCAGGAGGAAGGCCCGGCCCGCCACTGGCACCGCTTCCATCCAATGCAGCGATTTGCCATGTCAGATCACGCGTTATCCAGCACTTGCAGGATAATGGAGGAGGTGGTGGTGGACTGGAAACTATTCCGGACGAAGGCTTGGAATGCTTTGCCAAAGAATTTGTAAATAATTCATGACCGCTTAGCTTGCCATCTATTTTAAGTTGATTGATGGAATCTGCCCGAAGTGTCTGGATGTCTTGTTGTGCAATCAAGTTGCTTGAACTCAGCAGAAAAAAACTAAGCACCAGGATTTGAATTCGTGTGCAAAGTAGAAACAGGTTCTTCAATGAAGCTCTGCCTTCAGTTAAATATTTTGTCGCTATTCTTCCAGATCGCTTTAGAGCAAGGTGAGAATTATTGTTTAGGATAATTCCTGTTATATTTTCCCAAGCCACGATAACTTGTATGTTTATCGGTTTAAGGTATATTTTTCTCACGAGTAAATTTATGCAGAATTCCTGGAATATTCAAGTTCATGGCAAATCAAGCCCTTTTTGAATGAGAAATCAAGAATAAACTGCCAAATAAGGATAATTGGAGCTTGAATCGGATTTAGTATTCTCCGGGAAGTTGTTGATTAGCGGAAAACTAGTCCGGTTTCGGCCCTCTTTTATAGATGATTAATCCATTGAGAAAATTCCGCAAAAGCTGATCACCACATTGTTTATAATTAGGGTGGTCTTCGTTCCTGAAAACAGCACTCAGTTCAGTTTTGCTGATTTCGAAATCGACGAGCTTGAGGATCTTGATGATGTCATCATCTTTTAGCTTGAGTGCGACGCGAAGCTTTTTAAAAATATCGTTATTGCTGATCATATGTCATTCTTAATTTGATTATTTACTGCAAGGTGCAAAATTCAATTCGTTGAACTCCGGATTTCACTTATAAGTAAGCCTTTTTATGTTTTATAAATTAAAATTTAAGCAATAAGGAACGCTGATTGGACGAGATCCCTGAATTTCATGCTTTTCATGCTTTTTTGAATGAATTTGTTTGAATAAAACGGTTGGAATGGAAGAATTTACCGCGTTTTTCCCCCAGATGCCTAAAATTCAGTCAGCTACCTCTGTTTTAATATTCCTTGTTAAAGTTTGATTTTTTGACCAATGTGTGCCGAAAAAACTCTTTATGTTTTATACATTTGCCGAAAATTTAACCCAATCAAATCATGTTACGAAAATTACTTTATTCAACAGCTCTTTTCCTGAGTGCCGGCACTATCGTTTTTGCCCAAGCAGACAGAGCTCCTTCTGCACCATCAAGCAATGGTCAGCAGAGTATTTCTGACTTCTACAATTCGTCTTTGTCAAGAAAAACAAATCCTTCAAATCAGGTAAATGCCTTGTTTGATGTTCAGTTTAATCATAATGCTACAGCTGAACGCGGAAGTTCCGGACTAGCTGGCGTGTGTTGGACTGGCACTGAATTCTGGGTTTCTACATGGGGGGAGGATTCATTATTCACATTTGACGCAGCCGGTGCGATCACTGCCCGCTTCGTAGTTCCCGGTGTTGGTACTACCACTTCCGGAGTTCGCGCTCTGACATTTGATGGTACTTCTGTTTTTGCCGGTGTGAACACCGCAACAATTTATGAAATCAACCCGCTTACTAAAGCCTTGGTTTCTACAATCACTGCTCCTTTGCTCGTGCGTGGTCTTACTTACGATTCATTGGCGAATTCTGGTGCGGGTGGTTTCTGGGTATCAAATTACGATACCGACATCATGTTGATCGATCGTTCTGGAAACGTCTTATCTGTTATTGGAGCCGCCTCTCACGGACTTATTGGTATGTATGGCATTGCCATCGATAATTATTCTACCGGCGGTCCATATATCTGGGCTTTCGACCAGAATTCTTCCGCTTCCGGTTGTGATCTTCGCCGTATTCCTGTTTCAACCGGAATTCCTGATTTGGTATTTCATGATGTAATGTCAGATGTGGGTGTGGGTGGTACTGATGGTCTTGCTGGTGGCCTCGCCATCACATGGGGTATTGATGCGGGTGGTGCCAGAAGCATCATTGGAATGTTGCAGGGCTCACCAAGCAACAGACTTTTCGGTTATGAATTGAATGATTTCGTTCCTCCTGCATTTGATGCATCTGCAGAGAAACTCAACTTCAACCCTCCTGTTACAATTGTTCCTCAGTTCCTCGTTAGCCCTACTTTTTGGGATATGGATGTTGCTAACTTTGGTGCAAATACAATTGACACACTTAGTTTTATTTTGAATGTGGATAGTGCCGGAACAAATATTCATACAGATACAACACGTTTGTTTGGTGTTGCTTCAGGAGCGACAGCAAACATTTCTTCCACTGCTGCGTTCACTCCTTCTGCAAAAGGAAACTATCGCGTAATAGGGATGGTCAATACTGGCATTCAAACTGACGTAATCAATGGTAACGATTCAATTAAATACACCATTACCGTTACAGATTCTACTTTGGGACTTGATGACAATAACCTGGATGGAAGTTTGGGTATTGGTACACCGGGAGGAATATTGGGACAGAAATTTACTCTTTCTTCAATGGGTTATGCAAGCTCGGTTTCTTTCTTTTGTTCAAGCCCTACAGCAGGCGACAGCGTGAGCGTTGACCTTTACACTTTCACTACTGAACCAGGCGCTATTATTGCAAGCACACCAAAGTATATTTTCACTGCTGCCGACGAGTTGAACGGAGTGATGGTAGACCTTGGCTTTACCTCAGCTCCATATCAGATTGCTGCCGGTAGCTATTTCCTTGGTGTGAATGAATTTGCAAACAACGTTTCCTTGGGTTATACATTCTTTAATTTTCAGAATAACACAGGATTTGCGCAATTGCCACCTTCTCCAACATGGTTGCCTGTAGAAAGTGCTTCCTTCTTCACTACATTTATTTTGCGTCTGAATGTGTTGGATCCACTCTTCGTTAGTGTACCTCAGGTATACAAGCAAGATGTATTCACCATGTATCCTAATCCTGCTTCTAATCTGCTTACTGTAAAAAGCAAAGGAAGTAATCCTTCTGCGAAACTTTCAATGTTCGACATTACCGGACGTGAAGTGTTCAGCAAAGAAGGTGTATCAGAAACTACAACGATTGATCTTCGTACCTTCTCAGAAGGTGTGTACGTTGTTCGTATGATTCTGGATGGAAATGTTTATTCAGAAAAAGTAACTATAGCGAAGTAATATTCACATTTGATTTTCCGGACTTCTCTTGCTTAGCTGAAAAGATAAGCAAGAGAAGTCCGGTTTTTTTATAGGTAAATCCCACTTGAAATTTCATACCGGTTTTTCATACCCTGATACCGATTAACAAAACATCGTCTACCTGTTCATTGGTTCCTTTCCACTCATCGAAGAAACCACTAAGGCGAATTTCCTGTTCTCGCATCGACATGGCTTGCATGGAAATAAGTAATTCACGTAATCGCTTGCTGAGCATTTTTTTTCCGCTTTCGCCACCGAACTGGTCAGCGAAGCCATCCGTGAAAAGATAAATAATATCTCCTTGTTCTAGTTCCATTTGGTGATTAGTAAATAGGGCATTCGGCTTCAGGCGGAAGCCGCCAATCGCAAGCTTATCTGCTTTCACTTCTTCAAATTTTCCATTCCGAATGAGGTACAAGGGTCGGTTAGCGCCAGCGAATTCAAGTTGTCTTTTATTAAGGTCAAAAGTGCAAATGGCAATGTCCATTCCATCACTCAGATCGGAGGTGTTTTGTTGCAGGGCATTCACGATACCACTGTTCAGATGATTGAGTATTTCTGCAGGCTGAGTATAGCCTCTTTCATTCACTAATTGGTTCATGAGTGAAACGCCGATCATACTTAGGAAGGCGCCCGTTACTCCATGGCCGGTGCAATCCGCAGCTGCGATAACAACTTTTCCTTCTTTCTGTGAGAAGGTATAGAAATCGCCACTCACGATGTCTTTTGGACGGTAAAAAATGAAGGAGTCCGTTAAGGTCTGATAGATCAAGCCGATCTCGGGAAGTATAGCAGATTGAATGCGCTGGGCATAGTGAAGATTGTCAAGGATGTTACGGTTCTTTTGTTCCAGTTCAGATGTTCTTTCATGTACCTTTCTTTCCAGTTCGGCCTTTTGATTTTCCAGTATCTTTTTGCGTTCATTCTCCTGAATCACTGTTTTCTGAAAAAGGTGTTTAATCTCATTCAATTGCTGACTTAATTTCAGATTGATTCGTGAAAAATCTTTAGCCAGATAAATGGTCATGGAAATGGAAACACTTAGCAACATGCTGTATCCAAAGAAAGCAGACAGGCGTTCATCAATTTCTGTTGCCAGAGTTTCTAAACCAAATTTATTTAATACAAAAGCGAGGATTGCGAGGATGCTTACACCTACGGGAGGGACCAGAATTCCAAAAAGAAAAATTCCGGCCCCGGCCTTTTTTTTCTTCCATGCTTTAATATATACCCTGAGGATTTCAATTAAACTGGAAAGTACGAACAGAAATATTAATATAGTGCCAATGTTCTGATATGAAGAGAACATGACTAAAAGCATTCCTGCTACAATTGCTGTTGCAAGTATCCAATAAAAGAATAAAATTCGTTTGTAAAAGATCTGATACAAGAGGGCAATGAAGAGAAGTGGAGTGCATAAAATAGAAAACACTTCCAGAGCACCTATTCTTGTCGTAGCATATAAGTCAGACCCGCTTTGTATTTTATATATCCCGTAGAATATTATAAATAACAGCAGAGTAAACAAGCTATAGTAGAGGTTTGTGCGATTGCTGCGGTAAAACAGAAACAGAATAAAATGAAACAAACTCAGCGTGATGAAAATTCCTGAGAAGAATGAAACAATAAAAGTTGTCGATGTGTCCTTCATTTCCTCCAGAGAGCTCTCTATTGTTCTTATAGAGGCCTCGAAGCCGGATATACTGTTTAGTACATCAAATTGAATATCACGGCTGGCATCTGTCACCGAGAAATGGGAGTAACGAAGTGCAATTACATGTTCCTTGCCCGTCGTCACTGAAAGGGCAAGAGGAGTGCTGTTTAAAGAAAAACCCGAAATACCCTTCTCTATCCCTGTTTCAAGTTTTCCTATGGTTTTGATTTGTTTGCCGTCAAAATAAATTTCACAGGCATCTTTCAGGATGACTTTCAGACTTAGGATTCGTTCATGGAGTGTGCTGTCAGCAAAAAAATGGTATCTGAACCAGACCATAACAGGCGGATGCTGGAAGGCCGAATCCAGAAAGGCTTTACTTGTATCATCATCATATTCATGCCAGGCGGAATCATCGAAATCTTCTTGGGCATATGAGGGATTATCGCCCAGCTGATAGCACCAACTCTTTGTGAGCTGGTATTCATGATGCAGATTCTCCAGCCGGAGGGTATCTATAGGCAGGGCAAATGAAATAAAAACAAATTGACTCAAGAGAAGCGTCAGAAATGGGGCTAAAAATCTTCTCATGGATTTAGGTTAAGGGCGTTAAACTAACTGGCTTACTGAAAGCGGGAAAATAACATTCACTGGAATTTGAAGCAAAGTAAATATAAATGCGGGAAGTTGATGAACAAGAAATTTTGTAAGCATTATCCCCTGATGAATTTTCTTCTCTGAATTACTTTTACAGGAATGGATTCACTGGTTCTATTCTTAATTCTAAACTATACAATTGGGAAAATAGTATTGTATATCCATATGTAAAATCAATCCTTTTGGCCTTCATTACGATCTCCCCAATAATGATTTTCTATTCATCTGTATTGGCCTGCCTTGTTGTAGTGATTTATTCAAAGTTCAGGATTTTCAAAATGAATGTGATGCCGGCAAAAAAAATGCCCGGCTTTTAACCAGGCGTTTTTTGTAATATCAAGATCGAATTTCTCGGGGAAAGGGAATTCAATTAAAATGTAAGTTCAAGTAATAAGTGCAATTTTTTGTGAGAAGACTTGGTTAGGTGTTTGATAATTAAATTTTCTTACTGGTCTGTTATTAATTATTGATTCTACTATTTGAACATCTATGTCAGGTACTTTCAATAGGTCTGTTTTCTTTGGGAAGAATCTGCGGATTAATCCTATTCTGTTTTCTACAGTTCCTTTATCTTGTGAGGTATAAGGCCGGGTAAAATAGGTAGTAGCATTCAGCGATTTTCCTATCGATTCATGTTTACTAAATGCCTTATCGTTGTCAAATGTAAGTGTTTTAACAATTCCCTTTAATGAGATTAATCTACGTTTAATTTCGCGCTTTATTATGATGCTGTCTTTCCCGGCTAACCTTGTGAGTTTGGTTTTCAGAGATGCCCGATCCGTCATTACAAGCAAAGCTCCCTGATGATTTTTTCCCATCATCAGATCTACTTCAAAATCTCCCAAGCGCTTTCTTTTATCTACGATTTTCGGACGATTTTCAATAGACACTCGGTTTGGAATAATACCCCGGCTATCTCTTCTTAATCCGCGCTTTCTTCTTCTACGTCCATGTGCTAAGTGCATATACAGTTTCTTGTCTTGTCTATCTTCCTTACAATTACTTTGCTTACAACGCCAAATCCACTTGTAAATGGTCTCGTGGCTGACAAAATCCCCTAACTCATTTTTGCCAACGACATGAATTAATTCCGGACTGAATTTTATACTCTTCATCCAGAGACGCGTCCACACTTTCATTTCATCGGTAAATCTTTCTTTTTTCATTTTGATTTGATGCCGATGATCCGTTTTCCGTTGTGCATTTTCAGCTGTGTAAACCAAAGCTCCTCTTCCACGTTTTGGTATATTCCGTTTAAGTTCTCGACTTATCGTGGATGGCGATTTATTTACAATTTTCGCAATATCCTTTTGAGCGATTCCGCTTTTTAATAAGGCTTCAATCTGATATCTTTGTTCAGAGTTGAGATGGGTGTAGTTTTTTGACATAAGCAATCCAAAGATGAAGCTTCTCAGCTTAACTTTCACCTGGGACAATTAAAAGTCCCAAGGTGAAAGTTTAAATCTTTAAATTGCACTTATTGGTTGAACACGGCAAAACCCGAAAAGACTTTTTTTTCTTATTCAATAGGTAATAAAATAACTTGGTCGTGACCTTCAGAAGAAAGTGATAGGAAGTATATGCCGGAAGAAAGATCTCCCAGATTCAACTCTGTTCGATGTTTGCCCGGACCGCTATGGATGGTTTCTGAACGAACTAAACGGCCTTCGGTATTAAACAAGCGGATTGTGTTGTCAGCTGAGCTTATATTGTTGTACTCCAACATAACCCGTTCGTGCACAGGTAAAGGATAGGCCCTGAATGAACTTTCCGCTGATGCATTTTGATTTACACCGGTATAAGTGGAAACTTCAATTTCGTCTGTGGCCAAGCATCCATTGGCATCTGTGGCTATCACCGAATAGGTTCCGGCGCTATTCACAACGATTGTCTGTGTTGTTTCACCGGTGGACCAGTCAAAAGAAATAAAGGAAGTCCCGGCATCGAGCAACAGGCTATGTCCGGATTCAATGGCGGTATCGGCTCCAAGATATACGATTGGTTCAGGAAGCACATGCGCAGTGACAGGTACAGGATTACTTGGACAATCGGTTCCAGCCACTGCATAGAATTGAGTTGTGCTTTGAAGAAGTGGAGTATTAAATAAACTTCCGTTGGCAACAAGGTTTCCTCCGGAGGGAAGATCATACCAGGATACCGGTTCCTGTGAAATCGCAGAAAGCGATACACTGCCGGATCCGCAAATGAAGCCATCTACAGCAGTCGGGGGATTCGCGTAATCGATAATTTCCGCAAGGGCAACTACAGGATTGCTCGGACAAACAGTGGATGTTTGCGCAAGATATCCTGTTGAGACAAATAATACCGGTGTAATGAATGTGTTACCTGTACCTGCCAGATTACCACTTGAAACATCATACCAAAATATAGTGTCATTGGAACTGCCTTGCAGAGTGACGGACCCGGATCCGCAATTAAAGGAATCGGTTACCAATGGATCCAGGCCTTGTGGAAGTACAGTTATATCAATCCCTGATGAGTTGGTGGTACATCCCTGGTAACTTACGCTTACTGTATATGTTCCTGAGCTGTTTGCAGTATAACTGGCCTGCGATGCACCTGAAATGGAAGCCCCGTTTCTTGACCACTGGTAAGTGTTACCGGTCCCTGACGTGGCAGAGAGTAAAACACTGTTTCCATCGCAGAATACTGTAGGTCCGGAAAGGCTTACAAGCGAGGATGGGCTACTATATGCCCTACCCGGAGTGCCGCCAATACAACCTGAAAACCAATTGCTGCCACTATTCAAATTGCCAAGCTGATCCAGAAGTTCAAGTGTATAACCTTGTCCATCCGCTTGTAAAGGCCATGGGTTCTGATCATCATAATTTACATGCAATAAAAGTGATTCCGTCTGATTGAAAACCCTGACGTCGTCACCACCGTTGCTGAAATTAAAACCAAGAGGTCCGGTTACATTATTCACCTGAGGAAAATAGGATTGGAATTTAGTGAGGTCCTCCGCAATAACAAGATATTTGCCGGCTTCAAGAACTGTCCTGACCGGGAAAGTGAAAGTATGGTACGACAGTTCATCACGTATCTTCCAATTGGAGATGTCCAGATCTACTGAACCATAATTGTGAAGTTCCACCCAGTCGCCAACATCGACAGTTGAGGATGAATTATAATTGATCTCGGAAATAACAATCTTAGGCGATTGAGATGAGCCATTGAAGTAAGCAGTGATTTGGTCGGTGGAAGTGAAATTCTGTGTCAACTCCTGGTTGGAGTTGTTGGAATTTATCACCACGTTGGATCTCCAATGGTCAAAAGTATAGCCGGGATTTGGCATCGCCGTTATGGTCACCGGGTTGCCCTTGAAGTAAACTCCGGACCAGGGATATGTGTCTGGCGTTACAGTACTTATTTGAATGCGTCCCGCTCCGGCAGGACTCACGTTCAGCGTGAGGGTTACCTGACTTTGCATACCCATTTCACTTTGAATAAAATTCCTCGCAACTGCCGGCCTGTTATTTATAAAGCTTTTCATGGAATTTATTCTGCTTGTCCATCCGCTCACGCTGTAATTCTGCCCATTGAAAGAGGACCATTTGGAAAAATGAGCAGACATGTCGTGACGCATCGAATCATCAAACTGATGCATGACAGTGAACATTTTTGCGGGCAGATAAATGGTGTTAATCAAATCTGCATAACGGTTGATAAAATAATTTTTGAAGGAAGGGTTTCTCAAAAATGCATCAAACATATCCGAAGTGTAATTTTGAGAAACAGGATTGCGAGCTATCCCCAGTCGGTTCTCATTCACGTTTCCTGAGAATCCTAAGCCAAAATCAAGGTCATACAAGAGATACTCCCATTTTCCTCCGGAAGCACGTGGACGCCAAAGTTTGATATTGTTTGTCCAGTCGCCCATCCAGTCACCATTATTGTAATAGGTTTCCGCGATCATGTAATCAACGAAATTTTGGATGTCCAGCATTTCGTTCATGTCATCATAATATTGCTGAGTGTTCGCATTCTGGTGAGTGGCATAATTGATCATATCCCAGAAACTATTATCCGAGCCAAATTTGGTGGTGACACTTCCAGCTTCAAGAAGCATATCAATATCCTCTTTCCCCAGGCCATAATTATTTTTGATCCAGTGCTGATCGTGATTTTCATGGATGGTATAAACACCCCAGTAGGCGCCGTTCAGAAAAAGTACCGCAGGTTCAGCGCCAAGGTAGCCGGAGTGAGTGTTCTTCATGACACGTTCCATGAAAGCGTCCCTGAAATGTACTTCATTCCAGTCCGAACCTGAATTGCGTAATACAATATCATCAGTTTCGGTAATTTGTGGTTTGTCAGGATACAGGGAGTAATTTATACTGGAAGTTCCCATTGCATCGCTAAGTTTTATTTCAAAACTTTTCTGCGGTTTCGCCTGGGAGTAATTTCCGAAAATTTCAATCATCGCATTAAAGCGAAGTTGCTTATTTTTGTTTTTATCGTAATATTCAATGGCAGCAGGTTTTTCCCAGTCTTGCCAGAAGTTGGCTCCCTTATAAGGATAGGTGGAGCTTGCATTGGGGCCGGTGGCATAGATGCCTGTATTATTATTCCACAAATTATCCGGGTCAGTGGAAATAGTAAATACAGGCAAGTCTATGTTCTCGTTGATGAAATAAGTCTTGGTGAAAGTAGGACTGGGAAGATATCCGGTTTTAAAAACTTTGGCACGGATCGTTTTGGTGCTACCTATCTGGATGGATGATGAATACTGAGTAGAACTGGATGTAGGATCCTGGCCGTCTGTCGTATACCTGATTTTCGCACCGCTCTGGGATGTGCTTAGCGTGAGTGTGCGTGAGGAAGAATAAAAGCCTTCTGCAAGAGAAAAAACAGGATCGCTGGCATAGCCGGGATAACATGTCGAATTCGCATTCGATGCCATCGGACTCGATGTGGTAAAAATACACCAGGTGGAAGATCCATCTGAAGAACGACCCATGGAATGGTTCGGCTCCATCAATGGATATACCTGCTGATCAAGATTCATTCCTGAATCGTCAGTAAATAAAACAGTCTCACCATCGCGGCTTAATTTAAAATTGGCCTGGAAATACTGAAAACCCGGAGGATGGAACCAGGAGGGTGTCGATGAAAAGGTCTGTGTTGCACTTTTCATCCCAAATGACAAGAAAGGGATGGCAGATAAATCGGTTGAATTGGCTTTGTTATTGTGTACCTGAACTGCCAGAACATTTACCCCTGGTAAAATAATTGACTTTAGAACGCTTTGGTCTATATAAAAGGAGTCAGGGTCGTGCCCCTGATACATCATTGCTTCGTGAGAAAGGGATGCAAGTACATTGTAGGCAGGACGATCACCGATCCTGCCCAGGTTAGCCCGGGCAATTTCTTTACCGTTCAGAAAAGCTACGAAACCATCATCGTAATCGATGTTGAAAACAGCGCTGGCAATATTAGCTGTATCCGGAACAAAGAATTCTTTCCGCATCATGACAGACGTACATGTTGGAATAGTAGTGTTGTCATCTCCATCTCCAAAACCAATTCCCCCTGTGCCGGATGACCAGTTAGTTTGATTAAAACTCAGGTTTCTCCAATTTGTATCCGGTTGAGAGGTTCCAACAAAATATTTCCATGTCGTTTGTGCTGTTACAGCAGTTTCCCAATGATTACTCAGGTCAGTCCTGTTGATGTCAGAAGCGAAAACCAGAACTTTTTGATGAGAGCCCAGATCAAAATATGGGAATGTAAATTTAAAGGGTTTCGCGATTTCATCAGAGAGGCCATATCCTCCCAGATTTACAGATGAACTGCCGGCATTATAAATTTCAACCCAGTCATCGTACTTTCCGTTTTCATTGATTTTGTTATTGACATTTGACGGACATATTTCATTAATCACTACCTGTGATTGGGAAATAGATGAAATCAGAAGGAGAAAAAGTAAACATCCGGTTCTGAAAGCCGGGATAGTAAAATTGCTCATAGTTTTTTGTAGTGAACAGGTTTTTTCAGATCTCTCTTTTTTATTGATTTCAGCGTGAAAATAGCAGAAGTTTTATTTGTGAGAAGCGTATTTTGGTGAACGGTCTTATTTAAGCGGTAAATATTTTTAGAACGGAGAGAATTCGAATTTTATCACCAGGAGTGCAAAAGTAAAAAAAAATAGGTGAAAGACCGTCCTGAAAGCCGCCCCTGTGTTGATTTTTTATTAACCAGGATTTGTCAAGATCGGGATATAAGTCATTTCATGGTATGCTTTTGTTAATTATAGCGATCCGCTCCCCAATTTTCCTTTACATTATTTCGGGCTTTTTCTGTCATGCCTTCTTTAGAATTGTGGAATCCTGAGCCAGGATGCATCCAATCGGAAATCTCAAAACTTATGGAAACAATTTCAATTCCCCGGCAAGGCACTGCTATGAATAGTTCGTCCTTGCATCAGCGTTTAATGCATTTCCTCACCAGTGACCCGCGAAATTATCAAATACTGTTTTTGTCAATTTTCATGTTCTATGGAATATTCTCTCTGGGCTGGGATGTCAACTTGCTTAAAATCCTTATCATCTTTTCTGTTTGCCTTCTCACACAATATGCCTTTTCAAACAATCCTGAACGGGATTATACATCCCTTAAAAGCGCAGTGATCTCTTCACTTAGTTTATGCTTGATCTTGAAAACGAATTTTTTGTTTACCGCTGCTATTGCTGCATTCCTCAGCATTGCCGGAAAATTTCTGATTCGGATAAATGGTAAACACGTTTTTAATCCTACAAATTTCGGGATCATCCTTGCCATAGTTCTTACGGGTGATGCCTGGATTTCTTCAGGTCAATGGGGCAGCAATGCCATCTTGGTGTTTCTCCTTGGCTCACTTGGCTTGATGGTATTATTGAAAGTAAAAAGACTTGATACTGCTCTTTTCTTTTATGCCGCATTCGGACTGTATCATTTTCTCCGCAGCGTTTTGTTTCTTGGATGGACGATGGATGTTTTCCTTCAGCAAATGACCAATGGAACAGTGATGCTGTTTGCTTTTTTTATGATTACGGATCCAAAGACAACACCTTCCGCTTTTCCGGCCAGGGTAATATGGGCTTCCCTTATAGGACTACTTGCTGCCTACTTGCAAATTCATCACTGGGTAAATGGAGCTCCCCTATGGGCATTGTTTATTCTGTCGCCCTTCACACCTTTGCTCGACCGTTATTTTGGCGGTTCCGTATTCCACTGGAATGAACAGAATAGTTCTTTAAAAATTTCGGAACCGGTAAGGAGGAAAAAGGTTGGGCCATCACCTATAATAATCTCCCTGAGCATAGTATTATTCATGTTGGCCATTCCATTTTCAGCCAGTTCTTTTTGTGGGTTTTATGTTGCAAAGGCTGATGCATCTTTGTTCAATAAGTCCTCTCAGGTAATTCTTGTTCGCGATGGAGATCATTCAGTGATTACCATGAGCAGTGATTATACAGGCGAATTGAAGGACTTCGCAATGGTAGTACCTGTACCGGTGGTATTGAAAAAATCGGATATCCGCATTGTTGAAAGGGTGCTTTTCGATTCCTTCGATGCATACTCCGGTCCCCGGCTCGTAGAATACTGGGATGAAAATCCGTGCTGGAGACTAAGCTTAAATGAGGAAAGCATGCCAAGCATGTCTGATGCTGCTTCATCGCGTGGAGATAAAATAAAGAATTCTGCAGATGTCAAGTCTGCAGTTAAAATTGAAGCTCAATATGTAATCGGGGAGTACGATATCCTGATACTTTCTGCTGAAGAAAGCGATGGACTTGAAAAATGGTTGACGTCAAACGGGTATCGCATACCCTCTGGTGCCAGAGATGTTCTTGAGCCCTATATACGAAGTGGCATGAAGTTCTTTGTTGTGAAGGTAAACCTGGAAGGATATCGCTCTGAAGGAGCCGGCTTGTTGCGTCCTTTGCAAATCGCCTTCAATTCCCCCAAATTTATGCTTCCTATACGTCTTGGAATGGCGAATTCTAAAGACAGACAGGATATGATAGTGTATGCACTTAGCCGCAGCGGCCGGGTAGAAACCAGTAACTACAGGATGGTGAATATGCCTACGGATCGAAAGGTGCCCGAGTTTGTAAGGGAAAAATTTGGACAATTTTATAAGGATACCTATGAAAATGTGTTGCGCAGAGAAGGAAGAAGAAATGTTTTTCTGGAATATGGATGGGATATTTCCGGCAACAATTTTATGAAGTGTGATCCCTGTACCGGAAACCCTCCTGTATATGCGGATTTGATTACTGCCGGTGCATCATGGTTAAGGACAAATGGATATGGAGTCTACGAAGGTTCTGTTTATTTTACCCGGCTGCATCTGACATACGACCGCGAGAATTTTCCTCAGGATCTGGTCTTTCAGGAAACTCCGAACAGACAGAATTTTCAGGCTCGTTATATTCTTACACACCCAGCCCCGGGTCCATTTGATTGCGCTGAAGGCAAGTCTTATCTGTATGATTTACGCAAAAGACGCTACCGCGAATTGCAGGAATTATATTCCCTTACAGGATGGGAGATGAAGCAATTCGAAGACTACCCCGGGAAGACCACCGGATATATTATTCCTATTGATCCCGGGAAGAAAAATAATACCCCTGATAAAAGTAAACCGATACAGACAGGAAGTAATCAAGTTCCACTGAAAGACACGAGCTCGTTAAGCATTTCAAACCAGAACAATCCGAAGGATAGCATTACTGTAGAAGCAGGTGAGTGGAATCCACAATATGGAAACACTTCGGCTGGCAATACTTCTGAGGAGCCGGATTACAAAGTGATACTGGCAATTTTTGCCCTTGCTTTCTTATACTTTATGGAGCGCAGCAGGAAATAGCAATTAAGAGGCGTTTTGCATGAGGGCTGTTCCAATTCATCGGGGCAGCCCTTTCGTATAAAGGATGACAACACTTAAATGGAGAGTTCTCGAAAATAATGAATGCAATTCGGATGCCGACTTAAAAAAAGTGTTCAGCAAGATCCAATAATTTCAATATAAATCTTTCGTTTGTTTGGATTTGCATTTCTATCGGACAGCTTTCAATGTATTTTCTTTTTGTTCGTCTACGAAATTGGATTATTCACCTATTGTTTGAGTAAGTTCAACCTTTTTGCGGATTTCACTTGTATCCTTTTGATAATTTTAAAATTATTTTTATTCAGTATCCTGTTATGCTGAATCTGTCGCAATTTATTTTCATATCTTTCCATGAAATTCGTAAGAATATTCTATGCTGGTATATTGAGACAGGATAATCTGCACCTCATTCCATTTGTTTTATTAACCCGATTTTTCAGTTCACTAACCAAAAATACTCGCCATGAAAAATTTTTACCTAGTACTGATTTTTGTCCTCAGCGGATTTTGGGTTCAGGCCCAAACCCTGAATGGAATAGATCCGAACTCCGGCTTTGCAGGACAGCAAAACCTGAGTACCACCATTACCGGAACTAATTTGTTCCAGGTTATTTCCTCTCCCTGGGGAAATATCTATGACATCAACCTCCGGCAGGGAAGCAATGTCATCACCATATTTGATCAGGCGGCAGGTACGATGCCAAGCAGCGTTGACATTCTGAATGCAGATAGCACGACGGCCATATTTTCGATTCCTTCTTCTGCGGCACTCGGTTTATACGATTTAGAACTTACAACTACAGATCCCTTTGCTCCCGGAACCAATCTTGTTCCCTATAGTGTGACGGGAGCCTTTACTGTAGTTGCACCGGATGGATACATTTCCGGAAAAGTGTACTACGACACAAATGGCAACGGAATCTTTGATGCAAGTGATAGCGGACTCGTAGGACAACCAATTACTCTTCAACCTGGAAACCAGATTATTTTATCGGATGCAAATGGTGATTATGCCTTTGGTGTTTCCAACGGAACCTATAATGTTTTGATCGGCTATAATTACAGTCATGCTTACGTGCTCTCTTCAGACTCATCCGGATTTACAGCTAGTGTCAATAGTGCAAATGTCAGCAACCTGGATTTTGGAGTAGTAGAAGGCCTTACTTCCCTGAATCCTGCAATAGGTTATCAGGGAATTCAATTAAATGCGAATATTACTTCACTGGGATTGTTTGCTTCGGGGGCGAACCCCTGGGGCAATATCTCCTATTCATACATTCGAAAAAATACAGCTCCGACAAACCAAACAATTATTCCAGCTAGTTCATATACTGTTCTCGATTCGGTAAATGCGCAATTGCTTTTTACATTTCAAGGAAGCCAACCTCTGGGAACCTACGATCTGGTAGTTCTGATAGGGAATTATTATTACTATTTGAATAATGCCTTAACCATTGAGCCCCCGCCATCGGTCCTTAGCGGTAATTGTTATTTTGATTCAAACAATAACGGCTCCTATGATCCCGGCGAGCCTCCAATTAATAGCGTTCGCTTGTCGCTTTCTCCGGAAAACTCTTTCGCTTACAGTAATTCCAATGGTGATTTCGCGTTCGGAGCCAACCTTGGTTCACACGTGTTAAGCTATATTGCTCAAATTCCATCCAATTGGGCACTTACTACTCAGCCCTCCTATACTTTTTCCAATTCGGGAAACCAGAGTGGTTTTGATTTCGGTTTCCGTTCTACACTACCTGATTATACTAGTTCCATCACTTTTAGCCATGCATTCATGCGATGTAATGCAGTCGTGACTTCTACATTAAATTATACAAATATGAGTAATGTAGTTTGTCAGGGTCAGGTGTATGTGATTCATAGCCCGAATACGACTTTTAGCTCCTCTGTACCTGCAGCAAGCAGCCAGAGCGGGGACACTGTCTTTTGGAGTTTTACCGGACTTCAGCCGATGGTAGGACAAGTGATACAATGTAATTTTATTAATCCGCCAAACGGAATTGTTCAGTTTAATGCAGGAATTATTGTGACTGATGGTCTTGGGGCGGTACAGTTTTATACCAGTATAGATGATTCTATTGCAGTGAGATGTTCCTATGATCCGAATGATAAAGAAGCTTACCCTGAAGGGATGGACGATGTGATGCATTATACGCTAAACTCGGAATCATTAGAGTACCAGATTCGTTTTCAGAATACAGGAAATGATACGGCCTTCACTGTTTATATTCGTGATACAATTGATGCATCGTTTGATATCAATACGCTTGAGGTACTTGCTTCCAGTCACCCGGTGCAAACTCAGGTGGACAGCAATCGTGCAATGGTGTTCACTTTTAATAATATCCTGCTTGCCGACAGTGTGATTGATGAACCTCACAGTCATGGCTTTGTTCGTTACAGAATTCATCCATTAGCTAATCTGCCTGATCCAACACGTGTGGAGAATACTGCCTATATCTACTTCGATGTTAACCCAGCGGTGGTGACAAATACATCCTGGAACACCCTTGTCCAAATGCTCCCGGTTGGAATTGTTGAATCCATCCAAGTGAATGACGGAGTATTCTTTTATCCGAACCCAATGGATAGTAAAGGATACTTCACCTTCAGTAATTCAAAAACTGAACATATTACCATGGAATTGTTTGATATAAAAGGACAGCGCGTTTCATTACTTGAGACCACTGGTACTATGATCGAATTGAACCGCGAGGGCCTTTCTTCAGGATTGTACCTTTTCCGTCTGATTAATATGGATAGCGGCATTGTTAAAAACGGAAAGATCACTTTGCGATAATTCTGTTTCAGTGAAATGCGTCATTGTTTGGGCTTCCGAACAATGACGCATTTTTTTATCTGATACTTTGCAATAAGTGATTCACGTGCATGGCGACTTAGAAAAGGATTCCTTGAAGTTTTCGCTTCAAGGAGTTAAAGAGGAACAAAAGGTCGAAATGTTCCTGCTTTATAATTCCAGTTGATGCCATTAACAAATTGAAATCTTAGCAAGGCCGTTGATATAATTTGTAATTTTATGCTTTAATATTCCAAAGCATGCGAATCCGGATACTTGTTATTATTTTACTGGCAAGCCTTCAATCTAAGGCACAGCCCTATTTTCAATTAAAGAATGATATTGCTGTGGAGGTAGCAGGGAATACTCTCCAGCATCCGTGGGCAGGTGGGATCAACTTCCCGATCTTTTCAGCCGTGGATCTTGACGGTGACGGCTTGGAGGATCTTTTTCTTTTTGACCGCTCTAATAACAGAGCCATGACCTATATCAATACCGGAACCGGTGGGATTAACAGCTATCGCTATGCACCTGAATTTGCAAAGCAATTACCTGCACTCCGTGGTTGGGCTTTGTTCTATGATTACAATTGTGATGGGAAAGCCGATCTGTTCACTACCGGCATAAGCAACAATGGTATTCTTCAATTCAGAAACGATTCGCCTCCCGGCTCATTGCATTTCACTGCCGTCGATTCAATGATGAAAGCTGATTATGGAGGAGGAGCTCCTGCTGGAATATTTGCAAGTGGTTTTCTTATGCCACACTTTAACGATGTAGATGGTGATGGCGATATGGATGTTCTGGGTCAACAATTTTTCTGTGTGGGCACTTTTGCTTATTATAAAAATCTTTCGATGGAAGATTATAATGTCTGCGACTCCTTAAGCCATTATGTATTGTCAACTTATGCATGGGGGAATTTTGCACTGCGAACCGGTGCATACAATAATGTAGCAGTCGGGCAGTATAACATATCTTGTTTTTTTAATGCGCCTCCTCAGGGGATGTTTGGCTATGAACTCGCTCCTCAGGATGATACCTATGCAGGGATATTCACTATTGATATTGATGATGATGGAGACATGGACGCCCTGATCGGCGACTCCGGTGCACAAAATAGTTTGTTGGTCATCAATGGTGGCACATCGAACTCTGCAAACATGATTTCACAAGATACTTTGTTTCCATCCTACAACACGCCCGTTCAGATGAATGCGTTTACTACACATGCATATCTGGACGCAGATCATGATGGGATAAAAGATTTGCTGGTAGGCCACAATGAATTTGAGAATAAAAGAGGAGTCATGTATTATAAAAATACAGGAACCAACGCATTGCCTGTATTTGATTTTGTCATGAATGGATTTCTTCAGGATCAAATGATAGATGTGGGAGAAGGTGCAGTACCGGTTTTGTTTGACGCGGATGCAGATGGCTTGCCTGACCTGATTATAGGAAATGTAAACAGCACAGAGGCCGGAGGCCTACTTCAGCATGGTTTAAGTTTATACCGGAATACAGGAACTATTACCAGCCCGGCTTTTCAATTCGTCACCAATGATTATGCGGGTCTCTCCACCTACCCTTTAACCGGACCCTTGTTCCCTGCTTTTGGAGACCTTGATGGTGACGGCGATTCAGATCTGCTTGTCGGAAATCAAAACGGAGACATGTACAATTTCGAAAATACTGCCGGTGCAGGCATGCCGGCCAGCTTCGTTTTTGTAACCTCTGCTTTCTTTGGAATTGATGTTGGCAATTACAGTGCTCCTCAACTTATCGACCTGAACCGGGACGGGATGCTGGATCTTGTAATTGGTAAGAAAAGTGGTGTTATCGCTTATTACGAGAATTCAGGAACACCTCAGGTACCGGTTTTTCTTTCTGTACCCACGAAAGATACGTTGGGAGGAATCAATGTTCAGACAACAGGTTTTGTTGATGGCTATTCTGTTCCATTTGTGTATCAGGACAGTGCCGGATATAAAATGCTGGTGGCCTGCATGAAGGGAGATGTTTATCTCTACGGAGGAATCGAGGGAAATATTCTTGGTAATTATGTGCGACAAGACACAATCATTTCTCAATACCAGGGAGTGAAAACAACTTTTAACCTTTCTGTGAGTGGAGGGGATATCAATGGGGATGGACGTACTGATATGCTGATCGGATTATACAGCGGAGGTCTGCAAATTTATATTCAGGATACTATGACCACAGGGATTAATAAAATATCAAACGCAACAGCTTTCGGGATTTATCCGAATCCTGCCGGAGACAGGTTTTTTATTAGCGCAGTTCAGGGTCAGCATACTCAGAATTGCCGGATAAGAATTACAGATATGACCGGTCGTATCCTTTTTGATCAACCACTCGCGTTGACAGGGCAAGGAGTTTCAACGGAGCAGCTTGCTCCCGGAGCTTATTTCGTCAGCCTGGTGGAGGGAACTTTCCAGACAAGTCAACGGATAGTGATTATGCACTAAGTCAACACTTATCGCCTCTGCATCTTTGTACATTTTATCTGGTTTGTAATTCATTCATCTGCAATTTTTGAACAATGTCTCTTCCGGAAACTCAAATAAATGAAGTGGAATTTTCAGACAGGATTGTTCTTATAGAAACCATTTCCAATGTGGATGCGCTTTTTGAAGATTTGCTTAACAAAGACAAAGATCATGAAGATGTCAGGGATGAGAGAATTCCTTATTGGGCGGATTTGTGGCCATCAGCAATCGGTCTTTGCCATTTCATGCTAAGCAATGATAGTATTGCATCGGGAATGAAGGTACTGGAACTGGGTTGTGGAGTAGGATTACCTGGTATTGTTGCCGGACAGCAAGGTGCTCATGTTATTTTCAGTGACTATATTCAGGATGCGTTGAATCTGGCAGAACGAAACTGGAAACTAAACAAGGGAACCAATGCCGAATTTAGATTGCTTGATTGGCGTGAATTGAATCCTGATATGAATGTTGATACTGTGCTTGCCTCTGACATTGCTTATGAGAAAAAATCTTTTACTGACCTGTTGCATGCATTCAAATTGATTTTGAAACCCGGAGGGAAAATTCTGATCGCAGAACCCAACAGGGCTTTTGCTCAATCCTTTTTTTTAGATCTCGCACAGCAAGGTTTTCTCGTACATACACAATCAGAAAGAATCGAATTCAGGGATCAGGCTTATAGCATTCATGTTCACGAAATAACTTCAGTTGAGCCCTGAAATTTTCTATTTTATGCGGTTGTCACACATGTATTGCATCTCTATTTTTATGGATGCTTTTGGACCCGGCTGTACGTTTTCTTTCAGATTCTCTGGACGGATTGGCTTACCTTGTTTTTCCTGAAACATGTCCTGCCTGCGAGGCAGCTTTGCGACGTGGTGAAAAATGCCTCTGCACCAGTTGCCGCTTTCGTTTACCCAGAACACATTATCATAAGGACGCCGAAAATCCCGTAGTCAAACATTTCTGGGGAAAGGTTCGGATCGAAGCGGCTTCAGCGTATTATCATTTTGGGAAAGGAGAGAAAGTGCAAAGGCTCATTCACCATCTTAAATACAAAGGCAGGAAAGATGTGGGTGAGTTTGTCGGGGAATTGTTTGGTTACGAAATCATGCAGGTGAATGCTTTTTCTGCCGTTGATACAATTGTTCCTGTTCCTTTGCACCCTGCCAAGTTGCGTCAGCGAGGATACAACCAGAGTGATAGCTTTGCAGAAGGCATTGCCCGCGCGATGGCTGTAAAATTTGATCCTGGAGGATTGAAAAGAGTGAGGGCCACTGAAACGCAAACGCGGAAACACCGCTACGAGCGCTATGAGAATGTGAACCGCGTATTTGAAGTAGCGGAACCGGGGGCCATCCAAGGGAAACATATTTTATTGGTGGACGATGTTATCACGACGGGATCCACCTTGATTGCTTGTGCAGAAGCCCTCCTTTCCATGCCCGGGACTCGTGTCAGTATAGGAGCTTTGGCATGCGCCTGATTAGTAAACCTGCCCTTTTTATTGATTTAGCTGATATTCTGTTGAATGCAGGTCTTGTCCAATGATTGTAAACGGTATCTTTTTTACATCTTTGCACAAAGCAGAGGAATGGTTGAAGAGATCCATTTACCGGAATCCGCAGGTAAAAAAGAAAAGTATTTATCCCTGATCCCTCAGATAAGATCTCTGGTTGAAGGAGAACAGGATTCAGTGGCGAATGTGGCTAATATCATAGCGGCACTGAAATACGGGATGAACTTTTTTTGGGTCGGTATTTACAAGGTACAAGATGAAAATGGGAGAAGAGAATTAGTACTGGGGCCATTTCAGGGTCCGGTAGCTTGTACACGCATCGCCTATGGAAAAGGGGTTTGCGGCAAAGCCTGGGAAGAGCAAAAAACTATTCTGGTTGACGATGTGGATTTATTCCCGGGTCATATCGCCTGCAGCAGCCTATCTCGTTCGGAAATCGTTGTTCCTGTAATTAAAAACTCCAGAATTGTGGCGGTACTGGATGTCGACAGCACAGAACCATCCGATTTTGATACAGTCGACAAACATTATTTAGAAGAAGTTTGCCAAATTATGGCACAGGTATTATGAATACTATTTCCCGTTACTTTATATTTTTAGTCATTATCCTGTTAGGGAACTCCTGTGCAATTCAGATTCCGCCGGCCGGTGGTGACAAAGATATTGTACCACCGGAGGTGCTTCATTCAGATCCGAAAAATTTCAGCACCAACTTCAACGGTCATGAGATTGCCATCACGTTTAATGAATATATTCAATTAAAAGAGGCTAATTCTCAATTGGTTGTTTCACCTCCTTTGCAAAAATTTCCGGAAGTAAAAATCCGGAAGAAAACACTATTCATTCAGTTTGATGATACACTTGAAGCGAATACAACCTATTCTTTCAATTTTGGCAACGCCATCCTTGATAACAATGAAGGAAATGTTCTCGAAAATTATCAATTTGTGTTTTCTACCGGATCAATAATTGACAGCATGGAAATTAGCGGAACGGTAAAAAATGCATCCACTGATAAGCCGGAAAAAGATGTACAGGTAATGTTATATAAAGGCGCTGACGACTCCCTGCCTTTTCTGAAAAGGCCGTATTATTTTGGGAAGACAGATGCCGATGGAAATTATCATGTCAGGAATATCGCAGCAGGATCCTATAAAATCATCGGTCTTCAGGACATTAACAAAGATTATCTTTATGCTCCTGGTGATGAAAGAATTGCTTTTAATGATTCAAGGGTTATAGAAAACAGTGTTGATGTTAAGTTGCGCATGTTTAAGCAGGAGGAAGATTATAAATTCCTCAGGGCCTATTCAGAAGAGCCAGGAAAAGTGATCTGCGCCTTTAACG
The DNA here is from genome assembly GCA_963775555.1 of uncultured Bacteroidota bacterium. Classification (GTDB taxonomy): domain Bacteria; phylum Bacteroidota; class Bacteroidia; order AKYH767-A; family 2013-40CM-41-45; genus QQVM01. Next base: position 2,878,987 of record CAVZJJ010000004.1, on the reverse strand, counting down.
GGGTTGCCGATACACTTACAACAATCTGGGTCACCGACACAACATCGCTTAAAATATTTTCTCTCAACTATTCTGAAAAGAAAGACACGCTTATTATATGGTATCAAAATTTGCAGGCAGATACGATTCAAGTATTGTTCCCCCAGCTTTTAGCAAAGGATACCCTTACCATTCGTTTATTGAAACGTGATTTGAAGGGTTCTTCACGCAGCAAACCTTCCCTGCGTATTTTGCCGCTCATCAGCTCAGGCAGCAGTCAGGATCTCCACCGTCCCTTTGACCTTTTGTTTAATCATCCGGTCGAATCTTCAAATCTTTCTGGAATTCAGTTTTTGGAAGACAGTGTGGTCCTGCCGGGAAACAGTTTTTATTTTGTTGACTCCCTTCATACACTTCTACGCTATTCAGGTGCATGGAAGCAAAAAGCCATCTATAACCTGCTGATCCCATCGGGACTGTTCCGGGATATATATCAATTGGAAAACGATACCATCACATTCGGCTTTAGAACCAAAGCGGAAACTGATTATGCATCTTTAACGGCTAATCTTTCTTCAAAGAGTGGTAATTTCCCTTATCTGATTCAGCTCGTGGACGAGCAGGAGAAGGTGTTTGAAACAAGTACGCTTAATCAGGATTCAAGTATTACGTTTAATTTTCTTACACCGGGAGTATATCGGTTAAAAATTATCCAGGATTCAAACAGGAATGGGCGTTGGGATTCCGGTTATTACCTAAAAAAAATACAACCCGAAAAAGTTTTCTACTATCCTGAAGTTATCCAGATTCGCGCTAATTGGGATGTGGAAATAAAATGGGACATTCCCTAAGCCGGAGCGTGTATGTTGACAATTATTCATTTCGTTTTTGTAAATTCATGTTCCATTGATTTGGATCTTAAATTCCTATGAGAAAAAGATATTTATTTCTGTTTTATTCTGTTTTTATTGCCATTCTTATCAGCGCACCTGCCTGCAAAGTGGGACGATTTGTATGGTATAACTTTTCTGATATTACAGACTATAGAATTTTTCCTTCTCGACCCCTTCACAAGTCAGCTGATCCCTTCCATTTCATAGAGGGACAGACGAACGAGGAAATTGAAAATCATATCCAGATCATGGATTATGAAAGGAAGGCCTTATCCATGAAATTGTTTTTGGAGGAATCGCCCACAGTCGCTTTTCTCATTATCAGGAACGACAGTTTATTGTATGAACGGTATTTTCAGGGTTATGAGAGTTCCTCCACGGTCGCCTCTTTTTCTGTTGCAAAGTCTTACATCTCTGCCTTGATTGGTATTGCCATAGGCGAGGGAAAAATTCATAGCGAGGACGATAAGGTGGTAGATTATCTTCCTGAGCTAAAGAAGAATGCCGGCTGGGAAAAGGTGAGTATTCATCATCTTTTGCAAATGGCATCAGGGGTGCATTTCTCAGAGGGTTATAGTACACCTTTCAGTGGAGCGGCTACTTTTTATTATGGACGGACACTACGCAAGTGTCTTTGGAATCTCAAGGTAGAAAAAGATCCGATGTCGGGATTTGAATACAAAAGTGTGAATACGCAGTTGTTGGGTCTGATTCTTGAGCGTGCCACCGGAAAAAGTATCACAGAATACCTTGATGAGAAAATCTGGAAGCCCCTGGAAATGGAATACGATGCAAGTTGGAGCATTGATAAAAAGAAGGATGGACTGGAAAAAACATTTTGTTGTATAAATGCAAAGGCTCGTGACTTTGCAAAATTTGGAAGATTGTACCTCCACAAAGGAAATTGGAATGGAACGCAGGTGGTTCCGCTCAACTGGGTTGAAAAGAGCACAACCGTAAACGAGGAAAAAGGGGCGGCTTGGTTTTATAACCGTCAATGGTGGATTGGATCGGATGTGTATGGTGATTATTCAGCCATTGGGCACCTGGGACAATACATCTATGTTCTTCCGAAAAAAAATATGATCATTGTGCGTTTAGGAACCGGCAGGGCGAAAGAAGAGTGGATCAATATATTGAGGCAAGTGGCGGAACAGATGTAACAGACTTATCTGAACAAGATTAATTAGTATCTAAATTCTTTAAAGACCATGACCAGCCCACTCAGGAGACATAAATCCCTCATTAAATTATCGAGGGAACATAATATGGGATTATTTCTCGCATTAGCCATGAAGAGTGATACGCCACCGATTAAAACGATGCCCGCAACTCCGGAAGAAAAAGTGACTTTTCTCAAGGCGCAATTCCAAAATGAGCTTCAGCGCCATTTTAAAGCGGAAGAAGAATTCTTATTTCCTTTTGCGAAAGGCAAGACAAATGAGATGGACGCCCTAATTGTTGAATTGCAGGATGAACACAAAGTCCTTGCTATTAAAATTGATGAGATTCAAAATAGTACGGATCTGATTTCAGACCTCGATAAAATAGGTAACCTTCTGGAGATGCATATTCGTAAGGAGGAACGTGGCCTGTTCCAGTTGATTCAGGTAAGTTTTTCAGAAGAGGAATTATTGATTCTGGAAAAGCAGCTCAGCTGACTTTTTTCTTGAATAACCGAAACATTGCCTCGATCCTATCTTTTAGTTAAAAGAAAGCTTAATTTATTTCAAAACTATCTGCATCCCGGTCAAAGGGGAATTGAGTCCGGAAATTAATTAAATCTTGTTTGTTCAGCGATAGTGTTTCGTGTTTTTCTTCATGGGCTTTGAAGGAGCTAATTAACTCACCTTTAAAATCGATCACTGCCGATTCACCGGAATGAGTTACCTGATTGCCATCATTTCCAACGCGGTTTACTCCGGCCACATAGGATTGATTTTCAATTGCACGTGCAATGAGTAGTTGATTCCATGCCTTGTTTCTTCTTTCGGGCCAATTCGCCACATAGAGCAATAAATCATAATCGAGTTGTTTGCTTCTGCGACTCCACACCGGGAAACGAAGATCGTAGCAAATTAATGGGAAGATGTTCCAGCCCTTGAGTGGCATGATCCATTGATGCTTACCTGCTTCATACGTTCTTTCTTCTTCTGCAAGTCTGAATAGATGCCGTTTGTCGTAATGACTGTATGAGCCATTGGGGTGCATCCAAATCAAACGGTTAAAATATTTATAGTCTTCTGTAATGATAAAACTTCCGGTGATGGTAGATTTGTTGCTTTCGGCCATACGATGCATCCATTCCATCGTTTTTCCATTCATTGGCTCAGCAAGCTTTGCGGCATTCATGGAGAAGCCCGTGCTGAACATCTCCGGTAATACTATCAGGTCTGATGGTTTGTGAATGGATTGAATTATTTTTTCAAACTGTTCCCTGTTCCTATCCGGAGATTCCCAGTGCAGACTTGTCTGAATTAGTGTAATTGTAAGATCGCTCATTTTGTCTTCTCAGTATTTAAATTCATTTTCTAATTTCAGATTTAATCCACCTATTTAAGGACTGTATGACTATAATCATCGTGTGAATGGCTACATATCACTTGTATTCACATGTAAAACAATGAAATTTGTGTCATTAATAATAAAAATTATTCTCAAATATCATGAAAAAGTTCTTTTTAGTTTGTTTCGTCTTCATGTTTGCTTCTTTTTACATGCCTGCCCAGGATAAAGCCCAGGATCGCGATCAAATCCGCCTTCATCAGCATCTGATGTTAAAGGATGGAAAAATGTATCAGGTAATGGATCAGGATCAGGTTCAAGTAACCAACAAAATCAATTTGGAAAATGGAACTGTGGTAGAACCGGATGGGTATTATCAGTTGAAAGATCAGAAGCGTGAACGTTTAAAGGATGGACAATGCCTTGACATGGATGGAAATAAATATAAGTCGCAGAATGAATTCAATAAAACAATGCAGAATCGTTCGCAGGCCATGAAACAAGAACATCTGATCTATCAAAATGGCCAGATGTATCAATGGCAAAATCAGGATAAAACCAAGGTCCAGAAACAGATTAAATTGAAAAACGGTGATATGGTAAATCCAGACGGGAATGTTCAATTGCAAAACGGGAAACAGCTTCGGTTGAAGGACGGAGAATGCCTGGATATGGACGGAAACCGCTACAAATCACAGGAACGATTTGGGGATGAAATCGGACAAAGAAACATGGAAAGAATGAATATGGAAAAGGGCAAACAAAATATGGAGCCCAATATGCAGGGAGGCAAGGGGAAAAACAAGTGAGTAATGTCTTGTTTTCATGTTTGCTCAGTATCGGTTTAGGAATATGTGTTTTCAGTCAGCATGAATATATATTGGCTTCTATGGCAATGAGAATTAAAAATGTAAAAGATGAGATCGATTGGTTTTATTTGCCATTTGGGGTTGACAATATTGATGCTACTTAGTACAGGATTTTCAAGGGCTCAGGTATACAATGCATCACCAGCTGATTCAGCACTTGGAAAATCCAATGTACGACTGGGCATTCGCTATACAAGTGATTATATATATATGGGAAGGGCTGATTCAGAAAAAGCACCCTACTTGTCGCCTTATGTAGGTTATTATCATAAGTCCGGATTCTTTATAAATGGGTCATTGTCCTATCTCATGGCCACCGCGGAGAACCGAATTGATTTGTACACCATGTCGGGCGGATATGATCATTATGGGAAAAAGTATGCGCTTGGAGTTTCTCTCACAGAATATTTTTTTAATGATTTGAGTTATAGTGTTCAGGCAGACATGAAAACCTACCTGAATGCAACGGCAGGATATGATTTTTCAGCTTTCATTGTTTATGCAGATGCGAGCCTGGGGTTCAGTGAAAATACCGATGTGTTTCTTGGCTTAGAAGTAAACAGGAGATTCTATTTACTGAAACATAAATTATGGTTTACGCCCTCATTATACATGAATGCCGGGTCGCAGCAATATTATGAAGAGTATTATATGACGCGAAGCAATAAACCTGGTGGAGGAATGGGTCAAGGAGGTCACAATGCGCCATCATCCACATCTCAAGATGTACAGGTTTTAGAATCCAATAAGTTTAAAGTGCTGGATTACGAAACAGCACTTCAGCTTGTCTATAAAATTCAACGCACGAGGATTTTTGGTACAGCGACCTGGACTTTCCCGGTAAATCCCTCCACAGTGTTAGTTGATCAGGTTCCCACCGAAGAGAAACTGAGCAATGGTTTTTTCTGGATTGCAGGTGTCCGTTTCACATTCTAGAGAACAACGATCAGAGGACGTTAAACTTTTTCCAGAGCTTGTTGGATATCCCAAATGATGTCATTATAATCTTCAATTCCTACAGAGAGACGAACCAACTTTTCTGTGATAGACATTTCTTTTCTATGAGCAGGATCAACGCCTGAATGGGTCATCGTCGCAGGATGTTCAACCAGACATTCTGTACCTCCCAGACTCACTGCCAATTTTATCATTTTTAAACTGTTGATAAAGCGAAAAGCTTCAGCTTCACCTCCCTTTATATCAAATGAAATCATGGCTCCCGGAGAACTATATTGTCTTTGGTAAATTTCATATTCTTTTGTTCCTTTCTCAATCAGCCCCAGATAGTACACTTTTTCCACCTTGGGATGAGTATTTAAAAAGTCAGCAACCTGGATGGCGTTCCGAGCCTGTTGTTCCATTCTTACTTTTAATGTTTCCAGACTTCGTAGAAGTAACCAGCCGGTCCAGGGTCCTGCAAGGTTCCCGAGAAATGTTCTCAGTGTTTTGACACGCGTGATTACTTCATGGCTGCCACAACAAGCACCGGCTACCACGTCACTGTGTCCGCCAATATATTTTGTGGCTGAGTACAGTGAAAAATCGGCTCCGTGTTTCAGCGGATGTTGCCATAGCGGACCCATGTAAGTATTGTCCACCGCAACATAAACATGCTTTTCTGAAGTGCTGTATTTGTCAGCTATTTTTTTGCATGCTTCAATGTCGATTAGTGTATTGGTTGGGTTGGCCGGGGTTTCTATATAAATCATCGCTAACTTGTCGCCCATTCCCGATGCTTCTATAATATTTTCTATCTCATTTCTTTCTTGTCCGGGTTTAAAAGCAATCGCATGTACCCCGATTTTGTGCAAGAATGAATGAATGAAATGGTCCGTTCCACCATAGAGAGGCGTACTGAATAATAATAAATCACCGGGCTTTAAAAACTCAAGCAATGTTGTGGTAATGGCCGACATGCCACTCTCGAAAACCGCACACTCTTCTGATTCGTCCCACAAACAGAGTCGGTTCTCTAATATTTCAAGATCCGGATTATTAATTCTGCTATAGATGAGCCCGAGTTTTTCGTTTTTTCTTTTTTCACGTAAACCATAGGCGACTTCAAAAAAGGCCTTCCCTTCCTCGGCACTTTTAAAAACAAATGTGGAAGTTTGAAAAATAGGAGATTTGATAGCACCTTCTGACAGCTCAGGTTGATAGCCGTAAGACATCATTAAACTCTCCGGTTTGAATTTGTGTTTCTTTTCCATTTTATTAAATTATATTTTTATTATCGTATAAAGTTGTTTCAAGATGGAAGATTGAAAGGACAATAAGCTATGCCCTTTTTACATGGGTTATGTTTAACTAGACATTGCATAGAAGTTCGGCTGCTTTTTCAAGTGTTTCGTTTTTTTTCGCGAAGCAGAAACGCAACAGCTTTGCTTCAGGCGGCTTTTGATAGAAAACAGACACAGGAATAGATGCTACACCATGTTCTCTTGTCAGCCTTATGGCGAAATCGGTATCTTTTTCAGAAGTAATTGCACTGTAATCCAGAAGTTGAAAATAGGATCCTGCCGAGGGGGTGAATTTAAAGCGGGAAGATCCGATCAATTGTAAAAAGTAATCTCTTTTCTTCTGAAAAAATTCAGGAAGCTGGAGATAGTTTTTATTCTTCATATACTCCGCAAGTGCGTATTGAATGGGTGTATTACAAGTAAAGACAACGAATTGGTGAACTTTTCGGAATTCCGTCATCAGGTTGGAAGGAGCGAGGCAATATCCCATTTTCCAACCGGTAGTATGGTAGGTTTTGCCGAAACTAAATATCACAAAACTCCGTTCCCGTAAGCCGGGATATGCCATTACGCTTTCGTGTTTGCGTCCATCGAAGAGAATGTGTTCATAGACCTCATCGCTGAGGACAAGGATCTCTGTTCCTTGTGTGATTTTTTCGAGTTCAAGAAAGTCGTTTTTTGAAAAGACACTGCCGGCAGGATTGTGCGGCGTGTTGATGATTATCATACGCGTTCTGAAGGTCACGGATTTCTTCACCACATTCCAATCAATACGGAAGTCGGGCCCTTGAAGAGCTATGCATACAGGTACCCCTCCGGCCAATTGTATCGCAGGAATATAACAATCGTAAGCGGGTTCAAGTACAATTACTTCATCACTCTCACGAATTGTTGCGGTAATGGCTGTGTACAGAGCTTGTGTTCCTCCTGCAGTGATGTTAATTTCTGTTTCAGGATCGTAAGTGACCTCGTAAAGTTCTTTTGTTTTCTGAGCAATCTGAGTTCGAAGAGGAAGGATGCCCTGCATTGGAGCATATTGATTCAATCCTTTTTTCATGTAATCATGAACCAGTTCGATCAGGTCGGGAGGCGTGTCGAAATCCGGAAATCCCTGTGAGAGATTGATCGCCTTGCATTCATTGGCAAGGGCTGACATAACGGTAAAAATGGTAGTACCGACCTGAGGTAGTTTGGATTTGATACTGGAAGGGTAAAAAGGCATAATCTAAACGCTTGATTCGCTGCACGTGAAGGTAGCAAAAACCATGTTTAGCATGGCCTGACATAAATCAGGAAAGTGCTAATAAAATGCAAGCCCCCAAAGAGAGATTAAAAAGGCCGTAAAAAAATTGAAAGTAAAAGACTAGAGCCAGCCCGGATTGTTGGAGATCTTTCCGGCTTGATAAAGCCAGATGACAACAATAATTACAAGTATCAAGGCAATTCCAAGGTAATAGGTCAGGCGCTTATATAAATGCGCTTCGCCTTGCAATTTCATCCGTTTGATGATGTTGAAAATGACATTTTCGGAACGGTGAAATGCACTTTCACTCTTCACGATATAATCAAATGCTCCATATTTCATCGTATTCACAGCAACTTCGATCCTGTCTTGTCCGCTGAACATCACAACTTCAGTGGCAGGTAACAAAGATTTAAGTTCTTTCAGGATGTCAACTCCATCCATGGCATCAGGGCCGGCTTTATCAAAATTATAATCAAGAAAAATGATTTGTGGTTTGATGTCCAAGTGCTTCAGTGCTTCTTCTCCGGAATGGTAAACATGGATGGTGAAGGTGGAGTATTTACTTAAATAATCCTGCAGCATCATGGCTTGCATTGGGTCATCATCGATAATGAAAATATCCTTTACATGTTTCATACGTATGGATTATTGGGTAAAAGTAGGTAAATATTTTTTATGTGAATAAGAAAGAATCAATTATCCAACCCGTTGTTTCAACTCTTCCAGGGCCAGATTACAAATGGTGCTAAATTCATCAAGCATAGCAGGCAATTTTTCCACTTCTTTCTTTTCCGCTGCCAGATGTTCTATGTTTTTTACAAGTGCTTCACCACGTTTGATACCCATATAGGTAATTTGGGGTTTCAGGGAATGAGCAGTGGCCCGAAGCTGATCATAATTTTCGGTCTGTAGATGAGTCGCCATCTGAGTCAGTTGTCCCGGACAAATCTGGATAAACATGCTCATGTATTTTTTCATTTTCTCAGGATTTCCACCTGTGAATGATTCAAGGAAAGTCAGATCTGTTTCTGTTGCCATTGTTGCGATTTTACACGTAGATAATAAATACGCTTATTTCATTTCCGAAAGAAACGAAATCCGATTCGATTATTCACATCAGGATGAAGTACTTTTCAAAACCAGTTTCGCCAGTTTGTTTAAAAGATCCTGTGGGTCGAAGGGCTTTGAAATATGAGAGTTTATTCCGCATTTGAAACATTTTTCAACTTCATCGCTGGTGACATTCGCTGTCATAGCCATTACCGGAATCTGATTTTTCGGAGAAGGGAAATCACTCCGGATTCGCTGGCTGGCTTCAAAACCATCCATGACAGGCATCTGGATATCCATCAGGACTACATCATAATCATCAGCTTTCAGTCTGTCGAGGGCTTCCTGGCCATTTTCCGCCACGTCGATCCTAAGATCAGGAATGAGATCATTCAAGGTATCCACGGCAACCATCTGGTTGAAGGAATTGTCTTCTACAAGCAGAATACGCATCCCCTTAAGTGATTCGCCCTGTACATTATCCGGATTGTGATCGGATTTTTGAAGGTCTGCAGGCTGTCCTGTAAGAAATGGAATTTTAAATGAGAAAGTAGTTCCTGTTCCAACCTGACTTTGAACATAGATGCTGCCATTCTGCAATTCGATCAGTTGTTTAGAAATCGTGAGTCCCAGTCCGGTGCCTCCGAATTTACGGGTAGTATCACTGCTGGCCTGACTAAAGCTTTCAAATATTTTGTTGAGTTGGCTTTCAGGAATTCCGATTCCCGAATCTGTGATTGAAAATTCAAGAATGGAAGTGTTGTCTTGTCTGCTCAGCTCCTTTACATGAATGGTCACGCGGCCTGATTCAGTAAACTTTATGGCATTCCCTGTAAGGTTGATCAGAATCTGATTCAAACGCACAGGATCTCCAATGATCACTTCCGGCACCGAAGGGTCAATGGATTTTTCCAACATCAGTTTTTTCTCGTCGGATTTAAATACCATCGTATGGTAGAGGGTATCCAGAAATTCATGCACCGAGAAAGGAATTTTTTCAAATTCCATTTTACCCGCTTCAATCTTTGACAGATCAAGGATGTCGTTGATGATAACCAGTAAATTTTCAGATGATTTTTTAATTACATGCAGGTATTTTTGTTGCTGCTCGTCTATCTGAGACTTCATCAAAAGGTTGGTGAGTCCGACCACCGAATTCATCGGTGTTCGTATTTCATGGCTCATATTTGCCAAAAACTGTTGTTTGAACTTTTCACTCTGTTCCGCTTTTTCTTTTTCGATTTCAGCAATCTCTTTCTGACGGATGGTGATACTCAATTGCTCGCTGGCAAGTTGACCTTGCCTGATCATACGGTATTCTTCAAGAGTTTTGTTAATAGTTGTTTCCAGGTCAGTAAAATCAATGGGCTTAGTCACAAAATCGAATGCGCCCCGGTTCATTGCAGTCCGGATATTCTCCAGATCACCATAGGCACTCACCACAACGGCCTTATAATGTTTGAATTGCTCTTTGATTCGCACAAGCAAAGTCAGACCGTCCATTTCAGGCATGTTGATATCTGTCAGTATCATGTCGAACTTGTCCGGGTCCTGATTTAAAATACTTAATGCTTCAACACCATTTCCTGCAAACTCAAAGGAAAGCTCATTGTTTTTGATTCGATGACGAAAGCGTTGACGGATCAGTAATTCCAGATCCGGTTCATCATCAACAACTAATATTTTTGCAGGTGTATTCATTTCTGGCTGAGATCCTCTTTCAGGTCTGGTAAAGTTATCAGATTTTCGCTTTAATTGCGCCGGGTCAGACTATAAATTTTTTCTTTTAACGTTGAGAAATCTACGGGTTTGGTTACAAAATCAGATGCTCCAAAAGAAACTGCACTTTGATGGTTGCTGTCATCACCGTATGCTGTGACCATCATGACTTTCAGCAACGGAAATTCCACGCGTATGATGCGCAGAAGTTCCAGCCCGGTCATTCCAGGCATATTAATATCACTCAGAACCAACACGAGGTCAAACGGGTCGAGGGTGCGTAAAAATCGAAGCGCATCCTGTCCGCTAAAAGCAAAGTTTATCCGGACTTCTGCGTTGCGTAATTCCTTTCGAAAGCGTTGCATGAAGAGTTCTTCAACATCCTGCTCATCATCAACAACCAACATCTTGATCATAGAATCGTTTTTCATTTTACAATTGGTAATTGAATCGTAAACTCAGTGTATTCACCGACTTTGGAATCTGCTTTCAGGTCACCGCCGTGGCCTTTCACGATGATATCATAACTAATCGACAATCCGAGGCCGGTACCAAGACCTGTAGGTTTCGTAGTAAAAAACGGATTGAATATTTTATCGCGAATGTCCTGTGGAATTCCTTTTCCATTATCACGGATTGTAATCAAAATATTATTGCCTGTTTTTTTGGTGGAGATAGAGACCGTTGGTTGATAGTTGATGTCTTCTATACTTTTCTTTTTTTCATCTACTGCATAAAAAGAGTTGTTGAAGATGTTTAGAATCACACGGCTGATATCTTGCGGAATGATTCGTATAGGAGGTATATCCGAAGCGAGATCTTTCTGCATGGTGCAATTAAAAGCCGGATCTTTTGCACGCATCCCATGATAGGCCAGATTGAAAAATTCATCCACCAGTTTGTTGATATCTGTGATTTGTTTCTCTGCAGTTGAAGCCCGGCTGTGTTGAAGCATTCCCTTCACAATACTGTCTGCGCGCTTGCCGTGGAAGACAATTTTACCAAGATTTTGTTTCAGGTCACCGACAATTTCCTTCTTTTCTTCCTCATCAGGTGCGGTTCCTAATTCTTCTAACAATTCCACGGATAACTCAGAGAAATTATTTACGAAGTTCAGAGGGTTTTGAATTTCATGGGCAATGCCCGCCGTAAGTTGTCCGAGTGATGCCATCTTCTCCGACTGTATCAATTGGGTTTGGGTGGACTGCAGGTTGTCCATCGTTTTTGTAAGTTCCACATTTTTCTCCTGCAGCTCATAGGTTCGCACATTTACCTTTTCCTCCAGCAATACATTTTGTTTTACCAATGTGTTTGTGCGGATTCGGATATAGCTAAACACTAGTAGTGTAACCGTCAGTGCGCTTAAACCGGTAAACCACCATGTTTTCCAGAATGGAGGAGTGATGGTGATGTCAATGGAAATTCCCGCTTCATTCCAAACACCATCATTGTTGCATGCCTTTACTTTAAACACATAATGATCCGGGTCTACATTTGTGAAGGTGACATATCTCCGGTTACCGAATTCAATCCAATCGTCGTTGAGGCCTTCCATTTTATAGGCATACCTGTTTTTTTCGGGAAGCAAAAAGTTGAGTCCTGCAAATTCAAAAGTGAAAAAATTTTGCTTGTAATTTAGTTTGAGTATCCGGTCGTTGGTGATTAAGGTGTCCATTCGAGCCGGTTTTTCAAATAAATAAAATCGTGTAATAACAACAGGAGGAATCACTTTATTATCGGCGATACTATCCGGATGAAAGGCATTTAATCCCTGGTTACCGCCAAAGTACATCCATCCATTTTCTCCATTAAAGAATGAATTTTCATTGAACTTATTTTGCATTCCATCTTGCTTGTTGTAAATCCGGGTGCTGGCCTCAATTTTATCTTTATTGATTTGTGGGCTCATTTTACACACTCCTGAATTGGTGCTGATCCATAAATTCCCCTTCCCGTCTGGTGAAATACCATTTACAATGTTATTGGGCAGTCCGTCATTTTCAGTAAAATGTAAAAAAGTTTTACCTCCGTCTTTGAGTACATTTATACCCCCGCCATAGGTACCGATCCATAAGAATCCTTTATCATCTTCATAAATGGAATGAACAAAATTGCTGTTTATACTGTTGAGATTATTGATATCGTTCTGATAAGAAATAAATTTCCCTGAACTACGGTCGAATCGGTTGATTCCTCCACCATAGGTTGATATCCAAAGCATCCCCTGCCGGTCTTCATAAACATTCATCACCACGTCATTGCTTAAGCTGCCCGGGTCTGATGGATTGTTCCTGAAGACAACAAATTTTTCAGTCTTTGGATAAAAGGCATTCAGTCCACCACCGTGTGTTCCTATCCAGAGTACTCCCGAACGGTCCTCATATATGCTTCGGATGTAATTGTTGCTCAGAGAGGAAAGATCTGAAGGATTGCTGCGGTATTGCCTGACTGTTCCCTTCGATTTGTCATAGGCAAGTAATCCATCGCTGGTGCCAACCCACAACATTCCTTCTCTGTCTTCCGTGATTGCAAAAACATTATTAAAACGTAGCAAAGGGTTACTAAGGGAAGAATATCTTTCGTTTACGAATTTTTCTTCTTTTCTGTCAAACACATTAAGCCCACCCCCCAAAATGCCTGTCCACACATTTCCTTGCCTGTCTTCACAAATTGCAAAAACACTGTTGTTACCTTCCATGTTTGGATTTGCTTGATAGGTAGTGAATTTAGCAAGGGTTCTGTTGTAAAAGCTCAGGCCATCGGATGTGGAAATCCAAATCGTTCCGGCATTGTCCTGAAATAAATTCCAGATTTTATTGTTTGATAATGACTCTGAATTCTGTGGATTGTACAAATAATTAATCATCCTGTTTTTTTTATTGTCCAGGACAACCAAGCCACCTCCGAGTGTTCCAATCCAGGTATTTCCATTTTTATCTTCCAGTACCGAAAATACACTGTTGCTGCTCAGCCCGTTCTCCTGAGTATAATGGCTGATTTTTCCGGTGCGGGGATCTAATATATTAGCTCCCCCATTTACGGTACCCGCCCAAATATTTCCACGTCCATCTTCAGAAAGGCAGGTAATTTCATTCTCGCTGAGTGAAGAAGGCAGGCTTGCCTGGTGCATGTACCTTGTCGACTTCCTTGTTGCCGGATCAAGTGCATTCAATCCATTTGATACTGTGCCTACCCACAGCGTACCGTTTTTGGCTGAGAGAAGAGATGAAATAGCATTGCTACTCAGGCTTCCCGGATCAGCAGGTACGCAGGGTGCCAGTGTAAATTTTCCGTTTGTAAGATCGAAAGCATTCAGTCCATTACTGGTACCTATCCAGAGAACTCCGTTTTTGTCTTCGGTGATGGCTGAAATGATGTTATTGCTGAGAGAGTTTTTATCTGCCGGATTGTTCTGGAAACGTTTAAAAGAACCATCCGTCGGTACGTAGATATTCAATCCATTGTCTGTCCCAATCAGCAGGTTTTTTTTACTGTCTTCAAAAATGCACCGTACGATGTTGTTCGAAATAGCCTTTTCATCTGTTGGGTTATACTTGTACACTTCATAACTATAACCGTCGTATTTATTCAATCCATCCTCGGTCCCAAACCAAAGGTAGCCCTGGCTATCCTGATAGGCACAATAGACTTTGGCCTGAGATAGTCCTTTGTCGACGGAGAGTCTTCCAAATCGTAGGTTGGAAGTCAGGCTTTGACTGCCGGCAAGGAGAAAAAGGCAGCCACAAAAGAGAGAGATCAGAAGAGTTTTTTTCATATTCCTTATGGAATCCGCATTTGCGGAATTTTCAGATTATTCATCACGGATTACTCCTGAGCCGTCACAACGCCCACAGTTGACTAAACCCGCCGGACGAACAATTTCATTTACTGTATAGGTTACGAAATTTCGGGGACCCATCCCATTGGATATATCCTTGGTAATCATTTTGTTTTTACGTATTTCAGACTGAAGAATTTTCCCTTTTCCCTTGCATACGGGACATGGTTCGCTTTTTTTCACGGCTACCGCCAACTCTTCATTTCCACCCGTTGCGGCTGCAGGAATGCTTTTTACAGGAATACTTTCAGAGCCTGGTGGAGTTGAAGGAACCGGAACCGGAGTAACGGCACTGCTTGCCGGTTTGGATTCAAAGAGGGGTGGGGTTACATGGAGCGTGGCTCCTAATTGGCTGAGATGATGTGCTAACCGGGTTCCTTCACCAACAATGGCTCCTTTTACATAATGATAACTGGTTGCTTCCCCATCCGCTTCATAAAAGGTACCGCTGCCGTGTGACAGGTTGTTTTGATAATCCCCTTCGTAGCGATCACCGTTCACGTAGTAGTAGGTGCCGCAACCTTCATAATTTCCGCTCTCAAATTGTCCGGCATATACATCTCCACTGGCATAGTAAAAAATTCCATAGCCATTCAGGTTGTCAGCTTTAAATTCTCCTTCATAATAGCTCCCGTCTTTTAGAATAAGTATCCCTTTGCCTTGGAAATTTCCGTTCACAAAGCTCCCTTCATAACGGTTTCCATCTTTGTAATAATAAGCGCCTTTTCCATTCTGTTTCCCTTTAATAAATTCTCCTTCATAACGGTCGCCATTGGAATAATACCAGCGGCCCTCCCCCTCCATCCGGTCGAAAGCAAAATTGCCTTCATAGCGGCTGCTGTCATTAAACCAGAAAGTACCCGGTCCGGATTTCATGTTGTTCACGAATAATCCTTTGAAAAGATTTCCGGATACATACTGGATTTGTCCGGGGCCATTCATTTTTCCATTCTCAAAGGTGCCTTCAAATACCTGTCCGTCAGCGTAAGTATATTTCCCCGCACCATTCATCTTTCCCTGACGAAACTCTCCTTCATAAACATGTCCTTCCTGGTAGGTCATCTTACCTTGTCCATGAAATTTTCCACGTTCAAATGTGCCTTCATAAAGATTTCCTGAACCTGTCCTGAAGACACCCTGGCCATTCTCGCAATCCCCGCTAAGGCAGCCAACCAGATTTCTTCCCTGCTTACCGGCATCAGTTTGACTGAATACGATGGGGTTTCCAAGAGCGAGAAAAAAGTAAATAAGGGATAGAAGAGATTTATGAGTCACGGACAGAGTGGGGGTGAGAAGGGTGTTGAGTCTCCTACAAGTATATAAAACTTCCGGTGAATGAACAAACTCCCGGCAGGGGCAGTTTTTTGTCGCTGCGAGGGAAAAACACCCCTTCTACCTGAGGAGACAGGGTCGATATAAGGTTTCCTGGAAAAATTTATACCGGGGGACAAAGAATTTTTCCCTCTGTCAAAGTGCAATTTACGGGTTGATTTATGAGGGTTTGATTTGTCGACAGGATGCCATAGTGGATCATGGAATAGTCTGGAAACCCTTGTCCATGGCTTTTTTTAGGGCACATGGTGTTTTTATTAAGACCAGTCAGTAGCCATTTGTCCGGGTGTTTTTCCTCTGGGATTGTGTTTTCTCCTATGAGGAATTGACAGGGGTTGTGGAAAACTTCTCGACTCGAGGTAGTTTACATTGTGTTTTCCTTCGTTGATTTGCCTATAATTTAAAATTCTAACCCCTAATTAAAGAATCATGGCAACAAAAAAAGCGAAGAAGAAAGCGCCAGCAAAGGCGAAGTCTAAATCGAAAGCTAAAGTAAAAGCAAAATCAAAAGCTAAGCCAAAGGCAGCTGCTAAAGCAAAACCAAAGGCTAAAGCAAAGCCAAAAGCTAAAGCAAAAGTTAAAGCAAAAGCTAAAGTGAAGCGTAAACCAAATGCGGCGTTTATGAAGCCGATGAACATCAGTGCTACATTGCAACCGGTTGTTGGTGCTAAACCACTTCCTCGTACTGAAGTTACAAAGCGTCTTTGGGATTATATCAAGAAGAACAACCTTCAGGATCCTAAAGAAAGACGTAACATCAATGCTGACGAGAACCTGAAAAAAGTTTTCGGTGGCAAAAAGACTGTGAGCATGTTTGAAATGACCAAATTGGTTAGCAAGCACCTTTCTTAAATCACTTTCTAAAATTTTAAAAGCGGGGCCTTGGCTCCGCTTTTTTTTTGAATAAATTTTAAAATTGAAAATGGAAGGAAGGTGCTGATTCATTCCTGAATCGGCAGACGAATGGTAAAGGTTGTTCCGCTCCCTTCTCTACTCCTGACATTCAATGTCCCTCCATGTTCTTTGGTGATGATGTCATGACTCAGGGAAAGTCCCAGGCCGGTTCCCTCACCAAGGGGTTTGGTAGTAAAAAACGGCTGAAATATTTTGGCCATTTCACTTTCAGGGATTCCTTCTCCATTGTCCTCTATCTCCACACGGACATGCCCGGGTTCGAGAATGCTGCTTATACCCACATAAGGAGAATAAGAAGGCAGTGCCAGTTTATCTCTCTTGCTGACTGTATAAAATGCATTTCCCAGCAGATTGAGAATTACACGGCTGATATTTTGTTGGTGGAGAAGTAAAACAGGGATATTCTTATCAAGCTTTATTTCCGTCTTGCATTTGAAAGAGGGTTCTTTTACACAGATACCATGATAAGCAAGATCCATGTAATCGCTGATTATTTTATTGATATCAGTTTTTGTCTTGTCGGTGGTGCGGGTCCTGCTGTGCAGCATCATATTCTTCACAATGCTGTCGGCACGTATTCCGTGGTCATAAATTTTTCGAAGATTATTGCTCAGGTCTTTTAACAAGTTCTTTTTTTCTTCTTCATTATCTAACTGCTGGTATTCCACGATAAGTTCGAGTGATAGGGAAGAAAAATTGGTGACAAAGTTGAGAGGGTTTTGAATTTCGTGAGCAATGCCGGCCGTGAGATGTCCCAGGGTGGCCAGCTTTTCCTGTGTGATCAATTGTTCTTGCGTCCTGCGCAGGTCAAGGATTAATGCAGATAATTCCTTGTTTTTCTCCTGTAAATCTTTGGTCTTGGCATTGACCAATTCTTCAAGCTGGCTGCCTCTTTCCTTCAGCTGGGTGATGATGGTCTGGTTTTGATGTCTGAGCCGGTGACTCAACACGCTGATGATATCACGCACTGCATCCGGGTGATCCTTCAGTACCTGGTAAACATCTGACTGGTCAATTACACCCAGGGTAGTGCTTTCAATTGCAGTTACTGACATCGAACGCGGTTCAGAATCCAGGATACTCAATTCGCCAAAAAAATTGAGGGAAGACATTTCCGCTACCCGGTGTTCTCCCTCGTGAATTTTCACCTTTCCTTCCAGGATTACAAACATTGAATTTCCGGGGTCCCCTTTGCGAAGGATGATAGCTTCCGCAGGATAACTCGCAAGGATCATCTTCCTGGCAAGGGCTTCAATGACATTGCCAGGTACATGCCTGAATAATTCCACCTTTTGAAGCAGCTGGATGCATTGTTTTAGGGAAATATGTGAATTGATCATCTGAACGAAGTGATTCGCTTACAGTAAAGATACAATACCTTTTAAATAAAAAAAGAGGCCTTATGCTTAGTTCGTCAAATTGAACACTGGTAAATAGGTGTGCTATTGGTAATGACTATCCGGAAATCGAAAAAAACAAAAATTCTTCGGATTGCTTCAGTCGTCCATGAGTGAATGGTGGTGCCAATCATCAAGATCTGAATCAGGCGGATTTTTTTAGATCCTTTGATAGACAATTCATTGGCTTTTTTCAGGCTCTTTTCTCCTTCATTTCCAATTCGGCTTGTTCCATACTGTCGAGGCATTCTGATTTAGAAAATGTACATTTACCCGATTCAATCGAAGGTCCGATTATGCTCCCAGCATTAGCGAGAATTATTTTACGATACCGTTTTATTACCTTGTTTTCACTCCTGGCGATGACAGGTGTGATGGCCTATTATGCCAGTAAAGTGCAGATTAGTTATGAGGGAGCTAAAATCCTGCCTCCTTCGGATACGACTTATGCAGAGTACCTGAATTTCAAGGCAAAGTTTGGTGAGGATGGAACGGTGATGGTCATCGGCTTCCAAAGTGATAAAATCTGGGAGCTAAAAACCTTTTCCGGCTGGTACGACCTTACAAATAAAATCAAGTCTATTGAAGGAATTCAGGAAGTGGTTTCTGTGGCAAGGGCTTTTAGGGTAGAGCGCAACGATTCCCTCCATAAGCTCGATTTTAAACCTCTAATTAAAGGACGACCAGGTTCCCAGGAAGAAGTGGATAAAATCAAGGACGCTTTCCTTGACCTGCCTTTTTATGAAGGACTCTTATTCAACCCTTCTTCCAAAGCCACTGTGATGGCAATCACATTTGATCAGGCAAAACTCAATACAAAAAGCCGGATCGAGATGGCTAAACAGATCAAGGTCATGTCCGAAGAATTTGCTGCCGATAACAGCGTTCAATTGCACTATTCCGGCCTGCCCTATATCCGCACTGCAGTTTCTGAAAAGATCGTGGGTGAAATGAAGATGTTTGTAATCCTGGCCCTTCTAGTCACCGCATCTATCTTGCTTGTATTCTTCCGCAGTTTTAACGCGGTACTTTTTCCCATGATCGTGGTTGTATTTGGAGTGATCTGGTCATTCGGTACCCTCGTGTTATTTGGTTATAAGATTACGATTCTTACCAGCCTGATTCCTCCTCTGATTATTGTAATCGGGATTCCGAACTGTATCCTGTTACTCAATAAATATCAGCAGGAATTTGCCCGACATGGAAATAAGATAAAGTCCCTGGCCCGATCGATTTACCGCATCGGGGCAAGCACTTTCATGGCCAATGTAACTACTGCTCTTGGCTTTCTTGTCTTTGCCTTTACGCACAGCGACGTGTTGATCGAATTTGGAATCATCACCTCCATGAATGTGATGATCACCTTTCTGATTTCGCTGGTCCTTATACCGATTGTTTATAGTTTTCTTCCGCCACCTTCGGCTAAACAAGTCAAGCACCTGGAAGGCAAAGCGCTTCAGTTTTTTCTGGACAAGGTGGATCATTGGGTTCATCATTACCGCAAACGAATCTATCTTGTGGTGCTTATTCTACTTGTTATCAGTGGATATGGGATCAGCAAGATCACTACCGTTGGCTATGTTGTTGACGATCTTCCCAAGAAAGATGTGATCTATACTGATCTGAAATTCTTTGAAAAGCACTTCAGGGGTGTACTTCCATTCGAGGTAACCATCGATACAAAAAAAGAAGGCGGCGCACTTGACCTGAAGACATTGTATAAGATTCATCGTCTTCAAAAAGTGCTGGCTAATTACAAGGAATTTTCAGAACCTGTTTCTATCGCGGAAGGCATTAAATTTTCTTACCAGGGCCTGAATGATAATGATCCTAAGTACTATGTGATTCCTAATATCGAGGAAATGGGTCGTCTTTCAGGATATTCTTCCAGAGCAAAAGAAAATCAGCGAATGTTCAGATCTTTTATCGACAGCTCAAAACAGGAAACCCGTGTAAGTTTCCAGGTCGCCGATATTGGTTCTATCAAAATGAAATCCTTGTTGGGTGAAATACGCCCGCGGCTTGACAGTATTTTTAATCCGGAAGATTACGAATTAAAGTTAACAGGGAACTCGATCATATTTCTTAAAAACAACGACTATCTCCTTCTCAACCTGAAAGAAAGTGTTCTGCTGGCAATAGGCCTCATCGGAATAGTCATGTTCTTTCTCTTCATGTCTTTCCGGATGGTGATCATCGCCCTCATTCCCAGCATGAGTCCATTATTGCTGACGGCTGCCATCATGGGCTTTTTCAGCATACCTTTGAAACCTTCCACTATTCTGATTTTTAGTATCGCATTCGGGATTGCCAGTGATGGTACTATGTATTTTCTCACCAAGTATCGGCAGGAGTTACGTAAATATGGAGGAAGTATTTCGAAAACAGTTTCCCTTTCCATACAGGAAACAGGAATCAGCATGATCTATACTGCCATCATCCTCTTTGCCGGATTCTTCATTTTCGCTGCATCCAGTTTCGGTGGAACTTCCGCCTTAGGCGTGCTGATTTCAGTAACCCTGCTCATTGCCATGTTCAGCAACCTCATCTTGCTTCCTTCTTTATTATTGTCACTGGAGAAGAGAATTATCACTAAAGCATTTCTCAAGGAGCCTTTGTTTCAGATGTTTGACGAGGATGAAGACGTGGAATTGGATGAGTTGGAAGTTAAAATAGAGCATCCTGAAAAAGTGGAGTTTTAAAGCAACATTGGACATACCATAACTGTATTTTGTTCTTCTTAAATTTTTCCGGCCTGCGGTGAAACGAGAAGCTATGAAAATGAGTATAAGTTGAAATACCATGAAAGGAATTATTCTCGCCGGAGGTTCCGGCACGCGTCTCCATCCGCTTACACTGGCCATGAGCAAACAATTGATGCCGGTGTACGACAAACCTATGATATATTATCCATTGTCTGTATTGATGATGGCTGGAATTAGTGAGATCCTCATCATCTCTACCCCGCATGATTTGCCTCATTTCAAGCGATTGTTGGGTGATGGTTCTGAAATCGGGTGTAAGTTTACCTATGTAGAACAAGTATTACCCAATGGCCTGGCTCAGGCTTTTGTCCTGGGTGAAGAATTTATAGGAAAAGACAAAGTCGCCCTCATATTGGGGGATAATATTTTTTATGGCACAGGTTTGCAGCAACTTTTGCAGCATAATATGGATCCGACAGGAGGTATGGTATTCGCTTATCATGTGGTGGATCCCGAACGTTATGGGGTGGTAGAGTTCGATAAAGAGAACCGCGCTATCTCGATTGAAGAGAAGCCGGAGAAACCAAAATCCAATTTTGCCGTACCAGGGTTATATTTCTATGATAATTCAGTGGTTGGGATCGCCAAGGAACTAAAGCCGAGTGCCAGGGGCGAATACGAGATTACGGATATTAATAAAATATACCTTCAGAAAGGTCTGCTAAAAGTGGGAATCCTTGACAAAGGAACCGCCTGGCTGGATACCGGAACTTTTGCTTCTTTGATGCAGGCAGCTCAATTTGTCCAGGTCATCGAGGAACGCCAGGGACAAAAGATTGGTTGTATTGAGGAAGTAGCTTATTCGATGGGGTTTATCGATGCAAATCAACTTAGGAAAATCGCCAATCCATTGGTGAAAAGTGGATACGGCAAATATTTGCTTTCACTCCTTGAATAATTTTTGGTGTACGATTAGGTTCTGTTCACCATCACTTGTGTTCCATTGGTGGAAAGATTATATTGTGTATTGAATTAATTCTAAAATTTGGGTTTTGTTCACCAAAGAGCTAAACTCTCATAATCATGATGCGAAAAATACTTGTTACCGGCGGCGCTGGTTTTATCGGAAGTAGTCTTGCCGAAAGACTGGCAAAAGATCCTGAAAATTATGTGGTGATTGTAGACAACCTGCTTACAGGTTCTCTTTCAAAGATTCCAAAATCTATTCACCAGAATGTTAAGTTTATTAAGGCAGATGTGAATGAATTAAAAGACATCTCCAGCATATTTCTGGCTTATCGTTTTGACTATGTTTTTCACTACGCTGCAGTAGTTGGTGTGAAACGTACCCTGGCTCATCCGGTCATGGTCTTGCATGACATCAGCGGGATCAACCATATTTTGGGACTGGCGAAAAATACAGGAGTGAAACGGGTATTTTATACTTCTTCTTCCGAAGTGTACGGGGAGCCGGTTGAATTTCCTCAAAACGAGCATACAACACCATTGAATTCACGTCTGCCTTATGCCATCGTTAAGAATGTCGGAGAGGCTTACCTGCGTTCCTTCAAACATGAATACGATCTCAATTATACCATCTTCCGCCTGTTCAATACCTATGGGCCGAAGCAGAGTTCGGATTTTGTAATTACCAAGTTCCTGACAGCAGCATTGAAGGATAAGGATATTACCATCTATGGTGACGGTAGTCAAACACGTACTTTTTGTTTCATCGATGATCATCTGGAAGCCACCTGCAACGCTTTTTACAATAATATGGTCATGAATGATGTGGCTAATATTGGTACAGATCAGGAAATTAGTGTGCTTCAGCTAGCCCAGACGATTATTAAAGTGACCAATAGCCGTTCTAATATTATTCACCTTCCTGCTTTGAAGGAGGGGGATATGACACGCCGTAAACCGGATGTTGGCATCATGAGATCCTTGCTCCAACGGGAATTTACAACTCTCGAAAGTGGGCTGAGAGAACTCATCAAAAGCGATCGCTTTGTAATGCACTGATTTTTTCAGGAACAATTTTTCAGTATCCTGCAGAATATTTCTAAGTTTACAGTATGCATGCGCCGAAATATTTTCAGGATTTGATTGATAAGGAAGTTAATTCCCTGAACTTTCCTGCAGCTCCCGCTGAATTGTATGAACCGATCCGCTATATGCTGGCTTTGGGCGGAAAAAGATTACGGCCTTCGATGGTTCTCATGGCCTATGAGCTTTTTAATGGGGATACTGAACCGCCAATAAATCCCGCATTGGGCATAGAGGTCTTCCACAATTTTACACTCATGCACGATGATATCATGGATCGTGCTCCATTACGCCGTAAACAAGCCACTGTCCACACAAAATGGAATCCGAATATCGCCATCTTGTCGGGAGATACCATGTTCGTACAATCCTGTCAGCTGATGATGCAGGCCCAGGAGAGGTATCGAAGCGAAGTGATGGCTTTGTTTCTGAAAACAGCTGCTGAAGTGTGCGAAGGACAGCAGATTGATATGAATTTTGAAAGCCGTGAGGATGTTGGCATTCCCGAATATATCGGGATGATCAGTTTGAAAACTGCCGTACTCATTGGTTGTTCAATGAAGATAGGAGCCATACTGGCCGGTGCTCCAGCTGATGATGCTTCACTGCTGTATAATTTTGGAAAAAATCTTGGCATCGCATTTCAACTCCATGATGACATCCTTGACCTTTACGCTGAAGCGGGTAAATTTGGAAAGCAGATTGGTGGAGATATTCTTTCCAACAAAAAAACAATCTTGCTTTTACTGGCAATAGAGAATGCCGATGAAACAGAAATGGCTGAACTCAAACGATGGATTCATACAAACCCTTCAGACCCTGCTATAAAAATTAATGCCGTTCGTGAAATTTTTGAGCGCTTGGATGTCCGTGCAAAAGCAGAGAAGGAAATGGAAAAATATTTTCAAATGGCTATGAGTGATTTTCAAAAAGTCAAGATAGACTCTTCCCGTAAAGAAGTGCTTTCAGGTCTCGCAGAACAGCTCATGGTGCGTGAAGTATAGGTTTTCTAATCACGGATGATTTGGATCCACCCCTTCATTTCTTTTCTTGCCGTCTTTAATACGTAGTAATAAACTTCCTCCGGAAGACCGGCGGCTTCCCAATTGTTCAGGTAATCATCGGAGTAGTAAACCATTTTTCCCCAGCGGTTCCAGATTTTTAATTCCGTATTTGGCGGAAGATTCCTGATTTCAAAATAATCATTAAAGCCGGGGGAACTGGGATAAGGGGTAATTACATTGGGTACTTCAAATGGGGAGATCCGGATCACAAGGAAGTCGCTGGCAGGGATACATGCACCAATAGCTGTCGCTGTAATCACTACGGAGTCCAATGTAAAGTCTTCATTGGAGGGTGTGTAAATCGCTTGCAGGGAAGTGTTATCCGGCGAAAAAGTGCCGGTCCCTGATGTGGTCCATACCAGACCGCTTGCGTTTTGTAAAACCGGAGCCATTGGGATAGCTACTCCGGATCCTGCTCCTGAAATAAGTGTGGTATCTCTTCCTGCATCGATCACAGGTAAGTCGTTCACCTGAAGTAGTAAGGTGTCGGTGAGGTTCAGGCAATAGCCCGTGGTGCTAAGCACAATTTGCACCAGGCCACTTGCCTCATCGGCACTACCCGGTATATAATAGACTTGTTGGTCCACTGTATTGGGAATAAAATTTCCATCACCCAAACTGCTCCATTGATAACCGCCACCGCCTCCCTGAAGGCCATTCAGACTTGCGGTGTCTCCACGACAAATTAAAAGGTCAGCACCTGCATCAGGAATGCCCGGTGGGTTCACAGTCACCGTCACTGAATCTTCCGAACTGCAACCTACACTGTTTGAAACTATCACATGATAGGTGCTTGTGATGGGAGGGCTCACCACAAGGATTGAATCAGTAGAAGCTCCCGGGGTCCAAAGATAACTACCTCCTCCCTGTACACGGAGGGTGTCGTATTGCCCAAAGCAAATCGTGTTTGATGTGCCTGTAATTGTCACTACCGGTGCAGGTGCAACATACAGGATAACAGTGGCAGTATCATTGGGACATGGTGCTGATGATACAATCATCTGTAATCGTACGATGCCGATGTCTGAAACACCAGGATTGTAGACAGGTGATGGAATGTTCGCATCGCTAAAAGTTCCGCTTCCACTGCTAATCCATTGCACAAGCCCACCTATGGCAGTTCCTGTTAGAGGGAGTGAAATATTCTGACACAGACTTGCCGAGTCAGGTTGCGCCGAAGCCATGGGTTGGAGTGTGACAGATACGGGGTAGAGGCTTGTATCTCCTGAGCATCCAAACGCATTCGTTTCCGTGACCGATATTGATCCTGCTCCCGGTGTGTTCCAAAATACCGTGATGCTATCTGTGTTGCTGCTTGTATTGCTAATCGTTCCGCCATTCACACTCCAGGACCATTGTGAACCGGGAACAAAATTTGTCGAGTAGACGGACTGAGTGCTGTCACATATGTTTTGAATTCCTTGTACAACCGGTGGCAAAGGTTTCGGATGTATTGTGATAGTGATCACTGTATCCGGACCAGTACAAGCAGCTCCATTTGTTTCAAACACACTGATTGTTCCACTGCCACTCACTCCCCAGTCTACCTGGATAAGATCTGAAACAGAGCTTCCATTAATGACACCACCGGTCACGACCCAGGTATAGCTGGATCCTGCATTGGGTACCACATAGTAACTTTGATTGCTCAGCTCACATACTTGCAGCGGACCCTGGATAGAAGGAGAGGAATCCGGTAAAGCATATACATTAACTGTTATATTTTGAACAGGTCCGGGACAACCAAAACTATTCGTGTCCACCACTGATAAGGTGCCTGAGCCTGCGGAGTTCCAGTTAACTGTAATGGATCCTGTACCCTGACCTGAAGTAATCTGACCTCCTCCAACGAGCCAGGAATAGTTTCCGGAAGAAGGGCTGACGCTGTAAATCACTCCTGTATCGCTTTCGCACACTGAAAGCAGGCCGGTGATAGGCGAAGTGACAGGAACAGGATATACAGTCACCTTTACAGAATCAGACGCTGAACATCCGCCTATAGTTCCGGTAACCTGAAACGTATACGGAGAACCACTTGCAAGCAGGCCAGGCAGTGAAAGGGTATTGCTGGTGTCCGTTGTACTCCATAGGTAAGAATTGGCTCCGGACGCAATAAGCGTAGCTGTTCCGCCTTCACACAAGGCAGTATCCAACGATACAAGCAAATTAACTCCGGTTACTACCCGCACAGTTTGCGTAAGAATATTAACACAGGAGGTGATGGCATCTGTTACTGTCACAGAAAAAACATAGTTCCCTGCTCCACAGGTCGTGAAATCAAAAGTCTGCGAATCGGAACTTGTAGAGTTGGGGACAACACAGGCAGGAACACTTGTCCAGTTATAGATCGAGCCGGAAGCTGCACCAATAATTTCCAGAGTAGAGAGGAGGGAGGTATCTGATGTACATAAAAACGGGCTGGAAGTATTGAGCGAAGGAAGTGGATAAATAGGAACGCTAACACTTACTGTACTATCGCATCCAAGTACATCTGTAACAGTGAGGAAAAATGTTGTTACTGTATTAATGGTTGCTGTAGTGCTTATGCTTGTGGTATCCAAAATGATCGCGGTCCCATTACTCGACCAATGATAAGTAGTTCCGGGATCTGTATTACTTCCACTTCCATCCAGGTTGATCACTGTATTCACTCCATTGCAAATTGGAGTTGGAAACACATTTGCCATCGCATCCGGTTTAGGATTTGAAATGACAGTAATGGATGTGTCTTTAAAACATCCGGCCATTGGATCGATGACTACCAATGTAAAAACATCATTCACACAAGCCAATGCTGTTGTGGTCAAGGCAGAAGTATCGCTGATAAAGTTTGCTACAGCACTGGACCAATGATAAATCATACCTGGTGTGCTGCCGGAACCATCGAGGGTGACCATGGTACATCCACACACCGGCAGGAGGGGTTGCGCATTTGCGATGGGTTTCGGACTTACGGTCAGGCTATGAATGATTGTCTGGGAACAGGTTCCGGAGATTCCGGTTACAGTGAATGTTGTGCTGACCACCGGAGAAACAGATTGTAGAGCAAGTGTTGTATCTGAAAAAGCATAAGCGGGACTGGCCGTCCAGGCATAGCTGGCGGCTCCGGAAGCTGTGAGAGAAATAACATCTCCCCTGCAAAGTTGCGATGGTCCGCTGATGCTCATATTCAATCCTGTGGTGATCACGAATACTGTTTGCACTGTGTCCCGGCATGCTGTGATGCCATCCAGCACGATTGCCGTGAAGGAATAAGATGCTGCAATGCCTTGCGGGAAAGTGACCGTTACTGATGAGGAATCTGCATTTGATCCCGTGATCAAAGAGTAATTAGGCGAAAGAGTCCATGAATAGGTGGATCCGGCTCCAGCCCCGTTTACAGTGAACACATTTTGCAACAAGGGTTGTGTTGCACAGAGAATAGGTGTCGAAGGACTTATACTTGGTTTTGGGAAAAGTGAAATGTCTATGCAATTTGTATCAGAGATACAGCCGATGCTGTCCGTGATCTGAACACAATAATTGACGGCAGCTGTAACGGTTGCTATAGGATTAGGAATGTTGCTATTGTTCAATCCGGAAGCAGGTGACCATGAATAACTGAAAGGACCGGTTCCTGCAGTGGGCACGGCATTCAATGCGGTAGTGCTGTACTGACAAACTTGTTGATCAAGACCTGCGTCAACAACAGGTTTTGGATGTACTGTTATTTGTACACTGGTATCCGCGGTGCAGGAAAAACTATCCACAACATGAATCAAAGCCGTATAAGGTCCACCCGGGAGCAGGTTGTTGAGTAAAGTACTTTGACATGATGGGCAGGAAAATGTGCCTGGCCCCGACCAGCTGTAGACGATTGGGTTGACGAGATTTGTAGTTGTGGCAGTTAATGAAGCAGCATCGCCTTCACAAATTATTTGAGCAGCACCGGCATTTACAGTTGGCCTGGGACGTAAGATTACCGTGGTTTGAACTGTAGCAGGACCGCAATTTCCATCAGTGATAAGAGTTACTGTATATGAGCCGGGCCCTCCGGTAAAATTGTGGTTGGCTGTTTGTCCTGTTGCTGTATTATTGGCTCCAGAGCCGGGATCGCCAAAATTCCACTGCCAGTTTGTAATTGCCGGATCTACATAGGGAGGGTCCGGCAGTATAACAGCTGAACCGCTGAAGCTAATGTCCGTTCCCACACATGCCCCGACCGGAGTATAGTTGATGGAAGGAAACAAGTTCTGCACGATAATGTCTTGCGTAACTGTTTTACATCCACATTGTGTATTGCATACTCTTAAGGTGATACTCTGTGTCCCGGTTGTGTTGAAGGTTATGCTTGTGTCATTGCCACTGGATGGAATATAAGGACCTGCATTAAATCTCCAGTCGTAGGTAATATTACTTCCGCCATGTAAGATCGTGGTGTTCTGTAATTGTGCCAGCAGGGGTATGCATCCGGAAGAAGGATTGGTATTGAAATTTGCATCGGGGCGTGCAACGATGGCATCGTCTGCAGTGCTGGCAAGGATATCAAAGGCTTCCTGGTTTCCACCTGTGCCGTCCACCATGATGTAATAAGTAGTTCCTGCAACAGTTGGGAATATCAGGCTCATATTACCACCGGTCGCTGCACTCCCACTGGCACATACTCCCACTGATACGAGTGAACCACATGCTCCTGTGTATACTTCCATTTCAAGACCCGGAGTGTTATTGATGTTCGAGACTGTAATGGTGCAAGAGCCGGTATTTGTACCCAGGACTGAAAACCAGACAGAATTGTTGACCGTATTGTCTCCGCAGGAAATTGCAGGATCCTGAGCAGAGGCTGTAGCTCCCACGGTGGTACGTGTAATCAGGCTATTTGCACACAAACCCACCGCACCTGAGCAATTATCCTGTGCGACGGCCTGATGCAAAAGTGTAGTAAAGAGTATTAGGGCAACAATTTTCTGCATGAAAAGGAGAGATTCTTAGGCTAAAGATAATTCGTCTAAGGGAATGCAAAAAAGCAGCGTGCCATATTTATTAACAATGATGAATAGAAGTTTCGAAGCCGGAACCCAGACAACTAATTTTTACCTAGAAGGGATTTTGAAAAGAAGAGCAACAAATTTTAGAGGACTACCTGTTATCATCGTATAAATTTATTTTTCTGCTTCATCAGTGCATGGTATTAGTGTTATTAATAGTGAAAGCAGACATGATCATGGCTTCACTTCTTCGCTTTAAGGTATTTTGTGTGCATCTTTACAGCCGCACATGAACGGAAATCCGGGTGATTTACTGAATATGATTTCAAAGCTTTCTCTGAAAAGAGTATGGAACCTTATTACCGTATATCTCAGCTTTCATTATTCCCGTTATGGCAAAAAGTCGCTTCACCCTGCATTCCCTGTGAGTCTCTCAATCGAGCCCACCACCTCCTGTAATTTACGCTGTCCTGAATGTCCGAGTGGCTTGCGTTCATTTTCCCGTCCTACGGGAATGCTGGACCCTGATTTTTTTAAAAAGCTAATTGACCAGGTACATGATAAAATATTCTACCTGACTTTTTATTTCCAGGGAGAACCATTTCTGAACCCCGCCTTTCTCGAAATGGTTTCTTATGCCGGTTTAAAAAAAGTTTATACTGCGACTTCAACGAATGCTCATTTTTTGACAGATGAAATTGCAAGGAAAACGGTGGAGTCAGGACTGGATCGATTGATTATCTCCATTGATGGAACCAGCCAGGAAACCTATGAACAATACCGTGTTGGGGGTTCACTGGAAAAAGTATTGGAAGGAACAAAGAAGATCCTGCATTGGAAAAAAGTGTTGAAATCTTCAAGGCCCTATCTTGTTTTTCAATTTTTGGTTGTGAGACCGAATGAGCATCAGGTGGAAGATGTGAAAAAACTGGCAAAGGAAATTGGCGTGGACAAAGTTGTTTTTAAAACGGCACAGGTTTATGATTTCAAAGAGGGAAACAGCCTCATTCCCTTGAATGAAAAGTATTCACGCTACAGGAAAGAAAAAGACGGAAGTTATACCATTAAAAATTCACTGAAGAATCAGTGCTGGAAACTCTGGCATTCGAGTGTGATCACCTGGGACGGTCATGTGGTGCCTTGCTGTTTCGACAAAGATGCCCAACACCGCATGGGTTCTTTAAATGAAAAATCTTTCAGCGAAATCTGGAACGATACTGCTTATCTTGCCTTTCGGAGCCGTTTGCTTAAAAACAGGAGAGAGATTGATATCTGCAAAAATTGCAGCGAAGGAACGAAGGTTTGGGCAGACTAAATTAATTTAACGGATCGATATCGTGTAAAATCTTTAATGTTTTCAAGGTTATAACATACGCCGCTAAACGCTCAACGATTGGTTTCTGCCTTGCTCAACAATTCCCACGCAATTCTCCCTTTTATCAACTCTCATGAATATTACTGCGCAGCTCATTCACACTTTCAAAGGACATGCAGGTCCGGTTTATGCCCTTGAACATTCTCCCGGAGATTCCGGTTTCTTTTCAGGCAGTGGCGATAAGCTGGTTTCTGCCTGGAAAAATGATTTTGATGCACCGGCACAAGCGCTGGTCAATGTGGGTGAAATAGTATATTCTATGCGTTACTTAAAGGAAAGCAATTTACTCCTTATCGGAGAGGCCAAGGGAGGATTGCATTTGGTGGACATGGAAAAACGACGTGAGATTCGTTATATCACCTTGCATCCGGCAGGAATTTTTGATATCCGCTACTCGTCCCGCAACCGGCAAGTGTATACGGCCAGTGCGGATGGTAGTCTCGCCATCTGGTCAATGGATGACTTCACAGTTCTTCGTTCCTTTTCCCTGTGCAAGGAGAAAGTACGAAGTATTGCATTGAATCCTGAGGAAACAGAGTTGGCGGTAGCCTGTGGTGACGGAAGCATTCGGTTCTTTGATACGGAGAGTTTGGAATTGAAAATTTCAATACCCGCGCACCTTTTATCGGCGAATAAAGTCTGCTATCATCCCGTCCAAAAAATCCTGCTGAGTGGCGGACGAGATGCTCACTTAAAAGTCTGGGATACGGGTTCCTATCAACTCATGGAAAGTATTCCTGCACACAATTATGCCATCTACGATATAGGCTTCTCTCATGACAATACTCTCTTTGCAAGTGCAAGCAGAGACAAGACATTGAAAATATGGGATGCAGATAAGATGGAATTCAAGCTGCGAATTGACAAGGAGAAAAGTGGGGGGCATGCCTATAGTGTAAATTCTCTCCTGTGGTCAAAGGATGAATACAGTCTGCTTTCGGCAAGTGACGATCGTAGTGTTAAGTTGTGGAAGATAGCCACTGAGTAAAATGGCCCTTTAGTCCTTTATACTTATTCAAAAAAAAATTAGTGGAAAACAAAAAACCCCGGGATTCAACCGGGGCTTTCTGATCAACAATTCATTGGTAACTTAAAACTTAACATGAAACACACCTACTATAACGTCAATCTTTTGTCTTTGTTGCAATGTTTACAAAGATTTTAAAAAACTTTTTTCGGAAGGCCTAAAATTTACCAAAAAAGCCATTTTTTAGTAGTAGTTTACTTAAGGACTTCATTTTTTTTTCATCGTTTTTTTATCAGGGAAGACATTGTTTAACATAATATCACAATTTCATCAGGGCTTTTTTTAGTTGCTTCCCGGTTCAGCAATTTTTCTTCTGCGAGTTTTAATTTGTCTTTTCAAAATAAAGAACATCAGTGCCGCCGTTTCCTCCGCTCACATGGTTCAATTTGATCACGGTAGTACTTTGTTCTGTTACATGCCAGTCTTCATTCAGGTTATCGAAAGGTACTGTAGAACCAAAATTCAGAACCAGTTTAGAACCGCTGTTGTCATTACCATCGGACCATGTGCCACTTACTGTATTGCTTGCTTTGGTGGCAGTTACTGTACCTCCTGAATTGAATGTGAACACATAGCCTGCAAAATGGCTGGTCTCATCATTTCCACTGTCATTGAAATAAGTAATTTTCCATTGGCCTTGTGGAAGACTGGCACTCACACTTGAGGATGAGCTTGGGGATGTATCGTCATTCTTTTTGCAGGAAGTTGTCAGCAATGAGAATAAAATCAGAACGAGAGAGTAGTGGAAGATCTTTTTCATTTGTTTTGGTTTTAAATAATGCTCAAAGATGGATTGTTAATGGACTGAATGCAAAGAAATAGCAACGAACAGGAATAAATGCCCACTGGATCGGGCTATGAAGGTCGCGAATAGCAGGTTCTCCCTGCTTTTGGAAAGGTGCAGTACCCGAAATTGGCAGTTCAATTCGGGTTAATATCTTTTTCAGCGTAAGCTGGTTTTCATATGATTCCGGGAGAAAGTTGGTTTTTACTTGTAAACGTATCCTTTAAACTTTCCAAAATTTACTTCTCGCATATTAAGTAAACGGCTGGCATCCGTACCACTGATTTTTCCTTTCTTGTAGGAGTCTATTACGACGTTCGAAAAAGCCTTGCTGTTTCGTCGTAACTGCATGATGTAATAATTCGGCCCTCCGGAAGACTTTGGTTTGCGTGCTTCTTTCGCAAGAAACTCTTTCCAGATTTCATTGGCAGTCTTTAAGAATTCTTTAAGTTGATTGTCTTCAAGGAGTCCAAGCTCGTGACTGCGTAGAATAATGTTCCGGTTGCTGATTCCGAGTTTGCGCCCTGCTTTTGTGATATGCCTGAAGAGAATTTCTCCTTTTTCAGGGAAGAATAATTTTAAATCCTCTTCGGGCAACAAAGCACGAATGGCTACTTCATTGCAAAACCTTTCAACCGGATGAAGGCCGGAAGCTTCCCCGCAGATTCCGGTATCATTTGAAATTCCTGAAACTCCAATCCACAGATGTGCCAGCTCATGCACCAGCGTGAATAATTGCCCTTGGTCCCAATCATCACTATTCAGAAAAATAAAAGGAGCTAAAGAGTCGGCAATGACAAATCCTTTGAAAACGTCGCTGTCAAGTTTCAGGCGTGTATGAAAATTACTGCTAAGCGTAATAAAAATACGTTTGTTTTCCGCTTTCTCAATCCAATATTTTAACGGCTTGACCGGATTTTCTTTCAAATTAATTCCTAATGTTTTCCGGATGTCTTTTGCAACAATTTCCGGATCGTGCTTGATGTTGTAACGCCCGGAAAATCCAGCTTTCGTGGCCCTGCTGTTTGCGTAAAAATGATGAAGCCAGTCTTGTTTGTCCTGCACTTCACGCATCATGAAAATAACGGCAGTGCTCAACTCATCTTTGTTTTTTCTAAAATCTTTTAGTTTGGGGAATTCCCTTGGAATATAAGGAAGGTTAAAAATTTCTACCGGCCGTCTGTATAATCGGGCAAGTTTTTTTAGTTGGTTAACAGTGGGTGCATCTTTTCCGTCCTGCAATTCCCACTCTTTGATGCGATCAATGCTGCAGGATTTGGAAATGGTCTTTGCGGCTTTGTCAAGTGATACTCTGGCCGATGTTCTGGCCCATTTTAATATTTCCCGGTTAATCTTAGCTTTTGTTGCCATCTCATTTTTTTTGGAAAATGAATGATTTATTGCTTCACAATTTTTCCCGATGCCAAAATTCTTCCATTTCTTTTTACCTGGTATAAATACATCCCTTGAGCCAATGATCCTGTATTTATATTTGTGGAATGACTGAATTCTTGTTTTAAGATCAATCTTGAAGAAAGATCATACACCTGCAATTCAACAGGCTCATATAATTTCAGGCTGCATGAAATGGATTGGTCAAAAGGATTTGGGAATACTTTTATGGATAACTCTTGTTGAAGGTCGGATATTCCTGTCGTGCATGGCTTGAGTGATACCGAATCTAGATACACATAAGCGTAATCACTGGAAAGACCTGAATTTACCACATGCGTAGAGGTATTTGCGTCATCATTAAAATTCCCTATCAATATAAACTGTTCTCCTCCATGTGCAGTATAATTTCCTTCCACCAGGGTCCAATTAAGTGTGTCAAAATCATTTCCGGGCGTATTGTTTATCTGGGAGGAAAAAGGAAGCACATAGTTGTTCGGGATATTGATAATGGCCGTATCAGAGAAGTACGCGCCTACAGAGCTTGTCGTGTAACGCATATTATTGGCAAGATTCACTCTCATCCTGAAATGATAACAGGCATTTGCAGTAAGAACCGTATCGAGAGGGCTTTCGAGGTATTCGCGGAAATTTTGAAGTCCTCCTGCAGGCGACCAGAGCGCGATACCTGCATATCCATTTCCGTTGAAGGCTAATTGATAACCTACAAGGTTAATTGGTACTCCTGCCGTATTCGATGTGTCACAGCTATTAAAAACATCAGGTGATGCGGCATTTGTTTGTCCTGCGATGGATGGGTTTATCCAGGGTGTTGCCCGCGAAAGTTGTGCGAATTGAACCGGACAGGTTGAATAAATTTCAAAATCACCATTAGGAATCAGTTCCTGGGAAAAAACTCTTCCATTCATTATGAAAAATATAAGGACAAGAAAATATTTTGGCATAGAGCTGGATTTAGTGAATGGTAATAGTCGTAAACAGAACTTTATTAAACAAGGTTTAATTTTCCCCGTTGCAGCGGTCAAACAGATTTCTTGAGCAATGAATATATTTCTGTGTCGAGAAAGTTTCCGTTAAAAAAATAATTTTCCCTGAAGTAGGCCTCTTTCTGAAACAAATGCTTCTGCAATAAGTTTCTGGAAGCCATATTGTCCGGGTTTATCTTTGCTTCGATGCTGTGTAGTCTCATTTTTTGGAAACCGAAATTGATCACTTCTTTGACAGCTTCACTGATGATGCCTTTGCGCCAATACTCATCATGCAGTATGTATCCTATTTCCGCGCGGTAATTAATGGTATCAATGCTGTGATAACTGATGACACCTAAGAGCTTTGGGCCATCCTTCAAGCGAATGCCCCAGAAGATACTGGTATTTCCCTGTATGCCATCATCCATTTTTTTAATATGTGCAATAGCCTCCCCGATATTTTTGCACAGCGGTTTGTCGATGTATTTCATGACTTTCTCACTGCCTCTGAGGTACAGGATGTCAGCTGCATCGGCTTGTTCAATCCTTTGTAAGCTCAGGCGATTGCTTGTTATTTCCGGGAAAGGTGTAAAATTCAGATCAAGCATGTGTATTCTCATTTTCTGGCTTATGCCCAGCCCTTGAGTTTGTAGTATAAAATTGCGAAGAATTCTTTTATCACCAACAATTCATAGTTCATATAGCTCCATATGTTATAGCGGAGGTTAAGGTCTTTTACACGTTTGTCCTTCGATTTTTGTTTGTCCTTCACTTTTTCTTCGTCTATGGGTTTTTCAAATGTCGGGACACCTCCAACAAATTTGAATCCGGCTTTACGAAAGCAGGCTACAGAACGATACATGTGCTCCGGAGAGGTGATCAGGACAAGGCTCATACGTTCCGTATTATTTCCGAAAAAGTCGGCGATATTTTTCGCTTGCGAATGAGTGTTGAAACCCAGCGGTTCATAATGGATACGTGAACTATCCACTCCATGAAGAATGAGTTCGTGTGCCATCATATCAAGTTGATTGGTGCTGTCCTTTTCACCGTAGGGTAATGCAATGATGATGCTGGCACCTTCGAATTGCAAGGCTGCTTCCGCAGTATAATAAGCACGTATAAATCCATCGGGACTTGGCATTCCGCTGCCGCCTAGTAACACAATGGCATTTGGATACTTTCTTAATTTGGAATTGCTTGTTCCCAGCCAATGGTAAGCATAATAAGGCAGGTCCGTCATGCTGAGCAGAAGGAACAGGAGTGATAGCACACCCATAACCTTCAGGAACCGGCTGAGGAAGCGTTTCGTGATGGATTTGATTTTAGCGTAATCCATAGTGTTTAAAGCATGAAGATCGTAATTTGATTTTAATATCTAATTAAGATATGAAATATAAGTAATCAATGGAGGACGTTAATATTTCGAAAAATATAGCAGGCATCTTGCCTTCATTTCCTGATGGAGCGAAGACTAGCACGCTCCTTTCAAAATTTAAATGACAAAAAAACCCTGCAAGGCAATCAGCTTGCAGGGGAGAGAAATAGAAAAATAAAAAGCGGAAGCCAGATTTGGCCCTTCCTTCCAATGAATGGATTTATAGAAATTATTTCTTTACAAAACGACTGTTTGCCTTGTCAGCCTGCAGTGTATAAATGCCGGAAGCCAAACCAGAGATATCAACCAGAATCTTTGTATCGCTGATTCTGCTGAGAGCCACCAAGGAGTTGACTTCTTCGCCAAGAATATTGCAGATATGCAATTTGTTTAATTCAAAATGATCTCCTTCAATGATGATGTTGTCACTTGCAGGATTCGGATATACCTGCAGTGATTTCGTTTCAATGTTCCCTACAGAAATGATAAGATTCGACTGTGCAATAGTCATATAACGGGTGCCATTCATTGGGATGTGCGTGTTCGAAATTCCTGTAACAGTAACAGTACTTCCTGAATAGCTAAATGACAGGCCGGAACTTGCATCATATATGGCTGCATTTGTGAAATCCCCATCGATATCAACGAGCAAGCGCAAATCGGCGGTATCGACAGCACCTGCACAGGAAGCCAGCTGGAAATCAAAATTGAAAGCATCCGGAAAGTTGGTGTTGCTTATTCTCCACTCACGATCCAGGCGGTCATAGATTCCGCTGGCGGAAGGAATTTCGGCATTGGATGCACTTGTTGAGCACATTTCTCCGGCATTGTGTCCGCAAACAATATAAGACATATTTGTGCTGAGAGAAGCAGCATTTGCAGAATTGGATGAAGCAAGTGTTGAGACATAAACACGACTGCTGTCATCCAGGCTATGTGACTGTCTTTGGTGTAAACCTTCTCCATCTTCCCTGGCTATACCAATAACATCGTTGTGGTAGAGAGGATTGGCGGCGGCAGCCCATACGGTGGTGCCGTTGGTGCTTACATAATCACCTTGAGATCCACCGCCTGCATTACGAAGAGTTATGCCGTATTTAATGGCAAGGTAGGTATGAACTTTTGCGTATTCCGTTGCGTTCAGATCCCTGTTGTAAAATATCAATTCAGAGATATATCCATCGAATTCTCCATTTGAAGTTCCTGAAGAGAGTCTTGCACCAATGGATAATCCCACGTCACCGGTAGAAGCAGAGGATGCACCACCTGTAAAAAGGAGAGACTTTTGATATGTTTTAAATGAGGATACCCCTGATTTATTTCCATTGTATGACAGAATATCCGGTGTGTAATCCTGCGTGAAGTCATGTGAGCCATAGGAACTGTTAGAAGATCCTATGGCAAACCGACCAAGTCCCGGATTTAAATTGGCCCTTAACTGGATGCCATCACCACTTCCTGAAGCCGATTCACGATAATTGATGATATGACATCCGGAGCATGTGGCGGATTCAGGGAGATAGTATGCGGCAAAGAAAGTTCCCTGGTCAGCGGCGAAAGAATTGTCCAGAAGATCAAGTGCGGTAGAATTCATCAGCACTAATTCATTTCCGGTAGTGTTGCCATTGAAATCAATCGTTGCATTGTAGTTCATCACTGAGCCGGGAGGTGTACTTGTAACCTGCGGGAAAGGTGCAGAGATGTCATCTACTATCACAGCGGATGGGCCCGAAGGATAAGAAGTTGTCCAGGAACTAAGATTT
The DNA here is from genome assembly GCA_963775555.1 of uncultured Bacteroidota bacterium. Lineage (GTDB taxonomy): Bacteria > Bacteroidota > Bacteroidia > AKYH767-A > 2013-40CM-41-45 > QQVM01. The sequence goes on along the minus strand of CAVZJJ010000004.1, from coordinate 2,841,511 downwards.
CCCGGGAAAATTCCATCGGCTTTAAACCAGGCGCTTAGGTTGGTTGTACCAACTGCTCCGGGATCTTGTGCGATGGCAAGAACGCTTAATAGTGCAGCGGAGATTGAGAGTAGAATTCTTTTCATGATTTTTTTTGCAAGTTACTTATTTAAAAAAATAATTTCAAGCAGGAAAAAGCCGAATTAACATTCCAAATGAATTAAATTAAATTTTCAATTATCTGTAAGTTAGTTATTTATATTATAACTACGATTCTGTAAACATTTTTCCAGACCCTGAATGCGAATATTTCGATTGTCAAGTTCCAATGAGATTCGATTCAAATTAACGCATGCAGGTAAAAAAAGAAAGCCCAGGATAGATCCAGGGCTCTCACACTCCATACAAAACACAATTCAGGAACTTAGGTTGGTTATTTTAATAAATTTTTCAGAACTGGTCATTGATATGCCGCAACGTTTGGATGGGTTAATATCATAAGTATTTCCGCAAGTAGGACATACATAAAAAACGCTTGATAATGTTTTAACACTGTTGTTGTCTAAAGCAGCCAGTGCTTTTTCATATAGTGCTTTGTGTTTCTTCTCAGTTTTATAAGCATAGTTAAAGCTAACAAGAGCCAGTTGGTTATCGGCCGCATTGGCATTGGTAATGAACTCAGGATACATAGTGCTGATTTCATAACTCTCTCCGGCAAGGGCATCTTGTAAATTTTCTTTTGTCGAATTCACTTTGAATTCAGGTTTAATGACTGGTGCTTTTGCTCCGGATTCCTCAATAACAACTTTATGGTTATTGGCATGGATATTTTCAGACATAGAGGCGGCCTTAAACATCAAAGCAATTTCATGAAATCCTTCCTGCTCCGCTTTTTTGCTATAAGCTTCATACTTGGCACTTGCTGTGGTCTCTCCTTTGAAGGCCTCCAATAGGTTTTCATTAGTAAGGACATTAGCATCAGGTGCTGCCTCAGTAGCAGCCGGCTCAGTTGCGGTTGTTGTGGCAAGTTCTTGAGCAGTTGGTTTTTGCATTTCTTCTTTCGCCTGAGAATTGGGAGCGCAGGATTGGAGTACAGCATAGGAAAATACAGTGGCGAGAGTAAGAACGATTTGGATTTTTTTCATTGTGTTTTTATTTTTACGGTTATCTATAAATTTCATGCTGCAAAAATGCCACTGTACACACTTAGATATACAATGGCAATTCTTAAAATTGGCTTAAAATTCAAGCTGGAAATTTCATGATAAAGGTGCTGCCCTGGCCTGCCTGGCTCTCCACTCTCAAAGAAATTTGCTGTAAATCAGCTAATTTCCTGACAATTGACAAACCGAGTCCAATTCCTTTCACAGAGGAACTTCTGGACTCATCCGTGCGGTAGAAGCGGTCAAAAATTTTGGGTAACTGCTCAGCTGAAAAACCGATTCCATCGTCTTTGACAAAAAGCGTATTCAGAACTCCGTTCCATAACAAAAAGACATTGCCATTTTCTTTACCGTATTTTATGGCATTGTTTACAAGGTTATTCAAAATCACTTCAAGAAAAAGTGTGTCGGCCATAACCGATGAATCTTCTGCAATGTCTATGTGGATGTGGATTTTTTTTCCGGCAGCGGCTTGCATCCATTTTTCAGCCAGGGTGTATACCAAAGGGGAAAGGCGAATCGTTTCCTTTTTTGCTACTGCGTGGCCTGATTCTATCCTGGCAAGTTGGAGCAGTTGTTCGAGTAAAAAATCCAGGCGGTCCACCTGGGTGATGACCTCGGTGATCTTTTCCTCATATACCTTGGGTTCGCGCGGCTTTCTTGTGAGCACTTCGAGAGTTCCACGTATAGCTGCAAGGGGAGTTCGGATTTCGTGGGAAGCATCGCTGGTGAATTGTTTTTGTTGAAGCATGCTCGCCTCTATACGACTGAGTAAATCATTGATTGTTTTCGTAAGCTCATACAATTCATCTTTTCTTTCCGGCAAGTTGAGCCGTGTTCCGATACTTGAATCGCTGATGCCTGAAGCTGTTGTGATTAATTGATTTACCGGAGCGATTGCCTTGGCTGCTGCCAGGGAGGAAGCCACAAATTGTATGAGCAATACAAGGGGAAATGAAATCAACAAAACGGCGATCAGGTTATTGAGGATCGTATATGATTCTTGTTGAGAGATGGCAATGGTAAGGTGGCCAATGATTTTCCCGTCATCATTCTTCACCGGGAATTGTCCCATCCGGATCTTTTGGCTACTCAGTTCTGCATTGTAGAACATGTCTTGCCTGGTGCTGGGATTGAATAAAAACTGGTCTTCCTTCAGATTGCTGGAGTGAAAAACAACCCTGCCTTTTGTGTCGACAATCTGTAAGAAGGTAGGATTTACTTCGACCTTGCTGTGCTCCGCTTCATCCCACTCGGGCATTTTATAGATAACAATGGAGTCCTCTTTCCAATCGAGGTTGCTGAATACTTCTTCCTTTTCCTGTAATATATCTGCATCTAAATGCGCATAGGCCGTTGTATTCACAACCCAATAAATGACAACAAATACCAGCGCTGTAATGAATGCAACGGAGAGCGTATTGTAAAGCGCTATACGGTTTTTGAATTTTAATGTCATTCGTCTGTTTCGATTTTATAGCCGATACCTCGTACCGTAGTGATTAAAGAGGGCTTTCCCGCTTCGTCCAGTTTTTTACGTAGCGCAATTACATATACATCGATTACGGAGGTGTCGTGATCGAAGTGAATGTCCCAGACATTTTCAATGATGCGGGTACGGCGGCAAACCTTACCCTTGTTACGTAAAAAGTATTCAAGCAGTGAAAATTCCTTTTGCGTAAGATATACGAGTTTCCCGTCTTTTGTGACGGCATGTTTTTCAACATCGAGTATTATACCGCCTGCTGAGAAAACTACTTGTTCGGTATCAGTCTTCCGCATGAGCACACGGATACGTGCAAGCAATTCCTCAAAGGAAAAAGGCTTGCGGATATAATCGTTTGCTCCGCTTTCAAGACCGAAAATGGCATCATCCACCGTGTCTTTGGCTGTGAGAAAAATAATCGGAACAGATTTGTTTTGCAGACGAATATTACGACAGATTTCAATGCCGCTGAGACCAGGGAGCATCCAGTCAAGAAGAATCACATCGTACTCCGCTAAATTATCAAGGGCCATTTTCAAGCCCTCTTTACCATTATATGCTACATCCACCGCAAAACTTTCCTCCTGCAAACCATCTCTTACAAAATTTGCTATCGATGTTTCATCTTCAACAATAAGAATTCTCATAAGCTTGTTCTGAAAATTTACATTCAAAGGTAAGGAATGGCATTTGAAAGCGTCGTGACGAATTCGCAATGGAAGGTATAGAACTCCTGATTTTTTCTCTTAGCGGAAACTGAGTGCTTATATCAGCTTAGTATTAATGCTGTAGGAGCCTCCCAATTCCATATGCACAATCTCAATCCTCAGGTTCTGTATTGGTGAAATCCGGAAGAGCTAATTTTACTCCTGCACCATGACTGAATACTAACTGTCCGCCGAGATAGCCGGTTCGAGTTACTGAACCAATCAAAGCAATGAACAAGAGGATTCCCACCCAGCGCGTCCATGGGCGATTGGTTTTCAAAAATGTAACAATCACCCTGAACAAGGCGGTTGCGATGGCAAGCCAGAGTGTGATCATCGCTGCGTTTTCATGTAACTCCATGGGTGCTTTCAAGGGTCCACTTTCTATTCCTTCACCGGCCGACTCGCCACTGAGGTAAGCTGCGATGGCACTAAGTGCGCCAAGTAGTAAAAGATAAAAGGCGGCCTTGTTAAAAAACTCTTTTTTGATCAGGAGAGCAATTATCTCCGATAAAAAGCCCGTGATGATGAGGGCTATTGGAAAATGGATAATCATGGAATGAAGATGAGTTGCTGAAATCATTGCGCCTTGTTTTGAAGTGCAAAGATTCAACTTAAAAACCATAAAGCCACTTATTTAATTCTTAAGATTGGCTTAAGATTCATTTTCACTTGAAAATTGAATATGTACATGCTTATTTCTGCTCTTTAATACCGTAAAATAATTCAACAGACTATTCGAAGTATTTGTGAAACTCCTGAAAGGATTCGCGGATTGAATGCAAATGTGAAGCTGCTTGTTCCGGACTGTCGGCATCGGAAAATTCCTTAGTCATATCAATATAAGGAGCCAGCCATTTGTGCAATTCTTCATGAGCAGTTCCGGTCATTGTACAATCGGTGGTGAGCTTTTTAATATTTTCTTTCAAAACAGAAGCCAGTGCAGAATAGGTTTTCATGTCTGCCAATGTCGCTGAGTCCGACAGGTCATTTACAGCCATTTCCATATTGTTCACGTGTGTACGCGTGCTGGCGTCAACTACCCATTTATTTCCATTGTCCAGTTGAATAGCTTCAGCAGTGGAAACCTGATGTGCATCTTGATTATCCGTCTCGGCATTGTGATTCATTTCCTGACCATGCGTATCAGGATTTGTTGAAGTGGAGCAGCTGGAAAAGACGAGCATAGCAGGCAGGAGCATTAAAACGAAGAACTTTTTCATGAGAATTAATTTATGGTTGTAATTTTTTTACGAATGATTCGATTGTCCATGCTGACTTCAAGAATATAAGTTCCTCTGGCAAAAGAGCTCATGTCAATTTCGAAAAGCGCGGAGTTGTTGCCCTGTAATGTAGAAACACATTTCCCCTGGATGTTGTATACCTTAATAGATTGAATAGTTACTCCTGAATAATTGTTTAGTGTGAATCTGTCTTTTGAAGGGTTTGGCGATATGCTGAAGAGTTCATCTTGCAAACCAAGGTCATTGATTGAAGTGGCAGGGCAGCTGATTATAAATTGTCCCATCATACCATCGTCTTCGTGCGTCATCATATGGCAGTGATACATATATGGAAATTCAGCATCACAGAAGTCGTCAAACTTGGTGATGAACTTTACAGTTTGTTGAGCAGGAACCAAAATCACATCCTTTCGGCCCTGCTGATTGAGCGGAGGGGCGGCACCATTTATTTCGGTTACATAAAATTGAATCGCATGGATGTGAAAGGGATGCGCAATGGGACTTTGATTTGTCAGCGTCCATAGTTCTATATTATCTTCTGGTATGCTGTAGTTAATCACTCCAGGGTCAAAACTTGTATTGTTTATAAGGAAGGGACCTTGAATCGCGGTGGGTCCCATGTTCACCGGAGTAAAGATGAGAGTTTTGAAGGCCGTCGCCGAACCTATAGGCCAGGGGCTGTTAGTTACCATCGCTGCCGGAATGCTTGTGATCGGTGATGCTGTCGGTCCAACCACCTGGAAATTCATGATGCGGAAATTCGTTCCGTTCAATGGATTTGAAGTATATCCCGGAATTACTTGTCCCGGACCCATACCGGGTTGGGCTGCACCGTAAATTGCACTGGGAAATTCGGATGCGTAACTTAACAGGTCTATGCTTTGCCCGTTCATGCCGGAGAAGTTAAGCAGGATTTCCGCTCTTTCGCCCGGTGCAAGACGAAGTCGTGTAAGTGGGACCGGTGCATCGAGCAATCCTCCGTCTGAAGCGATCTGATCGAAACCCATGTTGCCCTGCAGTCCGAGGTTGTAAACTCTTTCCGTGGAAGCGTTAAGCAGTCGGAAGCGAATCACTTGCGCAGGAACCGGAAGATAGGCATCAATGGTGCCATTCACCATCATCACACTGTCGTAAGGATTGCCTATTTGAATTTCTTTGTTGTTGTCGAAACATTTTGATTGAATCACCAAAGGGAAATCGTCTTCACCGTAAGAGCGTGGAAGATTTAGTGTCGCTTCCATGCTGTCTCTTACGATGATCATACCCGCAGCACCCAGGGTAGCGTGGAGGTTGGTCATCATGTGCAGATGCGGATGATACCAGTAAGTTGCGGCTTGATCACGTACCACAAAAGAAGGGTTCCATGTTGTGCCGGGGGGAATAATAATATGCGGACCACCATCGTTAGCGGCAGAAACATGCAGGCCGTGCCAGTGAATAGTAGTGGTATCCATCAATTGGTTGTTCACCAACATGCTCACAGAATCTCCTTTATTCAGAAATAAAGTAGGTCCCAGATAGGATGCATTTACACCGAAAGTCTGCGTTACGAAGCCCGGATAAAAAACATGCGAAGTATCGAGGATGTTTAGTGAAAAACTCGTTCCGTTGAGTGTATCCGGTATGGCCAGAAGATTTTGTGCCTGACTTGAATGAATACTTATGAATAAAGCGAACAGGAGAGTAATTTTTTTCATGGTTTATTGATACTCATTAATGATAATAATGATTGAATTAAAAATTCGCCCCGTTCTTCGATATTAAAATCAAAGTGCCTGCTTCTCCAGTTGAACATTTGAAGTCGGAAAGAACCAAGTACGATATGCATAAGTTCTTCTGCGGGAAGTTTTGACGTAAACGCTCCTGTTTTCTGACCTTCCACGATTACAGGAAAAACATGTTTGGTTTTAATTTCCATCAAATGCAGGATCCGGTCGTTGATGCGCGGGCTTTCTTCCATGAGGCAATCGGAAAATACCGCGACTACAAAATGTCTGTTCGTATTGAAGAAATGAAATTGATCTGCAAAGAGGTTTTTAAATTTCGTACGCGGACTATCTGATTCTTTCACAGCCTTGCTTAGTCGTTCATCCATATTTTGGGCGAGGTAGTCGAGCATAGCAATAATTATTTCTTCCTTACCACTGAAGTGGCGATACAATGCGGATTCAGAAAATGACATCTCGGCTGCGAGATTTTTGATGGTGAGTCCGCCCAGGCCGGAGCTGTTGAGCAGACTTCCGGCAGCTTCAATGATATCAAGCTGACGTTCTTTGATTGCCATGGTGGTGATATATCGTTGAATTGTATTTGTATAAACCCGCTATTGAATTTCCAAGGCGATTAGCCCGGAAATTGGTTTTTTAGGAATGCATTCTTATGTTAGTGAGTGTTCACTAGCAAAGATAAATAATTTGATTTAAAAATGAAAAACAGGTTATTTTTTGATTTTTGGGCTCCAAAGGAAGAAATCAGTATCGCATTCGTAAAGCACAATGATTAGGAATGAAGATCTCGGGCCTTAGTTAAACCAAACCGCATACCGTTCCCTTCGTAATTCCAGGGCAAGTTTTTCTTCCATCTTCAGCGCCTCGGTTTTTGTCATCAGGCCAATATGATTGTACAGGCTCGGCCGCAGGTACAAGCCATATTTTTGGACTATGTTAGAGGAGAGCTTGTGCCCTTTTTTATTTCTGTATCCGGTTTTATGTTGTTCGAATCTTTCATTGGCTGTTTTACTGGTCATGCCTACATATAAACATTCCAACACCCCATTGAACTGTGGATTAGCTTCCCGAAATTTAGTATTCTCGGTGAAGACCTTTTTAGATAATTCTATAACGTAAACCCTGTATATTTTTCCTGCCATTGAAATCCAGATTCAGTTATCTATTGTGCAAAATAAACATCATCAAATTGTATTCCGGCCTCCTTGAGCAAATACCTTCGTTCTATAATTAATTTCGCTCCGCTTATCCAACAACGAATGTCCCGAAATAAAATTTAATTCGCAGATTTTATTGTGTTTTTAGATATTTTCCTAAAGATGCTTCTGCTTGGAAGCTGATAGGATTAAGGCAAGCCTACAAATTTTATTGTTCGAAACATTTTATTTGATGTTTCAAGGGTGATATGAGCCGACAAAATAATTACAGATAAATCTGTGTATTGCTATGTTGATCATCAATGGTCTTGAGCTTATTTTTGTACATCATCTATTTGAATGTAATGAAATTCGTCTACTTTTACTTTCAGGAGGAATTAACCGGAAAAAACAATAACCGAAACCCATGAAAAATAATTTAATCGTTTTCTACGCAGTAGTTTTATTAAGCATCAACACCAATGCACAAAGCTGGCAGGGCGTCGGGGCCGGAATGAGTAATACAGTCAGGACATTTGCTGTATATAATTCTGAACTTTATGCCGCCGGGTCATTTCTTACGGCAGACAATACAACCGTGAACCTTATTGCCAGGTTAAATGGCAATACATGGGCTCCTCTCGGTTCCGGCATGGATAATCATATCCAGGCATTAGCAGTCTACAATGGAGAGTTGTATGCAGCCGGATGGTTTATGAATGCAGGTGGAAGTCCTGCGAACAGAATCGCAAAGTGGAACGGATCTGTCTGGTCCCCTCTTGGAACCGGAGTAAGCAGCAATGTTTATGCGCTTGCTGTTTACAATGGAGAACTTTATGCAGGAGGTTCATTTCTTACTGCAGGAGGTAGCTCGGCGAGTAGAATTGCGAAATGGAATGGAAGCTCCTGGTTGGGTGTGGGTAATGGAATAGCCGGTATTGCCTCGACAGTATTCTCCCTGGCTGTGTATAATGGGGAACTGTACGTTGGAGGAGCATTCACGCAGGCAGAAGGAAATGCATCTGATTATATTGTCAAATATGATGGTATCAGCTGGTCTGCGGTTGGATTAGGAACAGATGACAATGTGGAAACTATGGCAGTCTATAATTCAGAATTATATGCCGGCGGAGGATATTCAATGGCCGGTGGCAGTCCTGCAAATAATATTGCAAAATGGAACGGGACGAACTGGTCGTCGGTAGGTACCGGATTCAACAATAGTGTACGCTGTTTATCAATATTCAATACCAACTTATATGCCGGGGGATTTTTCACCACGGCGGATGGAAATGCAGCCAATAATATAGCAAAATGGAATGGAACCAACTGGTCGCCTGTTGGTTCGGGTATGAATGGAGTCGTGCAGGCTTTGCAGGAGTTTAATGCAGAACTTTTTGCGGGCGGAGATTTTAGTACAGCCGGGGGAAATAGTGCCATCCGAATTGCGAAATGGACCAATTCGACAGGAATTGAAAAGCATTCAGGAAATGAGGCAATTCATGTTTTCCCTAATCCGGGTCATGGAGTGTTTTCATTGCATATGGAAAATTCTCAGGGAAAATTATTCTTAAATATTTATAATAGTGTTGGTCAAATCCTTTATTCCAACTATGTATCATTCCCAATCACGGAAATAGATCTTCGAGATGCTCCTGCCGGAATTTATTACTACAGAGTTTCGAATGAGCAAGAGTCTCTTGCACAGGGTAAATTGATTGTGGATTAATCTGCAGAGTTTTTACTTTATTATTCAGAAAACCTTCTTTTGAAATTTGGGTTTTCTATTTCTTCACATGAGTACAAATGGACTTACAGTATAGAACTATTGTCCCTGCACCAGAAATTTTCCTTTACGGAGCATTCCATTCTGATCTTCAAGCTCGAAGAAATAAACCCCATCAGAAGCGTTCCAGGAAATTGTTTCTGTGAGACTGAGTTGTTCTCTCTCAAGAATACAGCGACCTCCGACATCAAATACTTTGAATGAAGATGCAGTCTTGCGGCAGGTAGAACCTGTAATAAAGCGAATGTTGGAAGTTGATCGGTCATATCGTATGTCAACATTGCAATCTTCGGTGATTTGGATTCCGGTTGTTAAAACGTCTACCCCGAAACCGGAACCAAGTAATCCTGAGTATCCATTTCCGCAGGGCAGAGTATCATAATGCGCATTGTATACGATGAAATAACTTCCCGGAGCGTGAGGTGGAATCCGGATGCTATCATTGGTCAGACAGACTCCTGTGGCTGAACCAAGGCAATGATAAGAATCCAGGTAGATGTAATTAGCCGAATCTCTAATTGAGGAGGAATCCATGCTACACGGTTCCAGATAAAATAGCATGTAGTTATAATAGACAATCGTATCCGAGGAAGTTGGAACAGGCGGGTAGTAGCCTGAAGAATTGATTTGCTGAGCCGTTGAGGTCAGGTAACAGAGCATAATACCTGACAATAGCATTAGAAAATTTGTAGTTGTTTTCATGGTTGCAGGAATTTAGATGAGTATAAAATTATATAAAAAAACAGGAGAATATCAAAAAAGGTAATGGAATTCCTGATGCCTATCCTGCACCTGATCCCAAGAGCGCACAGGATGTTTCAATTCTGATATAAAATCAAAATATTAAACAAATAATTCCGCTCTTGCACGAATTTTCCCGACTTCCGGAGTCTTTGAATGAAAGCCTCGTGCGTGAGGGGACTCCGGATAGGATGCTTGATGAGCATTCAACAGTGGATTTGAAATCCCCAATCTCCGGAGTCTTTGAATGAAAGCCTCGTGCGTGAGGGGACTCCGGATAGTATGTTTGAGGAGCGTTGAAAGGTGGGCTTGAAATCTCACATTTAAAAGGGAAGTGATTGCAAATCCCTCGCAGCGACACGCCTTTCGTAGCGGGAGTAAATTTAGTTTTATTCAATATAATTACCAGCTATCCTTTACTTCTTCGTATCAGTTCATGGGTTTCTGCGGCGAAATCTCCTGCTGCCAATTAATTTCACCCAAGAAATCGCCCAGCTGGGAATTTTGAAATCCTCTGCAGTGGGAAATCCTGCGCAGCAGATGTTATGCATTCGGGCTAACAAGGTTATTCTTTCACCAACTTAATATTTATATTTGTTTTTTCATCTGAGTAATGAAGAACATAAAATCCTTGAGAAATATTTTCCGTGTTGATATTGGTTTCTTCGCCTGTTGTAATTTGCCGTAGATTTACTTTTCCGGTGATGTCATACAAAATAATTTCTCCCATCTGTCGGCCTGATACTCCGTAGTCACTATTTGTAATTTTAATTTCGTTGGTGAATGGATTTGGATAAACAGAAATTGATTTGTCATTTTTTATTTCGCCGATGCCGACATTAGAACAAAGTGTAGTAACAATACTTCCGCTTTGAATAATGGTACCGGGAGTGGTAACGGTCCCCCCTGAAGAAATTGTAGTGAAGGGAGTTAAAGTATGAGTAACAGGTGTTGCCTCTGCCGGGGAATTTCCCTGGTTGCACCCGCTGTTCCCATTTTCATCCATCTTTACTAAATACATATCCTGATATGCTGTACTGAGAAAAATAAATCCTCCGTCAGCGGTTTGCCTGACGGAATAACCGAAGGAAGCACCTCCTCCTCCATCAAAAGATTTTGTCCATAGCGTATCTCCAACATCATCTAACCTTAGGACGGTACTGTGATAACCTGAAAAACTCTGGGACCATCCACCCATAATATACCCGCCATCGGTAGTTTGCTGAATAGACAAGGCATAATCATTGCTTGTTCCTGCATATGTTTTTGCCCACTGAGTCTCACCCATACTATCGGTTTTGAGTACATACATATCAAGTCCGGTTGCACCATAGGTAATGCCCGTAACGATGAACCCGCTGTCAGCTGTCTGCTGAATGCAGTAAGGATAATTAAGATGAGGAAGTCCACCTGTTACGTAGAATGTCTTTGTCCAGAGTGTGTCTCCGGCAGAGTTTGTTTTGAATAAACAAATACCTGTAGTGCTGCCGTTTCCGGCCAGCAGGTATCCTCCGTCAGTGGTTTGCACGACAGAAGTGCCATAATCGTCACCTGTTCCTCCATAGGTTTTTGTCCAGAGTGTATCTCCGGCTGCATCGGTTTTTATAAGTAACGCATCATGTATGCCGCTTGAGTTAACTTTTATTCCGCCAATAATATATCCTCCATCGGTAGTTTGCTTAACAGAATGACCTGTACCACCCAGATTTCCCCCATAAGTTTTTGACCAAAGCAGAGTTCCGTTTTGGTCGGTCTTGATTAAGTAAACATCTTCCAGGCTTGAGGAGAAACTGCTTGTCATCCCTGTGACTATATATCCGCTGTCAGTAGTTTGATCAACGGAATATCCTTTGTCATAACTTAATCCACCATAAGTTTTTGTCCATAACGTATCGCCATTGCCATCAGTTTTTATCAGATACACATCATCAAGTGTATTCACTCCATAGGATTGGGTTTGTCCAACCATGATGTATCCTCCATCAAAGGTTTGCCGGACATCGTTGCCTTCCTCAAACCCGCCGCCACCGTAGTGTTTTTCAAATCTGAGTTGTGCATTCACACTCAAGCCACCAATAGTGGAGAGTACAAGGATTAGGAGTAGTTTTGTTTTCATTTTATAAAGTTTTATTAGTCAGGAAAGATAGGATTAATATTGTTAGGGTTTACTTCTTGCCATTTGCCTGGAGTTCCGAAGTCGTCAAGCTTGACAGCTGACATACTCTTATCAGGACCTGCCACCAAAAACTTCCAGGTATCCTTCATTACCTCGAAATGTTGCATTCATTAAATCTTCCCCAATGAGCGGGATCTCGCGTGGCAGCTTCGTGCCGGCTCATTCCGCTCTTGCAGCAGCCTGCCTTCCCCTTACGAAACCCGATCTCAGGAGTCTTTGAACGAAAGCCTCGTGTGTGAGGGGACTCCGGATAGGATGCTTGATGAACGTTGAAAGGTAGATTTGAAATCTCACATTTAAAAAGCAAGTGATTACAAATCCCGAGCGGTGACACGTCCTTCGTAGCGGGACAATTTTATCCCTTCACAAATACTAACGTATAAACTTTTTGATTGAATATTCTTTTATACGAGCTTTAACTCGTCTCAGCCTTTTGTTGATTTTTGAAATATCAAATTCATCCGGCTTGTAGTTTTTTCCTGCCCAGAGCCTGGTCTCTTTATATTCAGGATGATTCTTATCATTTAATATTTCAAGCATGGCATAAAAGCCATGGATACCGCCACAATCTTCAGGTGGACAATTCCCGGTTCCGGAAATACAAATGGGGTATTTGATTTCCGGGTCAAGGCTGAGGTGATCGTTGAGTTGAACCTTGTGCTCCCAGTAATCCCCGAAATCATAAATGTACGTAAGTACCTGGCCTGGTCGTTTGAGAACGCCTGCGATGGGGATAGCAAATGCATCGATAAGATCCGGGAAATCCAGTTCGGTTTCCGGATAACGGAATCCGAAGATGAGATCTCCACGTTTAAATTCAAAAAGATGGGAATCTGTCCAGCCCATTGCATATTGAATAGTTAAGTGCAGTTCCAGGAGCGAGATATCACTCAATACCCGGATGCGTCTGACAATTTCCGGATTGGACTTTTGTAGTGTAACGGTTATATCAGATACCAGGTCAATCTCGTATGGTGGTTGAAAGTTCATTGCTGACCAAAAATAGAAAATAAACGATTAGTAAAAAAGCAGGAGGCGCATCTGCATTCCAATATTTTGCCCGATCTCCGGAGTCTTTGAACGAAAACCTCGTTTGTCTAGGGACTCCGGATAGTATGCTTGATGAGCGTTGAAAGGTAGATTTGAAATCTCACATTTGAAAGGGAAATGATTGCAAAGCCCTCGCGGCTGAGAAATTCTGAAAGGAATAATTAGTACCTTCATCCATATGTATATGAAGGATTTTCCATGGCCGGTAAAAGGCTGCGGGAAATTCGGGCTGATCCAATTATAAATGTCACCTCATGAAAACTAAAGAAAAGTTAATTATTCTTCTTGCCGGGATTATATTTTTAATTCCTGTATTAACTTCGGCTCAAGGGCTCCGAACTCCTGCTCATGAAAAAAAATTCGTACATGATGAGTCGCCTGGTGATTTGTATTTGCCCAATGCCTTTGATAATAAAAAGCTTTCTCCTGCATATAAATTAAGGAAAACCGCTTCGTCGAATTTGATGAGCAGCGGCATCTTTACTATTCAGGTAAACGTAGATCCGGGTGGTCAAAACATTATGGGCGATGCAGCTAATGAACCAAGTATTGCTGTGAATCCATTGAATGGAAATCAAATGGCTATTGGCTGGAGACAATTCGATAATGTTCTCAGTAATTTCCGTCAAGCCGGCTGGAGTTTTACTGACGATGCCGGATTAAGCTGGACTTTTCCCGGGAGTATCGAACAAGGTGTATTCCGCTCCGACCCGGTACTTGATTACGACTCTTCCGGAAATTTTTATTACAACAGTTTATCGAAAGACACCGCAGATAATTTTTTCTGCAAAGTATTTAAAAGCAATAACGGAGCTGCCTCATGGGATAACGGAACAGATGCTGCCGGAGGCGATAAACAATGGATGACTATTGACCGGACTTCCGGTGTGGGCAGTGGAAATATCTATTCATTCTGGACCTCTTTTTTTAGTTCCTGTTCTCCTGATTTCTTCACTCGTTCATCCAATGGAGGAAGCAGTTATGAGAATTGTACTTTCGCGGACGGTGAACCCAATTGGGGAACGATGGCTGTCGGAAATGCCGGTGAACTGTATATTGGCGGAGGCCGGCAAGACACCATTACTGACCTCGTTGTGTGTAAATCACCCAATGCTAAGACTCCGGGCTCATTGATTACATGGGATGCTCCTGTTTTCGTTTTTATGGATGGCTTCCTTGGCGGAGGTGCCAATGTTAACCCGGAAGGTCTTCTTGGTCAGGCAAACATCGATGTTGACCGATCCGGCGGACCCGGTCAGGGGAATGTTTACCTGCTTGCATCGGTGGTCCGCTTATCGAATTTCGATCCCTGTGATGTGATGTTTTCAAAGAGTACTGACGGAGGGCTTAGCTGGAGTTCGCCCATTCGAATCAACGATGATATTTCCGTAGACAATACCCAATGGTTTGGAACTATGTCTGTTGCTCCGAATGGAAGGATCGATGCTGTTTGGCTTGATACCCGGGATGCACCACAGGGCTCTGTGTTATCTGCGCTCTATTATTCCTATTCCACCGACCAGGGAAATACCTGGTCTGTCAATGAAAAATTATCTGCCTCTTTCGATCCAAATCTTGGCTATCCCGACCAATTTAAAATGGGTGATTATTTCGATATGGTCTCTGATAATACCGGTGCCCACCTCGCATGGGCAAATACACTGAATGGAGAACAGGATGTTTACTACAGCTATATTACTCCGCAAATTTCGGTGGGCCTGAACGAAATTTCTAAGGCGACAGATTTTTCCATCTACCCAAATCCAGCTGAGGGCATCTTCATTATAAAGGGCCCGGCCCGGCCATCCCGTGTTGAAATCTATAATGTAATGGGAGAAAAGGTATATACCCAAACCATCTTCAAAACCCAAAGCGAAATTGATATATCCTCTCAGGCATCCGGCATTTATTTTCTGAAAATTATTGATGATGATGAAACTATAGTGCTGAAGAAAATAATTAAAGAATAGAATTTCAGGGATTGTGGGCGATTGTCAGGCACCGATCTCCGGAGTCTTTGAACAAAAGCTTCGTGCGTGAGGAGACTCCGGAGCATCCCACAACATATCAATATCACCCTTAGAAACAAGTCTACCCAACACCGATCACCGATCTCCGGAGTCTTTGAACGAAAGCCTCGAGCGTGAGGGGACTCCGGATAGGAAGCTTGATGAGCGTTGAAGGGTGGATTTGAAATCTCACCTTTAATAAGGGAAGGGATTGCAAATTCCTCGCAGCGGATATCAGGGATTGTGGAAGATTGGCAGATGCTGTAAAAATTCTTAACCTTGCTTTGATAAGCGGAAGTCAAAAATTATTGACTTGTCAATTAATATGAAGTTAAGCCAACATGGGAAATCATTTCGCTTCTCACAACTTTTAAATCGGAATCAAAATAAAATACAAAAAAGTTACACCAGGAATTTTCAGCATCCTTTTTGCAAGGCAATGAAACTAAATAGTCAAATGAAGATTGAATTTGAAATCCCTCCTTCATTTTATGTGTTTCTGTTGGATTACCGAAAAGTTCGATTATTTCGGATTGATCCAACATATTCAGACATTGATCATAGACTGTATCAAGCTCAGTCAGGAATTTATAACTCGTCTGATAGAAAACACTATCGTCGCTTAGGCTCCAATTTCCTTTTAGATTATTTTTTAAATTCACAATGCACGCTTGTTTAGCGGTATATGCCTTAGGTTGATTAAGAGTGTTACATCCAAGGAAAATTGTACAAAATATTAACAAGATTCTCATTGCTTAATTATTTTTCAGACTGAAGATGAATTCCTCCGATGACCGAAATATTTAGTGTTTGACATATTCGCTGGCTCATGCCACTTCTTAGTTTTTCAAAGAAGCCATATCAATAACAAAGCGATACTTCACGTCGCTTCTCAACATTCGTTCGTAGGCTTCATTGATGTCCTGCATTTTTATTAATTCAATTTCAGAAACGATGTTGTGCTGTCCGCAGAAGTCAAGCATTTCCTGTGTTTCTGCAATTCCTCCAATGACGGAACCTGCCACAGATTTTCTCCCTAAAATCATGGGGACAGTGTTTAGCATTGGATTCAGATCTCCTAAATAACCGACCATTACCAAGACCCCGCTGATGTTTAAAGTAGTTACATAGGGGTTCACGTCGTGTAGTTCCGGAACGGTGTCAATAATCAAATCGAATTTTCCTTTCGCTAAGTCCATTTGTGCTTTATCGGTTGAAATAATCACAGCATCAGCGCCCAGTTTTTTAGCATCTGCTATTTTTCCTGCCGACCTTGAAAAAAGGCTGACTGTTGCACCTAAAGCTTTCGCCAGTTTTATCGCCATGTGTCCTAAGCCACCCAAGCCCACTACAGCTATATTACTGCCTTCTTTGACATCCCAGTGTTTTAGTGGCGACCAGCAGGTGATGCCGGCACAAAGCAAGGGGGCAATTGCAGCCAAGTTCAGATTCGACGGCAATTTTAAAACAAAGTGTTCGTCCACCACTACTTTTTCGGAATAACCACCAAAGGTACGACCTCCTATATGTTTGTCTTTGCCATTGTAAGTTCCAGTAAAGCCTGTTAAGCAATACTGCTCCAAATCCTGTTTGCAAGAATCACAGGTTCGGCAGGAATCAACCAAACATCCAACCCCGGCCATATCGCCAACTTTGAATTGGCGTACATCCTTTCCTACATGAGTTACTTTACCTACAATTTCGTGACCGGGAACAGCGGGGTAAACAGTTCCACCCCAATCGTTGCGAGCCGTATGCAAATCAGAATGACAAACACCACAATACAAAATTTCGATTTCCACATCCTGTGCAGTTAAGGCTCTGCGTGAAATGCTCAGACCTTCCAAAGCTTTGTGAGCTGCCTTTGTACCGAATGCTTTTATCTGTTTGGTTTCCATGTTTGTTATTTTTTATTCGGCTGAGGGGGGGGGGCGTCTTTGTGTCCATTGAACCTCAACCAATATTTATCCCAAGCCGGATGAGAGGGATGTTGTGTGGCTGCTTGGTGTGCAGATGCATTTCGCTCTTGCAGGAATTTTCCTGCATGCTATTAAATGTAATCAAATAGTAGGAACTAAGAGCGAAAGAAAATTCTTATAGCTTGTGCCTGGATGTTGCAAGGTCAGAATAACCCTAAGCACCAGCCATTTCACAATATTCCTACTATCGGGTTTAAAATAGAATTCTAAATCATTTGGTGATAAACGAGAATTTACGTTTGAGTGGCTTTAGCTACATTAATAAAGCTTTCAAGAGTCAATATTTTCTCTCTAAATTCAGGCGGAAAACTTTTTAAGTATGGTTTTGGTACTACTAAGCAAACATTATATTTGTACATTTCTATCAACTGGTTTTTGGAAATTCCTTGCTGCAATGTGAATAAGTGTTTTGTTTTAATTCTATCTGCTTCGTTTAGTATTTGTCTCCAGCGATCTTTGCAGGTTGTCTTTGACGCAAGAGTAAGTAATTTTTTGCTATTAAAATTTTTGTCAAAGTAAGCATCCACACTTGGAAACAAAAAGTCAGGACGTTTATTGTCTTCTGTTACAGATTGTGTGGAAAATAATAGTTTGAATGTAGAAAAGACTTCTTCCAAATGATGTTCCAGGGATCTTCCAGCCCTGCTTTTTCTTCTGTTTAGGATTGTGTTGGCAGTTTCAACCAGTTCTTCAACAGTTTTAAACGGAGTTTTAATTCTGTTATTATACCTGTTGTTCTCAATTATTTTAAAAAGTTGAAATTCAGCATTAAGCCAATTTAAAATTTCTTTATCAGGATTGGCTTGTATTTTACGAGCGTCAATTCCGAATGCGCCATTATAGCAATTTCTTGCATTGGATGCTAAATCAACAGTTGTTGGGAATTCAATTTTTAAACTTTTCAGAAATGCCATGAAACATTGCAGTAATTTATCTTCTGCTGTTTGCTCAAACTGTCGGGGAATGATATTATTAGTATCGTATGAAGAAATATTTAAAGCCGCAAAAAACTCTTCAATCTCTTCGTCTGTATTTAAAATGTATGCTTTATAATAACCTTCAGAAACCTTACAAATAACTAAAAGGTCTCCAATATTTTCATCAAATAGAAATGGGAATCCCCTTCCAAATCTTGTCAGGCGATATTCATCTCTTGTCCCTCTTCCATAATAAATGAACCGGCTTTCTGTATCAAAATCGTTTTGCCAATTTATCGTGATGAATTTGTCTTTGTTCTCACCTTTCACACCGGGTGTATCAAAAAATAATGACCAGGAGTTTTTGTGCATGTGAAAGCCTGCCTGATGTCCTCCTGTTGCCCCGGTATCGTTTGCAGTAATAAATTTACTAAAAGCAATTTCAGATTTTTGCGCTGACAGAATTGCTGTACTTAGTATGCTGTCCATTTGTTTTTATTAATTCTTTTACTAATTCTTTCCCAACAGCTTGAATTAATGGCACCGTAACCGAATTTCCAAATTGTTTATAAGCCTGTGTATCAGAAACAGGAATTACAAATGTGTCCGGAAAACCCTGCAATCTTGCACTTTCCCTTGGTGTAAGACGTCTGGGGATATTGCCTTTTTGCGGGATTAAAATTTCTGCCCCATCTTTATAATATCGTGCGCTCATGGTTCTGGAAATTCCATTCAAATCAGTCAAGCCAAAACCAAATCCATTTCCTTTTGCTTTATGCTTTGCTGCATAATCCTGCAGGTAATTCCAAAGATTCGATGTGAGGGTATATTTGTCTAAAGGTTTACTTTCCAGTATGTCTTTAAATTTGTGTTCAGCTTCAGGAAGGTTGGGAAATTTAAAGTTTTCCTCACCTTTAAAAACACTTTTTCTAAAGCCGGTGATAATAATTCTTTCCCTGTGTTGTGGTACAAAATGTTTTCCATCCAAAACTTTGTAGTGGACGGTATAACCTAATTCTTTTAGAGTCTCGATTATAATTTTAAACGTATTGCCTTTATCATGTGAAACCAGATTTTTTACATTCTCCAGCATAAATGCTGCGGGTTTCTTGTGTTTAATAATTCTGGCTATATCAAAAAACAAAGTACCCTGTGTTTCATCTAAAAAGCCGTGTTGTCTTCCCAAAGCATTTTTTTTGGAAACTCCGGCAATTGAAAAAGGTTGGCAGGGGAAGCCGGCTAACAGGATATCATGATCCGGAATATCTTTTTCGGATATTTTTGTGATGTCCCCGAATGGAACTTCACCAAAATTTGCTTCATAAGTCTTCTTGGAGTAAGTATTCCATTCACTTGTGAATACGCATTTACCACCCAGATTTTGATATGCAAGCCTGATACCTCCAATGCCTGCAAACAAATCAATAAATCTAAATTTTGGATTGGGAGACGGAGGGAAGGGGATATCCCATTTAATAGGCAGATAATATTGAAAATCTGCCTTTTCCTGAAGATTAAAATCCTTATGTAGTTCAGTCAGATATACTTTTGCAGCTGGTTTATAGAGTTTTGATACCCCGTTTTTATTGTTTTGAAAAAAGTGCGTTAAGTAGGCTAAGCCATCATTTGTTTTATTGTCAACCTCAATTTTGAGTTTCTTCCTGATTTCAGAGTATTTTATTGGCATCTTCCCTTTTCTTTATTGTTTTTTCTATTTCAGCTATGCAATGTCCTAATTTTTTGTGGACTTCAGTATCCCAGTATCTTAAAACTTTCCACCCTTCTTTTTTCAGTTTACGATTTACTTTATGGTCTCTGTTGATGTTTCCTTCTATTTTTTTCCACCAAAATTTTCGGTTGGTTTTAATACGATACTTGTTTGATTGCCATTTTCTACCATGAAAGAATTCACTGTCCACAAAAACTGCAATTTTTAACCGTTTGAATGTCAGGTCCGGTTTTCCAAAGACCGTTTTATTGTTTTTTCGGTAACGGTAGCCTTTGTCCCAAATTGCTTTGGCAAGTTTTATCTCCGCTTTTGTACCATGGCTGCGGATGGCTTGCATGTTTTTAGTACGTTGTACTTTGGTTAGAGTGTCCACATTTTAACGTATTTATAAACTGAATTGGTGAACTGAGCCTATGTTGATTGTTAGGCGATCAACCCTAAGAACTAATATACCATATTCATTTTGAATTGGTCTTCCAGGGCTATTATAATTTTTTCAATAAAGCAAGATGACCGCCAACGGTTTGCAGCTATAAGAAGTTGGCGATTACGTAGCACAAAATTGTCTGCCAGCACTGCACTTGCTACGAAGTACAAAGCTTCATTTAACCACTGAACCGCCAATTTCTTATAGGTGCTGTTACCCACAGTGCTTCTATTTATTTTTAAGTTCGTCAATTTGTCCTTGTGCATATTTCTTCGCTTGTTCGTCACCGTGTTTTAATGTCAGTTCGTAATATTTGATTGCGTTCTTGTTGTCACCTTTAAGTTTGTATGCTTGTGCAATGTTGCTTAGGACAATATAATCTTTTGGATTTAATTTCTCGGCCTTTAAAAGAGGTTCAAGTGCTTTGTCATATTGTTTTTGAATCATAAATACTATTGAAATATTTGATAAACTTTCAACATGGTCAGGATAATATTTCAAAACTGTTTCAGCAATTCGCTTCATATTGTCTAACAGGTTGTCGTTTTCCGTGTTATAAAGTTGAAGTTGATAATTCTGAATGGAACTTAACATAAATTCTTTTGGGTCGTCAAGCAGTTTGCTGTCAGCCCAAGTCCACTTGTTTTTGTTTTCGTTTGAATAATCAATCGTTTTTATTATTTCGGTAGTGAATTTTTCATAGTCTTCAAGTTGTCCAAACATATAAATATTTCCAAATCTCATATCAAGTCTGTTCGGGTGTTTTTTTATTCCTTTACTAATCCAGTCAAAACCTTTGCTTAATAAGCTAGGTTCATAATAAGTGTCGCCATACATAAAGGCAACAGGTTCTTTTTTGGTTGTGTCTTGGTCCATAATTTGAAGCACATCTTTGCCTTTTGGATTTTGTCCAAGTGTTATTATTTCTTTTTTGCTCTTATTTACATAATAGTTGAAATAGGCAACAAATAATTCAGGGTCGTTACTATCGGACTTTTCCCATTTTTCTAAAAGTTGTTGCTGTCCGACTGTGTCCTTTTCTGTAACCAAGTTATTGAATTGTTGCTTAAATGTCTGTCCACCTACTTGATTAAAAAACAGTGTCAAACTAAAAAGTAAAAATGTTATTTGTCTGTTCATTGTCGTCTTTTTAAATTGGGTAATAGCGAAGAAGGGATTAATGTAGTTGTAAAAAGAAGGGATAGAACGGTACATTGTTCATTAAATAAAATGCAACAGAAGAAAAAAAGATTTTCTCCGCTTTCCTGTGTTGCATTTTATTTAACTTTCAGGCACTTCATTACTTGCGTACTGTTAATATACTTCCGTATCCCTTCTTTTCACAATTGCATTTAATCTTTGTGTTATGCACATGTGCTCTTCTGTTCACGAAGCGATACAGTTTCAAATTTGCACAAACGTTAGTTACAGGAGTTGTATTCTTTAACGATGTTGTACACTTTTGAATAATCTAATTTACCAGTATTTATCTTTTCTATTAAGGGCTGACAATCTCTAAACAATTGGCATAACTGTTCTTTGAATTTTTTAGGTCTGGATTCTACTTCAAAGTATTTGTCTTCCATTTTTATCGCATACGTTATTCTCCAAATTGCCCTAAATTGTCTTCCTGAATTATTTTGTTCAGTGGGCGTATCCTGAAATTCAATATAGTTGTAAAGGGTAACTTTTCCTTTTTCCAACTCTGTCATTAATCTTTCGCTTTTCCCACATAATATGCTTTCCAAAGTGCTGAAACTTGTCTTCAAAGATTTTACTTCCCGTCCGCGAATAAAATTTTCCTTATCAGCTTTGGATTGCTTGTATGCAATTTTATCTCCGTAAGTAGACGTAATCTCAACAAGACAATTTAATGTGTCTCCTTTTTTTGTAATTATCTCGCCTTTTTCAAATCTCTTGACCTGTGCAAACGTGACAACAAATGTTTTGAGTAGAATAAAGATTGTAAGGAGTATTTTAGTTTTCATATTTCTTGTTTGTCAAAGTTCATTTCTTGCAGTCACTTCTAAGTTGGAAGGCTGTTAAATCGGAGCTACAAGCATTAAGCCTAACGGTTTGCAGCTACAAGTAGTTGGCGATTTCGGAGACGAAAACTGTCTGCCAGCACTGAACTTGATACGAAGCATAAAGCTTCAATTAATCACTGAACCGCCAATTTCTTGCAGGTGTTGTTAGCGGCTGGTTTATCTTTCAACATACTGCACGATATTTATTATTTGTTTTAGTATTAGTTCAAACTGTTTGTCGTTTCTAAAATTCTTTTGATAACACTCACAATATTTTTCCCAAGCAGTTACTTCCAATTGAATTATTTTATTGAATGCTGTCGTGTCTTGTAAGTTAGATGCCTGATATGTCATAAAATGTTTTTCAGAGTCTGAATAAATACTGTCGTAAATAGCTTGGCAATCTTTCATTCCATTGATTGGTTTGTCAAGATATTTTTGAATTATGTAAATGTAATTCCCGTTTGATTTGAGGGCAAAAATTATATCGGGAGTAAACCGTCCAAAGTCTTGTGCTATTGTCTCAATACCTCCATACACTTGGTTGCTATTAGTAGAAGATATTTTTTCAGAATAAAAAACTGTAGAATGAGCATCAGAAACTAATGAAGTCAAAATATCGTCCAATTGTCTTGGAGTTAAATTGTCAATGGAATTTATTTGCTGAGATTTAAAGTAATCAAAAAACAATTCTTTAGAAGTCACAAATATTTGTAAAGAATTGGAAGAGTATTTATTCAATACTAAACCGTCAAGCATTCCAAAACCTAAATCCTGTTGTAGTGTTTCTAAATTGATTTTTCCATATCTGACAACGCTGTCAATTTTTGAACCCTTCAATACCTCTCGAAGCTTTTTTTCTAAAACTAAAAGAGAATCTTTGTCTTGCTTGTCAGTTTTAGTCCAATCACGATTAATTACACTGATATTTTTGAAATAGTTAATGTAGTTGTCTCGAACATTGAAATATTCCAATTCTTTATTTGTCTGTCCGAAAACTGAAACAGAAATAATCAAAAGTAAAAGTGTTGTCCAAATTTTCATTGTATATTTTTTGTCATCAGTTTCAAGTTAGCACTTTCCCCAAAACTTGCCACTAACTAATAAATACATCTCATCTCTTTTTAATAATAAGACCTATCAAGCATTCTTGCTGATATTATTCGAATAATTCAACCACCATTCTATCCTTGATATCTTTTAAAATAATATCCAAAGAGATGAACTAAATCCAAATGGATATTATATCATAATTTGATTAGCTAAAATAACATAATTACAACCTGTTTTCCTATATGCTTTAAAACAAAAGCTCAGCTACGATTTCGTAACTGAGCTTAGAAGTAGATTTTCTGTAAAGGCGTATTTCGAATCAAATCGTCATGATTTCCTTTTCCTTTGCTTCCAGGTGTTTGTCTACCATAACGATGTACTGGTCGGTCATTTTCTGGATGCGGTCTTCGAAGTCTTTCAACACGTCTTCGGGCATTCCTTTGCCGTCTTTCTTGATATGTTCATTGGCTTCGCGGCGGGTGGTGCGTATAGAAACTTTGGCGTGTTCTGCCTCGGCTTTAGTTTTTTTCACCAGGTCCTTGCGGCGCTCTTCGGTGAGCGCAGGGATGTTGATGCGTATAAGTTGTCCGTCGTTCTGTGGGTTGAAGCCGAGGTTGGCAGCCATGATGGCTTTTTCAATGGGTACGATCATGCCTTTCTCCCAGGGTTGTACTACCAGGGTTCTTGCATCAGGTACGCTCATGTTGGCTACTTGCTGTAATGGGGTGCTGGTACCATAATAGTCCACATGCAAGCCGTCGAGCATGGCCGGATTCGCACGGCCGGCACGTATTTTCAATAGCTCTGTCTCGAGATGAGAAATGGCTTTTTGCATATGTTCCTTGGAGGTGTTGATGAGGGCGTTGGCGTCTATCATTGACTGGGATTTATGGGATTAATGGGACTTGTGGGATTTATGCTTTCTTTCTGGTAAACAAACAATGATTAAACCGATGAATTGATAATTTATTATTTAGTGTCTGAGCATTTTTTTAATTTAAAGATAAATTAGTGCTTGAATCACTATCTGAATATTTTTTTTAATCTATCGAAATAGAATCTGATAAAATCCAAACTTAATTAATTCTCATAAATCTAATAAATCCCACAAATCACAGTTCAGACAATGTTCAGAATTCCACCAGCGTTCCTACCTGCGCGCCTTCCAGTACTTTCAGGAGGTTGCCTGGCTTGTTCATGTCGAAGACAATAATCGGCACCTTGTTTTCATTGCAGAGAGTGAAGGCAGTAAGGTCCATCACTTTTAATCCTTTCTCATACACTTCGTCGAAGGTTACCTGGTCGTACTTGATGGCGTTCTTGTTTTTCTCAGGGTCTTCATCATAGATGCCGTCTACGCGGGTGCCTTTTAACAATACATCAGCACCGATTTCAATTGCACGCAAGGAAGCCGCCGTGTCGGTGGTGAAATAGGGGTTGCCTGTTCCTGCACCGAAGATCACCACACGGCCTTTTTCCAAATGCCGTACTGCACGTCGTTTGATATAGGGTTCACAAATCTGTTCCATCTTGATGGCAGATTGTAAACGTGTCTTCACGCCCAGACGCTCGAGGGCACTTTGCAGTGCCATGGAGTTGATTACCGTCGCGAGCATGCCCATGTAGTCGCCTTGTACTCTGTCAATCACATCTTCGGCATCGTTGCCTACTCCGCGAAAAATATTTCCACCGCCAATTACAATCGCTACCTCCACTCCTTTGTCTACGATGATTTTGATTTCGTCAGAATATTTTTCCAGTATAGTATGGTCGATTCCGAACTCCTTGTCACCCATCAGGGACTCTCCGCTCAACTTGAGGAGGATGCGTTTATATTTCATAGATGTGTTTTACACGGCTAATTTATGGAATTTTAGTGGAAAATGGCCAAGCTCTTTCTTTTAGCAGAAAAGGGAAGTTCTCAATAATCCCAATAATCCCATAAATCCCAGTTCAGACAAAGGGGAGAGGCCAAAAAAAAAGGAGCCTAGCCGGCTCCTTCTTCATCATCTGCAGATAGAAAATTATCCAATTTTTACCCGCTTCATCGCTGTGATGCGGAGGTTCTTGTCGATGCTCTCCAGGTACTGGCGGACAGTCATCTTTTCGTCTTTGATATAGGATTGGTTAAGAAGTGTGTACTCGGTGTAGAACTTGTTCAGTTTTCCGAGAGCAATTTTCTCAATCATCGCATCCGGCTTGCCTTCCTGGCGGGCCTGATCTTTTCCGATTTCGATTTCACGCTCGATGGTGTGTGCATCAACATCGGCTTTGTCAATTGCAACCGGTGCCATTGCAGCGGTTTGCATGGCAATGTTTTTACCAACTTCATCGATGCCGGCAGGACTGCTGTTGAATCCGATCATGGAAGCCAGCTTATTTCCCGGGTGGTTGTACACCACTACTTTATCAGCTTTCACAAATTGATAGTCAACCACGTCGATCTTCTCGCCAATCTTTCCCATCTGCTCAACAAGTGTTTCAGCGATGGTTTGGTTGCCTAATTTCAGAGCCTTAAGATCATCTGAACTTGCAGGCATGTTGCTCAAGGCAAGGTCAAGAATTGATTCTCCGTATTTAATGAAGTCGGCATTGATGGCTACAAAATCAGTTTCGCAGCATACGGCCACAATCACTCCTGATTTTCCGTCTGCGCTCAGCTTACCATATACATATCCTTCTTTCGCTTCGCGGTCCTGACGGTTCGCGGCGATTTTTTGTCCTTTTTTACGTAAGTTATCTACGGCAGCTTCAAAGTCGCCATTGGCTTCTGTGAGTGCTTTTTTGCAGTCCATCATTCCTGCGCCAGTCTGCTGACGTAATTTGTTTACATCGGATGCGCTGATTGTTACTGTTGACATGATCTTGGTGTTTTGAATTGAATTATGAAACGATTGATTAGCAAATTAGCCAATGGTTAAATTGGCTAATTCATTTTTAAACTCTATAAGAACAGATAAATCTGTTTTGGAGGAACCTGAATCTAACCTTATTATGGTTTTTTGCTCACGGTACGTTTACGTGGTGCGCCGGGCTTTTTGATTTCAGCTGTCGTATTTTTCGGCTTGCTGTCATCGTCATCGCCTTCTTCAGCACCAACATATTCAACCTGGATTCCGGCTTCTTCTGCTGTTGCTTCTTCTTCACGGTCTTTCTCCGCTTCTTTATCCAACTTCCGCTCTGCCAGTCCGTCTTCGATGGCTTTTGCCATAGTCTCTACGATAAGGGAAATTGATTTTGTAGCGTCGTCATTCGCAGGAATTGCGAAATCTACCAGTGTAGGATCAGTATTGGTATCAGTGATTGCAAAAGTAGGGATGTTCAATTTTTTAGCTTCTGCAACGGCAATGTGTTCTTTATTAATATCCACGATGAACAGGGCTGCAGGCAGACGGCTAAGGTCAACGATGCTTCCCAGGAATTTTTCCATCTTGGCTTTCTGACGGGTGATCTGAAGACGCTCTTTCTTAGAGATGTTTTCAAATGTTCCATCGGTAGCCATTTTGTCAAAGCCGGTCATCTTCTTTACCGATTTACGAACGGTAGAGAAGTTGGTGAGCATTCCACCGGGCCAGCGCTCCGTGATGAATGGCATATTCACACGTGTTGCAGCTTCGGCAACGATATCTTTTGCCTGCTTCTTTGTCGCTACGAAAAGAATTTTCTTTCCCGACTTGGCTACCTGCTTCATAGCAGCTGCTGCCTCGTCAATTTTAGCTACAGTTTTGTTCAGGTCGATGATATGGATCCCGCGGGCTTCCATAAAAATGTAGGGAGCCATTTTGGGGTTCCACTTGCTCTTCAAGTGGCCGAAGTGGGCACCTGCTTCAAGTAAATCGTTATAGGATACTCTTGACATTGGGATGAATTGAGATATTGAAGTATGAAATAATAATATTGATTTGTTTCCTGTAATAAACGATTAACGTTTAGAGAACTGGAAGCGTTTACGGGCTTTCTTCTGACCGGGCTTCTTACGTTCTACCATGCGTGGATCGCGAGTCATCAGTCCTTCTTTGCGGAGAGCTAACTTATTCAAGGGCTCAACCTCTACAAGGATGCGGGCAACTGCAAGGCGAATGGCTTCAGCCTGACCTTTGATACCGCCACCATCAACGGTTGCTTTGATATCATAAGTTTCAGGAACATTCACAATCATTTGCGATTGTGTAACGATATACTGCAGGGGACCTGTAGGAAAGTATTCTTTGTAATCGCGGTTGTTTACTTTGATTTGTCCGTTACCGGGTTCCATGTATACGCGGGCGACGGAAGTTTTTCTTCTGCCAATAGCGTGGAGTGTAGTTGCTGCCATTGTATTAATTAAGAGATTTTGATTGTAGTAGGTTTCTGTGCAGTATGAGGATGTTCAGTTCCAACATACACGTGAAGGTTGGTAAACAAGTGACGACCCAGGCGATTCTTAGGAAGCATTCCACGGATGGAATTCTCCAGAATCAAAGCAGGGTTCTTTTTCATCCATTCAGCAGGAGAAGCAAAACGCTGTCCACCCGGGTGACCAGTGTGACGAACGTATTCTTTGTCGTGCAACTTCTTGCCGGTGAAGCGAACTTTCTCGGCATTGATGATGATCACGTTATCTCCGCAGTCTACGTGTGGTGTGTAGCTGGGCTTGTGTTTTCCACGGATAATTTTGGCGACTTCAGATGAGAAACGACCCACGACCATGTCGGTGGCGTCAACAATCACCCATTTTTTGTCTACAGTTTTCGCGTTTGCGGAAACTGTTTTATAGCTAACGGCGTCCAATTTCAATGATTTTTAAAGGTTTACTCTACTAAATGCTAGTCCCCGAAGGGGTTGCAAAAGTAGGAAAATTCTGAATTTCTCCAAACAAGTTTTAAATAATTATTGAAGAATAAGTAGTGTATAAGTGTGAGTGGAAAAAGTGCCTGATTTTTCTTTGAATTTCAATCAATTTTAAGGCCTGCCCGGGTTGAGCTGGAAAACAGAGGGATCGCTGTAATGGGTTAAACAACAGTTTATTGCAGTTTGTCTTGGATTTTTGGGCGGATCGGATTTTCCGAAGGGGTCTAAACGGATGCCTGAATAATGCATACGCCTGATTATAAATCATTTGTCCGAATTTTCAGAATCCATGGATTGCAAGTCCCGGCTTTTCTTGTAAAATCAGCAAAAGGAGCAGGAAGAAATGAGCTGTTAATCCGGCTTTCAGCTAAAAATATTTGTCTTCCATTGGCTTCAATGAATTCTCTTTTTGGTCGGATGGGATCAATCGATAAAATTTTGAACCACACTGCTTGTTTTTTGTTGACTCATCACAAGATCATAGATGGAAAAAATTCTTTTAAGCGGGGGGTCCGGACTTTTAGGAACCCAGCTCGCTTCATTTTTAGAATCCAGGCAGTATGCCACGGCGATTTTATCACGCAAAAAGGGAGACCGTAGTTCATATCATTGGGATCCTGCAGCGGGAAAAATGGATGAGGTTGCCCTGGATAATTGTTTTGCTATTCTCCACCTGGCCGGTGCAGGAATTGCCGACAAGCGCTGGACCGCTCAGAGAAAAAAAGAAATTCTGGATAGCCGGACAAAGAGTACGGATTTGCTTTTTGAAGCACTGCGAAATAACAAGCATAGAATCGAAACAATTGTTTCTGCTTCCGCGATCGGAATTTATGGGGATGGGAGGGATGAATGGAAAACAGAAAAGAGTGAAATAGGGGAGGGTTTCCTTGAGGACACCTGCAGGGCCTGGGAAAAATCGGTTCGTCGCTTTGAAGAATTGAGAATTCGTGTGGTGATACTTCGCATCGGTATTGTGCTGGCTAAAGAAGGCGGAGCTCTGCCGGTGATGGCCCTGCCTGTGAAACTGTTTGCAGGATCTCCCTTAGGTTCGGGGAAGCAATTTATTTCATGGATACATATTGATGATCTCAGCCGGATTTTTCTCCATGCTTTAGACAATAAAGAGATGAGAGGAGTTTATAATGCCGTTGCTTCCAGCCCGGTCAGAAATAAGGAGTTTTATCAGGTTCTTTCAAAAAATCTGAGGAGACCCTTATGGCCCCTTCACGTACCTTCATTTTTATTAAAGAGACTCCTCGGAGAGAAAGCGGAACTCGTCTTGCAGGGACAAAGAGTCTCGAACAAGAAATTAACAGACAGCGGCTTCAGCTTTAATTATACCGAGTTGAGTAAGGCAATCGCTTCCTTTCATTTGTAGTAGATAACCCTTAACCAAATTAAATAAGACCCTTTTCCCCAACACACCAATCATTCTCAACTCTCCACTCTTCACTATCAATTTTCAACTATCAATTTTCAACTATCCATTATCCATTATCCATTATCAATTATCAACTATCAATTATCAACTATCAATTATCAACTATCAACTATCAACTATCAATTGTCAACTATCCCGCCTCCTCTTAACTTTTTCTGGTTTCGCCGTGATCTTCGTTTACACGATAATTCCGGTTTATACCATGCCTTGAAATCAGGAAATCCTGTACAGGCCTTGTTCATCTTCGACCGTTCAATTCTGGATAAACTGGAAGACAAGCACGACAGGAGATTGGTTTTTATTCATCGTCAGCTGGAAAAAATAAATCAGCAGCTGAAAGATACAGGAGCAAGCCTGCAGGTGGAGTATGGGGATCCCCTGGAGGTTTGGAAAAAATTGGCAGAAACTCATCAGGTGAAAGAAGTATTTGCGAATGATGACTATGAACCATATGCCAGGAAACGAGATGAAGAGATTCAGAAATTTCTTTTAACGAAGCATATTCCATTTCATCGCTACAAGGATCAGGTGATTTTTGAGAAGGATGAAGTGAGCAAGGAGGATGGATATCCTTACACTGTTTACACTCCTTATAGTAAAAAATGGAAAGCCGAACTGAAGAAAGACAGCTTTAAGGCCTTTCCTTCGGAAAAGCTTTTTGAGAATTTTAAAAAGACAAAATACATTCAGGTTCCTTCTCTGGCTTCCATTGGCTTCGACGATTTTTCAGTGGAATTTCCGGCTATGAGTATATCTAAAGGAGTTTTGTTGAATTATGCGGAGCAGCGGGATATTCCCGGTGTTCAGGGAACTTCCCGCATCTCTGTTCATCTGAGATTCGGCACCCTGAGCATCCGTGAATTATTTCGTCAGGCCTGGACAGTCTCAGAAAAATGGACGAATGAGTTGATCTGGCGGGAGTTTTACATGAGCATCCTCTGGCATTTTCCGCATGTGCTTCACAGTTCATTCAAGCCGGCTTACGATCACCTTGTCTGGCATGCAGATGAGGAGGGCTTTCATCGCTGGTGTGAAGGAAAAACAGGTTTCCCTATCGTGGATGCAGGCATGCGAGAGTTGAACGAAACCGGATTCATGCACAATAGGCTGCGCATGATCACCGCTACTTTTCTCACGAAGTATCTGCTCATCGACTGGAGATGGGGAGAGGCTTACTTTGCTAAAAAGTTGCTGGACTTTGATCTGGCAGCCAACAATGGCGGCTGGCAATGGAGTGCGGGTACCGGAGTAGATGCTGCGCCGTATTTCAGGATCTTCAGTATGGATTCGCAAACTCAACGCTTCGATCCTGATTTTACCTATATAAAAACCTGGATTCCTGAATGGAACACAGATGATTATCCTTCTCCAATTGTCGATTATGCCATGGCAAGAAGAAGGTGTCTGGATTTTTACAAGAAGGGATTGGGAAAATTGTGACCTGTTTTTTACGCTTTTTCAATGGGACAAATTCACTTCAAGCCGGGGATCTGGCTCATTGGACTCCAATTAATTTTTGACTAAACTTGCGGGACCAAAAAATACAATCATGAAAAAATCTACCCTCCTTGTTCTCGTTTTCGTTTTATTTTCTCTTCATCAAACTTCTGCTCAACGGACCTTTGAAACACTGTTAAATACAGGTACTATATATTCTGCGGAGCAGAATCCTGATGGTTCATATATACTTTGTTTTGATTCCGCAGGTGCAGGTGTGATGAAGCTGGATGAGTGTGGTCAGGTTTTGTGGTCGGCACGTCCTTCTGTCAGAAGAAGTGATGAATCGATTTATTCAGTTGCACCGGATCTCTTCACAGGAGGATATGTGGCAGGCGGGAATTCTCCTGACAGCACCGGAGTAGTGGATAATGAACCTTTTCTCATGTTACTCGATGCGAATGGAAATAAAACTGCAAGCAGATTGCTCCCTCCCGGCGACGTCGGCGGTAATGTATCTTCGGTTCGCAGCTCACCGGATTCAGGATATACAGCAGGATTATACATTGACAATTTTGGCGGATCAAATGCTTCCTTATTTGGCCGCTTTGATCAGTCATTGGGTGATGTATGGGATTTTTCGGGCAGCGGAAGCCAGGTGAATTCTTCGTCTGTAGATATCAATGCGAGCAATCAATATGTATTCGCTTCATACAATGGCACTGCTGCCACGGCACCATCGATACGTCAGCTGGATGCCGCGGGCGTGCTATTAAATACTTTTGTGCTTCCTGATACTTTTCAGGGAGGTGTCTTGTTTATGAGAAATGCTGTTGTGGACCACACTGCCGATGGAAATTATATCGTAGGATCCACACTTTCTCCTTTTGCATCCTCCTATGATTATCCTTACATCCTGAAACTTGACAATGGGATGAATGTGTTATGGCAAAAGATTTTTGACTGGGGCGAAAGCGCACAAATCCATTCCATCCTTGCTACACCAGATAGTGGCAGCATCTGCATGCTTGGCAAAAAGGATACGGTTGTATTTGTACGTTTGAACAGCGTTGGAGATTCCTTGTGGAGCAAGACTTACGCAGGATTAGGTACAGTGAAGGTGAATGAAATGCGTCATTGTATGGATGGAGGATATTTATTGTCGGGCAGCACCAGTGATGGAGTTGATAATTTTGGATTCATCCTGAAATTAGACAGCGAAGCACAATTGCTGCCTCCTGTATGTGTGCAGGCTGTTCCGTCAACATTCATTTGTCCGGGTACCAGCATGACCCTGAGTGTGGATGCCGGTTATCAATATCTCTGGTCCACTGCTGAAACTACGCAATCCATTGTTGTAGATACCGCAGGAACCTATTATGTGATTGTTACAGATTCGGTTTCCGGCTTATCTGCTCAATCAGATCCTATTGAGGTGAGTATTTATCCAACCACCATTCCGGTGATTAATCTTTTAGGAAATATGCTCGTGTCCACAAACGCAGTGACTTATCAGTGGATGCTCAATGGGGATACATTGATTGGAGAAACCCAGGTTCAGGTTATTCCTCAGGTTGCAGGAGATTACACTGTGATGATTGTTGACGCCAATGGTTGTGTGCTCACATCGGCACCTTATCCTTTTGTGATCCCGGGAATTAAAAAGCTGGAATCAGATCCCGGCTTTGTAGTTAATCGTATCAGTCATGACATTGTGGAAGTATCAGTTTATTCTTCAAAGTCAGGCCTGCTTCGACTCTTCGATTTGCGTGGGGTGGCCGTAAAAGAGCTGGATGTAAATTCCGGTGTCAACACTCTGAAGATTCCGGTGAATGATCTTGCAACAGGAGTTTACTCACTTGTGTGGACCTCTGAGCAATCTTTCCAGGCACAGAAAATCCTGCTGGGCTACTAAGATTTTTAATTTCAATTTGTAGGATTAGTCATTTTGCTCCAGAATGCTCAGCAACAGAGGCCTCCATTATTTAACTTTATAAAAGTAGAATGTATCTCCTAATGCACCGCTTAGAATCCGCCTCCCAACGTTTACGGATTTACCAACAAAATAGATAATCCTAAAACTAAATTTGATTATTCTTTGTAAACTTTGTGCTTCCTTTGTGAACTTAGTGGTAAAATTTAAACACAAAGGACACGAAGGAAGCACAAAGCACTCCAAGAGAGGTTTCATAAAACGAAAGGATTAGTCATTTAGCTCCAGAATGCTCAACAACAGAGTTCTCCATTGTTTAACTTTATAAAACTAGAAGGTATATTCTAATGCACCGATTAGAATCCGCCTCCCAACGTTTACAGATTTACGAACTAAATGGATAATCCTATCAATTTGAAAAAGGGGAAGAAATCTTCCCCTCATTTTCATTGTCCAGCCTGAAGAAAACATTATAAAAATTTCCTGTCATGAGAGAAACAGGAACGTTGTGAAATAGTTATTTATATGAAACCTTTCCGGAATCTTTTAGAGGACAAAAGCATTTTTCAGTCACTCGCCGGGAATGTTGCTAATCATCCTTTTGTTAAAAATATCAGGACAAGTTTTCCGAGGCTGTTTTCGTTTCTGATAAATCGATTTACTCTTTCAAAGTTTAATGGGCTTCCGCTTACGCTTCTCTTAATTGCCTTTGTGGCGAATCTCTCCTTGTTTTTTGAAATAATAGAAAAACTCGAAAATTCAAAACTGTTGCTTTCCATTGATCAGGCTTTTGCACAATTTCTTTATAGTGTAAGGATTCAGGAGCTGGCTCAGGCATTTTTTTATTTCTCCAAATTGGGAGCTTTCCCTTATGTCATCTCCATTGCTTTGATAGCAGGTGTTGTCTATTGGGTGAAACGGGAATATGTATACATTATTTCAATGATCATTGCTCTTATTGGAACAGGACTGACTGTTTCCATAGGTAAAATTTATTTTCACCGGATTCGTCCTGAAAACTTCAGCTTTTATCATGAATCTTTGTATTCATTTCCGAGCGGCCATGCGACGACCGCGATGGCCTTTTACGGACTTCTTTTTTATTCGATCATCCGGGATGCAAAAAACTACAGGAGTAAATTCAAATGGCTGATGATAGCGATTCTATTTATTTCGCTTCTCGGTTTCAGCAGACTATATTTGTGCGTTCATTATTTGAGCGATGTTTTTGCAGGGTATTCCCTGGGTTTATTATGGTTGCTTCTTGCAATCAGTATTGTTGAGTGGAAACTGTATAGGCGCGGCAGCCGTTAAACCAGATGATGATTGTAAATGCATCGATAATTTAATATTGAATAGCAGAAATTCTTTAATTACATTTCTACAAAATGGCCAATACAACATCAGCCCATATTTTAAATACCGCGGCGAATCTTCTCGGTTTTTGCCTTTTCGTAATCACATCACTGCATATTGCCAACATGACCGAGGCAAATAATATTGACGAATTTACATCGGTAGTGGCTGTGTTGCTTAGTTTTTCCTGCATCTTTTCTTTCTTTTCGATCAGGGCAAAAAGTGATGAAAAGGAAAGGCGGATGGAGGGAATTGCTGATGTGTTCTTTTTGATTTCATTGTTCGGCATCCTGGTGATCATCGTGCTCATCTCACTTAACTTTATTAAATAGGATTTTCTCTTTTACTTTTTATTATTGAGCAGCTTCCGAATTACTTATTGAATCTGTTAAAACATCAGGAGAATGATTTGACTTACGCCAGGATGCAATAGCACTTATCGTTTCCAACATTCAAATTGTTAATTGATTTATTTTTCATGCGTAAATTCTTTATAAAGAGAGTTTATGTTTGATTAATTCAAAATCGAACCTTCAAAACCCTTCTACCATGAATGACAGAATTGTTTGGGATAAGAATGCAGATACTTACGAAGAGGATGTTTTCAATGTGTACAGGAATGATAAGAAAGCGGTTATCAAAAAGTATGTAAAGAAACATGCAGACAAAGAAAAGGCGGTAATCGACTTTGGATGTGGAATAGGTAATGCCTTGCCGTTGCTTTCTCCTCTGTTTGGACAAATCACTGCGGTAGACATTTCTAAAAAATGCATTGAGAGGGCAAAGCTCATAGCTCCGGAAAATGTGGAATTCAAAAGACAGGATCTTGCTTTGAAAAAAGTGGAACTAAGTCCTACTGATTTTCTGATCTGCTGCAACGTGGCGATCTCTGGTAATAACAAAAGGAATTACCGGATTCTTGCAAATGCATTGAGTGTACTCAATAAGAATGGCACTGCAATTTTTGTTTTGCCTTCTTTCGAATCTATGTCTTTATCTACCTGGCGCCTGATCGACTGGTACAATAGAGAAGATCTAAAAATCTGTGATATTCCCCGCGATGAACTGGTTCATTTTGATGAGAAGCACCGAAAAGAAATGGCTGACGGTATCGTTTACATTCAGGATGCACCCACTAAACATTACAGGTTTCCTGAATTGTTCTCATTATTTCACACTTCTGCTTATCAGATAGAAGCTATCGAGAAAGTAGAATACGACTGGAGTACAGAGCTCCATGCTCCTCCAAAATGGATACGTGAACCCTATCCATGGGATTGGATGGTGGAAGTGAAGCGGGTAAAATAAAGCGCTTTGAAAATTTAAGGGAAAATAACTGCTTAGGAAGTTTTTACTTTTTGCAAATCTTCCGGGGTGTCGATGGCAATGCTGTCGAGCGAAGTAACTTCCGCACGGATGACAAATGCATTTTCAATCCAACGCAGTTGCTCCAGCGACTCGGTTACTTCCAGGTTGGTTTTTGTCAGCTCGGCAATCGTAAGTAAAATGTCTGAGCGGTAACCATAAATACCAATGTGTTTATAGTAGCTGGAATACTTCAGCCATTCCTGTTCAGGAAAATTTCTGTTATATGGAATCGGAGAGCGGCTGAAATAGATCGCTTCGTTTTTTTTGTTCATCACCACTTTTACATTGTTGTGATTGAACAATTCATCAGTGGAGGTGATCTTCTTTATCAGTGTCGAAATCTGGGTAGTTGGAGCATCAAAAGTGGAACAAAGCAAATCAATCTGTTCAGGATGAATATAGGGTTCGTCTCCCTGAATATTGATCACAACATCCCAGGAACCCGGTGCTTCCATGCGTATAATTTCTGCACAGCGGTCTGTGCCACTTTGATGTTGTGGAGATGTCATCACTGCATTGCCGCCAATTTCGTGCACATGGTTGAAGATGCGTTCATCGTCTGTGGCAATTACCACCTTCGACAATCGTTTAGATTTAACGCATTGTTCGTATACACGTTGAATCATACTCTTTCCATCAATGTCAACAAGAGGTTTGCCGGGAAAACGTGTAGAGCCAAAGCGGGCCGGGATGATGCCGAGTATTTTCATGAGGAGCAAAAGTAAGAAGTAAAACGATTAGTTTGTTCGCTATCAGCGGGAATTTCACCTAAAGGGTCAGGCCTGCCTGGAGCACATAAATTCTTGGGGGCTGCATGTCAGCCGGGCGTTCCATGTAAATGTGGTTGAAGAGGTTTTTTACAATAAAGGATATGCGGATGGCTTTGTTCAGCTGAATGGCTGTGCGTAAATCGAAGACAGCATCACCTTCTATGCGGTACTGCCTGTAATGTGCAATACCAAGGCCGGGAGGGAAGGCATAGTCAAGGGTTCCGTTCACAAAGATCTTGTCTATGTTTACCATCCTGCTGTGGTAGCGCATACTTAGACCTGCAGAAAATTTCCTCCATTCTAATTCTACATCCGCTTTTACCATGTGCGAATAGCGGTATTTCAGATAATCACTCGAGTCGCTTCCGAGATAATTATTCACACCCACCTTTTTGATATAGGTACTGTCGTAGGAAAGTTGCCTCGGATCGATATAGGTATATCCCAGCCACCATGTGGATTTTATTTCACCCGGAAGTTTGCCTTGCGCAAGCAAGGACACATCAACACCCCGGATGCGGGTGTCACCTACATTGAGGGATTTAAATCCATTGCCACCAAAGGGATCGGAAAAAGCTCCCCATTGTGCAAAACCGAATTCCATCATGTTGTTGTAACGGTTTTGAAAAAAGGCCATGTCAAGGTAGCCGGACCATGAAGCCAATTTAAAACCCTGACGGATTCCGATTTCTTCGCTGTATCCTCGTTCGGCGGTGAGGTCAGTATTCGGATAAATAGTCAGGCTGCCAACTGAGGTGCGTATGTATTTTTCGGCAATGGAAGGGAAACGGTAACCTTGTCCATAGGAAGCCCTGATATAGGTCTCCTCAAAAATCCGATAGTTCAGCCCGGAGCGGAATACCGGAGTCCAATCGTCTTTCACTGTGTCAACTTTATTTTGCTCGACACGTCCTCCAAGGGAAATATTGAGACGTTTCCAGTGATAGTCACCCTGCATGTAGGCGGCATTTTGTGATCCTTCATGATTTCCATACAACTCACTGTTCACTTTCGATTTTTGTGAGACGAGGCCTGCTGTGAGTACCAGGTTGTTTTTAAAGCGATGTTGATATTGGTATTCTGAATAGTAAAGATCTGATTGTGAATTCTGGTTGGTGTTATTTTGATTGGTCGTGTTGAACCAGCGCGTGCGTATTTTATGTGTATTCCCTTTTTTGTCGAAATAACTAATGAACGGATCAATGTTGGTGCGATAGGTAGTATAGTCGCTCAAGGTATTTGTGGCCGGGATGAAAGAAGCGGTGGTATCGTTTTGCCAGAGGAAAAACAGGCTTCCTTCAGTCATCATAGTATTTACATTTACTCCTATTGACAGTCCTTCCAGTTTTTTAAAGCGGTAGCGGAGGTTTGAATTGATGCGGGCACGTTGTTCAAATTCTCCTTTACGGTAAGATTCGTCAATGAACATGTTTCCACCGACAACAACATCCAACCTGCCTGCCTGTCTGCTGTGTAAAAAGTTTAGTCCGGAATAAAGTTGCGGAATACTTCCCCACCAATCGGCACGGTATGAGGTGTCGTTGATAGTATAATTTGCATGATCGTAGATACCTGTGAAAACATTTACCCGGGTGAGTGCTTGTTCCTTCGGGTAGGCCGTGCGGATATTGATGGCCCCATTCAATGCGGAGGATCCGAAGAGAACTGATGAAGCTCCTTTGATTACTTCTACTTGTTCCAGATTTTCCACAGGAAGGAAACTCCATTTCGCATCATTCGCATCGGCCGTAAGTTGGGGGAGGTCGTCGACGAGAATCTGTACACGGCTTCCGGCACCATAACTCCATCCGCTTCCTCCGCGGATGTTGGCCTGACCATCGATGATAGAAACTCCGGGAACCTGCTGCAGGGCATCATCCATACTGGTTGTATTTCTTTCTTCCACTAATTTGGGCTTCATCACTTCCATAGAAACAGTAACTTCTTCCAGACGCTGTTCAAATTTTCCGGCGCTAATCACCACGAGATTTAATTCCTTTGAAGAGGAGCTGAGCGAAATATTTTCGGTGCGCAGTTCGCCGGGCCGGAGATAAATGGTCAAGCTTTTATCCTGATAGGAAATGTAATGAGCCGTCAGTTCGTGTTTTCCGGAATCCGCGCTAAAAGAATACATTCCTTGTTCATTGGTGACAGCCACACTTTTTCCATCGAGCAGGATACTTGCTCCGGGAAGGGATTCTCCATTTTCGGCTGAACTTATTTTTCCCTGTAGTGTCGCTTTTTGACCGAAGGCCATACTCTGAAGCATGATGAAAAAAGCAAAGAGCGAAAATCTTTTCAGCATATATTGGATTGTACGGCAGTATGGAAGTATGTATTCTTGCATTTTAACGGAAAGAGAAATTCGGGTGATATTTTCCTGAACAAGTATAACAGAATTTTCCCGATCCTTAGCAAGAATCCTGTTGAATCATCCCGATGAATTGTTGAAATGTAAGATTGCGCTGAGCCAACTTCCAGGCATCGGACCGATGCTGGCACGTGTACTTGTGAGTTATTGTGGAGGTGTGAAGGAAATTTTTCAAATGAAAAAGGTACAGCTGGAAAGAATCCCCGGGATTGGGGTTGAGAAAGCGAAGAACATTTTTCAGAAAGAAGTGATGCTCAATGCGGAAAAAGAGGTTTCATTCATAAGGAAGCATTCAATAGATGCATTCTTTTATATCGACAAGGAATATCCTGCACGACTCAAAAATTGTGAAGATGCTCCCATTCTCCTGTTTTTTAAAGGTTCATGTCAGCTGAATGCCGCCAGAGTTGTGGCGATTGTCGGAACAAGGCAGTATTCTCCCTACGGCAGGGATCTCACAGAGCAATTGGTAGCCGAACTGCAGAAATACAATGTTCTTATTGTAAGCGGACTTGCTTATGGAATTGATATCATTGCCCACCGAGCTGCGACACAAAATCAGATGCCTAATGTGGCTGTAACTGCGCATGGTCTCGACAGGATCTATCCTTCAGCACACGCATCATCCGCTGAGAGGATGTTAAAAAACGGAGGAGTACTCACAGAATACCTGAGTGGCACCATTCCAGACAGGGAAAATTTTCCGGCAAGAAACAGGATCGTTGCCGGGATGAGTGATGCAACTATTGTTATCGAGTCGGCTATAAAAGGCGGAGCACTGATTACTGCCGAAATTGCAAATGGATATAACCGGGATGTTTTTGCCTTTCCGGGAAGGATTTCGGATACTGCTTCACAAGGATGCAATCAGTTGATCCGGGAAAATAAAGCCATGCTGGTTACCTCCGCAGAAGATATTGCCAGAGCCATGAATTGGGATCTTGAAGAAGAAGAGAAGCGGAAGAAAATAAAGAAGCAGTTAAATCTGTTTCATGAATTGAGCCAGGAAGAACAAGTACTCGTTTTAATTTTGAAGGAAGAAGGGATAGTTGCCATTGATACTATCGCTATTAAAGCCATGTTACCGGTGAGTAAAGTATCATCACTTTTACTCAACCTTGAATTTGCCGGTGTATTGCGTTCCCTGCCTGGGAAGGTCTATGAGTTGGTGTAGAACGAAAGCAATAAACAGTAATTTTAAATTGAATATCTGATTGAGATGCCTTAAAACGCTTTAACCTTAATACCTTATATGGTTTATCGTTTTACCGGAAAATTTTCGGACTTTTACACTCGAAAGCAGAATCAGGCTGAAATCAATAAAAATCCCAATTCCTCATGTACGCCACTCTACAACCCGTCCTCCAAAAAGAATTGGAAGAGATTCAATCCGCAGGCCTCTTTAAAACCGAACGCATTATTTCTTCTCCTCAAGGCGCTGATATCATCGCCAATGGTAAGCCGGTCATTAACTTTTGTGCGAATAATTACCTCGGACTTTCATCTCATCCTAAAGTGATTGAGGCGGCAAAAAAAACCATTGACTCGCATGGCTATGGTATGAGCTCTGTCCGCTTCATTTGTGGAACACAGGATATTCATAAACAACTGGAGAAAAAAATCTCTGATTTTCTGGGAACAGAAGATACCATCTTGTATGCAGCTGCCTTCGATGCGAATGGCGGTGTGTTCGAACCCTTGTTGAATGAGCAGGATGCCATCATCAGCGACGAACTTAATCATGCCTCCATCATTGATGGAGTGCGGCTTTGCAAAGCACAGCGTTTTCGCTATAAGCACAATGATATGGCAGAGCTGGAAAAAGTACTGAAAGAGACTCAGCACCTCCGTCATCGTATGGTTGTTACTGATGGTGTATTCAGCATGGATGGCACCATCGCTCAACTGGATAAAATTGCGGATCTGGCTGATCAATATAAAGCACTCATCATGATCGACGAATGCCACGCTACCGGATTTATGGGAAAAACCGGACGGGGAACACATGAGCACCGCAATGTCATGGGGCGTATCGATATCATCACCGGAACTTTGGGCAAAGCCCTGGGCGGCGCTATGGGCGGGTTTACATCCGGACACAAAGAAATTATCGATATTCTTCGCCAACGGTCGCGTCCATATTTGTTTTCCAATTCTCTGGCGCCAAGTATTGTCGGTGCTTCCATTGCTGTGATTGATATGTTACGTGAGACAAGTGCTTTGCGTGACAAACTATGGGAAAATACAAAGTATTTCCGGGAGAAGATGACTGCTGCAGGTTTCGATATCAAGGCAGGAGAACACCCGATTGTTCCTATCATGTTATATGAAGCGAAGCTTGCACAGGAATTTGCAGCACGTTTGCTGGAAGAAGGAATATATGTAACAGGATTTTTCTTCCCCGTAGTTGCCAAAGGCAACGCACGCATACGAGTCCAATTGTCTGCAGCTCACGAGCGCCATCATCTTGATAAAGCCATTGCAGCATTCGTGAAGGTCGGACAGGAATTAATGGTATTAAATTAAAAAATGAGAAAGAATATAACTCTTGCTGTAATGCTGCTCATTGCGCAGTTCATCGCAGCACAATCAACTGTGTTTCCTGTTAAGCTTGGAAGCAAATGGGGTTTTATAGACTCCACCGGTAAAATTGTGGTCAACCCACAGTTTGAAAATGCAGAATCGTTTTATGAAGGCCTTGCAGCAGTCAGGGTGGGGAATGTATGGGGTTTTTCAGATGCATCCGGTAAACTGGTAGTTAATCCTCTGTATAATGAAGTGAAAAATTTTAATGAAGGGCTGGCGGCCGTGAGGGAACAAAATAAGTGGGGCTATATCGACAAGACAGGAAAGATTGTTGTCAGTCCTCAATTCCAGGAAGCGGGAAGTTTTTCTGAGTCTCTGGCTCCGGTCAGGATCTCCACTTCATGGGCATTCATTGATAAAGCAGGAAAAATTATTATCAATCCACAGTTTGCGCAGGCTAAGGAGTTTTCATACGGACTTGCACCTGTGCAAATAGGGCTGGCATGGGGTTTTGTAAATCCTGCAGCGCGGTATGTCATTAACCCGCAATTTGAGCGTGCCAATTCTTTTCGTGAAGACCTCGCTGCGGTGCGTCAGAATGGGAAATGGGGATATATCAACAAACAAGGCGACATAGTGATTTCATTTCAGTTTACAGAGGCCTTTGATTTTAACGGAAGTCTTGCCGCTGTGCGAATTGGAAACAAATGGGGCTATATAAATGTGGAAGGCAAGTATCAGATCAATCCACAATTTGAAGATGCCTATTCTGAGTCAGATGGAGATAAGAACTTTTCTGAGGGATTGGCTGCTGTAAAGATTGATGGAAAATGGGGCTATGTTGACAAGCTGGGGAAGATTCAGATTAATCCTCAATTCACTTCTGCATCCT
Source organism: uncultured Bacteroidota bacterium (assembly GCA_963775555.1). Taxonomy (GTDB): domain Bacteria; phylum Bacteroidota; class Bacteroidia; order AKYH767-A; family 2013-40CM-41-45; genus QQVM01. The sequence continues at coordinate 2,799,251 of CAVZJJ010000004.1, read as the reverse complement.
CTTTTCGTGCGGGAGTAGCAAGTGTTCGCATTAATGGGAAATGGGCCTACATAGACAAGAATGGAAGAACGATATGGACGCAGCTTAATTAAAATTATTTTTCTATACACTATACATTAGCCTGGATTTATGATTACAATTTATACGGACGGGAGTTCAAGAGGCAATCCTGGTCCTGGTGGTTATGGTGTCATCCTGCTTTATAACGCGCATCGTAAAGAACTTTCCGAGGGTTATCGGCTTACTACCAATAATCGAATGGAACTGATGAGTGTGATCGTTGGACTGGAAGCACTCAAAAATCCTGGCGAAGAGGTAACTATTTATTCAGATTCAAAATATGTTGTTGATGCTGTGGATAAAAACTGGGTTTTCGGTTGGGAGAAGAAAGGTTTTACAGGAAAAAAGAACCCGGATTTATGGATGCGGTTTTTAAAAATTTATCGCAAGCACAAAGTGAAATTCAAATGGGTGAAGGGACATGCCAACAATCCACTGAACAACCGCTGTGATGAACTGGCAGTTGAAGCTTCTTCCAATTCACATCTCCATGTGGATGAATGGTATGAGAAAAACGTGGACTAAGTAATAATTTAATAGGATTATCCATTTAGTTGGTAAATCCGTAAACGTTGGCAGGCGGATTCTAATCGGTGCATTAGGATATGCCGTCTGTTTTCTTAAAGTTAAAAAATTGAGGCCTATGTGTTGAACATTCTGGAGCTAAATGACTGATCCTATAATTTATTCTTAAGTTTTTTCAAATTTCACTGTGCGATAAGCCGTCCTGTACTGCTAAGGTTTTCAACCACACGATATGGGCTTCCTTTGTAATAGATATTTCCGGTGTAGAATATTTCCGCCTCCAGCTCTTTTGTAACAAAGATACTGCAATCGCCAGTGCCGCTGTTGTGGATGAAAGTATATCCTGTTTCGAGTGTGCTTGCATCTAAAAGCCCTGTGTCGTGCATATATACATAGCTAACCCCTGAGGAGCCGGCTGCGTGAATATCCGGACGCCCCGCATTATTATTGATATGTGTTTTTTCACAGTTGAAAAGGAAATAAATACTTCCGGAGCCATTCCACGAATCAAATGTGAATTCAGGAGTACGGATGGTATCCATGCAACGGATTTCTCCGGATCCGTAATAAGAAATATGTTCCGGGTTGCGCATGCCAATTTTAACTGTGTAGATATTTTCAAAACTTCGAGTCCAGTTGCATCGGTTTTCATTTCTAATATACAGGGTAGTTCCCTGCAATTCAGTGATGATTCCATCCACCAGATGTTCCCCTGCAGTCACCTGAATAAAAGGTATGGTATCAGAATAGAGTAGTAGTTGAATGGAGTTTTTAAGTTCGATATTGATAAAGGTTCCGGGATTTCGGAATTGGGTAATAGTTTTTCCGGTACTCGTGAAGCAATCCAGCATATGATCTTTTTGGCATGTGCTGAATAAAAGAATGCATGCCAGGCAAAATGCCGGATAAGAAATGTATTTATGCTGCCAGCCTTGTTTCATTTTCAATAGCAATTTACTTTCCCTTTTAAAAGCGTATCAAAACTCCCATTCCCTATAACACATGCCCTTCTTCCATTATCAACTATCAACTATCCACTATCCACTATCCACTATCCATTATCAACTATCAACTATCAACTATCAACTATCAACTGCTAAACCTAAACCCCAGTCCCCATTCAATAAAATCGGCTTTGGCAAAATGAGTCTTCAGGTTCATGAATAAAAACATTTTATTAATATAATAACGTACGCAGATACGATCGTAAAAATTTCCATCTCCTTTCCATTTGGTATAAGGATAGACACCTAAGTTGAAAAGCAGTCCTACCTTGTCGAGTCGTACTTCGTAGGCACCGTAAATTCCGGGTCGGAAGTTATCCGCATTCGTGACATCCGGTGTATTTTCCCTTTCAAGTCGTTCTACCAGGGAGTTGTCATAGAACAAATCTGTACCTATTCCCCATGAGGATTTCGAATGAATCGGATGGTAATAGCTCAGCGAAAAGGTCCCGGCATAGAATGTTTCTCCAAGCGGAGGATAGATTTTTTTGAAGGCCCCGGCAACGGATACCTGGAATTCGCCATTTTGTGCAGTAGGATCTCCTTGCTGTCTGAGGATAGCCTGTGGTGTACCAAAGTAATGGATAAATCCCAGGTTTGCCGTAGCAATATTTATTCCGAGGTTTGGAATGTTAGTGCTGCCATTGGAATAATGCGTGATCCCGGCGCCGAGCTCGAGAATCGTTTTGCTGGAAAATGCTTTCTCTATATGGAAATCAAAATGCATAACACCATTGAGATGAGTGCCAATGGCAGCGTTCTTCGGATTCTCCTTTGCTTCGAAAACTTTTTCGATATATCCCAGTCCTATCCCATAACGAAAATGCAAGCGCCAGTCTTTTTTCAAATGCAATGGAAAATTAACGAAAGGATAGACGGCAACACCTGAACCCAGTTTTTCAGGGTTGCCCAGATTAAACCAGGCAATATTCCAACCGACATCGGGAAAAAGAAATCGTTCATGGAAGGACTTCTTCCCTGAAGCAGGACGGAGATAAGATAACTCTAATCCGTAAATGTGATGCTTCTGCAATATCTCTAATACCGGCCTGTGGACAATTAAAAATCCATAGGTGCTTTTAATTTCAATGCCATAACTTCCGCGTGTAGAATCACGGATGGACTGGGCTTCGCTTCTTGTCCCGGCTATAAAGAAAATACTCATCGTGTGAAATGCGATGAGTAGATTAAACCGGAAAATTACGGACAATGACAATTTTCTGTAGTTATGGCAAGGGTTATGAAACAATATTTTATTCAAATGGCAAAATAAGCAAAACAAGTCCTTGTTCCCTTATAGTTCCCTAAGAAATTTTGGCATGGTGCTAAAGATAGAAATCTAAGCATTCAAGAAATAGGAAATGCAGGTCTGTTGAATCTCCTCCGCCGGTTAAATTAAACAGAGCAAGTCTTTAAAACCGATAGCCCATCGAGAAATTAAAATGAAAGGCAGGATAAAATTGGGAATCGGTGGTGGTAGAATTATGATAGTAAGGGTCAATCACAGGGTCTTCTGCATTACTGTCATAATAATTGATACCCAGACTGGCTTCAACACCCATATAAAGATTTTGCATAATGGTAAAGTTGAGGCAGTGTGTGATCATGAATCCCAATTGAGTTCTGGATTTTGTGATCGTAGTATCGGGATTGTAGCCATAGTCGTAATAAGAAAATTTGTGTTTGATATCGCCGGTGGCAAAATAAAATTGGGGACCGATAGCATATTTAACTACGCCTTGCTTGAAAGGGTAAATTTTCAGCATCGGCATGAAATAGTAATACTGATTCTTCAACGAAAACGTGACAGGAAGTTTAAATCCAAAAACTTCATTAGCAGCAATACGCTCATAGCTCACATTAATACAAATATCCGCTTCCTGTTCATCAACCGGATTGATAGCTGTGATTTGAATAGGGCTGAATCCAATGATATTTTTTCCCAGGGAAGAGGTTTCTGTGGAGCTTTGTGCTGATACATTCATCACACAAAAAGCGAAAAACAGGATACCAAATATTTTTTTCATAAGGATTATTTTGATTGTAAAGTTATGAATTAGGTCTTAATACAGATATGATACCTGTCATTTTCTTTTTGCTAATTAGCAGGTACAAATAATGCATAAAGATCGTCTAAATAACGATTATGAGGAGGGAATATTATTGAAAAGCAGATTTAATTTATGGATTTAACACTTGTACAGGGCGTGCAACTATTTTCTTCATGTATTGGAATGCTGCATTTTTGAAAAGCACCCAGGAATTTTTTTGACAATGGACCTTAGTCGCCGGGAGACATATTCTCAAGTGTTTTTATCTTTTCCTCCAAATCCTTGCTGAGTGACTCTATCTGAATACGATCCACTTGGCCTCTGCTCACAGTTTTAGACTCTCCATCCTTCGGAGGTGCATGTTCGCCCGATTTTATTATTTCCTTCATTCTGGATTGGAGTTCATTCTGAATACCAATAAGTGCGGCCACGCAATTGTTGCGGCTATGTCTGCTATTCGTGTAAATGCCGGTTTCAAGCAATAGATCACTTCCTTCACGTAAGATAGGAACTGACTGTGGTATTAGATACTTGCCGAAATTGTTAATTGCACCAAAACGGGCCCAGGCATCATTCGTATTTAGGGCACGTTTGAAAAATGCCAGCCGGTTTTTTTCAGGATGCTCCGCATAAAATGCGGAAAGTTCTGCCAACACAGCGCTTCCGGAGTCCTGCTCCAGGGTATCGGCTAAGCGAAGTGCCGCATCATCATCTTTTCTTGCAATGATATTGAATACACTTGCCTCCACAAAGTAAGAAGGGTCAGGAATTGATGCTTTAAAGAAGGATGATAATTCAGCGTAGGGAAAGTATTCTCCTAAGACTTCGAAAGCGGAAAGTCGGACAATAGAATTCGAATCGTTCTTTGCCAGATCCATCAAAAGGTCTTTTACTTGTTCCGGAGCATTGACAGCAAGCTCCTTGATGTGTTCAAGAGCAGTGAGACGAATATTCCAGGACCGATCCTTCAACCCCTCCAATATTATTTCGGCTTCCGGTGTGTTGATGCGATAATTTTTCCCCAGTGCATTGATCGCTTCGTATCGGTCGAGATAAAGTGGTGCATAATGGAATTGGAAAGCCCAGGCAGAGGTGCTCTTATTTTCTTTTTTCTTGTCAAGGAGAAGCATTTTTTCTGCATCTACATTAACAAGGTCCGGTTCTGAAGGAAAGGAAAATACATATTCCTGACGAAGGCTGTCAAGTACAATTTTCCTTCGTTCAGTCTTCCCGGCTAGATAAAAATCGACATCCATGGGAAGCCGAAACAAGGGGTTTTTATCCAGATCCTGGGTTTGTTGAAGAACAATCTTTTCTTCCTTGTTTTCTTCATTCCAGGATGTGAAAATATTCAGAGAAGGTTTTCCCGCCTGAAAAAACCATTGCTCAAAGAACCAGTTCAAATCCTGACCAGTAACTTTTTCGAATTCAATCCTCAGCTGGTGTATTTCTACAGATGAATATTTATATTTCTGTAAGTAGTTGTGAAGAGAAGTGAAAAAGGCATCATCACCAACAAGCTTTCGCAACATATGGAGCACGCGACCCCCCTTCTGATAGGAGATGGCATCGTATACATCTTCACGGTCTTTGTAGTGAAAGCGGAGAAGAGGAGCGTCTTCTTTTTTTGTGGTGCGGAGGTAAAGTTCCAAATCATCTTGTCCCAGGTAATCGGCATCTTCTCTTCCATACTTATACTCGCGCCAGAGGTATTCCCCATAGGTAGCAAAACCTTCATTCAGGGTCACATTCGCCCATGATTCACAGGTTACAAGATTTCCAAACCAATGATGAAACAGTTCATGAGAAATGTAGTCCTCGTAGTTATAGTCTTTGTATTCACGTGGATCCTGCAACATATTGGTGCCGTGAACCACAGCAGTGTTGTTTTCCATCGCACCACTTACAAAGTCGTGAACGACCACCTGAGTATATTTATCCCAAGGGTAATCCACACCGAGTTTATCCGAAAAGAATTCAATCATCTCCGGCGTGTTTCCAAAGATCATCCTCGCGTATTTCTCATAGTTTTTGTCCAGGTAGTAATTCACCTCCTTGCCGCGCCAATGATCAGTCACAATGGCAAAATTACTTGCGGCAATCATACTCAGATAGGGAGGCAAGGGAAAACTTTGATTCCAATAGTCCGTCCGCGTTCCATCCGGATTGTTAATTGAGCTAAGCAACAAACCATTGGATAGGGTTTTCAAAGTGGAGTCAACTGTAAGGTAAATTTCCTGTGTCATGCGTTGGGCGGGATCTTCAATGGTTGGAAACCATACTGAATTAGATTCAGTTTCACCTTGTGTCCATAATTGTTTTGGCTTGTACACATTTCTGCCATCAGCATTGATAAAATACAAACCCTTATCCTTTCGTATGGCACGACTTCCTCCTTCAGGTAAAAGTTCCGGACGAGCAGTATAGTTGATGATGACAGTCAAGGTGTCTTGTCTGCTGTAAAGCCGATCCAGTTTTATGTTTAATTTGTTGTTGCTGTATTGATAGGGGAGTTCCGTGTTCTCTGTATCGCTTTCTAATTCCACTTCATATAATTCCATGCCTCTTGCATCGAGTACCAGACTGTCGCTGGAATAAAAGTGTGGCCTTAAAGTAATACTGGCCCGGCCATATAATTGTTTGCTGCCCCAATCTGGTTTGAGTTCCAGTTTTGTGTGAATCAGATCGAAGGATTGGGGGTATGAGGAACGGTAAATTCCATTTTCAGCTGCTTTTTTAAATTCAGATCCAGACGAACTGCTTTTTTCCCCTTTCTCCGGCGTTTTACAGGCACTGAAGAAAAGAATGCCAAAAGCCAGGGACAGAATAAATCTATTCATTTGTACAAAGGTAAGTATTTCGGCTTCCATTTATAGGGAGCTTTTCCTGTATTGAAACAGGTTCAATTCATTGCATGGGTATTTTTTTATTCTTACCGGGAGCAGTATTTACACATGTTTACAAGAATTCGCAGGTAAATTCCTATCTTTATGCTATGTTTAAAGTCACCGTAAATAATAAGGAGTACGAGGCTAAATATGACCTTAATACCAAAGAGATCGGAGGTCATGCTTTTGAGGCCGATATTTTGGAATATAAAAAGGGCAAATTCCATATTTTACGAAACAATAAATCCATGATGGCCGAGATCGTGGAAATGAATGCAGAAGAGAAAAGTTTTGTAATTAAAGTCAACAATACTATTTACACAGTGAAAGTGCGTGACAAGTACGATGAATTGTTGCGTGAAATGGGAATCGATGTGGTGGCCGGCCTAAAAGCAAAAGATATTAAAGCTCCCATGCCGGGGCTTGTCCTTAATGTTCTGGTGGAAAATGGCCAAAGCATCATTAAAGGGGATGCCATTTTAATCCTTGAAGCCATGAAAATGGAAAATGTCCTTAAAGCTCCTTCCGACGGCATTATCCGCAAAATCAGGATCACCAAAGGCGATAAAGTGGAAAAAAATCAAATAATGATTGATCTTGGCTAATTTTTGAAGGATTTTTGGCTCTTTTGACAAAACTTTTCTTTTAACATGAAGTAAAATTTTAATAAAAACAACCTCCTTCTGATCCAGGATAATCGACCCTAAATTGCTCTTTAAATTTTTTGGGGTTATGTCTTTGTGATGAGCTTAAGTCATGAAAACTTTTCTAAGCATTGCTTTTGTTTTGTGTTTTAATGTTCTGGTTAGTTCTGCACAAACATTCACAGGTGGAGGTGGTTCAATAATCACACTTACAGATACTTCTCGTTTCGATTTAAACCTAAACGGCCTTTCACCTTCTACGATGGATTTTACCTTCGGACTGGAAGCCGTAACTATTTCAATTACCCACACCCGTGATGCTGATATTGATTGTTTTTTATCTGCACCCGATGGAACACTCATTGAACTTACTACCGACAACGGCGGCACCTCCGATAATTATACAAATACTATTTTCCGCCATGATGCGTCTACTCCCATCACCTCGGGTTCTGCCCCTTTCACCGGAACCTTCCGTCCGGAAGGTGAATTGTGGAGAGTGAATAATGGTCAAAATGGGAATGGGACATGGCAATTGAGAGTAATTGATGACAGTAATAATGGAATTACAGGTTCCCTGGTTAGCTGGAAAGTAACATTCGGAAATGTGCCGGCAAAAAACTACATCTTTAATCAGTCCAACCTTCCGATTGTGGTCATCAATACGAATGGACAGTCTATTCCGGATGATCCGAAAATTATATGTGACATGGGAATCATCTACAATGGTCCCGGTGTACGAAATCACCTGAGCGACCCCTACAATAATTATTCGGGAAAGATTGCCATTGAGATTCGCGGATCCAGCTCACAGATGTTTCCTAAAAAATCCTATGGGCTCGAAACACGCGGCCCGAATACCCAGGTGGATAGTAATGTTTCCCTTTTGGGAATGCCTGTGGAACACGATTGGATATTAAGTGCAAATTATTCTGACAAATCATTTTGCAGGAATGTGCTGGCATATAAGCTGGCTAATGACATGGGACACTACGCAGTGCGTACCCGTTTTGTCGACGTGGTTATTAACGGTACCTATAAAGGAATTTATATCCTCATGGAATCCATAAAAAGAGATGGCAACAGGGTCGATATAAAAAAGTTATATACTACAGAGTCCAGCTATCCGGATGTTTCCGGTGGCTATATAGTAAAAATAGATAAGACTACCGGCAGTGGTGGAGCAGGATGGAATTCTCCATATCCTCCTGTGAACCATTCCAACAATCAGAAAATATATTTTCAATACGAATACCCTAAGCCGGATAGTGTTATACTTTCGCAGAAAGCATATATCCAGGCCTATGTAGATAGTTTTGAAAGCAGGCTGAATGGTCCAAATTTTATGGACAGCACACTGGGATATTCAAAATACATTGGGAACAATTCCTTCATCGATTTCTTTTTAACCAATGAGATCAGTAAAAATGTCGATGGCTACCGTATCAGTTCTTATCTCTATAAGGATAAAGAGAAAACACTGAAGGCGGGACCGGTTTGGGATTATGATATTGCCTGGGGGAATGCGGATTATTGCAATGCAAATACAAGTACCGGCTGGTCCTACCAATTTCCCTGCACCGGCGATGGTTTCCAACCACCTTTCTGGTGGCAGCGCATGTTACAGGATTCCAATTATGCGAATCAGATGAAATGCCGCTGGGTGGATTTCCGGTCAGGCATTCTTAGCACTTCATATGTTCATAGTATCATCGATTCGGTGGCGCAGGTTTTGGACGAATCGAAAGACTATAATTTTACGACATGGCCAATACTGGGAACTTATGTGTGGCCCAATCCCTCTCCCTATCCTTCGACCTATTCAGGAGAAATAAGTAATCTGAAAAACTGGATCAGCGCGCGCCTTACATGGTTGGATAGCAATTTGCCTGGTAACTGTAGTTGCTCATTTACTGTTGCAAAACAAGATGTGGCATGTGTTAATTCGTGCGACGGGCAAGCCATCGCCCTGGGCATAAGTCCTTACAAGAAAACTTATTTATGGGATTCAGGGGAAGTTACAGACACCATCAAAAATCTGTGCCCTGGGCAGTACGCTGTAAATTTTGAAGATGCGGTAGGATGTAAACGTCAGGCCTCTGTCACGATCACCCAACCGGCAGTACTAGCAGCCAGTGCGACTTTAAGCAATGCAAACTGTACCGGAAATAATTGCAATGGCTCTGCTACACTTTCGGTGAGTGGTGGAACAGCACCTTATAGCTACCATTGGAGCAGTGGACAAAGTTCTGCTTCCGTCAATACACTTTGCGCAGGAAATTATTCGGTAGATGTTATTGATTCCCGTGGATGCAGCAGCACAGTAACATTCACGATTGTTAATCCTGCTGCTCCATTGATTTCTTTGCTTTCACATAATGAGGTGACATGTCCCGGTGGAAATGATGGCACGGCAACAATAAATGCAAGCGGAGGAGTGGCTCCTTATTTATATTCCTGGTCTCCCATCGGTGGCACAGGCAGTACTGCTTCCGGACTAAGTGCCGGAGTTTATACAGTATTGGCGATTGACCAAAACGGTTGTCGGTCCAGCCATGATATAAGCATTACTGGACCTGCTGCATTCAGTTCTTCGAATACAGTATTCCCCGCCGATTGTTTTGGAGCCGCCACAGGATCAGCAAGCATTCAGGTGCAGGGCGGAACAGCGCCTTACTCATATTCCTGGTTGCCTTCGGGTGGAAACTTAGCAAGCGCCTCACACTTAACAGGCGGGAATTATACGGTGAATGTCACCGATGCATCGGGATGTACTTTTTCTACCCAGTTAAGTATAAATCAGCCATTAGCTCTTTCGAATAGCATTTCTTCGGTGTCGGCGCATTGTTATGGAGCTGCTGATGGTTCAGCACAAATTATTACCAGTGGCGGTCTTCCTCCTTATTCCTATCAATGGTCTCCTGCAGGTGGAACCAGCGCCTCTGCTACTTCCCTTTTCGCAGGAACCTATTCTGTGCTTGTGCGTGACGCAAATTTATGCGGCAGGACAGAAATGATAACTGTCGGCCAGGCACAGCAGATCGCGCTTAGTACAATATCAAGTCCTGCACAATGCGGGGGATTTGACGGATCAGCAATGGTAACAGCAACGGGTGGTACAAGTCCTTATCAGTATGCATGGTCTCCGGTGGGAGGCAGTGATTCTCTTGCCCAGAATCTAAGTGCCGGGTTTTACACAGTGCTGGTGACAGATGCAAATGCATGTAGCGTTTCCACGCAGGTACTTGTTGTGAATTCCAATGGCATGACTTCATCGATTGACAGTAAAACTGATGTTTCATGCTACGGAGGAAACGATGGTGCTGCCGCTGTCATTGCAACCAGCGGAGTCCTTCCTTATACGTATACATGGTTCCCAAGTGGAGGAAATGCTTCCGCGGCGAGTGGTTTGACTGCCGGTACTTATACCGTGATGATTGAAGACTCTATGGGATGTGTCAATATCCAGGAGGTAAAGATTTTAGAACCTGATAGACTGAGTTTGAATTTCAACATCAGATCCGTATCCTGTTTTGGCGGTAATGATGGAAGTGTTGAGGCACTTGTTTCAGGTGGAACCCTTCCTTATAATTACAATTGGTTACCATTTGGTGGAAACGCTGCCACTGCTATAAATTTGACTGCTGGAAATTATTCTTTGCTGCTTAGCGATGCTAAAGCATGTACGATTAGCCAGGCTATCGTGGTTGATCAGGCTCCACCAATACAAGTTTCGTTTTCTTATACTGATGCCAGCTGTGATATGAACAATGGAGCAGCAAGTGTTTTTGTGAGTGGTGGTACAGGTCCTTATTCTGTTTATTGGAATACACCGGGTGATACGACGATTTCGCTTTCTGCAATTAAAGCAGGAATGTATTCAGTAACGATTACTGATTCCATGGCGTGTATCAAGACTGATAGTATCAGGATCGGCGGAACCCATGCACCTGATTTGGCTGTTTTTTCACATTCAAGTGTAAGTTGTAACGATGGTAATGATGGATCTGTGATTTTGAGTACAGTCTCCGGCTCTGCACCTTATTCGTATACCTGGTTTCCGCCGGTTAGTTCCGCTGCTTCAGCGATTGGATTAAGATCCGGTATATATTCCGTTAGTGTAAGGGATGCTTCCGGTTGTATGGATTCCATTTCCTTGCTTGTTGAAGAGCCCGCTCCCCTGGCGATGTTGATGTTTAAGAACGATGTTTCCTGTGCCGGCGCGGGTAACGGAGAAATCTTTGCCGCAGCAGGTGGAGGAACAGCGCCTTATACGTATCAATGGAGTCCGGGTGCCCAAACAGGAGATACTGCAAAATTCTTATCCCCCGGAACCTATACAGTAGTGGTTACTGATCATCATGGATGTACTTCTGGTGCCTCTGCATCAATCACCGAACCCATTGCCCTGTCCGCTGCAGTTCTTGCTACTGATGAATTATGTGGAGGTGCTTGTGATGGAACAGCTGTTGCGCAGCTATCCGGTGGCACACAACCTTATCGGTACCAATGGTGCGATGGCGATACTGCTGCATTAGCGGTTCATTTATGTGAAGGTTCCTGCACCGTTACCATCACAGATGGAAACAATTGCCAGCTTCAAAAATCCTTTACAATAAATGGTCCTGATCCCCTGGATGTCTCACTGGTTCATAGCGATGCCAGTTGTGCCGGCTGCCAGGACGGAAGTGCTCTTGCTTCCGTAAGCGGAGGAACACCACCATACACTTATTTGTGGAGTCCCGGTGGCCAGACATCTTCATCTGTTTCCGGCTTAGCGGCAGGAATTTATGAGGTTTGTGTAAATGATACAGAGCAATGCGTTAAATGTGAGTCGGTACAAATTCTGGATGGGCTTATTGGCATTGAAGAATTGACTCGTTCAACTGCCTTGTATGTGTATCCCAATCCAATGTCTGATCAGACTACTTTTTTGTTTTCGCTGCGATGCAGACAACATATTTCTCTGGATGTCTTTGATGTCAATGGCCGGCTTGTTCAATCTCTGCTAAACGTGGAGCTCGATGTCGGGGAACATGTTTTGTCCATGAATGCCACACCACTTGCGACGGGTATGTATTATTACAGATTTATATCAAATGAGCGTGTACAGACCGGGCGACTTCTGCTTGAGCGTTAAGTAGTTCGGCATTTTTTCCAATTTACTCTGCTTTTGTGTGTTTTCATTGTGGATTGTTGAAAAACCTTAAACAGCTTCTTGTTTCATATTTATGAATGATGTAGGTTTGAGATACTCTAATCTACATGATGAAATCCCGTTTTTTATTTTGCCTTGCCATTTTCATGGCTGTAGGTTCCGCAGCGATCTCTCAAACAATCAGTGGAGTTATTCGTGATGGCAAATCAAACGAACCGGTCATTGGGGCAGTGATCAAGCTGAAATTTTCAGACATTGGAACAGTAACCGATATTGATGGGAAGTTTGAGTTGAATACTGTAATAAACCCTCCCTTTGTACTTCTCATTTCTTTTGTCGGCTACGAACCCCAGGAGTTAAATGTGAATTCTCTGGAGAAATCCCTCACCGTTAAACTCAAATCCAGGGAGGTAGAGTTAAAAGGAGTTGAAGTGACAGGAAGCAGAATTTCAGCAAAGCAAAAGGAGGCACCTCTCACCGTGGAATCAATGGACATTATCGCTATCAAAGAATGTCCGCAAACTTCATTCTATGAGGCACTGGGTACATTGAAGGGAGTCGATCTCACCAGTGCATCCATCGGTTTTACTATAGTGAATACAAGAGGATTCAACAGTACTTCTCCTGTGCGTTCCTTGCAAATTATTGATGGTGTTGACAACCAGTCTCCGGGTTTGAATTTCTCATTGGGAAATTTCCTGGGAGCACCTGAATTGGATGTACTCAAGGTGGATCTCATCGCCGGTGCAAGTACTGCTTACTATGGCCCAAATGCTTTCAACGGCGTGATCAGTATGACAACACGCAGCCCTTTTGTCAAGCCGGGATTGGAAGTTTCCTTTAAAACAGGAGAAAGAAACCTGATGGAAACCTCGGTTCGTTGGGCGCAGGTATTCAAGAACAAAGAGAACAAAGACAAGTTTGCCTACAAAGTCAACATGCGCTACATGCACGCAGATGACTGGGAAGCGAATAATCTTTCGCCTACTCCTGAATCAAGAAATGGAGTTGGCCCCGGTGGTTACGATGCTGTAAATGTGTATGGCGACGAATATTATGCCACCAACGATTATTCAAAGAACCAGGTGACGAATCCCGGACTCGGAACATACTACCGTACAGGATATGCTGAAAGTTCTCTGGTCGACTACAATTCTAAGAATTTAAAATTGACAGCAGCACTTCACTATAAGCTGAAAGATGACGTGGAGTTAATCGCCGCTTCCAGTTTCGGGACCGGTACAACCGTTTATCAGGGGGATAATCGTTATAGTTTGAAGGACATCCTCTTTTATCAGAACCGTCTTGAGATCAGGAAGGAAAACAAATATTTTCTTCGTGCCTATGCTACAAACGAAGATGCCGGAAAATCATATGATGCTTTTTTCACAGCACTTCTTTTGCAACGTGCAGCAAAGAGCGATGTGCGCTGGAGTCAGGATTACAGGAATTACTGGGCAACAAACAGGATATTTACCGCTGAGAGAAACTTCCCGGGTTACCCGCAGCCACCGGCATTCGGTGATCCTGATTACGAAGCAAAATATGTGGCCTACCAAAATTCCATCAATCCATTTTTATACAACAACTACCCGGACTCTCTGGTAAAGTACCATGATGCTTCAAGAGGCTATGCTGATAACCTGGCGGTTTCTTCGCAGGGATTTGTACCTTACTTTGAGCCGGGAACGGCGCGTTTCGATTCTGCATTCAATTCCATTATCAGCAAGCAGTCATTTAGTGAGGGCGGTTCCCGTTTCTATGACAAGTCGGCTTTGTACCATTTACAGGGAGAGTATAAATTCACTCCCTCCTTCATGGATATTATCACCGGTGCGAACGTGCGTTTTTATCGCCCTCATTCAAACGGAACTATTTTCAGCGATACTTCAGGAAGCTTGCTGACCAATATGGAGTATGGTGTCTATGCCGGATTTGAAAAAGATATTTTTAGCAAGAAAGTGAAATTGAGTGCGACCGGAAGATTCGACAAGAATGAAAATTTTGATTATCTCATCTCGCCGGCAGCATCGATAGTGTATTCTCCTTCTGCCGATCACATACTTCGCTTTTCATTTTCTTCGGCCATAAGGAACCCGACACTTACTGACCAGTATTTGTATTATAATGTGGGTCGTGCCATTCTGCTTGGAAACATTCAGGGCTATGATTCCCTGGTTACAATCCCTTCTTTGATTGATGCCTTTTCCGGCTTTGTGAACCTCGATAAATTAAAATATTTTAACCTGGATCCTGTTCGTCCTGAAAAGGTTAAAACAGTGGAAGTGGGGTACCGTGCTTCATTATTCAAGCATCTTTATGTTGATATCAACTTCTATTATAGCATCTATAGGGATTTTATAGGTTATCAGGTTGGTGCTGATGTAACAGCGACACGCACACCCGCAAGTGGAGACGTGATTGCCGTCAATAATGTTTACCGGATTTCCAGTAATGCTCAGGACATTGTTAACTCACAAGGTGCGTCTATCGGCCTGAATTATTTTATCGGAAAATATTATTCCATGAGTGGCAACTATTCATGGAACGAACTCAATAAAAGAGGTTCAGAGGACCCTATTATACCTGCATTTAACACGCCGAAGAATAAGTTTAATCTGGGCTTCACCGGACGCGATATTGAAGCAAACCCCTTGGGGCTTTTATACCTGAAAAACTTTGGTTTTGGCTTGAATTTCAAGTGGGTACAAGGATTTTTATTTGAAGGTTCACCACAGTTTTCAGGAGAAATTCAGGACTATACGCTTTTGGATCTCCAGGTGAATCAAAAAATTCCCAAATTGAAATCCACACTTAAATTCGGCGCCTCCAACTTGCTCAACAACGAGCATTATGAAGTGTATGGTGGTCCTTTGATTGGCCGTCTGACCTATGTTTCCATTCTGGTCGAATTAACGGACTAAATTTTTTCTCCGGCATCAAAAAAATTCTTAGTTTTACTCAACCAAAATCCCTAAACATGAAAAAACATTTACGTTTACTTTCGATTATTACTTTATTGCTGTGCAGCTTTGGCACCCTGCAAGCACAACGTTTCCTTTCTGAAGTATTTCCATCCGCTAACGTTACTTCCAATGTAGTCTATGGTAACAACTTCACCATTTTCCCAACAGGTGTACCAACTGCTCAGGATCTTAAAATGGATGTGTATGAGCCGGCAGGTGCTTCTGATCCAATGGCTGAGCGCCCACTGATTCTTTACATTCACACAGGAAGTTTTATTCCTGCTGTAGCCAACCAAAACCCTACAGGCGGGAAAACAGACAGTACTTGTGTTGAAATGTGTAAGCAATTTGCACGTCGTGGATACGTTGCGGCTTCTGTAACTTACCGTCAGGGTTGGGTTCCTACTGACCCGGATCAGGATGTGAGAACCGGAACATTACTCCAGGCGGTGTACCGCGCCATTCAAGACCTTAAGGCATGTGTACGTTATTTCCGTGAGGATGCCATGAACGGTGGAAACACTTTCGGTGTGGATACTACAAAGATTATCCTGGCAGGACAAGGAACCGGTGGTTACATTGCTTTAGGATATGCTTCCGTGGATAAAGTTTCTGAAATACAGTTGTCGAAATTTTTATCCCAGACAAACAATGCAACTTACGGTTTCCAGATTGGTCAACCTTATGTGAATCAGGCTTTGCTTGGTGACTTCGACGGTTTTGGCGGACTTCCTTCTTTGAATAATCCAAACAACAGTCCGGGCCACAGTACTGCAATAAGTTTTGCGATGAACATGGGTGGCGCAATGGGAGACAGTATATGGCTCGAAGCAGGTGATGCTCCAATGGTTGCATTTCATGTCACCAATGATCCTTATGCTCCTTATGGAGATGGACCGGTTTATGTTCCTACCGTGCCTCCTCAATTTGTTGTTGATGTAAGCGGTAGTCAGACCGTTGTTACCAAAGCTAATCTACTGGGAAATAATGATTGCTTCCGTTTCGCCGGTTTCACTGATCCATATACCATGGCAGCAGACCTGAATAATGGAGGCGAAGATGGTCTCTTCCCATTCCTGCGTCCAACTCCTCCTTCAGCACCCGGAGAAGCAGGTCCATGGGAATGGTATGACAGCACAGCACTTACCGTTTATGCACAAGCCATTGGTTTATCTGCTGCGGCTGGTACCGGTGCTTATGTGAACGGATTAGCTACTAATCCTGATATGTCAAAAGCAAAAGCAATGGCGTATATCGATACTGTTCAGAATTATTTGAATCCACGCATGGTTTATTGTCTGGGATTACCTACAGGTCTCAATAATCTGAAAGCTGTAGAAAAAAGCCTGAGTATATATCCTAACCCAACTTCTTCTTCTTTCACTATTACAGTATTGGATAAAAATGCGAAGATTGAAAGTGTCAGTCTGCATGATATTACAGGAAGAATGGTATGGGAAGATCATTCATGGCAGGTTAGCACCAAAACCTATGACCGTCAAAATCTTGGTGATGGAATTTATATCCTGAAAATTAAAACTCCGGATGGATCACTTAGTCGCCGGATTGTTTTACAATAAAAATATATTGAATTCAATAAAAAGAGCCGGGAAACCGGCTCTTTTTTTCATTGGTTAAATTATTAAACATGAAACAGTACAAATGGTATTTTCTGAGCATAATACTTATGCTTTTTATCTGTCCTGAAATTATTTTTTCCCAGACTCAGATCGATTGCGGAGCACTTCGTTATGATCAGGAAATCTTTCCTGCCGTAGATGCTACAAATGATGTTACATACGGAGCCAATATAAACTCCGGTGGCACCAACGAGGTGCTCACCATGGATATCTACCAACCGGTCGGGGATACTGTGTTGTTTCGCCCGCTTATCGTATGGGTGCATGGTGGAAGTTTTCTCAGCGGAACAAAAAATGATGTCGATGTAGTGGCCCTTGCCAATCATTTTGCAAAGCGAGGCTATGTATGCGCTTCCATCAATTACCGCCTGGGAATTCCTTTTCCGATGAACGAAGAAAGTGCGACCAAAGCAGTGTACAGGGCAACACAGGATATGAAAGCAGCAATCCGTTACTTCAGGAAAGACGCCACCACTACAAACGACTATAAGATCGATCCTGAATTGATTTTTGGAGGAGGGAGTTCTGCAGGAGCATTCACGGCACTTCACCTCGCTTACCTGAATGAGATTTCGGAAATTCCGGCAGTCATTGACACCACTTTGATGGGAAATATTGAAGGAGAAAGTGGAAATCCGGGTTACTCATCTACAGTGAATGCAGTGATCAATTTGTGTGGTGCACTGGGACACAAAACCTACATGGTTCCGGGTGATGTTCCCCTGGTAAGTATGCATGGTACCGACGATCAAACCGTTCCATACGCCACCGATACGATTGTGCTTTTAGGGCTTTTCCCGATTATGGAAGTGGACGGAAGTTTTTCCATTCATCAATATGCTAATACAATAGCAGTGGTAAATGAAATGTATACTTACTATGGGAGCGGACACGTACCTTTTGTAAGCAGCGCTGCCTACATGGATACAACAGTTCGCTTTGTAAGCAATTTTCTATACAATTATCTTTCCTGCACGCCGCGTGATCCCAATCCTCTTCCAAATACTTTTGGAACAACTGACATCGCAGTGAGAGGTAATTTTAATAATGCCATTAAAGTATATCCCAATCCCGCCAATGAATTTGTCGTAGTGGAATCTGAATTCTCTCTTGTGAATTTTCAACTATTTGATATTTCAGGTCGACTTGTGCGAAGTGAAAATGGATTTCAAGACAAGAGAATAGTCATAAGACAAGATGGATTAAGCGCAGGTATTTACGTAGTCGCTTTGATCACAGAGCAAGGAGAAGTCAGAAAAAGAATTTGTTTTGGGTATTAATGGGATGCTTGTTTGTGATGTCTCTTTGAGATCCCGTGAGTTTCTTCACACTCACTCTCACACACGGCTGCCCTTTCAAGTACTAACACCGTCATCCTGCTAGGACCTCGTGAGTTTCTTCACACCCAATTGCAATCGCACATCCCGTTGATTTCTTCGCACTCACTCTCAAACCCACACTGACCTTAGTGGTCTCTTGTCTGCTTGGAAAAAGCCAATGGACTCGCAGTGATCTCATCGAATTCTTCCCGCTTTCGTAAGATGTCGATGGCAGCGTAGATTGAATCACGCAAGGACTCTTCCATCGCAATTCCTTTTCCTGCAATATCATAGGCAGTGCCATGATCAGGTGAGGTGCGAACAATTGGTAACCCGGCTGTAAAGTTTACTCCGGTAGAAAAACTAAGTGTCTTGAAAGGAATTAATCCCTGGTCATGATACATGGAAAGTACCGCGTCAAATTTATTGAAGGCAGCACTTCCAAAAAAACCATCCGCAGAATAAGGCCCGTATACAAAAAGTCCTTCATCGGAACACTTAGCGATGGCCGGCAGAATAAAATCTTTTTCTTCCATGCCGATGAGCCCGTCATCTCCGGCGTGTGGGTTGAGTCCCAGTACAGCGATGCGCGGTTTACGTATGCCGAAGTCGCGCCTGAGTGATTGGTTGATGTTCCTGATTTTTTTTGCGATTTTATCGATAGATAATGACGCGGCTACTTCTTTCACAGGAATATGTCCTGAGTAAACCGCTACACGCAAAGTCTCGCTCACTAAAAACATCAAGGGTTCCTGGGCGTTGAACCGATCTGCGAGGTATTCTGTATGTCCCTGAAATTTAAAATTTACATTCTGGATGGTGTGCTTATTAATAGGCGCCGTTACAAGTGCATTGATCTTGTTTTCTTTGAGATCAGGAACAGCAGATTCCAGCGAACGGTATGCATACATGCCTGATGTCTCTGTGGCTTTTCCCCATTCTACAGGAATCTCTTCATCCCAGCAGTTGATCACATTGGTCTTTCGCAAAATGATATCGTTACTGCTGCGTACTGTCTGGTATTGAAAATCGTTCATGTTAAGCAACTTCCTCTGCAGAGAAACCAATTTATTACTTGCATAGATAACCGGTGTGCAGATTTGATGTATCCGGTTGTCGAGAAGTGCTTTCATGATCACTTCCAGACCGATTCCATTCACATCACCACAGGTGATACCGACTTTTATTCGTCCTTCTTGTTCTGGATGACTCATAGTGTAGAAACTTATTTTGCAAAGTTAGCAGAAAGGAGGCATCATTCTAAGGGAAAATGCTCAATTATCTTTTGCATCTCAAATTAGAACGTGCTGAATTGCAAATTCTTACAGGAAAGAATTAATGACTAAAGCCGTTTACAGCCCTGAAAAAAACTCTACCAGAAAACGAATACCATAACCGGTTCCATTCTTCCCGCGGTAACTGCTTGGAGAAGTAATATAAGCAGGTCCTGCGATGTCAAAATGCATCCAGGGATAATCGATATAGCGTTGTAAAAACTTACCTGCCGTGATGGCTCCTGCTGTAGGACCACCAATGTTTTTCATGTCGGCGATATCGCTGCGTATCAGATCATCGTACTCATCCCAAAAGGGAAACTCCGCGAGTCTTTCATAGCTTTTATCTCCTGCATCCCGCAGTTTGGATTTTAACTTTTCATTCGCGGTGCCCATGCAGACCATGCCATAAGGGCCAATGGCCGCAGCTGCGGCGCCTGTGAGCGTGGCAAAATCCATTACAAATTCCGGTTTGAATTTTTTTGCATAGTGCAAGGCATCGGCGAGGATAAGACGACCTTCTGCATCAGTATTCAACACCTCAACGGTATGTCCGCTCATCATAGTGATTACATCTCCGGGCGTATAAGCATCTCCACCCGGACGGTTATCCGTTGCAGGTACCAATGCGATCACATACACAGGAAGTTTCATTTTAGCAATGGCATAAAGTGTTGAAGCCACCACTGCAGATCCGGCCATATCACTTTTCATAAAGTCCATCGAATTACCGGTGGGTTTCAAACTCAAGCCACCGGTATCGTAAACAACTCCTTTTCCCACCAATACATAGGGCTTTTTATTCTTTGCGTTTTTAGGTTTATAAGTCATGACGGTGAATGTCGGCGGCTGAATGCTTCCCTTATTCACTGCCATGATCCCACCCATTTTCAAGGATTTTATTTTCGCCTTGCGCATTACTTCGACCTTGAACTTTGCTGCTTTTCCCATTTTAACGAATTCAGAAGCAAGCTGTGTGGCACTCAGCCATGACTGTGGCTCATTCACCAGGTTCCGTGCATGGATAACCGCATCAACAATGTGTTGCAGGGCCTCTGTTTTGTCAGATCTCAGCGAAGGACTCTTGATGGCAATTTCTTCAAGTGAATTCTCTTCCTTTTTCTTATTCTTTCGGTATCGTAAAAACTGATAGTTTCCCAAGGCCATGCCCTCGGCCATAGCCAGTATCAGATCAGTCCGGTGTGCCAGATCCACGAGGACTACCCGTTTAATTTTGAATTTATTGATTTGAGCAAGAAAAGCTTCTCCTGCTTTTCGGCTCAACTCCAATAAAGCATTATCGCTCTTCGAATAATCCGGTAAAAAGACGATGATGTTTCTGCGGTATTGGTTGATGATCACTGTTTTGCGATCAGCTTTTAATTCCTTTTTAATGAAATCGGTTTCCTCTTTTGAAAAAGTCTTTGGCGGAAGTCCCTGTTTGTCATCCAATAGTAAAATGAGGGAATCTGAGCTACGATAGGCCTTCGTGGTGTGAATTGCAGTCTGCATATTAAATTGTATTTTTGATTGCGGAAAGTACTGAATTTTTTTCAGCCGACAGTTAAACCCTGTTTTCTTCCGCTGCTTGTCTTTTATTACCCCACATTCTATAAAATGACGAACACTGATACCCTTTTAAAAAAAGCGCTGAAGCTTGACTTTCTCACTGCTGAGGAAGGGCGTTTTCTCTTTGAAAATGTCCCCACTGCCGAATTGATGGATGCCGGGAACAGGATCCGTAAAAAATTTCATGATGACAATAAAGTCACCTGGATCATCGACAGGAATGTCAATACCACTAATGTGTGTATTGCCAATTGCAAATTCTGCAATTTTTACAGAATCCCGGGACATGAAGAATCATATATCACCACCATTGATCAATACAAAGAAAAGATAGAAGAAACATTTCGTTTGGGTGGAGAACAGTTATTGCTGCAAGGAGGTCATCATCCTGATCTTGGACTGAAGTTTTATGTGGATCTCTTTCGTGAATTAAAGCGACTCTATCCCAAATTAAAATTACACTCACTCGGGCCACCGGAGATTGCTCACATTACAAAACTTGAAGGTTCAACACATACCGAAGTATTAAAAGCTTTACACGAAGCAGGACTTGATTCATTACCGGGTGCCGGCGCTGAAATATTATCCGACCGTGTTCGCCGGTTAATATCCAAAGGAAAATGTTCGGGAAGAGAATGGCTGGATGTGATGCGTGCTGCCCATCAACTGAATATTACAACATCAGCAACCATGATGTTTGGACATGTTGAAACTTTGGAAGAAAGATTCCAGCATCTTGTCTGGCTGCGTGAAGTGCAAAGTGAAAAGCCTGCGGATGCAAAGGGATTCTTAGCATTTATCCCCTGGCCTTTTCAGGATGAAGGAACTCTGCTTCGACGTATAAAAGGAATTCGTAACGAAGTGAATGGAGAGGAATACATCCGCACCATCGCCATCAGTCGTATCATGCTGCCTAATATTCAAAACATTCAGGCAAGCTGGCTGACAGTAGGAAAAGAAATCGCGCAATTGTGTTTACACGCAGGTGCGAATGATTTTGGTTCTATTATGATCGAAGAAAATGTTGTCTCTGCTGCAGGAGCTCCGCATCGATTTACATCACAGGGAATTCAGAATGCAATTCGTCAGGCAGGATTTGAGCCACAACTTAGAACTCAGCAATATGAATATCGAGATGTTCCGGAATTGATGGAGCAGCAGGTGATAGGGTATTGATAGGTGATAAATTTTTACAATCTACCGTGTTTTTTATTTCAAAAGTCCCTGACAGCCACAGAAATTTTCTCTTTTACCGAATTCCAACTTGTTGGTTTTACCAGTACAGGATCCGGGTCATATTCAGCATCTTCGAAGTAAACAAGACTTTTACTACAAGGTAAAAATCCTTCAAAACCGGTTGGTTCTGAATTTCTCTTAATAATTCCAGTGCTTCGGGGCTAACTGCTGAAAAGAATAGCATCGGAATTTTTCTTTGGGGATGTTAAATATTAAGCTAAAATAATTAAGTGTTTTATAATCAAGATAACGCGCCTGTAAAAGTTCTGATTTAATTTTATCAATTCCATAGTGCGATTTCAATAATGTCCAATCCTGCCAGGTTCCCAACATACATACCCGCCGGATTATAAAGCCCGCATGATCTTCCTCTGAAAGGGTTTTAATATCTATATCCCAGAAAAGTGCAGAAGTGTATTGGCTGATCATATCTGCAAACATACGAAATTCCGGAAAGTACAACTGGCTCTTTCTTCGTGTAAAACAATATGCGCAGCCGCACAATCTGCTCGCCAATCTTCAGCGATTGCATTTAACCGGGACATTCCGATAATTGATGAATGAAAAATCAGCACTCGGATTATCATCAGCTTGTCTCTGATTTATTTTCCTGCATTTTCTTGTATAGCCAACTTGACTGAAGGAGTTTATATTTTAAGTGTCTTAACTCAAAAAATTAAGAGCAATTTTTTATTAGTTAAAATTAAAGGATTTGGCGCATAGTTCGTAAAACGGCAATAGATAGGATTGGAATCCAATAAAGTCGTTCAAGACATTATGTATTCTGACTGTGTTTGTTTCTTATAAAAATACTGAATTGCCTAATAGCGGAGCGTGAGCCCAACTAATTGCGCGGGAAGCGTTCACCAGTTCGGCTGACAGGATCAATTGATCTTGATTTTTTCTGAAGGAAATCGGACACGTTGCCAACTTTCTTTATCAATAAAAAAAGTTAAACGTGGATTATTAAGTGATGATAGGATAAATATTTGGGATTCTGGAAGTACATAACTAATCCTATAAAATTATTTAATCCGTTCTACTGCCAGTCCGGCATTATTTCTTTTTTATAGAACGAAAGTCCGCTATCCTTTTTGTACATTGTTTTGATTTTCCGCAGTAATTATTTTGCTTCTGTGTAAAGCCAAGAAAAGGGTCAGGTAATATGTGCCGAATCCGATGCTGACATACTAATCAGGATTTTATAACTCACGACAATAATGAAAAGAATAATTATCGCAATCATTTTATGTGTTACATCAGCAAGTGATAAATTATATTCCCAAAGCGTGTTTCTTGAATGGCAAACGTGCATTGGAGGCTCTGCGGATGACCACGGAAATTTTATGAAACTTGTAGTGGGTAATCAAGGTCTAGGTATTGTTGGTAGAACGGATTCTGATGATGGCAATCTTGCATGTGGGTTTCAAGGAAATACTGATGCCTTCTATGCAACGATGGATACGTTGGGTTCTAATCACTATTACCGTTGTTTTGGTGGGACAGGCTATGATGAATTTAATTCTTTTATTGAATACGTACCAGGTTTTTATTATAAGTATATTATTGGTCGTACCTCTTCAAACGACGGTGATGTTAGTGGCAACCATGGTTCTCTTGATGCGTGGCTTGTTAAAACAACATTCGGAGGTCAAATATTTTGGCAAAAGTGCCTTGGCGGTACTGGTTGGGAAGACGGGTTTAGCATAATATCTACTTCGGATGGCAATCTACTAATGGCAGGTATTGCTTCCTCTGATACAATCGATGGTCAAGCTACAGGCTGGCGAGGAGACTTTGATGGTTGGCTGGTCAAAATGGACACCTCAGGAAATGTCCTATGGCAGAAATATTATGGTGGATCAAGCAGTGACTATCTCTATTCTGTTATCGAATCTTCTGACGGTAATTATGTAGCAGCCGGATTTACAAGAAGTACTGATGGGGATATTTCAAACCCTCTTGGCTCAAGTGATTATTGGTTAATTAAAGTTGATACTTCCGGAAACCTGTTATGGGAGAAATCCTTTGGCGGAAGCACTCTTGATGAGGCATATAAGGTTATTGAAACACACGATGGGAATTATATTATTCATGGTTACTCATACTCAAGTGATCATGATGCTATAAGCACCAAAGCTTCACCGGGAAGTTCAAATATTCTACTCGTTAAAGTAGATTCCTCAGGAAATAAGATTTGGAGTACATGTGTGGGTGACCAAGCAGGTACATTTTCAAAATCAATATTTGAAGAGCCTAATGGTAATCTCCGAATTGGCGCGCTCGTTTCATCAGCTTCGGGGGATGCTCTTGGTTGCAACATTCATGGATGTTGTGATGCGTGGATGGTTTCGTTGGACTCAACCGGAAACTTATTAAGTCAAGAGTGTTTCGGTAGCAATGGTGTTGATGGAGGCGACAATGCAGTGGTAGCATCTACCAAAACCGGACATTATTACTTTTTAGGTCAAGCTGGAACTAATAGCGGGGACGTAACAGGTTCACATGGTGGAAATGAAGAAATTTGGGTCGGAAAATTTGTCGACTCAACTTTATTTACAGGAGTTATAGATCACAATCCTTCGAAACTCGTTATGGTCTTTCCAAATCCATGTAGGGATCAATTAATTATCGATGGTCTTCATTTTTCTGATCGGGAAGAGTTTTTGTTTGTTGATCTGATTGGCAAAAGTTTTCAATGCTCCTACACATTCAAAGAGAACCAAGTGATTTTTGATACTTCAGCATTGACTGAAGGAGTTTATATTTTAAGTGTGATAACCCAATATATTAAGACCAATTATTTAGTCGTTAAAATTATTTAAACCGAAACAATCATGAAAAACATTTTTGTCCTAATTCTCATTTGTCTTACTAGCAATATCCTTTATGCACAGATACCGATATCGACTCCTACTGATCCGGGCAGAGGTATGTACGTTGATAATTTTTTTAAATGGGTGAGTGATGCCGGAAGTGTTGATCGAAATCTTACTATTTTAGGAAACGATACCAAGGAAGATGCTCTACTTGAGTTTTGTGACCAAAACCATATTACTTATATTATTTTGTACAATGTAAATACGATACTTGATCATTTAAACGACACATACGATGGAAAGACAGTTAAGCAGCACTATTGTGAATTTTTGGATAAGGCCAAGAATTTACACTGCATCTCAAAGATAGGTGTTGCTGGTGGCGGAACTTTTTTTTCAAATCCGCAACTTAGAACAGCTACCCCACCTATCACGCTTAATGCCTCAGAAAGAAGTCGAATTGGATTTGATCCCGCCATAATCGAGCAAGTAAAAGAAACTGATGATCCCGAATTTGAGAGATCAGAACAACTTAAATTCTTCATCCGCGCAACAAATTTATTTGGATCTGCTACTTGTGGTGTCGGTTTAGACTATATAGATGTTTATGTAACAGAGTATGAATTTTGGTGGCCGATACCTACAGATGATCTATGCATTCGAAGCTATCCGCAAGAACGGTATCCAGAATTTCAAACGTTGCTTACTAGCATTGCAGATTTGCGCACAATTTATAACGACCCTGCACTAAGCACGCACACGAATAGAATTTATACAGAAGTTTATATTAGTAATTTGGATAGATTCGTCACCCCATACACACCTCCACATTGTACGACTACAACTGACCCAGGCGTTAATGACGATCATTTAGGTATTGCGACCTTTATTGACGAATATTATCCTCCTCTTTCTAATCCTCCCCCTGTTCCTCTTCCTATTCGAGAACCGAGAGCAAATCGAGTTCTTGCAGCTAGTTATGCCAAGGATCCAACTGTGCTTTATAACGCGCATAGACCCGAAGATTATTATTTAGAAAGAATTGTGGATTTTGGTAACGTAAACCCCGCACATCATACTGATTACCATCCGTTGTTTAGTGCTGAAGCTTGGCATTTAGGTTCAGACATTAACACTCTAGGGCAGTGGTTTGTTGAACCTGGGGTTAATATGAGTGAAGATGTTCCAGTTGAAAATAGAAACATTTTTACTGCTGAAAAAATCTATTATGATGATTTTTTTTGGGATACAAATACCGCTGCAAAGGATAACATTATAGAACCCGGAGGGTTTCAATGGTTCACGAGTAGTGTTATGGTTGGTGTTCTTGATGATCCAAGAACATTTAGTAGTAATAGTCCAGTTTGTGAGATGGGGTCATTGGATTTCTACTATCAAGGACCTATAGACCCGGCCATTAATTACACGTTCAGTGTAGGGGGGCAATGTTCAAAAACTGGAACTACAACAACATATACTCCTGTAACTAATTCGATATTTGATAATCCAGCAATCAGTGATCCTTATATTGATTTAGGTGTAGGTACTTGTATTTTAAGTACAGGAACTTATCCTGCCATACTTACTTTGACTTATCCGAATGGGTGTACGAATACCTACACCCAGGATGTTCAGGTGGTTGCTGGTCCAACCATAGAAGCAATAGGATCGACTCATTTATGTCGACAACCTGGCATAGGACAGACAGTAGTGCTCAAAGCATCTTCTGGAGGTACAAGCTATCAATGGCGAAGAGATGGAACAAATATAGCTAATGCTAATACCAGTTCATACGTAGCAGAGGATGCTGGTGTCTATGATTGTGATATATTGGGACCATGCAGTGGAAGATCAGATGGAATCACAGTAACCGTTACTGATATCCCAGCCGCAACCATTAGTTTAAGTTTTCAAGGGACGAGTTGTACGGCTATATTAGAGGCTCCAATACATCCCGATCCTCTTTTAAGTTATTCATATTTCTGGTCAAATGGTTCAACTAACAGTTCTATCCAAACAGGCAATAGCGGAGAATTCTCTGTGCAAATATCTGACAATGGATGTAGTGCTAACGGAACGATGGTCTACGAAAAATTTCATGTTACTTCAGATGTTCTTGAGCCCTGCACTGGATTATATAATGGCTCAATAGAACTTGAGATTACTGATGGAAAGCCTGCTTCACCTTCAACGGCTCCATACACCTATAATTGGAGCAGCCCTGTTGTGAGTACTAGTAATGTTGCATCAAATCTTAGACTTGGCACTTATAATTGTGAGGTTACAGATATACACGGATGCAAAAGAAATGTAGTTATACCTTTAACCGACGAAGCCCTATTAACTACAACTTTTGTAGCTACATCATCAACCTGTCCAAATTCAAATGATGGGAGTGTAACCACAACTGTTACTGGTGGAAATGGACAATACATTTATTTTTGGACACCGACTTCTCAAACCACTAAAAACTTGGTAGCGGTACCTTCTGGAATTTATGACCTGTTAGTCACCACTATGAACGGCTGCAGCTTTACTAGTCAAGTAACGGTTCCTTCGACAAATCCTATTACTATCACGGATCCAATCCTTACTCCTGTTTGTGTGAATAGTACTCATGATTTACAAGCGTTAGCAGGAGGCGTTCCAATAAATGGAGTTTATAGTGGGCAATATGTTTCGCTTAATGGATCTGCATATGAATTCACGCCTACAGCTCCTGGAGTTTACACAATAACCTATAGTGTAATTGCCAGTGGCTGTAGTACATCAACCGATGTAACTGTAACTGGTCTAACCATTCCTTCCGTAACTGTTGAATCTGATGAGAGTGATCCAACTCGCGCAACTTGTCAGTTTAACGCAGATGTTGAGTTGACTGTAACTAATTGTACAAATTGCGGATCATCACCACAATTCATATGGTATCACCATGATGTACCTACAACAAGTCCGGCTACTCCATTTAATCAAACACCAACAACGGATGATTTTTACATTGTGAATGTAGTCCCTTGTTCAACTGTGTTTTATTTTGCGGAAGTAATTCCATCATCAGATGCCTGTCCGGACATCAGTTCAGGTAATTTTAAATCAAATAACATTACTGTTGATTTTAATACACAGACAACAGGAACTTCTTCTAATGCAACAACTACAAATACGGTATGTTTTAATTCATCGGATGGAGAAATCACACTATACAGTAAAAACGGTTGCTCCTTTGTGGGTATTAATTATACTGGTCCAGTAAACGGAAATATTGCCCAACCAATTGGGAGTAGTTTACCCGATCCTCTAACCATTCCATCATTGCTTGCTGGAGATTATCAGTTAATCATTCAGTATGCAACCTGCTCCCCCGAAACTCTATTAGTTACAGTTCATTCAAATTCTAATCCAGCCCCTCCAATTATTGATAATGGATTATTTGGATTCACATGTAGTGCAAGCCTAACTGCTTCCGGATCCTTCAATGCATACCAATGGTATTTGAATGGAAGTATTATTTCTGGTGCTAACACAAATACACTGACTGCACAACAAAATGGGAATTATACTGTTGTCGCTACAGATCAGCATGGGTGTACAGTAACTTCAAGTAGCCAGGGAGTAGATTTGACAATTGATGTTACTATTACTGGTCTTACAACTACATGTGGTACATCTTATTCTGTACCGCTTTCTGGAAATAATGCAATATATGTTTGGTCAGTTCCTCAAGGGATACCACAACCTCCAAATATAAATGCTGTTACTATTAATTGGGGTAATGCACATTCAGGAGGTACTATAAGTTGCACAGTTTCTAATGCATGCGGGATTTCTGCAACGGGTTCTATTATCGTCACGCCATTACTCACATCTACTTCTGCCTCGTATGCATGTCCCGGATTAAACAATGGAAGTGCAGGGGTAATAGCAAGTGGCGGAAAATTGCCATACACTTATTTATGGACTGGTGGCAGCAATCCAACATCTTCATTAGTATCAAATCTTTCATCAGGATCCTATACAGTGACCGTTACCGATGCTAATGGTTGTACATCAACTGCAAGCGCCACCGTGAGCAACTTTCCTTCAGGACTCCCATCTCCGATAATAGCAGGAACCTCAAGTGCTTCACCGGGCTCACATGTTTATACATTATCGAACTATAATTCTACCTATGATAATTATTATTCCTGGAATGCCATTGCTAATTCAGGTAGTGCAACAATCAGCTATCCAAATAATAATAAACAATCAGCCACGATTCAGTGGCCATCCTCTGGCGGACGAATAGTTGTTTCGTTTGGGGTTCAAGGTTGTTTGCAAACAACTACTTATTATGTTCAACCTTATTGTCAAAGCACGTTCACTTATTTAGATGGATCAAATCAATCTGCAATAACATCGGCAAATGTGATCACAAGATCCAACATGACTTTTAACGGTGTGTTGAACATAACCTCTGATTTCACTTTCTTAAATTGCGGAGTAGTTTCCTTTGCACCTGGTGCAAAGATTTTAGTTCAGGCTGGATATTCACTCACGATAGATAACTGCGACTTTACTGCGAGTAATAGTTGTTGTAAGATGTGGAAAGGTATAGAACTACAACCCGGGGCAAGAATTGTTGTCAGAAACAATACTTACATCTCTCAAGCTGAATATGCCATTATAGCTAACAACGGTAGTGTATATAAAATTAAAGATTCCCATTTCAGGAACAATTACATTAGTCTACAAGTTGGAACCGGAGCAAGTACCACCAATACAAATTCTAATTTGTTTAATACTGATTTTTACTCTGATCCTCATTCTTGCGGCGGTACAACGTATAATAATTTTCTACCAAAGTATGATGGTCAAACTCTAAATCCGGGGTCGCTTCCTCTTGCTGGTATTAAAGCTGATAATGTCACTTTTATGAAGTTTGGGGCTTCCACGCCCGTTGCCGGAGGAGATGTTAGATTTAATAATCTTAGCAATGGTGTAATTAGCAATAACTCCAACGTGTATATTCAAAACAGTACTTTTAAAAACATACCTGGAGGGGCTGGAGTTCTTGCAAACGGAGGATTACTCTCTTTGCATGGAATGGGAGGAGACTATGTAAATTCTGAGAACACATTTGAAAACTGCCATTGGGGCGTAAATGCAAGGAGCTGCGAACTGGCTGTCCACTCCTCTAAGAGTTCTGACGACTTGTCAACAGCCGTCTATTATAGTGACTGCGGAACGGTGAACATAACCGACAATGCATTTAGTGCCAGTTACTACGGCATACATGGATATCACAATCCAAATTCAACAGTCGCAATTGAGAAAAACAAAATTCACATGAGCGGAACACCCATTGGTTCCGCCTGTATCAGGCTTGATGAATTCGGTTTGGATCCCGTAGTAAGGGTTGCGGATAATGACCTTTACCTCAATAGTAGTCGTTATGGAATTTTGATTTATTCTGTTCATAATGCCATGATCAGTGAGAACTATATTCAAATGAACAACGCTTATAACATTTCCGGAATCAGAAGTTATTACTCATCCGGAAATACCATCCAGTGTAATACTGTAAATGCGATGCAGCGTTATCCTTCAGGACAAAGTGGAATTTCCATGAGCTTAAGTCCAGAAAACAAAGTAGCCTGTAATTGGATGAATAATCAACACGAAGGGATACGAATTAGTGGGGCGTGTTCACCGATGGATTTGCAAGGAAATGTATTCAATGATCACAATTTCGGATTAAGCTTAACCTATAATGGTTTGATGGGAGTACAGGAAAACAAGGGGAATCTCTGGAACGGAACCTACACTTCCTATGGAGCCTATCTATCAGGATTAAATTCCAATTCGGCCATGGCAAACCAGGTTTTGTTCTATGACCCTAGCAGCACCGGCACTCCGCCAACAACCAATAACGATATCTTAAATTATGGCTGGTTCCAAGATAATGGGAATAGCGAAGAATTCAGTTGCGTCGCCTATGACTGCCAACCTTTTGTTCCGGTTGGTGATGATCCAAGAGTTGAGGATGAAATTATTGCGGAAGAAGATGATATCGGTACAGAATATGTTGAACCGTCAAATTATTTTGCCGACCGCTTTTTGTTTGAACGATTGATGGCGGATCCGAGTCTGATGCAGAACAACCCAATTTTACAAGCATTTTATGATCAGAAAATCTATGGCACCATTGGCCGCTTTACGGAAATGGGCCTGGCTATAGAAGATGCAGTAAAATGGGAAACGGTTTATGAGACAGTCTATTCGCTCAACGAGAGTATGATAAAAGCAGCTGCCGATTCACTCAGTATAATTGATAGTTTATTGGAGCGTGGATATACAGGACAGACTAATGCTGAATCCTTGAACCAAACCATTAAGGATCTTATGGCCAGCAATGATGTGATTAGAGAAACCATAGCGCAGATGAAGGAATTTCGAATCGCAAATTCATTGGATGATAATTCCGAGATTCCAGTGAGTGATCTATACGATGAGAATGAATCCACAGTAAATCAGATCTATCTGGAAACTGTAGCATCCGGTCATTATGAACTCTCCGGGAGTCAGATTCTGCAACTGTTTGCTGTCGCTGAACAATGTCCGTTTTCCGGAGGTCCGTCAGTGTACAAAGCCAGATCGCTTTATAATCTCACAGACCCTACGGCAGACTGGGACGATGATGCTATCTGCATTCTTAATGGAATACAGCCACGAAAAAGGAAGCTGGAAATTCAATATACTATATTCCCAAATCCGACGACGGGAATTGTGAGTATGAAGTACAGTCTTAGTGATGGAGAAAAGGGACTGCTCAATATTTATAATGTACTAGGCGTTCTTCTTTCTTCATCGGTTCTAAATTCTGAGGGAAAGCAAATTGATGTTGACCTTTCTGAATATGCGCCTGCCTTATACAACTATAAGATTATGGTTGATGATGAACAGTTGAGAGAAGGGATGATATCTATTATCCGGTAAAGAGGCAGTTGAGGTTTCTGGAAATTTTCACTTAAGTTAAATTGGATGTCGTACCTTGCAAATGTTTTAAACTGGAAAAGAGAAAAAATGTGAAAATAATGGATTCAAAATATTTCTTTCATCATAATCGATCAGATTATTCAAAGTTGAAGAATCGTTTTGCCTTTATTGTTCTATTTGGCATACTATTTTCATCACTACCAGCCCTCGCCACCCACAACCGCGCCGGAGAAATTACATATCGCTATGTAGGTCCTTATCCTGCACTTACCTATGAAGTCACCATTATCACCTATACCAAAACAAGCAGCCGTCAGGCGGATCGGCCTACATTAGACTCGGTGTATTTTGGGGATGGTTCTTCTCCCGTTGTCTTCGTACGTAGTATCAAAATAGATCTTCCGAATGATATCAGCCGGAATGTGTACATCGGCTACCATACCTATAACGGTAATGGAAGTTTCGTGATCCATTTTGAAGACCCTAATCGCAATTCAGGTGTAGTAAATATTCCCGGTTCTGTAGAAGTGCCTTTCTATGTCAGCACTTTGCTAATCATTAACCCTTTCAGGGGACTTAACAATTCTCCGGTACTTACCTATCCACCAATAGACCGTGGTTGTGTCGGTAGAACCTTTATTCATAATGCCAATGCCTATGATCCTGATGGTGATTCGCTCTCTTATGAACTCACTGTCTGTCGTGGTTTGAATGGGGATCCGATTCCCGGCTACACGAATCCGGTAGCTTCTGTCTCTTTTTCCATTAACGCTGTGACCGGCGACCTTACCTGGGATGCGCCAATGATCGCACCCGGTTTTGCGCCTTGGGAATATAATGTGGCGTTTAAAATTATTGAATGGAGAAACGGAGCAATGATGGGATATGTCACACGTGACATGCAGATCATCATCGGGAATTGCAATAACTTTCCTCCGGAGATCCAGCCCCTGGCTGATACCTGCGTAGTCGCCGGAGATACGCTACGCTTTAATGTAACCGCTATCGATCCCGATGGAAATAATGTCGTACTCAGTGGAAGCGGAGGGCCCTTCGCCGTCCACGATTCTGCCGTGCTGATTCCTCTCATTCAAAATAATGATACCGTGGTCTCGCAGTTCTCCTGGACGACTAACTGTGATCATATACGTAGCCAGCCTTATTATGCACAATTCAAAGCGGAGGATGTGGTGCCACCGGATTCTTTTTCACTGGTGAGTCTTGCCGGGGTTTTTATCCGGGTTATTGGTCCGGCTCCTCAGAACCCGCAAGCAATTTCAAGTGGTAATGCGATCCAGCTGAGCTGGGATCCACCTTCATGCAGCGGAGCGGTTGGCTATAAGATTTACAGACGATCCGGAGTTTTTCCGGGAACCATCGCTTGTCCTTGTGACAACGGAGCGCCTGCTTATTCCGGCTATACATTATTAGATACCACGCTGGGAATGAATAATACATCCTACCTTGACAATGATCATGGTATTGGTTTAGCGATAGGAATTGAATATTGCTATATTATCACTGCGGTCTATCCCGATGGCTCCGAGAGTTGTGCCACCCCTCAGGTGTGCGCCTCTCTAAAAAAGGATCTTCCTGTGCTCACCAATGCTGATGTGAGGGAAACAAGTTTTAGCAATGGTTCCATCTACGTGGCGTGGTCCAAGCCGACAGAACTCGATACAGTCCTCAACCCGCCTCCTTATCAGTATCGTTTGTTTCATTCAACTGGTTTCTTTGGTGCCTCCTTCAGTCAAATTGCGGTTTTCAACGATTTGAATGATACGACCTATATCGATTCACTGATCGATACAAAAAGTACTGCCTGGTCATATCGGGTTGAACTGTATTATACAGATAATGGAAATCTTGTGCTGAAGGGAAGCAGTACTACGGCTTCCTCTGTCTTTTTGTCCATCGCTCCGAGTGATAATCGGATGATTCTTTCCTGGGAGGAACATGTTCCCTGGGCGAATACATCCTATACTGTTTACAAACTCAACGATGTTACGTTTGTCTATGATTCAATTGCGACTACCAATTTGCAAACATTCACAGATACCGGACTGGTGAACGGAAACACTTATTGTTATTATATACAAAGCAAAGGTCTCTATACATTCCCCGGTTTCATTGATCCGATCCTGAACCGCTCGCAGAAGGAATGCGGTATTCCGGTGGATAACGTGCCTCCTTGTGCTCCGGACCTTTACGTTGAATCCTATTGTCTCGATGCCCAGAACAAACTTACCTGGACCAACCCGAACAATTTCTGTGCTGATGATGTGCTGCGTTATTATATCTACTTCGCAGCTTCCCAATCGGGTTCCTATGAACTCCTTGATTCGGTACTTAGCCCGACAGATACTATTTACTATCATCAGAATTTAAGTTCGCTTGCCGGATGCTATAAAGTCACTGCAATCGATTCAGTAGGTAACGAGACGATTACTCCCCTTGAAGTATGTGTTGATACCTGCCGTCAGTATGTCTTGCCCAGCGTATTCACCCCGAATAATGATGGACGTAACGACCTATTCCACCCTTGCGATTCCACCACAACACAGGAACTCCAGAAGAAAAATTGCCCTCCTTATAAGAATGTAAAAGACATTGAAATTAAAATTTATAACCGCTGGGGAACATTGGTGTTCGAAAGCACGGATAAGGATATAAACTGGGATGGTAAGGATCAGAACAGCGGAACCGATTGCTCAGAAGGAGTCTATTTTTATACTTGTCTCGTGAATTTCTACCGCGTACAAGGGGTGGAAAGTGTTCAGTTGAATGGATATGTTCACTTGATAAGGCAAAAGTAAAAATCCTGTTTGCTGACTAGTTTTGTTTTTATACCAAATTCTCTAAGCTCAAGAATTTTATGTTCACAGGAATTATTGAAGAAATGGGAACCATCACTGACTTGAAGAAGGAGGGAGGCAACCTGCGTATTTCTATCCGTTCCCCATTTACTTCCGAATTAAAAATTGATCAAAGTATCGCACACAATGGCATCTGTCTTACGGTGGTGGATATTCATGGTGAAGAGTATGTGGTCACGGCCATTGATGAAACTTTAAAAAGAACGAACCTGGGTACTTTGAAGTCCGGAAGCAAAGTAAACCTGGAACGATCCATGAGATTAGGTGATCGTCTCGATGGGCACATGGTACAGGGCCATGTGGATACAGCTGCTATAGTTAAAAGTATTCAGGAGCAAGACGGAAGCTGGATTTTTTCTTTTGACTTTCCTGCGGAAAAAGGACATATCACCGTTGAAAAAGGATCCATCTGTGTAAATGGAGTATCACTGACGGTCGTAAGTTCTGAGAAAAACTCCTTTTCTGTTGCCATTATTCCCTTCACCATGGAACACACAAATTTTCATGCCCTGAAACCTGGCGATAAAGTAAACATTGAATTTGATGTGATTGGGAAGTATGTGGCGAGGTTGCTGGCGGAGCAGAAACTATAATTGATAGTTGATAATTGACAATGGACAATATTGATGCTTTGGTTTAATTATCAACTATCAACTATCAATTATCAACTATCAATTATCAATTAAATCAAAAGAGTTCCCTCGCAATTTTAATTGTATTCTCCGCATTTCCCATGGTATAATAATGCAGGCAGGGTACTCCTGATTTCATGAGTTCTTTTGATTGTGCGATACACCATTCGATGCCCACACTCTTAACATCCTTTTCTGATTTGCATTTTGAAATGGCTTCCTCCAGTTCCTCCGGAATATCCACGTGAAAAATTTTAGGCAAGGTGGTGCATTGTTTACTACCTGTGATTGGCTTTAATCCGGGAATGATGGGGACATTTATTCCTGCTTCTCTGCACTTTTCTACAAATTCAAAATACTTTTTATTGTCGAAAAACATCTGCGTGACGATATAATCAGCACCGGCATCGATTTTGGCTTTCAAATATTTCAGGTCAGTACGCAGGTTTGGTGCCTCAAAATGTTTTTCCGGATAGCCCGCAACGCCTATGCAAAAATGAGATGGAGCTACATCTTTCAATTCTTCATCGAGATATATTCCTTTGTTCATACTTACTACCTGAGTCACAAGATCAAGTGCATAGAGATGTCCGAAAGGGTGGGGTTCAAATGCGGATTCTGATTTTATCGCATCGCCGCGGAGCAGAAGTGCATTGTCTATTCCCAGAAAATTCAGATCGATCAATGCATTTTCAGTTTCTTCCCGTGAAAATCCTCCGCAAATAATGTGTGGAACAGTATCTACATTATAGTGATTGATAATGGCCGCACAGATTCCAACGGTCCCCGGACGCTTCCGCATCGAGAATTTTTCCAACAAACCATTTTCCCGTTTTTTGTAAACATACTCTTCCCGATGGTAGGTCACATCCACGAAGGCCGGCTTGAATTCCATCACCGGATCCAGAATATCATAAATACTCTGGATACTTTTTCCCTTCAAAGGGGGTAGAATTTCAACAGAAAACAAGGTTTTTCCGTCTGCTAATTTCAGGTGTTCGGTTACTTTCATAAATTCCTTTAGACTTCAACAAAATCTTTGCAAGGTAAGCCACAATTTGTTCAATTGAAATTCTAATTGAGAGCCATCGACAATCGGAACATCAGCCAGGGTTTAATTTCTGATCAATATTATTCTGCAATCTTATGATGGCATTAGACCATCAAATCAGTCAACTTGAATTCCAAGAAATCAAGGGCTTTTATATTGGTTTTCAGGAAGCTGAATAAAGATAAGCTCCAGAAATATTCCTTTCCCGTGCCTGAAAAAAGCGTAGCTTTGCAGCCCTGTGAAATAAGCCGGAATATCCTCAAATTTTAACCGGATTATCGTAAGTCATCGCTGCCCGGGCGGCATAGAATAAGATCGAAATTGAAGAATATACGTAATTTTTGCATTATTGCCCACATCGACCACGGTAAAAGTACCCTGGCCGACCGTCTTTTGGAGATCACCAAGACGATCACCCACCGTGAGTCCCAGGCTCAGGTACTTGGATGATATGGATCTGGAGCGTGAACGAGGTATCACCATTAAGAGTCATGCAATCCAGATGAATTATGAGTTGAATGGCGAAAAGTATATTCTCAACCTGATCGATACTCCCGGACACGTGGATTTTTCTTATGAAGTTTCCCGTTCCATTGCTGCCTGTGAAGGAGCTCTGTTTAATTGTTGATGCAGCACAGGGAATTCAGGCACAGACCATTTCAAATTTATATCTCGCCCTTGAACATGGACTGGAAATTATTCCGATTCTGAATAAAATTGATCTTCCCAGTGCCGAGCCGGAAATGGTAAAAGATCAGATTGTGGATCTTGTAGGTTGCAGACGGGAAGATATTATTCCTGCTTCGGCTAAAACAGGACTTGGAATTGATGATATCTTAAGTGCCATCATTGATAGAATTCCTGCTCCAAAAGGTGATCCTGAAGCTCCCTCTGAAAGCACTGATTTTCGATTCTGTTTTCAATTCCTTTCGTGGAATCATTGCTTACTTCCGGGTTTTTGATGGAGAAATTAGAAAGGGAGATAAAGTAAAATTTGCTGCCACAGGAAAACAATATATTGCCGATGAAATTGGAATATTGAAACTTGAAAAAGTTGCCTCGCGATGTAGTGCGGACCGGAGATGTAGGTTATATTATCTCGGGAATTAAAGAAGCAAGAGAAGTAAAAGTTGGTGATACCATTACACATAGTGAACGTCCTTGTGCAGAGATGATCAAAGGTTTTGAAGATGTGAAACCGATGGTCTTTGCCGGTATTTATCCGGTAGATACTGATGAGTACGAAGAGTTGCGTACTGCCATGGAAAAGCTTCAGCTTGAATGATGCTTCACTTGTCTTTCAACCTGAATCATCGGCTGCACTTGGTTTTGGTTTCCGCTGCGGATTTTTGGGAATGCTGCACATGGAAATTATCCAGGAGCGTCTCGAGCGTGAGTTTGACATGACAGTGATTACTACTGTTCCGAACGTTTCTTATGTTGCCTATCTCACCAATGGTGAAGTCCTTGAGATTCACAATCCAAGTGAGATGCCTGAACCGAATTTTCTTGAGCGTATTGAAGAACCTTATATCAGTGCACAGATTATTACCAAGTCTGAATTCACAGGAAATATCATGACGCTTTGTATTGGGAAACGTGGCGTGCTTGATGAAGCAGCATTACCTTACTACCGATCGCGTTGAACTTACAGTTTCACATGCCATTGGCAGAGATCGTTTTTGATTTTTATGATAAACTGAAATCCATTTCCAAAGGATATGCTTCTTTCGATTATCATCCTTTAAATTATCGTCAGTCTGATTTGGTGAAACTGGATATCCGTTTGAACGGAGAACCGGTGGATGCACTGTCTGCTCTCGTACATAAAATTCATGCTTTTGATTTTGGAAAAAAGATGTGCGAGAAATTAAAAGAGTTGATCACCCGTCAGCAATTTGAAATTATCATTCAGGCAAGTATCGGTGCAAAGATTATTGCCCGTGAAACGGTGAAAGCTTTGCGTAAAGATGTAACTGCGAAATGTTATGGTGGTGATATCTCCCG
This sequence comes from uncultured Bacteroidota bacterium, assembly GCA_963775555.1. Taxonomy (GTDB): domain Bacteria; phylum Bacteroidota; class Bacteroidia; order AKYH767-A; family 2013-40CM-41-45; genus QQVM01. The sequence goes on along the minus strand of CAVZJJ010000004.1, from coordinate 2,760,557 downwards.
TAAACGTAAACTTCTTGAAAAGCAAAAAGAAGGAAAGAAGCGTATGCGTCAGGTCGGTAATGTGGAAATTCCGCAGCAGGCCTTTTTAGCGGTGTTGAAGTTGAGCTAGTTGTTTAATTGACAATGGGATTTGACATGGATAATTGACAATGCATAATTGACTTGACAATTTACAATGAGGAATTGATAGTGCTAAATAGCAGATTTAATTATCAACTATCAATTATCAATTATCAATTATCCACTATCCACTATCCACTATCCACTATCCACTATCCACTATCCACTATCCACTATCCACTATCCACTAAATCAATTGTCAACTATCAATAAATAACTAACACTCACTCAAACTAATCGGCACATTCGTCGCCAATCCACCTTCTGCTGTTTCTTTGAATTTATTATTCATTTCCATCGCTGTGTTCCACATCGTCTTTACCACATCATCAAGGGAAACTTTTGCTTTGGATGGATCTGAGTTGAAGGAAAGTTGAGCTGCAGTAATTGCCTTCACTGCTCCCATCGTATTTCTTTCTATACAAGGAATCTGAACCAATCCTTTGATTGGATCACAGGTTAAGCCAAGGTGATGTTCCATAGCAATTTCTGCAGCCATCATCACTTGCTTTGGATCACCTCCTAATAAGTTCTGTCAGTGCTCCTGCAGCCATTGCCGAAGAAACACCGATCTCAGCCTGACAACCACCCATAGCCGCAGATATGGTTGCGCCTTTTTTGAAAATGCTTCCGATCTCTGAAGCAGTCAGTAGAAAGCGAATATTATTTTCTGCAAGTAATAGCTGATTCTTCTTCTGCACTTGTATTCAAGGAAACCGGATTGATAAAATTATTATAATACATCAGCACAGCAGGAATTACACCTGCAGCACCATTTGTAGGAGAAGTCACAACGCGACCGAAAGAATGCATTTTCTTCATTCACTGCCAGAGCAAAACAAGTGACCCAATCGAGGGTATATTTAAAATCATTCCCTCCTGAACGAATTACTTTCTTCCATTCATCATAGGTAGCTATATTTTTTTCCTTCAGTTAATTTAGCATTTAATGACGCTGCTCTTCTGGTTACTCTTAATCCTCCCGGTAATTCGCCTTTTGCATGAGCTCCACGAAATACACATTCTGTCATGGTTTTCCAGATATTGAGAGCCCGCTTTTGATTTCTCTTCCGTTCGCCAGCTCAATTCATTTTGCATAACGATCTGTGAAACAGAAAGTCCTGTGTCTGCACAATGTTTTAATAATTGTGCAGCATTATCGCCGGGATATTTTAATTGCACTCTGGTGCCAACACTCGCCGGAGTTTTCTCCCTCTTTCACAATAAAACCACCGCCGACTGAATAGTAAGTTTCTTCAAATTTGTTGCCATCTTCAATGATGGCTATAATTGTCAATGCATTCGGATGAAAGTCGAGTGATTTCTGAAAAATGAAATTCAATATCTGTTTCAAATTCAAAGCGAATTTCTTTTTCTCCTCCAAGCATTAATTTTTTTCGTTCGATGATTCCGTTCAACCGTTTGTCGTGAGCTTATCCACATCGAAAGTAACAGGGTCATAACCTGAAAGCCCCAGTAATCATGGCGATGTCTGTTCCATGTCCTTTCCCCGTTTTAGCCAAAGAACCGAAGAGGTCAACTTTAATGCTTTGATACTTTATCAAATGATTTATTCTTGCGCAACGAATCAAGAAAACTCAAAGCAGAACGCCAGGGTCCAAGGGTATGGGAGCTTGAAGGCCCAACCCCGATTTTAAACATGTCAAAAACGGATATCTGCTCTTGTTCGGTCATATTAATATTGATAATCCTGTAAAAATAGCAAGGAAATAGCGGAAATCCGGATTATTTAAAAAATGACTCGAAAATATTCAAACATCTTAACCAATTTCCAAAGGTTCTGATTAGGTGTTAAAACAGAAAAAATAAATAAAAGCCTGTAACTTTGGACTTATTCAGACGTCCCATCTAGTAAACAAAAGCTTCCCCGATTGAAGATATGACTACTGCAGAATACAATCAATGTGTAGATGATCATGCAGACGGAGTTTACCGTTTTATCCTGAAGAATATCCGGGATGAGGATGACGCGCGTGATGTGGTGCAGGATGCTTTTGAGAAAATGTGGAAGAATGTGGCAAATGTGGATGGGGCCAAAGCAAAAAGTTATCTGTTCACTACCGCTTATCACACCATGATCGATAAAATCAGGAAAAATAAGAGGATGAGTTCGAATACAGAAATTACAGAAGACAGTCTCTTTCATACAGAACAGTATTCGGACCTGAAACAAATTCTAAACAGTGCATTGAACTTACTTCCGGATAATCAAAAAGCAGTGTTGACCTTGAGAGATTTGGAAGGATATAATTACGATGAAATTGGACAAATCACCGGGCTCTCCCCTTCACAAGTGAAAGTGTACATATACCGTGCAAGGGTATTTCTGAAACAATACATCGGCAGTCTGGAAAGAGTGATATAATTGCAAGAAGAGAAAATCAATAAAATAAATAGTCCTGAGAAATTAACAATGATCACCCGAGCCAATTACGAACAATACTTTCTTGATTTTCACGAGGCCGCACTTGATGCCGCCACGGAGAAAGAGTTGTTTGCTTTTTTGGAACAAAACCCGGACTTGCGTGAGGAGTTTGATGGTTTTGTAGAGGTGAAACTGGATCCGGAGCCGCACATTCATTTTGCAGGAAAATCAAGTTTGCATCGCAGTAGCATCACCGATCATAATTACTTGTCTCATCTGATTGCTTATCTGGAAAATGATCTCAGTTCTGCAGAGCGGACAGAGACAGAGCAATACATTAAAAACAATCCGGGACGTGCTGAGGAATTGGAGATATTGAAACGCACCCGCGTTCAGTCGGATCATTCCATTGTATTCAAAGAAAAATCTTCCTTAAAGCAGCAGGGAAAAATTATCCCTTTCAAAAAAGTAGTTTACCGTGCACTTGCAATTGCCGCATCGCTCGTACTGCTGTTTTTATCATACACTTACTACTTTCAGCCAACAAAAGAACAAGTTTTGACTGACAACAAGGGTATTGAATCAGAAACGCCTGCTCTTGTAGAAAAGGATTCCACCTTTTCCGAAAAACAGAACAAAGAAGACTTGGAATTGAATCACCCTGCAGCACCATCTTATGCTAACGGAGAAAAAGGAACCATCAGGCACCAAAAGCATGATTTACATAATCCTGAAAATAATCCGGCAGAGGAAAACAAAAACAACTTAGCGCAAATTGAATCATCACCTATATCTTCTCAGGGATTAAAGGAAGAGATGAATGTTGCTTTGCCGGTAGTAGAGAATAATATTGCCTCAACAACTGAAGCTGCAGATACCCGGCAGGAAATCATACCATCATCTGATCTTAACAGCGTTTTTAGTTCCGAAGACCTTGCTGAATTGGGTGTTCAACCGGCTCAGAGTGGAAAGACCGAAAAAAATACCGCTTGGGACCTTGCCGAAACCGGAGTCGAAAAACTGGCCAATGCTACCGGAGCCAGGATGTCCCTCGACAAAAAAGAGAACGTTCTCGACGATAAAACCACCTATGCACTTGCTATTGGTAAGTTTTCCATATCGCGCACCGTTGCGAAATAATTTTCCAAACTAATTCATTGAAGAATATCCATGTCTAAGCACTTTAATCAGGGGAATTCCATGGCCATAATAGAGCTTATGTCTTCAATATTTATTTCTGCCTGTAACTTTTCAACCAGTGCCGGCGTCATACCATTATAATCCTCAATATTATATTATGCAGATCATGAAACAGAAAATTTTACTTACGGCTATCTCAATCTTATTTTGTCTTCCGCTTATGGCGCAGGATACCACAGCTGTAGAATTAGCTCCATTTACCGGAATAAGTATACGCTCCTATGCAAATGTGTTTCTGAGTCAGGCCTCACAGCAATCGGTAAGAACCAATACCGGTGAAATTAGCAGCAGTTCTAAATTCCGTGTAAAAGATGGAGTGCTTGAAATTAACGGATCTAATCTGGATGAAATATATGTCAGCATGCCGGTCCTGAATAAATTATCCATCAGTGGAAAAGGGAAAGTGAATGGCCTGACTCCTGTTACCGGGGATATAATTGATATAGAAATCAGTGGCGATGGTAAAATCGGGATGGAGCTACATGTCGATAAAATTAATGCTGATATCAGCGGCCTTGGCAAGATTACTCTCAGTGGTAGCGCCAGGCAGTGTGATTTCGATATCTCAGGTTCCGGCAAAGTAGATGCCCTGGACTTGAAAACAAATGTGTGTCATGCGAATATTTCGGGCTTGGGGAAATGCAACATCGATGTAACTGATGAATTGGTTATCAATATTAGTGGGAGTGGAACGGTGAATTACAGGACAAAACCGGCTAAGCTAGAAGAGAACATCTCGGGTATAGGAAAAACTTCTTCTTACTCAGGTAATGCAAATGCTGATACTACACACCTGACTTTTGGTTCTACTGAAGTACTTATCATAGACCCGAAGGATGATATAACTATCTGCCGGAAGAAAGAAACACACCCAATCTGGGCCGGATTTGAAATGGGCATTAATTCCTATGTGAACTCGAATGGAAGTTTTAACCTGCCGGCTGCTTATGACGCATTGGAACTGCGCCAGGAAAAATCGGTTTCTGTTTCCATCAACCCTTTGCAGAAGAATTTTGAATTAGGGAAGAGTAATGTATGGTTTTTTACTGGCCTTGGTGTTACCTGGAACAATTACCAATTCGATAAAAATGTGACTTTATTGCCTACTACTCCGGTTACTACATTGGTGGATACTACAAGCTCAATTGTGTACACTAAATCCAAATTGGTGGCAGTCTACCTCACCGCACCAGTGATGTTCGAAGTATTCAGTCAGCGTCAGAAGAAAAACGCATTTCACTTTGGGGTGGGCGCTCTACTGGGTTTACGTATTGGTTCTCATACCAAGCAGAAGTTTGAACTCGACGGAAGTACGCAAAAGCCCAAAAGCTATGGTGATTTTAATCTTAATCCTTTCCGTTATGGAGTTCGGGCTGCAATCGGCTATGGAGGATTTAATCTTTTTGCCGATTATTATGCAAGCACCTTATTCAAAGATCAAAAAGGACCTACACTGTATCCTGTGAATATTGGCATCACCCTGGTTCCGTTTTGAGCTTGTTAGGAACTAGTATCTAAACTGATTTTAACAACAGCATTTAAATGGTTTATGTTTAACTAATCAAGTAAAGGGAGATATTCATAAAAGACTCAAGCCAAGCAAGGTTTGAGTCTTTTGCTTTAGCTCTAAGAAATGAAATTTTCTTAAACCTATACAATTTTCTTAAAATCGTGGCTGAATTTTAATTTTCATCTTAGCATTGCAGGCGAGGATGGGAATGGCCAGGAAATTGAACGATTTTTTCTTTTACTGAATGAATCCTTCCTGCAAAATGATAAAGCCCATTAAAGAAGATAATCACATACTTTCGGAGAATCGTAAGGAGGAAGAGTAATTGATACTCAGTCTTACCACTTCAGCTTATTCAAAAAGTTGATATCTGTTGAACCGGTATTCCGGTAGATCATCATTAAAATCGCAAGTCCAACTGCAACCTCTGCTGCTGCAACCGCCATGATAAAGAATACAAAAATCTGTCCGGCAGCATCACCATGGATAAGTTGAAAAAGCAACCAGCAATAAGTTGACGGCATTTAACATCAGTTCAATACACATGAAAATGATGATGGCATTTCGACGGAAAAGAACACCCAATACGCCAATTGTAAAAAGAAGAGTACTTAAGAGTATATAATAATTAATGGGAATTGCCGGATTCATCCTACAGTTTGTTTTTATTTGATTTCTTTTTTTCCCAACATGACTGCGCCTACCATGGCGGCTAAGAAGCAGTATAGAAGAGACTTCAAATGGAAGCATAAAATCTGTATACAATACGTTGCCAAGATTCTTAATTAAGCCGATCTGATTATCAGGCGAATTTAAGGGCAGCTGTTTCTGTTGCTTTCCGAATCACTCCCACCAGGACGACCATCAGCAAACCACCGGCAAAAGTTGCGGCGATTTTGAGAAATTTGCTTTTATGAGGTTCTACTTCAGCATTAAGATTCAGCATCATGATCACATACAGGAAAAGATACCATAATAGCTCCTGCATATACGATGATATGTACAGCCGCAAGAAACTGGGCATTCATTAATACATAATGGCCTGCAATGGCAAAGAAGGTAAGAATCAGGTACAAAACACTGTGTACCGGATTTTTGGAGACCACTACCATCAATGCGCTTAATATCGCCAGAAAAGAAAGGAAGTAAAATAATTGAAGTGCCATTTGATTTCATTTTAATCCCGAAAGTGAAAACTCTTTGTCTTAACGAGATTATAATTGTGTTGGTATTGCTTTATGGGTCTTAAATTCTATCACTTCTTTGGTCTGTCTGACACTGATGTCTATTGGCTTCTTTTAGATTCTACCAATTTATCTTTACCGTAAATAAAATCTGCCCGGTCACGAAATGTGGGAACCATACGATCTGTCAGGAAAATTGCTTCTTTCGGACAAGCTTCTTCGCACAATCCGCAGAAAATACAGCGAAGCATATTGATCTCATAGGTGGAAGCATATTTTTCTTCACGATATAATTTTTCTTCACCGGGTTTGCGTTCTGCAGCAACCATGGTGATGGCTTCGGCAGGACAGGCAACAGCGCACAAGTCCGCATGCAGTGCAGCGCTCGGCACCGTTTTCGTCACGTTTTAAAACATGCAGGCCTCGGTAGACTGCGGCAAATGTCGCCTCTTCTCCTCAGGATAATTGATTGTCACCTTTCTTCTTAAAGAAATGCTTAAGCGTAATTCCTAAGCCACCGATGATGGCAGGAAGATAGATCTTCTCCATCCAGGTCATTTCCTTTTTAACTACAACTTTGCTTCTATTTGTTAAACTTTGCATTGTCAGATATTGACTTAATTACACTTTTCCCATGAACCACATCACGATGCCGGTAAGGAAGATGTTGAGGATGGATAGTGGTAATAAAACTTTCCATCCAAGATTCATCAACTGATCATAACGGAAACGAGGAACTGTCCAGCGAATCCACATGAAGAAGAAGATGAAGAAGAATATTTTTGCAAACAGGAAGAGGGTTCCTATAATGCTGACCCAATTCGGATCAGCTAACAAATCTCTCAACAAATGGCATGTTGTATCCTCCAAAATAGAGTGTTGAGATAACCGCGGAAGAAATAAACATGTTGATGTATTCCGCAAAGAGATAAAATCCCAGTTTCATCGAACTGTATTCCGTATGATAACCGCCGACAAGTTCTGTTTCACATTCCGGTAAATCAAATGGTGTTCGGTTGGTTTCTGCAAAAGCACAAATGAGGAAAATCAAAAATCCAAGTGGTTGATAGAAGGCATTCCAATGTCCACCGGCTTGTTGTTCTGTAATTTCCCTTACACTCAAGGTGCCTGTCATCATCACCAGAGCAATAATGGACAAGTCCCATGGCAATTTCATAACTGATCATCTGACTGGATGCGCGCAATGCTCCAAGCAATGAATATTTATTGTTTGAAGCCCAGCCACCAATCATGATTCCATAAACACCGATTGATACTACGCCAAAAATGTAGAGTATGCCAATATTTACATCAGTGATTTGCAGTGAGTAAAAATCACCGCCAATTGTTAATCCTTTTCCCCATGGAATCACTGCACTGGCCATACAGGCAGTCAACATGGCAATGCTTGGGCCGAGGATAAACAACCATTTGTTCGATCCTTGCGGAATAATTTCTTCTTTCATGAACATCTTCACGCCATCCGCCACAGGTTGCAAAATTCCGAAAGGTCCTGCACGATTAGGGCCAAGGCGGTCCTGCATGAAAGCGGCCACCTTTCGTTCTCCATAGGTAGAATACATGGCCACAACCAGTGAAATCGGCAAAGACTACAATGACAAGTAATAATGGTGAATAATTAAAGCCGGACTAAGCATGATCTGTTTAAACTATTTTTTATTGTCTATTTGATAATGATCTGGAACAACCTTCACTTCATTGAGTAAAGGTTTATGTGGAGGTTCAGGTAGGTATAGTGATTTTGAGAAATAACAGAAGTGCTGTTCAATATTACTTGGACCTTCAATCACCCAGTCGCTTGTTTGCTTTTTGTCGAAGCGACATTCATTGCAAATCCAGTCGATCACTTCACCATAAGTATCTTTTCTTCCTGTTACACGGAATACTTCCGCACCCTTGAGCCAGAGCATCACTTTTCCGGAACATTTTTTGCAATCACGATGTGCATCTACAGGATTTACATTCCATACACTGCTCTTAAAGCGGAAGGTGCGGTCAGTCAATGCACCAACAGGACACACATCAATCATATTTCCGGAGAAATCCTTGTCAACTACATTTTTAATGTAGGTACTGATCTCAGATACATCTCCGCGATTGATAACTCCGTGAACTCGTCCATCGCAGAGTTGATCAGCAACTTTTACACAACGATAGCAAAGAATGCAACGAGTCATGTGAAGCTTTATCTTTTCTCCGATGTCAATTTTTTCAAAAGTACGGCGTTCAAATTCATAGCGGGTTTTGATAAGTCCGTGCTCATAGGAAAGATCCTGCAAATGACATTCTCCGGCCTGATCGCAAATAGGACAATCCAGAGGGTGGTTGATCAATAAAAATTCCACAACACCTGCTCGTGCTTCCATGAATTCAGGAGATGTGATATTTTCCACTTCCATTCCGTCCATAACCGTTGTGCGGCAGGAAGCGACAGGTTTAGGCATCGGACGAGGATCTTGTCTCCGATCCTTTGGAGACTTTTACGATGCAGGTACGGCAATAGCCACCACTTGTTTTCAAGTGTAGAATAATAACACATTGCCGGCGGAACAATTTTTCCACCAATCTTTCGTGCTGCTTCTAAAATCGTTGTTCCATCAGGTACTTCGATGGTATGTCCGTCTATGGTTACTTTAGGCATTTTCTATTCATTAGATTCATCAGAAATGTTTTGAGTCATTGAAATCGTTGAGGATGAACTCAGTTTATATTTACTTACAGTTCCTTCTTCATGCAAACGATAGTAATGTTTTACATCTTGTATTGAAGAAGGTTTTTGAACATATTCTTCAAATTCTTTTCTGAAATGACGGATCGCACTGGCTACAGGCCAGGCTGCTGCATCACCCAGTGGACAAATCGTTTTTCCTTCAATCTTTCCCTGAATGTCCCAGAACAAATCAACATCACTCATCTTTCCATGGCCTTCAAGAATACGGTGAAGTATTTTTTCCATCCAGCCGGTTCCTTCACGGCAAGGACTGCATTGTCCGCAACTTTCATGATGATAAAAACGAGCTGAAGTTCCAAAGATTTTTTACAATGCTGGTTGTTTCGTCCATCACAATAAATCCACCGGAACCCAGCATAGTACCCGTTGCAAAACCACCGTCAGCAAGTGATTCATAACTCATCAGTCGTGGTTCGCCATTCGCTGTCTTTAAAATTAATTCTGCAGGAAGAATAGGAACAGAAGATCCTCCGGCTACAACAGCTTTCAGTTTTCGTCCGCCTTTAATTCCTCCACAATATTCTTCTGAATAAATAAATTCTTCAACAGGAATTCCCATTTCAATTTCATATACACCGGGTTTGTTGATATGGCCACTGGCAGAAATTAATTTCGTTCCTGTACTTTTTCCAATACCAATTTGTGCATAGGCTTCACCACCATCATTGATGATAGGAACAACTGCAGCAATTGTTTCAACATTATTTACCATGTTGGACAACCATATAAACCTGCGATAGCAGGGAATGGTGGTTTGATACGTGGATTTCCTCGTTTTCCTTCGAGTGATTCCAGCAAGGCAGTTTCTTCTCCACAGATATAAGCACCTGCACCAACATGAACATATAAGTCAAGAGAATAACCGCTTCCAAGAATATTTTTTCCCAGCCAACCATTTGCATAAGCTTCTTCAATGGCTTTTTCTAGAATTCTGGCGACTATAAAAATATTCACCCCGGATATAGATGTAAGAAGTTGTCGCACCTAGAGCAAAGCTGGATGTAATCATTCCTTCAATCAGAAGATGAGGAATGCGCTCCATCAAGATAACGATCCTTGAAAGTTCCGGGCTCTGATTCGTCTGCATTGCAAACGAGATAACGTGCAACGCCTTCAGGTTTTGCAAGGAAACTCCATTTCATTCCTGTTGGAAATCCTGCACCACCACGACCGCGTAATCCTGATTTCTTTACTTCTTCAACGAATAGTTTCGGGAGTCATGGTCTTCAATGCTTTTTCAACAGAAGCATAACCGCCATGTTGACGGTACACTTCATAGGACTGAATTCCCGGAACTGTGATCGTGTTTTAATAATATTTTCTTTCCCATAACTTAGACAGACTTAGTTTCGGCTTTATCTGTGTAGGATTTACGTTTTCCTTCTGACTTAAAGCGATTGTAAAAGATTATCCACTTTATCCAATGTAAGATTTTCATAGTAGTCGGCACCAACCTGCATCATCGGTGCTGTTCCGCAAGAGCCTAAACATTCCACACCTTTCAGAGTAAACATTCCATCTGCTGTTGTTTCGCCAACTTTAATATTTAATTTCTTTTCAATATGTGTGATCACATCTTCAGCACCTAAGAGCCAGCATGAACTTGTTCGGCAAACTTCAATCAGACATTTTCCAACAGGCTTCAAGTTGAACATCGAATAAAATGATGCCACCTCATACACTTCTATAGGTTGGATATGCATGATCGAAGCTACATAGTCCATCGACAGGCGCACTAAACCATCCATCAAATTCCGCTTGTGCAATATGCAGAATCGGAATCAATGCAGACTTATGTTTTCCTTCCGGATATCTTTTCATGAGTTTCTGTGCCAAAGCCAGTGACTCTTCTGAAAATTTTATTTCTTTATTCGCGTTCATCACTATTCAATTCTTTCAATTAATTACCGGTTCAATAATCTATCATTTATTCAGGCATCAAGTTCACCTGCAATTACATTCATCGAACTCATTGTCAGAATGGCATCACTTAAGTAACCTCCTTTGATCATTTCCGATAAGCCTGGTAGTAGATGAAACAAGGTCGACGGAAATGTAATCGGAAAGGTTGTCTGCCTCCATCGCTGATCAGATAAAAGCCTAAGTTCACCATTTCCGCCTTCTACACAATGGTATACTTCTCCTTTTGGAACATCCGTTTCTCCCATCACAATTTTGAAATGATAGATCAATGCTTCCATATTATTGTAAACATCTTCTTTTGGTGGAAGATAAAATGATGGAATATCAGCATGGAAGGAAGTTTTATCCTTCAATTCTCTTTAATTTTTCCAATTGCCTGACGAATGATTCTCATACTCTGCCACATTTCTTCTCTCACGAACCATGAAACGATCGTAAGTATCACCATTTGTTCCAATAGGAATTTCAAATTCAAATTCCTCGTATGAAGAATACGGATTCATTACACGAACATCATAATCAACTCCGGCAGCACGAAGATTAGGTCCACTGAAACTATAAGTCAATGCACGTTCCGCAGAGATTGGGTCCGCAAGCAATGGTGCGATCCATGAATATTCGGTTGCGCATCAGAAGTTTTCAAATTCTTTCAGCTGAGCAGGAAAATCTTCCATGAATTTATCAATCTTTCTCCATGCAGACTCCGGAAAATCTCTTTCAAAACCTCCGATGCGGCCAATGTTTGTCGTCAGCCTTGCTCCACAGATCTCTTCATAGATCTCATAGATGAATTCACGCCATGTGAACACATAAAGAAACCTGTCATGGCTCCGGTATCCACACCAATAACACTATTGCAAACGATATGATCGGCAATTCGCGCAAGCTCCATGATGATGATCCGCATGTACTCTACCCGTTTGCGGTAATTCAGCTTTGAGTAATTTTTCAACTGTCATGTGCCATCCCATATTATTGATAGGGGAGGAGCAATAATTCAGTCGATCAGTGAGAGGAGTTATCTGGTAAAAGGCTTGTGTTCTGCCAGTTTTTCAAAGGCACGATGGATATAACCAATGGTTGGTTCAGAGTCGACAATAATTTCTCCATCCATTTTCAACACATTCTGAAAAATTCCATGTGTTGCAGGATGGGTTGGACCCAGGTTAAGGGTCGTATATTCTTTGTGGTCTTCGGTTTTGTAATCGTCGGATTCATCAACGCTGGTCTTTATGTATTCATCCCGGTTTTTGTGAGGATAAATTCCAACAAAAAAGCAAAGATGGATTTGATTATTTTTTTCCATTAATGTGTTTCTGTCGAAGCCCGATTCTTTCGGCCAAACATAGTATCATCTTTGTCGTAACGGGTGCGATCTTCTACAGGATATTCTTTTCGCATTGGAAAATAATCCATGTCCTCAACATTCAAAATGCGTTTTAAATTCGGATGTCCTTGAAAACGGATAGCCATAGAAATCATATGTTTCTCTTTCCATCCAGTTGGCTGCTGGAAAAACAGTTGTCAATGATTCAAATTCGAGATTATGTTCCGTAGTGAATGTTTTAAATCGAATGCGTAAATTGTGTTCCAGACTGTGTAATTGTACCATCAGACAAAATGGTTTTGTAGTGTCAGGAAAATGAATTCCACATAATGTGGTGAGATAACGAAACGAAATGTTTCGTGGTCATAGAGAAAACGAAATATTTCAAGCCAATCCTTCTTGTCGACAGTGGCAACATTAAAATCATAATCCTGTTCCCAGCCGAAAATTCCATCTCCAAATTTTTCAGTCAATGTGGATATAACTTCTTCTATGGTCGGTTTTTCCATCTTTATTTATTCTATGCCGTAAGAGGCAAGTAGCTGTTTGTATTCCGGAGAGTTTCCGCCTGACGGAGAGATTCATTTCCCATCAGTTTTTGAATGCTTCATGACACCATCGAGAATTTGTTCAGGACGTGGAGGACAACCGGGAACATAAACATCAACAGGAATGATATGATCAATTCCTTGCAGTACAGAGTAAGAATCAAAAATTCCACCGCTCGAGGCACAAGCTCCAACTGACAAAACCCAACGTGGTTCAGCCATTTGTTCGTATACCTGACGAAGAACCGGTCCCATTTTTTTTGCAATCGTTCCCATCACCATTAACAAATCCGCCTGACGAGGAGAGAAACTCAATCGTTCTGATCCGAAACGTCCAAGATCGTAGGTAGGAGCCATCGTTGCCATGAATTCAATTCCACAACAAGAAGTAGCAAAGGTAATGGCCAGATCGAATTTTTTCTTGCTATGTCCAACAACTTTATCAAGAGAAGTAGCAAAAAATCCCGGACCTTCAAAGCCATCCGGTGCTTTTACAACTTTTATATCTGATGGATTTATTTATTATTTCTGACATTATTTATTTCAGTCTTGAATCATTTCATTCAATCATTTACGCTCAACAATTTTTTATTCCCATTTCAAAGCTCCTTTTTTAATGATGTAAAAGAAGCCTGTTAATAGCATTACCATAAATAAGAACATTTCAATAATTCCGGTTATGCCGAACTCTTTGAAATTTACTGCCCATGGATACATAAAGATGACTTCCACGTCGAAGAGAACAAAGAATATTGCAACGAGAAAATATTTTACTGAAATTGGAATCCGGGCATTTCCTTGTGGTTCAATTCCACATTCGAAGGTTTCAAGTTTAATTTTTGATTTACGTGTGGGACCCAGCCAATGGGTGAGCATCATAACTACTACAAATCCGGCTGCAACAAAAAACTGGATTAGTATAGGAAGGTAATCGATGGGTAAACTTACAGCGTTCATTTGTGTTGAGTCTGTATTTATAAAGAAAAAAATTCAAGGCAAATTTATACTTTTTAAGTCGAATCAACGAAGTATCTCTTATTTATTTGAACTAAACTATGCTGAATTCTTTTTAGGATCTGCAAGAAGACAATTTAAAAAAAATATCAAATTGCCTGCACTTGTTTATTGATTGAATTACAGCTACTTAGGAAGGTTGTTTTTGAATAGAAATTTCACGTTCATTTGAACGGCTTTATTATTTGCATTCTCCCATTTATGATCTTTATCATTCCATATTAAATAAGGAATAAGCATAAGATTAGCTGCGCTCCGACAGATCAGCTGCATTTCCAAAAATAGAAATTCGAAAGTTTGTTTATTTCAAATCCTTCAGCAGGATAGAGTCGATTTCCGACGGCATTTGTTTTCCCGGTTTCCAATTGTAATCCATTGGCCCCGGTGTTTCTTGCCAGTTCTTTACACTGAGAAATTAATAAACGAGAAACACCTTGTCCACGAAAATCAGGAAGGACAAAGAGATCATTTAGGAGCCATGTTTTTTTCATGCCAACAGAGCTGAACAGGGGGTATAGTTGTGCAAATCCGACAGGCATTCCTTCTTCATCAATTGCCATAAAGAGGATAGAGTCTTTTTGCTTCATCCTTGCAGCAAGAAAAGTGCTGGCACCTTGGAGGTCAGATTCCTGCTCATAAAATTGCCGGTAAGCATTAAACAGCTGCGCAAGTGCAGAAAGGTCAAAAGTGCTGGCTTCCACGATTTCAAAGGCGGAAACCTGGTCTGTGGCAATTGTTGATTTTAACTTTTTGGCCATGATCCTTGTGTTTGCAGGTTTTCATGCTAAACTACGCATTGCTTTCATTCTTATCTCACCTTCTGTTTGAAAATTCTCACTTTCTTTGCGAGCTACAGGGATCAATATGTCTGAGAAAAAAAATTCTGCCTTACTCTTCATTTTTGTCACAATGCTCATCGATGTGACAGGGCTGGGCATTATTATCCCGGTACTTCCTACCTTGATCCAGCAGTTGATAGGAGGGAATCTGAGTGAGGCCGCTAAATATGGAGGATGGCTTACTTTCGCCTACGCATTCATGCAGTTTATATGTTCTCCGATTCTGGGCGGCTTGAGTGATAAGTATGGCCGCCGGCCGGTATTATTAATCTCGCTGTTTGGCTTTGGCCTTGACTATATCTTTATGGGATTTGCTCCGAGTATCGGCTGGCTCTTTGTCGGACGACTCATTTCCGGGATCAGCGGGGCAAGTATAACAACAGCGGCTGCATATATTGCTGACGTTAGCGTACCTGAAAAACGCTCACAAAATTTCGGCCTGATTGGTGTCGCTTTCGGTCTCGGTTTTATAATCGGACCGGTCATCGGAGGTATACTGGGTCAATTTGGTGCGCGTATTCCCTTTTTCGCCGCAGCCGGACTGGCTTTGTTAAACTGGCTCTATGGATATTTTATCCTTCCTGAGTCCCTGAAGCCGGAGAATCGCCGGCCATTTAATTGGAAACGCGCGAATCCGATCGGATCCCTGAAACAGTTGAAACGATATCCACTTGTACTAAGTCTGGTGGTTTCTCTGGTCTTTATTTATCTGGCCCATCATGCTACTCAAAGTACATGGACCTTTTATACGATGGAAAAATTCGGCTGGAACGAGGCTTGGGTAGGTTATTCATTTGGATTTGTCGGATTAATGATTGCCATCGTTCAGGGTGGACTAATCCGTATTGTTATTCCGAAACTCGGACAAAAACGAGCTGTTTATTTTGGACTTACACTTTATACACTGGGTTTTCTCTGTTTTGCCTTTGCCACACAAGGGTGGATGATGTTTGCTTTTATAGTTCCCTTTGCATTGGGTGGATTCGCCGGTCCTGCTCTTCAGGGAATCATTTCCTCACAGGTGCCCAACAATGAACAAGGAGAATTACAGGGAGCCTTGACAAGCTTGATCAGCATCACTTCAATCTTCGGACCTTTATTGATGACTTATCTATTTTCATATTTCACCTCGCCCGAAGCCCCTTTTATTTTTCCGGGAGCTCCTTTTTAATGGCAGCATTGCTAACACTGATTGCACTTCTTTTTGCACTAAAATCATTGGCGGGTCAGCCACGTCATCACTGAAAAATATCAAATCCCTCGCAAGCGATCTTCACGAGTATAAGCCGCCCTTTTTGGAGAGTTTATAAAGCGGAACAAGAAAATTCAGAAAAGGATCTTTGTGTAAGTTTTGAGAATAAAAAATTAATCACCACTCTCAATTTCACCGCGCAGATACAATACAGCCTGCCCGCTAATTTCCACCCGGTCGCCTGAGAGGGTGCAGTGAAGTTCACCACCTCGTTTGGAAAGTTGTTGTGCATGCATGCTTTGCTTTCCCAGTTTCTTCGACCAGTATGGTGTGAGAATAGTATGCGAAGCACCTGTTGCAGGATCTTCATTGATACCCAGATTGGGGAAAAAACTGCGGGAAACAAAATCAACATGATCCCCTTTAGCAGTGATGATAAGGCCTTGAGGATGCACTTGCATCACTGTGTAAATTTCAGGAATAAGTGAGCGTAATTCTTTTTCGGATCCAATTTCGGCCATCAAAATATTTTTTCCACGAACTGCATGGATGGGTTTGGTACCCATGGCCCGGATCAGAAGCGGAGTAACTTCTGTTTCCTTGTATGTATCCACTGGAAAATTCATGGTATAGCCGGTATTGCTTTTCTCAACAGTTAATACACCACTGCGTGTGTGAAAACGCAGTGTTTTACCTGCATATTTATAGATTTCAAATAAGATATGGGCCGCTGCAAGAGTTGCATGTCCGCTCAGATCTACTTCAAAAAGATGTGTAAACCAGCGGAGCTCGAAGTCATTGTCCTTTGGGATGAAAAAAGCTGTTTCCGGTAAAGCATTTTCTCCAGCGATTTTTTTCATCGTGCTTTCCGGGAGCCATTTTTCAAGAGGACAAACGGCTGCAGGGTTTCCTCCAAAAATTCTATTCGTAAACGTGTCAATCTGATAGAGAGGGAGTTTCATACGATTGGATTTCGTGTGTTTATTGGTTCAAAGCTTCAGCGTTGAGTGTTCAACGAATTAAAGGTACAAAAGAAATTCTGAAGAACTATTGCTTACTGTGTCAGGTAGTATATGTTCCTCACCTCACCAAATATTTCATCCATATCCAATCCCAGGTCAATGAGTTTTCCGGTTCGAACGTCGAAAACCCATCCATGAACAGTAGGGAAGTGCGTGCGGTTCCATGCTTTTTGAACATGATCAATTTTAATAATGTTGATGCATTGTTCTCTCACATTAAGTTCCACGAGACGGTCGAATTTCTTCTGGGTGTCCGTCATTGAATCCAGCTCATCACGGTGTATTCGGTATACGTCACGAAGGGTCTGTAGCCAACTGTTTAACTGGCCCATGTCCGTTGGATTCAATGCAGCCTGAATGCCTCCACACTCATAGTGACCGCAGACAATGATGTGTTTGACGTGTAAATACTCCACGGCAAATTGCACCACAGCATTCAGATTATTGTCTGTACTTACTACCAGGTTGGCGATATTTCGATGCACGAAGACTTCTCCGGCTTGTACACCCATCAGGTCTTCCGCGGTGACCCTGCTGTCAGAACATCCGATGTACAAAAATTCCGGACTCTGACCCATGGATAATTTTTTAAAATAATCTGTATCCAGGCTGAGCTTTTCAGTGACCCACTTCTCGTTGTTTTCAAATATCTTACTAAATTCCATGGCGGAAGGTAAGCAAATATCTTTTTCGAAATTATCTGCTTTTGGATGAATTAATTGAACACAAATGAAGCAGATTTTTCATAATAATTCAATATTTTTTAATACCCTGAGAGAATGCAAAATTTAAACAATAATAAATCCGGGTAAATCTTGTTTCATCTGTTTCAAGGATGCTTCAATCTCTAACCTGTTCCAGGGCGGCGATATTTTATTTCGCTCACGAGATCCCAAGGGATGCCGGTCTGCTAAAGTTGATTTTGTGGAGCGAGGGAGGATGCCGATGGAATCCTCCCTCACTCCGTATTAACACAAAATGTCATCTCTTAAAATCTTGTGATTGAATGCTGAACGCAGTTCCAAAGATCCTTGTATGCCAGGTTCTTTTTATAAAAAAAATCTTTTAAAATCGGGTGTTAGATGCGGTACCTGTGTTCTGTTAACTCGCTCATTCCAGCACACTCTTAATACCTTTCACATCCTTCTCCAAAGCCACCAGCTTGCTTAACAAATCATCCCTATCCATCGAATGCTCCGGTAATTCACTGCTCATATAATTACAGAACTTCCAGACTTCACGCACATCATTGGCCTGCACTTCATAAGGTTCGTATTCCGGATTGAGGGATTTCAAGCATCAGACTTTTTTTCTTGCGCAGCTGATTAAAGGCAACCTTAAACACCAGCCCTTCGTCTTGTGTCAGGATAACATAAGCTTGTCCGTCTTTAATGTCGTACCAGTTTTCCAGGTATTCGCCGATCACAAATGACTTATCAGGAATTGGCAACATGGAATCGCCGGTGATCTGGAACATCCTGTACTTTCTGTCATTGAAAAGAATCGGCAATTGAAACGTAGGAAGTTTATTAATAAACTCCGGATCAGCAAAGCCATTCTTGTATCCGGCTTTTGCTTTTAAATGGAACGACTTCGATATTTTCTCGATTCTGACTGTCGACCGTTGTAGCCAAGACGCGGAGGCGGGAGCCGGTTACATAGACGTCGTTTCCCTTTTCCAGTTCACTCAACTGAAAACCACTCAACTTACTCATGTCGACCTTCACCAGCGTGTCAATCGATACTTTGAAATATTTAGTAAAACCCATTAAAGCTTCCAGCGTAGGATTTTTAATGCTGCCGTTCTCATAACTGTTCAGCGTAGAGCGACTGATGCCAAGTTCTGTCGCGACAAGATCTTGTGTACGGTTGCGACGCTGGCGAAGGATCTTGATGTTGCTGTTGAAATACATGGTATGTTATTTTAATGTGCCTGTTCTTTTTTACAATTCGACAGCACAAATATAATGACTATGCAACACCATGCAAATAGATTGTATTGCAATCATTAAAAGTAACAATCTGCGCTAATATGAAGCCGGGAAGAATAAAAAAAGCAGAATTTCAGAAAAATACAGTTCGGACAAGAAAAAATCAGGAGCGGAACGATGTGTTTTCAAATCCACACCCGTCCCGCTTTCACCTCGCAGGAGCTCGGCTCAATCGGGGCTATTGCACAGTTGTTCAAGTTTCAATTTGGCTCAAAAAAAATCTCATCGTTCCTGTACCATAACGGGGAATAAGTAATTCCCTGCATTGCCTGAAAGCCGCAGTTGGTACACTCCCGGAGAAATTCCATCCAGACTCAGTTGCAGGGTTTTTCCATCGCATTTTTCATAAGGGTAGGTCCTTACTTTCCTTCCGGATAAATCGAGCAATTGCAATACTGAAATATCCAATGCATCGGGGCATCGTAAATTCAGGAAGTCAATGGCGGGGTTCGGATATAAATTCATTGTGTTTATTTCAGTTGATGTCAACCCTGTAGTAGAAGAAGTATAACTGGCATCCCAGCCTGCATTTCGATTAGACGCATCAGTGTAAAACCGGATATACATTTCGCCTCCGGAAGAAACGATAGTTCCCGGTATGCTTGACCCAGAATAATAATTAATCAGAGGCGCCTGCATATCATGCCCATCGTAAATGGCTACATTGTCGTAAGTGCTTTCTGTTGTGAATGAATTAAATGTGAGTGCAATGGATGTCGCTCCGGGTGGTTGTATCAGCCAGGCACAGTCGCTGTTGTTCCCATAATTGTTGGCGCCGCTTCCATCCGATAAATTTCCTGATGCGGCGGTGAGTGTAGTTAAGGGCTGGCAGTAACTGGCAGTATTGGAGAAGTAAACGGCTGAAAACCCGTTTGCGGTCACACTGTAATTGGAATAAAACTTAATGAACATGCTCGGGCCGGTTGAGGTAATTGGCGGAGGAAAAGTATTTCCAGCATAGCGTCCAAGGAGTGGAGCTGTCTCATCTGCTCCGTCGTAAATTTCCAGGGCATCGTCATAGTTTTGGTTTTCACCCGGCTCTTCCAGATCGAAAGCAAGAAAAACCAGGGAGATGAAGTCCACATCCGGTGGCTGAATCAACCAGCCGCAATTCAAATTGTTGCAATAATTATTTCCGCCGCTGCCGTCATTGATCACATCAGAATCCGCTGTGCGAACATCCACACCGCTGCATATAGGCGTACCGGTAGATGTGTAATTGGCTGACCAGCCCGGATAACGAATACTGTAATCGCTAAGAAAAACCACCAACATTTCCCCCTGTGTAGAAGTGATACTTGCAGGAAGTGAGGACCCGCTTCCCGACCACAAGAGGGGAGAGGTGAGTGCATTTCCGTCATATACATACACAATATCGTATCCCGGTTCCGTGTTGAAAGAATTAAAGTTTAAGGTGACACTTGTGGCACAAGGTGGGCCAATTAGCCAACCGCAAAGGAGATTATTGGTATAATTGTCGGCCATACTTCCGTCTTCAAAACTTCCACTCTGATCGGTGAGGGTGCTTATTCCCAGGCAGGCAGGTAAGCCGTATCCTACATAATATGCGGCCCAACCCGGACGAGTCTGAGTATTGTCGGTTACAAAACGCACGAACAAGGCGCCTCCGCTTGACATGATTGGAGGTGGAACGGTATTGCCCCACCAGATGGTAACTACCGGATAATTTTCATTCGGCCCGTCATACACGATCACAGAATCATATTGGCTCTCTGTATCAAACGAAGTGAATACCAATACGAGGGAATCAGCACCTGTCGGAGCAAGAAGCCAGGTACAATCGGAGTTGTTATTATAATCCCCCCTTCCTGATCCGTCTGCAAAAGAATAATAGGGCCAGGCAAACCATGTGTTTCCGTGGCAATATAAGTTTGGATCATTCCCGAGACCTACCGCCCACCAGGCGCTGCGAACAGCCGCTACCTCTGCGGAATTGGGGCCATAAATATCATCTGCTGCAATCAGGGAGTTGGCGTAGGCATCATGGTAATCGGATCCCGGAGTCAGGTAATAAACAAGATTCCTGTATGCTATCTGTTGTGCAGCCGCCATGCCGATGGCAGGAACATTATATGGATCTCCTTTGTCGTTCGTGCCGCTCCCACCATTGCACAAGAGATAAAACCAGAAATTCTGCACCCCGCTGTTGATATGCACACCTCCATAATCCCAGCTTTGAGCCGGTGGATACCAATGATCCCCACGGTGAGTATCGGGTTGGGGATATTTTCCAGAATTCGGATCACTCATCGACCGGAGGTAATATGGTACTTCCAAAATATTTTTATCGGAAATATTCCAATTAGGCGCTATGCCGGCATAGAATTTAATGGATATACCAAAAATATCCGCAAATGATTCGTTGAGTGCTCCCGGTTCTCCCTGGTAGATCAATCCTGCGGTTGAACCGACAATAGCATGTGTGAATTCATGCCCTACAATATCTATGGAACTCCAGGGAGTTGAAAGGACACCATCACCGTCACCGAGTAGCATTACTTGATCGTTCCATGACCAGTAGGCATTACTCTCATTCTGTTTAAAATGAACGCAGGTTTTAACAACAGCCCCTGAATCATTGTAACTGTTTCTCCCCATCACACTCTGATAAAAGTCATAAGATTTTTCAATGCTCCAGTGTGCGTCCAAAGCAGGATTGTTTCTCGCGCTTCTATATGCAGTACCTGCTGTTCCATTTCCTGAAAAGGGGAGGCTGCCAGTCACCCCTGAAATCGAAAAAGAGCCAAGTGAATCCGAAGGGTTGGGTGAATAATCATCGTCCCATAGTTCCATACGAACAGGGCTTGTCCGCATGATGTAATTCAGACGTAAAGTATCCGGCATGGGATGATCATACCAACTCCATTGGCTATATAAATATTGGTTGGATAGATTGTACAGCCTAAGATAGAGATCAGGAAACTCACCATTGGCAGGGTCTTCCTGTCCATTGTCTTGCCAGACTGGATTCGCGGAAGTGACAATGACACTATCAAACAGAATTTCAGGTGTCGTCCAGTTTGTGCCTGGGTTGGTAAAATCTGTAAGGTATCCTGCGTTATAGCTATGGTTGTTCAAGTCAAGTGTTTGCAGGGGCCTACCATTCTCCCGAAGTCTGTAAGCCCCGTTATAACTGTCTATCGTAATATTTTGTGTTCCATAGTATAATGAATTGGCTGTACCCGGTACATCCGATAGGTTTTGATACAGTGAAATACGATTCACAATTTCTCCACTGATGATATCAATGTAATAGGTAAAGCCACCAAAGGGTTCGGTAGCATTCAGGTTCACTGCGTAACAACTATGGTAATTTTCGCGACTGCTCCCTTCTGCATCATGCATAATGATCAGGTAGGGTTGCGGGTAATTTCCAATACGAATGGCGGTTGTATCGGTTGGAAACCGGGAGTAGCCCATGGATTCCCATGAATATTCTTTCGCGCCATCGGCTTCGATGCTCAAACGGATTGCGTCTTCGGCACTGATGGAAGGCGTTGCGGGAAGATCCAGGTTGTGTATGAATTTCCCATTGGCGGATTTCAGCTTTCCGTCTTTCTCATGTAGTATCAGCTGGCTGCCGATTACCTGTAGCCCTTTGTAATAATGATTGTAGCGTGTATGGGTATAACCGATTTTATCGCTCTGCTCCTGGAGGAATAAAAAACGGTCGTTTGTGCCTGCCCCGAGTTCATTATGGTACTTCTGAAAAAAATCCTCACGGATGTCTGAACCTTCCGGGTTCATTTTGACCGAAATAAAATCATCCCGGTAAATTATTTTTGGCTGTACCACTTGCCCCGCATCAGCCGGTCGCATGATGGGCCGGGCCGGTACATTTTTTATCCCTGCGTTTGCCGGAGGCCTTGCGTTTTGTAAAGGATTGTAACTGGCCTGTTGTGCATTGGCGCCGGAGGTGATCAGAATGAGAAGGAGAAGGAAGAGCACGTTTTTCATGGTAGACTTCTTTAGGTGAAAGAATGAATGAAAAATCAGAAGTGAAAGTTATAAATAAAATTGTCGGATTAATAGCTGATTTTTGTCAGTTCGCCTTCTTTTTTATCGTAGTTATTTACAAAAATCTTTTCGTTCACAGTTCACAGTTCACAGTTCACTGTTGCCTGTTCACTGTTCACCGTTTAACTTTTTTATCCAAACATCCTCAGAACCTGCCATATCATTATTTTAATTTCCCCCACATCAAATAAATGATTATAATACAGCTACACAGATTGACTGTTTTGCAATCAAGCGAAGGTCATTCTTCTCAAAATTATGTCCGCTCCACGCACCATCGCTCACATGGACCTCGACTCCTTCTTTGTCTCGGTCTCCTGTCTGGAGCATCCTGTTCTCAAAGGAAAACCTGTTCTCATTGGTGGCACGGGCGACAGGGGCGTGGTGGCTTCCTGCAGTTATGAAGCGCGCGCTTATGGTGTGCATTCGGCCATGCCGATGAAACTCGCACGAAGACTTTGTCCGGATGCTGTTGTCGTGCGCGGTGATTATGATCGCTACAGTTATTATTCCGACATGGTCACGGAGATCATCAGTGAAAGTGTTCCTCTTTATGAAAAATCTTCCATCGATGAATTTTACCTCGACCTCAGCGGCATGGATCGCTTCTTTGGTTGTTATAAATGGGCCACCGAACTGCGACACAAGGTGACGAAAGAAACAGGGTCTGCCTATCTCTTTTGGAATCTCACCCAACAAAACCGTTTCGAAAGTGGCCACCGGTGAAGCTAAACCCAACGGACAACTGAAAGTTGACGGAGGTGAGGAAAAAAACTTTCTCGCCCCGCTTACGATCAACAAAATTCCCATGGTAGGGGATAAGACCTATCAGCTTCTGCGCAGCATGGGCGTGGAGAAGATCTTTACCCTGCAGGAGATGCCGGTGGAGCTGATGGAAAAAGTATTGGGAGAAAACGGTATCGTCATCTGGAGAAAAGCCAATGGTATCGACAACTCTCCGGTGGAGCCTTACTCCGAGCGAAAGTCCATCTCCACCGAAGAAACCTTCAGTCAGGATACTATTGACGTGGACCAGCTCAGTGCCTTGCTTGTGGGGATGACCGACAAGCTCGCTTTCCAGCTCCGGAGTGAAGATAAAGTAACGGCATGCGTAACCGTAAAAATACGTTATTCTAATTTCGATACGCATACCATGCAGGCACGTATTCCCTACACGGCTTGTGATCATACGCTTATCGCAAGGGTCAAAGAAATTTTTCAGAAACTCTACAACCGCCGCCTGCTTGTCCGTCTTATCGGTGTACGTTTCAGTCATCTTGTTGGAGGGGGCTATCAGATCAATTTGTTCGACGACAGCGAAGAGATGATCAAACTCTACCAGGCCATGGACAAGATGCGCAATCGTTTCGGTGAGGGTATGGTGCAACGGGCGATTGGCAATGGAAATCGGCGACGAACGTTTAATCCTTTTAACGGACTGACGAGGTAGGTGAGGGCCAAGACACAAAAGGTAACGAAAATGACAGCTTTATTGAAATATAGGTGCATTTTGGATGCAAACTGAATTCTATATCTAAATAACGAAGAGTAAAAATATTTTTGTTAAAGTCTTGGAACTTCAATATAATTTATGTCCATTTGATCCGGACTATCAGGAGGCTTTGTAGAATCCGATTTTATTTTAGTGAATTAAATAGAAATTCTTTTATGTTTTTAAGTATATACTATTTATTATGAAAACACACACACACACATACTCTCTCTCTCTCTCTCTCTCTCTCTCTGTTTAATTACTGGAGTCTTTGCACAACCTACCGTTTACGAAACCGATCCTCAAAGAGGTTTGTTTGTTAATCAATTTGTGAAACTCACTACCACAGGTGACTTATATGCAGATGGTAGTATTTTGGGAGTAGATCAGAATAGCAATGGGGTATTTGAAAAAGAAGTTGAGCTGTTAGAGTTTGCAAAGAAAAATCACTTCACGCACTTGATAATATATGACCTAAAAAATGTTTTTGGGCAATCTGCTCCATTGATTTGGAACCAACGTGCTTTGGAAAATCAAACGCTGGAAGAACACCTTTGTAGATTTATGACAGATGCGCAGGATTATTGCGTCAAGTCATTTGGAGCAATTGGTGGCGTGAATTCACTAAACAATGCTGCTAATTTTGATGGCAATGTAAGTACACCTGGCCCTTCACTGCCTATTGCTCTCACACCAATAGAGGGCACACTCTTTCCCAGACTTAGAATTGTAGAAGACACAACGCTTGTTCCCGGAACGTCAATTTTTAATGAAGCAGAATTTTATAAATCATTTTTACGTTTGAGTAGATTCAATAGTACTAATATCTGCGGGGTGCATTTTGACTTTCTTTGTTACGAAAATGAATTCTGGAACACTATTCCAGGCAATGAGGATCCCTTTGATGTATGCTATCCATCTCTTGGCGGGCCACTTACAGGTTGTGATGTTGGAGTTGACACTAATTGTTTGCCTCCATCAGGGATTTCAACATGCTGTAATACCTCTTATTTTGCAGATGATCCATATCAAACTGCAAATAACGTGGTCCGATGTTCTACTCCTTATTTTTCCAGAAAGACAGCAGAATTCTATCAAAAGGTCTTACCTCAGTTAGAACTACTTAATGGCCTTCAACAGAACAATTCCACTCCATTAAAAATAGAATTATACCTCAGTTCCCTTTATGTAAATGAGATTGATAACCCAGAAAGAATCATTTCAAGCATTGATTCCTGGTATCATAGAGACACAACTGACCAACTCGTTGACCGAATACTCCTCACTCATTATCGCAACTATGCAGCGCCATTGAACCCTGCCATGCATAACGGTTTTTATAATAATAATTATAATAATCTGGCTGAAGGGGGTGTTCCACATACTGATATTCATACTCTAGTGAATGCAGAATCAATTCAACATAATGGCTATGCAGACTATATGGGCCCTTATCTTGATGCGACTCCGTCACATACTATTTTCACTTACGAGAAGGAAAATTATGAAGACTGGAGGGCCAATGTTGCAGGAGCTAATTTTAATAGCAATAAGGAGAATAATGTGCAACCTGGAGGCTTTGCTCACTATACTTCCAATATGTATTTACCATATTATAGCTCCCCTGCCTTATTTTATCCGGAAGGATTTCCTGCATGTGCAACTAATGGAACTTATGTTGTTGATTGGTCAAAATTTCAATACATTGGACCAACGGAGAATGGCATTAACTTTATATTTAAAATAACAGACTTAAGCGGAGGAGTTCAATTTTATTCTGTGAGCGGTACATCGACAGATTATTCAGGATTTGTCAGCCCATCATTGTATTTTTCTACAATTGATTTTAAGAATTCCTCCATATTTACGGTTCTTTCACTCCCTGTTGGGAATTATAAAGCAACCCTGAATTTACATTACGAGAACGGTGGTGGATGTACCTATGAATATGAAAGTCGGATAGACGTCGTAAATGGCCCTGCTATTACTGCTCTTACGGCCGACAATCCTATCTCGTTTTGTGAAGGAAATTATGTTTGGTTGCAAGCAAACGAGGCAGGTAGTAGTCCGAGTACTCAGTTTGATTGGATGTATTCCATAGATAATACAGTTTTCACAAGTATTGCTCCGCCTGAAACCTTAAGAATTCTTAAAGCGGAAAAAAGTGGATTTTATAAATGCAATATCACTAATCCTTCCTGCGGCTCTGATGGAGTCAGTAATACAATTGAGATAACCGTCAATCCGAATCCTCCCATTCATATTTATTCTACTTGTGTTACCAATCAACAAATACACGAAATTGAGTTGAGTACGACACCACCGGGAATTCCAGCCCACTCTGCCGGATCATTAATTTATAGGTGGTCTACCGGCGAAACAACGGCTACAATTACGGTGCCATATGGACATGTTACGGTGTATGTTTATGTTTATAGCCCTTACAGTCCCGATTGTAAACAATATGGAAAAATCGTAATACCATTTGCTTATGATGCAGATGATATCTATTACATAGGGAATTCACCAACGATAATTCCTTTAGGGGATGATAATAATCCATGTACCGAGAATACTAGTATAACCGTACAATTGTATCATCAATATAGGGACGACAATGGAAATTTGCTAAATGTTCCGGTAAATTCAACAGTTTATTACTCTTGGTCTGACGGGACATACGGGAAAACACTTTCATATCCAGTATATGGTGTATCCTATTCTGTATCTGCAACACAAGGATTGAGTGCCGGTTGTTTTAGTGGTAATTACATATATAGTCCCACAACTACGCCTCCAATTCCGACTATTACTCCTAACATAACGAAGACGAATGTTGGTTGCACAACTCTTGGTGGATTTGTCA
This sequence comes from uncultured Bacteroidota bacterium, assembly GCA_963775555.1. Lineage (GTDB taxonomy): Bacteria > Bacteroidota > Bacteroidia > AKYH767-A > 2013-40CM-41-45 > QQVM01. Next base: position 2,733,153 of record CAVZJJ010000004.1, on the reverse strand, counting down.
TTGACTTAAGTTCAACCACGGGTACTTATCAGTTCAGCTATTCGGGAATTCCTGCATCACAGGTTGTAATCATAAATTCAAATCTAATGACAGTAACTGGACTTCTTGCCGGTAACTATACTATTGAAATCCATGAAATCAATTCTGCGATCTGTGCCGGAATTTTTACAACGACTATTACGATTGATCCACCCTCTAATCCACCTGTCATAACTAATATTGTAGTCAATAATGCTTCAACTTCATGTAGCGGTGGGACAGGTGGATCCGCCTCTGTTTTTGCGGTTGGAACTGCACCATTATCTTATAATTGGACGAATGGTTCAAATACATCAAGCATTTCCGGACTCAGTGGTGGTTCCTATACTGTGACTGTGACTGATGCAAATGGTTGTACTGTCAGTGATATCGTCCATGTTCAAGGTTACAATTCAATGACTGTCAATGCTAGTATAGTGACTCAGTCTTCTTGTAATGGTGGATCAAATGGAAGTGCCACGGTAAGTGTCGTTGGGGGAGTATTTCCATTTGCCTATTCTTGGGATAGCTCTCCGGTTCAAGTTGCACATACCGCAACCGGTTTAGCTCCCGGAACGTACGCTTGTACTGTGACTGATAACAATGGCTGTAGCGTTCTTTCCTCACCGGTCATAATAAATAATTCCAGTTCAATAAATGTTGCAATTTCTAAAAATGATGTTTCTTGTTCGGGAGGTACAAATGGTTCTGCCACTGCAAACGTGACCGGCGCCTTGAACCCTTCACTTTATCAATGGTCTCCAAGTGGTGGAACAAATCTTTTGGCCACAGGCCTAAATGCCGGAAACTACGTTTTTACCATTACTGATGCCAATTCGTGCACTGGCAGCGTCAGCGTAGCAATTTTAGAACCGGATCCATTGCTTGTATCCTTCATCAACCGATATGACAATATTTGTATTTCGGGAAGTTCTGGAGAAGTAACAGCAAATGTTATCGGTGGAACTCAAGCGTATTCATATTTGTGGAATCCGGGCGCATTCACTACCCAAACCAACTCATCACTAACGAATGGCACTTATTCCCTAACGGTTACAGACAATAATGCATGCACAGCTCAGAGTTCTGTTGTAATTTCTACCGTACCAAACAGCACTTGCTGTGGTCAGGGCAGCGCGAATTTTCCACACTATCCTGATTCGACAAATACGACCAATGCAATAACATACAATGTCAACCTTGGGGCACAATTTTCTGTAGAATTCAATGCATCCATGACCCTCACAGGTAACACTTTTTTCATACAAGAAGGCCTTACCTGGATAGTTAAAAACGGTGTGACGCTTACTTTGACGAATTGTACCTTACAAACCTGCGGAAATATGTGGAAGGGTATCATCGTCCAAGATGGTGGAGCCTTGGTATTGAACGGAACCATTATTAAGGACGCTGAGTTTGCGGTAAATATGTTGGCAAATGGAACCCTTTTCAGTTCCGGTTCATCATTTGTCAACAACTACATTGGAATTTATTACGCACCTTGGGTTTCTCATTCGGGATCTTTATCAATTCATGGTACACAATTCAAAGGACTGGGGCAGATGAAACCAGGCTATCATAACCAACAGAATAGTGTCGGTAGCAAGCCTCTTGCCGGCATTTCTCTTGCAGATTTTAGTGGTGCATTAAACAGTAATTCGAGTCCAAATACGTTTGATAATATGAATGCCGGAATAATAATCCAAAACTGTAATCTTCAAATCAAAAATGCTTCGTTCAGTAATATTTTTCCGGACCTTTCCATTGCTCGAAGTTCACTTGACGGGTGTGGAATATACTATGCCGACTGGCAAGGTGGGACTTTAGAAATGGAAGGTTTCGGACAATTCTCAGCTAGTCTGAACTTTGACCAATGCAAAATCGGTATTAGAGTGGCAGAGGGCGGGGCAAACGTCGTAAATTGTACTTTTGGATCAGCACTCAATCCTATTGAAACCGCCATTGAATGTAATTATTCTGCACCTTCTGAAATACATATTAGGGAGAATTATATAGAAGCCACAAATTTTGGGGTAAATCTCAGAATGGTGAATGGCTCAAATGCCATTGAAGTACGTGGCAACGTAATAAACATCGGTGCAAACAGCCTTCCTCGAAGCATCGGGATAAGGGTGCTAAACGGCTCCGGCTACCTTGCTAATGGGAATATCCCATATCCTGCTTATAATATTTCAAATAATATTGTTAACTTAGTTAGAGCTTGCCGTTCAGGTATTAGTATGGAAAGTGCCAATAGCTTTAACGTGGAACACAATGATATTAATTTGAATACAATTCAGAGTAATCTTTATGGCATCTACATGGAGAATTCCGATGCATGTGAAATAAGTTGTAATGAAATTACCGGCATCTTGAACGGGGGTGGTTTATCCTCATTGAGTGGACAGGCAGCTGTTCGTGTGAAACGTTCTAGGCTGAATAGCTTCGGATGCAATGACATAAAAAACACACGCGACGGTTTTCGTTTCGATGAACCATGTAACGACACCAAACTCTTCGGCAACACGCTAGGACGTCACAATACAGGACTGCACCTGGGACTGAGCGGAGTGATCGGCCCTCAGCCTGCCAATCTTAATTCTCGACTCCCGGGAAATATCTGGACAGAGAGTTGCCTTTCTTGTGATGCTCTTTGTGAGAATCTTATTTATTATAAGTATTGGTACAATAACCTAGGCCCTTATACCCAATTTACTGCAGTTACAGTAAACCCTACGAATTGGTTTGGACCTGACTTATTAAGAAATAATTTTGAATGTGGACCAATATCTTTAAGCGGACCTGTATCCATTGCCGGGTATTGCAGCAGTCCTGCTTATTTACAAGAATGGGGAATGAACGAAGCGGATCTCGACATCATTCGCGACTCCCTTCAATTCCAGGAATTCAACGAAGAATTATTGTGGGAGATGAAAAAGGATTTGTTTGAAAAATTTAACCTCGAACCTGATATGCTTGAAAATGACCAGGCCTTCATGGATTTTTACAACAACTACCTGGTTACTCCGATCGGAGGATTTTTAGAAGTGCAGGAGCTGACATCCGAGTATTTTAACTTCGATTCAGCAACATCAGCAATCATAAAGCAAGAGCAGGAGCTCATCGGAATTCATCTGGATGACATTCAGTCGTTGAATGAACAGATGCCTGCTGCTGACGAATTACAAAGAATCACGCTTGAAACTTCTGTGAAGACTCTTCAAAACGATATTGATTTATTGGAGACCTCAATCAATACCCTACTGGATCAATACCATAATCATGCGCTGATTGTATTGAATTCTGCTCTTAGCGAAAACAGTATTGTGCAAACTTCAAGCCTGATTGAAGAAAACACCCAAAGAGTGAATGAAGATTACCTCAGTCTCTTTACTAACTCAGGGCTTTCTCAATCCGGTCCTCCACCTCCCGGGGAATATGAAGTAGCCGAAACCCCTGCAATAGATCCCAGTATTCTCACAGAGTTAAGTAATATTGCTGAGCAATGTCCGTTGTCTGGCGGGAAGGCAGTTTATAGAGCCAGAGCCTTGTATTCAATGGTAGACCCAGATAAAACTTACGATGACGAGATAATATGCCTGAATCAGGGAATACTATACCGACATGGCAAAGAGGATGAGGTTATAACATCATTCAGTTTATTCCCGAATCCTGCCAATGAAAGTATTTTGCTTTTATATACATTGGAGGTTGAACAGAAAGCGCATTTGATCATTCGAAATAGCGTTGGGCAAGGTGTCTATTTTACAGATGTTTCCTCAAAGCAAAGAAAATTGGAAATTAATATCCGAAACCTTGCGAATGGGGTGTACACGGTCCAGTTTCTTTCAAAGAATAGTTTATTGTATCAGGAAAAAATGGTGATCATACGCTAATAAATCTGTCTTTGATGAAATGGATAAAAGCTTTTATTTCCGGAATGATTATCAGCTTTTTCAGTTATGGACAAGGTATAGATAACATCTGGATGATGGGGTATCCTAATGGAGGTGGAGGATTTAATTTTGACTTCAACACCGGAGTTAGAACTATTTATAGCACTCCGCGCCCAATGTTTATCACAATGACTTCAGCCACATATTGCAACGACTTAGGCAATGTGATGTTTTATACCAATGGTGCATACATTGCCAACGCTTTAGATGATACGATGATGAACGGCTCCGGTTTAAGTCCCAGCTATTATACAGATGTTGAAGGGCCAACAGGTTTGTTCATACCACAAGCGGCACTGGCAATTCCCCAACCGGGTTCAACTTCGAAGTATTTACTATTTCACAATACAGTTGATGACAGTGTTGCCTATTCCTACCGATCTTATTATTCTGAAATAGACATGAGTTTGGATGGAGGTTTGGGGGCTGTAACTAGTAAAAACAATATTCTTGTTTCAGACACAATAATATGTGGACGTATAACAGGTGTAAAACATGCCAATGGAAGAGATTGGTGGGTGGTCTTTCATGGAGGAAAGAATGACAAGTACTTTATTTATCTCATCGATCCAATGGGGATACATCTAAGTTCAATTCAACAAATAGGTGGGATTTTGACTTCCTGGCCCGGTCAAATATGTTTTTCACCTAATGGAAACCGTTTTGCCTTATATGATCCGAGAAATGATCTTCATCTGATGGATTTTGACCGTTGCTCAGGCATATTCAGCAATGACCTGCACGTAGCCATAAATGATAGTGCCGGAGGAGGCGGCATTGCCTTCTCTGCCAATTCACAGGTGCTTTATATTTCATCGACCAACTATGTGTACCAATATGATCTGACAGCACCCAATATTGCAGCTACCGAGACAACGGTCGCAGTTTGGGATACTTTTTATTCTCCCAACCCACCTGCTGCCACTACCTTTTATCTAGCCCAGTTGGCACCGGATAATAAGATCTACATCAGCAGTACCAATGGCGTACTTTCCATGCATGCCATAGATTATCCTGACAGTTTGGGTATGGCTTGTCATGTTTGTCAGCATTGCATAGCCCTTCCCGCATATAATTATACTACCATTCCCAATCATCCGAACTACCACTTAGGCGCATTGGGTTCGTCAATATGCGACAGTTTGCCAACCGGTATTGCAAGTATAAATGCAGGTGCAATAGAACAATACACAGTCTTCCCTAATCCGGTCAGGCATATTTTGTATGTCCGGCTTTCATCAAAGTCAATACAGGAAAATGTTATTGTTTATAATTCCATGCTACAAAAGATAAACCTTCCAGTTGCTCTGATCAATCATGGAGAATACTTGGAGCTAAACACTGCGGTACTTTTACCGGGAGTCTATTTTCTGGAACTGACAGGAGCAAGAGATAGGGTGTTGAAGAGGTTTGTGAAGGAGTAAATGAGCGGGTCGGAGTTCGTCTTATTTAATGAATTCAATATTATTTTATTAAAATCGAGGATAATTTAATGCCATCTTGAATATTTCACCATATTTATTAGATGAATTGTAAGAATCAATTCACTTGGATGAACTCTTCATTTTATGATCGACCTGGGAGTGAAAAAAATATTGCGAAGAGATGATCAAACTCTACCAGGCCATGGACAGGATGCGCAATCGCTTCGGTGAGGGTATGGTGCAACGGGCGATTGGCAATGGAAATCGGCGACGCAACTTTAACCCTTTTAATGGGCGCTGAAACGAATCATGTAATAGCAGGAATTATACTGAGATAAGTCATATTGCATATCTTAAGATTTCTGTAAATTTGCGGCGTGTTACTGAAAAGGATATTTTCTTTCGTGCTGATTACCTCATTGCTCTTCCCGCCGCTTCTCAAGCTTGGGTTGGTGCTCGATTACTATAAAAACAAGGATTATATTGCTTCTACACTCTGTATCAATAAAGACAAGCCGCAAAAAAAATGTGAGGGGAAATGCCACCTGAACAAACAGCTTGCAAAAACACAGGAGAAGGGTGAAGAAAAGAACGCCCCCGAAAACAATGTAAAAACGGAATTATCCCCCAGTATTTTATCGGATGCCCTGGCTTTCTTCTTTCCTTTAAAATCTGCTGAAAATTATCAGGACTTTTTACAAAGTTCCTATTCACGCATTTGTAGCATTGACTTTTTTCATCCGCCTCGCGCCTGAGGTTTTTTTTTAAGCTATCCAAACATCTTCGTTGTCTATCTTCAGAAATCAATATGTATTTCTGCCTGACAACACATTGTATTGGATGCAATCTTGAAATCCTTATAATTTCCTTATCAAAAAAAGCAAAATGAAAAATCAATTATCATACTATATTTCCTTGTTATTCGCGGTTGCAGTCTTGTTTTCTTCCTGCAAAAAGGATGAAGAATCATCCACACCCATACCTGTTTCTCCTACTGCCGGACTTACTCTATTGTCGGAAGGATATGCCACAGGAGCCGCCACCAGGGTGGAAGTGTGGGCTAAGAAGAATTATTTTACCGGATATAATTCGATCTACTTATATTTAAAAGATTCCGTTTCAGGTGCTGCTGTAAATTCCGCATCCTGCCAGCTAACTCCCATGATGGACATGGGCACAATGGTTCATACTGCGCCTTGTGAAAACCCTGCATACACGAATTCTTCTGATGGCCTTTATCCATGCGCTGTAGTTTTTGTCATGAGTAGCATGGCGGGCTCATGGACCCTGGATATTACAGTAAATAATCTTGGCAATGGAAAGACTGGAATGGCTTCTTTTCCGGTTACTGTAATAGATCCATCTGTGAGCAGAATCAAATCGTTCATTTCTCAAACCAGTAGTGAAACATTATTTGTTTCCATGATCCAACCCGATGAACCGACAGCCGGCCTCAATGACCTTGAAGTGGTGATTCATCGCAGAGGCGCGATGGGAATGTCATGGCCTGCCGACAGCAGCATGACGCTGGAGATTGAGCCCATCATGGTTTCCATGGGACATAGTTCTCCGAATAATGTAAACCCGGTCCATACCGGCATGGGGCATTACAAAGGCACCGTCAACTACACAATGAGTGGGGAATGGAATATCAATTTCACCTTCCTTTCCGGAGGCTTAACCGCGAATAACAATTTGTATTTCGAAACGCTGGTTCCCTGATCAGGATATCCGGGCTTGGCAATTTGTTAAGCCCGGATAAATTCCTTCCCATGCGAAGTGCATTCTTTACTTTTATTTTAATGCTTTGCCTTGTGGCGCTGAAAATGGATCCATGCAGGGCTCAGTGTGTTAGCGAATGTTCGCATGATTCACTCTGGACACTCTGTTTGTCGGAAGTCAGAATCACTCCCTGTTCAGGCGAAGGCGATCCGGTACATAATTTTTACCGGCCGAATAAATCATTTACTACCGAAGAAATATTGTCAAGGATGCCTGCATTGAGTCTCACCCGTCGGAGCAATTTCGGACAGGAGGCGGGAATTCGAGGACTTTCAGGCAGTCGAATGAATGTGACACTGGATGGAATGAAACTTTTTGGTGCTTGTACCGACAAGATGGATCCTGTTACCATTTATGTAGAGCCACAGAACCTCGAAAGTATTGAAGTGGAAACGGGCTCCTGTGGCGCGGAACATGGCTCGACCATAGGTGGTTCTTTAAACATGAAACTCACAGATCCGGATTTCAGTAAGGATCCGGTTGTACGCGGTTTGATGGGTGGTACTTTTCATGGTGTCTCCAATTCTTTTTTTGGTTTTGCCGGAGTGGATATAGCCGAGAGTCGCTGGGCTGCCAAAGTGAATGGAGTGTATCGTATGAGTGATGATTATAAATCTGGTGGAGGGAATCCTGTTCCATATTCCTCCTATGAAAAGAATAATATCTCGGCCAGTTTGAAACATCTTCTTTCATCACGCCAAACTCTGAAGCTCGATTTACTTACGGATAATGGTTCTGCAATAGGATTTCCTGCCCTGAGCATGGATGTACGCTCTGCAAAAGCACGCATCGGATCGCTTTCATGGCACTACCTTGCACAAGAGTCCTTGATTTGTGAAGCGGATTTAAAGGTTTATGCCAATACCATTCGTCACCTGATGGACGACCGCGACCGACCTGATATGTCTATGCACATGGACATGCCCGGAACAAGTAAGACTTATGGTTCTGAAGCATCCGTTAAATTGTTGTTGTCGCAGAAGATTAATTTATTCTCCAAATTGGATTATTATTCCAATACACTTTTTGCAGAGATGTTCATGTATCCGGAAGGGGGACGAATGATGTATATGCGCACCTTACCGGAAACACGTCGTCAGGTGGGAGGTGTATTTCTTTCTCCTGTCTGGAACATAGATAGTATGAATACATTGACTGTAGGTGGAAGATGGGATTTTGCCATGACCGAAATGAAGGATCCTCTTGGACTTTTACAATTCAACATCTTTTATCCCGGGCTGGATTCAATTTATCAGAGCAATACGAGAAGTGCTTTCCTTGATTATGAAAAGCGATTGAATAAAAGAGTACTCTTCGGATTTCAGGCAGGCTGGGGAGAACGCCTTCCGTCTTCTCAGGAAATGTTTGGCTTTTATCTCTACAGTAGTCTGGATGGCTATGATTACATCGGGAGACCCGGCTTAAAGAAAGAAACTTCTACCCAATTCAGTTTCTTGTTTCGTTATGAATATGATCATTTAAATATTTCACTCTCACCTTTCCTTACATCGATCAATAATTACATTGAAGGAGTTAAAGATTCTGAACTTTCTGCGATGACAGAAGGATCACATGGAGTGAAAGTGTACAACAACAATGGCTCTGCCTTGATGACCGGTGGAGAATTGACATTGAAATTTATGGCTGAAGGGCCCTGGAGCATGATCAGTACAGGGAAGTTTGTCCGTGGCCAAAAAAGCAATGGTACAGCAATGTGGCAAATTCCTCCTTTTAAATCGGTCACTTCCATTAAATACCGGATCGGATTATACAGCGTGCAAGGCGAAACAGAAATTTCGGCAGCACAGAACCATGTGGATGCTGAGTCAGGGGAGACAAAGACTCCTGCTTATATTATTTTTCATCTTCGTTTTTCCGCTAATTGGATGATCGGCTCACATTCACTCGAATTTAATGGCGGAGTGGAAAACATCGCCGATTGTCTTTATCACGAACATCTCGACTGGGGAGGTGTTCCCAGGCAGGGAAGAAACTTTTATGCGACAATCGCTTTTCGCTTTTAAAAATTCTGATTTGTCGATGCCGTGAGGGTTTAAATATCGTAGGGATGTGAATGATTTGAAGAATTTGGAAACCTTCCCGCATCTGGTTTAGTTTACCAAAGAGAATCAGCTCTTTGCTTTCCATTTCAAACGATTAATTTCATACTTTCCCAACGTGTATGAATAAATTCCTGGCTATTTGCCTGTTTTTTTTAATGATCAGAATGAGTGTGAGTGCTCAGAGCTTTCCTCCTTTCAGGATTACTGCCTATGATACTGCCTCGACAGGGTATTATTTTTTCTGCCCCTATTTGTTAAGCAGCTTTGGAACTTTCCCGCAGGGAAGCCAGCGACAGATGATTCTGGATCACAAGGGACAAGTAGTCTATTACAAGGATGTAAATGGAGTATTTGCCGGTGATCTCAAAATTCATTCCAATGGACAGATTTCTTATTCGGCAAATCAGAAATTTTACATCATGGACAGTACTTTTACTATCATTGATTCAGTATCCTCTCAGAATGGAATCATTCACGATTTGCACGACTTGCAAATATTACCTGATGGACATTTCTTGTTACTTGGGATGGAAAATCTGACAAGTGATTTGAGTGGATATCAGATGTTTCTTGGAAATGGAACTGCCGGAAGTATCAATGCAATCGTAAAAGCAGGAGTCGTGCAGGAACTGGATAGCAATAAAAATGTAGTCTTCGAATGGCACTCTGCTGATCATTTTGATTTTGATGATGTAGATGAGTATTTTCTTCAGGATACCAGCAATGTAGACTGGACACACATGAATGCCGTGGAGCTTGACCAGGATGGAAATATTTTAATCTCATCGAGGCATTTGAATGAGATCACAAAGATCAATCGGTCTGACAGCAGTGTAATATGGCGCCTGGGAGGAAAAAGAAATCAGTTTGCATTTATCGGCGATAGCATTCAGTTCCTTTCTCAGCATGACATTCGTCGTATAGCTAATGGACATGTTACACTCTTTGATAATGGGCGGGGCCTGACTCCGATTCATCCTGCTGCTGCAAAGGAGTATGATCTTGATGAAATTGGTCTCACTGCAACGCTTGTATGGAGTCACGTGGAAGGGGATACCATTTACAGCCGCTCCCAGGGAAATGTTCAGCGACTCGCAAATGGAAATACATTAATCAGCTATGGAGATTTAATGTCCGAAAACATTGTGTTTAATGTTGTCGATACCGCTAACCGCAAGTTATTTGAAATATCATTTCCGGATACGCTTCTTAGCTACCGCGCTTTCAATTATCCGGAGCTTCCCTGGGCACTCAAGCGCCCGGACATTCACTGTATAAGTAGCGGCGGGCAGTTTATGTTGGAAGCCGATAGTGGCTACAGTACATATCAATGGTCGAATGGGGGTAGTACACGGCAAATTCTTCTCGCGGACACAGGAAACTACTTCGTCTTTGTACCCTATGGGAACGATGGATTTATCAGTTCAGAGATTTTTCGGGTAAGTGATATCACCAATCCTTGTCTATTGTCATCCCTGAATTTCCCGGAGTCGATTGGCAGTCTCATACTCTATCCAAACCCTGTGCTGAATCATCTTACGATCCGTCTGCCAGGAAATTCGCTAACTCAGGAAAAGTTGGAAGTTTTTGATATTACCGGAAAGCAATTAATGGAATTATATTGGAGCCAGAACATAACAGAATTCACACTGGATATTTCGAAACTTTCTCCGGGAACATATTTTATAAGGAAAGGGAATTTTTGTGGGCGCTTCGTGAAAATGTAGCGTATAAATTGTTTTTCAGATTTGTAATATCAATTATTCATCTCTTTTATTGGCGTCAGCATTATAGCTCTTCGAATACGATACCTGATTATTTCGTATGCAGAAGTTTTCCTGTACTGATTATTTTATCTGAAGAAATTACCCTGTAAAAATAGATCCCTGTTGAATAATCCCTAAAGTCAATTTCCAGTTTACCTGAATTCATTGGAGACTGGTAGATAGTTTTTCCATATGCGTCGTAAATTTCGATGCTCGCCTCTTTATGGTCATTCTGAATGAATGTGAAGATCCCTGAAGAAGGGTTCGGAAAAACAATGATGTTATCTTCTGTGTTGTTTTCGTTAATGCCTCCGGAAAAGTCAACACAACCTGGGCGCTGGATCAGAGTAATTGTATCTGCTTCCGGATAGATATCACGGATCGTGGCTCCGGTTAAAGAGCTGAGCACAGCGTTCGAAACAAGAAAAGTGTCGTTATAAAAGACAGGAATCCGGGAAAGCAAACAATCTTGTTCATCTCCGAGTGAGTCTGTTTTGATGATGCCAATTTCCGGAATCCATGTGCGGCTCCTCACGCCGCAAAGAGGACCAAAGCCAACAACAAAATAGCCATGGTCAGTTGACTCAATGGCTTCAATGGGGGCGAGGTTCAGGTACTTCTCCCAAATTACATTTCCTGTAGAATCAACTTTTATAAAGCCGCCGAAGGTGAAACAATCTCCTGAAACAAAAATATAACTGCTGTCCTTTGTCTTGTGAAGTTTCTGTTTGTTATGTCCCCATGAACTATTGGATGCATATAGATCATATGTTTGAGACCATACTTTGTTTCCTGAAGAATCAGCTTTCAGCAAAATGGAAAAGTTGTTTGTGTTCATGTAGAATAGAAATCCATCATTCATTATTTCAACATCATTTCCCGTGCTATAGGCTTGATTGGTGCAATGGTACTTTTTGGCCCAGTCAATTGCTCCTGCAGGAGAAAGCCGGATCAACATCGCATCCAAACCGGAAGAACCGGCAATGATATATCCACTATCAGGAGTTTGTTTTATTGATGTGCCCTCGCTATTAGGGCTATCCCATAAAATAGAGGACCACTCAAGATTTCCCGCACTGTCAGTTTTAGCGGCAAAGACATAGTTTTGAGAGTTGCCTTCTGCAATACCAGTCATGCTATATCCATGATCAAAAGTCTGTTTGACAGATAGTATTGTAAGATAATTTGTACTGTCGCTGATGGCTTTTGTCCACAGGGTATCCCCATTACCGTTAATCTTCATCAATAGCGCATCTAACTTTGTGCTTGCCGGATTATATACAGTTCCTGCCAGCATAAAACAGGAATCTATTGTACCAGTTATACTATAGAACACTATATCAGGGTAAACATTTGTATGGTTCGCCAGATATTTTTTCCCCCATATAAAATTTCCGGCGGAATCTACTCTTAGCAGCAAGCCGGGTTGGCCTTCAGTTTGACCTGCGAGCATATATGCATTATCAACTGTGGCTGCCAGGGCGTGAATATGGACATCGGTTTGAAAGTGATGGCTCAATACTGTTGAATAGGTGTTTGGCTGTGCCTTTGCATGATTTGTATTCAATTGAAGAAATGCAATGAGTAAAATAACCTGGATTGTTTTCATGGGAAAAGAGTTATTCTTGAAATAGTTTCCGACTCTCACGGGCCACTTTGGTTCTTTTTTAAAACTTGAAAAAATTCTGTGTATAAAGACCTTTATGACCAAATCTAACTACAAGATAGACATATGGCAGTTCCCTCAAAGTATATTTTGTTAATTCCGGCCTTTTCTGCCTTTCGGGAAATATTTATTCTGTTGGCCTGTCGGTTTTTACTGTTTTTATTTGCTCCCCTGCATAAAAATTCATTGAATATTTTTTCTGAAATGATTATCATACAAACAGGTTGATAGATTGTTATGCAATCTTAAGCGCTAAGCAGGATTTGTAATCCTGCTTAACCCGAATTAATAGTCTATACCAAGCTGTGCAGGATTTGTAATCCTGCCACCCCGTATTTTGATAACATGTACCTCAACTGTCATTCTTATTTCAGTCTTAAGTACGGCACCCTGAGTGTCGAGCAATTGCTTGCCGAGGCACAGCGTTGCGGAGTAAAGAAGCTGGCACTTACCGACATCAATAATACTTCAGCTGTATTGGATTTCATCCGTCTTGCACCAAAGTATGGTGTAGAGCCTGTTGTAGGAATTGATTTTCGCAGAGGACATGTGCAGTGCTATGTAGGAATCGCGAAGAACAATGAGGGCTTTCATGAGCTGAATGAATTTCTCACGCACTGCCTCCGTCACGGTACGAATGAAGTGCCTGATATTCCTGATATTCCGCCCATCACAGAAAATGTTTTCTGGATCGTTCCTTTTGAGAAATTTCTGCAGGCAAAAGAGGAGATGAAAAGTTCGCTTGCCGATAAAAAATTTCCCTGTTTCATTGGAGTGAAATCGGATCAGCTTACACGGCTTCGCTTTTCTCCTTTCGTGAAACAACTCTCACGCCTTGTTGTCTGGCATCCCGTTACATTTCGAAATCCGGGCGATTTCAATACGCACCGCCTCCTGCGTGCTGTCGCCAACAATACTCTGCTCAGTAAAATTCATGCGGAGGATATTGCATCGTCCATCTGAGATCATGATGCCGGAGGGGCAGCTTGCAGCTTTCCTATGCTGAGTTTCCTATGCTCGTCGAGAATACAAAACGTATTCTTAATGTATGTGGAATTGCTTTCGATTATCACGAGAGTAAAAACAAACAGAATTTCTCGGGGAGTAAAATCCTTGACCGGGTGATCCTGCGACGGGAAACATACAAGGGTATGGAAGCATCGTTATGGCACTGCGAGCGATAGTGTGCGTGAACGTGTCGACAAAGAATTACAGATGATCACAGAGCTTGGCTTTGCCCCGTATTTTCTCATCAACTGGGACATTGTACGCTATGCGCAGTACAAAGGATATTTTTATGTCGGCCGGGGAAGCGGGGCGAACAGCATCGTTGCTTATTGCCTGCGCATCACCGACGTGGATCCGATCGACCTGGATTTGTACTTCGAGCGTTTCATCAATCCTTTCCGCACCAGTCCTCCGGATTTCGACCTGGACTTCTCCTGGAAAGACCGCGATGATATCACCGACTATATTTTTCGCCGCCATGGAAGAGAGCATGTCGCCTTGCTTGCTACCTATTCAACTTTTCAGTTCAAAGCCATCGTGCGGGAGCTGGGAAAAGTTTTCGGATTGCCCAAAGCAGAGATCGATTCTCTCATCGACAACCGACGTCATCCCGACACGCCCGACCAGATCAGCAAGGCTGATCCGTTTGTATGCTACACGCATACTTGATTTTCCCAGTCATCTGAGTATTCATGCAGGAGGGGTGCTGATCTCAGAAAAACCCGTCACCTGGTACACCGCGACCAATATGCCACCCAAGGGTTATCCGACTACGCAGTTCAGTATGCTGGAGTCGGAGGATATTGGTTTGTATAAATACGATATTCTCAGTCAGCGCGGACTGGGGCACATCAAAGACACAGTGGAAATTGTAAAACGCAACCGTGGCATTGATATCGACATCCATAACATCGCTGCATTTAAGAAAGATGAAAAGATCAAAGAGCTCATTCGCAACGGTCGTTGCATGGGTTGTTTTTATGTGGAGAGCCCTGCCATGCGCATGCTGCTGAAAAAACTTCGGGTCGATACATACATTCAGCTTGTCGCCGCAAGTTCCATCATTCGTCCGGGTGTTGCGAAGTCGGGTATGATGCGTGAATACATTTTACGCACGCATGATCCTGCACGCAGAACCTATATCCATCCCCTCATGAAAGAGCTGATGGAAGAAACCTACGGCATCATGGTATACCAGGAAGATGTGATCAAGGTGGCGCATCATTTCGCCGGACTTTCGCTTTCCGAATCCGATGTGCTGCGAAGAGGGATGTCAGGAAAATTCCGCTCACGTGATGAATTTGCAAAAATTCAGGACAGGTTTTTTCTCAATTGCAAAGAGCGGGGATATCCGGATGCGATCACTGCGGAAGTATGGCGGCAGATCGAAAGTTTCGCCGGCTATTCTTTTTCCAAAGGACATTCCGCTTCCTATGCGGTGGAGAGCTATCAGAGTCTTTATCTCAAAGCGCATTACCCGAAAGAGTTTATGGTGGGAGTCATTAATAATTTCGGAGGTTTCTACCGCACGGAGTTTTATGTCCACGAAGCACGTATGTCGGGCGCGGAGATCCATGCGCCTTGCGTAAACAAAAGTGAATACACAACAACGATTTATGGGGATGATATTTATCTCGGTTTCATTCACCTGGCGGAGTTGGAACAGAAGGTGGCTAATGATATCCTGGCGGAGCGCAGCAGAAACGGGTCCTACGAGAGTCTCTCCGATTTTATGAAGCGTGTGGCGATTGCTGTTGAGCAACTGCGCATTCTCATCCGCATCGGCGCCTTTCGTTTTACCGGACGCAGCAAGAAGCAATTGCTATGGGATATTCACATCCTTGTTGGGTCTGAAAAGAAAACAGAGGTGAGAGTGGAACTCTTCGATGTCGGCGTGAAAAACTTTCAGTTGCCCGAGCTGTATCATGGTGATTTCGATGACGCGATGGATGAGATCGAGATTTTAGGTTTCCCGCTTCGTTCTCCATTCGAATTGCTAAGGGATCCCCTGACAGAGGGGATGCTTGCTTCAGATTTACATAAGCATGTCGGCAAAGAAATAGAACTCGTCGGTTACCTTGTCACCATCAAATACACCAGCACGGTAAAACGAGAAACGATGATGTTCGCCACCTTCCTCGACAGGCAGGGATATTTTTTTGATACCACACATTTTCCAAAAGTCGTAGAGCAATTTCCTTTTCGCGGCCGGGGAATCTACCGTATCCGCGGCAAGGTGGATGAAGAGTTTGGATTCTGCAGTATGGTGGTGAATGCGATGTTTAAGCTGGAGACACTGGGGAGGGAAGATGCAGAGAAGAAAACAGTAAATAATCTACAGCAAATAGTCTGAACTTTGGTGCTTGTGATTTTCTTAATGCAATGAAATTCCCGATTTACGGAGTCTTGGCACGAAAGCCCAGCGCGCAAGGAGACTCCGTAGCACTGCACTATCCATCCTGATCTACGGAGTCTTGGCGCGAAGCCCTGCGCCCCGATCTACGGAGTCTTGGCACGAAGCCCTGCGCGCAAGGAGACTCCGTAGCAACGCACTATCAAAATTGCGAGAACTTCAAGCCGTTCAATTTTAGCACAAAAGTCTTATATAAAGTACACTTCCGAATATAAAATTGTCAACTCAATTCAAACCAATCATTTAATTTTTTAAAAGCAAGTCGTATCTCGTAATCAAATAAAATTCAGCTTTAATGCGATTGTGTTTTTGTTCTTTTAGTTTCACTTTTGGATTATGTCCGAAGGTTTTCAGATATATAAACAAGATGCTGCCTATTTTTTAACATTTACCGTTGTTGGGTGGGTTGATATTTTTTCGAGAGATGAATACAAA
Source organism: uncultured Bacteroidota bacterium (assembly GCA_963775555.1). Taxonomy (GTDB): domain Bacteria; phylum Bacteroidota; class Bacteroidia; order AKYH767-A; family 2013-40CM-41-45; genus QQVM01. The sequence continues at coordinate 2,716,622 of CAVZJJ010000004.1, read as the reverse complement.
CAATTGATTTGTGAAAGTTTAAATTATTGCACTGAAAATAAAGGACTGGAAATATTTGCATATGTTATCATGTCAAATCACATACACCTGTTCGCCAGAGCTAAAGAAGGAAACCTGAGCGATATCATTCGCGATTTTAAAAAATTTACAAGTGGGAAATTATTATCCCTAATAAGGAAAGGAAGAGAAAGCAGGAAGGAGTGGATGTTGCATCTGTTTAGAAAAGCAGCAGCATGCAGGCCGGAAAAATCCACTATGCAAATTTGGCAATATGATAATCACCCGATTGAAATTTATAGTGTCAAATGGACAAGAGAAAAAATTCAGTATATCCATTTTAATCCGGTTGAGCAAGGACTGATTGCTCGTCCGGAAGATTACCGCTATAGCAGCGCCTTTGATTATTCCGGGGGAAGAGGGCATGTGAGCATATCTTTAATCAATCTACATAATTTATAATAGTGAAAAATATTAAACATGAATTAAAGATGGTGATGATTGAGCGATTTATTAATCTGGTTACACTCCGGAGTCTTCATTCGCACAAGGCCTTCGTGCCAAGACTCCGGAGATCGTGGCTTCCTTAATATGTAATGTTTTATTAATTGGCTAGTGCTCCGGAGTCTCCCTGCGCACAAGGCCATCGTGCCAAGACTCCGGAGATCGTGGCTTCCTTAATATGTAATGTTTTATTAATTGGCTAGTGCTCAGGAGTCTCCCTGCGCACAAGGCCTTCGTGCCAAGACTCCGGAGATCGGGGCTTCCTTAAGATGTAGTGTTTTATTAATTGGGTAGCGCTCCGGAGTCTCCTTTCATACAAGGCCTTCGTGCCAAGACTCCGGAGATCGTGGCTTCCTTAATATGTAATGTTTTATTAATTGGCTAGTGCTACGGAGTCTCCTTTCATACAAGGCCTTCGTGCCAAGACTCCGGAGATCGTGGCTTCAATAAGATTTTGTGTTTTTATTAATTGGCTAGTGCTCCGGAGTCTCCCTGCGCACAAGGCCATCGTGCCAAGACTCCGAAGATCGGAGGGCAAGCTGAATCCTGTAGCTGTAGAAACTAAAACGATGCAAGATTAAAAAAGCGTCAACACCCCATGCATCACCTTCATCTCATGTTCAAGAAGCCATTGCTTGCGCCCAAGCCCGCCTGCATAGCCGGTTAGTGAACCGTTTGTTCCTATTACACGATGACATGGGACGATAATGGCAATTTTGTTTTTACCATTGCTGGTTCCTACCGCACGTATTGCCTTTACATCGCCAATACGTTTTGATAGGTCAAGATATGAAATGGTTTTTCCACATGGAATATTAAGTAGTTCTGCCCATACTTTTTGCTGGAACTCACTGCCTTCTTGCCTTACAGGAACCGTAAAAGTGGTCAAACGGCCTTCGAAATATTCAGAGAGCTCACGACGGCATTCGAGCAATAATGGATTTTCACAATTGTGTCCTTCAGGGTCATTAACTTTTTCGGTGTCGCCAAGAAAATGAACTTCAGTAATAGCATTGCCATCGGCAGTGATTCGTATACTGCCGAGAACTGATTCAAAGAAGAGTTGGGAGTCTGTCATTGCAACGAAGGTATAAACTTTATATGTTCATGGATCAGGGAAGAAATATATTCAGGTACCTGTTTTTGGAATCAAAGTGCTCAATATCTTTGGCGCATGTTCATTCCGGCTCATTTTAGAAAAACCGATCTCCCGGAGATCGCCAAATTTATACATGAGCATTCCTTTGCCTGCCTGGTAAGTCAACATGAGGGGAAACCCTGGGCTACACATATCCCAATGGAGTTGGAAGAAAACGATAAGGGAGAAAGCTGTTTATCAGGCCATATTTCCCGGGCAAACCCGCAATGGAAAAGTTTTTCTAGTGGGGAAACTGTGCTGGCCATTTTCAACGGTCCTCATACCTATGTTTCTTCTTCCTGGTATAATCACGTGAATGTTCCTACCTGGAATTATATTGCAGTCCATGTATATGGCACCTTGAGAATTCTTAGTGACGAAGAACAATACGGGAAGCTAAAGGCGATGGTCAACCGCTATGAACAAATCGCTAAAAACCCAATCGACCTGGATAAAATGCCTGAGGATATGATGCAAAAGTATATGAAAGGCATTGTTGGTTTTGAAATGAGCATGGATAAGGTTGAGGGTAAATGGAAGATGAGCCAGAACCGGAATGAGGAGGACAAGCAATCCATTATTCATGAACTGGAAAAGCTGGGCGATCTGAATGCAGCTTTGGTGGCAACTGAAATGCAAAGTCAAAGTAAGAGGACCTGATTATTCAATAAAATAACAATCTTAGGGATTGCGTTATAAGAGTCGTGTTATAAGAAAAGAGATCAAGAAATCATTTATGACCAAGTCTAAACTAAAAATCTTATCATCAGATCGTCCGATTGGAATTTTTGATTCCGGAATCGGGGGTCTTACCATCGCCAATGCTATTCAGAAAGTGTTGCCACATGAAACCCTTGTGTATTTCGGTGATACAGCCCATTTGCCGTACGGCGACAAGAGTCCGGATTCGATCAAGTACTATTCCATTCGCATCAGTCAGTTTTTGCTCAAACAAAATTGCAAGATGATTGTGATTGCTTGCAATACAGCTTCCTCTCTCGCTTACGACACCGTGAAGGATTTTGTAGGCGGCGCGGTCCCGGTTGTAAATGTGATTGACCCTGTTGTGGATTATATACTGGCAGATAAAAGTCACCGGAAAATCGGAGTAATCGGCACTAAAGGAACCATCAAGAGTGATATCTATGCAAGGAAATTAAAAGGCAAGTCGAAAAATCTTATAGTTTCTTCCCTGGCTACTCCTTTGTTAGCACCAATGATTGAAGAGGGTTTCTTTAAAAATAATATCAGTCGATCTGTGCTTGCTTCATATCTCAGCAGCCGTAAACTTTCCGGTATTGATACACTGATACCTGCCTGCACGCATTACCCGCTGATCAGTTCCGATATGGTTGACTATTATAAAAAGAAGGTGGAAATTGTTGATACGGCTGCCGTGGTGGCGGCTCATGTCAAGTATGTGTTGAAAACCGGGAAAATGTTATCTGCGAAGAAAAAGCCCCTGCATCATTTTTATGTAAGCGATTTCACCAAATCTTTTGAGAAAAGCACGCGTTACTTTTTTGCAAATAAAATTCATCTGGAGAAAATGGATTTCTGGAATTGAGAAGAATTCGAAACTGTTAACGTCACTTACTTATACCAACCTGCGTACATCACATAGCGGTCCGCAAGTTCTTCCAGCAATAGTCTTTGTTCCTCACTGATGGCTTTGAGTTTTTTAGCAGGACTGCCGGCATAAATAAAACCTGATTCAAGACGGCTGTTTTCCAGAACGAGTGCACCGGCTGCAATAATGCAAAAAGGTTCGATCACAACATGGTCCATAATGATGGCACCCATTCCCACTAGTACATTGTCCTGAATAGTACAGCCATGTATAAGGGCTTTATGTCCGATGTTCACATTGTTCCCGATTTCCGTTGCGGCTTTTTTATAGGTGCAGTGAATGATAGCACCATCCTGAACATTCACTTTGTTCCCGATGCTGATAGAGTTCACGTCTCCACGAATCACCGCGTTAAACCATACACTACATGCATCGCCCATCACGACATCTCCTGTGATTGTAGCATTTTCCGCTAAAAAACAATTTTCACCAAAAACAGGAAGGATCTCGTTTACAGGAAGAATCAATGCCATGACCTCAGATTTAGTTATTCGTTAATTATTTTGTAAATTTATGCTTTCAAACGGATTCATGAAGTACTTACGTTTCATTCCTGCTTTTGTATTTCTGGCCCTGAGTTTTTTTGCTTGCAGAAAACCGATTGAGTACCCTCTCATTCCTTCGATTGAGTTCAAATCGCTCTATTCAACAAAAGATATCCAGGGCTATGACCAAAATGTATACGTGACTGTTTCCTTCACAGATGGGGACGGAGATATTGGTTACTACAGCCGTGAATCCGGAAAGAACGATCCAATTTTTGATGATCCTTCAAGCCCATATTATAATAATTTCATCGTGAAAACCCTTATTCTTCAAAATGGCAATTGGAATTCCATCGATACACCTACCAGTGCCCGAGTTCCATACCTGACTCCCGAAGGTGCCAACAAAGCCCTGCGTGGGGAGATTCTCCGCGAATTTACTGTGCCTGTACCCCTTGTTCAGGACACCTTGCGTTATGAAATTTTTATTTATGACAGGGCATTGCACCAGAGTAATACCATTACTACACCGGCAATCATCCTGAATACTCGTTGATTTTTTCTGCCAGGGATTCTTCCGTCAGTTCTGTTTGGGAATTGCTTTCCTGAACCAGCTTCAATAATTCTTCAGTGAAATCTTCCTCCTTTATTGTTTTAAAACTACCTGAATTGTCGAGATGACTTGCAAGATACTCTTGTTCAGTCTGGCCCGGGGTTGGAATTAGTATGGCTTTTTTTCTTAAGACTTTCATGTCCATAATGCTGGAATAACCGGCTCTGCACATGACAGTATCCGATTGGAGGATGGCTTGTTCCAATTCATGTTCCGACAGATGTGCAACGATGTGCAAATTATCTATGGCATCTTCTGTTTGAAGCGCCTCCGGTTTCCCAAGGACCAGCAGTACTTTTTGTGTCATTGAAGGCCTTACCCTGCGAATTTTATTTTCAAGCTTAGTTCTGAGCGGTTCAGGACCACTAAGGATAATGCAAAGTGAATAGGTGGATTGCTTCATGCCCGCAGTACTTTGGTTTCCTGCTTGGTTTACTGCATGGTCGAAACGGCTGAGCCATCCAATATATTTTGCATTTTCCGGCAAAGCATATTGGTGTGAAAGGTCTCCGCTAAGATTGTCCTCTCCCGCTGTGTCAGGGATCCAGCATTCAGAATATTTTTTCATGAATCCCGATACCAACCAGTGCAATGGTGTTTCAAGAAATTTCAGCATACGCGGACATTTAATCATGACTTGATGAGTGATGAATACACACCTGATATTGTTCGACCATAAACCGTAGCGATTGTCGGAGATTACCTCATCAATGTTTCGAAGTTTGACGAATCTTTTCAGCCATAGGTGTTCATGATATGTGTTCAGCAGAATACCGGGGCCTTGCAGCATCATCATCAGCCACATGGGAAACAGAGTTGAATAGCGGATGCGATATCCCGGTGATGAGACAAATTCCAGTTGGGGAAATTCCCTTTTCAAAAAATACTCCGAACGACCCTGTGCAGTGAGGATGACTTCGTGTCCTTGCTCATGAAATTTCCGGATAAGAGGAACACAGCGGGTGGCATGGCCCAAACCCCAGTCAAGGGGCGCAACTAATATCCGGTGTGTGTTCATGGCTTTGTACAAATGTAAGTGATTGAGGGGATTTGTCAGCTTGGAAGATTTATTGTTTGATGTACAATGTAGCAATGACTCAATGGTCTTCGTTCAACATTAAACGTTCTACGTTGAACGATTTCACTCATCAAGCCCAAATCTTTTCTATTTTTGCAACAGCAGCATTTATGGCAAAGACAAAACTCAGACGATTCGCCGAGAACGATAAATTTTCTCATTTAATTCAGCAAGACAGAGGTTTTCCTGTACCTGAGAATGCATTGAAAGGGAAGTGGAACCGTGATTTTTTTAAACGGGAGGCGCCTTTGGTGCTTGAGCTTGCTTGTGGAAGGGGTGAATATACCATCAATCTTTCTGAAAAATTTCCGGATAAAAATTTTATTGGCATTGACTGGAAAGGCGCGCGCCTGTGGCGTGGTGCTAAAACTGTCGATGAGCAAAACCTGAAGAATGTTGGGTTTCTTAGGATTCAGATATTAAACATACTCAGCTTTTTTGCCAAAGATGAAGTGGAAGAACTTTGGATAACCTTCCCGGATCCTCATCTTCAGGTTAGCCGGGAGCAAAAGCGCCTTACTTCACATCGGTTTTTGGATTTGTACAGGCAATTCATGAAACCCGGAGGAATAATTAATTTGAAAACTGATAGCAAATCACTGTATGATTTTACGTTGGAAGTAATTGCTGAGGAGAAAATGGAGATCCTGAAACAGACGGATGATTTGTATGCCTCAAAGTTTTTGGATGATATTCTTTCCATTCAAACCACCTACGAAAAGATTTGGTTGAAGGAGGGGTTGAAGATTTGTTACCTTCAGTATCGAATCAAATGAAAAATCCCGAAGAAAAGAAACTCGACTCCTTCTTTGAGCAGGTATATGCAGTGGTACGTTTGATTCCCAAAGGCCGGGTGACATCCTACGGAGCTATTGCAAAATACCTGGGAACTGCAAAGTCCTCGCGCATGGTAGGTTGGGCGATGAATGGTTCCCATACTGTGAGGCCGAAAGTTCCTGCCCACCGCGTGGTCAACAGGAATGGCTTACTCACCGGGAAACATCATTTCGCAGAAGAGGGTCGAATGCAGGAGCTCCTTGAGAAGGAAGGTATTCAGGTGAAAAAGGATCAAGTGGTTAAATTCATGGATATTTTTTGGGATCCGGCCATCGAACTTGCCTTGGAATAGACAGCTCCTTGATTTTTCGAAATTGGCATGGAATAGAAGCACTGCACTTTATCCTGTCCGGCCCCTTTTTATTGAATAGTGACGCAAATTTCAAGGAATATTTAAAAGCCGGAGGCAAAATTCAGGATAAAAGCCCCATTTTCATTACCTTTGCAATACAATAAAACATATTATGGCTATCACAAAAGAACAGGTAATTGACGCATTGCGTAATGTAATCGAACCGGATCTGAAAAAGGATCTGATCACCTTAAACATGATCGAAGACATACAGGTCAATGGTCTGGATGTGAGTTTTACGGTTGTACTCACCACACCGGCTTGTCCGCTGAAAGCACTGATCCAGTCTGCCTGTGTCAATGCAATTATCCATTTTGTTGATGAGAAGGCGAATGTGAAGGTCAACATGACCGCGCGTACCACAAGCGGACATAAAAAAGAGGAAGTCCTGTTATCAGGAGTAAAAAATATAATTGCCATTGCCAGTGGCAAAGGCGGCGTTGGAAAATCAACTGTCGCGGCTAACCTTGCTGTTGCACTGGCGCGCAAAGGCGCAAAGGTGGGATTGATTGACGCGGATATTTATGGCCCTTCACAGCATATCATGTTTGGTGTGGAAGGAGAGCGACTTCTTGTGAATGAGAAGGAGGGAAAAACTTTTATGTTGCCAATTGAAAAATTTGGGGTCAAAGTATTGTCTATCGGAATGCTGGTGGATCCTGATCGTGCAATTCCCTGGAGGGGCCCCATGGCTTCAAAAGCTCTTCAGCAATTGTTCAGTGATGCCGAATGGGGAGCCTTGGATTATATGCTGATCGACCTGCCTCCCGGTACGGGTGATATCCATCTCACATTGGTGGGATCCGTTCCGGTTACAGGTGCCGTGATTGTAAGCACACCTCAGCACGTCGCACTTGCAGACGCGAAAAAAGGAATCAATATGTTTCAACTCGAAGCCATCAATGTACCCGTGCTTGGACTGATTGAAAACATGTCTTATTTCACGCCTGAAGAGCTTCCTCAAAATAAATATTATATTTTTGGTAAAGAGGGCTGCAGGGATCTTGCCACCCAGCTGGATGTTCCTTTCCTTGGAGAAATTCCTCTTGTGCAAAGTATCCGTGAAGGAGGAGATCAGGGAATTCCATTTGCATTGGATGAGACTTCCATCACCGCACAAGCATTCAATGAAGTAGCCGATTCCCTGGTTCGTGAGGTGGCGATTCGCAATGCAAGCATTAACCCAACACAAATTCTTGCCGGCAGTGTCTAATATTGTTTCCTGTATCCCACACCCACTCCCAAACTCCACTATCAATTATCCACTATCAATTATCCACTATCCACTATCCATTATCCACTATCAATTATCAACTATCCATTATCCACTATCCATTATCAACTATCAATTAAAATGCCCCAGGATCCCACACTAATATCACGCGTTGAAAATGCCCTGAATCAACTGCGGCCATACCTGGAGGCCGACAGTGGTGATGTGACGCTGGTGGAAATTACCGATGAGATGGTGGTTCGACTGAAATTTCTAGGCGCCTGCAGTTCCTGCAGCATGAGTGCAATGACATTGAAAGCGGGAATCGAGCAAACTATTTTACGAATGGTGCCGGAGATAAGATCAGTCGAAGCAATGGAAGAAGAAACTTTCTTGTAGAAACAAGGGAGCTAATGCAAGTATGAAAATTGACTTTATTCATTTACCATTTGTGTAAATTCTTTTCACAGTATAAGGAGCCATTGATTTACCGGATCACCTAAACGCTGCAAAGTCAGTTAGAAAAATTCTGCAAGAATCCTGTGGGTTTCCTGCAGCACCCTTCCTTTTTAAAACACCGGCTTCCTGAAAGGAAATGTGGGTTTAAATTGAAGAGTATTGTCCTGATCTTAATCGTGGGAAGTGGGTACAAAAAAAACCGGAAATTTTCCGGTTTTTAATTTTTCAATTTTTGAATCAAACTATTGATTCAAAAATTTATTTATTTTTTCGAAGTAGGCATTCTTGTCAGTTTCAAAATTCATTGCATTGGAAGGACTTTCTGTAACCACATAGGTAGTAGACATGCAACGCAGAGATTTCATATCCGCAGGTGTAAGCAATTCATCTTTGGGTGAAATGATTACAAGTACACCTTTTATATTCGGGCGCGAATTGTCGCAACCGTATAGCGGCTCCTTGTTTTTATCATAACCAAAAGGAATGATTACATCTTTCCCCTTCACTTCTTTGATCTTTTTCTTCATCAGCTCCAATCCAATCCATGGTCCATCCGCAATCATCTTACGTGTTTCCGGCCTGTTAGCGCCAACACCAAGTGATAAACCGGCGCCAATATACTGACCGTATAAATCAAATTTAGTAACTGCCCTTGATTTGCGGAGGTAATCAAGAATTCCGTTCAGGTCATCGATGAATTGAGGATAGATATATGTATCAGCATCGATTTCAAAATCACTGCTTGCCCCGTAGCCTCGATAATCGTACATGGCAACATTCCATCCGGCAGAAAGAAATTGACTGCAGATTTCAATGTTGTCGGCCATATTGCCATCACCGCTTCCACTGATCACAATCCAATTGGTCGTTTTTTTACTTGTTTCAAAAAACCATGCATTGATCACGGTCCCGTCCTTGAGGGTCACTTTCTCTTCTTTATATGCCATACCATATTTGTCGGGTTTTACAGCATATTCACGTGAAGGATTGAGTGCGGCAAGGCCATTGGAAATCAATACAGCCATGAGAAATAAGAGGAGATTTTTGAGGCTCATCATGTTCAGGGTTTATTTTTGGTTAAAGGATAAAATTAGAAAAAACCAGTCACAAAAATCTGGATTATGCATGAATCTTTCCGCAATTTTCCACAATCAATTTGTTGGTGAAAATATTTCCCTTCAGACTGATCATCTGAAAGCAAATCACAAACAGCAAATCATCTGTAGTATTTGTGCAATTAAAAAAAAGATGGGGTTATTCTACAGTCACCGACTTCGCCAGATTTCTGGGCTGGTCCACGTTGCAGCCACGCATCACAGCAATGTGATAAGAAAGCAATTGCAATGGAACAACAGAGAGGAGTGGCATCAGCACGTCATCGCATTCAGGAATTTCAATTACATGGTCGGCCAGGTCGTTGACGACTATCATCTCCTTCAGTAACGATGGCGATGATCTTTCCTTTTCGTGCTTTTACTTCCTGTATATTGCTGACAACTTTTTCGTAAGTCTCATTTTTATTGGCAATCACCACTACGGGCATCGCTTCATCAATCAGCGCGATGGGTCCGTGTTTCATTTCTGCTGCAGGATATCCTTCAGCATGGATGTACGAAATCTCTTTTAGTTTCAGTGCGCCTTCCAAGTGCTACCGGGAAACCATATCCACGGCCGAGGTATAAGGAAGTTTTTTGCATCCTGGAAACGGCTGCGATTTCGATAATCTGCTCATTAAGCTTCAATACCTTTTCCACCTTCTGTGGAATGCACTTCCAGTTCATTGAGCAATTGATGATATCGGGAGTCAGTGATGGTTCCACGGCTTCTTGCAATTTGCAAGGCGATAAGTGTGAGAACTGTCACCTGTGCAGTAAATGCTTTTGTTGAAGCTACACCGATTTCAGGACCGGCATGCGTATAGGCACCGGCATGTGTTGCACGTGGGAATGGATGATCCCAACTACATTACATACTCCAAAAATGGTTGCACCTTTAGATTTTGCCAGTTCAATGGCTGCGAGTGTATCTGCTGTTTCTCCGGATTGAGAAATAGGAATCACAATATCATCTTCATAGATAACCGGATTTCTGTAACGGAACTCAGAAGCATATTCTACTTCAACCGGAATGCGTGCGAGGTCTTCAAAAAGATATTCTGCAACCAAGTCCTGCATGCCAAGATGTACCGCAACCAATGATGAGAATTCGTTTTGCATTTGCAAATTTATTTTCGTATTCAGCAACACCACCCAAACGAAGAAATCCTTTTTGTCGCGTCGATACGTCCACGCATACTGTCCCAGATAGAACGCGGCTGCTCATAAATTTCTTTGAGCATGAAATGATCGTAGCCGCCTTTTTCCAGTTGTTCGAGTTTCATTTCGAGTTCGTGGATATAAGGTGTCTTCACCTGATTCTCAATCGTCTTCACGGTGAGCTGTCCATCGTTGATGTAAGCAACTTCGCCGTCATTCAGATAAATAACATTATTCGTGTATTCGATAATTGGAGTTGCATCAGAGGCGACGAAGAATTCGCCTTTTTCTTTCCCACACCCAAGACGATCGGACTTCCTTTGCGTGCGCAGATAAGTTCATTCGGATGATCAAGAGCAAGAATCACGATAGCATAGGCACCAATCACTTCTCCAAGGGCAAGACGTACAGCCTCATCAAGCGAAACTTTTCCATTCAGGTAAATATCTTCAATAAGGTGAACAGCACTTCTGTATCGGTATCACTATTGAATAGTATGTCCGCGTTTTATTAATTCAGCTTTGATAGAGCTGTAATTCTCAATGATTCCATTATGGATGATGGCGAATTTCCCATTCTGGGAATAATGTGGATGTGCATTTCGGTCATTCGGTTCACCATGAGTTGCCCAACGGGTATGACCCATTCCGATGTGTACCGGAAGTGTCTTTTCCTTTTGCAAATTCATGCAAGGTCACTCACCTTTCCGGCTTTCTTGAAATACTTTTAAGATCTCCATTCAGGATGGCTACGCCTGCACTGTCATAACCTCTGTATTCAAGACGCTGAAGACCTTTGATTAAGATAGGATAAACTTCTCTTGGCCCGATGTAAGCAACAATTCCGCACATGATAAATTATCTTGGAAGTTTCGTGTAGTAAAGATTTAATTTCAATTTGTATGTAGTATCCCTGATTCTTAGTCTGTCTACCCAAAATTACTCTGATTCGCCTGTATGGATGAACCTGAAGGTACGAGATAAAAGCCAAAGTTTTCATCCCTGCCATCCAGAATTCTTTGCAATCTGACGGGCAATATTGAATTTGTATTTATTCGTCTCTGAATTATATTGTCCTCCATAGTATCCTGAAATTTCAAAGTAGTCTGTAGGAAAGTAATGATCCTCCCTCTGCATTTATCGCAAGCAACAGTAAGTTGAGAGGGTGGAGGGTAATCTGCACTCGTACTCAGTTCAGGACTTAATTCCAATTCTGCTTTATTGAGAACAATACTCCCTGAATCGAGAAAATGTTTCAGAAAAGGTAATGTAATTTTTGTTTTTACGCCAGACATGGCCTGAATATAAGCTTAAAGTGTCCAATCGCATTGGAATCTGCCAATTGCATGCCCACATCAGTTCCTGTATAATCATGACTGAAGGAGCTGGTCATCTGGTGGATGCCAAGAGAAGGAATAGGTTTTTACAGCACTCGTCGTGTCATGATAATAAAGGATCATTTTTGATCCAACGAAAGTTCAGAGTAGGACATATTGCCGTTCACTCCGGAGGCAACAGGATCTGCCACAATGTAAATTCCTTTGAAATACGTCAATCCATGCTGCATTGCTTGACAACTGCGCTTGTCCGTTTAAGGCCATGATACTATCTGCCAGTACCGTGTTAAGATTGATTCGCATACGTGGACTGACGGTATCAGAGCCAACGACAACCGGTTTTTGGAATGGCACTTGGTTCGATAGTCGCCGATCCAATTGCGTTGGGTCGTAAGCAAAAGTCTTGTTTGAATAATATGCACTGTCAAAATACATATCTTCCGTATCCTATAGACTTTGATCGTCAAAGGAATGGTCGTATCACCATAAGAACCGGTATAAATCATGGATAGCACCAAGGAATCTGCCTGCGTATATATTCCGAAAGCAGGCACACCTTCTTCAACTACCTGTGCATAAATGGCAGCTTGATGTTTTCCGAAAACCGGATCAGTAGATGCTGCCTAATAATTGCAGACTTATTTCATCTGTACGAAGGGAGTCTTCGCGGACGGTTTTACTATAAATAGTGGCAGAATCAGAGAACTCGAGACCAAGTTGGTCAGATCCCGGAAGAACATTCAACCCGACAGCATCGGGTTCCTTACATGCATTTAATAGTAGTACAGTAAGTAGGGGGATAAGAAAAAAAGATTTCCTCCCACGTAATGTGGAGGAAATCTTTTTTGTTTTCGAGTTGTCTTTTGAAAGAGTATTCAATGTCGACTTCAATGTGGACTGTTGGTCCGGCAAAATTTGGATCATATTAATCTGCGAGCACCGGCTCCTGTTCGAGGAGTTCATCATAAAAATCAGAACATGCATTTACGAAAGTTCCTTCTTCGTCGTAAGGTTGAAAAGCCAAAACAGGTTTTGCCGACTTTTTTAAGTAAGCATCGAGGTCGGCATTCTTGCCATCACAACCTTTTATCACCGCATCGCTGAGTTTCATCGCTGCCAGTTGAAGATTTGTCATGGTAGGCTCCTTAAAATGCTTCATGTCTTCAGCAGTAATGCCGTCCATCTTAAGTTTCTTCGTCAAGTTTGGACTGAATGTCTCGTCCATGTCCTGATAATAAGTAGAGTACACAATTTTAGAATTCTTGAACATAGGCTCATCTTTGTAACCTGTCTTTGCAAAGAAAGGGATCAAAGAGGTCATCCAGCCGTGACAATGAATCACATCCGGAGCCCAGCCGAGTTTTTTTACAGTTTCAAGCACTCCGCGACAGAAGAAAATCATACGATCTTCGTTGTCTTTGTGGAATTTCTTTTTAGAATCACGGAAAGTGTTCTTCCGTTGAAAATATTCTTCGTTGTCAATAAAGTACACTTGCATCCGGGCGCTCTGAATAGAGGCTACTTTTATAATTAAAGGATGATCTGAATCATCAATGATCAGATTCATACCCGAAAGACGAATTACTTCATGCAACTGATTTCTCCGTTCGTTAATCACACCAAATCGTGGCATGAAAGTTCGGATCTCTTTCCCTTTTTCCTGAATCCCTTGTGGTAAAAACCGGGTGATCTGTGATACATCTGTCTCCTCTAAATATGGAGTCATCTCCTGGGAAATAAATAAAACTTTCGCTTTCTTCATACTTGTCTTGGATTTACTATTTTGGCACGCAAAGATACGGATTTTAAGCTAATCTTTCAAGACTTGCAAGCCCGCAGGTCATTTAGTGCCATTTTTTATCTAATTATGCGTGTTGAAATGCCTAAGCATCTGGTTCCTTAGCATTTAATTTACCTGAGACAGAGGAGAATAGAGAGAGCATTGGAAATTCATGTAAATAAGCAGTTTCCTGTTGATTCGGATAAATTGCTGCATATGAAAGTTTATTTTTCTCAAAAAGCATTAAATGCACATTTAAATAATAATATTGATAATATAAAGTGATTCTATGAGGGTTTTCGATACTATTAAATCATTACAGGAGGCTCTTGCGGCAAGCCAAATTCAAGGCCGGCAATCTCTGGGTTTTGTTCCTACAATGGGCGCTTTGCATAAAGGTCACCTGAGTTTAGTCGCGAAAGCGAAGAAGGAAAACGGATTGGTGGTCGTGAGCATATTTGTGAACCCTACTCAGTTCAATAATCCGGATGATCTAAAAAACTATCCCCGAACCCTCGAGGCCGATTTGAAATTACTCGAGCCCTACCAGCCGGATTTCATCTTTGCTCCAACAGTTGAAGAGATGTATCCTGCCATTGCATTGCCGGAGATTCAGGTCCATCTCGGTCCGCTGGAACTTTGCATGGAAGGAAAACATCGGCCGGGTCATTTTAAAGGAGTGGTGCAGGTGGTAGCACGTTTGTTTGATATTGTGAAACCGGACATGGCTTATTTTGGCCAAAAGGATTTTCAGCAACTCGCCGTGATCCGTGAAATGACCAGACAACTGGAATTACCTGTAAGGGTTGGTTCCGGAGAAACAATTCGGGAAGCAGATGGTCTTGCGATGAGCTCACGCAATGTGCTTCTCAACCCTGAACAACGATTAGCCGCTTCCCAAATCTCCCGGGCTTTATTCTTTGTGCGTGATAACTGGCAACAATTCAGTATCAAAGATCTTTGCGCAGAGGCCATCTCGAGAATTGAAGCAAACCCACTCATGAAAGTTGAGTATTTAGAAATAGCAGACAGCGATACCTTGCAGACACTTTTCGACTGGAGCCAGAGTTCATCGCCGCGTGTTTTTACTGCTGTCCAGATTGGGAAAGTTCGTTTGATCGATAATGTTGCCTTAAATACTACTCATGCTTAAGCTCGCGGTGGATTTGTTTTTTCGATGAGTTTCACAAAGCATTCTTCTAAGAGATTTCATTCGATGAAATTAAACTCTCAATCTGCGAGCATCATAATCATCAGCGCTATCTGCGTTCTATTATTCCGAAAAAGCATCAACCTGAAACAAAAATTATAAATCTGCGGGTATCATAATCATCAGCCTTATCTGCGTTCTACAGCCCTATAAAGCATCAACCTGAAACAAAGATTATAAATCTGCGAGCATCATAATCATCAGCGCTATCTGCGTTCTATTGCCCGGAGAAAAGAGTTTTTTATTCAGGCCTTCACTTCGTCCTGAATTTCCAGAGGAATTCGCACTAGTATCTGTGTTCCTTTCCCCGGCTCCGAGTTTATATCAAGGTGTCCCTTCAATAGGTTCACACGCTCTTTCATACCTATTAATCCAAACGATAATTTTTTTCGGGAAATTTCCGCATCGAAGCCTTTTCCGTCATCTTTAATAGAGATGTTTAATTCTCCTTCCGCTTCAAATAAGCGTACTTGAACGTTGCCTGCCCCGGCATGTTTGGCAATGTTGTTCAATGACTCCTGGATTATTCTGAAAACGGCAATTGATTTTGAAGCATTGAACCGGGGTTCCTCACAGTCCAGTTCTAAGTGGTTTTTTATTTCGTTCCGGGAGGAAAAATCATCCAGTTGCCACTCAATCGCAGCAAATAAGCCCAGGTCATCCAGAATGGAAGGCCGCAATTCCGTATTGATTCTGCGTACAGTGGCGGAAGATTGATGAACTACACCGATGGCATCATTTATTTTGCTAAGAATCTTTTCTTTGGTGACAGGAATTGATTTTTTCAGCCAGTATAAATCAAGTGTGATGGCTGTAAGTTGTTGGCCAGCTCGTCATGCAACTCCCTCGACAATGAGGACCGCTCGTCTTCCCTCACCGTTTGAAGATGATCGGAAAGAATACGAAGTTCTTTGTTCATCTGTAGAATTTCTTTTTCCGATTTCTTTTCCTTTGTGGTTTCCCTTACAACTACCAACACTTCTGATTTGCTGCTTAAAGCATAGCGGCCTTCAAAATGACGTTCTCCTTCAGCCGCTTCCATGCTATAATTGTGCAGAAGCAAATTTCCTGTTTGTATGACGCGTTTTAAATTCTCCAGTGTTTCAGCAGCAACTGCAGGAGGCATGACTTCCGTTACTTTTTTCCCCAGGAAAAACTCAGGCGGCAGGAGCATTTCATGTTCCCTTGCGTTATGGTAATCGATGAACACGCCTTCCTCATTGAATATAAAAAGCATATCCGGAAGTGCTTCAAGAATGGCATCGTTTCTCTGGGCATTTTTAACCAGGGTTGCCGACTGAGTATCAACAATTACCTGTAATGCTGCAGGTTTTTTCAGAAGGCCTGCAACAAACAAAGCACTAAAAATGGAAAACAGGATTCCGAATCCTGCCAGGGCTATTATTCCTCTGTTTGATTTTTGATCTACTGCAGGAATCACATGCAGCTTCCATTCTCCATCAGGAAAATAAATGTACCTGCCATCGTCCATGGAGATATCCTTCCGGAGGGGCAGAAAATAATCTACTTGTCTCGTGTCCGGGTTGATTTTTGAAAACTGAAAATAGTATCCGCTCTTTCCACTGTTATCGATTCCTGCTCCCGCAAATAAAGTTTCTAATTTGATGATAACTGCAGAAAAACCCCAAAATTTATTTCGAATAAAAATAGGTAGCCTTCCGACGATACCATTTCCTCCTTGCTTGAGTTTAAAAGGACCGGCAAAAAACATTCTGCGCTGTGAAATGGCTTTGAAAGCTTCTTTATTTCTGGTTGAATCAAGGAGTATATTGTAATTGATTACATCTTCGTTTCCCCTTAGAGGATACACATATTTAATCACACCATTTGGAACCAGCTGAACAGCATCTACTGAACTGTAAGCGTTGACCACGTAGGCAGCGACTGAATCAAAGTTCTCCGGCTCGGCTTTGTCATTAATTGTTAAAGCCAGGGTTAATGCTGCAAGCTTATTGTTGTTGAGCGACTTGTTAATATTATTCTCAATCACTTGCATGATACTTTGCATATCACGCTCTTTGATTTTAATGTGGTTGCGGTAGGTCAACAGGGTGATGTAAAGGCTGCTGCTGCATAAGATCATAAAAATGACAAATCCTACCAGGCGGGGGCGGGACATAAACCAGTTACTCCATAGGAAACCTGATTCTTGTTTTTTCATTTTATTTTTTCTCGCCGATGAGGAATTATTTTTGCGGGCCTTTCAATGCGGAAACGATGATTCGAATGTAATAAATTCTTGTTTCAGAGAATGGGATGAAACAATTTATTAAAGGGCTTAAACGGGATAGTATTTAATCCCGGTGAATTTTCTTTATGACATGAAGAATTTTTTCTACAGCATATTCAACTTCCTCTGAGGTGCTATACCTGCCCAGTGAAAACCGAATTGATGAAAGTGCGACCTCATCAGGAATAGACATTGCTTTTAAAACGTGGGATGCTTCCTGCAGGGCTGATGTACAGGCACTTCCTGTTGCCACCGCGATTGTAGTCAACTGCTTGATCAATATAGCCGAGTTAATTCCATGAAAGGCCATATTACTTGTATTGGGGAGACGATGGATTTTATTTCCATGGACTGAAGCAGATCCGGAGCTAAGCAGTAAATCTTCAAGTTGATTCCTAAGGCCGGAAATACGCATCGAATCTTCAATGAGTACCTGCCCGCTTAATTCGGCAGCTTTTCCTAATCCCACAATTCCCGGCACATTTAATGTGCCGCTTCGGCGCCCGTTTTCATGTCCACCTCCATCCATTTGTGCGATGATCTTCACTCTTGGATCCCTTCGCCTCACATACAACGCACCACAGCCTTTTGGACCATAGATTTTGTGTGCCGATAGTGTCATCAGATCAATGCCCAAATCATTTACATCGACAGGAATTTTACTACAGGCTTGTGTGGCATCGCTCATCAAGATGCAGTTCTTCTCATGAACGATCGCGGAAATTTCCTTCATGGGTTGAATGATCCCGGTTTCATTGTTGGCCAGCATCACACAGACCAAAATGGTTTGCTCATTGAGGTGCTCCCGGAGTAAGTCAGTATTCAGTAATCCGTCAGCCTGAACTGGAAGGAGGGTGATTCTGGCACCCATTTGTTCAAGATGCTTGCATGTATCCAATACGGCCTTGTGCTCAGTGGCCAGTGTAATGATATGATTGCCTTTTTTAATATAGGCCTCGAACACACCTTTGATGGCAAGATTGATCGACTCAGTAGCGCCGGATGTAAAAACAACTTCGTTCTGCTCCGCTCCGATGAAAGCAGCGACTTGTTCACGCGCCATCTCCACGGCTTCATCTGCAACCCAGCCAAAGGCATGCGTACGGCTGGCCGCGTTGCCGAATTTTCCAGAGAAGTATGGCAACATGCTTTCCAGCACAATAGGATCTACCGGAGTGGTGGCGTTATAGTCTAAATAAACTGCTTTGTTCATCGCGCGATCACTGAAACAATTTTTTTACATTTGGATCGCACAAAGATAAAGAACTATGCACACTACAGCGGCACATCCTCACGAGGAAAAACATTTTGAACAATCACAGACGGTGAGGGATATTGTTATTGGTATGGCCGATGGACTCACGGTTCCTTTTGCACTTGCAGCGGGTCTGAGCGGAGCAGTGAGTAATAATGATATCATTGTTACGGCAGGACTGGCTGAAATTGTTGCCGGTTCTATCGCGATGGGTTTGGGTGGCTACCTCGCCGGGAAAACAGAGATCGAGCATTATGATTCGGAATTGAAAAGGGAATACGATGAGATTGTGACACATTATGAAACGGAGCGTAAGGAGGTGAAGGAAATTTTTGGGAACTATGGTTTGTCGCCTGATTCGCAAGAGTTGATCATGAATGAAATGGAAAAGGATCACGACAAATGGGTGGAATTCATGATGCGTTTCGAACTGGGTTTGGAGAAACCCGACATTCACCGCGCGAAAAAAAGCGCATTAAATATCGGAGTCGCCTACATTGTAGGAGGCATTGTTCCTCTCATGGCTTATGTTTTTACAGATGAACCTCATAATGGACTGATCTATTCCAGTATTATCACGGTGGCTTGTCTGCTCTTCTTTGGATATTTTAAAAGTCGTGCTACCGGACAGGATCCTGTGCGGGGGGCTTTCCAAACCGGACTGATCGGTGTATTGGCAGCCGCAGCTGCTTATTCTATCGGACTCCTTTTTACATGATAAAGCAGCGACTTAAGCTAATAATAAACCCATTTTTAAGTCAGTTTTCTATTCTGTATGTCTTCTAATATCTGACATATCGCATCAAAGGTCTGACTTTATAGAAGTTTAACCCTAAAATAACATGATTCATGGTCATTTTTCGGTCATTTACATAATATATGATTGTTCCCTATGGCACTTTTGCTTAAATTTGTAAGTTGACACCTGTTCTAATCCGTAAGGATCGAATGCCTAAAACTAAATTTTTCACCTTTATGCGGTTCTTTGCCGGCTTACTTATTTTATTCATCCTTGGGACGGGTATTCCTCAGCTTGCTGCGCAAAATGTAAACGTTGCAGGTGCTGTTGTCGGAAACGGTACCTATGCAACATTAAATGCTGCTTTTACTGCTATCAATGGAGGAGGGCAGTCAGCTGCTAACATTACAATTACGATTGTGGGAAATACGGTGGAAGGAGTTTCTGCTACCCTTAATCAATCAGCTGCTGTATGGGCTACAGTTACCATTACACCTATAGGAGCGAGAACTATTGCAGGCAGCATCAACGGGAACCTGATCAATCTGAACGGTGCAGATAATGTGACCATCGATGGTCTGAACAGCGGAGGAAATTCCCTGGGAATCATCAATCAAAATACTTCCGCTACAGCATCAACCATTCAGTTTATTAATGATGCAAAAGGAAATACAGTTTCCAATTGTAGCATTCAGGGATCTTCAACAGGGGCTGCCAACTCTGCCTTTGGAGCCACCATTCTTTTTTCTTCTGTTGCTCTTGGTTCAGGAAATGATAATAATATTATTTCGTTCAATGATATTGGCCCATTTGGTTCCAGTCTCCCCTTCCAGGCCATTAAAAGCTATGGAACTGCAGGAAAGGAGAATAAAAACAATACGATTGATAATAATCTGATTCACGATTTTTTCTCAGGCTCTGCAAACAACTCCAGAGGGGTCTTGGCTTTTATCAATACGACCACCTGGACAATTAGCAATAACAGGATGTACCAGAGCGCTCCGCGTGTATGGACTGCAAGTTCGACCAACGTCTATACCTGCATCGACATTCAGTCGGGTTCAGGTTATACAATTAGCGGAAACACTTTGGGCTTTGCGAATAGCGCGGGAACAGGATATACAATATTCACCGGTGCGAGTAATATTGCAAATCATGTCCATGCAATCATTATGAGTCCAACCACCGCCATTGCATCGACCATCAGTTCAAATACCATTGGAGGTTTTGATGTTACTTCGAGCAGAACGGCACTTGCTAACGGAAGTATTTTCCTGGGCATCTATCTGAATATCCTCAGCACTGGAACTAACAATGTAATCGGGAATACCATTGGAAGTGCTACTTCCACAGGTTCCATATACATTCGTCATACTGCTGTTTCGGGTACTGGCTGTCCGCCCGTAGCAGCTATTTATTCTGCAGGCGGAACTAATCTCATCAGTGATAATATCATAGGAGGTATGGATCTGAGTTATGCAGGCGCTGTCGGACTTGATCTGATTTCACTTACCGGGATATGGAATATGAGCCCACTTTCTGTGACAATTAGAAATAACACCATTGGTGGAAATGTTGCAAACAGCATGACTTCTACACATCTCGGCGGAAGTGTTATCGGTATCAACAATGGCCAGGCTACGGTTGCTGTAAAAATCCAGGGCAATACGATTCAGAATTTGACGCATACCAATGCGAATGTTGGAGTCGGAGCTGCTGCTTCTGTTATTGGCATCCTGGAAAAACCAACTGCCGGTACTGTGGGAAATGAAGTAAGCGGCAACCTTATCTATAATTTAAGTAACTCTTTTGGTTCGACGACTTCGGTTATCCAAGTCAATGGAATTGTGTTGAATCCATTCGGAGCATTATCTCAAATCACCCTTGTTGAAAGGAATACCATTCATAGTTTGAATGTAAACTCTACCGCGGTAGGTTCATCGATCAATGGAATTGACCTTGTGGCCAATGGCACCGGCAATGTCTTCAATAACATGATCAGTTTGGGAAATGGCATCACCGGGAACAAGAAAATTATAGGTATTCTTCAGACCGGCATGACCATTTTTGCCTACCATAATTCGATCCGGATCATGGGAACGGCTTCCGGTACAGATCTCTCGGCCTGTTATTCATACACGACCGGTGGCTTTGTATATAGAAGCTGGAACAGTCTTTATTACAATGAACGTACCGGCGGTGCGAACAATCATTATGCTCTGCATACCTTGGCTGCGGTAACCGGTTATCAGGCCTCATATAACCTGTACTATACTGCCGGACCCGCTTTCGCTCTGTATAATAATGTAGCCCGCGCCAACCTTGCGGCATTATTCGCAGGAACGAACCCCAATAATAATCCAACAAACACTAAGCAGCTGCCTGTAGTTTTTACTTCGGCCACTGATCTTCATACTTCCGATTTGAATGTCCGCAATGCGGGATTTAGTCCTTTGAATCCGGTCGTTACCTTAGACATTGACAGTACGCTGCGTCCTGCCTGTGTGGATATTGGATGTGACGAATTTGATTTAGCTTCTATACCGGGAACCGCTTATACCTGGTTGGGAACAAAAGACACCAAATGGTGTGAGCCATGCAACTGGGACCGGGAACTGGTTCCTGCAGCAACGGATGACGCCATCATCGCAGACAGTCTTGCACGATATCCTTTATTGGTGGCAGGTACACTCGCGGGTAATCCCTGTGATAATGTTGCAATACATGATTTGACGATTCAGCAAAATGTAAATCCACTTAAAAGTGGAAATATCGATCTGGCTACTTATACCTTGAGTGTAAGCGGGGATATAAGCATTGCAGGGACTTGCACCTGTACAGGATCAACCGCTCTTGGTCCTCTCAATACAGGACTAATTGACTTAACAGGAACTACCCAGTCGCAAAGTGTAGATATCCGCGGAGCGGATGGAACCTATCCCGGAACAATTTGCAAATTGCGTGTGAATAAAACAGCACCTACGGGTGTGGCCAGTGCAAATCACGAAGCCTATCTGCGCGGCAACCTCATCATCCTTTATAATCTTGATTTGGCCAATGGAGTTTTGCTGTCGAAAACAGCCGGTTCCTTTGACGCCAATGAAATGACCGCTGCTAATTATAAAACAATCACCCTGCAAAGTGACGAACCTGCTGCCGTAACGCGGCCTACTATCGCATCGCAGAATCTCCGGAACGGATTTTTCCAGGGAAGATTGCTGCGCAAGATCAGAAGTGGCGCAGTGGCGAATGAATACCTTTATCCTCTGGGTTATCGTGCAGGCGGAGGCAGCGGAGTACTTGGCGATTATTTTTACACTCCGGCACTATTAAAGAACAATTCAATTGCAAACAATCAGTACCTGACCGGCACCTATCTCAATGACCAGAACAATCCTACTGCTGATGGGGTGGGAATTGGTTTTACCGGACACGGGTGTCTGAATGCTTTTGAGATCGATGACCAGGGTGGTGCAACAGCAACAACTTGCAATGATAAAGAGATTGACGTGCTCAGTACCTTCTATTGGGATTTTCAGGAGAGTACAGGTCCGGCCGTAAATGGAGATCCTGTTACCAGTCCGGGCGCATTAGGAGCGGTAAGTTATGACCTGGAATGTGCAGGAGATGTGTTTAACCTGCAGGCCATGGACGGTTTGACCGGTTCTGAACTCCGGCTGCTCCAGCGACCCAGCGTAGTGATTCCCGGTAATGCCGGACAAGGACCATTTGTAACTACTGTAGGTACACATGACGGTACAGATATCAGTCCGAATACAGGCATTGCACTCTATTCAATAGCTGCTGCTAATTTGCAGGGAGCAAGAAGGGATGGACTTAGCACCTTCGGTGGATTCGGATCGGCCGGTAACGGACCTTCTCCATTGCCTATTGAACTTTTATTTTTCCAGGCAGAACGGGCAGGAGACAAGCATGTGCTTTGCAGCTGGGAAACAGCTACTGAGACAAACAATGATCATTTTGAAGTGGAAGCTGCCAGACAGCAAGACGGGGATATTGTTTTTGAAAACATCGGCATCGTGAAAGGTTCCGGTAGCAGCTCACAACCCCATTCTTATAGTTTTGTGGACGAACATCCTGTGATAGGCAAGAATTATTATCGGCTTCGTCAAGTGGATTACGATGGCACTGCAGGTTTGTCCAAAATTGTTGTGATCGTATTTAATTCGGGAAGGAAATTTGATATTCTGTCGATCTCACCGAATCCGTTTATAAGTCAGCCTGTTGTTTATCTTCAGGCAAAGGAAAGCGGTACGATGACCATCGAAGTAGAAAATTCCATTGGCCAGGTGGTGTATAAGCAGGAACTTTTTCTTACACGAGGCGGCAGCAATCTTGTTCTTGCACTTCCTGAAGGACTTTCTTCCGGACTCTATCTGGTAAGGTCCAATTTCAACGGCGAGCAGCAGGTGAGTCGTTTGCTCAAGCAATAAGATTGCATTTATTTTATGTTTGCGCTTCGGTCTAAACATAGCGGAGCGTACAGGTTTCCTTTGTCGCCTGGATGCTTCGCACAAGATCTTTCATGTTTTCAGACAACAAAAGGGATCTCTTGAGTTTTGAGCAGGCTTTTCTTTTTTAGCCGGGTAAAGATGGAGACACAGAGTATCTACAATGAGATCTTGTTTGAATCATAATTAAGAAGTTGCAATCTAGACTGCTCTTGCATAATTTATTTTTATCTTGATGCCAGATTCAGGAAAAATATGCTTGCTACCATTGAACATCAGGGCCAACGCTTTCGCGTGAACTTGCGCGAACCTTTGGACATATCAATTCCCTTGTGTGCGGGCGCGGATAATGTGAATGCCTTTTATCTTCCACCCGTTGAAATAGAACCTTTCCGTTCCGGTGATTTTACAGGAAGTATTATAGCGGGAGGCCCATGCAATGTGAATAACATCTTCTTCAATCCCCATGGCAACGGTACACATACTGAAAGTGTCGGTCACATTTCCACTGAACCTTATCCTATACATGATTGCCTGCGTCAATATTTTTTCATAGCAGAATTAATTTCCGTACAGCCCCGGGAAATGAATGGTGATTTTGTGATCATGGAAGATCAATTGAAAGAACTGCTTGGAAGCAATCGTCCGGAAGCTTTGATTATTCGTACGCTGCCCAATGAAACAACAAAACAGAAGAGGCAATATTCAGGTACTAATCCGGCCTATTTGCACCATCATGCTGCCAGATTAATTGCCGACTACGGCATTCAACATCTATTACTTGATTTGCCGTCAGTCGATAAAGAAGAAGATGGAGGGAAGCTGAGTGCGCACCATGAATTCTGGAAGTATCCTGGGAAAGCCGAGCTAGATGTGCACCATAACGGAACTCATATATGTACCGGATGAAGTGAAAGATGGCGGTTATTTTCTGAATATTCAGATCGCCAGTCTGATGAACGATGCCAGTCCGAGCAAACCGGTTTTGTATAAATTATTTTAAACATTAATTTGCGTGTCTTTAAGGCAGAAATCCCTTTTCAGATATTTGATCTTTATTTAGAATTATTCTATTTAAAATTTTATCTGATATGAAATGACAATCTAGTTTCAAATGGATGTTTTTAGCCTAACTTACGCTGACTTTTTGGCTGATAGTTTTATTATAGAGTAATCCATGTCATTCATCCAGGCTCTAAACTGTAGTCATTTTTTAAATTTTTTTTCACAAATACTTTTTCTAAATGTTGTTTCTGATAAATTTGCACCCAGTCAAAAAACTGACATTTCGATGACCTGTCAGTTTTCATGCTTTAGATGTGTCATCGGTATACGTTCACAATGAACGAGTTAATAGAAAAACGATGAGCAAAATATCCTTTCAGAGGTACTTCAAATTCTAGTCTTCCCGCTGTTCTTCTCGCGCTTTTTTCGTTCACCTCCTCTGCACAGGATGGTGAAGCGCTCTTTAAATCACAATGTTCAGCCTGCCATGCGGTAAAGGAAAAACTCATCGGTCCGGCCTTGATGGGGCATGGAAAAAAGGAACACTGAAGAGTGGCTGATTAAATGGATTAAGAATTCACAGGCGATGGTGAAGGCCGGTGATCCTATATGCAGTAAAGATTTTTAACGAATATCAATAAAGTAGCGATGACATCCTTCAATCTGAAGGATGATGAGATCAAATCGATCATTGCTTATGTTAAAGCTGAGGCAGAGAAGCCTGAGCCGGTTGCAGCAACTGGTGCCGGCAGGAACGGCTCCGGTTGAGAAAGAAAAACCGGTTGCATTGTATCTTGTCATTGCATTGTTAGTTCTTGCTTTATTAAGTGCGATTCTTGCGAAAGTTCAGAATACCTTGGCCACAACAGTTCGTCAGAAAGAAGGTCTTCCTGAGCCGCCTGAAATAACCCGCTGGCAGAGTTTCGTTCATGGGCCACGTTCAAATAAAAAATTCATTGCAGTACTACTTATTTTCTTTACCCTTTACGGAACGGTGAAGGCATGGTATGCACTTACAGGCTATCGGTATTTCACAAGGCTATACACCTGCACAGCCCATTGCATATTCTCATAAACTTACATGCCGGAGATCTTCAGATACAATGTGTGTATTGTCACTCCGGTGCTGAGCGCGGTAAAGTAGCAGGTATTCCTTCCGCCAATGTATGTATGAATTGTCATAAGTATGTGCGTAAAGGACCTGAAACAGGAACAGAAGAGATTGCAAAGATTTATAAAGCATTGGATTACGATCCGTCAACAGGATGTATATGGTCCGAACCAGAAACCGATTGAATGGGTGCGTGTTCACAACCTTCCTGATCTTGCTTATTTTAATCATGCTCAACACGTTAGCTGTTGGAAAGATCGACTGTCAGACTTGTCACGGTCAAGTTCAGGATACCATGACGGTTGCCAGTCAGTATTGCGCCGCTTGACAATGGTTTGGTGCCTCGACTGTCACAAGAAGCACACAGGTAAAAATGGCAGGCAATGGTTATTACGAAGACTATCACAAGAAGATGCTGGACAAATTCGGTTCAGACTCCCTGCTTACTGTGAGTAAAATCGGCGGACTGGAATGTTCACGTTGTCACTATTAATTCAAAATGATTGACCAGGGAAACTAAGCCGGTATGCAGGCAGCTATTCTTCCTTTTATGATTTATAATATATTCAAGCAATGAGCAAAAGATATTGGAAAGGTGTAGAAGAGCTTCAAAACGATGCAGAATTTGTGCGTTTGAAGAACAACGAATTCTACGAGCATCTTCCACTTGATGAAGTCATTCAGAAAAAAGCAGTAGACAGCAACACTCATCCGCGTCGTGATTTTCTGAAGTTCCTGGGATTCAGTGTTGCTGCGGCTTCTCTTGCTTCCTGTGAAGCGCCGGTACGGAAAACGATTCCATACCTCATTCGTCCTGAAGAAGTTACTCCCGGAATCGCCGATTGGTATGCCTCAACCTATTTTGACGGTTATGATTACTGCAGCGTAGTAGTGAAGACACGCGAAGGTCGTCCGATTAAACTGGAAGGAAATACGCTGAGTTCGTGTTACCAAAGGCGGAGTAAATGCCCGTGTTCAGGCTTCTGTACTTTCTCTTTATGACAGTGCACGTTTGAAAACTCCGACCATGTATGGCAATGCCGCTACCTGGGCTGATGTTGATAAAACCATTCTTGAAAAATTAAATGCTATCGCTGCGAAAGGCGGAAAGATCAGAATCCTGACTTCTACCATCATCAGTCCTTCAACCTTAAAAGTGATCGCTGAATTCTCTGCAAAATATCCGAACACAAAACATGTAGTCTATGATGCAGTGTTTCAGTTCCGCGATGCGTCAGGCTAATCAGATGAGTTTTGGTGTGAATGGGATTCCTTCTTATAATTTTGATAAAGCCAATACCATCGTTGGTATCGGTGCAGATTTCCTCGTTAACTGGATTTCTCCGATTGAATATTCCCGCCAATACGCAATTACGCGTAAACTGAACGATGGCAAGAAAAAGATGTCGCGCCACATTCAGTTTGAATCAGCACTTTCTGTTACAGGAAGTAATGCTGATCAACGCATTGCAGTGAAACCAAGTCAGCAGGCCGCTGTTGTTGCAAACTTGTATAATGCAATTGCCACACTTGCCGGAGCATCATCAATTCCTGCTTCCATGCAGGTGAAATTGCAAAATGAAATTAAATCCACCGCAAAAGAACTTTGGAGCAAATAAAGGAAGTTCATTGGTAGTGTGTGGTGTTAATAATGTTGCCATTCAAAATATCGTCAATGGCATCAATTCCCTGCTTGGGGAATTACGGAAGCACCATTGATCTTGACAATGCGAACAAGATGCGTCAGGGAAATGATGCTGATGTTGCGATGCTGTTGATGAAATGAATAAAGGAGAAGTAGCCGGACTCTTCATCTATAATTGCAATCCTGCCTACACTCTTCCTGAAGGAAAGCAGTTCGCCGAGCATGTTAAAGAAAACAGAACTTGTCTGTTTCTTTTGCTGACCGTGCAGATGAAACCGCTGCAATTGCCAGTTTGTATGTCCGGATCATCATCCATTCGAATCATGGATGGATGCGGAACCGAAGGCCGGTATGTATTCACTCGGACAACCAACCATTTCTCCATTATTCAACACACGTCAGGCACAGGAGAGTCTTCTTACCTGGGCAGGCAACAGCAACTAACTTTCATGATTACATGGCAGCATACTGGTCTTCAAACATCCTGAACAATGGAACCGGAAACTGGAACAAAGCCCTGCAGGACGGTGTTTTTGAAACCAGCACAGGCAAGCCCTAAAAATTATACATGTGCTGCTGATCTGAATGCTGCCGGAAGCAGTCTTTCGGAGACAGCAGGAAAAGGATTTGAATTAGTGGTGTATGAAAAAACCGGTCTTGGTTCAGGACTAATGGCCAATAATCCATGGTTGCAGGAACTTGCCTGATCCGATTTCGAAAATCACCTGGGATAATTACCTGGCAGTATCTCCAAAAGATGCACGTGAAAAAGGATGGAAGCAGGGACAAGTGGTATCTGTGAGTGCAGGCAAGGTTAAAATGAATGTACCTGTTGTTATTCAGCCGGGTCAGGCTTTTGGAACGGTTTCCCTTGCACTGGGATACGGAAGAAATGCGGCCGGAAAAGTAGCTGATAATCGCGGAGTAAATGCATATCCTTTTGCTATCTCTCGGTACGGATACTCTGAACTACTTCCATCAGCGGAGTGGATATTCAAAAATCAACAGAAGACGATTATGCTTTTGCAGCCACACAGACACATCATACCATGATGGGTCGTGCCATTGTAAAAGAAACATACATTGCCGGAATATCTTAAAGATAAAAATGCCGGAAATCATCCTGAATTACTGAAGAAGAAAATAGGTCATCACGAAGAAATTGAAGTGAAGCCGACAGATCTCACTCTCTGGAGAGAATTCGAACTGGGCCAGCACCATTGGGGAATGGCTATCGATCTGAATTCCTGCATTGGTTGCGGAGCTTGTGTAGTTGCCTGTACTGCCGAGAATAATGTAGCAGTTGTAGGAAAAGATGAGGTGATGCGCAGTCGTGAAATGCACTGGATGCGTATCGACCGTTACTACAGCAGTGATGCTGATCCGAAAGAAGGTGAAGTCAGGTGACAATGAAAGCAATGGAGAATCCGAGTGATCTTACCTAAAGTTGTTTTTCAGCCTGTGATGTGTCAGCATTGTAATCATGCTCCTTGCGAAACCGTTTGTCCGGTAATCGCGACCAGTCACAGTTCAGAAGGCTTGAACCAGATGACTTACAACCGTTGTGTAGGTACACGCTATTGTGCGAACAACTGTCCGTACAAAGTACGTCGATTCAACTGGTTCAAGTATTCTGATAATCCGAAATTCGACTTCAACATGAATGACGACCTCGGTAAGATGGTACTCAATCCTGATGTAGTAGTTCGTTCACGCGGTGTCATGGAAAAATGTTCTATGTGCGTTCAGCGTATTCAGGAAGGAAAGTTGACTGCCAAGAAAGCCGGGCGTAAAATTGCTGACGGAGAAATTAAAACAGCCTGTGCTCAATCTTGTCCTACACAAGCCATCACATTTGGTGATTATAACAATCCTGAGAGTGAAGTGAAAAAGATTGTGGAAGCCGGAAGAGCGCAGTTATCACCTGCTCGAGGAGTTAAACATTCAGTCCGAATGTTTATTATTTGACAAAAGTGCGTAACACTTCCGAAGGGAAGGAAGCGTAATATATATTATTCAGAAAGAAAACTGATTAGCCAACCATGAGCGGTAATCACGAAGCGGTCGTCCGGAACCCATTAATTCTCGGAGATAAAACGTACCATCAGATGACGGAAGATATCTGTCGTCCGATTGAAGGAAAGGCCAATAAATACTGGTGGATATCTTTTGTGATCGCATTTACTGCAATGATGCTGGGGAATCACTTGTTTGGCTTATACAATAGGTACCGGTATCGGTGCCTGGGGAGCCAATAAAACCGTTGGTTGGGCCTGGGATATCACCAACTTCGTTTGGTGGATCGGTATCGGTCACGCCGGAACATTGATCTCCGCGATCCTATTGTTGTTCCGTCAGCGTTGGAGAATGTCGATCAACCGTTCAGCGGAGGCGATGACCATCTTCGCCGTAATCTGTGCCGGTTTGTTTCCTGTATTTCACACCGGTCGTCCATGGCTGGATTACTGGATGTTTCCTATCGCCAATCAGTTTGGTTCCCTTTGGGTAAATTTTAACTCACCATTGCTTGTGGGACGTATTTGCGATCTCCACATACTTTACTGTATCTCTTGTATTCTGGTATCTGGGTCTCTTGCCGGATCTTGCCACTGTGCGTGATCGTTGTGTAACTCCTACCAAAAAATTTATTTACGGTTTACTTTCTTTCGGATGGAAAGGCACCGCGCGTGACTGGCAGCCGTTTTGAAGAAGTAGCCCTCGTACTTGCCGGTTTATCTGCTCCGCTGGTACTCTCCGTACACACGATTGTATCCTTTGACTTTGCAACCTCCATTGTTCCGGGATGGCACACCACCATCTTCCCGCCTTATTTCGTTGCAGGGTGCGATCTTCTCGGGTTTTGCCATGGTGCTGACCCTTGATGATTATTGCACGTAAGGTCTTGTCACTCGAGAACTACATCACCATACAACATATTGAGTTGATGAATAAAATCATCATCCTTACCGGCTCCATTGTTGGTGTCGCTTATATCACGGAGTTCTTTATTGCCTGGTATTCAGGTGTACAGTACGAGGCATACGCCTTTATGAACCGTGCTTTCGGTCCTTATTGGTGGGCATACTGGAGCATGATGACCTGTAACGTGATTACTCCACAGCTCTTCTGGTTTAAGAAAATCCGTACCAGTGTGATGGCCACATTTGTCATTTCCATTTTCGTAAACATAGGAATGTGGTTTGAACGCTTCGTGATCATCGTTACATCACTGCACAGGGACTTCCTTCCAAGCAGTTGGGTGATGTATTCACCAACCTTTATTGAAGTGGGTATATTTATCGGAACACTCGGATTATTTTTTACCTGCTTCCTCATCTTTGCACGTGTGTTCCCGGTTATTGCGCTGGCAGAACTCAAATCGATCCTGAAGAGAACAGGTGACCAGTATTACAAAAAAGGAGACCATTAATCATGGCAAAAAGAATATACGGTATTTACGATGACGAAGAAGTATTGATGGATGCCATCACTTCGTTAAAGGGAAACGGAGTCCTTTGCAGGGACGTTCAGAGTCCATTTCCTATTCACGGCATTGACCAGTTGTTGAACGTTCCGCGCACCCGGCTTTCCATTACTTCGTTTATCTATGGAATCACCGGAACATCGCTGGCACTCCTCATGACCTGGTACATGATGATCTCTGACTGGCCGATAAATATCGGAGGCAAGCCGAACTTGATGTGGTACATGAACATGCCGGCATTTATTCCGGTCACCTTTGAGTTGACAGTATTTTGTGCTGCTCACGGGATGGCTCTGACTTTTTTACTTCGCAGTAAACTACTGCCGGGTGTCACCGCACCAATTCCTCATCCCCGGCTGACTGATGATAAATTCGTTCTCCATGTCGATGTGAAGGACGAAGGAAAACTAAATGACACGGTATCCCTGATAAAAGCATCGGGAGCTTCAGATGTGTTGTTAAAATCAATGCAATTTTCCTGATCAGCACCATGAAGAAATTTCTAAGCATATATTCTGCCCCTTTCGCTTCGTTGCCTTCCTTGGCTCCTGCAGTACACTGATACAACTACCCCCGGCTATGAATACATGCCTGACATGTATCGTTCTCCGTCCTACGAGACCTACTCATCGAACCCGAATTTCCCGGATAGCATCACATCACGTCAACCGGTAAAAGGAACTATTGCACGTGGAGACGCTATTTTCACCGATATGGACCGTATGCCTTATGTGTATCCTAATACCGTGGATGGATATGAGCAGGCAGGAGCGGGAGTTAAAGAGCCCATTGCCTGAGACCGCTGAAAATCTTGCGGAGGGTAAAAGACTTTTCTTTAATTATTGCCAGTCATGCCATGGTGAAACAGGTATGGGAGACGGACCTGTGTACGAAAAGAAACGGACCAATTCCACCTGCATACAGCTCTGATCTGCTGAAAAATCTTCCTGAAGGAAAAATGTTTCATACCATTCAATTCGGAAAAAACATGATGGGTTCTCATGCTTCGCAGCTGACACCTACCCAGCGCTGGAAGATTATCCAGCATGTACAAACACTTCAGCATATCGCTCCGCCGATGGCTGCCGGCACCGCAGACCGACAGCAGTGCTGCCGCAACGCCTAAAATGTAAATTAATTCCATTGCTCAACGATTAGTATGATGGACAGAAAATACGAGCTTACCAAGAATAACAAATTGATTCCCGTTGTGATGATGGTGATTGGTTTGATTGCGATTGTCATGGGTTTTATGTCGGATCACTACCAGGACCTGGTCGACGCTCTTGCACAATAATTTTTATTTCACGGCGATGGCGCTGTGTGGAACCTTCTTCGTGGCGGTGCAATACATCGCACAGGCCGGATGGGCTGTTGGAATCAAACGAGTTCCTGAAGCCATGGGTGGTTTTCTGGTCTATGGAATGACAGGAATGATCCTGATTTTCATTTTTGGTCATCATGATCTCTATCATTGGACACATTCAGAATTGTATGATCCAGCCAGTCCGGAATACGATCACCTTCTTGCCGGAAAACATAGGTTTTTTAAACATGCCATTTTTCATTATTCGTCTTGCGGCCTATTCACTTGATATGGGTGGGCTTTACCTATGCTTTGCGCAAGCAGTCATTACGTGAAGACGAAACAAATGGCCTTGAACCCTATAAGAAAAGTGTTACCCTGGCAGCAGTATTCCTGGTATCTATTCGCGGTAACTTCTTCTACATCCGCATGGGATTTCCTCATGAGTATTGACGCACATTGGTTCTCTACCATGTTTGGGTGGTACACCTTTGCAGGACTCTTTGTCAGCGGCTTAGCCATGATGTGCCTGATCATTCTATTCCTTCGTTCAAAAGGATACATGAATCATGTGACTGAAAATCACCTGCACGACGTAGGTAAAGTTCATGTTTGCATTCTCTGTCTTCTGGACCTATCTCTGGTTTTCACAATTCATGCTGATCTGGTATGCCAACCTTCCTGAAGAAGTGGTGTATTATCAGGTTCGCTGGGAAAATTTCAAGACCTTGTGGGTTACCAACCTGGTGGTGAATTTCTGTGCGCCCTTATTAATCCTGATGACCCGTGATGCAAAACGGCAAGTGGCGATTCTTTGGGTGACCGGCATCATCATCCTCGTAGGCCACTGGCTCGATGTGTATCTGATGGTGACTCCTGGAGTTATAGGCAAGGACTGGCATATTGGGTTCACGGAGATTGGAACCATGATTGGCTATCTTGGATTGTTTATCCGGGTCACTCTTGGCGAACTCACGAAAGCAGCATTGGTACCTAAAAATCACCCGATGTACCAGGAAACTATTCATCATCATATCTAAGCCTGGATCAGGCCTCAATAATTAATAACGGATAATAATATTTCATGATAAAGCTACTGACCCTTCTTGTTATAATAATGGCCGTGGTCACCATCTGGCGCATCATCCGTGTGTTGGAACTGGTTCGGGACTTACGAGGCGATGAAGACGAAATCACGGACAAAGACAACCGCACCAACGGACGACTTTCACTCTGGTTTCTATTCCTTGGTTTTGCCGGGATGATTTACTTCACCCTGGATGCAAAAAAATATTTGCTTCCGGTGGCAGCCTCCAAGCATGGTGCCCTGACGGACAGTTTCCTCAACATGAACTTCGCCCTGATCATCGTGGTGTTCTTCATTACTCAATTCTTATTATTCTATTTTTCCTGGAAGTATAAGCATCAAAAAGGCGGAAAGGCCTATTTCTATCCTGAGAATCATAAACTCGAATTTATCTGGACCATCATTCCTGCCAGTCGTGTTGATGAGCTTAATCGTTTACGGATTAACCTTGTGGAATAATATCACCGCACCTGCTCCTGCAGAAGCCATGGTAATTGAAGTTTACGGAAAGCAGTTTGACTGGACTGCACGTTATTCGGGTGCCGACAATAAACTCGGACATTCAAACTTCAAACTGATCACTGATGAGAACCCCCTGGGAGTAGACGAGAAGGACCCTTCATCCAAGGATGATAAATACGCTACTGAATTACATCTACCTGTTGGTTCGAAGATTATTTTCAAGTTTCATTCCCGTGATGTGATACACAGTGCGTATTTCCCTCACCTACGTGCACAGATGAACTGTGTCCCCGGCATGACCACAGAATTCTTCGTGGAGCCGACCATCACCACCGACAGCATGCGACTGATCACCAATAATCCCAAGTTTGATTATGTACTCCTCTGCAATAAAATTTGCGGGGTGGCACATTATAATATGCGTATGAAAATGGTGATAGAGCCTGCAGACGATTTCAAAAAGTGGTACAAAGAACAAAGTTATGTCTTTGCCCGGCCGACAGCAGCTCCAGCCACAACCCCTGCAAGCATGCCTGACACCGTGAAAACGGCTAAGGCAGATGGTATTCCTGCAAAGGTGGTCGCTACCCGTTGAATAAAAAATCACATGGTGACGCTCCTGCAGCTGACACCCTTGTTGAATGGTATAGAATAATGATTAATAAACAGCCGCTATAATGTCTACTCACTCAAACGATCATGCTATTGATTCCCACGCGGGGCATGATCATCACGAGCACGAACATCATGACACTTTCTGGATCGAAGTATGTTTTCAGTCAGGATCATAAAATGATCTCGAAGCAGTTCCTTGTAACTGCAATTGTCATGGCCATACTTGGCCATGGTCATGTCTCTGATCTTCCGCCTTCAGTTGGGATGGCCCGATCAGAAATTTCCTTTCCTTGAAAGTATCATTGGCCACTGGGGAGCAGGAGGGAAGCTGGATCCGAATTTTTATCTCGCATTGGTAACGATACACGGAACCATCATGGTGTTCTTTGTACTCACCGGAGGGCTTTCCGGTACATTCAGTAACCTGCTTATTCCGCTTCAAATTGGTGCACGTGATATGGCTTCGGGTTTCCTGAATATGTTATCGTACTGGTTCTTCTTTGGATCATGTGCAGTGATGACAATGTCTTTGTTTACTGAAGCAGGACCTGCATCTGCCGGCTGGACGATTTATCCTCCGCTAAGTGCCCTTCCGCAAGCCATACCGGGCTCCGGATTGGGTATGACACTTCTGGTTGTAAGTATGGTTCTCTTCATAGCCTCCGCGCTGCTGGGTGGTATTAATTATGTTGTGACCATCATCAACCTGCGCACCAAGGGAATGAGCATGACCCGTCTTCCATTGACGATCTGGGCCTTCCTTATCACTGCTATTCTTGGTATCCTTTCTTTCCCTGTATTGTTTGCAGCGGCTTTGTTGCTATTGTTTGACAGAAGTTTTGGAACTAGTTTCTATCTCTCCGATATCTTCATCAATGGTGCTCCATTGGCCCATGCCGGTGGTAGTCCGATATTATTCCAGCATTTGTTCTGGTTCCTCGGACATCCTGAAGTTTATATTGTATTGTTACCTGCACTCGGACTTGCTTCCGAAGTAATTGCAACACAGTCGCGTAAGCCCATCTTTGGATACAAAGCGATGATCGGATCGATGCTGGTAATTGCCTTCCTTTCCTTTATCGTATGGGGTCACCACATGTTTGTTACAGGGATGAATCCATTCCTGGGTTCTGTCTTCGTATTTACTACACTGTTGGTTGCGATTCCTTCAGCCGTAAAAGTGTTCAACTACCTCGCCACCTTGTGGAAGGCAAATATTGTACTGTCTCCGGCGATGCTGTTTGCAATCGGTCTGGTTTCCTTCTTTATCTCCGGTGGACTTACCGGAATCATCCTTGGAGATTCAGCACTCGATATCAACCTGCATGATACCTATTTCGTGGTTGCTCACTTCCATATCGTAATGGGTAGTTCCGCGATCTTCGGAATGTTTGCCGGAGTCTATCACTGGTTCCCGCGAATGTATGGAAGGATGATGAATAAGCGAATGGGCTATCTGCATTTCTGGCTCACGATTGTTTCGGTTTACGGAACTTTCTTCCCTATGCACTTTGTTGGCTTGTCCGGTGCACCACGTCGTTATTACGCTTATACTTCCTATGAAGGATTCG
The DNA here is from genome assembly GCA_963775555.1 of uncultured Bacteroidota bacterium. GTDB lineage: Bacteria > Bacteroidota > Bacteroidia > AKYH767-A > 2013-40CM-41-45 > QQVM01. The sequence goes on along the minus strand of CAVZJJ010000004.1, from coordinate 2,680,732 downwards.
ACGCCGCATTAAATATCAATTCTCTGATCAGTGTCTTTGCCATATTTGGAGGACTCGCCCAATTGATTTTTGTCGCTAACTTCTTTTATTCCATGTATCGCGGCAAGAAAGCCGCCCAGAATCCATGGAAGTCAAACACGATCGAATGGACGGCTCCTGTCGAGCATTTGCACGGCAACTGGCCCGGAGAAATTCCGGAAGTTCACCGTTGGCCTTATGACTATGGCAAGCCGGGAGAAGAGAATGATTTCATCCCGCAAACCGTTCCCTATTCAGAAACAAAGAATTCAAATCTACCCGGAGAAGGGTAGGACCAAAGGATAAAAAGGAAAAGGCCTGTTCGAGTGAGAGCAGGCCTTTTTTATTAATTGATTTTTTACTCCTTCTTCAATCTCTTCACTGGCTACAGTTATTGATTCATTCTGGTATGTAAACGGTGACCGATATTAGGTTGGATTACTGAACCAATGTTCCTGAAGAAAAAATAAAACAGGGATGGTCAGGCCTTTTTAAGGAAACAGGTTTTTAAAACGATGCTGGTACCATTCACTTTGCAATCAACTTCTTCTTCATTGTCGGTGAGTCGTATTTTCTTGACTACGGTTCCCTGTTTGAGTGTAGTAGACGTGCCTTTCACTTTCAAGCTTTTAATCAGAACCACATTGTCACCGTCGTTTAGGATGTTTCCGTTGCTGTCTTTTACTTCCATGATAATCTCCGTTTTGTTAAATCGTATATGCTTTTTTAGGTCTGCGAAGATATAATTTATTCCTGAGTTGAAGGATTCATGGTATGGAACTTAAGTATGCTGATTTCTGATCCATTTGCATGAAAATCCTTATTCTTATCTTCGACCTTGTTAATTTGCGTGTCTTGAATTCTTCTCCTATGATCATACAGTCTTTTAGCTCCTTATCTGTGAAATGAAGCCGACAAAGAAAATTGTAATCAGCTTGATAAGCACCTTTGTCCTGGCTTTATTTCTTCTTCAGAAAGCCATAGGAGGGGGAGACTTTGTCGTTTTTTTACATGCTTCTGAAAAGTTATTCCAGGGACTCAACATCTACGCTCCACCATTCATAGATGGCCTTCCCTACTTTTACAGCCCTTTCTTTGCCTTGATGCTCTATCCTTTTTGCTTCAATTATGTACTGGGATGTTTTGTCTGGTTGATTTTCAGTACCTATTGCCTTTACCGGATCGTTGTTATTTCAATGAAGAATTTGCCAGTTCTTTTATTCTCCGGAAAAGATTTACTCTTGCTTAGCCTGATTGTGCTTTTGCTTACGATTCGTTTCCTTCTTTATAATTATGGCATGGTCCAAATGACCATTTTCCTTCTGTGGGCCCTTCTGGAAGGGGTACAACTAGCTCAACATAAAAAGCATATACAGTCAGCGTTATTGTTGGCACTGGCTATAAATATTAAAATATTGCCGGTCGTGATTCTGCCTTATTTGATTTACCGGGGCTATTTCAAAACTCTGACTCTTACAGTGCTTTTTTCTTTGGTTTTTTTAGTCGTGCCGGCTTTTTTCATTGGATGGAATGCCAATCTCGGCCTCCTGAAGAGCTGGTGGCTGGCCATCAATCCTGAAAATGCATCCTTCGTCCTGGATGCAATGGAAAGGGGGCCACATGGGTTAAATGCGCTTATGATAAGTTTGTTGATGGATGCACCTTATGAATTGCCATATCGGCGCAACCTCTTTGATCTCGATCTGGAAACTGTGAAGCTAATTTTATATTCTGTGACTTTTGCTTTGATTGCATTCACTGTGTATTTTCTGAGAACCAAACCTTTCAGTCACCGGATAAGCAATTTTCATAGCTATTGGGAGCTTAGTTATATTTGTCTGCTCATCCCATTAATCTTCCCACACCAGCAGAAATATGCATTCTTTTTTATTTTTCCTGCGGTATATTACATCTCTTACTTCCTCATTCTTCAATTGAAGCTAAAATCCATTTCAAAGTCGCGTCTTCAGACAGGTTTTGTTTTTCTTCTCCTTTCATTTATACTTTCTACACTCAGCACTGACGGAGTTATCGGGCGAGAGTATAATAATATCACACAGTACTATAAGTTTATTACCTATGGCACACTACTCTTGATTATACCCCTTGCCTTGTTCAAGCCACAATATCTGGAAAATGAATAAAAAACTTATCGGTAAAATGATCCGTTTTGGTCTGGTAGGTTTTGCAGGCATCCTGGTGGATTATGCTGTGACTATCCTGCTGAAGGAATATTTTGATGTAAACAAATATGTATCTAATTCGGCAGGCTTCATCTGTGCTGCAAGTGGCAATTATTATTTAAACCGGCATTGGACATTTAAAAGTAAGAATGCCTTGCATAGAGAGTATGCCATATTTGTGTTGGTTTCCATAATGGGTTTACTGTTGAATAATTTATTTATTTACCTGCTCAATGATCGTCTTTTTCAATTGAATTATTACCTCGCTAAATTCATGGCTATACTGATTGTTTTCAATTGGAATTTTTTCATCAACTATAAATTTAATTTTAAGTCACAGGAGAAGTGAAGAGTATATCTTCAGACCGATCCGGATGCGATTTTTTTGAATTGCGTCCTGATTTTAAAAAAAGGTCTATTCTGATTAGGACTTCCGTGAGATATAGTTCTTCATGCATAAAAGAAAATAGGATTGAATTCATGCTAAATCATGGTTTCAGGGAATATGATAAAGCCTTTGGCACCGGCAACGATTCCTCTGTACAAACGGATTATTTGACTGCCTTCCGGATAAGGTTTCCTATCTTCGAAGTTAATAATAAGATAAAGTTTAAGGTTGCTTACAAACACAGGAATGCAGCCTTTAACAAATCAAGGTAAAGCAAAAAATATGAAAGCTGCTGTTTATACAAAATATGGACCACCGGAGGTTGTCGTACTTGCAGAAATAGAAAAACCTGTACCAAAGGATAACGAAGTACTTATAAAGGTTCATGCAACTACAGTAAACAGAACCGACTGTGGATTCAGGAGCGCCGAATATTTTATTGTTAGATTTTTCAGTGGATTGATCCGGCCTAAAAACAAGACGCTCGGAAATGAGTTTGCGGGAGAAATTGAAACCGCCGGCAAGGATGTAAAGTTATTCAGGACCGGGGATAAAGTGTTCGGGTATAATGATACCAAATTTGGAGCGCATGCGGAGTATATGGTAATGGACGAAATGGGGCCGATCACTACAATGCCGGAAAATTTATTGTATAAGGAGGCGGCTGCAATTACGGAAGGTGCACACTATGCACTCTGTGATATCAGGGCTGCAAAAATTCAAAGAGGACAAAAAATTCTGGTAAACGGTGCAACAGGTGCTATCGGTTCTGCTGCGGTGCAAATTTTAAATTATATGGGAGGGGAGGTTACCGCAGTATGCAATACTAAAAATATAGATCTGTTGAAATCTCTGGGAGCAAAGGTGGTTATTGATTACACCAGAGAAGATTTCACAAGCATGAATCAGACATTTGACTTCGTGTTTGATGCAGTGGGAAAAAGTTCGTTCGGAAAATGCAAATCAATCCTTAAAAAAGGAGGAATATATATTTCTACAGAGCTTGGTTACATGTCTCAAAATCCTTTTTTGGCCCTCATCACTCCTTTGTTTGGAAATAAGAAAGTACTTTTCCCAATTCCCAGCATCAGCAAAGAAGATATAGCCTTTCTGAAAGGATTAGTAGAGACAGGGAATTACAAACCGGTTATTGACAGAAGCTATTCCCTTGATCAAATCGTAGATGCATATAAGTATGTAGAGACAGGCCAAAAAACAGGGAATGTTATTATAGAATTGATTCCATAAAGCATTCCCTGAAAACAGAAATATGCAGCTTTCTTTACCTCTGGTAGGATGGCGAGTTAACTGAGATGGGCGGAAGTAGGATATTTCCTTTTCTTAAGTCTTGATTCGGTCGGCTTGAATTCCGGGACAATTTTTCTGGTCTGGGGATGAACGAATCAACATGCAATGAAAATTATATTAATGATTTCAAAATCGGGCCTTGATTTTTTACATATACCGATTCAACTTTGAAGATAACTGATATAAATCATATTTATTTCTCCCTTTTGTCCATCTGAATTGACGAAACCTGCTTGGGTGGCGGGTTTCAAGAGTTCGAAAGGATCCTGGCCGGAGTGCCTTCGCGCAACAAACACATGGCCCAAATCGCTCATATTGGCTGATATTTCCTAAAAAACAGCAACAAAATGGCCATTCCCTTCTTGCACCTGTAACGTTAACCTAGTCTGGTACAAACTATCTTATTTCTGAATTAGTGTTTATTGTACCTACTTATGCTGATAGTTATATGGTCTTAGGCCAAAATATTTCACATTCGATAAACCTTTATAGAATATATCAAATTGTGTCATATCCTCTTTCGGGCGATGACAGAAGTAGAAGTTAGGATTTCTATCTGGGATTTATCTTTCGAATTTATACGGAATAGTATTTGCAAATGAACTATATCTTGTTATATTTGATATGGTTGTAAATTTTGTTCATATCATAAACTATCCTTGATTACCGTGGCGCAGTGTGATTATTGCTTTTGAAATGCATTAACATATTTATGAAGAAATTGTGCTTTTGAGTTATTTGGGTTCAATTTATTTTTGGATTAGAAATATACTTATTAAAAAAATAACACAGACACTAAGTGTTTCCGAAATCATATAACCTTACAAATTGTCAATCTTCAATCACATGAAAACAATAAAATCAATTCTTTCTGTTGCAATGGCTTGTATTTCCACAATTGCAAGCGCAACCATTGTTACTCTAGACAATAACCTGGGCGCTCCGAACGATGGGCTGCACAATTTCAATAACCTGCAAGCTGCTTACAATGGTACTTCGGCGGGAGACACCATCTATATTCAAGGGTCTCCGACAAGTTATGGCGATTTGAATATCAATACTCACCCGTCTGTATTCATAGGTCCTGGTTTTAATCCTGAAAATGGAAAACTTCCTGCCACTCTGGGAATCATTTCCCTGAGTCCGGGACCGTCCAATGGTGTCGTTTTCATGGGCTTCATTGTCAATACCTTCTTCTTAACAAGTGATGGAGGGACTCAGGGGATCTATACTAACCTGTCTGCTATACGATGCAAAATCACCGGTGACATTCACACATTCGGATGTTGTTATGGCCATAATCAGATATTTGTAACTGGCTGTGTTTTTACCAGCACCGGAGTTGATATTAATTTGAGCTATAATGTTGGAAGCTCGAGGATTTCGAATAGCATTTTTAACGGATCTATTATAGTTGATAATTATAATAATACCATCAACAATAATATTTTTCTGGGAACTGTAAATGCTTTTGGTGGAGGAATCAACCGCTGTACGGTTTACAATAATATTTTCTTCAGAAGTTCGCCAAATGCCATAATAAACAATTCTACTTTCAACAACAATATTATTTTCCAATGCTCAGGATCGAATGCAATCCCGACTGGTAGCAATGGTAATACAGGTTCCAATAATTATCCCGGCATTAACCCGGGGTTTGGAGGAGGATTTCCTGCAGCCGGCGATTTCTACAGTACTGTGTATGATTTCCATCCCACGGCAGCAGAAGCTTTAAATGGAGGGGTAAGTGGCAGCACAATTGGAGTTTTTGATTTGAATAATAATTTCATTGAGTATGGTGAACCTGGTTTTCCCAGAATATCGTCTTTCATCATCAACGGTAACACTAACGTTCCGCAGACCGGCACTTTGAATATCATGATAGAGGGGAACAGGGTTAAATAAATTATTCAACTCATTTGCAGTACATGCTTAATTGTTTTAAAATGAAAAAAATAATTTATTCCCTGCTTGTTTTTTTGGTAATTCCGTTCATTGTCAAAGCTCAGATTTCATTCCCGGTATTTCAATGGACTGAAAGAGTAGGCGGCTCAAACGTAGATGTAATAAAAAAAGTAACCACCGACGACAATGGAAATGTTTATGTAATTGGTGAATTCAAACAAACCATTCACTTTAATACAAATGATTACACTAGCCTCGGCGGCAGCGATGTATTTATTGCTAAATTTAATGCAGATGGTACGGCTATCTGGATAACAACGATCGGCGGCACCGGAGATGATTTTGGGGAAGACATTAGTTTTAAAACATTCGCAGGTAGTTCAGTCTTGCTAATATGCGGGAGTGGAACAGGTACGCTGTTATTTTCCCCTCCTTACGCTTCCTCCTTTACACGGGCGGCTCAAGGTGATCGGGATTTTTTTATTGGCTCGCTTAATACAAGCAATGGAAATATTATTGCTCAGATGTCCGGTTGCACAAATACCGGTGTTAATTCTTCAAAGGAAGCATTTGGAGCAGCTTTTGACAATACCACAGGGCAGATTTTTGTAACGGGATATGTTCGTTGCAGTGGAACTGATTTCTTCGGGAACAATAGTCTTCCTGATAACGGAGGAGGAAAATGTTTTTTCTTTGCAAAGTATGATAGCAATTTAAGTTTCAACAAGGTTCGTTTTGCACCCAAAAGCATTGGGAATCCCGGAGAATCAGCAGGTACTGGAATTTTTGTTGCACCTGCCGGGAATGGAATAGAGGGCATGGTTTCTGTTTGCGGTTATTACCAGAGCCAGGTCGAATTTGCGGAGCAGTCTCCTGGCTTGGCAACAACACCTCTCCTTTCTAATTATAATCCGCAGGGCTTTTGGTTATTGTTTGACCCAAGCGATCCCAAATGCTTCGACCCCAAGTTTGCGCCGTTTAATTTAGGATATTCCTTTGATGGAAGTGGTCCTTTCGGCTATGTTATTCCCACGGGAATTCTGATTGCACCGAACACCAACCTTTATGTAACAGGATACTACAATAATAACATAAATATAGGCGGTATAAATCTTAATTCCAGCGGAGCAAATGATGCATTTGTTTCGCGACTGGATTTTACAGCTCCATATGGCTCCACCTATACATACTGGCTCAACCGGATCGGAAACACCGGGCAAGACAAGGCACAGGGATTAGCATTGTCCGGGAATGGCAGCAATCTTTTTGTAACTGGAGGATTTAATGGCACCCTCAGTTTTTCAGGAAGCATATTAAACTCAATTGGCGATGGAGATATTTTTATTGCAAAGTATAATGCGGCGGATGGAACCGGGAATTGGATAACCCGTCTGGGTGGAAAGTATGGAGATCAAGGATTGAGCATTGCAGTGAATGCAGACAACGATATTTATTTTGGAGGTCTATTTGAGGATTCTGTCTCCGTTAACGGTGGGTTCATGATTTCCAGTGGGAACACAGATGGTTTTGTCGGGAAGTTAAAGGATTTGACTCCTATAATCGTAACTCCTGCTCACAGAATGTGCATTGGACAGTCCTTTACAATTAATTATTCCTCTACTGAAACGTATCTGTCGGATAATGTTTTTATCGCCCAGTTGTCAGATGAACTCGGAAACTTCGCCAATGCTGTTACCATCGGTTCAGTTTCTTCTTCTGTATCGGGATCCATCTCCGTTAACATCCCTTCCACTATAACACCAGGAAGTGGCTATCGCGTTCGTGTCGTTTCTACTGATCCGGTTAACACCGGAAACAATAGCGCAGAAACAGTTTCCCCCTTAATTATTTCTGCACAATCGAACAGCCCTGTCTGTATCGGGGATGCCATTCAATTATCGCTGCTACCTCCTCCGGTTAGTGCCTCATGGTTAGGGACAACAAGTCCATTTACATCAACACAAATTTCCCCGGTCATCCCTAATTCTTCACTTATTTATAGTGGGCATTACCAGGTTACATACATCGATTCACTCGGATGTCATGGCAATTCAGGGACAGAAGTTGACATAGACCCCGGTATTACATATTATCTGGATTATGATGGTGACAGTTATGGCAACCTGAATTCGACCAGACAATCCTGTACGGGAGTTCCTGCCGGATATGTAGCAAATGCACTCGATTGTAATGACAACAATTCTTTAATTCATCCCGGGGCTGCTGAAATTTGCAATGGGTTGGATGATAATTGCGACGGCGCAATTGACGATGGTATAACAGGCGCCGAATATTTTTTTGACAGTGATCCGGGGATTGACCATGGAATCGCAATTGCAAATTTTAGCATGAATAATCCGGTTACTATAAACTATAGTGTTCCACTTTCTGGCTCAGGATTATCTCCGGGAAATCATAAAATGTATGTCCGTATAAAAGACATGTGCGGGCTATGGTCGCTATATGAAGGACAAAGTTTCTATATCATTCCTTCAATTGTAAGTGCTGAATATTTCTTTGATAGAGACCCCGGGGTTCGAAATGGAATTCCGCTTACCGGTTTTACAAATAGCAATAGTGTCTCTATAAATTCTTCTATTCCGCTGACCAATTCGGGGTTAGCTCCAGGCAGTCATAAGTTATTTGTACGATTAAAAGATACAAATGGCCTGTGGTCCCTGTATGAAGGACAGAGTTTTTATGTACTACCTTCTATTGATGTAGTCGAATATTTCTTCGATACTGATCGGGGAATTGGCGGAAGTGGCACTACCCGGTTTAACATTACCAACCCCTCTGATATTATTTCACAGAGTAGAAATATTTCTTACAGCGCTTTGTCGGTAGGTCAGCATCGCTTATATGTACGTCTTCATGATAACACCGGAAAATGGAGCTTATACGAAAATCAAATCTTCACAGTTAAAAACTGTAATCCGCTTGCCACCATTTCACCGTCCGGTAATCTGGCGCTTTGCAGCGGAAGTCTTCTGACAGCTAATCCGGGAGCATCCTATAAATGGCTACCTAATGGAGAAACTACGCAATCCATTACGGTTACTACTGCCGGAGAGTATTCTGTGGAAGTATATGATATTGCAGGAACAGGATGTAGCGCCATTGCAACTAAAACTATTACTGTTTTTTCACCACCAACAGCAACAATCAGCGGAACGACAACAGTTTGTCAGAATTCAGATTCGCCAATTATATCCTTTACAGGGGCCAACGGAGTATTGCCTTACACATTTACCTATAGCATCAATGGAGGTCAGAATCTGACAGCAACAACAACTTCCGGTAATTCGGTCACGTTGAATGCAGCAACAGGAACTCCGGGAGCTTTTGTTTACACCTTGCTGAGTGTATCGGATCTTAGCGGATGCTCGCAAGTACAAAACGGATCGGCAACAGTTATCATTCAGGACATGCCAAGCCCTCCGGTAATATCTGGAGCGACAAATCTATGTGCCGGAGGTGATCTTAACCTTTCCATTCCGCCAAATAGTTCCTATGCATCAATAGGATGGTATCTTTCTAATAACTCATTCCTTGGTTCCGGCATGTATTTTTCGCGTAATAATGTTCAGGCAAATTTGGCCGGAGATTATTATGTTTTAATAACCGATCCACTTGGCTGCACCAGTTCAACGGCTTTTTCAATCTCTGTTCATTCCGTTCCTACTGCAACGATCAGCGGATCCACATTGAATTGCCAGGACTTGCTCGATCCACATATTACGCTCACAGGAGCAGATGGAGTAGAACCTTATACGTTTACCTATAACATCAATGGAGGTCAGAATCTGACAGCAACAACAACTTCCGGTAATTCGGTCACGTTGAATGCAGCTACAGGAACGCCGGGAGCTTTTGTTTACACCTTGCTGAGTGTATCGGATCTTAGCGGTTGCTCGCAACTGCAAAACGGATCGGCAACAGTTATCATTCAGGACATGCCAGCCCCTCCGGTAATATCTGGAGCGACAAATCTATGTGCCGGAGGAGATCTTAACCTGTCCATTCCGCCAAATAGTTCCTATGCTTCAATAGGATGGTATCTTTCTAATCACTCATTCCTTGGTTCCGGTATATATTTTTCGCGTAATAATGTTCAGGCAAACCTGGCCGGAGATTATTATGTTTTAATAACTGATCCACTTGGCTGCACCAGTTCAACCGCTTTTTCAATCTCTGTTCATTCCGTTCCTGCTGCAACGATCAGTGGATCCACATTGAATTGTCAGGACTTGCTCGACCCGCATATTACGCTCACAGGAGCAGATGGAGTAGAACCTTATACCTTTACCTATAACATCAACGGTGGTCAGAATCTGACAGCAACAACAACTTCCGGCAATTCGATCACGGTGAATGCAGCAACAGGAACTCCGGGAGCTTTTGTTTACACCTTGCTGAGTGTATCGGATCTTAGCGGTTGCTCGCAAGTACAAAACGGATCGGCAACAGTTATCATTCAGGACATGCCAAGCCCTCCGGTAGTATCTGGAGCGACAAATCTATGTGCCGGAGGAGATATTAACTTGTCCATTCCGCCAAATAGTTCCTATGCTTCAATAGGATGGTATCTTTCTAATCACTCATTCCTTGGTTCCGGTATGTATTTTTCGCGTAATAATGTTCAGACAAATTTGGCCGGAGATTATTATGTTTTAATAACCGATCCACTTGGCTGCACCAGTTCAACCGCTTTTTCAATCTCTGTTCATTCCGTTCCTGCTGCAACGATCAGCGGATCCACATTGAATTGTCAGGACTTGCTCGACCCGCATATTACGATCACAGGAGCAGATGGAGTAGAACCTTATACCTTTACCTATAACATCAACGGTGGTCAGAATCTGACAGCAACAACAACTTCCGGCAATTCGATCACGGTGAATGCAGCATCAGGAACCCCGGGAGCTTTTGTTTACACCTTGCTGAGTGTATCGGATCTTAGCGGATGCTCGCAAGTACAAAACGGATCGGCAACAGTTATCATTCAGGACATGCCAAGCCCTCCGGTAATATCTGGAGCGACAAATCTATGTGCCGGAGGAGATATTAACTTGTCCATTCCGCCAAATAGTTCCTATGCATCAATAGGATGGTATCTTTCTAATCACTCATTCCTTGGTTCCGGCATGTATTTTTCGCGTAATAATGTTCAGGCAAATTTGGCCGGAGATTATTATGTTTTAATAACTGATCCACTTGGCTGCACCAGTTCAACCGCTTTTTCAATCTCTGTTCATTCCGTTCCTACTGCAACGATCAGCGGATCAACATTGAATTGCCAGGACTTGCTCGATCCACATATTACGCTCACAGGAGCAGATGGAGTAGAACCTTATACGTTTACCTATAACATCAACGGTGGTCAGAATCTGACAGCAACAACAACTTCCGGCAATTCGATCACGTTGAATGCAGCATCAGGAACCCCGGGAGCTTTTGTTTACACCTTGCTGAGTGTATCGGATCTTAGCGGATGCTCGCAAGTACAAAACGGATCGGCAACAGTTATCATTCAGGACATGCCAACCCCTCCGGTAATATCTGGAGCGACAAATCTATGTGCCGGAGGAGATATTAACTTGTCCATTCCGCCAAATAGTTCCTATGCATCAATAGGATGGTATCTTTCTAATAACTCATTCCTTGGTTCCGGCATGTATTTTTCGCGTAATAATGTTCAGGCAAATTTGGCCGGAGATTATTATGTTTTAATAACTGATCCACTTGGCTGCACCAGTTCAACCGCTTTTTCAATCTCTGTTCATTCCGTTCCTACTGCAACGATCAGCGGATCAACATTGAATTGCCAGGACTTGCTCGATCCACATATTACGCTCACAGGAGCAGATGGAGTAGAACCTTATACTTTTACCTATAACATCAATGGAGGTCAGAATCTGACAGCAACAACAACTTCCGGCAATTCGATCACGTTGAATGCAGCATCAGGAACCCCGGGAGCTTTTGTTTATACCTTGCTGAGTGTATCGGATCTTAGCGGATGCTCGCAAGTACAAAACGGATCGGCAACAGTTATCATTCAGGACATGCCAGCCCCTCCGATAATATCTGGAGCAACAAATCTATGTGCCGGAGGAGATCTTAACCTTTCCATTCCGCCAAATAGTTCCTATGCATCAATAGGATGGTATCTTTCTGATCACTCATTCCTTGGTTCCGGCATGTATTTTTCGCGTAATAATGTTCAGGCAAACCTGGCCGGAGATTATTATGTTTTAATAACTGATCCATTTGGCTGCACCAGTTCAACGGCTTTTTCAATCTCTGTTCATTCCGTTCCTGCTGCAACGATCAGTGGATCAACTTCAGTTTGCCAGTATTCTATTATGCCTGATATTTCCTTCACCGGAGTAAGCGGAGAAGCTCCTTACACCTTTAGCTATAACATTAATGGTGGTCAGAATCTAATAGCTATCACCTCATCCGGCAGTTCTTTAACTGTGGCTTCACCAACCCTAACGTCAGGAATTTTTGTTTATAATCTGGTTAGCGTTTCTGATAATACAGGTTGTGTTCAGTCACTAAGTCTTTCTGCGACTATTTCTATCAACTCTCCATCACTCTGGTACAAAGATGCCGATGATGATTTCTACAGCGATGGAATAACAACAAGCGGATGTACGCAGCCCGCAGGATATTATCCGGCCTCATCTTTATTGGCAACAAGTGGAGATTGCGATGACGCTAACCCAGCAATTCATCCGGGTGCAATGGAAGTGTGTGGAAACAATATTGACGACAACTGTGACGGTCAGCAAGACGAAACATGCTGTACATTAACTTTAGCTTTATCAACTATTGGGAATGCCTGCCCGGGAACAAGTTCTGGATCTGTTGCAATTTCAGTCAGTGCCGGAGCTCAGCCAATTTCATTTTTGTGGAACAATGGATCTACAGCTCAAAACCTTGCTGAGGTTTCATCTGGATTCTACTCAGTAACAGCTACAGATGCGAATGGCTGCACACAAACTTTAACTGTACAAGTTTCGGAATATCCGGAACCTTATGTCAGCTTTACCGGACTACCTGCCAGTATGTGTCAGAATGCTTCCCCTATTACATTAACAGGAATTCCATCAGGAGGAATTTTTGACGGGATCGGAGTAGTCAATAATACATTCAATCCGACCGGATTATCCGGACAACATTCCGTGCTCTATTTTTACACAGATGCTAATGGCTGCTCAAATGTGGATATGCAATTCACTTCGATTGTCAGAACATACCCGGATCCGGTTGATATTATTACTACGGATAATAATTTTTGCGAAGGTAATATGATCACCCTGACTGCGATCACATTGGACGGAATTCCGAATGTCAATCAGCCTGAACTGATATGGTATGAAGGGGGATGTGGATCGGGGGCTTCCATTGGAAACGGAACTTCTATTACGCTTACACCAACCGGAGGTGTGCATAATTATTATGTCCGCTCTGAAGGAGTTTGCAACATTACAAATTGCGTCACTGAAACAATTACAGTTGGAACAGCCGTACAGGAGCCGACTTCGATAAGCTGCAGTGCCGGAACAAGCTTCTGTGCCGGCACTGAAATTACCCTAACGGAAATTGGAGGTTCCTTGGGCGATGGTGGCGTCTGGATCTGGAGTGAAGGAAATTGTTCAACAGGCACGCCATTAAATAGTTCTTCAGGGTCTGTGGTCCTTACTCCTTCGACAGGAACGCATACCTATTTTGTGAAAGGGCAAGGACTCTGTAATACCACATCCTGCGTAAGCATTACACTCACCGTTATTCCACCGAATGTTGCTGCAGGGCAAATAAGTACTGCTGCAAGTCCTGTCTGTCAGAATATATCTTTTGATCTGTCTGTAAATTTAAGCAGTAGTGGATTCCTCAATGCAGGTTCTCAATGGACTTGGTACGAAGGAGGTTGCGGTAACGGCGCAGCAATCGGAACAGGCACCCAAATACTCGTTACATCGACTCTGACAGGTTCACAAATTTATAGCGTCAGGGCTGAAGGGCAGTGCAACACATCAGCCTGCACAAGGGTCCTGATAAAAATTTATCCTGAAAGCCAAGCACCAACAAGTGTTGTGAGTAGTAATAATCTTGTTTGTTACGGAACAACCTCTAGTTTATCTTTAATCGGAGGTTCATTAAGCCCGGGAGCACAGTGGACATGGTACGATGGTTCCTGCGGAAATTCGAATCCTATAGGAACCGGATCGTCTTTAACTATTAACCCGGGCAGGGTAGGAACAAATACCTATTTTGTTCGTGCCGAAGGGGGCTGTGGCAATACTCTATGTAAGAGTATTGATGTTTTTGAAGACAACTATGTTTATTTCAATAAATTATTTGGGACAAATAAAAGTGAAGAAATTTCTCATATTATACCAACCTCAGATGGAGCATATGTTTTTTGCGGGTCTCATAATATGAGTGGTACAGATCCACAGATTTCAGATTGGAATTACTGGATATCGAAAATTAATGAAAATGGAAGTTTAATTTGGGATAAGAAATATGGCGGAACTAGCATTGAAAGAACCTATTTTGTTGTTGAAACCTCAGATGGTGGTTATTTGGTCACCGGATCCACCAATTCAAATAACGGAGATGTTTCCTCAAATCATGGCGGGTTTGACGCATGGGTGATGAAGTTAAATAGTGATGGAAATATTATTTGGAAAAAATGCTATGGCGGAAGTAATAATGATGAATTATTTCATATAACGGTCATAAAATCAGGGAATACGGATGCATCTTACATACTAACAGGTGGATCTAAATCGAATAATGGCGACCTGACATCAAATAAGGGTAACGAAGATGTATGGGTTCTCGCTATCAACACAATTGGAGATGTACTATGGAGCAAAACTTATGGCGGAGATACTGAAGATGTTGCATTTAAATCATGCCTGAAATCAAACGGAGAATTAAAAATTGTTGGTCGTACAGCATCAAACAATTTTGATGTTTCCGGCAATCATAGTAATAATAGTGATATGTGGGTCATAGATTTGAGTAACACTGGAGATTTGATCTCGCAGCATTGCTACGGAGGGACAGGTAGCGACGAAGGATATACAATTCTGAACTATGGCAACGATGAGTTTTATATTCTCGGGATGACAAATTCATCCAATGGGGACATATCAGGATTAAGTTCCGGAAATAACAATTCTGAATACTGGCTTATGAAAATTAATGCTTCCGGCCTAATAATTTTCAGTCGGACTTATGGCAGCCTGTCATCAGAAAAGCCATATATTATAGCCGGTTTCTTAGATTGGGCTACTCAAATTAACTTATTTGATATGGACATATCAAACAGAAAGATTTATTTAACAGGCGATGTCGAAGGGAATGGTGAAGATGTAACCGGTTATCGTGGAAAAATGGGAATTTATAAAAGAGATTTATGGCTTGCTCAACTCGATTTGAATGGGAATCTTATTCATCAGCAAGTTTTTGGAGGAATACATGATGACTTCGGAACAAGTATTAAAGGTACGAGCGATGGCGGGGTGATAGTAGCCGGATGGACCAATTCAAATAATTCAGGAGATGTAGGTGCGAATTTTTCCAGTCTTTCCGGATATGGCAAGGATGATGGATGGATAATAAAAATAGGGCCCAGTGGCTATAAATACGAGGACCATGACCATGACACATATGGTAACCCCATTAATTATCTTCCTGCTTGCCAGGCTCCAATTGATTGGGTATTTGATAACACAGATTGCAATGACAATGATCCGAATATTGGTGGCATCCCTATGCTTAATGGAGAAATTACCGGTCCGGCTTCCATGTGTACTGGCATTCAAACGTTGAGTTATTCTGTTACCGATGTTCCAAATACAAGTACTTACAACTGGACATTGCCCGCTGGTATGAGTATCCGGGGTGCAGCTCATAACAATGTTATTACGCTAAGGACGAATGCTTCATTTCACGGAGGTGAAATAGCTGTGGAAGCATATAATACTTGTAACAACAGATTATACAGATCCTTCAATATTGTTGCAACAGAGGTTCCGGTTCAGCCTGGTACTATTTCAGGAAACGGAAATGTTTGTCCTGGCACAATAGAAAACTACAGTGTTACATCTGTTTCTGGTTTAACATATCAATGGACGGTACCACGTAATGCAACCATTGTCTCCGCCAATGGAAGCCCAACCGTTTCAATTCAATTTAATTCAGCATTTACAGGGGGCAGAGTAGGTGTGGTTGCAATAAATAATTGTGGATCAAGTACCGAGACTAGCTTGCAAATTAGGAGAGTTTCACTGCCGCCCGTACCCGATCCAATCAGTGGCACATGGTCCATTTGTGTTAACACAACCCAGACATTTTCTGTTAGCCCTTTAGCAAATGTTACGAGTTACATGTGGACGGCACCTGTTAATTCAACGATTATCTCAGGGCAGGGAACTACACAGGTAAGTGTCCAGTTTGCAGATAATTTCTCCTCAGGAGATTTGACCGTCTATGCTACAAATTGTGCAGGTAACAGCTCAAGTGCAATAAAACGCTTAAGAAAAACCACACCTCCGTCACCAACAATTAAACCCGAATTGATTATTAATAATCTTGGCCCTAGACCTTATGAGGTCTGTATTCTCTCTCCTTATACCTATGATATACATCCGATACAATATGCAACAGACTATACATGGATAATGCCAGCCAATGCAGTTATACTCGGTGGTCAAGGAACGACGGAAGTAAGGATTCAATATTTAAGTGGTTTTGTTGATGGTGAAATAAAAGTAGTGGCATCGAATTGCAACGGAAATAGTGATACCGCCCGCTGGACGTTCAGAACCAGTACATCGCTTCCTGCAAGGATTACTGGTCCTCTAAATGAGGCTTGTGCGGGCTCCATAAAGTCCTTTTCAGCCGTTAACGGCCGTGGCTGCAATTGGGTGGTCACAGGGGCGAACCTAATATCTGGTCAGGGAACTCCAACCATACAGGTTAGTTTCCCCCTCAATTTTACTCAGGGTACCATTTCGGTACAGAATGTTGAAGGCTGCGGAGCAACACCTTTTATATCGAATACTGTTTACCCAATTCCTCCTGTTGTCGGTTTAATTGGATCATCCAGCACCTATGGGCTTTGTGGTGGTGGAAATAATATTCCATTTAGCATTGTGCCAGTTGAATCCGCCATTTCATACACGTGGGCAATGCCTACCGGCATAACTTTAGTGCGGGGGCAAGGCTCCGCCAATATTGTAACAAACATCGCTTCCACATTTACTGCTCGTGATCTTTGTGTGTACGCTACTAATGTCTGCGGCAACGGAATACAAAAATGTTTCAGAATTAATACCGTACCGTCTAAGCCGATATTCGATTTGTCAGGAAATCAGCCACTATGCCCGGGGACTACGAACCAATACTCTGTGAGGAATGTGGCCTCGGCTATTTCATATACTTGGACAGTTCCTGCAGGATGGATCATCCGGTCTGGCCAGGGTACTCGTTTCATTACAATCTTAGCAGGAAATGCAGGCGGTGACTTGCAAGTGGTAGCGAATAACGGTTGTGGCTCAAGCGAGCCAGCGCAAAGAGCTTTATCTGTACTTTTAAGTTGCAAAACAGCAGTACAAGAAGTTTTATCGGCAGATCAGAATTTTGATCTGAACATTTTCCCAAATCCGGCCGGTAATGAAGCATCCGTTATTTTCAGAACCAGCATCGCAACAAATTACAGACTGGAAATAATCGACATGACAGGAAGGGTGCTCCTAATAAAAAATGCAGAGAGCAACGAAGGTGACAATACTGTTCATGTTCTACTCAGTAGTCTCAGCAATGGCTTGTACTTGGTTCGCCTAATTACGGAATTGGACAAGCCGAGAGAAATTAAATTTGTGAAGCAATA
Source organism: uncultured Bacteroidota bacterium (assembly GCA_963775555.1). Lineage (GTDB taxonomy): Bacteria > Bacteroidota > Bacteroidia > AKYH767-A > 2013-40CM-41-45 > QQVM01. The sequence continues at coordinate 2,663,013 of CAVZJJ010000004.1, read as the reverse complement.
AGATCTCTTCATTCACTTTTTAATACCTTAGTAATCTCCTATACATTGATGGAAATTCCGTATGACTTTGATTTTTAGATTGGTCTGATAAAATCATATTTTTAGAAAATAATGTATCAGGTATTTAACTCAAATTAGCCCAGAGGTTTCAACTAATTTTCAGTGGGGTTTACTATATTCAAGTGATTATAGACAGTCAAATAGTTGGCAAAAAAGTAGTTGTATACGAATGAAAGCATGGCGCATGGCCACTAACATGTAATGGATCGTTTTTTTTTAAGAACTGGCTCATGTCTTCAAATATTGTTTTTTAAGAATCAATTCCGGCAGACAGTTTTATGCACCTTGGTCCTCCCGCACACAAAATCGGAAAATATTTTGCAGCATCTGGGATGGTGTTAACCTTAATTTATATTACTTCCACCAGACAGGACTGTGTCTTCGGTACGTTTCTAATCATAAAAATAAATTTATGAGTGAGCCGATATATGCAGAGCAGTAATTTTCATTTTGTTATCACCGGAGGACCGTTGCCCTTGGTAAAGAATTTTAAAGTACATATAAGGATTGCAAGAATTTCTTATTTTTGAAATCCATTGCTCACTGCACAGATTTTTGCATCTAAAGAAAACACATACTTCCATGATTCGAATCCTTCTACTTAGTTTCTTGTTAGCCACTAATTATTTTGCGGCATACGCACAGCAGCTTCCCCTGGAATGGGTCAGAAGCTTCCAGGGACAAGGTAAAGCATCAGACCGCATTGCTTCCGTCATTACAGATCCTGCGGGCAATGTTTATGTAGCAGGTTACGCCGGTAACCATCACGGTGCTCCGGATGCCTTCGCCATGAAAAGGAATCCACAGGGTGATACACTCTGGACCTATTATTACGATGGAGGGAACAATAATGAGGATTATGCAAGCGACATTGTTGTTGATATTTTAGGGAATGCTTATATCACAGGGCACTCAACAGCTACCTCTACTTTCATTCAGGAATGCTTCACTGCGAAAATTCTACCTTCAGGTGTGGAAGCCTGGGTCATGCGTTATTCTCCGGGTGGCAATACTGAAAGTTTTGGCAATGCACTTGCAGTAGATACTTTAGGTAATGTATATGTAGCCGGATATACTGATCCTTTTCCCGGAAGCAACGACTGGCTGGTAATCAAATATAATGCATCCGGGCTTGAACAATGGGTTGATGTATTCAACGATCCTGATAATGGCGAAGATGAGGCGCTTGATATTGCAATTTCGCCCAATGGTAATCCTACTGTCTGCGGATATATTTATACAGCGAGCCCTTCAGGGAGCTTCAATGCTTTTGTGAAACAATACACTCCGGCTAATGGTACTGTGTGGACAGACACCTGGAGTAATCCTTCCTTCACTGGTTTGGATAAGGCTTATGGTTTGGGTTTTATTGCAAGTGGTGATTTATTGGTTGGTGGTGAAACAACAAACAGCAGCAGCAACAACCGTGATGCGTTTGCGATGCGTTACGACCCTGCTGGTAATCGGCAATGGGCTACTATTTATGCTGATTCCATTACGAACGTAGATGAATATTTGCGCCAGGTAATAGTTGATGATTTTGGGAATGTGTATTTCACAGGGACAGATTACCAGGATGCTGATGTAACGCGTATAAATAGCAATGGAACACCAGGATGGAGGAAAGAGTGGAAAGGCAATGTGAGTAACGGTACTGACGTGTTCCATGGAGTCACTGTGGATAATTCAGGAAACGTATATGCCACGGGGCGCGGGGTATATCCGGGAGAAGATTATTATGGAAACGGAGGGATGACCAATATGATTATCGCAAAGTATAATTCAAGTGGTGATTCCGTATGGACATATCGGAGCAAGGATTCGCTCACTTGTTCTATGGGATTTGCAATCACCGCACTGGATGGAAAAGTCTATGCAGGAGGATATATAACGGATACAGCCTACATCAATGAAAATTTGTATACAATTATTCTTGATACTGCAGGAAATTCCATCAACGAGTGGATTTATAACGGCCGTGGAGATGCGATTACGATGGGTCAGTTTGTACAGACTGATGCCAATGATAATGTGTATTGTGCTGCAACGGTCGACCGCTTATATGACCAGGGATATGATGTTGTATTGGTTAAATATGATCCGGCCGGAACCTTGTTGTGGGAGAAATACTATAGTTCCTATGGGTGGAATAACGATACCTTAACTGCAATGCAATTTGATCCTTCAGGCAACCTGATACTGAGCATTTCTACTGATTCGTCATTACTTCGAAACAATTTCAGATTATCCTTGCTTAAAGTAAATCAGAATGGAGATTTTCTGGATACTACCTGGTATGGAGGATCTTCGACAGGAAGCTTGCTGGCCCGGTCAATGGCCATTCGGAATGACGGAAGTATCGCACTTGCTGCCAGTTCCAGTATAGATGGTGGGGTCATCATTTACTTTGATGCTACTTTTAATGTTGGCTGGACAGCGAAAATTGATTCCGCACAATTTGCACTTACCCGTGCCAATTGTGTTGATTTTTTCCCGAACGGAGACCTTGCAGTTGGCGGATATTCCCAGAATGGTTCAGTAACCGTGGGCCTTGTTCAGCGATACGATGCAAGCGGAACGAAATTATGGTCGAGTGCCATTGATTCTGCAACTGTCTACGATGAAATATTTGACATTACTGTGAATGCCACAGGAGACCTTGCATTTACTGGTGCTTCCGGGCTAATAAACAGCTATGCCACTCTGCTTGGTAAACTGGAAGGAACGACCGGCAACCAATTATGGAAGAAGCTATACAACCCCGCCACAAACTATGAGCGTGGAGTCAAGTTGCGTTTTACCCCTGCCGGTGATGTTGTATATATTTGCCGTGGATGGACAGGATCTGTTGCCCGCTATACTACAGGACAGTACAGTGACGCGGGGGTGTTTCAATGGGCCATTACATATAGTATGACAGCCAGCGATCGTGAACCTGTGGATCTCATCGTCGAACCAAGTAATCGTGTTGTTACTGCCGGGTGGGCAATTAATGGGTTTAGTACAAATTATGATTATGTGCTGGCGGGATATAGTTCAACGGGTGCAATAGAGTTTATTAATACCTATAGTGATAGTCTGCCGGTTTCCTTCAGCTGGGATCAGTTACGCGATTTAACCCGCGACAGCCATGGAAACTTTATTGTGACAGGTCAGAGCTCTCATGATTTTTTTAACAATTACCTGTATAAAATGCTCACCATAAAATATGGTGGCATAGTTCTAGGATCTGAAGATATCAGTGCGCCAATCAGACAAATGCTTGTCGTCTATCCGAATCCTTCACAAAACGGTAGGTTCACATTAATTGATGCCTCGCCGAATCCAATTACATCAGGACGAGTTTATGATATACAGGGAAAGTTTATAACTACACTGGATCTATCCAATTGGCAGATTGATCTGGGCGGTTGCCGACCCGGTCTTTATGTAGTGTCCCTTCAGAGAGATAATTTACCTGCAGAACACCTCCGGCTTATTGTGAATTAATGCTGGTTATTGAGCGTGACGAATTCATATTATTGTGGTTCCACTTGTAGGTATCATAATTCTAAAATTTTCTAATGTGGTAGCTTGATACATCTGATTAAAACCAAACCGGAATGAAAACAACCTGTGAGGAATCAGGTATTGAAGCGTAATTCTGCAGAAATCAGCATGAAAGATTCCTCCATCTCTCCAAGTATAGAGTGCATTCTTCCAGATAGATTAATAAAAGGTTAAATCGCATCACATGGTTCTTCCATGGAAGCCGCTTGATACCTGGCCTACACTCCGATGGATTCCGGAATTCTCCAAAATCATAGATCCTCCTTTTTATTTGCAGGCTTATCCATTTTTTTTTAATGGATAAGACCTCAATCTCTAATTCAGTTTTTGGCTCGCTCTCAATGAATTATAAAGTGAGGATGATTAAACTATTCAAAAAAATATTTTTCTTCAAATAGACCAAACGGTCTGTATGAAAATTATTATACGTACCTTTGCGTCGTGAATAAAAAACACGACAGGGAAAAAGTGGTGCAAATCGGATTGAATCTGTTTTGCTCCAAGGGTTACCACAATGTGGGCCTGGATGAAATATGCAAAGCAACAAGGATGGCCAGAGGGGCTTTCTACCATACATTTGTCAGTAAAGAGAATTTTCTTCTTGAAACATTAGCAAGCTTTGACAGGTCAAATACAGCCAGGATTGAAACCGCATTGTCTCCAGAAAAAAAAACAAAAGCGATCGACCGTTTAAAATTATTTTACGCTGATATGTTGAAACATCAGCCCAAAGTCAATTATATGGGTTGTATGGTTAATAATATGATGTCAGAACTAGGGGCGATCAATGAAAAAGTTGGAATTGCCACCAGGAAGGGTTTTGAAAACATTATTAGAGCTGTGGAGCCTGCTGTGAAGGAGGCCCAAAAGGAGGGAGACATTAATTATGCAATCCCTTCAAAAGAAATAGCGGACTTACTTCATACTACTTTTTACGGCGTGCTGACCAGAGCCAAAAGTCAGGGAAACTATAAAAATGGAATAGCGACAATGAATTTATTATTTACTAATCTAAAACATAAATAAAATGGGAAAAACAACCTCATTTAAAAGGGCAATTGAAATTAATGCATCCAAAGATAAAGTATGGAAGGCATTGGCGGATTTTGGAAATATTTGCCATGGACATCCTGCTGTAGACACCTCACATGTAACTTCCAAACAAAAGGAAGGCATCGGGGCTACCCGGCATTGCGATTTTAATATAATGGGTGCCTCCGCGGAAGAGCGTATCGTGGACTGGAATGAAGGGAAAAATATTAAGATTGAAGTGTATGAGCTAAGGAAAATGCCGGGCATTAAAACCACTACTCTTGATTTTTCCATTCAAGAGAATGGCAATGACACTTTATTAACTGCCACCATGGAGTATTCAATGAAGAATGTTGCATTCGACCTGATGAATACTTTGATGATGAAAGGAATGAATTCAAAATTGTTGGATGGCATTGTAGCCGGTCACAAAAAATATATTGAAACAGGGGAGATTGTAACGAAGAAAACTCCATTGGATTTATCACAGGTAAAAAACGTATTCTAAATATGATGTCAGATAAAAAAACATTTTTAATAGTTAATGCGGTTCCTAATACGGATGATATGCCAAGCTTTCAATCATATCTTTCACAAATTGTTGGCATCATTATTAAATTCGGCGGTTCAAATATGCAAAGATTTAAAACCATCGAACAGATCATGGGAAAAGGAGGCATTAAAGCCATCGCCATCTTTGAATTTCCCACCTTGCAGTCCATAAAAGACATGTACGCAAGTGAGGATTTTAATGCACTGAATGAGTTACGCAAAAAGGCCTATAAGCAAGATTTGATTTGATGATTTGTGAGACTTTATAGAAAATTCAGCTTCTTTAGAGAAGCCCTATTCAATAGGGAAATCGACTTTTTCAATTGATAATCGCAATTTTGGAAATTGTAGAATCAGTAACTGATAATAATTCAATTCTACAACCGCATCAGAGTGGGGATAAAATAGTTAATTTGCAGCACGATAATTAATCTTTGAATACATCAATAAAGGGTATAAGTGTTTTTCTGGGGGTTGTTGATCGTGTCAGATCCATTATAGGCTAAATGCAATTTAATTATTAATCAAGACATGGATGCATTAATGAATAATGAAGTACATGAAGCAAGGTTGGATATGATGGAAAAAGAGGGCATCGGAACTTATATATTTAAATTGCACAAGTCTGCACTGAATGAACAGCTGTCTTGTTTTTTAAAGGAAGCCGGGGAGAATAAGGAATAAATCATCAGTCAGACTTTTTCTCTCCTGAAATTTGAAAATCACATAACAAATCTGATATACAAACTTAAAAGTTGATGAAAGCAATTCTAAAAACCCTGACTATTCTTGCTGTTCTTGGTAATGTCTTGTTTATACTGTGGATTTTGTACAATGGAATGAACGAAGGATTTTCGGGATCATTGATTGAGAAAGTCTCCTACTTAGGATTAATGGGGCTTCTGGCTGTTAATAGTTTTCTTCTTCTTGGCAGGAATAAAAAAGGGAGCTGAGAAGAATTTATAAATGACAACTGCTGATTTTTTCATTCGCTATTCACTGCGTTATTCTCGGGAATTGAGAAGGAATGACTCTGACATGAACAGGTAATAGCTGATAACTGTTCCTTCTTTCATAGAATTGTTCCTATTGAATCTTTTAATTTGTACGACAAGGAATCAAATCTGACTGACAGGTATTTATTTTAGTTCAGATCATACCTGAAGTGGGATAATAATATTTTTAGTCATGAAAAAAGATAAAACGACATTAGTATTTATTCTCATTTTGTCTGTTGCAATGCGTTTATCCGGGCAAACTGTGCTGGCATTGACTGATAATCAGGATTTGTTTGATTCGGTTATACAGAATAACGAATACCACCCGTGTATAACTCCTCAGGAATACTCACAACTCGAAAAACAATGCGCTGATAATATTCAGATGTTGGGGTTGCATAAAAATTCAATGAGTAGACAATTGCGGACAACCTCTTTGATTTGGCCTATTCGGGCTGCAGCTGGATTCACAGATTGTGATTATTATTTTATTGGTGCTTATGTGGACCAAAATACGGCAACAGGTGTAATACAGGATTACGACTGTGGCACGAATACCTACGATGGTCATCACGGAACCGATATTGCCGCATGGCCCTATGGTTTTTATAAAATGGATAATAGTCAGGTCGAAGTAATCGCCGCTGCATCCGGTACTATAATCCAAAAAGCTGATGGAAACTTTGACAGAAACTGTTCTTCAAATTCGTTGACGGCTAACTCAATAATGATACAACATGCTGATGGTTCCTATGCCTTGTACTGGCATATGAAAAGTAATTCCCTTACGGCCAAATCAGTCGGGCAAAGTGTTGTAGCCGGTGAATTTTTGGGAATTGTCGGTAGCTCTGGTAGTTCCTCGGGACCTCATCTTCATTTTGAGGTTTGGGCCGGGAGTACAAACTCAACATATAACGACCCTTTCTCCGGGAATTGCAATATACTCAATGCTTCATCCTGGTGGAGTACCCAAAAACCTCACACCAATCCTGCTGTACTTAAAGTATCTGCGAATACAACGGATATTGTATTGCCGGGTTGCCCGACCACTGAGACGCCCAATGAAACTGATGTATTTGTAATTCCTTTTCAAGGGACTGGTTTAGCTCCGGGCTATGCAAAGTTTTATGCCTTTATACGAGATGAAGTTTCGGGAATGACGGCTGATTTCAGAATTCTGAATCCAGATGGTTCAACCTTCAACAACTGGACGAATATCAGTACAGCTAATAATAAAACCAGTGTTAAAGGTTTTAGTAAACTTCTCCCTGTTACGCCCGGGATCTACGCATTTCTGGTTACCTATAATGGTATTAGTTGTCAGAAAATATTTGCGATAGAAACACAGGTTTCAACGGCAGACTTAAAGTCCTTCAACTGATGTCACACTATATCCAAACCCATCCAGCGGTAAAGTGTTCTGGACTGTTAAGCAACCAAATCAGCAGGATCAAAAACTGAAAATTTTGGTTTTAAATTTGGCAGGACAAACAATTCTAAAGTCGGAGTTGATTCCCGGTTCAGGAGAAATCGAACTCGAATTATCTTGTGGCATGTATTTTTATAGAATACAAAATGCGGAGAAAGTGTATAAAACAGGTAAGTTAATCATAGAGTGAGAGCTGGATCCTTGTAGCTGAGACAGTAACAGCTATAGTCGTAAGCCATTTACCCTCGCTTTGCTTTTAAAACAATTCATCAAGAGGATTGCTTTAAACGGATCCCTGCCAAAGCGATGATTTCATTTTACTTCCTCTCTATTCTCTACTAATTGAACTTGTCTGATATAGTAGAATATGAACGGAATGTTGATTTTATAATAGTTGCACGAATCTACAATTGATAAAAACACGAGTCTTCTTTAAACAAATATTCGTTCAACATGGGAAGGGGATTTGACAGATTTAATTACTATTTGCAACAGGTTTCAGCATTGCTGGCTGAAGCCGGGAAGCAGAATGATCCTGCTTTATACTTGTTCAATAAGAATGCCCGGACACCATTTTTTATGCTGGAGGGTTTGGCCAAACTCTATGATGGAATTCATACGGATGAAAAATTTGATAAACTAAAGGATCATTTTAAACTGATCGAGGATGGCTTCGGGCAAATAGATTACTATACTGTACTTTTGCAATCGTTTCAAGCCAACGAAGTTGTTTCGACAGACTGCATACAGTTTATTAAAAAACAACTTGATCACAGTGTGGAAGATCTCAATGAAGTGCTGCTTGAGAAAGAATGGCTCTCAACGGATGACAATCGGATAAAAAAGACTATTTCAAAATTGAGTTCAGTTGATTGGTTAGACCCTGAAGAAGAGGTTCCGGAAATTTTAATATTTTATAAGGAATCTATTTCAGGATTAATGAATTCGTAGCCGATTCAAAATTTCATTTTGAAAATATAGAAAAGGATGTGCATGAACTCAGACGCAAGTTGCGCTGGCTAAGCATATACCCACATGCTTTGCAAGGAGTGATTCAATATTATTCGGATACCGATGTGCTTCCTCAATTGAAAAAGTACATGACGGATGAAATTCTCAAATCTCCCTTTAATAAGTTCACTGCTGAGGGTGACAATGCAGCCGTTCTTCTAATTAATAAAAACTATTTCTTTGCTCTCAGCTGGATACTGGCCAAATTGGGAGAGCTTAAAGACGAAGGATTGCTATTGACCGGCTTAGTGGAAGCAATAAAGCAAACAACCTCTTTGAAGGAAAAAGATGCATTTATCCAGGCGCATAGCTACCTGGGTAAAAAGCAGCTCTCTCTGCAGGAGATCCTGAATGAAGCTGAAATTATTACAAAGACTTTTTTTAACGAAAAAAACCTGAATTATTTAATGGGTAGCATTATAACTTCATGATTTATACATTTGGATGTCAGTAATTGCATATTCAATGAGATTACCTATAGTGCCTATGTTTGCTGATGTATTTCTAAAATACTATAAGGAAAATTCTAAAATTATCATGGTTTCCTTTGATATTTTTTAGAATAGTACATTGGCGTTAAAAAAAAATACTATTTTTAACTCAAGTTCCTGAGCTGATTCAAACTTTTGTTGTATTATCTATATAGTTGATTAGGCGTCATACCTGATTAATGAATTTGGTTTTGGGTGGACTTGAAGTAGTCAAGAAGAAATTACATTTTTTATTTCAAAATTCTCTCTCAATTTAAAAATCAATATCATGGAACAACAACTTGAGCTTATCCGGGAGCAGCAAAAGGCTTCCTGGAACAAATTTTCTCCCGGATGGAAGAAATGGGATGATTTGATGATGGACTTTCTAAAACCAATGGGTGATGCCATCATCAATTCCTTAAATCCCCAAAGTGATCATACAGTATTAGACCTGGCTTCCGGTACAGGGGAACCCGGCCTGAAAATTGCAGGCATGGTTAGTAATGGTAAAGTTGTCATTACCGATCTGTCGGATGACATGCTTGAAATTGCCCGTGAACATGCAACACTGCGGGGAATCAAAAATATTGATTTTAAGATTTGTGATGTGTGTGAACTTCCCTTTGAGGACAATACATTCGATTCTATTAGTTGCCGGTTTGGTTTTATGTTTTTTCCGGATATGCTACTTGCAGTCAAAGAAATGTATAGAGTCTTGAAGCCCGGTGGAAAAATTGCCACGGCAGTTTGGGGTGCACCCGAAAAAAATTTCTGGGTAACTGCAATTGGAGGTACTATTAATAAGAATATGCAATTGCCGCCACCTCCTGCCGAAGCTCCCGGTATGTTTCGTGCTGCAAAAAGCGGACTTCTCCTGGGTTTATTCCAGCAGGCCGGATTAAAGAATACCTCAGAAATGGAAGTTGCCGGTAAACTGAAGTGTGGCACTACAGATGTTTATTGGAACATGATGACTGAAGTAGCTGCACCTTTTGTCGCTGCACTTAGTAAAGCAGATGATGCGATGAAGGCAAAGATAAGGAAGGAAGTTTATCAGTTGGTAAATGAAAAGTATCCTGACGGAAAGATTATCATAGATTCAAGTGCTCTCATTATTTTCGGAGTGAAGTAAACGGTTATTAATGCCCGGGCATTTGTCCGGGCATTAAAATGAATAGGATTAGTCATTTAGTTCCAGAATGCTCAACAACAGAGGTCTCAATTATTAATGATCCATTTCATACTTTTTTCCTTGATGAAAAAAGTATGCAAAAAAATCAAGACCAATTGATCCTGCCGGCCGCACTGGCGGACGCTTCCCGCGCAATTGGTCGGGCCCACGCGCCGCTATGAACAAGCTTAGCCGCAGTGAATTAAATTAAACATAATGAAAAGTACGATTGACTTAACGTACCTGTTGGAATCAGCTGCCCATCTCTCGCATATTTACGAACTAAATGGATAATCCTAAAAATGAATCTTCCTTGAGCCGGATTGTTAGCCGGAATTCTTCTAAGTGGAGGATTGTCAGGTGTGTAGAGCTATCAGTTTTCATTCGTTGGACCAATCTTTAATTTACCAGGTTTTAAAAGCTGAGATAAAAAAAGGTTGGAATGAATTCGATTTGAAAAACAGAGCCAGGCCTGCTCAAGGAAGCTTTTCTGTCTTCTTTTTTGTTATTTGTATTCCAAACGAATGCGAATACTATCTGGAAAAGCAGGGAAGAAGAATTCCGGGAAATTTCAAATATGAATAAAATTACTCAAGCACCCATGCCAACAGGGCCATTCGTAAAATCATTCCATTTTGAGTCTGTCGGAAATAGGCCGCCCTTGGATCATCATCAATTTCTCGTGAGACTTCATTAAATCTCGGAAGCGGACTTAAAATAATGGATTTTTTATTCATCATCTTAACCGCATTCTTGTCGATGAAATAATTTGTTTTTAGTTGATTGAATTCGGAGTCGTTTCCTTTAAAACGCTCTCTTTCAATTTGTGTAGTATACACCACGTCAACTTCAGGCAATACCTTATACAGGTCGGTTTCCATAGTATACCAGGTATTGGTTTCGGTAAGATGATCGAGAATATCCTGTCTCATCTTTAATGATTCAGGTGCAACAAAATACAATTTAACTCTTTCAAATTTGCTGAGTAGGTAAGACAAGGAACGCACTGTGCGACCTTCTGCAAGATTTCCAACAAGGGCTACTTTTAATCCATCCAGCTTATTGGTTTCTTTGTGAATGGTGTAGAGGTCGAGCAAGGCCTGCGTAGGATGCTGTCCGCCTTTTCCATCACCGGCGTTGATCAGTGGTACTGTTGAAACCTTAGATGCCCTTGCAGCTCCACCTATTTCGTTATGGCGAAGAACGATCACATCGCAGAAATCATCTACCACACGAATCGTATCCTCCAACGCATCTTCAGGAGATATGGAAAAAAATGCCGACGCATTTTCCATTGTAAGCACTTTTCCTCCGAGTCTTGACATGGCGGACTCAAATGAAAAACGGGTAAGACTTGAAGAGTCAAAAAATAGTGAAGACATGATTTTTCTGTCATAATCACGTGTTCCTCCCCGTTTCACAACTTGTTCCATTTCACGAACACGCACAAACAATTCTCTAAGTATAGGGAGTGTAAATTGTTGCGAATCTATAATATGTTTAAGCTTCATGGTTTGCCTGCTTTTCAGTTGAGAAGATGTGAGTGCCTGTTTTTCCGTTTACTGCTTCAGAAATTAATTCGGGACGGGTGATAATGACTTCTGTTCCACCTTTCGAAAGGAAATCAATGGCAGCTTCAACCTTGGGTCCCATGCTTCCCGGCAGAAAATGATTTTCAGCCATGTACTTTGATGCCTGGGAAAGTGATATGCTGTCGAGTGAAAGCTGATTTGGTTTTTTAAAATTCAGGTACACTTTGTCTGTGTCTGTAGAAATGATAAAAGTATCCAACTCTAATTTGTTTGCCAGTAATGCAGATGCTCTGTCTTTGTCTACAACGGCCTCAACACCCTGATAGATTCCTGACTTGTCAATTACAGGAATTCCTCCACCACCCACAGCGATCACAATGAATCCCTGTGAAAGACAAAATTTTATTGCATCCAGTTCGACGATTTCAAGAGGGTAGGGTGATGGCACCACGCGCCTGTATCCTCTCGCTGCATCTTCAATGATCTTCCATCCCAAATCATTTTTACGTTGCTCTGCAACTTCTTTAGAATAAAATGGGCCTATTGGTTTCGATGGTTGAGCAAAGGCAGGATCATTTTCATCCACAACAACCTGAGTAAGCAGGGTGATCACAGGAGTTTTAATCCCCAGTGTATGCAAAGCCGTACGCATGGCATTTTGAAGGATGTAACCCATTTCACCCTGAGTGGATGCATCACAGCTATCCAATGGAAGTTGGTAAACCTGTTGTGATGCCATTTCTGAACGGATAAGTTGGGCTCCCACCTGTGGGCCGTTACCGTGCGTAATCACTATTTTATGGCCCTGCTCCACCAGTTTAGCAAGGTGCTTACACGTGGTGTTAGCATTCTCCATCTGCTCTTTCACCGATCCGCTTTGTCCTGCTCGAATCAATGAATTGCCGCCAATTGCTATTAATATGGGTTTACTCATGTACAAATATTTTTACTTGCCTTCTTTTTCTTTCAGGTAAACCATTGGAAATGCTGCATACCAAGCGGATGCTTTAACTAAATGTTCGACAGGAATATGTTCTGTTGCCATGTGTGCATATATTTCGTTGCCCGGACCGAATCCAATACACGGAATACCATGCATTCCCATTACAGCAACTCCGTTGGTGCTGAAGACCCACCTGCTCACTTCAGGTTTTTCTCCAAATAATCCTTCGAAGGCTTTGACACCGGTATTTAATACCGGATGATTTTCAGGTAATAACCATGTAGGGAAATATTTTTTAGTCGGATAGGTTAGCCCTTTCCAGCTGGGTACTGCATAATCAAGAACTACCACTTCTGCCTCTGCTTTTTGAACACTTGGCAAATCCTGAATTTCTTTAACGGCTGATTCAAGGGTGTCAGTAGCGGCAAGCCTGCGGTCGAGGTGGATGGTTGTTGAATCTGCAACAGCACACAAGGAGGGTGAAGTAGCACGGATGTCGGAAATAGTTACCGTTCCTTTACCAAGGAATGGTTCGCCACCAAGACGTTCGTTCAGTTTTTCAATATCCTGAACAATGGGTGCCATCTTGTAAACGGCATTCACACCTCTTTCAGGAGCAGAACCATGGCAGGAAATTCCTTTTGTTCTTACTTCAATTTCCATGCGCCCACGATGTCCTCTGTACACAGCCAGATTGGTCGGCTCAGTAATGACCACTACGTCGGGTCTTAATTTGTCTTCATTGATAATATATTGCCAGCACAATCCATCGCAATCTTCTTCCTGAACACTTCCGACCACGTAAAGCGTATAGTCATCTTCAAGGCCAAGGTCCTTGATTATTTTTCCGCCATATACTATCGCAGCGAGTGCTCCTTTCATGTCGCAGGCACCACGTCCGTAAATGATGCCGTCTTTTTCATCTCCGAGGAAAGGGTCCACCTTCCAGTTGTCAGGATTCCCGACTTCCACTGTGTCCACGTGGGCATCCATCGCAATCACATGCTTTCCTCTTCCAATCCTTCCGAGAATATTTCCCATCGGATCTATGGTGATTTCATCAAATCCGCATTTTTCCATTTCTTGTTTTATGCGTTGGATCACATCACCTTCTTTGGAACTAAAAGACTTGATTGCGATTAAATCGCGGAGAAAGCCGGCAACCAGTCTTTCATTTTTCTTTGCTTCAGCTAATATTTTATTAAACATAATTTATTTTTTTATGATGCTACTTGTTGGTTAAAATCTTCAATCAATTTGTCAAACAAAACTACTTCTTCTTCAAAGATAGTTTTCCAATATTCAGGTTCCCACTGTTCTTTCAGTTCTTCTGAGGATCTTCCCTGTTGTTCGATCCATGTGAAGTACTTCAGGTTGTGTATAGCTTTCTTATCGTAGTAAGATAATTCTTTATAGAAGTCAATTCCCTGATGTGCCACAGGTCCTGAAAAATCCATCGCGGCCTGAACCGGAGAGTAGGCGCCGCGTTCTTGTGTTAATTCATCAAGACGTGACCGGTACATTTCAACAGAATCTGTGAAGATGGTCAGGATCACATCATTTTCTCCCATCTCATAGTATTTTGCAGTTTTGATAGCGGCAAGCAGATTGCCTATGCCGGATATTCCTAACAAATTTAAGTCAGTAATGTCACTTTCGCTTACCCCTAATGTCTTCAGGAATTCTTTTCCGGGATTTTCATTGAACAGCCTTAATACCCGCATGCAATCTTCATCGTCAATGGCTGCGACAGCGTCAGTGTTACGCACATTATGAACCCAGGGGACGTGCTTATCTCCAATGCCTTCAATGCGGTGTTCACCAAAACCATTCATGTATAATGTAGGACACTGTAAAGCTTCAGTGGCAACAATTTTTAAAGAAGGATGAAGTTTTTTAAGGTAATCTCCTGCTCCGATAGTTCCGGCAGATCCCGTAGCCGAAATATAAGCCGCGGCATTACCTTTTTTTATGGCTAGTGCTTGAAATGCTTCTTCAAGTGCAGGGCCTGTAACATTATAATGCCATATAGGATTGCCAAATTCTTCAAATTGATTGAAGATAATATTCAATGGATCTTTCTTCAGCTCCCAACATTTGTCATAGATTTCTTTCACATTGGATTCTGTCCCCGGTGTTGCTATCACATCGGAGCCAATTTCTTTCAGCCATTCAAATCGTTCTTTTGACATTCCTTCAGGAAGTATGGCGATCGGTGTACAATCGAGTAGGCGACAATCGAATGCTCCACCCCGGCAATAGTTTCCTGTAGATGGCCAAACAGCTTTGTGAACTTCCGGATCGAACTCTCCGCTTACCAGACGGGGAACAAGGCAACCAAATGCTGCTCCTACTTTATGGGCTCCGGTAGGGAAATACTTTCCGATGATACCTATAATCCTAGCTTTAACACCGGTTATCTCCCGGGGTATTTCTATATAGTTGACTCCACCATACAATCCGGTCTTGATGTCATTCTTCCAGGATATACGATAGAGGTTCAATGGGTTTACATCCCACAATCCGACCGCCGGCAATTTAGATTTGATGTTCTCGGGAATTTTCTTTGGATCACGCATCTGGGCAAAGGTTGGGATAGTAATACCCTGTGCCTTGCATCTTGCGGCAGTTTTCTTCACTACAGCATGATCAATTTTCTTAATGATTCTTGACATAACTATTTTATATTTTGAAAATTTCTTTAGAGACTTCTTTTAGTGTTATTCTCAACGATGTTCCTGAGTTTTTGAACCGGATCCTGAATGCGTGAAAGGTAAATGATGGCCGCAATCACAAATGGTTTGTAACCAGCTTCTGCATAAGTGGAAAGACGGTATTTTTCAAATACATCTTTGGATACTTCGCCTTCCGTGCAACTCACACCGGTGATATCGGCAGGAAGACAATGCATGTATAATGCCTTACCCTTTTTTGTCATCTTCATTTTGTTCTCATCACATTCCCAGTTTTTGAATTTGGCATTATTCACGAGACATTCTTTTTCAAGATCCTTAAGTCCTGCTTTATCATTATTGTTTAATAAAACAGTCCTGCGCTGCATCACATGAAAAGGAGCCCATGATTTAGGATAAACTATGTCGGCATCCTTGAAAGCGTCCTCCATGTTGTTGACCACTTCAAAACTGCCTCCACTTTGTACCGATTGTTTTTTTGCCTGTTCAATCACGTCCGGAATCAGACCATAGCCCTCGGGAAAGGCAAGGGAAACATTCATTCCAAAGCGGGACATGAGTCCAATGATTGCCTGAGGCACTGAAAGAGGTTTGCCATAACTTGGAGAATAAGCCCAGGTCATGGCAATCTTTTTACCTCGAAGGTTCTCTACCGAACCGAATGTGTTTTTTAGATGCATCAAATCGGCAAGCGATTGTGTAGGGTGATCTATGTCACACTGAAGATTAACGATAGTCGGTCTTTGATGAAGGATACCATTGTCATAGCCCTCCTGGAGAGAATCTCCAAATTCTTTCATGTATTTATTACCCTCGCCAAGAAACATATCATCACGAATACCGATTGTTTCAGCAAGGAATGAAATCATGTTGGCTGTTTCGCGAACCGTTTCTCCGTGTGCTATTTGTGATTTTTCTTCGTCAAGCTCGGAGAGTCCCAGGCCAAGTGCATTTGCAGCGGAAGCAAAGCTGAAACGTGTGCGTGTAGAATTATCCCGGAAAAGAGAAATCGCCAGTCCGGTTTCAAAGGCGCGGATGGAGGTGCCTGATTTGTGCAGGTCACTCATCAGTTGTGCTACATCAAGAACCGCCCGGATCTCATCATCATTTCGTTCCCATGTCAACAGGAAATCGCGGTTAACCATGTTCGTTTTTAAATTACTCAGGGATTCCAGCAGCAGATCTGCTTTTGTGGGTGTGAGCGTGCTCATGTCTTTTGATTAATTATTGTTTGGAAAATTAGTTGTTTATTTTGTCGTAATTTATTTTGAACTGATAGCTTTGGCAGCAGGTGAATCTTTCATGGGTAGCTTATATCTCCTGATGCCATCAAATTTATATAAAGCTCCTGCCACGGCAGCTGCTGTTGGTACAAGCCCAACTTCGCCAACGCCTTTCGCGCCAAAAGGACCTTCCGGTTCGTTTTCTTCGATGAGGAGAATTTCTGTTTCGGGCATGTCCTTTGCACGTAAAATTCCAAGTGAACGGAATTTGAATGATTCGGGTACGCCGTCTTTTAATTTCAATTCTTCCGTAAGGGCATAACCTAAACCCATATGTATGGAACCTTCCAATTGGCCTTCAATCATTTTTCGGTTAATGACCTTTCCAACATCATGTGCGGCAACGTATTTCTTTAGTTTTCCCTGTTCATCCAGAATACACACCTGGGTGGCAAAACTAAATGACATGTGGGTGATGGGCTTATCTGTTTTTGTTTCCAGCGAATTTGTGTAATCAATTACAACTTCACCAAGATATTTTTTACCTGAGAGTTCTTTCAGACTTAATCCCTTGTCCAGATCTATCTTGATTTTCTCTGCTGCCTTAATCATGGCTCTTCCGCCAAGAACTGTAGCTCTTGACGCAGTAGTCATTCCGCAAGGCGTGGGTTCAGTTGTGTCAATGTTCACTCTTACTATTCTGGGATCTATACCGGTAACATCACAGAAGAACTGGATCATGATTGTACAGAAACCCTGTCCCATATCTGTAAATCCGGTATTGATGGTGATGGTTTCGTCGGGGTTAACTGTAACCATGGCTTGTCCGTATTCTGTCATGCCATTGCCGATGCCTACATTTTTTATTCCGCACGCGATACCGGCATATTTGGAGGCATAAAAAATATCTTTCACTGCAAGCAGGGTCTTTTTAATTCCCACTGCCTTGTCAAAAACCTGACCTGTCACAAAAGTATCCCCGATGTCCACTACATTTCTCCATCGCATTTCCCATCCGTCAATACCAACTTTCTCAGCGAGGATATCCATCATTCCTTCCATCGCGAATGCTGCCTGGTTAGCTCCGAATCCGCGCATGGCTCCACATGGAAGGTTGTTCGTATAGACCGCCAACGCTTCCACATCGGAATGAAGAATGTTGTAGGGCCCGCAGGCATGTCCGGCTGCGCGTTCCAGGACCTTGGTTCCTACGGAAGCATAGGCCCCTTTGTCACCGATCATGCGCGCGTGCACTGCGGTCAATTTTCCATTTACATCGCAGCCCACGGTATAGGTCATCTTGATAGGATGACGCTTGGGATGCAACCGGATGCTTTCTTCCCGTGTTAATGTAGCTTTCACCGGTTTTCCGGTAAGTGATGTCATCAGGGCAACATGTGCCTGAACGCTCAGGTCTTCTTTACCACCAAAAGCACCACCGTTGGTGATGAGTGTGACCTTGATTTTATCTTCAGGAAGATTCAGGAAGGAGGCAATTTGTTTTCTGTCATCAAATATTCCTTGTCCCTGACTAAGCACTTCAATAACTCCATCCTTAACATGAGCAATTGAACTCTCCGGTTCAAGAAAGGCATGCTCTATCATTTGTGTTTCAAAGCTTCTCGTTTCAACAAATTTTGAATTTTCAAGCTGCTCTTTTACATTGCCTCTTTTAATAATTGACTTGGCCAGCAGGTTGACATGATCATAATGAACCTGAATGGAACTTGGTTTCAGGGCCTCTTCTGCATCAAATACAGCCGGTAGAATTTCATAGTCGAGGATGATTTGTTCCACAGCTTTTCGTGCTGTCTCCACATCGGTTGCTACAACGCCTGCCAGTATATCCCCGATGCAATGGGTAGTCTGCCCTTCTGCGATATATGCCGGCCAATCCTGATAAATCGTGCCTTGTCGGATTCTGCCAGGAACATCCTTAGCAGTTACAATCCTTTTTACTCCAGGTATTTTTTCAGCAACAGAAGTATTTATTTTCTTTACTTTAATACGTGGATGCGGCGAAAATAAAAATGCCGCGTACTGCATTTCAGGTAATGTGATATCATCAATATAAGGACGCTGCCCAAGCACAAATTTTTCTCCATCCATTTTTGGCAGACTGGAACCTATCTTGCCCGAATAATCTGCTGTCGGAAGTGCTTTTCCATTCAAAGCCTGAGCAGCCATTTCTATGGCATCAATAATTTTCACAAAACCGGTACAACGGCAAATATGATTGTTCAAGGCATTGGCAATTTCATCTCTGGAAGGAACGGGGTTTTTGCTGATGAGATGCTTTGCGCGCACAACAATACCGGGAATGCAAAATCCGCATTGCAGGCCACCTGAAAGAGTAAATGATTTGGCAAAGATGTCTCTTTCTCTTTCTGTGAAACCCTCCAGAGTGATCACATTTTTTCCTTTCGCATTCTTTGCCGGAACGGCGCAGGAAGAGACGGCTTTTCCATCAACAATGACTGTACAGCAACCGCATGAACCCTGTGGAGCGCAGCCGTTTTTAGGTGATGTCAACCCTGCCTGCTCACGAAGAACAGTCATCAGGGATGTATCATCGCTAATTAAAGCAGTAAATGTATCTCCATTGAGACTAAACTCCAACTTTGATTTTTCTCCAGTCGCTATCTGACTCATGTGTTGTATTATAATTGATGAGCTTCTATGTTCACGAAATGTACACGGCTTGTGTTTAGCATCCCTTTTAATAAGACTGACATCACATGATAATATTGCATGTCCATCATACCTGTTTTTGCATTGATCAATGAAGCTTTGAGAATTTCATTTGTGGATGCTTTTGTTTCAATCGAAACAGTATTCGAGCGAAATGTAATTTTGTCCAGGATTTTGTCCAGAACTAAGTCAAATTCCTTGTCTTTAAACCGTCCCGATAATGAGGTCGTGTTTTTTTTTATGTCAAGATAAAATCCACTATGATTTTTATACAATTTGAATGATTCGAGTGAACCGAAAAATCTTGGTTTTTCGATATAAGGCCCTCCATCTTCAGGGCAAAAAACATCACAGTTTCCACACTCGTTGCAGGCATCTGCAAAGTTCGCGATCTGATTTGTCTTTTCAATTTTCAAATGCCCGCCTGCTGTTTCTTTCCATCCTTCCTCATTCACTTCAATGTTGAAATAGTCTTGATCAACAGTTTCTATGTCGAAAAAGAAATTGGCATCATTAGGGCAAACAGGGATGCATTTATCACAATTCAGGCAGTCCCAAGTATGCAAATGACTACCGACTTTCCGGGGAGTTTTGCTATTATTGGTATAATGGTAACGCGTGTTTTCAATGCTTCTTTTTAACAGATCGGAAGTATTGGACATTATCGCTGTTTCATAGGCATCTGTCTCATGTCCGACAGTCGTCTTATTTGAATTTACAATATACTCCTTGATTGTTTTTGCACCTGTTGCTTTCATCTTTAGCTCTAAATTCTGAAGATACTGTGGCAGTCTTCCATAGCCTTTTGGCCTGAGAAGATCCGTACAGGTAGTAACAGGAAGAAGTCCGAGGGAAACACAATCTGCAAAATTGTTTGCGTCAACACCCGCTGAAAATGAAATTGGGAAATTTGCGCCAAATGATTTGCGCCATTCATTCACCAAAGCAAGATGCAATATATGCAGTGGCTGTCCGGATAGGTATTGAACCTTATCTTTAAGGAAATCACCCTTGTTAATCACCTCAAGTGTGTTCCCGAATTTAACGCCAACTTTTTTACCTTTTTTATCAGCTTTTTCATGTAATCTTTTTACAAGTTCAACGGCATCTTTGTAGGCTATGGTTGACTTATATGCATTTTCATTTACTTCCACCTGAGTATATCCAAGCTTCTCATGCAAGAGGTGTTCAAGTTTTTCCTTGCCAAGCATTGGGGGATTCATCTTGATGATCACATTAAAATCCATTTCAAGGATAAGAAATTCACAGATGCTTTCAATTTCCTCCGCCTTTGTGCCGTGGAATGTGGAAAGGGTTATGCTGTTACCTATCTCAGGATTGAAATAAAGATCTTTGTATGATGAAAATTCGAGGGGGATTTGTTTCCTGTACTCTTCAATAAGTGTACTTGCATTTCTCATTGAATGCAGCCAGTTGCGGATTTTTTCTGATTTTATTCCTTCAAGGTCATAACCGACACTGAGGTCAAAAATGGTGTCAAATTGTTCAGGTCTATAAGTCTTAGCAGGATCAGAAAGAAAAAGCCAGTGTTTAAGAATTTCAATGGCCATTGATGCCTTTACATATTCACCTAAGGATTCTTCCAGTAAAAGTTCCTGTGACCACTCGGTATTATAACCGATCGTGGCCATATCGATGCAGGGTCTTGTTAGTTCAAGCCGATCCTTTATCTGAACCGTTTTAAGTTCCAGAATCCGGGAGCCTGCAAGCCATGCGAGGATTATATTCTGACTCAGTTGCGTATGTGGTCCGGCTGCCGGCCCTGCAGGATTTGCTGCATTTTTACCAAGAAACTTAACCGATAAATCGACATCGTTTCCAGGTTGATATATCTTCTTTGATGACAGATCAAAAATGGAATCTGTTTTTTTATACTCATAGAAGATTCTTTTAAGAAGGCGGTCAAATGGAATCGGTGATAATTCAGCCATAAATTTAATTCTGTTGGTTCGGACTTAAAAACCAGGTAAGAGTAATACTTTATTTGTTTCTAAATTATTCTATTTGCAAATCGAATTGGTGCAGGAGTTTGCTGAAGAATTTTATGCCATGAATAAATTTTCGGTGTTATAATGAATTAAAAGTAGCCGACCCGGTTAGGTTGTTAAAAATACATATAAATAGACAGTGCATAAAGTATATACGCAACTCCTACTATGTGGAAATTCAATAGGAAAAGATTTGCTTTCCTGTAGCTTTAAAAACGAACTGAATTATAGACCTAAATGGTTGAAATTCAGCGAAAAAGTATATAGTCTTTGCTTTATTTTAAAAATCATGATTTACATCACATGCCTTGAAATTTCTTTTACTTGTCGGCATCTAATGATTCATCATCCTGGTTTTTCCATCTTCTTCCACAACTTCTTCGCTACCAGCTGCGATTTAGCTAATATCTTCTTTTCATCTACTCCTAAAATTTTCCGGTTTTTCATCACCCATTTTCCGCCTACCATCACTGACTCAACCATGGACGATTGCATGCCGAATAAATAATGGCCGAGTAAATTGTCTTTTTGCATTGGAGTAGGTTCATTATAATTCATTACCACAAGATCTGCCTCAGAACCTTTTTTCAATGTGCCGAAGTTTTTTCCGAAAATGTCTGAGATCAGCTTTTGTCCTCCGGTGATGAGCTTTATATAATCTATGTTTTCATCAGTGCTCGAATCTCTTTTTTTGTGAAAAGCGAATTTGGCTTCTTCAAGCATGTCAGCAGGAAATCCATCTGTGCCAAGTGCAAGTTTATCTCCGAACAGATGAACTTTTGCATATCCAACCCGGTTGTTCATATTGGAGCGGGGATTATGAACCAGCCAGCATTTGTTATCATGGCTGGTTTTAAATTCAGCTGGTGTCAAGTGTACACAGTGTGCAAGTATGGTTTCTTTTTTCAGAATTTTGTGTGGAGCTAGTCTGTCGAATACCGTGCTCTTATATTTTTTCTCAGCATCTTTCACATCGCAAACATCTTCCGAAACATGAATATGTACACCTGTCTTGTGTTTAGCAGCCATCTCACCGCAAAGCTGCAATGACTCGTCGCTCAACGTAAATGCAGCATGGGCACCTACATAGCCGCGGAAATGTTCATCGGTTTTATTTGCTTCAATAAATCTTTCATTCTCAGACAGACCTTCATCACGTTTCTTTATCCCACCCCGGTCAGTCACTTCATAGCACAAGACACCCCGCATTCCAACCTGGTTCATTGCTTTCTTGATAAGATCAAGAGAGCCTTTGATGGATGAGGGAGAGGCATGATGATCCATAAGCGTTGTAGTTCCGCATTTGATGGCATCGATTGCGCCAACCAGCGCACTGTAGTAGATCGATTCTTCGTCAAGGGCAATATCAAGCTTCCACCAAATTTTCTCCAGGATTTCAAGGAAATTATTTGGTGCTTTAGCAGGCATTGGCATACCACGGGAAAGACTTGAATATAAATGTGTGTGCGCATTTACAAAGCCCGGAAGAACAAGTTTTCCTTCCATGTCAATCACTTTTTCGCCTTTTAATGGTTTCAATAATGGACCTTCAGCACTGATCATGGATCCTGTGATTCTCAGGTTTGTTTTATGTACCTGTGCAGGTGCTAAGGTGAATGTGCGGATATTTTTAATGAACATGGTGCTTAATTGACAATTGACAATTTAAAATTGATAGTTGAGAATTGATATTGGAATAAGTGGGTTATTGGCTGAGCGTAATATTAATCTTCTATCAATGATTTGAAAGAACTTCCATGAGGCCTTCCAGGTTTGGTTTCACATCTATTGCTTTCCCTACGGCTTGCTTCGCTGATTGTATGTCTTTTAAACCATTTCCGGTTATAATTGACAAAGCTGATTCGTTTTTCTTTATTATCCCTTTCTCAATTGCTTTCTTTAAACCCGCTACTCCTGTTACGCCTGCCGGTTCTCCAAATACAGCTCCGGCTCTTGCTGTGATGCGCATAGCTTCCAGAATTTCTTCATCAGTCACTGCAATCATATCGCCACCGGACAATTTGATCTGTTTCAATGCTCTTCTCCAGTTGCGCGGTGTGCCTACTGCGATACTATCTGCAAGTGTGTTAGTATCCGAGGGTATAAGTTCCTTACCGCTGATGAAAGCATCCACGATGGGTCGGGCTCCTTCCGCCTGTACACCCAACAATCTGGGAACACGGTCGATAATTCCCAATTGCTTCATTTCCTGCAGGCCTTTACCGATGCCACCTATCGTACAGCCATCACCCACCGAAACGACGACCCAATCAGGCATGTTCTTGTTGAGTTGCTCTGCGATTTCAAGTCCTGCCGTCTTTTTGCCTTCAACCAGAAAAGGATTGCTGCCGCTATTACGGTTGTACCATCCGTATTTTTCACACGCAGCTTTGCACAGGTCGAATGCCTGTTCATAGCTTCCGAGTACGCGAAGCACCGTGGCACCAAAGATGAGCAGCTGAGTAACCTTTGGCTCAGGAGCGCGCTCCGGAACAAAAATGTAACTTTTCAAACCAGTTGCCGCGGAAAGTCCTGCCAGCGAGGAGGCGGCATTTCCTGTGGATGCACAGGCGATGTGTTCGAATCCGAATTCAATACTTTTGAGCACACCTACAGAGCTGGCCCTGTCTTTAAAAGAGTTGGTTGGATTTCGCCCGTCATCTTTCAGGAAAAATTGCCGGATGCCGAATAGCTCTGCCAGTCGTGGGATATCATATACCGGAGTCCAGCCTATGAATAGATGAGGCCGTTTAATATCTGACGATACAGGAAGTAAATCACTGTATCTCCAGATATTTTGCGGTCGGTTTTGTAAGGGATCTTTTGATAAAGCGGAAGCAATGCTCTTATAATCGTATTCAACATCAAGAATACCAGTATCCCCGCAAGAGGGACAGGTATACACATTGCCGTGTTTATAGGATGCACCGCAAATTTCACATTTCAGACCTGTAACATGGACAGGTGGAGCATAGTTCATAGAATATTTATTAAGAATTCATTTTGTCTGGCATATTTTGAGCAAACAAAAGTAAGTGCTATTATTGTATAAACAACCATGTATCTATCAGGCCTTCATGTATGCGGGTTATTAAACCTTAATTCAATTCATTCATAAAGGCAATGGCCTTATTGAATCATGAGATCTGCTCCCCTAAGCATCCTTACAAATCGTGTTATGATTAAAAAGGCAAAAGATATTGACGAGTACATAGCCGGTTTTCCTGTTGATACTCGGGAAATGCTGGAACAGCTTCGGGCGAGCATAATTAAAGCAGCTCCGATGGCTGAAGAAGTAATCAGTTATGGGATGCCGGCTTTCAAATGGAATGGTGTCTTAGTTTATTTTGCTGCCTATTCAAAACATATTGGTTTTTACCCCACTGCTTCGGGAATCGAATCCTTTAAAAAAGAATTGTCAAACTACAAGTGGTCTAAAGGCACAGTCCAATTTCCGCTCGACAAGCCACTTCCTTTAGCACTTGTAAGAAAAATAGTAAAGTTCAGGGTAAAACATAATTCACAAAAGGCAAAATCCCGAAAGACAATTTGAAATTATCGCCACGGTTTTGCCGATCGGAAAGTGAGTTGTGATTGTAAATCATTTCTCAAGCCGGATTTGCCCCGATATTAAAGCAAAGTTGTGGAAACTCCTGTTTTGAGCTAAGCGTTTTTTTTCATGCCTCCCTTGGATTTAATCACTAGATTGTTGAACTTTCTTTAAAACATTCAACATGACTTTATTTTCAGTTGTCCGCTTAGTAGCTGCACTTTTAGTTTTTGTGACTCTGTTTATTCTGGGCCCGGATAATAAGGTATCCAAATGGCTGTTCCCAATCGCTGGTCTTTTGACACTTTTGGTATATAGCATCGAACGGGAATGGATGGCAGTATTTATTTTTCTTGTTGCATATGGATATATTTACCTTAGGTACACAAAAGGCCAACATCCACCTAAATAAAATAATTCAAAGAGCTCGACCCTCGTTTTTATATTTCGGAATTCAGTTAAGGCGATGTTCTGTTCTTGATTTATTGTAAAGTATAGAAGATGCCAAAAAAAAGTATTTTCACTATATAGGTTATTAGCACTATTCGGTCAACATGTTGTATCAATGTGGAGATATTTGATAGTTATAATTAATTGACAAAGTTTGAAGCTGATTAATTTTATGGATAAGAATTTCAATCCACAACGGAATGGATAAAATGCTAAAACTTATACGCACTAATTCAGCTAATCCTGATTTTCAAAAATTGGTTTCAGAACTTGATGCAGATTTACTGATCCGTGATGGAAAGGACCATTCGTTTTTTGCACAGTTCAACAAAATTGACAAGATAAAATATGTGATTGTTGCGTATGATAATGATTTGCCAGTTGGTTGCGGGGCTATTAAAGAATATTCAAACGACACAGTCGAGGTGAAGAGAATGTTTGTACCTGATCACAGACGGGGACAAGGTATTGCCTCGTTAATTCTCAATGAGCTGGAGCGTTGGTCTCTTGACTTGAATTTCAGCAGGTGTATATTAGAAACTGGTAAAAAGCAACCTGAGGCTATTGGGCTTTACATAAAGAATAACTATAAAATTATTCCCAACTTTGATCAATACGAGAATGTTCAGAGTAGTGTTTGTTTTGAAAAGATACTTAAAAAATACAAGGGGGAATGCCGTTTAAATATATGAGATGGAATTAAATTGCTTTTCTTAAAAAGTTATTAATGGCCGGATTAATTGTAAATGTCAATGAAATTTGAGTTTGGGTATCTTTTCCAGGTGATTTAAACCATTCATACAGTTTTGTCGTCTAAAATTTACTTGTCAAAATAATTCAGATGAAAAAAACATGCTTTGTATACAACATCAGGCAATTATCAATGATACTTGCAATTTCCACGCTTTCAGTTTTCTTTTTCTCCTCAGGAAATGCACAGCCGTATAGGATTGTAGGAACAGGTGTAACAGATTGTTACAATAATTCAACTCTTGTCGCTTGTCCGGCTTTAGCTTCCTCTCCTTTTTATGGACAGTTTCCCGGACTTAATTTGCCTTCTTTTCTGGATAATGGAAATGGCAGCATTAGCGATTTGAATACCGGTTTAACATGGCAAAGCAGTCCGGATGCAAACGGTAACAACAACGGAGTCGTTGAGAAAGCAGATAAATTGACCTGGCCACAAATTCAGGCTAGGGTTTTGGTTTTAAATACATCAAATTATGCAGGGCATGATGATTGGCGTATTCCATCCATCAAAGAATTATACTCCTTAACCGACTGGAAGGGTACCGACCCCAGTGGTTTATCAGGGTCAAATACTGCGGGACTAGTGCCATTCCTTGATACAACCTATTTTCCATTTGCCTGGGGTCAGGTCAACCTTGGGGAACGGATCATTGATGTCCAATATGCATCAGCTACAATGTATAATGAGCTGAGTTTTTCGGGATCTCAACAACTTTTTGGGTTCAACTTTGCGGATGGAAGAATCAAGGGCTATGATTTAGTAATGCCTGATGGATCGGATAAAATATTTTCATTCATAGCTGTTCGTGGGAATACCTCATACGGATTGAATCACTTTGTTGATAATGGAAACCTGACGGTGACTGATAGCGCAAGCGGATTGATGTGGGCCAAAGATGATAGTCAGACACCGATGAATTGGGAACAGGCACTTGCATGGGCACAATCAATGAATGGGGCTAATTATTGTGGGTTTGACAATTGGCGCTTACCCAATGCCAAAGAGTTGCAAAGCATTGTGGACTATACCCGTTCTCCCGGCACTACGTTTTCAGCAGCAATTGATCCCATATTCAATTGCACAGCCATCACCAACGAAGCCGGATACCCGGATTGGCCATGGTTCTGGACAAGCACCACACATGGTTCTTATAACGGAACAACCTATGGAGGAGGGAGTGCCGTATATATTTGTTTTGGCAGCGCCCCTGGATGGATTAGAATACCGGGAAATAGTTATTACTCCTATGTGGATGTGCATGGAGCAGGTGCGCAAAGGAGCGACCCCAAAGGAGGAACCTATGTTGGAGATCTGATCGGGCTGGACTCACTGGGAAATTCGGTTTATGGCAGAGGCCCGCAGGGTGATGTGCTGAGGGTAAATAATTTTGTTCGTTTGGTGAGGGATGTGAACATAAGCACTGGTATGAATGCTATTACACCAGACTATGGTTTTGTTGTTTATCCAAACCCCTCAAATGGAAAAGTGCACATTGCTTTGCCGAATAATGTGCAGGAAATTATAATCATTAATTCATTGGGACAATTAACTGAGCGCAGGTCTGTAGATGGGCTTGCAAATAGCGACTTCGAATTTCCTGCCAATGGGGTTTATTTTCTACAAATCTGCACTTTTGAAGGTGGCTGTTTTACTGAAAAAATCATTGTAGCTAAATAAATTAGGTGAAATTGATGCCAAGGTCCTGGACTTTCAGTTCTCTCAGTGGATGTAAATTTTAAGAATTATAGATAGTGGAACTGAATTGGTTTAACCGAGTCAACAGCTGCGAGATGAATAATATATATCATTACATTGCGTCTATACTCGTTACCGGTATAAATTATTGGAAGAGGAGTTGACGACCTTCAAATCATTACATTGAATTACTTACTTTTTTAAATAGGTCTTTCTTATTCACTTTATAAACAACACAAAAATGAAAGCTTCAAAACAAATGCGTGTATGGTTTGCCTTCTTTGGTTCAATCATCTGGCTGGGAGTTTATCTCACTGGTTTCTCCAATGTGCATTGGTTGTTGTTTATACCACCGGCAGGAATGATCTTCGCTGCTATCACAGGAATTTGTCCCAGCCAGATCGGGATATTCAGTCTATTCAAGACTAAGTAGGCCTGGAGTAAAAGCATTGAAATTATTGTTCGTGTTTTTGTGCCACTTTTTTAGCCATTCAGTGGTTGGATATTCTTTATTTATAGAGACGATTCATGTAAATAGTTTAAAACTATTTGCCGGGAATACTGAATTGTCCGTTCTTGTGTTAGCGTAATAAGTAAGGTGGAGACCAGAAACCACTTATCAAACGGGGCATCACTCAAAGCCAAATGAGTAGTATTTAAAATTATTTTATCATGCCTAAGTTCGTTATCGAAAGGGAAATTCCCGGAGCAGGAAAATTAAATGCCGAACAATTAAAAGCCATATCACAAACCTCTTGTGGGGTATTGGAGAAAATGGGTTCGCAGATTCAATGGATTCATAGCTACGTAACCACCGACAAAATTTATTGTGTCTATATAGCTCCTAATGAAGAAATGGTGCGTGAGCATGCCAAACAAGGTGGTTTTCCTGCCAATGTAATCTCTAAAGTATCAGCTATCATTGACCCGGAGACTTCTAAGTGATTACTTGGGATTAGCCATTTATCCGGATTAGATGCCTTCCCTGCAAAAGACTAAAAAATATAATAGAGCAGGGAAAGCAGCAGCAATAGAATTGCAACAAGGATGTATATTTTTGATTGGACCGGAAATTCGTAGCCGCAAATGGGACAAATTTTTGCTGTTGAATCAATTTCCATGGCACAGGATGGACATTCTTTACTACTCATGTGGTCATTTTCTATGAGCTTGAAGATAAAAAAATAAACAATAGGTAATGAAAGAAAAAAGCATCAGCAATTGCCTTCGGTTTGACAATGAAGCGGAGGAAGCAGCAAAGTTTTACACCTCAGTGTTCCCTAATTCAGAAATAACAAATATCAGCCGGTACGGGAAGGAAGGATATGAAGTTCATGGACAAAAGGCCGGCACTGTAATGGTGGTGAATTTTCACTTGGATGGACAACCATTTATTGCCTTGAATCTCTGCAGATGAAATGTGGCTGGCAGAAAATACTAAACGCACACCCATAGAATAAGCTGCTTTTTGCAGCTTCATGTACGCTCTGGCAATTCCTTTGTATTTCAGGAAAGCCGCAGTTAATCAGTTGTTTGTTTGATTCCCGGAAAATATAATTACTTTTATATTGTTAACGATGGGTAAAGATGCAAGCTCGTTTTTCCTCCGGATTATTTGTTGTTCTATTTCTCCTTCTCGCAGGGGCTTGTAAAAAAACTGCGCTCGACTACAGGAATAAGTACGTTGGCGATTTCAACTTTATATATTCATACTCTACCTGGGATATCAACCAAGGTGTTTATGCCAGCGATACAATTTATTATAGCGGAGAAATACTCTACGACAAAAAGACGGATGATTTAATAAAATTTAACTGTGCCGGTAATTTAACCGTTGAGTTGCAGATTAATAAAGACGGCCAACTTTTTTTGGGTTGCGGAACCAATGTTGGCAGGTTTGATAATTCAGACAATGTATCGATTGGTTTTAGTTCTAACTCTTGTCCGGGCGGTGGTTTAGGCGGGGGGACAAATACAAAGATTCTGGGTACAAGAAAATGAGGAAATTAAGCCGTCGGCTTACTGAAGTTTTCAGTTTCGGGAAGTATTGCTTCGGATCTTCTCTGTTACTGCATTTCCTGGGCTCCGGAATGATCTTCTTCCTCTTGTGAAAATCCTTCTGAACTGTATTTATCACTGGGGTCGACCTCTTGTTCGTTGGTTTGATGGGCATTTCTGATCAGTGCAACTTTTAATTTTCGTTTATAATCATCCTGCAACCATTTAACATAGCTCTCCGAGGTCTTGCTTAAACAACGCGTGTACACACGCACCCGGAATTCTATTTCCTCTTTTAATTTATCAGCAAGCAACAGGGCATCTTCAATATCGGAGCTGTTATCCATGCACATGTGAATGTGTTGCTCGATGGATCGTTCTATCACCACCTTGGGCCGCTGCATTTTTCCGGTTGCCTCCTGATGTTCTGCCTTAACATCAAAGTCGATGATTGCAGAATTGCCAAAAAGATTCCGTAATTCTTCCGGCATTTCATACCTGTATCCGAGTTCAATTTCTTCGTCATTTCTGATATTAGAAAGATAGATTTCGGGGTTTTTAAAAATGCTCATCCAATCCATCGGACCATCCCAAAGCCCGAAGCGATTCATGTTGTTGCCCAGGTCGATTACCATAAACTCCTTTTTGTCAGGGAGCACGCGGGAGCCCCTTCCTATCATCTGAAAATAGAGAGTGAGTGATTTGGTGGCCCGGTTTAAAATAATACACTCTACTGTGGGTTCGTCAAAACCTGTCGTCAGAATGCTCACCGATGTCAGGATTGCATCCGGCTTATCCTTGAACCACTGAAGTATTTCTTTGCGTTCACGGGGTGTATGTGTATGATCGAGGTGCTTTATTTCGTAGCCTGCATCCTGAAATGTGGCATATACGTATTGTGAAGTAGCAATTCCATTATTAAATATCAGGGTTTTTTTACCAATGCATTTCTCTCGGTATGCACTTAGCAGTTTATCCTGCATGGCGTGGTTGTTATACAGCCGTTCAGAAGAACTCACAGTATAATCTCCATTTCTACCAACCTTAAGCGAAGTGAGCCCTACATGATAGTGATAGGTAGTGGCTTTTGCTAAATATCCTGATTCTATCAGTGAAGTGATCGACTCTCCAACAATGAGATCGTCGTAGGTGTCTTTCATCCTGATATTGATATTAGAACTCAAGGGTGTTGCGGTTACACCTAATACTACACCTTTTTCATAAAACCGGAACAATTTGCCAAATGAATTATAATGTGCTTCATCCACGATCATTAGGCCAATGTTGTCAAGATTCAGGATTTTATCCCGGAGTCGGTTATTCAAAGTTTCAACCATGGCTACATAACACATGTATTCATTGGGTACAGGCATCTCTTTTACAGCGCTGTTGATGACTTTGTTGATTACGCCAAACTCATCCAGCATTTGGGAAGTTTGACCGCAAAGTTCGACACGATGTGTCAGGATCATTACTTTTTTACCTGTTGATTGAATGTATCGGCGAGCTATTTCTGAAAAAATTACAGTTTTTCCACCCCCGGTTGGCAACTGATATAAGAGGTTATACCTTGCCGGATGATCATGAAGGCGTTTGAATATTTCATCAATGGCACCATGCTGGTAGGCATAAAGTTGCTTTCCACGCTTATATTCCGGCGTTTGTAAGTAATCTGAAGTGCTCAATCCTGTGGATTTATTAAATGGGGGTTACAAAGATACACAGATATGTGGATGTTCTTCGTGATCCTATAGATAGGATATTCACTTGTGCATCTTGTCATTGATTCCTCCAGCTTTGTTTTATCAGTGATCGATGCCTTGTTTATGGCATTGTGGCTGCAAAAGTGGAATTGGTCTGTGCAGGTTTCGTCCTATTGCTTGATGCAAGTTGATTTCTGAATCAGTTATAGAAGTTGGAAAGTGTGCCTTAATCAATGAAACAAGCTTTCAATTAAAAACGTTGAACCATGGATTCAGAACCATCTCAATCAGATCAATAAATCAGCATTAAATCTTGAGAGGATGCTGTTCTGAAAAATTAAATCAAAGCCATAAAAGTATTCAAAATTGTTGCCGGGAACACCTTGCATAATAAATATCAACATTAATTTATATGAGAAAAACGAACACATCAAAAGGACTTTTTGCATTTCTTCTTGCCGGAATCTTTTGCTCATGCAGTTCTACAAATTACCTGACCATTCCGATAACCGAACCGGCGCCTGTATTTATCCCTTCTAAGATTACAAAACTTGGCATTGTCGACGGAAGTTTGCCTTCGGCGCAAAACGAAAAATTTGATATGATTGATAAGATCTTATCCGCGGAAGGTAAAAACCTTGATAGGGATGGTGCTCGTGCCTCTGTTTCAGGATTGAATGAGGAGTTGAAACACAATCAAAAATTTACTGAGGTAAAGATCATTGAAAATTCCGGACTGAAAAATCCCAATATGGGAACTTCTCCCGGGCCTTTATCCTGGGATGTGGTGGATCGAATTTGTCGTGAAAATAATGTCGATGCAATTTTTGTCTTGTCTTATTATGATACAGAATCAAAAATTGAAACCAACACAGTTCCGGTTGAGGTGCCACTTGCAAAAACAACGGTAGTAGAAACTGAGATAAGCATTCAAACCCTTATTAAAATGGGATGGCGGATTTATAACAATTTGGATAAAATTATATCAGACGATTACAACGATAACGAAACAGTGCTTTCAAGGGGAAAGGGAATCAATCCGATGAAGCCGGCTCAGGCCGTTCTTGGAAGAAAGGACGATGTGATGAAAAGGAGTAATGAAATGGGCCATGATTATGGCATCAGACTGCTTCCCTATACAATACGGGTGAGCAGGGAATATTATGTGAAGGGATCAGAAAATTTTAAGGTTGCGAAACGCAGGGCACAAACCGGCGATTGGAATGGAGCTGCTGAATTATGGCTAAAGGATGTTTCACATCCGACAGCGAAGATAGCAGGCAGGGCAGCATACAACATGGCCATCATCAATGAAATTAATGGAGACTACGAAGCCGCAGTTGATTGGGCTGCAAAATCATATACCGATTACAATAATAAACTGGGATTAAGATATGTGAATATCCTTAACAGGCGAATCCAGCGAAACGAACAATTGAACCGTCAACTGCAGGATTGAACGAGATTTCAAAAAGACACTGTACTATGATGTAGATTACCAGGAAGTCGATTTTCCGGCCAAAGAAAAACTGATTTCTTTGTGTGGCCTTTCTTCATTTTGCACCTTTTTATTAGATTACATCCCTTGGAGAACGAGGTCTTTGACTGTTATTATTGAATTGGAAGATTGTATTTCCTTTTCAGAATAATCTTTTAAACAATAATCTTACTATAGTGTTAATCATGGTAAAACTGGTGATAAATGAAAATAATT
The DNA here is from genome assembly GCA_963775555.1 of uncultured Bacteroidota bacterium. Lineage (GTDB taxonomy): Bacteria > Bacteroidota > Bacteroidia > AKYH767-A > 2013-40CM-41-45 > QQVM01. The sequence goes on along the minus strand of CAVZJJ010000004.1, from coordinate 2,629,786 downwards.
GTAATATCCACACTCGTTCTCATCGCAATACTGGTTTTGTTTCAAACCTATACTATCATGTCGACCAATAAATCAGAAAGACAAAAATACACCGTTGTGCTTAAAGAGCACGATTTTGAAATCAGGTTCTACCCTTCAACTACCATGGCTACGATTAAGTCTGAAGCCAAAACCTATAAAGATCTGGCAGGCCCTGGATTTCGTAAGTTGGCAGGATATATTTTCGGAGGTAACGAGAATGAAACTAAAATTTCAATGACATCTCCTGTTCATATGGATATTAATGACACCGGTTCTACCATGAGTTTTGTAATGCCATCAGCCTACGATGAGATGAATTTACCCAAACCTAATGATCCAAACGTCATTATTAAAAAGACGAAGGAGGAGTTTGTCGCTGCTATTCAATTTGGAGGGTTTGCATCCGACAAAGATTTGAAAGTATATTCGGAAAAACTTGCAATGATCCTGCAAGAAAAAGGGATCTCTTCTATTGGGCATTACCGCTTTTTGGGTTACAACCCGCCCTTTCAATTGATCGGAAGGAGAAATGAAATTATAGTTTCGGTGGATTGGAAGCCCCGGTAATTGAACCACGAAAAAATAATCAAATCCATCCCGTTCACTCTTTTGTGAAAGGAATACCGGAATTAGAGTTTATTTATCATCAATCAAGCAATCAATATGTTTTGATTTTTTTCATTAAGCTTTCTTTTGTTTTGCATCTAAACGGCTAAACCAAAGGAAGTGGATTGCTTTATTCAGATTTGCCGGAACCAAGCCTTGAAGCATACTCTCGTATCGGAAAAACTGGGTTATGGAAGGATTGCTGGCATCGATTTATATCACCCTTTTTTAGACCGTGTTGAAAAAAGGCAAGGAATTACGCGCTTGCAAAAATTGTTGGATTGGACTGCTCCATGTGTAAGCTTCCTTATGAAACGGGAATTATTCATTCCCTGGATATCTAATCAATACCATTATTAATCGGCTTGTCATAATTGATGATCAAGTTGGAGCCCTAAAGGCTTAAATACCGGTTTGGCGGCTGTCAGACTTTTTCTATCTTCGTAAGGCTAATCAAGCCCTGTGAAACGAAGCGCTTATCTTGTTCTGCTAATGCTTATCCTCCTTCAATCCGGGGGAATCTTGCTTTTATATCAGACTCAGCAAATACTTGTTTATTACAGGATGCAAACCAAAATCAGCAACAGGAGCAGCGGTTTTGAAAGAATAGTTCTGTCGAAAGTTGATTATCAGAAAAGCAAAATCAATTCGAAAGAGATTTCACTGAATGGGGAAATGTACGATGTTAAATCAGTATCAGGAATAGGCGATAAGGTAGAATTGTTGGTGATCCATGATAAGAAAGAAGGAGAGATCATAGAGCGAATTCAAAAGGCAATTACTGATAAATCATCCCGGTCTGCACGGACTCCTCAGCAGATACTCCAGCTTTTAACATTGGTGTACATTGCCCCCGTGATAGATTTTAATTTTTTAATTTTGCAGGTTCCGCAAAATAAATTTTTAGTCCCTGGCAATTTCTTTTTTTCTTACAGGTCTGAGGTGACCTCTCCGCCACCGGAGAAAGCGTAGAACAATTTTATTCTTTAATTGATATTCCTCTTCTTGAATGCAAAAGGGGGAATAAATTGTTTTAAAAATTCAAGATTCTCATCTCATGAAATATACGAAATGGGCAATGCTTTCATTGCTTCTAATAAATTACCAGCTTAGTCTTGCTCAAAAAATGGAAACCGATTCCCTTTCAGATAAAGTGATCAGCCTGGATGAAGTGGTCATATCCGTAAATAAGACTGAAGAATTAAAAAAATCAGTGGCTCAGCAAATTCAGGTTATAGGCCCGAGACAAATAATCAATTCACAGGCACAAACAACTGCCGAGCTCATTGCAAATACAGGAACTGTTTTTGTACAAAAGAGTCAGTCAGGTGGCGGAAGTCCGGTGATACGTGGCTTTGAGGCCAGCCGTATCCTCCTGGTGGTGGATGGTGTTCGCTTGAATAATATCATCTACCGAGGAGGCCACCTTCAAAATATTATTACGCTTGATAATGCCATCCTTGACAGGGCTGAAGTCTTATTTGGACCCTCATCAACAGTTTATGGAAGTGATGCTCTTGGTGGTGTTATTAATCTATATACTAAAAAGGCATTGTTTGCGAGTGGAGGCGAGAAACAGCATGTGAAGGTGAATGCCTTTACCCGATATGGAAGTGTGAATAATGAAAGAACAGGACACCTTGACTTCAATATCGGCGGAAACAAGCTCGCATCACTCACCTCATTCACCTACTCAAAGTTTGATGATTTGACGGGAGGCAAGAATCAAAATCCATTTTATACAACATCCTATGGGGAGAGAGAATATTACGTTGAAAGAATGAATGGAAAGGATTCTCTGGTGAAAAACTCCGATCGCTATAACCAGGTTCAAAGTGGATATTCCCAGTATGATTTATTACAGAAATTTGCTTTTAAACAATCTGAACATGTGATTCACGGCTTGAATCTTCAGTATTCAAATTCGAGTGACGTACCACGTTATGACCGGCTCACTGATCCTGCCGGAAGTGGCCTTAAATATGCCGAGTGGTATTATGGTCCTCAACAACGCATGCTTGCTGCTTATGATGTAAATATTGGTTATCCTTCTTCCTTGTTTCAGAACATTCATGCAGGACTAAACTTTCAACACCTTGAAGAAAGTCGCCATTCCCGTAAGTTTGATGATGACCACCTTGCTCACCGCACAGAAAAAGTGGATGTATTGGGGCTTAACCTCGATTTTCAACGCATCGTAAAGAAACATACGATTCGTTTCGGACTGGATGCTCAACACAACATGTTGAAATCAACCGCCACAGCGGAAGATATTGTGAATGGCGGCAGTTCCCCGCTTGATACGCGTTATCCGGATGGAGACAATACGATGACCAATGCCGCACTTTATATTTCACATTCATGGAAAATCAGTGAAGAGCTGGCATTGACCGATGGAATACGACTGGGTTTTGTCTCCCTCCATTCTACATTTGTGGATACTACCTTTTTTAATTTTCCCTATAATACCGTGGACCAGACAAATGCAGTGTATTCCGGTAGTATCGGAATCATTCACACACCTTCTGAAGACATGAAACTTTCAGCATTGATTTCTACAGGATTCAGAGCTCCCAATGTCGATGATCTTAGCAAAGTGTTCGAGTCTGCGTCCGGTGCTATTATTGTACCTAATTCTGATTTGAAACCGGAGAAAACTATTAATACCGAAATAGGGATCACGAAATTGTTTAATCAAAAGACAAGCTGGGAGAACTCTGTGTATTATACACATTTCGTCGATGCCATAGTAACCGATCGTTTTCAGTATAATGGAAATGATTCTATTTTCTATGATGGAGCAATGAGCCAGGTACTCGCCAATCAAAACAAAGGCGAAGCATACAACTACGGATTTTCATCTAACCTTCGTTCACAATGCTCTGAAAAGTTGATGTTGTCATTGAGTCTGAATTACATCTATGGAAGAATTAAAACTGACAGCAGTGATTATCCCCTTGATCATATTTCTCCATTCATGATGCATTTGCAGCTCAACTATACCCATAAAAAGTTTGCTGCCGATGTTATTGCCAATTACAACGGATGGAAAAAATTGAAGGACTATTATTTGAACGGTGAGGACAATGAACAATATGCAACACCTGACGGAATGCCGGCCTGGTTCACTTTAAATGTTCGGGCTTCATACATGATTCATCCATATATCAGTGTTCATGCCGGGGTGGACAATATTTTCGATACCCAGTACCGCACTTTCTCGAGTGGGATTAATGCTCCCGGACGGAATGTATTTGCCACGATTCGTTTCCATTATTAAAAAATCAAACGAAGATGTAGAATACAAATCACCTTAGGACCTGCTCAGGTTTTGAGAGTACATTGTATAGTCATGGAAAATCCGGTTATTGAGAAATCATTATCCGGATTTTCCCTTATATACTCTTTTCATCGAAACAATGTATTCCATGATTTAGCATTTAATTTGAAGCTCAGAAATGAAGCATGATCATCAGGGAAATTTTCAATATATTACAGCAGGCGACGAGCTCTTCCGGGGAATCCCGGATTGACATTGCTTTATTGCTGTTCGTATATTTTGCTTTAGCTTCTCTTTAGAACTTCGATATTAATAAAATTGAATTATGAATTTATTTCACCTCCTTTCAATACTCATCGTTTTATCGGCTGGCTTTGCCTACATTAATTTTCGTTTCTTAAAATTGCCGAATGCTATCGGGTTGATGATTGTTTCATTGATTTTTTCATTCATCATCATTGTGATCGGGCGTTTTTTTCCTTCAATAATAGAAGTGGTTAAAGCCCGATTAGAAAGTGTTAATTTCAGTGAACTGCTTCTGGAAAGCATGTTGAGCTTTATGTTATTTGCCGGTGCTATTCATATTAAATTTGAGGATTTGAGAAGTGAGAAGTTGAGTATCATTCTTTTTTCAACAGTGAGTGTTTTAATCAGCACATTTATTATTGGATTTGCCACCTTTTATATACTGAATTATTTTGGGATTCCGGTACAGCTGATACATTCATTGTTGTTTGGAGCACTGATTTCACCGACAGATCCCATAGCTGTATTGAGTATTCTGAAAAGTGCAGGAGTTTCAAAGTCGCTGGAAACAAAAATTGCCGGAGAATCACTCTTTAATGATGGCGTGGCTGTTGTGGTATTCATCACGCTCCTGAAATTGGCGCAACCTGATGCAAGTCTCGATATTCCGAATATACTCATGCTTTTCGGCCGGGAAGCTATTGGTGGAATTTTATTAGGCATTGTGATCGGCATAGTAGGATATAAACTTACCGCTACTATTGATAATTACCAGGTGGAAGTTTTAATTACTCTCGCCGTGGTGATGGGAGGCTATACCCTGTCGCATTATTTACATGTCTCAGGGCCTCTGGCAATGGTACTTGCAGGTATTATCACGGGGAATCATGGCAAAAGATTCGGTATGTCTGATATCACCGCCGAATACATTGATAAATTTTGGGAGCTGATTGATGAAATACTTAATGCCACTTTGTTTGTATTAATAGGACTGGAAGTATTAGTGATACAAACTAGTCAAACAATCTTGTTTGTCTCTCTTGTGTTGATTGTGATTAGCATCCTGACAAGGTATGTATCTCTATGGATACCTTCCATCATCATCAGGCAAGGTGAGGAAATCTCAAAGCGTACTTTGTTTATATTGACGTGGGGAGGATTGAGAGGTGGTATTTCAATTGCCCTGGCACTTTCTATCCCTGCAGAATTTAGCAAGGAAATATGGGTAACTATTACCTATGTGATTGTGTGTTTTTCAATCCTGGTACAGGGCCTGACTATTGGTAAGCTGGCAAAAATAAATCCGCAGGATTCCCATTAAAATTTACATCAAGGTGAATTAAATTGAGCGGAGGAAGGCAGTAGATTTCACTTTACGTAATAAAAGAAACAGGAACTGCTTTTCTGTATGTTGAAGAGGTGAAAATAATTTATTCTCTATAATTTATTTTTTCTTATGGGTGGAGTTTGCTGCTCGAATGAGTTGCGGCTTTGTATCATAACAAATTTACATTTCCATGACGGTGTACATTGTCGTCTTTTTCAATTTATTAGAGGGCTTATCCGGTGCTTCTGTGAATATGATGATGTTTGTAATTTGTTCTTCACCAAAGAACCAGAGTCCGGAATGCATCTTACATGATAATCATCATAGTGCTTCAACTCATCAAATGTTTTCTTTGAGCAATGAGGATGTATGCACATGTTCATGACAAAACTATGACAGTAAAAAATGAAAATTTTGGACTTTTGCAATCAGAAAAATCGGAACCTGCTTTGCACTTGCTCAAATCTATTGCTTTCACCCATAAGAATACCCCAGTGAAAGAACTCCATCGTTTTTTTCTTCATGAGGAAAATAGAAAAGAACGATTGGCATTCATGAAATTTACGACAGATATTCATGAAATCATGTACCTGGCTACATGTAACAGGATTGAGTTTATCTTCACGACACATCTTTCTTGTGATGCAAGTTTTCTATCACGCTTTTTCAGAAATTTCAGGCAGGACTGGAATGAGGACGAAGTTGATTTTGCCGTAAAACATGCTGAAGTATACGAAGGCGAAGAAGCATTACGTCATATGTATCGTGTTGCATCCTCCCTTGATTCATTGGTGGTGGGTGAAAGGGAAATCATCACTCAGGTGCGTAAAGCATATGATAGCTCTCATAGCGATGGTCTCACGGGAGATATGTTGCGATTGGCTGTGAAGAGTACTATTACCACTGCAAAAAGAATTTATACCGAAACCAAAATTGCCAACAATCCTGTTTCTGTGGTTTCGCTTGCTGAAAGAAAGTTGAGAGAATTACGGCCGGATGTAAATTCGAGGATTATCCTTGTAGGCGCCGGTGAAACGAATACAAATATTACCAAGTATCTCATTAAACATGGCTATCATCACTTTGCTATTTTTAACCGGACGATAGAAAATGCCCAAAAGCTGGCTCGCATTATTGGTTCAGATTTAGTTCAGGCGAGCGCTCATTCACTTGATGAGCTTGCAACCTATTCCAGTGGTTTCGATATACTAATCACGTGTACAGGGGCAGCCGAACCTGTAATCACTGAAAACATATATGCTTCTTTAGCACATGATGATACTGAATTAAAGTTGCATGTGGATCTTGCTGTTCCTTCTGATATTCATCCTCAGGTGAGGAATAATTTCCCGGCCATTACGATCGATATTTCTGAATTAAAAATTGTGGCAGAAAAAAACCTGTTGGAACGTAAAGGGGAATTTGCCGCAGCTGAAAATCTCATTGAAGAGAGTGTCGCGGAGTTCAGACAGATGCACCGTACCCGTACTCTCGAATTAAAGATGAAAGAAGTTCCGGAAAAAATTCGTGAAATAAAGGAGAAAGCAGTGAATGATGTTTTTGCACATGAACTTGAATCTCTTGATGCAAAAACGAGAGCTTTACTTGAAAAGGTATTGGATTATATGGAAAAGAAATGCATCAGCGTTCCTATGATAATGGCAAAGGAGATCATCCTGGAAACCAATGACTAGATTTTTTTATACTCAATGACCATGAGTTTTCTGCGGTACTTTTTATGATAAATCTTATACGAATTGGCCAATCTTCTTACTTTATTGATACACTTTCATGCGCACTCCTCTGATCATTGGTACACGCGGAAGTGATCTGGCCCTGTGGCAGGCCCGACATGTTCAGTCTTTGCTCAAGGACATCGGCTTGTCAAGTGAAATTAAAATTATTAAAACGCAGGGTGATGAAGTGCAGCATCTTTCTTTTGATAAACTGGAAGGAAAAGGTTTTTTCACAAAAGAAATTGAAGAAGCACTGTTAAATAATTCCACGGATATTGCCGTTCATTCTCATAAGGATCTTCCTACAGAGATGCCGGCAGAATTAGTGATTGCTGCAGTGTCCGACAGGGAGGATCCTGCTGAACTTCTGCTAATTCTCAAGGAGAAGGTGGACCCGAAAAAAAAGTTTCAACTGAAAAAAGGCGCTTTGCTGGGAACCTCTTCCAATAGGAGGAAGTCTCAGATCATGGCCTTTCGTCCGGATCTTCAGCTAAAGGATTTGCGGGGAAATGTTCCCACACGAATCGCTAAACTTCGCGAAGGTCAATATGATGCAATCCTGATTGCTGCAGCGGGAATAGAACGATTGGGAATTAATCTCGATGATTTGCATGTTGAGCGGCTTGATCCGAATGAGTTTATCCCGGCGCCCGCCCAAGGAGTGCTTGCCATTCAGGTGCGTGCATCGGATGTGGAGCTTGTAAAGCGGTTGAAAGAAATCCATCACGAAGAGAGTGCAAGGGTAACAGCGATTGAACGTAGGATTTTGCATTTGTTTCAAGGGGGCTGTCAGATGCCGATCGGGGTTTATGCCGGATATGATGAGGAGAATGAATTATACTATGTAAGGGCTAGTAGGTCGGAAACCTGGGATAAACTCCCGGTGAGTGTATATGCAGAATCAAAAGATGATACTGCACTTCCTGCCCGTGTTGTTAACAAAATCATGCAGGCCAGGTCTTGTTCTGTTTTCATTTCGCGTGAAGTCAACAAAGACTCTTACCTGAGAAATGTTCTTGAAGGAAACGCTTACCAACTTGAAGGGCGATCGCTCATTGAAACCCGGCCAGTTCCTTTTATGAATGTGCCTGATACCGGCTGGATTTTTTTCAGCAGCAAACAAGCGGTAAAATATTTCCTGACACAAGACCCTTTGTTGGGTTCACAGAAATTCGCCTGTGTCGGAAAATCCACCTCCGAAATGTTACGCCAATATGGTAAAAGAGCTGAGTTTATCGGATCTTCTACGGATACAAAAATGATCGGGAAACAATTTGCCGCAAAGGCAGGTTCTGAAAAAGTGCTGTTTCCTCAGGCAAAAGGCAGCTTAAGATCCGTACAACAGCAATTCGTAAAACCGGAACAGGTGGTGGACCTCGTTGTATATGAAACTATTAAGAAGAATTCCGGGCAAGCTCCTCAGGCAGATATTCTGGTCTTCACTTCGCCTTCCAATGTAGAGGCCTGGTTTGAGGTGTTCAGAATCAGAAAAGAACAAAACATTATTGCCATGGGCGATGCAACAGCCAAGGCTTTACGCCAACATGGAGTGGTAATGATCAGTAAAACCGATACCTTTGACGAGGCCGGACTTGCAAGATCCATATTTAGTGCAAGCTTTGTTAATGATTAATTAAATAGTCAATGAATAATAATTGCCAATAAGAATCACCAACAATACCCTTCACCCAAAAACCCATTATCAACTATCCATTATCAACTATCCATTATCAACTATCCATTATCAACTATCCATTATCAACTATCCATTATCCACTATCCACTATCCACTATCCACTATCCATTATCCACTATCCACTATCCATTATCCACTATCCACTATCCACTATCCACTATCCACTATCCACTATCCACTATCCACTATCCATTATCCACTATCCATTATCCACTATCCACTATCCATTATCCATTATCCACTATCCATTATCAATTAACAAAACATCAAGATCATGATACACCGTCCACGCCGATTACGAATGAACCCTATTATCCGGGGTATGGTTGCAGAAACGCATCTCTCACCGGAAATGTTCATCTATCCATACTTTGTTGTCCCTGGAAAAAAGGTTCGCGAGCCGATTAATGCCATGCCCGGCATATACCATTTTTCCATCGACACCTTATTGATTGATGTTGAAATCGGACTGAAACTGGGTATCAATAAAATTTTACTTTTTGGTGTCGGAGAAAAGAAAACAAAAGAAGCTCAGTCAGCATACGACGCTCACTCTGTTGTTGCCGATGCAGTTCGTGCCTCTCAAACAACGTTTTGGTGACGAACTTTATGTGATCACCGATATTTGTTTGTGTGCCTATACTACACATGGACATTGCGGTCTTTTAGATCATGATGTAGTGTTGAATGACCCATCATTGGAAGTTCTTGCACGGATGGCTCTCACACATGCACAAGCCGGGGCCGACATGGTCGCACCGAGTGATATGATGGATGGCCGGATTAAAGCCCTGCGTACAAAACTGGATGAGAACGGATTTGAAAATACTTCCATCATGTCTTATGCCACTAAGTTTGCATCGGCATATTATGGACCATTTCGTGAGGCAGCCGATTCAGCACCGGGCAAGGGTGATAGAAAATCTTATCAGATGGATTTTCGTAATCCTCATGAAGCGCTGCGGGAGGCGAAATTGGATGAAGGGGAAGGAGCGGATATTATAATGGTGAAGCCGGCACTGGCTTATCTGGACATTATAAGATTGGTTCGTAAGAATACCAATCTTCCGGTGGCTTGTTACAATGTCTCAGCAGAATATACAATGGTTAAAATGGCAGCGAAAGCCGGCTTTATCGATGAAGCAAGAATTGTTATGGAAAACATGTATGCTTTCAAACGAGCCGGGGCAGGGATTGTCATCACCTACCACGCACGTGATATTCTTTCAAAGGGATGGATGTGATGGCCAGCTGATCATTGACTTTCTATCATTGTTTTTTGCCAATTCAATTTTAATTTTCTCAGGGACGCAATGCCTGCTTAGATTATTTTAGAATTTTCTAAACATCAGCATCGAAAGAACAAGGTAGATCGTGAAATGGATGAATAAAAAACTGCGAATTAGCAGTTTTGTGGCCCTTTTCATTTTAATTAGACGTAGAAGGCCTTTTCTTTTAGGTACAGGGGCATACAATTCGGTAACTTCCAGGCCTACTGCTTCATTGGGCAGGGCAATTTTAAATGTTTTTTTCATTTTTGTCGCTATTGGCAAGATCTATATCATTGGTTTGCATCCGAACTAACTCTACCTTTATAACATTGAGAGCAAAGATCGGTGTAGCATATACAAGCTATGTTAAGTTTAGAATAAATCAATTTTAAATAGCTGTTTGCTCGCCTTGGATCAAATCTTTTAATCGCGGAGGATAATTCTCTTTAGGGACTGTTATAAAGAATATGAAAAGACTTTTCTTAGTGCGACATGCGAAATCAAGTTGGGTTAACCATACCATTCCGGATATTGACCGGCCATTGAATGAGAGAGGGTACCGTGATGCGCATGCCATGAGTGAATACCTTGTAAAAAACAAATTATCTCCTCAGATAGTGTTGACCAGTCCGGCCATTCGTGCTGTGTCTACAGCCTTAATATTTTCGCGTGCATTTTCGTATGATGAAGGTGCAATAATTTTATCGCCCTCTTTATATGAGTCATCAGCGGAAGAATATCTCCGTGTCATCAGGGAGCAGGACGACCAATTTGGCGACATGTTCTTGTTTGCACACAATCCGACAATTTCGGAATTCTTCAATATCATTACCCGGGGAGAATCAGAAGAAATGCCTACCTGTACAGTTGCCATAGCCGAGTTTGAAGTTGACAGCTGGCGAAAGGCAGATTACGGATTAGCAAAAAGAGGAGATGTTTTCAAGCCCGCATTAATTTCAGCTTTGTAAAATTATTGTTGCCGTTATATTAAACTTTATGGATTGTTTCCTCATTAATAAAATATATTAGACATTAACCACCAACTGCTTTAGTGGGCTTATTCCACAGGCATAATCTAAACGTTTATGAAACTTTTAAAAGAAGTCCGAAAGAAAATTGAAGTGGAATTAAATGAGTCAATGACAAGTTTGTTTAAGAGTCATAATTCCGGAGTAACGAATGAAATGATAAAACCGATTAAGCAGCATAGCAGCCAGCTTGCTAAAAAGTATGTCAAAGCCGTGAAGACGAAAGAGAAAGAGCTTAAAAAGGCGGCTAAGAAAAAGGCAAAACAATTAAAAGCAATTCCTGTGCGCGTGAAGAAAACTGCAATTAAAAGAGGCCTGACTAAGAAAAGGGCTGCGAGGAGGAAGTAAAAATATTTATGAGCAGGAATAATTACGAATTTATAAACCGGGATCTGAGCTGGCTTTCGTTTAATGCGCGCGTCCTTCAGGAGGCGCAGGATCCTTCGGTACCTTTGCTGGAAAGAGTGCGTTTTCTTGGCATCTTCTCAAATAATCGTGATGAGTTTTTCAGGGTTCGGGTTGCTACCATACGTCGCATGTATGATCTTGGGAAGAAGGGAAAGGACATAATAGGCGAAGATCCTGCAAAGCTTCTTGAGACTATACAGGGAATTGTATTTCGGCAACAAAAAAAGTTTGACCTGATCTATGAAGAGATACTGAGAGACCTGGAGAAGGAGAAAATATTTCTAATAAATGAACGCCAGCTAAAGCCGGAGCAACATGCTTTTGTGCGGAGGTATTTTCATGAAAAGGTATATCCTTTTCTCGTCCCTGTGATGATTGATTCGGCCCCTAAATTTCCGTATCTCAAAGACCAGACAATCTATCTCGCTGTTCACCTTGTCCTAAAAGAATCGAAAACAAATTCGAAATATGCTTTGATTGAAGTGCCAACAGATATTTTATCGCGTTTTCTACTACTGCCGGCAGTAGACGATAAAAGATATATTATAATACTTGACGATGTGATTCGTTTTTGCCTGGACGATGTTTTTTCTGTTTTTAAATATGACCGGATAGAGTCATATGCCATTAAACTCACACGGGATGCTGAACTCGATATCGATGTGGATATATCGAAGAGCTTCATGGAAAAAATATCCCGCAGTGTGAAACAACGCAAGAAAGGAGAGCCGATACGCCTGGTTTATGATGAATCACTGCCTCGCCCACTGCTTGATTTTATTTTGAAGAAAATGAAATTCAAATCCGGAGAATATTTGCTTCCGGGTAGCCGCTATCACAACTTCAAGGACTTTATGGATTTTCCAAAAGCAGGCGGAAAAGAGTTGTTGTATCCGGTCATGACTGCAGTCGATCACCCTGATCTCAAAGGGGAAAATAGTTTGTTTAGAGTAATAAAGAAGAAGGATGTTCTGTTGAGTTATCCTTATCATTCTTTCCATCACCTTGTTGACCTTTTACGTGAAGCTTCCATTGATCCTGCTGTAACTTCAATACGTATAACATTATACCGGCTGGCAAAAAACAGTAGTATAGTAAATGCACTCATCAATGCGATTAAAAACGGAAAGAAAGTGACTGTGGTGGTTGAGATTCAGGCACGCTTTGACGAAGAGTCCAATATTTATTATGCCAATAAGCTACAGGAAGAAGGAGCAGAAGTAATTTTTGGCGTGCCTGGTTTAAAAGTGCATAGTAAATTATTTCTGATCTCCAGGATGGAAGACAAGAAAATGGTTCATTATGCCCATATAGGTACAGGTAATTTTAATGAGCAGACGGCAAAAGTGTATTGCGATCATTCTCTTCTTACTTCGGATAAAAGAATCACATCCGAAATCGACACTCTTTTTAATTTCTATAGAAACAATTTTAAAACAGGTCATTACAAACACCTGGTCGTTTCTCCTTTTAACACCCGCAAAAAATTTATCAATGCGATTAAAAAAGAGATCCTTGAAGCTCAGATGGGTAGAAAGGCATGGATGATTTTAAAAATGAACAGTCTGGTCGACCGTGAAATGATTTCCTGGTTGTATGAGGCGAGCAATGCAGGTGTGAAGATTGATTTGATCGTTCGTGGAATTTGCTCCCTGGTGCCCGGCATCAAGGGATTAAGTGAGAATATAAATGCCATTAGTATCGTGGATAAATATCTTGAGCACAGCAGAATTTATATTTTTTGTAATGGAGGAGATTCAAAATATTACCTGTCTTCCGGTGATTGGATGTTCCGTAATCTCGATAACAGATCAGAAGTAGCGGTTCCTGTTTTTGATACTGCCTTGCAGGAAGAGCTTCTGAAATATATTTCACTTCAATTGAAAGATACCAAGAAAGCCAGAATACTAAACAAGAAACAGGATAACCAATATGTTCAGGCAATCGGAAGTTCGCCCCCTTTTCGATCTCAATTAAAGATTTCTCAATGGATACGGTCAGCGAGCAGATTAAAATTAAGCAGACAGGATTCGGTGCGTATGTTCCAGGCAATCAACAAGCCGGTTTGATAAGTTCCCGCAAAGCCGGGTGGAAGATGGTATTTTTTGAAGCACCTTTCCAACTTCAACAAACTCTTATTTTCCCTGAAAAATGTATCGTTATGCTTCTGTCGATATAGGTTCCAACGCAGTGCGTTTGTTGCTATGCAATGTTTCGGAAGAACACGGGCTGACGCATTTTAATAAAGGCGAGCTGGTGCGTATTCCTTTGAGATTGGGAGAAGATGTATTCAGTAGCGGGAAAATTTCTGAAGAGCGGAGCATTCGTTTTTTGAAAACCATGAAGGCTTTCCGCTTACTGATTGATGTATATGACCCAATCGCTTACAGAGCTTGTGCAACTGCATCCCTCCGGGAAGCGGAGAATGGCGATGAACTTGTGAAAAGAGTGATGAAGGATTGTGGCTTGAAGATCGAAATCATTGATGGAAAAACAGAGGCGGAAATAATTTATTCCAATCACACGGAAGCGCAATTGAATCATGACAAATCCTATTTGTATATCGATGTAGGGGGTGGAAGTACAGAAATTACCCTCTTTGTACAGGGGAAATGGCAGGCCAGCCGCTCTTTCAACATTGGCACACTGAGGTACTTGCAAGGAAAAGTAAGTAAAGAAAGTTGGGAGGAAATGAAACAATGGGTGAAGGAAGCAACACTTTCATACCATCAGATTTATGCCATAGGTTCCGGAGGTAACATCAATAAAATTTTCAAAATGCTGGGTCGAAAGGACAAACCATTGTTGTTTTCTCAACTCAAAGAATTGTATGTTGAATTAAAACCGCTTTCTTTGGAAGAGCGCATGGAAAAATGGGGATTAAACCCTGACCGCGCCGATGTAATTGTTCCTGCTGCTAAAATATTTTTGAGCATCATGCGAACAGCAGGAATTGAGAAAATCTATGTACCACAGATTGGATTGGCCGACGGTATCGTGCATCAGTTGCATGAACAATTTGCACCGGCGTCTGAATTGATCTGAAAAGAAATCAAAGGGAGTAATTAATATTTACCCATTGTCAATTCCTGCTTTTGTGATCAGGTAATTGGTACTTTAATGCTTGTTGTTTTTTATTATAGAGAACCATTGAATTCTCTGGATTTTTCTATTCTCTTCAGCTAATCTTCATCTTATAAATCTATTCAGGATGTGAAGAAAGGGAACTTTTTTCACTCCTGTTTCCTTTTTTCAGTACGCTTCATTTCACAGCATGAAATATCCTTATCTTTGCAGACATTTTACATTAAATTCTAATTGTTCTTATGGCACAGCAGAACGAAATACTGGAGAAGGTCATTATTAAGTTTGCCGGTGATTCCGGCGACGGGATGCAATTGACCGGAACACAATTTACCAATACAGCAGCTTTATTTGGGAACGACTTAAGTACTTTTCCTGATTTTCCTGCGGAAATCAGGGCTCCGCAAGGTACACTGGCTGGAGTTTCCGGCTATCAATTGAACTTCGGAAGTGTCGAAATCTACACTCCCGGGGATTATTGCGATGTACTGGTGGTGATGAATGCTGCTGCCCTGAAAGCAAATCTCATGAATTTGCGCAAAGGAGGGACGATCATTGCCAATATTGATGGTTTTGACCTTAAAAATTTGCGACTAGCCGGGATCGAAGAGGGTAAAAGCCCCCTTGAAGACGGGTCTCTCACAAATTACCATGTCATAAAATTGGATGTTACCAAGATGACCCGTGCTGCACTTACTGAAAGCGGATTGGGAGTGAAAGAGATTGACCGGGCTAAGAATATGTTCGTTTTAGGATTTCTTTACTGGATGTATAACCGTGAACTGGAGCATACTGAAAAGTTCCTGAAAGAAAAATTCGGCAAGAAGGATGATATCCTGCTGGCCAATCTGAATGTTCTCAAAGCCGGATATAATTTCGCAGATACCCGGGAAGAGTTTACTACCCGGTATACAATCGGACCTGCGAAGCTACCTTCAGGAACGTACCGTAACATCATGGGAAACCAGGCTGTTGCTCTCGGACTTATTGCTGCTTCTCAAAAATCAGGACTTGAACTTTTTTACGGGACTTATCCTATCACGCCTGCTTCAGATATCTTGCACGAATTATCCAAGCACAAGAATTTTGCAGTAAAAACATATCAAGCCGAAGATGAAATTGCAGCTATCTGTTCATCTATCGGTGCCAGCTTTGGAGGTTCACTTGGTGTGACGGCTTCATCCGGTCCGGGTATCGCGCTGAAAACTGAAGCCATGGGACTGGCTATCATGCTTGAATTACCACTGGTGATTGTAAATGTTCAGCGCGGAGGTCCCTCTACGGGTTTACCTACAAAGACGGAACAAAGTGATTTACTTCAGGCAATGTATGGTCGTAATGGGGAAGCACCGATGCCCGTACTGGCAGCATCAACTCCATCCGATTGTTTTACCATGGTCTACGAAGCGTGCAGAATTGCCGTGAATTTCATGACCCCCGTGATGCTACTTACTGATGGTTATATTGCCAATGGTGCAGAGCCATGGCAGTTTCCCAAGTCATCGGAACTGACTGAAATAAAAGTTCAGTTTGCAAAAGAGCTTAATTCAGAGGGGGGATTCCTTCCGTATAAGCGAGATGAAAAACTCTCCAGGCCTTGGGCGATCCCGGGAACTAAAGGACTGGAACATAGAATTGGTGGAATTGAAAAACAACACGAAACCGGTAACATAAGTTACGATCCTGCCAACCACGAATTCATGGTTAACATGCGTGAAGCTAAGGTGGAGAAGATAGCAGATTATATTCCGGAGATAAAACCTGAGATAGGTGCCTCTAAGGGAAAATTGCTGGTACTTGGATGGGGTTCTACTTTTGGTGCTATCAAAAGTGCAGTATTAAATGCAAGAGCCCAGGGCCTTGATGTTTCACATGCACATGTTCATTATATCAAACCCTTCCCTAAAAATTTGGGAGAAGCTCTTGTACGGCTTCGAGCAGGTCTTGATTCCGGAGATGAATAATGGACAATTGATAAAAATCATTCGTGATAAATATCTGATTCCTGCCAAGGGCTTGAATAAAATACAAGGCCTTCCATTCACTGCTGAAGATATCTACAACAAGATTGAAGAGCTTTTGAAATAATCATTTTCGTAATCTGTAATTATTAGAGGAGGGAAATATTCCCGAAAAGAAATATAAAATATGGAAACAAACACTAGTCCAGTTGAGAAGTTCGTTGCAAAAGATCTTGTGACCGATCAGGATGTTCGTTGGTGTCCCGGTTGCGGCGATTATTCAATCTTGAAGCAGGCTCAGACCATTATTCCTGATCTGGGTATCCCCAGGGAGAACATAGTATTTATTTCAGGAATTGGTTGTTCCTCCCGTTTTCCTTATTACATGGAAACCTACGGTATGCATTCAATTCACGGAAGAGCTGCTGCATTTACCAGTGGATTGAAAGCCGCGCGTCCGGACCTGAGCATCTGGATGGTTACCGGCGACGGCGATTCATTGTCGATTGGCGGAAACCATACGATTCATATACTACGCCGGAATTTTAATGTGAACATTCTTCTTTTTAATAACGAAATCTACGGACTCACTAAGGGTCAGTATTCTCCAACTTCAGAAGCCGGAAAAGTTACCAAGTCTACCCCCATGGGTTCGATTGATCATCCATTCAATCCTCTGGCACTTTGTCTGGGTGCCGGTGGAACTTTCGTAGCTCGTTCTATGGACCGTGATCCAAAGCATTTGCAGACTATTTTGAAACGCGCCAATGCCCATAAAGGAACTTCCCTGGTAGAGATCTACCAAAATTGTAATGTGTTTAATGACGGAGCCTTCGAATTATTTACCGATAAAGCGACAAAGAAGAATGAAACTTTGTTTATGGAAGATGGCAAACCACTTCTCTTTGGTGAGAATTCTGAAAAAGGAATTAAACTTGATGGATTTACTCCTGTTGTAGTCGAATTAGGAGAAGGGGTAAGTGCTGATGATTGCTGGATCCACGATGAAAAAGACCGTGTAAAATCCGGTATTCTTTCCCGCTTCTTCGAAAACCCCACGGGGCATGGACGTTTGCCACGCCCTTTCGGAGTGTTTTTTGTGGAAGAACGCCCTTGCTACGAAGACGGGATGCAAAAGCAAATTGATGAAATGACCGCCAAGCGTGGTGCAGGCGATCTGGATGCTTTATTGCGCGGAAAAGAAACCTGGACCGTCAATTGATTTTAAAAAATATTCAAAAAAAACCGGGTGATACCCGGTTTTTTTTTGAATATTTTTTTTGTTGAACGTAATGGTTTAAATGGAGAAATTGTAATTCGCCAAAATACGGAATCAAAAAAAAGGGGCAGAAGCCCCTTGAAATTAATTTTGATAGTTATCAGAAATTAAAGTTCACTCCAAGACGCAGAAAAGTAATGTCGTAACCGATCTCGGCAAAAACTCCGAAATTTGGAACGAAATTATAATGGGCTCCTACAAATAATCCGGCTATTGGATTGACATTGCGATAGCTATAGTATTCAGTGCCATAAGTATCGTGATAGTATTTATAGTATTCATCTGAATTGAAACGTAGTCCAAATGTCACTCCTCCATAGGGGTCAAATTTGTTGTTTTTATCTTTTAACAGAGTGAGGTGGTAGGTGCCCCTCACACCAACGATATAACTGGAATATCCATACTTATCTCCGTTGATTTTTTGACTTGAACTTTTGATGGCGAAAATACCACCGATGCCAATAGTTCCCGGACCAACTTCAGGAAAGAAGCCATGGTCATACATGATTGCAAATGTTGGAGCAACGGATGAGCTTGTATACGTTCCGTAATAATGACCATAGTCAACTCCAAAACCCAAGCCCAGTCCTATTACGTTGGATCCTTTGTCAAATGCAGGTTCTGCTGCAAAGGAAGAGACAGAAAGCAGGAGCATCACAAAAAATGATGTGATAGTCTTTTTGTAATTAATTAAAATGGATGTTTTCATGAGGTGTGAATTTTGATTTTCGATTGAAAGTATTTTTTGTAAAATTATCTGAATAAGCATTCAAAACAAAGAATGCCTGATTTTTTTCTTCAACTGAAATTGTTTGATTAACTGAGGTATTTTCCAACGATTGGCATGCGTCGCCCCATTCCAAAGGCCTTGGGCGAAACCCGCAGGATGGGAGGTGTTTGAAATCGCTTGTATTCATTGGTATTCACCATTTTCAAAATACGTTTTACCAGTTCTGCGTCAAATCCTGATTTTATCAAGTCAGTTGGTCCCTTGCGCTCTTCGATGTATTGGTAAAGTACCTGGTCCAATATAGCGTATTCCGGAAGTGAATCTGAATCCTTTTGTCCGGGTCGTAGTTCTGCGGAAGGTGCTTTGGTCAGAATTGCTTCAGGTATAATAACTTCCTTCCGGTTGATGAAATTACATAGCTCGTATACCTCTGATTTGTAAATGTCTCCAATTACGGAAAGGCCACCACACATGTCTCCATACAGTGTTCCGTATCCAACGGCCATCTCACTTTTATTGGATGTATTTAACAGGATGTAGCCAAATTTATTGGACAAAGCCATCAGCAAGACACCACGAATGCGTGCTTGAATATTTTCTTCCGTTACATCCAAAGGCAAGCCCTTGAATTGGGTTTTTAACGTATCTGCGAAATTTTCCATCAAACCTTCAATTGAAAGGATCTCGTGGCTTATACCTAATGTCTTCACAAGTTCCAGGGAATCTTCTATTGATCCTTTTGATGAATAGGCCGAAGGCATTAAAACGGCTTTCACATTTTCGGGGCCAAGCGCAGTTGATGCAAGTGTTGCTACAAGTGCCGAATCAATTCCGCCGGACAATCCAAGTATGGCCTGCTTAAAACCGAGCTTGTGAAAGTAATCCTGTATGCCCAATATCAATGCCTGATGAATCCTTTCAATCTTAGAAAGCTTTGGTTTTTCAGTTTCAGTTTTTATGGCTGAGGAAAGAATCATGGTTTCCGCATCAAAGTCGACATACTGCAGATCTTCTTTGAAATAAGAAAGTTCTTGAACAGTATTTCCTTCTTTGTCGAAGGCAATGGATCCACCATCAAATATTATTTCAGTCTGTGCGCCTACATGATTCACGTATAAGAGCGGAAGCCGGTATTTATTTATATTCCTGAGGAGGATGGATTTCCTCTGTTCTGCGTGTGAATAAGTGAAAGGGGATGCGGCTATGTTAATCATCAGTCTTGGTTGTCCTGAAGTGAGGGCATCCATCGGACAACTTATATATATAGGGTCATCTTCAATGTTCCAGAGGTCTTCACAAATGGTCAATGCGATAGAAACTCCATTCACCGAAATGCAATGAACAGAAGTGTTTGGCTCAAAATATCGGTATTCATCAAAAATATCATAGGTTGGAAGAAGGGTTTTATGTACCGTATCTATCACCATTCCATCTTTCAATACACAGGCAGAATTGAAAAGATTTTTTCCTTCAAGCTTTGGGTTTACCGTTGGCAAGCCGACAATAGCAGTGATCCCCCGGCATTCAGCAGCGATGTCAAGGGCTGAATCTTTACAGCGTTGGATAAAATCATCAAACTCTAAAAAGTCTTGTGGAGGGTAGGCAGATATACACAGTTCTGAAAATACGATCAGGTCTGCCTTCTTTTCTTTAGCACGATGAATACTCGCTTTAATTTTTCGAACGTTGTTCTCAAAATCTCCAATAATGTAATTTAATTGTGCCAGTGCTATCCGCATAAAAAAAATCCCGTTCCACTTCTAAAGGCGGAACGGGACAAAGGTAGGTAAAGACAGCTTAGAACAAAACACCCAGGTTGAGTCCGAGGTAATTGGATCTTGCAGAATAATCACTTCCGTCGAAAACATCCAAAAAGCCATTGTTAAAAACAAGCCCGACAAGCAAATTCGTGTTGCCGCTGATATTGTATTCAATTCCTCCGGAAATAATCATAGACATGTTGAAGGCATTGATATCACTTTTTATATCAATGTTGTCATCTGGATATGTAGTTGTCCCGCCACTGATGGGCTCTTTGGTGATTTTAGAGTCACTCCTGGCTCTGATATTCACACCAAGTCCAACGCCTGCCTGAACATAATATCGTACTTGTCCGATTTCATTGGTCTTAAACTTTAGTGTGGCAGGAAATTCAAGGTATTGAAGTTTCAGAACAGTCTCCGTGATGGTTGTACCAGACGCGTCGCTTGTTTCTCCCTTTGTTTTACCTCCGCGGTATGCTATGTCAATTCCGGTAGAAAAGGCATAGTTCTCGGCAAAGCCGAAGTCCGCAATAAGTCCATATGAAATACCAAATCGGCTGCCATCGCTCTTTATATCTTTATCATCTGTTTTAATCCATCCCAAATTTGGTGTGACTTTCAGCCCAAACTGAAACGGAGGATTGCTATCTTGCGCAGTGGCAAAATGGACGCTTACAAGCAGCAAAAGGAATAATCGAATTTTCTTTTTCATCTTTGCATGATTATTTGAATGAACACAATGGTACAGAAAATTATGACATACCGACTTACATACCTTCTTGTGTTTATATACATTCTGATGTTGATTTCTTCCTGCAGCGAGGAGAGGCGAAAGGCGGCTGATGGCGCAGAGGATGTACACTTCGTTGTGGATCGCTTTGAACAGGATTTGTTCAGTCTTGATCCGGGAAAGATGCATGCAGGTTTGTCACACTTAAAAAATAAATATGGATCATTCTTCGATCTTTTTGCATTTCAGATAACACGCTTGGGCTCGCAAGATTCTGTCCTGATGGCTGAGCGATTTGCACAATTTATCAGTGATACAAACTTGCGTACAGTGTATAATGACTGCAACGCAGTATTTGGAGATTTTAAGGCAGAGAAAGAGGGCTTGGAAAAGGCCTTTTCTGAGTATGCGGTTCAATTTCCTCAAAATAAAATTCCAAGGATCATCACCTTCTTTTCTGCTTTTTCATATCCTGTCGTAGTAGATTCCTCTACCCTTGGTATAGGCCTGGATATGTACCTTGGTACAGACTATCGTTTTTATTATACACTGGATCCGCCACTTCCATTGTTCATCCGCAAGAACATGCGCAAGGAATATGTGGTGCCCGATGCCATACGCGGATGGCTGGAGAGTGATTATGAAATCGACGAGTCCAGAGCTAAGATGATTGACATGATGCTCAGTCAGGGTAGGGTGCTTTGTGCATTGGATAAACTTCTCCCGGAAATGCACGACACTTTAAAAAGCGGATATAGCAAGTCTCAGCTTGATTGGTGTATGGCCAATGAATCCAGAATATGGTCATTTTTTATTGATAATAAATTACTGTTTAGTGATGATCCCAACCTCTTACAGAAGTATGTAAGTGATGGCCCTACTACCAATGGATTTCCAAAGGAATCTCCGGGGAATATCGGTAAATTTGCCGGCTGGCAGATTATTAAATCCTATTTGAAAGCGAACAAAGACGTTTCTTTACAAGCCCTGATGGAAGAAAAGGATTTACAGAAAATATTTCAACAATCTAGATATAAACCTTCCAAAAAATAAATTGTTTTCTCTGACCGGAAAACCATCAAATATAACTGAGAAAATATCATGAAGAAATCAGAAATAAAAATTTCCGTTACCCTCGATGATGATAAGGTACCTTCCCGCTTAGAATGGGAGGCCGGGGACAGCGGGATGGAAGGAAGCCGTGTATGCAACGCAACACTACTTACAATGTGGGATCCTGCCGAACATACGACTTTACGTATCGACCTGTGGACAAAAGAAATGACGATTGAAGATATGAAACGGTTTTTCTATGAAAACTTTTTCACCCTTGCTGATACCTATCAACGTGCGACAAATGATCTGGAGCTCACGGCAGAAATTAAAAAATTTGCCGAATCATTTGGAAAAAAGGCCGGAGTAACGGGCCGGCCAAAATCATAATGGATTTTTTTTCTTTGGAATAACAGGCACTTTGAAGGTGCGATTGTTTTTTTCAATGAATTCCAATATTTCATCCCTTCCCCTTTTTTTTTCGGAAGAAGAGATGATCATGATCGGAAGTTCATCCCATGTTTCTAAAAGAGTCTTTTTGTATTCTTCGACAGCAGCAAGCACTTTCTCTTCGGAAATTTTATCTGCTTTGGTGAATACCATCACGAAAGGGATGTGATTTTCACCCAGCCAATGAATAAATTCAAGGTCGTTTTTTTGTGGGCTTAATCTGGCATCGATCAGGACGAAGACATACATCAGGTTGAGACGTTTTTTCAAATAGTCCCGGATCATTTTGTCCCAGGTGGACTTGTTGGCTTTCGAGACCTTGGCATAGCCGTATCCCGGTAAATCCACAAGATACCAGCTGCTATTGATGATAAAATGGTTGATCAATTGTGTTTTTCCCGGTGTGCCGGATGTTTTTGCAAGTCCTTTGTGATTCGTAAGCATGTTGATCAGCGATGACTTGCCCACATTACTGCGGCCAATAAAAGCATATTCTGCCAACAAAGGTGCCGGACATTTTTCATAGTCTGTCTGGCTGATTACAAAATTAGCTTCCTTGATTTCCATGATTAAAGAGGGTAAGTGAATTTATTGTCCAACAGCATGCCTGGAAGCATGTTGAAAAGAGAATATTATTTTTTCTTATGCTTTGTTTGATTCTAAAAGCCGATTGAGCCAGGTCTCCAGGAAATCATTAAATTCCTGTGGTTTTTCCATCATGGGTGCATGGCCGCACTTATCGATCCAGTATAGTTCTGAATTAGGGATCAGCCGGTTAAATTCCAAAGCAACATCAGGAGGGGTGATAGTATCCTGCTTACCCCAGATTAGACAGGTGGGTAATTTCATATGCTTAAGATCGTCACTCATATTATGACGAATTGCTGACTTTGCTAGTGAGATGATGCGGATGAGTTTCGCTTTGTTGTTCACGATCTCATATACCTCGTCAACCAGTTCTTTTGTCGCATTGTGCGGATCATAAAAAGTATACTCCACTTTTGTTTTGATGAAGTTATAGTCTTCTCTCTTTGGGAAAGTGCCTCCCATGGCATTTTCATAAAGACCTGAACTTCCTGTAAGCACCATAGCTTTTACATCTTCCGGGTAACGCTTAACATATACCAGGGCAACATGCCCACCAAGTGAATTTCCGATAAGGATTGGCGACTTGTATTTTTTTAATGAAATAAAATCATGAATGTTTTCTGCCAGTGCTTTGACATTCGTGTTTAGCAAGGGGAGTGTATAAATCGGCATCAGCGGGATGATGACGGTATACGATTTTGAAAATTTTTCAACTACATCCATCCAATTACTAAGAGCGCCAAACAAACCATGAAGCAGTATGACGGGCTGGCCTTGGCCTTCCTCGATGTATTGAAAATCCCCATCGCGTTTGATTTCGTAACGCATACAATTGTTTTTCCAAATGTATAGAAAATATTATGAAGTGGCTTGTGTGTCCTGAAGGAGTTTATTCAACCTGTCTGTGTTCATCATGAAAGAAGGTCTGCTCTCAACGAATACTCATCGAAAAAAAAGGGGGTAGGCGAGGTGTTTTAAAAAGTAGAATTTTTATCAGGGGGAGGCAAATTTGGATGTCTCGCCGACCGCCAGACCCTTTGAAAGCCGCATTGGCAAAGGGTTCTGCGAAAGTTTTCAACAAAGTGTCAAAAAGTGTCAAAAAGTGGTAAAAAATGTTTTACATTAGCGCATCGAAAAAGACGCGGTATGTCAGGTTTCATAGGTGAGTTTCCATGTACGATTGATGCAAAAGGACGGTTTCTTCTTCCGGGTGCTTTGAAAAAGCAGATACCCGTGAAAGAGCAGAAGTCATTTGTGATCCATCGTGGCATTGAGAAGCACTTGGTCATCTATACGAAGAAGGAATGGGCAAGAATCAGCGCAGAAGTAAATGAGCTGAATTTGTATGTGAAGAAGAATCGTGAGTTCATCCGCAAATTCAACCGGGGTGCAACAGAGATGGACTTAGATGGAACCAACCGATTGTTGTTGCCTAAATCACTGGCTGAATTTGCCGGAATTGAAAAGGATATAATACTCTTTGCCTATGGCAATCGGATTGAAGTCTGGGCTGAAGCTGAATACGAGCGGATGATGAAAGATGAATCATCTGACTTTGCAAGTCTGGCAGAAGAAGTAATGGGGAAACGCAGAAAAGATGATGACGACCTATCATAAACCGGTGCTTTTGCAAGAGAGCGTAGATGCATTAAACATCAGGGAAGATGGCCTGTATGTTGATGCTACTTATGGAGGTGGGGGGCATTCTGCCGAAATTCTTCGCCGCCTTGGAAAGAAAGGGAGATTGCTTGTCATCGACCAGGATAAAGACGCTCTGGCTCAGGCACCTGATGATCCGCGTTGTGTTTTTGTCAGACATAATTACCGCTACCTATATCATTTCCTTCGTTATTACAAGATGAGTCCCGTAGATGGTGTCCTGGCTGATCTGGGTATTTCTTCTCATCAGATTGATGAAGCAGCACGTGGATTCTCTATTCGTTTTAACGCACCATTGGATATGCGGATGAGCCGTGATTCTGAACTTTCTGCAGCAACCATTGTGAACACCTATCCTGAGATGGACCTGGTGAGAGTATTTTCTGAATACGGCGAGGTTTTTAATTCGAAAACTCTGGCGAAAAGAATTGTGGACGCGAGGAAAGATCACGAGATACTTGAAATAGATGACTTCAAAGAATTGATTGCTCCTGTCGCAGATCGTATTCATGAGTCTCAGTATTATGCAAAGGTGTTTCAGGCTTTACGTATTGAAGTGAATGATGAATTGGGTTCTCTTAAAGAAATGCTCACGCAGTGCATTCGTACAGTCAAGCCCGGTGGCCGGCTCGTTGTGATCACTTACCATTCCCTTGAGGACCGTATTGTTAAAAATTTTATTTCTAAGGGAAAGTTTGAAGGTGAGTTGCAAAAAGATCTTTTTGGAAATACCCCGGATGTCGCTTTCAGTGCGGTGAATAAAAAACCAATCGTGGCCGGGGAAAATGAAGTCCTGGATAATCCACGCTCACGAAGCGCTAAACTAAGAATTGCAGAAAGGAGAAATCATGGCTAAAAACAAATTTAAAGAGAAACCCGAGGAGGAAACTCCTGCACCGGAAAAACCAAGAAAGAAGAACATCGCCGGCGCCCGGAAATTGATACGCTTTATAAACACTTTTGGTGTGTTTGACAGGAATCAGATTGTACGAGCCATGCCTTTCATCCTTTTTATCACCGTGATTATTATTGGCTATATCGCGAACAGTTATTATGCAGAACGGATCGTACGTGATATCAATAAAACCAAAATGGAGTTGAAAGAAAAAAAAGCAGAACACATCTCTATTCAGTCTGCCCTCATTTCCGACAGCAAACAGTCTTCCGTTGCGAAGTCTGTTGAAACCATGGAAATTAAAGAAAGTACAGAGCCACCTCACCTGATCCGGGCAGAAAAGCCAGGGCATAATAAACAATAACCACTTACTCTACAAAGGCATGAAGATCAAAAAGGATATCATGTGGAGGATTCATTTATCCTTTGTTGTGATATGTATTATGGGACTTGCAATTATTGTCCAGATCTGCCGCATCCAATTTGTGGAGGGAGATATGTGGAAAAAGCTTGCGGCGGAGAAAACAATTAAATTCCAACCCATAGAAGCATCCCGCGGTAACATCTATTCGGATGACGGCATCAGTCCTCTCGCAACTTCTGTTCCGGTTTATGATATACGGATCGACACCAGAGCCAATGGATTGACAAAGACTGTATTTGATGCCGGTCTTGATTCCCTCTCTTCCCAGCTTTCATTGTTATTCAAAGACAAAGCCGCATCAGACTATAAACGTGAATTAAAAAATGCCTATGCCGAAAAGGAACGGTATTATCTGGTGAAAAGAAATGTAAATTATATTCAGCTCCAGGCATTAAAAAATTTCCCTGTCTTCCGTCTTGGCCAGAACAAAGGTGGATTGATGATCGAGCAGCGTAATGTGAGGGAACTTTCTTTTCAAAAATTAGCTTCTCGTACTATTGGCACTTTGCGCGATGTAAAACCTGTGGGGATTGAGGCGGCATACAATAACGAATTAAGAGGTATCAACGGAAAGAGGCTGGTGCAGCGGCTTTCCGGAAATGTTTGGATGCCTGTACCTGACAAAGCCGAACTGGAGCCACGAGATGGCAATGACTTAGTTTCTACCATCGATATTAATATTCAGGATGTAGCAGAACAGTCCCTTGAACAAAATCTTCGCATTCATAATGCGGATCATGGCTGCGCAGTGCTGATGGAAGTGGAGACAGGAGAAATTAAGGCAATAGCGAACTTGTCAAAAACTCCGTTCGGAAATTACGACGAGACTTATAATTACGCGATTGGTGAAGCGTCTGAACCGGGTTCTACATTCAAAATGGCTTCTTTGCTTGCAGCAATGGATGATGGATTGGTGGAGCCCGATGATACGGTGAATGTTGGAAATGGAAGCTGTTCTTATTTCGGACAGCAGATGAAAGATTCACATCCTCCCAAAAGCAGTCGCTTATCTGTACAACAAGCCTTTGAAACATCTTCCAATGTTGGCATATCCAGAATTATTACGCAGCACTATGCAAAACAGCCGGAAGTTTTCCTGAAAAAGCTGCATTCATTCGGTTTAAATGATCCGCTTAATATTGAAATCAGTGGAGAAGGTGCTCCACGAATTAAATCAACGACCGATGCAGATTTTAATACCCGCGTCTCCCTTCCCTGGATTTCCATTGGCTACGAATCGAAATTGACACCCTTGCAAATGCTTTGCTTTTATAATGCAGTAGCTAACAATGGCCGAATGGTTCGTCCGCATTTTGTGAGAGAGATTCGTCATCACGGAAAATTGGTAAGGGAAATGGGAACGGAAATTATTCATGATTCGATTGCTCGCCCTGAAACTATTCAGAAAATGAAAAAAATGCTCGAAGGAGTCGTAGAGCATGGCACAGCTTCCAGTTTAAATAAATCACCTTACAAAATTGCAGGAAAGACCGGTACGGCTCAGATCGCTAACCCTAAATATGGTTATGATATCGAACATCGCTCCTACCAGGCATCCTTTGTTGGTTATTTTCCTGCAGATCGACCAAAATATTCCTGCATCGTGGTCGTCTATGCTCCTTCCAACAGTGTTTACTACGGCGGAGCAGTTGCTGCGCCCATCTTTAAAGAAATAGCCGACAAAGTTTTTTCAAATCATTTTGATTTGCAAAGGGAACAACCGGAAGAAGATTCAATTTCCAATTCAGCGCCTGTTGCCCTGGTAGGAATTCAAAAGGATGTTACGAAAGTGCTTAGCCGGCTGAACCATCCAGTGGAAACTAAAAATCAGGATGCAGCTTATGTATCAACAAGTTTGCGGGATGATAAAGTGATTTTACAGGAAAGGAAAATGCCTGTCAATGCCGTGCCGAATGTAATAGGTATGGGTGCAAAAGACGCGCTTTACTTGTTGGAAAATTCAGGTTTGAGAGTCAGGATCAATGGAAAGGGTGTCGTTACAAAACAATCCATTGATGCCGGGAGTCGCCTTAATAAGGGAGAATTAATAATGATTGAACTCGGTTGAAGATGAAAGTACTGAAGGACATCATTTATAAAACAGGCATTGTGGATATTTCAGGTCCTACGGATATTGGAATAACCGAAGTTTGCTTTGATTCCCGCAAAGCCCGGGAAGGCAGCCTGTTTGTAGCAGTCAAAGGTGTTCAGTCTGACGGTCATTCTTTTTTAGAGCAGGTAATCAATCAGGGAGTTGTAGCTGTAGTATGTGAGAAATGGCCGGTGGAACGAAGGGATGGAGTAACATACGTAAAGGTAAGTGACAGTGCAAAAGCATTAGGGCAGATTGCTTCTAATTATTTTGATTCTCCTTCAGAAAAGTTAAAATTGATTGGGATTACTGGTACCAATGGAAAGACAACGACTGCAACGCTCTTGTTTCACTTGTTTCGTTCCCTGGGCTATTCTTCCGGCCTGATCTCTACGGTACGAAACCAGGTGAACAATCAGGTCATTCCTGCGACACATACTACCCCGGACCCTGTACAGTTAAATGCCTTACTGGCAACAATGGTGGATGAAGGTTGTACCCATTGTTTCATGGAAGTGAGTTCGCATGCAGTCGTTCAGAAACGAATATCAGGTCTTCTTTTTGCTGGTGGCATTTTTACAAATATCACCCACGACCACCTCGATTACCACCTTACGTTCGATGCCTACTTGAAAGCCAAGAAATCATTCTTTGATGCCTTGCCTTCGGAGTCATTTGCCCTGAGCAATCTTGATGATAAGAATGGATCCGTGATGCTTCAAAATACAAAGGCCCGGAAATTTTCTTACGGGCTGCATGCAATGAGTGATTTCAAATGCAAATTAATTGAAAACACGTTTACAGGACTGATTCTAAATATGGATGGCCAGGAAGTTCATTGCCGGCTCATTGGAAGTTTTAATGCCTACAATCTTACAGCGGCATACGCCTGCTCATTATTGCTTGGCGAAGAAAAGATAAAAGTACTTACTGTGCTTAGCACCCTGGATGCGGTCGAAGGAAGATTTGATTTTGTGAGTTCGCGCCATAACGTAGTGGGTGTTGTTGACTATGCACACACTCCGGATGCTTTGCAAAATGTACTCAGTACTATTCATGACGTGCGATCAGGTAAAGGAAGAGTCATTACGATTGTAGGTTGCGGAGGAGACCGGGATGTGGCAAAGCGGCCGCTGATGGCAAAAATTGCTTGTGAGATGAGCGACCGTGTGATATTGACTTCAGACAATCCGCGTTCGGAAGATCCGGAAGAAATTATTCATCAAATGGAGAAAGGGGTGCCTGCTGCTGAAACGAGAAAAACTCTTTCTATCATCGATAGAAAAGAAGCAATTAAGACAGCAGTAGCGCTCGCCCAGCCGGGAGATATAATTCTTCTTGCCGGAAAGGGTCATGAAAAATACCAGGAAATCAAAGGCCGTCGAAGTCCATTTGACGACAAGCAAGTACTCCATGAAATGCTGAACGCAACAAACTGATTATGCTTTATTATCTTTTTGATTATTTGCACAGAGAGTTTAATTTATCCGGAAGCGGTGTGTTTCAGTACATCTCTTTCCGCGCTGCCATGGCGATCATCACGTCCCTGGTAATCTCTTTGCTCCTGGGAAAAAGAATCATCACCTATCTCCATAAAATGCAGGTGGGGGAGCTGGTCAGGGATCTTGGACTCGACGGACAAAAAGAAAAGCAGGGAACACCCACGATGGGCGGACTTATCATCCTTGCTGCTATCCTCATTCCAACTTTTCTCTTTGCCCGTCTAATGAATGTATATGTGATCATCATGATCATCACCACCGTCTGGCTTGGATTTATCGGGTATGTTGACGATTACATCAAAGTATTTAAAAAAGATAAAGCCGGCCTTGCAGGAAAATTTAAAATTCTCGGACAAGTCGGTCTGGGTATTATTATCGGATTCACATTGTATTACAATCCAAATGTGGTAGTAAAACAAAAATTGCAAAAGGAAAAAATTCTTGTGCAGCAGAGCGCAGCCAATGTAATTGACGATATACGCCAGAGTGAAAATATACTCTATGCTCCCAAGGCCATTAAATCTAATATTACTACAATTCCATTTATAAAGAATCATGAATTCGATTATGCCTTTCTTATAAAGTGGATAGGCGAAGATTACCGCAGATGGTCCTGGATCATCTTTGTTCCGGTCGTGATCCTCATTATTACTGCAGTTTCAAATGGTGCAAATATCACCGATGGTATTGATGGATTAGCTACCGGAACTTCTGCGATCATGGGATCTACACTGGGAATACTTGCTTACGTGTCAGGAAATACTGTGTTCGCAAATTATCTGAATATCATGTATATCCCCAATGCCGGAGAACTGGTGGTGTTCATTGCAGCCTTTGTCGGCGCATGTGTGGGTTTCCTTTGGTACAACGCTTATCCTGCCCAGGTTTTCATGGGTGATACAGGAAGTCTGGCACTGGGAGGAATCATCGCAACATTTGCTATCGCAATACGGAAGGAACTGCTCATCCCGATTCTTTGCGGCATCTTCCTTGTGGAAAATCTCTCGGTAGTAATGCAGGTAAGTTATTTTAAATATACCAAGAAAAAATACGGTGAAGGACGCCGGATTTTCAAAATGTCCCCATTACATCACCATTATCAAAAGTTAGGTTATCACGAATCAAAAATCGTTTCAAGATTTTGGATTATTGGAATCTTCCTTGCCGTAATCACGATGATTACTTTAAAACTCAGGTAACTGATTCAACTCGATGTCCATTCATACAGGAAATAG
The DNA here is from genome assembly GCA_963775555.1 of uncultured Bacteroidota bacterium. GTDB lineage: Bacteria > Bacteroidota > Bacteroidia > AKYH767-A > 2013-40CM-41-45 > QQVM01. Next base: position 2,598,722 of record CAVZJJ010000004.1, on the reverse strand, counting down.
TAGTTCTTCCATGCTCGTAATTCTTGGCGCTGCCGAGAGTGGCGTAGGAGCTGCTGTGCTTGCAAAAAAGATGGGACATTCCGTTTTTGTTTCGGATGCCGGTGTAATTAAAGAAGAATATAAGACTGTGCTGTCGCACCACGGCATAAGAATGGAAGAAGGCAAGCACACAGAAGACATCATCCTGGAGGCAAGCGAAGTAATAAAAAGTCCGGGGATTCCTGATAAGGTATCACTCCTTCTGAAGATCAGGGAAAGAAATATCCCCGTCATCAGCGAAATTGAATTTGCCGGCAGATATTCAAAAGCTGTCATGATCGGGATTACAGGTACGAACGGAAAAACCACCACTACGCTGCTTACTCATCATATCCTGAAAAAAGCCGGATTGAATGTTGGCCTCGCCGGGAATATTGGAAAGAGTCTTGCTTTACAGGTAGCCGAAAAAGAACACGACTATTATGCCATTGAGTTAAGCAGTTTCCAGTTGGACGGAATGTTTGATTTCAGATGCCATATCGCGGCACTCACCAATATCACACCGGATCATTTGGATCGTTACGACAATGATATTGAAAAATATGCGCTTTCAAAATTCCGTGTTGCCAGAAACCAGACTCAGGATGATTCATTCATCTACTGTGCAGACGACCCGCTCACGCTAAAATATTTTCCCGACGAACAAATCAAGGGACACCGCTATCCATTCTCCATACGTAAATCATTGACGGAGGGAGCCTGGCTCGAAAATGAGAAACTCCTAATCAACACTAACAAACACACCTACTCCATGCTTATCCACGAACTCGCCCTGCAGGGCAAACACAATTTGTACAATTCCATGGCGGCCGGAATCTCCGCCCGCGTGCTTGAAATCAGAAAAGAAGTGGTGCGTGAAAGCCTCTCCGATTTTAAAAATGTTGAACACCGTCTTGAACATGTCGCATCCGTTCACGGAATCGAATTTATTAATGATTCTAAAGCAACCAATGTGAATTCCACCTGGTATGCTCTGGAAAGTTTTAATAAACCTGTCATCCTGATCCTTGGCGGAGTCGACAAAGGGAACGACTATTCAATGCTTATGGAACTTGTTAAGGATAAAGTAAAGGGAATCATTTGCCTGGGTACTGATAATAAGAAAATCCTGAAAACATTCAAAGACATCGTTCCTGCTATCGTTGAAGTGGCCTCTGCAGAGAAAGCAGTACAAGCCGCATATCAAATGGGAAAGAAAGGCGATGTGGTATTACTTTCCCCGGCTTGTGCCAGCTTCGATCTCTTCGAAAATTATGAGGATCGTGGCCGACAGTTTAAACAAGCGGTTAAATCGCTTTGATACCTGAGCTATTCCGTTGAACACACAAAATCTCAATTCGTAAAGCAATCATGCAAGCTACCTGGCTCGATAAATATTTCAAAGGAGATAGAACGATATGGCTTATCGTGTTCATGCTGTCACTTTTCTCTCTCCTGGCTGTCTACAGCAGTACAGGTACACTAGCTTATAAATACCAGAGCGGAAATACAACTTATTACCTCTTGAAGCATCTTGTAATCGTTGGTTTTGGTCTGGTGTTGATGTATTTGTCTCATCTGGTTAAATACACCTACTATTCCAAAATATCAGCGATTGCCTTGGTGGTAACCATTCCGCTATTGGCCATTACGCTCTTGGGTGGTACTAATCTGAATGAAGCAACCAGATGGTTGACTCTACCCGGAACAAATATTACTTTTCAAACTTCTGATTTTGCCAAATTGGCTTTAATCATGTTCGTGGCGCGCATCCTGTCACGTAAACAAGCTGAAATTAAAAGTTTCAAATCTGCTTTTGTTCCTGTTATTCTTCCTGTTCTTATGGTGTGTGGATTAATTCTTCCGGCAAATTTTTCTACAGCAGGGATTTTATTTGCTGCCTGTTGCTTCCTGATGTTTATAGGAAGAATTGATATGAAATATATTCTGGCTCTCTTTGGTATTGCAATAACCTGTTTTGGATTGTATGTAGCCATTGCTTATGCCACAGGAGAAACTGGTAGGATTGAAACCTGGAAAAATCGTATAGAAAGATTTGTAGATGGAAAGGGTGCTGATAATTACCAGGCGGAACAGGCAAAAATCGCTGTGGCTACTGGTGGCATTTTAGGAGTCTTTCCTGGAAACAGTGTCCAAAGAAATTATCTCCCTCACCCGTATTCGGATTTCATCTATGCAATAATTGTAGAAGAGTACGGACTGCTGGGAGGGATCCTGATAATTGCACTCTATCTTATATTGTTCTTTCGTGTCATACGGTTCATTCATCATAGTCCGATGGCTTTTGGAACTTTATTGGCGGTAGGATGTACGTTTTTACTCGTCTTTCAGGCGATGATCAACATGGCGGTTGCAGTGAACCTATTCCCTGTAACCGGCCAGCCGCTTCCGATGCTGAGTATGGGAGGGACTTCGATCTGGTTCACGAGCATATCGATAGGTATCATCTTGAGTGTAAGCCGTCAGGTGGAGAAAGAAAAGAAAGAAGGAGGTCATGAACTCGCAAAGTCCTGAGATACGGGTGATCATTAGTGGCGGAGGAACAGGTGGCCACATCTTTCCGGCACTGGCAATCGCCAACGCATTGAAGGCATTGAACATTAATAATAAGATTCTCTTTGTTGGCGCTCTGGGAAGGATGGAAATGGAAAAAGTACCTGCAGCCGGCTATGAGATTGTTGGAATAAAAATATCGGGAATCAAAAGGAGTGTGAGTCTGTCAAATTTGAAAGTTCCCTTCCAGTTGATTGCCAGCTTGTGGAAAGCAAGAAATATAGTACGTTCTTTTAAACCCGATGTGGTAATAGGTGTAGGTGGTTATGCAAGTGGCCCTGTATTATTTGTGTCAGGTTTCATGAAGATTCCAACGCTGATACAGGAGCAGAACTCATATGCAGGAATCACCAACAGGATCCTGGGAAAAAAAGTTGATCGTATTTGTGTGGCCTACGATAATATGGAAAGGTATTTTCCTGCGAATAAAATCGTGAAAACAGGAAATCCGGTCAGACAGGATATTGAATCCGGAAATGTAATAAGCTCAGAGGCTTTTATTCATTTCGGACTCGTTCAGGGACGAAAAACAGTGCTTGTGATAGGCGGAAGTCTTGGAGCCCGGACGATCAATGAAAGTGTGAGAGAAGGATGGAAAAAATTGGTGAATGATGGTGTTCAGATTCTCTGGCAAACAGGGAAAGCGTTCTTTGCGGAGGCAAAAAAGATTGAAGCGGAAAGTGGTGGATTTGTAAAGGGATATGATTTTATTCCTCGTATGGATCTGGCCTATGCCCTTGCGGATATCATAGTGTCCCGTGCCGGTGCAAGTTCATTGTCTGAATTGACGATTGTAGGAAAGCCGGTAATTCTGGTGCCTTCTCCCAATGTCGCTGAAGACCATCAGACTAAAAATGCTTTGGCTTTGGTCGGGCGAAATGCCGCGATACTGGTGCAGGATAGGGAGGCAAAGGAGAATTTGGTCAACAGTATTAAGGAATTATTGGGTAATGAAAATAAATGTAATGAGCTGAAGAGAGAGATCATAAAACTTTCACTGAAGAATGCAGACAAACTCATTGCCGGCGAAGTGTACCGGCTTAGTGCTAAGAGTAAGGGACTGTGAGTCCATTCTGGAACAAAGGTTTATATAGAGAAATTAGTTGAAATCATAAGTAATCATTCATCAAAATTGGAAACCGGGAAATATACTCACATTTATTTTGTAGGTATTGGAGGCATTGGAATGTCTGCATTGGCGCGGTATTTCAAGTCCATGGGAAAGGTGGTTGCCGGATATGACAAAACTCCAACTTCCCTCACGAAGGAGTTGGAGCAGGAAGGAATTGCTGTTCAGTTCAACGACGAAATTAATGCCATCCCGGAGGATTTCACTGATTACGTACAAAAAGGATTCTCGCTATTGGTGGTCTATACTCCCGCTATTCCGAAGGATCATAAGGGCCTTAACCATTTCAGGGAACTAAAAGTTCCTCTGATGAAGCGCTCGGAAGTACTTGGGATGATCACAAAAGATTCCTATACAATTGCCGTAGCGGGAACCCATGGAAAAACTACTACTTCTTCCATGATTGCGCACCTGCTGACTCACGCCGGGATGAATTGCACAGCTTTCCTTGGTGGTATTGCGAAAAACTACAACAGCAATTTCCTGCCGGGAAACCCTGCGGTTGCCAATGGAGTTGTGGTAGTGGAAGCCGATGAATACGATCGTTCTTTTCTTACGCTGAACCCTGATCTGTCGGTGATTACATCAATGGATGCCGATCATCTGGATATTTATGGAGATAAAAACTACATGGAAGAGTCCTACCGTTTGTTCGCCACTAAGTTGAAGCAGGATGGCAAATTGTTTTTCAGGCAAGGCCTTCCGCTGTCTGATCTCCCATTAAATCATGCGGAATATGCCTTGAATTCATTGGGTGACTATACTGCAAAAAATATCCGTATTGAAAACCAAAGTTATTATTTTGATTGGACGAACAGGACAAGCTCTATACCGAACCTCACATCTGATTTAGCCGGTTGGCACAATGTGGAGAATTCAGTTGTAGCCATAGCTGTTGCAAGGCATCTGGGTCTTTCAGATGAAAAAATCAGGAATGGAATGAAGTCATATACCGGTGTGCGGAGAAGGTTTGATATCCAAATTCGAAGCGCCAACGTAATATACATTGATGATTATGCTCACCATCCGGAGGAATTAAGGGCATGTATCTCTTCTGCAAGGGAATTATATCCCGGAAAACGAATTGCCGGCATTTTTCAGCCGCACCTTTTCAGTCGGACAAGAGATTTTGCCGATGGCTTCGCCCAAAGTTTATCTCTTCTTGATGATCTGTTGCTTTTAGACATTTATCCCGCACGTGAGCTTCCGATTCCCGGAGTGGAAGCGTCAATAATTTTTGATAAAATGACACTTCAGTCTAAAAAGTTATGCCACAAGGATGATGTGCTGAAAGAACTAAAGGATAAAAAATTTGATGTCCTCCTTACAATGGGAGCAGGGGATATCGATCAATTAGTTGCTCCCATCCGTAATTATTTGCTTTCTACCCAAGTTCAATCTGTAGCTGATGAAAAATAATATTGACTGGAATAGAGCGAAAAGAGCCGCTTTACGCATCATTGTGGGACTTGGATTCCTGATTTCTGTCGGATTTTCCAGTACCAGACAGAACCAGATGAAATGTAACCAGGTGATCATTACCATTATGGATACGCTTGGACAGACCTTTGTTGAGCCTGTAGACATCCGGCTTATTGTACACAATAAGTTCGGTGAATTGGAAGGGCAAAAGTTAAGTTCTATTAACATCTCTTTGTTGGAAAAAATCATTTCGAATAACCCTTTTGTCGCTGATGCAGAAGTATTTTCATCCGTTGATGGAAAGCTGAATATTGAAGTGCTGCAGCGTCGACCGGTTGTACGTGTAGTCAACTTCAAACAGGAGAGTTTTTATATTGATGATCAGGGATTTTTTATGCCGCTATCGGAGAAATATACTGCAAGAGTACCTGTCGCTAATGGATATATTTTTCAACGTGAAACAGAACGCAGAGTGCTCAACTTAACAGAAGGTGATTTCTCGGAACCGGATACTTCAATAACAGCAATTGATAAAGTGTTTCGTGTTGCAAACTTTATCAGTCAGGATGATTTCTGGACTGCACAGATTGAACAAATTTATGTCAATTCAAATTCTGATATGGAATTAGTGCCACGAGTTGGTTCGCATACCATTATTTTAGGAGATGCAAATGATTTGAAAGGTAAATTCGACAGACTTTTTTTATTCTATACAGAAGGATTGAATAAAGCGGGCTGGGATAAGTTTAAAACAATCAATTTAAAATTTAAAGACCAGGTGGTCTGCACTAAAAAATAACATGGAAACTAACGACATCATCGTAGGTCTTGACATTGGCACTACTAAAATCTGTACAATCGTCGGACGGAAGAACGAATTTGGAAAGATCGACATACTGGGATACGGGAAGAGTGAGTCCCTTGGTGTTACGCGCGGCGTGGTGACGAATATCGTCAATACCATTGATTCGATACGATCTTCCATTGAAGAGGCATCGAATAAATCTGATGTTGATATCAAGACGGTATATGTCGGAATTGCAGGACAGCATATTAAAAGTCTTCAGCATCGGGGAATGCGCACACGAACTACCCTTGATGATGAGATTTCCCAAAAGGACATAGATGCCATCGTGGAAGACATGTACCGCCTGGCCATGCCTCCGGGTGAAGAGATCATTCATGTCATACCACAGGAATTCATTGTTGATAATGAACAGGGGATTAAAAATCCGATCGGAATGTCGGGTATCCGGCTTGAAGCTACTTGTCACATCATCACCGGACAAGTGACCGCTGCGAAAAATATTTACAAATGCGTCATGCGTGGCAATCTTTCTACTCAGGGCCTGTTCCTTGAACCCCTTGCTTCTTCTGATGCTGTCCTTACTGAGCAGGAAAAGGAAGCTGGTGTGGTATTGGTAGATATCGGAGGTGGAACTACAGACATCGCCATTTTCCAGGACGGTGTTATTCGTCATACAGCGGTTATTCCATTCGGCGGTAACGTGATCACTGATGATATCAAAGAGGGATGTACTATTATCCGAAGTCATGCTGAACTTCTGAAAATAAAATTCGGTTCGGCACTGGCCAGCGAGAATCAGGAAAATGAAATCGTTTCAATACCCGGACTTCGTGGTCGGGAACCAAAAGAAATCTCGGTTCGAAATCTTGCGAGTATTATCCAGGCACGCATGGAAGAAATTATCGAAAATGTATACTATGAAATCCGGAATTCCGGTTTTGAAAAGAAACTGATCGCTGGTATAGTAATTACAGGCGGGGGTGCTCAGTTAAGGCATACCGTTCAATTAGTGGAATTTATCACCGGTATGGATACACGTATCGGATATCCCAACGAACACCTTGCAAAAGGTTCCGATGAATTGAAAAGCCCGATGTATGCCACAGGCGTTGGCCTGGTCATTAAGGGTTTTCAGGATATGGAGAAAAAGATGAAAGAGGAATTGAAAGTCATGCATGATGAAACAGCCGAAAGACGTAAAGAGAAACTTCCTCAAAAATCCTTCTTCGAAAAAATTCTTGACTTATTAAAAGAGGATGATCAGGACACAGAATTAAAATAATCAACATATTCAGCTAAGAACAAAACGTAACATAAAACATACATTCATGGAATTTGATCTTCTTAAGGACAAGTCTTCAATCATCAAGGTGATTGGAGTCGGAGGCGGGGGCAGCAATGCCGTTAACCACATGTACCGCCAAGGCATAAAAGGTGTGGAGTTTGTAATCTGCAACACAGATGCTCAGGCATTGGAGGTTTCTCCTGTACCAACAAAAATTCAACTCGGTTCAAGTTTAACCGAAGGACGAGGAGCCGGTTCAATTCCGGAAGTGGGACGTAATGCCGCCATAGAAAACATTGAAGACATCCGTAAAATACTTTTCGAAAATACACGAATGGTATTCATCACTGCCGGAATGGGCGGAGGTACCGGTACGGGTGCAGCTCCAATTATTGCGCAGACTGCTAAGGAGATGGGAATTCTTACGGTGGGAATCGTTACCATCCCCTTTGATTTCGAAGGAAAGAAAAGAAAGCAACAAGCGGATGAGGGAATTGAAGCATTGAAGAACAGTGTGGATACCATCCTGATCATTCGCAATGAAAAATTACGGGAGATGTTTGGAAACCTGCGACTCTCTGAAGCATTTTCCAATGCAGATGATATTCTTACCACTGCTGCAAAAGGTATTGCTGAAATTATTACAGTTACCGGTTATATAAACGTTGATTTTGAAGATGTGAAAACTGCCGTTCAGAACAGTGGAAATGCCATCATGGGATCCGCCGTCGCTGAAGGTGATAGTCGTGCTACAAAAGCCGTTGAACAGGCACTCTCATCTCCTTTGCTCAATGATGACAATATCAAAGGTGCGCGATATATCCTGATGAATATTGCTTCCGGATCACGTGAAGTAACGATGGATGAAATTGGTGATATTACTGATTTCATTCAGGATCAGGCCGGGCTGACAGCAGACATCATCTGGGGGAACTGTTATGATGAAAACCTCGGTGACAAATTAAGTGTCACAATTATCGCTACCGGATTTAAAACGCGGGAAGAAATTGGAAATGAAATTGAGAAAGCAAGCCGTGGCCATAAAAAGATTTCTGTTCTTGGAGTGGATGAACCCGCCGAAGACCCGAGAGCAAATCTAAAGAATCTTCCAAAGGAGCCCGAACTCTTCGAGCCGGTATTAATTCGAAAAGATGAACAGCAATTTCCGGTAACAGATGAAAGAACCTATGAGTTTAATTTAGGTTCTCCTTCTAAAGAGGGGGAACCCTATAAAATGCCTTCCGAAAAAAAGTCTAATGAAAATTCAGAATCAGAGAATCCGATTGTTTATGATTTGCACGAACACTCTCTTGACCAAGTAGACGAAGATCAATTCCGCAAAACCCGCGATCGGATTGCCCGCCTTAAGTCACTTAGTTTCCGTATAGGTAATGCGGCTAATATTGCTGACATGGAAAAAGAGCCTGCGTACAAACGTCGAAATGTCAAGCTGAATAATATCCCTCATTCCAGCGATAACAATGTATCACGGTATACTCTGTCTTCAGAGGATGAAAAGAAAACGGAATTGAGACAGAATAATTCGTTTTTACACGACAATGTCGATTAAAAACAGTGTAGGGTGGAGTATTCTCCATTCTGGTTAATATTAATTGTGTTTTCATGTTACGTTTGTTTTTTGTGTATAGCCCTCCATTGTGGGGGCTATACTTTTTTTATAGCTTACTGGAATTCGCGTAACTGACACTCAATTCAATTCCATTATTTATCTTCGTATTAAATTGATGGAAACTATTAAAATGCTTCTTCAGATGTTTTAATTTAAAAAATAAAAAAATGAGTTTAGAAGAACAAGTAAACCAGGAGTTGAAAACCGCCATGCTGGCAAAAAACGAAGTGGCTGTTCGTGGATTACGGGCTATAAAGCAGGCTATCCTGATAGCTAAAACCTCCGGTGGAGGAGAAATGAAGAAGGAGGATGAAATCAAAATGCTGCAAAAACTCGTAAAGCAGAGAAAAGAGTCTGTTGAAATTTACCAGCAGCAAAACAGGGAAGATCTGGCAGCGCCGGAATTGCAAGAAATTTCGATTATTGAAAAATATCTGCCTGTGATGATGTCGGAAGAAGATATTGTAAAAGAATTAAAAACGATTATATCCGGAATGGGCAACCTGGGCCCTCAGGATATGGGTAGGGTAATGGGTGCAGCAACTAAGCACTTTTCCGGAAAAGCAGATAATAAAATCGTTTCACGGTTTGTTAAAGAAATCCTTGGCGCTTCATGAGAATTTGGATAAAATGTATAGATTATTACCTTTGAAATATATTCTCCCGCATTTGACCATATAATAATTCACAAAGACAAATTGTAGCGGGTAAATTGTGCTTTGTGAGCAAATTAATGCCTGATGAAAACCGGAAAAGTAAAATTCTTTAATGAATCCAAGGGGTATGGGTTCATATTAGTCGACGAAGACCAGTCTGAAGTTTTCGTTCACCACAGCGGTATCATTGATAAGATACGCGAAAATGATCTCGTGGAATTTGAAATCATTGAGGGAAAAAAAGGACAGAATGCTGTAAACGTAAAACGCATACAGTAAGTTCTCCTCAACTATGCCATTCGAAGGGTATCCGGGAGGGTTCCCTTTTTTTATTTTCATTATTTCAAATGAACTTGCACTTATCCCGGGTAGCCCTTTCAGCTGATTTTATCTCAAAGAACGGTAGTATTTGTTTTGGATTTTTCGACAGGACTCTCCTTCATATATTTCAGGGAATTATCTTCTCAGTTCATGCTTTTTTACGACATTGGCTTGGCCTTTTTCGGCTTTTATCATTCAAGGAGAGAACAAGATGATCACTTTAAAGTCGCAGGACTTGTTTCTTGGTATTGATATCGGTGGTACCAATACGATCCTGGGTTTGGTAGATTCCCGGGGAAAAATAATATTCAGAAAGAATTTCTCAACAAACTCTTTTGCAACACCGCAGGAAATGGTACTTGCATTGAAAGACAGTGTCTTTCATTTTATTCAGGGTTCTGAAAATTACAGTAAGCCTCTTATGGCAGGAATCGGAGCTCCTAATGTGAATTATTACAAAGGAACTATTGAGTACCCTGCAAACCTGAAATGGCAAGGGCTTATTCCTTTTAAAAGAATATTTGAGGAAATATCAGATCTCCCATGTGTCCTTACCAACGACGCTAAAGCCGGAGCACTGGGTGAAATGTATTTCGGTGGAGCGCATGGAATGAAGGATTTTATTTTTATTACGCTCGGCACGGGCCTTGGCAGCGGAATTGTTGTGAACGGAGATCTTGTTTACGGTCATGATGGTTTTGCCGGTGAAATTGGGCATACCATTGTTGTCCCCCATGGCCGCCCTTGTGGATGTGGTAGAAAGGGATGTCTGGAGCAATATTGCAGTGCTACCGGATTAGTAACTACGTACCGGGAAATTATGCTAAGTGCCGGCTTTGGATGGTCAGAGACGATCGACAGGCTTTCGCTTGATGCCAAAAGCATCTATCATAAAGCTCAGCAGGGTGATGAGGCTGCTTTTTATGCGTTCAATTACACTGGAGAAATACTCGGCATTGCGTTGGCAAACAGCGTTGCATACACAAGTCCTGAGGCAATTTTCCTTTCCGGAGGCCTGGCGGATTCAGGTGACTTCTTATTTGATCCCGCTAAATTGGCCTTTGAAAAAAATTTACTCAACGTATTTAAAGAAAAAATAAAAATTTTACCTTCTGCCTTGTCCGCCGGAGATGCTACCGTAATCGGAGCCGCTTCCCTGGCAAGAAACCTATACGAAAAATTACTATGAACTATGAAAAGTAAACCTTTGATACAAATTAGTGCTTGCCTGATTTTTATCTTGTTCAACTTTCCGATTAATTCAATGTCTCAAAGTTTGTTGTCTTACCTCCCTCTTATCCCACAACCGGTATCTGCCCAATTGATAGATGGAAACTTCGTACTTAACAAGCAAACTCCATTGTACGTTATGGGTACAGTGGGCGCGAAGGAGGATGCTGAATTATTCAACGATTATCTCGAAGAGCATTATGGTTTCCGTCTGAAAATAATAGTTTCAAGGCATGCTAAAAACGGGGCGGTGAACATTCGAAAAATGGAGGCAGGATCCACAATGAATTCCGATGAGTATCACCTCCTGGTGAATCCAACACGGATAGAAATTGAAGGAGGACCAAAGGCCGGTGCCTTTTATGGTATTCAGACACTCATACAGTTACTTCCTGCCGGTAATGTAAATTCCCTTAGTATACCGGGTATTGAAATTCGGGATTATCCACGTTTTCCATGGCGGGGAATGCATCTGGATGTAAGTCGCCATTTTTTTTCTGTTGACTTTATCAAAAAGTACATCGATTATCTGGCAAGTTACAAGCTGAATAAATTCCATTGGCACCTTACCGACGATCAGGGCTGGAGGATTGAGATAAAGAAATATCCGAAACTTCAGGAAATAAGCGCCTATAGGAGCGGTACTTTGATTGGTCACCTTGGAGCCACCCCGCAGTTATTTGACTCCATTCGGTACGGTGGATATTATTCACAACAAGAAGTGAAAGATATTGTAGCCTATGCTACGAAAAGACACATCAGTATTGTTCCCGAAATTGAAATGCCGGGTCATGCACAAGCAGTCCTGGCTGCTTATCCGGAATTGTCTTGTACCGGTGGTCCCTTCGAAGTTGGGAAAAAATGGGGAGTGTTTACTGAAGTTTTCTGTACGAAAGAGGAAACATTCGTTTTTCTCGAAAATGTACTTGAAGAAGTTGCCCAACTTTTTCCGGGCAAATACATTCACGTAGGCGGTGATGAGTGCCCTAAAGATCGATGGAAAAAATGTGAAAGGTGTCAGGCGAGAATGAAAAGTGAAGGATTGCACGATGAAACAGAGTTGCAAAGTTACTTCATGCGTCGCATTGGTAAAATATTAGAGAAATTGGATAAGCGTATGATTGGTTGGGATGAAATTATTGACGGGGGGCTTGTTGAAGATGCAACAGTGATGTCTTGGAGAGGGGTTAAAGGGGGAATAGAAGCTGCACGATCCGGTCATGATGTGGTCATGGCACCTACTTCTTTTTGTTATTTTGATTTTTATCAATCCAAATATCCGGGAGAACCACTTGCCATCGGCGGTTTTCTACCTATTGAAAAGGTATACCAGTTTGAACCTGTTCCTGATGTGTTAACAGACGTTGAAGCAAAACATATTCTCGGTGGTCAAGCAAATGTATGGACGGAATACATCAGCAATCCCGAACAGGTGGAGTACATGGCCATGCCAAGAATGGCTGCTCTTTCAGAGATTCTCTGGTCGACAAAAGAGAGTCGCGACTACGATGCATTTACAAAAAGACTCCTGAGTCATTTTAAATTGCTTGGCTTCAAAAAGGTCAATTATTCGCAAGCTGTTTTTGATATTCAGGATTTTGTTTATCCTCATGGAAATAATGGGGGCTTATCCATTGAGTTATCTTCAGCTTTCAAACAGGGTGTTCTGCATTATACTATTAATGGTGCAGATCCTGACATCACCTCTCCGCTTTACAAGGAAAAAATTGTAATCGATCAATCCGTTGGTGTCCGTGCCCGGCTCTTTGATGGAGGAATTCCCAGGGGGAAGGAGTATTCGAGGGTATTCAGAATCAACCTTGCCACGGGGAAAGAAATTATTCTTGGAAATCTTCCTCATGAGGAATATTCACGTGGAGGTGGTTTTTCACTTGTGAATGGAATCACAGGTAATTTGCCCTGGATTGGTTCGGACTGGTTGGGCTTTCATGGCGAAGGACTCGACGCGACTATTGATCTTGGAAAGGTTTTGACAATATCCAAAGTGGGCCTTGATGTATTGCGTGATGAAAATTCAGGCATTTACTTTCCTCGCGGTGTTAAAGTAATGGTAAGTGAGGACGGACTTAATTATATCAATACAAAAAGACTGGAAGAAACAAATCTGGATCCTGAGCAGCGTCTTATAAAAATTTCATTTGAAAAAACGCGTGCACGCTGGGTTCGTGTTTTAGCCCGAAACTATGGAACGATTCCAGAAGGGAGACCTTTCGCTGGAAATCCTGCCTGGCTCCTCGTGGATGAAATTACAATTGATTAACCCGGGAACTTAATAATTATAATATTTACTATTCCAGTTTTTACTGCTCACCGTTTTGTTAAATGTTAATCCCGACCAAATTGTAAACCCAGACAAGGCGATGAAAGTATGTATGGTCAACCAGATGCGCAAATAGATTTCTCCTTCAAAACTCAAAATGTTTATGATGGATGAAGGGATAACAAAAGAGACTGCGGCAGCAAGAATCCAAAGTGAGATAAATAAGTTCCTGAAATTCTGAAGAGGCCATAGTGTATATTTTTTATACCATGCCAGATCTTTTCCCCATTGGTGCAACAGGTAGAAGCCGCCATTATCAAGCTGAGCAAAAAGGAGTGGGTCTTTATTGATATCTTCTAATTGGAAGGACTCCTCAGGAGCGGCAATATAGAATTGTTCTATTTTCAGATCATACTTTTTTTCAAAAGCACGGATTTCAGCAATAGCAGAATAAGGGTATCCACTTTTGAAATGGATACTGTCGAGAAAGCGCAGGCGGTAACGTATACATAATTGTCTGATTTCCGCCAGGTCAAAAACAAGGCAAGTATCCACCGAATCCAGGCGATTGGGAATTCGTGAAGAGGAAGATGTCACCCTGAGGCGTTGTAAAACATCTTCGTCTTTTCGGTTGGATTCCTGCAAAAGACGGTGAACTTCATTCAATAATGCTTGTTGAGCTTGCCGCTCGCGAATGAGTTCAGTCTTGAGATTGATCCTTAAGAAGCGCATATTATTTTAATTCAAAATAATACCTGCACCACTGGAAAGTGGCAGGGGGTTAATTCTATGATTTATTTATTTGTGGGTTTTGGAAAGACGGGTTAACAATCCCTCTTCCCATTCCTCCATCTAACCGGAAAGTCTGGCTCCGGTTAATGAAATCAGCCAATTAAAGGTACAAATCTCATTGAAATATTCAAACACTTATATTTATTAACCCAATTTAAACCGGGGACATTTTTCGTTTTTATAGGCAGGAACAGCTCCAAAATAAAAAACCCCGCCGTAAATCGGCAGGGTTTTCTATCAGTTTGAGGTGTTTTAGTAATCCATTCCTCCACCCATTCCCGGAGGCATAGATGGTGCACTGGCTTTATCTTCCCTGATGTCGGCAACTACACACTCTGTGGTGAGCAACATACCGGCAATAGAGGCAGCATTCTCTAAAGCAACACGAGTCACTTTAGTAGGATCAATTACTCCTGCAGTGTACAGATTTTCATATTTGTCTGTCCGTGCATTGTAACCGAAATCGTCTTTTCCTTCACGCACCTTTTGTACCACGATAGATCCTTCTAATCCTGAATTGCTCACAATCTGACGAAGTGGCTCTTCCAGAGCACGTTTAACAATGGCAATGCCGGTTGTTTCGTCCTCGTTCGCTCCGACCAATTTCTCCAATCCGGTGATTGCACGGATGTAAGCGATACCACCGCCTGGTACAATTCCTTCTTCGACGGCTGCGCGGGTTGCATGCAATGCATCATCCACACGGTCTTTCTTCTCTTTCATTTCCATTTCTGTTGGAGCACCAACATACAATACAGCGACCCCACCGGCTAATTTGGCAAGACGCTCTTGCAGTTTCTCGCGGTCGTAATCAGAAGTAGTTGACTCGATCTGAGCTTTAATTTGATTCACGCGGGCAACGATGTCGTTTTTCTTACCTGAACCACCTACGATAGTAGTATTGTCTTTGTCAATCGTGATCTTTTCAGCTTTTCCAAGATAAGACATGTCAGCGTTCTCAAGTTTGAAACCACGCTCTTCACTGATGAGAGTTCCACCTGTAAGGATTGCGATGTCTTCAAGCATTGCTTTACGACGGTCACCGAATCCTGGAGCTTTTACTGCAGTTACTTTCAAAGAACCACGGATTTTGTTTACCACCAGAGTAGCTAAAGCTTCTCCATCAATATCTTCAGCGATGATCAGAAGGGGGTTGCCTGTTTGAACTTGCTTCTCAAGGATAGGAAGTAGTTCTTTCATATTACTGATCTTTTTATCGTAGATCAGGATATGTGGACGCTCCAGTACCGCTTCCATCTTGTCAGCATTCGTAACGAAATACGGAGAGATGTATCCACGGTCAAATTGCATTCCTTCAACAATTTCTACTGTGGTTTCTGTGCCTTTCGCTTCTTCAACAGTGATGACGCCTTCTTTTTTCACCTTTGCCATTGCATTGGCAATGAGTTTTCCAATCTCCGCATCATTGTTTGCAGAAATACTTGCTACTTGTTCTATCTTTTTATTGTCGTCACCAACTTTTCTGCTCATCTTCTGAAGGTGTTCAACTACCTTCTCAACAGCTTTGTCAATTCCGCGTTTCAGATCCATAGGATTCGCACCCGCTGCAACATTTTTCAATCCTGCCGTTACAATTGCCTGAGCTAATACAGTGGCTGTTGTAGTTCCATCACCTGCAACATCTGCAGTCTTGGAAGCTACTTCCTTCACCATCTGTGCACCCATGTTTTCAATTGGATCCTTCAGTTCGATTTCTTTCGCAACAGTTACTCCGTCTTTAGTAATAATAGGAGATCCGAATTTTTTATCAATGATTACATTCCGTCCTTTTGGGCCCAGAGTAACTTTTACAGCATTCGCTAAAGCATCAACGCCTTTTTTCAGTCGATCGCGTGCTTCGAGATTAAAATTGATATCTTTTGCCATTTTGGTTTATTGTTTTTTTAAATTGTTTTAGTGTAAATTCTTGATGTGTCCTGACGATTGTTTGTGCATTATCGATGCAACTCACAAAAGCCAATTAAAAGAAATAGAATTAAATGATTGCGAAAATGTCTGACTCGCGCATGATCAAAAGATCGCGGCCATCTACATTTACTTCAGTTCCGGCATACTTACCATACAATACAGTGTCACCTACTTTTACTGTAAGTGGCTCATCTTTTTTACCGGTTCCGATAGCGACTACTTTGCCACGTTGCGGTTTTTCTTTTGCTGTGTCAGGGATGATAATTCCACCTGCTGTTTTTGATTCTGCAGGGGCCGCTTCTACCAAAACGCGATCTGCGAGGGGTTTCAATGATGATTTGCTCATTTCACTAAGGATTTTAGGTTAGATAATTATAAATTCGTTCAAGTGTGGCTGATTGGTCAGAAATGATGCCAAAGGCCGTTTTTGTCTATTTTTCTGCCAAGATTTCAATTTTGCTGTCTGCTTTAATCCTTTGTCAGACCTTTGTGTGACAGGCTGACACCATGCAATTTGGCATTCCCATTTTTTCATTAATTCCTCAAACAGGAAGCGATTTCATTCCACTCGTTAATGAAAAGAAATTTAATCTTTATAAACGATACCTGACTGGTCGGGCTGCTCTGGTATATAAAAAAACCCCTTATTTAAGGGGTTTTAAATTTGATTATTTTCCATCACCTGCAGGAGGTGAAGCGGGTTGTTGCTGAGCAGGTTGTTGTTGAGCAGGAGCCGGATTCACTGGAACATTTACCGGCGTGGCAGAATTCTCAATCTGCTCTTGCATTGATGTTCCCACTTTTCTGTCTTCCGTGCTTGGGAGTGAAAAACTCGCTGCAAGACAAAGGATTACCAGAGAGAGAGCCAATCCCCAGGTCAGTTTTTCAATAAAATCTGAAGTTTTTTTAACCCCCATCACCTGGCTTGATCCAATAATTCCTGATACAATGCCACCACCTTTTGGGTTTTGTATCAAAACGACCAGGGCGAGCAGCACGCTGACAAGGATAATAAGGATGGTAAGGACAATATACATAGTATTAAAGGTCTTCTTGGTTTGAACTGTTCAATTCCTGATCAATTTCTTTGATAAGGGCGGCAAAGTAAGGTCTTTTTTCGGGATAAAACAAACTTAATTTCTCATAACAAAAACGAGCTTTTAAAGGGTGCCCTTGTTGTCTGTAAATGCGTGCCAGAGTCTCAGAAACTACATCGTCATTTTCCTCAATACTCCTCTTTGCCTGTGTGATGGGTGAATAAAATTCAGCCTTTGAAGGGACTATTTTTGGCTCGCTAACTATGAATTTTTCTATCAATTCCCTTTTTTGAGCTGATAATCCTGTTTCTTTAGCTAAGGCCTCGGGTGATTGTTTCCGATCCGGGATTTTTAGGTCAGCTGATTTAACACCAGACTCAGAAGGTTCTTTTTGCTCGTTTTGAGAAAGGTCTCTGTTTATGGTTTGGCCTGAAAATCCATCAGAATGATTTTCACGACTTTCTTCAGAGTGTACTTCTTCCACCTTTCCATAATCCCCGCCACCAAGTGTTTTTAACCAGCTTTCAAAAGTCCTGGCTGACTGCAGTCCTTTTTCTGAAATCTGCTGATGTCCCGAAGTGGAAGCAGTCTTTTCAGAATCGGAACTTTTGTCGATTAGAGGCAGGTTTTCGAGGGAAGAAAGCACCGATGCTTCAAGAGCATGTTCCAACTCCATTTTTTCTACACTATCTATTGGATACGAAAGGTCATCCGGTAGAATTTCCTCTGACTGCTTCTTGCTTTCTTCTACTTTATCTTCAATGGATTCGTGAATAATTATGTTTGGTATGTTGATTTCTACCGGGGCTTCTTCTGATTTTTTTTCTTCCACCTCTTCCTTGGCAGATGTTTGTTGAACATCCGGTATAACAGATTTCAGGGCAGTATCGACAGGTTCTGTAATTTCAGTTGAAGATTGGTTTGTAATATCAACTGACTTTTTTTGATCATCGGAAACAGGAACGGTCTCTTCTGGAACTACGGGATTTCCTAAAATCTCCGAAAGACGGCGTCGCAATATTTCCCTTGGGTCACTGGAAATAACTTCGGAAGTCGAACTGCTCAGAATAACAGGAGCAGGAATTTCTGCAGGGACTTGTTCATCGGAATCTCGTGCATATCTGTACTCAATCGTACTATCTTCCCGGCTTAACTCAGTAGATTCAGCCTGATCAGGCTCTTCCTGAACAGGACTACTTGCAACAGGAATATCAGATTCTATAAATGGATTTTCATTCAAAGGAGATTCTTCTGTTTGCCGGGAAGAAACTAAAGTTTCGACTTGTTCTTCCTCCAGTACAAAAGGAGAAAGTATTTCGCCTTCATGAACGATAGGAATTGGTTCAGTAAATTTTTGTTGATCATGGATGAGAGAGAACAATACCCTGCGGTCTGCAGCATAGGCAGCTGCCACTTTCAACTGTCGTTCAAAACGAATATGTTGTTGTTCCTGCATCGAACGGGCAAGAAGTAAATGTGCAGTTTGAAAGTAGGGGAATTCCTTAATGAGTTCCTGCAATGAGGGCACAGTTTCGGGGCCTGTCTGGCCCGGATCTTTCATCAATTGCAGAAGTCTTTTGTACTCCATTACCAGTTGATTACGGTTTTGTTGAAAATGTCGTCAATGATCTGATCAGTAATTTCTTTGATAAGCTGATCTTCAATAGAGGAGATATTCAGAGTGCTCTCAAAATCCGCAAAGCGGGTCAGGGTAGTCTCGAAATTTTGTTTTTCATCTTTAAGATTAGTGAATTTCACAGCTACTGAAATGCTCAATCGGTTTAGTGCCGCAGTTTCATTGGCCTGGATCGCAAGCGGTATAATGGTATATCCCGGAATGCTTCCTTCGAGAGTCAGATCAGCATCACGGTCGATCAGATTAAGGTTTGTTTGAGAAACAAATTTATCCTTCAGGGACTCCGTAAAAGTTTGTCCTAGTGAAGCAGGGCCTAGTCCGGCCGTCTTCTGGAAAAAGCGAATGGATATCGTTTTCACTTCGGGCGCGATTGAAGCCCCTGTCATGGAATAGTTCACACGGCATGCGCTTTGAAAAAGCACTCCCAGCACCACCAGTATGAAAAGAAGTTGTTTTGGAAATCTTAGGTGAATAGCCAAAGAAGATTCTGCTAATGGAGAAGGAGAAAAGCAATCCTCGGAACGGAAAACAGGAGACTCATTTCCCATGAGGGGAAATGGGGTCCTTGTCTTGACCTGGTTCTCATCTTCTTGATTTTTTTTCACGTTTGCGCGCTCTGGGAAATTAAAGGTCAATAATAATCAATGAATGTTATATTCATTCATTTTCCGGTACAGTGTACGTTCAGAAATACCGAGTTCTTTGGCTGCGAGTTTACGTCTCCCCCTGTGTTTCTGCAAGGCTTTCTGAATAAATTCTTTTTCTTTTTCCTCCAGCGACAAGGATTCTTCCACTTCCTCATGACGGTCGATAGAGGAGACCTTCACATTTCCCGAGTGTACAGGTGAGTGAATCATCACACCGGTATCATGAACGGGGGAGAGCGTAGTTGACCCAGACTCCAGATTTTCAAGCATGGGTGCATGATGCTCCTTCCAGGAAGAGTCTTCAACTCCACCTTTGATAATGTCATTAATCAACAACTTCATGTCGTTCATATCCTTCTTCATATCGAACAGAACTTTATAAAGTAACTCACGTTCTGAATACTCATGACCACTGCCATGCTCTTCCTTCAACCGCACAGGCAAATTGCTCAAAGGAGCCGGTGGCAGGTATTTCAGCAAGGTGTCCGCAGAAATCTCACGTGTCTTCTCCAGAATGGACATCTGCTCCGTGATATTTTTCAGCTGACGGATATTTCCAGGCCAGCGATAATCTGAAAGTATTTTCTGTGCTTCGGCTTGCAGCGTTAATGCCGGAATCCGGTAGCGCTCTGAAAAATCAGAGGCGAATTTCCGGAAAAGGAGATGGATATCTTCCGGACGGTCGCGCAAAGGGGGTACACGAATAGGTACGGTATTGAGACGGTAATAAAGGTCTTCCCTGAACTTCCCATTGGCAATAGAAATGCTAAGGTCCACGTTTGTGGCTGCCACAATCCGCACATCTGTCTTCAATACTTTAGAAGAACCCACTTTAATAAATTCTCCGCTTTCTAATACCCGCAGCAAACGAACCTGGGTACTGAGGGGAAGTTCTCCCACTTCATCTAAAAATATTGTTCCTCCGTTCGCGACTTCAAAATATCCTTTACGTGCTTCATGAGCGCCTGTAAATGATCCTTTCTCATGACCGAATAATTCAGAGTCGATAGTGCCTTCCGGGATCGCTCCACAATTCACAGCAATATAAGGTCCATGCTTCCTGGCACTTAGGTAATGTATAATCTGAGGAAAAACTTCTTTCCCGACTCCGCTTTCTCCGGAAATAAGTGCTGAGATTTCTGTAGGAGCTACCTGGCGCGCAACATTGATGGAATGCTCCAGCAAGGCAGAGTTGCCGATGATTCCGTAACGTGATTTTATCTCTTGGATAGTCATGGGTCAATTTATTTTTTCACTCACCGAAAAATGCCTGATTGTATTTGGGCTTATTAATTATTTGTGTCTTTTTTATTACTCTGCTAAATTATTTCCGACTCTCCACTGCATCTCCCAGCAAGGTGGCAGCAGTACAGTCAGTCACCAGTACGTCCACATAATCACCGGGCTTGTAATTCAATGTTGGAAATATCACCACTTTGTTCTGGCTGGATCTTCCGCAGAGATGATCGGCTGATTTTTTAGAATAACTGTCTGCCAGTACCCGAAATACTTTATTCAGATCTTTCTTGTTGCTTTCATGGGATAGCCGTTTTTGCATGTCGATGATCTCACTCAGCCGACGTGATTTTACTTCTGCAGGCACATCATCTTCGTATTTCCTGCCGGCAAGGGTTCCCGGTCTTTCGGAATAACTAAACATATAAGCGTAGTCGTATCCTGCCCATTCCATGATGCTCAGTGTATCCTGGTGATCTTCTTCCGACTCGGAACAGAAACCGCTGATGATATCCGTGGAAAGTCCGCAACCCGGAAGTATTTTCCGGATCGATTCAATACGTTGCATATATATTTCGCGTGAATAACCGCGGTTCATTTTTTCAAGTATCCGACTGTTGCCCGATTGCACAGGCAGGTGTATATACTTGCAGATATTTTCGTGACGGGCCATCACATGCAAGACTGCATCGTGCATATCCTGCGGATTGGAAGTTGAAAACCGAAGCCGTAACTGAGGACTAATCAGCGCTACTTTTTCAAGTAAGTCGGCAAATGTGATGAAATTATTTTGTTCAGAATCAGGTAATTGATGTGTCAATGCCGCCTTTACTTTTTCTTCAGGCAAATCTTTCTTCATGCCTCCACCTGACCACAAATAGGAATCAACATTCTGTCCCAAAAGAGTTATCTCCTTGTATCCTTGTTCAAATAATTGCCGGGCTTCATCTACAATGGATTCAGGATCACGGCTTCGTTCTCTTCCTCGTGTAAATGGTACCACACAAAAAGAACACATGTTATCGCAACCCCGCATGATGGAAATAAAAGCACTTATGCCATTTGGCCCTAAACGTACAGGTGATATTTCCGCATAGGTTTCCTCCTGTGAGAGGATAACATTGACAGCTTTCTGGCCTGTTTTTGCCTGTTTCATCAGATTCGGGAGGTCGCGATAGGCATCCGGTCCAACAACAAGGTCTACCAATTTCTGGCGTTCCAGCAATTCTGTCTTCAATCGTTCAGCCATACATCCCAACACACCAATAAGCAATCCCGGATTTTTTCTTTTGGCTTTTTTAAAATCATAAAGCCTTGTCCAGATTCGCTTTTCAGCATTATCGCGGATTGAACAGGTGTTCAGAAAGATTACATCGGCTTCAGAGGGATCTTTGGTGGTCACATATCCCATTCCGGTCATGATCGAAGCCACTATTTCGCTGTCAGAAAAATTCATCTGGCAACCATAGCTTTCCAGATAGAGTTTTTTGCTCCCTTGCTTGTTTTCTGTCATCAAAGCCTCGCCTTGCCTCGCTTCATCAATAACTTTAATCCCCTCGTGAAACATCTAATCAATTTTGTGCAAAGATAATGAATTCAGGGGTGTCTGACAAGTTGGCATAGGTCAAAAAGACTTGATTTTTTGACAAAAAAGAGCACAAGATGTCAATTCGGACTAATTAATTTGATAAACTGGTTCTAAAATGTTTGCCATTTATTGAAGACAACAGGACAGATATTTACAGGACAGGCTTCCAAAAGCCCAATTCATCGCTGCATTCCAATACCGGTTCCAGGCCTCCGGGATAATAGGGTGATCCGGATTTAATTTTTCCATTAGATTTCCATTCACGTAACATCTCTTTATTATGTACGATGGTCAATACACTTTCCGGATAGAAAAAATGTGTAGTCAGTAAATTATAAAGGACTGCAGCTATTGCTATTCGTTCAAGTACTTTTTTATTCATCCACTCAGGAAACAAGTCTAAAAATACAAGCACAGAACAAAGCACCGCAAATGAACTGAAAATTCCATACCGTAATCTTAAGGCCGTCTCTGCTGAAATCGAAGATCGGAAAGCCGCATTAAGGAATGCTGTGAGGATGAGAAAACTCAAGAAATAATACAGTATAGGGTTCTTGCGATAGTAGGACTTCCACGTGGCAAAAGCAAAAAGAGTAAGTACACTCAGGCCAATCAGAAAGGGCAGAATTCCACTATAAAAAAACTGAAAAGCAGATCCCAGAAATAATGGAACATAAAGTAAAAAATTCCCAAAATTGAATTCGATTTTTTCCGGGCGAACCGGATGATAATCATTGAAGTAAAAAATGAAGGCAAGCAAAAGAGGGAGAATAAAAAACAAGGATTTCTTCCATCTGTCTGATCGCACAGATTCAAATACAATTAACGGAATCAATAATAAGCCATTGCCGAAAGTAAAAATGGCTAAAAGGGCAAAAAACAAAGCAAGAATGCGAGCTTTTATGTTCTCAATCCTGATAAAGTGGAAAGCTAATAGTGAGAAAAGCAAAACTCCATTGTAACAAAGGCCGGAAAGTGAATTGAACGAAGATTGCATAAACTCTGTGTGAAAGACCAGCATTAGGAACCAGGGAATAAAATAGAGGAGTTTGCTTTTCTCTGCCATTGATCGAAACAAGAGAAGGCCAATGAGTAAGAGCACAAGAGCATTCATTGTCACAATCAGGTTGAGTGGAATTAAACTGCCGGGTAAAGAAGATATGATCAGAACTACCAGGTAAGGAACCGGAATTCTGCATTCGAAATAAGGTTCAAAAAGCAAATGGAGTTTTTCCTGGATGGAAGTACTCTTGCTGTACGAGCAAAGAAAATCAAACATGCCGGTGTACTCATCGAAGACAGGTACATTTTGCTTTGTTTTCAGGAGAATATAAATGAACCCGGATATAAGTATGAACATAGCTATTCCGGATTGATATGTCATGTCCAATTTCCAGGAATGATGATAAAGAGCAAGCATGAAGGCCAAACAAACCATCATCACACCGAAACAAAACAAACCTTCCGCCCGGAAGAATACATCTAATTTTATTGGGAACCATTCATTGATGGTCTCCACCAGCGCAAACGAAACATTTGCATTGCAAAGTGCTAAGCCACTCATGAGAAGGATGAGGCAAGCTGAAAAATAAACCCATGTTGATTTCATTAATGCCTGTGATTTCCTGGTGCAGGTTTGAAGTTTGAAAGTTCCGTTAAAAAATTGTTGTTCCGATAAGCGTCGGGATCAAATTTTCAAGGCAATGACAATTTCCGGATTTCCTGAAACAGGTTTTTGGGTATTTAAAGAAATGAGGGCTGCAATAAAAATTAAACCCTTCACAACCAACATCCCACCTTTGTTTAGTAACTTCTAATAAAAGCATAAAAAATTGCAAAAAAGTGAGATGAAGAATAATTTGTGTTTATTTGCGCCCATCGAAAGGAAAAAATAGGATGTCAAAAAACTTAGTAATCGTTGAGTCTCCGGCAAAAGCGAAGACAATTGAAGGATATCTTGGTAAAGATTTCACGGTGAAATCCAGCTATGGTCATGTTCGTGATCTGGTAAAATCCGGGATGGGAATACAGGTAGAAAAAAACTTTGAGCCGGTTTACGAAGTGAGCCCGGACAAAGAACAAGTGATCAACGATCTAATAAAGCATTCAAAAAAAGCAGACATCGTTTGGCTTGCAACGGATGAGGACCGTGAAGGAGAAGCAATTTCCTGGCACCTGTTTGAGACCTTAAATCTGAAAGAGAATAATACCAAGCGTATTGTTTTTCATGAGATTACGAAGAAGGCAATCCTTGAAGCGATAAAGAATCCAAGAAAGATTGATAAAAATCTGGTGGATGCCCAGCAGGCCCGAAGAATCCTGGACCGATTGGTTGGTTTTGAACTTTCTCCGGTGCTTTGGAAAAAAGTGAAGCCCTCATTATCAGCAGGACGTGTACAATCAGTGACTGTTCGCCTTGTTGTTGAACGTGAGCGTGAAATCGATAACTTCAAAATTACTTCTTCCTTCAAAGTAGTAGGTTATTTTGAAGACAATGGAAAAAGTTTCAAAGCCGAACTTCCCAAACGTTTCAAGACTCAGGAAGAAGCGGAGGAGTTTCTCAAAGCATGCAATGGTGCCGACTTCAGTGTGCAGAATCTTGAAGTGAAACCCGGAAAGAGGACCGCTTCTGCACCTTTCACTACTTCAACTTTGCAGCAGGAAGCAAGCCGGAAACTCGGCTTCAGCGTAGCACAAACGATGGTACTTGCTCAGCGACTTTATGAGAGTGGTAAAATCACTTACATGAGAACTGATTCGGTCAACCTTAGTCAGGATGCACTCGATATGGCGAAAGCGAGTATTACGAGCATGTTTGGACCTCAATACGTTGAAATCCGCCAGTATAAGAATAAAAGTGCCAGCGCACAGGAAGCTCACGAAGCTATTCGTCCTACAGAATTTTCACGGAATGAAGTAGAAGGAGAAGCCCGCGAGCAAAAATTATATGAGCTGATCTGGAAGAGAACAATCGCTTCCCAGATGGCTGACGCGAAACTTGAAAAAACTGTTGTTACCATCTCCTCACCAAAAACCAAGGAGAATTTCATCGCTTCAGGAGAAGTCATCAAGTTTGATGGATTTCTGAAGGTTTATATGGAAGGAAGCGATGATGAAGATCAGGAAGATCAGGAAGGAATACTTCCTCCGATGAAAATCGGCGATCGTCTCAATTTGCAGCAGATTATAGCAACGGAGCGCTTTACACATGCCTCTCCAAGATATACTGAAGCATCTCTCGTTAAAAAACTTGAAGAATTGGGAATAGGCAGGCCGTCTACCTATGCTCCAACAATATCTACCGTGCAAAAAAGAGGATACGTACTAAAAGAAGAGCGCCAGGGAAAAGAAAGAGCCTACCAGGTTCTCACATTAAAAGATTCGAAAATCATTAAAGAGACACAGACCGAAATTACAGGCGCTGAAAAAAACAAGTTGTTTCCTACTGATATTGGAATGCTTGTTACCGACTTTCTTGTGTTGAACTTTAAAGAAATTCTCGACTATAATTTTACCGCCTTTGTGGAAAAAGAATTCGATGACATTGCCAATGGAGAATTGAAGTGGCAAAAAATGATCAAAGAATTTTACGGGCCTTTTCATGCTACAGTAGAAACAACCGAGAAAGATGCTGAACGTGTAACCGGAGAAAGGATTCTTGGAAAAGATCCGGTAAGCGGATTAACGCTCCTGGTTCGTGTCGGACGATATGGCCCGATGGCGCAAATTGGTTCACAGGAAGAGACTGAGAAACCCCGGTTTGCAAAATTGCGTGGGGAACAAAGATTGGATACAATTACTTTTGAAGAAGCCCTGGAGCTGTTTAAACTCCCAAGAAATCTCGGTACTTTTGAAGATACCGATGTTAACGTTTCCATAGGGCGATTTGGTCCTTATGTAAGGTTAGGTGATTACTTCGTTTCAATGAAGAAAGAAGATGATCCATATACCATTACTTATGATCGTGCGGTCGAACTTATTCACGAGAAAAGAAAAGCGCAGGCAGAAAAAGTAATCATGACTTTTGATGAAGATCCTACGGTACAGGTTCTCAACGGACGCTGGGGTCCCTATATCGCATTTGGAGACAGGAATATTCGCATTCCAAAAGATACAGATCCCAAGTCTTTTACCCTCGAAGCGATTCGTGAATTGGCGGAGAAAACACCGGTCACCGTGAAGACCAAGGGTGGCTGGAGAAGAAAATCCGCAGCATCTGCAAATGAAGAAAAGACGTTTAAAAAAGCACCGTCAAAAAAAGCAGTTTCAAAAAAAGCAGTTGTAAAAAAGATAGCCGTAAAGAAAACAGTAAAAGCAGCTGCTCCCGCTAAGGCTGCAGCAAAGAAACCCGGAGCTACCAAAAAAACGAGTATAAAAAAATCAGCTACGAAGAAAAAGAAATGATTTTTTAAACGGATTCATTCCGCAATTTCATGACAATTCACTTTCTTCATTGATATTCCAACACGCATTCACGGTATAGACCATGGACCTCTCTTCGTATTTCCTGCCACTTGACCTTCTTCAGTTTGACGCGTCAGAAGAAAAGAAAAGCATCTTTGGAAACAAGATCAGGAAATACCTGAAGGGAGAAACTTTTCCCGACTTCCTCGGATACGACATCGCAATAATTGGCGTAGGGGAGGATAGGGGTTCAGTACGGAATGATGGCTGTTATGAAGCACCGGATCGTGTGCGTGAAAAATTATACGCATTACGAACAGGCTCTTATCCATATCGTATTGTTGATCTTGGCAATATACAGCCTGGATTGGAACTGCAAGACAGCTATGCTGCAGTTAGCACAATCATGGTAGAATTGATGCGTCAAGGGATCTTTGTGATTATACTCGGTGGTAGTCAGGATCTTACTTTTGCTCAATATGTTGCTTACCAGAAATTAGAGGAAACGGTTAATATTGTTTCCGTGGATGCCCGCTTTGATCTGGGAGCCACAGATGAACCCGTGAGTGCAGAGTCTTATTTAGGAAAGATCGTGCTGCATGAACCAAATTTTTTATTCAATTTCAGCAACATCGCTTATCAAACCTATTTTGTAGGAGCTGATCAGGTGGAGTTGATGGAAAAGCTATATTTTGACAGTTACCGTCTGGGACATGTTCAAAAAGATATTGAGGAAACAGAACCGATTGTTCGTAATGCCGACATGCTATCATTTGACATCTCTGCCATTCGACAAAGCGATGCACCCGGCAACGGAAACGCATCACCCAACGGGCTCTATGGTGAAGAGGCTTGTCAGATTGTAAGATATGCAGGTATGAGTGATAAGCTGAGTTCTTTTGGTTTGTATGAAATTAATCCTTTGTTTGATAACCATGATCAAACCTCACACCTTGCTGCTCAAATGCTATGGTATTTAGTGGATGGTTTTTATAACCGAAAAAAAGATGTTCCTTTAAAAAGCAAGACCGGCTTTACTAAATATCATGTGGTATTAAAGAAGGACGGACATGAAATTGTTTTTTATAAGAGTACAAGGAGTGAACGATGGTGGATGGAAGTTCCACACCCGAATTTAAAATCACGTTACCATCGGCACCATTTGGTTCCTTGTTCCTACAAGGATTATGAAGCCGCATGTAACAATGAGATGCCTGACCGTTGGTGGCAGGCCTTTCAAAAACTAAGTTGATTTTTTAAAGAATCATTCCCTTTCCCTGTACTATTCCATGTACTTACAGGAATATAAAAATGTCAATTCTTCAGGGTTTTGTATTAACAATTGACGGTTAAAAAAATTTTGTTTTTAGATTTAATTTTTCATTACTTTACCCGCTCATAAGGTTGGGGGGAAGAAAACCAACTCGTTATTCTTTATTATTTCAAGGGATGCGTAAATTAATTACGGTAGTCGTTTTCATTGCCCTGTTGATTGGTGGATACCGTGCAAATGCGCAGCAGGATCCGCAATTCAGTCAGAATATGTTTACCAAATTGTCGGTGAATCCCGGTGTAGCCGGGGCTAATGATGCTATCTGCGCGACCTTGCTCTACCGCAATCAATGGACAGGATTTGGTGGAGAGCCCAAAACAATGTTATTCACTGCAGATATGCCTCTTGATGTTATTCATGGGGGTGTTGGAATTTCAGTATATGCTGCGGATCAGCTTGGAGCTGAGAAAAATTTAAATGCAAGGGCGTCTTATGCTTATCAGGCAGATTTGGGTTCCGGTCGGATCGGTCTTGGCATTGACTTGGGTTATCATCAGAAATCCATGGACGGTTCTAAGTTTATTTTTAATGATAATGGAGATAATAGTATTCCTATAAACTCTGTGAGTGGAGGGACTTTTGATATGGGATTAGGAGTTTACTACCATACAGATAAATTATATGCTGGCATTTCAACCCAGCATTTGACTAAAGGAGACATTAAGTACGATAATATCAATACTACTCTGGAGCGCCATTATTACCTCATGGCTGGATATAATCTCGATCTCAGCTCATCTCTTACATTAAAGCCATCTGTACTTGTGAAAACAGATGGAGTTTCCACGCAAGCCGATTTCAATGCTAATTTATTGATTAACAGTAGATTCTGGCTTGGTGCTTCGTATCGTCTGCAAGATGCGATTGTATTCCTGGCAGGTTTGGAAATCGTTCCAAATCTGAAACTTGGCTATTCTTATGATTTAACTACATCGGATATTAAAACCTATAGTAGCGGAACTCATGAGATAATGCTTGGATATTGCTTCAAAAAGGCAAAAGTTATAAAGCGCCAGTTTCACCGGAATGTAAGATTCCTGTAAGAATTGATCGTATGAGTAATGACTGATTGCTTAGATTTGATGAAACCAATGGTGTGACTGTCCGTTATAAGATGTCACGCCAAGGTGTGTTCAAATATTATTACCTTGATTACGTTAAAAAATTGAAACCATTCAACATCTTATAAAAACGATGAATCTCAAGACATTCGGAATGAAGAAAATCGGTTTTCTGTGTTCCATCGTCCTTTTTGGACTTCTGCTCTCCAGTTGCGGAGGTGGGAACAAAGGGGAACTGACGGGCGTTCTCAATCGTGAGAAGTGGTACCAGTCTGACCCTTACGGAATGGTTTACATCCCAGCAGGTGCTTTCAATATGGGCCCAAGTGACGAAGACGTTCCATACGCTGTGACATCACAAGCTAAAACGGTGACGATCCCTGCGTTCTATATGGACAATACCGAAATCACAAACAACGAGTATCGTCAGTTTGTGTATTGGGTTAGAGATTCTCTTGCTCATCGTTTGATTGGCGGAGATCACCTCATCGAAGAAGGCGAATATGGAGAGCGTATTAACTGGCGTATGAAAATTAAGTGGGATGATGAAGAAAACGAAGAAACTCTTGCCGAACTTTTCCTGCCTGAAACAGAACGTTTCTATCGTCGAAAAGAAATTGATACACGGAAATTGAATTTCGAATATTACTGGATTGACCTTAAAACTGCTGCACAACGTGATAGCCGCGAGCAGGGAATGACAGATCGTTCTGTCTTTATTAAAAAGGATGTGATCAATGTGTACCCTGATACGCTCGCTTGGATTCATGACTATGCTTATTCCTATCATGATCCAATGACTCAGATGTATTTCTGGCATCCGGCTTATGATGACTATCCGGTAGTTGGTGTGAGTTGGAAACAAGCCCGGGCTTTTTGTATCTGGAGAACACAACTCATGAACAGTTATCTGGCAGAGAACGGAAATTCATTTGTTCAGGATTTTCGTCTTCCAACAGAATCTGAATGGGAATATGCCGCACGAGGTGGTCTTGAAAATTCTCCTTATCCTTGGGGAGGTCCTTACATCCGGAACAGCCGTGGTTGCTTCCTGGGAAATTTCAAACCTATGCGTGGAAATTATATGGACGATGGCGGTGTTTACACTGTTAAAGCCACTTCATATTGGCCAAATGATTACGGACTTTATTGCATGGCCGGGAACGTATCAGAATGGACGAGCAATGCATTTGATGAATCAGCTTATAGTTTTACACACGATGTGAGTACCGACTATACTTATGAGGCAAAAGAGTCAGATCCTCCATCATTAAAAAGAAAATCAATTCGTGGAGGTTCGTGGAAGGATGTAGCTTATTATCTGCAAACCGGTGCACGTTCCTACGAATACCAGGACACTGCAAAATGTTATGTTGGTTTCCGTTGTGTGATGAGTTTCCTTGGACGAGACAAAGCTGACTATTAAAATTGGGGGATACATTTCTATTATAAAAAATAAATTACTGCATAAAGACTGAAAATGTTATTTTCGCCGTCTTTAAGATTATTGTGTATTTAATTCAGTACCTGATATACCAACAATTCAAATTCATCTAACCAGAAAACTAATTCGTTAACAATGGGACTTTCCGAATTAACACAAGGCAAGAAGTTTAAAAAATTCATGGCCCGCCTCTATGGATGGGGTGCAGCCGTTGTAATCCTTGGCGCCTTGTTTAAAATCCAGCACTATCCAGGTGCCGGTTTAATGCTTATGCTCGGTCTCGGTACTGAAGCAATTATCTTCTTTTTCTCCGCATTTGAACCTCCCCACGAAGATGTGGACTGGTCTTTGGTGTACCCTGAACTTGCAGGGATGGGAGACGATGATCATCTTTCTAAAAAAGAACGCAAAAAGAAAATTGATCCCGTTGCGCAGCAGTTGGATCGCCTTATGTCAGAAGCCAAAATTGGGCCTGAATTAATTGCAAGTTTAGGAACCGGCTTACGTTCTCTCAGTGAGAATACTGCAAACATGGCGAATATGAGCACTGCTTCAATCGCCACTGAAAGCTATGTTCAAAATGTAAACAAAGCGGCACAATCCGTTGGTGAAATGTCTAATTCATACACGCGTGCTGCTCAAGCAGTTGATCAATTATCTTCCGCTACAGATGATGTAAAAGTGTATAAGGATCAGGTTGTTTCTGCCGGTAAAAATTTAGCGGCACTGAATGCAGTGTATGAACTGCAATTGCAGGATAGCAATGAACATCTGAAACAAACAGGAAGCTTCTATGAAGGCATCAACGAATTGATGGGTAACCTCAATTCATCCCTTGATGATACACGTAAATATCGTGATGAAGTGGCGAACCTGGCTAAGAACTTGTCCAAGTTGAATACGGTGTATGGTAACATGCTTTCAGCCATGACGGTGAAAGGCTAAATTCTCCATACCCCAATCGCATTAATTAACTAACCAAATACTTAACAACCAAACACACTTCAGCTATGGCACAGGGAAAACTATCACCCAGGCAGAAGATGATCAACATGATGTACCTGGTGTTGACGGCGCTGTTGGCTCTGAACGTTACAAAAGAAGTTATCAATGCATTTGTAACGATCAACGAAAGTGTCACTTTGTCTAAAGAAAATGTAATAAAAAAGAATCAAGCTACATATGCTGCATTTGAACAGGCAATGTCTGTTGATGCTACTAAATACAAGCCGGTATTCGATAAGGCCAATCAGGTAAAAAAAGGAGCAGATGATATTGCCCTCTATATTGAAAATCTGAAAACGGACCTCGTGAGGGCCGTGGATGGTTTGAAAGAAGGAGAACCTACTCCGGCTTTGTCAGACATGTTGGGAAAAGATAACTATGACGTCCCAACTAACATTTTGGTCGGTGACGACCAGGATGGGAGAGGCAGGAAAGCATCGGAGCTGAAAAAGAAACTGGAAGATTTCAAAAAGCAAATCCTTCAGAATGTTCCGGAAGCAAGTAAAGCAAACTTTGAGAAAACATTGCAGACACTTTTGAAAACATCGGATCCTGTGAAGGTCGAAGACGGTAAAAGAACCTGGGAGATGGCTAACTTCTACCACAACCCGGTTGTGGCCGTTGTCGCTCTGCTTACCAAGTTTCAGAATGATATCCGCAATGCAGAGTCTCAGGTGATCGATGATCTGCTGACTTCGGTAGATAAAAATATCGTGAAACTGGATAAGTTGAATGCGAAGGTGATATCAAATAGCAATGTAGTTACCATTGGATCGGATTATCAGGCAGATGTATTTCTTTCTGCTACATCTTCCACACTGGCTCCTGAAGTTTTCATCGGTGCTACATATGATTCAGTAAAGAATGAAATGCGCGGTGGAAGTGATAAACCATTGCCGGTGGAAGGTGGATACGCGAAATATACCGATCACCCAGGAGGAGAAGGCGAGAAAAAATGGGGTGGCGTAATCCGGGTAAAAAAGCCTGATGGCACCTACGATCACTATCCATTCCAACATTCTTATGTTGCACAGAAGCCGAATTCAGTTGTTTCTGCTGATAAAATGAATGTATTATACATCGGTGTAGATAACCCGATTTCTATATCTGTACCTGGTGTTTCCAACGATAAAGTTAAATCAACGATTGAAGGCTCCAGCGGCGTATTGAAACAAAATCCAGCCGCAGGCGGAGGACATTTCATCGCTACAGTAGGAACTGTAGGAAAAGCGGTTATCAAGGTTTCTGCTGAAATCGGAGGGAAAGTTATGGCAATGGGTTCTTTTGAGTACCGTGTTAAACGTGTACCGGATCCTGTAGCCACTATTGCAAATAACAAAAGCGGTCCTATCAATAAAAATTTATTGATGGCCGGAACGTTAATACCTACACTGGAGAACTTCGACTTCGAATTGTTCTTTAAAATCACATCATTCCGGATGATTCTTATTGGAAAAGGCCGTGATCCTATGGAATTCGAAACCACAGGCAATCAGCTGACCCAGCAAATGAGAGATGCATTAAGTAAAGCACGTGCCGGAGATAAAGTATTCTTCGAACTTGTAAAGGCCAGAATGGCAACGGGTGCCGATCAGTCCACCCGGTCATTGTCACCAATGGCTTTCACGATACAATAATTGCCGACCTAAAAAAATTGTCATGAAAATGAGAATCCTGTTAGTATTTGTTGCGCTCATCCTTGCTTTCTCTGCCCAGGCACAGAACGTATTAGATGGGGTGTATGTCAAAGAACACACTACTACGCGTCAGGTGATTGCTTACCCCTATCTGCGTGAAGCGGATGTGATGTGGTCAAAGCGAGTCTGGCGTGTTCTTGATCTTAGTGAAAAGATTAACCTTCCATTCCGCTATCCGCTTAGTAAATCTACTCAGGATCGTAAGAGTCTAATCGATCTTTGCCTGGATGCTATTCGCGAAGGTTCTCTTACCGCTTACAGTACGGTTGACGATGAATTTACATTACCGGCTACAATGAGCGAAGTGGAATCCAAGGGTGGAGCTCGCAGAGATACTGTCAGAATGCAAAGACCCGATCCTCCTTACGATGAATACGATACTGTGATTGCGAGAGATTTCTCTCCTGATAAAGTAATAGGATACCGTCTGAAGGAAGATTGGTTCTTCGATAAGCAACGTTCAGTGATGGATGTTCGTATCATCGGTTTTGCACCTCTGATTTTTGCTGTTGATGAGTATGGCAATGTCAGGGAGGGCAACTTGAAAGTACCCCTGTTTTGGGTATACTATCCGGAAGCACGCAAGTTGCTGGTTAATGCAGAGGCATTTAATAGAACCAATGATGCAGAGCGCAGATCCTTCGATGACCTCTTCCAGAAACGTTTATTTGGCAGCTATATCTACAAGGAATCCAATGTGTACGACCGCAGGATAGAAGACTATCGCCAGGGAATTTCTCAATTGCTGGAATCGGAGAAAATTAAAAACGAAATATCTAATTTCGAACATGATATGTGGGAGTTCTGATCCTCATTTCATAAAGATATCAGCCCTGGCTTTGAGCCGGGGCTTTTTTTGTTCAACAATTTGACCCCTTGCGGTCGAATCAAATCAATTGAATGCTTTGCTATGGTCAGTTTATTTCCAGGAAGATTTTGTTTTCAAATGATGAGCAAATTTTTAACCGGTCACTTTGGTAGGAAATCATGAGAACTACAAATTTGCTTCCGAAATTTGTTTTTTTTGCAGGTAAAAATTATAAAGAATCAAAATTAAATGAAGCAGTCTATCAAGTATGAACAAATTATTGACCGTATCACAGATGCATTTTTTGTCGTCGGTACGGATGGAGTACTTAGCTATGCAAGCGAAAGCGTGAGTAAACTGGTGGGATACTCTCCTGAAGAACTGATTGGAAAATCGTCTTTGGATTTTATTCATCCTGAGGAACATGATCTTGCAGTTGAAAATCAGTCCATGCTTTTGTCCTATCCGGGCAACAGGATAACTCATGATTACCGGATTCTTAATTCTCATAATACCTATCAGTGGGTTGAATGCATTTTCGTGAACATGACCAACATTCCCCAGGTGGGAGGGATCATGGTTCAAATGCGTGATGTTTCGGAACGTAAAACTGTTGAGTTGATGCTGGAGGAGAGTCGCGAACAGTTCCGTATGTTCATGAGTCAGATTCCTGCCGCCGCCTGGATAAGGGATGATGAAGGGCGCTATGTGTTCATGAATGAAACATTTGAACGATTCATGAATGTCAAAGCTGGTGAGATCATGGGAAAAACCTTCCGTGAGGTGTTTCCCGAATACGCTGAAAATATTTATGATACCGACCGATTGTGCAAAGATTTGTGCAAGGAAATTGAGTTCATGGAGAGGGGCCCTGATAGTACCGGTGCTATCAAGGATTGGGTAGTGTATAAATTTCCGATTCCTCGTTCATCCGGAAAAACATTTATTGGTGCATTGGGATTTGACGTGAGCAGGATGATAGAAGCCAAAGACTTAATTAGGGCTGCAGAAGACAAATTCAAATTGGTTTTTGATCATGCTCCTGATGCCATTTTTATTGAAGACGAAGAGGGTTGTGTTATAGATGCCAATTTCAAAGCATGTGAATTACAAGGCCTTTCTTTAAACGAACTTAAGGGTAAAAACATCCTTGAACTCACGCCAGAACAAAACAGAGAATTGGTGGCAAGCCAATACAGGAAAATGTGGGAGGGAGATGTACTTTCTCTTAAAAGCTTTACCTGGTCCGCTCAAGATAAAGAAATTCCGGTTGAAATTCATGTTGGAAAAATTCGGCACATGGGAAAACCGGCGCTAATACTTACTTTGAGAGAACTAAATGTGAACTAAAGGGCGGTAAGGAAACTAAATAAGTGGTCCCACTAGGAATATTTTCATTTCTCCTATTTGCATTCTTTTGCACCAATTCACTTGATTGTCAATCAATTAAGTCGCTTTACCTTTGCATACTAACGTAAGCAAATGCAAGTAAAAGCGGCAAATGTTTTACCCAATGTTTTACCCCTCATTGCTAACATTCAAAATTGACAATCATGGTAACCGTAAAAATATTATTCCGAGAGGACAAAATAAATTCCAAAGAAGAAAGCCCGCTCTACTTAAGAATCACCAAGCATAGAAAATCAAAATACATTGCCCTTGGTATTCTGTTAAAAGCAGAACAGTGGGACGAAGAAAACAAACGCGTTAAAAAATCACATACCAATTCACAGCGTCTCAATAATTACATCGCTGCAAAAGTATCCGAAGCCCAAGGAGTAGCCCTAGAACTCGAGACAACAAATAAGTCAATCCTCCCCATCAACGTCAAGGAACACGTCATGGGACGCAAACCTGAAAGCTTCATCATGTATTTTGAAAGATACATTGCAGAGATTGAACGCAACGAGCAAATGGCAACACTCAGGAAATCAAAATCCATCCTGAAAAAACTCAAGGAATATCTAAAAGGAAAAGACCTGCTCTTTGATGAAATCACCGTCTTCTGGTTAAAGAATTATGAATCCCATTTACGAGGCAAACTACACAACAACGCAAACACCATACACGCCAACCTTAAAGTGTTCCGGATGCTTATCAATTCAGCAATCAGAGAAGAAATATTCCCATTCGAAAAAAACCCGTTTATCAGATACAAACTGAAATGGGAGAACGTGAAAAAAGAATACCTGACAGAGGAAGAACTCAAATCTCTGGAGCTGCTCGAACTGATTCCTGGAAGTATGAAAGACATACACCGAAACATGTACATCTTTGCCGCCTACACCGGAGGATTGCGCATTTCAGACATTCTCCAATTACGATGGAAAAACTTCGATGGTGAAAAACTCATCGTTCATACACAAAAAACCGGCAGCATTATTTCAATAAAACTACCTTCAAAGTCATTAGAAATTTTGAATCTGTATAAGGGCGAAGACAGCCAGCCCAACCATTTCATTTTTCCAATCCTTAAAAATGATGTTGACTATTCTAATAAAAAAACCATCTTCAATGCAATATCATCCGCAACGGCCTATACCAATTCCGATCTTAAAGACTTTGAGGAAACACTAAAGCTTACCAAGCATATTCATTTCCACACCAGTCGCCATACCTGGGCAACCCGGGCGCTCCAAAAAGGAATGAGAATTGAATATGTGAGCAAACTCATGGGTCATGCTAATATCAAGGTTACTCAGTGTTATGCCAAGATCGTAAATGAGGAGTTGGATAAGGCGATGGCGGTTTTCAACTGATTGAGCAAGACCTCTAATAGTTAGCCTAAAACTTCAATTTAGCAATTTACAAAAGTGTTCTCATATTATCGAGGACCTTTTTTTTGTCCTTCAACTTATGAAATTTAGTGCTTATTTTAGCGAACATTAAAGCAATTGAACCCTTTCAATGATGAATAAAGTTGAAATAAAAACAGAGGTATTAGATAGATGCGTAAGACTAATGAATCATCCTATTGACGGTGACAATAGCGTGATTAAGGAGCTTTTAAATCCAGACTTAGATTTATTGAAGGAGATTGTGGACCCATTCAAAAAGGAACTCAATCTAAATTTATTAGCCAGGGAAACGTCAAAAGGTAAAGAAGATTTGATTGCATTTTACATTTATGAATTTGTTGATATGCAATTTATTTTTAACCAACACAAGGAAATTTTGTTTAGCGGGACCCGGAGTTATAACACACCTGATTACAAAGGGATTTCTTATACCTCCGTTGAAGGTGTTACAAGAATATTGAGTAGAATGGAAGTTTATTATATAGAATGTCAAGAACTATTCGATTTTATTTTTGATGAAATTCAACGTTGTTGCATGAAATACAAAATTGATTTTATAAGAATATGCAAGGATTTGAAATTTGATCTTGATTATATTGATCACGAAATAACTAGTTACTATAATGAATCAGAAAACATCTCTGAAGAAGATTCGGCAGAAACACCTAAAACAAAAAGCGACATAAACGACTTCTTCAATCTGGTTAAAGCAGGAGAAATATCGCAACTTGAAATATTTAATCGGGCACAATTTCTTACAGATAATTTCGACCTGAACAAACTATGCCTATTAGAAGAGGATTTTTATCATTATTTTTTCAAGCTTAAGGAAAACAAAAGGGCGGAATATTCTATAGCTGACATTTCCGCTGCTATAGAAAAGTGTAAAATAAGTGGAAAGGCAATTCCATATATCAAGCTCCCTACGAGAAAAACAAAAAATGGTGAGATAAAGGAGGAGGATATAGTGGATTATGAAAAACTTCTGTACCCCAATGATTTTTTCTACTGCTACCAATTTCGTAACTTCCTTAAAAGAGAATTGGAAAATCGGAATACCCAAAATGAAGAACTTCAATTAAATAAGAGTGATAACTTCTCCATTCCAGGTGATTATTTTGAATACATTGATCTCCACAAAAACTCTTCCAAACTAACAGACTTTTTCGACAAGCTTAAAAAACACCATTTCATCCACACTGATACAAAGGCAGCTAACTTTAAAAAAATATTTTCCGGAAAACCGGTAGAAGGTATTATGTGGACAGGAACAGCCACTGAACTGAAACATCTGTTCAAATTATTATACACTGATCACAAAAAATTGAAGAAGGTTTCTGACAGTCACTGGAAAATTATGTGCAATTATTTTGTAGATAATATGGGCAATAAATTTGAGTACAAGAAATTTCGAAACCTCAAATTGCCTCAACCCCAAATTGCTGTGAGACTTGAAAAGATGGTGAAAGACCTATAATACATATCTGCACGAAACACCTTCTTTTTCTTCTAAATACTTTCTCTTAATCCCACTTTCCCTTTATTCATAGGCTTTTCACATCACACCGCACTACGCACTATACACCGCATCTGCCCAGTGCGAACATTATAAATTCTCTTTTTCTGTTGCTTTGCCTCCATAATCTAAAAAACAAAATTATGGATTCGACAATTTCATCCCAAGAGTACCAGGACCTCCTAAAACGCCTTGACGACATTTCCCAAAAACTCTCAGTAAAGGAAAAAGTCACTACAGAACAATGGCTCGACAACCAAGAGTTCATGCAACTGTTAAAAGTCAGCCGAAGGACCGCCCAAAACTACCGTGACTCAAACTTGATCGCCTTTTCAATTATTGGGAATAAGATTTACTACAAAATTTCAGATGTAGAAGATCTCCTCAACCGCCATTACCAAAAACGCCTTGCATAATTCTGGATTTCTATTTCTCGGTAAAGAATAAATCTGGAACCGAAAACAGAAAACCCAAAAATTCAACAGGCAGTTCCGCAACTGTGGATGTTGCATCTCCTGCCTGTCATTTAATCCTTAAAATTATGCAAGCCAAAGATAACGAAATCCATAATCCATTTTTAATGCAGGAAGCAGCAAACAAACTTGCTGCACTCGATTGCTCCGTTATTCCTGTAAAGTTTAACAAGCAACCTAATGTCCCGACATGGAAACCATTCCAGGAAAAAATTCCAGATGCCTTCCAGATCAATGACATGTTCTCCAAAGACACATTTGGAATAGCCATCATTGGTGGTAGGGTATCCGGACACCTTGAAGCGCTTGATGAAGATTTAAAATACGACATCACCGGTACCATGCATGAAGAATTCGTTTCCCTTCTCAGAGAACAGGCTCCAGGACTCTACGAAAAACTCCTCATTCAAAAAACCACCAATGGCGGATATCACTACATATTCCGCTGCTCATCCATCGAGGGCAATTTAAAATTATCCTCTCGTCCGGCCACAGAAGCCGAACAACAAAAACACCCGCAGGAAAAACAAAAAGTGCTGTATGAAACAAGAGGGGAGGGCGGATATTTTGTATGTGCACCTACACAGGGATATGAAATCATTCAAGGCAGCTTTGCCAATATTCCGGGAATAACCCCAGAAGAACGTGATATTCTACTGAGCACAGCCCGGAGCTTTGATCAGTGCCAGAAAGAATTTACCCCCACCAGACATATACCGGAATCTAATTTCACAGGACTTTCATCATTCAAAGACTACAATCAAAAAGCAGATGTAGTATCCCTACTTCACAAACATGGCTGGACAACTGTTTCCACACGTGGCGCAAAAACATTTCTTAAACGCCCGGGAGATACAAACGCAACACAATCAGCTAATTTCGATAGTGAGAAAAACTGGTTCACCGTCTTTTCAACTTCAACGGAGTTCGAAACTCAGAAAGCATATCAACCCTATGCAGTTTATGCAGTGCTTGAATGTGGGGGCGATTTCTCTCTGGCATCAAAAAAACTTTACGAAGACGGATACGGAGATCGCAGAAGCATTTCTAATAATACCACAAGCCGGAATAATGTCACCAATTCCACGATTGTTCCCGACCTTGATATGTCTCAAATCGTCATCAATTCGGTAGACCTCTTAAAATTGGATACCGGGCAGGATCGCTATCTCCTAGCTCCAATTATTCCTAAAGTTGGCACCGGAGTTTTAGCCGGAATGCCCGATACGGGTAAAAGTCAATTCGCAAGACAACTTTGTATTTCCATTTCATCAGGTATGAACCATTTCCTCGATTATGGTTTAACTACAACATTCAAGCGCGCGCTTTACCTCGCTACTGAAGATGATGACCATAACACATCCTTTCTTCTAAAAAAACAGCTTGACGGGCTTGGTCAACCACCTACAGAAGACCTATCATTTGTGTTTGCCGATATTCTCTCACAGGAAGAAATCCTGCAGACTCTTGATAAACATCTTACTGACCAACCCTGCGATCTTGTTGTTGTCGACTCATTTGGGGACGTATTCGCTGGCAACGACAGCAATAA
Organism: uncultured Bacteroidota bacterium; assembly: GCA_963775555.1. Lineage (GTDB taxonomy): Bacteria > Bacteroidota > Bacteroidia > AKYH767-A > 2013-40CM-41-45 > QQVM01. The sequence continues at coordinate 2,558,412 of CAVZJJ010000004.1, read as the reverse complement.
CAATGCAGCAATGCGAAATACTGCCAAAATTTTTGATCGCATAGCAAAAAAACATCAATGCTTCTTACTCTTCGTCCACCACACCACGAAAGGCAGCTACAAACAAGCTCCCCACCAGATGCACATCATGGGTGGGGCTGGTTTAGTACAAAAAGCCCGGCTTGCCCTGCTGCTATCTCAAGATGAATCCGGAATCAAGTACTTGACAGTGGTCAAAGGCAACTATTGCCCCCAGGAACACAAACAACATGCAATGGAGCTGGACTTCAATAAGGACACCTTTATTTTCAAGCGAACGGGCAGAAATGTGCCGAAGGAATCATTAAATCAGGACACCGGCAAGGACAAGGACACCAAATTTTCCAAGCTCGTAAATCTGGCTGATGAAATTTTCGGCACAGATGCCATTTCTTACAAAGTTTTCTGTGAACAATATGAAAACATAACTGGAAAAGCACAGGCGACCGCGAAGCGCGACCACCGGGCAATGAAGGATTTGGAAATAATCATTCAGGATGAGACGACCAAACATTGGAAACTTAATAGCACTCAGGAGAATATTGTTGACCTAGTAACCCCAAAAGAACCGCCCCCATTTTAGTATCATGGTATCATTTCTCTACGGAATTTGATACCGTGATACTGGCTTTGTCTCCGTTTCTGCTCTCTTTTACTATAAGGTCACTGGTAATTAATACACACCCGATAGTCCAGAAGTACAGATTCTCCCCTCAAATGAATTTAATTCACTGAAAAGTAAAATTAGTTTAACGAGACTTTAGTATTATCGGCAGAAACATACACATTGCAACAAAGTAAATCGTTTTTCTCCATCGTACCGATTAGGATTTTCATATAAGCTGCCTGCCCAAATTCGAGTATTTCAGAAATAAAACTTTCCATGCTTATATTTTCAGATCCGGAATCCCTAGATATTAAGCTGTATAATTCTAAGAGCATGTCCTGTTGCAGAGTAGTCAATTTAAGTTGTGAATCCATTTGGTAATATTATCATCAAATTAGTACTCCCACAACTGCATATATGCGACTTATTGATTTTGTGTATCTTTAACAGCTTATAATCAATTTGATATTTATAACAACTTGAACTTAAGCACCTTGCAAAAAGTTTTAGATTGATATTAATTAGTTCAATTTACATTTCCTTTACTAGTTATGAATATAATACATAAAATAGACGATCTGTTGTTTGAGTTATTCCCTAAATCAAAGGAGGCTGGAAACGATATTGAAATTCTAAAACAGGAGCTTCAAGAATATTACACTTTTGGATCATATCGTCCCTTGGTTAATGTTGAAGGCGAATATATTTCAATCAACATTGACATTCCTTCTATTGCCTCAGAGCATAGCACTTACAAGAAAATTATTGCGCTGGCTGAGAGCCGAAAATATTCCGAAGCTCAAAGATTATTATTACCGCTCATCAGTAAGAACCCAACCAATTCAGAATATCACCGCATACTTGGACAAATGTATTCTGATGAAGGCAGATTAGAAGATGCTGTGAATAGCTTAATAGACGCACTCAAATGGAATCCGAATAATTCATGGGCATTGATAATGATGGGAAATATTTTTGCAAGAGAAAAAAATGATAAGGAAACTGCACTCAAATATTACAATAAGGCTGCTGAGTCGGATCCTAATGATCACATTGCAATCAACAATATCGGTGCTAGTTTGATGATGAATGGAAACTTTGAAGATGCTAAACAGTATTTTTTCAAAGCCATTTCTATCAGCAACGACTATCCTAATACGCATTATGGTCTATCTCTGATAGCTGAAAAAGAAGCGGACTATCACTCTGCATTTTATAGTGCAATTCAGTGCTTAAAAAAATCCAAGAGGGAGGACATAATCTATAAGGAAGGGTTAATTCAAGCTATAAAGATTGCGGAACATATTATCAAAACAGATATCGGCCAGAACATTTTCAAAGAATATTTGCATAAACTTGAATTTGAAGGAGGTGTCGAAATTGAAGCACATCAAGATAATTCGATTCCAACCGCAGCAAAATTTGAATTTGCCGAAAATTACAATCGACCAAAACATTTAATCAAATACAGATCTTCATACAAGGCTGTTGAACACCTCTGTATGCACGAATTGGTACATTTACAATTTGTTTTAGACGCAAGAAAAGTTAAATCTAATCAACTATTTACATCTACCTCCGAACACAAACAGATTTTTACGAAACTTGTTCAACCAAGTATATCCCATTTAAAATCATCGGGCATTTCAGATTCATCTGTGACTAAATATGTGTCTGGATTATTTGAAGGATTGAATAACCAAATATTCAATGCGCCAATAGATTTATTTATTGAACAATTAATATTTAATGAATACGCCGAAATGCGCCCATATCAATTTATCTCCTTGTATGGATTAATTCAAGAAGGTGTTCAAGCGGTAACCAATAAAAAAGTTATAGAACTTTCCCCTAAAGATATTTTATCTAAGAGTAAAATTTACAATTTAGTTAGCGCAATACAATTCAAGAATCTATATGGATTAGATTTGATAAAAAACTTTCAGCCCTCTAGTTCTGAATTACAGCAAGCAACAGAATTTTATTCTGAATTTGAAGAATACAATATGGACAAAGAACCCGGTGAGGAATACGAGCTACTCCTGCACTGGGCAAAAGATTTAAAGCTAGACAACTACTTTGAACTTATTGATGAAGAAAAATTCAGAAAGAGAAGACTAGATGCTGAAAGCATGTTAAAGTCTATTGAAGAAGATCCCTTTGATTTAAATTCGAATGATATTTCCAAGAAAGTTGAGATGGAAATATTTCAGAACTCACAAAAGACACTCGGTATAAATATGGCGGTTTCAATGCATATGGTTGATGCACTTGAATATTTCAAAAGGCTAAAACAAGATGATATAAAAAAAGTTGCCTTTGAAATCGCCATGTTAGGCACTCAAGGGATTTCTCCCGAGAAAAAGGGTTATAAGATTCATTCCATACCCAACAAAATTTTTACCGGATATCATCTTCTTGCATACTATTATATTTCATGGAAACTTGCAATCCCGGAAATGCTTGATCAATTAAAACTGCCATATAATGAAGAGTACGCTTTAGCAATAAATTTTTTTAACAAAAAAAAAGCAAATGAGTGAAATACGAAATATTATAAATAGCATTTTGCAATTCAGGGATGACAGAGACTGGGCACAATTTCACAATTCCAAAGATTTGGCAATTGCAATTTCTGTTGAGTCGAATGAACTCTTAGAACAATTTTTATGGATTGATGCTGAACAAGCAAACAAGGCTAAAATTAAGGAAGAGTTGGCCGACATCCTTATTTACACTTTACTTCTTGTGGAAAAAGAAAACTTAGATGTTGTGGATATTATCCGAGAAAAAATTCAGATTAATAGTCAAAAGTACCCAGTCAAACTGTCGAAAGGAAGTTCAAAAAAATATACTGATTTTTAATTTATGATCGTTTATCAAAACACTAAGAAAGATTTTTTAATTGATGTTGCTGATGGTCAAATTGAGGATATAATTTATGAAAAGGTAAAAACAATTCTCGGACGCAGAACTGGTAAGAGTGAAGTAAGATCATGGAAAGAGTCATTGAAATACATGTACTTTGTCCTAGATACTGATAGTATTCCTGACCAATCAGGAATAGCTATCGAATACAGAATACCACAAACTTCCAAACGAATTGATTTTATCATTTCAGGCCAAAATGAGAAAAGGGTTGATCATGCAATACTCGTTGAACTTAAAGGATGGGAAGAATCAAAGCTCTCAGAAATGGACGGTATTTTACTCACTCAAGTGGGGAGAAGCTTTGGTGAACACAGCCATCCTTCATATCAAGTTTGGTCGTACGCTGCACTATTAAAAAGCTATAATCAAACTGTATATGAAGAAAACATCGAACTAATCCCATGTGCATATTTACACAATTACGTGTTAGATGACGTAATCAGGAATCCATTCTATCAAGATTATTTAAATAAGGCCCCGGTATTTTTAAAGGCAGACAAGTTAAAACTCCAAGCATTCATACAACAATTTGTAAAGTATGGGGATGCCTCAAACATTCTTTATCGAATTGATTGCGGGAAAATAAAACCTTCTAAAGGTCTTGCAGATAGTTTGGCATCTATGCTGACAGGTAATGAGGAATTTATTATGATTGATGATCAGAAAATTGTATTCGAAACTGCCATCTCCCTATCAAAAAAATCAACCTCTCGCAGTAAACAAGTTATGATTGTGGAAGGAGGCCCAGGGACAGGTAAATCAGTTGTAGCTGTTAACTTATTAGTCGAATTGACAAAAATGGGGCTAGTCGCTCAGTATGTAACTAAAAACGCAGCACCGAGAGCAGTATACCAAAGTAAATTATCAGGCACATTAAAGAAAACTGAAATAACCAATCTCTTTGTTTCGTCTGGCTCATATATAAATGTTGACAAACACTCTTTTGATGCCCTCATTGTTGATGAAGCACATCGCCTTAATGAAAAGTCTGGTCTATTTAAAAACCTTGGAACTAATCAAATTAAAGAAATTATTGCATCAAGTAAGTTTTCAATCTTTTTTGTGGACGAAGACCAAAAGGTGACTCTACAAGATATTGGCGATAAAGAGGAAATTAAAAAATGGGCTGAGTTTCATGGTGCTAAAATAACTAGTCAATCCCTTATGTCTCAGTTTCGTTGCAATGGCTCTGATGGCTATATTGCGTGGTTGGACAATGTTTTACAGATTCATGAAACCGCTAATCTCGCCGTAGGAAATGAATACGATTTTAAAGTTTTTGATTCTCCTTCAAAAATGCGAGATGCAATATTTAAACTTAACAAGAAGTCCAATAAAGCAAGAATTGTTGCCGGATATTGTTGGGACTGGATAAGTAAGAAAAATCCTCGATTGACTGATATAAATTTTCCAGAGCACAATTTCCATATGCAATGGAATTTGACAAAAGATGGAAGTCTATGGATTATGAGTAAAGAATCTGTAAACGAAGTTGGGTGTATTCATACCTGTCAAGGTTTAGAAGTTGATTATATAGGGGTAATTATTGGACCAGATCTTATTGTTAGAAATGGTAAAATTATTACTCAGCCATCAGAACGATCGAAAATGGATAGCTCTATAAAAGGCCATAAATCGCTTCTTGTAAAAGAACCTATTAAAACAAAAAAACGATTGGACAAAATAATTAAAAATACTTATCGAGCCTTAATGTCAAGAGGAATGAAAGGTTGTTATATTTATTGTACTGACTTAGAGACTAATCAATATTTCAAAGAAAATTTAGAGCTGAACCAGCTTTCGTAGAGTGGGAATAATTTAGTTTAGTTATTTGAATATTTTGTAAGAAAAAAAAGGAGTGAGGTTTTCTGCCCCCTGCTTCTGGATAAAAATTTGATTTTGTTGTCCAATTAGCTGATGATCTAGAACTTATACGCAGCAACAAAATATACCGCACATATATCATCCAGTTGCTTACAAAACTATAAGCAAACGCCCAGAAAAACGAAACCTAAATCCAAGAAAAAATCTGCAACCTCCGCAACACCGAAGCCCACCTACGCAGCAAGCGAGAACTGATAGAGCGATTTAGCCGGGAAAACCTCCCGGTAATTGCCGACCCCGGCGATATCCCGGAACCCTTCGACAAATTCTGGAGCGAAGAACAACAAAAAGCATTTGACAAATTCGTAAAAGCAGAATCCCTTTCCTCCGAAAAAACCGTATCACTCATAGAAGACTACCTCTACGCCGAAAAAAAACCCTACGCGACGAAGTCTTACACCTAATAGAACGCCCCGAACCAAAACTCCTCGAACGCAAAACTGCCGGAGATCGAATACTTGCAAAGATTATGGATTTTATAGACAAATTTTTAACAGGGCTAGTAGGCAATTAGAATAATTGCAGGTAGATTTGACATCGCAACTATGCACATACGCCTCAAAGTTCTACGCTTAACTTTTTAGCTTTATCACTATGAAAATTGAAATCTCCGAGGAAACTTCAAGACATTTACAAATCATCTTTACCGAGGCCGTCGAACAAGTGAAATATTCTCAAGACGAATATCCCCAATTTATTGAAGATTTAATTTACTACGGAATGATAGTCACCGAAAAAATCATTTCTGGTCAAGTTGAAGAGGACGTATTATCAGACGCTGACGAGTTAATTATTCTAAACAAAGAAAACCTGTTTTCAGAGAATTAATCGGAATTTAATAATCTTGTATAATGACACCACCTTGTCGTTATATTCTGTAACAAACTAAAATTACAATGCATAAAACTTCGATAATTAGATTAAGCCAGCTGATGAGTTTTGTTACTACTTCTATTAATGTGCAGGTGAAATAAGAATATTTAAATGGACGGTAAACTCGAATCAAAAGCATTTGCTTTAGATAATTTTTTCAAGGCAATTAAAATTTTGCGCAACGAAGGCATCCTAATAAATAAAAAGGATTTCACTTGTCAAATTGGAGAATGGTTAGTTGAAATGCTTTGCGATGGGAAGAGAGCAACGAGTGGTATTCAAAAAGGTTGGGATGTTGATGTAAATGGCAAACACATACAAGTGAAGGCACATGCCAAAGCGGAAGGCAATAAGAACAGATGGTCAGCCGTAGACAAAGATTCAACCGAAAGAATAGACGAATTGATTATTGTTGTTTTTACGTTCGATTATAAGTTGAAGGAATTTTTCAGGGTTCCATGGTTGGATGCGCTTCCACATATCAATTCAAGAGGTAAAAAGAACCCGCGGTTTGAAATTAATTGGAATGCAATCAAAGAATTTAAGATTGATTTAAAAACTCTTCCAAGCCAAGATATTATTTCCCTATTTTTATAAATATTATAAAAGATATTAATACAATCATTCAAGCAACATGATAAACTTAGCAAACCTCAATTTCAAGCGTGTTATTATGCATGAAATAAACGCAAAAGAAGACTCTCAGCCACACGCTACTGTTAAGCCTGCTAAGGACTTGTTTGAACTAACTCCAGATGCAAAAAAAATACTATTAGAAAGGATTACGGATTCAGCCGGTAAAAATTCAAAAGCATTTGAATTAGAGATAGGAAACTCATCTGCTGATACATTCTATGATATTTCATCCAAATTAAAAGGAAAATCTGATAAAATATTCATTGAAAAATCCGCCGATATTGCTTATCTTCTTGCATCAAAACAAACTAAAACTAATATCCCAGGTGGTTATTTATTGGTAATTCAGGCGGAGGAAAAAACTGATAAAAGTTTTGTCATCATAGTTATCAAAGCCGAATTGCACGAAGCATTTAGGAGCGCGAAAAGTAAAGGAAAATCTGTGCTTGAAGTATTAAATGATATTTTTTTAAGTCCTTCACAAAAGCTTTTCAAGTTGGCAATTATGTATGAAAAACCAAAAGGAAAAGGAACAAAGCCCAACAGTTTATATGGTTGTTTTTTATTTGATGACCAGTTTAGAAGAAATACAAAGCCAGCCGAATATTTTTATTTAGATTTTTTAGGATTCGATGTTACCAACAATGCAAAAATCCAATCGCAGGCATTTTTCAATGAGACATCTGATTTCATCATAAGTAACTTCACTGGTACGAAAGAAAAAATTGCTCTTCTTCAAGAATTAAAAAATGTATTTTCTATTAATACGGAAACAACAGTTACCCCATCCGAATTTTCTGCAACCTTTTTCAAGGACCCTAAGATTAAAGATAAATATGCAGCCGAAGTGATAGTAAATTTTCACGCTTCCATAGTAAAAGATCCAACATTAATTGATTTTCAATTAAATCATAAAAAATTAAATTTCCCGAATAAAATAAAACTTAGTGGCCCGGAAGATTCATTCGACCAGTCTGTTAAATTGATTCAGGATAGTGAATCTCTAAAAGCATTAGATCCCAAAGACACAACATACACCATAGTTAGAATTATTGGTCAGCCCTTTAGTAATGATTGAAGCAGAAAAAAAAATTCTTACTGAATACAGAACATTAAACAAGTCGCTTCAAAAGTGGGGTGAAATGGTGGATAATTATATAATCGAGTTTTTAAAAGACCCATCAATAGTAAGCCACATTAAAATTAAGCCGAAATATAGGCTTAAAGATGAATCATCTTATCTTGAAAAGGCAATCTACCGCAACAAGCCGTATAAGAATCACTTATTAGAAATTGAAGATAAAGTTGGAACTCGTATTGTACTTTTGAAAAGTGATGATGTGACGACAGTGGCAGAGATATTACTTCGTCAGAATGTTTGGAAGATGAAAAAAACAAAAGACACTTTTGATTATGCAGTAGAAGATGCTAGCCTATTTTCATACCAATCTTTACACCTTGTTTGTACACCCCCGGAAGGCTCAATTGATTTTACTAAAGCAGAGATTCCTCTCATGTCATGTGAAATTCAAATCCGAACACTGCTACAACATGCATTCGCGGAAATAAGTCACGATTCAACTTATAAAGGCGTATACCGAAATGATAAGGAAATGCTGAGAAAACTTGCCAAGTCGATGGCATTGATGGAGGCTACTGATGATTACTTCCTGGAAGTATTTCAAATGATGTCCGATGAAAAAAGGTATTATAGAAATTATTTGAATGAGCTTATAATTCTATATAAAAAGTTTGTCCCGGATTTTGATGAAAAGAAAATTGATTTTAGACTCTCAGATACAATCTTTGAGCTGCTTCAAATTGAAAAAGTGGATGTAGATAAAATAAATTCTTTTACTCAAAAAAATGATAAAGAAATAAAATTAGCATACGCGAATCTTGATTCTTACATCAACAAACAGCCTGTTTCATTAATACTTTTATATTTCATTATCAATGTTTCAAATCAATTGAGAGAAAATTGGGTTATGTCGGAGGATATTCTCAAAGAATTTTATCACGCAATGGGCATTTCCTATGATAGTTATTAAACTCAAATACAAAAGTTCAAAATTAATCACAACTCGCGACGATGATTTAGCACCCTTTAATTGTCATGTCCAGTTTTATATTGTTGGAAGACATAAATCACTCACTTTATCTAAAGGCACTCCGTTATTTTTTCAATATCTTGTATTTCAATCGATTACGTTTTCCTGTCAGATTAATTAGTTGTTAATAAAATTGCAGTAATAAAACCCCACTTGTTTATAAATAACTGATAAACAGATATAATATTGATTATATTTGTGCGGTTTTAATACCTCATTAAATAGTATGTCCACAGAACGAGAACAGAACGAAGACCTAAATAAATTACTGGATGGGTTATTAAATTCATATAAATCTGTCAGTGATTATACTCTTAAAGAGAAATTTGAGCAGCGATTAAATGAGCTTCAAATATCCCAGCGGCAGGCACTTGAAATCTTACAAATCGAGCGTAAATCATTGCTTGGTGTGCTTGAAGGAACGATTAGCCGTTTGGATTTTTTAACATTAATAAAGCTAGCCGATTTCATTGGGATAGATCATTCGGAAGTATATCAGCTTTTCATTAATGGCTTTAGCCCCTCCATTAAAAGCCAGCTGTTTGAAACTGAGAAAAGAAATTTTATTGTAAACAATTTTGACTTGGCCAACCTGAAAAAGTCTGGATTCATAGATTCAATCGTCGACTTCGATCACATTGAAAAACGAATAGTAGATTTTTTTGGTTACGATTCGATTTACGATTACAAGAAGGAAAGAATCAACGCTGCCTTTTCTTCTGTTCGACACCAACAGGAAAATAAAATTCGCGGTTTCTGGGTAGAAGCTGCATACCAACATCTAAAAAAAATAAACAACTTCTATGAATACGACAGACAATCCTTGATCGATTATTTTCCTTCGATTCGATGGCAAACTACTAATGTGGAAAACGGATTGTTCCAGGTAATTCGCTCCTTATTTAAGTTAGGCATTACGGTCATTTACCAGCCATATTTAACAAACCTTCAGGCAAGAGGTGCAACAATTGCAGTAAATAAAAAACCATGCATTGTATTGACTGATTACAAAAAATTCTATCCAACTCTCTGGTTTGCATTAATTCACGAATTACACCACGTACTATTCGATTGGGAAGAGATCAAAATTAATTCATATCATATTTCAGGTGAGGCAGATCTTTTCATTGACAAAGAACTTGAAGCCGATGCATTCGCTCGCCAATATTTATTCTCCGATGCTAAAATGCACGAAGTTTTACCACACATTAGTGACGAATATTTCATTAATAATTACGCCAAAACCTATCATATTCATCCTTCAATAATTTATATTTATTATTGCTATGATAGGGGAAATGAAAATAAGGGAGTTTGGGCAAAATTCAGCCGTCACATGCCGAAGATCCCTGATTGTATAAAATCACTCTCAAATAATCCGTGGCAGAAGTCAATTAGAGAAACCATAAAACTTGAACAGGAGAAAATTTCGTACCCAATATCTGTATAAATGAAAAAAGAGATAAAATCGTCCGATCAAAAGAAGCAACAAGAATTAGAGAAGCTAAAGCGCGACCAGGAACTGAGGGAGGCGTTAATCGCAAGTGGTGATCAAATCATTGAAAAAAGATTTAGCGATGAAAACCTAGACAAGGAATTACTAAAGCAGTTCCTAACAGACTTTACAAGACATAATCCGCGTAAGAGATATATCCGGGATGAAATTGCACCATACATTAAAAAATTTCCTTTGCGATTTTACGAGCTAATTTATAAGCTACAAGGATGGCCAACAGACAAAGAAAATCTTTATAGCCGACCGGCCATAATTGGAAAGTGGACAAACGATCTTATTTACTACAGGTTTCCACATGGAATATTAAAGACACTTCAAGAAAAAAATCCATATACTGCCACGGGTTCTCGATTACATAAGCACTTTCAATATTTGACTTCGATTGGCGAATCCGATTTGAAGCAATTCATTGAAGACGCCATCCGCATAATGGAAGCTGCAACTAACTGGGACCATTTCAGACGATTATTTGCAAAAGCATATGGCAAACCATTTCAAGGCACATTATTTCCGGAAAAAGGAGAATAGCTTTCTTTTGTATATTATAGACAATCACTTTCATTCCGTATAAATATTCTTCTCGTTCAAATTGAAAGTCGAGATCAGTATAGATACATTTGGTTTGTGCCTATTACATATGGACTTATGTCAAATTACATTTCAACAATTGAAGAACACAGAAAAGCTATTAGTAATAACCTAATTCATCAGGTATAAAAAGTTCATTAAAATCAGGCAAGTTTTATAAAAATCAGAATGTGTTTTTATAGAAAATTTCTAGGAAGATTTCAAAAAATTGGACAGAAAAGTTTAAATCTTACCAAAGATTTTGTCAACTTTCAAGAAGAAATCAGAATCATAATATTAACAATTCTTTGTGCAAAGTATCGAAATTTAACGTTTTTTTGACATTTTGTGTTCATAAAATTTATTTTTACTCTTATTTTTATTGTAACTTTGTGCAATCGTAAGAAATACAAAAACTTAAAAAATTTTCAATAGGGTTTTTTCGTTAAACTACGAAGAATTTAAACCTATTAATTTAACATATATGAGCACTCGGGATTTGACTAATGAATTGTCGACACTAAGCATTGACGACTTCAAAAAGATTATCGATGAAATCGCTGAGAAAAAATCGGAAAGAATTTTCAAGAACGGGAATGCTGAAAATGCAAATGTTGTTATTGCCAATATATTTAAGCACTCGGATAGAGTAAAATCATTTGCCCAAAGCATGAATGGAATTGTTGGAAATTGCTTGCCTTTTTATCTTGAACAGGTAAAAATTTTCTTGCAAAAACCTAATTCTAAAATTGAAATAGTGTTAGAAGATTTGCTTGAAAAAAGATCCGACGTTTTACATTACTTATTGGAACAAAGGAGGAATGGATCTGATAAGATAGAAATTAAAAAGGCATCTGAAGAATTTAAAAATGCAATTCAAGAAATTTCTGTTGACAAAAACAAGAAATTGCATTTTTTAATTGGCGATGATGATAAGTTTAGAGTACAATATGATCCGGATAAAAAATCTGCATATTTCTGCTTTAACAACAAGGAAATTACTCAAAAAATAGACGCTGTATTTCAAAAATATTGGTCTACTTGTAGCGTGATCGCATAAATATTAAAATAAAGTGGGAGTGTAAATTAAACTGTGCTATTTAGATTTACTACATTTACTTCATTAAGCAAAGCGGAGTTGAGCTCTGCTGGAGAGCAACTCAACAAGGAATAGCTTAATCCGATTGCATATACAGGGGCTGTTCTTTCAGCCTCTTTTTTTATGCCTATGCTTTCGGAAGTATGCCTGTTAAAACTCATGGTCATTCGAGTATTTGAAGTTTGAGTCGCTGTCCAAAGATAATGGATAATTGAGATACGGTAATACCCCAGTTGTGCATGGGCTGTGTCCACTTCTTGCTGATATTTCGATGAGCAAGATAAATCAGCTTGAGCAGTGCCATGTCTGAAGTGAAGGCCGTTTTATTTTTAGTAACCTTACGGACCTGTCGGTGGAATCCTTCAATGGTATTGGTCGTGTAAATGAGCTTTCGGATGGGCTTGGCGTACTTGAAATAGGTAGAGAGTTTATGCCAGTTATTTTTCCAGGAGGAAATTACAACAGGATACTTTTTGCCCCATTTTTCTTCAAGTGACACCAGTTTTTCCTCTGCGTATTCCTTGGTATCGGCTTGATAAACCAGTTTTAAATCAGCCATGAACTCTTTTTGGTTCTTGCTCGCCACATACTTCAATGAGTTACGTATCTGATGAACAATACAGCTTTGGACTTCAGTCCCCGGAAAAATACTTACGATGGCCTCTGCAAAGCCTTTGAGGTTATCTATACAGGCAATCAGCACATCCTTTACTCCACGGTTTTGTAAATCCGTCAGCACACTAAGCCAGAAGTTGGCTCCTTCGCTTTCGGAGAGATACATTCCAAGCAGTTCCTTTTTTCCTTCTGTAGTAATACCAAGGATGTTGTAAACAGCCCGGCTGACAACTCTTCCGTCTTCTTTTACTTTGTAATGCATGGCGTCCAACCATAAAATGCAATAGACCTCATCCAATGGCCTGGATTGCCATTCTTTGATTTGAGGAATGATGCGGTCGGTTATTCCACTCAGAGTAGTTGCTGAAATTTCTGTGTCATACATCTCTTTAATGTGGTTAGAGATGTCTCGCAGACTCATGCCAAGACCATAAAGCCCGATGATTTTACTTTCCAAATTATCGGCAAGAATCGTTTCTCGCTTCTTGACGATGTCTGGCTCAAAGGTACCTTCTCGGTCTCTGGGTGTTTCAAGCTCAAAACTTCCTTCTGAACTTTTTACAATTTTCTTGCTCTTGCCATTGCGGCGATTGCCACGCGTCCGCTCGACTTCATCGAGATGCTCTTCGACTTCTGCATCCAGGGCTGATTCTAAAAATTCTTTGAGCAGCGGAGCGAAAGCTCCGTCTTTTCCAAGCAAGGGCTCGCCTCGTTTAAATTGTTCTAAGGCTTTCTTTTTGAGTGCCTCATACTCTTCGTTTTTTTCTTTCATTTTGCTGTGGTTATTTAAAGGTAAAAATTACTTTTACTTTTAAATAGCACAGTTCATTTTACAGTCTCGTGGTTTGTGACATTTCGGATTTTCTGGTAAGTGGATTTTTGATGTGTTTTTTCGGGTTTATGGTGGACAATCGGCTGTCGTTAGTGACATTTCCGGATTTTCAAATGGTCAGTTTTTTTGGTGTTTGTCCGGCGTTCCGGGCGGAATGGGTGGTATCATGGTATCATTTCCTTAGGGATTTGGTACGGTGATACCGGGTTGTGGGTCGGGGTGCGGAGGGAAAGGCAGGGGTGTGAATGAACGAGTACAGCTTTTAAAATTTAGATTACGAGTTCATGAACACTCCTGCCGTGGGGTGTCGAAACGTGTGAGCTGAACGAATGAACGGATGAGGAACGGAACGGAATGCCGTCCAGCGACTTTTACAAATTAAGAGATTGCTGGACGGCATGGAGTGTAGTGAGGAAGTAGTGAATGAGTGAAGCGAACAGGTTGCAGACACATGGCCTTTTGTCGGTTGGGATCGGCCGTCAGGGTTTGGGTGTGTTGGCCGGGATAAGAATGAGCAGAAACAAAATAAACTATCCGAGAAATTTAGTGGTGCGTCGGGAAAGGCAAGTGTGCTTTTTCAGCACTCTTGCGTGTGGTGCTGAAACTTATTTTAAAGCCAAATAACGATTATCAATATGGGAAGAGATATTTGGCTTTAAAATAGGTTGAAGCACATGGCTTGCTCTACTCTATCGTAGTTTATTTTTTTTCTGCACCATTGAAGGGTTGGGTGGGTCTTCGGGGTACAGGTAGCTATGGAACCAGTGCGAGGGCGTGCGGTGGCGTGCGCAGGGGAGCGGCTATTTAATATAATGTGCTTATAGGACAAACAACAAATAGAAATTTTCACCAAACTCCGTTCGTTTGCTCCTATAAGATCACATTATGTTAAATAGCTTAGGGAGATTTTTTAAAACATTTACTACACAATTTAAATTCAGAATATCTGTAGTAAATGTTTTAAAAAATGTGCGGCTGGGGAGGGGAGGCGTGAGGAGCGTGTGTTTTAGCCTTTTTCTGGGGATACCGCAACTAACTGTAAAACATGCTTCTTCAAATTGCAATTTACAGAAGGTGAGCTGGGGTAACAAAAGGTGTCGGGAAAGCTATGAAGGACGAGGAGCGAGAGGATGCGTGGAAAGGCTATTAGGTTGTTTCCAATTCTTCTTGAGTCTTCAGAAATTTCTTGTACTCCGTTAATTTATGCATTTGTGGTCGCTGTGCTACTTGTATTTGAAGTTCATAACGATAGTAGAGAAACAAATGATATACAAAACAAAAAATCCACGGCACAACTAGAAGTAAAACCGTACTAATTAGAACCGAATCAAAAAAATGAAACCTTAAAAATGAAATTTCAGATGATACAACTGATGGAAATGAGTTATAAATGGAAATTAATTGTGATTTAATAGCATAACTTTTAGATATTGAGGAGACTGTAAAATGAACTGTGCTATTTAAAAGTAAAAGTAATTTTTACCTTTAAATAACCACAGCAAAATGAAAGAAAAAAACGAAGAGTATGAGGCACTCAAAAAGAAAGCCTTAGAACAATTTAAACGAGGCGAGCCCTTGCTTGGAAAAGACGGAGCTTTCGCTCCGCTGCTCAAAGAATTTTTAGAATCAGCCCTGGATGCAGAAGTCGAAGAGCATCTCGATGAAGTCGAGCGGACGCGTGGCAATCGCCGCAATGGCAAGAGCAAGAAAATTGTAAAAAGTTCAGAAGGAAGTTTTGAGCTTGAAACACCCAGAGACCGAGAAGGTACCTTTGAGCCAGACATCGTCAAGAAGCGAGAAACGATTCTTGCCGATAATTTGGAAAGTAAAATCATCGGGCTTTATGGTCTTGGCATGAGTCTGCGAGACATCTCTAACCACATTAAAGAGATGTATGACACAGAAATTTCAGCAACTACTCTGAGTGGAATAACCGACCGCATCATTCCTCAAATCAAAGAATGGCAATCCAGGCCATTGGATGAGGTCTATTGCATTTTATGGTTGGACGCCATGCATTACAAAGTAAAAGAAGACGGAAGAGTTGTCAGCCGGGCTGTTTACAACATCCTTGGTATTACTACAGAAGGAAAAAAGGAACTGCTTGGAATGTATCTCTCCGAAAGCGAAGGAGCCAACTTCTGGCTTAGTGTGCTGACGGATTTACAAAACCGTGGAGTAAAGGATGTGCTGATTGCCTGTATAGATAACCTCAAAGGCTTTGCAGAGGCCATCGTAAGTATTTTTCCGGGGACTGAAGTCCAAAGCTGTATTGTTCATCAGATACGTAACTCATTGAAGTATGTGGCGAGCAAGAACCAAAAAGAGTTCATGGCTGATTTAAAACTGGTTTATCAAGCCGATACCAAGGAATACGCAGAGGAAAAACTGGTGTCACTTGAAGAAAAATGGGGCAAAAAGTATCCTGTTGTAATTTCCTCCTGGAAAAATAACTGGCATAAACTCTCTACCTATTTCAAGTACGCCAAGCCCATCCGAAAGCTCATTTACACGACCAATACCATTGAAGGATTCCACCGACAGGTCCGTAAGGTTACTAAAAATAAAACGGCCTTCACTTCAGACATGGCACTGCTCAAGCTGATTTATCTTGCTCATCGAAATATCAGCAAGAAGTGGACACAGCCCATGCACAACTGGGGTATTACCGTATCTCAATTATCCATTATCTTTGGACAGCGACTCAAACTTCAAATACTCGAATGACCATGAGTTTTAACAGGCATACTTCCGAAAGCATAGGCATAAAAAAAGAGGCTGAAAGAACAGCCCCTGTATATGCAATCGGATTAAGCTATTCCTTGTTGAGTTGCTCTCCAGCAGAGCTCAACTCCGCTTTGCTTAATGAAGTAAATGTAGTAAATCTAAATAGCACAGTTTAATTTACACTCCCCAAACCACCCCAATTTGTCCACCAAAAACCTGATTATTCAACCAAAAACCCAATTCCACACCCCAAATCAACCCGGATTACCTGAAAAACGACCTTTCTCCCTCTGATTCTTCCTCCTTTTGACCGATCCCCCTGATCAACATTTCCCGCCAGCCTGCGCTCTGGCCCTGGTTAAAACCTCAATAAATTGCGATAAGTCCCTGTATTCCGCATTCCGATGATCATAGGCGCATCTACCCGGGATTTGAAATTGAGCATCCAAACAGCCCCTTCAATAGCATCCGGACCATCATCATGGTAACGACTGCCTTTCTCAAACATGAGCAATTGTTCAATCAGACGCTTGGTTCCGGGATCATTCCGTTCCGCTTCATTGAAGAAAAAAATACCACGTTCAAAAAGTGGTTGCATACTTTCAATTCGCTGGAACTTATCCGGCTTGTTTCGATTATCGCCTTTGATAGGAATCTGGGTACCGTACTCCAATCCCATCTTGCTAAACTCATCAAAGAGCATATCCTGCAAAAAATTGCTTTCCATGTAATAGTAAACCGGTGCAATTCTGGAATAGGACTGATGCAGGGTATAATGCCATTGCACCATTTCTTTTACTGTGGTTTGCGCCACAAAAGATTTTAGTACATGATATTCACCGGTTGCAGTTTTCCCGATCAGTACAGTTGCCTTGTAATCACTTTTCGCCCCGCTCTTAAAACTTGGATCCGTGTAGCAGACTATGTACCGGTAATTATTTAACGGCTCGATTTCCTTAAAGCGGATATCTCTCAACTTGAAAACACTTCCATCAGTGATCGGATTATTGAAAAATTCCTTTTGCGCCCTACGTTCGCCGATGGTGTCAACTACCTGCTGAATATCCTCTTTGGTATATTTCTCATGCCACGCTGGATTTCCCACTTCATCCAAGGCGTTCACTGTTGAATGATATATCCCAGGGACTTTCGCAAAGTTGGCAAGCACAGAATTTTTACTAATCCTATTGCCGACAAAAACGAATCTCCCGCTGCCCATATCCATAGTATTGAAAAGGGCTTCCAGAATCCAGTCAAGCATTTTAGCAACCCGGCTTTCATTTTGAACAAGCTCATCATCATCCAGGTCGTCAACTACAATGTAATCCGGTCTGTGTTCCCGGTAACGCAACCCACGCGGACTTTGACCTCTTCCCAAAGCGAAAAATGCTTTTGAATCTTTGGTGATGAATTTCCCATCTTCCCAATTTCCGAGATTGATTTGTTCTCCAAAGTCATGAATGTACCGTTGATTGAATTGAAGCTCCGCTTGTAAATCACCAAGTAGGGTCTTTGCGTTGTCCTCAGACTTCCCGACAAGAATCATCACATTCAGCTCATTCCGAATTTTCAACCAAAGAGGTATCATCAAATCAAAATGCGTACTCTTAGCATGACCCCGCGCCCATTCAAAAAGCGCCCGGATCTTCTTATTCCGTGAAACTTCATTAGCCGCTTCAATCTGAAATACTCCGCACTTGTTTTTAACATAGTGAGGGAAATAGTAGGTGACAAAATAACTGTAATCACTTTTCGCCCTTTCTATTCGCTCCGCCTTATCCGATTCACTCTCAAAACCATTCACAACAGTCATCTGCTGCACCTTAGAACAATGCGCCTGCCATCTTTGTAAATGTTGTTTGCTGATTTTCATGTCACATTATTTTGGATCCATCCCGTACATCAAGGCCGCATCCTTCGACTACGCTCAGTCTGCTGTCTCCGTACCCTGAGCGAAGTCGCCCGTACCCTGAGCGAAGTCGAAGGGTACATCCGACCCCTGAGCGAACACGAAGAACGCTATCTCGCTATCTTACTCTGAATAAACATATCCTGATGATGATTATTGACCTGAGCAAAATTCATATTCTTTACCATCAACCATTTATTATACTCTTCAAACACCTCAATATACGTTTCAAGAGTAACTTTCTTTTCCAGCTTATCAATAGAGGCCGCTAACTTTGCGATAGAATCAATTTCACGAGCACTCAGTAATCTGTTTTCGGTTTTTGCAGCGTCAACCAGCTTGAATGTTTGCATATGCAGCATTGAAATTATTTGCTGTCTTGTCAAGCTTTTTGTGTCCCGCAACTCATTCCATTTCCCTTTCTGCTTTTGCTCGGTAAATGTTTTTTCCGACCATCCGACGACTTCACTAATTTCCTTCTGAGTTTTCTCAGTCATCAGGTAAAGAGTCCGGGCAACGTCAACTTTTTGCTTTTGAGTCATCTTCCTAAAAATTATTTATGTGCATCCCGATATACCTCGAAGCAAGCGAGTGCAAAGGGATACAGGCAATTCATTCATATAATAATAGTCATTATTTTTAATGCTAATCACCGAATGACAAATACTTATCTCATTAATCAAAGCGACACAATTCAGCGGAAATTTTGCTGTATGGTTTCATCGGTAATTGGAAAGACACCGATAGCAAACGCTTTATTTCTGATTTTAAAAAATTAGAAGAAACGCACAATCAAATTAATGTTCGTATCAATTCAGGTGGCGGAGATGTGTTTGAAGGAATTACGATTTACAACACACTAAAAAATAGTTCCGCTGAAATTCACATCTACATTGACGGACTTGCTGCAAGCATGGCAAGTGTGATTGCATTAGCCGGTTCAAAGATTTTCATGTCACGATATGCACAGCTTATGATTCACAGGGTTTCCGGTTCTGCAAATGGTGACGCTGACAAACTTCGTGAAACAGCTTCCTTAATGGATGAACTTGAAAAATCCTTGCTTGACATCTATGCTACTAAAACAGGAAAGGACATACAAAGCATACAGGACACATGGATGCAACGAGGAAAAGACACCTGGTTCACTGCAAAAGACGCTGTTCAACATAAACTGGTGGATGAAATCTTTGACGGAGTAATCAAAAAGTCTCCTGCAAAAACTAAAAATGCTCAAGAAGTATGGCAATTCTATAATCTTCAAATTGAAAATTCAATAAATAATAACGACATGCAAATTTTAAATCAATTCAAATCCATGTACGGACTTCCGGAAACTGCAACGGAGCAGGATGTTTTAGCCGCCTTTCAAAGTCAGGTGAATAAAGCCCAGGACATGAAAGAAGAAAACGAAAAACTGAAAACTCAAAATACCGAGTTTGAAAATCAGCTCAAAGAATCTAAGAAGCAAAAAGATTCAGGATTTGGTTGACCAAGCGATAAAATCAAATCGAATTACTGAAGATCAACGTCCAACGTATGCAACTCTTGGCTGAGGCAAATTTTGAAGCAACCAAAGTTGCTCTTGAATGCCATCACTCCATACAAGAGTATTGCTTCACAAATACAGGCAAGTTCTGAAGATGTTCCTGAATACAAAACATTCCGGGAATATCAGGAAAACGCACCGACACTGCTCGCAGACATGAAAGAAAAGGATCCTGCAAAATACCAATCCCTTTACAAAAAGGAGTTTGGCAAACTTCCTAAATCAGTTTCACTTTAAAATTAAAATCCAATGGCTATTCAAAAAGAAATCTGGACAAAATATATTCAGGAAAACCTATTCAAGGACAATGAATTTCTAAACTACGCTTTCAACGCCGACCAGTATGTGCTGGAAGGAAAAGTAGTTCACATTCCTAATGCAGGTTCAACTGCCAACGTTGTAAAGAACCGGACAACACTTCCTGCAACTGTCACCCAAAGGGCTGATGTTGATATTACCTATTCGATTGATGAATTTACCACCGACCCGATTCTCATTCCTAATGCTGATACTGTGGAGCTGTCCTATGACAAACTTTCCAACGTATTGAGTGAATACGAAAGCGCCCTTCGCCAGCTTGTCGCTGAATGGATGCTTTACAATTGGCGAGCCGAGAATGCGACTTCAATTGTCCGTACCTCAGGTGCCATCGTAACCGCACACATGCCCGGCGCAACCGGAACAAGAAAGAAATTCGGAATCGCCGACGTTAAAGCTGCTCGATTGGCTCTAAACAAGCAAAACATTTCAAAAGAGGACCGTTACCTGCTGATTGACTCAGACATGTATGATCAATTGATGGATGAACTAAACATCACCACCTACCGGGAATCCTCAAAAGGACTTGAATCTCCCAAAAGGAGTCATCGGTAAAATCTACGGTTTTTACCTGATGGAACGAACAAGCGTTGCACAGCCAACAATGCCGCCACCCCGGTAATCCAATTACCCGGTGCAACCACCGCAACTTCCGATAACGGAGTAGCATTTGGCATGGCAGAAGAATACTGTAGAACGGGCATTAGGAACCGTGGATTTCTTTGAAAATTTGGGAGATCCTACTTATTATGGCGATATTTATTCTGCTTTGGTACGGATGGGTGGAAGGAAGAGACGGAATGATCAGAAGGGGGTTGTGGCTATTATTCAGCAACTATAAATCTCAAAAAAATCATTAAAAAACGAAATCCTGTATGCAAATGCAGGATTTTTTTATAAACATCACAGCAAGCAGACATGGTATTTAATGCAAATTCTATTTACCTTGCTCCAACGTTGTAGTATTTACACTTAGGGATTAAAATTATCAGTTTTTAAAGTTCAGATATTTAATGATACTTTCGGAATATTTCTATATACTTGAATATATTCGGAACTTTTATAATAGAAGAGTACTGATAATATTACGTTAGTAGCAACCCGCACAGCTCCGATTAACCATTCCAGCTAAACGAAAATGACAACATCCGAACCTTTCGGCAAAGCCGATTTTGCCACCGCTTCTGTAAAAATTAAAGAGCAGCATACTCTTCTTATTTTAAAATTTGGTATGCAACACTTTAATTTTTACCCCCACGCGCCCGCTACGATTAAAAATTCTATTATTGCAAACCACTTCTCATTTTACAATTAATATTCAATACGCTTTAATATGAAAACTAATTTCCTCAACAATATAGCAATAAGCAAACTGCTTATCGGTGTCTATGCCCTGCTTGTTGTAGTATTGATTGTTGTTATTGTAATTCTAATAAGGGATTCAAATACGGTAATGAAGCAATATGATGACATTGCCAATCATTCCACGCAAAAGCTTGCACTGATGGGCGAAATAAGAAAAGGAACGGCTTATGTACAAGTTGCTGTGCTGAGGGAGGCGATTCTTACAGCACAGGCAGATATGGACAAAGAAGAAAAAACAATTCAACATGAATCTGAAAGGGTACAAAATAAACTGGATACCTATGAAAAGCTGATTGAAGAGCCGGCAGAACGTAAAATGTTTAATGATGTAATTGCTGCCAGAAGTGAAAATGCGAAAGCCAGGAATGTTTTGAAAGAGCTGAGCACAACAAAAAAACAGAAAGCAATAGAAAGTCAAACAAAATATCAGTGGATTTTATTCGAGAGATATCAGGATGCTTTGAGCAATTTATCCGATTATATAGCAAAACAAACTATTGAGAAAGGAAAGACGGCAGACCTCACTACGCAGAGGGTTGTAAGGAAAATTACTTATGAGTTGGCGGTGGCGATTATATTACTCGTTATCCTTGGATTTTTAATTGTGAGAGCGAGCGGGAAGATAAAGGAGAATGAAATCAAGCTGAATGGCCAGAAAAATTATGCAGAGGGTTTATTGCAAGCCGCCCCCGACGGCATGATAGGCATCAACCCCAAAGGAGAAATTATTTTATTTAATAAGCAGGCAGAAAGATTGTTTGGTTATGAGAGCAAAGAAATAACAGGAGAACGGATTGAGAAACTCATGCCCCAGCGTTTTAAGGCGGCACATGAGGGGCATGTAAAAGGTTATTTTGAAGCGCCGAAGGTGAGGCAGATGGGAGGCAGCAACCGAGACCTTTTTGGCAGGCGAAAAAACGGAGAGGAATTTCCCATTGATATAAGTTTAAGCTATATGCAACTGGCAGATGGAAAAATTGCCATTGCAGGCATCAGGGATATTACTGAAAAGAAGCAAATTGAAAATAAGCTGGCAGAAAGCGAAGAGTTGTTGCAGCAATCAGGCGCTATAGCAAAAATGGGCGGATGGGAAATAAACCTCAGCGACATGACCGTGCGATGGACAGATGAAGTTTATCATATCCATGAACTTGAACACGGAAGAATGCCTACGGTAGAAGAAGGAATAAATTACTATGCTCCGGAGGCGAGACCGATTATTGCGGAAGCTGTTAATAAAGCTATCGCCACCGGTGAGGGATGGGACATTGAACTGCCTTTTATCACTGCCAAAGGAAATCATCTATGGGTGCGGGCTATCGGCAAAACGAAAATGGAAAATGGTAAAGCCATTCGCGTATTCGGTGTCTTTCAGGACATCACGGAGAATAAAAAAGCGGAAGAAAATCTAAAAACAACTACGGCTCAGGTGCAGCATATTTTCAATAAGCTTGATAACTCATTTTGGGCTTCCGATATTGTGAATAATAAAATGCTTTACGTTTCGCCGGGCAATGAAAAAGTGTATGGATACCCCGAAAGAAATTTTCTTGATAACCCAAACTTTTGGAATGAAGTTGTAGTGCCTGAAGACAAGCATATCGCTTTTGATGCCTTTTCTGAACTGAACAAAGGGAAATCAGTGATTTTTGAAAACCGTATACGCCATGCTGACGGCACTATCCGTTGGATTGAAGCGCGAATAACTCCTACCCTTGATGCAAACGGCAAACTATCGCGCTTAGATGGAATTACAATTGATATAACCGAACGCAAAAAAGCGGAAGATAAACTGGAAACGCAAAATAAAGAACTTCTGAAAACTAACTCGGAACTTGACCGCTTTGTTTATAGCACCTCCCATGATTTGCGCTCACCGCTTACATCCGTACTCGGTCTTGTCAGCTTTATTGAAGATGAAACCAAAGAACCCGATACCCTTAAACATGCTCACATGATTCGCGCCCGCGTCAAACGGCTTGATGATTTTGTAACGAACATTCTGAACTATTCGCGGAATAATCGCCTTGATATTGTACCGGAGCTAATTGATTTTAATGGCATCATCAAACAAACGGTTGATGGCTTGAAACATGCGCATGAAGCGAAGGAAATTAATTTTGACATTAAGGTATCTGACGTTACTCCTTTTTACACGGACTTACCCCGCATAACGGCTATGTTTGAAAACCTGATAGGTAATGCCATTAAGATATTTCTGACCCGAAACAAGTGAAACCTTTGGTATCCATATACGTTAATACCACACCGACGAAAGCCGATATAATTATTTTAGATAACGGCATAGGGATAGCAGAGGAACATCAGCCCAAGATTTTTGATATGTTTTTCCGCATCTCCGGTTCGCAGCCGGGCAGCGGACTGGGGCTTTACCTTGTAAAGGAAATTGTTGACAAGCTGAAAGGCACAATTACATTGCAATCGGAATTAAACAAAGGAAGTAAGTTTATAGCCACCATACCAAACCTGCAAAATGGAAGTATTAGCTAAACAAAAATTGCCCGTCATCATGCTCATTGATGATACTTCGGAAGACTTGTATATTAATAATCGTGTTATTCAGAAATACGGAAAAGGCAATACCGTAAATCAATTCAAGATGGCTATTGATGCCCTTGAATATCTTCAAAACAATCAGCATGACATATCGCTGATTCCTGACATCATTTTTCTTGACATCCACATGCCGCGTATGAGCGGCTTTGAATTTCTCGTGGAATACGAAAAACTGCCCGCCCCTGTAAAATCAAAATGCGTGATTTATATGGTTTCTTCCACATTCGACACAAGAGACATTGCAAATGCCAAAGCTAATCCGCATATCAAAAAGTTTTTCGAGAAGCCGCTTACAAAGGAAATTGTAGAGGAGACGGTGAATAGCCATGTTGCAGGTGTTTTTCAATAAATTTGGCAATAATGCAGGATTTTTGTAAATTGCAGTATTCATGAAGTCCGTTTCACTACTATATCCTTACGATTCTGTGTTAAAACTCTTGCAAACTATTTTGACAAGAAAAGGGCATACTATTTTGTCCGTAAATCCTGATGAAGGCATTATTAAGGCAAGCTGTAAAAAAGGATTATTTCAAAAATGCAAAACGATTGATATTAAAGTAGAAAAGAGAAATCATAATATCACTTATATTGCCGTATGTATAAATGGCAATCCCTCTGTTTATGAAAAGCCCATGACAGATGATGAACAGGAAGAAGAGGAATTATTTGATACTATTCACAAATATTTTTAGATAACTATTTTTCAAAAAACTTTTTGAAAATAACTCAGAATTTGTGGACAAACCCTAATTGCGCTATCAAACCTTCATTTTTACACAAAATTTCGCATTCCCCAAAAAAAGCCCGCTGGGCGGACTCTTCGTGTGAATGCCCATTTAATGGCGGAAGATTCCGCCCTTGCAGTAGCCATTATTAGATGCAGAACTGCGATTACTTATGAATAACATTAAATTTCCTCCGCTCTAAAAACGCATTGTTATTTCTCACATCATCAAAATCAGTGATCAGTAAATCCGGTGAGTCAATGGCCCCGTTGCTTTGAATATTACATTGGTACTGCATTACATTGACCCATAGCAGGTCTGTGGGATTTGTTTTTCGTTGATACTGATTAAAGCGTGTCAAAACACTGAAAGAACTGCCGCTAACTCCACCTAACCTTTCATGGATTACTTGCAATGCATTCAGGCATTCTCTGATTTCCTCCCGCGGCACATCACCGGTCATCATTTCACTTTCGCTTGTAAAGCGATGGGCATATTTAACAGTGAGATTCACCAGTCCAATTTGAACACTCTCAGTCATGTTTTTCCAAATCACATCTTCAAATTTCAGCAGTACTGCCGGGTAAGTAATCGGTAGTTTGTATCCATCGCTATCTAACTGCCCCATATCGAGGTCAACCCAATACTTCTCCGGGTCGATTTCTTGTATCCTGTTGAAAGCGACTTGGTAAATTTCAAATAAGGGATTATCCATTGCTATTTATTTTTAGGTGTTGGAATATTGTATGTCTCGTAAAAGTAATTGTCATCAATCTTTATTTTTTCTGCCAGATTCAAGTCCATCCGGAGTTTGGTTTCTTTATCAATATTTTCCCTCTCCTGGAAGATGAACTTTCCGTTTCCTACATTGAAACCATGTATTCTAAGCAGCGGAATCAGCTTTTCATTCAGAATATTCTTTACAAATAATTTATCTGAGTAATGAATTTCCATCTCCACTTCCAGATGTATTTTCGCCTGTGCGTAAGCCCCGGATGCTTCAGTTGTCATTGTCTGCCCGAGAACCAGTTTCGATAGTTCTTTATTGCAACTGTCAACCAGCATATCGTACAAAATGGCGCTCCCGGTGGTATTATTCTGGATGAAATTCAACTCCGCTTCCTTAGGGATAACAATGTATG
This sequence comes from uncultured Bacteroidota bacterium, assembly GCA_963775555.1. Classification (GTDB taxonomy): domain Bacteria; phylum Bacteroidota; class Bacteroidia; order AKYH767-A; family 2013-40CM-41-45; genus QQVM01. The sequence continues at coordinate 2,532,411 of CAVZJJ010000004.1, read as the reverse complement.
CGGCACTCCCGGCCGCTTTCAACGCACCTTCCAGATCGCTTCTCGTTTTATCATCATAACCGTCATACTTTGCCACACGGAAGGGCATACCAAATAATTCACAGTATTGAGCCCAGTCCCCAAAGCCGCCACGTTTGTAAATCACATATTGAGCTGCCTTCATCAGCAGACCAAGCGAATCACCTTCACCCACTTCCAACAGGAAATTTGAATAAGGAAATTCCCGATAAGTGAACCCGCTTGTATCCGATTGATTCCTGATAATTATACCCTTCTGAGGCACTACATGTTTCCTGGGTATCAGCGTTGGAGCCAGCAACCCATCATCAAACGAAAGCTCAATTAAACTATGCCCCCACATTTTACTTTCGATGATGTAACCGACCAAACTCATAAAATTCTCAGTCGAAACCATCGCTGTAATTTCCTCATTCACCTTTCCATCTTCAACAAGACAAAGCGGTGTGTTGCTTATCGCCAGTTTTCTTTTCTCGACCACAGCAGTCAGGTGCCCGTCCAACAAAATTTCATTATACAGGTCATACAATAAGGTCCTCTTAGGGAAAAGCACGCTTTCAGCATTCCGGATAGCATTTCTCCAACTTTCAATATCCTGTGAAGCCCTGCGGGTTTGCGTCACCTCAATCTTCTGGATGATGTGCTGCTGTTTACCCTTTGTCCGTCTAACCTTCGTCATTGCTGATGATTGTTACGCTTTTCATTCCCGCCAACCTTTACCATGGAAATTGAATTAACCGGCAATCCATCCGGATTGATCTTTTGTTCGCTCACCTGCTCAAGCCACTTAATGGCCTTGTTATACCGGTTAACCCTTACCTCCGGCATAGCCATCAAAGTACTTATTGAATAGAAGTGATACAGTGCTATATCCTTGCAATACATCACTATGGTTTTGTTTCTGTCCGTACCCGTTGCAGAAAAAATGGTACCAGTATCATAGCGTGAGGCTAAATACGACTTCATTTCTTCCATGGCCTCATCAGAAATTTCCTCCACGATCGTATCATCTGCCCCGGTTAGGGAATCTAAAACAGTTAGCCTAATTGAAAATCTGTAATCGGTTTTCTCTAGAAATGCCATCATTCATCATTTAACAAGCATTTGCCACCGCACAGCCATATACACCGCTTAGGCAAAGGTGATCCAAGCAAAAAATAGAAAGCAAAAGACTACGGCATAAACACAATCCATTCTCTATCTATTTTTTAATTGGTATGGATTTTTCCCAGCGCACAGGCCTTCATTTATTCCGTTTCCTTTTGCTTTCTATTTTTTGCTCGGAAAAAAAGGTGCCTAAGCGGTGCATATGGCTCTTCCTGCGCAAGGCCTCGCCCTGCAGGGAATCACTATCAGAAGAGGGGCGAAGTCGCCTCAAGAACCCTCTTAATGGCTGCGCTTAACTCTTCAGCAGCCAGTTTGATATCGTCGGGACATTCTCCTGCCGCAATCCCGTCCAATTCTTCAATTGCAGCATCAAACGTAACCGGCGGATTAGGATCGATCCCGATTATAATATCATCAAGCGGATTAGGATCTACACCTATTACAATATCGTCCAGCGGATCAACTGCCTGGGTGAGAACGATTGAATTTGCTCCAAGCAGAGCAAGGAATGAATTAATTGCCGCGTGAGCTTCAAAGTTTTTTGTTGATTGCTTTATCAAAGTCGCAACAATGAAGGCTTTCGACGTTTCGGTTATTGAATACATGATCAGAATAGTTTAAGAGTTTTTGTACTTCTAAAAATCCCTAATTCCGGTTTCTAATGCAATTGTGAAAACAATGAAAAAGGAAGAATGTAAAAGCAAATGTTTCCGGTTTTTAAAAACGGACGTCAGATTTACCGTCACCATGAAAAATAGTTTGCTGCATCAGCTTGGCTCAACAATTCAAAAAATTAGATTCAGAAAATTTCCTGTATCCCCCAATGGGTGCAGGTTTCCTGTTGATAATTAATAAAAAAATACACTTGCAAAATGGTGCAACTTGATGTATCTTGAAGCAAGTTCCAGAAATAAAAATGAAAAAAAATGCTACCCTTTTCAATGCTCTGAAAGTCGCTACTGATGCGGGTTTCAGAGGTATGCATTCAAGTTTTTGTGCAGGTAAAAATGTTGTACCATTGTTGTACCTAAAAAACAAAAACCCTCGTAAGTTATTTACTTGCAAGGGTTTTAAGTTCATTAAAGTGGTCCCACTAGGAATCGAACCTAGATCTAGGGTTTCGGAAACCCGCATACTATCCGTTGTACTATGGGACCAGGAAAATGCGCTGCAAAGGTACTATCCTCGTTCAAATAATAAAGGAAGTATTGGAGACCTGACGAAATATAAAGGTAGATATTTTGATTTTTGGCAAAGTGTCAATTTGCTTCATGCTCAATTTTGTAATATCAATCGGCTTGCTTTCCCTTTGCCCGGAAAAACAAAGTGATCGGTACTCCTGTAAAATCAAATTTCTCCCTGATTTTATTTTCAAGAAACCGTCGGTATGATTCATTAATATATTGCGGAAGATTGCAGAAAAAAGCAAACTGCGGGGTTGCTGTAGGCAATTGCGTGATATATTTAATCTTGATGTGTTTGCTTTTGATGGAAGGGGGAGGTGTGTTCTCGATAATTGGTAACAGATAACTGTTTAGTTCCGATGTCTTAATTTTTTTTCTTCTGTTTTCATATACATGTACCGCTTCCTCCAGGGCTTTGTGGACACGTTGTGAAGTGAGTACTGAGGTATAGACAATTGGAACATCCACGAAAGGTTTTAATTTTTCTTTTAAAGTTTCGGTATATGTATCTACTGTCTTGCTGTCTTTCTCAACAAGGTCCCACTTGTTGACAATCAATACGACTCCTTTTCTGTTTTTATCGATAAGGTGAAAAATAGCCAGGTCCTGGGCCGTCATGCCTTTTTCCGCATCAATCAAAAACAAACAGACATCTGCGTCTTCAATTGCTCGAACAGAACGCAGAACAGAATAGAACTCCAGATCTTCTTTTACTCTTGCTTTTCTACGTACACCAGCAGTATCGATGAGTAAAAAATCATGACCATATTTTGAATAACGCTGGTGAATTGTATCCCTTGTAGTACCTGAAATTGGAGTCACAATACTCCGTTCAATACCGGTAAGCATATTGAGCAAAGAAGATTTCCCCACATTGGGTTGTCCGACAATAGCGAAGCGGGGAAGCCCTTCAGTTTGATCGTCAAATTCTTTCGGCAGAGATTGGATTATTTCATCCAGCAATTCTCCGGTACCGCTTCCGCTGATAGAGGAGATGCAAAAGGGTTCTCCCAGGCCAAAGGAATAGAATTCTGCAGCTTCGGCAATACGTTTTGAATTGTCCACTTTGTTGGCGACAAGTATTACTTTCTTTCCCGATTTGCGAATGAGCTGTGCTACAGAATCATCCAGATCAGTGATGCCGAGTTCCACGTCAACAACAAATAAGATGATATCGGATTCTTCAATTGCAATCTGAACCTGCTTCCGGATTTCTTCTTCAAAAATATCGTCGGAGCCTTTTACATAGCCTCCGGTATCGATGACCGAAAACTTTTTTCCACCCCATTCCGCATGACCATAGTGCCGATCACGGGTTACCCCACTCACTTCATCCACAATAGCCTTTCTGGATTCAGTCAGGCGATTAAATAGGGTGGATTTGCCCACATTGGGTCTTCCTACGATAGCAACGATGCTGGACACGTGTAATTCCTTTAAAATTAAGCGGTTTTGCTTAAAAAGCATCGCAAAGATCGTTAAAATTTTCGAGGGAAGCTAAAGGTCTGCAGGAAGGCCTTGTGGTTGTTATTGAAAAGGTTGGGATTCGTAAATATAAGTTGTATGTCTGGCTAGAAAGTAGGTTTCTGAAGTTTTATATCATTTTTATCTAAATCATTTTTTCAAGCTTAACTTATGGGGTTCCTTTATCAAGGTGTAAGTAAGCGATAAATTAATGGTACAGGATGCTGATTGCTTTGATGATTTTTTACTCAAAATTTACTACATGAACAACATTGAATGATTGTTTTTCTAATTCGCCTGGCAATTGATTTTTTCTATTGTAAAGTTAGGGGTGAATGAAATGAATTGCTATAAATGAGACCTGCACAATGAAAGGTGATTTTGGTTAAGATCGCACGCATTTCCTTTTTTGGATTAAGGGCAACTCTTCTGCCACATGGCCGTGAGCAAAAGCGATAACTGCTGGCTGGTGAATATGAGCACATCTAAGTTGTTGCGGTATAAAATAGAGAAAGCCTCAATCCTGCAACTTTTCTTTAGGGAGGTCGAATTAACCCAATATATTACCACTTCAGTGAAGATTTCTTAAAAATCGTCGTGGATATTAGCAATAATATCTTAAATGAATTTGAAAAGCGCTTTTCAGGAATTCCCGAAAACTGTAAAGCACATAGTACTATTAAAAACAAAGTGCACTGTGAACGGTACCTGTTCACAGTGCACAGAAATAAGTAGCGGGGACAGGACTCGAACCTGTGTCCGCCAGCTGGCGGATATAAGCCTATTGTAGTTCTAAAATCAACTTCCGGATGAATTCTCTTCCTTTTGCAGATTTGAGTTCTTTTTCTCTTTTCATGGCTTCCGATTTATTTAAAAAAAATTCTGAATGAATAATTTTCCAAAGCCTGAATTTATTTGTCCATCCTTTCGAATTTGGGTGATTGTGCGAAATTAAACGCGCTTCCAAATTTGATGTGTGTCCGATATAAATTTTATCACTCACTTCGGAATATAAAGCGTAAACGTGATACATTTGGGATAAGAATTGAAGAAAATAGTTACCCTTCTTTTAAAATCAGGATAGCACTGCAACAGCATCATTGTTAGAAACGGAAAAGTACAACGACTAAGAAGAATAGAAAACCGCAACTAAGCAACCTTTTCTCTCTGCTAGTATGAGGTAGGACTCGAACCTTTATCCGCCAGCTAGCGGATAAGAGCAAAAAAAAACCGATACATTTCTGTATCGGATTAGGTAGCGGGGACAGGACTCGAACCTGTGACCTTTGGGTTATGAGCCCAACGAGCTACCAACTGCTCCACCCCGCACTGTATTTTAAACTCTCGAACCTGTGTCCGCCAGCTGGCGGATATGAGCCCAACGAGCTACCAACTGCTCCACCCCGCACTGTATTTTAAACTCTCGAACCTGTGTCCGCCAGCTGGCGGATATGAGCCCAACGAGCTACCAACTGCTCCACCCCGCACTGTATTTTAAACTCCCGAACCTGTGTCCGCCAGCTGGCGGATATGAGCCCAACGAGCTAACCCGTTATTACGGGACTCCACCCCGCACTGTATCTTTTTTGAGAGAATTTCTTAAAATCAGGAAATCTACTCTCTACATCCTCACCATCAGCTCATTCTGAAATAAATTGATGGAATGTATCTCATTTTTAGGAGTGCAAAGATATAATTCGTTCTTTTACTAGACTAATTTTTTCTAAATTTATTTATGGGCCATAAAGCAGGATTTGTAGGTATTATCGGTAAACCGAATGTGGGGAAGTCTACTCTCATGAATAAATTGCTGGGAGTGCCCTTATCCATCGTTACGCCAAAGGCCCAAACTACCCGCCACAGGATCAAGGGGATTTTCAATACCGATGACGTTCAAATCGTTTTTTCTGACACCCCGGGGATTCTCGATCCACATTATTTGTTGCATGAAAAAATGATGGAATCTGTTAAATCATCGCTTGAAGATGCAGACATCGTTCTCTTCATTACGGATCTGACTGAAGCATACATGGATGAGGAATTCAAACAAAGGATTTCAGCGATTAAAACTCCTTTGATTGTCGTAATTAATAAAGTGGATCTCTCATCTCAGGACGAAATCAATAAGTTAGTGCACGCCTGGAAAAAGCATGTAAAACCACACGCCGTAATTCCTGTTTCGGCGAAAGAAAATTTTAATATTAAACTTGTTGAAGAAACATTGATCAGCTTGTTGCCTGAAGCTCCGGCATATTTTCCTAAAGAGGACCTGAGTGATTCATCTCAACGATTTTTTATTTCTGAATTTATTCGGGAGAAAATATTTTTACATTATCAGGAAGAGATTCCTTATTCAACGGAAGTTGGGGTGGAAACTTTTAAAGATGAAGGTTCCCTGGTTCGTATCGGTGCCGTTATTTTTGTTGAGCGGGATTCGCAAAAAGCAATTCTTATTGGGCACAAAGGAGAATCAATCAAACGGATCGGAACTGAAGCACGGAAAGACATAGAACGATTCCTTGGAAAAAAAGTATTCCTGGAACTTTTTGTAAAAGTGGAAAAGGACTGGAGAAAGAATGAAAACAAACTGCGTCGCTTCGGTTACACTTCTTAAAAGAACACCCTCTTGTTTATGAAATGGTTGAAGAGAATCTTCTTAACAGTTATACTACTGCTCATTCTTTTATGTAGTGGGGCGTTCCTATACCTGTATTGGCTTAAGCCATCCTATTCTGGTGAAGTCTCGCTTTCTGGTTTGCATGAACCGGCTGAAGCATATTTTGACGACTATGGCATTCCGCATATCTATGGAAAATCAGAAGCAGATGTTTTCCGAACACTGGGTTATATCCAGGCCAGTGAACGATTGTTTCAAATAGAGTTAATACGCCGCGTAAGTTCCGGACGCTTGTCTGAAGTATTTGGAAATTCCATGCTGGACGTAGACCGCTTTTTCAGAATGTTGGGAATTGCGGGAAAAGCAGATCAATCTGCGACAGAATTTAACAAGCATGCAGGTGAAGCATGGCAAGTTGCTGCCTTGGCCTATCTGGATGGATTGAATGAGTACATTGAAAAAGGAAAAACTCCCTTGGAATTCAAACTCCTGGGAATCCCGAAGGAAAAATATACAGTAAAGGATTTATACCTGGTTGTAAGCTATGTGTCATTTAATTTTCAGATGGCTTTTCGCACAGATCCGCTAATAGATCGCATACAAAGCAAGTGGGGAACCGGATATTTAACTGATCTTGGCTTTCGTTCAGCATCTCTTTCAAATCATTCTGATACATTTAAATTATCTTCCCGCCTCGTCGCTGATAATATCCTGAAAGAAGGGTTTGACAAAATTCAGGATAAATTACCTTTCCAGGTTTGGTCGGGTAGCAATGCCATGGTGATTGCTGCCAACAAGTCTTCCTCGGGAAAAGTTTTGTTTGAAAATGACACGCACATTGGACATCAACAGCCATCCGTGTGGTATGAGTCGTATCTTGACTGTCCCGGTTTTAGATTTTACGGGAGTTCAATTGCCGGATTCCCTTTTGCCGCATTGGGTCATACTGAACGTCATGCATGGGGTTTGACAATTTTCGAAAACGATGACCTTGATTTTTATGAGGAGAAAATAAATCCGGATAATCCGGATCAGGTGTGGGAGCGGGATCACTGGGCGGATCTTTCGGTACGTATTGAAAAAATTCACGTAAAGGATTCTGCAGATGTCACTATGCGATGCAGAACTTCGGTACATGGTCCGGTATGCAGTGATGTGATGAAAGATTTTGAAGATTTTGGAAAGAATCCGGTAACTGTCTGCTGGACCTTTCTTCGTGAGCCCGACAAATTGGTTCAGATTACTTATGGGCTTGCTCATGCAAAATCAATGGATGAATTTAAAAAAGCATTATCTGAATTATCTGCTCCCGGATTGAACGTACTCTATGGTGATCGGGAGAACAATATTGCGTGGTGGGCAGCAGGAAAGATCGCCCGGCGCCCATTGAATACGGAGCCTGCTTTTGTGCTGGAAGGCGCCTCGGGTAATCAGGATTGGACAGGTTATTATCCTTTTGAATTGAATCCTTCTGCTGAAAATCCGGAAGAGGGATTTATCTTTTCCTGTAACCAGACACCTGCAGCGGTGAATGGATTTGCTTATCCCGGCTATTATCTTCCCAATGATCGTGCAGATCGACTTCGTGATCTTCTTACTGCCAGATCAACGTTTAGTATCGGTGATCTCCAGAATTTTAATATGGATGTTGTAAATCCGGTAGCGGCACATGCCTGTAAATTACTTTTGTTACATCTCAACATGTTGGGGGAGCAAGAAGGAAAAGCAAAAAAAGAGATCGTTGAAATTCTCAATAAATGGGAGGGCTCGCATCAGTTGGAAGATATTGCTCCTGCTTTTTATTATCGATGGTATTATCAGGTATATCAGAAAACCTTTTCTGATGAGTTAGGTGCACATGATGCTGATGCATTTTTGAAAACACATCTTCAGAAAAGCAGCGTAATTCCATGGCTCATGAACGATTCTTCAAAATGGTGGGATGATGTGCAAACGAGAGATCATGTTGAAACAATGGGTGAAATTGTTACTCAGGCATTCATTTCAACTTTCAGGGAATTTAGTGAAAGATTTGGAACGAATCCGGCAAGCTGGACCTGGAATAAATTTCATACTCTCGAGCTGGAACATCCCGTCGGTAAACAATGGCCCTTAAACTATTTGTTCAATGTGGGACCATATCCTATAACAGGTGGTATGGAAACCATAAATAATCAGAGTTTTTTATTCACACCTGAGCTTGCATTCAAATCTACCCTGGGTCCTGCAGTTCGCCGTACAATTGATTTTGCAGACCCGGAAAATGGATGGAATGTTATCCCCGGAGGGCAGTCCGGGAACCCTATGAGCCCTTATTACAGTGATCAGACAGATTTGTATGTAAAAGGGAATCTTCGGAAAGAATTGATGAACAGAGCGGATATACAACGACTGTGTAAAAACAAGATTGTCTTTTCTCCTTCATTGAAGTGAAAAAATGACCTTGGATTATTAAAATGACACATGATTTCAGTGTTTTAACACCTTCACCCTCCGGTTTTTCCCGAACTTTGTATCTTTACCTTTCTAAATTAATCTGAACATGATTCGAAAACAGGCCTCTTTGCTATTGCTTATTTTTCTTTCTGTATTTACTTCCTCAGCTCAGCAAGTTGTAAAGCTCAATGTTGGCACTGATGAAAAAAGTATGACCAATGCAGTAGTATTTGTCGACAATACATGGCTAAGGTTAAAGCCGGCAAAATATGGTGCAGCAATCCAAGGTGGGCAATTTAATTTCCAGTTTCCGGTTGAACGAAATATTATGACGGAATTGGTTTTGGGTAGTATACGACTACCACTTTACGTTCAGCCCGGAGATAGTATTTCCATTCAGATTACAGGAGGAGGGATTCCTTCAGTGAACATTTCCGGAAATGATGCCGAGGAAAACGCCTTCCTTCAGAAATTTTTTACGCGCTTCGAATCTATGTTCGAAGACTCGCTGAACCAAAGTAAAATGCTTTCATCTTCCATTGATGCATTTGAGTCCGAACTTTTCAAATTAAAGAAAGAGCAGGAATCATTTATAAAAGAAACCGCGAATTACACTTCTCTTGAAGTTGATTTCAGGTCATTTGTGGAAAATCAAATCCTGTATCATTATTGGGGATCCTTGCTGACTTATCCGATTGCAAGAGCAAACAGTAGTGCTACCATTTTAACTGTGGATCCTATTCCTGATGTAATGCTGGAAGGATTGCAAAATGTCAAAGTGAATAATGAAGCAGCCCTGATCGCTGATTCATACAGAAGTTTTTTAAAAAATTATAATATCTACTTTACTTCTAAGGCAAACGGTTTTAAGAAATTTACCGACTATTCAATTTCTGCGGATAAGAAAGTAGCTAAGGCCAGGGACAATTTTCAAGGAGGTGTTTATGCTTATTGGCTGTCAAAATTTATAACGGAAGAATGCGGAAGACTTGCACCTTTCATGGTAAAAAAAATGCAAACGGAATTAAAAGAGGTTGATTTAAAAGGAGTTTATTTTCCTCTTGTAAAAGAGTATTGTGATGCATTGCCGGCTATTTCTAATGTTCAATCTTCAGGTGGCAAGGCTAGTACTGAGATAAACCAGGGGAAAAACCAGGAATTAGATCTTGTTGATGTGAATGGAAAATCTGTGCAACTCTCTGACTTTAAAGGAAAGGTAGTTTATATAGATTTCTGGGCAAGTTGGTGTGGGCCTTGCAGGATGATGATGCCGTATTCTAAAAAGCTTCATGAGCAATTAACGGATAAAGAAAAAAAGCAGATTGCCTTTTTATACATTTCAATTGATGCCAACAAAGAGGCTTGGTTAAAAGGGATTAAGGACATGGATATTCAAGGAAATAATGTGATATCTCCCGGAAACTGGCAATCGCAGGCATGTAGATATTTTCAAATTAACAGCATTCCCCGCTATATGATCATGAATAAAAAGGGAGAGATTGTTGACTTCAATGCAAAACGGCCGGCAGACAATGCTGTACTTGATGATCTGAGAAAATTCAATGCACAGTAGCAGTATTGAAAATTCTAAAAATTATCTTTATAAAAGTTATACTTTTTATTGCTACCCCAAGAAAGTTTTTTCGTTTTAAATAGGATTTCATTTTTATTGAACGGAATAATCTCGATGGAAATATTTCATTAAATCGGCAATTGTCGGCATAATTCTTTTTTTTCGAATTCCTTGATAGTTGTCCGTTTATCGGATTTTATCATGAATTAAGGAAATTCTTTTTTTAATTATAGAATACTATCTTCGAAAAATCATTACTAATTCACAAGCGTATGACAAGGAAAAAAAGTGCGCATCCGGCAGGCCTGAAGTATTTGTTTCTTTCAGAGATGTGGGAGAGATTTGGATTTTACCTCATGCTTGGTATTTTCTTTCTCTACATGACCGATTCTGTAAAAGGAGGGATGGGCCTTGATCGAAAAGAAGCATCGGATATTTTCGGAACATTTATAGCTCTGGTTTACCTGACTCCATTTATTGGAGGCTTGCTTGCTGACAAAATACTTGGCTATCGTCTTTCCATCACGATGGGTGGTATTCTAATGGGCTTAGGATATATGGGCCTTGCGCTGAAAGGCATGCCGATGTTTTACTTATCTCTATTACTGATTATCATTGGGAATGGTTTTTTTAAGCCGAACATTTCTACACTATTGGGAATGCTTTATAATACTGAAGAGTATAAAGGGAAGAAGGATGCAGGCTACAATATATTTTATATGGGCATTAATATAGGCGCTTTCATATGTAATTTTTTTGCTGCCTATTTAAGGAACTCCTTTGGATGGGGATTTGCTTTTTTCGCAGCAGGGGTCGGAATGTTATTGGGTGTGATTATTTTCTGGATCGGGAGCCGGAATTACAATCACCTCGATGTGATAAAACCGTCAAATCCTGAGGATATGTCGATTGCCAGAGTCTTTGGTATCGTTCTTTTACCAGCTTTTATTGCCGGATATCTTGGTTGGATTGTTCCGGGTAATATTTTTGGTTCCGATTCGACAGATGCATTTATTTTTGGAGCCTTGCCTGTCGCGATTTTTTACATCTCCTTATTGTTTCGTCTCAATAAGACGGATCGTCGTCCTGTTTCAGCACTTCTGGCCATTTTCGGTGTAGTCATTGTTTTCTGGGCCATCTTCAAACAAAACGGTACTGCACTCACCACTTGGGCACAGAGTTATACTGACAGGGAACTGCCGGTTTCAGCAGTTCCTGCAGCAAAAGTCTTAGGAATGGTACAGGAAGTAAAAATGGAAAAAGATTCGTTCCCTATCATGGATGAACAATTCAGAGTTCAACGCGACGCGAATGGAAAGGTGTTAATGGAATATACAGAACCTTCTTATTTCAAAAACATCCCTGTAGAGCAATGGCCTGTGGAAGGGAGCAGTACAGCACTTGTGTCTACAGAAATATTTCAATCGATCAATCCCTTTTTCGTAATTCTGCTGACTCCTGTCGTGGTTGGTTTTTTTATTTTTCTCAGACGACGCAACAAAGAGCCCAGCACTCCGGGTAAAATTTTCTGGGGTCTTTTGATTACAGCTGCTTCTACACTTATAATGGTTTTAGCAGTTTATGCAACTCATAATGGTGCTATGAAGGGTTCTGCCTGGTGGCTGATCTCTACTTATGGTGTTATTACAGTGGGTGAACTTTGTTTAAGCCCGATGGGACTCTCCCTGGTGTCTAAGCTCAGTCCTCCTCGCCTTACAGCCTTGATGATGGGAGGTTGGTTTCTAAGTACAAGCATAGGGAATAAATTATCAGGTGTATTAGCGGCCTTGTGGGATGGTTACGAGCATAAAGCGAACTTTTTCTACGTGAATTTTATCGTAGCGCTAATATCTGCAATTGCCATTTTCTTAATGTTAAAGTGGTTGCGTACCATTGTTCGCGAACATTCAGCTTAAGAAGAATGATGTCGGCTAAGCCAAGTCCTCTTATTATTTCCTGCTCGATGACTTAATCCCGGCCTGCAACCATGAAGCTTGGCTGCTTAGCTTCATAAGAAAAATTGGCGCATATTTGGATTGGCGCCACATGGATCGGTAGTAATTATTTTTCTTTTCAATGTTAATACGATTGTTTTTTACGGCGGGAATTCAGAATCCACTTTTCAAATTCAACCGCATGAAAAACAATACTTGACAGGATGAGACAAAGAATTAATTCGCTAAATGTAAGGGCCTGTGTTTTAAAAATAGTATTTGCAGCAGGCAGGTAGATGACGATGAGTTGCAGAAAAAATGTGAGTAAGGCAGCTATGAGCATGGGCCTGTTACTAAAAATTCCTCGTTGATACAGAAATTCGCTCTCTCCCCGAATGGCAAGTACATGACCAATTTGAGAAAACGATAAAATCGTAAATACCATTGTTTGCCAGTGAGTGTTGCCGTTTTCGTAAGCCCATGCCTGGGCGCCCAGCGTAATGCCGGCCATGAGTAAGCCTACCCAAAGGATATGGTATGCTATACCTCCGGAAAACAAACTTTCATTGCTTTGACGAGGTGGACGTTTCATGATATTGTGTTCTGCTTTCTCATTGGCTAATGCCAAACCAGGCAATCCATCTGTAACAAGATTGATCCATAGAATATGAATGGGTAGGAGAGGTATTGGAAGTCCCAGGAATGGAGCAAGAAAAATGGTCCATAATTCAGCACTGTTGCAGGTCATGATGTACTTGACAAATTTGCGGATGTTGTCATAAATTCTTCTTCCTTCCCGGATAGCTTTTACGATGGTGGAAAAATTATCATCGAGCAGAATCATGTGTGCCGCCTCTTTACTTACATCAGTGCCATTTATTCCCATCGCGATTCCTATATTGGCACTTTTCAGCGAAGGCGCATCATTCACCCCGTCACCGGTCATGGCCACAAAATGATTTTTTTCTTGCATGGCCCTGATAATCTTCAATTTTTGTTCGGGTGAAACCCTTGCATACACCCGGATACTATCTACTTTTCCTGCCAATTCCTGATCCGTCATTTTTTGTAATTCCTTACCAGTGATGACCAGTTGATTTTCGTCAAGTATTCCAATTTTTCTAGCAATGGCACTGGCGGTTGCCGGATGGTCTCCGGTAATCATTACCGGTCGAATTCCGGCATTCTTGCAATCAGCTATTGCCATGGTTACTTCAGGGCGCGGAGGATCAATCATTCCGGCCATTCCACTGTAAATCAAATCTTTTTCAACCGACTCATAAGCGAAAGGTTGTGGCAAAACATCCAGAAGGCGGTATGCATATACAATTACCCGCATTCCCTCTTCGGCAAGTTCATTTGCTTTTTCTAAAATAATCTCTTTATCTTTTTTGTCCTGAACGCGCTCTGCAATGGACTCAGCTGCTCCCTTGCAAATTACCATGTAATGATTTTTCAACAAATGAATAGTTGTCATGCATTTTCGTTCGCTGTCAAAGGGGATTTCAGCTATGCGCTTATACTGATTTTGAAGGTCAACAAGGCCCTTTGTTGTTTGGGATATTGCGATGTGTTCTACCAGTGCGACTTCTGTAGAATCACCGGTCCACTTATTTTGATGATCAATCTTCGCATCATGATTTAGTACCATGCTTAATTCCAACATGGATAGCTTCGATATCTGGTCGGTCACTGAAGGATTTCCCTGCATTGCAGTTACCTTCATTTTATTAAGGGTAAGAGTGCCTGTTTTGTCCGTGCAGATAAAAGTAACGGAGCCAAGCGTTTCAACAGCAGGCAACTTTCTTATAAGGGCATTTACTTTTACCAGTCTTTTGGCTCCCAGAGCCAGGGCAATAGTAATAAGTGCGGGCAATGCTTCCGGAATAGCTGCCACGGCAAGGGAGATAGAGACCAGCAACATGTTGACGGGATCTTCCCCACGAAGCAACCCGACCACAAAGAGCAAGACACAAATAAATAAAATCAGATAGGAGATTTTTTTTCCAAAGTCAGCCATTCGTTTTTGCAAAGGAGTTGTAACATCTTCTGTTTCCAGTAGCCTTGCAATCTTGCCGATCTCTGTATTCATGCCTGTTGAAACTACTATTCCCAGGGCTCTTCCACTGGTGAGCAGGGTAGTTTTATACAGCATATTAGTTCGATCCCCAAGCAGTAAATCTTCCTGCAGTAAGGTCATCGAGATTTTATCGACAGTTACGGATTCTCCAGTGAGGCATGATTCATCCGCTTTCACACCGTAAGCTTCAAATAATCGAATATCTGCGGGTACTACATTTCCTGCTTCCAATCTGACTACATCACCAGGCACTAAGTCCTCGGAAGGAACTGTTCTAATATTTCCTCCACGAATAACATTAGCATTTAATGCTGCCATTTTTTTTAATGCCTCGATAGCCTTTTCTGCACGGTACTCCTGCGCAAAACCGAGGATTGCATTCAGAAACACGATGATGAGAATAATGATTGTGTCTGTAAGTTCGCCAACAACTCCTGAGATGACAGCAACGCCTATCAATACCAAAATCATGAATTCCCGGAATTGGGTTATAAACATCTTCCAGGCAGGCTTCTTTTTCGATTCAGCAATAACATTCATGCCCTGAACCGATTGCTTTTGCTGAACAGATTCCTGGCTGAGTCCCTGCCTTGAAGAGTCCGTTAACTCAAATACTTTTTCTGTGTCAAGAATATGCCAGTTCATGCTTTGAAAAATTCACGCAATATGAATTTACATTAAGAAACATCAAATACAAATATATCTTCAACAGACTGAAGAAAATAAATAAGGTTTTTAATGATATAGCTCCTGCATAAAATTAGTATAATTAATAAGGCTAAAATCAGTTTGAGCAGAAATGATGTTTTGAAAAAGGGCTCAAATATTAAAAAATAAATAGGTGCGCATTACTTGTTTTATAAAAAGGTAGTGACAGAAACCTAAAATATGAAGAAAGATTGAAAGAGAGAGAGAACCAATCGCTTTATACCTGTTGAGAATAGTATTTCCTTCGTAGACGGAAAGCTACCTGTACCAGGATGATGAGAGCAGGGACTTCAACCAGTGGTCCGATCACTCCGACAAATGCCTGACCGCTATGGATGCCGAAGACTCCGATAGCTACCGCAATGGCGAGTTCGAAATTATTCCCCGCTGCGGTAAAAGCGATGGCGGTGTTTTTGGAATAGTCTGCGCCCATTTTTTTTCCTAAATAGAAGCTCACCAGGAACATGATGGCGAAATAGATGAGGAGGGGAATGGCTATTCTCAACACATCAAAAGGAATCTGCACAATCAACTGTCCCTTAAGACTAAACATGACCACGATTGTAAAAAGCAGAGCTACAAGAGTGAGCGGTGAGATGAAAGGAATAAATTTGTTCTGAAACCAGTCAATTCCCTTCATACGAATCAGGGAATAGCGGCTGATGATTCCGGCTGCAAAGGGAATACCCAGGTAGATAGCAACACTTTTTGCTATTTGTGCTATGGTGACATTCACTTCCAATCCTTTGATGCCAAAGAACGGCGGGACTATGCTAATAAAAAAATAAGCATAAACACTGTAAAGGAGTACTTGAAAAATACTGTTCATTGCCACCAGCCCTGCTGCATATTCACGGTCGCCTTCAGCAAGTTCGTTCCAGACAATCACCATGGCAATACAACGAGCGAGCCCGATAAGGATCAGTCCGATCATGTAATCAGGATGATCGCGTAAAAAAACGATCGCCAGCACGAACATGAGTATGGGCCCGATGATCCAGTTGAGGAGTAAGGAGACTCCTAATATTTTTGTGTTTCTAAAGACGGTCCTCATTTTTTCATAATGAACCTTGGCCAGTGGCGGATACATCATTAAGATCAATCCAATCGCTATTGGAATATTGGTGGTTCCGGTAGAGAAGGAGTTGATAAGGTTTGAAGAGGAGGGGAAGAAATATCCGATTCCGACACCATGAATCATGGCGAGAAAAATCCACAGAGTAAGGTATCTGTCAAGGAAACTCAACTTCTTTCGTGAGGCAGCCGGAGCGCAATCGTTATTTGTCATTAGAAAAAATCGTTTGTTCAATAATTACATCATGCCTCTAACTAATCCCATCTCCGTGTCCTTTGTGCATCCTTCGTGAGCTTAGTGGTTAAAACAAAAGCAGCCGCCAAATTTTTACCACAATTTCACAAAGTTAAAACACAAAGGGCACAAATTTATTCCAATTGAGTTACAAAATCCTGAACCCAAGATTTGATTTCATCTCTGACACTCCTGAATGATTCCGTTATCTGTTCTTCCGTTCCTGTTGATTTCGCCGGATCCTTAAAATTATGATGAAATTTTTTTGCATTGCCCGGGAAATAGGGGCAAGCCTCCTTTGCATTGTCGCACACTGTAATTACATAATCGAAATGAAGATGTGCATATTCATCCACATGATTCGAAGTATACCCTGAAATGTCAATCTCGTCTTCTTTCATACTTTGAACCGCACGGGGATTCAAGCCATGAACTTCAACACCGGCACTATGGATTTCTGCTCTGTCTCCGGCAAATTTCCGCAGATAGGCCTCTGCCATCTGGCTGCGGCAGGAATTACCCGTGCAAAGCACGAGGATTTTTTTCTTCATCTTATTTAGAATTCAGAGGGTCAGGATTGTGCAGGTTTTTCTGCATAGACGGAGATGCTTTCAATCCCGGGTTTGGTCACTCTTACTACTTCCATCTCCTCCGGGCTAAGGTATCCGGCAAGGAATTCTTCCGGCAAGGTGATGGGTTTTGCTTTTTGTATCCTCACATTTATGAAGCCACCTGCCCGAATAATATCCAGGTATTCCTCCTTAGGAATTGCTCCACTCACACATCCTGAATACAGTTCAGCTATTTTTTTGAGTGAATCATGCATTGGTGCAGTCAGTACGATGTCTGAAATGCTAAAATGTCCTCCGGGTTTCAGGATACGAAAAATCTCAGCAAAGGCTTCTGTCTTCTCGGGAACCAGGTTAAGTACGCAATTGCTTACTACAACATCTGCTTCATCCGATGACACCGGCACGTGTTCTATTTCGCCGAGGCGAAATTCCACATTGGAGTAACCCAGACTTTGCACATTTTTTCTGGCCCTCTTGATCATTTCAGGAGTCATGTCGATGCCGATAACTCTTCCTTTTTCACCGGTTTCGGCACGAGCTACGAAGCAATCATTTCCGGCTCCGGAGCCCAGATCTACTACTACATCTCCTTTACGAATTGCAGCGTATTCAGTCGGCAATCCACATCCCAGTCCGAGGTCCGCGCTGGGTTCGTAGCCACTTAGGCCTTCATAGCTGTCGGCCATACTGTTTTTGTTGCCATCGGTGCAGCAAGCAGGAGTGCAGCAACTTTTATTTTCTGATTGATCTGCAAGCGCAATCTCTGCATATTTTTCGCGAACGACTTCTCTTAATTCTTCAGCGTTTTTCATAATAGTAATTTAAAGTTTAACAACAAGACGGTTTTACATTATCTGATTCCAGAAGATTTTTAAAAATATCCTGAAAACGTTTCATTGATTTTAAGTCAAGGCAATAGCATACAGCATTTCCTTCAATGGTGCCTTTGATGAGACCGGCGTTCTTCAATTCTTTGAGATGTTGGGATACTGTTGGTTGTGCCAGAGGGAGCTTGTCTACAATGTCACCACATACACAGGCATTCACTTTAGCCAGATATTGTATGATGGCGATGCGGGCGGGATGCGAAAGTGCTTTGGCAACGACGGCAAATTCATTTTGTTGCTTTGTAAAAAAATCGTGTTTGGAAGCTCCCATTTCTATAATTTAATATCGCAATATTACGATAAAGAATTGAGCCAGACAAATTTCCTACAGTATTTATTTTGGATCCTTGATTTACTAAAAAAGGCCCCATATAGGGGCCTTTTAACAATTAGAATAGAGAAATAGAGTAATTCTGTCAGTCGCTATGCAATATTTTTTTTCTATTGCAAAGTATAGGTTTAAACGATTTCCAGTGCCGCTTTTTTCGAACTTGCTTTCTTTACTGCAGCAGCGAGTCCAAATTCTTTTCTCAGGGTGTCAACATAATTCAACTCTTCCCAGGGAAACAATTTGACTTTGATCTTCTTCTCATTTTTCTTTCCCTTGTTGAATATTTTCTCTTTGATCTCTACTTCACGTCCCATATGACCATAGGCGGCAGTTTCCTGGTAAATAGGTGTGCGGAGCTTGAATCGTTGTTCGATGGCATAAGGTCGCATATCGAAGATCTTTTCAATCTTCTTCGAAATCTCCCCGTCTGATAATTTTACTTTGGAAGTACCATAGGTGTTGATATACAGTCCAACCGGCTCCGCTACGCCGATTGCGTAGGCCACCTGTACCAACACTTCGTCACAAACCCCCGCTGCCACCATGTTTTTGGCAATGTGTCGGGTGGCATAAGCTGCTGAGCGATCCACTTTTGAAGGATCTTTTCCGGAGAAAGCACCACCTCCGTGAGCTCCTTTACCTCCATATGTATCAACAATAATTTTTCTTCCTGTCAAGCCTGTATCACCATGTGGGCCTCCAATCACAAACTTTCCGGTTGGATTCACATGATATTTTATTTTTTCGTTGAACATCGCCTGCACGCGTTTAGGCAATTTTTTCATAACCCTTGGTATGAGAATGTTCACCACGTCTTCTTTGATCTTCTTCAACATGACATTATCCTTGTTGAAATCATCATGCTGGGTAGAGATCACAATCGTGTCAATCCTCACGGGTTTGTTGTCATCACTATATTCAACGGTTACCTGGGATTTTGCATCGGGGCGAAGGTAAGTCATTGTTTTTCCTTCGCGGCGGATCGCAGAGAGTTCACGTAAAAGTGTATGCGCCAACTCAAGGGGAAGGGGCATGTAATTATCAGTTTCGCGACAGGCATAACCAAACATCATTCCCTGATCTCCGGCGCCTTGTTTCCAGGGGTCTTTCTTTTCAACGCCCTGGTTGATGTCTGCCGATTGTTCGTGAATGGCACTCAGTATTCCACAGGAGTTCGCTTCGAACATATATTCGCTGCGGGTGTACCCGATTTGTCTGATCACATTACGTGCAATTTCCTGAACATCCAGGTAAGCTTCAGATTTAACCTCGCCGCCAAGAACAACCTGACCGGTGGTTACAAGGGTTTCGCAAGCCACTTTGGACTTAGGATCATAGGCAATAAAATAATCAATCAATGCATCGGAAATCTGGTCTGCGACCTTGTCCGGGTGCCCTTCAGAAACTGACTCGGAGGTGAACAAATAAGACATGTTTTTTAATGGATTTTGAGGTGATTAATCAAATTTGAAAGGGGAGGGATCCGGCAAACACAGTGAAAAATGGTATTAGCATTTTTTACCGTGGTTGCAATATTGTTCCCTGTAAAACAGGACAATCAAATTTTTCCACTTGCGGTGGCAAAAGTAAGGAAAAAATTATCCTGTATTGTCCCGCCAGCCCTTTTTTCTTTTTGGCAAATCGTAATTAATAGGAATCCGTGCCTGTTTTAGCTGAATTGAAGGTCTTTCAGGATATCGGTTATATTCAATAATTTTTACCCTTAAAAAATACGGTGACTGTATTGTTCCCGGTTTCGTATTTCAGAACAGTTCCGGTGAGATCATACTTATTGATGATCTCGTAAGAAACATTAAAAGTATTTCCTTTATCGAAATACTTTAAGCGGCCACTCTCATCAATCCAGGCAATCCCCTCGGTGCCCAATTGAAAGTCATGGGGCGTATAATTTTCAAGTGTATATTCTTTTCCTCTGAAATATACATTGAACATTCGATTGTAAGCATAGACTATCATTTCTCCCTTCACATAAAAGAAATCCGGTCGGTCCGGAAGGAGCCTTTTGGTGGATCCTTCTGCAAACACACGGAAATCTCCCAGATTGTCTACATAAGCCATGATGCCATATCCAACCTTGAAAGAATCAGGAGCAAATACCTCCACCTGAGCTGTATCCCCATAGTAAAAAAGATGAAAATAATGATCGAAATCATCAACGTAAGCCACAATATCCCGGCCTGCTTCTAAGGCGAGTGGGGGAGTATTGGATAGAGTATGTATTTCTCCCTGATAAAATATATTGAAGAAGCCACTTTGATTTACCCAGGCAAGTGTATTCGGACCCGCATGAATGCTCTGCGGCCTTTCAAGCATGGAGTTTTCCAGTAAGGCTACTTTGCCATTGTAATAGATGGAAAAGGTGTACTTTGAATCATCAAAAAATGCAAGCAAACTATCGCTAAGGACTACCTGACTGTTATAATAAGTCAATATTTTTTTTTCTCCCCGGTCAAAAACATAGAGCACGGATCCGACTTTATAGGCCACCAGGTAATCAGATACGTTATAAGAGAAATCCACTGCATTCAATTGATAAATGGATTTACCCTTGTAATATATTTTAAAATCACTCCTGTTATCGATATAGGCAATGGATGTTCGGCTAAACTTGTAGGATTTCACCGGAAGGTATTCCAGTTGATAGAACATGCCATTATCGAATGCCTGAAAGTTTCCTCGGTAATCAGTATAGGCACTTATATTTTGCGCCTCACTTGAAAAGGAGCAAAGAAAAACGACCAGAGCGCAGGACCAGGCATGAAGTTTTTGAGATAAATGTGAGTGGAAATTTAGCCTAATCTTATTCATTGCCTGTGGATTGATCCTCAAGGGTGAGTTGATGGAAAATATCTTCCAGTTTTTGTTCTTGTTTTTGCAAAGAAAGGATGGCCAATTCTTTATCAACGGCAAAGCGGAAAAGTGCAGCCCTTGTGTCTGCAGAAGGTTTTGAAGTTATTTTCCAGGAGTGCCCGGCCAGTAACTCCGCACTGTGTATTCCATCGACTTGAAGAAGGAATGACTGATCAATTGCCTTGTCAAATTCAACAAGTATAATTTCTGCAGCCATATTTCGTTTGGTTAAACTTTCTGTAGATCCATCAGCAACAATTCTTCCCCGATTAATGATAATGACCCGGTCGCAGATAGCTTCCACTTCTTGCATGATATGAGTTGAAAGGATTACCGTTTTTTCTTTTCCAAGTGAACGGATCAGTTGGCGGATGTCTGAAAGTTGATTGGGGTCCAGGCCGGAGGTAGGTTCATCCAGTATCAGTACTTTCGGATCGTGGATGAGTGCCTGCGCCAAGCCAACTCTTTGCCGGTATCCTTTTGACAAGGCACCGATTTTTTTGTGTTGTTCCTGGCCAAGCCCCGTCATTTCGATCATCTCTGCCACTCTTTTACTCTTCGAACCACTAAGCCGGTGTAAACCTGCAATGAACTCGAGGTATTCTTTGATGTACATATCCGTGTACAGAGGATTGTTCTCCGGAAGATAGCCAACATGTTTCCTTACCTCGAGTGATTGTTCGATGACATCATAACCACATACTTCCGCCATGCCTGCCGTTTGAGGGATGAAACAACAAATGATTTTCATCATTGTCGATTTCCCGGCACCATTCGGTCCCAGGAAGCCTACCACATGTCCCGAATCCACCTGGAAGGAGACATTGTCAAGTGCCTTTTGCTTACCGTATAGCTTAGTGATATTTCTGACTGAAACAGACATCTTATGGGTTTGATTTGGCGGCTGATGACTGGCAAATTTAAACCTTTTCCCTGACTAATGCTGTATTGAAAGAAGCACCTCGAATTTATCCTTGATTTCAGGAAGAAATATTTTCCTCTTTCTTAGAAAGCATCTGCCTGCTCCCATACATTTTTTCTACTTTCGCTTTATGCAGGGATTAGTCATTAAATCCACAGGTTCTCAATATTTGGTCCGATTCGACGACGGAAGGATTCTTCTTTGCCGGATCAGGGGGAACCTGCGCATGAAAGAATTTGAAGCAACGAATCCAATCACCGTAGGTGATAGAGTGGATGTGGAATGGAAGCCAGGCGACGATGTCGGACAGATTACTGATATGCTTCCCCGAAAAAATTATATAATACGGAAGTCGGTCAAGCTTTCGAGGCAAGTGCAGATTCTCGCTGCTAACATCGACAGGGCATTCGTGGTAGCTACTCCCTTGTTGCCAAAAACATCGCTGGGTTTCATTGACCGTTTCCTGGCTACAGCGGAAGCATATAATATTTCAGCCGGAATTATCTGGAACAAAGCCGACCTATACGATGAAGAGATTTGGGAATATATTGCCGAATCAAAGAATTTGTATGAAAGTATAGGATACAAAGTGTTTAGCGTTTCTGCTTTCAACGGATTCGGCTTTCATGCTCTGCTTGAAGAGATGAAAGGAAAAGTAAATCTTTTCTCCGGTCATAGTGGTGTTGGGAAATCTTCATTAATTAATGCCTTAATTCCCGGCATGAAACTGAAAACCGCTGAGATTTCCCAGCAGCATCTCAAAGGAAAACACACTACTACTTTTGCAGAGATGCATCTCCTGCCGGAAGGAGGATATATCATTGATACTCCCGGTATTCGTGAGTTCGGAACGATTGATTTTGATACCTATGAAGTCTCTCATTTTTTTCCTGAAATCTTTCGGGTATCAAAAAACTGCCAGTACGGAAATTGTATTCACCTTAACGAAAAAAATTGTGCAGTAAAAAAAGCAGTCGAAGCGGGAGAGATTTCTGAAAGCAGGTTTGACAGCTACCTCAGTATCCTTACCAAGCAGGATGTTTTTAAAACAGGCTATTGAATTAATGGTAGCGATAAAATGGTTGAAAGAAAGCATTAAAAATAGGATTCGATGCGTGTCGTAGTTCAACGTGTAAGTGAGGCTTCTGTAAACATCGACGGTAAAATTAAATCCGCGATTGGCCCGGGTTTGCTTGTCTTTGTCGGTATTGAAGATGCCGATACCGCTGAAGATGTGGAATGGTTGGCCGGTAAAATTTGCCGCCTGCGTATCATGCCGGATTCAGAAGGAGTGATGAATTGTTCTTTAGAAGAAACTCAGGGAGAGATTCTGGTAGTGAGTCAGTTTACTCTCCATGCCAAAACAAAAAAAGGAAACCGGCCATCGTATATTCACGCAGCCCCTCCTGAAAAAGCGATTCCTCTTTATGAGTCATTTATTGCGTTGATCGAAACCCTACTCAATAAAAAGGTAGGGACGGGAGAGTTTGCTGCAGATATGAAAGTGTCGCTCGTGAATGAGGGGCCTGTGACGATAATTATTGATTCGAAAAACAAAGAATGATTATGACATCCAAGCAGGATAATTTTACGCTTCAACAAGCCCAGGCTGCTGTCGATTCCTGGATAAAAAAGTACGGTGTTCGTTATTTCAATGAGTTGACGAATATGGCTTTGCTCACGGAGGAAGTGGGTGAGGTGGCGCGTATCATTGCGCGCAGGTATGGCGAGCAAAGCTCAAAAGAGAGTGATTTAAAAAAAGATCTTGCAGATGAAATGGCCGACGTTCTATTCGTTCTGATTTGCCTTGCTAACCAGACCGGAATTGATCTCAATGAGGCTTTTCAAAAAAACATGGAGAAAAAAGTGTCAAGGGATCATTCAAGGCACCGGGAAAACCCAAAGCTGTGACGGGGACAGAATTCTTAGTTAAAGATTAAACGTTTGTCGCTCCAGACTAAGCTTAAATCGTTCAACGATTCTTGTTCCCCGATAAACACTCAGCCTTAGCAGACCCCTCAGTTCTTTTTCCTCTTCCTCTGCTTTTTAGTTTCCGGATCTTCATGAAAGAAATAGCGGAAGTCCAACGTGAGGTAGTTGCCCAGTAATTCGGATTCGGAATAGGCATTTGGCTCAGTAGGTAGCTTATTTGGGATGTAATATTCTATCTCACTGAGGTAGATATATTGAAAAGGCCGGTGATATGAAGCGCCGATATAAAAATATCCGCTTTTCTCAGTTCTCCATTCCCAGCCCAGGTTAGCAAGGACAGCTGCCTGCATTACATGGTTTCGAAAAGAAACCTGATTAAAATTGGAATCAAAGTTCTGTACGCTACTTGCAAACATATCCAGACTCGGCCCCATGGATACGTTCATATATAATTGTTCTCCCAGCTGAATATAAACGAGGAGCGATACCGGAATTTCGTAGCCGATAATCCGATAGGAACTGTTTATTTCAAGATCTCTATCCTGGATTTTTAGAGAGTATTTTCTTTTTACATAATTTATACCTGCTTCCAAACTCAGAAGGTCGCTGAATCCTCTGCGAATGACCATTCCACCCGCAAAACCGGATTTTAAACCCTGAGTGAATTTTACTCCCAGATCCTCATCAGTACTCTCTCCTGTACCGAGAAAGTTCATGGGGAATATCGGCTTATATTGAAGTCCTACAGTAGTTACATTCCTTTGCGCTTTTAAAGTCATGCAAAAGCACAGCAAAATGAGGAGAACGTTTAGCGGCTTGTAGTTAATCATAGCAAGGAACCGGCAAACACGATCAGTGGAGATTTTTTATTTTATCCAGAAAATTCATGAGGGCAATCCAGTATTCCTGGTTTTCCGGTGTTGTGGACCAAAGAACCTTAGAGCCATGATCTCCTGCCGTTTTTGGAATGTATTGAATCTTGATTCTTGAATTTACATCTTTTACCAAGTCGGTTACACCTTCGGATTCTTCAAGGGAAGAGGTGATAAACAAGGGTTTGTCGAGGTCCCGGATAGAAGTCTGAATGTAATCTTTTGCAGAAAAGTATTCTCCCGGACTAAATACTGCGGCAGCACGCACGCGCTTGTCGGAAGCGGCAATTTTTAAGGCCAGCGAAGCGGAGTATGAACTACCAATCAGGATAATCTCCTGCTTATGCAGGGCGTACGCATAGTCAATGGCAGCTATGATATCCTGCTCAGCATCTTCAAAAACGGGATTCAAACCCTTCGCTTTTGCTCTTTCAGCGGTCTCATTCTTCACTCCATTTACCTCATCACCCACCCGAAGATCAATAGCCAGGCAATTGAATCCGAATTTATTCAGGCGAAGAGCGGTTTCCACATATTCTCCGCGGCTGAAGCGGTTTTGGTGACAAAGCAGGATCACCGGCATTTCCGAACTCACCGGATACCAGTCTGCAGTCACCATTACACTGTCTTTAGACGGAAAGGTGACCTTGAGTTGTGCTTTCGCAGAGGGCCTATTTGTCATGACAAGAACTACAAGCAGATAAAAGAAGTAACGATTTAGTTGCATACAAGCTTTACGAGAAGGCCGTGAAAGATAGTAAATATCCTTAAAGGTGTGGTTTTCGGAGCTAAGAACCTGTGCATGGGCTGGTTTAGACTATTTTTTTTGTCAGCATGTATGGAAATTCAAGCAAAGTGGAATCTCCTCATTCACTAAGCATTTGGATGAAAATATAAATACAATAAGTCCAATTGATGCTTCGTTTTCACTAACAAATCATTGTTAAAAAGTACCCACAGCATCGGGCCCTTCTCACGCGTGTCCCGGTAACTTTGCCTGTTACCTAAAGAATTCCTATTCATGATAAAAGCATTCATTTTACAGATTACCCAGCCGGCAACAAACGCAGTTGATACTGCCTATAATGCAGCCACATCGCTTGCCCAGCCGGCTCAACAAAGCATTTCCTTATGGGATATGGCTGAAAAGGGCGGACCCATTCTTATTCCCATCGCCATTCTTTCTGTCATGGCACTTTATATTTTCTTCGAACGTCTTTTTACTATCCGCCGTTTTTCGAAAATCGACATGAATTTTATGCATCAGATCCGGGATCATGTTCATTCAGGAAATGTGGAGGCAGCCAAGTCGCTTTGCAAGAACACCAACAGTCCGGTTGCCCGGATGATTGAAAAAGGGATCATGCGCCTGGGTAAACCGGTAAAAGATATTGAAGGTGCTATCGAGAATGTCGGGAAGCTGGAGATTTACAAGATGGAAAAGAATCTGAACATTCTGGGAGTAATTGCTGCTATAGCACCGATGTTCGGATTCCTGGGAACAATTTTTGGTGTCATCAAGATATTCTACATGATTGCTTTGCAAAACAGTCTTGAAATAAATACGATCTCAGGCGGTCTCTATGTAAAAATGATTTCCAGCGCAGCAGGATTATTAGTAGGTATGGTGGCTTATGCCTGTTACCATTATCTGGTGCACATGATTGATCGTATCATCAACAAGATGGAGATTAATGCAGTGGAGTTTATTGACGTCCTTGAGGAGCCGGTAAAAAGTTAGTAATAATTTGCATGCTATTTCATGCATGAGGGAGGGTAGGATATATTAGGATGAAACCATAAACAATAGAATTACAATCAAATGAACCTAAAACGAAGAACGAGAGTAGTAGGTGAAGTATTCACAGGCTCGCTGAACGACATCATGTTTTTCCTGCTGTTGTTTTTCCTGATCACATCCACATTGGCAACACCCAATGTACTGAAACTGCTTTTGCCAAGTGCCAAGAGTAGCTCACAATCAATAAAACATCCTATCACTATTTCCGTGGACGCAGATTTGCAGTATGCTATCAACAGCACGCCTATTTCCAGTGATCAATTGGAAGATGCACTGAGAGCGCAAATTGTCGGGTTACCGGACCCGGCAGTATTGTTAAAAGTTGATAAAACGATACAGGTTCAGAATCTCGTTGATCTGCTTGATATTGGCAACCGGTTAAAAATTAAAATGGTTCTGGCTACGCAGACCTCTAAGCAATAGTTTCTTGTAGAGAGACGAATATTAAACATGGACGATACGATCCGTTCCCGGTCAATTATTTTATCTGTGATGGTTCATGCACTGATTTTTTTAGTGCTGCTCTTCACAATGATGACAACATCCATTCCTCCATTTCCGGAAGCAGGTGGCAGTGGCGGTGTGATTGTGAATATAGGATACCTCGATGAAGCCGGTGGTGAGATACAGCCTATGTCAGAAAACATTACTGAAGATCCTTCATTGAATAAGATAAAGCAACAGGCACAGGCGGAGGAGAATTATGCAACGCAGGACATGGAAGAGTCTCCCGTAGTGAAAGAGAAAAAGGAAGTAAAGAAGAATGAAGTAAAGCCGGTGAACACGCCGGTGAATACTACAAAGGTGGAAAAGAAAGTAGTGGAGCCGGTCAAAACCGTTGATCCTCGTGCCATGTACAAGGGGAAGGCAAATGATAGTAAGTCACAGGGTACCGGTACCGGGGAAGGAGATCAAGGGGATCCGCAGGGCGATCCTAACTCCAAATACTATGGAAAGAATGGCAACGGCACCGGTGTGGGCCAGGGAGATGGCGAAGGGGATGGAAGCGGAAGCGGAAAAGGGGGCGTATCGTTTTCCCTTGCCGGCAGGAGGATGGTAAGAACCCCTCAGATCAATGATAAATCACAGGAGACCGGAAAGGTGGTAGTGGACATTACCGTTGACAAAGACGGAAGTGTGGTGGCCGCAATACCTGGAGGACGAGGATCCACAACGACTTCGGCTTATCTTATGAAACTTGCCAAAGATGCTGCCATGAAAGCAAAGTTTAATCCCAGCCCTGAAGGAGCCGATATTCAAAAGGGGACGATCAGCTTTGTGTTTTTAGTACAGTAGGTGAATGTTATTTATTTCCTTTTTTTTTCAATCAATTTTACGAATGTGATGACGTGATGATTATTTTTCTAATTTCATCATGAATGAATTACCAGGAAACCCTGTCCTATCTCTACACTCAACTCCCGATGTTCTCACCGGGTTGGAGCAGCCGCATATAAGGCAGATCTTAAAAACACTTATGCTTTGTGTAAGTTGTTGGGACATCCGGAAAATAAATTCCGTTCCGTCCATATCGCAGGGACAAACGGGAAAGGCTCGGTCTCCTGCATGTTGGCTGCAATCCTCCAGGAAGCCGGGTACAAGACCGGCTTGTTTACCTCACCCCACCTCAAAGATTTCAGAGAGCGCATACGTATTAATGGCAAGATGATTCCTGAAAAGGATGTTATACAATTTGTAGAAAGCTACCGGGATGATTTTGCGGAGATACAGCCCTCATTTTTTGAATGGACCGCTGCCCTTGCTTTTGATTTTTTTGCGAAAGAGAAAGTGGAGATTGCCATCATGGAAACAGGAATGGGTGGCCGGCTTGATTCTACGAATGTGATTATTCCCGAAGCAACTGTGATCACTAACATTCAATGGGATCACATGCAATTTCTTGGTGACACACTCGAAAAGATTGCCAAAGAAAAGGCCGGAATCATCAAGGAGGGTATTCCTGTCGTCATCGGTGAAGTGCAGGAGGAAATTGCACATGTGTTTACATCCTTTGCACAGGAGAGAAATACAAGTTGTGTTTTTGCGCCTCTTATCTGGGAAGTTCGCGAAACTAAGTCTCAGATTCATGCGGAGGATAAATCAGAATCTGGTTCTCTCCTGTCAATGGATATATTTCATAAAGGTGTCCTGGCATACAAAGACCTGCAATTAGACCTTACAGGAGAGTATCAGAAAAAAAATATTCTATCCGTATTACAGACGATAAATGTTCTCAAGGAAAAAGGGTACCATCTGAGTGAAACTAGTATCCGTTCCGCATTGAAAAGAGTGAAGGAATTAACGGGGATTCGCGGTCGTTGGGAGGTATTGAGCAAAAATCCCTTGGTGATTGCTGATACTGCCCATAACAAAGCCGGTCTCACGGAGGTGCTCCGCCAAATTGATAAGCAGAAATTTATTAAACTCCATTTTGTTTTAGGACTGGTGAATGACAAAGATGTCAGTGGAATTCTGGAGTTATTGCCTGAAGACGCGATCTATTATTTCTGCAAGGCAAATATTCCGCGAGGATTGGAAAGTCATACTTTGCAAGGTGTAGCTATTGAATTTGGATTGCATGGCAAAGCTTATGACTCGGTGACTGAGGCTTACGCTGCAGCGATTCAGTCTGCTGCTGCTGAAGACATGGTTTATGTGGGCGGGAGTACTTTTGTAGTCGCGGAGGTGCTTTGACAAAAGTTGAATTTCTTTTGCACATAGCTCTGATGACCCGGGTTTTGCTTTGCTTGGGGAGAATTAATTTAAAAACAGTAAAGGCTATAATTAGCTCAGGTTAGCTATTACATTCATGAGCTTTTGCCTGATTTCTGTTGCAATGCCCCCTAAGGCCTCGTTCTTGACGGAGATCATCGATGCGACAGGATCAACAGCAGATACTTCAATGTCACCATTTTCATGTTCTTCTACAACAACATTACATGGAAGAAACACGCCTATTTTATCTTCATTTTGTAAGGCTTTATATGCAAAGTGAGGATTGCAGGCTCCTAAGATTTTATATTTTTTGAAATCAACATCGATTTTCTTTTTTAAAGTTTCTTTCATGTCGATTTCGGTAACAATACCAAATCCTTCTTTTTTTAAAGCAGATGTTACCTGATCAATGGCCTCATCAAAATTTTTGGCTTGAAGTATTTTGTTAAAATAGTAGTTCATGTTTTAAATGTTAGTTGAGTCGGTTAAGAAAATATTTTATTATTTCTGCAAAATTGAGGAAACTTAAATCATCAATCAAGCCTTGATTACATTTTCAAGCATTCATTATCGCAATTATGTTTGGTTTTAAGCTGATTTGGTTTACATTTTCATGCCTGCCATAGGATCGGCCCCGGTCTTAAAAATATATTCGCTATTCAAGAGGTAAACCCCTGAAATAACGACATGTTCACCGGCTGTTATTCCTGAAAGGATTTCCACATTTTTCTCATCTTCGACACCTGTTGTTACCATGCGGTTTTCGAAAATATTATTTTCAATTTCCACCCAGGCAGAAATCATTTTACCATGTATAAGTGCAGACTTTGGAATCGTAAGTGTTTTTTTTGACCCTTTTTGAATGTGGATATATGCCATCATGCCAGGTTTGATTCTAAGAGTGGGATTTTCAAGTTTCCAACGAACCATATTTACAATGGAATTGCTTTCCAGATTTGGTTTTTCATCAACCATTTCTGCCTTGAAATCTTCTTTTGGTAAAATTTCCAGTTCTACTTTAGCGTGTTTGTTTTTGAGAAGATACTGAACCTCGTTTGGATATAATTGCCCTTCTACCCACACCGAGCTGAGATCAGCTACATTGAACAAGGGAGTTCCTTCAGAAACATATTGACCTTCTTTTACTAAAATTTCTGTTACAATTCCACTTACCGAAGCATAGATTTTGATTAAAGGAGATACCTGGCCACTTTTTTCAATGTCATGAATCTGTTTTTCACTAAGCCCCCAAAGCAATAACTTGTTTTTGGACGCGTCCCTGATCTTCTGTAAGGTTTCTGCATAGCCGGAAGGCTTTTCAGCTTGCTGTAAGGATAGTAAGTAATCTTTTTCAGCTGCGAGCAATTCCTCAGAATACAAATCGTAAAGTGCCTGCCCCTCTCTTAGTTTATCGTCAGGGTTTTGAAAATATAATTTTTCTATTCTTCCATTTAATCGTGCAGAAATGGTGATTCGCTTGTTTTCATCTACCACAACGGTTCCCGTTGCAGTAAATGCCGGTCCAATTTCCTGAATTACGGCTTCTGTTGTCGATATACCGGCAAGAGATTGCTTATGTTCGTCCAACATCAACTGATTGGCTTTGAGAGTCAGTTCCGGTGCTTTAACTTTTACAAGTTTCATTTGACTGCAATTGAAAGAGGTTGTCGGTAATTTTGACAATTTTTGCTTTGTTTTTGCAACAACCTTCCTTTTCACCTTTTTCTCCACAACATGATTTTATTTTGAAAAAAGTGACGTCGATTCCCTTCCGCATACTGCATGCATGAACGTTGACGCTAAATCCAATAGTGCTAAAAACAAAAACTAAAGTAAGAAAGACAGAAAGTAATTTTTTCATAATGGAAAATGATGAAACAAAGTTAAAAAAAAATGGCAGATTCACAAGTGGATTTTTTAGCATTCGAGCATATCGCGGAGTATAAACACGGTTTTTGAATTAATTTTTTTTTAATCTGTTGTAGTAGCAAAAGATTAAAGTGATTTGAAAATTAAATTTGTGCTGGTATGCGAAATCTATGGTTCTCTGCCAAATTACATCCTGATTCAAATAAAACGTAATGAATGACAGTATTTGCTTGTGAAATTATGCAAACAGAAATACGTTTACATTATGGAGTATCTTCATAAAAATCGATTGAAATTTTAAATAATTTTTAAACAAGTATAAATTTGAATATATTTGCGCTCCAATTTTGAAAACAGTCCTAGTGAAAGGTTTAATTAATTGGAAATCAATTTAATGGGAGCATAGCTCAGCTGGTTCAGAGCATCTGCCTTACAAGCAGAGGGTCACAGGTTCGAACCCTGTTGTTCCCACCACACAAACCCGCCTTCAAGGCGGGTTTTGTCGTTTATGTATCTTGTTTATATATTATACAGCCCCACTGCGGATAAATATTACGTCGGCCATACCGGAGAAGAAATAGAGGAACGATTGCGAAGGCATTTGAGCGAACATAAGGGATTTACATCCAGGTTCAAGGATTGGAAATTAGAACATACAGAAAAGTTTGGTTCGAAATCAGAGGCCTATAAACGAGAGCTTGAAATAAAAGGCTGGAAAAGTCGCAGAAGAATTAAATCGCTGATCGCTGTTTCAGGACATCCCGCGCTATGAGCGCGGGAGGGTCACAGGTTCGAACCCTGTTGTTCCCACCACACAAACCCGCCTTCAAGGCGGGTTTTGTCGTATATGTATCTTGTTTATATATTATACAGCCTCACTGCGGATAAATATTACGTAGGCCATACCGGAGAAGAAATAGAGGAACGATTGCGAAGGCATTTGAGCGAACATAAGGGATTTACATCCAGGTTCAAGGATTGGAAATTAGAACATACAGAAAAGTTTGGTTCGAAATCAGAGGCCTATAAACGAGAGCTTGAAATAAAAGGCTGGAAAAGTCGCAGAAGAATTAAATCGCTGATCGCTGTTTCAGGACATCCCGCGCTATGAGCGCGGGAGGGTCACAGGTTCGAACCCTGTTGTTCCCACCACACAAACCCGCCTTCAAGGCGGGTTTTGTCGTTTATGTATCTTGTTTATATATTTCGCAGAAGAATTAAATCGCTGATCGCTGTTTCAGGACATCCCGCGCTATGAGCGCGGGAGGGTCACAGGTTCGAACCCTGTTGTTCCCACCACACAAACCCGCCTTCAAGGCGGGTTTTGTCGTTTATGTATCTTGTTTATATATTATACAGCCCCACTGCGGATAAATATTACGTCGGCCATACCGGAGAAGAAATAGAGGAGCGATTGCGAAGGCATATGAGCGCACATAAGGGATTTACATCCAGGTTTAAGGATTGGAAATTAGAGCATACAGAAAAGTTTGGATCCAAATCAGAAGCGTACAATCGAGAGCTTGAAATAAAAGGCTGGAAAAGTCGCAGAAGAATAAAGTCGCTGATAGCTGGTTCAAATCATCCCGCGCTATGAGCGCGGGAGGGTCACAGGTTCGAACCCTGTTGTTCCCACCATAAAAACCCGCCTTCATGGCGGGTTTTGTCGTTTATGTACCCCTTATATAATTTAAATATCAAATCAGATATTTGGTAGCAGAACAAGCGAGTTCGCACTTTTTCAATTAATATTTTTAAGAGTATACTTCGTTTTTGATCGATTTAGCAACTTTTAGAGTAAATACCTGAATAAAATGTCATTTTTAGAGAAAATATTATCATATTTCAGATCTAAAGGATATTGCTGCTTCCTATGATCCATGTCATGGATCAAATTATTTTATCATTATTTTATTCAAACAAGGCGATCATGAAGAAATTTATTACGCTACTTATTCTTATCACTTTTTCAATTCTGGTCAAAGCACAGACCTTCTCCTGGATCGGAAATGAACCAATCTTAGATCTGCAAACTGATACCATTCCGATCGTAGTTTCCGGTCTTCCGTCTGTCATTGATACCAGTTTTGGAATCAATCATGCATGTGTGACCATTACTCATAGTTATGTTTCTGATCTTTCAATTAGATTAATATCTCCTGATGGCACCACGGTCATTCTCCTTCAAAGCCAGGGTGGTTCCAATGACAATTTTATTGGAACTTGTTTAGGTATGGATGGTACTGCTTTCAGTAACCTGGTAGCACCCTATTCAGGATTGATGGTTCCTGTAGGAAATCTAGCTTCATTGAATAATGGACAGAATCCCAACGGTACATGGCGCTTTATTATCACTGATGTGGCAAATACGGATACTGGATCGGTTCATGAATTGAATATTGAATTCACAAATAATCCCCCACAACAGGGTGGTGGTGGTGGAAGCGGCGGACCCACCGGAGTTGCCAGATGCGCCACATGTGTTTGTCCGGGCGGAGCAACAGATTGTGATCTTTTGCCAGACATGACTTCTTCAGCCAAGGAGATTCTGAATAATCACAGTGAAACACCAGGTTTTTTGGATATCTCCAACGCAACACCAAACATTGGTTATGGCCCGATAGAAATTTATGGATTGGATTCCTGTTTCTGCGGTACAACCCATGTTCCTTGTGGTACTGTATGTCCCAATGGGGATGATATCAAGCACGCTGTGATGCAAAGGGTATATCATAAAGTTGCCGGAACAGATACGTTAAGCTATTATGATCGTTTCGCCGGTACTATGACCTATCATGCTGCACATGGACATATACACGTTGATCATTGGGCGAATTACACTTTGCGTTCTGCTACATCAGATCCTGACCCAAAGAACTGGCCCATTATTGGAACGGGTACAAAACAGAGTTTTTGCCTGGTAAATCTTGGTTCATGTTCGAGTAATTCCGGTGAATGTGTGGACAATAATGGCAACACTATTTTAACGGTACCCAATAATGGAGTAGGCTTTCATACAGGATGTGGCCTGAATCAGGGAATTTACCCAGGCCAGTATGATGTATACAGTATGGGTCTGAATGATCCTATCGTATTAGACAATGTCTGTAACGGGACTTACTATATCGTTTCGATAACAGACCCTGAAAATAATTTCCTGGAGAGTGATGAAACCAATAACACGGTTGCTGTTCCAATTACTCTGACGCAGCAAAATGCTTCCCCGGCAATTATAGCCAGTGGGTCCACCACGATTTGTCCGGGCGACAGCGTGATACTTAATTCAAACACCGCGAGTAATTATCTTTGGAGTACAGGTGAAACGACTCAATCTATTGTTGTTTACACTGCAGGAAGCTATACTGTTTCCAGTTCTTGTGGGGTATCTACCGCCACTTCTGCTCCGGTTGTCGTGGATGTAATTTCATCTCCGGTTTCTCCTTCAGTGAGCATCTCCATTACTTCAGGAAGCAATCCAATGTGTTTAGCAGCTACTGTTAAAGCGACAGCAATTCCGGTGTATGGAGGCTCAGCTCCAACTTACCAATGGAAAGTGGATGGAACTAATGTCGGAACCAACAGTGCAAGTTATACCTCCTCAAGTTACAGCAATGGACAGGTCTTAACATGTGTGATGACTTCCAACCTAAGTTGTGTCACAAGCACCACCGCTACTTCTAATGGTATTACCATGTTGGTGAGCCCAACAGTTTGCTATTGTGTGCCTGTGTATGGCACCAGTGGAAATTCCGGATGCCTCGACGGTGATGTAATAGCGCGAGTGATTCTTAATACACTTGATAATAACTCCGGTGCGGGTTGCCCTTCAGGAATTGCAGGTTATTCGGATTACTCGGCAAGTTCAAATCCACTTCATACCACCACACTGCAGGCTGGTAATAGCTATAATTGTACCGTGTATGCAGGACAGTATGGCGAAGGTTATGCATTATGGATTGACTATAATGACGACGGAGTTTTTTCTACCAATGAAAAAATTGGAAATACGACGGCTGTCGTTGCAGGCAGTGGTACAGCAGGTGTGATAGGTTCTTCAAGAATTATCCCTCTTTTAATCTCCTGTACTGCGCCGGCAGGTCCTCACCGGATGAGGGTTCGTTGTGTCTATAACATGGCTGGCCCTACTATTGATCCTTGTATTTATCATTCCAATTACGGAGAAGCCGAAGATTATACCATCACAATAAGTGGTTCACTTTCCTGTCCCCAACCGGCAGCACAAACTGCCACTGGTATTACTTCGGGTTCTGCTTCACTGGGATGGACAGCCGGTTGTTCTGAATCACTTTGGAATGTTCATCTTACCTCTCCTGGCGGAGGAGCACCATCGGGGTCTCCATCGAATCCCGGAGTAGGAAATCCTTTCAATGCTGCCGGTTTAAATGCAAGTACCAGTTACGAATTCTGGGTTTCTGCCGATTGTAATGCTGCCAGCAATGGCATAAGCCTTTGGACCGGGCCCTTCACGTTTACCACATTGTCGAATTGTGCAAATGTTTTAGGCACTTCATTAGCAAATCCAATTATTGTGGGAGAAGCACCTTGTTCGACAAATCCTTTTACAAACACACAAAACAATTCTACAGCCAATTGTTTTTCAAATAATTATTCCGGGGCAAATAACCAGGCTTCACCGGACGTGTGGTATAAATTCACATTAGCATCTTCGGCTACCGTTCAGGTAAGTCATTGCAGCGCTACTGGTTTGGCTGATACGTATCTGCACATTTTAAACAGTGCCGGTACTCAGCTTTTTTTTAATGATGATAATGGCCCCTTATGTACCGGGACTAAGGCTTCAATATCAGCAGTATTATCTGCCGGTACATATTATGTCGTATCGGAAGGATATAGTTCGGGCGTTGGAATAATTACAACAACGATTAAAACTACTTCTATTTGTCCTGTAACAACTACGTTAAATCTGATTGCATTTATCGAAGGATATTATCTGGGTGGCGGTCTCATGAGGCCGGTTTTATATGAACATGGTTTGAGTAGCGATCCAACCGCATGCGATTCAATCATTGTTGATCTTCACAATGCTACTTCCCCGTTCGCTTCCTTCTCTTCTGTCAAAGCATTACTTCATACCGATGGAAGTGCCCTGATTGAATTTCCGCTCTATTTATTTAATCAATCCTTTTATATCTCGATGCGACATCATAATTCACTCGAGACATGGAGTTTGAGTCCTGTCTTGTTTAATGGAAGTCCGGTAAATTATGATTTTTCGCTTGCCGCTAGCCAGGCCTATGCGAAGAACATGAGAGTTTTAAGTGACGGAAAATGTGCCTTGTTTAGCGGTGACGTAAACCAGGATGGAATCATCAATGCAACTGACTTTTCTGAAATCGAAACCAGCAAGCAATTGTATTTCTTCGGCTATTTAAACGATGATTTGACCGGTGACGGACTGATCGAATCCAGTGATTATAGTTTGATGGAAAATAATATATCAATAATAGCCGTGCGTCCTTAAGAGGAGAATTTGTTGAGATTAATTTGCACAATGGAAAAATATTTCCGCAGGCTTCCGATGTTACATCTCCGGGCCCTGATTCATTTTTAATCCTGCAAAGCTGTACATGGAAGAATATGTGGGTGCTTCTTTTTTTTTCCCAAGAAATGAATGTGCTACTTTTTAAGTCGCTTTTTAATAAATTGATAAGGACCCAATTCAGCGCCCCATACTTGTTCGTCTTTTTCATTATAACCACGGTCCCAGCTTTCCAGCATTAATTCTGAAATAGTCACCTCCGATGTAGCATAGGATGCACCTTTACGGTCGCTCGGGCAGATTTTTCCCTCAGTTCCTCCTTTGAATGTCGTTGAATTAATTTTTCTGAGTAGGACCGAGCAGCCCTCTTTTTCCAAAAGGGAATCAGTAGTTAATTTCTCTAGTAATTCCGGTTGATGTGTAAAGCGAAGAGGATCCTTTAATGTATAGACCTTGCTTTCAAATAATCCTTTTTTTCTTTCGGTGAGGTGATATATACGTTGGCGGTAGGGTGTGTCGATATAGGCAGCCACAGCTTGTTCAACATAAAACCAATAACCATCACTTCGTTTCTGCCACACAGGTATAATTTCCAAACGGATGTCGTAATAATTCACTGTATCTTTGAAGGACTGTTCATGGCTGTCGAAACTCCCTTGCATCCATTCCGCAAGAAGTTTCAAATTCGTAGATTGTGCCTTTAAATTCAGGCTGGGAAGAATTAAGCAAAGAAGAAGTAGGATACGTTTCATGCGTTTGGTATAATGTTGCGTGCAGATTGATGTATAATTCAGAATTAATGTATGAAAAATATTAAAAAATTTGTATTCATTCATGTTTACCTGCTAATTTTTTTATTCCCCTCAGGGCATATGATAGCGCAGACGGTTAAATGGTCCAAGCCCATCAGCGATAACAGTAGGATGCCCTACATGAAAATTTTGGGTGCCGGTCCTACCGGTTTTTTTGTTTTGCGCAGCAACCTTACTTTCGACAATACCAAGGCACGATCCGGATTTAAAACACGGAAATACCTGCTACAGAAATTTTCAATGGAAATGAATCTGCTTGCAGAATTTGACCTTAAGGCACCGGTTGAAAACGGGCGTTTGGCCGATCTTCAAATGGTAAACGGCAAGGTCTTGCTGGTTTTTTACGCTACTGACAAAGGCGATAAGGCGTATAAATTCTATGCCCAGTATTTAACTGACCAGGGAGATCTGGAGGGAAGTGCAATCTTGCTGGCAGAATTTGCTGCAGAAAATATTGATGAAGACAACCTCCCTGGAATCGTATGTTCTAAGGATGAATCAAAAATTGCTTTTACCTACCGCCAATTATCCAGGGAGAAAGACGGGCAATATTATCATACGGTGGTGCTTGATTCAGCACTAAACCAATTGTACACTAAAGATTTTGATGTTATTCTTCCGGTGAAGATGTATGTACCTTTGAATTTTCTGCTCACAGACAAAGGAAATTATTTTATTCTTGGTATGAAGTTTACCACGGAGAAAAAAGTGAAGGCACCAGGTGAAAGTTTTTACCTGATCTCTGGCTATACCCGTGATCTGGATCGCTTTGTAAACAAGGAGATTCGAATTGAAGACAAGTTTTTGACGGATGTCTCCATCGCCGCTGATAGTTATAATCGTAAAATTGTGGTGACAGGTTTTTATTCTGACCGGACCACTTATTCAACAGCAGGTGTTTTTTATTATAGTCTCAATGAAGACAGTTTGACGGATTCCAATGTTTACAGTTCCGCTTTTCCACAGGAATTTCTGGTAAAATTTATGGGAGAAGTAAGGGAGAATAAGAGTAAAGAGTTAGTGAATTACTCAATTGACCGCCTTATCCTTCGCCGGGATGGTGGAACAGCACTTGCTGCAGAATCCTTTTATCAAACCAGCCGAACCTACTGGGATTATTACACTCAGTCTACCATGAGTCATTACTATTATCATTTCGGTAGCATCATGATTATCTCAATCAATCCGGATGGACATATTCTTTGGGGTAATGTGGTCAGCAAGGATCAGAATTCCATTGACGATGCGGGTTATTTTTCATCCTATTGCTCCATCAATACAGGTGGAAAATTGTACATGATTTATAATAAGTACGTGAATGAAAATTCGTCAGTCTTAATTACACATGTTGATGGACAGGGCAATCAGAAAACAGACGTACTGTTTAATGATACAGAAAGGGTGTCTATTCTGCCACATAGCGGAAAGCAATTGGACGAAGACCTCTTTATCCTGCCGGCATATAGGGAGAATAAATTTTATTTTCTCCAGCTCAGTTTTGACTAGATTAATCGAGAATTATTGACTGACATGGCTATTCATGCAAGCAATAGAAAAAATTCAAATACCTGATAAATTGCGTCAGCTGAAAAATCGAATTTTTTTTAGGATCTTTTTTTCAAGTAGATTTTTTGTCCCGGTTTAAGGGATTGTTCTTCCGACAAATTATTATATTTATAGATAAACTTCACTTTGATTCCCATTGATTGAGCAATGGAATGCGCGGTGTCTCCTTCTTTAGCAACCACGACTGCTTTGGCGCCCGTGCTTTTTTTCGGTTGAAGGTAAACGACCTGCCCTTCTTCCAGCATTTCTTTACCATTTAGTTCATTGTATTTCGGAAGTTGCCAGTGTCCCAATTCAAATTCTTCTGAAAGACTTTTGAAGCTATCCCCTCGACGGGCGATTATATAATTCACCCCATTTATTTGTTTTATTTGTCGCGATTCAAAAGCATTTACTGCATCTACAGCGGGCACGATGATGCGTGTGCTTTCGGTGGAGAGTTTTTCGTCGATCACGGGCACAGCATCGTTGCTGGCGTATGCCGGTCCTCCTGTATCAGTATCCAGTAGGTATAATTGATTTTCTTCAATAATTTTAATTAAGCGGTCAGCATAAGTCGGGTCCGTTGCATAGCCGGCCTTTTTTAAACCACGCGCCCAGCCTTTGTAATCTTTCAGGTCCAATTCAAATAAGAATGCATAACGCGGGCGGGTACGGAGAAAATTTGAATGGTCATCGAAAGACTCCAATACATGTTTGTATTTCCTAAAACACTCATCCTTGGTATCATCATCCTGAATATAAGTAGGACCTCTCCAATCCGAACATTTTATTCCGAAATGATTATTTGCTTCCCGGGCAAGGTTAGAATTGCCATCGCTTGACTCTAGCAGGGCTTGTGCCATGGTAATACTCGCAGGAACGCCCATTTTCTTCATGTCTTTGACCGCATCGTCTTTATACATGGCAATGTATTCACTGCGACTTATTTTCCGATTTTCCCCTGCATGAAGCATAATGGGAACAAGTAAGGCAGTAAACAGCAATTTAATATTCATATTATTTCACGTGTTTTTTTCGTTTAAACGTATTGATGTCAGAACGATTATCGTTTTAACGCCAATTAGATTACTATATTCTGTTATGCATTTACTTACTTAAATTAGCCGGAAAGGTTGCTAAATTGACACATTTTTTTAAAAATCTTACAGATTCAATTTCAAGACTCAGATTTCGAGGGCTCTGTTAAAATCAAAAATCCCTCCGGTATGAATGAGGACAATATGGGATCCCTGCGGAAAATACTTTTTGGAGATCAGATCCATGATAGCAAAAAACAATTTACCCGTATAAACCGATTCGATGGCTATTCCTGTTTGACGCGCAAAATCAATACAAAATCTTTGCAATTCAACAGAACTCCTGGCATAACCTCCGAAATGATAATCGAAAATAATCTGAGTTCGTTCAGCCGGTGCGCCGTGTTTCAACACAGATTTCATCAGGAAGTTTTCCCCTTTCAATACTGAAATACCAATCGCTTTTTGGTCCTCCCTTGTATTCATCGAGATTCCCGCTAATGTGGTTCCGGTGCCACAGGCAACGCAAATATGAGATGCTGATGAGGGAACGTCGTTCATAATTTCCATGCATCCTTTGACACCGGCGTCACTTGATCCTCCTTCAGGGACGAGGAAGATATCATCTGTTCCACTAAGGATATCAGGGAATTCCTGTACACATTTTTCAAACAGTTTTTGTAAATATTCCGGATCGTCACGTAAGCGGTATTCTACGCGGCTTACAGACAACAGCTTCATGCCGCATTGTTGCAAAAAAACCAGGTTTGCATTGGACACTTTTTCTTCTCCGCGGAGGATGCCAATCATGGGGATTTTCATCATTTTTCCTGCAGCGGCACATGCAACGAGGTGATTGGAGTATTTTCCTCCAAAAGTCAGGATTGCTTTTTTGTCGGAGTTTTCAAAATCCTGAATAGTATACTTTAGTTTTCTCCATTTATTTCCTGCAAGAAAAGGGTGTGAAAGGTCATCCCTGAGCACCGACAATTGAACATTAGCGGCCAGAACAGATTCCAGCTGAAAAGGTTGAAGTGGGGCTTTTGGGAATGATAGCAACAAGGTGCAAATCTAAGCTTTGTAAGACGAACGGGAATCGGTAAATTTGCATAAATCTTTTGGGACAGGTTTTTCGCATTGACGGGCTTGTCGAAATGAAATTTTGTGAGTCTATGGCCATCCACGAAAAGTTTGATCCTGAGGATTATTACCTCTCCCCGGAAGGCTACATTATTTTTACGGAAAAGTATCACCTGAAACGGGGTTATTGCTGTCAGAGTGGTTGCAAACATTGCCCATGGCATTTCAACAAATCAAAAAAGAAAAAACAATCCTCCTAAAATCCTCATCATGCAGACCGAACTCCATTCAGATAAACTGGATTTATCTCAAAGCAAAACACCCACCGGAACTGTGATCTCCTGTAAAGGTTGGATTCAGGAAGCTGCATTGCGCATGCTGCTCAATAATCTCGACCCGGATGTCGCAGAATGTCCTGAGGACCTGATCGTTTATGGTGGAAGGGGAAAGGCGGCCCGCAATGTGCAGTCATTTCATATGATTATAAAAGCACTCAGGGATCTGAACGATGATGAAACCTTGCTTATACAAAGCGGCAAAGCGGTGGGGATTTTACCAACTCACAAGGACGCGCCGCGTGTTATTATAAGTAATTCTCAACTCGTTCCCCATTGGGCTACATGGAAGGTTTTTGACGAGTTGGAAAAAAAAGGACTCATGATGTATGGGCAGATGACTGCAGGCTCATGGATCTATATCGGTTCTCAGGGAATAGTTCAGGGAACTTATGAGACGTTTAATGCAATTGCAGAAAAGCATTTTGGCGGAAGTATGAAAGGACAATTGTGTGTCACTGCCGGTCTCGGTGGCATGGGAGGTGCTCAGCCTCTCGCAATTACAATGGCAGAAGGTGTATGTCTGGCTGCAGAAGTGGAAGAATGGCGTGCTCAGAAACGTGTTGATACCCGTTATCTCGATTTCATCGAAAAGGATATAGACAAAGCCATCGACCGGGCACTCGAATTTAAAAAGCAGGGAATGAACAAATCAATTGCTGTGATTTGCACTGCAGTAAAATTATTGAAGCGCATGAAGGAGCGCGGTATAATTCCAGATGTCCTCACTGATCAAACTTCCGCACATGATCCTCTCGTTGGATATCTTCCTGAAGGACTGTCACTCGAAGAAGCCGGTGTGATGCGTGAATCTAATCCTGAAAAGTACATACAGATGGCCTATGATTCCATGGCTGAGCACGTAACACTGATGCTCCGTTTTCAGGAAATGGGCAGCATTACCTTTGATTATGGGAACAACCTTCGTGGACGGGCACTTGAACATGGAATAAAGAATGCATTCGATTTTCCGGGTTTTGTTCCGGCCTATATTCGCCCTCTCTTCTGTGAAGGCAAGGGGCCATTCCGTTGGGCGGCTCTTTCAGGGGATCCACAGGATATTTATGAAACCGATCAAGTAATCTTGAAACTCTTTCCTGAAAACAAATCCTTGCACCGATGGATAAAAATGGCGCAAGACAGAATTGCTTTCCAGGGTCTTCCCGCAAGGATTTGCTGGTTGGGAATGGGAGAAAGAGAAAAGGCAGGTCTTGCATTTAACGAACTTGTAAAAAGTGGTAAGGTAAAAGCCCCTCTGGTGATAGGGCGTGATCATCTGGATACCGGCTCTGTTGCTTCTCCTAACAGAGAAACAGAAGCTATGCTTGATGGCAGCGACGCGGTGGCAGATTGGCCGGTATTGAATGCGCTTATCAATACTGCCGGAGGAGCCAGCTGGGTTTCTCTCCATCATGGAGGAGGAGTAGGTATGGGCTATTCCATTCATGCGGGAATGGTGATAGTTGCAGATGGAACAGAGGAAGCAGAACGTCGATTGAAGCGGGTATTACATAATGACCCGGCTATGGGAGTAATTCGTCATGCAGATGCCGGTTATGACATTGCTCTGGATACAGCAAGAAAATTCCGTCTCAATATCAATGAACGTTTGAGTAAGTAAGCTGAACATGCAAAAGGTCAGACAAAATTTATTGCAAATCACGGCAAGGTTCTTGCCCCGATTCATAAAATCATTTAATGGCCATGAAAATTAAAAAGATTCTATTGCTTTCCATGATCCTTGTTGGATCCATACTTATTTTGAATTCCTGTGAAAAAAATAATAACGGGCCGGATAGTACAGATCGTGATAAATTCTTAGGAGTTTGGAAGGCCAGCTCCTTCGGTCCCGGAGGGGATGTAAATTTCAATATGACCATTACTGCATCCAACAGTTCTCCTGATCAGATACTCATGGAAAATTTTGACGCTTTGGGTAATGGAACTTATGTCCCCGCTGATGTCTCAATAAATTCAATTTACATATCAAGTACCATAGTACATTCTGACACCATACAGGGAAGTGGTAGCTATAACAGCAACAATACGCTTTCTTTTAATTACGAGGTGAGAGACGGACAAACCGTTGAAAGCAGGACTGCAACAGCAAGGCGATAATTTGTAAAAGAAAAATTATTTTTTTGTGCCGGCTGTATTTTATAGAAGAAAAAAGCCAATGAAGAAAGGATTTTCTACGAAGTGAACTCCGCGATCACAGTTTCTCCTCCACGAACTTTTTGTTCAAGTTTTACATTGATTTTAGTTCCAAGAGGAAGAAAAAGATCTACTCGGGAGCCAAATTTAATAAATCCCATTTCAGCTCCCTGTCTTGCTTCGTCTCCTGCTTTTGGATAACAGACGATTCTTCTTGCTAAGGCTCCAGCAATTTGGCGCATAAGCACTTGTACCATCGATTTTGTTTCAATGACCACCGTAGTTCTTTCGTTTTCCGTGGAAGATTTTGGATGCCAGGCTACAAGATATAAGCCGGGATGGTATTTAGAAAAGGTAACTTTCCCGCTTACCGGAAATCTGTTTACATGTACATTCAAGGGTGACATGAAGATGGACACCTGGATGCGGCGATCCTTGAGAACTTCATTCTCTGTTATTTCTTCAATGACCACAACTTTACCATCTGCCGGGGCGATCACATGCCTCTCGTTGATCACAATGTTTCTTTTCGGATGGCGGAAGAATTGAAGGACAATAAGGAACAAGCCAATTGAAAGAAGCAGAATCAGGTTTTGTATCAGTGAATAATCAGATAAAAACTGTACCGAAACAAAATTCAATATGCCCAGGAAAAGCAGGGTGATCAGCAGGGAGGCATAACCTTCTTTATGGATAGTCATTCGGGAAACTTTGTTAAAATGCAGGATCAAACTCGTTTTGAAGCGGGATGAAATAAGATCGCATACAATCGGGAGAGGCCGGGTACCCCTTCAATTAATAATGTCCTCTTGATTTTACTGCCTGTGCCACTTTTTCAAGGGCAAACATATACGCGGCTATGCGTAAGGATACTTTGTACTTCTGCGACATCTTCCACACATTGTTAAAAGCTTTGGTCATGGAGCGATCAGCGCGTTTATGAATTTCATCGACTGCATAATAATAACCAAAGCGATTTTGTGTCCATTCGAAATATGAAACAGTTACCCCGCCACCGTTAGCAAGAATATCAGGTACTACAACAATGCCTTTTTCCTGTAGGATTTCGTCTGCACCGGCTGTTATCGGACCGTTAGCTCCTTCAACAATAAGTTTCGCCTTTACGTTGTTCGCGTTTTTTCTGCTGATTTGGTTTTCCAATGCACAAGGAGCCAGGATATCCACATTCAGAAGAAGTAATTCTTCGTTTGATATTTCTTTTCCACCAGGGAATCCTTTCAGCACATTATGATTCGAAT
Source organism: uncultured Bacteroidota bacterium (assembly GCA_963775555.1). Classification (GTDB taxonomy): domain Bacteria; phylum Bacteroidota; class Bacteroidia; order AKYH767-A; family 2013-40CM-41-45; genus QQVM01. The sequence continues at coordinate 2,487,463 of CAVZJJ010000004.1, read as the reverse complement.
CCCTGTATGCAATTGCTTTCTTGATGTCAATTCCTTTTGGATTGTACCATGCACCTGTACTATCACTGATGGCGACAATTTTTACTCCGTCGGCTTCCATATATTTTGCGGAAATGGATCCAACATTTCCGAAACCTTGAATAGCTGCAGTAGATTTCTCCGGATTCATTTTCATTTTCTTCATTGCTTCCAGTGCGGCAACATTCACACCACGTCCGGTTGCTTCAACACGTCCTTCAGAACCACCCAGGTGAAGTGGCTTTCCTGTAACAACGCCCGGGGTGAATTCTCCTTTGAGTCTGGAATATTCATCGACAATCCAGGCCATCTCCCTTGGACCTGTTGCAACGTCTGGCGCGGGAATATCCTTATCAACCCCGAAAACATCGCGGAGGGCACGGGTATAAGCCCTGGTAAGGCGTTCCAGTTCACCTTCCGACATCTTAAATGGATCGCAGGTAATGCCACCTTTAGCACCACCATAAGGAATATCTGCGACGGCACATTTCCAGGTCATCCAGGCAGCAAGTGCCTTCACTTCATCCAGATTTACTTCCATGGAATAACGAATACCACCTTTTGAAGGACCACGGCTGGAACTGTGGATGATGCGATATCCTTCAAAGACCTGCATTCTTCCATCATCCATCTTTACCGGTAAATTTACCAGGTATTGACGGTCCGGAGATTTTAAAATATTATAGGTTTCCTGATCCAATCCGATCAGTTTTGCAGCGACATCGAAACGTTGCATCATTGATTCATAGGGATTGTTGGATTCTTTATCCTTGACATCATTCCCTTTTTTTCTTTTAATCTCGGCAGTAATCATTACATCTGTTTTTCGGGCAACGAAGGTAATAATTAAAATAGCGAGGAAAATTTAAAGAAAAACGAGTCTTTAATTTTCTTGTTAAAAAGCTGATATTTAGCTACATGTGTTTTGTTCAGAAACGGGGCGTTGCAAGTGGAGAAAGCCCGCAGAGAAAAAAACGATTGTTTGATCATGCACAATTATCAGAAAAGGATCAGGAAAAAAGAAGGTGATAGACAAATACAAAGGGTGCAGAGATAAAAAGCCCATCGAAACGATCCAGCACGCCACCATGTCCTGGCAATAAATTTCCTGAGTCTTTTTTATTCAGACTTCGTTTGAATAGTGATTCAACTAGATCCCCCAACGCTCCGGTAACGGCAATTATAAGTGCAGTAATCATCCATTCGAAGAGAGAGAAGGTAGTGATATATTTTGCTACAAAAAATGCAACCAGAAAACCGAGGATCGCGCCTCCGATCCATCCTTCCCAGGTCTTCTTCGGAGAGATTCGTTCAAAAAGCTTGTGCTTACCAAAGTACTTTCCGGAAAAATAGGCGCCGGTATCAGTTGCCCAAAGGATCAGAAAAAACCCGAGAATATTCACTCCCTGATAACCGAAATCTTTATCCGATTGAAAGGCGAAAAGGTAAAACATAAATAAAGGTGCAGTGATATATGTTACCCCAAGCAAGGTGAACGCGATGTTGGTAAATGGTTTTTGTTGTTGAGTAAATAATTCACGGATAAAAATCAGGGTGGGTATTATCAAAATCAAAGGAAGCAGGTTCAGCGGAATTTCAAATGCACTGTTCATCAAAGGAGCAAGAAATGGAAGTATCCCCAGTGTAATGCCAAGTTTCAGTTGCGGTTCAATTCCGTCGCCTTTGCAAAGCCGGTAAAATTCCAGCAGGCATAATATGTTCATCAATAACAATAAGAGAAGGAAACTTGTTTCGTTCCACAGGATCGCACTGATCATGATAAAGGCACCGGTTAATCCGGTCGCGAATCGTTGCGTAAGGTTGTTCACAGTTGGTTTTGTTCAATGATCACGCGTGCAAGAATGGCATGTTCCATAGAAACATATATTTCAATATCTCCGAGGCTGATATAACTCGAATCTCTTTTATCTACTACCACGGAAGGGATATCGTTGTCAGCCAGTACAGCTTTCACAATTTCCACCAGGTGCATCTTATTACTAACATAAATTGGTTGCCATCCGTTCTCCATAGTTTCAATCAGGAAGGCAAAGAATCGTCGATGAGAAAAACAAAAATATCACGTGGCCCGTGTGCCGGAGAAACCAATGTTTTTTCAATATCCGCTGTGCGGCTCGGGCCGGTAAGTGATGCAATCATAGATGGAATTTGATCAGGATATTTGTTCTTGATCAATTGTAAAGCATCTTTCATCTCGGGAACCAGTTGTGAGCTATAGGCGATTACCAGATGTGAAGTAGGAACAGGAAACAGTCGTCGTCCGGAACCTTGCCGGGAAGAAACGACAATACTGCCAAGACGGGCAACCAGGGCTTCACAGGAGGTGATACCAACCATTCCTTCCGGGAGATCATTGTCTTCTTTAGTATATGGAAATTCGGCCTCGTCCATGAAATCCGTAAGTTTTTTTTCCCAGCAGTGAAATCTTTTCCAATCATATTCTCTGGACAGATCCATGACGTGTTCAAGAAATTCCAATTCGGTCTCGCAGAAAATGAATTTGCCACCAACAGCGGTAAACGCATTGGCGAATTGTTCTTCCAGACTTTCATCGCGCACGGAATAAATGGTTTTGTCCCAGTCGATGGAAGGAAAGCGTGGAGGCGTTTTGTTAATCAGAGCCTGCCGGATCTTCTTCAATATTTTTTCACGTGATGTACTGTCTTGCATAGTTTCGGTTTCTTCCGCTACGAATATACAAAATGAGTACGGAAAGCAGGGTATTGCTATGTGCCAATACTTGTTTCATGATATCATCCCGCGAATCAACCCAACTTGATTTACTTGCAATAACATGTAGTATTCTCAGATACAGACGACTAGATTCCAGCCGATTAGACTGTAAAAAAATACGGCCCCTCTTGTTGGAAGAATGGGCCGTATTTGGATTCTTTTACGATATGTCTTAAGAGAAGATGACTGGTTATTCGTTTAGCCAAGTCCGGTCTCGGCACCCGGAGGAACAGGAAGCGGAGGTGTTTCTTCCTTTTTCTCTTCAGTTATCGGAGTCGTTTTTTTATCGTTTCCGTTAGGGAGAACAGTTTTAAGCGATGTATCATGCCTGTCTTCCCATTGTCTTTTCCCGAATATTTTTTCGAGATCTTCTTTATAGAGTACTTCTTTTTCGAGAAGGTGTTTTGCTAATTCTTCAAGTTTGTCCTTGTTGCGCAGAAGCAAATCTTTCGTGCGGGCATAAGCGATATCAATGAGTTTTTTCACTTCCTCATCGATGGTCTGTGCGGTTCTTTCGCTATAAGGTTTTCCGAATGTGTATTCCTGCTGTCCCGAAGAATCGTAAAAACTGATGTTACCAATCTTTTCATTCAGCCCATAGATGGTGATCATTGCATAGGCCTGTTTGGTAATTTTCTCGAGGTCACTCAGTGCTCCGGTGGATATTTTTCCAAAAGCGATTTCCTCAGCTACGCGTCCTCCCAAAGCAGCACTGATTTCATCCATCAGCTGTTCTGTTGTAGTGATTTGCCTTTCTTCAGGCAAGTACCAGGCAGCTCCCAGTGAATTGCCGCGAGGAACAATGGTCACCTTTACGAGGGGATGTGCGTGTTCCAATAACCAGCTCACGGCTGCATGTCCGGCTTCGTGGTAAGCAATAACTTCTTTTTCCTGAGGCGAGATGATCTTGTTCTTTTTCTCAAGTCCACCGATGATACGGTCTATGGCATCAATGAAATCTTGTTTTTCAATTGATAGTTTATTACGCCTGGCTGCGATTAGAGCAGCTTCATTACACACATTGGCGATATCGGCACCTGAGAAGCCAGGAGTCTGACGGGCAAGAAAATCCAAATCAAGGGTATCGTTGATCTTGAGTGGTTTTAAATGTACCTGAAAGATTTCCTTCCGGCCATTCAAATCAGGGAGTTCTACATAGATCTGACGGTCAAATCGACCAGGACGCAGAAGTGCCCTGTCAAGGATATCCGCACGGTTGGTAGCCGCAATGATGATAACACCGGAATTGGATCCAAAACCATCCATCTCCGTGAGTAATTGGTTCAATGTACTTTCGCGTTCATCATTTGCACTGAACGAAGGGGATTTGCCTCTTGCTCTTCCAATGGCATCGATCTCGTCAATGAAGATGATGCAAGGAGCTTTCTCTTTCGCCTGGCGGAACAAATCACGAACACGTGAAGCCCCGACACCTACGAACATTTCCACAAAATCAGATCCGGAGAGGGAGAAGAACGGAACTTGTGCTTCGCCTGCCATTGCCTTGGCAAGCAAGGTTTTTCCTGTTCCCGGAGGACCGACCAGCAAAGCGCCACGCGGAATTTTACCTCCCAGTGAAGTGTATTTTTTTGGGTTCTTGAGGAAATCGACAATTTCCATAACCTCAACTTTGGCTTCTTCCAGTCCGGCTACATCATTAAATGTGACCTTTACGACGAGGTCCTTGTCAAAAAGTTGGGCCTTGGATTTTCCGATATTAAATATCTGACTACCGCCACCGCCACCACCCATACGGCGCATGATCAGAATCCATATTAAGGCAAAAAATCCGATTGGAAGGATCCAGTTCAGAACCACATCCCAGTAGCTTCGGGTATCCTGTTTGTAGTCAATTCCAACACTGCTCTTCAGGTGTAAAGTCCTTTTGAGCATCTTCTACCTTCTTGGCAAAAAGTTCTGCAGGACCGGTATTTAAAAAGTAATGTGGTCCGGGATTTTCGGTTTTCCCGAAACTTTTCGTGTTGATTGCCTTATATTTTTCATCTTTTAACTTTTCTCTTTTAATGTAGATGTGGGCCACTTCGTTGGTAACCTCAATTTTATCGACATCCTTAGGAATCAACATCGTTCTTTCAAACGTATCGTAGGTTGTTTCATGTTCGGCATTGCCCCAGGAAAACAATCTGAGTTACGATCAGCAAGATGATAATGATGCCGTATATCCAGTAAAAGTTAAAGTTGAATTTCGGAGAATTTGGAAATTTTTTTCCATTACCTCCCTTTGGGCTGTCCGCCCTTTGTCGGTCCGCCAGGATTTTCGCTATTATTATTTTTCTGTTCGCTCATGGATTAATTTACTTCGATAAAGCTTAGTCCACCTGATGCCATTCTGGCACCAAATGACAAGTCGTCATCCTACAACAAAGTTAAGGATTAATAGTTACTTGCTATTTTATGAATTTCTGCATCTGCCCAAAGTCGTTCGATGCCATAGTATTGACGCTGTTCCTGCTTAAAAATGTGGGCTACGACATTAAAATAATCCATCAAAATCCACTCGGAGTTTGTCTTTCCTTCGATGTGAAGGGGTTCTTCTCCCATCTTTTTGAAAACATATTCCTCCACAGATTTGGCTATGGATTCAATATGTGTTTTCGAATCAGCGTGGCAAATAATAAAAAAGTCCGCTACAGAATTTTTAATATTCCTCAAATCAATACAAACAATCTCCTTTGCCTTCTTTCTCCTGCATCCCTTCGACAATATTGTCGCGGATGATTTCCGATTCATTTAATTTATTACCTAACTTTTTGGCTTACTTTTCGGACAGGAGACTTTTTCTTTTTAATCATTAATTGATTACGATGGTTTTAAATATCTTAGGTGCAAAAATACGCAAAATAATATCGTTCCTTAAAGGTATTCTATGCCTTTAAGCAGAAAGATCCATCATATGCAAAAAGAGTTAACAACCTTATTCACAGGTCGGCAACGTGAAGATTTGGAAAAAGTAGATTCTACAAATTCATATTTGGCGGAATTGCTTAAAAAAGGGCAGAATCCCGGAAGGTTTTGTCGTTAGTGCCCTTGAACAGGATCTGGGACGTGGTCAGGCGCACTGCTAAATGGAAGAGTGAGAAGGGAAAAAACCTGCTTCTGAGTTTTGTGTTTTATCCCGACTTTCCTGAAGCTTTCTGATATTTTCCGTCTTAATAAAGCTTTTGCTCTGGGTGTTTCAGACATGTTTAAAAAGTTGTCAGGAGATGAAATCAAGGTCAAATGGCCTAATGACATCTATCTTCAAGACAAGAAAATTGCTGGCATGTTGATCGAAAATAGTATTAAAATCCACCGGCATTAGCCAACAATATTGGGCTTAGGCATTAATGTGAATCAGGATGATTTTCCGAAAGAGCTGCCCAATCCTTCGTTCGCTCAAGTTGATGACCGGAAGTGAATTAAACAGGGAAGTTGTGTTTTGGGAACTCTGTGCTGCCTTGGAAGGCAGATATCTGCAATTGAAGCGGAGTGAATATGACGCAATGAATGAAGATTTTGAACTCTTGCTTTATCGCCGTGACGAATGGCATTATTTTCAGAGTGGCCGATTTATATTCGAAGGGATGATAAAAGGGGTGGATCCGCGTGGACGATTGTTGGTTCGTGCTTAAGCAATGACCTGGAAAAATTCTATGATCTGAAGGAGATAAAATTTCTCAAATAGGGATTAATCCGCTTCAGTGCATAGTCATACTTTGCGTTGAATAATAAAGCAGGGTCCGAGTTTGAACCAGGTTCAGGAAAATAAGTGTGATCAGGGAATTTCCTTCAACTTATTCACTAACATGTTTAAAAAATTGGTCAGAGGTTTAACTGCCATCATTTTTAACATAGGGTTCAGGTCGGCATCAAAAGACAGCTGAACCTTGCATTCCGGACCTTTCTCTTCTATGTTGCAATTTAAAAAGAAGTCGAAGGGAGATTTGCCGTGGCGGATCACGCGGATCAAACTGTTTGGTTTTTTTTCCTGGATCTTCATGCCGAGGCTGGCCATACCGGCTATGGTGAAACTGCACTCATCATCGGTCGATTGCCAATTTGTTACCTGCTCTGGCATCAGTTTTTGAAAGTTGTTAAAATTACCAAGAAAATTATAAATCTCTTCTGCAGGTTTTTGAATGGTGATGGTGTCGCTATCTATTTTTGTCATTTTTTCTGTTTTATTCAGGAAATGAAGAATGGAAATTTTTCAGAAGGGGTAAGTAATCAATAAATCATTCAGTAAAAACTTTCTGTCCCCATTGTTCGGGTGATTTTCTCCATGCTTTAAGAGTTTCCACTTCTTCAGGGCGGATATATTTTGAGGCCAGTGCTTTATCTATTAAGTTCGAATAAGAGCATAGGGAAACGATAGGGCAGGATGCTTCCGCAAAATTGTTTTCGGCCTGCGAAAATCCATAATTGAAAACGCAGACCAGGCCAATTACAACACAGCCGGCTTCGCGCAATGCTTGCACTGCCTTCAGGGATGACTTGCCGGTTGATACAAGATCTTCGATAACAACTGTTTTTTGTCCGGCTTTTATTTCTCCTTCGATTAGATTTTCTCTTCCATGATCTTTTGGACTGGATCGTACATATACAAAAGGAAGATTCATTGAATCCGCGACCAGTGCACCTTGAGGTATGGCAGCCGTGGCCACTCCTGCAATGAGTTCTGCATCAGCCATGTTTTTCCTGAATGGATTCCGAGAGTGCATCACGGATAAAAGTCCGGATGGCGGGATAGGACAAGGAGATCCGGTTGTCACAGTAGATAGGAGATTTCCAGCCGGAGGCCCAGGTAAAAGGATCGGGCGGTTGAAGTTTTATTGCTTTAATTTGCAAAAGATATTCCGCAATTTGCGTTGCTGTTTCGCTATTTACGATCATTCCGCAAACCTACATCATTTTTTTAACAGGAGAATGGCGCATCCGGAAAAGGCAATAAATTATTAGATAAAAAGTATGAATGAAGCTAAGTACTCGGCGTATATCAATGACAAGCTGATTCGTTTTGAAGGAGTGTACAATAGGCATCCTGATGATGAGATTGAGGGAACCAGAATTATATCGGAGGGCAGTTATTCCTTTGATGAAATAATAAGGAAAATGGGCATGACTGTTTCCTGGCCTGGAGTATTGTATCTCAGTGATTCCCCTAAAAGAAGTTGGGAGGAATTTGTGTCACATTTCAGATTGCAGGAAGCTGCCGGAGGACTGGTGAAAAATGAAAAGGGGAAATACCTGGTTATTTTCCGTCGTGGGAAATGGGATTTGCCAAAGGGCAAAATTGAATACGATGAGTCTCCCAAACAAGCTGCACTCCGCGAAGTCCGCGAGGAATGTGGGATTGAAAATTTAGAAATAGTCAGGCCGATATCAGTTACTTTTCATACTTATCCTCATAACGGCAAGCAAATTTTAAAGAAAACGCATTGGTACCTGATGGAGGGAAATTCTTCAGATGTGCTAAAGGCACAATCAGAGGAAGACATTGAGTTGGTGGAATGGATGAGTGAAAATAAAATCTACCAAAAGGTGTTCGCGAACACCTATTTTTCAATTCAAAATTTGCTGAAGGGATATTTTAGTCAGAAATCATCAATTGAAACTGACAAAACCTGATGTGATCAGGATATTATCAAGGGTATGCACATCTACTTTAAAATTTTTCATGGCGGGAAAGGAAAGTTCGAAAATTCCTGCTTCGTTTTCTTTTATAAAGGTGGCCTGTACCGACTTGACAAATAATTTATACTGTCCATTTTCACTTTGCCAGATATCAAGAATGCGAATGGGTTCTTGCTCATTGAATGGCTCAAGAATGAGTTTTATTTTTCCTTTCGTTGATCGGAAAGAGAATTCAGTATTGACTTCTTCTGGTCCTCCATTCGAAAAAGTAAGCATTGCATTATGAGTGCCACTTGCATCTGAGGAGGTCATGCTGCTTTCGATAATAGTTTCCGGCTCTGACATTTCTGAAGATACACTTAGTATTTCTTCTGCGAGTAAAACGCCCTCATGGTTGATCAATCGAAATCGATAATCGCCTGCAGATTTTATGTGATATGGAATGGCAAGGATTTCTTTGGTTGGATCAGCCATCATTGTTTGTTCATCAGTTTTTTTAAAGCTGTGATTGTTCAGTACAGCGATTTCCAGTTTTACCTGATCAGTTCCAAGCGTCCCTGTATTACTGCGATAAAGCAATTGTATGGTTTGACCTTCAGGTTCAAGGATCAAAGACTCAAAACTGTTGTTAGCATTTCCTGCTCCATCCACCCGATCGCAAAAAAGCAGTGTGCCTTGTGCGAAGGCCAGCGAATGGAGAGAGATGAAGAAGCAGAAATGCAGGAAGCGAAGCATGTATTAAATTTTAACCGCTTCCGGAATAAACTTGGTGACATCGCCCTGGAAGAGCAGAATGTCGCGGACAATAGTAGATGAAATATGCGAAAGAGCCGGGTCGGCCACCACGAATATGGTGTCAATTTCAGGCGACATGGCACGGTTCATCTGTGCGATGGCACGCTCGAATTCGTAATCGGCAGAAGTACGCAGACCCCGCAAGATGTATTGGGCACCAATCTCTTTACAAAAATCAACGGTCAGGCCGCTATAGCGCATGACTTTAATTTTACTTTCGCCAGTAAAAGTTTGTTTTATAAAATGCTCCCGGCGGTCTTGTGAAAAATAATAATGTTTGTTGGAATTATATCCAATTCCAATTACGATTTCGTCAAATAATGAAAGGCAACGGTGAATGATGCTTTCATGACCACGGGTTATCGGGTCAAAGGAACCTGGGAAGACGGCTATTTTTTTTTCTGTTGACATGGTCTGGGTATATGAACAAAAGTAAAACCTTTAGGGGAATTATTCCGCATTCTTTGATTTACCATCTCCAAATTATCTTCTGAGGATGAATTTGATCATCGTGGAATATTATAAACGAAGCTACAGCCCGGTCATTGTGGATTTTTAAAGATAGAAAATGCGCAGTTGCCATATTCACGCACTTCATCCGCTTTCACTCCGGTAATGAGAGTTCGTTTATTCAGGTGCTCTATGATTAGCCATCCATTTTCCTTCAATAATCCGGCATTAAGGATCATGTCTGCGAGCTCGTCTGTCTCCTTTAATTCAAAGGGGGGGTCTGCAAAGATGATATCGTATTTGAGTGAATGATTTTTGAGAAACTTAAAGACATCCGATTTTACCGTTTTGATTCCTTCTGCACCAATTTTCGAAGCAAATATGGACACAAATTTGACACAAGAAGCATGAGCATCTACACAAGTGATAGAACTTGCACCGCGGGAAGAGAATTCAAAGCTGATGTTTCCTGTGCCACAAAATAAATCGAGGACAGACAAGTCTTCAAAATTGAAATGATTGTTTAGAATGTTAAACAAGCCGGACTTGGCGTAATCGGTAGTAGGTCTTACGGGTAGAGATGCCGGTGCCAGGATATTCCTTCCTTTAAATTTTCCCCCTATGATTCGCACAAAGCCAGGCTGAAAAGTGAGAAGTAGTGATGGGATGGAATAGCATCAAAGCGATAACTGTAATTCACATTGGCAGGTCGCTTTGAAAACTCCAGGTTCCTGAAATAGCGTGAAAACAATTTATACTTCGCGGATTCTTTTTCGATTTCACCTGCAATACGCAGAGGTATAGAGTCCGGATCCAGTTCCAGCTGATCACAAATCATCAAAGCAAAGTAGATGAAATCATCCACGGTGGTACATGGGAATGAATTCATCAGGAGAAGTTTTTTGCCATTGAAGACGATGGCGTCGAGATTTCCGTTTCGGAAATTCAGGAAAATATCCTTTTCCTTCATACTCCGTGAATCCAGTTGCGCTGCTTCGAGCAAAGAGGAAGAAAGATGCACGAGTTCCGGCTCTTCAAACAGATGAAACAGCTCTCTGTGGAGTTCCTCTGATACGGCGAAGACAGAATGCAATTGTAATGGTTGCACTTGACGGGAAAAAACTTTTTGGATTTGGTCTTTTTTTTCAAAGTTGAACTCCAGTACTTTTCTTTCGTCACCTTGTTTAAAAATCGCATCCGGAACCAAGGTACTGTATTCGGAAAATACTCCTACTATCGCTTTGGTAAACTCAAAATTGCGAAGAAGGTGGCTGTTCCTGGAAAGTTGTTCAAGTGTTTCCTGCCATTTTGTTTCCTGGCTTCCGGAACTGAGAGGAAAGGACTCCAAAGCAAGAAAACGGTTGTTCTTTTTCTCCTTTAAGCCCAATTGGATACTATTTGTATCCAGCCCAACCAGCAGTTCACAAAGAGAAGCGGTTCTGGTTTCAAGACTTTCGTCTATGATGAGCAGACTGGCTTCACCTTCTTTGACAGGTGTTTGAAAGATATTATCGTTTGTATTTTGCACAGATCCTGAATAATGAATTACAAATCTACAAATATCTCCTGAACGAATAGTCCGGTTTGGCTAATAGTTAGGAGTCGTGTCTCAAAGGTCAATTGCCTGCAATCTCTACTCTGCAATCTTTTTCTCCCGTTGAGTCGTAAAAAACAGCTGGTTTATGCAGATATTTTTTATTTTTGCGCCTCTTCATTGGACGCTTAGCTCAGTTGGTTTAGAGCATTACCTTGACAGGGTAGGGGTCACAGGTTCGAATCCTGTAGCGTTCACAAGGTTATTTTAGCCCATCTTATGCATTAGAAGGCGAAGGTTAGCTTGTCCCGATTTTCTCGGGAAGCCGAACTGATTTCATTAGTCGCTATGCAATAGATTTTTTTCGATTGCATAGTTTGGGATGAAATAGAATTCCTGCTTTTTTTCGGCTCAATGTAGAGGGATCAGTGAAATCCCGCGGGATGTTTCAGTTGAAATCCTGTTTCATCCTGATATTTTTTTGCCGCCGCCAGTAATTTCCCTTCTTCGAACAGCTGACCAATAAAAACAATGCTGCAAGGACTTGTTGCATTGATGAGTCCGTTTGGAATCACCACTGAAGGATGCCCTGTCAAATTAGTGACCAGGAGATTATCGCCTGCCAGAGAAGGTGCGATGCAAATATCCACCTTTTTCATCAGCTCGTCCATTTTCTGAATGAGCAAATAGCGTAATCGGTTGGCACGGATATATTCTGTCGCGGGAATAAAGTGTGCAGCACGGAAATAATTGGGCCAGCGGTTTTTGTTTTGTTGGACCATCTCATCATCTCGGTTGCTCAGTGTAAGCACATCAAAGGCGGCAGCAACTTCGCAATCCAGTAAAATGGCCATGTCATTTACAGGAAGATTAGGAAGTTCCAGTGGAATTAATTGGGCTCCCATTTTTCTAAGATGTTCAATAGCGGCATCATTGAATGTTTTGTTGATTGAAGTGTCGCGATCAAAGTCTTTTACAAAGTATCCTATTTTCAGTGCATGAAAATCAATTTCTGAACTGTAATTGAAAGCGGCGTCAATCGTTGCAGGATCTTTCTCGTCGGGTCCTGAAATAGCTTGCAGCACAATGGCGCAGTCTTCTACGTTTCTGCAAAGAGGGCCTATTTTGTCCATTGTCCAGCTCAGGGCCATTGCTCCGGAGCGGCTCACCCTGCCAAAAGTTGGCCTCAATCCTGTCACTCCACAGACTGTTGCCGGGGAAACAATCGAACCCCATGTTTCGGAGCCGATAGCAAAAGGCAGAAGTCCGGCAGAGACGGAGGAAGCGGGTCCTGCGGATGAACCGCTGCTTCCTTGTGTGGTGTCCCAGGGGTTTCGTGTCATTCCTCCAAACCAGATGTCGTCCATCGCCAGTTCTCCCAATGAGAGTTTTGCAAGCAGCACGGCACCGGCATCTCTTAGTTTCAGGACCATGGTGGCATCTTCATCCAGCAACTGTTTCCTGTAAGGCGGCGTTCCGAATGTGGTGGGATAGTTTTTTGTAGCAAACATGTCTTTGATTCCAAAGGGAATTCCATGAAGCAGACCTCTGTATTTTCCTTGAGAGATTTCTGCATCCGCTTGACGGGCTTGTTGCATCGCCAGAGTGTCAGTAAATGTGATTACACAGTTGAGTCGTGGAGAATATTTCTTAAGGCGTTCCATAAAAAATTCAGTGAGCCGGACAGAGGATATCTTTTTTGTTCGTATTAAATATGCCAGCTGTCCAATAGAGAAGTAGGCCAAATCATTGGGATTATCAGGCAGGATAGTTTTACTATAATCAGAAAAGCCAGCAGACATCTTGTTAATATTCACTTTTTTTCCGAGGGGTAAAGGATCGAAGACATAGGCCGGCGGGATGTTGTTTGCCAGATCCACTCTTCGCATGTTTTCGAAATTCTTTTTATGTTCGGCAAGAAGGTCCAGCATGCTGTCTGCTTCGGAGTTTGTAAAATTCACTCCAATAAGTTTCTGTGCGATTTGGATATCCCCGATTGAAAGGTCTTGTGAAGTCTGATTCACGAATGCTCCGAGAAGAAATATAGCTATGCCGGAAAGGAGCAGATAAAACTTGTTTTTAGAAAAGTTCATGAGAGAGGAGTTTAGTCTTTTTAGAATGATTACTTATTAAGGATTCAAACTTTCTGAACTTGAAAACAAATAGGAATTTCTATTCGGAGTAAACCAGTCTAATGAAAAGCTAAAATCGTCTTACTAATCAAATTAAGGAGTTCACATAGGAATGAGGGATAATCCTGGTGTGATTATTTCATCAGATCACCTTTACTATCATGTGTACGCCAAACCCAACCAGTGCGATTCCAACAATCCTGTTCATCCACAAGATCACATTTTCTTTAAGTATGTTTTTAATACGGTGCGAGATGAAAGATTTTAATAAATCGGTGGAGAGAACGGTAAGAAGTACACTTGAAAAAAAGACAGAAGTGTGGATGCGGGTATACTGTTCTTTCAGACTTACGATGCCAACAACACTGAGCCAAAATATTACAACGGCGGGGTTGAAAAAATTGAGGAGAAAGCCCTGCAAAATAAATTTTGCATGAACGGTCTTCTTGTCATCATCAATTTCTTTGATTTTAATTTTTTTAAAAAAGTTGACAAGGCCAAAACTGATCAGCAATCCGCCGCCGATGATACCCATTAACAATTTGTTTTCTTCAAGCAGATTGAGTTGAGCAGCGAAAAAATAGCACAATCCAATCATCGCTGAATCACTCAGGAATACGCCAAAGGCCAGGTGTGCTCCTGCTTTGAAGCCTTCGTGCAAACTGGTTTGTAAAATCGCGAAGAAGACCGGGCCCAACATGATGGCCAGTATCAATCCAAAAGTAATTCCGCTGAGTATTGGCTCTAACATTTTTCTAGCGTAGAAAGGAGATGAATACTATTCGTCTAAATACCGGTGTCGGTGTTGTTTTCCAGATACGATTTCCATTCTTCCAGCTGTGCGTTTTTTAGAACGCGGGGAAATTTATTTTGGCCGCCGAGTTTTCCTTTTGAATTCATGAAGCCGTAGAATTTTTCAACCGGCACCATTTTAACAAAAATATCTTTCAATGCACTGCCACGCTCTACTGCATAATCATCATTAAGCTCTTTTAGAATACTATCCAATCTTTCTTTGATAACTGTTTCATTGGTATATTCGTTTGAGCCGATATACCATTGATGTGCAAAAGTACCCTCATAGGCGATGCCACTCACAGTATATTCTCCGATATCAATTTTTAATTCCTTGGATATTTGGGAGATTGCACGATTCATATTGTCTACGGAAAGATGCTCGCCAACCAAACTCAGGAAGTGCTTGGTCCTTCCACTAATCACGATCTCTCCATTTTCAACATCTTTGAAACGGATCACATCTCCGATTAAATATCTCCAGGCACCGGAGCATGTGCTGATGAGGAGGGCATAATCAACGTCGGTTTTTACTTCGTTGATGAGCAGGGCTGTGGCATTCTCTTTTACTTCACCTGCATCGGTAAAATTATCATCGTTGAATGGTACAAACTCAAAGTAAATACCATTGTTCATTACCAGCTTCATGCTTCGCGTGTCCGGGCTTGCCTGGAATGCTATAAAGCCTTCAGATGCAGGGTACATCTCGATATAATGTATGGGACCGGAAAAATATTTAGCAAAGCTGTTCCTGTAAGGTTCAAATGAAACTCCTCCATGAGCATAGACGCGCAGGTTGGGCCAAATGTCATGAATGGTTTTTACATTATAGTGTTTTATTACTTTTTCCAGCAGGATTTGTATCCATGCAGGAACACCCGTGATGATACCGATGTCCCAGTTCTTTGCCTGCAGGGTGATCTCTTCCAATTTTACATTCCAGTCTTTTTGTTTGGATATTTTATTGCCGGGTTTATAATAACGTTGAAACCAGATAGGAACACGACGCGCGGAAATTCCTGACACATCCCCTTCATAGTAGCCTCCATGCTGACTGAGGTCAGTAGATCCTCCGAGCCAAAGGATACCTTTTTCAAAAAAAGCGGATGGAAGATCGTATTTGCTCAGTGTCAGAATTTGTCGAACACTGGCTTTACGAAGGGCGCGGATCATTTCACCGGTGACAGGAATATGTTTGCTTGCAGATTCCGAAGTGCCTGAACTCAAGGCAAAGTACTTGATGTATCCGGGCCAGCAGACATCTTCTTCTTCTGCGAGACAGCGGTACCACCACTTTTCAAAAATTGTATTGTAGTTAAAGATGGGAATATTTTCCTGAAATTTTCTTGCAAAATTTTTAGCCGTCAGGATCTGTTCAAAATTATAATGTCTGCCAAAAGAAGTATCCTCCGCTTTAGTAAGCAACTTCTTTAATTCACGAAGCTGTTTTTTAACCGGCGTTACTTCCCGGAGTTTGACCCGGGTTCCGAGTTTCAATCCTTGTTTAATAAGTGCACCAAGTAAGGGCATGGCAGGTGTTAACTGTTAAGCGAAGTAAAAAGTACAAAGTACGAAGAATTTTTATTTGCTTGCTTTGTTTGCAATTCCCCTGCTTAATTAATATAAATAATGCATCTAAGCATTAGCTGATCAGATTCAGCCCCCGGAAATGTTTCCGGGTAAAGTTGAGAGGGCGATAAAATTCTACATATTTCCGATCACTTCTGTTCCAAATTCAGAGCATTTTAATAAGGTAGCTCCTTTCATTTGACGTTCGAAATCGTAGGTGACTCTTTTTTTGGCAATGCTGCTTTCAATCCCTTTGTAAATTAATGTTGCAGCTTCCAGCCAACCCAGGTGTTCAAGCATCATGGCGCCGGATAAAATTACAGATCCCGGATTTACTTTGTCCAGGTCAGCATATTTTGGTGCTGTTCCATGAGTGGCTTCAAAAATGGCATGTCCGGTAACATAATTTATATTCGCACCGGGTGCAATTCCAATACCGCCAACCTGAGCGGCGAGTGCATCACTGAAATAGTCTCCATTAAGATTTAAGGTAGCAATCACTTCAAAATCTTCCGGTCTTGTCAACACTTGTTGCAGGGTAATGTCTGCGATGGCATCTTTGATGAGAATTTTCCCTGAAGCCAATGCGGTCTTTTGCTCTTCATTAGCAACAGCTTCTCCCTTTTCCTTCTTAGTTTTTTCCCACTGTGACCATGTATATACTTTTGATGCATATTTAGAATCCGCCAGTGCATAACCCCAGTCACGAAATGCACCTTCGGTGTATTTCATGATGTTGCCTTTGTGGACAATGGTTACTGATTTACGATTGTGCTTGAGGGCATAATCTATGGCAGCTCCTATCAAGCGTTGTGATCCTAATTTCTGAAACCGCTTTGATGCCCAGTCCTACTTTCACAGGAGCAGCTTCCTGCATCACCGGCACTCATCAGAAAATCTTTTCCTTTTGCTTCGGTGCCAAAGCGGATCTTATTAAAATCTTTGGGAAATTCTTTCGCAATAAAATCCAGGAGTTTTTGCGCTTCCGGAGATCCGGCAACGTATTCAATACCCGCATAAATATCTTCTGTATTTTCCCTGAAAATAACCATGTCGACTGCTCCGGGGTTGATCACTGGAGAAGGGACACCTTTAAACCATCGAACAGGCCTTAAGCATACATACAAGTCAAGAATTTGACGTAAAGCCACATTCAAGGAACGTATGCCTCCACCTATAGGCGTTGTAAGAGGTCCTTTTATTCCAACGAGGTATTCATTGAAGGCAGCCAGAGTCTCATCAGGTAGCCAGTTTCCGGTTTGCTTGAAATGCTTTTTCACCTGCAAGAACTTCTTTCCAGACTATTTTTTTACTTCCCTTGTATGCTTTTTCAACGGCTGCATCAATCACACGAACAGAAGCATCGCCAAATATCCGGTCCGGTTCCGTCGCCTTCAATAAATGGAATAATTGGATCATTAGGAACATTTAATTTATTCCCTGACATGGTAATTTTATTGCCTGACATAATTTTATTTTTTTTTAGGAGTGCGAACTTACACAATAAGGGTCATTTTTAAAAGAACCAAGCATGTTTGGGATCACTCGCCGCATTCGGGGAAATCTGAGCGCAAGCTGTAAAAATCACTGTACATATTTTAAAACATGCCTGATTTACAGGATATTCAGTGAGAACACATGTTTTTTAATTTATTGCATTTAAATGGCTCTTTCCGGCCGGAATCTTACTTTTGCTGCAGAACCATCACGTGTGAAAATCTACAACTCAATAGATGAATTCCCAGGACTTTCGAATGCCATCGTTACGATAGGCACTTTTGACGGGGTACATCAAGGTCACCTTCAGATTATAAACCGCTTGAAGCAATTGGCCAGAGAACACGGGGAGAAAGCCTTGTTCTGACATTTTTCCCTCATCCCCGTATGGTCCTGCAACCGGAAGATAATAGTCTGAGATTGATCACTTCTATGGAAGAACGAAAAACCTTGTTGAGAAAAAATGGTATTCAACATCTTATTGTTCAGCCTTTCAACAAAGAATTTTCCCGCTTGTCTGCCGCAGAATTTGTCCGTGATATCCTGGTGAAGAAGATAGGAATGAAAACGCTCGTGATTGGATATGATCACCATTTTGGCAGAAACCGTGAGGGCTCTTACAAGGATCTTGAAGAAATGGCCCTGGTATTTGGTTTTAAATTGGAGGAGATTACAAAAAAGGTGGTGGATGAAGTTGCGGTCAGCTCTACCAAAATCAGGAATAATTTGATGGAAGGAAACATCAGTCTGGCGAATAAACTGCTTGGTCATGATTTTATGCTCACCGGAGAAGTCGTGGAAGGTGATCGGATTGGAGCCGGTTTAGGTTTTCCAACGGCTAATGTGAGAATTGATGAGCCCTTTAAGTTGATACCTAAGACATGGTGTTTATGCGGTAATGGCTGAAGTGGATGGAGAAATGTATAAAGGAATGCTCTATATCGGGACCCGGCCGGTTGTAGATGGGAAAAAACTAAGGGTGGAAGTGAATTTATTCGATTTTGACCGGAATATCTATGGAAAGCAAATTTGCCTCTATTTAAAATCCTGGATCCGGGATGATATGAACTTTGAAAACCTTGAGCAATTGAAAGAAAAGCTGAAACAGGACAAGGTGAATGCAACAAAATTGATTTCCTGACGTTTTCTGTGTTGTGGGAAACCAGAAATTTCTAAGCGCCGTATTTATTGCTATTTTCATACCGGGATTGTTGTGTGCTCAGCAAAACCCTGGTCAAAATGCTATTTCTTCAGAAACTGATACGAATCGAATTTACAGGAATTTGAAAGCGGCGCTGACAACGCCGGACAAAGTATATCGTCTCCATCTAAATCACCAAAGGCTTGATAGTTTGCCCCTTGAAATTTTTCAATTAACAAACCTCAGGGAACTCAATCTCAGCAGAAATAAGCTGGAAAATCTTCCTCCTGAAATAGGACAACTTCAGTATCTGGAACATCTTGATTTATCCAATAATAAATTGAGTAGGCTGCCTGATGAAATCGGTCAATTAAACCGGCTGATCTATCTGGGACTAAATCGAAATGTAATTACAGCGTTGCCTTCTACGATTGGTAACATGGAAAAACTGGAAGTGCTGGAGCTATGGGACAATGAGTTGGAAGATGTTCCGGATGAAATTTCTGAATTGAAAAATCTCAGGGTCCTGGAATTGAGGGGAATTCTTTTTTCGGAGGAACAGCAGGCCCGCATTGACGGACTGGTTGTGCGATCAGCCAGGATCTACATGTCACCGAGCTGTAATTGCAAAGACTGAGTATACTTTTAATTTCTCCAGTCTCACTTACTCGAATAACATACTCACACCAAACATGAAGTTACGCCCTGCCTGTGGGTAATAATAATTGAAAGTGGAGGTTTCTCCTCCAGAGATATAACTGTACGTAAATCCATTCGAAACGTACTGCGTGTTGAATATGTTGTTGACATGCAAATTCAGCCCGATTTCTTTCATAAACCCGGGATGAATAACATAGCGGATTCTAAGATCATTCAGCAGATATCCATCAATGCTTCGAGATGGATTTTGCGTGTTGTCAAGATATTGCCGGCCAATGTATTTTCCCAGGAGATCTGCACTAAGAGATTTTAGGGGTGCCCAGCTTATCATTCCCGACGCGATGACAGACGGAGAAAAGGCAATGTCGGTCGATGAATAACTTTTCATAAACTGGTCTCCCACATCATAATCATCCAGGTATTCTTCATACAACTTTATTTTATTCTTGCTGAGAGTTGCATTTCCTTGCAATCGCAAAGTGCGGGAAAGTAGATAGTCTACTTCCAATTCAATGCCTGTTCTGTAACTTTGATTCACATTTTGCCGGGAATATTCTCCAACGTCGTTTATTTTTCCGTTCAGGATTAATTGATTCTGATAATCCATGTAGTAATAATTCAGAGTCAATTGAAGTTTGCCGGAATTCATACGATAACCGGCCTCATAATCTATCATTTTTTCTGATCGGGGCCTGCTGGAAGGAGATGAATTGACAAAATCATCTCGTATCGGTTCTTTTTGTCCTATGGCTGCAGAGCAATACAGCTGATGTTCATTCATGAATGAATATGAAAATCCACCTTTGGGGTTAAAGAAAGTATATGAGGCGGATTGTTGAAGAGGAAGGCCCCCATTATCCGGCCCGAAATAATTGTAATCCAAAGTTCGCAATTGCAGTTCACCAAAGCAATCCAGTTTATTAAATAAGGTGGTCGATAATTTAACGTAAAATGTAAGTTCGTTTTTTTCTGCGTCATCGCTGTAATAGCGCATTGGATTACTGCTGAGCGCAGCATCACGTGACCAGATCAATTCTCCGTAGTGATCACCCCGGTAACTATTGGCGGCTCCGCCGAAAATCATTTTGATTTTTTTCTTTTCATAATTCAGGTTGGCGGTGGCTCCATAGAAATCATTACTTAACCATCGTTGCCTGATGAAATCCGAATTGGTGATGGTGTCTGTGGGTGTGACCAGATCGGGCAAGGAGTAGTTGCTGAAAGCATCACCGGCGGCATATTCTTCATAATAACCTTGTCCAATAGTACCATGAAGTGCGAGATTAAGACTCCATTGCATGGTTGATCTCCTGCGTGTAAAGAAGTCTGGTAATTATCCTGACGATAATTGTCTGTCTGGTCATCGTAAAATTTAATTTCACCGTTCACATCATAGTACATGCCGGCCGGATTGAATGTTCGGTTATTTTTTATGGAATCTTCAGGAATTCCATACCAGGCCTGATATGTTTTTTCCTTACCGGACATAGATGATTGCTTTTAATGATGATTTTTTCCCAATGTAACCACCGATAATAAAGAACGATTTCAAATCGCTGGAGGCTCGGTCGATGTAACCATCAGAATGAATCAATGATAACTTGCCATCAAGCGAAAAATGTTCTGAAAGCAGACCGCTTCCAAATCCTAAAGTGTTTTTGAAGGTGTTGAATGAGCCTGCAGAGGTATTGATGGAAGCATAGGGTTTATTATGCAGGGTTGATGTCTGTATGTTCACACTTCCGCCAAAAGCTCCTGTACCATTCGTGGATGTCCCCACGCCCCGTTGAATTTGAATATTGTCTGTTGAAGAAGCCAGATCCGGGAGATCGACCCAGTAAACCTGATGTGATTCAGCGTCATTCACCGGGATGCCATTTATGGTAACATTAATACGCGAAGCATCACTACCGCGGATCCGAAGGCCACTATATCCGATTCCTGCTCCGGCATCGGAAGTCACGGCAACCGAAGGGCTCATCTGTAACAGATAAGGCAGATCCTGACCGAGATTTGATTTCTCCAAATCTTCTTTTGAGATATTGTTATATGCTATCGATGAACCGTCCGGCACACGTGTAGCGGATACGGTAATTTCTTCACTGAGGTAGCTGTGGGGTTTTAGACGGAACTTTAATTCAGACGTTGGAAGTTTGACTTCAAGGGTTTCTTTTTCATAGGAAAGATGCGATATAAACAGATCAACTTTATCTCCTTTCAATCCACTGAATGTAAATTTCCCTTCTTCATTGCTGTTACTGTATTGAAATGAATTAAGGATTTGGATTACGGCCCCTTCTATCGGTTTTCCGCCCTGATCATCCAGGATGATACCATTCAGCGTATGTTGCCCGAAAAGAAATGTCGGACTCAACAATAGCACAGTGATCAATGGTATACAGAACCGGATTTCTGCACGGGCTATTAAATTTTTCATTAGGGATTAATTAAATCAAGTTCAACAAATGCACCACATGGGGTGTGTGCGCACAAATTTTGTTTACCTCGTTCCCTTCGCAGGCATTATCCTGAACAGGTTCGATGGGTATAATCTCAGCCCCGAGATTGGAGCACCCCAATTAATCTCTGCAAAGATAGTGGAAATAGCTCGAGATTGGCTAAATAGTTTTATAGTTAGTTTTTTAATTATTTGTGTAAATTGTGAACTGAAATACCGGTATGAAGAAAATTAATCACTGCCCTTGGCTTTTTTCTACTATGCCCTTGGCTACTGCCCAACTCTATATTTCAGGAATCGGAATTCGTGCCGGTAAATTTAATACTGGAATCACCTCCAAGTTTTTTTTTTATGCGGACAATAACACTGGTATGCAGTTTGATGCGTACTATACCAATATTGCTTCCGGGGGATATACCTTAAAAGCATTTTATGTAAACAAGTTCCTTTTAAAATTCCGATCATTCAACTTCCTCTGGATTTTATTTTTGGTGGAGGTGTGCATGTCGGTTATTTTCCCTATGAACCACAAGGTTACTATCGAGCGATCAAGGACAGGATGCGAATTATTATTCCAAGTCAGTTGTGCTCGGCTGGTGTTGATGCAACTATTCAGATCGAATATCAGATTAAAGAAAATAGCACCTTTCACCATTGGAATTGATGCAGTTCCTTATTTTGAATTTATTAATCAAGGTCCTGAGTTTATTGATTTTGGTGTATCAGTTCGTTATGTTTTTCGCTGATCTGGTTTGGTTATTTTTTCGATAAATCGAATGGCATTTTGAAGTCGCTCCTCTCCCATACCCTTCACGATGGCATAGGCCAGCTTTCTGTTTTTCAGTTCGCGCTCGTACCATGCGAAAAAAAAATCCCGTCGCAGCGGATTTTCACGTACAGGATCATCTTCGAAAGGCAGATCAGGTGCTGTCAATAAGTACAGGTCATAGGGATGATCTTCAATTAGTGCATCAACCCAGGGCGGGCAAGTTTTGAAGACATCTTCCATCCAGATTTTGCCCATAATACTTTCTGTATCTGCAAAAAGCAGATGGTTGGCATCTTTAAGAATTTTTTTTTCCAGTTCAAATTGTTCCCGGATGCAAAGCAGGACATCTTCTTCCGTATATTTTCTATTTAATTTCTCTACAAAATTTCTTGAAAATTCCGGAGCAAAAACAGTTTTGTAGTGACGCGCCAGCTCGAGGCATAAAGTTGTTTTGCCACTGGATTCAGGGCCAATCAATGCAATACGGTATATATAAGCCGGGCTATGCATGCGTTGGTTGATGAAGATCGTTTTTCCATTCCCTCCATCCTTTAAAAGCAAGAATGAGAAAGAGCAAATAGAGAAAAGCGGTGAGAGGAAGTTCTTTTATTAAATAGAGTGGGATATAGAAGAAATCTGCCAGGATCCATAAGATCCAGTTTTCAATTTTCTTTTTAGCTACCATCCATTGGGCTGCAAGACTGATGGCCGTTAAGCAAGCATCCATCCAGGGCAAAGCCGCATTTGTGAATGACTGAAGGAACCAGCCGGAAGATATTGCTACGATTACGGTGACGCCTATAATTACCCTCCATTCCTTTCCGGAACATACGGAAGGCAGAATTTTCTTCTTTGGCCCGGTAGGTTTTGTCCACACATACCATCCGTAAATGAGAAGTGCAAAATAGATGCATTGCAAAACGGCATCGGCATAGAGTCGTATCGAAGGAGTGAAAAATAGCCAGGCATATAAGGCCACATTAGTCATTCCCACCGGAAAACACCAAACGTTTTGTTTCAATGTGAGCCACACTCCGGCAGCGCCACTCATCATGGCTGCTAATTCCAGATAAGATAGCCATTGACCAAGAAAATCAAATCCATAATCCACGTTTTGCAAATATTGAAAAAGGGGCGCAGATTAAATGAAAATTCTAAATATATAATCGAAGAAAGATTGACCGAGGGTATTTTCTTTCAAAAGCGGCTTGGTACTGTCATGATTTCGTCATAAAGTAGCTATTTAAAAAGTAATTCATCCAATATATTAATGGATTCTAGTAACATTGGCGCAAAATTTAACAAGAATCTTTAAGAAAAACGACTTTCTAAGAGCTTGGTGCAATCAATTTTAAAATAACTATTCGGGGGGGTATATGTCACTACTACATAAGTTTGTTGAATCATTGCATGTTAAAATTCATGGAGCAAGCTTTCGGGAAGGTATTGTGCCTTTTTCAACAACCGATCATTTTCAGAAGTTCAATGTGATAATTCATCTCCAGCAAGGAAATCTTTTTCTTGGTAAAGATGAGGTGGCTCTGGAAAAAAACAGTTTTTGTTTTTTGCCTTCCAATCAGCCTTTTAGTATTCGCCATGGATTGGCGCCTTATAAAGATTTGAAGGAACATGGTTTTACAGCGGAAGAGCCCATTTCAAAATACCTTCGCTTTTTAGATCCTCTTGAAAACAGGGAAGCTTATCGTGAGGTTTACACATTTTTGGCGCTCGACATCTCCTTGTTTGATGCCATTCCCTTCTTTGAAGTTTTAAATATGCCGGCATTCATCATTCCGCCGGATGAAGAGTTTGCATTTCTCATGAATCATATTGCTTCTGAATACCACCAGGAGAAACTTGGCAAGGATAAAATTATTCGGAATTACATGGAGGAGATTGTTATTCACCTGTGTCGTTTTCTGGAATCACAGCCGGATTATCAAAAGTACATTGATCGTCTTGAGTTTTTATCCGATCGGCGTTTGGTGGAAATTGTCAAGTACATTCAGAAGAATCTGGATAAAGATCTTTCAAATAAAGTGATTGCCAATGTAGCGTATGTATCGGAAGATTATGTCGGACAGTTTTTTAAATCGCTGACAAAAAAGAATCTACAGGATTATATCGAAGCTCAACGGCTTGATAAGGCGATGGTTTATTTGCGAACGGAACCTGACAATATCCAGGAAATCGCCCACCGGGTTGGATTTAAGGATCCGGCATATTTCAGCAGGAGGTTTAAAATGAAATTTGGGTTTAATGCAAACTCAATCAGGCATCACCAAAGTCATTTTGTTTGATAGGACTGCAGGGCTAATGAAATTTCCCCCATGAGTCCGGGTTCAGATTCAAGTGCATTTCCTACAACAATTATATCTGCACCTGCGTCACAAAGTTCAAGTGCTTTATCAGCGGTTTTGATTCCGCCACCTACAATGAGTGGGATGTCAATGGTATTCTTTACCGAAGCGACCATTTTATTGCTCACTGCAAAACGGGCACCACTTCCTGCATCAAGGTAAATGGCCCGCATGCCTAACAATTCACCGGCAAGAGCGGTGCATTGCGCAATGTCATTTTTATCGTGCGGAATTGGGAAAGTCTGGCTCATGTAAGATGCGGAGGTAGGTGCACCGCTATCGATGAGCATATAACCGGTTGAAATTACCTCCAATTTGCTTGCCCTGATCAGAGGAGCAGTCAGCACATGGTTACCGATCAGTAACTCCGGATTGCGTCCGCTGATCAGGGATAGGAATAAGATCGCGTCCGCCTCCGCGGAAACCTGCATAATATTTCCCGGAAAAAGTATAACCGGTATAGTAGATGATTTTTTTAATCCAAGAATACAATCCCGGAGCCGGTTTTGTGTGAGGATGCTGCTACCGATAAAAAAATAATCAACTCCACATGTAGCGGCTTCGAAGGCAATTTCAACGCATTGTTCGGGAGAAGTTTTATCAGGATCGATGAGAACAGCAAGTCCTTTTCTTCCTGCTTTTCTTTGCTCGTTTATTTTTGAATAAATCGTATTCATAGAAATGCGATAGGGCACGAATGTAGGAAGAATTGAGTGAATCTATGTTTTGAGGATACAATTTCTTGAATTCTTTACAGTTGAGATCAAGAGAAAAATCAATCAGACACACTATAGGCGAGCATCATCCCGTTCCACATTGCATGGTGTATGATGTGCTTTTTGACCATTGAATCCTTCCTTATCCATGCTGTAATTTCTCCCTCTGATTTATATTGAAATGGCTCAACGTGCAAGTGGACACGAAAATCCAGCTCTCCCTTTCCGTATAATTTAAAAAGTACTTCTTTTCCTCCCCAAAGGACATGCAGGTATTCGATGCGTTGAAATTCCGGAATGAACTTTTGCTCTTCTTCGTTTGTAAACTTGGCTGATAAAACAGTGATTCGTTCACGCAGTGTTTCTATATCGATGCCTGCAGAAGCTTTTGAGGTGATGATGATGGCGATAAATTCCCTGGTATGTGAAATGGAAATTCCCATGCCGTTATTGAGATAAGGCTTTCCGAATGTGTCATACGACAGCATCGGTAGTACTTCTTTTTGGAAGAGGGTTTTTAACAATACCCTTACTGTAAGCCATTCTCTTTTACGTTTTTCGCTTTGTATAGAAGTCCACTTTTGCAGGTCCGATTCATTTAGAGATGAATTTTGAAGCAGTTCGGAGAAAGCTTCCGTGCTATGCCATATTCCGATGGAATATTCTTTTTCTTTTTTTTCAAAAACTATTGGCATTATCTCTTGTTAGTGCATGCAAGATGTCAATTTTTTAATGGAATTTGACAAAATCTGATTAAATCAACTTGGCATTTACAAGGCTATTACTTAAATTGCAGCCTGAAATTCAATAAGATCTATTTTTAAACTCAAACAGAATGGCGAACACAACAAGTGTGGAAAAATTTGTAAAATTTAAAGTAAAAGACATCTCTCTTGCAGAATGGGGACGCAAAGAGATCAAGCTGGCGGAAGTAGAAATGCCAGGACTTATGGCTCTCCGTGAAGAATTCGGAAAGCAAAAGCCCCTCAAAGGTGCACGTATTGCCGGTTGTCTTCATATGACCATCCAAACTGCGGTCCTCATTGAGACCCTTGTGGAATTAGGTGCTGAAGTGACCTGGTCTTCCTGCAATATTTTTTCGACTCAGGATCATGCCGCTGCCGCTATTGCAGCTGCGGGCATTTCAGTATATGCCTGGAAAGGTATGAATGCTGAAGAATTTGATTGGTGTATTGAGCAGACACTCTTTTTCGGAGAAGAGCGCAAGCCACTCAATATGATTCTTGATGATGGAGGTGACCTTACCAATATGGTATTTGATAAATTTCCTGAACTGGTTTCTGATATCAAAGGATTGTCAGAAGAAACTACAACGGGGGTACATCGGCTTTATGAGCGCATGAACAATGGCACTTTACCAATTCCTGCCATCAATGTAAACGACTCTGTGACCAAATCAAAATTTGATAACAAATATGGTTGCCGTGAATCTTTGGTTGATGCAATTCGTCGTGCTACTGACTTGATGCTTGCAGGCAAAGTTGCTGTTGTTGCAGGATTCGGGGATGTTGGAAAAGGTTCTGCTGAATCACTTCGTGATGCGAAAGTTCGTGTGATTGTTACTGAAATTGATCCTATCTGTGCCTTGCAGGCAGCAATGGAAGGATATGAAGTGAAAAAGATGGATGATGCCGTGAAGGAAGCAGATATCATTGTTACTGCTACAGGCAATTACAATATCATTAAGGATCGTCACTTTAAAAACATGAAGCACAATGCCATCGTTTGTAATATTGGTCACTTCGACAATGAAATTGATATGGCCTGGTTGAATAAAAATTATGGCAAATCAAAGGATACCATCAAACCGCAAGTTGATAAATACACCCTTGACGGAAAAGATATCATCGTTCTTGCGGAAGGTCGTTTGGTAAATCTCGGTTGTGCAATGGGGCATCCTTCATTCGTAATGTCTAATTCATTCACGAATCAGACAATGGCTCAGCTCGAGTTATGGATGCATTATAAGAATTATGAAAACAAGGTATACACTTTGCCAAAGCATCTTGACGAGAAAGTTGCTCGTCTGCATTTGAGTAAGATTGGCGTTGAACTTGACGAATTAACTGATGAGCAGGCAAAGTATATCGGTGTTAAAAAAACAGGGCCATATAAGTCGGATCAATATCGTTACTAATAAATTAATAGTAATTAGTTTATTAAATAATAGAATGGCCCCGGATTCTTCCGGGGCTTTTTTTATGGTCCGAAATGTTATGGTAAGGAAAGAAAAGCCCTGAAAGGCCCATTGATAGGGCATTTCAGCAGCCTGATAATTTGAACTCTGTTGATTTTGGGCTAAAAAAGCACAAAGTCAATCATTTATTAAGTGCAATAAATTCGACCAAAATCATTAGATTTGATTATTGGATAATTGGTAAAGCATTTAGCTGCTGCGGTTTTGCTTTTCAAAAAGTTCATTTCGGTTATTGCTTTATACCAATTGAGTGAATAAATCTACCCACAGAATAAAACAATTATGAACCGCTGACAGTATAATAATATACTAACACTCCTTCACCTTTATTGGTAAAAAACCTGCTGCTTAATTTATCCTTCATTGCTTATGATTTCCTTTTTACTTCCAACCCGAATATCAGCTTTCCCGGTTTTTAGACGAAGCCGTTTTTTATTGCTTTTATTTTTCGTATTTATCACTTCATCATCTTTTGCCCAGGAAGGGAAAAGGGGAGAAGTCTTCAAGGCAGTGTATCATGATGTCGTTAACATGAAACAGTTGATGGAAGAGGAAAGAAAAAATCCTTCCCAAGATGAGGAGTTTAAGGTGCCGAATCAATATGGTAAGCCGGGGCGATTTGAAGAAGAAGAAGAAGAAGAGAATGGGATACCAAGAAACAGAGTAATTCCAGGGGATGCAAAAATATTTCAGGAGACCCCCTCTATGAATCGTGTTGGTCAGGGCGCTGGATCCAATCAAGTCCTTTCTCCTCCTCCTGCGAATGGATTTACCGCATTGGATGATAATATTTCGAGTATTCCACCCGATGTAAATGGTGGAGTGGGACCCAATCACCTGATGGTCACGTTGAACTCACAATATGCCATACAAACGCGTGCAGGATCAAATTTATCTACTGTAAGTATTGCGACATTCTGGACCGGCCTTGGGATCAGCAGTCCCTTTGATCCTAAAACAACATATGATCCTTACAACAACAGGTGGATAAGTGTTGCAGTTTCCAACAGCCGCTCAGCCAATTCATCCTTGCTGATCGCTGTATCACAAAGCAGCGACCCAACGGGTAGCTGGAATCGTTATCGCATTGACGCTACCGGTGTGGATACGATGTGGCTGGATTATCCAAGTATGGGTTTTAATAAAGACTGGATTGTGATTTCAGGGAATATGTTCGGGAATGTGAATTCTTCCTATCAGACTTGCCTGGTTTATGCTTTGAACAAAGCTGATTTTTATGCCGGTGGAACCGGCCAATATACGGTCATTAATGCCGGTAGCGACGCCTTTACCCTGGCACCGGCCATAACCTATGATAATTCAATCAGTACAGTTTATCTGGGCGAATCCTATAATGGTAATTCGGGAGGCAGTGGATACATCCGATTATTTACACTTACAGGTTCCGTTGGTTCAGAGGTTCTTTCTTCCGGAACATTTGCAAGTACTCCAAATCCCTGGGAATGGGGTACCGGAACTGACTTCGCACCTCAGTTAGGATCTGCAAATAAAATTCGTTGCAACGACGACAGGATGCTGAATTGCGTGTACCGGAATGGGGCGGTATGGATGGCACATTCGGTATTTTTACCTGCAGCATCGCCCACGCGTTCCTCCATTCAATGGTGGAAGTTAACGACAAGCGGAGCCATCACATCCAGGGACCGCATTGACGATGCAAGCGGAACCACATTCTATGCGTTCCCGAGTATTTCCGTGAACTCAAATGATGATGCTGTAATGGGTTATTCCATTTTCTCTTCTTCGATGTATGCCAGCGCTTCCTATGCATTAAAACTTGCATCTGATGCGAATTTTCAGTCGGATTACATTTTCAAATCAGGTTTGGCGAAATATTATAAAACGTATTCCGGTACTGCGAACCGCTGGGGTGATTATACACTCACACAAGTGGATCCGCTCAATGATAATGATTTCTGGACCTTGCAGGAGTATGCAATAACACCTGGAGGCGGCTATGACCGCTGGGGAACCTGGTGGGCAAATGTGAGTTTAGGCAATCCGGTGGCAGACTTCAATGCTGACAAAACTTCTGCGTGTGTAAGTAGTAATGTGATTTTTACAAGCTCATCGACCGGGGCAATAAATTCATTCGGTTGGAATTTTGGAGCCGGTGCAAGCCCGGCCACATCGACTTCTTCAGGACCTGTCACGGTGCAATATGCCAGCAGTGGATTAAAAACTGTTAGCCTTAGTATTTCAGGTCCTGGTGGTTCCGACATCATTACGAAAACCAATTATATCAATGTGATCAATGCACCCGGTGCAGCCGGCAGTATATCCGGCGATGCAAGTGCATGTCAGGGCGAGACCGGAGTAGCTTATAGTGTTCCTGTTATTGCAGGAGCTACAGGATATGCATGGACCCTTCCAATTGGTGCCAGTATTGTCAGTGGTTCAAATACCAATTCGATACTTGTTGATTTTTCGGCATCAGCTGCTTCCGGATCAATTAGCGTGGCCGGTACAAATGCGGCATGTTCAGGAGCCAGTTCTTCTCTTGCTATTACTGTAAACCCGCTTCCGTCGGCCATTGTGCAACTGACGTATACATCCGCATCAGGTATAACAATTAACGACAATTCAACTGCCAGCCCTTACCCGGGTACTATCAGTGTTTCAGGATTGCTAGGAACGATACAGGATGTAAACGTGATTCTAAATGGGATCTCTCATACATATCCGGATGATATTGATATATTGCTTCAGGCACCCGGCGGACAATATGTAACCCTCATGTCTGATTGCGGAGGAGGAACGGATCTTGTCAATTTGACCTTTGTTGTAAATGATTCAGCAGCGGCAAATTTTTCGGACACAGGCACTCTCACTTCGGGATCTTATAAACCAACGAATTCTACTTCTCCGGATACGTATACTTCACCGGGACCTGGTTCCTTTGCGGCAGGAACAGGGGCCGCATCAACTCCTTTGTCCAGTCTGAATGGCCTTGATCCCAATGGCACCTGGAAGATTTATATTATGGACGATGCTGCTGCGGACATAGGGTCTATGACATCCTGGAGTCTGGAACTGCTCGTCATGCAACAAGCATCGTCAGTCAGCGGAACAGCGGTGGTGTGCCAGGGACAAACTGGTGTTTCCTATAGTATACCTGCTGTAAGTGGGATGACCGGCTATAATTGGACTTTACCTACTGGTGCAATTATTTCCGGTGGAATCAACACAAATTCTATCACAGTTAATTTTTCTGCGAGTGCACAGTCTGGGACAATTTCTGTAACACCATTCAATAATTGTGGAAATGCTGTTTCTTCCAATCCTTTCAACGTTACTGTAAATCCACTGCCGGTCATTAATTCATTCAACCCTTTATCAGGAATTCCCGCTACATCAATTCAGATAAACGGATCTTACTTTACAGGAGTTTCGAATGTGCTTTTCAATGGGATGAGTTCTTCCTTTGTAGTGAATAATAATAACCTTATTACGGCAACTGTTCCTGTTGGTGCAACAAGCGGATTCATCCAGGTTCAGAATGCTTGCGGAACTGTCGCAAGCAGTACATCCTTCACTGTACCCTCAGCTAATTTAGAATTGACGGTTAAGGTTTTTGTACAGGGTTTTTATACAGGCAGCGGTTCGATGCGTGCTGTAGTTGATCCTGCTGTTTACCCTGCCGTGTGTGATACCTTTGATGCAAAGCTGGCTCTTGCTTACTCACCTTATTCATTTGTCTATAGTGTCAGGAGTACGATTGGGACCAACGGACAAGGGATTTTTACATTCCCGGGTGCTGTTATGGGAAACAATTATTACCTGGTTATGAAGCACAGAAATACCCTTGAAACATGGAGTGCTTCGCCAGTGCTTTTCAACAGCAGTTCGATGAACTATGATTTTACAAATGCAGCTTCCAAATCGTATGGTAGCAATCAGGTGCCGCTTGGGGATGGAAATTATGCGATCTGGAGTGGTGACGTGAATCAGGATGGTGTTATTAATACCGTTGATCTTACTAGCCTGGAAGGCTCTCTTCTGGGCTATTTGGTTGGCTATTATAGTCAGGATCTTGACGGGGATCATTTAGTTGAAACAGCAGATTATTGCCTTATCGAGAATAATCTTCCATTGTTACTCATGATCTCGAAGCCTTAATTTTAGGAAATTATGCAAAAAAAGACATCCGGGGATGTCTTTTTTATATCATGTTTTCGAGGAAGCACCCGGCATAAGCGGAGCTCCTATTTCAAGGGGTATTTATACTGATTCCGCTAGAATAATAATTTTATTTTTCAGGTTTTCCACAATCCCGCCTTTTACTTCAAAAGTTTTGACACCTTCTTTGTCTTTGATTTTTACTTTTCCATTCAGCAAAGAGGATATTACAGCGGCATGATTTTTCAGCATTTCAAAACGCCCCTTTGAACCAGGAACAGAAACTGAACTCACTTCTCCTGAATATACTTTTTTATCGGGGGTGATTATTTCAAGAAGCATGTTTACGAGATTGTTGAATGAGGATATGAATCCTTTGTGACAAAATTATTTTGTTTCGCTCAGGAGTTTCTTTCCTTTTTCGATTGCATCGTCAATGGTTCCCACAAGGTTGAAGGCAGCTTCCGGATATTCATCCACTTCGCCGTCCATGATCATGTTGAATCCTTTGATGGTTTCTTCAATTGGAACGATCACACCTTTTAAGCCGGTAAACTGCTCAGCCACGTTGAATGGCTGGGAAAGGAAGCGCTGTACACGGCGCGCCCGGTTCACTGTTTGTTTATCGTCATCAGAAAGTTCATCCATACCCAGGATGGCAATAATATCCTGAAGTTCTTTATATCGCTGAAGTATGTTCTTCACCCTTTGGGCAGTATTATAATGTTCTTCACCTACGATGGCAGGAGAAAGAATACGTGAAGTAGAATCCAGTGGATCCACGGCAGGATAAATCCCTAATTCGGCGATCTTCCTGTTCAATACCGTAGTGGCGTCAAGGTGGGCAAAGGTTGTAGCCGGAGCCGGATCGGTAAGGTCATCAGCCGGAACATAGACCGCCTGTACCGAAGTGATGGATCCCCGCTTGGTGGATGTAATTCGTTCCTGCATCAGTCCCATTTCAGTAGCCAGCGTCGGCTGGTAACCAACGGCCGATGGCATACGGCCAAGAAGTGCAGATACTTCAGATCCCGCTTGTGTGAAACGGAAGATATTGTCAATGAAGAAAAGGATATCACGTCCGCCGGATTTCTCATCTCCGTCGCGGAAATATTCTGCCACGGTAAGTCCTGATAATGCAACACGTGCACGTGCACCCGGAGGTTCGTTCATCTGACCGAATACCAGGGTAGCCTGTGATTTCGCCAATTCTTTCATGTCCACTTTACTCAGATCCCATCCGCCATTTTCCATGCTGTGTTTAAACGCATCACCATAACGGATAACGCCTGATTCGATCATTTCTCTCAGCAAGATCATTTCCTTCACGTGTACGTTCACCGACACCGGCGAACACTGACAATCCAGCATAACTTTTTGCGATGTTGTTGATCAATTCCATGATCAACACCGTTTTTCCAACACCAGCACCACCGAAAAGACCAATTTTTCCTCCTTTACTGTAAGGTTCGATAAGGTCGATTACTTTAATGCCAGTAAGCAGCATCTCAGATTCTGTAGAAAGGTCTTCGAATAATGGAGCCTGACGGTGAATAGGAACACTGTGTTCTTTAGTCACTTTTCCAATACCATCAATGGCTTCACCAACGACATTAAAAAGACGCCCTTTGATGCTGTCCATCGCAGGCATTTGAATAGGCGCACCTGTTGAACGTACCGGGGTTCCTCTGGTGAGGCCATCTGTTGAATCCATGGCGATTGCACGTACGGTATCTTCTCCAACATGTTGTTGACATTCTAAAACAAGTGGGGAACCTCCCGGACGATCGATTTCCATAGCATCCAGGATGTTAGGCAAAACAGTTCCTTCCGTGTCAAATGCCACGTCAACAACCGGCCCGATGATCTGCGTTATTCTTCCAATATTCGCCATATCTGTTATTTAATGAAGTATGTAGTGATTTTGAGAGCGCAAAAGTACTCTTTTAATCGGAAAAAAAAGAGGCCTGTTGGTAAAAATTTTGGACTTTGAAGGGCTAATTTGTTTTGTTGTAATATGTTGATAAATAATTAGATACAAAAAAATATATTTTTTTCCGCACTAAGAATTGTATTTCCTGGAAAGCAGTATAAAGATCCTTCCGGCTACCCGCTTTATAGGGCCTGTTTGACAGATTTATTCATCCTCTTCTGCGAAAGAAATTGATCAATGAATGGACCTACATGATCTACTCAGGCCCTATCTAGCCAGACAGGTGAGGGGCGTTTCCACGACTGAACCTTCATATCTCCCCGAACTTCTTCGAAAGTGCATCTCTATCCTGCTTACTTTTGCATTATGATTTCCATCGAAGAACTTTATCTACTCTACCTGAAGAACCCCCATGTAAGCACGGACAGCCGTGCTATCAAGGCCGGCAGTATATTTTTCGCATTGAAAGGACCGAATTTTAACGGGAATACCTATGCTGAAACCGCGCTCCAACAGGGTGCAACTTTTTGTGTCATTGATGACGCGAAGTATAAAAAGGATGAGCGCTTTCTTCTTGTAGAAAATGTTCTAGAAACCTTGCAGGAACTCGCTCATTTTCACAGGATGCAATTGAACATTCCATTCTTAGCAATTACAGGTTCAAATGGAAAGACCACCACCAAAGAACTTATTCGTGCCGTACTTTCAAAGAAGTTCAGGGTGTTTGCAACGGAGGGTAATTTAAATAATCATATCGGAGTTCCACTCACACTACTGTCGATAGGAAGTGAAATCGAATTTGCCGTGATCGAGATGGGAGCAAATCATGTAGGAGAGATTGATAGTTATTGCCGAATTGCAGAGCCTGACTACGGCCTTATCACTAACGTCGGGATGGCACATCTTGAAGGATTTGGCGGATTTGAGGGAGTGAAAAAAGGGAAAGGCGAATTGTATCAGTGGATTGATCAGCATGGAAAAATTATTTTCCTGAATGGAGACAACGGGCAGTTGGGAATGATGGCTGCCAAAATACACCCGCGTAAATTCATCCATTACGGTACTAATTTGGCCTTTGAAACTTCCGGTGTATTGAAAAGAACACAACCATTTCTTGAAGTGATTTGGAGAAGCGGGGACCAGCTGGGTCATCATATTTCACACCTGATCGGGGAATATAATTTCGAAAATATACTTTCCGCTATTGCAGTTGGGAATTATTTTGGTGTTGATGCACACCTTATCAATTCCGCTATTGCATCCTACGTCCCCGGTAACAGCCGTTCTCAATTGTTGAAGAAAGGTACGAACACCATTATCCTGGATGCCTACAATGCAAACCCGACCAGTATGGAAGCAGCACTCAAAAACTTTGCACTGGTGCCGGACTCTCAAAAGGTTATTTGTCTTGGTGATATGGCGGAGTTAGGGGAGGAGTCTGACAATGAACATCTGCGAATCGTTGAACGTTTGATGGAGATTCCGTATCAACAGCTGATTCTGGTGGGAAAGTATTTTGGAAAATTATCAGGCCAGCTACCTTGTGAGCATTTTATGGATGCAGAGGCGGCGGCTGCATGGATAAAAGGACATCCAATCTCAGGTAAAACCATCCTCATCAAAGGTTCCCGCAGTGCAAAAATGGAAAAAATTTTAGAGGTAATTAATTAGCGGACTGCTCCGCAGAATACTGTTTACTCAGGTCTTGCTCTTAGTTCCGAGTAAATCAGAAATCAATTTCATACTTTCTGTTTTATCAGCGATTAACTTCAGAATTCCAAGGAAGGGAATGAAGAGAATCATTCCTGCTGCGCCCCACAGGATTCCGCCGACCAGAATTGCAACAATCGTTGAAAGCGTATTTATTTTTAGTCGATTGCTGACTGTAAATGGAAAAATCACATTTGCCTCAAGGTATTGGACGATGCTAAAGACCAGGATCACACCAAGCGGATACCAAATGGAATTGAAGGTAATCCATGAAATACTTATCGGCAATAATGATGCTATCATGATTCCGATATAGGGAATAAAGGTGAGGATCGATGCAATGAATCCGAATAAGAATGGATGGGGGATTCCTAACAGAGCGAGTCCAATACTGTTGAGAATACCAACGATAAGATAAACCAGCATCATGCCTTTAATAAAATTATGGAAGGCATGAACCGTTTCGTGTAGAATCTGGTGAATTACTTCCCTTTTATTCTCTTCGAATAAACCGAAAAGGACTTTGGCCAAGAGTTTTCGATGATACAATATCAGACTGGAGAAAACCGGAATGAGAATAAATAAGACGATAGAAATGGATAAAGAATAAATAGTTTCTTTCAGGAATGGAAGGAAGTTATTTCCTGAAGTGCCTACAAATCCTCGCAGCCATGTTTCCTGTTGTTCCACAGGGATATTGAAATTGGCCGCCAGCCAGGTACTGATTAGCGTGAATGATTCGGCGGCTTTTGATCTTATTACCGGCCATTCACCGGTAAACCGGCTCAGCTGATCGAGTAACAAATAAATAATTCCAGCAAGCACAACCATCAATGAGGTGAGAGAAATTCCTATCGCTAAATTTTTATTCAGGCCTTTCTTTTCGAGCCAGGCACAAACAGGATAGAGAGTAAAAGAGATCAGCAAAGCGAAACTTAGCGGTATGAATAAGGATTTTCCAAAATACAGGATTACAGAAAGTAATACTATAAATTGAAGTATTTGGAGAACAGAAAAGTTTTTACCGGGTTTAATAGGAACAGGAATGAGTGGAAGCTGTGACATGAGGCAAAATATTGAGCCCTGAGGCAGATATTGTGGTATTTTAAAAGCTCCGTTTGATGGTGTTCAAAGAATGGCTAATCGATTGAATAGAATTTGTGATGTAATTGATTCACTATTTAATGAGCGTCGGATTTTCTGTTTCCTTTAATTTTTTTGAAGAAATTGAATATAATTTTGCTTATCATCAGGGCCCTTCCTAAGATGAAAGCACATCAGATCATGCTCTTCCGAAGATACGTTGGAAGAATCTTTTTTTCTTTTTATCCTCATCATAATAACCATAGCCGTGATAGCCGTATCCATAGCTATAACCATAACCGTAATGTTGGTTCATTCCTGAGTCATTCAATAAGATGCAGAGGTTCTTTACTTTGCCTTGAGTATAATATTCGTTAATTGTTTTAATGTATTGTTTCTTGGAATAGTTTTCCCGGAGGATGAATACATTAATATCAGCAAGACTCATCAGCATCATGGCATCGCTCACAATACCTACCGGCGGCGTGTCGATAATGATGTAGTCATAACGATCCTTTAGTTTCTCCAGCAGTTCTTTGGTTTCTTTCTTGGTGAGCAATTCAGCAGGATTAGGTGGTACCGGTCCGGAAGGAATGATGTCGAGGTTTTCAATGTTTGTTTTGAAGATAACATCTTCCAACAGGGTTTTTCCAATCAGGTAGGTACTTACTCCGGTGTCATTTTTAATTCCGAGGTCCTGCACCAATTGTGGCTTACGCAGATCCATTCCCACAATAATAACTTTGTGATGTTGCAGTGAAAGCACTGTTGCAAGATTAAGTGTGGAGAATGATTTTCCCTCACCGCCAACCGAACTGGTGATCATGACAATCTTATGCTGATCTGCCAGACCCAGGAACATTAGATTTGCCCGAATGGAACGAAAAGCTTCAGCAATTGAAGACTTTGGTTTTCTTGCCACTACGAGTCGTTCGCCGTCACTCAGATGCCCTACAACCCCGATGATTGGAATTTTAGTGAGGCGTTCAACATCTTCGCGGTTGCTGATGGTGTTTTTCAAATATCCCTTTAAGAGCAGGATGATCAGCGGAAAGAAAAGTGCAAGCATGCTGGTGATGATCAGCACGGCCTTAGTGCTTGGGATCACAGGTTTGTCGTTTACACTGGCTTCGTCCAATACTTTGTTGTCGGACACCGCGGTAGCTTTGGCAATACCTGTTTCCGCCTTTTTTTGTAAGAGATATAGGTAGATGTTTTCATTCACCGAGAAATTTCTTTGTATTCCCAGCAGTTCGCGCTCGATATTTGGGATTTTCCGGATATTATTCTCGTATTGCACCAATTGCCCTTTAATCCCCTGTAAGTTAACACGGGTTCTGTTCCTGATGTTATTGATGTTTTCCACAAGAGCCTTTCTTGTTTCCGTTATCTGTTCATCAATTGTACGAATTGCAGGAGACTGAGCACTGCTTCCAAAAAGCATGCTTTGACGCTTGTTGTTCAACTGTTGAAGTTGCGTAATCAATTCCACGAGCAGCGGATCCGGCGTTCCGAGGGAAGCAGGTGCCAGCTGTGTCAGAGATTTATTTCCATTAACATAATCGTATAAATAATCCAACGATTCAAGTTCAATCTCTGCCTTCACTCTTTCTGCATCAATGGAGGTAACACGTTCCAGATATGCTTTGGACTCTTCGCTTAAATTTACAGTTCCTTTTTCCTCCTTGAATTTTTGCAATTCCTGCTCTGTTGAATGCAGGGTGGTACTGATATCGGCTAATTGCTCATCCACAAATTTCAATGTCAAGGCGGCAACTGAAGATTTATCTTTTACATCCCGGTTGATGTATACTTTTCCAAGCGTATTTAAAAAGTCAGCAGCTCTTTCACGGATCTGATCTTGTACTGTAATTTCCACAATAGTTGCATCCTTATTCAGCGGTTCCGCTTTCATTTTTTCCTGATAAAAATTGATCATTTTATTCAGGGAATTGATTACGAATATGTACTGTTCATCCGGAGGAAGATCAGAAACCACATCCTGACGAATAATTCGAAACGTAAATTGAGGGTTACGGATTTCTTCGCCAAATCGGTGGGTGGATGAATAGGAAAAATTTTTGAGATACGTATTGTCGATGTCGGTTTCGAGCCGAAAGCGGCTGGAGTCCAAAATAGTCAGTTCAAATTTTTCATCATAGATCCCGTCT
Source organism: uncultured Bacteroidota bacterium (assembly GCA_963775555.1). GTDB lineage: Bacteria > Bacteroidota > Bacteroidia > AKYH767-A > 2013-40CM-41-45 > QQVM01. The sequence continues at coordinate 2,448,926 of CAVZJJ010000004.1, read as the reverse complement.
GATGCGCGCAATGGTTCCACGATGAATGGCTGGTTTTTATATAATGGCACCTGAAATAAAGCCGAGTGGCTGAAATAACTCACCTCTAAATTTAATTCGCGGATGGTTTCATCAAGCAGGGAGCGCGATTTTAAAATGCCAATTTCTGTAGCAATGTTTTTTGTATTTCCAAAAAGGTCACCCGTAAAAATATCTTCAATGTTTTTGGAAGTGTTTTTGGTGTCTTTCACAAGCACACTGCATCGTGCTTCATATACCGGTAATGTAAACCGTATATAAAGCAGTGCAAGAATGGAAAACAGGATAATTGAAAAGAGGAAATAATGCCAATTCCTTCGGATCTCCAGAAACAATAGTTTCAGGTCAATTTCGTCATCATTACGGCGTTGAACTCCTTCACTGTTTCTCATGCTTACTTCGTTTGAGTGAGAATTAAAGTGAGAGCTATCACGGCGGTGGTTATAATTGAAGAGTACACTGCCACTGCCGGACTAATATTTTGATAGGACCTTCTCCTGGAAGGTTGTACATAGACAATATCATCAGGGTGCAGATAATATGTTTCAGGTCGGATGGAACTGGCGCTGGTGAGGTCAACGAAGAAATCAACGGTTTGGTTGTTTTCTTCACGGATGATCCGAAGTTTTTGCCGGTCGCCGGAGGGAGAAAGGTCGCCGGCGAGTCCAAGTGCTTCAGGCAAAGTCACCCTTTCGTTCATGATGGGGTAAGTGCCGGGTTTGTTTACTTCCCCCAGTACTGTGATTTTAAAATTTAATTTCTTGAGAGTCACAATTGGTTCATCAATGAAGGATTTGAATCCGGACTCGATTAGGCGCGTCGCTTCAGGGATTGTCAAGCCGGCCACTTTCACAGCACCAATGAGTGGCAATTTTATCTCGCCAATCTCATTCACAATGATTCCTTTTTCATAACCTGAGCGATTGTCGCTTATTGGTTGGTCGAGGGAGTAAGAGAAATAAGGATATGCCTCGGCATTAATTGTGAATATACTTACAGAAATGATGTCCCCGTTATTGATTTTAAGTTGGTATTTTTCCGCTACATTCATAGGAGGAATCTCTCCCTGAAAATAAATCAACTTGCGTTGCGATGTACAGGCGGTAAGATAAAATGAAAAGCACAAGGCAAGATATACCGTAAGGCGTTTTATCATTTCCGATGTTTGAAGAATATTGATATTAATATCAGGAGAGGATCGAACGTGATATGACGATTTTCTGAACTTCAGATGTTCCTTCGTATATCTGTGTGATTTTCGCATCACGCATCAGGCGCTCTACATGAAATTCTTTAACAAAGCCGTATCCTCCATGGATCTGAACAGCTTCCACAGTTGTTTCCATGGCTACACGTGAAGCAAAGAGTTTCGCCATCGAGGAGGAAAGGTTGTAATCCATATTGTTGTCTTTCTGCCAGGCCGATTTCAGACAAAGCAAACGTGCGGCATCAATTTCAGTTGCCATGTCTGCTAGTTTGAACTGGATAGCCTGGTGCTCAGAAATAGGAACACCGAAGGCTTTTCTTTCTTTTGAATACTGCAATGCAAGTTCATAGGCTCCTGAGGCAATACCCAAAGCTTGTGACGCAATACCGATGCGTCCTCCTGTTAATGTCTTCATCGCGAATTTAAAACCGAAGCCATCTTCTCCAATGCGATTAGCTTTCGGTACTTTTACATCAGTAAACATCAGGGAGTGAGTATCACTTCCTCGTATCCCAAGTTTATTTTCTTTGTTTCCTATAGTGAAACCGGGAGCTCCCTTTTCAATAATTAGAGCGTTTATTCCCTTATGGCCTTTTTCAACGTGAGTTTGAGCCATTACAAGATATACGGAGGCTGTTGAGCCATTGGTGATCCAGTTTTTGGTTCCGTTTACGATATAATGATCTCCTGCATCCACTGCTGTAGTATGCTGTGAGGTTGCATCCGAGCCGGCTTCCGGTTCCGAGAGGCAAAAAGCACCAATGATTTCTCCCTTAGCGAGAGGTACAAGGTATTTTTGTTTTTGTTCTTCGTTGCCAAATTTTTCCAGACCCCAGCACACGAGGGAATTATTAACAGACATTACTACAGAGGCCGATGCATCCACTTTTGAAATTTCTTCCATGGCCAGCACATAGGAGATGGTATCCATACCACCACCACCGTATTTAGGATCAACCATCATTCCGAGAAATCCAAGTTCTCCCATCATGCGTACCTGCTCCGCTGGAAATTTTTGGTGCTCATCGCGTTCAATTACACCGGGTTTCAATTCATTTTGAGCAAAATCACGCGCCGCCTGGCGTATCATCAGATGCTCTTCGGTTAATTCAAAATTCATTGTGAGTATATTCTTTTACAGAAAAATGGCCTGATTCGTATAAAAATCGTGTTTTTTTCTTTGGCAAACCTACATGATTTCGACCGTATTCCAAAGAGAAAATTGATCAGTGAGTGTATTGAAATCACTTGTTAAGTTTTTGATAGTGTGTTAGATGTGGATTGTAACGCTCGTTTAATCAAGAGTATCTGTATGTGTTTTCAAATTCCGCTTCCCTCTTAGCTGTATATCCGAAATCTGAGAACCCAAAAGAAAACAATATCTTTCGATGCATAAATTTATCCTAAGTCAATTTATTTTTCTTCATGGATCGTTACTCAGTGATAGGATTGATGTCGGGAACCTCTCTCGATGGACTTGATATCGCATTTTGTGATTTTACATTAGATAAAACATGGAGCTTTCAGTTACTCGAGGCAGAAACGGTAAATTATTCTCCGGAGATGAAAGAGAAACTTTCTTCGCTCTCTGATGGTACCGCTAAAGAACTCGCAGAATATCATGTTTACTTTGGGAAATTTTGTGGAGAGCGAGTTGCAGAATTTGTAAAAAGGAAGAAAATGACCCCTGATTTTGTTGCCTCCCATGGGCATACAATATTTCATCAGCCCGGAATCGGTCTTACTCTGCAAATTGGTGAAGGAGCCGCACTGGCTGCTGCTTCGGGATTTCCTGTGGTTTGTGATTTTCGAAGTGGGGATATTGCGTTGGGCGGACAAGGAGCACCTTTGGTTCCAATCGGAGACCGGCTTTTGTTTGGGAGATATACTTATTGTCTTAATCTGGGTGGGATCGCGAATATTTCTTTTGAGAGTGGAGGAAACAGAATAGCGTTTGATGTGTGTGCCTGTAATATATTACTCAATTATCTGGCTCAAAAATCAGGAAAAGCATTTGACTTAAATGGAGAAATGGCTGCTGCTGGAAAGGTGCACCCGGGAATGCTGGCAAAATTTAATTCGCTGGAATATTACTCTCGTCCCTTTCCAAAATCACTGGGAAGGGAAGACGTGGATCGAGACTTGATCCGGTTTTTTGAGAAGAATGAATTTAATCTGCCACTGGAAGATTTGATGGCAACAGCAGTGGAACACATTGCCCGGCAAATTGGAAATAATACAGGAGCCGGAACGATGTTGGTTACCGGGGGTGGAGTTTTCAATACTTTTCTGATACAAAGACTGAAAGAATTTACTGCGACTGAAGTAATAGTCCCGGATCCGGAAATTGTGAATTATAAGGAAGCCCTCATCTTTGCATTCCTGGGTTTGAAACGATGGAGGTCCGAAGTAAATTGTTTGAAAAGCGTAACAGGTGCCAGTCGTGATAATATCGGTGGAGCTATTTATCCGGGCGGCGTGATTTGAAGCAGTAAATTCGTTTGCTGCAGAGGTTCAGCTTTTTTTTATTTGAATGATTCCGGATTGTTTCAAAAAAGGATTGCCTGGTATTTTTTAGGATTACCATACAATTGGATCCTAATTTATTTTATTGGGCAGGAAAATTCAGATAAATATTTATTAGAAAATGGATAAAAAAAGAGCAGCCAGCACGGCTGCTCTGAATCAATTCTTGTAATTCAATCCTTATCTTTAAAGACTAATTTGGTGAGAATTAAAAATCATCATCATCATCAAACTCGTCTAATGTGCCCGGGTCATCAAATCCTTTGATGTTATCGTCAATGGATTCGTCCATTTCTGTAGCATCCATTTCAGCAGGAGTGATGGAAGTGATTTCAACAATTTCAGTTTCACGGAAAAGCATCGGAGCGGACTCTTTCATGATAGGGGCTTTCACCACTTTTTTCTTCTCTGTCTTTTTGGGTGTACTGTTGTGTTTAGGTTGACTCTTTGGTGCAGCAGCTTTTGGACTGGCTGCTTTCTTTGCAGCCGGTTTTTTAGCAACTGGTTTTTTCGCTGCCGGTTTTTTAGCTACTGTTTTCTTCGCGACTTTTTTTGTAGCTTTTTTCACTGTCTTTTTCTTGACAGCTTTTTTAGCTTTTTTACTTGCTCCCGCCTTCTTCGCTTTTTTAACGGTAGCTTTTTTCTTCGCTGGCTTTTTGGCCTTTGATTTTTTTACGGGTTTCTTTTTTGTTGCCATGGCTGATAGAAATGTTTAATTGGAGGATAGCCTAGTACTTGTTCGTGCGTATCAAAATTACAATAACCTTTCAGTTACTTCCAAATAATTGTGTACTAGAATTAAAATATTTTTTCTTCCTTCTTGAGCTCTGAGAAAGGGTGATCTGGACCATATGGGTGTTCGGGGAAAAATTAGGTCCGCGGGAATGGTTCCCCGTGCTCTTTATACTTGGGCTTTTCACTGAATTGCCGTAGGTTTGCACCAGAAATATACTATGGAAAATAACATAAATACCCTTTCCAGGGTCCGTTTGAAGGAATTGATTCGCCGCTTTGAGCTAAAAAGACCAGAAATTGTTTTTGAATGGAAAGATTCTCAAACCGAAGCCGAAGGCTGGATTGTCATCAATTCCTTACGTGGTGGCTCTGCCGGAGGTGGAACCCGGATGCGTAAAGGCCTCGATAAAAGAGAGGTGGAGTCACTTGCCAAGACGATGGAAGTGAAATTTTCTGTGAGCGGCCCGCCGATTGGGGGAGCAAAATCAGGTATCAATTTCGATCCGGCTGACCCCCGCAAGGCAGGTGTACTGGAGCGATGGTTCAAGGCAGTTTTACCACTATTGAAGAGCTATTACGGAACCGGTGGCGATCTGAATGTTGATGAAATCCATGAAGTGCTGCCCATCACAGCCAAATTGGGTTTACGACATCCACAGGAAGGAACTGTAGTTTCACATTTTAACGCTACAGAACAACAAAAGGACAGAATTATCAGCCAGCTTCAAAAAGGGGTAAAGAAAATCATTGATGATCCGAAATACAGTCCAGATCCTAAACAGGCAATCACAGTAGCAGATATGATTACCGGCTTTGGTGTTGCAGAAGCAGTGGTTCATCATTATGCTTTAAGGGGAATAGAGTTAAATGAAAAAAGAGCCATCATTCAGGGCTGGGGAAATGTTGGAGCTGCGGCGGGCTATTATCTTTCCCAAATGGGGGTGAAAATAGTAGGTATCATAGACCGTCACGGCGGAGTGATGAACAGTGATGGTTTCAGTTTTGCAGAAGTTCGTGATTTTTATCTGAATAGAAATGGAAACCAACTTAATGCTCCGGATCTAATGTCTCAGGAAGCAAATCAGGAAAGAAATCTGGCATCTTGGTGCCGAGATTTTTGTTCCTGCAGCTGCTTCAAGACTTGTTACCAGAGAGCATATTCAATGGATGCTGGAAAATGGCCTGGAGGTAATTTCCTGTGGTGCCAATGTGCCCTTTGATGATAAGGAAATATTCTACGGAGATACAGCTGAGTTCGCAGATTCAACACTAACTGTTATCCCGGATTTCATAGCAAATTGTGGTATGGCGCGTGTATTCAGATATCTGATGAATGATGATGCAGTAATCAGCGACGATGCCATTTTCAGGGATGTTTCTGCCTGTATTGGGCAGGCAATGAAGGAAGTGTATGAGGTTCAGCCAGATACCACGGGGTTTACGGCTGCAGCATTGGAATGGTCAATTAGTAAGTTGGTTTGATTTATTAAATGCAGATGGATGACCGGATGGAGGATGAGCATCTAAATTCCTCTCAAGCCGGAATGACATTTGGGTTTGGTCAATACTCCTTATATAATGAGTGATTTAAAATCTAAACAATGCCTGACGATTGCCTTGCTGTCAGTTGTAGTTATAGGATTTTAGCATGAAGAGACAAAGTTTTGAAAAACGTTTTTTTCTTTCTCCCGACTTTCAGGATCAGTACAGGTTTTCAGCATTAAAAGGCGGGTAATTTCAATTCATGGAAATTCAGTTTCTCAGGAATTGCATAACTTAAATAGTATAGTCCGGAATTTTAAACATGATGATTAATTTTTTTGATCAGGAATATTTTGGAAATACGATCAGTAATTACATCTGGTCTGTCGGAATTCTTCTGCTTGGCCTTGTCCTTAAAAAATATATTTCAAAGCTACTTAGCTGGACCTTGTACAGGATCTTTCAGAAATATGGTAAGACAATTGGTGTTACAAAGTTTATTCAGCTTTTATCAGCGCCCTTCGGATTCCTGATCCTCATAGTGATTGTTTATATTGCCTTCAACCGCCTGTCTTTCCCGGAGGAATGGCATTTAGTTTCAGGACAAACATTTGGTTTACGCTTTGTCATTGAACAGCTATTTGAGGGAATCGTTATCATTGCCATCACCTGGTTTCTAGTACGGGTCGTTACATTTATTGGCCTGGTATTGGCTGCCCGGGCTGCTTTGACAGAAACTCTGGTCGATGACCAGTTTGCTCCATTTCTCACCGCATCGCTTAAAATTATAGTTGCCGGGTTTGGATTTATGATCATGCTGGGTGTGGTATTCAATCTCAATGTGGTATCAATACTCACCGGTTTAGGAATCGGAGGACTTGCATTTGCACTCGCTGCAAAAGAGACCATTGAGAATTTATTGGGCTCCTTTACTATCTTCCTCGACAAGCCATTCAAGATGGGAGATCTTGTGAAAGTGGGGGAAATTGAAGGACGTGTTGAGGGCATTGGATTTCGTTCTACACGCCTCCGGGCTCTTGACCGCACCCTTGTAACAGTACCCAATAAAAAGATGATTGATTCGGAATTACTCAACGATACTGAGAGGGAAGTTCGCAGAGCAAAGTTTGTCGTCGGCCTCACTTATTCCACCAGGGCAGATCTCCTGAAAAAAGTGATGCTTGAAGTTATGGATGTGTTGAATGAGCATCCTTTGGTGGAGCCGGATCCTATAGTTCGTTTTATGGAATTTAATTCCAGTTCTATGGATATTCTTGTGATGTACCTTGCCAGAACACCTGATTTCTCGGATTTTCTGAAAGTGAAAGAAGAAATAAATTTTGCGATCATGGAGATTGTGCAAAGCAACTCCTGTGAATTCGCATTTCCAAGCAGAACCGTTTACTTAAAAAACGATTAGAAAGCACGTAGCTTCTCCTGATGTGTATTAGTCATCATCCGAAAGCGGATGAAATTCTCAATTGTATATATAGAGAGTAAGGGCTCCGGCATCATATTCTGCATGGTATTGCTTCAAGCCCTGAACAGCCGGCCCATTCAAAATACTGCCATCTGTCAGAAAAAACTTGCTACCACAATTTCGGTCGACACAAATTACATTGTTAGAATCTAATTCAACAATGGCTGCATTCTCCAAGGGGTCGTATGGACATGCTCTTTCATAAGCAACAAATTCGTTCTGAAAACGGTGATAGACAATGATTCCTTTATAGCCCCCGCTGATTTCGATCGAGTTTCCTACACTGTTCAAGGGCGCATATTCGGGCAGGCTTAATGGAAGGACCAGATTCACTGTCACATTTGGTATGGTCCCGGTCGTCTGGTCCTTCTTGCATGAATAAAAAGATGCCGTCAGTGAAATAATAAACGCAAGTGCCAGGCTCAATCTTGAGGGGATATTCAATTTATATGAGGGGAAATACGATTTCAATAGATTGTATTTTTTTTCGTTGAATCTAAATGTGATGTTGTTTGTTCATTGAATGCAACAGCATTATCGTGAATGAAGTCTTAATTGCAGCTTTTTCCTAAATTTGCAAATTAACCTAAAACCTCAACGAATGAACAGGATTATCTATTTTATCGCCATCGCCCTGATTGGGCTTGTTGCTTGTAAAGGTAACGAAAACAAAGAAAATGCAAGCCAGGAAAATGCAGCCACCGAGAATGTGGCAGGAGCCGATTCTACTGCTATTCAACAGAATACTTACACTTGTCCCATGCATCCTGAAGTGAATTCCGACAAAGAAGGGGTATGCCCTCATTGCGGAATGGAATTGGAAGTGAAAAGTTAATCCGGAGTTCCTTAGTTTAATCTCATTCATGCGATCAGGGGGCGCAAATAATATTTTTTAATCTTTTTCGAATCCCGTCGGATGTGATACCGGGAGAATTCTTTCACTGAATGTTATTATTGGGAATTAAAAAATGCCGGAAGTGCAAATTGATTATTATTATTATAATGGATAAAGCATTGAAAATATTTCGTCGCCTATTAGTCATTCTTATTATTAGCTTAAGTCCATCGCTGGCATTTTCCCAGGACCTTGATGCCCATTCTCCGAGACCGAATCAGGGTTCCCATCAGCAACGCAAAGCGGATGCAAAGAAAGAAAAGCAGAAAAAGAAGTTGGACAAGGCAATTGATAAAGGAAAAAAAAGACACCTGAAGATTCAGGAAAAAGAAACAAGGAAGATGATGCGAAGAAGTAAGAAGAAAGCAAAGAAGTGGAATAATAACTAGTTGTTTAGATTTGATCTTAATTATTGAACTCTTGCTTAGGCAGGAGTTTTTTTTTGTCAGCGGGCAGGAAAGTCTGGAAGGACTATATAGAATACTCTCCTCTTTATGATTAAAGAAAGATTGCTTACTGCAATCCTGGTTTCGAGCTGTACATGTAATTTCCTGATCAAAATTCAAAGGAGCGAGAAGTGATGTTTATTCATCCTTTGTTTTCATTAAGTCAGGCTAATTTTATTTTTTTTCTGTCCTTATACTTTTTTGGAGGTTTTTTTCTTTTCTGACTGGAAAACGCTCTTGAGTAAAAGCGAATAGGTGAATTTCTATAATCCTTACCCAATCAATCAGATGATGTCTGTCAAATTCAACAGCCGACTGATATCTCCCTTTCACCACGACTATACTTCTGTTTACCAAAACTTTTAACGCCTTGGTGAAAGCCGGGAATATATTGGTAGAAATAGAATCAGGTTTAAACCTAATTGTATTATGTGAAGAAAAACCATTAAAATTTTATATCACAATCAGATGCTTCATTATTTCAATTCTCTCACCAAGATGTTTTTAGGGCTCCTTTTTTGGACCCTTTTTACTTCGAAGATAGCCAAAGGGCAAAACGATTTGCCTGGCCCTTCATCTAATATCCAAACCATAACTACCGGTTCCTTGGTAATACCTATGGATAATGCATTGCAATCCGTTCCGGGTTACTTCAATTTGAAAGCCTATGGTTTTATTAATCAATTGCTGCAAAATAATATCCCAGTAAAATGGGCAATTAAAGCAGGCAAATCGAAGGATGGAGTGGATTTCAGTGCAGATGCGCAGCGTATACGTCCAAGTTTACAGTTCCCCAACTGGTTTGATTTTAGATGTGGGCCATTCATTGTTGACAGCTCCTATGCAACTGCAGCAAAGCTATTGGCTGCTGCCTTTGGTGGTAATGTGACTATTTATCAGTTGACAGCGAATGTTTCGGTAGACATACGATATACTCTGAATTTTAAACCAAAGATTGCAATCTGCAGCAATGGAGGTGATCAGTCAATTCACATCAATGCATTAACAGAAGCAAATATGTACAATGCTGCATGGGTTACCGTGATTCCTGCATCACAGATTGTTCCCTATTGCGGTTATACAATTGTATCAGAATTGCATTGGGCAGCTGTTGGAGATACAGTTCATACCCGCGCTGTATACAAGTACATAAAAAACGGCGGGAATTTTTTCGCTCAGTGCAGAAGTGTTCAAACCTATGAGGATGATGATACACTTCAGACCACCACAGGGATATCGATTCAAACTGCAAGTACGATGAGTTATTTGAATCCTGATTTGCCTATTATGCAATTTGATGGAACCCTTATTAATCCCGGCGGGTCCTTACAATATTGGAACAAGAATGCAGGAGGCGCATATCGTGCTACTACATATACCGGAATTCAAACATCCGGCTCGCCAACGTATCAGTTTTTGGATGGGGCCAAAGTACTTTCTAATTCTAGCCCGGGAGGGAATGTGTTTTATCTCGGAGGACATGACTACAACAACACTACATCGAATGGAGAGATCAATGGCAGGCGTATATATCTTAATGCTGTTTTTATTCCACCGGGTACAACTGCAATGTGCTCCATTTTACCGGTGAGTCTTTTGTATTTCCACGCAAAGCCGGAGGGGAATATTGTTAATCTCCGTTGGGCTACCGGATCGGAGCAGAACAATGATCATTTTTTACTGGAGCGCAGTCAGGATGGCCACGAATATTCGATTGTTAAAAGTGTTACAGGTTCAGGAACCTCCTCATCTGTTTCATTTTATTCAGCCGTAGATATGCTTCCACTGCCCGGAACCTCTTATTACAGGCTGACACAGGTTGACTATGATGGCACTGAAAAGATATTGGATCCTGTATCGGTTCATTTTAAAACAGCAGATGATTCCTTCTCTATTTACCCAAATCCCGCAACCGAAGGAGTTTCGATTCATGCCAGAGAAGGGGCCGGTAATTCATATACTGTAGAGCTTACTGACCTTTTTTCAAAAGAACTTATTTCACAGAAATTCAATTTTCAGAATGCCTCAAACGAGTTTTATTTAAAATTTCCTGATAATATCCCTGAGGGGATTTACTCTTTGAAGGTTTCAGATGGATTTGATGAAGCAGTCTTCAAACTAGTCATACGGAGCAAAAACGCCAATTAGCGGAGTTTTTAATGGTTGTTCGCCATGATAAACTACTTGTTAACCCAAATTAGAAACCCTATCGCCATAATAAATTGAATTGGCATGCTTCAAAAACGACTTTGGGATAAAACAGAATAATGCTGAATCAACAAAATAGTATGTCACAACAATTAAACAATAGAAAGATGAAACACATGTACGGTATTTATTTACGATTTTCAGTGATTAATCGCATCACCTTGCTCGCTTTGATGCTCATATTGAGCGCAGGAAGCATGCAAGGACAAGTGTATTTTTCACAAAATTTCAACTCCTCTTCGGTGCTTTCCAGCTATATCAATGCCGGGGCGCCTAGTACAGGACAATTCAACTCTATTACTACAAGCGGTGGTAGCACTACCGTAAGTATTAATGGGGGTACACTTGAATTTGTCAGAGGAACCGGTAATAACGGTGCATTTACCCGGTCGACTAATTTCAGTCCGGCTCCGACTGCACTTATTTACACCTTTACCCTTACACTATCTAATATGAATACCAGCACTACCGAAGTTGCTACCTGGCAAATCGGAAATGGTTTTAGTGCCGGTACTACCGCAGAAACAGCTACCAATACCTATGCTGAATTTGCCATTGATTCAAGGAGCAATGGAAGTTTCAGAATCAGAGATATTCGAAACAACACTACAAGTTCCGACATTTCTGCCGGAACCTATGAGGTGATGTGGGTATTAAATAATTCCGGCAATACCATGAATTATATTGATCCAACCGGTACATCTAACACTATTTCGAATGACAGGGCAGAACTTTGGTTGAATACCACCCAGTATCTCTCGAATGTAAATATCACGACAACTTCGCAATCAATGAATGACATGAAGTTTGTTGTAGCCAATGCACGGGTCACCATCCGCCAGGATAACATCAATATAAAAAGCTTTCCACCTGCAGTAAGCAGCCAGCCTTCATCACAAACAGTGTGTGTGGGTAGTTCCGCAACATTTAATTCAGCGGGTTCTAATTACACGACCATTCAATGGCAGAAGCAAATCAGCGGTTTATGGTCGAACTTAGGAAGTGGAAATGCTGCGAACTATACAATTGCAGTGACGGGAGGTCCAAATGTGGGGAATTACCGCGTATTATATATCAACTCCAGTGGTGATACAGCCTTTTCGAATACGGCTTCTTTAAATTTAGATATGCCAAGTGAAGGAGGCCTTGTGGGAAATGATCAGGAAGTATGTTCAGGTATAAACACAGGCACTATAAGTTTAAGCGGTGAAAATGGAGTAGTACAGAATTGGCAATATTCCACTAATAGCGGAGGAAATTGGTCCAATATTTCGAATACTAGCATTAGTCAATCCTTTAATAATTTAACCGGAACAAGATGGTACAGGGCAGTCGTAGTTAATGGCACTTGTCCTGCCTCATACTCTAGTTATGCTGTCATCAATGTCAATCCTGCTCTTGCGCAATATAGTCTTACAGGAGCCACCAGCTATTGTTCAGGAGGAACAGGTGTCATCCTTGGTCTGAGTGGTTCTGAACTCAATGTAAATTATCAGCTATACAACAATGGCAACCCAATTGGCGCAGCTGAAGCCGGAACCGGTTCCGCATTATCTTTTGGGGCTCAAACTCTTGGCGGTGATTATACTGTGAGTGCAACACATACAATTATTGGATGTTCAGCTCCTATGGGAGGTACTCATACAGTAACAGTGCTTCCATTACCAAGTGTAAATTCCATTGCCGCTATACCTGCATTTATTTGCCCTGGATCAGCATCTGATCTTTCATCCAATGGAGTAAGTAATTCATTCGTTGAAACAACATTTAGTAATACTACATCAGGGACATTTACAAATACAAGTCCTCTTAGCACAACAATAAACGTGAGTGGTTTACCGAATGACATGTCTTTGGTACAGAATCTGCGTATTACAATTAATATATCTCACAATAATGATAACAGGGTAGAGGCCTATCTGGTACGTCCGGGTGGATCGCTTGTCAATACTGCCAACGGAAATTTTTTAAATACCATTGTCGGCGGTCAGTCAATTTGCCTGGTAGCGGACAGAGGAGGTAGCTCGAACAATTTTATAAACACTGTATTTTCTGATGCAGCAGCTACTTCAATAGCTTCCGGATCAGCACCATTTAGCAATACTTACAGACCGGAAGATGCATTGAGTACATTAACCGGTAATCCGAATGGTGTCTGGACATTATATGCCATGGACGATAATTTCTTTTCGAGTTCAGGTACTTTGTCTGACTGGTCCTTTACGATTGATTTAAAAAACGGAATTTCTTACACCTGGTCCTCTAACCCGGCTGGATTCTCCGCTTCGGTTCAAAATCCCGGGAATGTCTTTCCTTTAGTTACGACTGATTATACAGTTGTTATGCAAGATGCAATTACCGGTTGTAGCGCTTCATCGTCTGCCACTGTGAATGTATCCAATGTGATTGCATCCGGATCTGTTATCTCTGATGTAACTTGTGCAGGTGGCGCAGATGGAGAGGCTTTAGTTTCAGCTAGTGGTGGTGTGGCTCCATATGTAATAAGCGGAGACCCTTTAACAGGTCTGTCTGCCGGAACTTATACCTATACAGTTACTGATGCTATCGGTTGTACCGGAACTTGCTCTGTGACTATTACTGAAGCAGCTGCTATTAGTTCCAGCTATTCCGTGACAGCCTGTGACAGCGAAACTCTGCCATGGGGTCAAACGGTAACAAGTTCAGGAACATTCAACCATATTTATACTGCAGTGAACGGTTGTGATAGTACAGTTACGGCCGAAGTGACTATCAGCTACAGCAGTACTTCCAGTAGCACCGTGGATGTTTGTGATAGCTATACCTGGAACGGAGTGACTTATACCACAACTGGTATTTATACTTTTTCCACATTGAATGAGGTAGGATGTGATTCGACAGCTACCCTGGATCTAACAATTCGTTACAGTACAACTTCACTTACAACGATTGATGTATGTGACAGTTATACATGGAACGGAGTGACTTATACGACTTCAGGAATTTATACTTTTTCAACCTTGAATGATGTCGGATGCGATTCAACAGCGACACTGGATTTGACGATTCGCTACCGTACAACTTCACTCACCACAATTGATGAGTGCGACAGCTATACCTGGAACGGTACTACCTATACTACTTCCGGTGTATATACCTATTCTACTTTGAATGATGCAGGATGTGACTCTACAGCAACTCTGGATTTAACGATACGTTATCGCAGCACATCAAGTACAACAGTAGATGTGTGCGACAGTTATACCTGGAATGGTGTGACTTATACCACAACCGGTATTTACACTTATTCTACCTTGAATGATGTAGGATGTGATTCAACAGCAACTTTAGACTTAACAATCCGATACAGCACAACTTCCCTCACTACGATTGATGTATGTGACAGTTATACCTGGAACGGAGTGACCTATACGACTTCAGGAATTTATACTTATTCCACCTTGAATGATGTAGGTTGTGACTCGACAGCGACACTGGATTTGACGATTCGCTATCTGACCACTTCACTCACCACAATTGATGAGTGTGACAGCTACACCTGGAACGGTGCTACCTACACCACATCAGGTATTTACACTTATTCTACTTTGAATGATGCAGGTTGTGATTCTACGGCGACACTGGATTTAACAATCCGCTATCGCAGCACATCAAGTACAACAGTAGATGTGTGCGACAGTTATACCTGGAACGGTGTTACTTATACCACAACCGGTATTTACACTTATTCTACATTGAATGAAGTAGGATGTGATTCAACAGCAACTTTAGACTTAACAATCCGATACAGCACAACTTCCCTCACTACGATTGATGTATGTGACAGTTATACCTGGAACGGAATAACCTATACGACTTCAGGAATTTATACTTATTCTACCTTGAATGCGGTAGGTTGTGACTCGACAGCGACACTGGATTTGACGATTCGCTATCTGACCACTTCACTCACCACAATTGATGAGTGTGACAGCTATACCTGGAACGGTGTGACATATACCACAAGCGGTATTTACACTTATTCTACATTGAACGAGGTAGGATGTGACTCGACAGCAACTCTGGATTTAACGATCCGCTACCGTACAACATCCCTTACTACGATTGATGAGTGTGACAGTTATACCTGGAACGGTGTGACTTATACTACAACAGGAATTTACACTTATTCTACACTGAATGATGTTGGATGTGATTCTACTGCGACACTGGATTTGACCATCCGTTACCGTACAACATCTCTTACAACGATTGATGAGTGTGACAGCTATACCTGGAACGGTGTGACATATACCACAAGCGGTATTTACACTTATTCTACATTGAACGAGGTAGGATGTGACTCGACAGCGACACTGGATTTAACCATCCGCTACCGTACAACATCTCTTACTACGGTTGATGAGTGTGACAGCTATACCTGGAACGGTGTGACTTATACCACAAGCGGTATTTACACTTATTCCACACTGAATGATGTTGGATGTGACTCGACAGCGACTCTGGATTTGACAATTCGCTACCGCACTACTTCACTTACTACAATTGATGAGTGTGACAGCTATACCTGGAACGGAGTGACTTATACTACAACAGGAATTTACACGTATTCCACACTGAATGATGTAGGATGTGATTCCACAGCGACTTTGGATTTAACAATCCGTTACCGTACTACATCCCTCACCACAGTCGACGAGTGTGACAGCTATACCTGGAACGGAGTGACTTATACAACAAGCGGTATTTACACTTATTCTACCTTGAATGATGTAGGATGTGACTCCACAGCGACTCTGGATTTGACGATTCGCTACCGTACAACTTCCCTCACGACAATTGATGAGTGTGACAGTTATACCTGGAACGGAGTGACTTATAATAATACCGGTATTTACACTTATTCTACTCTGAATGATGTAGGATGTGATTCGACAGCGACTCTGGATTTAACAATCCGCTACCGTACTACTTCCCTCACCACAATTGATGAGTGTGACAGCTATACATGGAACGGAGTGACTTATACTACAACAGGAATTTACACGTATTCCACACTGAATGATGTAGGATGTGACTCCACAGCGACTCTGGATTTGACAATCCGTTACCGTACTACATCCCTCACCACAGTCGACGAGTGTGACAGCTATACCTGGAACGGAGTGACTTATACAACAAGCGGTATTTACACTTATTCTACATTGAATGATGTAGGATGTGACTCCACAGCGACTCTGGATTTAACGATCCGCTACCGTACAACTTCACTTACTACAATTGATGAGTGTGACAGCTATACCTGGAACGGTGTGACTTATAATAATACCGGTATTTACACTTATTCTACTCTGAATGATGTAGGATGTGATTCCACAGCGACACTGGATTTGACGATCCGCTACCGTACAACTTCCCTCACCACAATCGACGAGTGTGACAGCTATACCTGGAACGGAGTGACTTATACTACAACAGGAATTTACACTTATTCTACCCTGAATGATGTTGGATGTGATTCTACTGCGACACTGGATTTAACCATCCGCTACCGTACAACTTCCCTCACTACAATTGATGAGTGTGACAGCTATACCTGGAACGGAGTGACTTATACCACAAGCGGTATTTACACTTATTCTACCCTGAATGATGTAGGTTGTGACTCGACAGCGACTTTGGATTTAACGATCCGCTACCGCACAACTTCCCTCACTACAATTGATGAGTGTGACAGCTATACCTGGAACGGTGTGACTTATACCACAAGCGGTATTTACACTTATTCTACATTGAACGAGGTAGGTTGTGACTCGACAGCGACACTGGATTTAACCATCCGCTACCGTACAACATCTCTTACTACGATTGATGAGTGTGACAGCTATACCTGGAACGGAGTGACTTATACTACAAGCGGTATTTACACATATTCTACACTGAATGATGTAGGTTGTGACTCGACAGCGACTCTGGATTTAACCATCCGGTACCGTACAACATCTCTTACTACGATTGATGAGTGTGACAGCTATACCTGGAACGGAGTGACTTATTCCACAAGCGGTATTTACACTTATTCTACATTGAACGAGGTAGGTTGTGACTCGACAGCGACCTTGGATTTGACGATCCGCTACAGTACTACTTCCAGTGCATTTGTTGAAGTATGTGACGCCTATACCTGGAACGGAGTGACTTATACAACTACAGGTACTTACACTTATTCTACCTTAAATGAGGTAGGCTGTGATTCAACCGCAACATTGAATCTGGTAGTTATGTACAGCACCACATCCAGTAGTACTGTGGATATCTGTAACAGTTATGACTGGAACGGTATTACTTACACCACTTCCGGAGTGTATAGCTTCTCAACAATAAATTCTGTAGGATGTGATTCAACAACAACTTTGAATTTAACAATTCGATACAGTAGCACCTCCAGTACCAATGTGGATGCATGTGACAGCTATACCTGGAATGGGTCTACATACACTGCATCCGGAGTTTATACATATTCAACTCTGAATGCGGCAGGATGTGACTCCACTGCAACACTGAATCTGACGATTAAATTGAGTACATCGGCTTCTTACACGGAAGTAGCTTGTGATTCATACTTGTGGGCTGTTGATGGAAATACCTATACAGTTAGTGGAACATACACACATTTAGGAATAAATGCGGCAGGATGTACACTTACATCTACTTTGAACCTGACAGTCAATTACAGTACCTCAAGTTCTCAAACAGAAGTGGATTGTAATTCATACACATGGCCCCTGGACGGAAATGTATATACTGAAACTGGAACATATACCCATGCAAGCATAAATGCGGCAGGATGCGTTCACACTTCCATATTAAATCTGACCATCCTAAATGCGCCTGCTGAATTAGCTATTGAAACCATAGTTGCCCCAAAAACTGCTTGTGCAGGCACATCTCACCAGGTGTCGTTGAATGTAGTTCCTGGAGCTGTTTCATATACTTGGATTGTGCCTCCGGGAACACTCGTAAATGGTTTGGTAAGTCCGGTGTCTACAGCAGATACTTTTGCAACTGTAACCTTCGGGCCATTACAGGGTAGTGTAACCGGGTATAACTTATGTGTTTATGCAAGTAATTCTTGTGGTTCAACGAACAATAAATGTTTCTGGGTAAGCAGTAAACTCACTGCTCCTGTATTTAGTACAGGATCACAAGTAGTTTGTTCAGGTACCACCGGAAATCTGTTTGCCGTCGAACCAATTGATGGAGCTATTTCCTACACATGGTCAGCAAGTAATGGAGCTACAGTAGTAGGTTCTGGAAATAGCGTCACTGTTGATTTCCCGGCAGCTTATACAACAGGTACCATTTGTGTCTATGCGACAAGCGCTTGCGGAACTAACAGCATATCACGTTGCATCAGCTTAAGCGGTTCTCCGGCTTCACCGGTTGCAATAAGTGGGCAAGTAAAGGCATGTCCTGGTTCAAGTGCTACTTATTCAATATTACCGGTACATGGCGCCACTTCCTATGAATGGAATGCAAGTGGCGGAGCAAGTGTTGTTGGAAATGGATCGGTAGTCACTGTGAATTTTCCGGCTAACTTCTCTTCAGGATCATTGTGTGTTGAGGCAATTGGAATTTGCGGTTCCAGAAGTAATGTGCGTTGCCTGACTCTGGAAAGCGCTAAATTGCCAAGCCCAGGTAGCATCACCGGTGACCCTACCTCAGGCGTTTGCGGCCAGACTTACCAGTATTCAATTCCTTCAATGAATGGAGCGAGTTATGGGTATGTATGGACACTTCCTGCAGGAGTAACTGTTATCGGAGCAGACAACCTCAATTCCATTACGCTTGAATTCCCTGTAAACTTTGCTTCAGGCATGTTGAAAGTGGGCGGAATCAATGATTGTGGAGTGGGAATGGAAAGCTCTGTAGTTCTTCAGGGAAATCCATCTACCCCATTGGCCATTCTTGGAAATTCAGGTGTCTGTGCAGGATCGATTGAAGAATATACCTGGGCACCTGTAGCCGGAGCTACATCCTATGAGTGTATCGTTCCATTGGGAGCCACCTTGTTATCAGCAAATCCGACAACCAACACGAATATGACTGTTCTCTGGGGCACAGGAGCAGGTACTTTGGGTGTGAAGGCAGCGAATGGATGCGGATTATCCGGTACAAGGACTCTTCCGGTAACCATCGCTTGCAGAATTGCTCAAGTCATTTCTGAGTCCAACTTTGTTGAGGCAACCTTATTCCCGAATCCGGCACATGGAAAATTCCAGTTGCGTTATTCTGTGAATGTGGAAGAATCCTTCCAACTCAAAGTAGTGGATCAGACAGGTCGGGTAGTGCGCGAAATCTCATCGGCCTCATCGATAGGCGAGAACCTCATTCCTGTTGATATCAATGACTTTACCGCAGGAATTTACCTTGTTCTTTTGGAGAGTCCATCTACACGAATCAATAAATTCCCATTAGTTGTTCAATAAATCATTAAAAACCAACAATAAATCCCCTGTCGAAGCCGGCAGGGGATTTTTTTTTAAGAACAAAAATGGCAACTCATTGAAACAAATTAGGATGTAAAGAGTACACAATTTATTCATGGAATTCAGCTGTTGAAGGACCATTTGTTTATTGAGAAAGACTGAAAATGCTAAAAAATACGGTTTTAATTCTTTTTGTGTCGACTCTGTTTTCATGCGGTTCGCTGAAAAAGATCGTTTACTTTCAACCGAATGAATTGAATGATTCACTCCTTTTAGTTTCTGATACGGCTTATATTGCTTTGATCCAACCCAACGATATCCTGAATATTTATGTGGCCAGTATTAGTGCAGAAGCGAGCCAGTATTTCAATTATTCCGATAACCCGAATGATGATAATTCCATGGCAAGCGGTTATTTGGTAGATTCGTACGGAGATATTCAGATGCCTTTGGTCGGCGTTGTACGCCTTGCCGGTCTTACTTCTGCTGCTGCAAGAGATACAATTACCAAGCGTCTTGAAAAATATATTATCAACCCTTCCGTTAAATTAAGTATCCGGAATTTCCGTGTCACGGTGATAGGAGAGGTGGCGCACCCTGGTATTTTCGCAGTTACCAATGAGCGTCTGACACTCCCAGAGGCCCTGGCGCTTGCAGGTGATTTAACTATATACAGCAATCGGCAAACCATTAAAATAATCAGGGAAAATAAAGGCATAAAGGAGATCTCAGAATTGGACTTAACTACTCGTGATCTTTTCAATTCACCTTATTACTTTCTCCACTGCAATGATATTATTTACGTGGAGCCCACCAAAAAGAAGCTTTTCCTCACACAGAACTATTACCGGGTACTGCCGGTCATATTCGGAGGGATAGCCCTTGTTGTGTCAATTTTCGCATTAACAAAATAGTTCCGTAAAGGAATTTATCAGAATGGAACAGAGCTACCAACAGCCGCAGGAAATTCAAGAGGAAGAGGAAACCGGTCTGGATTTAAAGGGCTTTTTCTATAATTACATTATCCGTTACTGGTACCTCTATATCATCAGTCTGGTTTTTGCACTTTTGGTAGCTTATTACTATACGTGGTATGCAACGCCTGTTTATTCTGCTTCAGGAACTGTAATGGTGAAGCAGCCAAAGAGTAGTACCGATGCTGCTGACATCCTGAAACAGTTGAACGACTTCACCACGGACAGGAATATCCAGAATGAAATTGAAGTCTTGAAATCAAGGACATTGATCGCACGAACTGTACAAGAGCTCGGTTTCGATGTAGCCTATTTTCTAAAGGGAAGCATTAAAACGAGTGAATTGTACAATACCTGCCCTTTTGAATTTATTGATGATTCATTAAGGTATTTTGCTTTCTCAATTCCGATCAAAATAAGGGTTTTGAATAGTTCCAGATATGAGGTTACTTTTTACAATCCGGCAGATGACAGGGAGATTAAAAGCAGCCATCGCTTTGGTGAACATGTATCCAATGCGCTTGGATCATTTCGCTTGGAGAAAAAGGACTTCTTCAATAATAAAGCCTTTGACAATCTTCAGTATGACAAGAGATCCTTTGTGGTTCGCTATAATGTCCTCGATGGTTTGATCAACCGTTATCAAAAAGCCATTGATATTTCGATTGCCAACAAACAATCTTCGATACTTCGCCTTTCTCTTGAAGATCCGGTTCCTGAAAAAGCGGTCGACTTCATCAACACCCTCGTGGAAGTCTGGCTTAAAAGTAATATCGATGAGAAAAATGAACTCGCAAGGAATTCATTGATGTTTATTGATGAGCAATTGGCACTCATCTCAAAGGATCTTGACCAGGTGGAAGAAGAGTACGAAATGTTCAGGTCCGAAAAAGGGATTACCAATGTGACGTCTGAAGCGCAGGCATATCTCGAAAGTGCCAAGAATTATGATGCGACCATCTCAGAACTGGATCTCAAACTTAGTTTCCTCAATTACCTGGAAAATTATGTCAAGGAAGGTAAAAATCTAAAGGGACTTTCTCCTTCAAGTTTGGGTATCGATGATGCTTTGTTGCTGAAACTCATTTCCATGTTGAATGACCTGGAATCTCAGCGTAGCATGATGTCGAACAGCGCGACTCCGGACAATCCGAAGATGGTTGAACTCACCCTTGCCATTCAAAATACCAAGAATGACTTGCTGGAAAATGTGAAAAGTATACGTGCAGGTTTGCAGGTTTCTCAGAAGGAGGCGACTTCGCAGCTTGGCCGAGTGGAAGGAAAAATAAAGCTTTTACCAGGTTCCCAGCGGATCATGGTCAATATCGAACGTCAGCGGGAGGTGAAAGCCGGATTGTATACCTACCTGATGCAGAAACGGGCAGAGACAGCTATTATACTGGCATCTACTATTTCCGATAACAAACTGGTGGATCGTGCAAATGCATCCCATCGGCCGGTGCGCCCTGTAAAAGCTGAAATTTTTGCAATCGCATTCCTGGTAGGGCTGGTTCTTCCCGCCGGATTTGTTTACTTCCGGGATGTCATGAACGATAAAATTCGTGACCGCTTGACGCTTGAAAAATCGACCCGCATTCCATTGCTCGGAATTGTTGGTTTTAGCAATGTGGAAACTGAGTTGGTGGTGAAAGAAAATCCCCGGGGTTATATCGCTGAAGCATTTCGTTCATTACGTACCAATCTTCAATATTTCAATCCACCAACAGGAAAGAGTTCCGTCATTTTAGTCACCTCTTCGATCAGCTCAGAGGGTAAAAGTTATTGTGCCTTGAACCTTGCAGGAATTATAGCTATGTCCGGCAAACGAACAGCACTGGTTGGCTTTGACTTACGAAAACCAAAAGCGCCGGAACGCTTCGACTTAAAAAGTGAAATCGGTGTAAGTAACTACCTGATTGGGGTTGCCAGCATTGCTGAAATAATTCAAAAATCCGGACTTAAAAACATGGATTTTATATTATCCGGCCCCAAGCCACCCAATCCTTCGGAACTGCTGTTGAGCGATAAGATGGACAGCTTGATGACTTACCTCAAGGAAAATTATGATTATATTATTCTTGACTCGCCGCCAATGGCATTGATTACCGATGCGATGATGCTCGTGCGTTACGCAAATGCAACAGTGTATGTAGTGCGTCAAAACGTGACCCGGAAACATCACCTCGATATCATCAATAAGGTTTACCGAGAAGGCAAGGTGCGGAATCTGAGCATTGTCCTGAATGCTGTAAAAGCCGGAAGTTTGCCTTATGGTTACGGCTATGGCTATGGTTATGGTTACGGATACGGTTATGGATACGGAACGGGCTATGGCTACTATGAAGATGATCCGGTTAAGAAGAGAAAGAAATTCTGGAAAAAGGATAAGGCAAAGGATGCTGAGGAAGATACGGAAATCGTGAAAGGGAAACAGAAGAAGAAGTCCTGAACGGATTGCAGTTAACTTTCATCACGAAAAGACAAGACTGCCTGATTTTAAAATGATACGATTTCTTAAAAAACACCTCGATCCGGAGAGCAAAAAGCTATTTAAGAATAGTACATGGGTTTTCTTTTCAAATTTTTTTAGTACCGGGCTGGCTTTTCTGCGTTCCATTTTAATAGCACGTGGGCTTGGGGTAAGTGTTTACGGTACTTATGTTGTCGTGGTGGCCTTCGTAGGACTCGTTCAGGAGTTCTTAAATTTAAACATCGGAACCGCTCTCATTCGTTATGGAGCTGTTTATCATACCGAGGGTCGCAGGGACAAGCTTATGGCACTCGTGAAGGTCAGTTTGTTTTTTAGTTTTGTCATGTCTGCTGTTTCAATTGCAGTTATTGCTATTCTCAGCAGGATTTCCTATTCCACATTTATTTCTGAACCCGGCCTGGAATGGTTCATTGTTTCCTATGCTGCCGCTGCAAGTATTACTTATGTGAATTCAGTGAGCAGAGGGTTGCTCCGTATGTATTACAAATTTCGTCTCAGTTCAATCATACAAATGATAATGGATATCATCGAGACCATTGCAATTGCATTGGCGGTGATTTTCTATCCGAGGGATTTGAATGTGTTTTTTGTTGCCGTGATCATTACCCGTTTCCTGAACGGGTTCATATGCAATGCCATCGCCTTCTGGGAATTGCGTAAAGATTTGGCGACGCATAAGGAGTCACCGGTATCCCTCATCAGAAGTGATTTGCGCGATTTTAAGGAATACGTTATAGGAAATTCACTCGGTAATTCACTTAAAACACTCATATCCCAGGGCGACATTGTATTGTTGCGAGCTCTTACTTCCGCAGAACAAGTAGGTTTTTATAATGTGGCAAAGAAGCTGGCCTATGCTGTTCTTACTCTTTCGGACCCCTTAGTGCAGTCGATTTTTCCCCAGTTTTCACGACTGCTTGCTGAAAAGAAATTCGCCGAAACAAGGAAAATGGTACTCCGTATCAGCACCCTGACAATTATACCTTCAGCCATTTTTATGGTGCTGGCAATCGGTTTCAGTCATAGTATCATCTCTCTGGTATATGGTGCCGATTATCTGCCTGCAGCAGGATCATTTCAATATTTCATTGTTGGTGCTGCCCTTGCGACTGTAACCTTCTGGATGTTGCCTCTGGTACAAGGTCTGGGCTTGATAAAGGCGCGTTTAAAAATATATTTTATCACCATCCTCGCGGGTGTCATACTGAGCATGATTTTTGTGCCTTCTCTGCAATCTGCGGGAATGGCTATGGTTTTGCTGCTTATCAATTTGTTGAATCTGGTACTTTTCGGTTATCTTGTTCACAAAAAAATGAAGGACAACAGTGCCAGTCTGATGACCTGATTCAAATTTATTTCAGATGATTATTCAGTTTTCGAGATCAGGTTTCCTCAATCACCCGCTTGCTCTTATGCAATTTGCTATGGGGCAAAAGACTGCATTACATGAAGTGATGCTGATGCGGACAGGTAGAATTTTACTTGGAGAGAAATTCGATACTTCACTTGCTAAAATAGTATTGCGGGAGATTCGGGAGAACGATTTTGTTCCAATGAATCAATTGCCTGGTATCAGCCTCCCGGGAAATAAACCCAGCTATCTATTTGGAAAATTTCTGTATTTTATTGTGCGCTGTGCTCAGCCTGAGATAATGGTTGAAACAGGTGTTGCCCATGGTGTTTCCTCATGGACCATACTCAATGCATTACATAAGAACGGCTCCGGTAAATTATACTCGATTGATTTGCCTAATCAGGATCTGAAAAGTTATAATCCAATGAATATCCAACAGTCTTCAGGTTGGGCGGTTCCTGATATTCTACGCAAGCGATGGGAGCTTGAGTTGGGTAACAGCCAGACGCTCTTACCTGGACTAATGAAAAATTTAAAGTCCATCGACATCTTTTTTCATGACAGCGATCACAGCTATGAAAATATGATGTTTGAATTTAAAACAGTCTATGATTTCATTAAACCCGGAGGACTCATCTTATCGGATGATGTTCATAAGAATGCTTCCTTCTCAGATCTTAGTACATGAAAAAGAAATAACCGGGATACAGTTTTACACCAAAGGTGGGGCAGCCGTTAAAAAATAGTATTTCCCCTTTTTGCCCTGTGAGAATGGTAACTTTTATCCCTTTTTTCAGTAAAAATATGTTTTACCGGGGCCTCTTATCCGGGTAAAACCAGCCACAAGTATGCTTCCGATCTACCAGCCGTATTTGCCAAAAGAATGTCTGAAATTTGCTCACGATGCATTGGATTCTACCTGGATTTCCTCTCAGGGCAGTATATATCGACAAAGCGAAAGATCTGCTAAAAGAAACCCTGGGAAGCAAATATGTGATTCTGATTAACAATGGTACCTGTGCCACACATATGCTTGCCCTGGGTCTAAAATTCAAGTATCCTCACATCAATAAAATTCTTGTTCCGAACAATGTATATGTAGCGGCATGGAACAGTTTCCTTTTTTCAGGTGGCTTTGAATTAATTCCGGTGGATGCTCGTCTGGATACGTGGAACATGGATTCAGATAAAATAAAACCTTATGGCAAGGACACCGCATTGCTGGTGGTTCACAATCTGGGTAATATTATCAATGTTCCTGCCTTACAACGTTTGCATCCGAATTTGCTCATCGTCGAAGATAATTGCGAAGGGGTCTTCGGAAAGCATGAAGGTGCTTTTTCCGGGACAAAATCATTGATGAGTTCTTCTTCTTTTTTTGGAAATAAAACCATTACCAGTGGAGAAGGAGGAGCAGTATTTACAGAGGACGATGAATTGTTTGAGTACCTGAATTCTGTCAGGGGTCAGGGGCAAAGCAGTGTACGTTACATTCATGATAAGTTAGGATATAATTATCGGATGACTAATGTTCAGGCAGCCCTGCTCTATGGTCAGTTGCTGATCCAGTCAGAGATCCGTGAACGGAAAGCTGAAGTTTTTCAACTCTATCGTAAAGAGCTTGAGGATACCGAAGAGATTGACTTTCAAAGTTCCGAAGGCGGAACAGAGCCCGCCCAGTGGATGTTTGGGCTGAGGTTTAAGAATTTCGACCTCAATAAAAAAAGAATGCTTGAACTTTTTTTGTTTGAGAACAATATAGAAACCCGTCCAATGTTTTACCCTATAAATTATCATGGACATTTAAAGCATATCCAGGGAGAGAACACCATTGCAGAGCAGCTCAATCATCAATGCTTGTTGCTTCCTAGTTTCCCTGAACTTACCCGTAGCCAGATTCTCACCGTGTGCAGAAAGATCCGTGAGTTTGTGAGAATTCAGAAGAATGCCTAAGCATCCCATGCTATCCTCAGCCATCCCGGAAGAAGTGCTGGACAGTACCCAGCGTACTCGTTGGGAGGCAGCTTTTGAACAATTGCCCAGCGAGCTGAGAGACATCAATTACAGTTTCAGGTATCATTTACTTTATGAGAAAAATGGTGACGGAAGTATGCGTCTCTTTCTATACAGAGAAGGGGCAGCACTTTTTTACTATCCTTTCCTGATCCGTCCGATACTGAATAAAGTTATTGCAGAGGGCTATAATGATATAGAAACGGTGTATGGTTATACCGGTCCTTTGTGCACGACCACCGATCCGGAATTCATCAAGCGCGCCATGTATTCCTTTCGCGGGTATTGTTCAAATCATAAAATAGTCTCTGAATTCATTCGCTTTCATCCGCTCTTACAGAATCAGAAGAACTTCAGTACGGATCCGGAACTGAAAATAGTGTCTCTTCGGGATTATGTATACGTGGATCTGCAGCGAAGCGAAGAGGAAATATGGGATGCATACACTTCTCAAAACCGTAACAAGATCCGTAAATCAGAAAAACTGGGGGTGTATATTGAATCCGGTTTTCAGGAAGAAGCCTATAAGAAATTTGTCGAAATGTATCTTGACAACATGAGGCAAGTGAAGGCGGCAAGGATGTACTTTTTTTCAGATTCTTTTTTTGAGGAGCTGGCACAATTGATTCAGGCAAATGGAAAATTTCTGGTGGCAAGAAACGAGAACGAAATTCTGGGTTCCGCAGTGTTTTTAGCCGGAACAGAAATTGGTCATTATTTTCTTGCGGCTGCAACGGCGGAAGGAAAGAAGGCGGCTGCCGGAAACCTGCTATTGCATCATGGAATTCAATGGTCAAAGAGGGAAGGAATGAAGAAATTGCATTTAGGCGGAGGCGTCAGTCAGGATGCTAATGATCCACTTCTGGTTTTCAAGAATAATTTTTCTCAGCTCATTGAAAAATTTTATATTGGAAAAAGAATTCATAATCACGAAATTTATTCCATCCTTACAGAGGATTGGGATCGGAACTTCCCTGAGGAGTCGGTGAAATATAAATCAATTCTCCAGCGCTATCGTTGGACCAAAGATGATCTTCTCTAAGAATTATTTGTGAGCGATGGCAGAACAGGTACGATTGCGTAAGTTAGTAAAGGAAGATACCGCTGTTACATGGCATTGGCGAAACCAGGTGGCGGTGAAGGATCATTTTAGCGGACATCCCTATGAAGTGTCGCAAGAGCAGGAGGAAGACTGGTTTGAAAAGAATGTCAGATTCAATGATACTCAGACTGTTTTTGCCGTGGAATTGCTGAAGGATAATCGGTTAGTAGGTATGACTTTCCTGAAAAACATCAATAAAATACATCGTCAGGCAGAATTCGCCATCCTCATCGACCAGGAACAAGCGGGCAAGGGCTTTGGAAAAGAAGCATGCTGGAAAACGGTGCTTTTTGCTTTTACAGAGTTAAAACTCCATCGTTTATTTTTGAAAGTCCGGTCTGATAATCCTGCAGCCATACGTATTTACGAAAGTTGCGGGTTCAGGAAAGAGGGGGAATTACGCGATGATGTATATAAAAACGGAGCCTTCCGGAATCAGTTGATTATGGGGATTCTTGAAGCTGAATTTTCCGGACATTGATGCCGGAAAAATTGGAGTGTATAAATTAACAGAGAAAAAAAATATTCTTTGAGCAGGCGCGGTTCTTCATTAAGTATTTTTGTTTTTTCACCGTACTGTCTTCTGCGGCCTACAACAAACCGAATTTTCGACATGCGTTTGTGTGATGCCATTTCAGGCCATGAGGAGGAGGTTACTATTCTGTATCCATTTACCTATATGAAAGACAATATTCGCAGGGAGGATATCCCCGCTTATTATGGATTGGAAAATAAGGTGAAAACACGAATGATGCTCACATTATTGGGAGAACATTCCGGCAAGCAATTGCGTTTTATCTCCCTTCTTCTGGCCTTTTCAATTAATACATTGTGGATTTTATTCAGAAACATTTTTAACCGGAAAAGAATTGCTTTTGTTTCCCGTGATGCAAAAACACTTCTGCCCGCATTAATGATGCGAAAACTTTTCGGCCCCTTATGTTCTTTTAAAGTTTTTTTTATGGCAGCGGAAGTGAAGCAAAACCGCATTTATAAATGGGTCGTCAGCGAATCAGATGGAATACTTGCCGGAGTTACCACAACCCGTGAAGCAATACGCGCCATCGTCCCACTTTCTGAAGAGAAATTTTTATTGTCCCTGGCACCTGTACCTGTTTACAGGAACGACCCTGATAAAGTGGAGGCGCGACGCCGTATTAATTATTCCTCAGAAAATCCCCTCATCGTTTATACAGGAAAATTAGGCCTGGAGGTTCAGGAGGTGATATACCTGATTGAAACGGCAAAAATTCTCCCGGACTATCAGTTTTTATTTACAGGCGGGCGTCAAAAAGTAGTGGAAGCGATTCGTAAATATTGCAATGAAAGACAAATTTACAATGTGATTCTCACCGGTTTTTTTGAAGACTCAAGAATGATCAGGGACTATCAGCTGGCTGCAGATGTACTCGTTTCCTACTATACTCAAAAAGACCATATGGTGGAATTTAATTATCCCCAGAAAATCAATGAATACCTTTCAACCCATAATCCTGTAGTAACTCCTGATTTTCCGGCAACACGCGATGTACTGAATGAACGAAACGTTCTTTTCGTGAAACCGGATGATGCAAAGTCTCTTTCGGAGGGCATTAAAAAACTGGTAGAAGATGTCGCCCTGTCCAAACAACTTGCAGAGCAAGCCTTTCAGGATGTCCAGTCATTGACTTTTGAAAAGCGTTCGGAAGAATTTATACACTTTATAAAACGAAGCTTTCCTGCCTGAGTTGGATGGTACAGTAAAAATCAGTCAACAATAATGAAGGATTGGTAATGACTGTAGGGACTTCGCTGGATTGAAAACCGGTCGAGACCAAATACTTCCCGTAGGGCTACCGTTTCACCCGGAAATTGGGGTTGGTTCAATTCGTCAAATGCGACCACACTACCCTTGGTGAGATGAGGCCGGATCATTTCAAGGCATTTTTTTGTCGGTTCGTAAATGTCAAAATCAAAATAGGCAAGGGAGATGATGGTCTCCGGATGCAACTTCAAGTATTTTTCAAGCTCGATGGAGGCATCTCCTTTTACTAATTCAAATTTCTTCATGTGTCCCAGAGGACTTTCCTTTTCGAGTGTCGACAATAATTTTTCGAGGAATTGTTCGTAGTTCCGGGTGACGGAATATCCACCGGCTTGAACACTCGTACCGGTTCCATCTTTTTCGTGTACAGACGGGAATCCTTCCCAGGTATCAAATCCAATGATGCGACGGCTGTAATTAAAGGGTTCGTAAATTGAACGCAGAGATTGGAATAAAGACAGGTTCTGGCCCCAGCGAACACCAAACTCCATGATTACACCATGCACATTTTTATTGCGCTGATACAAGTCATTCAGAAATAAGAATTTTCTTAGATCAGCAGGGTTGAGAAAAAGTCCGAGGTTTCTCATCAGCTCTTCTTCCGGGAGTGGATTGTTCTTAAATGAATCCGCTAATTGCTCACGGTTTTTTGCCTGTTCCTGTGAAACAATGCTCGATGTAATTTTGAGATCCTCTGCTTTCATAATACCTTGAATGAACTATAATTCAACTCATGGAATACCTTCAGGGTTTCAATTTGGTGAATTATTTCTTAAGAAAGCCGGTTTAATGCGTAACCTTTACTTTTTCAAAGCATATAAGACTAGAATTCTCCAAAAAATGCGGATTTGCGCATGAAGGAAAATACACCTACATCCTGCCCAGGCTAAGCTACAGGATTTATTTCCATATGGCTTTTTCAATATGAATAACCCAAAGTTTCAGCCCCTTCTTGTAAAATATCTTAATCAGGGATGGTTGAACAAGGCTGATGCTTTGCTTTCTATATTTTTTCCGGGTATTGTATTTGAAAAGAATGCAGCTAAGCTTCAGACGGCATATCAAGGCCGGAAGCTTCCTCCGGCAACAGAGACGTTTCAGCATGTTTCAATTCCTGTTTACGATGGGAAGAATCCCGGTGTTCTGCAAATGCGTGATGCTTTGAAGCCGATTCAGGGAGATCTTCTGGCTGCCATTTTACATGGAAGTCTGGCCACAGATGAGAAAATTAATTACAGCGATTTTGATGGCTTGCTGATTGTCCGCGATGAAGTATTTAAAGATAAAAGGCGCCTCGCTAAACTGGCGAAGGCTGTTTACGAGACCCGTAAGATCATGAATGAGATTGACCCCTTTCAACATCATGGATGGTTTGTTTTAACTGAAACGGATCTACTGTCTTATCCTGTAAACTACTTGCCTGTTGAGGTACTTCATCATGCAAAATCATTATTCCCTCCGACAGATGTGGATATCAAGTTGAAGGCAATGATTCATGCGGACTATTATTCTCCCGTAAAAGCAATGTGCCGGCGGATCAGAAAAATGTCTCAGGCATCAAACCGTCCACGAACACTATATCAACTGAAAAGTTTGTTGAGTGAATTTATGTTATTGCCTGCATTGTATATTCAGGCAAGGGATCAGAGAGGAATCTTCAAAAAATTCAGTTTCACGGCTGCAGCAGCTGATTTTAATCTGTCTACCTGGAGTATTATGGAGGAAGTATCGAGGATCCGGGCGGAGTGGCCGCCCCTTGACAAACAGGAAGAACTAAATAAATTCAGGAAAATCGGTTATATTTGGAATCAATATCGAAAGAGAAAAGGTCCGTCCATTCCTGCGGTATTCGCCGGCAGATTGAATGATGACTTTTACCAACGGATGGCTGAATTAGCGAATCAGGTTGAAGTTAATTTGTTTCGATAATTCAAACTGAATTCAAAGATAAAATGCCTCCATCTGCCTACTTATATGTCAAGAAGAACGTAAAAAAACGTTTAAAAAAATATTACCGGGCAATCCGCGGTGATCATTTTGATAATGCCGGAGCGGTTACCGATCTCGACTACCAGATCATTCAGATCGGTATTGACGAGGTAAAACCGGCATCTTTTATTGAAATCGGCACAGGTAAAGGCATTTCGACTACTCATGTCTTCAATTATTTACAGGAAAAATTTCCGGCTTGCCAATTCTATACTCTTGAAATATTTCAGGAGCATTATGAAAACATCGTACGAAAATTCAGTGCTTTCCCTGCATTTCATGCGCTTTTGGGATTAAGTGTGACAAGGGAAGAAACTACTCCTCCTGCATTTGATGAACTGGCCAATTATCATGGACCGGTAAATACATTACGGAATCTTCTGGAAACAGAATTTTCTGATAAAAAGATTGACATGGCTTTCATTGATTCACGCAAGGGATCTGCCCTGGCTGAGTTTAAATTGCTCGAGAAATACATTTCGCCTAATGGAATTGTGTTTTGTCATGATATACTGAACCGGGGAAAAGGCATTGAAGTGTTTTCATACCTCCAGGAGTTCCGGGAACGATACATCTATGATGTCCTGGACACCGGTCCGGCTGGTATGATTCGGATACGATTCATGAATAAATGAGACAGTTAGCGAGAGCTTGATTTAAGGTGGCTGATGTTGAATTAGGACGAAGCAGACGGATCAAAATTGGACAATACATCACAATATTAATCAGCAATGGAATCATCCTGCGATGGTTCTTCTTATGAAATATTACCACACAGACAAGCCGGTATATGTTGCGGAATCCGAATATCATCGCATTCTGGCTAACATTGTCGGCCGTCTGGAACGGATAGAAGGCCTTGAGGCTATTTATCAGATTGGTGGAATCTCAACGCCCGGAATTTCTGACCTTGATCTGGTACTTGTATTCAGGGATGATTACCACTGT
This sequence comes from uncultured Bacteroidota bacterium, assembly GCA_963775555.1. Lineage (GTDB taxonomy): Bacteria > Bacteroidota > Bacteroidia > AKYH767-A > 2013-40CM-41-45 > QQVM01. Next base: position 2,416,765 of record CAVZJJ010000004.1, on the reverse strand, counting down.
GCATTCAATCTTCATGAAGAGCTGAATCCTGAAGAACGCTATCTTTTCATACATAAATTGTATGCTTGTTCACGAAGCTTATTCCAGGAGTCGGTTCGTTTTTCCTTTTTTCATAATTTCTCCTTGCTTGCAGGAAAGGAGATTCCCCGTGATACCGATGGCTCTGCTGTAGATGCATCCACTGTAAAAACACAACTGGCATTGGAGTATCTTGTGAAGATGTATGCAAATATGATAATTCAGAAGGAGTATGGCATTTTGCAAGTGAGGAGTTTGCTCCTGCATGGGAAAGCCCTCAGTTATGATCTTGCTTTTTTAGGTATTGAAAAGAGCGCGTTGAATCGCATGTTGGATGAATTACTTGAATTGAGGAAGACTTGGTTCAGTGATACGAAGAGTAGTGTGCGTCTTGAAAATTGGTTTAAAGAGTTTGAAAATGTGTTTCCCCCTGCACTTTATTCCATACTACGGGATCGGAAATTATATCTTTCGGGAAGCCGTCCATATAAAATCGCTAAAAATATTTTTTTGAAACGCTCTACGGACCTTTCATTTATCAGAAAAGGAATTCTCTTACCCGCTTTCCCGGTGAGTATTCTTGGAAAAAAATACTTCCGTCTTCAGAATAAATTGAACAGTTTTACTATACAGGTTCCTTTCGAAGAAGAAAAACATTCTTCCATTTTACAGGATTATTTTCGTTTTCAAAAAAAGCATCTGGAATATAACCGCTCCCACCTGCCATCATTTTATCCTCTCACCAGTAGTCTCTTGTCATGAAAAAACTTCTCTGGCAAACACGTACTCAGGTAGTGGCGGATTCGATTCGTACCGGCAAATTGTTGCCTTCAGCCAATGGAGGAAATGCTTATGATGTACATGCCGCGGAAGCACTGATGAAAAATTTTCAGGTGGAAGTATCGTCTTCAGCTATATTGAAAAAGGAAGAAACCCTTTGGAAATACTGGCACAGGATGCGGACAGATATTGTTCATGCGGATGTGATAATCCGGGAACCCTATCCGATTGTATTTGGCTCTTTGCCAAAGGGGATTCCTTGTGTAGGCATGATTCATCACATTGATGATAAACTTGGAAAATCTTCTTTAAAACACTGGTGGTATTTTGATCCGCCTGAAAACGACGTCTGCCGAAACTTGGACCTTGTCGTTACAGTTTCCAGCTATTGGAGAGAATATCTTGAAGCCCTTGGTTGCAGGAATGTAAAAGTTATATACAATGCTTTTAATCCTGCTGATTATGAAATTACCTGAGAAGGAAATAATAAAATTCAAATTAACATATAAGATACCCGAAGGGAAAACGGTGATTTATGCCGGTAATGCCAACCGGCAAAAAGGCGTCTATGAGGTATATAATGCCTTAAAGGACAAGGATACCACCTTATCATGTCCGGATCACAGAACCAGGCAGCCGATCTTCCCGTACAATACCTTCAACTGAATCGTCAGGATTATATCGCCATGTTGCATGCCTGTGATCTTGGTGATCACCCTGTCGAAGATGACGGAGGGTTGGAATCGTATTGCACATGAAGCGCTTTTATGCGGAACGCCTGTAATCGGCAGTGGTGTAGGTGGGATGAAGGAGTTGTTGAATGGTGCCGGCCAGAAAATTGTCTGACAAGAAAATCTGCTTGCTGATGCGGTAGAAGAAGTACTGCACCGTCGTGCCTGGTATGTTGAAAACGGGAAAAAATTTATCGAGCAGTTTGACATGAATTATTTTCGGACAGAATGGAATAATACAATTCAAGAGCTGATTTACGGCGATAGATGAAAGGTGTATGTGTGGTATTAACGGTTTTATTTCTTTGCATGAGAGCCCTATAGACAGGCTGCTCAGCATATTGATGCGATGAACCGCCGCCTCGCGCATCGTGGTCCGGATGATAGCCGGGCAATGGTCTGATGCAGCAGGAAAGGTATATCTTGGTCATCGCCGGCTCAGCATTCTTGATCTGTCGCCTTCCGGTCATCAGCCCATGATTTCTGAGAAGGGAAACGTCATCGTTTTCAATGGGGAGATTTACAACTATAAAGAACTTCAGTCAGCGTTTTTTTTCTGATCATACATTGCATTCTTCGAGTGATACCGAGATATTATTGTTGCTCTATGAAAAGTTCGGCGCCGATTGCCTTAAGTACCTGAATGGAATGTTTGCCTTCGCCATCTGGGATAAAGAAAAAGAGGAATTATTCATTGCCAGGGATCGTGCAGGAAAAAAGCCATTGTATTACACCTCGCAAAATGGTGTGTTTGCTTTTTCTTCAGAGATAAAAGCATTGTTGGAATTGCCCTGGGTAAAAAGAGAAACGGATTCGGAGGCTCTGTATCATTTTCTTACCTACAATCTCCTGCCTCCTCCTTTTACCATGTTCCGTGACATCTTTAAAATGCATCCTGCGCATTTTATAAGAGTCAATCATTCCGGTATCCGGAATATAAAAAGTATTGGGAAGTGGAGTATCAGGATTTATCCGGAGATGATGAAGACACACTCAAAGAAAAAGTCCTTGCAGGTCTAAAGATCTGCAGTGGATTACAGGATGGTGAGTGATGTTCAGGTTGGAGCATTTCTGAGTGGAGGTGTTGATTCCAGTGCTATTGTTGCACTGATGGCCAAAACCGCCGGCTATCCGGTAAAAACATATTCGATCGGTTTTGAAGGCCAACCGGATTATGATGAATTGCGTTTTGCGTCACAGGTGGCGAAGCGTTTTGGAACCGATCATTATGAACGAATAGTTCGCCCTTCCGACATTATTGATTTTCTGCCTCAGGTAGTGGATGTATTTGATGAACCGCTTGCGGATGCTACTTGTATTCCTGTGTATTTTCTTTCAGAGAAAGCGCGTGAGAACGGCACGGTGGTAGTTCTTACAGGTGATGGCAGCGATGAACTTTTTGCAGGGTACCGGAGTTGGCAACGCTATATCCGTTTATATCCGAAGTACCATCGTTATCTGAAACTTCCCGGCATGATGCGTAAGCTGGCCGCATCAGGCCTGGAGCTTATGGAACGAACAGGTCACCGGCCTATGAGATTTTGCAGCGTGCAGCGAAGGATCAGGAGTTTTTCTGGGGAGGCGCTAAAAGTTTCAAGGAAAGTACGAAAAGAAAATTTCTCAGTGCTGCGTTTAATGAACAAAGCCGCAACCTGAATTCATACAGTGTGATTGAATCGTACAGGAAAGAATTTGACTCCTTAAAAGGGGTACCCGGAAATTTACCGATACCGATTGGATGTGTTACCTTGGATTCAAATTCAATGTGCCCAATTATTATCTCCATAGGATGGATCGCCTTGGGATGGCACATTCCATAGAAATACGTACACCATTTTTGGACACCGACTTTGTAAACCTTGCCTTGTCGGTTCCGGGTTCCTGGAAAAGCCGTGGAGCCGAACCAAAGTATATTCTCAAGAAAAGCCTGGAAAGTATTCTTCCGGCGGAGATTTTATATCGAAAGAAAATGGGCTTTTGTGTTCCATTGCAGGAATGGGCCGGGGACCTTATTCAGGATTACATCGAAACGAATCTCTCTGCTTTTTGTAAAGATCATCCGCAATTTGATTATGCAGGCTTGAAGAAGCAGGTCTCGCTTTTAAAAGGTGGCGACACAAAGGTAACCAATACAATGTGGACGATATATTTTCTGATGACCTGGTTTAAAAAATGGATGAGCTGATTGTTTATGAGCATTAAAAAAGTTGTCATTGTTACAAATGTTCCGAATCCATACAGGATTCCGCTTTTTAATGAGATACATATGCAGTTATTGCAGAAGGGAATCGAACTCAAAGTGCTTTTCGGATCGGAAAGTTATACCCGTAGAAAATTCAGGTTGAACCTTGCAGAGTGTTCGTTTGCTTATGAATTTCTTGAGTCCGGGAAATACCATTTCGGGAATGAAGAAAAGACCTATTTTACATACAAGGGGCTTATTAAAGCACTCAAAAAGGAAAATGCCGACCGGGTTGTAATCAATGGTTTTTCCCTGGGAACGACCCGTCTGTGGTGGTACTCATTTTTTAGAAAAACAGCCTATATCATTTGGTCAGGGGCCATAGAAAAAGAGGGTCGTAACGATTCATTTTTAAGGAGGATCCAAAGAAAATTAGTATCTTCAAGAGTAATTTCTTTCATCACCTACGGAACGCTATCGGGAAAATACCTGAAACAACTCGGTATACCCGAAGAGAAAATATATATCGCCATCAATACGGTGGATACCACATTTTTCTCTACCGAAACCAGGGCAATCCGGAAGTCCTTAGCGCCTGAATCAAAGGTACGGCTGACCTTTATAGGTTATTTGTCTCCACGAAAAAATGTGATGCGTGTACTGGAAATTGTGCAGGAATTGAGGCAGGAGGGAAGAAGTTTCGTTCTGGATATCATCGGTGACGGTGAGGATAAACCAAATCTGGAAAAATTCGTACATGAAAACAGTCTGGATGAATTTGTGCATTTTCATGGATTCAGGCAAAAAGCAGAGTTGCCCGCCTTCCTGGCTGTAAGCAAGTGCTTTTTATTCCAGACAGATTTTGATATTTGGGGATTGGTGCTGAATGAGGCCATGGCAGCGGGTTTGCCATGTATCAGTTCGGTTCATGCAGGTGCTACCGCCGATCTCATCAAGGACCAGGAAACCGGATTTGTGGTTGATTATAAAGATAAAGAGCAGGTGAAAAACAGGATCCGTTGGGTAATGGATCATCCGGATGAAGCTGAGAAGATAGGGCAAAAAGCAAGGGCATTTATTGAAAAGGAAGTTTCCATTCAGGTAAGCGCCTCCGGTTTTGTAAAGGGAATTCTGCATGGAGTAAGCGCTTAATCAGACTGAACAGAGAATAAGAAGAGCATGACATTTGCCGATTGGAAAAAATACTGGAAGAATCTGGACTGGACACGGAAGTGGTTTCCTTTCTTTATTCTTATTCGCCCATTGGTCGATAATTTTTATTTCATAAAGGACATTGCCTCTTTTTTATCTCCCCTTTACATTGTAGGTGTACTCACTCCGGTTTTCATCATTTGGAGTATGCAGTCCGGGAAACTCAAGAAGAGAATCCCCAATTCTTCTGATGAGTTTATGAGAGTATGGGGAATCGCAATTGTAATCAATTGTGTGATCATGCTGATCTCCATGTTCAGTATCGATAATTTTGGTGACTCGATCAAATACATCACACCGGTTTTGTTGTTTTTTTATGCCCGTCATTTCATTCAGAGCAAGGAGGACCTGCATTTTATTTTGCAGACGTTTTTATATTCCTGCATCTATCCGTTCGGGATGCTTGCCTATGAAGTATTTGTACATCCGATTGATCCCCATCACGTGTCTGAAGGGCGGGGAGGAGGAACGCGACTGCGTGGAGAATACGGTGACAGTATGAGTTATGCCGTGTATTTTATCGGATCTTTTTTAATTTATTCCTATTTCTTCCTGACGAAAATATTTTCAGAAAAGAAAAAAGTGAAAGCTTCAACTACAAGGCTGCTTTTATTGTTTCTGCTTTGCCTTTTTGGAATCATCAATATCCGCCACGTTTCTACCTGGTCTGTTTTTCTGGCCATTCTCCTTTTATTTACCTTCTTCAATTCGAAGAATGTCAAGGGCTTTGCCATAGTTATTTTTGTTGGACTGATCATCCTTCCGTTTTTTGCACGGCAGATTTACGAAGTGCAAATACGTCCTCTGATTGAAAAAGAATTTTCTGTAATCAGTGGAGATAAGGATGTTGAATTCGCCTTCAATGGGCGTGTGCAACGATGGGAGAAATACTTCGACATCTGGGACAAGATGCCGGCCTTTGCACGCTTTTTTGGTGTTTCATTTTCCGGATTTAAACAGGTCCCTGCGATGATTGGTGGTGGAATGCACAACGATTACATACGTATTATTTTTCTCTCAGGAATTTTTGGTGCCATCTTATATGTGGTTTTTATCATCAGTGTGCTTTTCCAGCAAAATCGATTTCGACCTCCGGAACGATATATTATCTTAAGTTGTTGTGCCGCGACACTCTTGTATTCCATGAGTACATTGCCTACGCTTTACCTGGCCCTGATGAATTTTACATTGCCGGTATTCGCTTTTGCCATGCTATCAAAAAAATCCGCATACGGAGTAATAAACCGGCCCCTTCCTTCTGTAAGTTCTCCTCAGATTCATGATGCTGCATGAAAAAAAAGAAAGTCCTGATTCTGGGAAAGCTTCCGCCACCTTATATGGGGCCGGCGATTGCCACTCAGATTATTCTGAATTCCTCTCTCAAGGATAAATACGATTTATTGCATCTGGATACCAAGGCGAATGAATCTCTTCAGACACTTGGTAAATGGAGTATCCGAAAGCTCATACGAAATGCTTTCATTTATTCGAGGATGCTATGGATACTGCTTAGTAAAAGACCTGCATTGGTGTTGATTCCGATCAGTCAAAGTACAACCGGTTTCATCAAAGATTTTTTTTTTATCGCCCTTGCCCGCATTTGTGGAAGACGGGTTCTGGTTCAGCTCAGGGGTAGCAATTTTCAGAATTGGCTGAAGAACAGTTCCCGGCTCACAGGTGCATTTGTGAGAGGGAGTCTGCACCTCTGCCGGGGAGTAATCGTGTTAGGTAACAACTTAAAGCCACTTTTTAAGGGAATTTTCCCTGATAACAGGATTTATGTAGTTCCCAATGGTGGTAACTATGAACTGGGTTTTTCAGTAAAAAGGAACGACCCGCTTCGTATCCTCTACCTTGGGAATCTTCAGGCTTCAAAGGGTATTGAAGATGTGATAGTGGCCATTTCGATGGTTACGGAAAAACATTCCGGGAACTTTCATCTGGATGTAGTTGGAGATTGGAGGGCGGCAGCCACACGTCAGGCATGTATGCAACTTGTTGAAGAAAAAAAATTGCCGGTAAGTTTTCATCCCCCGGCTTCAGGAACGTTGAAATGGAAGTTTCTTTCGGAAGCGGATATATTCGTATTCACACCCCGTTCACCGGAAGGACATCCCTGGGTGATCGTAGAAGCATTAGCTGCCGGGCTGCCGGTTATTTCAACCGACAGAGGAGCCATTGTGGAATCGGTACATCAGGGTCTGAATGGATTTATTGTTGAAGCAGAAAATCCTGCTGCAATTGCCGGGCATCTGGAAGTATTATTGAAAGACAAAGAACAGCGAGAGAAAATGGGCAGAGAAAGCCGCCGCTTGTACGAAGCGAACTTTACAGAGGAGGCAATGGTGCGCAGACTTACAGATACATTTGAAGCGGTGATCAACGAAGGGAAATAGGCGCATGGAGCAACTCACACAGAATTTAAAAGACGGATTTATGCAAGTGCTGGAAGTTCCTTTTCCAGCGCTCTCATCCGGCTGTGTCCTTGTGCGAAATCATTTTTCTTTAATCAGTGCGGGCACGGAGGGTAAAACCGTTAAGGATGCACGCCTGGGTCTTTTGGGGAAAGCAAGAGCGCGAAAAGATGAAGTGAAAAAGGTGATCGAAGCTGCCCGGACTTTTGGTCTGTTCGATACATACCGCCTGGTGATGAATAAGCTGAATGCACCTTCTCCACTTGGATATAGTTGCGCAGGCGAAGTGATCGCCGTTGCATCAGACGTAAAAGATTTTAAAACAGGCGATCTTGTAGCATGCGGAGGGGGAACAGCAAATCATGCCGAAGTAGTTGCTGTGCCTGTTAATTTATGTGTCTTGATAGACAAATCAGTGCCTTTGGAGCATGCGGCATTCACCACTCTCGGTGCCATTGCGCTTCAAGGCATCCGTCAGGCTGATGTTCGCCTTGGAGAAAATTGTGTGGTGATAGGTCTCGGCTTGATAGGCCAGCTGACTCTCCAAATGCTTCAGGCGGCAGGTGTGAAAGCAATCGGAATAGATATGGATGAGCACATGGTGCAACTTGCTCATGACAATGGATGTGAACTTGCCTTCTTAAGACATCGACAGGATCTCGAAAGTCTCATACTGGAACAGACGGATGGTTATGGTGCGATGCGGTCATCATCACTGCAGGATCCGACTCAACTGATCCTATTGATCTGGCAGGAAAGCTTTCCCGAAAAAAAGGTAAAGTGATTGTCGTCGGTGCAGTGCCAACCGGATTTAAAAGGGAAAATTATTTTAAAAAAGAACTTGATCTTCGAATGTCATCCTCCTATGGTCCGGGCCGTTATGATCCGGAATACGAAGAGCAGGGACTGGATTACCCTTATGCCTATGTTCGCTGGACTGAGAACCGCAATATGCAGGCATTTGCGGAATTATTGCGTACAGGAAAGGTGCGTCTGAATAAATTAATTACTCATGTTTTTCCTTTTCGCGAAGCGAAGGATGCTTATCAATTAATTCTTGACCGAAGCCAGCCATTCGCAGGAATCGTTTTAAAATATGATACGGGCAGGAGTGTTGAACGCACTGTGGTACTGCATCGTAAACCGATTGCCGCTGCTGATCCTGCCATCGGACTAATTGGCGCAGGAGGATTTGGACAGAATTTTTTATTGCCTGCCATGAAAGGTCATGGAAGTTTTGTGACCATAGTCACTTCCCGCCCCCAGAATGCAAGGAACATCGCCGATAAGTATGGCTTTGCTTCCTGTTCCGGTGATGCAAACGACATCTTCACAGACGAAAGAATTAATACGGTGTTTATCGCGACAAGACACGATTCTCATGCAGCCTATGTCTTGAAGGCATTGGAATCAGGAAAGAATGTGTTTGTAGAAAAGCCATTGTGCCTTCATCCGGAAGAGTTGGCCGACATTAAAAAAGCCTATGAGAAATCAGGGGTCCGCCTCATGGTGGGATTTAACAGAAGGTTCGCTCCCCTGTTACTGGATTTGAAGAATGCTCTTCCCTCTGAAATTCCTCTTGCTATACATTACAGGATTAATGCCGGTGTGATACCTCAAGGGCATTGGGTACACGATGTGAAAACCGGAGGAGGAAGAATTGTCGGTGAAGTTTGTCATTTTATTGACCTCTGCGGGTACCTCGCCGGCTCGCGAATTTCTTCACTGAGCGCCGTGCTGATGCGGGATGCATCGGACCTGCAGGACACAGTCGCGATCAATCTGAAGTACGAAAATGGAAGTATTGCACAGGTGTCTTATTTTTCGAATGGCAATAAGAATGTGCCAAAAGAAAAAATTGAAGTGTACGGAGGAGGGCTCATGGGGATATTGGATGATTTTAAAACACTTACCATCCACGGAAAAGAGCAGGTTCGGAAGAGCGCGAATCAGGATAAAGGACATCAGCAGGAAGTGGAGCAATTCCTGAACTCAATACGAAATAATACTACATCACCCATTCCGTTTGAAGACCTGTATCTTTCCACACTTGCAACGTTTAAGGTACTGGAGTCTGCAGCCACGAACGGCGCAATGATTAGAATGTAAGAAGGCAGAAGTCGCTTGTGTATTCCTGAATGAGGAAGACGGATTTTTCTGCTTACGGAAGTTTTGAATAAGTTCATTAATAAAGGAGAATAATCTCAGCATCTCTTCATCATCCATGACGCAAAGCCTTTCCATTTCTGACCCGGACCTTTCTGATTCCCTGCATTATTTGCAGGAATACATAGAGTCGGAAGATTTCAAAGGCTTTGATCCTTACGACACGCTTACTTCCCCTTTTCCTTTTTCCTCTTTCACAAAATGGACTCCGGTGATTGCAACCCAGGTCCAAAAAAGAAATCCATTTAATATACGTCCGATTCTGGGCATCAAAAAAGACTATAATCCCAAAGGGATGGGATTGCTCTTGCAAGCCTATGTAAAAATGCAACAGGTTTTCCCGGAGAAGGATTATTCCAATCGGATCGGATTTCTTTTTAACTGGCTGCTTGAGAATGTGTCAAAAGGTTTCAGTGGTTCCTGTTGGGGTTATAACTTCGGCTGGGCAAGTCCTGAGAAATATCTTCCTCCCTTTGCACCAACTGTTGTGTCTACCGGTTTTATTGCTCAAGGCATACATGCCTATTACCAATGGAGTAAAAACGAAAAAGCAGCGGCACTGCTCACTGACATTGCTCCTTTCATCATCAAGGATATCCCGCGCACTGAATTTGAAAAAGGGATTTGTTTTAGCTATAGTCCTTTCATGAAAGATTGTTGTTATAATGCGAGTTTACTTGCTGCGGAAACTCTCGCACGCATATATTCCATCACGCATGAGCAGACACTCAAAGACCTTGCATGCAGCGCTGTGGATTTTGTAGTATCAAAACAACATGAGGATGGGCACTGGGAATATAAAATAGATCCCAGTACCGGTATTGAACGTCACCAGGTCGATTTTCACCAGGGATATATTCTGGATTCGATTCAAGCGGTTATGGAATTAACATCACATCAATCGGAAAGCTGGTCTCTGGCAAGAAAGAAAGGGCTGGAGTTTTACAGGAAAGAGCAATTTTTTAACGAAGGCAGGAGTCTTTGGAGATTACCCAAAGTATATCCTGTTGAAATTCACAACCAAAGCCAGGGCATCATCAGTTTCAGCCGTTCAGCTACGGACAATTCTTCGTATCTTTCTTTTGCAGGAACCATTGCTGCTTGGACCGTGAAGCATATGCAGGATTCCCGGCAAGGTTATTTCTATTACCGGAAATTAAAATATTATACCAATAGATTGTCCTTCATGAGATGGAGCAATGCATGGATGCTGCTGGCGCAATCAGAGTTGTTATATGCGCGTAAACAATCTGAAGCCCGTTCCTGATGCGTGATTTTACATTAAGTGTTTATCGATTGATTATCGATGCAGCCATGAAGGCCGGATACGAGTTGATGTCTTATGAGCATTTTGTTAAAACGAATCAGAAAGGCAGGTCATACATATTGCGTCATGATGTAGACCGTCTTCCTCACAACTCTCTTGATACTGCAAGGATGGAGGCTGAGAGTGGACTGAAGGGGACTTATTATTTCCGGATCGTGAAGGAGAGTTTTCATCCGGATATAATCCGTTCGATAGCTGATCTGGGTCATGAAATCGGCTATCATTACGAGGATCTGGCACTCTGTCATGGAGACTTAGATAAAGCCTACGAACATTTTCAGGTTAACCTGGAGATTTTTCGTGAATTTTACCCGGTAAGTACCATTTGCATGCATGGAAGTCCATTGTCCAGGTGGGACAATCGTTTGTTGTGGGAGAAATTCGATTATAAAAAATCAGGTATACTTGCAGAACCATACTTTGATACAGACTTCAGTAAAGCCTATTATTTAACAGATACATCCCGGATGTGGAATGGTTCAACATATAGCGTAAGAGATAAGGTGAGTTCTGCCTTTGATATACCCATCCGCTCCAGTTTTGAATTAATTGAGAAGCTAAATACAAACTTACTTCCATCGCAGGTGATGCAGAATATTCATCCACAACGATGGACGGATGATTTCGTTCCCTGGACGAAAGAGTTGATATTTCAGAATGTAAAAAATGTTGTGAAGGGATTTGTGACACGAATGAATAAATAGAAAATGCTGATTAAGAAGAAACGTATTCCAGTTTTACATATACTCCTGATAGGTATTCTCCCTTCTTTTCTTAAAAAGATGATATACCGGCTGAAAGGCTATACTATTGGAAGAGGTGTTCAACTTTCTTTTGGCTCTGTGGTGATAGGGCGAAAAGTGAAAATCGCTGATCATTCTAAAGTTGGATTTTTTTCCATTATACGTGGCCGGGAAATTACAATAGGAAGATTCGTAAAAATTGGTTCACTCTCGGTGATCGATACAGAGAAAATATTTATTGACGAGGACGCGCGAATTAATGAGCAGGTATATATTGGCGGAATGAAAACCCCGCAATCTTCTTTTCACCTGGGAAAACGCGCCATTATTATGCAGCTGAGTTATATCAACCCTACCTTGCCTGTGTACATTGGAGATGATTCCGGCATAGGAGGGCATTGCCTCCTGTTTACACACGGGAGCTGGAATTCTCAGTTGGAAGGTTTCCCTGTAAAATTTGCTCCAATACATTTGGGAAAAAAGGTCTGGCTACCCTGGCGCGTTTTTGTTATGCCGGGTGTTACAGTCGGAGATCGGGTTGTGATTGGTGCCAATTCGATGATTGGCGGCGATCTCCCTTCCAATTGTTTTGCTGCCGGATCCCCGGCAAAGGTGATCCGGGAGAATGTTCCTGTTGAACCGGATGAAAAGACACAGAAGGAGATGTTGAAGCAAATCTTTGATGATTTCTTTGCTTATTTGCGCTACGAAGAATTTGTATGTATCCTTGCAGAGGAACAGCAGGGCTTTTTTGCAGGTATCCAGGGAAAGAAAACGGGAAGTATTCGATATACTGCTGCGTCCCTGGTGGCAGAATCGGGTGATGCGAACACCATCCTGTTAGGGTACCAGATTTCATTACAGGGAATGCAGGAAGCCTTACAAAAAGGTTATGGTATGGCCGTTTCAGTGAGAGATCGTCTGCGAATAGGATCTAATCCGGCCGGTGAGGAGTTACTGGCTTTCTTCTCCCGCTATGGGCTGAGATTTGAAAGGATGGATTAACAGGTTGAATGCAAGAGTAAAGCAAGAATATGAAACAGGCACTTTTTTATCTTGGCCACCCTGCCCATTTCCACTTATATAAAAACGCCATTCTCTCTTACCCTGCTGAGGAAGTAGTGGTATGTATTAAGTCAAAGGATGTTCTGGAAAATCTATTACAGGATTCAGGTATTCACTTTATTAATATTGACAATCGTATTTCAACGAATAAAAAAGGCAAATTTTTTACTCTCCTGATTTCTTTCAGAAGGATGCTGAGGCTTATGGCTATCGTTTTAAAGAACAAACCCCGACGGCTTGTTGGCAGCGCGGCTGAACTTGCACTCCTGGGGAAAATTCTCAATGTACCCTCCTTCATTTTTTTTGAAGATGATTTTGAAAAGGTGCCCTTATTTGCACGCATTGCAGGGCCCGCGGCGACATACTTGATTTGCCCGGATTGCTGCAGTGCATGGAAGTGGGATCATAAAAAAATCGGATACTCATCATACCATGAACTGGCCTATCTGCATCCGAATCATTTTACACCTGACCCAAAGCGCGTCGAAAAAATATTTGACCTTTCGAAGAAAAATTTTATTCTTCGTTTTTCGGATCTGGGTGCATACCACGATGTGGGTAAGAGCGGAATCAGCGATGAAGTGGCAAGAAAACTGATTTCGAAGTTGGAAATCCATGGTCGTGTATACATCACTTCTGAAAGAGTCTTGTCTCCCGAATTTGAACCTTATCGAATTCATATCAGGACGACTGATATTCATCATGCCTTGTATTACGCGGATCTTTTCATAGGTGATAGTCAAACCATGACAGCGGAATCGGCTGTTCTCGGAACTCCCGCAATCCGTTACAATGATTTCGTAGGTGAGTTGTCCTATCTTGAAGACCTTGAAAAAAATTATCAGCTCACCTTCGGTGTATTAACGAAAGACCAGGAACAACTTTTTAATTTGGTCGACGACTTACTCAACAATAAAGATATCAAACAAGAGTGGGCTTCACGCAGGCAATTGATGCTGCGGGATAAGGCCGACTTTTCCAAGTGTATGAACACACTTTTATCTTGTCCGCCAAAAGATTTTGAATGTATGAAACAGGTTGAAAAAATGGGAAATTATCAATAGTTCATTTTTTCTACCCTTCTGAAATCTGCTATGATGGCTCATTTTGGCGTTTTTTTTGGCTGTTTTATTTTTTTCTGTTTGGTTTTTGGAGCCTTGATGAAAAAATAACATGAAAAATTTGCGTGTTCCAATTCGTTTCTTACATTTACTTAACGATTCAGGAAAACGTAACACCATTATCAGAAACACCACTACTCCTACACAGTAGTCTGATTGTAGCCATTTACTTAGCATTATTGATAATATCACCTTACTGCGTCAAGGGCTGAGTATTTTGCGGATTAATTCAATCACTATGTCATCCTATACCTTGGATTCACCAAGTTATGGACGGTATTCGCCAGTTTCTCCCCCGTTTTCACCGAATTAAATTCCTTTTAAGTGTGATATGGAGTAAATTGTGTTAAATCCCACGGACCAGGGTAAACATGGCAAAATGAAAAAAGGCAGTAATTTAAAGTCTTCAGGGTCAAAATGGAATCATCGCTTCAAGGCGGCGTCTCCATTGGCCGGCGAAGGAGCATTGGCCATTACTTTACCAAGGACACGCAAGGTTCAAAGACATAAGTATTATCCAAAACCCCACCTCGAAAAAATTGGTGGAATGGATAAAAGGGTGCGCGCTTATATATCCGCACACTGCAGCTTAAACGATCCGACCACTTCCATTCTTAGAACATCCATTTCAGAAAGTATTCATCAGCTTCCGAAAACCACAACAACCATTGTGAATCTGAAGCGCGTGAATGATGTGAAAGAAATCAATAGATTTTTTAGCTCAGTGAACAGGCAATTGCCTGAAAATGGAACCTTCATTGGTTGTGTCGAAACAAAATACCTTCGGAAACAACGCATCATGAAAAAGTTTCCGCCGGTGATCAATCACCTGTATTATTTTCTTGACTTCATCCTTAAGCGCGTATTCCCAAAGTTACCGGTAACAAACGTCATCTATTTAAAACTCACCGGTGATCGTAATAAGGTGCTCTCGCGCACTGAGACATTCGGCCGTCTCTATGCCGCCGGGTTTAAGATAATCGATAAAAAATTTATTGGGCACAACCTCTATTTTGTTGCTACCAAACAAAAGGATCCGATTTTTGATTATGAACCGGTGTACGGTGCTATTTTCCGCATGCGGAGACACGGAAAAAACGGACGTATTATTCATGTGTACAAGATGCGGACCATGCATGCATATTCAGAGTTCATTCAGCAATATGTCTATGAGCAAAACCATCTTGCTGATGGCGGCAAGTTGAAAGATGATTTCCGGGTTTCTACACTAGGCAGAATTTTCAGAAAGTACTGGGTGGATGAAATCCCGATGATTATCAATCTTTTTCGAGGTGACCTGAAATTGGTTGGCGTTCGCCCATTGAGTGCTCACTATCTTAGTTTATATTCTCCGGAACTGCGTGCCAAACGTTTATTACATAAGCCCGGACTGCTTCCGCCTTTTTATGCTGATCTTCCCAAAACCCTCGAAGAGATCATGGCCTCTGAGATGAACTATCTCATCGCTTACGAGAAATATGGATGGATCACAGATATCCGGTACTTCTTCAAAGCCAGCTACAACATCCTCATCAAGAAAGCTCGAAGCAAATAATTTCTGTATAAGCTTCTAGTATTGATTCCATTTCTATTTTTGCAAGAACCAATATCCGGATTATGACATATTTTGTCCGAAAATTAACTGCGCTTATTGGATTGCATCTTTTCCTTATTTCTTCTGTTCTCGCTCAGGAAGTATACCAGCATGTGAGTAATATGGACCTGTATGATTTTCTCGATGAACTTTGCAATGCACAAGTGATCACTTTAAATTCTGCTGTTAAACCCTATGCCAGGAAATTGATTGCTGAAAAACTTTCAGATGCCAACAACAAAAGGAGCGAGTTGAATTCGCGACAAGCGGCAGAACTTGATTTTTACCTGAAAGACTTTTCCAAAGAATTGATGCCGGATAAAAAATTCGATAAACGGCTTGACTTGTTTTATTACAAGGACTCATTGTTTACATTTAATATTAATCCGATTCTCGGAATTAGTTATTTTACTAATGACAGTGGAAGTTTTTATCACCGATGGAATGGTGCGGAGGTATTTTCTTACGTAGGAAAAAATCTTGGATTTTATGCAAGCCTGCGTGACAACCACGAGAGCAAACGGCTCAGTGATCCGGCCTATCTGAACCAATACGATGCTTCAAATTATAAAGTGGATACTGAAGGCGGTGGCGATTATGATGAGATGAGAGGAGGGATCACCTATACCTGGCAATGGGGAAGTCTTGGTTTGGTGAAAGATCATATCGTATGGGGAGATAATTACCATGGTTCCAATATTTTTTCAGGTCATCAACCCAGTTATACATTTTTGAAGTTCCATTTAAATCCCGTGAGATGGTTCGACTTCAATTATATTCACGGCTGGCTGGTCTCGGATGTGATTGACAGTTCCCGCACCTATGTGAATGGAAATTCCAACCGCATTAATCTGCGTCCGAAATACCTTGCGGCAAACCTCTATACGTTCACGCCGGTTAGAAGATTACAACTTTCCTTTGGTAATTCCATCGTTTACTCGGATCAGAATGTTCATCCGGCTTACCTCATCCCATTCTTCTTTTTCAAGACCATCGATCACTCACTTACCTCATCAGGAAGCAATTTTCTTGGCCAGAATTCCCAGTTCTTTATTAATATCAGCTCCCGAAATCTCAAAAACACGCATTTGTACATGAGCGTATTTGTGGATGAAATATCCATAGGAAGAGCCACAGATCCAGACAAGCATTCGAATTATTATTCAATGAAAATCGGCGGACGCTTAAGCAATGTACTTGTCAAAAATCTATTCCTTACCGGCGAGTACACCCGCACGAATCCTGTAGTTTATCAGCACTACATCACCACTGCAACATTTGAATCGAGTAGTTTCAATATGGGGCATTACCTGGGCGATAATGCACAGGAATTTTACATAGCACTTGCGTACAAGCCCCTGGCGAAACTCTTTGTAGAGGCCTCTTATACGCTGGCCCAGAAGGGATGGGAATATCTTTACACCGGCTCTGCCAAAGACCCGCAGGGAAATGGACTTGGGCATCCTTTTATTAACCGCGTTTACTGGCAAAGTTCGGATGTTTCACTCAAAGCCCGCTATCAGATTGTAAACGATGCCTGGATGTTTGCCGGTCTTGCTGTCAGCGATATCCATGGTATAAAGGCGGATGAGTACACGATGCCTTATTTTATCGGGAAGCAGACGACTATAAATGTGGGGGCCAATATTGGTTTCTAGTACTTCCACCTCTCTTTAATTCCACTATTGTCGGATGGCCATTTATAGCCCTGTGCTGCCATCTATCCATCAAATAAGCCACTTACACATTCCTTCTTCTTTTCATGGGGATTTGCCTTTCCTTTGAGGTCATGATAGGTCTTTAGAAGGCAACTCTACAAATCCTGGCAGGCATTTTTCTGGAGACTTTAATTAAAAATGAGATTATGAACCTTTTGAGAACATGAACACAAATCAAGTGGTTCTTCATTATAGAAGTTCCGTAAAACTTCCAACACAAGCCGGTATCCTGTAAGATCCCGGCTTGTGTATTTATCGCAACTTATGCATTCGAAGGCAAAATATAGCTTATGCCGATTTTCTCGGGAAGCCGGACTAATTGCATTAGATGGGTTTCTTAGTCGCTATGCAATAGATTTTTTTCGATTGCATAGTTTGGCTTTATAAGCCCTAACCAATAAAAAAAGCCGGATTGCTCCGGCTCTTATATTTTCTTAAATCGTTTGAGTAAATTTAGTTCTGATCCACAACTTCTGCAAGGTCTACAGGAACTACTTGCGTTACGCCTTGCTCAACCATCGTGATACCATAAATGATATCAGTAGCAGTCATCGTACGCTTGTTGTGTGTGATGATGATGAACTGAGAATCGGCAGAGAACTTCTTGATGATATTGTTGAACTTGTCAATGTTCATATCATCCAGTGGAGCATCCACCTCGTCAAAAATGCAGAAAGGTGCCGGCTTCAAGAGATAAATACCAAACAAGAGGGCAGTAGCGGTCAGTGTTTTTTCTCCACCGGAAAGTTGAGAGATCGACAATGGTCGCTTTCCTTTTGGTTTGGCGATGATCTGAACATCGCTTTCTGTAGGGTTTTCAGGATTGATCAGTACAAGGTCGCAATCATCATCTTCAGTAAACAAGGAGCGGAATACTTTGATAAAATTCTGACTGATATCAGTGAAAGCTTTCATGAAGTTTTCCCGCGCTGTGACTTCAATTTCTTCAATGGTTTTTAGCAGAGATTCTTTTGCACGGGCAAGGTCTTCTTTCTGTGTATTGATAAATACGTAGCGTTCATTGATCTCATTGAATGCTTCCACCGCCATTGGATTGATGGGGCCGTAATTATCCAGTTGAGTTTTTTGCTTGTTCACTTTTTCCCTCAGCTCTTCCTCGTTCCAGTCCGGAGAAGGGTCCTTATCAATGAGGTCATTGATATCAATGTTGAATTCAACGGAGAGTCGTTCTTTCAGTGAATTGAGTTGAAGCTTTAATTCATTCGTACGATCTTTAATGACCTGAGCGAACTGCTCAGCTTGCTCACGTTGATGGCGTATCTGTCTGATTTTCCCTTCCAGTTCATCGGTCATTCCGCGTGACTTGAAATAATCCGTCTCGATCATGGCCACTTACTGATCCATGACTTCTTTCTCAGCATACAAACCAAGCAGTTGATCGTCAAAACCGGAGGTGGTTTCGAGTAACTCCCGAATCTGCAATCTGACTTTGTTCGAGTTCGGCAGAGTTAGTTGTGATATTCAGGTTCAGGGAATCCAGCAGATTAACCTTATATGCATGATCACGAACGATAGTGGCAATCTTATTTTGCTGCTGAATGCACTGAATGTTATGGTGATTGTAGTCATGACTTTGCGCATTCATGAGCTCAGACAATGGAAGTGAACTGCTTCTTGTTGAGCGGTCAACTGGGATTGTGATCGTCTCGTATTCTGTGCGCAACAGCTCCAGGTGTTCATGGAAGCTCAGATCATTTTCCTGCAGTGTTTTCATCAATGGCTTTGCGCTGTTGTTGAAGATCCTCAAGAATCTTTTGATTGTTCTCCATGGTGGAAACCAGGTGTTCTGCCTTGTTCTTCAGAGAACTGAATTCGTGAACTGCCTTGTTAGCTTCTTGCTGTAAGTGGTTTTTATCAGCAGTAAATCTTTCTTTTTGCTGCTTGTTGCTGAGAAGCATTGTTGCTGAACTTCATCACGATGTGTCTTGGTTTGCTCGAGTGAAGCACTGAGCTTTTCAATTTCTTTGCCAAGATTTTCAAGATGCTTGGCACGTCCAATTCTTTTTCCATCAAACAGACCAACAGATCCTCCGCTAAAGTGAATGGTTGGTACGACAGTATTTTCCGTTTTTGGAAATGAAGACGAATGAATTATTCGCTTCCTGCAAGATAAGGCGTCTGGTCCTGATTTTCAGCAACTACATATACATTGCGTAATAAGATGTTGACAAAGTGGACGGAAACGCTCTTCAACATCAATAATGGACATGGCAGGAATACATCCGTCAATAGATTCAAATGACGGTTCAGGTGTTGTTTTCGAAATTTTTCAGAATGAAAAAGTTTGCACGACCTTTTGATGCCTCACTCAGCAGGTTAATGGATTTGCTGGCTTCTTCAATGCTGTCGATGACAAAATAATTCATGTACGGATCGAGGTAGTTCTCAATCGCTGTTTTGTATTCAGCCGGGCAACTTAGAATTTCGGAAAATAGTGGAGCAGCTGCTTGAAGAAGAATTTTTTCGGAGAGTAACGTAGAGATTCAGGATAACCTTCCAGATTTTCAACAAGACTCTTGGTCAGGTTGAATTCGTTTTGTCTTGCATCTAGCTTACGGCCATCAGCTGATCACATCTTCGGTCATCTTCTTTAAGTTCTTCATCGAGACGAATAATTTCCGAAGCAATATGTTCTTCCGATGTCGAGCAAAGAATTCAATTCGTTTTCTTTTTCTTCTTTCAATATTCTGCTTTTTTCTGCATGTTCATGAAACTGGGTATGTTCTGTCTCTTTGCACGACATTATCCGCAATCAGTCGTTCTATTTCGCGTTCAAGTGAATCTTTTCGTGCCTGTGTTACAGCCAGACTCTTTTCCGACTCATGCATGCTGGATTGGATGGACTGAGCTGTGCTGGTAATCCGGGAAATATCACTCTTTAATGTATCGTGAGCGCTTCGGGTCTTATCCAGTTCAGATTTCAATTCCTGTAACTGGGTCTGAAGTTGCTCGAGAACAATTTCTTCATTGAATTTTTCTTCTTCATTCAAACGAATATGATCCTGCGTTGAAAGCAAGTGTCGTTTTGTCCTTTGTGATTTGTTGCGTCAGTCCGGATTCTTTGTCCTGCAAAAATTTCAGTTTTTCATTGCTGATTTTTTTGTCATTCTCCTGCTGACGAATCGTTGCAATCTTTATCGTTCAGTTGCTTTTGTGCTTCCGATAATTCTTTTTCTTTGTCAAGAGTCAGCAATTTTACCTGTTGCAATTCCGCTTCTGTTTCGCCCAGCTGAGCATCTAAAGACGTTTTCTCACTTAATCTGTTTTTCTTCCTGTTCCTGTAATTCAACGAAAGTTGTACCGGCTTCCACTGAGTGTAAACAAAGCCAATTCACCGCTGAGCTCTTTATACTGTTCTTTCAAGCGATAATACCGATCTGTTTTTTTTGCCTGAGATTCGAGCGTTTTCATGTTCCGCTCGATCTCGAACAAAAGATCATTCACACGGTTAAGATCAGTCTCGGTATCTTCCAGTTTTTGAAAAGTCTGCTTTTTACGGATCTTGTATTTTGAAATTCCTGCTGCTTCTTCGAGAAGAGTTTTGATCGCATTGTGCTTATCATTCAAGATTTCATCCACCATCTTCAATTCGATGATGGCATAAGAATCCGAACCGATTCCGGTATCAAGAAAGAGATCAGTGATATCTTTTAAACGACAGGAAACATTGTTTAAAAGATATTCTGATTCCCCGGTACGGTATAAGCGACGAGTGATAGTGACAGTTGAATATTCGGTCGGAAGTATGTTTTTAGTATTTTCAAATGTCAGGGAAACCTCCGCCAGATTGGCTTGTTTACGGGTTTTAGTTCCGTTGAAAATGATGTTCTCCATCTTCTCCGACCGTAACATTCTGGTCTTTTGTTCCCCGAGAACCCAACGCATGGCGTCCACCACATTTGATTTTCCACTTCCGTTGGGACCGACAATGGCCGTGACTCCCTTGTCAAAATGGATGACGACCTTGTCGCCAAAACTTTTAAACCCTTTGATTTCCAGACTAGATAAGCGCATATATGGAATAGAGATAATGAATTCCTGCAAAAATAGATTATTTCAGTAAATTACCCCAAATATGTTAATAACTCATGATATGAATATGATTAAAAACTTCATCTTCCGATTTGAATTGACTGAATACTGACAGAAAGAAAATTTAACTTATCGATCTTACCGGGAAATTTCAAAAGAGGGGAGTTTCATTGTTTGGAGCCATCCCCGAAGGCGAGGTCTGCAATTTTCAATCCATTGATTTGCTTGCTCTTAGTCTATTACAGAATAGATCGCAGAATGTGAAAGAAAATTTGTTTTGGTTTTTATTATCCAATTCATACTTTTACCACCCGCATTAACTTTAACTTAACTATAAACTCAATCCTATGGGACGGAAGTTTTACCTAGCACTCTTCGCATTAGTATTATTTGGAATAAGCAGCTTTGCACAAACGGGTGAGATCCGTGGAAAGGTGACTGAAAAAGGTGGCAAAGAAGGAATACCTTTTGCCAGCGTTGCAGCTTTGCTAAATGGAACACAGGTCCAGGCCACCGTAACTGACTTTGATGGAAATTATTCCATCAAGCCATTGAATCCCGGGAAGTATGATGTGAAAGCAACCAGCGTTGGATATCAGGCTTTGGAAGTTCATGGAGTGTCTGGTTTCTACGGATAAAATGTCTTTTGCAGACTTTGAACTTGAGTAAAGGGATAGAACTGAAAGAAGTTGAGATTGTTGAATACACAGTTCCACTGATTGATAAAGGAAGTCCTGCTACTCAGAAGACTGTTACTTATGAAGAAATTCAAGCTGCTCCAACACGCGATGTAAATTCAATTGCTTCTCAGACTGCAGGTGTCTATCAGCAGGATGAAGGTAATGCGCATTAATATTCGTGGATCACGTTCAGATGCAACATCTTATTATGTAGATGGAATCAAAGTACGTGGTGGTGTTGGCCTCCCACAAAAAGGTACAGAACAAATCACTGTAATTACCGGAGGTGTTCCGGCTCAGTACGGAGATGCTACCGGTGGTATCATCAGCGTAACAACCCGTGGACCTTCCAAAGATTTTGCCGGAGGAATTGAATTGGCTACTTCCGAATTGTTTGATGACTATGGATATAACCTGGCTGCGCTGATTTTCTGGTCCGATATATACAAAGAAAGATTCAACAGGAAGAAAATCCGGACAACCACTTGCCGGTTTCTTCTTTGCAGGAGAATATCAATATGACAAAGATCCGAGTCCTTCTGCAATTCCTATCTATGTTGTGAAGGATGATATCCTTAAATCAATGGAGGAAAACCCTCTTCGTGCCTTCGCCAAACGGAAATGGATTTGTGAAGCGCTCTGATTTCTTTACTTATGACAGTTTGAATGCAAGTGAATGCCCGACCTAATGTTGCTTCAAAAAATGTCCGCATGAACGGCAAGCTTGATTTTCGTCCTGCTAATAACGTGACACTTTCTCTTGGAGGATCTGTTGAATATGGTGATGACACGAAGTTACACCGATATCTATTCCTTGATGAATGCTGATAATAATCCTCAGTACTATTCATACTAATTGGAGAGCATTTGGTAAAGATCACTCAGCGCTTCGCGTCTGAAAATACAAATGCAGAGAAAAGTTCCTCCACGATTAAAAATGCCTTCTATACCTTGCAGGTAGACTACAGTAAAAATACATCGACCGATCAGAATGCCATCCATAAGGACAAGATTTTTGATTACGGTTATGTAGGAAAATTTGATATCAAACGGATGACAGCTTACAACATCACTATCGACTCCAATGAATACATTTTTATTGGATCAAATTGGATCCATTGATACCGCTGTTAACTTTACTCCGGGTACTCAAAATCCAACAACTACAAATTACACAAGACAGTATTATGAATTGACTGCTCCTCTTGGAACCTTTGGATATACTGAAAGCTTATCACGGATTGAAGCCGGCGGCGGATTGTTGAATGGTGATAACCGAATCAACCTGAATACCTACGGTTTGTTGGCCACTCCGGGACGTGTCCGTAGTGGTTATGGTCTCACCGATCAATCTCAGTTCCGTATCAGTGCCTCAGGTTCCGCAGATATTAAAAATCATAACATCGTGATCGGACTTGAGTACGAGCAACGTACAGACCGTGCATACAACGTTGCACCGGGCGCTCTTTGGGGTTTGATGCGTCAGCTTGGGAACCAAAATATTACGGGAGTTGACTCTTCTTCCGCTGTGGTGAGTTCAGGTACATTCTTCGGAAATCCTGCCGAGTTTACCAATTATACTCGTGCAAATGCCACTTCCACTACGAATGTTGATGGTGATGTGGCTAAAGGCTTTTATGAAAATGTGCGAGAGCGCATGGGGATGAATTTTACCGATACGATTCAGACCGATGCCATTGATCCATCTATGTATTCGCTGGATCTCTTTTCAGCGGATGAATTGATTAATAACGGTGTCGTGGGTTATTATGGATATGACTATAAAGGTAATTTACAGTCCAAGTCATATTCTCTGGATGATTATTACACGGCAAAAGATGGCAATAATAATTACCAACGTAATATTGATGCCTTCCGTCCGAACTATATTGCAGGTTATATCCAGGATAAATTCACTTTCAACGATCTGATCTTCAATATTGGTGTTCGTGTGGATCGTTTTGATGCCAACCAGAAAGTCTTGAAGGATAAATACCTTCTTTTTGAAACCTACACAGCAGGTGAAGAAAGAGGGATGAATAAACTGAAAGGTCCAGACGGAAGCTCCAGACTATGTTATCCCGGAAAATATCGGGAACGATTATTATGTTTATGTGGATAATGCAAGCACAGCAAGAAATGTCGTTGGTTTCAGGAATGAAGATACATGGTATGATGCCTATGGAAATGAAATCACAAATCTTGATGCATTAACAAAAACCGGAGGAACTTCCGGAGGTATCCAGCCTTATTTGAAAAACCCTGATGATGCGCAGAACAGTCGTGTCATCTACCAAGATTTTTGAAGACTATTCTCCACAGGTAAATGTAATGCCACGTGTCGCATTTTCTTTCCCTATTTCTGATGAAGCATACTTCGCAGCTCACTATGATGTGCTTGACACAACGTCCACAATCATTGGGACTTATTCGTTTCAATCCGGTATCCTATTCGAATCTTGCTCGTGGCCAATCAGCTGCAGTAAGCAATCCTGATCTGAAGCCTGAAAAAACAACTGATTATGAGATTACTTTCCAGCAGAAGTTGAGCAAAAGTTCTGCCTTATCCATCTCCGCATTCTATAAGGAGTTGCGTGATATGATCCAGATTATCAATGTTCAGTTTGCCCATCCGATCTCTTATACTACTTATGGTAATATTGACTTCGGTACTGTGAAAGGATTGTCCTTCGCCTATGATCTTCGTCGTACAAGTAATATCCGGATGAATGTCAGCTACACCTTACAATTTGCTGATGGTACCGGATCTGATCCGAATACCAGTGCGGGAATTCTTAGCTCAACAGGGACAAACCAATCTTCGTGAAACCAAGCCGCTCGATTTCGATCAGCGACATACTTTTGTGACTTCTTTCGACTTCCATTATGATTCCGGCAAAAATTATAACGGACCGGTTATGTGGGGTAAACAGGTATTTTCAAATGCAGGAGCTAACCTTGTTTTCCGAGCAGGTTCCGGAACACCTTATACCAGAAAATCCAACATCACGCCTGAAGCTGATTTCACCACCGCAGCCAACGGCCGTTCTGTAATCAGCGGATCACTCAACGGATCCCGCCTTCCATGGCAGTTTAAGATTGATGCCAAGTTTGATAAGAATTTTCAGATCAAGTATGGTAAGAAAATTGGATGGCGACTCCAATCACGTGGTTTTTGCAAGCGTTTATGTTCAAATCCTGAATGTGCTGAATTCATTGAATGTGAACACTGTTTATCGCGCTACAGGAAATCCGGATGACGACGGATACCTCACTTCTCCGGGTGCGCAACCTACTATAGCCAGCCAGGTAAGTCCGCAGGCTTATATCGACCTCTACCAGATTGCAGCAGAACAATCCAAGTAATTACAATCTTCCACGTCGTATTCACCTGGGAATCCAACTCAACTTCTAAATATTAATTTTTCATCAAAGTCATAAAATGATTAGCGATACAATGAAAAAATTTGTAAAAGCAACACTCCTTCTGTTTTGTTTATCCTTAGCTATGCCCAAGCCCGTGAGAATCTGGGACAACAAAGGGTTGCAGGTCCAGCCACGAAAGGCCAAAGGGTTTATGCCGGTTGTACACCTTCTAAAGCAAGAGCCGACCTTGATGTAAACAACGTACGTTGTCCGATTTTTATCAATGGCGACATGTGGTGGGATCTGGTCGGTAATGCTGAATATGAAGTTCCCTTTGGATCAGGAAAACATTCACTATTCTCCGGTGCAATCTGGATCGGTGGAAAAGATGCTTCGCAAAATTTACGCGTTGCTGCTCAAACCTATCGTCAGTCCGGTAAGTGACTTTTGGCCCGGCCCCCTTGATACAACAAATGCCACCATCGCGAATGATGTGTGTGTGCAATATGACAAACATTGGAAAATTACTTTGGCTGAAGTAAAAGCATTTGCAGAATATTACGCAGAGAACGGAAACGTAGACAATTATCCTGTACCTGATGTAATCAAAACATGGCCGGGAACAGGAGATTACAATGGCAAACACCAGGGTAGATATCCTGGCTCCGTTTTTTGATTATAACATGGATGGTGAGTACAGTTACGCAGAAGGAGATTATCCTAAATTCAATCTTATCAGCATTGCCGAATGTGGAGAATTTCTACTCGGTGATCAGACCATCTGGTGGGTATTTAATGATGTAGGAAATATTCACTCTGAAACCGGAAGTCAGTTTAACATTGGTGTTGAAATTCAGGCTCAGGCCTTTGGATTCAATACCAATGACGAGATCAACAACATGACTTTCTACAAGTACAAAATCATCAACCGTTCTTCTCTTTCTCTCAATGAGACTTATTTCGGATCATGGATCGATCCGGATCTGGGTAACTACCTTGATGACTATGTTGGTTGTGATGTTCAGCGGGGTTTTGGATATTGCTATAATGGAGATGCTGATGACGACGGAGCACTTGGGTTATGGATTGAATCCTCCGGCTATCGGAGTCGATTTCTTTGAAGGCCCGATTGCTGATGCCGGTGATGGAAAAGACAATAACCGAAACGGTGTTGTTGATGAGCCGGGTGAGCAGATTATCATGTCGAAGTTTGTTTATTATAATAATGATTTTACGGTTACAGGTAATCCGTCTCAGGCCACGCACTACTATGATTACCTGCGTGGAGTATGGAAAGACGGTACCAAATTGGTGTATGGTGGAGATGGTCACCTCACAGCCGGGGCTGATACCTGTGATTTCATGTTCCCGGGAGATTCTGATCCTACAGGATGGGGTACCAACGGAGTAACAGGACTATTCCCTTGGTCAGAAAATCAGCCAGACTGCCACCGGAGGTACACCGAATGAGCCCTAATGACCGTCGATTCCTTCAATCCGCAGGAGCATTTACTCTCAGTACCGGGTGCTGTAAACTTTATTACAACAGGTGTTGTATGGGCACGAACTTCTTCCGGTGGTCCTTTGGCTTCTGTGAAACTTGGTTCGACTTGCAGATGATAAGGCACAGATTCTTTTTGATAACTGCTTCAAAATTGTTGACGGTCCTGATGCACCTGAACTTTGCCATTCGGGAATTGGATAAGGAACTTATTTTCTCCATTGTCAATAGAAGCTTCCAGCAATAATTATCGTGAACTTTATTTTGAGAGAGATCCTGCCGTTACTACCAAGGTATCTTACTACCGTTTCGAAGGCTACAAAGTTTTTCAGTTGAAGAACGAATCTGTTGCTGCTACAGATTTGAAAGATCCTGATAAAGCACGACTGGTTTTCCAATGTGATATTCAGAATGGAATTGCGCAATATCACAAACCAATACTTCCAGCCGGACCTGAATGCATTTGCTGCCTGTTGAAGAAGTGAACGGGGAAAATAAAGGATTGCGTCATATCTTTCAGGATCACAACTGATGCCTTTGCAACCGGTGATCCGACATTGATCAATCATAAGACATATTATTTACATGGCAATTGCCTATGCTTATAATCCGGATGAAGATGTATTCGATCCTTATGTAGAGGGATTAAGCAAATCTTACCTTGCAGGAAGAAGAGGAAATACCGGTGAAGCCATTAATATTTTTACCGGTATCCCGCACATATCCGCGATCCTGAAGCAGAAGGTTTGGTTCTCAACACAAGCTATGGTGATGGTCCTGAAATTACCCGTATCACCGGTATTGGTAATGGATATAACCTTGGCTCTGACAGAAGGTCCCTTGATCTGAAGCAATCCCAGGTGGATGAAATCCTCTTTAACAGTTCTCAACCCTAATGTAATTCAGCTACCCTACCTACGTTCGTGGACGCGGTCCGATTGACGTTACGTATTTATGATCCTGTAAAAGTAGCTCCGGGGGATTATGAACTTTGGTTTACTGATACCATTACAGCAATAGATTTTACAGGTGACCTTGTTGGTGATAAGGATACAATTTTTAATGTGACCAACATCGCAGGCCTGAAAGCGGGACAATCACTTGACTGCTGGTATTGTGCAGTTCCCTGCTGATGTGATCATCAAGTCTATCGTTGGATCCGCAGCGCCATATCAGATTGTAATGTCCAAAAAAGTGAATGGAAGCTCCGGCACTGACTTATTACCGGAGAGACCATTACATGCAGGTAGGCCGTTGGGTTTTGAAAAATCTGTTAACCGGTGTCACGATACTTCAATCAAATCATTTGAATTTCCGTACGACCAGCTATTCGATTAATATGGATTCTATGTGATCGCAAATCAGGTGAAAGCACCGGGTGAGCATCCTACAGATGGACATGGGTATGATAGAAGGAACTATTGAATTTGAAGATCCAAACCTAGCGCTGGTTAACAGGGGTTCCTGATCGGATGATATTCCTTCATTGAACTGGATACGATCCGGAAAAACTGAACTGATTGACTTTCGTCCACCATGTCAACTCCGGCAGGAACTTTTATTGATGGTAACCAGTATTTCGAAAAAATTCTTGGAGGTACCTGGGCACCTTTTCGATTGGTAAGTAATGATCCAACAGGAATGTCGCAGCACCTTCTGACTCTATTGTTCCTGCACATAAGGATGCTTCTGGTTCCGGAGGTGTAGGTGTAACCGGTACCAATGCACAGTGAGATGACAATCTCGAATGGTATAACAGCGTCGATATCGTTTTGACCTGCCGATAAATCTAAATGGAGCCGTTGTGTGGTGTTTGAAATGCAGAGATCAAGACTCAAAGCAGAAGGTTTTCAGGCTAAAGGATTCATCCGTAGACATACTTCACTTGATAAAAATTATCAACCTGAAGTTGGACTCCGGATTCAGTTGGTTCCCCGGCTACGCGATTGATGTGGAATCAGGTGAACGATTGAATATCGCATTCGGAGAAGATTCCTACTCAACTCCTGCTAATGGCTTCAGCGGTCGAAACAGGAAATGATATGATCTTCAATCCAACTGTAAATGCCATCGGATAATAGCGAAATGTAATTGCAGGTGGTAAACACGTCATCTATGTATTTGGAAGAAAGAATATGTACAATGTTCCGAATGCAAGCTGATACGAGTAAATGGGGACCTAGTTATGATGGTTGTCAGCACATATTCATGCCAAACTTTGGGGCGAAACGACTTCCAATTATCAAAGTTCCGTGATGTTTGGAAAGATTGTATGTGGGTAGGTGTTCCATTACTGGCACCGGCACAAACTTTCTTATCTACACCGGTAAAAATCCGCCTTCGTGTTACACGACCTTATCGTCAGTACACAAGCGATTCTTCAGCGACTTTTGCCGCTTATCGTCCTTATTACAGATTCAGCACCTATGATCTTGTAAGTGAGGTCAATCAAACCGATGTTGCAAAGAATGCATTAAGTCTTGATCAACATAGTTCCGAATCCGTACTATGCTTATTCCAGCTATGAAGTCTAACCAGCTCGATAATCGGGTGAAAATTGTCAATCTTCCGGGTAAATGTACGATTACCATCTATTCTCCAAGTGGAACAATCGTTCGTAGTTTGAAACGTGATGTGATCACTGCAAACAGAGAATAATACGGCTGGTGCACACTTATCCTAATTTCAACCAGGAGACCTCTGTAGACTGGGATCTGAAAAATACTGTTGGAGTTCCTATTGCAAGTGGAATGTATATCATCCATGTTGATGCCCCTGGCGTTGGTGAACGGACTATTAAATGGTTCGGTGTACTTCGTCCACTTGACCTGGATACATTCTAATTTTATTTCACGCTGCATAACACACAGATCTTCGAAAAACAATAAATATGAGAAAGTCATATACAGGAAAGATTATTAAAACAGCCCTTCTGGCCATCCTTGTCCCGGCAGGAATTGCTCTTGCAGGAAATCCTGACCGTGCAGGACAGGCAGGTGCCACCGAATTACTCATCAACCCATGGGCGCGTTCCACCGGATGGAATGGTGCGAATAGTGGGATGGCTCAGAGGACTGGAGGCACAATTCTTAAATGTGGCAGGTACAGCACATACTCTCAAAACTGAAGTTTTGTTCAGTCATACGAACTACCTTGAAGGGAAGCGGAATTACTCTTAATTCATTCGGACTTAGCACAGAGGGTTGGGGAGACCGGAGTACTTGGATTTTCAATGATGTCCCTGGATTTTGGTGATATTGAAATTACAACCAATGATCTACCGGAGCCGGTTCTTGGAACATATTCTCCTCAGTATCTCAACATTGGAATTTCTTACGCCAAAGCATTCTCCAATTCGATTTATGGTGGTGTCAATTTTAAAATCATCAATGAGAAGATTTCCAACGTAGGTGCTCAGGGAGTAGCAATTGATGCAGGTATCCAGTATCATAACCGGAAATAATGAAGACAAAGACAATGTGAAATTTGGTATCGCTCTAAAAAATATCGGTACACCACTTAAATTTGGAGGTGATGGTTTATCAACCAGGGCAACCACTGCTTCGGGTAATTATCAGCTTACTGTAGAACAACGTGCAGCAGGATTTGAAATTCCTTCTCTGTTAAACATCGGTGCTTCCTATGATTTTAAATTAATGAAAGATCACCGTCTTACTCTGGCCGGTAGCTTTACTTCAAATTCTTTCTCCAAGGATCAGTTTACCGCCGGACTTGGAATATTCTTTCCGCGAAATGTTCATGATTCGCGGTGGATACACCTATGAAGGATGACCTTACCGATGATACAGACCTTACGTACAACCGTTTATACAGGATTATCTGCAGGTCTGACCATTGAAGTTCCTATGGGAAAATCAGGCAAAAAATTCGGCATTGACTATTCCTACAGGGCCACGGATCCCTTTGATGGAGTCACATTCTTTCGGAGGTAAGTTTACCTTGTAAAAAAGATTTTTATATTTGTATACCAAACAAGACTCCGGCAACGGAGTCTTGTTTGGTTTTATCTGTTTTTCAAACAGAACCAACAATGACAGTACAATATTTTACAGCAGAAGGACTGAAGAATTTGCAGGATGAATTGAACCAGCTGCGTCAAAGTAGAGCGCCCAAGAATTTCCCAAGCTATTGCAGAAGCACGTGATAAAGGCGATCTTTCCGAAAATGCAGAATACGATGCCGCAAAGGATGCACAAGGTCTGTTAGAACTGAAGATTTCTAAAATGGAAGAAGTTGTTGCCAATGCCACGTATTGCTTGATGACAGTAAACTGGATGCATCAAAGGCATTAGTGCTTTCCACCGTGCGCATCCGTAATAAAACAAACGGACAGGAAATGACTTATACGCTTGTCACCGAGACTGAAGCAGATCTTAAAGCCAGGTAAAATTTCAGTGACATCTCCGATCGGCAAGGGTCTCCTGGGTAAAAAAGTAGGTGAGTTGCTGAAATAGTAGTTCCTTCCGGTCATATTCAATTCGAAATAGTAGAGATCTCACGATAGTTCTCAATGGGAAGTATATTTTCGAAAATTATTAGTGGCGAAATTCCCTGTTATAAAATAGCAGAGAACGAAGATTATTTTGCCTTTCTGGATATTAGTCCGCTTGCAAAAGGTCATACACTGGTAGTCCCTAAAAAGGAAGTAGATTACATTTTTGATATCGATGACGAGAGCCACAAAGAGTTTTGGCACTTTTCAAAACGCGTCGCAGCTGCCGTTCGAAAGGCTGTGCCATGCAAACGTATAGGCATCGCTGTGATTGGTCTCGAAGTTCCTCATGCACACATACATCTCATCCCGATGAACAGGGTGAGTGACATGAATTTCGCCAGTCCAAAATTGAAACTTCCCGCAGATGAATTCGCGAAAATCGCCGCTGCAATAAGGGCGGAGTTTGTCTGAATTTACGATTACATAGTGGAATTCTTCAGCCTGTTTGATGCCTTTCACCAGGGATAATGTCCTTTTACTTATTCAATACTTTATCAGGATTTGATGCTAGAAAGGATTTCCAGCCACTGTGCTGCTTTCCTGCTGCACTGCTTTTGTTGTTCTGAAAGTAATGACATACGGCAACAGCCAGGCCGTCGGTAGCATCAAGGTATTCGGGAGTCTCCGTAAAACTGAGCAAGGTCTGCAACATGGAGGCCACTTGCTCCTTGGAGGCATTACCGTTTCCTGTAATACTTTGCTTTACCTTTTTGGGCGAATATTCGAAAATAGGAACTTGCCTGAATAAGCCTGCCGCCATCGCGACTCCCTGAGCTCTTCCTAATTTCAGCATCGACTGAACATTCTTGCCGAAAAACGGGGCTTCCAGGGCCAGATCATCGGGTTTGTATTCTTCAATTAATGCAAGCGTTTTTTCAAAAATGGTTTTTAATTTCAAACCATGGTCGCTGAGTTTACTCAGGTGAAGAACCCCCAGCGCGATCAGGTGCATCTGCTTGCCTTTGACAGAGATCAATCCATATCCCATGATCGTGGTACCGGGATCGATACCTAAGATAATACGATCTTCCACTGAAGGTGCTGAGCTAAGGTGAGTCGGGCGAGTCAATTTTATGTATTATTGTAAGCAGTGTATATGCTACAAAGTAAGAAAAATAATTCCAAACCACTTTGGATAGGCCTGAAGTTGTTGATAGCTGCGGCAGCTTTGTGGTTTATTTATAAGCGTGTTTTTGAAAAGGAAAACACCGGCGACTGGTGGGCTGGCGCAGGGCTCGCCTTAAGAGAGAAAAATCATTTATGGTGGTTTCTTGGGATTATTCTGCTGATGTTCCTGAATTGGTCACTCGAGGCCATAAAATGGAAACTGGTGATGAGGCGGCTCGAAAACATCAGTTTTTGGCGCTCGCTTGAAGCTATTTTTTCCGGGATTACCATCAGTTTTTTTACACCCAACAGAATCGGAGAATATGCCGGAAGAGTTTTTCTTCTCGAAAAAGCCGACAGAATTGAAGCTACACTCGTGACAGTGCTTGAAAATTTCAGTCAGCTCATTATCACTTTGGTCTTGGGTTCATTGGCATGCCTTGCATACCTGTATCTTTACAGTTCGATGCCGGTTTATTTGGAAAGCGCGATTGCTGTGCTTCTTCTGGCGCTTTCCCTTGCAGTACTTCTGTTTTACTTCAATATCTCCCTGTTGGAATCCATTTGTAAAAAATTAAAACTCCCGCTTAGCTGGAATCATTATTTCACCGTATTTACTTTTTATTCGAATAAGGAATTATTCCGTCTCCTGCTTTTGGCTTTCTTGAGGTACCTCGTTTTTTCATTTCAGTTTTTTATTTTACTCCGGATTTTTGGCCTTGCCTTACCCTATTCGACAGCGATGATTTTGATAGGAGCATCTTATCTTGTCATGTCCATGGTGCCTACGTTCGCATTGACGGAATTGGGTGTGCGCGGCGCAGTAGCAACATTTTTCTTCAGCGCTGTTACCGGAAACCTTCCCGGAGTCATCAATGCAAGCTTCTGCTTATGGTTGGTAAACCTGGCCCTTCCGGCTATAGCTGGAATCTTTTTTGTTTTTCAGTTTAAATTCGGACGGAGGACAAATGACTGATCTGATATTGTATTTCTTATTCATCTTTTCATTCTTATTTTCTGCATTTCTGTTTTGGTGCTTTTGGTCCTGGAAAAAAAGCGTTAAAGAAATTGTTTCATCGAAAGCGAATCCTGAACCTGTGAGCCTTATCGTTTCTGCCCGCAACGAAGAGTCAACTATAAGGACTTTTCTTAATGCTATAATGGATCAGGATTATCCGCGCCATCTTTTAGAATTAATTATTGTGGATGATCATTCCGAGGACCGCACTGCAGGCATTATCAATGAATTTATTCTTCATCACCCGGAAATGGATATTCGTCTCATTCAATTAAAAGGAGATGAAGAGGGTTCGAAAAAGACTGCAATAACACTTGCGGTAAAAGCAGCAAAAGCCGGATTTATACTCAGTACCGATGCAGATTGTGTACCTTCTACTTCATGGATTTCATGCATGGTAGCTGTGTTCCTGGAAAAAAACGCGCTCTTTCTTGCAGGTCCGGTGGATATTAAACCCGGCCCGGGGATTTTCGGTAAAATTCAAAGTCTTGAATTCATGGGACTTGTTGGCATCACGGCTGCAGGCATAGGAGAACGGCGTCCAATCATGTGCAATGGTGCTAATATGATGTTTACTAAGACTATTTTTCAGGACGTAGGTGGCTTTGATGCAGTGCGCAGCTTCGCGAGTGGTGACGATACGCAATTGCTTTTGAAAATTTCCAAAGAGTCACCTGAGAAGGTATTTTTTATTAAGGAAGAAGGCGCCATCGTATCCACCCAAAGTGCTCAATCCTGGAATGATTTTATTGAGCAACGTAAAAGATGGGCAGGGAAAATCCCTTTTGCCCTGACTTCATTCACCATTAGCATTGCAGTCATTGCCTGGTTTACCCATGCTTTATTGCTGCTTTCTCTCTTTCTATCCTTGTATCTTCAAAAATTACCCGGACTTTTCCTGCTTTCTTTCAGCATCATTGCAATTTGTGAATTTCTTTTGTTGAATTCATTAGCCGGCTTCTTTCACAGACGTACTCTTTTATGGTTATTTTTACCCTTACAGTTTTTTTACTGGATATATATTGTCTTGATTGGTGTAATTGCACCCTTTGGGACCTTCCGGTGGAAAAACCGGATTACACATTGAAGAAATGAGCAGCGAATCGCCCGGGAAAAAGATCTGGAAGAAATTCCGAAAAAACCGATTGTCGGTATTCGGGATGCTCACCATTTTCCTTGCCATCTTCGTTTCTTTTTTCTGTTATCTTTTTATCCCGGATAATACCCCTAATGCAAACCGTATGAGTCTTGCGCTGGGAAATCTTCCACCGGGCTTCGAGGTTCAAATGCTGAAGTTTCAAAAACAAAATGCAAATGAACGAGCCTCTTTTCTTTCAAGAGTTTTTCTTGGTGTCAGGGATGAATATACTTTTATCCCGGTAACGGGTTTTCGTTTTGAAGGGCAGGAGGTCGTCTACAATGAATTTATCGGGCCGGGATCAGAGGGCATGCCGGATCAGCGACATAGTCTTGCAGCTGCATTGTATTCGCTTGGCCGGGAAAATAATTTACAGGAAGTGAGTGGGGCTGTCAGTTTTTCACTCCGCTCAGGTGGAGAACAACGAAGGAATATTACTGAATTGCAGAATGAGTTTTCAAAAGACAATGTAGTCTCAAAAACATTTCTCCTGGGAACCGATCGTTTTGGCCGTGATTTGCTAAGCCGCTTACTTGCCGGGACGCGCGTTACATTTGGTGTCGGCCTCA
This sequence comes from uncultured Bacteroidota bacterium, assembly GCA_963775555.1. GTDB lineage: Bacteria > Bacteroidota > Bacteroidia > AKYH767-A > 2013-40CM-41-45 > QQVM01. Next base: position 2,381,746 of record CAVZJJ010000004.1, on the reverse strand, counting down.
TTGCAGTAGTCATCTCACTGTTGTTGGGCACTCTGCTGGGATCGCTCGCGGGCTTTTTCCGCGGACGTGTCGATCAGGCTGTGCTTTGGTTGATCAACGTGGTATGGTCGATACCAACACTATTATTAGTGATCGCGATCACACTCGTTTTAGGCAAGGGCTTTGAACAGGTTTTTATTGCCGTGGGACTAACCATGTGGGTAGATGTAGCACGCATGGTCCGAGGACAATTGTTTAGCGTACGCGAACTTGAATTCATTTCGGCCGGAAAGGCACTCGGATTCACGGGTGGGCGAATTGTCGTCCGGCACATGTTACCCAATATCATGGGACCGGTCCTCGTGATTGCAGCCGCGAATTTTTCTACCGCCATCCTGCTCGAGGCCGGCTTGAGTTTCCTGGGTATCGGTGCTCAGCCGCCAACTCCCTCCTGGGGCGCCATGATCAAGGAAAATTATGGCTATATCATCATCCCCGGTTCGGCACATCTGGCCATTTTTCCCGGATTGGCGATTATGCTGCTCACCATGGCTTTTACTTTCGTTGCCAACGGCCTTCGTGATGCAATGGATTCACGCGAGCAGTTTTCAGTTGTTGGCTGAAAAGAGCTTAGATTCATCTTTTACAAAATTCTGAATTGTTACAGGAGTGTTTTTCCGGCTTTTCCTTCCAATACTGTCATCCTGATGAAAAACACGTTCAGCTCCACTGAAAATTACCCCTGGCATCAAAACAAATGCACCATATTCCGGCATGAGACGTGGAAAGTCTGAATTAACATCCTGTTAATAACCTTCTCTCCTAATGCTGAAAAACATAGAGATTTCCTGATGATTTCTCCCTTGCCGGAACGGACAGGATTTTTATCTTTACAAATCAAGTTCCACCAGCTTTTATTTATTCATAGTATTTCATTCCATGCCGACGTTCTCTCACCTGCACGTTCATACACAATATTCTTTACTCGACGGAGCAGCCGATATTTCCAGATTATATAAGAAGGCCATTGAAGATAAAATGCCTGCACTGGCTATTACCGATCACGGTAACATGTTCGGTGTATTTAAATTCGTTGCAGAAGCCTCCAAGCATAATACAAAGGAAAATCCCAATGTGATCAAGCCCATTGTCGGTTGTGAGTTTTACCTCGTGGAGGATCGTCACAAAAGACAGTTTACCAAGGAAGATAAAGACCGTCGTTACCACCAGTTATTTCTTGCTAAAAATTCTGAAGGCTACAGCAATCTGGTAAAACTCTGCTCACTGGGTTACATCGATGGCCTCTATGGTAAATATCCCCGCATCGACAAGGAGCTCGTCCTCAAATACCACAAAGGCCTGATAGCCACGACCTGCTGCCTGGGGGCTTCTGTCCCGCGCACCATCCTGGCAAAAGGAGAAGCAGAAGGGGAGAAGGAATTCAAATGGTGGCTGGATTTGTTCGGAGAAGATTATTATATCGAACTACAACGCCATGACATCCCCGATCAGAATAAGGTAAATGCAGTCTTGTTGAAATGGGCGGTCAAATACAATGTAAAAGTGATTGCCTCCAATGATTCTCACTATGTGAACCAGGAGGATTTTAATGCGCATGATATTTTGTTGTGTATCAATACAGGCGAAAAACAAAGCACTCCTACGATGAAGGAGTTCTCTGATGACGATAATTCTTCAAGAGGAAAACGTTTTGCTTTTTTTAATGATCAGTTTTATTTCAAGAAAACAGAAGAGATGTCTGTTCTGTTTTCTGATCTCCCTGAAGCCATCGACAACACCAATGAAATTGTTGGCAAAGTGGAACCACTGAAACTGAAGCAGGATATTTTACTTCCTCACTTTTCTGTCCCAGATAATTTTTCCTCTCAGGATGATTATCTGAGGCACATCACCATGGAAGGAGCCCGACAACGCTATGTTGAAATTACTCCGGAGATCGAAGAACGCCTCAACTTTGAATTGTTCACGATCAAGACCATGGGTTTTGCCGGTTACTTTCTTATCGTAGCCGACTTCATTAAAGCGGGAAGAGACCTGGGTGTGTTCGTGGGACCGGGGCGCGGTTCTGCAGCCGGTTCTGCTGTGGCCTATTCAATAGGAATTACCAACATCGATCCTCTGAAATACAATTTGCTCTTTGAGCGTTTTCTCAATCCTGATCGTAAGAGCATGCCCGATATCGATACGGATTTTGATGATGTCGGCCGGCAAAAGGTGATCGAATATGTTGTGGAAAAATACGGTAAAAACCAGGTGGCGCAAATCATCACCTACGGCACCATGGCCGCGAAGATGAGTATCAAAGATGTTGCACGTGTTATGGACCTGCCTTTGTCTGAGTCAAATATCCTCGCGAAATATGTTCCTGAACGTGCCGGTATTGAATTGAACAGGGTGCTCAAGGCACCACTTGACGGTCCAAAAAGTTTACGTGAAAAAGAAAATCTCAACAGTGATGAACTCGAAGAAGTTAAAAAGCTGCGAAAGATATATGCTGGTGATGACCTTCCTGCACATGTTTTGCGAGAAGCATTAATCCTGGAGGGCTCTGTACGAAATACAGGAATACATGCCGCCGGAATTATCATTGCTCCCAAGGATCTCACGGATATTATTCCCGTGGCGACTTCCAAAGAAACGGATCTCCTCATTACTCAGTATGATGGAAAAGTAATTGAAGATGCCGGTGTTATTAAGATGGACTTCCTAGGTCTGAAAACATTAACCATTCTTCGCGACTCACTCCGGCTCATCGAGGAAAACCATGGAGTAAAAATTGATATTGATACCATTCCTCTCGACGACAAGAAAACACTTGAATTATATCAGCGGGGTGAAACCAATGGAACCTTCCAGTTTGAATCTGCCGGGATGCAGAAATACCTTAAGGATCTTCGTCCGGATAAGTTTGAAGATCTGATCGCAATGAACGCCCTCTTCCGTCCGGGGCCATTGGAATACATTCCTGATTTCATCGCACGTAAAAACGGGAAGCAGAACGTAACTTACGATCTGTCTGTGATGGAAGAATATCTGAAAGAAACTTACGGAATCACTGTATATCAGGAGCAGGTGATGCTCTTGTCACAGAAGCTTGCAAATTTCACCAAGGGAGATGCCGACACATTGCGCAAAGCGATGGGCAAGAAGCAGAAGGAGATCCTGGATAAAATGAAATCCAAATTCATGGAGGGATGCAAATCCAATGGCCATGATCCTAAAATTTGTGAGAAGATTTGGACAGACTGGGAAGCATTTGCATCCTATGCCTTCAACAAATCACACTCCACATGTTATGCTTTCGTTGCTTTTCAAACTTCTTACCTGAAAGCACATTACCCGGCTGAATACATGGCTTCGGTACTCACACATAACCTGAGCAATATAGATAAAATCACTTTCTTCATGGAAGAATGCCGCCGCATGAATGTGCCGGTCTTAGGTCCTGATGTGAATGAAAGTGTATACGATTTTGCGGTGAACAGCAAAGGGCAAATACGATTTGGACTCGGTGCCATCAAAGGCGTAGGGGAAAGTGCAGTGATAGCACTTATCCAGGAGAGAAAAGAGAGCGGGCCATTTACCAGCATTTTTGACCTCACACGGCGTGTCAGCAGTAAGGGTGTAAATAAAAAGTGTCTGGAGAGCATGGCACAATCGGGTGCTTTCGATTGTTTTGAAGGGATACACCGAGCACAGTATTTTATTGGTGACGCTAAAGATCCACTTGGAGGAATCGAAAGTGCAGTACGATTTGGGAATGCGTTTTCGTCGCAGCAATCATCCCTTCAAAACTCCCTCTTTGGAGATGATCATCAGGATCATATCACCGTGCCTTCGCTGTCAATTTGTGAACCATGGAGTGCCATGGAGAAATTGAAAAAAGAAAAGGAAGTCATCGGTTTTTATATTTCAGGCCACCCCTTGGATGATTACCGTTTTGAAATTCAGACTTTTTGTTCTCACAGCATCGAGCAACTATCTTCTCCGGAAAAATTGAAGAACAAGGAAGTGAGCATCGCCGGGATTCTTTCTGACGTCAACCACCGCATGAGTAAGATGGGTAAGCCATTCGCTACCTTCAGTTTGGAAGACTTTTACCGGAACGATTCGAATGGCATTGTTTGGCGAAGATTACTCAAATATGAAGGCTTGTCTCATGGAGGGTTCCTTCATTTTTGTGAAGGCGAAAGTTCAGAGCCGCTATAATTCTCCGGATCAATTCGAGGTTCGTCCCAATGCGATCTACTATTTATCCGATGTGAGCGAGAAAATGGCCCGTACATTAACCGTGAAAATTCCGCTCCAGACCGTGTCCAAGGACATTTTAGAGCAAATGAGCCGGCTGTTGAACAATTCACCCGGCAATTGTGTTGTGAGGTTCAATGTTGTCGATTCAAGCCAGAATCTGGCCGTTGAACTGCCCTCTAAGCGCTTAAAAGTTCATGTCAGTACAGGCCTGATTGACAGTTTAAGTGCCATTAATGGCCTGGAATGCAAACTCAACTAAATTGACTGCTTATATGGCATAAATCATATTTCGGGTCGTTTTTTGTATATAAATTCGCAGCTCTAAAAGATTAAAATTACTAACCATAAAATAATAAGAAGCAAAAATCATGGCAATTGAATTCACAGATGCAAATTTTGACGAACTGGTATTAAAATCCGATAAACCTGTCCTGGTGGATTTCTGGGCAGAATGGTGCGGACCTTGCCGGATGGTCGGACCAATCGTTGAAGAACTTTCAAAGGATTATGATGGAAAAGTTCTCATCGGAAAAGTTAACGTAGATATCAATCCGAACATTTCTACCAATTTCGGAATCAGAAATATCCCGACACTGCTCATTTTCAAAAATGGTCAGGTAGTGGACAAACAAGTAGGAGCCGTTCCGAAATCTATTTTAGCGAATAAGTTGAACGCTCAGCTATCTTAAGCAAATTTTTGAATTGAAAAAAAACCGGAAGCAGGCGCATCCGGTTTTTTTATATCTGGTATTTTTCAAATCAATCAGGTCTCATAAAACTTAGAATTTCTATCAGATGCTCCTTTGATCCTGGGACAGCAGCATACAATATTTTGTATCTTTGATTTAATTCACAAAGGAACCATGCCTATCAATCAAGCTGATATTCGTCAATTTGGTCACCTCGAACTGCTCGCCAGGCAGGTTGTTGAGGGCTTTATCACGGGCTTACATAAAAGTCCTTTTCACGGATTCTCAGTAGAATTTGCAGAACACCGTTTGTACAATACCGGTGAATCCACCAAGCATATCGACTGGAAGCTTTTTGGGAGGTCCGACAAGTTGTTTGTGAAACGCTACGAAGAGGAAACGAATTTACGTTGTCAATTAATTATAGACAATTCTTCATCGATGCATTTTCCCGATGAAGGAAAAAAGAGCATCTTGAATAAAATCAATTTTTCGGTCCACAGTGCTGCAGCAATTTCTCATCTATTGCGAATGCAGAGTGATGCGGTCGGCCTGAGTATTTTCTCAGATCACGTGGAATTGAATACAGCGGCACGTTCCAATCCGGTGCATCATAAAATGATGTTTTCGGAAATGGAAAAACTGATCGCAGGGCCCTCTCTTCAAACCGGCAAAATGACTTCCGCAGCTTCTGCCTTGCATCAGATTGCTGATACTATCCATAAAAGATCCCTTGTGATTATTTTCAGTGATATGATGGAAAGTGCCGATAATCCGGGCGAACTCTTTGCCGCTCTCCAGCACCTGAAGCACAATAAGCACGAGGTGATCCTCTTTCATGTCACGGATAAATCGAAGGAAGAGGAGTTTCGATTCGATAATCGGCCTTATCTGTTCATCGACGTTGAGTCAGGAGAACAGGTAAAAGTGCATTCCAGCGAGATAAAAGAGACCTATGTGAAAGCTATGGCCGACTATAAAAAAGAATTGAAATTACGTTGCGCACAATTCCGCATTGATTTTGTCGAAGCGGATATTCACGAGGGTTATCAGCATGTCTTGCTTCCTTTCCTGCTGAAGCGCGAGCGTATGCATTGATGTTCACTCCTGGGTCAGCTTCCTGCGATTCTGCTCTTAAAAGAATTGAATCTATTTTACATGAACATACTTATTCGATAACATGCATAAAGGAAAATTGAGCCGGGCGCTGTTTTTTCTTTCTTTGATCCTGGTCTTATTATTTTCATTTTCTTTTCGCCGTGTTTCTCTTCCGGAAGAAAATTTACCGGAAATTGCCTTTAAAAAATTTCTTACTTCTAATGCTGTTTCCCTGGTCACTCTCATGCAGGAAATGGATGAGCTTTCTTCGGCGAAGCTTAAAAAGCAAGACTACGATGAATTGAAAAGCAAGTTTAATTCGGCCAGGAATCAATACAAGGGAATAGAGACTTTTATAATCCATTTTTTTCCGGGCGATGCACTGGCATTGAATACCCAGGACCTTCCCTATCCGGAGGAGGATGATGAGGTCTCCATCCTTCTCGAACCACATGGTTTCAGAGTGCTGGAACGCTTGATCTATTTGGACTCCACTGCTTCTGCCACGAAGCACAGGAAAAATGAAATCGCAAGAATGCTGAGGATCATGGAGAAATGGCCGGAGTCTATACGTAGCATGGATTTTCCTGAACGGGAAATTTTTGAAGCGGCACAACAAGGCATGATTCGTTTGTTCCTGGTGGGCCTGACAAATATCGAAACGCCTTTTGCAAGGAACGCATTTCCTGAGGCAGAGGCATATATTTCATCCTTACAAGTAGTGCTCTCGGAAATGTATGCCGGGGATTCCCTTTGGGTGGAATCATTACAACGTGAGTTGTTCCCTGTCTTCGATTGGCTCAGGATTTTTCTTGGGGAGCAGGAAAAGCTGGCACAGCCGGATTTCTATTCACTTTATTCATCCTATTATATTCCAGCTTCAGAAGAGCTGGTGAAAGTTCGTCAGTACCTGCTAAGGAATAATTTTTATCAGACCACTGCAGTGAATCTTCAGATGCGTTCCATATTTGATCCCGGGGCATTCAACACCTATTTTTTTCTTCCGGGGAAATCACAGATGCGTCAACAGCAGGTGGCCGACTTGGGTAGGATTTTATTTTTTGATCCGGTACTCTCTTCGAACAACGAACGCGCCTGCGCCTCCTGTCATCAACCTGCGCTTGCTTTCACCGATGGATTAGCGGTGAGCCAATCCTTTAAAAAGGAAGTCATGTTATCCCGTAATGCCCCTTCACTCATCAATGCTGTTCTTCAACGTAAATTATTTCATGATGGCCGTTCATTTTCTTTCGAGAATCAGGCCAGCGAAGTCTTGAATAATCCGGATGAAATGCATGCTAATTTTTCTGAAGTGGCAATGAAACTGAAAAATTCATCGGAGTATAAAAAGTTGTTCATTGATGCATTTCAGGATACTCAGGACACCGCCATAACGGGTCGTTCCATCCTGATGGCCATAGCGGAATATGAGCGATCCCTCATCGCGCTTAATTCCAGGTTCGACCGTTCGATACGAGGTCAGGAAGATCTGTTAAGCCCGGACGAAAAAACGGGTTTCAACCTGGCAGTTGGAAAAGGGAATTGTGCATCCTGCCATTTCATTCCACTCTTTAACGGAGCTCTTCCACCTGATTATGCGGAGAGTGAAATGGAAGTGTTGGGTGTTCCGGGAAATGCGGATCTGAATCATCCGGTTTTGGATAAGGATCCGGGGAGGGAAGCTATTATACCTATGGGGATGTATAAGGGATCTTTTAAAACCCCCTCTCTGCGAAATGTAGAATTAACCGGACCCTATATGCATAATGGTGTATTTCGGACACTGGAGGAGGTGCTTGAATTTTACAACCGGGGCGGGGGAGAAGGCATCGGCCTGGATGTCCCCAATCAGACGCTCCTGCCTGATTCACTCCGTCTCACAGATCGGGAGAAAAAACAAATCATTCTGTTTTTGAAAAGTCTTACAGACACCGCCTTTACAGGGCAGATACCCACACATTTACCTTTTTTTGAAAATAATGCTGAATTAAATTCCAGAAATATCGGTGGAGAATATTAATTTATTCCTGCCTTTTACCACTTGAATGTCTCCGAAACCCGCTTCCATAGCTATTCTTCTTGGACAAGGAAATAGTAATTTCAAAGGATCTATTTAATTAGTACGGGATAAGTTTTTCACAATTAGGTATTGATAACTAATTGTAGCCCGGAGGGTCCCCTGAAAGCCCTTTCCCTTGCGGTTTTCAGGCACTTAGGATTTTGAATCATTCGCCAAAGGAAATCAACCATTCGTCAATTAATTCACTTTACATCCTTAAGGTTTATTACTTTTACATAGGGAAATACCATCTTAAATCACCTTTTACTCCTTTCTTAAATTCTTACATGAACACACTTCTACGCCGGCTCTTGTTCGCAGGGGCTTTTATTTTATTGTCGTCAATTAATAAGCTGAACGCACAGGTGCTTATTAATGAAATCTGTCCTTCGAATATTAATTTGATTCAGAATGCCAACGGCAAGTACGACGACTGGATCGAGTTGTACAATGCAGGAGGTTCTGCCGTGAATCTGGCAGGATATGGATTGACAGATGACATTTTGAAACCTTATCGTTTCACCTTTCCTTCTTATTCTCTGGCTGCAGGAGGACGGATTCTGGTTTTTGCTTCGGACTCTAATAATTCTGTGCTGGTAAATCATTGGGAGATGTCTGTCAATGCACTTACCAGTTGGAAATATGTAATTGGCAGCGCGTCCGTTGATACCAATTGGAGGAATCTTTCTTTCAGTGATGCTTCATGGTCTTCCGGGAATGGTGGTATTGGTTTTGGAGACGGTGATGACGGAACTACTGTTGCGGTTACTACGTCTATCATGATGCGAAAAAGTTTCAACATACCGGACACATCACAGATTCTGAAAGCAGTTTTCATGATGGATTACGATGATGGATTTGTGGCCTATCTGAATGGAGTCGAAATTGCGCGTTCCAGTTTGGGTATTACCGGATCAAGGCCCCGTTGGAACGACCTTGCCTATGCATCCCATGAAGCTATGATGTACCAGGGAGGCCAGCCGGATTCTTTCTTTGTAGATCCTGTATTCCTCAAAACAATTATTCGACCCGGGACAAATGTGCTCAGTGTTGAAACTCACAACAACTCGGCTACTTCCAGCGACCTTTCGTCTATTCCCTATTTATTTTTTGGAATGTCGGGTAGTGGAACCACTTTTTCAACACCGCCTTCCTGGTTCAGAGCTCCTTCCCGAGACTATTATAATGCCAAGTTTAAATTGAGCAGGACCGGTGAAACTGTTTACCTGAGTAATACAGTCGGCATTATTGACCAAAAGACATATCTTTCGATGGATGCGGATAATTCCTATGGAAGAAAACCGGACGGTGCTGCCGGCTGGTGTTTTTTCTCTACTCCCACACCAAACACTTCAAACAATAGTTCGACTTGCTATAATGGCTATGCCGCCTCTCCTGTATTTTCTGTGTCACCCGGTTTTTATACGAGCACAAGGTCGCTTACCCTGAGTACATCCACGCCCGGAGGTGTTATTCGTTATACTACAAATGGAAATGCACCGACTGCCAGTTCACCGGCTTATTCCTCTGCAATTAGTATTTCGAGTACAAAGACCATTCGCGCACGTGTTTTCGCTTCAGGTTATTTGCCAAGTCCGACCATTACAAATTCTTATTTCATTAATGAGAATGTAAGCTTACCTGTATTTACCATCACCACCGATTCCTTGAATCTCTGGGATTACAATACCGGCATTTATGTCTTAGGTCCGAATGCTGAGACTGTTTCACCCTATAAAGGGGCCAATTTCTGGCAGGATTGGCAAAAACCGGCTACTATCGAATACTACGATAAGAATAAAAACCGGATTCTTCGCTTCGATGGAGAAATTGAAATATATGGAAACTACTCCAGAGCAAAAGCTCAGAAAAGTTTTGAAATTAAACTCAGCGATAAATACGGAACCAGTGAAGTGAATTATTCACTTCTGCCTGATAAGTCCTATATCACTCAGTTTGATGATATCGTGCTAAGAAATTCAGGTACTGACTGGAACAAAGTACACTTTAGGGATGCCCTCATGGAGCGCATCATGAAAAATACAAACAGCGGCTACCTTGCCGCAGAACCAATTGTGATGTTTTTAAACGGAGAGTTCTGGGGTGTTTATACCATCCACGAAAACCATGACGACAATTGGATGGATTATAATTACGGTCTCAAAAAGAGTGAGATTGATTATATTAAAGAAGATGGTTCCTCAATTACAGTAAAAGAAGGCTCCGACGCCAGCTTCTGGACCATGTTTAACTATGCAACCACTCAGACAGCAAGTACCCAGCAGTATTATGATTACATGAATACGGTGCTTGATATTAAAAATTATACGGACTATTTTATTGCCGAAACATATTACAACAATGGCGATTGGATAGGTGACTGGACCAATAATATTAAGATGTGGAGACCCAATGCTCCCGGATCCAAATGGCGTTACTTATTGTATGATACTGATTTTGGCTTTGGTTTGCAGGGAAGTGTCAATGATGACCGGCTGGCAATAGCCAGGAACCCGGCCGCCTACAGTAATTCTTCTGAAATGTTTGACGCCATGCTTGGCAATCCAACCTTCAAGAGATATTTTATTAACCGCTATGCGGATCTTATCAATACAAATTATCTTCCTGCGAACGTGAATTCTGTAATTCATGAATTTCAGGATATCATGTCTCCGGATATGCCTGAACATTTTGCAAAATGGGGAAGTAACATGTCGACATGGCAATCGAATATTAATGGCGTGATGAGTTTTGCGAATTCGCGGCCAACCATTATGCGTGACTACATCCGATCTGACTTTGGTCTCACAAGCAAAGTGACGCTTACCTTGCAGGTGTCACCTGCAGGAGCAGGAAGAATTGAAATCAGTACAATCACGCCCACTTCATATCCATGGAGCGGTATTTATTTTAATGGGAATCCGGTCACGATCACCGCCATTCCGAATCCGGGATACAGTTTTGATCACTGGAGATCCAATGTGGTCATTTCCTCTAACAATACCAATCAGTCTGTAACCTATAACTTCACAGCAAACGATGCAATCACTGCTTATTTTACCGGATCTGCTGCTTCAGCGTTGATAACAGTGAGTGAATTGAATTATAATTCGGACAGTGCTTACAATGCCGGGGATTGGATAGAGTTCAGGAACTATGGAGCGCAGGCACTTAATATATCGGGATGGAAATTCAGTGATGAAGCCGACAATCATAAGTTTGTGTTTCCAACAGGAACAGTTATACCTGCAGGTGGATACCTGGTATTGGTGGAAGATACTGCGAAATTCAGGAGCCAGTTCCCTACAGTCACAAACAAACTGGGACCGATTGGGTTCAACCTGAGTAATGCCGGAGAGTTAGTACGTCTCTTTGATTACCAGGATAATTTGTACTTATCCTTCACGTACCAGGATATAGCTCCTTGGCCGCTCACACCGGATGGTGGAGGATATACTCTGGAATTGCTGAGTACTTCCGGAAACCTGAACAGTGGAACCAACTGGTTCGCCGGATGTCTCGGAGGTTCCCCCGGACGTGCATATAGCCCTCTCCTTGCTACACCGGTTTCCGTTGCGGGGAATACTACTTTTTGCTCCGGTGGAAGTGTGAAGTTGTCTGCCACATCGAATCCCGGTTACACTTACCAATGGAAAAGAAATGGTTCAAACCTTTCAGGAGGCAACGATTCAACCTATATGGCTAATCTTGCAGGAACCTATACGGTAGCTGTTACTTATCAGGGTTGCTCCGTTATCTCGGATCCAACGGTGGTCACCGTGGTAACGCAAAGCCCATCGCCGGTAACCACTTCATCAAACCGTTGTGGCACAGGGTCACTCACACTCACCGCTACCTCTACAGATTCAATTTTCTGGTATGATGCACCCAATGGGACGTTGGTAGGAACGGGAAATTCCTTTACAACTCCTGCGATCGCATCTACAACCATATATTATGCTCGTAGCAGTTCCAGTTGTCCGAGTCTTCCGGTCTCTGCAACCGCAACCATTTTGATACCTGCAGCGACTCCTGTCGCTAATGATGTCACTCGATGTGGTCCGGGTACGGTTACCCTCACCGCTACAGATACGGCGACAATCTTTTGGTACAACGCTTATTCCGGTGGAGGGCAGCTCGGAACAGGGCCTTCTTTTGTAACCAATATCCTCAATAACGATTCGATCTTTTATGTAGAGGCAGGTACGGTATGTCCGAGTCCGCGCATTGAAGTGCATGCCTATGTGAATACAACCGCCGCGCCGGTGGTACAGGACAACTCCCGCTGTGAAAATGGTACCGTGATACTCAGTTCGATATCACCGGATCCGGTATCCTGGTTCAGTGCACCGACAGGAGGTAATTTGCTTGGAACCGGTAATAATTTTACGACTCCCTTTTTAACACAGTCAGATTCTTTTTATGCGGAAGCTAACTCCGGATGTCCAAGTGTTCGTGTTCGTGGTATTGCTATCGTTGGGCATAGCCCACCGCCGCCAAGCGCTTCAGGTGTTGCTGATTGTATCCCTCGTAGTTTTGACCTGACGGCTAGTTCTACGGAACAAGTCTACTGGTACGATGCAGCTACCCTCGGCAACCTGTTATACACAGGATCGATTTTCACTACACCTGTGTTAGCTTCCTCAACAACTTATTATGCTGAGGCGGGCTATGATTGCAGAAGTGCCCGGACACCGGTTCAGGTCAACATCAGTGCAGCACCAGCTGTTCCTACTACCAGCAACGTTCCACGATGTGGTCCGGGAGTGGTGAACCTTTCTGCTACCTCCCCTGAAACAATTTATTGGTATGATGCGCCAAGCGGAGGGAACTTGCTGCATACGGGAGCAGCTTATACCACACCATCCATTTCCTCAACTACAAGTTATTATGTTGAAGCAGGGAATAGTGGATGCCGGAGTGCAAGGATATCTGTCCAGGCCATTGTGAATGCAATCCCGGCTGCTCCTACAACAAGCAATATGACACGCTGCGGAGCAGGTTCATTAACTCTGTCGGCTACTTCGCCTGAAACCATTTACTGGTACGATGCTGCTTCTGCAGGTAACTTATTGTTTACGGGCGCGTCCTATACTACTCCTTCTATTAGTTCAACCACTACATACTATGTAGAGACAGGAAACACCTGCCGTAGTTCACGGATATCAGTTCAGGCAATTGTTAGTTCCCCACCTGCAACTCCTACCGGAACGGATGTCTCACGGTGTGGCCCGGGAACTGTTGTACTCACAGCTGCAGGTACAGGAACAATTTCATGGTTCGCTGCATCGAGCGGTGGTTCAGCTTTGGGTAGTGGTACTTCATTTACCACTCCTTCGATCACGGTGAATACCACTTATTATGCTGAGGCGGATAACGGTTGTACCAGTGCAAGTAGAAAAGCTATTCAGGCAATTGTTGAAGCCATCCCTGCTGCACCCGTTTCAGCCAATGTTTCACGATGTGGCCCGGGTACGCTGAGTTTATCTGCGACGGGATCGGGACAACTATACTGGTACACGGCTTCAACAGGTGGATCTCTTTTGTTCACCGGTGCGAACTATACTACATCGTCCATTAGTTCTACTACCACCTATTATGTGGAGACAGGAAATACCTGCAGAAGTTCACGCACCGCTGTTCAAGCCGTGGTGAATCCAATTCCTGCAGCTCCTTCCGCTTCTTCTGTTTCCCGTTGCGGTCCGGGTACTGTTAATTTAACCGCGACTTCCTCAGAGGCGATATACTGGTACGATTTGTCGAGTGGTGGAAGTTTGCTGGGAACAGGTAGTGCATATACGACACCTTCGATCTCGTCTACTACTGCTTACTATGTGGAAACCGGAAATGTTTGCAGGAGTACACGAATTTCTGTTCAAGCCATAGTCATCACTGCACCGGCCGCGCCTGCCGCTGCTAATGTTTCACGTTGCGGACCGGGTGTTGTTACGCTGACTGCGACATCCGCAGCGACAGTTCAATGGTATGCTGCAGCTTCCGGAGGCAGTTCTTTAGGCACCGGGCTTTCTTTCAGCACACCTTCTTTGAGTTTAACAACCACTTATTACGCTGAAGCCAATAATGGTTGCCCAAGTGCAAGTCGCACTGCGGTGGATGCAATCATTAATCCGGTTCCGGCGACTCCTTCTACTACCGGAGCTTCCCGTTGTGGCCCGGGAACTTTAACTCTCTCAGCTACTTCACCGGAACAAATATATTGGTACAGCGCTGCAAGCGGAGGAAGCTTGCTGGGTACGGGTACCTCCTATATTACTTCTTCAATTTCTTCCACAACGAATTACTATGTAGAAACCGGAGATAATTGCAGAAGTGCCCGTGTTGCAGTCCAGGCAGTGGTCAATGCGATTCCTTCCGCGCCTTCTACAATTAACATCACGCGTTGTGGTCCGGGGATAGTGACATTGACGGCAAGTTCACCTGAAACCATCTATTGGTATGACCAGTCATCCGGTGGAAGTTTGCTGGGTACAGGAACTACCTATATCACTCCTTCTATCAACTCCACCACAACTTATTATGTGGAAACAGGAAATATCTGCCGGAGTTCACGCGTTGCGGTCCAGGCCATCATCGGAATTGAACCTGCAGCACCCGCTGCATCTGATGTTTCACGTTGTGGTTCAGGTACTGTCGTGCTGACTGCTTCTTCTCCTGAGCAGATTTATTGGTACAGTGCTGCCAGCGGAGGCTCATTGCTTTCCACAGGAAGTACATATACGACACCTGTTATAAGCTCAACTACCACTTACTATGCGGAAACAGGAAATACCTGTCGCAGTTTAACGCGAACTGCCGTACAAGCCATCGTTGTGGGACTGCCTGCTGTTCCGGTAACGAATAATGTGTCGCGTTGCGGCCCGGGAACGCTTGTGATCTCCGCTACTTCACCGGAACAGATCTATTGGTATAGCGCTTCCAGCGGTGGAACCTTGTTGTTTACCGGAAGTAGTTATACGACACCTTCCATTGCTTCTACGACTACTTATTATGTTGAGACCGGAGATAATTGCCGGAGCAACCGGGTCGCTGTGCAGGCGATCATTACGCCGATACCTGCTGCTCCTCTTGCCAGCGACGTTTCAAGATGCGGACCGGGAGCAGTAACACTTGTTGCCTCTTCGCCTGTTCAAATCGCCTGGTACAGCGCTTCCAGCGGAGGAGCACCTTTGGTAGTTGCAAGCTCCTATACGACTCCCGTGCTGAATGCAAGCACTACATATTATGTCGAAGCAGGCAGCACTTGCCTCAGTAACCGGATTCCGGTTCAGGCAGTTATTAGTACTATACCAAATACACCGGCTGTCAATGATGGTACGCGTTGCGGAACAGGTAGTGTTGTGCTGACAGGAACTTCAGCTACAAGAATAAACTGGTACAGTGCTGCCTCAGGTGGTACTCCATTAGATACAGGGTTGGTATTTAATACTCCAACGATCAGTACTACCACCACATTTTATGCTGATGCAGGCATCGGTTGTAATAGCGCCCGTGTGCCGGTTACAGCCACTGTTCAGGCATTGCCTGCTGTACCTGTAACGGCCGATGTATCTCGATGCGGTAACGGCTCACTCACATTGAGCGCTACTTCTCCGGAGCAAATTTATTGGTACGATGTTGCGAGTGGAGGAACACAACTGGCAACCGGGCCGTCCTTCACAACTCCAGGTATCACAACAACTACCACATACTATGTAGAGACCGGCGATAATTGCAGGAGTCTCAGGGTGGCGGTTCTGGCTATTATCACCGCGCCACCTGCCGTTCCTGTTGCAAACAACGTATCGCGGTGTGGACAAGGCACAGTTACACTCACAGCAACATCGCCGGAGGTAATTAAATGGTACAATCAGGCAACTGGTGGCACATTGCTCTTTACCGGAGCATCATTCACTACACCTACACTTTCATCGAATGTAACTTACTACGTTGAGGCCGGAGATGCCTGCCTAAGCGGACGTGTTGCGGTGCAAGCTATTATTACTAATCCACCTGCTCCTCCCGTGCTCACTGATGGAGATCGTTGCGGTGCCGGAAGTGTTGTGGTAACAGGTGTCTCACCGGAACAAATCAATTGGTATGATTCGGCTTCGGGTGGAAATTGGTTAGGAATGGGGCCATCGTTTAATACTCCTTTCATTACAAGTACTACAGTGTATTATGCCGATGCAGGTCTTGGTTGTAACAGCGCACGTGTTTCTGTAAATGCCGTCATTATTCCTCTTCCGGCTTCTCCGATTACGACAAATGATTCAGTTTGCGGTTCAGGTATATTAACACTTACGGCCTCATCACCTGAACAATTGTTTTGGTTTGATGCTGCAATAGGAGGGAACCAACTGGACACAGGAGCTACATTTACTACACCGTCTCTTACAACAACCACCACTTACTTTGTGGAGACCGGTGATAATTGCCGTAGTGTTCGCCGTGCCGTGCAGGCTGTCGTAATTCCAATCGGTCAGTTTAGCATTGTTGAAAATGGTTCCACCTGTGGATCAGGAACGGTTTTTCTTACGGCCAATTCAACTGACTCTGTCTTCTGGTACGACCTGCCAATCGGTGGAGTCCTGCTGGGTACAGGAACTGTATTTACCACACCCTTCCTAACAGCTTCCCGGACATTCTATGCTATTGCCGGAGAAAGGTGTCCGAGCCAACCGCTTGCAGTAGAGGCAACGATTCATCCCATTGCTACAGTTAACTTAGGACCTGATACTATCTTCATTCAAAGTGGCCAATCGATTATGCTTGACCCCGGACCAGGTTTCATTAATTACCAATGGTCCACCGGAGATTCTACTGAAACGATTTTTGTTAATTCGACAGGAAGCTATGTGGTTACTGTACTTGATTCCCTTGGATGCTATGCGTCAGACATAGTTTATGTGAGTGTGCTGGTGGGTACCCTGGATGCAGAACTTAATTCTACTTTCAGGCTTTATCCAAATCCTGCCACAGAGAAATTAATCATCACATGGACTTCCAAAGCTTCCCGAAAGGCCTATTTACAGGTCTATACTATGGATGGTCGAATGATGCTGTTCCGTGAAACCCGTTCTCCTCAGGGCGATTTTACAGAGGTCATTCCTGTACACGAATATGCTCCGGGAATATATTTTATTCGCGTCAGCGATGAAAAGGCTTCCATCATTTCGAAATTTGTTGTGGAGAATTAACGGATCTTTAAAACAAAGTATACAACTATCACTATTGATGGCCCCGGAATTGACCGGGGCCATTTTTTATTTCATTGCATGCCAAACCTGAATAACTATGAACGATTTTGACATTTTTGTCGGCTTGATGCTTTCTTATTCATTTGTTACTTTGCATCACCGATTACTTTTTCCCTATGCATTCACACGAAAATTAAATGGCGGCTCATCAAAAGAAAGGTGCCTCAAAATCTTCTGCTAAACAGCCACCTACGGCGAAAAAGCAAGCGCTAAAGGGATATATTGCCTTGCTGATACTGGTAGTGCTGCTTTCCTATCTCCCGGTTTTCAAAGCGGGTTTTGTGAATTGGGACGATGATGATTACGTAGTGAATAATACAAGCATCACCAGCTTTTCCAATTTCACGGAAATTATTACAAAGCCGGTTCAGGGAAATTATCATCCCTTGACCATGCTTTCTCTCGCGTTAAATTATTCCTTGTCTGGTAAAGATGCATCCTCTTATCATGTCTTGAATTTGCTTTTACACATGATGAATACGGTCCTGGTTTTTTTCTTTGTGCTACGACTGAGTGATAAAAAAATCTGGATGGCCTTCACCGTGGCCTTACTTTTCGGAATACATCCATTGCATGTGGAGTCGGTGGCATGGGTGTCGGAAAGAAAGGACCTTTTGTATTCGCTTTTTTTTATCGCAGGCTTGTCGGTTTATCTGACTTATCTCCGGAATAAAAAAATAAGCACTCTGGCAGGTGTGTTTTTGCTTTTTCTACTCAGTGTTTTGTCAAAACCTGCAGCCATAATCTTTCCGCTGGTACTCTTGGCGCTGGATTATTTTAATGATCGCCTCAAACAGGTCTCGACCTATGTCGAAAAAATTCCATTTCTGGCTGTATCCGTATTTATGGGATGGCTTACCATTCACGGACAAAGTATGGCTGGAGCTACGGCCTTTACAGAAGTTTTTACTTTCACCGACCGTATGTTTCTTGCGTCCTATGGTGTGATGATGTACATTCTAAAAGCAATCTATCCCCTGGGTTTGTGTGCCTTTTACCCATTTCCTGATTCAGCAAATGGGCTGCCTTCCGTTTATTACCTGAGTGTAATTTTCCCGCTGCTCTTACTTTTTTTCTTCATCAAAAGCTTCAGGACCAATAAATGGCTCACATTTTCAATTTTGTTTTATGTCATTAACCTTGCTCTTGTACTTCAGTTGCTGCCTTTTGGGAATGCCGTCATCGCTGATCGGTATGCGTACTTGCCGATGCTGGGTATTTTCCTTGTTCCGGGATACTATTTTCAAAACTGGCTGGACAAGCAGAATGGAAAATTGCCTGCAGCGGCCATCTTTTTATTGGTTTTGATTTCTTTCATACTTATAGTATTGAGCAATCGACAGGCAGCTACCTGGAAAAGCGGAGAAACTTTGTGGGATCATGCATTGAAAGTTACTCCCAGCAGCCGGGCATATATTCTGCGCGGTTTGTTGTATAAAAAGTCAGGTGAAATTGATAAAGCCTTCGATAGTTACAATCATGCTATTGAATTAAGTTCCAAAGAGCCGGATGCATGGGTAAACCGGGGCAATATTTATTTTTCCAGGCAGGAGTTCGGGAAAGCCATTGAGGATTATACACATTGCCTTTCCTTAAATGCTACGAACCTGAAAGCCTATGAGAATCGGGGTGCTGCTTATGCAAGCACAGGAGAATTGGATCTTGCATTGAAGGATTTAAACAAAGCATTAGAGTTGGATTCTGTATCAACTAGTGCTTATGGCAACCGGGCCATGCTTATGATGGACAAAAAGGATTACGAGGCTGCACTCAAAGATTTTAGTAGTTATTTCCGAATTTCAACTTCTGCTAATCCTGATTTTTGGGGAATGGCCGCGGAGGCAAATTTTAAACTTGGAAATTTTCCCGAAGCATTGAATTGTTATAATGAGGCATTAGGAATTCGTGAAAACGCATTACATTATCTTAACCGTTCGGTAGTCTTAAAACAATTAAACAGAAAGAAGGAGGCTTACGATGATGCTTTGAAGGCAAAGCAGATGGGGGCATCGGTTGAATCGCAATATCTTGAAAGCTTGCAATGAAATCAGTTCGCAAATTGGTATGAATGAATGATTGTAAAAGGAATGAAGGCATTATTTATCCTGAAACACTATGTTAAGAGGAAATAAAGTGATTGTTGTGATGCCTGCTTATAATGCAGCGCATACATTGAGTAAAGTGTACAGTGAAATTCCATTTGACATTGTGGATGATGTGATCCTGGTGGATGACGCCAGTAACGATAAAACGGTGGATGTCGCAAGGGCTTTAGGGATTAAGCATATCATCGTGCATCAGAAAAATCTGGGCTATGGAGGCAATCAGAAGAGTTGTTACCGTAAGGCCCTCGAACTGGAAGCTGATATAATTATCATGCTTCATCCCGATTATCAATATGCACCGCAATTGATTCCTCCAATGGCTTCCCTGATAGCCTCCGGATTGTACCCTGTCGTGTTCGGATCAAGGATTCTTGGTAAAGGAGCTCTCCAGAGGAGGAATGCCGCGCTATAAATATGTGTTCAACCGGATTCTGACTTTAATACAAAACCTGCTGATGGGCCAGAAGTTGAGCGAATATCACACCGGCTATCGTGCCATGCACAGGAAAGTGCTGGAGACTGTACCCTTCCACAAAAACTCAAATGATTTTGTATTCGACAATCAGATCGTCGCACAGATGTTTTATTATGGTTTTGATATTGCGGAAATAACCTGTCCGACAAAATATTTTCCGGAGGCATCTTCAATTAGTTTCAAAAGAAGTCTGAAGTATGGTTCTGGTGTCGTCTGGGTATCCTGTCAGTACTTTTTTGCAAAAATCGGACTTTTCAAAGCATCATTCTTACGCTCATAAATAACAAGGAGCCAATGCTGTCTTAATGTATTCCTGGGGCCTGTCCAGCTTCTACTTTTTTATGGACGGCTTGGTTGGCTTTGTAATCGCCTCATTTTCAGCTAAATCAATATTCTTTGTGTTTAACGGTTATCATAAAAAGTTAAACAAAGTTGCAACATGGTCTATTATTTACTATATTTGTTTAACTAAAAATATAAAAAGTTAAACTAAATACGAGCCGATCATGAAACCCGAAAAACAATTCGCCGATCTTGTTGCAGTTCAAACTCCTCCTTTGAAAGCATATGCATTGAAATTAACCAGGGATATGGAAGATGCCAATGATCTTATTCAGGACACGATGCTGAAGGCCTTTGTGAATGAAGACAAATTTCAGTCGGGAACAAATATCAAAGCATGGTTATATACCATCATGAAAAACATTTTCATCAATAAATATCGCCGGGCGATGAAGTCGTCCGTTTTTAACGACCCTACGGATGAACAGTATTTTATTAACTCAGGTTCTCTTACACATCGTAATGGAGGGGAGTCGAACCTGGTTATGAAAGACATTGAAAATGCCATGAAAGGACTTAAGGATAACCTGAGAACTCCTTTTTTAATGAGTTTCAAGGGCTATAAGTATGATGAGATTGCCAGGCAGTTGGAGATTCCACTTGGAACTGTAAAAGTCCGTATTCACACTGCGCGGAAGGAGCTGATGAATAGGCTCAAGGCCTATGGTCCAATGTAATCAGGGATTTCATACTTATTCAGGGATAGCTTTTATTATACACGATTTGATTTTAACTTTATGACCTGATTGCGTCCATGCTATCTATAAAATGTTAAAGATGTTTCCGGGATCAACAAACCGGTTCAGGATATGCTTCAAAGGCAAATTAGTGCCATACTTTTCTTTGTCTGCTTTCATTTAGTTGTGGCGGCGCAGCCTTTTTTTATTGGCCACACATCCATTTCATTTACTGATTCTTCCCGAAGCAACCGGCTAGTACCCGCTGAAATTTATTATCCGGCCGACAGTTCCGGAGAGTCGGTCCCTTTAAGCCAGGCAGTGCTTGATAAATTCCCCGTACTTGTTTTTGGCCATGGATTCCTCATGACCTGGGATGCTTATCAATATCTGTGGCAAGGACTTGTTCCTGCCGGGTATATTCTTGTATTTCCGCTTACTGAAACAGGGGTCTCTCCGCAGCATCTTGAATTTGGGAGAGATTTAGCTTTTTGTGTGAAAGCATTGAAAGCGGCAGGTCAAACTAATTCATCGTTGTTCTATAATCGTATAGATTCCCTATCCTGCGCAATGGGTCATTCCATGGGAGGAGGAGCTTCATTCCTGTCGATACAGTATGATTCAACAATTACGGCCTTGGTAAATTTTTCTGCTGCTGAAACAAATCCTTCTGCAATCGCTGCAGCGTCTCAAATAAACATTCCTGCTTTGATTTACTCGGGAGAATTTGATTGTATAACACCTTCCTTGACAAATCAGGTTCCAATGTTTGATGCTTTGAATAGTCAATGTAAATACCTGGTACAAATTATTGGCGGAAGTCATTGCCAGATGGCTGACGATAATTTTTATTGCAGCCTGGGTGAGGTGAGTTGTTCTCAACCTCCCGGAATTTCACGTGTCATCCAACATGAAATTATTCTGCGTTTTTTATTGCCCTGGCTGGATGCCCGCTTGAAAGGAGAATGCAGTTCACAGCAAATGTTCGATTCTCTGCTGACGAATGATACTTCGATTTATCATTCCGGAAATTGTCCCGCATGTTCTACTCCTGTAAACACTGATATGCTTGAAAATTCAGAGGGATTTGAGGTTTTGCCCAATCCCTTTGTTGAGGGTATTTACATCATAAATAATTACAGTCAATATCCGATTTCGAATTTTGAGTTGTATAGTTTGGAAGGCAGGCTGCTACGGAAAGGCAATTTTGCCGGAACTATTTTTCATTTTTATCCGAATGAGAGGGAGCTTGCAAACGGGCTTTATTTTTTGAAAATATACAATACGGGAAGCACTAAAGTCTTCCGGATTGTAAAGGAATAAATGAATTGGACTATCCATTTATTTCGTAAAGCCACAAGCAATAAGAAGCGGATGCTGCCGTCTCACAAAAGTTTGGACGGCTATCTAGTAAGAACTAACATTAAGCAGTTCTCTATGTAGCGTTCCATCAAGTTCTGTTTCGAGAATGTAATTTCCATCGGGAATGTTCTCAAGACTTAGCTGAATGATTACACCAGAATTTGTTGTTTTCTTATTTGTAATTCGGGCTAATTGTTCTCTTCCCTGAAGGTCAATAATTCTAATTTTTAATTCTCCGTTTTGCGCTGCCGTGATTTGAATGTTCACGGATCCCGAGGCCGGGTTGGGATACACAAGGACAGACGAAATATTTTTGAAGTTGTGATGAATCGAATTTGGGTCTTCCAATACGATGGCCGTATCACATTGTGTACATCCGTTCAGATCTGTTGCACAGATTAAATAAGTTCCGGCCGGTAAATTTATAAGAGAGTCAGCTACGAAATTTCCTGCTGTAGGATCTGATGAATAGGTATAAGGAAAAGTTCCACCGGTAGTGGAAAAGTTAATTACTCCATCGTTACAGCCAATACAAGTTGTTCCGCTTACAGATCCTATTTGGAAATCAAGAGAAGGAAGTACGCTGAAGAAAAGAGAATCTCTGCATGTCGCGCTGTCATTCACGATCACGTAATAATCTCCCGGCAACAAAGGGCTGAGCGTGTCTGCTGCATAAGAAAGTGGATTGCTGCGCAATATGGATCCGCCTGATGAGTACCACTCAATGCTGAATGGTGGCGCACCACTTGGTTGTGCAAATGCAGAAACAGGATTTCCCAAACAAGTGTCTGTATATTCTAATGAAACCTGCACCGGGCATGCCTGTTCAACAGGTAGTGTGATCTTATACAAGCCGGAGGTGTTGCCATAGCCGTTCTCAAGTACATAAATTACATTGCTGTCAATTGCTGCATCCACAGGATGCTCGAATTCAGACACAATTCGCGTTGCACTGAGTTGGAAATTATCTGCAAGCGAATCAAAACTTAAATCCAGGTGCACAAGATCCTGGCTCGGATCGACAAATGGTCCGATGGCTGTATCCGGAGTGACGGTGCAGCCGCAAGTATCATAGCCCTTCGTCCAGCTCAACATGAAACCATCTCCACGATAAGCAGGATGAAGTACATTGTTCCTGTCGAAGACCAAGCCAAGTGGTGAACGATGTGCGGTGAATGTGCCGATACTCATGCCCAGATCACTCGCGTCTTTAACTTCTCCGGTAATTGTATCTCTGAATTTATCACAATCCGGTCCGATGTTCTGGATCGGTTCATCAAATACTAATCCTGATGGAGGAGGAGGAAAGCCCGGATCATTTCCCCAAAAACCGTTTTTCCAGGAGCGGCTGTAATGTGGGATCAACAAATCGGTTGCAGGATCAAATCCCGGATCTTGCTGCGGGTTATACGTATCACCCATTATCCATGGAAAACCATAATGACGTCCGCGGCGCAGCCAGTTCATCTCTTCGTTATGATCCCTGTCTCCGGAATTTTCAACGCCAAATAAATTACCGCTGCCGTCGAATGCCATGCTGAATGTATTTCTAATTCCCCGTGCATAGAGAAAAGCACTTGTGTCGTTCCAGATGGAATCATTTTGAAGCAGAATGGTGGATGGATCCTGCGTAGGAAGAGCATAGATATTGGTGGTGAGAGGAACATTACGCAAATTGGGATAGGTCCCATATCGGGTTTGAATTTCTCCGTGATCCCCTCTTGCACCACTGCAGATGTATATGCTGTCGCCTCCCGGTGAAATTGCCACGCCGCTGAAAAGATGATCGAAATAATCAGCAGTCTGATAAGGATCGGTAATCATGAGTGTATCCCATAGCCGGCTGCCATTTGCCTGCACCTTTCCTCGTGTAATAATCCCGGAGGTCAGAACCGTTGTTGAATTATTATTTCCGGATACATACAATGTACTGTCATACACAGCCATACCCTGAACATATTGTACTCCATGATCCGCTACTGTATAGATCAGCGAATCATAAGCAGGAGCCGCTGCAGGTTGAAGCACCGCATAGATATTACCACTCGTAGTCGTGTAAAATAAATTTCCTGTGACAGGGTCTTTTACTAAGCGAATGGATCCATTTTGAATGGTCATCAGCCGCTCTATTTGTATAGCAGGTTTTAAGGCCACAGGGTTGCTTTGCGAATATGCAAAGCGAGGAAGCCCACTAATCAGAAGCATGAAAAATAAAGTGAAGAGAGAAGAATTTTTGTTCATGATATATAGATTTAAAACGTCTTAATGCAACAATATACGAGAAAAAATTTAGCGTACAAATCTTGTCTGTTTTATGGGTTAATTTAGACTATATAGGTTTTTTTGGCATGCTTGATAGGATTAGTAATTTACTTCCACTGTCCCCTGTAATTAGTAGGTCACCAATTTATATTCTATTTCTTACTTTTTTACTTGATCAAAAATTAAGCAATGTGTCCACCTACTGGCGGAAGAAATCAAGGCCAATTTATTCTGCCAGCCGCACAGGCGGGCGCTTCCCGCGCAATTGGTCGGGCCTACGCGCCGCTATGAACAAACGATATTGCCAAACCATAAATCAAATTATGGTCGTATTAATTGAACCAGAGCTTCAAGATTATTCTCCAGCAAACTGTAATCGGAAAGATCAATGATACCATCGCCTGTAAGATCTGATATGAGGTATCCGGAACCGAAGGAAAGTATGTCGGCTTCCATTTTTTGCAGATCCTGCAAATCTATTTGACCATCCTTGCTGTTTAGGTCCGAAGGATTCGTCAATGCTAGATCTCCACTGTAAATTGCATAGTGGCCATCATTCAGATTATAAAGATTATTTCCAAAGGCCTTGTTCTGTGCATCTGTATAATCATAGTAAATTTTTGGATCGTTAAAATTTATCGGCAAAGAACTCCATGTTTCCAGACTGTTCCTGTGCCTGATGACAACATAATGTGACACTCCCGACAATGGTGGGAGAGAAAGCTGAACGCTTCCTGCAGTATCAAATGTGCAGAGCGATGAATATTCAAGAGCTAAAGTTGAATCTGCTGAATGAATTTCAATGAGCACCGAATCGCAAAGTGCCGGATGGAGGAAAGGATCAATGACCGCCTGCATTCTCCCGTCTCCCAGATAAAATCCCTGTATAAAGAATTTAAGTTCCAGCTGCTTTGTACATGCATCAACAGAAAGTATTGAATCTTCCGTCCCTTGCCTTGCGATGCCTAAAAAACCACCATCGTATGAAGAGAGATCATCAATCTGGCAAGCACTTAAAGATTTCGTCGAACGGATGGAGGCAGAGTCAATGATGCCGCCTATACTATGATACGATAAAGACGAATTATCCCTTGAGAAACCAATCCGGGAAGAATCCTGAAGAGCAGGAGCGGGGGCTCTTGGACACAGTGAAATGATGCCAAGGTTCATGATGCTACTGTTTCCGACTACTTTGATGTTCCAATAACGATCCATCATGTTTCCCTGAAGACTAGTTTCATCAGCACTTCCCATTGGACTGTTTTCAAAAGCACAAACTGACATCGCTGTGTTTGCTAAGCTGCTGAGCTGAGAAAGGACTACAGGTTGATACCTGCTCTTTCCAACCGGGAAGAAAACCCTGAGAGAATCTCCTGCAGGAATCCTGCGGCACAAATTGCCTTCTACGTAGGAAGAATCTCTGCCTCCTGAAATTCCTCCGGTCAAACTGCCTTCCACATAAACGGAATGAGTTCCGGTGATGAGATTGCCCTTCTGCAAAGAGAGTTGATTAGCAAGGTGCAGGTCCTGCATGATGCTTACCGAATAAGCCGATTTATCGATCGTCAGGTTCTTAAGTAGGGTGATGGAAGCAGGTATGAATATTCCGCTATCGCCTCCGTAAAAATTGAGCGTCGATTGTGAAGTGCCGATCAGATTGCCGGCGCCTTGTTCGACTGCTGATCCATATAAATTGATGGTGTTTGTATCGATGGAAAATTGCCCTTCCACGAGACTTAATATTCCATGAATACTGATCGCGGAATTTCTTAATGTCAGCTGCGCACTTGCAGCAGCATGAATACGGAGATGGTGGACTGTCGGATTGTACAAGAGCACATCATGATTCACATTCCCGGAAAATTCATAATTGGCAGCATCATCGAAGAGGTAATTCGCAAAGCCTTTGATACAGGCAGGAACTCCTCCTGCATGTGATGTCTCCAGCCAGGCGCCAGCTGCTAAAGAAAATGTACCTCCTCCATTGTTTCCATCCAGCAAGTACGACTGGCAATCTAATGTGCCGAGTACACTAAAATTCGAAGCGGGAGAGGCCCTGATATTATTCAACAAAGTATAGGATACAAATTCCGGAATACTCAACTGATCGTAAAAAGAAACCGGATTCGATCCACCAATATAATTCTCGTGGCCGTCCAATAAAAATTTTTGCGAACCGGAACCATTCACCAGCGAGCCATCAATGATCAGATCACCGTGTATGCTCAATGTGCCGGCGTAATTATTTACCAGCATCACATTGGCTCCAATCTTCAGGTTTGTGCATGATGTGGGAATGCTTCCTGACAAGGTCCTGTTCCAGTTGCCCGCCGTAGATTCAAAAATCAAGTGGCCATAGTGCCTGTTGCTGAATGCAACAGGAGGAGCAAGCGTCCCATTTCCTCTATAGATCCAGGTGGACTGCGCATCTAAAAATGTGGCATCCAACACTGAGGAGGAGGCAATGCTGCTATTGTGAATATAAGTTCCTGCGGAATCCACGAACATGTGCGCCGATGGAGAGAAGAATAACATTCCGGTATTAATCAGAACCCCTTTCACATGCATCTCCACGGTATCGATGCTGTTGGTGACCGTTACCATCACCCCCGGAGAAATCAAGAGTTCAGCGTTTGTATCCAGCACAACCTGATCCATCACCTGATCAGCTGTGATTTGTATGTTGTGTCTGCATTCAATCGGACCGTCCAGTTGTGAGGGAGGACTTAGCGCCACAGCCCAGTTTCCGTTATTATATACTTCCCAGGTGACGGCGCTTGACCAGTTCCCATCCTGTCTGCTTCGATATTCTCCATTCGCCTGACTTTTGAGAGGAGAAATATATAGCAGCTGAACCAGGAGGAACTGTATAAGTATTTTGAAACATAAATTAAATTTGTATTCCATAGACTGTTTTCTGAGCCCGCAAGTTTCAGATTCAACAGCCAACTGGCAACCAATAGATGTGGGTTATTTTTTGCAGCAAAAGAAGAAAAGGAAAACACACTGTAGGCTGACACGTTGCTTAATTTTTGATCAAGCAAAAAAGTAAGAGTAGAAAGAGAAAAGTCAAAATACATATGTGCTTAGTGGGAGCTTGAACCTAATTTGTCAATATCTACCAAGCGGCGCACTCTCGACCTATTGTGCTTACAAAACTAAAAGTGCGGCCGGCAGAATCAAGAGCAATCAAGATCTGCTTAAAGCCAACCCTCTTGGCGATACCATTCACCGGTAAGGCGCAGACCTTCGGAGAGTTCTGTTTCGGGAAATGAATCAATATCCTTCCAGAATTCATCGCTGTCGCATACCCAGTTCTGACTGCTGATCTCGCGTATTTTTTCAGGATTTAAAAAAGGCCTTGCACCCGCAATGCCATAAAGAAGTTCCGCTACATAGGATACAGGCAGTACCAGCGAAAGAGGAACTTTAACGCGAAGTGTTTTCACATTGTTCAATCCGCTGATGATTCTTCCCAGATCTTTTTTGTTATAGGCTTTGGTGTCGGAGACCAGATATTTTTTCTGAATGATTGGTTTCGATAAAAGCCGGAGAATTCCTCTGGCCAGATCTTTCACGTAGATAAAAGAAAGATGTTGGTCCTTCAGTCCGATCATCGGTTCAAAATGATTATTCACCATTTTGAAATAGGAAAGAAAGTCCCGGTCGCGTGGACCATAAACGGCGGCAGGTTCGATAATCTGTATAGGGAAGGAGTGGATTTTTTCGAGAAACTGTTCAGCTTTCATCTTACTCCGGCCATAGGCACTGATCGGCGAAGGCAAACTGTCGGTTCGGATGGGCGTACCTGAGTCAGGGTTGCCGGGACCATATACTGCCAGCGAACTGATGGCCACGAATCGTTCGGGCGTATTTCCGGAAGTGACCAATGCGTTGATCAACTTGTGGGTGTATTCGTAGTTTACACGGTCGAATTCAGATTTTTTTCGCGCGGCAGTAATTCCCGCATTGTGGATGATAAAATCAAATCCATGCTGATCCTCGAGTGTAGTACGGAACAACTCGGTAAGCTGTCTTTCCGAGCTAAGGTCCATGAGAAGGAACTGTATCCGCTCATTTTTTAAAAACTGTTTACTGCTGCTTTCCCTTATACCCGCATACACTTCAAAGTCGGCTTCCAGCGCTGCTTCTATCAGGTGGCTCCCGATAAAACCGCTGGCTCCGGTGATCAGTATTTTTTTTCTTTCAGCCATTTACGGGTTCGCTCAATTGCCGGATATAGCAACGGCGTCGTTTATGTTGTTGGCTTTCGTAATAGGTCCAGATGGATTGTACCGCATTATTATTTTCCAGTTCCGGATTAGTCTCAGCAAATTTAACACCGTTCAGGATATAATTGCGGGTGATCTCGCGCATGAGGATGGCATTTACTCCTTTGTTTTGCCAGTCAGGATGCACCGCTACAAGATACATGTCGGCCAATTTATTTTTCTTCATCGCCATGAGGAGATGCAGGAAACCAAATGGGAAAAGGCGACCACGGCATTTTTGAAGTGCCGCGGAAAGTGAAGGCATCGTCACCGCAAAGGCAATCAGTTTGTTGTTGGAATCGGTAACCAGGGATAAATAATCGGCACGGATAAATGAAAAGTACTGTTTGGTATAATAGGTAATTTGTTTCTCCGTCAATTCCACGACACCATACAGATGCGCATAAGACTTATTGATCAGGTCAAAAAGTTGTGTGGCATAGTTGAGAATATCCTTTGAGTTCTTCGCCTTCACCACCTTTAGATTGTATTTGGTTTCAATCAAGGATGACAAGCGCTCAACTTTTTCAGGAACCTGCTCTGGCACCTTTATTTTAAATTCTTTCCAGTCGATGTCTTTAGTATAGCCGAGTTGTTCGATATAGTTATGATAATAGGGGAAATTATAGATCGTAGCCAGGGTGCCGGTTTCTTCAAAACCTTCCACCAGCATACCTTCATGATCAAAATCTGTGAAACCCATGGGACCGTGGACGGCTTCGCATTGATTTTCTTTGGCCCACTCAGTAACGTTTTCCAGTAGTTTTTTAGGCACCTCCGGATCCGGAATAAAATCCAGCCAGCCAAAGCGCATATAGCGTTTGCCCCATTTACGTATGAAAGCATGATTAAGAATCGCGGCGATGCGGCCGATTACTTTTCCATCAGCCATGGCCAGCCACAAGCGTGCGTCGCAATATTCGAAGGCGGGATTTTTTTTCTTGTCGAGGGTCGAGGCCTCATCAAATTTTAAAGGAGGAACATAGAACTTATTATCCTTGTAAAGTTGGTAAGGAAAATCAATAAAGCGATTAAAGTCTTTTTTGTTTTTTACTTCCCGGATAGTTACTTCCATGTTTTCAAATGATATCAAGCATACGGGATGCTTTATAAATTTTTTCAATGGCCATATCAATCTGCTCCCTGGTATGCGTTGCCATCAGACTGAAACGAATGAGCGTCTGGTGAATGTCCACAGCAGGAGCGGTGATGGGGTTTACAAAAACACCCATGTCCAGCAGCATTTTACTCAGCTGGAAAGTTTTAATATTGTCACGGATATAAATAGGAATGATAGGCGTCACGCTGCGACCGGTATCAAAGCCCAGTCGTTTTAACTCCTTTTGTGCATGATGCGTGTTATCCCATAAAGCATCAATCCTCCAGGGTTCCTGCTGCATCACTTCAATGGCACCCAGAGCGGCAGCTGCGCCACCCGGAGAAATACTTGCGCTGAAAATCAAGGCGCGCGCATGATGCTTCAGGTAATTTATCGTGTCTTTATCAGCAGCGGCGAAACCGCCGATGGAGCCCAGTGATTTACTGAAAGTTCCCATGATGATATCAACACTGTCATTCAAGCCAAAATGAGAGCCCGTTCCACTACCCCCTTCACCAATCACACCGAGGGCATGAGCGTCGTCCACCATGATTGAAGCCCCATATTTTTCCGCGAGGCGAACAATTCCCGGCAAGTCGGCGATATCACCTTCCATGCTGAAAATTCCATCCACCACAATTAATTTGATATGATTGCTGTCGCACTTTTTCAGATGGAGTTCAAGATCCTCCATGTCATTGTGCTGAAATTTCAGGGGACGGGAAAAAGACATGCGGGAACCATCGATGATGGAAGCATGATCATAGCTGTCGAGCAACATATAATCATGACGACTCAGCAGGCAAGACAGAATTCCTAGGTTAGCCTGAAAGCCTGTGCTAAAAACCAGTGCGGCTTCCTTACCTACCAGGTCGGCGAGGCGTTCTTCGAGTTCGATATGAATATTAAGAGTACCGTTGAGAAAGCGGGAGCCGGCGCAACCCGTGCCATAGGTGTCAACTGCTTTTTTAACCCGCTCTTTGATTTTGGGATGATTGGTAAGACCCAGATAACTGTTCGAGCCAAACATCAGCACACTTTTTCCTTCAATGCTGACCGTAGTATTTTGTTCGGATTCTATCACTCTGAAATAGGGATAGTATCCAAGCTCCTGAACCCTTTGAGGTTCAGTATAATTTTTCATTTTCTGTTTCAGAAGCTTTACAGGCGACTGGGTTTCGAAAACCTCTTTTTTAGTCGAAAAATATTCCATACACTTCAGGAAATGTAGTGCAAAAAAAGACAGAAAAAATTATCCTCTTTATGATCTCAATCAGTATAAATTGTATGAGAACGTATTTTAATAGAGGTAAAAATAATTTCATGGATGGGTTTCAATCTTTTAATCAACTAAAAATTTGGAAAGAGCATGTGTACAACCGGATGTTTCTGTTCATTAGCCCATGGAATTACACACCTAATAAAGTAATTTTCTGCCTGAATTTCCAATAACAAGTAATGACAAAAACGTTTGTTAATTGCGGCGCGTGAGCCCGACCAATTGGGCGGGAAGCGTCCGCCCGTGCGGCTGGCAGAATCAATTGGTCTTGATTTTTTTGCATACTTTTTTGATCAAGCAAAAAAGTATGAGTAGAAAATGAGAAAATCAGCATACATATAAACTAAGTGAGGGTAGAGAACCCAAATTGTCAAGATTTACCAATCGACGCACCCTCGACCAATTGGGCGGAAAGTACCGACTTGCACCCGGCAGAATTGTATCCGACTCAGGCGGACACGTTGCTTAATTTTTTGTCAAAGAAAAGTTAAGCAAGGGCTAATTTGCAGATAAGCTTTTTAAGTGAATGAAGTGGCGGAATTCAAAAGCAAGTAATGTCCCAGCCATTTCAGTTAACCCAATTTTATAGGCAGGCTTATTTTAAACTCTTCGATGAATTATGAATTCGAAGTATAGTAACCTTGTCTTTCTGAAATCTATAAAATATCCGGTAGTTACCTTCTACTAATTCTCGGATTGAAGGATCCTCCTTTTCCGGAACAATTCGTCCGGATTCCGGGAAGTCAATCAGTTGATCCACCCGGGAAACTAGCCTATTGATAAAGCGGGCAGCGTAAAATTTTGAATCTAATGAAATATACTCGTGAATTGACTTCAAATCCTTAATGGATTTTCTGGTCCAACTTATTTTTGCCATTTAGAAATGATCTTTTTGGCATTTTCATGGGAGACCGTTTTTCCAGCCTTTGCCTCTTTCAGTCCTTCATCGATTTTCTCGATCACCAGCAAACGTTCTAACAATTCATCCAGATTAAATTCTTTCGGAAGCTCATTGAGCGCACTAAGTACAGTGGTTTTTTTCATCATCCAAATATAAGAAAAATACGGATGATTTTTTAATGCTATTCATACACAAAAGACCCTTCCTCAAGCTTGAACAGAACTTGGCAATAAACTTGTTCAATAGGGCGCGTGAGCCCGACCAATTGGGAGGGAAGCGTCCGCCCGTGCGGCAGGCAGAATCAATTGGTCTTGATTTTTTCCGCCAGCAGGCGGACACCTTGCTTAATTTTTGATCAAGCAAAAAAGCATGAATGAGGTTCTTAATAATTGATACTGGTGTTATTCGGAATTCAGGAGTTAAAAGACTAATCCTATAAAATAGATTTGATGTGCCCAATCAGTCCCGGACTTTGAGACGTCAACGCCATAGATGTGGATTTTATGTAAAATTCAGATCCAAGAATTGCTAAAACCCTGCACGTTTTCATTTTTTACCTTGAAAATGACTATTCAGCGAAGATCATTTTCTTTCAGTTATGAATAATCATGTTAACTTTGATTTGATTTTAAAGTTTTTACATGAAAAAAATTCTGATAATTTTTAGTCTGACCCTGATCCGCCTTTCGTTAATAGCGCAGGATTGGGAATGCTTTCCTTCAAATCAAAGATCTTACTATCAATTCACCAGATACAATGGTGAAGCAATAGATTTAATTGTTCAGGATTCAACAAAGATTGATAGTGCTTCAACGGCTTTGTATTTCAGGCGTTATGAAGTGAATCCGGGTGCAGAATCCTGCCGGCCGGAACTATTCACCTATTTAGAACAGGTACCTTATTCTAACTATGCTTTTATTGATTCACTTCTACAGGTGGGAGATACCATAAAATATTTCCGCTATGGGGATACGGTTCTTTTTCTGTCAAAAGCAAATCCCGGAGAAAGCTGGAGCTTTAATACCTACGGACTCATTACGATCACCTGTGATAGTATAAGGACAGATAGTGTTTTTGGACAAGTCGACAGTGTAAAATATTTCCATACAGCGGGAGCCATGCCCATGCATCAAATAAGATTGAGTAGGAGTTATGGATTCCTGGATTTTATTCCTTTCTATTATTTTTTAAGCAGTTCGGGAATAGTTCCCTATCACCTGGTTGGTCTTGAGAAAAATTTAATACAACAGGGATTTCAGCCCCCGCACTTTTTTGATTTTTTGCCTTATCATGCCGGTGATATTTTAAAATGGGACTTTCATGTGGACGGTATGCTTTGGTCCCCGTCCTATCATTTTACCTACCGTGACAGTATTACTCAAGTCTTACTGTTTTCGGATTCCCTGATTTATACTTACGACCGGACTAAAGTTGATTCAGGTAATAATGTCTCGGTTTTAAATAGTCAGACAATGAAATTTACGCGAAGCAACTTTGGAAACATGTTGGATTCTCCGCCCAATGATTTAGGTATTTTCATTTATGATCCTGCGTATTACGAATCGTATATTCACTTTGCATCTACCTACAATATATTTCCTGATACGATTCTTTCGGATAATTGGATAGAAAGAAATTTTCAGTGGACGAATAATACTCTCAGAAACGATTCGTCCTGTACAGTGGTGGAAATAATTGATGGGATAGGCAGTGCTTACTCCTTTAATACGCATCAGGGAATGGTGTACGAGAATTATTATGGACAATCAAATAATTGGCTCACCACATTGACAGGCGCAAAAATAAATGGAGTAACTTATGGAGACCCTTCTTTGTCGGTAGGAATTAATTCTGTGCGTGTCGTGGATCTTCATCTTTATCCAAACCCTTTCCGTGATCGTTTAAATATCAGTATCAATACGGCTGAATTTGACTATATCGAATTGATTGATCTATACGGACATCTAATCCACAGCCAAAAGTGGATAAAAGGAATGAATCAAATCAATGCTTCTGGATTGCCTGCCGGTATCTACGTTCTGCGGCTTGTTGGCTCAAATACTATTCGAAGTTTGGTGCTGAAGCAATAGTCAGGATGTGATTTCCATATCAATACTTGTACAACAGGCACATACTATAACACTTTGGACAGAATCTTCAGGTGAAAGCCCATTTAACGAAAGGAGATCCCGCCTCTGCATCAACCCTGCTTAGAGGCAATACTATGCCTGCTTATTAATGACATTATACTTCCTCCGATCTAAAAAAAATTATTTTTCCTAATATCCTCGAAATCTGTTATTAGTATTTCCGGTGAATCAATGCTGCCGTTGAGTGGAATATAAGACTGATATTGCATTTCATTTACCCATTGCAAATAGCTGGTAGGATCAATTGATCTTGATTTTTTTGCATACTTTTTTGATCAAACAAAAAAGTATGAATAGAAAATGAGAAAATTAGCATATATATTAACTAAGTGAGGGTAGAGAACCCAAATTGTCAAGATCTACTAAGCGGCGCAGACTCGACCCATTGAGCGGGAAGCGTCCGCCCGTGCGGCTGGAAGAATCAATTGGTCTTGATTTTTTCCGACAGCAGGCGGACATGTTGCATAATTTTTCATCGAGGAAAAATTATGAAATGGATCATTAATAATTGAGCCCTCTGTTGTTGAGCATTCTGGAGCAAAATGTCTTATCCTGTCGTTTTATTAAACCACCATTGGTGTACTTTGTGCTTCCTTGGTGAACTTAGTGGTAAAAATAAACCACAAAGGACACGAAGGAAGCACAAAGTTCACATAGAATAAAAAAATTTAGTTTTAGGATTATCCATTTAGTTCATAAATCCGTCAACGTTGGGAGGCGGATTCTAATCGGTGCATTAGGGTATGCCTTCTGGTTTTTTATAGTTAAATAATTGAGGCCTCTGTTGTTGAGCATTCTGGATCAAAATGACTTATCCTGTCGTTTTATTAAACCACCATTGGTGTACTTTGTGCTTCCTTGGTGAACTTAGTGGTAAAAATAAACCACAAAGGACACGAAGGAAGCACAAAGTTCACATAGAATAAAAAAATTTAGTTTTAGGATTATCCATTTAGTTCATAAATCCGTCAACGTTGGGAGGCGGATTCTAATCGGTGCATTAGGGTATGCCTTCTGGTTTTTTAAAGTTAAATAATTGAGCCCTCTGTTGTTGAGCATTCTGGAGCAAAATGTCTAATCCTATAAAAATAAACTATATTTAATTTCTATTAAAAAGATCGCAGAACAAGCCATAGCTAACATCGGATGCCTGAAGAAATAAACAATAAAAAAGTCTTTACCTTATTGGAAGTCTGCAGCAGCATTCAGAAAACGATTGCTGAGCGTTATACGAGTTCGTATTGGGTAAAGGCGGAAATGAATAAGCTCAACTTCTATGCAGGCTCCGGGCATTGTTATCCTGAGCTCGTTGAAAAGCAGGAGGGCAGAGTAGTGGCTCAATTGAAGGCCAATATCTGGAAGGACAATTATTCCCGGATTAATGCGGCCTTCCTGAAGGTGTTGAAAGAACCCTTAAGAGACGGGATTAAAATCCTGATGCAGGTTAAAATCAATTACATGCCGGAGCATGGCCTCTCCCTGAACATTCTGGATATCGACCCCGCCTACACCCTGGGCGACCTTGAACAGGAAAAGCAGGACACGATCCGGAAAATGAAAGAAGAAGGAATTTATAATAAGAACAAGCTGCTGAAACTTCCGATGCTGCCAAAGCGGATCGCCATAATTTCAGTAGCGACCAGCAAGGGCTATCTGGATTTTCTTGGGAAGATCGATACCAACAGCTGGGGATATAAAATTTTTCATATGCTATTCCCGGCACTCTTACAGGGTGAAAATGTAAGTCCGTCGATGATTAAACAGTTGCGAAAAATTAAAAAGGTGCAAAGGCATTTCGACGCGGTGGTGATCATTCGCGGTGGAGGAGGAGACGTGGGACTGTCGGCCTATAACGATTATACACTCGCGAAGGAAGTGGCCATGTTTCCGCTGCCTGTACTCACCGGAATTGGTCACATTACCAATGAAACCGTGGTGGAGATGATATCGCACCGGAATTTAATTACACCCACCGATTTGGCAGACTATTTACTGCAGCAGTTTCATAATTTTTCTGTGCCAGTGCAGCAGGCAGAGGAAAAAATAACAAGTTATTCCCGGCGACTACTCAGTGAAGTGAAAGCCAGGTTTCAGTCGGAGCTGAAGCTGTTCAAGTCCTCGGCAAGGAATATTTTCTCGAAGCACCATAGTGAGATACGGGAATCAGCAGGGAAATTATTCAGCCAATCGCAATTCCTTTTTACGCAGGAGCAGGACGCTGTAGAGACCCTCCGGGAAGAACTGGATGAAGGAGCCCGTTTATATATGGCACAGGCAAAGCAAGACCTCATGCTGGCAGGGCGTAGCATGGAAAAGGATTTCAATGCACATTTCAGGAGCTTCAAATTATTGCTGGATCAAAACCTGCAGAAGGCAAGGCAGGCCTCCATGGTACTCATTCAGATCCGGAGAGAAAGAATACAGCAGTACACCGCTAAGTTAAGCGACCGTACCTTGTCGCTGGTAGAGAATCAAAAAATGCGGCTGGCGAACAACGAAACCAACGTGAAAAACATGGATCCCCGGGTGGTGATGCAGCGGGGCTACAGCATCACCCGATTGAATGGCCGGGTCATCAAAAACATTGAAGAGATCAAGGCAGGGGATCGCCTGGAGACCTTATTGGTCGAAGGAAAAATTACTAGTATTGTAGAGTCAACGAAAAAATCAGAGGAAAATGAGTGATGAAATAAATTACAGCAAGGCATTCGAGGAACTTCAATTGATTGTTTCCGAAATCGAACAAGGAGAAATATCCGTAGATGAACTTTCAGAAAAGGTAAAGCGCGCCGCAAAGCTCATCAAGATCTGTAAAGCCAAGCTCACATCCACAGAAGAAGATGTGAAAGTGATTTTAAAGGAGCTGAGGGAGGAATCAGGGGAAGCGGATGCATAGCCTCTTTCCCCTGACAACTAAATAGAAGGCATAAAAAAAAGGAGCATTTCTGCTCCTTTTGTAAGCGGTACGGATGCGACTCGAACCCGCGACCCTCCCGCAAAATCGGGATAGTCTAAACTTTGGATTTTCTTGAGCTTGGTCTACATGAATATCTTCTCTGGGCTTGCCGCCGTGGCGTCCTTCGAAGACATACATTTTCTTTGGCTTGCACTCCTGTTGGTTTAGAAGAAATAAAGTGTGCATTCCATTAAGAAATAGCCATTGTGGTAAGCCAGAGTTATATGCGGTTTCTATTCAGCCGGAATTATTTAAAACTTTATTGATAGCTGCAATTTTCCTCCTAAACCAAGCTCTACAATCCTTTGCAAAGTTGAAATTCGAACCTCTTTAATATTATTCTCAATTTTAGAAATATAAGATTTTGTGGTTCCGACTTTTTCAGCCAATTCTTCTTGAGTAAGCCCTTGCTCAAGTCTGGCATCATGAATTAAAATTCCGATTTTAAAATTATCATAGCCTGTTTCTAAAGCATCACGCTTCTTGGATCCCCGTTTCCCATAATGTACTTCCTTGAATTGCTCAAGGGTTTTAGAATTACTTTTTTTCGTTTTCATATTCAGTTTTAATTTTAATTGCTTTTTCTATTTCCTGTGATGGAGTCTTTTGAGATTTCTTGTGAAACCCATTAGCCAGAACTACTAAAGCCCCTCTGTCAAAAAAGCAAAAGATTCGAAATATATCACTGCCAACTTGAACACGGATTTCATAAAGCCCATCTGTATTTTCAAGATGATTGAGATACGTCTCCGGTACCCTTTGGAGATCTTCTATTACTTCAAGTGTCCAAACGATTTTATCCTTCACCTTACTCCTTTGTTTCAAAAAGAAATCTTCAAAGTAGCTCTTGTAGAAGATAATTGTGCGATACTTCTGTTTTTGAGTCACAATGTAAACATACAAAATGTAGCCCTAAAGTGCAACTTTATTTACTATAAATCCTCATTCCTTCTAAAAACAGTAAAAAGGTAAATCAGCACGTTTCAAAATCGCATATAAATTTTTCTAATGATGCAGAACAGAAAGGCAATCTAGCCAACTACCTGCTTTTGTAGCTCATTCCGTATTACCAACAAATTGTACGTGTCTTCACTGGTTCTCCGAATTTGCTAAAAACGAAAAAGCCCTTAAATTTTTACATTTAAGAGCTTTTTGCGGTCCGGACGGGACTAGTATCTATTTAATATACAGTGAATTACAATCAATTACGGCTAACGAATTTGGGGTTCAGGCTAATTTCTTGATGATATTCAGGTTAGTCAGGCTAATTGGATCTTTCGGATTAACTTTTTTTTCAACTCTCCACTTTTGCCCCAGTTTCAAATTATCCATTTCAATTCATGGCTTTATTTAAAGGTAAAATGTTGCCTGGATAAAGTACTGACTGAAGCTGATCGATCATGAATTGATACTTCTCCGGATTCCCGCTTTTCAGCTTTTCAAGATTAAGAAGTTTCCATTTGATTCCGGGGTAATCCTTAAAATCATAGAATGTCCAATCCGGTTGAAGTTTCAGAATTGCCATCAAAAAAATTCTATCCCTTTCAGTCAACCTTTGATGAATAACTTCTATTAACAAACTCCTCGTTTTCTCATATTGATCGTATGTAAAACTCTCCGCTGTCATACCAGAGAATTGAGTTTCCAATGCTCTGCGCTGATCCTGCATATGCGGAGAAAGAATCTCATGCATCGGTCTGCTGTGACTAACCAGATAAAACAAGAAGCCGGTTTTCACTTGATCGCTGAATCCTTCATTGTTCATCAGATATAATACGTCAAATAAATCTCTCGGATGTTGTCTGTCCAGTGCCGCACAAATTTTTCCACCAAAAAGTAAACCGTAATTTAAAACCTTAATCTCAACATACGCATCGAATTCTTCCTGTGCTTTCCTGCACAGCTGCATTACCTGAGGCTCGTAAACACTTCCCCTGCCCATCAAACTGACCTCAACTTTAACGGATCCCCTCTTATCATTCACAACTAATTTACAATTTACTTCGTCGTGTTGAATATTTGAATCCGGAAGCACTTTTCTGATGTTGACAACAATTCGTTTCAATGCTTCATTGATATGCATTAGCGATGTTTCATAATCTTCAAGCGGCAAATACGTAATATCAATGTCAACTGAAAGTCGCGGCATATCACGAATAAACAGATTAATCGCTGTCCCGCCATGCAGAGCAAAACTTGCTTCTTTTGCTACCTCTGGTAATATAGACAACAAAAGACTAACTTGATTTCCGTAGTCTTCTCTCATTATTTTGATTCTAACACACTTAGTACTGTTATTTTGTATTTCGAATTATAGACGCCATTCCTGACAATGCTTCTTTTGCCACTCCCCAAATCTATTTTTTCGATTTTCAGTTTTTTAAACCATTCGTGATTTACTTTTTCTGCTAGGTAAAGAAATAATCTCTTCACCTTTATGGACTTGCAATTTTCGAGTAAATCCTGAACAACGCTCGGCCTGACATTATTCATGCTTTCCATAAAATGGAAGCATTCCATTAAATCTTGTTCGTCAGGTACCAGATACAAGCATTCCATGATTGCTCTGGGTGCACTGGAAATTTTGATTGAAAAATTCTTGAATTCTTTTTCCTGAAGATACTTTTCTGCCGGCAGGAATGTCGTTTTGTGGTAATTGATTGTTGTACCCCAATTGTAATTCTTAAACCAGGTTGGAAGGTTTTCGTTCTTTGATCCAAACAACACTACGTTACTCGATGTAAATTCTATGAAATGCCCTAAGCCCAACAAGGCAAGAGCCGTTTTACCAGCCGGATGTAAAGATAGTTTTGATTGTTTCTGCAACGCATATATTGCTCCTTCATAGGTTACTTTATCATTCGCCCGCTTAAGGGCTCCGGTACCTATAGCTTCCAGCCAACGGCTTTTTTTATACCTTTTTTGTAATTCGAAGCTATATCCCTGTTCCTTAAGCCAGAAAGACTGCATTATCGTTCCTGCTGGTTGTGAAGAAAGCAGTTGGTTTATTTTTGATTGGTTTTCGGTATTCACAGTACCAAATTAGTAATTATTTTAAACTTATAGCGTGAAACGGTTTAAAATGTTTCTAATTAGGGTACTTTTAGTTCCCCAAAAGTTAAGAATATAAACCAAAACATCCTCAGGAATAATGTATAGACGATTCGAAAGGAATATGGCTCTATTTGGAAAATTCCAGGATGAGAGTTATAGTTTAAGGATAATAAAAAGATAACTTCAGCAATGCCAACGTGTCTTTAGCATTAAAAAAATGTCTAGTCATTAGAGTGGCTCCGCGACCCTGATTCGGGCTATTGCGGCACTAAATTCTGGC
Organism: uncultured Bacteroidota bacterium; assembly: GCA_963775555.1. Lineage (GTDB taxonomy): Bacteria > Bacteroidota > Bacteroidia > AKYH767-A > 2013-40CM-41-45 > QQVM01. The sequence goes on along the minus strand of CAVZJJ010000004.1, from coordinate 2,341,179 downwards.
TAATTAAAGACCCCACTGAAAAAACAAAATCCCTGTAAATTATTGTTTTACAGGGATTTAAGCGGTCCGGACGGGACTCGAACCCGCGACCCTCCCGCCATAGCGGGATAGTCTAACCAGATGGGTTTTCAGGGTCTAGGTCTACAGAATATCGTTTTTCTCAAAAGTGTATAGAGCCGAAAGCCATTCTCGGTCTTGCCGAGAAATCTATAATGCTTCAAGATTTCATTTTTCCGAATTACTCTAAGCCGATCCTCACCTTTATTTAATTTATGTCCAAAGTGCATTCTCAACTTCTTGCAAAACAGACATATACTTAAACCAGCTAATTTGAACTTCCAAAACAGAAAAAAATCTCCCAATAGCTTTTTATATCTCCAAATTTCCCTATTTTTGCAATCCTTTAAAAAGGAGTCACGAACAAAATATACTGTTGTGAAACGGTTCGGTAGTTCAGCTGGTTAGAATATCCCGCTTTGGCGGGAGGGTCGCTGAATAAAGAATCTAAATGAGTAGAATCAATAAAGTACGAGTAATATACTGTTGTGAAACGGTTCGGTAGTTCAGCTGGTTAGAATATCCCGCTTTGGCGGGAGGGTCGCTGAATAAAGAATCTAAATGAGAAGAATCAATAGAGTACGAGTAATATACCGTTGTGAAACGGTTCGGTAGTTCAGCTGGTTAGAATACATGCCTGTCACGCATGGGGTCGCGGGTTCGAGTCCCGTCCGGACCGCAAAAAGCTCTTAAATGTAAAAATTTAAGAGCTTTTTCGTTTTTACTCCAGTCATCAGCCGCAAGTAAGTGGACACCCAGCACAATTCTAGGTCACTCAAAAAAGTAGGATAAGATTGGGAGAACCTCAGAAGACCTTCAAAAATTTTTGGCAATAAAGGACTGTGATTCAAAAGCCAAAATTTTCTAAAAAGGAATCAAAAAAATCCTACTCAGTCAGCAGCACTTTATACACCGCCCTGCGTTGTCCATTAAAAACAGATAAATAGTACAAGCCCCGTGGCAAGTGATGGACATCAAGTGATGTCGCTTGCTGCCTCTCGATGACGACCCTGCCGGTAAGATCTGAAAGGAGCAGTTCGACCGGAGCCTCAGACTTCACAAATATCACAGACGAAGCCGGGTTGGGGTGCACGCTGATCTCATCAACAAGTTCTGAGGAAATACCTGTTGTCATCTCGGTGACCAGCACTGGGTCAGAGGTGCTAAAGCAGTTCGCTGCGCTGTACACACGCACGGTATAAGTACCAGCGCCTACAGTAATAGACTGATTCTGATCCCCATTTGACCATAGATAACCACCGGCGGCAGGCGCGCTGAGCGTGACCGTCAGTCCGGGAGCCAGATGGGTTGAACCGCTCGCGGATATCACAGGCATCGGAGGTGGTGAGCAGAGGTTGGTTTTCGGCAAATACTTGTAGGTAAACCAGGCATAACCCTGCAGATCGATCGCATTCTTGAAGGAACGCGTCTCGGCAGCCAGTGCGGCATTCATAGTCTGGTAAGGCACAGTTTGCGCATGGTTGTTCAGCCAGGGCCCCATAAAGTTCGCCTCGGCCGACATCAGTGTCAACACATTTGCGGACGAGATCCCCGGTGTTGAAGCAATGTATTCCATCCTGTGCACAGAATAGACGTAAATATCGGCATCTGTTGGGCGGTAGGCGGAGAGCAAAATCCGGTCTGCCCTGGAGGCGAGATTCTGCATTTGTGGCTGATCCGGCCAGCCCAGGTAAACTTCCGAAAGCAGGCCGTTATTCGCGCAGATATCGTCTATGGCCTGGAGCTCTCTCCAGGCGAAGTCCCACATCCCTGCCTGTGTGCAAGGAAAGCCGGCCTGCTGCAGAAACTTCGTACAGTAATAGGAGACATTCGAAGGAACCCAGAATTCAAACTCGAGGTTGATCACATTGAATCGCTCCAGAGGATCTAATCGTGAGTTGTTATAAGGAATAAGTTTCAGCGTTACATATCCAGAATACTCCACAACACCGCCAAACTGCAGAACACCATACTGCGTGCGAGCTTTCCGGATGAATGCAGCCAGCATATTTTTTTCTGACGAACTATTCCAGTCTATATCGCCAAGGTCATAAAGCAAGATGTAATTAAAGCCATTGCCCTGTGCATAATCCAGTATGGCATTCTCTTCAGTGGTATTGCCCAGCCAGTCGCCTACATCCTGCAGGTAGAAGCCCCGCACGTTCTGCGCTTCAGCTGAAATCCCGAGCGTAAAAAGCACGGCCAGGAATAATAATTTAATGCGATTCAAATCTTAAGATTTTGTTGTGTTCCGAAATAATTGATCTCCCCGGCCCGGATGCCTTCCCCACGATGGCATCTGAATTTATTTTCGCGGTTTTTGAACCGCATTTGAGTAATCCTCAAACTATTTATGATGCGCGAAGATATTAAAATATCATTCTTTCGCAACAACATTTCCGGCTGGCAAAGGTTGGAAATGAATTTGGGTTTTTGATGAAGGGGGAGCTGGGTCTGAACCCAAATTTGTTGATTTTAGAATTGTTCAAAAATTGTTGGCTTCATAAAATAAATCTGTCTAATTTAGTTGTGTCCGAAAATTGTGAAACTACAATTGGAGTTATGTATATATAATTAATTAAATGAAAAACCTAGCTAATCCTAAAGCGCACTATACCCATTTAGCTTCTGAATTTTATGTCTTATCGATGTTAAACCGCATGCAAATTGAATGTTATTTAACATTAGGAAATAATAAATCCGTAGATATCTTAGTTCGGAATGGGAAGAAAAATATTTCAATAGATGTTAAAGGTGCAAGAAATGGTGAATGGTTAATGGGAGGTAAACCACCTGTTGCTTTGAAGGATCATTATTATGCATTGGTGCATTATCAAGGCAAAATTGATCATCCGGAATATTTGCCACTTGTTTACATTATTCCCAGCGGGGAGATTGAAAAACTCTTGGTAGAAGGAGGTAAGGGACATGGAATTAAATTTAACCCAGTTAATCGTGATAAAATGCGAAAATATTTGCATAATTGGTCAGCTTTCATTGATGGATAAGCCGGTCGCGGAGTAATAGAATTTCATATACAGATTGCGATAAGTAAATCAATTTTCGAATGCCTAGACGAAGAGATTTTTATCATAATTTTAACTTTTTCTGGCAAGATAACTTTTAATGAAGATAAATTATTGGATATCAGTATTTAATCAAAGGTGATGGCCTTTGTTTTCTGTTTTTTATCAGCGGTTTTTCTGTAAATTGCTCCATAATAATTTAAGAATATTTTTGAACTTTTTTGATGCTAAACGAACAGCAGACACGCTACCAATTAATCGATCCTGTACTTGCAAAAGCCGGCTGGAATTTAGCTGATCGTTTGTCTGTGGGCTTTGAAATACCAGTCGATGGTTATGATGCCTCTCCACAAAACGGCATAACTGACTACTGTTTGTATCGCCAAAATGGAGAGGTGTTGGCTGTAATCGAAGCAAAGAAAACCAGACGAGATGCACGTGTAGGTAAGGAACAAGTCTTTCGTTATGTAACAGAAATAGAAAAAAAACAGTCATTCAGGCCATATGCTATCATGGCTAATGGCGAAGAAATTTTCTTTTGGGATTCCGATCAGTATCCAGAAAGGCAGGTTGCAGGATTTTTATCACGTGAAGATCTTGAACGATTGCTTCACCTGAAGCAAAATAAGCTGCCGCTGAACGAAATTAAAATCAATGATAAAATTGTAAACCGTTCTTATCAGATAGAAGCCATCCGCAGAATCGGTGAATCAATTGAACAACGTAAAAAACGTAAGGCTTTGCTCGTGATGGCCACAGGAACCGGAAAGACGAGGACCATTATGGCATTGATTGATGTTTTTCTCCGGGCCAGGCAGGCACAGAAAGTGTTGTTCCTCGCTGATCGTGACAGCTTGGTTGAACAGGCACTAACAGATGGCTTCAAAGTTTATCTTCCAAATGAAGCACGCACGCGAATCCGCAGTTACAACATTGATAAAACAGCACGTGTGTATGTGAGCACATTACAAACGCTGGAGATGTGCTACGAAAAATTTTCTCCTGCCGAATTTGATCTGATTGTTACCGACGAATGTCATCGCAGTATTTATAACAAATACACCGATGTGCTTGCATACTTTGATGCCATTCAAATCGGTTTGACGGCGACACCTGCACATTTCATTGACCGCGATACTTTCCGGTTTTTTGAAACTGATGGAACGGTACCTACTTTTCTTTACACATATGACAAAGCAGTAAAAGAAGGATATCTGGCCGATTACAATGTGTATTCAGCTCAGACAAAATTTCAACGCAAGGGAATTAAAGGGGTGGAGCTTTCAAAAGGAGAGCAGGATTCTCTACGTGAACGCGGTATAAATCCTGAGGATATCAACTTTGAAGGAACTGATTTGGAAAGGAAAGTTACCAATAAGGATACGCTGCACAGGCAATGGGAAGATATGATGGATGTATGTTACAAAGATTCACTCGGACAGTTGCCTGCAAAGACGATCGTATTTGCGATCACGCAAAAGCATGCATTTCGATTAGAGGAAGCCTTTAATGAAATGTATCCTGAACACAAAGGCCAATTGGCACGGGTGATTACTTCCGGCGTAGAACGTGCCAGTGATTTGCTTGCCAAGTTCAAGAAAGAAGATTTTCCGCGTATTGCCATTTCAGTTGACATGCTCGATACCGGTGTGGATGTTCCGGAAGTGATGAACCTGGCGTTTATGAAACCCGTTGGCTCGCAGATCAAATTCTGGCAGATGATTGGCCGTGGCACTCGTAGCCTGGAAGCATGTACTCATTTGCAATGGCTGCCGGAACGTAAGAAAGACAATTTTCTTATCGTTGATTTCTGGGAAAACTTCGAACATTTTAATATGATGCCGAAGGATGATGAAGGAGCCAGGCAGATACCGGTGCTGGTTACAATTTTCAATACACGATTAAACCGGCTGGAAGTTCTTCTTAAAACTCCTGCTACCAGTTTATTCGGAGATGATTCCACGACGGCGAAAGATCAAAAACATTCCGATCTCGAAAGAGTCATTGCGGAATTAAAAAATGACATATCCAGGATACCACTTGATTCATTTACGGTTAAAAAACATCTGAAAGAAGTTCGGGATGCATGGAATGACGAATTCTGGGAATACATCGATTCAAAAAAGATTGAGTTCCTGAGAATGAAAGTAGCACCACTTATGCGATTTGTGCCTGATGTAAATATGGCCGAAGCCTTCTTCACAAGTAAAATGGAAAGATGTGCATTGGCGTTGCTACAAAAAAAGGATGCAACTGCTATTATCAACTCTATACGAGAAGATGTTGATCTGTTGCCTTCATCAATTACCCAAGTACAGGAAAAGATCAATTATAAGGAAGCTATACTCTCAACAAAATTCTGGGAAAATCCAACATTAGCAAAGCTAGATGAAGTCAGAACCGCTCTTGCGCCGTTGATGAAATATAAACGTGATAGACCTTCACTGGTGATTGAACTGGGATTGGATGATGTTATTGATTCCCGAAAATGGGTAGTGGTGAAGAAGGAGCAGCAAAAAATAATGGTGGAGGAATACCGGAAGAAAATTGAAGAGAAAATCGAAGATCTCGCACAGCGAGATCCTGTAATTATTAAGCTGAAAGCAGGTAGACCGATTACAGCAGATGATTTGTTCCAACTTGAAATCACCCTGGAAACCGAGCTCAGTAGCGATGATCTGAACCTGAACGAAGACAACATGCTCAAAGCATTTGGTGTGCGTGTGGGCAGCTTAACAGACTTCCTCAAACATGTATTGAAGCTGGAATCTCTGCCGAGCTATGAGCAAATTGTACGAAAAGCATTTGATGCTTTCATCCTAGAGCATAATTACAATGCCGATCAAACTCGCTTCCTGCGAACCGTGCAAACTGTGTTCATGCAAAAACGCAAGATGGAAGAAGCTGATTTGTATGATGCGCCATTTACAAATTTTGGATCCAATGCCGTAGAGAAATATTTTACTCAGGAAGAAATTGAAGAGTTGATGGAGTTGACGAAAAAATTAGCAGCGTAATAAAATTATGGATAAAAATAAAATTATTACATACTCGCTACTTGCGCATATAAATAATAGTGGTTTATTTATTAATAACCTATTTGATGTCTTTATACCTTTAGCAAAAAGAACTCTTTCAAAACTAAATGAACAAGGTCTTTATAAGGGAAAAAGTATTCTTGAAATTAAAAATAAAGTTGATGAACTGTATAAATTAGACATTCCTATACCTATCCTTAAAATTATTTTAGAAAAGATAGCTAAGGAAGTTAACTCAGATGGCGCAACTCGGTTTTTCTTGTATGGAGATTTATCTTTTGAAATTAAGAATTTCACTTTTCTTGAGTACGAAGAAATATTACAGGCTAAGGAAAAAGAAATTAAAAAATTAGAAGCACTTTACAAAGAGTTTCAAAAAATTCACGGTGCAAATGTTGAGGATGAAAGTTCAATATTTAACTTCATTGACTCAAATAAAATTTCATTATCAAAATATTTAAATAATCAGAACGCAGGATCTCATTCGGACTTCACTCAAGAAGCATTGTTTGTAAATTATTTTAAAGATTTTCCGGAAGTTTATAATTTGATTAGAGAAGTTTATTTAGGATCCATTATTTCAAGTTATTTAGAATATAAAACTGAACCAATAAAGCATGATGTAATTCTAATTTTTGACACAAATTTTCTGGTGAGTTTGCTGGATTTAAATACTCCCGAATCGACTTTGACCTGTCGAAAGTTAATTGAAATTACGAAAAAGTTAGGTTATAAATTGAATGTACTTGATATTACATTAGAAGAAACATCAAGACTTTTTAAAATAAAGGCTGAGAATTTTGAAAAAACATTTTTGCAGAAAAAAGTTGATCCCGAAGATATTTTTAACGCATGCGAAAGAAGAGGCTTATCAAAAACAGATTTGGAAAGAATCGCAGATAATTTAGAAGATAATCTTTTTGAATTAGGGATACGAACTATTCCTTATACTGAAAAATATAGAAATATTGCTAAACATAGCAGAGAGTATGAAGACTTAAAAAAAATACGAAACACTGAATTTGCCGCTCTTCATGATGCGACTGCACTTCATTATGTAAGAGAGAATAGAGGCAAAAGTATTCGTGATTTCTCAAAAATTAATTGTTGGTTTGTCAACAATTCCAGTTCAATGCACGCATTTACTTTCAAGAATTTCGAAAGGTTACCTGAGACTATAAAAGCAGAAGATTTTCTCAATATATTATGGCTAAGCAACCCAGATGTAAAATCGTACTTTAATCAAAATGAATTATCTGATATTGGATTAACCCGTTTAATTTCTTGCACACTGAACGAATCACTTCCAAAGTCTTCAGTTATTAAAGATTTAGATGAAAACATACAAAAATATGCTAAAGAAAAAATTAGTGATGGTGATGTGCTTAGAATTGCAACAAGTATTGCGAATCGATCAATAAAAAATATCGAAGGTCTTAATACACTTGCAAATACGGATCGCGCTGAGTTTATTAAGAGATTACAATTAGAAGCTGGAAAGCAGAGACAATTTGAAGAAGAGTCCAAAAAGGCAATTCAATCCTTAATCGATAAAATTGAAAAGAAAGAAAAAAGACTCGATGAAATAAAAAAGAATTATGACAAGAAAATAAATAATGAAACAATTCTCGAAGTAGAAAAAATAAAAAATAGTCACGAATCCGAAATGGATCTGATTAAAAATGAGCTTGCAGCTGAAAAAAAACAACGGATTAAATTAACAAATGAAAAAGTAAAACATTCACGTGAAAAGTTTATTTGGCGAAAGATTTTTTGGTGGAGATTGCGAACTGTAATTTGGTTACTTATAATTCCATTTATTGTCATACTTTTTATATTATTTAAATGCTACACATTTCAATGGGACTGGGGAAAAACTAAGACATGTTTTGATGGATATGACAACAATACACTTTTTGTTTTCTTGAAATATATAGCCGCAATAATTTATACCGGTATTTTCATAAAAGTATTTTCTGATAAATTCGGAGAAAGTAATAAATCGAAATATATAGAAAGAATTGACATGCCAGAAAATCTAAAAGATATAAAAGAATAATGCTCACCTCCCCACAACTAAAATCCCAAGTCGACTCTCTATGGAACCGTTTCTGGTCTGGCGGAATTTCAAATCCCCTCACCGCCATTGAGCAGATGAGTTATTTGATTTTCCTCAAGCGCCTGGAAGATATGGACAATGCACGTGCAGCTACTGCAAAAAGGAGAAAGCAGGATTTCAAATCATTGTTCTCCGGTAAAATGGATATCGGTGGGAGGAAGATCGATAAAGAAAAATGCCGGTGGAGCTACTGGAGCCAGCTTTCTGGTGATGAAATGCTCCGGCATGCTCGTGATGTTGTATTTGAATTTTTGCGCAATCTTGGCAGTGAAACCAGTTCATTTACTCAACACATGGAAGATGCCATGTTCAGCATTCCGAAGGCATCACTTTTACAGGAAGCCGTAAAAATTATTGACGACATGCACATCAGCGAGCAGAATATTGATGTTCAGGGTGATCTGTATGAATATCTGCTTGGGCAACTAAGCACCGCAGGCAAGAACGGGCAATTCCGCACTCCACGCCACATCATCCGCATGATGACCAAGCTTATTGATCCGAAACCGGGAGAACGCATCTGTGATCCTGCTGCCGGTACTGCCGGGTTTCTGGTTGCTGCATACGAACATATCCTGGAGACCAACACCTCGTCGGATATTCTTACTTACGACGAAGAAGGTAAGGCACACAATTTAATCGGCGATAAGATAGATCCAAAGCTTCATAAGTTCCTTAAAAGCCAGGCGCTGACAGGATATGACTTTGATGCCACGATGGTACGCATGGGTGCAATGAACCTGATGCTTCATGGAGTTGACAATCCACATTTTCTCTATACAGATGCCCTCAGCAAACAATTTAACGATAGGCAATGCTACGATGTAATATAGGCCAACCCACCTTTCAAAGGAAGCATTGACGAAAGCGATATCAACTCCCGCTTTGCGGTTAAGACAAAAAAAACCGAATTGCTTTTTATTGAACTTATATACGATTTATTGGAAAGTGGTGGTCGAGCTGCTGTTATTGTACCGGATGGTGTATTATTTGGTACAAGCAACGCACATGTAGACGTTCGAAAGATTTTAGTTGACAAATGTAAACTGGAAGGCATTGTTTCCATGCCTTCGGGAGTATTCAAACCATACGCAGGTGTAAGTACTGCAGTATTGATCTTCACCAAAGGAGGAACTACAGACAAGGTATGGTTCTATGATATGCAGGCTGACGGATTTTCTCTCGATGACAAGCGGCAGAAAATAGCTGAGAATGATATTCCTGATATAATTAAAGAATTTTCGGGACGGAATAAAAAATCTGTGAATAAAAAAGTAGTGATAGTTGATGTAAAAGAAATATTAAAGAACAAGTACGATCTTAGTATTAGTCGTTATAAACTTGTCGAGCACAAAGCCATGCAATATGAAAAACCCGAAGTTTTGATGGATAAAGTACTCATATTGGAAGAAGAGATAGCGGAGTACGTTAGAGCGATTAGAAAAGAGATTTAAAGATGGAAAAAAGATTTGGAGATCTTGCAGAATTTGTTAATGGTAGACCATTTAAGCCGAAAGATTGGGGATCAACTGGACTTCCAATTATTCGCATTCAAAATCTCACGGGAACCAGTAAGATATTTAATTATTACGAAGGAGAATTTGATAAAAGATATTTGGTAAAGAATGATGACATTCTGATTTCATGGTCTGCTTCGCTTGGAGTTTATCGTTGGGATAAACAAGATGCAGTTCTGAATCAACATATTTTCAAAGTGAATTTGAAAAATGGAATTGATAAAACTTATTTCTACTATGCAGTTCAGGAGAAATTGATTGAGATGGAACGACAAGTTCATGGCTCAACAATGAAGCATATTACAAAGGATAAATTTGATAATTTAAAAATTTCAGTTCCCGATCTAAAAACCCAGCAAAAAATTGCCGGCATCCTTGAGCAAGCCGATGCAGCACGGCAAAAGCGAAAACAAGCCAACCAGCTTACTGAGCTGTTTCTTCAATCTGTTTTTATTGAAATGTTTGGGGATCCGATAAGCAATGAAATGGGATGGGAAACAAGAACCGGAGAAGAATATTGCGAAAAACTTACTGTTGGAGTTGTAATAAAGCCTGCATCTTATTATGTAGAAAAGGGGGTAATTGCATTACGTTCTCTTAATATTAAGCGCAATCGAATAAATTTAGATAACGTAGTTTACTTTTCTAATGATACAAACACTAATCAACTATCCAAATCAGTATTGAAGGAAGGCGATGTTGTTTTTGTAAGAACTGGCTCAACAGGAACAGCTGCAATTATTCCAAAAGAATTGGATGGATGTAATTGCATTGATTTAATTATTACCAGACCTAAGAGAAATTTAATTCATCCAATTTATTTGTGTTATTTTTTTAATTCAGATTTTGGAAAAAAAGTAGTGCACTCAAAAAATGTTGGTGGAATCCAACAGCACTTTAATATCGGAGCATTAAAAAACATGAGTATCCCTTGCCCTCCATTTACTCTCCAGAAAAAATTTGCAAGCATAGTGGAGCAAGTGGAGCAACTGCGTGTAAAGCAACGAGAAAGTGAAAAGGAGTTGGAGAATTTATTTAATTCATTGATGCAAAAATATTTTGGATAAATATTGTTAGTATTTAGTGATTCAAATAATAAGCAATTGTCATGGCAATAAAAAATAAAAAACCTGGTATTATTAAAGAGTCGTTGGAAAATATTTCAAGAAATCTTTTCAGGGATCATATGGAGATTATTACACAGCTTATTGGAGATTCTTCCGGCATCTATGCTTTATACGATGAAAATGAGCTTTATTATGTTGGGCGGGCCACTGAACTTAAACAACGAGTCAAACATCATTTAAAGGATCGGCACGATGCCCAATGGACTCATTTTAGTCTGTTCCTTGTTAAAAGAAATGATCATATTGGAGATATAGAATCACTTTTAATCAGGGTAGCTGCACCAGTCGGAAACAGAGCCAAACCGAAAGGCAGAGATTCAAAACAATTGCTTCAACGTTTGAGAAATTTAATCAAACAAAAACATAATCAGGAACTATCTGAATTGTTACCCGGAAGAAAGCGTAGTGTTAAAATAAATAAATCCAAAGGAAAAGAAATATTAAAGGGACTGGTAGAAAAGCGAACACCCATTTATCATACCTACAAAGGAAAAGAACATAAGGCCATCCTGACACCTACAGGAACTATCACATATAAAAATAAAAAATACAAATCTTTAACCGGTGCAGCTATGGTGATTGTATATCCTCGAAAAACTGTAAATGGATGGACATTTTGGCGAATAAAAAATTCAAATGATGAATGGATCACATTGAATGAATATGCAAGGTCATAAGTATTGATAATCTAAGAGAACTAATTTCATATTTTTGTCAAAGTAGAAAATGAGCAGTAGTAAAAAAGGAATATCACAAAAACGGGCCCACAATGGTGCTCGGAAAGGAGCCGGAGAATTTATTTAATTCGTTGATGCAAAAATATTTTGGATGAAGAGATTGGAAGGATTAAGTCCCATTATAAATAAAAATTCAAAAATCTTAATCTTCGGAACCTTTCCGAGTTGTGAATCATTGTTACAGAAGAAATACTATTCGGATACAAGAAATAAATTCTGGCCAATTCTTTTTGAAGTTTTCAAGTCGTCAATTTCCCACGATTATGCTGATAGATTAATACTGATCAAGAAAAATAGAATTGCCTTGTGGGATGTAATTCATGAATGTTACCGTGAAGGTTCATCATCAGATAAAAAAGATATTGATCCAACTCCAAATAGTATGGGAGAGTTTTTAGAAGCGTATCCTTCGATTAATAGAATTATATTTAATGGAGGTGCAGCCGAAAAATATTTTTGTAGATTTTATCCTACATTAAGTTCAATTCATAAGGAAAGATTTATTTCTACAAGTGGTTCCACATTTGGAAAAACATTTAAAGGTAAAGTAAAGGAATGGAAGGGAATTCTCAATTATATTTAATATTTATTTATGTCATTACCGCGTCTCAGTGCCTTTGACCCGGAACAAAAAAGTGAAGGTTCAATTGATCCATTAGGTTTAGTTCCTATCGCAGACCGATTGTCTGTTCGGTTGGTACCTGGTGTGCGGGAGCGAATGAGTCATCCTCGTTTTCTTTCTTTAATTTCTGCCGGAGCAGCGCTTTGCCTTGAATTTCCGCAGGATCGTATTGCGTCAGATGGCATCTCATCGCCGTTGCAGGTATATGAATGGTACGTTGTTCAAGCTCTTGTTAAAACCTACAAAGAGAGCGGAGGATTGGTTGGATTGCCCGGTAGTGAAAAAGCGAACAATGCTTTGAAAAAAAATCTGCCATTAAATGCTCCAAGGTACTTGAGGGTGCCTTCAGTTTTTGGTTTCTACGGAGTGTATAAGACTCTTGCAAGGGATATGGAAATTATCCAGGGTGATCGATTGGCTGAAAATGGTGATAAGCTCGTAAGGATCTGGGAAAAAGAACAAAACCTTCAGGGTTTTTACAGCAGCATGACAGGACCCGGCGCTAATTTCAAATCAAAACTAAAATCAGCCATTGAAGATGGTTTGAAGAAAGGACAAGTAGAACGTATGTGGAGCTGGTCTTTTTTCCAAGATCTTGCTCAATGTATGCACCCAATAAAAGCCGGTCGAAAGGAAGCGCAAACTATTTTTGATTTATTAAGAAACGATAAAGAACAAAAACGCAAGGAGATCATAGATGCCTTGATTAGTTATATTGACAAATACGATGTAACGGATGGAATTTCCGAATCGCATTTCCATTCCTTTCTTCTTAAACAAGTAAGGCAGGAAATCAGGGAATTAATCGAAGCTATCCGGACATATGAATTATTCAGTCGTACTCTTACCAATGCATTGGAAAGTGTATTATATAAACTCAGCAATCAGGCAAACAAAGGCAGTATGAATGATATTGAAAACCTGGCTCCAGTGAAATATGCTGCTGAGTATATTTCCGGACAGTATGTAGATTGCATTGCTGCGCTGACAAAGGTAAAAGAAGATAATTCCATGCAGAAAACTTTCGGACGATTCAGTAACAGTTTCGGCCCTCGTGATTTTGCTGAAAATCTTATTGAGCATCACCATGAGATTCAGAAACGTAAGCCCCCATTCGGAAAAGTCCCCTGGCTGGAAAAATATGAAAACAAAAAATTAATTCTTCGTCCGGCCTATACCCGTTTAAATAATCTGGCAAGTTCTGATCCGAAGGAATATGTTTATTTCTATCGGACTAATTCATTATTATCTTTTCTAAAAGATCTTCGGAAACTAAATGGATAAAGACTCACCTATACCTGAAAAATTACTTGACGCCTGGGTTCCTCCTGTTGGCGCAGGCGATCCTGTGGGTTTTATCAGTACTACCTTCACTTTTAACGCTTCTTTTTTTGAAGAGGATTGTCTGGGAAGTTTTTTGCAATTGGAATCGGATCCTGATTCCGAATCACTTTCATATATCATCGAACGGGAGGAAAAGCTTTACAAAACAGAATGCGCAATGGTGCTTGTCGATCAACACCATTGCCGGACCAACCGCAACATACGTTGGGACCTGATTCCGGTAAGAGTGCCTCGTGGAATACAGCATGCTAAGATTAGTTTACTATACTGGACGGATTGCATACGAATCGTTATCGCCTCAGCCAACCTGACACCGGAGGGATATAGGCGCAACCAGGAAGTTTTTACCGTACTTGATGCAAAGAAAGATTCTAAAATTCCTGTTGATGTATTTGAAGAATCATTCATTTTTATTGAGAGTCTGTTAAACGAAACTGTCACTGATAGTCAGACATTCATTGACAGGGGAAAATCACTGATCAAAAGGGCAAGAAAAACAATTGGTAAATGGAATACAATTGACCAGAATGCTGATACGGAGTCTGTCCATATCTGGCCTGTATTTGTAAAACCAGGAAGTCAATCAGCTTTCTCACAATTGCGAAATATTTGGAACCAGTATTATTCTTATTTACCGGATACAGCAGATATTATAAGCCCGTTTTTTGATGAAAAATATACAGAAAAAGGGCCGCTTCCCGAATTAATTGGTTTCATGAATGGACGGGATTGCGCGTTGAATTTTTTCTGCACCGGCGAACCACTACAAGATAAAAATAACAGAATACGATTGAACGCTCCGGAATATCTTCAAAAAGAATCTCCTGATAATACATACTTTTATCACATACCTGAAACAGTTGAACCAAACAATGAATATAGAGCCTTGCATATGAAAAGCATGCGCTTTTACAAGGGTAATTGGATCATGATTTACATGGGTTCTGGAAATTTCACTTCTGCCGGATTGAATAGCGGTTCAAACTCTAATTATGAAGCCAATCTTGCTTTTATCAGCAATTCTTCCCGAAGTCCGGAAGCATATGATGTACTCAAAGAATTTCTTCCTGAGGGAGAAGAACTGGATCCGGAAAAAATAAGTTGGCAACCTGTATCCTCGGAAGATGCTGCTGAAGACAATGTAAGCCCCGTGTTACCAGGCTGTATTCTCAGTGCAGAAGCCGATCTTGCAGATCAAAAAGTAATTATTCGATTTTATTTTGACACTACAAAAGGACTTCCGGAATTGACCATACGTACCGAAGATGGGACTCTGGAACTGGATAAAAAGATAATAGATGAATGCATCTTTAGAAATTGTCTGGAGTACATCTGGCACGACAGGGTTATCGGCTCCCAAACTGAAAAAGCTTTACCAGCAGGGTTTGAAGTTTGTGTAGGAAAGTCAGATAAGAAATCCTGGCTTCCTCTCAACGTGCTCAACTATGATTGCCTACCACCACCTGAACATTTAAGAGAATTGCCATTGAGTATCTTGTTACAACTGTTGACTTCAGCAAAACCATTACACCTTGTATTAAAACGGTATTTTAAAAACCTCAATCAAAATGACGATGATCAGTTTGAGCCAGAGGAAATTATTGATCCCCACAAGAGAGTTGATACTTCCGGTTTTTTACTTCAACGAACGCGGAGAATTTCCTATGCGTTCAACGCGATAAGACAGAAATTTTCAGTACCGATTAGTACTATGCCATCGTTGCAATGGAAATTATATGGGCCTGTTGGATTGAAGGCGCTTGTTCATGCAATTCAAAACGACCAAGTCGGGTCACAGTTTAAAATTCCAGAAGAAAGATTATTCTTCATCGCTGAATTGATATTTGAGTTGTCAACGATACAACCGGTTAATTCTCCCAACTGTCTTCCAGCTCGGACAATAAAAAAAGAAGTTGCGAAATTCATTGAACAGATTGCAATACAAATCAAGAAGGATCCTGCATTGCGAGAGAGCTGGATAAAACAATACGTGAACAAGACCCTGAACAGGGCTTTAGGAAATTCATAATATATGGGATGGGATTATTCATTTATAAACAGCACTAATCTTTTTGTTCCTGGGAGGATCCTCCAGCTTGATGCAAAAAGACAAGAAGAAACAGCTGCAGCATTATTGAAACGGCTGCAGAAGTGGCCGGGACAAATTCTGGCTGATGAAGTTGGGATGGGCAAGACCTTTGTGGCACTGGCTGTTGCCGTTTCTGTAGCATTGCAGGATAAAAAAAAGCGACCAGTAGTGATTATGATACCACCGGTTTTGAGATCCAAGTGGCCGAAAGACCTTGGGGTATTTAAAGAAAAGTGCCTGCCTGCTGAATTAAGTCAAAAGATTCGCTTCAATGTTGCCGAATCGACGGTAGATTTTCTGAAGCTGCTTGATGACGAAGACAATTTCAGGAGCAATATTATTTTTCTTACGCATGGGGCGCTGCACAGGAGTCTAAGCGATAACTACGTTAAACTTGCAATGATTCAACGTGCGTTGCATAAAAGAAAAGATACTGATCAGTTGAGGGCATCTCTTTCGCGATTTGGCAGCTTGTTATTGCAAGTCAGCAGAAAAGAACAAGTACATGGTGAATTTGTTGAATCACTAATGAATATAGATGTATCAAGGTGGAAGCATAAATTGGTCATGCAAGGAGTCCTCAATGAAGAAGATGATGATCCGGTGCCGCTCGATCTGGCAGAAAAACTATATGAAATTGATAGCAGTTATTTCGAAGGCATTTACAATTTACTGAAAGAGAAAATGCCTGTCCGTACCTCAGGGAACCTTACCAGTAACTTGACAGAAATCAGGCAGAAACTTTCTATTGAAATGAGAGGCATCTGGAATCTATGTATTCAGAAGCTCAACATTCGTTTACCGCTCCTGATTCTTGATGAAGCCCATCATTTAAAAAATGCCCAAACAAAATTTGCCGGCCTTTTTCAATCGACCGAAGAGTCTGAAGAGATTTCAAAAGGGCAGTTAGCAAATGTTTTTGAACGGATGTTGTTTTTAACTGCAACACCTTTTCAGCTTGGACATTACGAGCTTTGCAATGTCATGCAGCGTTTTAATGCAATCAATTGGAGCAGTTCAACAGCACCGACAAATGATAAGGAGTCCTATGAGAAGTTCCTTGTTGAATTAGGATTGAAACTTGACAAAGCGCAGAAGACTGCACTTCGACTGGATGAAGAGTGGCAACTTCTTACGCCAAATGATTTGCAGATAGATGACCAAAATCTTGAGGTATCTGACTGGTGGCAAAAAGTAATTGAGGGTAACGATTCATCATTGAGTACAAAGAGCCAGAAAATCGGCGAACAATTCAGGATCACAGCAACTCATATGGCTGAAGCTGAAAAACTCTTGAAGCAATTGGTGATTCGCCACCTGAGATCGAGAGAGTTGCCGGATAATGCCGGTAAAAGACGATTCGAATATCCTGGCAAATCAATTTTGTTTAATCATAACCAAAAGGATGATTCAGGATTGGCATTGGAATCAAAATCTATGTTCCCATTTTTACTTGCTGCGCGATTAACAGCGATTACTCCGGAATCAAGACCGGTATTTGCTGAAGGTTTGGCATCCAGCTTCGAAGCATTTCTGAATACACGCCGAGCACGAATAAAGAAAGCCCGTATTCTTGACCTCGATGATGAAGGATCAGTAATAGTGACAGACAGTAAGCAGGTTTATTATCTGGAAGAGATCGAAAAATTTCTTCAGAAAAACATCAAGCATAGCAGCCAGGTGCATGCAAAAATAGCAGCTACAATAAACAAGGTAGTGGAGTTATGGCTTCAGGGAGAAAAAGTGTTAGTGTTCTGTCATTACATCGCAACAGGAAAAGCACTGCGCAACCATATATCCCAACGAATGATGCAGGAAATAAAGCGAATGGCAGTAAAGAAAATGGGTTGCCAGGAATCGGAAGTATTGCATGAACTTGAAAAGATTGGTGAACGTTTTGACAGCGACAAGCTAAAGAAATTTATTGATTCATTCATTGGCGCTATTATCAATGAATACACTGGCCTGATTGACTATAAGGAAGAAATTCTGAATGTTGTCAGAAGATATTTAAGGACACCTTCATTTCTTGTCAGATTTTTTCCACTTGACCAAAAGCGATTTGATGAAGCTCAAATACGGGTGGCTTTTGTTAAGCCGGATTTCAGCAAACAAACCTTTGAACAACTATTAAGACAATTTTTTTCTTTTCTTCAGGATCGATGCGGAGAAGCTGAAAAAAGCGAGTATATAAAAGCACTTGCAGAACTTCAAACAGGTGGAATAAGAGGTAAACAAGTAGAGGCTACCTTCACTCAGGATGAATTGGAAGGAGAAAAAGCCACTACGATTTTACCTAATGTCCGTCTTGCAAACGGAACTATTAAAGATGGCACCCGACAAAAACTGATGCTGACTTTCAATACTCCTTTTTATCCGGACATATTGATTGCAAGCAGTGTTATGGCCGAAGGTGTAGATCTGCATCTCAATTGTCGCTATATCATACATCACGATCTTTGCTGGAATCCGAGTACATTGGAACAAAGAACAGGGAGGGTTGATAGAATAGGAGCAAAGACAGAAATTTGCAAGTTGCCTATTAATATTTACTACCCATACATTGCCGAAACCCAAGATGAAAAAATGTATCGTGTTGTGATGGACAGAGAAAAATGGTTTAAAGTTGTGATGGGATCAAAGTTTGAGGTGAACAGCCGGGCAACCGATCAACTTGCGGATCGTATTCCATTTCCGGACGAAGCAGCAGAAAATCTCGCATTTAAATTAAGTTTATGATTGATTGTTTGAGGTAAGGGATGTGAATATGCTTCTAACCTGTTGTACGATCATGCGGAAAAACCTCTTTGGCAAGATGATCACACCCACTCGACGAAATATCGTGAAAAAGCCTCCTGCCCATGAAGATTCCGCCCCCGCAGAAAGCAGGGAAAGTGTTGAATAGTAAATACCCCCGGCACACAATACAATTAAGCTAAAAACAGAGGTTTCTACAAGAGCGGAATGAGCCATCACACAGGGCTTTCACACAACATTCCGCATATCGGGGCATGGAGCAGAAATGTAAACTCCCACACCGCATTTCATCCCTGCCCCTAAAATGCATAAGGAATTACCTTAGCATAGCGCCGATAAAATAGCTTCAGACGGGTCCGTCAATAATTCAAGATCTCTATTTGTTTTTTAGTTTAGGATCATCAAGTGGATTGCGCACAACATGAATCGGAGCGCCTTTTTCAAGATAGGAAGGTTGATGTGCTGCCTGATTTATTGATTTGCCATAAAGTTCAGGGTTCAGATAGGTTCCTTGTTCGCTTTCGGGCTTGTTCACGACATCCTGTATTCTGTATTTATTGGCTAAAGGATCTTGTCGCACACCGGTAACCATCCAGCTAACTTCCACATTGGGTTTGTCGGTTCGAATGGTGAACTGATTGTTTTGAATTTTTTCGGCAACAATTGCCTGGGCGAAATCATAGACGCATGTAAACTGATAACGAAAATCTTTATTAAGGCTCTCAAAATATTCCGGTAAGAGCACCACAGCAAAACCCCGCGAATCGGTTGTAATATTTCCGCTATACACATTCATCATCTCGTTACTCTCCACTGAAGAATGAATAAGATACTTGTTTTCAGGATCCAGTGGATAATCTATCTTGAATGCTTTGATTCCTGAACTGGCAGTAGTCGCATAAAGATTACCAAAAAAATACCCTGCATAATCGGAAGCGGTGCTACTTGAAGTATATCCGAAAACAGCAATTTGACTTGTTCCTGATAAAACATCTCCTTCAACACCATGTCCATTATTTCCTGTAGATCCTGCATCAGATATTCCGAGCAGACCGCATGATGAAGTTGCATCTGTAGATACACCCAGTACACCCCAGTTGCGCGAGCTGGTTCCGGTGGCTCCGGTTGCAAAACCAAAAACTCCAACGTTATTTTTGCTGCTTCCGCTGGTTGCTTGCCCTGCCACACCATAGCTTATTCCATTCGTGGTGCTGTTCACTTGCCCAAAACCAAGAACTCCAATGCTCTCTAAGAAAGAGCTGCCATAGTAGGAGGTAAGACCTGCGCCGTCTCCTACTGAACTTCCAAGACTTCCGACCTGGTCGCTGTAACCAAAAGTTCCATAGTTACTACCGGTGCCTCCGAATGCACTGCCATATACTCCATGATAAAACTGTGAGCCCGTAGCGGATACTTCGCCGACAACACCTTTCCAGCCTCCACGAAACATTCCGCCAATTCCATAGAAGTCGTCTATATTATTTGCTCCATATACCGCATAAGCATCTGTATAGCTTGAAGGTGGCTGGGTTGCAGTTACATTCAGTATGCCTGTATTGGGAGCCGGGGCAGGATCCTGTATGTCTAAAGGGTGTGTAGGAGTAGTTGTTCCAATACCAACATTTCCTGTTACGGGATTGTTCCACATATCGCCGGAGAAATAATCCCAGTGGTTGTCAAGCGAATTTAATGCCGTATTGGAATAAAAACTGTAGGGAACACTTAAAAGCTGCGAAGTTCCCATGTCTAACCAGGCTGTACCGCCGGCCGGATCCAATTCTACCTGTAAGAAATGCAAAGCAGCATTCCAGGTGATCGCAGCCCAGGTTCCTGAACTTATGGTTCCGCTTCCAATGGCTGCTGAAAACAATCCGAAGGTGTTGGTGGTAAGAGTTTGCGTTTCCTGATATTCAATGGTTCCTGATGCACTGCTGGCACGAATAGAGAAGCGAACACTAATGGTTTGGGAAATCAGAGGGTTTCCTGTTGCATTTCTTGCTACGGCCTGGTAATTCATTTGATCAGGACTGCTAACTATTCCTGCTGAATGTGCAGGAAGGTTTAGGAAAAGCATGATCAACATAAAAAATAGTGGACTGAGTGATCCTGCGAAGTTTTGTGGTGTGTGTTTCATGGCTTGAAATTTATTTATGAATTTGTAATATTATTATTTAATCAGTTGAAGTTGTCTGGCCTGGCGAAAAATTTGCTTTCCGGTTTCATCGAACAAGCTAAGTTGAAGCATGTAGACCCCATTACTTTTAGCGCTGAGATCGAGCACTTGCCTGTGATTTCCTTCTATGCTTTGTTCCGGGATATTTAGCACTAGCTTGCCCAGTACATCAATAACCCGCACCCGCATTTTAACTGCTTTTGCTACAGTAATATCTACATGGAAATTTCCGGGTCCCGGATTTGGAAAGACATCCATTTTATAAAGTTCGTTTTGAAGCTCCGAAACACCAACACCTGTTGCTGCTGGTTGTTGGAACCCTTGGGTGAGGATGGCTGAGACTGTTGTAAAAGTTTGCACCATCGTCATTTCACCTACGGTTTGCGAAAGCGAGTAGCCACCATTACTGTTAAAGCTGCCCGCAGGAGATACAACCATTGGTGAAAGTGATTGTGCGCTGACTGAATGAATAAGGAAGAGCAGTCCTGTGTAAAGTGAATATAGAAATTTCTTCATGAGCTTAGGTTTAATGGTAAAATGTGATTTCGTTTATTTCAAACTAAAGGTATATACAAATTTTTAGGATTATCCATATAGTTCATAAATTTGTAGCAAAAAGGATGCAGATTCCAACAGGTACAATAAGTCAATTGTATATTTAAATTAGGTTCAATTTAATTCATTTCGGCTATGCTTGTTAATGCCGGCGCGTGGGCCCGACCAATTGGGCGGGAAGCGCCTGCCTGTGCGGCTGGCAGAATCAATTGGTCTTGATTTTTTTGCATACTTTTTTGATCAAGCAAAAAAGTATGAGTAGAAAAGGAGAAAATCAATATGCATATGTGCTTAGTGGGAACTTGAACCTAAAATGTCAAGTTCTAATAAGCAGCGCGTAACCTCGACCAATTGGGAGGGAAGCGCCTGCCTGTGCGGCTGGCAGAATCAATTGGTCTTGATTTTTTTGCTTAATTTTTATCAAGAAAAAAGGAAAAGACATTCCGATTTTCATTGAACAAAACGCTTCTTCATAGCGGCGCGTGGGCCCGACCAATTGGGCGGGAAGTGCCTGCCTGTGCGGCTGGCAGAATCAATTGGTCTTGATTTTTTTGCATACTTTTTTGATCAAGCAAAAAAGTATGAGTAGAAAAGGAGAAAATCAATATGCATATGTGCTTAGTGGGAACTTGAACCTAAAATGTCAAGTTCTAACAAGCAGCGCGTAACCTCGACCAATTGGGCGGGAAGCGCCTGCCTGTGCGGCTGGCAGAATCAATTGGTCTTGATTTTTTTGCTTAATTTTTATCAAGCAAAAAGGAAAAGACATTCCGATTTTCAGTGAACAAAACGCTTCTTCATCGCGGCGCGTGGGCCCGACCAATTGGGCGGGAAGTGCCTGCCTGTGCGGCTGGCAGAATCAATTGGTCTTGATTTTTTTGCATACTTTTTTGATCAAGCAAAAAAGTATGAGTAGAAAAGGAGAAAATCAATATGCATATGTGCTTAGTGGGAACTTGAACCTAAAATGTCAAGTTCTAACAAGCAGCGCGTAACCTCGACCAATTGGGCGGGAAGCGCCTGCCTGTGCGGCTGGCAGAATCAATTGGTCTTGATTTATTTTACTTAATTTTTATCAAGCAAAAAGGAAAAGACATTCCGATTTTCATTGAACAAAACGCTTCTTCATAGCGGCGCGTGGGCCCGACCAATTGGGCGGGAAGCGCCTGCCTGTGCGGCCGGCAGAATCAATTGGTCTTGATTTTTTTGCTTACTTTTTTGATCAAGCAAAAAAGGAAAAGACATTCCGATTTTCATTGAACAAAACGCTTCTTCATAGCGGCGCGTGGGCCCGACAAATTGGGCGGGAAGCGCCTGCCTGTGCGGGAGGCTTTTCAGGCCGGTTCTGGCTTGGCATTAATCGAATCTAAACACAAATCGACTAACCTAAAATTCGACGATTTATAGAATACTGAAGTTTGATTCTACAGAATATTTCGTCCTCGGCTGTAAAATGTAGATGGAATTACCTTATCATAGCCTAATTAAATTCCCGGCTCATGAAAACTCTCTCCTTTCGAATTCTGCTTCTTTGCTTGTTTTTAATCAAACCTTTTATCAGCCATGCCTCACATGCCATGGGGGGAGAGATCACTTATGAATGCCATGGAGCGAACCAGTACACAATCAAAATGGCTCTCCTGAGGGATTGCTCCGGCATCAACCTGGGTTCATCTCTGCCTATTGTGATTACTAATTCCTGCGGCTTTGCCAATCCGGTATTATCATTAAGCCAGGTCGGTATAGGACAGGAACTGGGAAATGCCTGTTTCCCGGGCCAGATTAGTACCTGTAATGGTGGCACAAGTTTCGGAATTCAACTTTACCGATATGAAGGAACTGTAACCTTGCCGGGAGATTGCCAGGACTGGACATTTAGTCATACTGTTATCAATCGCAATTCCAACACTACTACCCTGGGATCCTCAAATGACAGTATGTATATTTATTCTGTCATCAACAACACGAATTCCATTTGCAGTAACTCTCCCAGGTTTGGCAATATTGCCACGGGGATCTATTATCTGGCTTATCCTGTTTGCTACGATCATTCGGCCTATGATATTGACGGGGACTCTCTGGGCTTTCAGCTTATTACTCCAAGGACAGGTCCTTCTCCCGCGGATACTGTAGATTATATAAGCGGATATTCTGTTTTCAATCCGATTCAATCCTCGCCGCCTCTGAGCTTCGAATCAACAACCGGTGCATTGTGTTTTACATCCACCCTGCTGGAAAACACTGTTTTTGCTGTGCTAGTCTCTGAGTTCCGGAATGGCGTATTGATAGGGCAGGTAGAGCGGGACATAGAACTCCGGACATCCCCAGACCCGGTTCCCAATAGTGCTCCTGTTCTCTCAGGGATCAACGGGGGATTTACGCATAACTATTCCGCCTGTCCCGGAACCCAGATAGATTTCTTCATCACTGCTTTCGACTCGAACGCGACGGAAGACCTCACCATGTATTGGAATGTGGGAATTCCCGCCGCCACCTGGGTTTCAAATACCGCGGCCGTTTCCAACTCAGATACCGGCTATTTCAGCTGGACACCCACCTTGTCGGATGTCAGCGCTGTACCCTATTGTTTCAAAGTGACTGTACATGATAATCATTGTCCGCGTACAGCCATCGATACCCAGCAATATTGTATTCATGTACTTCCTCCAACGGATCCTTTCTGTCTGAACAGTGGTATATCCGAAGAGCAGGATGAATCTGCATTTCAGTTATTCCCAAATCCTGCTCATGATGAAATCCGGTTGATCGCTGAAGCGGAAAATCTCAGGAATGTGAGCTGTTCATTTTATAATTCAATGGGACAAGAAATTTTCAGGGAAGAATTTTCTGCAGCTACAAAAAAAGTATTGGATGTTTCTTCCTGGCCTCGCGGGATCTATGCCGTGGTTATCAGGAACGACGATAAAAAGTCATTCCGGCGAATTATTCTTCAATGATCTACGCATAGATTTTGGCTGCTGCAAGAGCGGAATGAGCCGACACACAGGGCCGGCACACAACATTCCGCTTATCCTGGGAATTTTTAGTCTTCACTTTATATGCTATTCATTGGTGTATAAGATTTTTCAAGTCTATAAAATTAGTTGTACTGTTGGATTAAAAATTAATATCTTGGTATCCTGTACAGCAACTATTCAGCTTAAGCGGTAAAAAACGATCACTTATGAAAAAAATAAAAATCAAACTATGTGTTTTGTTTTGGCTTTTCGGCTTCAACATATATGCGCAAGAAGCAACGATCCCTTCCGGTGGCGATGCTGCCGGGAGTGGAGGAACCGTTTCGTATTCTATCGGACAAGTAGCCTACACCACTTCAAGTGGTGTAACAGGTGAAAGTACAGAAGGCGTGCAACAAACATATGAGATCCTGACTGCTGCTGTCAATAAAGCAAATGCATTTGTTTCTTTGGAACTTTATCCCAGTCCTACACAAGGCGATCTCACTTTGAAAATTAATGACTTCAAAGATGAAAATTTGAGTTTTCAGATCTTCGATGTAAAGGGAACTTTTTTGGCAAAAGATGAAATTACAGAGGCATACACTAAAATTGATATGGGGGCTCTGCCTGCAGCGACCTATTTTATTGACATAATTCAGGGAAGCAAAAAAATTCAATCATATAAAATTATAAAGAACTAATGATCATGAAAAAATTATACTTCATTCTGTGTATGTTATTAGTTGTCTTAAGTGTACATGCACAATCTCCTGATAAAATGACTTATCAGGCAATCATTCGAAACTCCAGTAATGTATTGATAAGTAATTCAGTCGTAGGAATGCAAATAAGTATTTTGCAAGGATCTGCGAGTGGTACAGCGGTATATGTTGAAACACATACGCCGAGCACCAACATGAACGGACTTGTTAGCATAGAGATTGGTGGCGGAACAGTTGTAAGTGGAAACATGGCAACGATTGACTGGGCAAGCGGACCGTATTTTATTAAAACAGAAACTGATCCTTCGGGAGGTGCTACTTATAGCATCACCGGCACAAGTCAGATGTTAAGTGTGCCTTATTCATTTCATGCTGCAATGGCTGACAGCGTAATCAATGATATGGTTGATGATGCAGATAATGATTCAACAAATGAGTTGCAGAATATTGAAGAAGTCTTGCTTGTTGGAAATGATGCAAATGGAAACAATGTTTTAAATACCGGAAAGATTGGAGTAGGAACAAGTACTCCCGATATGAATTCATCCATAGATGTCACTACACCCCTTCCAGTTATTTTTCCAAGGTTGACTCAGACGGAGGTTGATGCTATATCAAGTCCGGTTGGCGGGATGGTTCTGTATAACAGCACGACAAGTAAACTGCAGGTATTTATTTCTTCAAGTGCCCAATTTGGAAATGATTCTACTACTTCCAGTGGGACTTGTATGGGCAGTGAGCCAATGTGGTTTGTTCCTACCATCTCGGGAATGATTACGGAGGTTCAATTATTTACCACTAATGGCGTAGTAGAAACAGCGTCTTTATTTGTTAAGGAAGATTTTTGCGGGACTCCGGCTTTACTGGGTACATCAAATAATCAGCTAACAGTTACAAATACATGGGTTACCTGGACCTTTGCTGTACCCGTTAGCGTCACTGCAGGCAACACTTATTTTATAGGTTCAGATAATGCTACCAATTGCCTCGGAGTGGCTTGGTCTGCCGGTGTTGATGATCCTGCAACAGGATCTGTTGGGATTACTTGTATGCTTGATTCCTTCGAACCGGCAGCCAAAATAATGGTACTGAGTGGTTCATGGGTAGACCTACACTAGGGCTCATTTGTGTTATAATTTTCTGTAATGCAGAATTTTTATTTGCGTAAAGCATTCTATTGGAGATTCTGCTTTTTTTAAATCTTATTATCATAGCACTTGTAAGGTCTGAATCTCCCATCGATAAATTTGCTTACTCACGAATATTCCCAGCGGGCTGCTGCAATAGCGGAATGAGCCGACACACAGGGCCGGGCCGGTACACAACATTCCACTGATTGGGGACTTCGGAAAAGAGCCCCTGGCTAAGGAATAAAGGAATAATTGTAACTTAGGCAGCTGATTTCGGCTACCCGATATTTATATCTCCCGATTATGAAAACCATAAAAAAAATACTGATTACGATCCTGCTCATTAGTCCGACTCTTATGACTGCACAGACTCTTGGAGGTTATGCACTTTACGATTGCCTGGCCTCAGCTGTTGATTCGAATAATTGCGATGATGCTTTTGTCACCGGTTTTCCGAATGATTCGGTATGGGTAAATTTTAATGATTATAATATCGTGACGTGAAATTTTACGAGACAAAGTATAGACGGACCCGGCGATGACCTGCTGCTTGAAACCGGGTTCAATACATCGAATTACGAAGTGAGTTTATTACTTAGCAGTGGCCTGTATTCAGCCATTCATAATGTGCTTGATGCCGATTGGACCTTACTGCCAAATAATATCCCATGGAAATATATGTTTATCGATTGCACAAGCGATTCTCAGGCAGCAGCACAATACATCGTGCCTCTCGATTTTGACCGGGATTTTGGATTGACCACATCGGATACCGTAACCGGGATAAAAATTACATGCTTACCCACTTTCGCGGCAGCTGATTTTGGTGGAGCCTATATCATGACTCAGAACCAGGTAGGGATTGAATCTGCCGAACAAGTAAATCCCGGCTTTTATCCTAATCCATTTTCTGAATTGATAAAAATCAGCGGCATCAAAGGAGAAGCGGAAATTAATCTCTATGACACCCGGTCGCGGAAGGTGCTTCACCAGGAATTTGTCAGTAATACCACGATACCCACCACGCATATTCCAAAAGGAATCTATTTTTATGAAATCAAAAAGGACAATGCAGTGATCGCTAAGGGTCGTGCTGTAAAAGACTAAGACGGACTCAGTAGGATTTTCAATCCGGCGTTCTTAAATATGTGATTTAAAATCGCCCTTGATACACTATCAGGATGGTACTACACCATAGAAAAATAGAACGCACGAGCTCTTCACCGGCAGCCGTTTAAATGTTTTCTCTCCAATCCAGGTCTTCCCTCACCAGAGCACGGTCAAGCCGTATTTTCTTCTTTTCATCACGAGGCCCATCGATAATATAATACATGGCTAAATCCTCGCCGACCAGTGAAATAATTTTTTTCTTGATGCGGGATACTTTTTCACTTAAAGAATTTTCTGTTGGATTCACTAACTGCTCAATACTATTGTGGAGTTCCGGAACGGTACGAGGGTTTCCGATTTCTTTATAAAGTTGAGTCAGCCATTCTTTGTGATCGCTTACCTCACTAAACCGAAGTCCTTCAGGATGTTCAAGAAATAAATGGTAAACAATGCTTTCAAGAGGATTAAGTTTCAGCTCAGCATTGCCCAGGTCGCTGAAGAAGATACGTTTCGTCCTGCCTTTGATTTCCATGCGACTTGGCTGCTGAGTCGTTTTAAATCTTTCACGGAAAAGCATTTGTGAACGAATATCATCCAGCGTCCGGAATACCTGCGCACTAATCCGGGGATCAAGCTCCTTCGAATTGACCAGCTCCTGACACTTTGCGCAAATGTCTGCGGTTCTTAATTTGAGAATGATATCATTTTTATCCTTGCAGAAATCATTCACACAGCCCCTGGGCTTTTTGTGAAAATACTTTTGTGCGGATTGGTAGTCTTTAAACAGTAAAGTCTGTAGCGCGCTAACCATAACTTCATAGGCAATGGGAAAGCGGGGGTCACTTGGAACAAAATATTCCCACTGGGAGGTATGAATAAATGAATTATTAGAACAGGAAGGATCCCACGCGCTGAACCAATTTTGATCGTTTGAAAAGTCAGTGAGCAGAATGACCCTGTCGGCATCCGGAATATTTTCTCTCTTGCGGAAAAGGTCACATTTATTAAAAATAGAGGCCCAGCTTACAATTTCAATGCTATAGGGATAATTGGGCCTCCATTCAAGCGATTTGTACATCAAATTTGGCGACATCAACTCTGACATTTCAGAAATATTGTCTCGCTTTTTTTTGAATTTTCCTTTGTCAAAAACTTCTGTGGAGATTTCATCTTCTTTGAATACAATTTCAGAATCACATGAAGTGAATTTCATCGGATCTTGGTATTTATTCACGATCTCAAATACATTCTCAAAAAGTTCCGGGTCAACTTCCGGAGAACGCAACAAATGAATGATCATATTTATTGGTTTATTCTGATAAAGATACGAATTCCGTTTGTAAAAAATTCGAAGAGAACTCCATCAAAGATATTGTCGATGGCTGCATCTGAGAAAATTTATCTCCGGATGTTTACGAAACTTAGGCATTGTTTTTCCCGTTTTACACACAAGTTCCCATAGGATCACAGGCAGTTATTATTTATTTTCTCAAAATGGGAGAAGCCAGAATCCCGATGGCATTCCGGCTTCTCCGCTCCGCAGGATTTGCAATCCTGTGTTCTTAAAATGTGCGATTTGAAATCCACCTTCTAAGCTTTTCAGGCTTGTAATACAACGTCGTAAATTGAATGCAGAAACTCCTCAATAGCTAAAGATGTGATTCTGCGATTCATCTTGCAAAGCAAGCTTTCATGCAAGGACTTCGGAGAACATGTGTAGTCTGCTGCAAGAGCGGAATGAGCCGACACACAGGGCCGGCACGCAACATTCCGCTTATCCTGGGGTCATCCTTTAGGATCTTGTGGCTGTAGAGTCAAATCTTATGTAAAGAAAATCACAACTTCAATAAGGAATTCACTCTAATTAATTTAACAAGATCCATTAAGCCAATTAGAAGTGGATTTGCGATTTACATGGATAAGGAGTGATATTAATCCTTCTTAAGAAAATCTTTGCTCTTCCGGCCTTCATGTTTGGCTTCAGCATATTCTGACATGGAATGCGCTAGCTTATGTAAAGTAGTTATTGTTTCAGCTTTATCATATGATACCGCGTTTTCTCTTTTTATATTCATTTTACTTGCGGTCTCTACGGCATCAATCGTGGCACCCAGAAAACTGAATGTCCAGGAATCGTTTTTCTCCAGTTCTTTGATCATAGCTGCGATCTGTGAGTGGGAAAATTCTTTCGACGCGTTTTCGTAGCCGTCTGTAAGAATTACTACTACCGCGGTGGCCTCATCACTCTGGATTTCATTGAATATGGATTGCTTTAGCCTGCTTACGCTGTCTCCTATGGCATCCAGCAAGGCAGTACTTCCTGAAGGGATATAGCTCCTTTCACTCAGCTCCTTCACATAATTTACATCCGCCATTTCAATTGGATGTTCCACATCATGGTTAAAAGTTGTCAGGGAGATTCGAAACTCCTGCTCAGGAAATCTTTTCTGCAAGTCGCGAATCATCTGAATCTGTTCATTGTAACCTGAAATGGTTTCTTTTACACAATCCTGCATGGAACCGCTCCGGTCTAAAATAAGGAGGTAATAGGTTTTCTTGTTTTTCATAGCTTTTGATTTTAAATACAGTACAAATCTACGGCAGCCTTAAGCGAAATGATGCAGTTTGCAAGCTTGCAGGAATTCTACAAGACCCGGCTATTTGTGAACAGGATGAATCCATAGTTAAAAAACTTCTACAGATTTCTACTAAATAAATGCGGCGCGTGGGCCCGACAAATTGGGCGGGAAGCGCCTGCCTGTGCGGCTGGCAGAATCAATTGGTCTTGATTTTTTTGCTTAATTTTTATCAAGCAAAAAGGAAAAGACAGTCTGATTTTCATTGAACAAAACGCTTCTTCATTGCGGCGCGTGGGCCCGACCAATTGGGCGGGAAGCGCCCGCCCGTGCGGCTGGCAGAATCAATTGGTCTTGATTTTTTTGCATACTTTTTTGATCAAGCAAAAAAGTATGAGTAGAAAAAGAGAAAATGAATATGAATATGTGCTTTGTGGGAGCTTGATCCTGAATTGTCAATATATGACATGATGGGCGTAACAATGACCAATTGGGCGGGAATCTCCCGCCTATGCGGCTGGCAGAATCAATTGGTCTTGATTTTTTTGCTTAATTTTTGATCAAGCAGAAAAGTAAGAGTAGAAAATTAAAAAGTCTACATGAATATGTGCTTGGTGGAGGGGTGAACCCCAATTGCCTTGATGTGCAAGGCAACGAAGTCTCGACCAATTGGGCGGGAAGCGCCTGCCTGTGCGGCTGGCAGAATCAATTGGTCCGCTCCGCAGGATTTGCAATCCTGTGTTCTTAAAATGTGCGATTTGAAATCCACCTTCTAAGCTTTTCAGGCTTGTAATACGACGTCGTAAATTGAATGTAGAAACTCCTCAATAGCTAAAGATGTGATTCTGCGGTTCATCTTGCAACGCAAGCTTTCATGCAAGGACTTCAGAGATTGGTATTAGGCTGCTGCAAGAGCGGAATGACCCGACACACAGGGCCGGCACACAACATTCCGCTTATCCTGGGGTAGAAAGAGAAAATCAAAATAATTTCCGTTTGCGGTCGGAATCCTCCTTCGCTAAATTGGCATACACGCGAAGATTCCGTAGCGGAGAATTTATATAGTGCAGGACTGTGCTTGAACAGATTCTACCGTCAGCATCTAACCCATAAAGGCAATCCCGCCTCCTTCGCAATGGAAGCAGCAAGCTGTTCGCCTTCATTGGAGAAGGGCCATACAAAGAGATGGCGAATAGGGTAATCAAGACGGATTTTATGCAATGCCTCCAAAGCTGTTTTGCGAGCCAGTCCCTTTTTTCTGAATTCCGGCAGGACAAGCGCTGAGCATAAATAGACGGCTTCAAATTTCTGTCCGGCTTCGGTCATCTCATACAATTGCTTCTCTGTGATTTCTTGTTTCAGAAATTTCTGCATAACTTCTGTTGTGACAGGTATAAGTAATATCCACACAACAGGGCCATCACCATCCACATAATCCGATAGGGTAGAAGGGTGAATTTTTTCAAGCTTCTCAAGTACTTCCTGGTTCACATCCAGTTGTTCCGGATCAGTTCGGGCTTCGAAGACATCTTCGGCCAGCTGCATCATACGTTGAAAGTTGGAAGATTGCATCAATGGCGGTGCTCATGGCACCTGTTAGTGATATAAAAAAATTGGCTCAGGACTCTTTATAGTAAAGCAACTCCATTTTCTCCCCGTCAAATACTCCATAGGAATCATAACGGATCCAGTCACCCAGATTGAGATAGCGGCTTGAGCCGTTAATCGGTATATCTAAGGGAAGATGCCGGTGCCCGAAGATAAGATAGTCGTAATGTTTTTTCTCCAGCAGTTCTTTGGAATGTATCACCAGCCATTCTTTTTCTTCTCCAAGGAATTTTTCATCGATGGTGCCGGTGGCGATACGGCTCTTTTTGGAAAAATAATTGGCAAGACCGATACCGAAATTAGGGTGCAGCCGGGCAAATAACCATTGGCATACAGGATTGGCGAATACTTTCTTGATGAACTTATAGCCATGGTCCCCGGGACCGAGGCCGTCACCATGACCGATATAAAAACTCTTCCCTCCATAAGTGGCTTCAATGGGAGCACGGTACACCTTTACCTTGAGTTCTTTTTCCAAGTAATCAAAGATCCACATGTCGTGGTTGCCGGTGAAATAATGAATCGGTATTCCTGCATCAGAAATTTCTGCAAGCTTGCCCAACAGGCGTACATAACCGCGTGGAGCTACAGTCTTGTATTCAAACCAGAAATCGAAAACGTCTCCAAGCAGATATAACTCTTCCACATCCGCTTTGATGGAATCCAGCCAGCGTACTATTTTTTTCTCTCGTCGCCAGACTCTTCTCATAACTTGGTACACCAAGATGAAAATCGGAGGCGAAGTATATTTTTTTTCCTGCTTTCAATTAGAAATTTACTTTACGGATGAATTCCAGGGGATTTAATTTTTTCAGATTCAATTCAAAGCGAATGATCTCGCCATATTTCACTTCTTCCTTGTCAAGAATATAACGAATATCTGAGGACCACATCAACGGGAAATAGATCACAAAAATATCTTTTAATACCGGAAACTCTATACCTGCTTCATAACTTATCGTGACTGATTCCGGATAGTCACTGGCGTCATTATAGGTAGATAGACCTAAATAAATGCGAAATGGAAGTATTCCGGGCAAGGTTGTGCTCATATGCGTGCTCAGCAACCATTTATCGGCCAAATGATTTCCAAAGGTGGGTATAGTCATTCCTCCCTCTGAAACACTGAATTGTTGAGCTAAGATTCCGCTGTTTTCCGAGCGTGCCAAAAATATTTCATCAAAAAGATAATCATCGGAATAATTCATGCCATCAACTCTCACGCCCCCTCCATAGCCGCTAAAACGAAGCCTGTAATCTGCTCCTCCCGGGTCATCAGTGACCGAGCGATGGAGGTAGCCGGCATAAAACCGGACTCGAAAGCCTTTCTTCTCTGACTTGTAATGTATAAAATGATTGGTTTCCAGGCCGAGTTTGTAGAATGTGTTGTTTCCTGTTACCTGGATTTTAACTTGGGATCTGGTCAATGGGTTCAGGTTTTCCCGAAGATACTCTCCCTGAAAATAATTATAGTCTTCTGTCGGGGCTGCCTTAAATTGAGGGTTATAGATCAGATCTTTTTGAACTAAAACATGTCTGAGTGTGATTTGTCTTTGAATCCGCTTCCGTGGTTCTTTTTCCCTCAACCTGAACTCCAGGCGGCTATCCAGTTTGGAGTATTTTAACGTGGAGGAAAATGTAAAATCCTGTGAAGGGCTGCTATAGTCGCTCGTCCCATATGCATAATGACTAAAGCCCGTTCTCGCGGTGATCTTTTGAAATATTCCCTGTTGCGGATAGAAATGGTACCTCATATCTCCCCCGCCGGCAAGGTCTTTAGTTTTGAAGGCATACATGGGAGCAAAGGTGTATTCGAATTTTTTCTCGGGGATGCAAACATTATAGAGCGCAAGACCGGCCATAACTCCGTTGTAATAGTTCCATCCTGCAATTGGAGAATAAAATATCTGTGTACGCTCGGGATCTTCCTGTCCCCCGAGAAAATCAAATTTGATTCGTTCAGTTCGTTTCAACAGTCCGGCAGTTCGAATGCTGTTGTTGTACCGGTACAATTCAGGCAAACGCTCCACGGCATCAATCCTGAACGCGTCACAGTCCTTACAGGATAATTCTAACGTTTTTTTTGCGGTAAATCCTTCCAGCCATATCGTCTCTAGTGTCGCGCCATTTTTCATACTACTGATAGAAAGTGGCGCCGATATATTTCCGGTGTTTTTCAGCTTCATCGAATAGCCGCCTGCTTCATTTCCTTTTTTAAGGGTGCAGAAAGAATAATCGATTTTTTTTGTCGTTCCAATGAGCTCATTAAAAAGCCAGTCCAGGTTTTTTCCGGAAGATTGCACAAAGGAAGCTTTCATATCTTCAGGTTGCGGATGCCTGAATTTCCAGCTTTCAAAATAGTCTTTCATACAACGGTCAAAAAGAGAATCACCCAAATAATTGAGCAGGTAATCGAAGCAGAGAGACGTTTTATAGTAGATATCAGAATCATAATTTTCTCTGCTGAATGCTTCCGCAGGAAGATCAGGGGCCTGGTCGGCATTCCTTCTTGCATTCATCAGGTAACTCAGGTACTGTGCTTCCCGGTGATTCATCTGCAGGTTTAAAAACAGTCGTTTGTTTTTTGCGCTTTTTGTAAATGTCTCTTCCTGCAGTGTGGAATCTTTTTCATATTTAGTATATATATAACGTGTCCCGAAGAAATTAGTCGAGCCTTCGTCCATCCAGGCATGTCTCCGTTCATTCGATCCGAGAATTCCATAAAACCAGTTATGGGCTACTTCATGGGCAATGGTGAGTTCAAGTTCAAAAGGATCTCCATAGCTGCCAATAGCTGTGATCATGGGGTATTCCATCGCATCGCCACCGGCCCGTGTAACATCTGCTGCTGTAACCTGATTATAAGCATAGGGGCCGATCCAATCTGAAAAATAAGTGATGGCTTGTTCCATATATTGCGGAACTTTCTTCCAATAGCTTGCTTCAGCATTGGTAAATAATGCACAGGTGCTAATTGTACGTGTGCTTCCCGGTACCTGCACTTTTCCTTTTAACACGTGGTATCGTTTGTCTGCAAACCATGCGAAATCATGAATGCTGTCTTGCCTGAAATGTAAGGTCTTCAGATTTTTGGAGGAAGGAGGAAAACTCATGTCTTCCGGAAATGTATCGGTTTTCGCAGTCTGCTCCGCATTCGCATCAAGCCATTCGAGTTCCTGCGGGTTATCCAGCAACTCACCGCTCGCGCCCACAACATAATTTTCCGGAAGTGTGATGCTCACATCAAAACTTCCAAATTCACCATAGTATTCTCCCTTATCCAGGTAGGAAAAATAATTCCATCCGTTGTTATCATAGACTGCCGGCTTCGGATACCATTGTGTAATGTAATAGGCTTGCCCGAGGTGTCCCAAACGAGAAATTTCAGCGGAGGGAAGTTTAACATGAAAAGGAGTGGAAAGAGTAAGGCTTTTCCCGGAGGCAAGCGGCTTCTTAAGTTTGATCCTGCATATATCGATGGAATCCCGGAGCAAAGCCCAACTTACTCTTTCTCCATCTACCTGAAAGTCCAGAGAGTCAATATATCCATTGTTCTCCTTTTTTAGCTGTAACATGGTACTTATCCCGTCCATGTAAAAGGATCCGGCTAAAGGGGTCGTCTCATCTTTATATGCATTCGGCCAGAGGTGTATGTACAATTCAGACAATTCATCTGGAGAATTGTTTGTATAAACAATACTTTCGAAACAGGAAAGACTGTGTTGCTGATCGTCAAGACCTGCATTAATGGTGTAATCAACTCTCTGCTGGAAATATTCCCGTGCAGATAGAATGGAGGTGTAGAGGAAGAGCAGAACAAAAACGGACAGGTTCCGGAAAGTACGGCATCTGATTTTCTCCCTGTTCAACCTCAGTAGTTTAGAAATGAAAGTCCGGGCTGAAGACATAGCATTGCAAAATACTGGCAATTTTCAAAGCGACAACAAAGCTTTTTAGGAATTTATACCCAATGCTTCACGAACTTTATTTTCCAGTTCCTCACCCCGTAGTCCTTTACCAATGATTTTGCCTTCTTTATCCAGGAGTACACTGAATGGGATTGCATCCACTCCATAGGTTTTCGCGATTTGGCTGTCCCATTTTTTTAATTCACTCACCTGATTCCATACCAATCCGTCTTTTTGAATGGCAATTTTCCATGCCTCTGCATTGTCATCCAGTGAAACACCAAAAACTTCAAATCCCTTTGATTTGTATTTTTGATATACTGCCACGACGTTAGGATTTTCTTTTCGGCAGGGGCTGCACCAGCTTGCCCAAAAGTCAACAAGCACTACTTTGCCACGCAAAGAGGAAAGACTTGCTGTTTTTCCTTCCGGTGTTGGCAGGGAAATTTCAGGTGCTTCGGAACCTACTGGTAATTTACTCAGCTGCTTGACCAGGCCAAGGTATTCTTTGATGTATTTGTTATCCGGCATGGTATTCTCAAGATTTTTCCCAAGCTCGGCCATTAATTCAAGGCTCTTGTTCTGATCCAAATATTTAGTGGCAGAAAGCGAAGCCAGCGACTTCATATTTTCCTCTATAAATCTGCTGCAATAATTCTGCATCTTATTTGCATAATGTTGTTGTAGAATCCTCCCTATGGAATCTGCTCTCATCGGGTCGATGTTACGGAATTCGGTGAAAACTTTGTTAAGCGAGTCTCCCAGGTTTTTTTCAAAGCGCCTTAACTGTTGAATGAGTTTTGAGTCTTCGGAACCAGTAACCTCATAGGTCGCATCCAGGTTTTTAGCGTCTCCTTTGATTTCAATCTTCTCTCCACCTTTCAAAATGAGAAAAACCACGTTAGTGGGGTCTGTCCGCAATACATAATAATCCAAATCCTTTATAGGGTTTTTCAATGTAAAATTTCCCTGATCATCTGTTTGCACGGAGTCAAGCGTTTTCTCACCGGCATCGGAAATTTCCTGAAGGTAAACAGTAGCTCCGGAGGCATTAGTTAATGTACCCTGAATGCTTCCTCCGGAGTTGTTTTTCTGGCTACAAGCGAAAAGGGTTATGAATACATAAGAGGAGATGAGCAGGCGATTGAATTTCATTTTATCGGATTAGCTTGATTAATTTTGAGCGATTGATAAAGGACTTGCGGGAGATTCGAAAATCCCGCAGATGTATTGAGCACAATTTTTCTTTAGTGTAAAA
The DNA here is from genome assembly GCA_963775555.1 of uncultured Bacteroidota bacterium. Lineage (GTDB taxonomy): Bacteria > Bacteroidota > Bacteroidia > AKYH767-A > 2013-40CM-41-45 > QQVM01. The sequence continues at coordinate 2,304,746 of CAVZJJ010000004.1, read as the reverse complement.
ATAATTAATTTATAAGGAAAATTTATGAAATGGAACATTAATAATTGATTCCTCTGTTGTTGAGCATTCTGGAGCTAAATGACTAATTCTATAAATTTAAATACAATGATTTCCTTCTGATTTTGATGGGAATATAAATCAATGCACAATCTGTACTTTTTGAGAAATTGTTTTTTGATCATTTTGTATCCGCAACATGTAAAAACCGGAGGGTAGGTCATGAGTATCCAGTTTCAAATCTGCAATTCCATTGCTGCTCCAGTTATTTACAATCAATGTTCTTCCGCTTAAATCAAGAAGTTCAACTTTGAAGTCTTTTTTCTCTTTACCGGTATTTTCCAATCGTAGTTCAGTATTCGCCGGATTGGGATAAATCCGGAGATTGCCGGCAGTAAGATTTTCATTTACCTGTGTGAGCAATGAAATGTCCAGGACAAACAATCCGAGTTGCATATCACTGGCCAGTAAAATTCCACTGGGCAGATCGGTGTAGGTGGCCCAACATCCCTGATAGGGAGGGGAGGGATAAGTTCCCGCAGGATTCTGAGGATGGGTGTCGAAATATCCATTCTTTACCGGCGCTGAGGGATTGCTGATATCGTAGGTAAATACTCCATCCTGGTAATCTGCCATGACTAACAAGTCGTCAATGACATAAGGATTATGAGGAGTTGCACCAGGGTTGGAATAGAACGTATCTACTACCGTGGGGGCTATGAGATCCGTTACGTCTACTACTTTCACCGCCATGCCGGCCGGAACTTCATCACACATATAGAGCATGCTGTGATCCTTTGATAAGAAACTGCTGTGGTTATATCCCTGATCAGGGTAGGTAGTCAGTGAACCTAACTGAACAAATTGATTGGAGGATTCTTCATAATGAAAAATATACAATCCCTGATTTCCGCAGGAAGCATACACAGTATCGTTCACTACAAACATGTCATGTACCTGATTGATGAATGGGTAGTCCTGATCGAGCCGGCGCAATAGTGTTGGGAATTCCGGGTTCGACAAGGAATAAACATTCATGGATGAATAATTTCCGTTATCGGGTGTTACACTCGCAACATACATATGTTCCCCGTCAATATACAGCGTGTGTCCGCTGTCAAATATGCTGGTGGTATCATGTACCAGGTGTACTGAGTCAGGGAGATAAGAAAGGTCGGCGATTTGCAGTGTGTTGCCACCGCCATCCGAGATGATGTATAGGTAATTGCCAAATGTTTTAAACTCATGCCAGATGCGAGCGCTGCTTTTTCCCGGAATATAATCTCGCTGTACCGGAGCCGAAGGATTCGATACCTCAATAATATAGGTTCCCGCTGAAGATCCGATAATGGCGTACTCTCTTGAATTCACAGGATCCACCCATCCCCAGCAACTTTGATAACGGATGCCATAAACGGGTTCCGCTACTACGGTTGTATCATCAAACTGGCCAAGCAGGTTGATGTTTTGATGAGGATACTGCGCCCATGATACTATGCTGAGTAGCATCACAAGGCTGGTGCTGAGAAGTTTTTTCATTGCTTGATTGTTTTTTTTTACTACCGAGGAACTGATCATGTTTTTTTACCACGGAGACACAGAGATCACTAAGCTACACAGAGAATTATAATCTATATTACACTGTTATCTAAATATTTTTGTATCTCCGTGTTTCTCCATGTGCTCCGTGTCTCCGTGGTTATTTTATTCTGCAGAGTTTTTTACCACGGAGGCACAGAGATCACTAAGTTACACAGAGAAATGTTTTTGTTTCTGATTAACAGCTCAATATTTTTTTCTCTCTGTGTTTCTCACTGTGCTCCGTGTCTCCGTGGTTATTTTATTTCATTCTCCTGGGTTTTTTACCACGGAGGCACAGAGATCACTAAGCTACACAGAGAATCGTTTTTTATTTTTCTGAATAGCAACTCAATATTTATTTCTCTCTATGTTTCTCTATGTACTCCGTGTCTCCGTTGTTATTTTATTCTGCAGAGTTTTTTACCACGGAGGCACAGAGATCACTGAGCTACACAGAGAATCGTTTTTTTTTTATTTTTTTTCTAAAAAGCAACTCAATATTTATTTCTCTCTATGTTTCTCTATGTTCTCCGTGTCTCCGTGGTTATTTTATTTCATTCTCCTGGGTTTTTTACCACGGAGGCACAGAGATCACTAAGCTACACAGAGAATCGTTTTTTATTTTTCTGAATAGCAACTCAATATTTATTTCTCTCTATGTTTCTCTATGTACTCCGTGTCTCCGTGGTTATTTTATTTTATTCTCCTGGATTTTTTTACCACGGAGACACAGAGATCACTAAATGCACAGAGAATTGTTTTTTTTCTGAATAGTAACTCAATATATATTTCTCTCTATGTTTCTCTATGTTTCTCTATGTTTCTCTATGTTTCTCTATGTACTCCGTGTCTCCGTGGTTATTTTATTTTAGACTCCGTGGTTATTTTATTTTAGGATCAGAGCGAATGAACCAATTCCTTAATAATGGCCGTCATTTTTCCTTCCGCGGCTGTAGCCACTTTCAGTACCTCCTCATGACTTACTTTTTGTGCTTCCGCAAATCCACCAAGATCCGTCACGATAGAAATTGCAAAGCAAGGAATGTTTGCATGTCTGCCAACAATCACTTCAGGGACTAGTTGACATACCAACGATGTCAGCTCCAATTGTTCGGATATAGCGGTATTCAGCAGGTGTCTCAAAGCAGGGGCCGGAAACAGCTGCATACACTCCCAGATGTGCACGATGTCCTAATTTTTCGGCAATCTCTTTTGCTTTTGAGATCATTGTTGGTTCATAAGGTTCACTCATATCCGGAAAGCGTGGTCCTAGTTCATCATAATTTTTTCCGATCAGAGGATTTGCTGGCATCAGATTGATGTGATCATTGATAATGACAATATCACCGATCTCATAAGCGGGATTCATTCCACCGCTTGCATTTGAAAGCAGCAATGCTTTTACGCCTAATTCAATCATCACACGAATGGGAAAGGTAACTTCCTGCATGGGATAACCTTCATAAAAATGAAAGCGTCCCTGAAATGCCATTATTTTTTTTCCTCCCAGAGTACCGAAAATTAATTTGCCGGAATGGCCCTTCACCGTAGAGACGGGGAAATTTGGGATGGAACTGTAATCGAAGGAATGAGCGATCTCCACTTCATTAACCAGTCCTCCGAGCCCACTTCCAAGGATGATAGCATACTCCGGCTTAAAGTCGGTATGGCTTCGCAGGTAATTCGCTGTGGTTTTAATTTTGTCTAACATAGTCTAAAATAAGTTTATTAAATTTTTCTTCATCCTGATGAATGGCAACTTCGATGGGAAGGTAAAATATCGGTAAATGATTAGTGAGACTGTCAATTTCCGGATTACGCAACCGCATGGCATCTTTTTCTGTGGTGACGATAATCTTACTTGGGTTGGCAATGTTATCAAAAGTTTCCTGAATATTTTTAATATCCTTCCTTGTAAATTCATGATGATCAGGAAAAATGAGTGTTTCGAGTTTATCTGTATGACTGCGAAGGTATTCCATCATTCCCGAAGGATTGGCAATACCGGTAACCATCAGAATGGTGAAACGTTTTTCAAGATAGTATTTTGCTCCCATCTGCAATCCCTCCCGAGATTGCACTCACCTTATTAAAGTCGCCGTAGCGATAGTAAGAAAAGAAAACTTCCTGATGCGGCAAAGGTTGTATTTCTTCAAGAATACGTTTTCGCTCAATAGGTACCAGAATGGCGGGAGACTTGCTGATTATAATTATGTCTGCACGTTTTTTTCCTGACAATCGATTCCTCTCAGGTTGCCTGCCGGAAGTAAGAAATCAGTTTTAAAAATATTTTCATACTCAATCAGTAAAATACTTTTACCCGGCTTCAAACGGCGGTGCTGATATGCATCATCCATCAGAATAACTTGTGGTGCAGAAGGAATCCTGAGAAGATTTGCTATTGCTTCCACACGATCCTCTCCGACAGATACCATAATGTTTTTAAACTTGGTATGGTATTGCATAGGTTCATCTCCAATCATAGACGTGGTTGCCGGCGAAGAAACGAGCATGAAGCCACTCGTTTTTCTTCCATATCCCCGGCTGAATGTAGCGATACGATAGGAATCTTTCAGTAAACGAATCAAGTACTCAACATGTGGCGTTTTTCCTGTTCCTCCTGTACTCAGATTGCCCACCGAAATAACCGGAACCTGGAAGCTCGTACATTTCAGGATGCCTCTGTCAAACAGAAAGTTCCTAACAGCGACAACAAGGCCATAAATAAAGGAAAACGGCCATAGTAATAGCCGTAAATTTTGCATCGTGCAAATTACGAAAATTTGAGTGATTGCAATTTTTCCGTAGTATTGGGGATGGAATTAAAACCTAATTTATCGATGAAAATAAAGGAATTGACTGCTTATCTGGAAGAAATGGCTCCGACCATCTTGCAGGAGTCCTATGATAATGCCGGATCTCCTGATCGGCGATCCGGAAATTGAAATTCGCGGGGTGATGATTTGTCTGGATAGCACTGAAGCGGTCCTGGATGAGGCCATTCAAAATGGTTGTAACCTGATCACTGGCACATCATCCAATTATTTTCTCCGGTTTAAAAAAAATTACCGGGAAGAACTACATCGAGAGGGTTGTAATCAAGGCCATTCAAAACAACATCGCCATTTATGCTTCTCATACTAATCTGGATAATATCCGCACGGGTGTGAATGCTAAAATAGCTGAAAAATTAGGGCTTAAGGATGTACAGGTCCTGTCGCCGAAGAAAAACATGCTGCGAAAACTGGTGACATACAGTCCATTGTCAGCTGCTGATCAAGTCCGGGATGCCCTTGTTTTCAGCAGGTGCAGGAAAGATTGGAGACTACGATCGATGCAGTTTCACTGCCAGAGGAACAGGAACTTTCAGAGGCGGGTCCGAAGAGTCAAATCCATTCGTAGGAGAAAAAGGAACTATGCACAAAGAGAAGGAAGAGAGAATTGAGTTGATTTATGAATATTGGAAGAGAACGGGAAATTTTAAATGCATTATAGGCCGCCCATCCTTACGAGGAAGTGGCTTATGATACCTATAGCTTTGAACAATGCATTATCAGGAGTAGGCTCAGGTTTGATTGGAATACTTCCGGACGCCCATGGCAGAAGGGATTTTCTTCATTTTCCTTAAATCTGAGTTAAAAACGGCATGTGTACGACATTCCGGAGAGATCCGGAGGGAGATCAAAAAAGTGGCTCTGTGTGGCGGATCGGGCAGTTTTTTACTGAATTCGATGCCATTAGTAAGGGAGCAGATGCCTTTGTTAGCGCCGATTTTAAATACCATCAGTTTTTTGATGCAGATGGACAATTACTGATCGCGGATGTCGGACATTATGAGAGCGAACAATTTACAATGGAGCTCTTAAAAGACATTATTCTCCAAAAAAAATGCTACATTTGCCGTCCGTTTAACTAAGGTTATCACAAATTCTGTTCATTATACATGAATCGAGCCATGTGAATGGTGATGATTCATTAGAATACATTATCCGAAACCTTAAACGATGCCGACGAACAAAGCCTCATCCAAAGCTAAACCTGCTAAAAAAGCAGTAGCGAAAAAGGCGGAGAAGTCTGCTGAAAAATCAAAAATTCCTGCTAAAAAAGCGAACACATCTATGAGTCCGACAGCGAAAACAACAAAATCTCCGGCAAAAGAAACAGCGGAGAAAAAGAAAAAAGACGTGAGTCTTGCAAAAGCAGGAAAAGCAAAACTCAAAGTAAAAGAGCCGGTAACTTTTAAGCCCCGCAAGATTGAAAAGATCATTGATGTAAAAAGACTTGAGACAAAGTTGAATGACATCATGCACCTTGATCATTCAGAATTTACTGTTGAAGAAAAATTAAAAGCACTTTATATTCTTCAGGAGATCGATTCTGATATTGATAAGATCCGCACCATTCGTGGAGAACTTACCGATGGAGGTAACAGATCTGGAAGATGAAATCATCGGACTCAACACGCGTGTTGAAAATATTAAAGAAGAGATCGCTTACCTTACGATCAGGTGAGCAAAAAACACCTTGACTATGAAAGAGTCCAAAGGAGCAAATTAAAAAATACGAATCTCAGCAGGAAAAAGTAAAGAATAACAGAGAATTCGATTCTTTAAATAAAGAAATTGAATTTCAGAATCTGGAAATTCAATTGGCTGAAAAGCGTTCAAAAGAATTTTCAATTGAATTGATTACAAAGAATGCAGTTTTAGATGAAACGCAGGCGTTCTTGATGAAAAGGATGCAGTTCTCAAAATGAAAAAGACGGAATTGGAGAGCATCATCGAAGAGACCAAGAAAGAAGAAGAGCAATTGCAGAAAATTTCTGAAAAGGCACGCACCATTGTTGACGAACGTCTACTTACCGCCTATACACGCGTACGAACAAATGCCCGAAACGGTTTTGGTGTTGTCGCGATTCAGCGAGATGCTTGTGGTGGATGTTTCAACAAAATCCCACCTCAGCGCCAATTGGATATTCGTCAGCATAAAAAGATAATTGTGTGCGAACATTGCGGAAGAATTTTAGTCGATCCAAGATTGCTGATGAAGTTCCATCTGAATAAGTATCGTTGATCAGGTGATAAACAAGATTCAGCTTCACTAGTATAAATATTTTAAAGGGATTTCATTTATTGGAATCCCTTTTTTTATTTTCGGACTATGAGATTTCGGCCTCCTTTTTCATTTTCTCTTTTTTAATTTTTCTGCGCAGGCGTATTATGATCTAATCCGCGTTTGAAGAAGCCTATTCAAAAATTATTCAACTAGACTGGCAGGAAGGGAGGGAGCTTCTTCAAAAGAAAACAGCTTACAATCCCGATAATCATCTCACTTTACTCTATGAAAATTATATTGATTTTCTGTACGGCTTTCATCACTGAAGAGGACTCCTACTTTAAACAGTTAAAGAGAATTCGGCAGACCGCATTCGTCTGCTCTCCAAGGAAGAGAAGGAAGGGATTGTCCCCTTATCATCTCTATGCATTGGCAGAAATGACTATTGCAGGATGCCATGCTGAAGATAAAATTTCAGGAAAATATTTCCGGTGCAACAGAGATACGTAAGGCATTACAGAATGATTCACCGAAATCAGATTATATTTCCTTCCTTTCTGCTCAATAAAAAACTGGATGGATTTGTACACACACTTGTTGGGGCCGTTCCTCAGGAATATCGTTGGATTGTTGAGTTGGTAGGAATGGATGGAACTGTTCCTACCGGGACTCAGGAATTGAAGGAACTCTTTTTTCTGTTGGATGGATCAGGGCTGGAGTGCTACCGGGAGGAATTGCTTTTCTACCTGAGCAATATTCACATTGCCTTTTCACAAGACGAATCGGAAGCTGATGAATTGATGTTACTTATGAAGCCATATACTCTACATAGTCCCTTGATAAGGTACTGCTATGCGAATATGGCGATGAAATGGGGGAGGAATGAAGAAGCACTCAACATTCTTCAGCCCGTATTAAGTGATCGCGGAACTTTCCCTTTTCATTATATGAATTATAAGAAAGGCATTGCCCGCTTAAGAAAACTTGATCTTGGTGCTAAAGAGGATATTCTTTTTTTTCTGCAAAATTTTGGTGGCACTAATCACAGAAAGGAGGCCTATCAAAAACTGGCCTGGATAGAATTGTTGGATGGAAACAGATTGGGTTACTCTATGTATATGAAGGATTGCCTCAAGCAAGGAAGTTTACATGTGGATGAGGACAAAGACGCTTATCATGAAGCTAGCACAGGGGATCTACCCAATATTATTTTGTTAAGGTCAAGATTGCTTTTCGATGGGGGGTATTATAAAGAATCATGGTCTGAAATATCAGGCAAACCGATTGATAGTTTTCCCCGTTTTCGTGACCAATTGGAAGTCACCTACAGATTGGGGAGGATAATGGAAAAACTTAAGATCATGGAGAAGGCCATAGATTACTATTCAAAGACATTGAAGAATGGTTCGTCCACTGATTTTTATTTCTCTGCCAACAGTGCCCTGCTGCTTGGAAATATCTATGAAAATCGAAATCAGTTTGATTTGGCAATGGACTACTATAAAAAATGTCTGGCCTTACGTGGCCACGAATATCAAAATAGCATTGATCAGAAAGCGCAGACAGGCATTGATCGTTTGAATGAAAAGAAAAGCAAACCAGGTAACTGACAGGGCTAATGCATTAATAATTTGCTGTAATTATCAGTCCACAACCACTGCCAATCAATTATGACAGGGGTTATTTTGATATGATAGACAAAAATAGTTAGGCAGAATTAGAACTTCCAGCCGAAAGTAACCAGAAAATTATGTGAGCTTACAGTATTTTTTACGCCCGGAACATCTTCTCCATACAATGTATAAGGTTGATAATATTCCTTGCTCTGCTTGTAAACATAGCTGAAATCCACGAATGTATTATTGTCCCTTATGCCGATCCCCCCGCTGTAATTTACCTCTGAAAAATCATATCCGCTCACTTTATAGGCTGAGGCAATTGGTGAAGAGGTAAAGGCAGTACCTCCCCTCAAACTAATGTTGGCAAGTTTCCATTCAGTACCAAGGCGTACGATTCCGCTTTCTCTGTATTTTTTTCGGATCATGGAATTGGTTTCTGTAAATGAGCTGCCACCTGCATCAAAACGGGTCGAGCTGATATCTGCAAATTCATAGTCGGCGCTCAACAAGCCATTTTTACCGAAGACAAAGGCGATGCTTCCGATCGCTTTGAAAGGGCTTGTCATGTTATAATCAAATTCTCCCAGGGCTTCCCGTCGGTATGTGCTTGTGCTGTCGAAGCGGGAATTTATTTCACTGCTGAAGTCATCATGCATCTTGTACCAGGTAGGGGTATGGATAGCACCACCAATGCGAACTATGTCATTGATCCGGTAAATGACCCCGAATTTAAAATTGAATCCCGATCCTTTTGTGTCAAGATTCTGGTAGAATTCATATTGATTCAGCGAATCAATAAGATTGGTTTTATCCAATTCTTCATAGGTGCTTTCTTCGATATAGCGCAATGTCGTGAATCCAAATGTTCCTCCTATATAAAGGCGGTTGCTGTAATTTCCTCCAAAAGTAAAATCAAGTTCACCTATTGATCCACGGGTTTCAGAATTCCGTCTTTGCACGATATTCCCTCCGGGCGCTGCGGCAGAATAATTATTCAAGCTGTCATCATTGATCAGGTAGGTATACCAGGCAAGACTTTCAAAAAATGGATCCAGGTTGTCAGGGTTGAGACCATTGGCGTTTTCGACAAAATAATCTGTCATGGAATTGCTGTCGTTAAACCCTTCATAGGAGCTCCTGTTATGGAAATTGTTGATGCGGTTGTAGCCAAAACCGAAATTCCAGCTTTTCCATCCCGGGCTGCTTTCGTTGTTGTTTAGCTTGTTTGTGTAAACCATTCCCATGTTCCCGAAATTGAAATTGACTCTGCTTTCATCCTGGGTATTCCCTAGAAAATTGGAACCTGTCTGTCCCACAAATATGGATGGAGTCGCACTAATCTCGGATGTGCGATAGATGCCGATTCCGGCAGGATTCGATGCAAGTGTCGCAAAGTCACCGCCAAGTGCACCAAAGGCTCCGGACATTCCGGCATACCTTGCTGTACCGCCAATGGATAATCTTGAATACCTCAAGGCGTCAACATCTGTCTGTGCAATTACAGCTATGGAGCTGAGCAGAAATCCAGGAGCCAGGATTAAAAATAATTTTTTCATAATATGTTTTACTAAAAAATTTGTCCTCATGTTTTGTGATTCTACAGGATACATGTTGGCAAAATGTAAATACTAAATAGGTTTATTAATGCCTTATCAATTATCTCCTGGGCGAACCGGTGCTTTTCTGACCATTATTCTGAGAAGGCCGGGAAGAAGGAGCAGGGCTTGAACTTCTTTGTGGTGAGCTGCTGGTGTTTTCCTGTTTGTATTGGCGAGGTTCATTTCGTGGTTGGACCATTGGAGTGCGGGAATCCTGGCGTGGACTGATATTTTTTGATGCACCTTTATCCCCTGAAGAATTCTGGTATTGGTTTGCTTTTCCCGTACTTATAGTCCCTTTGTTTGACTTATTTTCTGCGTTGTCGCTTGTAGATGGAGAAAAAGCGTTTTTCAATTGATCGTTGCTGACGCCTGATTCAGCTGTCTTTTTCCGAGGGCTAACCTGTGGTGTCTGGTCTTTTTTCTCCGGTTGTGTAGAAGGTTTCTTGTCCGGTACAGGGTTAGAAGGCTGGGTGCGTACAGGTGTGGTTACACGATCAGGTTGTGTGGATTTTTTTTCAACACCTGTTCCGGTACGGTCTGATGGAAGGTTGCTTCGTTTATCCGGTGCGGTATTCTGGCGAACAGGTGTGTTATTCCGTGAATCGTTTATTGAAGGATTAGTTGGTACAGTCTGATTTTTGATATCTGTGTTTCCGGGCCTCACCTCACCTTGTGATGGTTTGGAAATATTCTGATCCTGCTTTCTTACATCATCTGTTGATTTGAAGACATCACTTTTTATTTCTCTGGTATTTGATGGAGTTTGTCTGGAATCCTGAATGGTGTTTTCACGTGTCTCCCCGATTCGTGAAGGCGTAACTGCAGGAGATTTTTTGTCTGTTGCATTTTCCCTTGAATTTATAATTGAAGGAGAGACTCCGCCTGGTTTTTGATCGCGTGATTCACCTTGAATGATTTGTTCATTTGAATGAGTATTAGTAATACGGCCTTCATGAATTGCTTCGTTATATTTTTCTCCCAGAGACATTGGGCTTTCGCTGTTCTGGCGACCGGAAGAGCGTGGGGAATTTGTAGAACTTCCACCACGAGGACCGTAGTTGTAAGTTGTATTCGCGTCATAACTGTTATAGTAGTAAGGAGTGTATCCGGCACCATAATAGCCATCGTTGTATCCATGGTAATAGCCGTCATTGTACCCGTGGTTGTACCCATGGTTGTATCCGTAATAAGATCCAGGATAGTACCCGGGTGAATAAAATGGAGAATATCCGTAGCCATATCCATAACCATAACTAAAACCGATTCCAAATCCGCCATAGCAGAAAGGTGCGGTGTAATAGAAAGAAGGAGCCCACCAGTTGTATCCGGCATAAATGCTCACTCCCCAAGAACTAGGATAGTAGTCGTAAAAATATAAGTTGGTATAATATGGGTCATAATAGCCATAGCCATAGGCAGGGCTATAATAGCGTCGCAGGTTGGAAGAGTAGGCGTAGTCGTAATTATTATCGTTGTAATAGTTGTTGGTGATATATGTATTTCCTTGCCCATCCTGATAATAATCGGCAGGGGCATTGCCTTCGTTTCCGGCCGGCTCCTGGTATTGGCTTGCATTGTTCTGATCGGAATTGTTTATTTCCTGTGAATATTCCTGGGCCGGTGCGGGAGTTGCGGCAGGATAAGTCGCAACCGCAGGCGCGGGTTGATATTGATCACGTGAAGAATAGTAAACGTCATCCTGAACTGTGGTTCCCGCCTGGCGTGTGGAAGAACAGGCTGCTGCTATCAGCGATACGGAGATGAGCAGAAGTGTGTGAATTTTTTTCATGATGGGTCCTTTCCTGTTTATTAATAGCTTGTTTACTGGAAATTTTTTGAGGGTGGATAAATTCTTACTTTTGTTTCACTAAAAAGCAAACACCGTACCAAACACAAAATTCAGGTAAAAATAATATGGGCAAAGACTTTCCAAGCAGAGCAGAGAATTATTCACAGTGGTACCAGGATCTGGTAATCAAAGCTGATTTAGCTGAAAACTCGGCTGTACGCGGCTGTATGGTGATCAAGCCATATGGATACGCTATCTGGGAGAAGATGCAGGCCATCCTGGACAAGAAATTCAAAGAAACAGGGCATTCTAACGCCTATTTCCCGCTTTTTATCCCCAAATCCTTTTTTAGCAAGGAGGCTTCCCACGTGGAGGGCTTTGCCAAAGAATGTGCCATTGTAACCCATTATCGACTACGCAATGCGAAGGACGGTTCCGGTGTTGAAGTGGATCCCGATGCGAAATTAGAGGAGGAGTTGATCATTCGGCCCACTTCTGAAACCATTATCTGGAATACCTACCGGGGTTGGATTCAGTCGTACCGTGATCTTCCCTTGTTGATCAACCAATGGGCCAATGTAGTGCGTTGGGAAATGAGGACCCGCCTCTTTTTAAGGACTGCGGAGTTTCTGTGGCAGGAAGGTCATACCGCCCATGCAACAGCAGCGGAAGCTGAAGAAGAAACCTTAAGAATGCTGGATGTTTATGCAGACTTCGCGCAAAATTCAATGGCTATGCCTGTAATCAAAGGTATTAAGACAGAAAGTGAGCGCTTCGCCGGTGCTATTGATACCTATTGCATTGAGGCCCTGATGCAGGATGGAAAAGCATTGCAGACGGGTACTTCGCATTTCCTCGGGCAAAATTTCGCGAAAGCATTTGATGTCAAATTCACCAATAAGGAGGGGAAACAGGAATTTGTATGGGCCACCTCATGGGGCGTATCTACCCGCCTGATGGGTGCTCTCATTATGGCACACAGTGATGACGAAGGACTTGTGCTTCCACCAAAACTGGCTCCAATACACGTAGTGATTGTTCCTATCTATAAGACTGATGAGCAATTGCAAGCATTGAATCAGGTAGCCGATAAAATTGCGGAGGATCTACGCAAACATGATATTACAGTAAAATATGATAACAGGGACACCCACAAGCCGGGCTGGAAATTTGCCGAGTATGAATTTAAAGGTGTTCCTGTTAGGATAGCCATTGGACCAAGAGATCTGGAAAATGGGACCGTTGAGGTAGCTCGTCGTGATACAAAGGAAAAGACGACGATGCAGATCACCGATATTTCTTTAAAGATCGTGAATCTATTGGATCAGATTCAGGATAATCTCTTTAGAAAGGCCAATACCTTCCGTGATGATAATACACATCGTGCCAACAGCTACGAAGAGTTTAAGAAACTACTTGACCAGGGTGGATTTGTCCTTGCACACTGGGATGGCACAGCAGAGACGGAGTTGAAAATAAAAGAAGAAACAAAAGCAACGATTCGTTGCATTCCACTTGCAAATAAAAAAGAAGCCGGCAAATGTATCTATAGCGGAAATCCATCCGAACAGCGGGTAATATTTGCCCGTGCCTATTGATATAGCAGAATCTGACACAGCCCTTGTATTCATGGGCTGTTAAAAAAATTGGATGAAAATACATGCGTTTGAACTGCGGAGGTTATAATTCTTCATTTGAACTATAAGCATGGTTCTATCAAGACTTAATTTCGAAAATAAATAGTAATTTATTCCAGGTGAAAAGGGTTTCAAAAAAAGCGGATGCTCCGGAATATGGATTCGGAGCCAACACAACAGGTGCCGGTCAGCGATTAATGAATCCTGATGGCAGCGCGAATGTAAAGCGCCTTGGTGAACCCAATTTTCAGATCATTAACGTTTTCCACTCGCTAATTACCATGTCATGGAAAAAGTTTAATCTGCTTGTGTTGGGTGCCTACTTGTTCGTGAATATTCTATTTGCCTGTTTGTATCATGTGTTGACGGACGTGGAACTGGACGGAATGATTTATAAAAACTCAAGCGAAAAATTCATGGAGGAGTTTTTCTTTAGCGCTCAAACTTTATCAACAGTAGGTTATGGAAGACTGAATCCGGTTGGAGTGCAGAAAAGCACTATCGCCGCGATTGAATCGATGTTGGGTTTAATGGGTTTTGCTCTTGTAACTGGATTATTATATGGACGTTTTTCAAGACCCACAGCGAAATTGATTTTCAGTAAAAATGCCTTGATAGCGCCGTATAAGGACTCGAAGGCATTCATGTTCAGGCTGGCAAATGCGCGGAGGAATCAACTCATCGAGATGGAAGCGCAAATCATTTTTTCTTACAACGAAGAGCTGAACCAAAAGCTGGTCAGGAAATATCAAACCCTTAAGTTAGAAATCAGCCGTATCAGTAACCTGGCTATGACCTGGACGGTCGTTCACGCTATCGGAGAGGAAAGTCCTATGTACATGTTGTCGGAAGATGATCTGAAGTCGCTGGATGCCGAATTTATTATCAGCATTAAAGCCATTGATGACACCTATGTCCAGCAAGTACATCAGCGAACTTCGTATAAGTGGAATGACCTGGTATGGAATGCTAAATTTATTTCAGCGATCGGATTAAATCCGGGGGGTGTGAATACTGTGGATATGACCAAAATTCATGATTTTGAAAAAGTATAATCAGCTATTTATACTGATGAAATTGGTATTGCTGTAAATGCATGGAGTGTAAAAAAATGTTTTTGTCGACTAGGCAATTATTAGCACAATAACCTGTAGTTTTATATAAAATGTCAAGCCCGGCTCCCAAAGATCTTATCCTGCAGCTCCTCAGAGAAAAGGTGGCTTTGAAGCAGGAGGTTTCTGAATTGACCCATGATGTCTTTCGGGACTTGAAAGTGATCTTAAAAGAGTTGTTTCTGGATCTTCAGAAGGAAGTGTTGAAGTTGAAGAAAGAAATCCCCATGGAATACCAGGAAAGGGGTGATTTTGAAGTGGTGGTAACAATTGCTGATGATACACTCGTTTTCCTGATGCACTCCAATGTATTTACTTTTGATAAATCGCATGAGATTTGGAAGACTTCGTATGTGCAGGAAAATCCTCTATGTGTTTTTTGTGGAAAAATTTATGTGTACAATTTTCTATCTGATTCTTTTAAGTATAACCGCACTAATGACCTTGGCTATCTGATTGCCCGGATCTTCATTAACAAGGAAAGGCACTTTTTTGTGGAAGGAAAGCGTCAACTTGGCTTTTTATACAATGATTTCCAACATGCTGTGTTGGATAAAGAACGTATCCGGGATGTGCTGGAATCTTCTATTTTGTACAGTCTCGATTTCGATCCCTTTACACCTCCGTATGAAAAAATGAGTCCAATTTCAGTACAGGATGTCATCGAAAGCTCCCTGATGAATAGAATTACTACCGGAAAACGCTTAGGCTTTCGTTTTCAAGCAGATACGGGAAGCGTGGAATTGCCTTAAAATCACAAAATTCAACGCAAAGTTTGTGATTTTGAAAAAAAAATTACCTTTGCGCTCCCAATAAAACAATATGGCCCGTTCGTCTAGGGGTTAGGACGCGTCCCTTTCACGGATGAAACACGAGTTCGATTCTCGTACGGGCTACTTTTTCTCCAGTGCACTGTGTACAGTTACTTTACACAGTGCACTTTGTTTTTTAATGAACTTGGGGTGTTAGAGTATTCAGTAGACTAATTTTTCAGTGAACTGTGTACTGTGTAGAGCTGCTGTGTACAGTGCACATTGTTTTATATCATACCTCGAGTGTTTGAGTTTTTCCTGCTCAGCAGAGCGAAATATTTATCTTGGATTAGTCACTTCATAAGAGTTATCATGATGTTGTCGATAAATGAAATGATCCCTTGAAAATAAAAAGTTATTTTTAAAAAAAAACGTCACATTGCGGTGCACGAAAATAGGCAGGCAGAAAGCCAAAAAGTGGGGGGGCTTCAGGGCTCCAAGTCCTAAAACAGACTTGCCTCTATCTGTGAAGTGCTAAAATCCTTCTTCTTAGCGAAAATGTAAATTTGACTATAACTAAATAAGCCTTTTGGGGTTATAGAGAAGGAGTATTTTTAATTTAAAGCTAAAATCAATCAGAAAAAGGAAGAATTATGAGAAAATCAATTATACTATTAACATTAATTGCGCTTTTCAATGCAGCCGGACTTATTGCAGATAATTTACATGTAGATGTATATAAGGTCGATGTAAATACCAGTAGCGTACAATGGTTTGCTTCTAAATTTACAGGAAAGCATGAGGGAACAGTAAATTTATTGGGAGGTGAGATACAGAGTAACCACGGGCAATTGAGTGGTTCATTCGAGATTGATATGAATAGTATTGTGGATACTGATATCAAGGATGAAAAGTCAAATGCCAAACTTACGAATCATCTTAAGTCGGCAGACTTTTTCGATGCCGGGAAATATCCTAAATCCACATTTGTTATTACTTCAGTGCTTGCTTTAAAGGATGGCAAAGAGGGGGCCACGCACTCTATAAAAGGAAATTTAACCATCAAGGATAAAACCAACGAAATCTCTTTTGATGCCGCCATTATCATTCAGGAGAGTAAAATTACCTGCGTGGGAACAGCAGTGGTGGATCGTTCGAAGTTTGATGTGAGGTATGGCTCTAAAAGTTTCTTTGAAGATATCGGCGACAAGGTGATCTACGATGAATTCAGCATCAAGTTTAATGTGATTGCTTCACGCTAAGTTGATCCGGAATGCTTTTTTTATTTTCTCAAACAGGACATAGCCTGTTTTATACCCTGGGAAAT
The DNA here is from genome assembly GCA_963775555.1 of uncultured Bacteroidota bacterium. Classification (GTDB taxonomy): domain Bacteria; phylum Bacteroidota; class Bacteroidia; order AKYH767-A; family 2013-40CM-41-45; genus QQVM01. The sequence goes on along the minus strand of CAVZJJ010000004.1, from coordinate 2,288,276 downwards.
TTATTCTATTAATAAAATTCAAGTCGTGAAATTGATATTCTCAAAAACTGCAATCGGAAGATTCAGAATGATTGGTATAGCAGAAGGTCTCTCCTTCATTCTTCTTCTGATGGCCATGCCAGTAAAATATGTGTTTGGCTATCCCGGAGCAGTGAAATTGGCAGGTTGGCTTCATGGTATTCTGTTTATCTTGTATGTCGTTATGCTCATTCGCGTGCAGCTGAGCTATCAATGGCCCCTGAAGAAAATCCTCCTTGCCTTTCTTGCTTCCTTGCTTCCCTTTGGTACATTTTTATTGGATAGCCGCCTGCAGATTGAAGAGGACCAGCTTTTGCTAAAAGAAGTGGAAGTAAAGAAATGATTTTTGACATTTAATTTTGCCTTTGCTCATAGCAGACAATTTTACCATTGGCACAAGGGCTGTCCGCGCTTTAATCCGTGCTGGTTCAGGGAATTTCACGCCCAAAGAGCCGGAGCTAGGATGCCCGGATATTTTTTAAACGCTAAAAGGTGACGTCTGAATTTGACAGGGTTTTTTCCAATGTTTTCTCCCTCCTAAACAGGCTATTTTTTGTGTTTTTGTAAATGAATATTTCTATATTGTACAATTAAAATTGCCTGGTCAGCTTTGCTATTTTGGCATTGAATTCAATTGGCATTGGAGTTAATTTAGATTGAGATTTAACCATGGATAAGAATGGTATGGTGAAAAATGATCCGGGGCTCTATGCCTGCAGTTTGTTTTTAAATCTGGAAGAATCTGTTATTTCTGAAATTCTTTCCGGGTCAGAGATAAAAGATTACCCTGTCGGGGCCGTCCTAATTGAAAAAGGAAAAGTGCCGGATGCTTTGTATATAATTCGTAAAGGGAAAGTAGGGATCTATAACGAGGATGTTCTGCTGGCCCAACTGGAACCCTATTCAATCATGGGAGAGAGTTTCCTGGCAGATGCTTCAGCAACGGCCACTACGGTGACATTGACGGAGGTGGCTACTGTGGAAATTAAACGGGAGCAGTTTTATAAGCTTGCTCTTAAGCACCCCCGTATCGCCTTCAATATTTTCACTATCACTTTTCAGCGACTGCGTAATTCCAATAATGCAGCTCTAATGGAAGCTCGCGAGCGAGAGGAAAAACTGGAAAAGTTGGTGAATGAGCGGACCAAAGAATTGTTCGAAACAATGGAAGTTCTGAGGTTTACAAATTCCGAGTTGTCAATTACAAGGGATAATCTGATTGAGACACAAAAATTCAGGCAGCAGTTTCTGGCTAATATGAGCCATGAAATCAGGACGCCTATGAATGCCATTGTCGGACTTACTAATCTCCTTATAAAAACACCTTTGAATGAGGTGCAGGAAAAATACTTGAATGTAATTAAGAAGAGCGGGGCAAATCTGCTTGTGATCATCAATGATATCCTTGATCTCGCAAAAATTGAATCCGGAAAGATGGAGCTGGAATCAGTCGCCTTTCCATTAATTCATGCTGCGCAGAATATTCAAACAATTTTAAGTTTGCGTGCAGAGGAAAAAGGAGTCAAGATGCTGGCTGAAATTGCGGCTGATGTTCCTGAATATGTTTTGGGAGATGAAACACGCATCACACAAGTGATCATGAATCTTGCCGGTAACGCGATAAAGTTTACGGAAAAAGGAAGTGTGACTTTATCCATGACGGTTTCAAGCCATGAAGGAAACAATTATCAAGTACGATTCGGCGTAAAGGATACTGGAATTGGAATTCCTGCGGATAAACTGGATACGATTTTTGAAAGTTTTGGTCAGGCTTCTTCTGATACAGCCCGCAAGTTTGGTGGTACCGGACTTGGACTTACCATCTCGAGGCAGCTGGTTGAGATGCATGGTGGGGAATTAAAAGTGAGCAGTGTCTATGGAGAAGGTTCAGAGTTCTATTTTACGATTCCTTATGTTGGTGCCGGCAAACCGGTTGAGCAATCCGCAGCTGAGATTGGAGATACAGAAAAATTAAAGGGTCTGAAAATTTTACTGGTGGAAGACAATGAATTCAACCAGATGGTGGCAGTTGACACGCTGCTCGATTTGTTTCCGGATTTGAAAGTGGAAGTTGCTCTAAACGGGAAAGAGGCACTCGAAATGCTTAAGGCTTCGGATTACAGCTTTGTTTTCATGGACATTCAAATGCCGGAGATGGATGGCTATGAGGCAACACGTCAGATCAGGAAATTGGAAGATATGCAGAAGCGTAATATTCGTATATGCGCCATGACGGCGAATGTAACAAAGGATGAAATTGATGCTTGTATGGCTGCCGGTATGAACGATTATTTGATGAAACCTTTTGACCAGGAGGTGTTAAGGGAGAAGGTACTTCGGAACGCACTCGGACAGGAGTGAAATTATCCGAAGAAATGAATTTATTATTGACCGGGCTAACTGCAGAATGACCGGTATTTATATTTATTCGAAAATAAATTAATTCGATATATTCCACTGCTTAAGTGTATGATCAAAGGGATTAACCCTGGAAATTATTAAATGCGCATCTTAAACTTAAATGAATCAGGTACAGAAATATTAATCAGAAGGAAAACATTCAATGAGCAGGTACGAAAAAATTAAAGAGCACATACTGGAATTTTTAAAATCCAACTTGCCTAAAAAGTTATACTATCACAGCTTCGATCACGTGTTGGATGTACTTGGCGCGGCTGAATTACTGGCGGAGAAGGAAGGGGTAGGAATGGAAGAATTAGAATTACTCCGGGTTGCAGTTCTTTTCCATGATTCCGGGTTTACGATTGATGCCCGTGAGCATGAGAAACTGGGTTGCGGGATTGCGCGTAAAGAACTTCCTCAATTTGGATATAGCGCCGAGGAAATTGAAAAAATTTGTGGAATGATTATAGCTACACGGTATCCTCAAAGTCCGCGTAATTTGTTGGAAGAAATAATTTGTGATGCGGATCTGGATTATCTGGGCAGGGACGATTTTTTTCATATTGGAAATACCTTACTTAAAGAGTTGAATGAATCCGGTCGTTTTCCGACGGTATATGACTGGAATCACTTTCAGGAAAAATTTCTTAGTTCACACCGGTATTTTACTTCTACTGCAGTAAAACTTCGACGATCAAAGAAGCTGGAACATCTCAATAAAATCCGGGAAAGTTTGCAATGATTTTTGAAACGTTTATATTTTATTGAATAAAAAACGATTCGGTTATATTGTAGTACTTATCACTTTGTCTCAGGATAATCCAAGGAAGTATTTTCTGAAGACTCACTCCTTCTGAAGCGTTTTTGAGTGGATTCCTCTGCACAGAAAATTAGATCGCAGCTTCAACAAAGTACATCTCAATCTCTCCTTTGTTTTTTGCTTTTATTTTCCCGCGCGGAGTGCAACGGAATTTATCTTTAATGATCTCATAGGTAGGACCACTGATATTTACTTTTCCTACTTCACCGCTGGATTCCATTCTTGAAGCTGTGTTTACGGTGTCACCCCAAATATCATAGGCAAATTTCTTAATACCTACGATTCCGGCTACAACGGGTCCGGTATGAATTCCCAGTCGTAATTCGAAAAATGGTTGTCCTGCCGCTTCCCTTGCAGCTTTATTTTTAGCAATAAATTCCTGCATTTCCAATCCTGCTTTGACTACATCTACAGGATGAGTAGAGTTGGTAACCGGTAAGCCGCCAGCACACATATAACTATCGCCGATTGTTTTTATTTTTTCAATTCCGTAGCGGGTGATGATTTTATCAAATTCACTGTAACAATGATTGATCTCTTCAACCAACTCCTCCGCTGTAAGTTTTTCACTGGCCTGAGTAAAGTTTTTAAAATCGGTAAACATAACTGTCACTTCATCGAAGCTTTTTGTTTTTGCAGTTCCTGTAGCTTTTAGCTCTTCTGCAGTCTCAGCGGGAAGGATGTTGAGTAAAAGTTCTTCACTTCTTTGTTTTTCCTTTGTGATTTTCTTTTTCTGAACGAATACAACTCCCAGAAAAACACAAACCACGGATAATCCTCCGATTGTCGCGTTTTTAATCAGCTTTTGTTTTTGGAGGTCAAGTGCCTGCAATGCTTTGTCTTTGGTTAGCAGGTCGATTTGGCCTTGTTTCTTTTGAATATCAAAGGTGAATTGAAGGCCTTGCAATTTTTTATCTGTATCGATGTTATACAGATCATCTTTTATTTTTGTAAACTGCGTTTGATAAGTATATGCGTTTTTATAATCACCCTGTTTAGCATAGGATAGAGCAAGTCCGCCATAAGTGTTTTTTAGTTCGAGATTTGATCCTCCCATCTCTTGTGCAAGTTTTTCGGCTTCCTTGTAAGCGGAAATTGCAAGTTCAATATCCCCTTTGTTATAATAAGTATCAGCAAGCCCCAGCCGGGATTGTGTCATATCAAGTAATGTCTCCAGTTTTTTAGCTATGTCATATGCTTGTTTCTGGTAGTTGATTGCTTTTCCGAATTCTTTCTTCCGGGAGTAGAGCTTGCCCAGCCAATTCATGGCTGCAGGAAGATCCTCGCTATTCTCAAAAGTTATTCTGGCTTTTTCGAAGAAGTAGAGGGCAAGACTGTCGGAGGCATTGGAAATACTGTCTTTCTCATCTTTTGTGAAAGATTTCTTATTCAATGATTTTTGCAAATTAGCAGTGTCCTTATTAAAATAGATTTCTCCGATATTTATGCAAATAGTCCCGATAGCCCCTTTCGTTCTAAGATCTTTCTGATCAGAATAGGACTCCATGAGCGGCAGTGCCCTGAAATAGTACTCAAGTGCTTTATCCTGTGTTATTTTTTTATTTGAATAGACCCCGCCGATATTGGAAAGTGCAGTTACGATTCGGAGAGTATCTGTTAATTTTTCGGAAACTTTCAAGGATTGTAAATATAGATCCAGTGCTTTAGTATCATCTCCCTGATTAAAATAAGCTGCTCCTTCATTACTAAGAATATTGGCAACACCTACTTTGTCGCCGATTGAATCAAAAATGGCCAGGGATTGCTCCCAGTATTCCAGGGTTTCGAGAGATTTTCCCTGGAGGTAATAACCAATCCCTATCGACTTTAAGGCAGTTGCAGCACCCTTCGGAAAATTTATTTTATCTGCAAGGTCTTTTGCCAGTTGGGCAAAGCGAATTGCTTTTTGTGGATCTGAATTATAATATTTTTTACATAGTTCAAGTATGGTATTTACTTTCAGGGAGTCATCTTTTGATTTGGATATCAGAGATTGCAAACTATCGATCTCCTGGTCCTGTGCCATCACGAAGGTGCTCATATTCAACATGAGCAGAAAAATAAATAGGATTTGACGGTACATACTCAGAAGCTTTGGTGGGTCAGAATTTGGTTCAAAAATTAGATGGAGATTCGAGTTTATGACAACAATTAAAATGCAATGTAAAAAAAAGAGGGATTGCTCATCCCTCTTTTTTCATTCATAATTAGTTAATTCTGTATTACTTTCTTATCACAAAGAACTTTTGGACAATTGTTGTGTTGTCCATTGTGACAGAAAGGAAATAAACACCCGGTGACCAGGTAGAGGAATTGATCTCCACACTATGTTCACTGTTTTCTTCCACCACCTGATCAAATAATTGTTGACACCTTGCTCCATTGATCTGATAGGACTCAATAAGCACTCTTGAATTGCCTGAAGCCTTGAATTTAAGGACCGCATCTGCTGAGGCAGGGTTAGGATATAATTCAAAGTCTTCTTCAGTGCAGAAGGTATTACTTCCTCACGGCATGCAGTATTAATTGAAATCTGCTTATTCAGTGGAAGACTTAATCCGCATAGGTTTTCGCTCTTCACTGTGAGAATTGAAGAGGATCCGTTAGCAGATGTAAAGTTTACCAGAGCACTGTTTCCATTCCCTTGTGGATTTGCAATTACGCCATTGGTGGTAAACCATTGGTACGAAATAGCACCCGGTACCAATGCCACGGTGTATGCACCGGCTGACTGGCTTTTACATACAGCAGCGGAACCGCTAATAGATGCAGGAGCTGCAAGTGCAGCTGAAACCGGCAGGCAACGCGAGATAGATGCTCCACATGAATTGGTAGCACTTACACATACATTTCCTGTTCCGGAAAATGCCGCTGTATAGTTTACGGTGATGGATGTTCCTGTATTGGTAACGATGTTGACTCCTGCAGGGACGGTCCATGCATAGCCATTAGCGCCTGCTACTGAAGCAATACTATAGGTTACACCATTAGTAAGACAGAGTCCATTGAAAGGTCCGGAAATTCCACCGGGTTGTGCTGGAACTGAGCGGACCGTAAAGGAGCGTTTAAATGTTCCACAGTCATTGCTTGTTGAAATGGCAAGGACAGCAGTGGTGAATGAAGGTCCAAAGTTGTAGGATGCAGTGGTGCCGCTTTGAGAGGCCACTGACACGTCTCCACTTTCTACACTCCATAAATAGGAACTGGTTCCAATGACAGGTGCCATTGAATAAACCACATCATTGTTTCCCGGACATACATATGAAGGTCCGGTCACAGCATTACCATTTATTGGTAAACCTGTAATTGTCATCGAACGGGTAGAGGTAGTGCCCATGCAATTGGAGGCATACACCATCACTCTTCCCTGACCAAAGGTATTACTCACACTCACCACAATGGAGTTAGTCCCTTGTCCGCTCATAATACTGGTGCCCGCTCCTGTAACTGTCCATGTATAACTTATTGCATTTTGTACCGGAGGTATTGAGTAAGTATGAAGTGCAGGTCCGCAGGCAATAGCCGGTCCATTGATAAATCCAGGCGCAGAAGGTTTCAAAGAAAGCACAATAATATTTGTACTTGATACCTGACCTGATCCACATGTGTTTTCCGGTTGAACACTAAGGAACCCACCATTGAATAAATTTGAGAATGTAAGAGTGATAGTATTTGTAGTAGAAGATCCGCTCGCTCCCGGTGGAAGGGTCCAGGTATAATAAGTAGCATTAGAAACCGGAGCGATGGAATAGGTGACTGTAGAGTTTCGGCAGGCGCCCGGAGGTCCCTGAATAGCGCCTGCAGGATCCGGGGCAATACCAGCGCCACTCACGCTTACAGTAACAGTACCGACACAAGCGCTTGCATCGGTGATGGAAACGGAATAATCTCCTGTTGCCAGTCCGATGGCGGTTTGTGTTGTCTGATTGTCAGACCAGAGGTAGGAGTAAGGAGGATTTCCGCCAGTCGCGTTTACAGTAGCAGTACCATTTGCCAAATTACAAATATCACTGGTTGAAGTGGCTGTGCCTTCTACTTTGAGCGGCTCGAATACTTCGATAGATCCGGTGGCCGTGTTGCCATTTGCGTCGGTTACCGTAAATTCATGCGTACCCGCGGTAACTCCACAGATTGTGCCGGTACCTGTATATGGAGATGTTCCTCCGACTGCGATTACATTTACACAGTTGGTTCCGTTGAAACATTGGATAGGCGTGCTTTCCTCAACGGTCACTGAAATAACCGGAGGAAGAATGGTAAGGGTTCCAAGTGCATAGGTGGCTTGGAAATTATTTGTAGAGAGCAATGCGCCTGAAACTATAGCGTATACTCCCTGTGTAGTTCCGGTAATCATATTGATGGAGAAGAATCTGGCCAGAGAATCTCCCGGAGGAGCATTTACATCGTCTTCATCAATAATTACTGCCACATCATCTTGTGATGGGTCATCAATGTCGCTACTGTTCACGATGGCTCGTCCATTGACAATAGCCCTGGCGTTAACGATAGGACGAGCGTTTACGATGGCTCTCGCGTTTACGATGGCTCTTGCATTCACGATGGCTCTTGCATTCACGATTGGCCTGGCATTCACAAGCGATGTAGAATCCTGGTTAAGTTGATAATTGAAGATGGATTCAACGGCCACATCAACCACGTTGGTTGTATCATATTCGACGATGTTGTTGACAATGGCTCTTGCATTCACGATGGCTCTTGCATTGACAATGGCGCGTGCACTGACCATGAAACTCAATGCCTCCAGGTCGGCATTTACAATTGCACGTCCATTTACGATGGCTCGTGCATCGACTAATGCGACTGCATTTTCGGCAATATTATTCGCATGTTCTGTTTTGAGGTCATTGAGGAATGTAGAACGTATGGCAGGGTCGATCCTGGTTTCATCATAGGTGTAACTAAACGTGAATCCATTGATCTTTTCTCCCTCTGTGAAGGTGGTATCATTTGGAGTAATCACCAATGGTAGTTTCTCTACAGAAAGTAATCCATCGATAAATTGATAGGTGAATTGCTCAATGAAACCAATATCAATACTGTCGGCAGGATTCAAAACACGCATGGATGGCCGAATGTAGTACAAGCCAATATTGCTTAGACTGTGTGCAGGAGTTGTAAAGAAGATTGTATCCAAACCGAGGTCAGCCAGAGTCAATCCGGTATTGTTAAGAGGAATGCTGTCAACTAATACAGATACCGAAAATTCAGGAAGCATCTCACCGTATCTCTTCGAAGTATCATTGGCAATGACAATAACTGTTCGTTTTGTACTCGGGAAGAAGAATGCAGAATCTGAAAGACCTCCGTCATTCAAATTAATAACGGTTGGCGGAGTGTAGACCTGTATAGGGGGATTTCCGATGAATGCAGGGAACAGCGCAGTGAGTTCAGTGGAACTTATGAAGTTAGTAGCAATAGAATCTCCCCGCAAGAGAACCACTGAGAGTGGAGTGAAGAAATGTCCATTTACTGCAGCATTCAGGATTTGAGTGCCGGGAACAATGCCTGAATCCAAAGGAACAAGCGATTCAATGATTGGTTTACCTGCGGCAAAGGATTGCAAGGCGGCATCTGCCTGGATGAATCCAAATCCCGTACTGTCATCATAACCAACTACCGGACTCATGTCAATGGCGGTAGTCTTTAATATGGTACGTAAGTCTTCCGGAAGCAGTGTTTGGTTTGCAAACTTTTTCTTGGCCTCAATCAATAGTGCAGCTACTGCAGCCCCATGTGGAGCGGCACAAGAAGTACCAAAGAAATTAGGATGTGCATCCCCATCGATATTTTGTCCGCCGAGATAGACTGTAGTATTCACACCATTCGGCGCTACGAAATCAGGTTTCATTCTGTTCACCCCATTGATCAGGTTTCCGCCTATAGAGGAGAAAGTGGCAATCGTTGGAGGATTGATTCCGAAAGCGGGTGTGTATAAATACAATGCTGCTCCAACTGTCATGGCTCCGGCTGCATTGGCTTGTCCCACAATAGTGGAAGATGCGGTAGGGAACTCATTGATGGTGGCATCACCACGGAAAATAATGTATTTGAACTTTACATTACTTGCTCCGGCAATTTTTGTAATGAGAATGTTGGCATTGGTAGTAGCCCTCACGGAGAAAGAAAGTACCTCCACAGGATCACCATTACGATTATCCCGGTTAAAACCAAAGAGCACAGTTCCGTCGTTATCGACCAGATAAATATCAAGATCTGTTGAAGCACCGGGTAACTGACCCAATGAGTACACAGAATCCTCCCATTGTAATACGATGGTATAGGATCCGCGTAAAAGCGTGATGTTTTGGAAGATGTCGCCTCCACCGAAATTATGTGGTGTACCAAATATTCCCGGAGGAGCCACAGCAGGCTGGAAGTTGCTTTCATAGGATTTGTTTCCGTAGTTACCGGCAGCGGTAAAATACGAAGCCCCCAGTCTTGTTACATAGTCAACTGCTTTTGCCACGACACCATCCTGGAAGAATGGTTCGGTGATGAAAGTAACATCATCCACAATGACATCGCAACTGTCTTCTTCCCTGAGTTGTTTGATTCCTTTTGCAAAATCACCTGCGCTGATAAATCCGGTACGGAAAGCAAGTTCTGCATCCGGAGCAACATCATGAACGATTTGGAGCATGGCTCTTCCTTCATCGGTTCGTGTACCGTAAGGATATTCTTTACGCACGATAACCGGATTAGGATGATCTGCATTCTGCAAGCCCGGAAGATCACCGTTCTGTACATCACGAAGAGCAGGGTCGTTAATGATTGTATTGTAGCTGTCAGAGATCACGCCGACTTTAACGCCGGCACCGCTGACACCAAAGGAACTTCTGGCCCGGTCGGAACGCATTGCGATATCGCCGTTTGAATATGCAACACCTGTAGTTCCATATCCAGTGACAGGAGGATAGTAGGGACGGCAGAAATTAAGAATGGTTCTCAGGCTGTCTACCTTACCAAGGTTTCGGATGGGGAATTTACCGGTGATGATAAGGGAGTTGAGGCCATTATCGATTGTATCTGTTAATCCATAATCAGGTGATACCAGGACGGAGAACAAGGTATTGTACATTCCATCAATGGCAATGAATTCCATCAAGACACTGTCTGCTCTGAACAAGAGAAGATTTTCGTTGAGTGTGTCAGGAGCGATGGTGTCAGCATTTTCAAATACAGACGTGAGTTCGGATCCAAGTACGGTACTTACTCTTCCGCTATCAGAAGGAATGACCGAAGGAATGATGCAGGTGATGACTGTAACTTCCGCATTGGTTCCGGCAAAGCAACTGTGGTTGTCGGTGACGGTATAGAAATAGGAACCGGTGAGCAGATTAGTTGTACTGGCTCCGCCCAATACATAGGGAGGAGTACCGCCGGCAGGGATGAGTGCTACACTTCCTGTACTACCGATACACACATCCTGAGCTGTAGGATCGGCGGTGAGAGTCAATTCTGTAGGTTGGGTAATTGTGATGCTGCAAATTGATATGCATCCGTTGGCATCAGTAACTGTATCCATATAGGTTCCGGCAGGCATTCCGGTGAAGGTTCCTGTACCGCTGTAAGGAGGAGTTCCACCTGTTGCAGCAACACTGTAAGAGCCCGAGTTTCCACCAAAGCAAAGAACGTTGGAAATTAGAGTGCAAGTTGAGGAGAGGGCATTCGGCTGAGAAATTGTCACGGTGGAAGAAGCCTGACAACTATTGGCGTCCGTGATGGTGAAAAAATAAGTTCCTGCAACATAGGGTCCGGCGGTGCCGGTGTTGGAATATGGCGGAGTGCCGCCAGAGCCGGTTATGGTGAGAGATGTTGTTCCGCCATTGCACATAATTGTTCCTGTAGTCGTAGTGGCAATTAGTAATCCAGGTTCTGTGATCGTTGCACCGCAAGTTGTCAGGCAGCCAAGGGCATCTGTAACGGTATAGGTGTAGGTTCCAGCGGAAAGTCCGCTTAATGGAGCTCCGCTTACGCTATAGGGGCTGGTTCCGCCGGAGGGAGTAATACTTACCGCTCCGTTACTGCCTCCGTTACAACTGACATTGCTAAGCACCATGCTTGAAGCAACCAGGTTACAAGGCGAAGGTTCAGTAATTGTTAGGGTACAAACATTGGAAGAAGAACCACAGCCATTTGCGTCATTCACTGTGTAATAATATGAACCTGCGGTGAGATTCGTGTGCAAACCGGCATCCCCTGAATAGGGAGGTGTTCCTCCTGTTACACTTACCAGGGCAGAACCATCGTTACCGCCATAAACAGATACATCTGAAAGGGTGGAGCAGGAGAATTGAAGCGTGTCCGGTTGTGAGATTAAAACGGGTAATTCAGACAGTCCATTGCAGAAATTGGTATCATTTGCTCCCACATAATATTGTCCGGCTTCAAGATTGTTAAAATATCCACTTGTGTTTGTAAGATAGACATCATTACCTCCAAATAAGTAATAGGAATAACCGGTAGGATAAGTAAGAATGTCGGAATAAGGAATTCCTCCGGAGATGTTTTGTATAGAGACTTCTCCATTGTTATATCCGTTACACGAAACATTTGTCAGATTCAGTGTGCCCGACATCACTGGAGATGGTTGTGTTGTTAATAAGGAGTCTGTAGCCGAACAACCCAAAGAATCGGTAATAGTAAAGTGTACAATAGTATCAGTTCCCTGGAAACCAATCACGGCTAAATTTCCAGTACCTGTATAGGGAGGGGTGCCCCCGGTTCCGGATACCATCACGCTAAAGCTGTACCCAAAACAAGCAGGGGGAAGTGGATTTAAATTAATTTGTGGCCGGGAATGAATACTGATATCATATACATTGACACTGCCAATAACTGATGGCTGGGAAGACAATACCCGAATTCTATAGGTGCTTCCATAGGGAGTATTAACAGGAATGACGCAATTGACTGTACCTGATGTATCAGTAGAACTTAGAAAACCTATATTAACAGGATTTGAGAAATTTCCTGATGAATCGCTTAGTTGAGCGGAATATATGTTGCCTGGATTTACAGGTGATGAATATAAGTCTACGAGGAGCGGAGAACCTGCACAAATGGAAGTGTCAGACACGGAAGAAGTGATACTTCCAGGTCCTACCTCTATCAGATTTCCATACATTGGATAGTTGCCTGTTGTTGTGTTGAGATCTATTTTCTTCGTATAGGTGTTGGAAACATAGTCGTATTCAAAAACAACACCGGTGTTGTCGTTGCCTCCATAAGTTGTTGTTCCATATAATTTACCATTGGAAGCTTGCATTAGTGTGCCGGATGATTCGGATCCATTTGCCAGGGAAAGATCAATCTTTTTGGCGTAAGTACTGCTTAGGGTATTGTATTCAAAAATGACCCCCAGGCTGTCCAGGCCACCCTGGAATGTTGTTCCATACAATTTACCATTAGAAGCTTCCAGAAGAGAACTGAGTGGATGGGCTCCATTTGGAATGGAGAAATCAAATTTTTTCGTGTATGTGTTGGAAAGATAATCGAATTCAAATAATACACCCATATTATTTGCACCGCCCCAGGAAGTGAGGCCGTATAATTTTCCATTACTTGCTTCGATAAGCGAGCCACCTGGGTAAGTTCCAGTGGGAGAAGAAAAATCAAACTTCTTTGTATAGGTATTGCTGAGGTAATCGTACTCAAAAATAACACCTAGGTCATTCGTGCCACCCATATAAGTCACTCCATATAATTTTCCATTGCTGGCCTTAAGAAGTGATCCCAAAGGATAGGTTCCATCCGTAGAAAGATCAAACTTCTTCGTATAGGAATTGGATTGGTAATTATATTCAAATATAACTCCTGCGCCATTTGCACCCCCTTCACTGGTTAATCCATACAATTTACCCGGACTCACTTCGATAAAGGCGCCAAAGGGATAGGCGCCGGTGACTGGGGAGAAGTCATGTTTCTTAATAATGCTGTTCGTAACGGGGTTGTATTCATAAATGATTCCTGCTTCCTCAAGGCCACCCTTTGATGTCATTCCGTACAATTTGCCATCAGCTGCCTGGAATAAGGCACCTGTTGGGTCAGCACCGTTTGAAGAAGAAAAGGTAATTTTATTGAGGTAAAGATTTGTTAAATAATCATATTCAAAAAGCACACCTTTATTAAGCATGCCTCCAGTATAAGTCATCCCGTACAATTTATTATTGGCTGCTTTAAAGAAGGAGCCATGCGGATTCGTTCCATCATTGTAAAGTAGATCTACTTTCTTGGTGAATATATGAGAGTTGTAATTGTACTCGAACAAAACGCCATTGGTATTCAGACCGCCTTCTGATGTTAAACCATATAAATTCCCTCCCGGGGTTTCCAGCAGGGAGCCGAAGGGTTTCATTCCATTCGTCGGAGAAAAGTCAAATAGTTTTGTATATACGTTTCCAAGATGATCGTATTCAAAAATAACTCCGCCATTATTCAATCCTCCTTCACTTGTCATACCATAGAATTTATGATCAACGGCCAGTATAAGTGAACCATATGGATAAATTCCGGAAGCCGGACTGAAATCAAATTTTTTGGTATAAATATTCAGGAGATAATTGTATTTGAAAATAACACCGGCTGCATTTGCGCCGCCGCCAAAAGTCATTCCGTATAAGTTGTTTCCTGCTCCTTCATTGAGTTTTCCGTATGGGTTCACTCCATCAGTGAAAAAGAGGTCAATTTTTTTTAGACAAGTATTTGTAAGATAGTTATATTCAAAAATAATTCCTCCGTAATATATTCCTCCTTCGTTGGTGGTTCCGTACAAATTTCCATTGCCTGCAAGAAAAAGTGATCCGCTGGGATGTAGTCCATCTACAGAACTAAAATCAATTTTTTTCAAATACGTATTTGAGAGAGGGTCATACTCGAAAAGTACTCCACCATCATTTACGCCGCCATTATTAGTCAGCCCGTATAGTTTTCCGTTTGGCGCCAGAGTAAGGGATCCAACAGGGGAGAATCCGTTCGGGAAATTGAAATCAATCTTTCTGGTATATATTCCCGAATTATAATTGTATTCAAAAATAACCCCGCCGTCATTCTTGCCACCGAGGGAAGTCATACCATATAATTTTCCGTTAGCTTCCACGCACTCGCTATAGACTGGAGCAGCCCCCGGAATTCCTTCAAAGGCACGCACCTGTGTCATACTTGTATCACCTGTGGGAAGGCTGAACACAGTACCAAATTGGGTTCCTCCATATCCGGCACTGCCTATTAATTGTGTTTGTGACCGGCTTGTTTGGCTGATGATCATCAGAATAATGAGAATGGAGTAAATGTGTTTCATGGGTGCATTATTTTGTGTGGATGTTGCGGAGTGATTGCATGGCCAATTTGCCGGCTTCTTTCTAGCAAGAGCCATTGAGAAGAGAAAGGAGTTTGATTAATTATTAAATATTCTGGATTAAATATTTAATGCGGGAGGACAATTAAAAAAAATAAATTGTGTCCCCACTCAGAAGGGATTGGGTATTTGTTATCGTCTATGGTGGAAATATATATAAAAAAGAAAATATATATTATGACTTTGAGCAGGTATAAAACTCTGAAAAAATAGATTGGGTGAATGATTAAAAAATGTTGGCGAATATTATCATGCCAAACTAATTAATAAAAAAATCAATCCTTTTGGAATGCCCTTCATTCTGTAATAAACTAATATTTTATTCGAAATTAACCTTCAAAAGAAAATTCCGGGTTTCCCGAAAATAATCGGGACAGATTATACCTCACTTCTAATTAAATCAGATAGGTCCAAATTCATGTACACTAAATGGTAAATAAAAAAAGAGGGATTACGCATCCCTCTTTTTCTATTCGTAAACTACTGAATCCTGTTTTACTTTCTTATCACAAAGAACTTCTGTACCGTAGTTACATCATTCATTGTGACTGAAAGGAAATAAACACCGGGAGACCAGGTTGAAGATTTAATCTCAATACTGTGTTCGCTGTTTTCTTCCACCATCTGATCAAATAATTGTTGAGACCTTGCTCCATTGATCTGATAGGACTCAATAAGCACTCTTGAATTGCCTGAAGCCTTGAATTTTAGGACTGCATCTGCCGAAGCAGGGTTAGGGAACAATTCAAAGGTATTGGTCAGTGATGCAGGTATTACTTCCTCACGGCATGCAGTATTAATTGAAATCTGCTTATTCAGTGGAAGACTTAATCCGCAGAGGTTTTCACTTTTCACTGTGATAGTTGAAGAAGATCCGTTGGCAGAGCTAAAGTTTACCAGGGCATTGTTTCCATTCCCTTGAGGACTTGCAATTACGCCATTGGTGGTAAACCATTGGTATGATATAGCACCCGGTACCAATGCCACAGTGTATGCAACGGCTGTCTGGCTTTTACATACAGCAGCGGAACCGCTAATAGATGCAGGAGCGGGCAGTGCAGCTGAAACCGGCAGGCAACGCGAGATAGATGCTCCACATGAATTGGTGGCACTCACACATACATTCCCTGTTCCGGAAAATGCAGCCGTATAGTTCACCGTAATTGACGTACCTGTATTGGCAACGATGTTGACTCCTGCAGGGACGGTCCATGCATATCCATTCGCGCCTGCTACTGAAGCAATACTATAGGTTACACCATTAGTAAGACAGAGTCCATTGAAAGGTCCGGAAATACCACCCGGTTGGCCTGGGACGGAACGAACGGTAAACGAGCGGTTAAATGTTCCACAGGCATTGCTAGTTGAAATGGTAAGTACAGCAGTGGTGAATGCTGGACCAAAGTTGAAGGATGCATTGGTGCCGCTTTGAGTGGCAACTGATACATCGCCACTTTCTACGCTCCAAGCATAGGTACTTGTTCCAATTACAGGGGCCATGGAGTAAGCCACATTATTGCTTCCAGGGCATACATAAGAAGGTCCGGTCACTGCATTACCATTTATTGGTAAGCCGGTAATTGTCATCGAGCGGGTAGATGTATTACCCATACAATTGGAAGCATATACCATCACTCTTCCCTGACCGAATTCACTGCTCACACTCACGACAATGGAGTTAGTTCCCTGTCCGCTCATGATACTGGTTCCTGCTCCTGTAACAGTCCATGTATAGCTTATTGCATTTTGAACAGGAGCAATAGAATAGGTGTGAAGAGCCGGTCCACAGGCGATTGCCGGTCCATTGATAAATCCAGGCGCAGAAGGTTTCAGAGAAAGCACAATAATATTTGTACTTGATACCTGTCCTGATCCACATGTGTTTTCCGGTTGAACACTGAGGAATCCACCATTGAACACGTTTGAGAAAGTTATGGTAATGCTATTTGTAGAAGAAGACCCGCTTGCTCCCGGTGGAACAGTCCAGCTATAGGAGGTCGCATTAGAAACCGGAGCGATGGAATAGGTGACTGTAGAGTTTCGGCAGGCGCCCGGAGGTCCCTGAATAGCACCTGCAGGATCCGGGGCAATACCAGCACCATTCACAGTGACTGCAATAACTCCGGTGCAACCGTTGGCATCTGTTACAGTGACAGAATGATTGCCTTCAGTTAAGCCGGTAGCGGTTTGAGTAGTTTGGCTGTTTGACCAGAGGTAGGAGTAAGGAGGATTTCCGCCAGTCGCATTTGCAGTTGCAGTTCCATTTGCAAGGTTGCAAATTTCATTGGTTGAAGTAGCTGTACCTTCCACCTTAGAAGGTTCAGACAGCACTATAGTACCGGTCGCGATATTTCCATTATCATCTACAATGGTGAGAACCTGAGTTCCAGCCATCACACCACAGACGATTCCTGCACCTATATAAGGTGCGGTACCACCTACTACAGTAACATTCACACAACCGGTTCCATTGAAGCATTGAATTGGTGTTTCTTCTTCAACGGTAACAGTAATAACCGGTGGCAAGATCGTTAGATTGCCAATTCCATAAGTGATATCAAAGTTATTTGTTGAGAGTAGTGCCGCAGGCGATATATAATGCACGCCTTGTGTTATTCCGGTAATCAGATTGATGGAGTAGAATGCCCTCAGCGAGTCACCTGCAGGTGCATTCACATCTTCTTCGTCAATAATTACTGCCACATCATCCTGCGATGGGTCATCAATGTCGCTGCTGTTCACGATAGCCCGTCCATTGACGATCGCCCTGGCGTTAACGATAGGACGAGCGTTTACGATAGCTCTTGCATTGACGATAGCTCTTGCATTGACGATAGCTCTCGCATTAACAATAGGTCTTGCATTGACAATAGGTCTTGCATTGACAAGTGATGAAGAATCCGGGTTAAGTTGATAGTTGAAGATAGATTCAGGATCAACATCGATTACGTTGGTTGTATCATATTCGACGATGTTGTTGACAATTGCTCTTGCATTTACAATCGCTCTTGCGTTCACAATCGCGCGTGCACTCACCATGAAAGAAAGTGACTGGAGGGCATTTACAATTGGACGTCCATTTACAATGGCACGAGCATCTACAAGAACAGTAGCATCTTCAGCAATATTATTCGCATGTTCTGTTTTCAGGTTGTTCAGAAATGTTGAACGGATAGAACTGTCGATCCTGGTTTCATCATAGGTGTAACTATAGGTGAATCCATTGATCTTTTCTCCTTCGGTGAAGGTGGTATCATTGGGAGTAATCACCAATGGTAATTTATCGACAGAGATCAAGCCATCAATGAATTCATAAGGATATTTGAATTGCTCCAGAATGGCTAAGTCAATGCTGTCAGATGGATTCAGCGTCCTCATTGAAGGGCGGATATAATACAAGCCCGTATTGCTTAGACTGTGTGCAGGAGTTGAGTAGAAGATCGTATCCAAACCAAGATCAGCCAGGGTAAAGCTTGTACTGTCAAGAGGGATGCTGTCTACCAATACAGTTACTGAAAACTCAGGAAGGATCTCTCCATATCGTTTCGATGTATCATTTGCAATGACAATGACTGAATGCTTCGTGCTCGGGAAGAAATAAGCAGAATCAGAAGTTCCTCCGTCATTTAGATTAATACTGGTCGGAGGCGTGTAAACCTGTATAGGAGGATTACCTATGAATGCAGGGAACAAGGCAGTGAGTTCAGTGGAACTTGTGAAGCTAGTCGCAATAGAATCTCCGCGTAAGAGAACCACTGACTGTGGAGTGAAGAAATGTCCATTTACTGCAGCATTCAAGGCTTGTGTTCCGGGCACTATGGCTGAATCCAAAGGCAGGAGCGATTCAATGATTGGTTTACCCGCAGCAAAAGATTGCAGGGCAGCATCTGCCTGGATGAATCCAAATCCTGTGCTGTCGTCATACCCTACTACCGGGCTCATGTCAATGGCAGTAGTCTGAAGGATGGTACGCAGGTCTTCCGGCAGCAGTGTTTGGTTTGAGAACTTTTTCTTGGCTTCGATTAACAGTGCAGCAACCGCAGCCCCGTGTGGAGCTGCACAAGAAGTACCAAAGAAATTAGGATTTGCATCCCCATCGATATTTTGTCCGCCGAGATAGACTGTAGTATTGACACCGTTCGGCGCTACGAAATCAGGTTTCATTCTGTTCACACCATTGATCAGAGTTCCGCCGATAGAGGAGAAAGTGGCAATCGTTGGTGGATTGATTCCGAAAGCCGGTGTGTACAAATACAATGCAGCACCTACAGTCATAGCACCGGCTGCATTTGCTTGTCCCACGATGGTGGAAGATGCGGTAGGGAACTCATTGATGGTGGCATCACCACGGAAAATAATGTATTTGAACTTTACATTACTTGCTCCGGCAATCTTTGTAATGAGAATGTTTGCATTTGTGGTGGCTCTCACGGAGAAGGAAAGTACCTCCACAGGGTCGCCGTTCAGGTTATCGCGGTTAAAACCAAAGAGCACCGTTCCGTCGTTATCGACCAGGTAGATATCAAGATCTGTAGAAGCACCGGGCAGTTGACCCAATGAGTACACAGAATCTTCCCATTGTAACACGATGGTATAGGATCCGCGTAATAGTGTGACATTTTGGAAGATGTCACCTCCGCCAAAATCATGTGGTGTACCGAATACTCCCGGAGGAGCCACAGCAGGCTGGAAGTTGCTTTCATAGGATTTATTTCCGTAGTTACCGGCAGCGGTAAAATACGAAGCACCCAAACCTGTTACATAGTCAACGGCTTTTGCCACGACACCATCCTGGAAGAAAGGTTCGGTGATGAAGGTGACATCATCCACGATGACATCGCAACTGTCTTCTTCCCTGAGTTGTTTGATTCCTTTTGCAAAATCACCTGCACTGATAAATCCTGTACGGAAGGCAAGTTCTGCATCCGGAGCAACATCGTGAACGATTTGGAGCATGGCTCTTCCTTCATCGGTTCGTGTACCGTAAGGATATTCCTTACGCACGGTAACCGGATTAGGATGATCAGCATTCTGCAAGCCGGGAAGATCACCGTTCTGTACATCACGAAGAGCAGGGTCGTT
This sequence comes from uncultured Bacteroidota bacterium, assembly GCA_963775555.1. Classification (GTDB taxonomy): domain Bacteria; phylum Bacteroidota; class Bacteroidia; order AKYH767-A; family 2013-40CM-41-45; genus QQVM01. Next base: position 2,268,576 of record CAVZJJ010000004.1, on the reverse strand, counting down.
AATGATTGTATTGTAGCTATCAGAGATTACACCGACTTTAACGCCGGCACCGCTGACACCAAAGGAACTTCTGGCCCGGTCGGAACGCATCGCAATATCACCATTTGAATAGGCAACACCCGTGGTTCCAAATCCTGTGACAGGAGGGTAGTAGGGGCGGCAGAAATTAAGAATAGCTCCCAGACTGTCTAGCTTACCAAGATTCCGGATCGGGAATTTACCGGTGATGATAAGGGAGTTGAGGCCATTGTCGATTGTATCTGTTAATCCATAATCAGGTGATTCCAGGACGGAGAACAAGGTATTGTACATTCCATCAATGGCAATGAATTCCATCAAGACACTGTCTGCTCTGAACAAGAGAAGATTTTCGTTGAGTGTGTCAGGAGCGATGGTGTCAGCATTTTCAAATACAGACGTGAGTTCGGATCCAAGTACGGTACTTACTCTTCCGCTATCAGAAGGAATGACCGAAGGAATGATGCAGGTGATGACTGTAACTTCCGCATTGGTTCCGGCAAAGCAACTGTGGTTGTCGGTGACGGTATAGAAATAGGAACCGGTGAGCAGATTAGTTGTACTGGCTCCGCCCAATACATAGGGAGGAGTACCGCCGGCAGGGATGAGTGCTACACTTCCTGTACTACCGATACACACATCCTGAGCTGTAGGATCGGCGGTGAGAGTCAATTCTGTAGGTTGGGTAATTGTGATGCTGCAAATTGATATGCATCCGTTGGCATCAGTAACTGTATCCATATAGGTTCCGGCAGGCATTCCGGTGAAGGTTCCTGTACCGCTGTAAGGAGGAGTTCCACCTGTTGCAGCAACACTGTAAGAGCCGGAGTTTCCTCCAAAGCAAAGAACATTGGAAATTAGAGTGCAAGTTGAGGAGAGAGCATTCGGCTGAGAAATTGTTACGCTGCAGGAAGCCTGGCATCCATTCGCATCAATAACAGAATAAATATAGGTGCCTGCGGAAAGTCCTGTCTGTGCTCCGGTGATATTATAAGGTGCGGTTCCTCCGGCTGGAGTGATTAATACACTTCCGTTTGATCCACCATTGCAAGACACGCCGTTAAGTTGACTGCCTGTGAGGGTAAGGATATCAGGTTCGCTGATTACAGTTGAACAGTTAGCAACACAACCTGTAGAGTCAGTTACCTGAAATACAAATGAACCGGCACTGTAACCTACAAAGACACCTGTTCCGGAATAAGGGAGAGTTCCACCTGAAGCACTCACTTCAACAACAGCATTTTCACTGCCGTTACATGTGACGCCACTCAGGATGGAACAGTTGGCACTCAAGGTACAACTCGAAGGTTCAGAGATTGTCACAGAGCACACTACAGAGGAAGTGCCACAATTATTGGCATCTGTAACATAATAGGTATATGTTCCGGCAGAGAGTCCTGTTTGGGGATCACCCGAGATGGAATAAGGAGGTACGCCACCTAAAGGTGAAACTAATGCCGCGCCATCATTTCCGCCGTAAACAGAAACATCGTTGAGTACGGTGCAATTAGTTTGGAGTAAATCGGGTTCAGTAATTGTTATCACAGAAGAGGCTGAGCAACTATTGGCATCCGTGATGGTGAAATAATAAGTGTCTGCAGTGTATGGTGAAGAGGTTCCGGTATTGTTATAAGGAGGTGTTCCTCCTGACCCGGAAATGCTTATGAATGTTGTCCCTCCATTACATAAAATAGTACCTGAAGTTGCACTTGCAATCAGTTGTGTTGGTTCGGTGATTGTTGCAATCACTGTGTCAATACAGCCAACGATATCTTCAACAATGTAGGATGTAATACCTGCGCTTAGGTTGAAAAATTCTCCGATACCAGTATAAGGTCCAATGCCTCCGGAAGCACTTATTCCTACCGTGGCATCAGATCCGCCATAGCAGCTCACATCATTAAAAATGGTAACATCTCCGACAACACCACAAGCCGGTTCATTTATTGTGACTGAGCAGGAACTTGAAGAAGAACCACAGTTATTGGCATCGTTCACGTAGTAGTAATATGTTCCTGCAGTGAGGTCAGTATGCATACCATCGTCACCACTATAAGGAGGCGTTCCTCCCGAGGTAACTACAAGTGCTGATCCGTCATTTCCACCATGAATTGAAACATCACTGACTGTAGAGCAATTGAATTGCAAAGGATCAGGTTCACTAATGTTTACAATCACTGATGCAGAACATCCAAAAGCGTCTTGAACAGTATAATAGTTAGTACCTGCACTTTGCCCGGTGAACAAACCTGTTCCTGTGTAAGGGCCTATTCCGCCAGCTGCACTTATACTGACAGATCCATCATTAGCTCCGTTACAAGTCACATCGCTGATGACAGTACTTGTTCCGACAACATTGCATGGAGCATCATTGATGAAGAGATTGCACGGATTAGACAAGCAACCATTCACATCGGTGACGTAGAATGAATATGAGCCAGGGTAAAGATCTGTTTGCAATCCATCGCTCTGATCATAGGGTGGTGTTCCACCACTTGTAACAACAAGGGCAACTCCATCATGACCGCCATGTATCGAAACATCATTCACTACGGAACATGTTATCTGAAGTGGATCAGGTTCTGTTATTGTGACAGCTACAGTTGCTATGCAACCGGTGGCATCTTCAACTGTATAAACTATTGTTCCGGCACTTAATCCGACAAATATTCCTGTTCCGGTATATGGACCTGTTCCACCGCTGGCAGTAATACTAACCTTTCCATCATTAATACCTGAACACGAGGCATTTTTCATAACAAAAGCCAAAGCGCTGAGATTACATGGTGGCTCATTGATGGTGACAGAACAGGAACTGGAAGAAGATCCACAGTTATTGGCATCGTCTACAAAGTAGTAATATGTTCCTGCAGTGAGGTCAGTATGCATACCATCGTCACCACTATAAGGAGGTGTTCCTCCCGTTGTTACTACGAGTGCTGCTCCGTCATTTCCACCATGAATTGAAACATCATTGACTGTAGCGCAATTGAATTGCAAAGGGGCCGGTTCAGAGATGTAGACTTGGGACAAACCTGAACCACAGCCATGCTCATCGCCACCTCCGATATCATATTGTCCGGGGGCGAGCCCGGTAAAAAGCCCTGAATTATTTGATTTATAAAAACCATTGGGTCCCAATGCGTAATACTGATAGCCGGTTGGATAGGTGATGGTATCAGAATAAGGTGAACCTCCGCTTAGACCATGATAAAATAATTGGCCATCGTTATAACCATTGCAAGAAACATCTGTTACATCAACCTGGCCTGCAAGTACCTGTGTTGGTTGTGAAACAAAAAGACTATCTGTCGATGAACAACCCAATGCATCATAAATAGTGAAGCTAACAACAGTACTAGTCCCAGCGAAGCCATTAAGCACAAATTGGCCGGTTCCTGAGTAGGGAGATGTTCCTCCATTAGCATTTACATAAACAGTATAAACATAGCCGTAGCAGTCCGGTGGCGTCACTCCCAGGGAAATTAGCGGATTTGGATTTACAGTTACAATCACACTGGCACAGTTTCCGGGAGTGACACATGCACCCTCTCCTCTTACAAAATATTCAGTGGTAGATCCGGGACTCACGTTGATAGAAGTTCCGGTGCCAACAAGAGTTCCGCCACAGCTGCCGGTATACCAATACCAATTTGTGGCATTGTTGAGGTTACCTCCCTGTACAGATATTTGAACTGTTCCTCCACTACATACAGATGTATCAGATACTGTGGGAAGGTCAGGTTGTATGCAAACAGGTTCACCGACCAAAAATTCTCCAAGGTCAGTAATATTTGTTGCTATAATCGAGGTACTACTATTTGCCAAATTACCTATAGTAGTCCAATTACTTGGTAAGTGCAGTTTTGAAACTTTAAAATTAGACGGATTTGCAGCTGAGTCTACTTCCGTCGGATCCCAGTGTAATGTTACATATGCATTCGTGAAAGTGAGGCCGGAAGGTTGAATATTCCATGAGCGATGTACACTTTTTGTTGAATCAACAGTAGACTGATTGAAATTAGGCGTATTGTTCGTAGACACTGTAACGCCGCCACCCGGACTAACAGAAGCACCGATTAAACCAATTTCAACCGGGCGATAACCAGTAGCATCTCCAACCCGAAAATATTGTGTAAATGGACTGGAAGGAAAATTGATCTGCAGATTTCCATCAACATACCATTGCGTTCCTGAATTATTCTGGATCGAGGATCCCAGAGCCATAATGATTTTATATGGGCCTGTATGAATACTACCATAATTGAAATTAAGCAAACTGGAGATGGTTTGATTTCCACCGAGATTAAGTCCACCGGAATTATTAAACATAAGGAGCGTACTGATTGTACCATTTCCATATAGTGTCTGGGGTCCTGAACCGAAAAAACCTAAATATGGTAAATTAATTGTGCCATTATTTGTACAGGATGGGGTTCCAATAGACATAGAAGATGAACCGGCGATTTCTGCTCCGCTGTTTAAGTTGAATGAAGAAGGTCCGAAAAAGCTGATTGTACCATCAAGCTGGAGATCAACACCCGCTGCATTAGCAATTGTTAAGGTGCCTGACATTACATTAAGCGTTGCTCCGGAACGAACAGTAGTCTGATCAATTGTTCTTGCTGTGTTTAAGGTTATAACATGCGGGCTTCTGATAACAATCGCACTGTCATTAAAATTTGGAGCAGCAGAAGCACTATCCCATATAAGACCAGTATAGATTTCCCAAGTTGATGCTGCTTCCCAGTTGCCTGAGGCTGCACTTCTGTAATAGCCAATTTGTTCATCAATCATACCATCGCAATTATCATCGATTCCATTGCTTGGATTTTCAGCGACTCCGGGATGAATACTTGCATTGCCATCATTACAATCTAAATTATTCGAAACATATCCTGTGGGTTGAGTGCAGGAACTGGAATCAACCGCAGGATTCCCATAAGTATCGGAATCCAAATCCTGATACCATTTTGAAGGTAAAGTGATAGGACCAGAGCTGACCCAATTGGAAGTTAGTCCGCTGAGCGCAAAATTTGCCAGTGACATGCTGTGTCCATTTCCACTTGCATCATCAAGTGTAGTGATTCCCGTGTTTGTAGCTCCTGGTGTTCCCTGGTTAAAGTGATAGTTTGCCACTAAACCGTTTCCGGTGGATTGAATTTCACATGAAAGTGTGGATTGAATTTCGGACAGAGTAAGCGCCCGGTTCCAAATTCTCAGCTCATCAACACTTCCACCAAAATTTTCTGAATTACCAGTCCACTGCGTACCGATATAAAAATTTGCAACAATAGGGTTTCCAGGTGATGAATTCGTAGGACTTGGGATTGCAAATCCTGCTGTTGCAACAAGATTTCCGTCAAGGTAGAGGTAGGTATTTGTGAGTGCTCTGACTACTGTATAATTGTGCCAGTTGAGATCAGTCGGCCATTGCACCCCGGTGCCATACCAGTAGTCGCCAATACGAATCGTATCATTGTAAAATTGTCCTATATAAAAATTCCGGCCCTGGGAGACAATGTTTTTAAGTGTTCCGGATTGAAAGTTGTTTTGTTTGGCCCAGACCGATACTGTGTATGCGCCGGTGACAGGAATTAAATCCGCCGGTCCAGTCACAACATCATTGATTCCATCAAGATTCAATGACTGGCCACTTCCTGAAAGTGGATTTAGCAGGAGCAATGAAGACAATACGAGAAACAATCCAATAAATAATTGCTTGTTTCTGGAAGCCAGCGACCGGAGAAATATTACTCCCCTGATGTTTTGAGTGACGGTGGGCCTAAATTGGCAATTGCTTTTGAACGTAGAAGTAGAATTCATAGCTGTTTTTGTGTTTGTGTATAAATTAAAATGAAGAGAATACTCAGAAGAGATAATAATTCATCTTGATGCAAGAAGCATCAGGCAGCACTATTGAGAATTATTGAATTTGTACTATAATCGAAGCGAAATCGGGTAAAAGGAGAAATCCTGTAATTTTTAAATTTAATAATTATATTTAAAATTAGCTAGATTGTTGATAATTATCATGTTTTTTGGATGCATTTTTGGGTAAACTGTGGATTTCCAGTGGTAAAAGTCTGTTTTGATCAATTCTCGGGTTTTATAAACAGGAGTTTTTCTGTTAATATCTCCAAAGCGTTTTCCAATTATTTTTTTGACTTATTGTACAGATTCTAAGCGAACCATACTCAGTGTCATTTGAGAAACCTGAAGTGTTGGATTAGAAGCTATTGATTTAATAATGTGCTGGAAGGTTTTATTAATACAAGACCAATATCTGTATTGCATTCTCAGCTTCTCAATGCCGGGTGGACAAAAAAAGGAGTGAGAATCACTTCTCACTCCTTCAACATCATGTTTTATTAACGGAATCGTTAAATGAATCAGTTTTGCTTAAGGACGCGAATCAAAGAAATTGATTCAGCACTTGTGATTCTGATAAAGTAAATTCCTTCATGCAGGGACGAAAGATCTAACTCAAATACTGCCCCGGTTGATTTACGAATAGGAGAAATTTCGTACTGCTTGCCCAGCAAGTCAAGAAGTTGGATGTCATTTTCATTGACTTCGAGTTGACCTGCATTCAATGTCAACTTGTCTTTCACAGGGTTGGGATATACTGAAATCTCTGACGGCAGTATTTCTTCAGTAGAGGATTGAGCTGTTCTCAGATGGGCCGTACAGCGATTTGATGTTATACTCGCATCACTCGCTGCTGATGATTTTTGATTGCCATTGTAAGATTTAACGGTCCAAGTCAGTTTCACTCCATCAAAATATAAATCGAAATTACCACCACCCGGAACAAAAAGTTGTGGTTGAGTTCCACTATATGATCCGAGAGTAGAAATATAGTTGTCGCTGCCGATAGGTACATATACAGGAGTCGAATTATCATTTTCATAGGAGAAATGAGCCACATAGTTAAATCCTGAAGGATGATTAATAAGAGTATCCACACAATTTAAAACGGGTTTCACTTTTTTAGTGCTTCCTCCTTTTGGATTTATATAGAGATATCCCTGTTCATAGTTGATCTGATAATTGCCTGGTTGACTTAGCGATAATGCGTAAGGTGTGATCGTATATACACCTGCATTTCCTACACAATTAGGACTCACTGAATATCTCGGTCCACACAAAACAGTATTTTGTCCGCCGGCTACAAATCCTGTGATTGTTGAAGTGTAAGTAGGAAGTGAAGCGCCTTTTAGAATCACTTTATCATCGGCTTTCACGGTCAACTCAGCTTTTGTAATGCTTAAAATCCCATTCGAGCGGCTGATGGTGTAATTGACCGCGGTTCCGCCGGTGAGTATGATAGGATAATTAGCAACAGGAGAAAGATGAATAGCCGAAGTGGATGCCAAGGGTGGGGTGAAATCACTTTCTGTATCACCATTTAACAATCCGTCATAGGAAATCGTAAGCTCAGGAATCAAATCTCCATACACCGCTGTTTTATTTTCAGCCGTAGCATGTAAGGGTGCGGGAGTGATGTTGAGAATACCGTCATGCTTTTCCATGTCATAATTATCCGCGTAACCACCTGAAAGTACGATCGCGTATGAATTGACGCCGGAAACAAGTGTTGCCGCTGTGCTTGCAATGGGTTTGGTGATGTCGAGGGAATCATCTCCGTTTAAGAAACCGCTGTAATGGATATCGAAAACAGGATTTTCTTCACCGTACATCCTTGTTTTATTGTTGGCAGTGGCTGTCAACAAGGCTTTGCCTATGTGAAGTATGCCGTCAGTTAAACTGATTGAATAATTGAGAGCAGAACCACCGGCTAAAGTAATTGGATAGTCAGCAGATGGAGATAAGGAAGTTGCACTTGTCGCAATCACAGGTGGTGTAAAATCGTTTTCCATGTCACCGTTTAAGAGACCATCATAGGAGATTGTAAGAGCAGGGACCGGATCTCCATAGATCATATTTTTACTTTCAGCTGTGGCTTGCAATGGGGCAGGTGTAATTTCGAGTGTGCCATCAATAATTGTGAGTTCATAATTGTCTGCTGCACCGCCGGTAAGAATAATCGGGTAGGTGTTAACGTCCGACAGAAGATCTGCAGTTGTGCTTGCAAGTGGTTCTGTGATATCCAGAGAATCATCTCCGTTTACAAAACCACTATAGCTGACGTCGAACACAGGGTTGGCAGCACCATACATTCTTGTTTTATTCTTGGCAGTTGCTGTAAGCTGTGCCTGGCCAATGTGGAGGATACCATCTACTCTGGTGATAGAATAGTTGAGAGCAGATCCACCAGTAAGGGTAATCGGATAATCAGCGGCAGGGGATAATGAAGATGCAGAGGTGGCTGCCACAGGTGGTGTAAAATCGCTGTCGGTATCTCCGTTCAGCAGGCCATCATAGGAAATAGTTAGTGTGGGAACCGCATCCCCATAGGCCATTGTTTTATCTTCTGCTGTAGCCAGTAATGCTGCCTTGGTTATGGTCAATACTCCATCATGGTTCATGATGTCATAGTTGTCTGCAGAACCACCGCTGAGGTTAATAGGATACGCGTTTACGTCAGACAAAAGGTTCGCTGTGGTGCTTGCTATAGGTTCTGCAATGTCACTGGAATCATCACCGTTTACAAAACCGGTATAACTTATTGTCAAATCAGGATTGACCGCACCATAATATCTTGTTTGATTATCAGCAGTAGCATTTAGCATGGCTTTGCCGACCTCCAGATAGCCATTGAGATAATCAACGATATAATTCGAAGGAGTAAACATTCCTAAGTTAGCAGGCACTATAGTGAAATTGCCGGCAGGAACTGTATTTGCAGGAACTGTCTGGTTTAAATCATCGCGGAGTTCATAATCAGGTTCAGCAGATACCACTGAATCTTTGATGTCATCATATTTGAAACCGGTAATTACTGAAGAGAAGGCCGGTGCATTACCATAAACAGACTGCACGCTGTCTGCTTTTACAGTAAGCATAGCTGGAAGTATTGTCATAGATCCAAGGCCATAGGTGACGTCAAAATTACTGGTCAGATAGGATCCGGGTACGATTGTTTGAATACCAACAGTGGTGCCGGTAATCATATTAATGGGCTTAATAACATCCAATACATCTGTAGGAGGTGCATTCACATCGTCTTCATCAATGATGACTACGGCATCTTCGTTTGAGTCGTCCGTGACAGAACTATTCACGATTTGAGATCCGTTCACAATTGGTCTTCCATTTACGATGGCACGGGCGTTAACGATAGCGCGTGCATTTACAATAGCACGTGCATTTACGATTGGCCTTGCATTTACAAGCGGAGAAGATGCAGAATCAAGCTGGTAGTTAAAAATGGATTCGACAGCTACATCAATTACACGGGTAGTATCCATCACAACACCATTCACAATCGCTCTCGCATTTACAATGGCTCTTGCATTCACAATGGCACGTGCGCTGACCAGGAAACTCAGGTGTTCAAGATCGGCGTTTACAATAGCTCTTGCATTCACAATGGCTCTGGCATCCACAAGGGCGACAGCATCAGCCATATCAGCTGTATGTTCAGTTTGCAATGAGTTCAGAAATGCGGCGCGATGAGTAGAATCAATTTCTGTATCATCATAAGTGTAAATGAAGGAGAACTCGTCAATTTTATCTCCATAGGTTAAAACCGTATCTTTTGGTGTTATGGTGAGTGGCATTTTTTCTATGCTCAGCAAGCCATCAGAAAATGCAAAAATATAACTTTCCAAAAGAGCCACATCGGCACTGTTAGCCGGGTCGAGTGAATCGATAGAAGGCCTTATATAATAAAGCCCAACATTACTCCAGTTATCGGCCGGTGTGGAAAATTTTATACTATCCAGACCCAATTGTTGCAGTGTGAAACCGGCTAAATCATATGGAACTCCATCCACCTCAACGCTTGCTGTAAGTTTCGGGATTTCTTCACCATATTTTTTCGTTTTATTATCCGCGGTAATAACTACAGTTTTCTTCACAGGAGTGAAGAAGAAGAGGGAATCAGAGAATCCGCCATCTGTGAGTAAGGGTGAAACAGGAGGAGTATAGACCTGTATCGGTGGGTTTCCGGAAAACGAGGGTATAGTTGCCGTTAGTTGTGTTGAGCTGATGACGGTTGTAGTCAACTCGATTCCGCGGAATATTACTTTAGATTGTGTAGTTAGAAAATTTCCCTGAACAATAACATTCACCGGTTGAGTGCCGGGTACTAAAGTGGTGTCTTGCAGCACGAGGCCCGTGATTTCAGGATTGGGTGCGGCAAATGTTTGCATTGCGGCAGATGCATTGAGAAGTCCGTAGCCGGTATTGTAATCAAAGCCGGGGGTTCCCATGTCTATCGCAGTACTTTGCAAGAGGGAACGGATCTGGGCAGGACTAAGTGTCTGGTTGTAGAATTTCTTTTTAGCAGATAAAAGTAATGCCGCTAAAGCACCTGCATGCGGAGCAGCAGCAGATGTTCCAAAGAAATTCGGGAACGCGTCTCCATCAATATTTACACCACCTAAGTAAACAGTTGTATTGATACCATTAGGCGCGGTGAAATCAGGTTTATTCCTTAGGACTCCATTTACAGGAGTTCCACCAATGGAAGAGAAGGAGGCAATCGTAGGTGGGTTGATTCCGAAAGCTGGCGTATTTGAATACAATACCGCACCAACAGCCATTGCGCCTGCAGCATTGGCCTGACCTACCAGTGTAGATGTTCCTGAATTGTGTTCGTTGATTGTCATTTCGCCACGGAAAACAACGTATTTGAAATTTACATTGTTAGAACCCGCTGCACGAACGATCATGATATTGGTGTTCGCATTTGAAGTCACTGTGAACGGTAAGACTTCGATAGGATCTCCTCCTATATTATTACGATTAAAGCCAAATAAGGTAGATCCATTATCATAGGTCAGGTAAATATCCAGATCATTATTGGTACCTGTTTGTGTTTGACCGAGGGAATAAATAGAATCAGCCCATTGCAATACGATGGTATAAGTTCCGGGGGTGAGAGAAACGCTTTGGTAGATGTCTCCGCCACCGAAATCGTGAGCTGTACCTGCATGGATAGATGAAGGTGCAGGTGCAGAATTAAAAACACTTGCATAGGATTTGTTTCCATAATTTCCTGCTGCGGAGAAATAAGAAACTCCCTGGCTGGTAACCAGGTCAGCTGCTTTTGCAATAATTCCATCCTGAAAAAATGGTTCGGTGATATAAGTAACGTCATCAATGATTACATCACAGGAATCCTGTTGTAATGATTTGATTCCTTCAGCGAAATTTCCTGCGCTTATAAAGCCGGTCTGAAATGCCAGTTTAGCTTTCGGTGCAATGTCATGTACAATCTGCAACATGGCCCTTCCTTCGTCAGTTCTCTTTCCGAAAGGATAGTCCTGCAGAACATGTACTGGTATCGAATTGTCCGGATTTCCTGTGCCGGGTAAATCGCCATTCAATACATCCGCTAGTGCAGGGTTTCCGGGAATTGTATTATAACTATCCGAGATGACTCCGATTTTGATTCCTTCTCCACCTACATTAAATCCTTCGCGCGCATACTTTGAGTTCATCGCAATGTCTCCGGCTGATTCTGCAATACCACTTGTAGCCAAAGCAGGATAGACCGGGCGGGCATAACGTATTAATTGAGGAATGCTATCCAGTTTTAACAAATTAGCAATAGGAAATTTTCCGGTGATGATAAGAGTATTAGGTCCATTGTCCACCAGTTCTGTCATGCCATAATCAGGAGTTTGAATTAAAGCCAGCAAAGTCTGGTACATTCCATCAATGGCAATAACCTCAATCATTACACTGTCTGTATTGAGGATAAAGATTTGATTGGCTGAATCGTTGATGCTATTGTAGTTTTCATACAATGAGGTCAATTCAGAACCGATCAAGTCATCAAGTTTTCCATTTGCAGGCGGTGGATAATATGGAAGAATGCATGGGACCAAGAGAGTGAGTGCTGAATCTTGAGCGGTACATCCGTTTGCAGGATTTGTAACTGTAAGAATATAGTTGCCCGGTGAAACAACGGTCGGATTAGTCGAAGTTACCCCGTTTGGAATTACCGCGCCATCGCGTTCAATCCAGCTGAATTGAGCGTTCTGGACTGTTGAACTTCCCTGAAGTTGGGTTAAGGTTTGGGAGCAGCTGAGATGTTGATCCGGGCCGGCATCCACATCAGGTTGGGTCTTATTCAGAAGAACCAGGGCCGTATCAGAAGAAGTGCAAGCTCCTGCAGGGTTTGTAACGGTGAGGATATATGTTCCTGCAGAGTCAACAAGCGGAGTCAGGGATGTTGCACCTGACAGAATGTGACCACCATTAAGAGCTGACCAATTGTATTGCAGATTGGAAGGAGTGGAAGTTCCTGTTAACTGAGCTGTGGATTTGGTGCAAGTTAGTTCATTGTCCAACCCGGCACTGATCACAGGTGCTGAGCACAATTGATAAGGGGCATGAATAATTGTCACATTGCACTGAACGTTTACTTGTGTACCGCTCCATAGTGCACCTGTAAGTGTGGAATAACCACTTCCGGATCCCACATTGATTGCCGCATAGGGCGCCCACACAGTTCCCATCCATTTTGAGCAACTGCTAGAGGAAGAACCATTGGCAAGGATAAAGGAGTATGTGCTGCTATTGGATACATTTCCATTTCCATGAATTTCTGTATATATCCTGGATGCGCTTCCACCGTTGCTGAGATTTACACTTACCTTATTCAGATCAACATCGCCATGTATGTAAAGTTGAAAAGTGCCTGTCGGATTGTTTTGAAAATCGAAAACAAAAGTGTTCGTAGTCCCTGAGTTCTTGATGTAATTGAATACATATACTCCGGTACCTCTTAAAGTGATTGTTTTGCCACCTGATAATTGTATTTTTCCATAGGCACCGGGAGTGATGGTTGTTGTACTTGTAATATTCGTGTTTCCTGCAGAGGGGAAAGTTGCTATTGCAGGAAGGACAGGCAAAGTCGGAAGCTGAGGTATTCCTGTAATATTTCCACCGGCAGGATTAGGTCCGGAATAATTTGTTCCCGATGGGTGTGTGACCCTTCCACTGACGGTGCCGCCTGCAACAGAAATATTTCCGTTTATATCGATATTTCCGGTTAAAGAAGCATTGGATCCGACTTGTAATATATTACCGGTTGCAACGGGGTTGTTTGACGAAGTGATTTTTCCCTTCACCGTATTGCTGTTAGCCAAATCAATTTTTCCTCTCGTATGAATATCACCTTGAATAAAGGCTGTTCCGGTGGTTTTAACGAGATTGTAACTCCCAATATTTCCACTGGTGATATTCGAAGACGAACCCAGAAGCACAGCGGCACCCGGTGAAGTTGGTGATGTGCAACCCGGAGTACTCCCATTTCCTCCAAACAAAACAAAATCTGTCATCTGATAGGATTGAGCAAAGCTTGCATGAGTAAGGAAGCAAGTCAGAAAAAAGTACAATAATTTAGATGTAATAATCCTCGAAGAGGACGTGTGTGTGCTCATGTTCATTTGAAATATGTGTTTCGTTTTATATTTGTAATTGTTGAGTGGAAAATCCAGCTATGCTGGATTTAAATGCCGGATAAAGAAGATGGGTTCACGTATTTTCTAAAGTTGTAAGTGGCTAGAAATCAATACAAGGATATTGAAAATCAGAGGCAAAATCAAGTATTAATTAGCAATTTTTTGAATAAAAAAAGGGCCTAATTTGGCTAAAAACACGCATCTGATCCTTTCGCCAAGAGGAATAGCACCTTTGCCAAAAACATTTAAGTAAGTAAAAAGCTGACGCAGGTCATATGAATGCAGGAAACTGTACTTCAGTTTACCAGAATTGCCCATCTAAAATGACCTGATTAGGGCAGGCAAATAGTGAAAAAAATTATGCTTTTTGATTGAATGTGTATCCAGGAATTATATTGGCGATGGATGCCTGATAAATAAGTTTAGAGAAATTAATCGATAGTAATTCTCTGCAGATTCTTAAATTGCCACATGAAATTTGAAAAATATTTCTTTTATTTTTTGGTATTGGTGCATCTGATACCCTTGATTACTTTACCCTATTTTGTTACGCACGACGGACCTGCACATGTCTACAATGCACAGCTGATATTTCGTTTGCTTTTTGAAAATGGCGCTGCCACTTCTTTTTTTCAATTTAATCCACAAGTACTTCCCAATTGGATCTCACATTTACTACTTGCATTGTTTAATCAGGTGATGGATGCGAACCTGTCGGAATGTCTGGTCATCGGGATTTATATTCTCGCTTTCCCAATTACTTTTCGGGCTTTGGTTTTGCGCATCAGGCCTTCTGCTATTGCTGCTGTATATCTTGTCTTCCCCTTTGTTCAGGCTTTCTCCATACTCACAGGACTCTACAGTTTTTGTTTGGGATTATGTCTTCTTTTCTTTGTGCTTGCTCAATTTCAGGCGAGCGATTATTTGCCGGACAATAAGAAGTTTCTGTGGATTTCAGTTTGGATGCTGCTTATCTATTTTTCTCATTTGTTTGTATTCATACTGACTATCCTGACTATTGGTTTTATAATCAGCTGGCAACAAATTGTAAATTATGGTCCATCTTTAAAAAATATTTTTTCCGAATTTCATTTTTGGTGGAAACGAATCCGCTGGCTTTTATTGGTTTCCGCTCTTCCATTGTTGCTTACTTTTCTTTTTGCATTTCAGCAGGCATCTAAAACGGATTCAGAAATTCCAGAGTTCTCAACGATGCTTCAACTTTTCAAGGATGTCCGTCCTGTCATTTCTCTGGATTATGAGGCGGAAAAAGTGTATTCGCAACCATTGTTTTATGTTTATGTCCTTTTGTTTTTCGCGGGCTGTATTTCCAAAATCCGTCAATATCGCCGTGAGAAGAGTAGTTTCCTGGTGCTTTCCGATGCTTGGCTATTGCTGTCTTTGTTAATGGCTTTGTTTTATTTCTTTCTCCCTGATGATATTTTTTCAGGAGGAATTGTGGCAATTCGATTTTGTTTGATGAGCTATCTGTTTTTTATACTTTGGCTGGCAGCATTTTCACCATGGCGTTTCCTTGTGGGAGGAGCTTTTATATCGGTGCTTGCATCAGTTCTATTATTGGTGCAACGCTATCCTTCACTTCGTTCTTTGTCGAATGAAGCACAAGATTTCGCTACATGCTCTGATAAAATCGAAGCCGGTAAAACATTGCTGACCTTGAATTATTCCGATAATTGGATGCTGGATAATATTGCAAGTTATATTGCATCCGATAAAGACATCGTGTTGCTGGACAATTACGAGGCCAACCAGGTTCACTTTCCACTCATTTGGAAAGAGAATCGGAATCCTGATGTGATCCTTGGCAATTCAGGAAAAAGTAATCGTCCTTGTATCGATCTGGAAAAATTCAAAAGCTATACAGGTTTTTATGTTGACTATATTCTCGTGATGAATCGTCCGAATGATTTAACCGATTCCTGTAGTCTGCTTGTAAATGATCAGTTGAAATCCGGATACGAGCAAGTTTTTGTAACTCCTTTGCACAATGGGGTATTGTATCAAAAAAAGATCCAACTATAAGTTTATTTGGTTTTGGGTGCTGAAATTTAAATATAATTTTATAGGATTAGTCATTTAGCTCCAGAATGCTCAACAACTGAGGCCCCAATTATTAATGATCCATTTCATAATTTTTCCTTGATGAAAAATTATGCAACGTGTCCGACTGCTGGCGGGAAAAATCAAGACCAATTGATCCTGCCAGCCGCACCGGCAGGCGCTTCCCGCGCAATTGGTCGGGCCCGTGCGCCGCTATGAACAAGCATAGCCGGAATGAATTAAATTGAACATAATTAATTTACAATTGACTTAATGTACCTATTGGAATCTGCTTCCTTTCTGTTGCGGATTAACGAAAAAATGGATAATCCTATAATTTTAAATTGCTGATTTCCTTAGCCCTTACAGAAATTGAAATTTTATTTTCGTTTTAAAAAACATATATTGTTGCCCTTCACTTTAAACTCTCCAAACCATGAAAAAAATTTATTACTTCAGTGCATCCATTATGTTGTTTTTATTTATGACAACCGGGATGTCAGCACAATTGCAATTGCCTGCGCCAAGTCCTAAAGCCAGTGTAACGCAAACAGTAGGACTCACCGATATTACTATCGACTATAGCTGCCCGGGGGTAAAGGGCCGTGTTATTTTCGGAGAATTAGTTCCTTACGACGCACTATGGAGAACCGGTGCAAATTCCGCCACCAAAATCACCTTCAGTAAAGACGTGATGATTTCAGGGACAAAGGTGGCTAAAGGAAGTTATTCTATTTTTACGATTCCCGGTAAAACTGAATGGATCCTCATTATAAACAAGAATTCCACAGCTTCTGCTGCAGAATATAAACAGGCGGAGGATGTTTTGCGCGTCAATGCAAAACCGGAAGTTGCGCCAATGCGGGAGCGTCTGGCTTTCCAGATTGTTGATTTCGATGACAGCAAAGCGACAGTAAGTTTGGAATGGGATAAAGTTCGCGTTTCCTTTCAGGTTGAAGTTAGCACAGATGAGCAGGCGCTTGAAAATATAAAAAGCAACCTGGGCGGTACATGGAGAATGTACAATTCCGCCTCTCGTTATATGATGGACAAGAAGGACTATCAAACAGCTTTAAAATATGTTGACCAGTCCCTCCAATTATCGGAGGAGTGGTTTAATACCTGGACTAAGGCAAACATTCTTTCACAGATGAATAAGAATAAAGAAGCTTATGAATTAGCCGGAAAGGCAAAAATGCTGGGAGATAAAAATCCGGATGGCTTCTTCTTCAAAGATCAGGTGGAGAAGGCTCTTAAAGAATGGCCCAAGCAATAAGCCCGGACAAACCATTGTCAATTTTAGGATAAAGCGAAAGCAAAATTCGATTGAGTCAAAATATTATTTTGTTTTAGGAGGGAAGCATGAATTCATGCTTCCCTTTTTAATTATAGGTTTTTCCAATGAAGGTTTTCAATTGAAGCGATCCGGTCTGTTAGATGAGCAACAACAATTTATCATCCTGCATTACTTCGACGAGCCAATTGAACAAAATGAAGGAGGAAAGCAAAAACAACTACTAACAGGCAACCAATCAGGTTGAGCCAGAGAAATGCGGTCAGGTCCATCCAGAAACTTATCAGTACAAAAATTTCGGCAGCAAGTGCTGAATAAAATACTTTCTCCCCCGTGATTTTCCGGAAATAAAAAGCTACGACGAAGATGCCCAAAATTGTACCATAGAACAATGACCCCAGCTTATTGACAGCTTCGATTAAACTCCCCAATTGATTCGCAAACATGGCGACCATAATTGCATACATACCCCACAAAACGGTTACCCAACGGGAAGTTCCCAGATATTCCCGGTCACTTTTTTCTTTTTTTGAAAATCGTTTTATTATATCGATCACAGTAGTGGAGGCCAGGGCGTTTAACTCTGAGGAAGTGGATGACATAGATGCGGAAAAGATCACAGCAATCAGAAGTCCTATCAAGCCTGCCGGGAGATAACGGGTAACAAATGACAAGAAAATATAATTGGTATCATTGGTCTCAGCGAGAGGGTCGTTTTTCTTCATCAGACTCATCACATCGGCCCTGACGTTTTTCATATCTTCTTCTTTCGCCAACATGGTGGCTCCAATTTCTTTTCTGGCTGCCTCATCACCCTTCCGTATTGCATTCGTCAATTCGCCGAGGTGCTCATGTTTCTGTTTGTACAAATCTTCATATTGCAGATTCAATTTTTCATACTCAGGAGCATATTGGCTGGTAGAAATTTTTTCCATTTCAACACGGTTAAAATGGAGTGGGGGTTGGTGGAACTGATAGAAGACAAATAATAAAGCGCCGATCATCAAAATGAGAAATTGCATTGGTATTTTGATGATACCATTGAATAATAAACCCAGGCGGCTTTGGCCCACACTCTTTCCGGACAAGTAACGGCCTACTTGTGATTGATCCGTGCCGAAATAGGCGAGTGCAAGAAAGAAACCTCCGATTAATCCTGACCAGATATTGTACTGATTTTTTAAGTCGAAAGAAAAATCTACAACATTCAATTTTCCCATAGTGCCTGCTACCTGCAGAGATTCTTTCAAATTTAAATTTTCCGGAATCAAGTGGACGACCATATATCCTGCGATAAACATTCCAATAAATATCACTGCCATTTGTTGCATTTGTGTAATGCTTACCGCCTTGGTCCCACCGGCAACCGTATAGATAACAACCAGTCCGCCTATGATCAGGTTGGTCCAATAAATGTTCCATCCCAATATGGAAGACAGGATTATAGAAGGGGCATATATAGTGAGTCCGCAAGCCAGACCTCGTTGAATTAAAAAGAGAAGTGCTGTTAATGCGCGGGTTTTAAGATCGAAACGCTTTTCGAGAAATTCATAAGCAGTAAAAACTTTCAGCCGGTGAAAAATTGGAACGAAAGTAATGGAGAGAACCACCATTGCCAGGGGCAGGCCAAAATAGAATTGCACGAAACGCATTCCATCGGTGTATGCTTGTCCGGGTGCTGATAGAAAAGTGATTGCACTGGCTTGCGTTGCCATGATTGAAATTCCGACAACATACCAGGGCATGCTTTTATTGGCGAGAAGATATCCTTCAATGTTTTTATCCCCCCTGCTTTTCCAGATGCCATAAGTGACAATGAAGAGCAGGGTGCCGGATAACACGAGCCAATCTAAAAGACTCATGAGAAAAACTTTTTAAAAAGGTAAAACAGGAGGATGAGCACAAAGAGATTTGCAATAACCGCCAGGTACATGTTGCGCCAGGTCTTAAAAAAAGGTGGCTTGTCCTCAGTACTCTCCTTATCTTTTTTTCTACATTCATTGAAGCAAGGTATTAGTATCCTTCAGTCAATGCTTGCGCATTCATTAGTTATACTGGAAATTAAGCTGAAACAGTAAAGGGCTTAGTTGATTAATCGTGCTGAGGTTTTCCGGCGGCCATGAGATTTACAAACAAACGATATGCCCCGGCTACTCCAGCGGGCAATTCCCTGAAGAAGGAGATACCGGTATAGATAAACTGACCCTTTCCATATTTCGCATAGATCAAAGAACCTTCCAAAGCTTTTTCTCCCGGGTCATGCATGGAGAGCAAGGTTTCATATTCAGTTCCGTAGTCTCCTGCAAAATAAAGTCCGCGTTCCTGTATCCATCCTTTAAAATCTGAAGCTTCGATTCGATTGGGTTGTTGAAGGAGTTGATGATCCGGTTTGATGAAGAGCACTTCAGCCGTTTCATCGGTAACGCGGTCGCGGGTTATTTTAAAAGGGTAGGGGCCGATTTCTGATTTCAGACTGCTGAGGAAATTGCTTGTATTATATTGTACTAACAATGTTCCGCCTGCTTTCGCATAGTCCATTAAGCGGGGTTGGTATACATTCATGCGGTCATTGGTATTGTAGAGCCGAATTCCGGTGATGATAACGTCATAGGAGGAAAGGTCGCCCCGACTGAGATTCTCATCATCGAGTAAGGTGACATCATATCCGATCTGGTGGAGGCAAGAAGGGATATTATCTCCGGCACCTTCGATATATGCTACCTTTAACGGAACGGTATTCAAATTCATGTGTACGATTCGGGCTTCGGCTTCCTTCACAAGAGTTTGAATCGGTATGTGCTCGTATTCAACCCTTACAATGTTCTTCCCGGTCTTTTTTCCATTGATCAGGACATTAGCATGCAATGTACCCTCTCCGAATTCTTTTGGCGGGGTGACGTTGAAAGAGAATTTTTTTTCTTCGTTTTTCTCAGTCAACTCAAATGGCAGATTTGGAGGTGAAACTTTCCATCCTTTGGGGACATCCAATTGAACGTTACCTTTTACATTTGAACTGATTCCCTTCAGAGTAATATTTATTTCTTGTGCTCCTTCTTTTGTGAAAAGATACACGCCATTAGCAGGTTGGATACTCACTGTTGGAAGAATTTCGAATGCCCGGTACAACTCTCCTCGTACCGGATCGACCCATTTGTATACAAGGGGCCTTGAAATGAAAAGCGTATCCTCATTTATCTTAAGTGTGAATTTTATTTGGATCGGTGCTTCTGTCTCAGGAATGCCGATGTTCCAGGGATATGAGGTGGAAAATAAACCAAGCGAATGAGGTTTCTCCAGCCAGTAAGGTGTCGTGTATTTCTGGTCCGGCGGTATAGATAGGGTGCGGGGAATTGATTGTAAGTTATTGTTTGGAAGTGGCAGTTGAAGCAAGGTGTCTTTTGCAAAGCCAGTGCATTGCACGTTCAAAAGAGTCACCGGAAAATCACTACGGTTTATAAGGGAAGCAGAAATGGGCAGACTATCTCCGGGAACAGCAGCAAAAGTTTCGGATGTAGCTTCGAGAAACAAACCGCTACACGCCAGGATGAGTCGTTCAATTTCTATTGTTTTCAATTCTCTCCAATATGAATTGCTTATATTTTTTTGAATCAACTTTCTCACTGTCAACAATCCGGGTATGTTTGCTGATGGATTCTGATAACGAAAATTGCTGATGAGTTCGCTGATGAGTGTATTTATTTCGCTGGCGCCCGGAAGTCGGTTCCATGTCGTATTAATACCGCTGAATTCATCCTCCACAAAGGAATCGCCGTCGAGAAGTTTTAAGTAGTCATATTGTATTCCCCTGTTTCTAGCTACTCCAAAGCCCTGGCTTTTATGCATAGTTCTGCTATCGGAGGCCATTTCACCATATGATTTCCCCAATAGTTTATTGTAAGTGCCGATATCTACAGAAACGATATCGGGTTTGCCTTTGATCTCATCTTCTTTTGGCCGGAACATATTCCAGAAAATTCGTTTCGCCTGCCATACCGGGAAGTACTTCAATTGTTCGGGAAATACCTTTGGATCCGATGCTGCAGTAAAGGCTTCGAGGCCAAGAATGGCAGAAGCGGTGTGATGGCCATGTCCGCCTTCACCTGTGGTCGGAAAGCGGAGAATGATTACATCGGGCTGGAATTTGCGGATAGCCCAAACTACATCCGATAAAATAGAATCCTTGTTCCAGATTGAAAATGTTTCTTCCGGATTTTTTGAGTATCCGAAATCAATGGCTCTGGAAAAATATTGTTCGGCACCATCGATACGGCGTGCGCCCAATAACTCTTGCGTACGGATCACTCCCAATAGATCTCCTTGCTCGCTACCTATCAGGTTTTGTCCTCCGTCCCCACGTGTAAGCGCAAGATAGGCCGTCCTGAATTTTTTTTCATTGGAATAATACGAAAGCAAGCGGGTGTTTTCGTCATCGGGATGTGCAGCTATGTACAAGACGGACCCCAGCGTATTCAACTTTTGCAAACTGAGTAATATATCGGATGCACTTTGGTTTTTTTGCTGAGCCGGACTGTATAAGAAGAAAAATATCAGGCAGAGAAGGAGAGCGATGTGTTTGATCATATGGAGAGAGTCTGAATTTTTCAAAGATAAGATTTTCGTAGTTGAATTTTCCACAATTTATGCATGAAATAGATGTTCGACTTTACGGGAACGTCGAACTTTTTTGGTTTTAGCATGCAAGATTCTAGTGAGTGTTTTTTGAAGAAGGTATTCCAGATCTGTTTTTTCAAGGCCGGGAATATTATTATTTCTTGATTTATTTGGAGATTCCTTTAATTGTGAGTTCCGACTTGAGATAACAAGAGTGATTATCTGTGGCTACTTTACCAAGCAGATTGAAAGTTGGATTTCAGCGATATGTTATTGTCACTTATTTGAACCAGACTGGATTCGAAGTCTAGAAAGTCCAACTTGAGCTATGATGTAAATCACTGTGGAATGAGGAGTAAAAAAATCCTTTTATTCAAATTTTATAAATATGATACGTAGAATTCTGCACATCTCCTTGCTATGTCTGTTTTTTATTCCTGCAAAAGGTCAAATATTGATATCGCTCTTGTTTGGCGATAAGCTGAATTCAGGCACTAAATGCATGATTCAAATCACTTTAGCTATCAACCTTAATTATTGTTTTTAAATGATGGGTGAAATTATTCTGTTGAAATCGCAGGATATTTCTTGCATTATAACATGAAGCTCGAAACAGACTTTGAAAACATAGTTGTATTTTTAAGTTGGATTTTCTATAAAAATTATCCGGGTCTTTCAGAGCTGGAAAATTGAGAGTCGCTTCATGTAATTTGTTTATTGAGTGAAGGTGTAAATTTTGTTTTAGAGCAGAGCATCACAATATTAAGTCTGTGTTTAGCCGCTGATTGTGTTTATACTCATTTTAATATCTGATTCCAGGCTTGTCTATGATCGAAATCATATCGAAATACATTGTTGTGTATTGATTTTATATTCTATTTTTGCATGTGTTTTTAAAGCTTTGATGTGTCTTGCAAGAATGGTTTGCCTGATATTTTCTAAAGCAATAATAGGGTTGCATCTTAGAGCAATTAAATTGATTAAAGGTGCTACTTAAGAGTATCAAAATGAATCAATAAGTAAAATTTCCACCCATGGGTCCCGGTTCAATGATTTTGTTGATGCTCTGTGGAATCGGCTTTGCTGCAGGGGCCATTTTGTTGTCCAAATTATTAATAAAAAAATCCTATAATCCTCAGAAAGGTCAGCCTTATGAATGTGGGATTCCAACAGTTGGAAAGTCCTGGGTTCAGTTAAATGTTGGCTATTATCTTTTTGCCCTGCTGTTTTTAATATTCGACGTTGAGCTTGTATTCCTATATCCCTGGGCTGTCGTAGTGAAGGAGGTTGGCTGGCCGGCTTTGGTTGAAATACTCATTTTCCTCAGCATTCTCTTTCTCGGATTTTTATATGCACATAGAAAAGGAGCTTTAAAATGGATGTGAAAGATACATATCAAAAGCCTGCAGCGTTCCCAGGACAGGTTCATGAAACCCCGGGAGGTGGTATCCTGTTAAGCAAACTCGATGATGTCATCAAATGGGCCAGGTCCAATTCTTTGTGGCCACTGGTATTTGGAACCAGTTGCTGTGCCATTGAAATGATGTCAACTGCATCGGCTAAGTACGATTGGTCACGATTCGGATTTGAAGTTGCACGCGCAACACCCCGGCAAGCGGATTTGATTATAATTGCAGGAACCATTGTGAATAAAATGGCCCCTGTGTTGAAAAGATTATATGATCAGATGCCGGATCCTAAGTATGTAATTGCCATGGGTGCTTGTGCTACTTCCGGAGGCCCCTTCTTCTATAATACCTATTCGGTGGTAAAAGGAGCTGATCATGTAATACCTGTTGATGTTTACATTGCCGGTTGTCCGCCCAGACCGGAAGCGCTATTGCATTCGCTGATTACATTACAGGAGAAAATTAAAAATAGTTGATAGTTATAAGTTGATAATTGAGTTTGTTTTGAAATTGTGATTATAATAAAACATGTCTTCTGAAGAATTAAAAAACCGGTTACTTCTGCTGAATCCTTCGCTTTCTTTCGAGGAGACAGGTGAATGGTTGGTTGCAAATGTCGAAGTTGGTGAGTTTTTGCCTTTTGCTCAACAGTTGAAGACCGATGGATCGCTGAGTTTTGATTTTCTCTTTTGTATGACTTGCGTGGACTGGAAAACCCATTTGTCCAACGTGTATCATTTGCGATCCATGACGCATCGGCATAGTCTCGTAGTAAAAGTAAAATTGGACAGGGAGAAACCCGGCATTGAAACGGTTTCGCATATCTGGCGCACGGCTGAATTGCACGAACGGGAAGTCTATGACTTATTTGGAGTGAATTTCCTGCACCATCCTGATCTGAGAAGATTATTATTGACAGATGATTGGGTGGGTTGGCCCTTGCGCAAAGATTACGATGATCCGGTGAACATGATTAAATTTTAATGGTGCAGTTGTTTAAGTTGGTTGGAATTGAAAAATAAATGAAATGAAATTTACAAAGCGTTACGAAGATCACATCCTTTCAGTGGGAGTTTTTTGTGTATCAGTGTACCCTTTATCTATGGGTTGCTTGTAGATTTAATTTCAAATAATGCTATAATGAGTATTAAAAATTAAGACAGTCATCAGGGATGCTTGAAGAAATAGGAAGAACGGCAGAAGGTGATCTCATTCTAAATGTAGGTCCGCAACATCCGGCTACGCATGGAGTGTTGCACCTTGTTCTGACTGTGAATGGAGAGACGGTAAAGAAGGTAGAACCACATCTGGGTTATATACACCGTTCCATGGAAAAGATGTGCGAGAGTTTATCGTATCGTCAATTCATCTATGTTACATCACGGATGGATTATCTTTCTTCTCATATCAACAACCAGGCATGTGCTCTTGCAGTCGAGAAAGGTTTGCAGATAGAAGTACCTGCACGTGCTCAAGCTATCCGTGTGCTTTTCGCAGAGTTAACCCGAATTGCATCGCACCAGCTATGGTGGGGTGCTACTGCAATGGATGTTGGAGCCATCACACCCTTCTTTCACGCTTTTCGTGAGCGTGAAATGATTACTGATATTATGGAGGAGACCTGCGGAGCGCGACTCACCATGAATTATATGGTGCCCGGTGGGGTAATGGCGGAGTTACATCCGGATTTTCAAAAGAAAGTAAAAGAGTTTGTCAAGTTTTTCCGCTCTAAGTTTGCCGAGTATCATGAACTGGTTACCGGCAATATCATTTTCCAGCAACGTACAAAAGGAGTTGGAGTCTTATCAGCAGCAGATGCCATCTCTTATGGTTGCACCGGTGCAGTAGCCCGTGCATCCGGAGTAAGTTGTGATGTGCGGAAATGGAATCCTTATGATGGATATGAAAAAGTGCAATTTGAAGAGATCCTGAAGAGTGAAGGTGATTCCTTTGCGCGCTACATGGTACGCATGGGTGAGATGGAGCAGTCTTTATTGATCATTGATCAATTGATTGATAATATTCCTGAAGGAGATTTTCAGGCCAAAACGAAAGCCGTCTTAAAACTTCCCAAAGGAGAGTATTATTCGATGGTAGAAACTGCGCGCGGTGAACTGGGCGTTTATATAGTGAGCGAAGGCGGAATGACACCTTACAGAATAAAATTCCGGTCTCCGGGATTTTCTAATTTATCGGCACTCGACCACATGGCTCGAGGGTCTAAAATAGGAGATCTTGTAGCTATCATGGGGACGCTGGATTTGGTTATACCGGATATTGACAGATAAATTATGAGGAGGATGAAATTAATTGTTGAAAATGTGTAACAGTTTCCGGTATAGCGGCAAAGTATGCCTCGCTATTCAGGAATCTTTAAATACGAATACATGATTATTTTTAGTGCACTTATATAAGTATATGCTGAGTATAGAAAAAATTACACACTGGATTCAGGAGTTTCTTTACGCTCACTTGCCTTCTGTGCTGGCTTTATTATCAGAGTTCGTATTGGTAGGAATCTTCGTCATTGCCTTGTTCGCTGTATTGGGTTTGGTGCTTGTCTTTATGGAGCGAAAGGTTTCGGCTGCAATGCAAATTCGACTGGGACCTAACCGGGTGGGTTATAAAGGCATTGCTCAAACAATGGCAGATACCCTGAAGTTGCTATTAAAAGAAGGGCTCACACCTACCGGAGCCGATCGCTTCCTCTTCAATCTTGCTCCTTTTATCGTGATGATGGCTGCCATGTTGCTCATGGCACCGGTACCCTTTGCAAGAAATGTGCAGATCTGGGATGTGAATATTGGAGTGCTGTATATCTCTGCCATTTCATCCATCTCGGTGATTGGAATATTAATGGCAGGGTGGGCGAGTAATAACAAATACTCCTTGCTTGGCGCCATGCGAAGCGGAGCCCAGATTGTAAGTTATGAATTGTCGGCAGGACTATCGATCCTTGCCATTGTGATTCTTTCAGGAAGTCTTCAGTTATCAGAGATCATTGCTTCCCAGGAAAACGGATGGTGGCTATTCAAAGGGCATCTTCCGGCGCTGATTTCTTTCGTCATTTTCATAATCGCAGTAACAGCGGAAACCAACAGGGCTCCCTTTGACCTGGCAGAAGCCGAATCAGAACTAACTGCAGGATTTCATACAGAATATTCAGGGATGAGATTTGCATTCTTCTTTCTGGCGGAATACATAAACATCTTTATCGCTTGCGTGCTGGCAGCTACCTTATTCCTTGGTGGGTGGATGCCATTTCATATTGGAGGATGGACAAGCTTTAATCATATGATGGATTTTATACCTTCCTCCATGTGGTTTATCGGAAAAACTTTCTTCCTTATATTCATCATCATGTGGTTTCGCTGGACATTCCCCCGTCTGCGAATCGACCAGCTGCTGAATCTGGAATGGAAATATTTATTGCCTATCAGTCTGATTAATTTACTGGTGATGACTGTAATCGCGATACTGGGTTGGCACTTTTAAAAATCAAGATAAGTGAGAAGTGTGAGAAGAATAAATAATTAAAAACAGGGTTCTGATGTTTGTATTCTGGAAATGAAGGTTAGTTTAGTGCTGATGACAATGCAAAAAAGCAAATGAGTTTTATAAAAGACTATTTTCAAACTATCTACCGTGCAGTTTCTTCCCTCCTAAAGGGGATGAAACTTACGGGATATTATTTTCTGCACCGCAAAGAAATCATTACCCAGGAGTATCCTGAAAACCGTGACACATTAATTCTTGCGGAACGGTTCAGGGGAGAAGTGGTGATGCCGCATGATGCCCGGAACGAACACCGGTGTACTGGTTGTACGGCATGCGAACTGGCTTGCCCGAACGGAACCATTAAAATAATCACCAAGTTTGATGTGAATGCTGAAGGGAAAAAAAGAAAGCCCTGCATACTTTTATTTACCATCTCGAATTATGTACGATGTGCAATTTGTGTATTGTGGCCTGCCCTACAGATGCTATCAAGATGGCGCAAACCTTTGAACACAGTGTGTTCGACCGGAATAAACTTATTAAGACTCTGAATACACCCGGATCAAAACTTATGGAGGGCGTTGAATAATGAATGCAAGCACAGTGATATTTTATATTCTTGCCGCCCTCATCCTTGGCGGAGGGATACTCGCGGTCACCACTCCAAAGATATTCCGCGCAGCGATTTATTTGTTGTTTTCGTTAATCGGTATTGCAGGAATTTATTTTTGGATGCATTATGAGTTTCTAGCCGCTGTACAAATCATCGTCTATGTTGGAGGGATAGTTGTATTAATCATCTTTTCCATTTTCCTCACACAGACCAGTGGGATGGATATGCCATCTGCCCTTAAAAGCCGGAAGTTATTTGCCGTGCTCGCTGTTGTGAGTGGGTTTTTACTGACGGCATTCCAGGTTTATAAGAATGAATTTCTTGCTTCCGGATTAAATCCTGTTGATTCAGGAGTGAAGACGATAGGGTCAGGGATGATGAATACAGGTGCCGGAGGTTATGCCCTTCCTTTCGAAGTAGTGAGTCTTTTATTACTCGCATCCATGATAGGATGTATCGTTATTGCCATTAAAAATCCGGAACGCACATGAGTCCTATTGGCTTGAATCATATTTTATTTTTAAGCGCCGCCTTGTTTTTTATCGGCGTTTATGGATTTCTTACGCGCCGCAATCTGGTGACCTTGTTAATGTCTATCGAACTAATATTGAACAGTGTTAATTTAAATTTCGTTGCGTTCAATAAATACTTGTACCCCGGGAATCTGGAAGGATTGTACTTCTCCATATTTGTGATCGCGATTGCTGCAGCCGAAGCGGCTGTTGCCATAGCGATTATTATCAATCTGTATCGAAGCCATCATTCAATTGATGTCGAGGATACGGATTCATTGCGTTATTAATCAGTGAAAGCATGAAAGTGGTTCTTATTTATCAAGCAATAATTTGAAATGATCAATCCGGTTTACTTACTGCTTATTGTTTTACTTCCCTTGATGAGTTTTCTCATCACCGGGCTTTTTGGCCGCAGATTTCCGGGTTCACTTGCCGGGATTTTCGGCACGGTAACCCTGTTTGCTTCATTTCTTTTAAGTCTCTCTGTTGCCTATTCCTATTTTTTCGAAGTTGGAAAGATTCAGGGTGTTTATCAGACATTGATCCCATTCCAGCTTACCTGGCTGCAGTTCTCTGAGAATTTTTCCATCAATATGGGAATCTTAACCGATCCCATTTCCATGATGATGATTATCGTAGTCACCTTCATTTCACTGATGGTGCATATTTTCAGTCTTGGGTACATGAAAGGGGAGGAGCGCTTTGCCACTTACTTCTCATTCTTGTCACTATTTTCATTCTCGATGCTGGGACTGGTGCTTTCAGCCAATATTTTTCAGACCTATATTTTCTGGGAATTGGTCGGTGTATCCTCTTTCCTGTTGATCGGATATTATTATCAAAAACCTTCTGCCGTAGCCGCCAGTAAAAAGGCATTTATTGTTACCCGTTTTGCCGACCTTGGATTTCTTGTTGGTATTCTGGTTCTTTCTTACTATTCCAAAACCTTCGATTTCCTCCCACTCACAGATCGTCTGACTGATGCTACCTCTACTTATAGCCAGTCTGCTTCTGCTGCGGGATTTTTAGGTGTCTCAGCCCTCACCTGGGGACTGGTATTGATTTTTGTTGGTGGTGCCGGGAAGTCTGCAATGTTTCCTTTACACATCTGGTTGCCTGATGCCATGGAAGGACCTACGCCGGTTTCTGCACTTATTCATGCGGCCACCATGGTAGTAGCCGGAGTTTATCTGGTCGCACGTTTGTTCCCGATCTTCGCGCTTTCTTGTCCGGCTGCGCTTCATGTTGTTGCATGGACGGGAATCATCTCAGCACTCTTTGCGGCTCTGATTGCCTGTACACAAACGGATATTAAACGGGTGCTGGCATATTCCACCATGTCGCAGATAGGCTTTATGATGTTTTCACTCGGTGTTTCAGAGTATGGGGGAGAAAATGGTCTGGGTTATATGGCTGCCATGTTTCATCTGTTCACACATGCCATGTTCAAGGCGCTCTTATTCCTTGGCGCAGGTGTGATAATCCATTATGTGCACAGCAACGAGTTGAAAGATATGGGCGGTTTAAGGAAGTCCATGCCATTAACCGGTATTACGTTTTTAATTGCTTGCCTTGCCATTGCCGGAGTGCCTCCTTTCGCCGGATTTTTCAGCAAGGAAGAAATCCTGTTGGCTGCTTATCATTCTGATAAAACGATTTATTTTATTGCATTGATAACAGCTGCGATCACTGCATTTTATATGTTCCGTTTATATTTTTCCATCTTTTGGAACAAGGAAAGAGTCAGCAAGGATGTGAAGCATGGAGAAGGAGCTTTGACGATGTTAATTCCTTTGGTCATTCTTGCAATATTTGCCGCTACTTCGGGATTTATACCCTTTAAGGAGTTGGTGACCAGTGATGGCCGGCCTCTTGAAGGTGTTTTCCATCCGGAGTTTTCCGTCGTTCCTGTGCTTCTTTCACTCGCAGGGATTTTTACTGCCTGGTTCTTTTATAAAAAAGCTTCTCCGGTGCCGGATCGTATGATGCACATTACAGGTACGCTATACAAGACTATCTACCGGAAGTTTTACATTGATGAAATTTATCTGTTCGTTACAAAAAAACTCATTTTTAATTTGGTAGCACGGCCGGCAGCATGGATTGATAAAAATATTGTTGATGGATTGTGGAATACCGTTGCTGCCACGGCGCAATTGTTTTCATTGTCCATCAGTGGTTTCCAGTCAGGCAAACTCCAGCATTATGCATTCTACTTCATCTCCGGGGCGATTGCCCTTGCTTTAGTACTTATTTATTCCATATCGTAATCCAAACAGGACATGAATCTTTCCTTGCTGATACTCATCCCTGCCATCACGGCTCTCTTTATTCTCCTGTCCGGAGGTGGAGTTGCGAAAAAAATAGCCCTCGCAGGATCTATTGTGCAGCTAGTTCTTTCCATGGTATTGCTTATGGCTTTTTGGCAAGGCGATGTTGCCCAGGGTGCCGGGAAGTTTATGTTTGAATACACGGCCAACTGGTTTCCTGCACTTCAAATTAGTTATCATGTAGGGGTCGATGGCATTTCTGTGGCCATGGTACTGCTCACTGCGTTTGTTGTTCTCGCTGGTATACTGATGTCATGGGGTATGGAAAAAATGCAGAAAGAATTTTTCTTTTTACTGACCTTATTAGGTGCCGGTGCTTATGGTTTTTTCATCTCACTGGATCTTTTCCTGATGTTTTTCTTTTTGGAAGTTGCCGTGATACCAAAGTTCATGTTGATTGGAATATGGGGTAGCGGAAAAAAAATCTATAGCGCAAACAAACTGGTGCTGATGCTCATGGCAGGATCTGCACTGGTCTTCATTGGTTTGTTGGGAGTCTATTTCATGGGGGCAAGCAGCACAGCGGGATTTGATCTTACTCAGATAGCTTCTGCCGGGATTCCTCGTAATGTGCAACTCTTTTTCTTTCCATTTCTTTTCGTTGGCTTCGGTGTATTTACTGCATTGTTTCCCTTTCATACATGGGTTCCTGACGGGCACTCGTCTGCACCCACAGCGGCATCCATGTTTCTGGCAGGTATTTCGATGAAACTGGGAGGTTATGGCTGTCTTCGCGTGGCGACATACCTCATGCCTGACGCTGCCGCTCATTATTCATGGATTATTATTTTACTTGCTACCATTGCGATTATCTACGGCGCATTTGCAACGATGATGCAAACGGATCTTAAGTATATGAATGCCTATTCATCCGTGAGTCATTGTGGATTTGTATTACTTGGTATTGGAATGCTCACGCCGACAGCGGTCACGGGTGCAGTGCTGCAAATGGTATCACACGGGCTGATGACAGCCCTCTTCTTCGCAGCGATTGGCATGTTGTATGAAAGAACACATACCCGTCAGGTGGCGGAGTTGGGAGGTCTCATGAAAATGATGCCATTCATCAGCAGTATTTTCTTTATTGCCGGACTTTGCTCGCTTGGTCTTCCTGGTTTTAGTGGTTTTGTTGCTGAAATGACTGTGTTTGTTGGATCCTGGGAAAGGGCCGAGATGTTTTATAGAATTGCTACCATACTTGCCTGTATGTCGATCGTAGTCACGGCAGTTTATATACTTCGTGCCACTGGTAAAGCTGTGATGGGCCCGGTTCATAATGAGAAATTTCTAAAGTTGGGAGATGCCGCCTGGAATGAAAAACTTGCTGGTATTGTTCTATTGGTTGGTATACTTGCCATGGGAGTAATTCCTTTCTGGCTCAAAGATCTTGTAAGTCCGGGTGCAGTAGAGATTGTGGAACATTTAAAAGGAGTTGCTTTACTCAAATAGAAGCATATGTCAGATATTTTGTCATTGTTAAAGCACGAATGGAGTCTGGTATTCATACTGGTCTTGTTGCTGGTATTAAAGATCAGTTCGAAGGAGCGCACAAACGACAGCATCATCATGTTGATGACTATACTTTTCGTACTTAATTTTCTTTTTGGTTGGATGATGAATGCTGAGGGGCAATTGTTTGGCGGAATGTTTCGCAACTCCTCTCTGATTTCTTTGCAGAAGAATATTCTGAACTTTGCTGTTTTGATCATTCATTTGCAGTCCACTGAGTGGATGAGACGCCATAAACATCTACCGGAGTTTTTTATGCTTCTGGTCAGCTCATTGCTTGGAATGTTTTTCCTTTTATCCAGTGGGAATTTCCTGATGTTTTACCTCGCGCTGGAGCTTTCGACTATTCCACTCGCGGCACTGTGCAATTTTGATCTGGATAAAAAAGTATCAGGCGAAGCAGCCATGAAGATGATTCTTTCTTCCGCCTTTTCTTCCTGCCTGTTCCTATTCGGTATTTCTTTCTTATATGGAACAACAGGAACCCTTGACTTTGGACAGATGGCCTTACTTTTAACAGGTACACCGCTTCAGGTGCTTGCCTTTGTTTTTGTGTTTACCGGATTTGCTTTTAAGTTGTCCATAGCGCCTTTTCATTTTTGGACGGCAGATGTATATGAAGGCGCTCCTGTTGCCGTGAGTTCTTATCTGTCTGTAATCTCTAAAGGAACCATCGTCTTTGCTCTTTCATCAGTACTTTATACGGTGTTTAGCTCAATGAGCACAGTTTGGTACAATGTGTTGGCGATTTCTGCAGTCCTCACCATGACAGTGGGTAACTTGTTCGCTTTGCGTCAAACTAACATGAAACGTTTCCTCGCATTTTCTTCGATTGCGCAGGTGGCTTATATACTAATTGGTATTTCCGGGTCAGACGGGCAGGGAATGAGTTCTTCAATCTATTTTGTATTGATATATGTATTCTCAAATCTTGGTGCTTTCGGAGTGGTTTCACATATTTCAGCCATGACAGGCAAGGAGAATATCGAAGATTATAATGGCTTGTATAAGTCAAATCGTGGTTTGAGCTGGTTGCTTGCGATTTCCCTCTTTTCACTGGCAGGAATTCCTCCTACAGCCGGCTTCTTCGGAAAACTATTTTTACTCAGTGCAGGAGCAGGAGCAGGAAATTGGCCCCTGATTATTTTTGCTGCTTTAAACATGGTGGTATCCTTGTATTATTATCTGCGTGTCATCCGGGCCATATTCATGGAGCCGGGAGAAAATCCGCTGCCACACTTGGGTTTCGGGATATCAGTGAAAGCTGCCATGATTTTTTGTCTGGGAGGAATCCTGCTTTTAGGATTCACTTCAGGTTTGTATGAATTTATTCTTTCACTCAGCTATGGATTGAAATAGTGCTACACTATTCAATTGCAGTATAAACAAATAGGAAAATGGCAATCAATCAAAACCATCAATTTGAAGATCTCGAAGGGGTGAAATGTGCCATCGTAGAAAAGAATGCAGGCTCTGAGCGTGTTTCTTTCTTAAAAAAATTATTGGAGTTCAACGGGTATACTGTTGTCGTGGTGCCTGGCCCACCATCTAAAGTTGCTACAGTTATTGAAGGAGAGGATCAGCCCGGAGCCTCATTACTTTTTACCGTAGGAGTAAGCGATGTCCGTTTTAATATGATCAATGCTATTTATGGAAGAGCACTTCATACGCCGGATGGGAGAGTAGTCACCATGGCATACTGGCAGGAAAAAGAAGCTGTTTCAGATGACAGCATACCTTATTATGAGCATGAGGGATAATAGGAAGGTTGGTGTTTACCGATTGCCTGTTAGCAACTAGCTTTCAATGTGTTTTTACAAATGGAGATTTCAGCTGTAGAAAACAGGAGTCGAAATCTTTTCGGCTGTTTTACTTGTATCCTGAGAAATCAAGGGTAATGAAAAATAAAATGTGGCTCCTGCGTCCGGCTGTCCTTCGGCCCAAACTTTTCCGCCATGACGTTCAATGATTCTTTTCACGATACTTAAACCAACCCCTGTGCCTTTGAATTCGGTATCATTGTGAAGCCGGCTGAACACGTTGAATAGTTTTTTGTAGTAGGTCATGTCAAAGCCGGCCCCATTGTCTTTTACAAAATAAACCTGTTCATTGTTTTTGAAATAGTTCCCAATGCGGATCAGAGGAGCTTCTTTTTTCGAAGAGTATTTAAGTGCGTTTGTGATGAAGTTAACCCAGACCTGTTCAATCAGTTTTTTATCGCAGCATGAAATTGCCAGCTTATCCACCTGCACTGATGTTTTGTTATCATTATCCTTCGGGAGGTAATCATGCAGAATTTGGTCTACCATTTGACCCATACTTACATCTTCCATTTTAATTTCTTGCTTTCCTACCTTGGAGAACTCAAGTAAATCTTCTACTAATTGATGAATTTTATTTGTGTTACCAATTATTCTTGTCAAAAGTTCTTTGGCCTCACCAGGAAGATGTTCTCCGAATTCCATTTGCATGATTTCAGCAAGTGTGGAAATTCCTCGTAGTGGCGAGCGTAGGTCGTGCGATACTGTGTGATTAAATGCCTCCAGCTCTTTATTTACGACTTCCAATTCATCTACCTTTTCCTTCAATTGTGCATTCAGATCCACAATCTCCTTATCCTGCAGGATCCTCGCATCTATATCTCTTAGGACGCCATGAAATCCTTTTACTTTATTGTTTTTTGTCCGCAGAATGACGGTTTGTTCAACCCAGCGCGGCTTTCCTGATTTATCGATAATTTGAAAATCAGAAATTGTTTCCGGAATTTTCTTTTCAAATTGATTCAGGTAGAAGGCACTTACCTTTTGCACCATGGATGGTCTGATCAGGGAAGTGAAGTGCGCCCCAATCAAATCTTGCGGTCTGAAGCCATATACTTTTTGGACGCGCTCGTTGAAGTAGATGAAATTCCCGTTAGGATCGGTAAGGTAGATTACCTCAATGGCTTCTTCAATGAGGTTACGGTACTTATCGTTCTTCCGTTCCTGTTCAATCCGTATTATATGATCCGTTTTATATCCAAGAAAGAGTCCGGAGATAAGGAGAACCAAGGGTGCTAAATCAATGATTTGCAATAGCGGCTGCTGCTGATGCAACTGCAGCAATGTGCTTAGGAGCACATTGCCTGAAATGTCACGAATAGCCAGAAGGGTAGCTGCAAGCGGGAATACAAAACCTAAGAGGAAACCGTAAACACTAAACTTTAGTGCATTTCTGAAAAAAATCTTTTTAGATTCAGTACTCATTTCACTTGAAGAGATTAGACAAAAGTGGAAATTTGATTTTGAGAGTTCTTAAGATCTGGACTAAATCATTTCTCCTATTTAGGAAAATTCCACTGAAGCCAGGCAATTATTACAGTCAATATGAAATTTGCACTAAAACTCAGTGCAAATGATACTAATTGAGCAATAATTTTTGTTCCGGCTTAGATAGTTGTCACTTATTTACTTGAAAGGTCAGCTAAGGGTTGCATTCATCTCCAAATTTAATGATTGAAGTTGATCTTTGGAGATGGGCTTTGTCATAAACCTGACGATATGATTGCTCTCCTTAATACGGCGAACGTCCTCAGGATCAAGGGAAGAGGAAAGCATCACAACTTTGCAATACTGATGAATTTCGGAAGGGAGTTCTTTGAATTTTTCCATAAAATCAAACCCGTCCATGGCTGGCATATGGATATCTAAAAAAATTATTTGAGGCAGCCTATCTTTGTTTTCTTTGTTTTCAAGTAGAAAATTCAATGCTTTTTGTGCTGAATAAAACTCCATTATCTCGCTTGAAAATGCAGAAGCAGCCATTACTTTTTTACTGATAAAATTATCTACTTCGGTGTCATCAATCAACATGACCTTAAATTGGGATTGTTTATTTGGAGTAGTGTCCATGGAGTTCGTGCTTGCTGGCTAAATAACTTTTACATCAAGGTAATGGGTGCTGACTTACTATTTTAAAGCGAGAAAAACTCAATTGTTCTGAAGTGTATTAATGAACTATATTCTTGTACGCCTGTTAACTTGGTTTTCGGTGATTTAGATTCATGTTAGCTGATTGACATTTTGCTATGCATGGAATGCATCAACTTGATGATTTGTTCAAAGTCTGTCGACTTGTCAAGAAAATAATCCGCACCTAATTCCATGCAGATTTCTTTATACTGTGAATTGGGATAATTTGTGAGCATAACTACCTGAATATTCTTGTAGTCCCGTTTAATATGTCTTAAAACCTCTATCCCATTCATGACAGGAAGTTTAATATCAAGAAGCACGAGTTCCGGACTGAGAAGTTTTAGGAGGGTGATGGCTTCTTCTCCATTTTTTGCATGCACAATCGATTTGATAAATTCGACTTCGCTTAGCATAGAATACAGTCGCTGAACGATGATCCCGGAATCCTCCACAATCATGACTTTAATTTTCTTTGAGCTCATGAAAACAATTTAAAAAATAATGAAGGAGAATTCTGACTGCAGGATAAATAATTAATACGTTGTTTGGTTATATATGTTTAGTGAAATCAATGTAACAGTTCGTACTACAAGGGAGGCCTCTCGGGCTGTATAAAGTCGGGTTTAAATTTAAGTTCAGACTGCTTCGCCATAGGGTAATAGATTTTATTCTATTGCCTGGTTTGGGATAATAAATATGTTGTTGCAACATCGAATAGAAGGGCCGGGAAAATATTAATACCTCCTGATAGCGAAACCCCTTAAATTTGCGCGAAAAACAATGATTGTACCAGTCAAAAATGCTAAGACACTTAGGTTATTCCAGAAGATGGTTTGAGATGGCATAATGAGTCAACTCAGAACTTGAGTGCATTTTCATTTTTTCTAAAATCCGGAGGCGATAGGTGCTGATAGTATTTACACTCAGGGTGAGAAGTACTGCGATCTCAGAAATTGTTTTACCCGAAGCAATGAGTCTCAACACATCGAATTCTCTGTCCGAAAGCAACTCATGCGGAAATTCTGAATGTCCTTTTTTGACGGAGTCGAGCAGTTTCTCTGCGACAGAATTGGTAATGTATTTGTTTCCCTGAAGGATCTGCTGCACTGCTTTTACGAGTTCATCAGGAGCACTTTCCTTTGTAAGATACCCGGATGCACCGGCTTTCAATACCCGCACAGCATATTGATTTTCTGAATGAATACTAAGCACAAGGATGGGAATTGCAGGCAATTCTGATCGGAGTTGTTTGAGAGTGTCCAATCCGTTCCTGCCCGGCATAGAAAGATCAGTTATAATGATATCCCATGTTCCAATTCGTGCCGCCTGCAATAATTCATTGCCATCCTTAGCTTCCGTAAATCTGGTCTGGCTGAATTCATCCATGAGAATCTGAATTAAGCCTTTACGGACCACAGTATGGTCATCGGCAATAAGTATGTTTCTCACTTTATTCATATTCAGAATTGAAAATACGAAGGTTGCACAAAAGTTTAGGGCAAAAACAGGAGGGTGAAGAGTGCCAATGATTTTTTTATTGATTTTCCTTGTACTTCTTTCAATGATTTCTTTTTCAACTCCAGTGCCCGGTGCATTGCTTAATAGATTACCTTCAAATTTATAAATAATCTTTGCTATTAGGATTTGTAGGGCAACCCGGCTTATTGAGTAAGAAGGGATCTAAGGTAACAGGTGGATAAGCATCTCCGGTTCCTGCCAAAATGAAGGTAGTTTTTTTATCCGTAATCATAGTTATTAATAAGTGATCGAGTTTGTTGGAGTTGAATTTTTCCCATTGGAGATTTTCTGATCTATCACCATCATTGGCTCATTCGATTTGCTAATGTATGAATTTTCGGGATCTTTGTTTTTGTTCAAATTATGGCTATTTGTATTTTTTATTCCACTTCACCTTGACGAAAGTCATTAAATTAAATGAGTCAAATCATATAGATGGCATCTCATAAAAAGTACATTTGGTGCGTAAAATCATAAAATCATAAAAATTATAAATCATATGGAGATTAAATTATTCACTTTACTAATACGGAGATTCAGGTTTTTTACGGTCTTCTGTGGCATTGCATTGGCAATAGTTTTTATGCAAAGTTGTTCTTCCTCCGACAACAAATCCGGTACCGAAGGAGAAAGCGGGAATCTGATGAAGGATGCTGAAGAGATGCAAGACGATGGAAAAGGATTTGGGCCTGTGAAAAATGTGACATTGACCGAAGCAATCGATGAAACAATGGCAGCTGAAGGCGAGAAACTATTTATGGCAAAATGTACTGCTTGCCACAAGTTCACTGCTGAGAAATATGTAGGACCAGGTCTATTGGGAGTAACTAAAAGACGTAAGCCGGAATGGATCATGAATATGATTCTTAACCCTTTG
Organism: uncultured Bacteroidota bacterium; assembly: GCA_963775555.1. Lineage (GTDB taxonomy): Bacteria > Bacteroidota > Bacteroidia > AKYH767-A > 2013-40CM-41-45 > QQVM01. The sequence continues at coordinate 2,230,826 of CAVZJJ010000004.1, read as the reverse complement.
GAAATGACTCAGCGTGATCCGGTAGCCAAAGAACTTTTCTCTACCCTCCTGACTCAAATGACCAATCAAAATGTAGCTGAACCTGAAGCTAGAAGTATTTATGAATATTTCAGGAAAATGGATAGCGTCAGCAATTAAATCTTTCTAAACCTAAACCAATATAAAAACAGAGGAGGTATACCTATGAAACATTCAGCGTTTAATAAATTAACTATTTTATTGCTTGTATCAACCAGCATTCTGCTTGGTGCATGCGGAGGCAAGCGGGAAAAAAAATCCGTCACTGCAAGTGATGCTGCCTCCAAAGTATATGTTGCACCCGGCAAATTGGATGAGTATTATGAATTCATGTCCGGAGGTTTTAGTGGCCAGGTGGGTGTTTATGCCTTGCCTTCCTGTCGCTTACTAAAGGTGATCCCTGTTTTTGCCGTGAATGCAGAAAATGGATGGGGCTTCTCTGAAGAAACGAAGCCGATGTTGCAAAGTACACATGGATTTGTGCCTTGGGACGATTCCCACCATCCTGAGCTTTCAATGACAGATGGCTCTCCTGATGGTCGCTGGCTGTTTATTAATTCCAACAATACACCCCGTATAGCAAGGATCAATCTGTCCACTTTCCGTACAGAAGAAATCCTTGAGATTCCCAATAGCGGAGGAAATCATAGCTCGCCTTTTGCCACTGAGAATACAGAGTATATAGTGGCCGGCACTCGATTCAGTGTACCTATTACCGGAAACAAAGATGTGCCTATCGCTTCCTATAAGGAAAACTTCCAGGGGACACTCACTTTTGTGAAAGTAGATAAGGATAAGGGGGACATGGATATTGCTTTCCAGATTCTAATGCCTCCTTTTGATTTTGATCTTAGTCACTGCGGAAAAGGACCTTCAACAGGCTGGTTCTTCTTTTCTTGCTACAACTCGGAGCGTGCTCATACTTTGTTAGAGGCGAATGCATCCCAGAATGATAAGGATTTTATTATCGCTGTGAACTGGAAGCTGGCTGAAAAATATCTTGCTGAAGGAAAAGCCAAAGAAATGAAGAGTGATTATTACAATAACCGTTATGACGATAAAGTGCATTCCGCAAAATCTGAAATCCGGCACGCCACCAAAATGTTGGATCCAAAGGATTGCCCAAATATGATTTATCTGATGCCGTGTCCAAAATCGCCACACGGAGCGGATGTGGATCCTACAGGTGAATACATTGTTGGAGGAGGAAAACTCTCCACCGTGATTCCTGTTTTCTCTTTTGCTAAAATGCAAGCTGCAATCGCAGCGAAGGATTTCATAGGAGAAGTGGATGGTTTACCAATTCTTAAATATGAATCTGTGATGGCCGGTGAAGTTCAAAAGCCAGGTCTTGGACCTTTGCATACCGAATTTGATGGTAAAGGATATGCCTATACTTCCATGTTCGTTTCTTCCGAGGTAGTAAAGTGGAAGCTCGGCACTTGGGAAGTAGTTGATCGGATTCCTACCTACTATTCTGTCGGTCACCTTTCCATTCCCGGTGGTGATTCAAAAACTCCCTGGCCACAGTACCTCGTAGCGATGAACAAAATTACCAAAGACCGCTATCTCCTTACAGGACCTGAACTCAACCAGAGCGCCCAGCTCATTGATATATCAGGAGATAAAATGAAACTATTAAACGATTTTCCAACTGTTGGAGAACCGCATTATGCACAGGGAATTCCTGCCGACCGTGTCATGAAAAATCAGGTGAAAGTTTTCAAACTTGAAGACAATAATCACCCTTATGCATGTAAGTCGGAAGCAGAAGCCCGGGTGGAAAAGAAAGGCAAAACAGTACACGTTTACATGACTAGTATTCGTTCGCATTTTTATCCTGACAATATCGAAGGTGTTACCGTAGGGGATACTGTTTATTTCCACGTGACTAACCTGGAGCAGGACTGGGATACTCCGCATGGATTCGCCATCAAAGGATCGACCAATGCAGAATTATTGTTGATGCCAGGGGAGACATCTACCTTGAAATTTATTGCAAAGACTGCAGATATATACCCCTTCTACTGCACCGATTTTTGCTCGGCTCTGCATCAGGAAATGCAAGGATATCTTAGAGTTTCGTCTGCCGGCTCTAACGTTCCAGTTACTTTTTCGACAGGCAAATAAAGGAGAGAGGGTGATCGGGGGAACATTGTTCCCCCGTTTGCTTTTTAACATGTTTCCTGCATCATTAGCAGGGTTTGAAACCATTCCCCAAATTTCTGATCATGGATGTAATGGACAGATCCATTCCGGAAATTATTAATTACCATTGTAAGGAATTTACCATGAAAAAAAGTTCTGCATTACTCATTGCACTCTCATCAATTCTGATGTTGGCGAGTCTGTTTACTCCTCTGTGGAACATTGATCTGGAAGCGCCGCAGTATCCTGAAGGATTAAGCATGCAGATTTGGCTGGCAAAACTCACGGGAGATGTGTCCACCATTAGTGGCTTGAATCACTATATCGGGATGAAGGCAATTAGTGTAGAGATGTTCCCTGAATTCAGTTACATGAAATATATTGTCATAGCAATCATTGTCTCAGGTTTGATAGTCGCTCTTGCAAGAAAAAAGTGGTTATTTGCTATATGGTTCATTGCATTTTTGGCTATTGCAGCATTGGGAGTATATGATTTCTGGACATGGGAATATGACTACGGACACAACCTTAATCCGAGGGCTGCTATTAAAGTACCCGGAATGAGCTATCAGCCACCCTTGATTGGCTGCACAGAATTGCTCAACTTCTACGCATGCTCCTTTCCCGCTGCCGGCGGTTTGATTATTGCCTCAGGCGGCACCGTATCATTCCTGGTTTTTGTATACGAACTTTTCTTTCATAAAAAGAAAAAGGGTTCATCCCTAAAAGCATGACCGGCATGAAGAAATCCTTCTTCAAAACGTTCAGTTTTTTTTTATTGACTGTTCAAAGTTTTACGTTAGTTTGCTGTTCATCAGGCCCAAAACCACTTGAGGTGGGGAAAGATAGTTGCGAACTATGTAAAATGACCATAATGGATAAGCACTTCGGAGCTGAATTGATTACCAAAAAGGGAAAGATTTATAAATTTGACAGCGCTGAATGCCTGATTGGATACATTAAATTGCATCCGGTAGATAAATCCCCGGTAAGATCTCTCTTAGTCATTGATCATTTTGCACCTGGGGTATTAATTAATGCTGAAACTGCTTTCTACCTTCATAGCAAGAACTTACCCAGTCCTATGGGTGCCTATTTGGCCGCTGTCAATAATAAAGAAACAATTGATGTCTATGTATCTCAATTTGGTGGTGAAGCCTGGACATGGAATGAAACCTGTGAGCATCTTTGGTAAAACAGACTGTAAAGCATTTTATTTGGTGAGACTATTTCTTCTGATTATTTTTTCCTTCCTCTACACTTTTACCAGTGCAAATCAAAGACATGTCGGTGCCGGCTATCTCTATCAGACGATAAAAGATGCGCTGACGGTGGCTGATTCCGGCGATTCCATTCTCATCCACAAAGGGCTTTATGCAGAGGGAGAAATTATTGTCGATAAACGCGTGAGTCTCCTGGGCATTGGAATGCCTGTATTGGATGGGCTTTCAAAAAATACTATATTGACAATACGCGCTTCCGGAACTGTGGTATCAGGCTTGGATATCCGTAATTCCGGTTTCAGCGATATTCATGAAATTGCCGGATTGAGACTGGAAGATGTTATCGCCTGTAGAGTTGAGAACAATCATTTTTATAATAATTATTTTTCCATCTACCTGTCTAATTCGAGCTTCTGCCGGATTCAAAACAACCGGGTAGAGGGATTTGCGCGCACTGAAACTTCTTCCGGAAATGGCATTCACTTGTGGAAAGGCGATCATAATGCCATTCTTGACAATCATATCAGTGGACACCGGGATGGCATCTATTTTGAATTCGTAAAGCAAAGTTCTATTGTAAATAATCTCAGTGAGAAGAACCTGCGTTATGGTTTGCATTTTATGTTCTCTGATGACGATATATATAAATACAATGTCTTTCGGGAAAATGGATCCGGTGTGGCTGTGATGTACACCAGGAATGTGATCATGGAGCATAATCGTTTTGAGTCCAATTGGGGCAGTGCTGCACATGGTTTGCTCTTGAAAGAAATATCCAACAGTATTATCAGCCAGAACATTTTTTCTAAGAATACATCCGGATTGTATATGGAAGGCTCAAATAATAACATGGTTCGAAAAAACATATTCCTGAGTAATGGCTGGGCAATTCGAATCCTGGGCGATTGTTATGACGATACACTGACTGCTAATGATTTCCGGGCCAATACCTTTGATGTCGCCACCAATGCTTCCCGCAGCATGAATTATTTTCACGGTAATTATTGGGATCAATATTCAGGTTATGACCTCAATAAAGATCTTATCGGCGATGTGCCATTTCATCCAGTGAGTTTTTATTCAAAAATCACCGAAGAGTCTCCACATACTCTCATGCTGTTACATAGTTTTTTTGTTGATTTGTTAAATCAAACGGAAAGGGTTGTGCCAACCATCACGCCTGAAGAGTTTGTAGATACTGCACCCCAAATGAAGCCTGTTGTCTATGATCCACATTAAGAACTTAAATAAGTCTTTCGGTAAGTTGAAAGTGCTGAAAGATGTGAATCTTCATTTTGGAGCAGGGGAAGTGGTGTGCCTCATCGGTCCGAATGGATCAGGGAAAACAACCCTGATTAAATGTTTGCTGGGTTTGGTTATTCCTGATTCAGGCAATTTGTATGTGAAAGATAAAAGCGTACTTGGTTCATGGGAATACCGGAGGGATTTTGGATATATGCCACAAATCGGTCGTTACCCTGAACAGATGCGTGTACGACAAGTGTTCCAAATGATGAAAGATCTCCGAAGCGAGGACGGCAATCTGGATGAAGACTTACCTCAGGATTTTTTACTTACAGATATCATGGAGAAAAGGATGGGCTTCTTATCGGGAGGTACACGGCAAAAGGTGAGTGCTGCTCTGGCTTACTTATTCCGCCCTCTGGTGCTGATTCTTGATGAACCTACGGCCGGGCTGGATCCTGTTTCTGCTGAGAAATTAAAGCGCAAAATCCTGGCCGAAAAAGCCAATGGCAAATTGACTTTAATCACTACCCATAATATGACAGAGGTGGAGGAGTTGGCTGATAAAGTGATTTTTATTGTTGATGGGACCATCCAATTTAATAAAACAGTGAGCGAAATTAAAAATGAAACAAATGAAGCAAGACTTGGTAAAGCACTTGCTGTATTGATGGAGGGTTTCACTCATGGCTAAGATTTTAAAATATGTGCTTTATGACATTCTGAGAAGCAGAATGGTGCTGTCATACACGCTCTTGCTTTTTGCATTATGTTCAGGACTTTTTTATCTCGGGTCAGACAATGCAAGCACACTAGTGAGTTTGCTTCATGTGATTTTGCTTGTAGTACCCTTGATTTGCATCATCTTTGGAACAATTCATTTTTACAATTCAAGAGAGTTTATAGAAATGTTGTTGGCGCAACCCGTTGACAGGAACCGGATTTTTTTTGGTGAATATTTGGGTTTGGCCGGTTCCCTGGCTACTGCTTTATTACTGGGCTTAGGACTTCCAATACTTTTGTGGCAGGCGACGACTGCCGCATTTTACTTATTGATAGTTGGATTATTCTTGACTTTTATTTTTTCTGCCTTGGCATTTCTTACTTCCGTAAGGAGTGTGGATAAGGCAAAAGGCATTGGTTCTGCCTTATTGTTATGGTTTTATTTTGCCGTCTTGTTTGACGGCATTGTACTCTTGATTTTATATTATTTTAGTGATTATCCCCTTGAAGAAGCGGTGTTGGTTCTTACTGCCCTGAATCCAATTGATATGGGACGTGTTTTAATTCTGCTCAAATTGGATACCTCTGCCTTGATGGGTTATACAGGTGCACTATACCAGAAGTTTTTCGGGACAAGTTTTGGCCAGATGTTTTCTTTCACGGTACTTTCTGTCTGGTTGATAATCCCTCTTATTGTAGCACGTAAAATATTTTCACGAAAAGACCTGTAACCAAATTTATACCATCGCCAGGTCTGTTTTAACTTAGTAATACAGTGCGTGTGAAGGCCATTCACTTTTTATCACAGCTGTTATATTGCAGTTGATGTATTGCCAATGCTCAAGAAGCCGGGATACTTTTCTTTTGGGATCTTCGTAAGAATATGAAGATAGAGTATTTGAAAGCAAGAGTTGCCGAAAATATTCAGCCCGATACACTCCTTTTTCAAAAATAAAATCCTCTACTCGAGAATAGTAAACTCCACACGCCTGTTTTTCTGTCTTCCTTGCGGTGTATCGTTCGGCGCAATCGGTTGAGTGAGTCCATAGCCCTTTGCAATCACCCTCTCCGGTTCGATGTTCTGGTCCGTAAGATATTTTTTAACTGCATTGGCTCGATTCTCCGACAGTCGCATGTTTGATTGCGCTGATCCCACGTTATCGGTATGACCTTCAATAAGGATTCTGAAAGTTGGTTTTCGCTTTAACAGATTCGCCAGGTCTTCAAGTGCCTGGTAGCTGCTTTTCCGGAGTACCGATTTTCCTGTTTCAAATTCCAAATTGCTGAATACTTTATTTATAATTTCCTGCTCCTCTTTGTTGAGCTGGACTTTCACCGGAACGATCGGTTTTATTTCAGGAATAGGACAGCCATTGTTTGACAGAGGACCTGCAAGAAGCACACAGCTGTCGTTTTTATCAATAATACCATCGCCATCTGTATCCGGACAGCCATTGTGAATGCGAAGACCTTTTTCAGTAATACAATCATCTTCAGGATCAGGAATTGAGTCCTGGTCCGTATCCGGACAACCAAAGTATGCAACAAGCCCTGAATCTGTAGGGCATCTGTCATCCTTGTCAGTTATACCATCATGATCGGTATCAGGGCAACCCTGCATACTTATTAAACCGGCTACATCAGGACACTTATCATCTTTATCAGGAATTCCATCTCCATCTGTATCAGGGCAACCATCGAATTGTGCAAGACCGGGGATGTCGGGGCATTTGTCTTTTTTATCGACTACTTTATCCTTATCACGGTCTTTAGCCGGACGGCCCAGGATGATGTTCAGTCCAAAATGAACCTGGGCATTCCTGAAATCCAATGGAGCAATTGTACCCAGCACATTATCACTTACAGCATAAAATTGCACCGGTCCTGTATTGAATGCAAGGCCGAATCCCAGGTTGTCAAAGGATTGATTCAGGTAGGAGTAGGAAACGGATGTAATAAGGTGACGGCCCACTTCCAGATTGTAACTAAGTGTAACAGAGGGATGGATTGTCTTTTTAAAAAATTCACTGTGGAAGACAGCCCCTGCAAAACTTTTGTCATTGATGCGGTAATTAGCTCCTAAATACACATGGGTAGGAAGGTAGGTCTTGTAAGATTCAGCCGATTCCGTAGTAGTAAATGTGTCCTTGAGAGAATCAAGGACTGCTTTGGAATCAGCAGCGGTATCGTTTATAAAACTGTTTATGTCTATTCCTGAGAATTCATATTTACCTGACGATGCTCTGTAATTTTTGTTGTTTTCTTTCCACTGGATATAGCCAAGATCAATGATGCTGCCACTGAAATTCCATTTCTCGTTTAATGTGTATGTGGCTCCGATATCGGCGGCATATCCTCTGTTGTTGAACCCAAATAAATAGTTGTTTACGTTTTTCTTCTGTACTGCGGCATCTGAAGTGTCAAATTGTTGGTAGCCCTCATCTGTATTGTCCAGCGAAGATGTCCGGATTTGAACATCAGTGGAAAGCTGAAGACTGTAATCATCAGAGGCAGTATAGATTCCAAGATCTCCTGTCGTAGATGAAAAATTCTCCATGCCATACAAATATTTTAACCGTAGTCCTGTCGTTAACTTTTTATTTATTTCAAATGCCCATCCAATGCCATAATCCCTGTAATGAGTTCCATCGAAGCCATTTTTTGAAAAGTCAAGGCTCTCTCCGACAAATGGCCCGTTGCCTTTGTCCAACAGCTCAATGAATTCTTTTGTGTAGGCAAATCCGAAGTTAGCGTGTTCGGTAATATTTCCGGTGAAGTAATTCTTCTTTATCCGGAATCCAAATGATAAAATATCGGTTTTGTAACCTGTTTTCAGATAGTTATTTTTGTGCAATTTGCTCATGACCTTGTCGATATCAAGCAAAACAGAATCATCGGCTCTGACTTTATAAAAGTCATGGTAGGTAAAGCTGCTGTTGCTCAGAACAAGATAGTTGGAATGAATTACAGGCATTCCAATATAATAGCGATTCACAGGAATGAATGCAGGATTCACAAAAGTTGACTGACTGATGTTTGGCATTGTATATAGCATAAGATCCTGTTGCGCGAAGAGCAGAAAGTGGGTGCTTGTGAAAGCTATCAAGAGCAGTATTTTTTTCATGAAAAATTGTTTAATCATTAAACTGATTTGGGTCCTCTAGAATTCCAGGTTTGCAATGGCGCGAACCCCGACTTTGATATCAAGTCTGTATGAAGAATAGATGGGAACCATTTGCACCGGTGCGTTTTGTGTATTAATAATTCCAAGGATGATGAGTTTTTTCGCTTGAAATATTTTATTCAGTCTTGACTTGTCAAAAATTTCATCTCTTGTATTTGTATTTGGCAGGATAACTTTTCCATTCACATCCAGCAAGCCGGATTCAATGATGAAATCAGAGGGATTGCTCAGCAAGGAATCGAGAATAGCGAACGCTGAATCTGCAAAATAAACCTGTACATAGGCGTTGGCAGGAAATCCATTCGTAGCGTTGATACGGAATGTCGCTTTCTGAATTTCTTCAATATTTTCGAGGTTAAAATCTGCTGTGTCCTGAACAGTAAAGCCCTCGGCTGTTCCAAAAAGAGGAAGGTCTACTTCTATATCTACTTTGAACAGACTGGAATCAGAAACAAAGTTATAGGCCGGAGTTGGACTATTGGATGTTGCATTTACATTGTAAGCAATGTATCTCGGATTTTGGTTGAGAACGCTTGCTATGTTGCTGTTGCTCTTATCAAGGTAAAATGATCCAAGGGCAGTTTCTCCCAGAACAGATGGTGTATTGACCGGCAGTGGATCCGGGATAGCTCCTGTAATGGCTGTCGTTGCTCCCGTATTTGAAATAGAATACAAGGAAGTCATCTGTGCATATATTGGCATACCAAAAGAGTTTGATATGTCAAAAGTAATTTTTGGGTTATCGAATGCAATGTTCCCGAAAATACTGTTGTTGAAGAGTTCTATTTTAGATGAGTCCTCAGTTATCAATAAAGGTTTTTGTCCAAAGTATCCGAATGCATTGGCCATACGAAGATTGTTGAAATCACAAGTGAGGTAAAAATTTCTAAATGTGCAGGGAAGGCTGGTAGTTGAATTATTAAAAGTAAGTGTATAGTTTATTCGTAATTGGTTGAATGAACCACTCCCTCTGAAATTTAGTTTGTAACCAGCCAGGTCGTCAGAATTTGCTGACAGGACCGGTAATCCGCCAGCATAATTAAACGGAACATTTCTTGAAAAGGGAACTCCATTCAATTGTGCTTCCGGTATGTCGATGGTGACTGATCCGCTATGAGGTATTTGAGATTGTACGGAAATATCCAGGAATCCCTCCCGGAGCAGTACCGAGTCCAGTTGTTCTCCGCTGGTGACAGCAAAGGGGAAAATTATCGAATAAGTACGGGTAACTGTACCGCTTTGGTATAAGTTGGCACTGTCTGTTTGATTTAGGTTGAAAATTTGAATATTACTCTGGCTAAGCATGGGCATAAATTGGTATCCATATACTGAGTATACATTACCCTGGTAGAGAAGATGAACAAGATTATTGCTGTCTATATCCACAATCGTAGAGTTTGAAAATCCGGTCAGATCGTTAATTCCGAGTGACGAGTTAATCAGTGGAATGGCAATATCGGGATCCCAGTTTGTTGCTGCTACTTTATCATAGTTAAAGTCTTCGTCCTTGATGCAGCCACTGCTCAGGATTCCAAGGGTAAGCAGTAATGCAAAGAGTTGCTTGGTAATTTTTAAAGAGCTATTCATTTTTATTTCTTTTTTCATTGGTGAGGGCCCTTGATACATTGTTTTTTCAGGTGTGTGAACAGTTCAATGATTGAAGAAGCATTGCAAGGGATGAATTTATTGCGATGAAATCACTGCAAAGGTTACGAAAAAAAACTGGTTTGTTTGATAGGTGGAATTGACAGGAATTCGAAAGCGGGGTATGTATTGGTAAATAAAAAATAATTTTGGGTCTCATGACTTGAAAATGATTCTATGTAAATAAAGAAAAGATATTAATCCCTTTGTCGTTTGAAAGGAGGAATTATATACATTCCATTGTTCAAATTGATTCTGTCATCCAGGCAGTAGACGAAAGCTCTTACGATGATAAGGACTGGTTCCATGGTCCAGTATTGCCTGACGGTGCAATTCGGTTCCATAGCCTTTGTTCCTGTTCCAGTGATAAGCCGGATATTTATGGTGGAGCTTGTTCATGTAGTGGTCACGATAAGTTTTTGCAAGGATGGATGCCGCAGCAATTGACGCAAATTTCGAATCACCCTGTACGATGCACTGATGGGGAATATTTTTATAAGCTTTGAAGCGATTTCCGTCAATGAGTAGAAGACCTGGTGGCACGCTAAGTTGCTCCACAGCTCTATGCATAGCAAGAAATGAAGCATTGAGAATATTAATCTTATCAATTTCTTTGTGATTCACAGAAGCAACAGCCCATGCAAGTGCCTGGGTTTCTATGATGGGGCGCAGTGTATCACGTTCTTGTTCACTCAGCTTTTTTGAATCGTTGAGCAATGGATGAAAGAAGCTGGCTGGGAGGATCACTGCTGCAGCAAAGACAGGCCCTGCAAGGCAGCCACGGCCGGCTTCATCACAACCCGCTTCAGTAAGTTTGTTTTGAAAAGATGAATACAATCCGCTGTGTACTGTCTGTTTCATTGTAGAGTTTATTGTGTTCAAAGAGAATAGAACAGCTGTAACTGGCAGAGGGGCTGTAAAAACTTACTTCGAAAGCGTCTTCATCATGCTTTGCCAAAGGTCTTCGGCTGTTTTATCCCAGTTGAATATGGTGTGTCTTTTTCTTCCCTTAATTATTAGGTCCTCGCGTAATGAATCATTCCTGTACATTTCGAGCATCCCACCAGCTATTTCATCCACTGAAGCAGGGTCCACTAAAATTGCAGCATCGCCTGCAACCTCAGGCATGGAAGTGGTGTTGGAGCAAATTACCGGAACATCACAGCGGAAGGCTTCTACAATCGGAATTCCAAAACCTTCAAAAAGCGAAACATATGTCAAGGCAAATGCCGCGGCAGTAATAGAATATAGATCCTGATCCGGAAGGCGTCCGGTAAATAGAATCCGATTGCTGTGTGTCATTGACGTATAGGCATTTTCCATGTCTTTTGTCCACCAGCGTTTTGTTCCCGCTAATACCAATGAAAAATCCGCACCGGATTGAGGCACAGAATTGATCAAAAGCCCGCAGCAGATTAGCGATATTTTTTCTTTGATGAAGGGAGCCGATAAATAAAAAGTAGGGTTTTCCTTTAGTGTATTTATCCCGGATTGCTTGTTTGTCTTCATTCGATAATGGTATAAAATCTTCACTGGCTCCATTGTATACCACATCAATTTTATTTTCCTCAATGGAATAAGTTCCGGCAATATCTGAACGGGAAAAGGACGAAACAGTGGCTATTCTCTTTGCTTTCCCGGCAAATTTTGAGAAAAAGTAGCGGTAGTAGTTTCGATTGAAAAAAGGCAAATCAGCCGGATAATGTTCAAAGTTAATATCATGAATGACTGCCAAAGAGGGAACTTCCGAACGGAGCGAAATATAACCATCAGTAGCTACAAAAAGATCAGGTTTTGTCTTCTTAAGAAATCGCCTCAGAGACCATTCGTACCAGATATACCACAAAACAGGATGGCTTGCAGGGGGATGAAGCACTGCAGGACTTACGTTATCTGAGAAGAGAAAAGAAGTATCGTATGGGCGATCAAAAATAAAGATGAAATTATGCTCCGGGTGGAGTTTTGTAATCCGCCTGAAGCTTTCGAATGTAAAGTAGCCGATACCCTCCATCTTATTCAATTGAAGCATACGGGCATTTACGGCAATTAGCATGTGCGGTGGATCTGTCGGTGAAAATAAGCATCCCTTGGCTTTATACCTGCTGACTGAGGAAATTTTCTCCCAATGTACTTGTTGACGATTTTTTGTTGATAAAAGCAGCCGGAATCAATACTTCCGGTGGCAGGCTGCTTACAAAAACAGTATTTTTGTAAGGAATGAAATTTTCAAAAGCAGCATCCCTGAATGAACTGGCACAGTTGACTGGCAGCAGGGTTATTGGAGATGGGGCATCATCTGTTTCCGGTATTAACGAAATACATAAGGTCGAAATAGGGGATATCACATTTGTTGATCATCCTAAATACTATGAGAAGGCATTGGCTTCAAAGGCTTCCTTTGTGATCATCAACAAGGAAATGGAGGCGCCATCTAATAAGTCTCTTCTCTTTTCGGAAGATCCTTTTCTTGCCTACAACACGATTGTGAAGAAGTACAGGACTTTCGAGGCAAGTAAAGATCTCATCAGTCCTTCTGCCAGTATTGGCGCAGGTACCATCATTCAACCCGGCGCATTCATAGGAAATCATGTTAGTATAGGAACTAACTGCCTTATTCATTCCAACGTAAGCATCTATGATTATGTTGAAATTGGAAACGATGTCATCATCCACGCCAATACCGTGATAGGTGCTGATGCGTTTTATTTTAAGCGCAGGCCGGAAGGATACGATAAGATGATTACCTGTGGCCGTGTGCTCATACGGAACAAAGTGGAAATTGGAGCTTGTTGTACAATCGATAAAGGGGTCTCCGGAGATACCATCATAGGTGAAGGAACAAAACTGGATAACATGATCCACATCGGTCACGATACGGTGATCGGAAAGAATTGCCTCTTCGCCGGACAGGTGGGAATTGCCGGGGTGGTGACTATTGAAGACGATGTTATTCTATGGGGACAGGTTGGTGTACAAAAGGACCTGACTATTGGAAAGGGAGCGGTAGTTCTTGGTAAATCAGGCGTTCCAAAATCGCTGGAGGGAGGGAAAACCTATTTTGGTTCACCCACCCAGGATGCACGTGATAAAATGAAGGAGTTGGCTTTTATAAAACAACTCCCAAAGATCATCGAAAAACTTAAAGAAAAATAATATTTTGACAGCCACACCCAAACACCTGGCAAGCGGACCTGAATCAGCGTCTGCAGAATTGCATGTGAAAAAATTGCAACTGCACTGGTTGCTGCAAATCACAAAAGCAATTAACTACAACTTTTCTACCAAACAGATGCTCGATGTTTATGAGCACGTATTACACAGTCAGCTGAAAGTCGAAAAGCTGGCCCTTCTGATTCATGTGAATAAGTGGAGTTGTGCTTTATCTTATGGGACTGATAAAGGCATGAAAGAGTTTGACCTGGATAAAACCCTTGAGGAATTGAACCGGCTGCATAATCTGGAGACCGAAAAAGAACTTTGGATAAACACTTTCGATACCATTCTCCCTGTATACCATAAAGACCATATCCTGGCTTATGCTCTTGTAGGAGGGTTTGCCAATAGCGTCATACCCAATAAAAATGAATTGCTTTCCTTTGTTCAGACGATAACGAATCTGATTGTCGTGGCCATTGAAAACAATAACATTGCCATGGAAAAAATCCGGCAGGCAGGTATCCGCAAGGAACTTGAACTGGCTGCACAGATGCAAACTCTTCTGTTTCCTGTTGATTTGCCTTCCACCAATGAATTCGATCTTCATGCCACGTATCTTCCGCATCAGGAAGTCGGTGGAGATTATTATGATTATATCCCTATTAATGATGAAGAGTTTGTGTTTTGTATGGCCGATGTGAGTGGAAAGGGAATTCCGGCAGCCTTGCTGATGTCGAATTTTCAGGCAAATCTTCATGCCCATGTCCATCACATATCTTCTCTCTCTACTCTGGTGCGTTTGCTGAATACAAAAGTATTTTCAAGCGCGAAAGGGGAGAAGTTCATCACGTTTTTTATTGGTAAATACAATATCAGAAGCAAGGAATTGCATTATGTAAATGCCGGACATAATCCTCCTTTTCTTATTCACGATAAAGTGGTGTACATGCTCAATGAGGGAAGTACCGGCCTGGGAATGTTTGATGAATTGCCATTTGTAAATCCCGGCAAAGTCTTTATTCCTGAGAATGCACAGCTTCACTGTTACACCGATGGTGTTACTGATGTGGAAAACAGTAAAGACAAGGAATATGGGATGGAAAGGTTGAGGGAGTTTTTGACTGCACGCACTCATATGCATGACTTGAAACAGCTCCAGGAAGATTTGGTTTCCACTCTCAAGGCGTTTAAAGAAGGTCGTGATTTTACAGACGACATCACTTTAATGAGTTTCTTTTTTAAAACCAAGTCCTGAAGTTTGGCTTGCCCTGTTAAAAGCATTTCGTCATACTAAGCAAAAGCGATAAGGATTGTTTATTGATAAGAAGACACTATGCTTTTTAACTCTATCGATTTTGCCATTTTTTTACCCATTGTTTTCATTCTTTATTGGTTTGTTGCGAACAAAAATTTCAAGCTGCAGAATTTCCTGATTGTTGTTGCCAGTTATGTATTTTATGGCTGGTGGGACTGGCGGTTTTTATCACTCATTCTCTTTAGCACCCTTGTGGATTACTCCGTTGGCTTTGCGCTGGCAAATGAAGAAAATAACGGAAAGCGGAAGAAACTTCTTATCGCCAGCATTCTTGTAAATCTTGCATTGCTTGGTTTTTTCAAGTACTACAATTTTTTTCTCGACAATTTCATCACTGCCTTTTCACTTTTTGGTATGCCAATCAAGGCCAATACCCTGAATATTATTTTACCCGTTGGTATTAGTTTTTATACATTTCAAACCATGAGTTATACCATTGATGTGTATCGTAGAAAACTTGAGCCAACAAAAGACTTCATCGCTTTTTCTGCATTTGTAAGTTTCTTTCCTCAGTTGGTGGCGGGTCCTATTGAGCGGGCAACGAATCTGCTCCCGCAATTTTACCATAAAAGGACCTTTAATTATACCAGTGCCATTGACGGAATGCGTCAAATTCTATGGGGACTTTTCAAGAAGATTGTAATTGCCGACAATTGCGCCCAGTTTTCAAATACGATTTTTAATAATTCGGATGATTATTCCGGCAGCACTCTTATTGTTGGCGTTGTTTTATTTGCATTTCAAATTTATGGCGACTTTTCCGGATATTCCGACATTGCTATTGGAACTTCGCGGCTTTTCGGATTTAATTTGATGCGGAATTTTGCCTTCCCCTACTTTTCAAGGGACATTGCTGAATTCTGGAGACGCTGGCATATTTCGCTTTCTACCTGGTTTAGGGATTATGTATATATCCCTTTAGGAGGAAGTCAGGGAACACGCAGGATGAATGTGAGAAATATCTTTATCATTTTTATTGTAAGTGGATTCTGGCATGGAGCTAATTGGACTTTTATCGTCTGGGGCGCTTTGAATGCAGTTTATTTTTTGCCTTTGTTGCTCCGGTCAAGGAACAGGCAGCATCTGGATATTGTTGCTCAAGGTAAATTCTTCCCGACAATAAAAGAACTTTCTGCCGTGATGGCCACATTTGCCTTAACTCTTTTGGCCTGGATATTTTTCAGAGCTGATAATATCAGTCATGCTTTCAGTTTTATTTCGACCATTATATCGCCTTCACTATTTTCTATTCCGGAGATTTTACCCAAAAAAATCTTCTTATTAATTTCAGTATTCATTTTGATTGAATGGTTGGGGAGAGAAAATGAATTTGCTTTAGCCAAACTGGGCTTAACATGGAAGCGACCTTTGCGATGGGCCATGTACTATGTCTTAATCATCGTCATCCTTACATTTGCAGGTAAACCACAGGAATTTATTTACTTTCAATTTTAAGCAGGATGAAGACATTTTTTAAAACGTTTGTCATTTTTATTCTGATCCTCTTTAGTTACTTTGGATTCAATGCGCTTTTGAACAGGATTATATTTAGCGTCATTGATGTTCCTGTGGGAAATGTGAATGTGCTGATTGCCGGTGATTCCTATCTGGAGCACGCCCTGAATCCGGCACTTATGAATTCCGCGCAAAATATTTCACAGGCAGGTGAGACGTATGTGATTACCTACTGGAAGTTAAAGTATCTTTTGCCTAAAGTGAAGATCGATACATTGATTTTAGGTTTTTCATACCACAACATTTCCGGATTCAATGATTTAAAATTTACAGATAAGCGATGGTCATCTGAAATGTTTGAGAGGATATATTTAATTCAGCATCTGGATCAGTTGGAAAATATTGAAGTTGATTACCCTGAGTTTTATAAAATGTATTTTCGAAAAATGTGTTTGTACCCTCATCTTGACCACTTTCCTTTCATTGGCAATTATTCAAATTCATTACAAAATAATATATCTGATTTCGATAAGGAAATTGACAGACATTATTATTTTCAAAATAGACCGGTCGGGATTTCTTCAGTTTCATTGATGTATCTGGATTCAATAATTGGGTTATGCAGGAGCAATAAGATAACTCCTGTTTTAGTAGGCAGCCCTTTGGGACCGGAGTATCTAAAAAGAATTCCGTCTGAAACTAAAATTAGGTATCAGTCAGAAAAGTTGAGATACGTAAATCAGCAGATAGTCGTTTTTGATTTCTGCAGCCAATTTTACGACGACAAATCTTTTCTGAATTCTGATCACTTAAATGAAAGAGGTGCTGCAAGATTTACAAGGGAATTCCTGAATAGCCTGCACCAGCATTGAAAAAATCCGATTTCCTTTCAATGCTTCGCATGGAGATATATTCTTACATCCTTATGGGTTCGTAGTAGGATTCTTAGTGCTGCTCAGGAAGCGGAAATTGTTTTGTGCTCCTCCGGTGAAGATTCATTGTGATATGCATCAAGGGCTACAATCATGGCGATAAATGCCCATACCGGTACGGAAAGTTTATCCGTGTCTAAAAAATTATTCAGAGTACCATGCGCAAAATAGGAAATTAAACCCAGCAGGATTCCAAGGATAAGCAAGCGCAGGTGCCGGTCTTTTGATCTGGAATATTGCATGGTTGCTGTGTAAATGAAAGCAGCTACAATCAGGATCATTGCCAGCATTCCGAACACACCTTGTTCAGCAAGAGGACCAATGAACTCACTATGGGCATTACCCATATCTCCTGCATTGGTTGAAATGATGGTCATCTCACTCGACTTTTGAAATGGGGCATAGTTAAATTGATAGGTTCCTGGTCCCCAACCCCAAAAAGGTCTTTGTTGAAACATCCGGATAGCCGAATTCCAGCGGTTGATCCTTTCCAGGTTGGAAGCATCAGTTGAAATATTAGAAATAGATGCCAGGTGTTTGTTGATGTCAGTGGCGGAATCCTGTTGATTTTTTTCCAGCTTGATAAGAATGTCGGTTTGAAATACTAAAAACAGACTCAGCATAGTAATACCGATGACCGCCACCGTGTAAAACCGGATCTTAAATTCAAAAATCAGGTACACTACAAAAGCAACTACCAAGCTGAGCCATGCTGCCCTGGTATAGGAGAGAATAATGGCGGTGACGAATCCGGAAAATACAATAATAGAAATGATCCGGTTTCTTAAATTGCTGTTCCAGTTACTTGAAAACACAAATAGTATTGGGATAAACAATGCAATTACCGCTGCGTAGGCCGTATGATCATTGTAAAATGGAATCATTACCCAATGTGCTGCTTTTTGAGTCCAGCCATGCTGAGCGTGTCGTATAATGGTGTAGATAATTACAATTAACAAGGTGGAGACGTACAGCCAGATGAACAACGAAATATTTTTTTTGTCCCGGAATAATTGAGTTCCTAAGAGGTACATCGGAAGAATAAACCAAAGTTGTGAAAGGAGGTACTTCAAAGAAACCATCGGGTAGCTGCTGGTCAGGCAGGTAATAAACATCCAGGCGAGGTGAAAGAAGATGGCCAGACTCACAGGATGCCAAAGAATTTTTTTGTCAAATTTTCCCTCAAAAATTAATTTAAAGATAAAGAGCAGCATGACACCGAATAATAAAGGTTCCGAAGGGACACTTAGTGCCGGCCCGGTCGATTTATTATTCAGGATGATGGCGAGTGGTGTGCAGAAAGTGATGATGTAGAGAATCACATCGACCCGGAAAACAGACAGGTATAGGACACCTAAAACCAAAGGTGCAGCAGCTACCCAGTACATTTCCTTCGTCAGGAAATAGATACTCATACCCAAAAAGGATAAGGTGATTATATAAAACCAGCGAAGTTCTATTCTATCCAGCACGGCGAAGATGTTCGGAAATTCTCAATTAGATTTTATTCTTCGAATGAAATATCAGCAATGTTATGAAGGCGACCAATAAGGAAGATCCGACAGAAATAAGGACTATCAGCCATCTTACAGGAAATGATTTTTTATCCGATGGTTGAGGAGAGGTCACAACGTTTGCATAAGTTAGTTTCTTATATACATCCCTTTGAGCGTTTTCATAAACGAGCATAAGATCGTTGTAGTCGCCCCGGACCCTCCACAAGTGCTCGTTCAGAGAATTGAATTCTCCGCCCTTTTCTTTGAGGGCATTGATCAGATTTTGAGCCTCATTCACGCTGCGATTGCTGCCGGATTTAAGGGCTCGCAGGTAACCCCTTGTGGCTTCACGCGATTGTTCCTTGTAATCCAGAAGTCCGTAATCTGTGCGGTATTCTTTCAGCCTTATTTCCATGGAATCCATTTGAAACTTTTTTTGTTCCAACTGGTTTTTGGAAATGACCATTACTTCAAGTGATTTTTCTGCCTGCAGCCTGCGTGCTTTCACATCAAAATAGTGGATGATGGAATCCACCATAGTGGAGGCCAGAAAGGGGTCGGTATCATACACCGTTATTTCCATGGATTCATATTCAGTTTTCCGGATGGAAATATTTTCATCGTAGTTTTTGATGACATCGGAAATGAAATGTTTGTTTTTTAAAGTATCGATTTCATAATGTCTGTAAAGATCAAAGGCATCAATGATCCAATTCCGTATATCTGATGACTGGGCCAATTGAAGCATTTGTTCCGTAGCGCTCTCGTTACTGTATGCAATGAGGTTAGAAGGATAAACCAGGGCGTATGATTTGTATTTAGGTTGAATGAACCAAGGCGATGAAAATAAAATGGAAGCGCCAAGACTTAAAAGCCCAACGATAATCAGGTGTTTTTTCCAACGGAAAATTGCTTCAATGATTTCCGTTGCATTAAAAAACGAATTATTCATATTTACCGGAGATATAATTAATAGTTGTATTTAATTTCTTTCATCCTTTCACGAAGGAGAATGATGCTAAGTGCCACACATAAAGCTGAAAGAGTGGAGACAAGAACAATCAACCAACGGGTGGGATATGTTTTTTTCTCTGCTTTTTCTGCCTTATTTACAATGAATGTATTGGAAAGATTTTGTGTTGCATCGATTTTTAAGCGGTTATATTGTTCTTTCAGGTTAGAAAGTTCTTTACGTTCCAAACTTAGTTCTTCATTCAGAGATACACTGGCTCCGCCGAATGTAGCCAACTCGTCAAGTTTTGTTTGCAGATTTCTCATGCGGGCATCGGCACCTTCAATGCGGGCTTTTGCGTTGATGATCATGGTATCATCCTCTTGCTTGTATTTACTGAGAACGGAGAGAGAAGCCTTTTCATTGTTGAAAGTGGAAAATGCATGTGCATATTCTTCGTTCCAGATAGTATTTTGGTTCTTGAAGTCCATTACCCCTCTTGATCTTAATTTCAGCAAGGAATCTTCTTTTAATTGAATCGCATCGCTCATCTCCACATATGCCTGCTCAACAATTTGCAGGGCAGCCAAAGCCCTTGTGCGTTGAATTTTAGTTTTCATTGTGTCCAGCAGCGCTGCAATGTCGTTGGCTATTGCGGCAGCCATTACAGGATCGCTATCCAGTACATTAATGCGTACTGACATAAATTCTGTCCTGGAAAAAGTAATGTTATCGCGATATTCTTCTACAAGTCGGGTGATCGGATATTCTTTATCCGGATCAATTTTATAGTGATTGGCAAGATCGTATTTCCTGATAATGATCTCCCGGATCTCGTCAGAATTTAAAATCTGTATGATCTGCTCGGCCTCTTCCTCAGCACCAAATGCCAGGAGGTCCTGTTTGTCGGAACCTGAAGATTCTAAAATCGCTTTGCTGATCGAATTGGTGGCGGCAGGAAAAAAAACGACAGAGGATTTGTACTTAGGCGTAATGAAGGCCGGGCCCGAGAAGATCAATGAAGCCAATGCCGCCACAAGAGTGACCACAAGCAAGGGTTTCCACCAACGGAGCAGCAGAATAAATACACTTGTTGATTCCAGGTAGGCGGTTTCCCTGGCTTTCTGAAACATGAGCAGGTCTAAAATTTTGGGTGAAAGGCCTCAAAGGTAGGAAACGAATCGGAATCTGAAAATTTATTCACCCTAATTACCAGTAGGTTATGGATTGATTATCAATTATATGCCTCGGCATTGGGGTGTAAAAATGACCCGGACTCGAGCAAGGTAGTAGCTCAGCTAAAGGAGCCTTTTGAGGACTAATGCTTCAGGCAAGAAATATTAACTGGCTGAAATCAGACTTCGTCGTATTTCACGATCCGGTAGAGGTTCCTGATCCGGATAAGTCCTAACATGAATGCCATAAGAAAACATGCTGATGCAGAAATTATAAAACGATAGATCCAGGGAATTTCCAGGCGAAGCACAAACATACTAAGCAGAATGCAGGAAATGAAGAATACAAGTGACTTCAAAAGGAAAGGAATATTTACCTTGAATCGAAATGCTCGCTGAACCATCCATATTTGGGCCAATGCCGTAAATACTTGCGTGACAATGCTGGAAATGGCAGCACCGAGAGCAGAAAATTTAGGAATCAGCACGAGGTTCATCAGGATATTCAGGATCATGCCTGTGCTGGCCATCAGATTCAGTTGTTTTAAATTTCCGTTGGCTGTAAGCAAAGTGCCAAAAATATACGTGGTAGAAATCGGGATGAAGCAAGTCATCAGGATACGGAAGACGGCGGCAGATTCCGTGATATGATCGCCACTGTACAACATGTCCATTAAATCATAGCTGTAAAAATAGCAGCAGATGGCGACTACAAATGCCGGAATCACGAGAAGCGATACCGACAGACTTACCATCTCCTCCACGCTTTGGCGCAGTTTTATCATTCTTGAAAAGATTGGAAGTAATAAACCGGCAAACAGAAACGCGATCATATTTGATGCGTCCAGCAGACGATATGCGGAGGCGTATATGCCGGCTTCCATCGCCCCGACACGAAAAGGCAGCATACGTTCGAGCATTACACTGTCAATACGGTTGTAGAAAGTCATCAGTAAAACAAGCACCGCATAAGGATAACTTTTCTTCAGGATCATCAGGAAAAAGGGCCAGCGCCAATGAAAGCGGTGGACCTTCGCCTTATCAATCACAATGGCCAG
This sequence comes from uncultured Bacteroidota bacterium, assembly GCA_963775555.1. GTDB lineage: Bacteria > Bacteroidota > Bacteroidia > AKYH767-A > 2013-40CM-41-45 > QQVM01. Next base: position 2,209,102 of record CAVZJJ010000004.1, on the reverse strand, counting down.
GGTAATGGCTGCAGTAAGCAGGTAAGCCGCTGTCTGTGCGTACACAAACCATTGAATCTGAAAATTTCCACTGCTGGAATAGGTTGTCAAAAGAAAACCGCAAATCACGATCATGATCAGGCGGTCAAGCACGGAAATTAAACTGTCGGTTTTAAATAAATGGAGACCTGCCAGATTTGAACGCAGGTACATGATAAAACTCAATAGGATCTGATTGAAAATTACTGCGATAAGCATTTTCATCATATCCCCGGTATAACCAATTAAGAGTCCGCCAATAAGGGTTATTATCGTGAAGACAAAGGCCAGAAATAATCTTAACATCACGATACTTGCAAAGTGCTTGCTCAGTAAATGATTGTTCTGCGAGATGTTTTTGTTGTTGAAATTGGTGATGCCGAGGTCGAGTAATATATTCAGCAGGAAGGAAAAATTAAAAATGGCGTAATAGAAACCATACTGTTCCGTACCCACGGCATTTTGCACAGCCCTGTCAATACCCAGTATCCAAAACGGCTTGACAAGCAGATTTAATAAAAGGACTAATGCCAGGTTGGTAACGAATTTCCGTTGCATACATTCAGGTGAATCGCAAATGTAAGGAATTCAATCAGGGCGATGGGGAAAGCTTGACACAAAAATAAAATCGGGGCAATTCGTTCAATGCTCAAGGGCTAAACTTCGAGCGTTGTGGTGTAAAGTTCAGTTCTGTGTACGCTTATCGTACCGGCAACTGCCCTCATCCAGAAATTCAACATAGGCCTCCACATCGGGAGTATAGCCCCTTGGTTCTGCAAGCATCTTTCCTTTGTTGTCTAGCAAAACATAATAAGGTTGAGAGTTGGTTTGGTAAACCCGGGCTTGAAAATCGCTCCACTTATTTCCTGTACTTCTGATCTTTCTTCCGGAGCTGGCAGATACAATCTGGTCCTTTTCAGGTAAGGGCGTTTTGTCGTCTACATATAAGGAGATCAGCACATAGCGTTCAGCCAGGCGTTTCATTACCTTTGGATTGCTCCATACATTGTCTTCCATCTTCCTGCAATTTACACAGCTCCAGCCGGTGAAATCGAGCATGACCGGTTTCCCTTGTGCTTTGGCATAGCGCATTCCTTCTTCGTAATCGTGGAAGCAATTCAGATCGTGGGGACAGTCACTTTCGGTTCCTGTTTTCCACTCCTTGTAAAATTCAGGAGGAGGGAAGCCGCTAATTATTTTCAGAGGTGCACCCCAGACACCCGGCAATAAATACAATGAGAAAGTCAGGGAAAGTAAGGCAAACAGCAGTCGTGTAACAGAAAGGTGTGGGGTTTCACTATCATGAGCTAAACGAATTTTTCCTAGAAGATAAACACCGAGGATTCCAAAAATGATTACCCAGAGTGAAACAAAAAGTTCGCGTCTTAAAATTCCCCAATGATAGGCAAGGTCTACATTGGATAAAAACTTAAGCGCAAGCGCAAGTTCAATAAATCCAAGAGAAACTTTCACAGTGTTCAGCCAGCCCCCTGACTTAGGCAGTGAGTTGAGCCAGTTTGGGAATAATGCAAACAGCGCAAAGGGGATGGCGAGTGCGACGGAGAAGCCTGTCATGCCGGCTACAGGACCAAGGTAACTTCTCCCATGTGCCGCCTCCACCAGCAATGTCCCGATGATCGGGCCCGTACATGAAAATGATACCAGTGATAAAGTAAAGGCCATAAAAAAGATCCCGATGAGTCCACCGCGATCGCTTGCTGCATCTGCTTTGTTGATCAACCAACTCGGCAAGGTAATTTCAAAGGCACCAAAGAAGGAGATGGCAAATATTACAAAGATGACGAAGAAGGCCATGTTGAAGTAAACATTGCTTGCCAGTTCATTCAATGCATCGCTCCCAAAAGTAATAGTCACCAGCAATCCGAGCGAAACATATATGCCAATAATAGAAAGCGCATAAATAATTGCATTCCTGATTCCCTTTTTTCTGTTACCGCTGCGTTTGGTAAAAAAACTTACCGTCATCGGAATCATGGGAAATACACAAGGAGTCAATAGGGCAAGAAAGCCCCCAAGCATTCCTGCGATAAATATTCCAAGGATGGAAGAATCAATTTCCTTTCCCTCGGCTTCCTTGCTGCCACAGCCCGGTTCAAGGGCTGTAAGTGGATCCGAAGCAAAACTGCCTCCATTTTCATTAGCAGTAACAACTGCTGTCAGTGAAGTGCTGTCCTCCTTTTGTGGCTCCGCCGGAGTTATTATTAATGCAGTCTGTTCTTTACTTTTATCAACCGTAGGTATTTCAACTTTGCCGGTTTTTCCTACGGTAAATGAGAACGGCTTCTCCTGAAATATGCATGCCTCAAGACAGGCCTGGTATTCAACTATTCCGGTGATCTCACATACACCTCCATTTAGTTTTACCTTTTGACGGAATGTGGCCTCCTTTTCAAAAATGAGCACCTTCACTTCAAAGGTGGAATCAAATTCTTCGTGTGCCTTGGGTTCTACCACTTTGCCAACTAGCTTATAACACTTGTTGTCATCGAACTTGTAGACCATAGGTAAAGGGCCACCATCGGGGGTGTGCTGGGAATAAATATGCCAGCCGGCATCCATGTTAGCTTTAAAGACAAGGGTGACTTCGTCTTTACCGCTTTCTTCCACAGAAAAGGTCCATTTAACCGGATCCAATATTTGCGAAAAGGATGCATTGATGCTAAAAAGCAATACAAAAAACAGGATGAGCTTTTTCATCTTCAGGATTATCGCCGGTTTTTCAGTTGGAATGCTCATTCAAAACGTTTTTTCCGGCAAAATGTTTGGAATAAGAACGACGAATTTAGAAAAAAATCAATCCCCGAACCATGAGAAAAGTTCATTCATGGTTAATTTATCTTTTTTATCTCCTTGAAAATCACGTATAATCTTTCCATGATCCAATTGGATCAGGCGTTGGCCATAATTCAAGGCATCTTTTAATTGATGGGTGATGAAGAGACATGTCAGCTTGCGTTCATTGATTATCCGCTCAGCGAGTCGCATGAAAATTTCGGAGGTCTTAGGGTCCAGTGCCGCAGTGGGTTCGTCCATCAACAATATTTTTGCTTCATCCATCACTGCCATAGATAAAGTCAATGCCTGCCGCTGACCACCGCTTAAACTTCCAACCTCCTGATCCAGTTTCGTTTCAAGACCCAGTTCAAATCCCCTGAGATGTTCTTTAACTTCTTCCCTGAATTTTTTACCGGTTCCAATGTGAAGTCCTTTGCTTTTTGTGCGCAAGGAAGCCAGTCTGTAATTTTCAAGAATACTCAGTTCAGGTGCAGTGCCTGATAATGGATTCTGAAAAAGCCTTGCGATCCATCTGCAACGTCGATGTTCTTTTACCCGGGTGATATCATCTCCTTCGAGTAAAATCTTACCCGTATCAGGGAATACGGATCCTGCCAGTAAATTTAATAAAGTGCTTTTTCCGGAACCATTGGCACCAAGGATAATCACAAATTCGCCTTTGGCAATATTCATGTCAATTGCTGAGATGACCCTTGTTTCATTCGGTGTTCCGGACTGAAAAGTATAGCTGACTTGATGTAATTCAATCATGTGCTTCTTTTCAGGTTAGGAATACTGATCACGATAAGCACAAAGACTGCTACAACCAATTTAAGATAAAGTGCATCGATGCCTATGGTCAAGGCGAAGGCCAGTATCATACGAAACAGAATGCTTCCACCAATTACACCGAGAAGGTGAAGTGTGATAGAACGAATTGTAAACAAACTCATAAATATTTCTCCAATCATGACAGAACCCAACCCAAGAATTACAATTCCAATACCCATGTTGATATCTGCAAAGCCCTGTACCTGCGTGATTAAAAATCCGCTTAAGGCGATTAGTCCATTGGCAAGAGCGAGTCCTGCTATTTTCATGGTTTGTGGATTGACGCCCAAGGACCGGATCATTTGTTCATTGTTACCCGTTGCTCTCATCGCCAATCCAAAATCAGTTCTCAGGAGTAATGACAGGAGCAGCCAGATCATTGCACTAAAAACTAACAAGACAAAGAATTGAGAATTCGCAGGGTCCATTACCGAGCCTGTGCTGTCAAAAATGGAGGGAGTATTAATCAATGGAATATTCGATCGGCCCATGATGGCCAGGTTAACCGAATACAAGGCAGTCATAACAAGGATACCGGCAAGAAGAGCATTGACTTTTAATTTTGTATGAATGAGCCCAGTACACACCCCGGCTAAAGCTCCTGTAAAAAACACGATGATCATACTTGTCCAGGGAGAATAATCACCTGATATCATTACCGCAGTAATGGCACCTCCCAATGTGAAGCTTCCATCAGTGGTAATATCCGGAATATTAAAAATTCGCATTGAAATAAATATCCCCATGGCAAGTGCAGAGAATCCTAAGCCAAGTAAAATAGCTGAGAGGTAGAAACTCATGGAGTTAAAAAATCAGGCAATGAATGTTTTTCTTAGAATCCCTTGAAGTGGTAAATATACAGAAAGAGTCAAACTATTTCACTGAAACAAAGGTAGAGTCAAATTGCACATGGTAGAGCAAGGCTTTTTCCTGGTTGAAAACTCTGCGGCGGATTTGGACCAGTTCGGGATTCAAATTCTTCAGACTACGGTTCTTTAAAAATGTCGCAGCTTGTATGCCGGCCTGATATCCCCATTGGTACATGTCTGCTCCAAATGCGGCGAGTGCTCCCCGTTTAACCAGTCCTTCTTCACTGCTAAAAACAGGTACTTTTCTTTCTTCACAGCTGCGGACAATTATTTCCATTGAGGAGAAAACTGTATTGTCGGGCAGGGCAAAAAAAGCTTCGATTTTTTTATCCAAAAGTGCCGCAACCACTAATTGAGTTTCATTGCTTGAGTTAACAGGTAATTTTTCCAATTCAATTCCCAGTTTTGCACACATGACTTCAATTTGTTGCAAAGCATCCATCGACTGTGGCTCTGACTGATTATAAATTGTCCCGATTTTTTTAATTCCCGGAAAAATATTTTTAATCAGCATGACGGAAGTGTCAATATAATCCAGTGTTTCATACACGCCGAATAAATTCCGGGGAGCATAACCTTCAGCATCAGTAAGTCTGGCTATATCAGGACGCGGAGACACCATCATGAAAACCGGAATGTTCTTCGTGCGTTGAATTGCCGTGATGGTGGAAAGTGTAGGGTTCGTTGCAATGAGATCCACGTCCTGAGAGATCAGGTAATCACAGGCCTGCACCAGTGTAGGCTGATCATTTTGTGCATTACGGTAAATTATTTCAAGCGTCTTATTTGCCGGGTTGTATCCGTTCTCCTTCAAAGCAACAAAAAAGCCCTTCTTCGCCTGTTCGAGTGTTTCATCCTGCAGGAGGTCAAGAAAGCCAATAAGCGGAACAGTTCGTCGCGTTCTTTCTTTGCAGGAGAAAAGGGCAAGTGCCAATAGGCCAATAATAATGTATGTATATATTTTCATGTTTGCTTTTCAGGAATTTCATGCAAGGACACGTGTTAATGACAACCCTGTTTTTCGTAGTGCTCTCTTGCGTAAAAGTCCGAAACGAAATTAGGAAAATAATAATTGTAACAAGCCCTCACCCCGGGCTTTCAAAAACGCAAATTGCAGTTAAGGTTCGGTTTTCAGCATAGGTTGGTGTTTGGAGCGCTCAATTTTATAAAATCATAAATGGGTTCAAAAAGACACTTAATATTTTACTACCTCTATTGCAGCAATTACTCATAGCTGTTGTTTGTGTTTATAATCAAATTCTTCCTGTTTATTATTAATCCCTTTCTCTTGTTGTATTTAATGGTTATTATTATAGTTAAAGCAATCGTAATTATTCTAAATAAATTCGTGTAAAGTCCCCCTAAAGCGTTACTGCTTACCTCAAACAATGCCCATGAAAGATTCATTAGGATATGAAGGAAAATGGGAACCCATAAGTTGTTATTCCACTCAATATATAACCATGCGAACCAAACAGCGCCAAGAGAAGTTATAAAAAACACTCCTGAAGTTTCTAAAAAGGTAGAGCCTTGATAAATATGCCCTAATCCGAAAATCAATGCTCCTAATATTGAGGCAGGAATAAATCCCCAACCGGATTTTCTGAATAATAGTCCAAATAGAAATCCTCTAAAAAGATACTCTTCCATAAATCCTGCAAATAGAGTCTGCTGAATAAGGCCTGCCATTTTTAATTCAGCTGATATTTTTCCAATTATGGCAGAGCTTATTAGCATTGGCAATACAGTTATAATTGAAAATATAAGACCTCTTATAAAGCCTTTTCTAATGCCAATATTATCAAAGATCTCAGTAAACCCATATAGAAATCCGGTAACTAAAGTTGTTGGCAATATCCACCACAAGTAGGAATAAGCTATTTTCAGATAATCAGAAGATATCGAAATTGTAAAATAATCTGACAGTATTCGCTTGCCAAAAAAAGCAATTAAAAATGTCAAGATTATTATTGTTGAATAAATTATTGTTTTTTTGCTCATGTGGTTTATTTATTAATAATCGCTTACGCAAAAATAAGTCCGGACCACAAAGTACAGTATGAAAAATAATGTAGCATTAAGATAACTCAGAGTGTTTACAAATCTTATAAGGAAGTGATTTCAAATTAAAAACTACCAGCTGCCACCGGCACCGCCACCACCTGAACTGCCTCCACCAAATCCTCCAAACCCACCGCCACCACCGCCAAAACCTCCGCCTCCTGAAAAATGACCCCAGGATCCGCGGGATCGGTTGGAAGCAGCGTTCAAAAGAGCCCAGGCGGCCCAGAACGCTAAATTGTTTGTGCGTGCGTATCGTTTTACACTTTTTACTTTCGAAATCATCACGATGATGAAAATTAAAAAGATCATGAAAAACATAAACCATCCCGGTTGATCGCCTTGCTTTGAATTTTTCATGTAATCATCTGCAGTGAACTCACCACTTGCCAGCGACATAATTGAATTCACCGCAGCATCAACGCCTTCATAAAATTGCCCGACTTTAAAATTGGGAACGATGTCACGCTCAACGATTCTTTTGCACAGGGCATCCGGAAGAGCACCTTCAATACCATATCCGGTATTAATAAAAACTTTTCTGTCTTGCTTGGCCACAAGTACCAATACTCCGTTATTGTTTTTCTTCTGGCCGATTCCCCATTTATTGAAAAGCTGAACTGCGTATTCCGAGATTTCATAGGAGCCCGTAGACTGCATGATGACAACAGCGATCTGAGTAGAGGTAGAGTCGTTGAAGGCAACAAGTTTTCTTTCAAGACCGGATAATTCCTGGCTGCTCAAGGTGCTTGTATAGTCTGTCACCAGGGTGCCGGATCTCTCAGGAAAATCCTGAGCACCCAGGGCGGTGTGGACAAACAATAAAAATATGAGCCATGCTTTTTTCATGTGCCTGGGTCCCTCAGTCTGTTTTTTTGATTGATACTTTTCCTTTCCCGAATACAATTTCGTTCGATAATTCATTCTTATCATCCTTCTTGTATGGGAAATGTTTCCGGAGGGCTTCACCTGTCATTTCTATGCCATTACAGAGCCCATGCACAAAATCACCTTCCGTAAAATGATTTTGCATGGCAAGTTTGATTTCGAACCAAAAATCAGTAGCTACTTTCGAATTGATACCTGCGTCTCCTAATATGGCAAATTGCCTTGAGTGGAGTGCGAGGTAAATCAATACACCGTTCCGCTCTTTGGTTTTGTGCATCTTCAGTTCATGGAAGATAAATGCGGCACGATCCATCACATTCTCGCCACACTCGGCTTCTATAAATAAACGGATCTCACCGCTCGTGCTTTTTTCAGCTCCGGCGATGGCGTCCTCAATCTTCAGACGCTCTGCTTCCGTGAATTTTCCTTCAACGCTCATTAGAATTTTACTTCAGGCGCTTTTTCGCTTCCTTTATCAGACTCGAAATAAGGCCGGTCTTTGAATCCCAGTAAATTCGCAATGATAACGCGTGGGAATTTTAAACGACCTGTATTGTAAAGCTGTGCAGCTTCATTGTATTGACGGCGGGCTTCATTAATCCTGTTTTCTGTTCCTTCCAATTGGGCCTGTAATTCCTGGAAATTCTGGATGGCTTTCAATTGAGGATAGTTTTCAGCGACGGCAAGCAATCGGCCAAGAGCTCCGCCTAATTGGGCTTGAGCAGCCTGAAACTGCTGAAGTTTTTCAGGAGTCAGGTCATTAGCTTCGATTTTCATACTGGTTGCACTCGCACGAGCTTGTATCACCGCTTCAAGCGTTGACTTTTCAAAATCTGCGGCTCCTTTTACGACATTCACGAGGTTTGGAATCAGGTCTGCACGGCGCTGGTATTGGTTTTCGACATTGGCCCAGGCTTTGTTGACACTTTCACGTGATCCTACCAGTCCATTGTAAGAACTCACTCCCCATATTACCAGAATACCGAGGATAATCCAGATGGCGTATTTTTTCATGACTTTTTATTTTGTGTGTTTGTTTTCGTTTTTTATAAATGCGATGCAAAGATAAATCTAATTTAATAAATAGGCCTTTCTTTATTAATTATCCTTTCCTGTGCCTGTCCAGGCTGGTACAGCACGGCAGAAATATCATGTTTAGGCCGGAAACCCGCATTGGAAGTAAATAACTATGCAAGAACATCAATATACAAGATGCTAAAGCCTGTGACCGGGAAATAGATGTGTCTGTCGCGAATCAATAGAAACTATATCGATTGGACTCTTGTGGATTATAGAAATTGTGTAAGCGGGAAAAGAATGAAAGTTGCTTTATGCAAAGAAATCAATATAGTGAATTGCCCGGATCGGGATGTCAACATTACCTTTAAGAATAATATAGTCTTCTGTGAGATTCCAAATCGTTGTTTCAGTGAACATGGTTCCTTCATCTGTTTCAAAAAGTATTTTCACCTTTTGATGTTCAGCGTTTCCAAGAAGCATGGCACGTTCAAGATCGGTTCTCCGGCTGTTGTCGAAAGAAGGATCATGCGGTTCATGAATCGTAATGAATTTAAGTCCTGAAATTGCTTCCTTTTGAACTGCTGTTGCTTGTAACATATAGGATTTATTTTAGGGATTTAATTTTTGATTTGAGAGAGATGAGGCGCTATTGCTTAGCGGTTCATTATAACGCCCCGACCGATCTTTTATTTATTCAGAAGATTGGATTTTCATTCAGTCTCCTAAATCCAGCTGGAATTAATTGACTCTATTGAATTAAAGCTTGTTGCTTCGGTTTTCGTCTCGAATTTGATTACCCTTAGTATATGAATCAGCTTTGATGTCAGGTTCGCAGCAGCATCAACGCGCTTCAGGAATTCAGATTGTCTGTAAAGTCAGGTCTTTTAGAACTTTTTCAAGTTCATTGGGTCTTTGCGTCCCTATTCGGGTATGAGTTCCTTCTTTACTTGTTACCTCTATGGCTTCTTTTCCCCCCGTATAAAATCGTGTCATCCCATTCAGGTGCAAATTGAATACAGCGTTATTCCAATGGTATTTACTGTATTTCTTTCGTTCTACTTTTGTAATGTTTCCTATTTCAATTTTAACCTGTCGGCTGGTCCATAAGCCATCGAGTTCGATGTAATTTTTAAACACGCGGATTTTCATGTGTAGAACAAAGAGCAGGGTGATTGAAACCACAATGATGCTTATTCCCAGCCAGAAAAAAAGATCGCCATTGTGACCATTGTGGATTTTCCACCAGTACAGTCCAAAGCAAAATAGTGCCAGTGACAGACGACGCAGCATGCTCAGCTGATTATAACCAAGGTATTGTTTCTCTTCAAACAGCGGTTGTTCTTCGTTCACGTTATTGGGTATTTATAGTAATTGAATAGATGTTCTCTGTAACTGAAGTAATCTTGTAGCGATCGTCAATGCGATGTCCTAAGATACAAACTATGTCATTACCTGACAAGACCACAAGGCACTTCTCTTTATCAAATCGGTTCACTTTTTTATCAATCAGGAAATCGCTTACCTTTTTTCGTTGTTTCATCCCCAGGGGATAGAAGTAATCTCCTGCCTTCCATGGCCTGACTTGTAACGGAAATTTCAATTTCGCAACATCCAGGTCTTGACTACCAAGTTGGCCTTCAAGTTTGGTTTTTCCATGAATTTTGTTCTTTTCTACGTGAATACTCATGTTACTGTAATAAAAGTCTTCATTTTTTCCGGATAGGAGGAGAGTGCCTTGTTCCGGTTCCTTCATTTTCTCTATCAAAAGAAAGCTGCGGTCCCTTAAGATCCGGAACTCCCCTGAAAAGAATTTTTTCCCGGGATTCCCGGTTTTCATCATGCTGTGAATGTCCTGCGATTTGATTCCGATCTCCTGTAGCAAAAGTTGCAATTTGGCTTCTGCCTCCTGCTCTTTCTTCAGGCCAAGGATATTTATTTTCCATTTACCCCTGGCTTCTTCGATCAGGTATTTTTTTTTCAGAGCTCCCGCTATCTCATTTTGAAAATAGGCCGTCTGGCGCAAGTGCTCGAAATTCTTCAACATCACTTCTGGAAAGCCGGGTTGCAACTCAAACAACAATGGAATCATTTTTTGCCTTATCCTGTTTCTCAGGTAATCTTCAGAAGCATTGGAAGAGTCTTCTCGCCAGCTTAGATTCTCTGAAATAGCGTATGCCTGTATTTCCTTCCTTGTAAACCCGGATAAAGGCCGGATCAGTTGATCCCTTTTCTCAGGGATACCTGTCAGTCCCTGGATACCGGTTCCTCTAAGTAGATTAATAAAAAAAGTTTCAATACTATCGTCAAGATGGTGAGCAGTGGCCAGACTTTGATAATCGCCGGTGTCTGTAAGTGTTCTGAACCAGATGTAACGGAGTTGCCTTGCGGCCATCTGAATAGAAACTTTATGCTCATTGGCATATTCTTCGGTATTAAATTTCTTGTAATGAAATTTAATACGGTGTTTTTTAGCCAGCATCTTCACGAATTCTGCATCCGCATCGGATTCTTTTCCTCTCAGTTGAAAATTGCAGTGAGCAAGTGCGAATGGGAGTTCCGCTCTCAAAAACAAGTGCGTCATCACCACAGAATCAAGTCCCCCACTGAGGGCAATCAATACCTTTTTACCTCCATTGAAGAGCTCATGTGTTTGGCAAAATTGAATAAAACGGGGAAGCAGGTCTTGCATTGATTTTACTAAAGCGTGAGGGGAAGTTTTCGCTTGAGTTTCGTAGGTTATTTTAAGGCATTGATCTTCTCTAGCAGGGCTTCAGTTTCCGAGAAATCCTCTTCATTTTTTTTGGCAAGTTCTATGGCTTTTTGAGCAGCTTTTTTTGCCTCGGCTTTTTTGCCTGACTTGTAAAGCACAGCGGCATAGGTATCATTATTGGCATAATTGTTTTCCAGTTCAGTAGCTTTCTTTGCCCATTGTTCTGCATTTGCCAGCATTTTTTTATCATCTACTTTTTGATAAAATTTCCAGGCATAGCTGTTAAGTTCATTCGCGTCTTTCGATGGGTATTTGTTGAGATATTCGCATGAGAGAGAGCCATACATGGGCCAGTCTTCCATTTTCTGTGCTGCCTTGATGTCCGCTTTTATAATAATTTTTTCTGCGTCTTTTACATTTGAGGAACGGATTTTTGCCTTCAAGGATTCATATACATCAAGGTCTTTTTTTTCAAGCGCAGCGCTTAATCCACTTGCATATATCTGGTTTATTTTTCCCTCTACAGAATCAGCACTTGATATTTTTACAAAGGCCGGCTTGTGAGTCTCAAGCGCATCGAATGCTTTTGAATAATAATCATCGACATAGTGATAAATAATATTCCAGTTTTCACGGGTGGTAAAATTGTTTGTGTCCAGGGATTCGAAATACGTGTTTACTTTTTTAGTGTAAGGCATGCAGGCATTTTCCAGCATCGAGAAATAAGTGAATGCAGTTGCGGCATTTACTTTGCCATCTTTAAAATTGGTCGCATAGGTCTTAAGTTGAGTCTCCGGATTCAGTGCATTTTTAGCGTTTGCGATAAAATTTCCAGCGGGAGTGGATCCGCAGGTACGATGGAGCTGATTTCCCGCTGCATCTAAATATAACATCGTTGGGTAATTCTTGACATGATATTTTTTTGCAATATCGACTCCTTCTCCTTTTTCCATGTCTATTGCAACATTGATGAAGTTTGAATTGTAGAAATCAGCTACAGAATCGTTGGTAAATATATCTTTCGCCATTCTTTTGCAAGGGCCGCACCATGTGGTAAAACAATCAATATAGATCATTTTGTTTGCTTCCTTGGCTTTGATCAACAGGTCGCTGAAGGAACCTTGATAAAATTCAATCTTGCGATTTTGCGAGTTCGCCACCTGGCTTGAAAAGCAAAGGAGAACCAGGACGATGGCTGAATATTTTCTCATATTTATATAGGTTATTTGTTTTTTGTAATTCCTGAATTGAAGTAAAAAAGTATGGTGTAAAAATACAATAATCAAAGGGTAAACAACATCTGCCTTGAAAGAAAATTAATCATAAACAGCCGGCAAACTATGCCTTCATGAGGGATGAGGGAAATGCATAGACTAGTGAATCCTGAGAGGAATGAAGCACTTAATTGTCAATCCCGGATAAGGCCCTCTTCATGCTTTCTGCCTTGAGGAGGCACTCGGCAAATTCTTTTTCCGGGTCGGCATTGGCCGTTATAGCACTGCCGACCATGAAAGAAAGCCGGGCTTCTGCGGAATTATATAAAATGGTTCGGATAACTACATTAAAATCAAAATCTCCTGAAGGATCGAGGTAACCAATTGCACCACTGTAAAGTCCTCTTCGGGTCTTCTCAAATTCTTCGATAAGTTGCATCGCGCGCACCTTAGGGGCGCCTGTCATGGAGCCCATGGGAAAAGCATCCCGGAGCACAGTGACAGCATCCACATCTTCCCGCTTTTCCGACACTATTGTTGAAATCATTTGATGAAGCCGTTGAAAGCTATAAATGCCAAACAGTTCTTCTACCTGAACACTTCCTTTTTTCGCACTGCGGCTGAGGTCATTGCGGACAAGATCTACGATCATCACATTTTCTGCCCTTTCCTTGGGATCATTGGCCAGCTGTTCTATGATGTGGTCATCTTCCTCTTTCGTGGCCCCTCTCCGGGCAGTCCCCTTGATCGGTTGTGAAATGATTTTATCCTTTCGCTTTGCCAAAAATCTTTCGGGACTCGCGCATAAGGCATAGAGTTCCCGGAGTTTGTACACAGATGAAAACGGCATTGGTGAGAACATGTTCATTCGTTGATAGACTTCTACAGGGTCAATTTGGATGTCTTCTGCGAAAAATTCCGTGCAATAATTCATTTCGTATATGTCGCCACGGGAAATGTGTTCTTTGATTTTATTTACTGTGGAGATGTATTCATCCCTGTTTACTGTAGAAATAACCGAAACCGTATTTGGCACTTCATTTTTTACAGCTTTATGTTGCAGCAGGTTTTCTATAAATAAGCTGGCCTCTTCAGCGGAATTGTATTCAGGAAGATATTCAAGCTGAACAGTGTTGCCTTTCTTACGGATGACATATCGCGGACGATAGAAATGAACAAGTGGGAAATTAATTCGGTCAGAATTTTCTGAGCTGAGATTTTCAACTTCGTTTTTCAGGTCATAACTGAAATAGCCGAATACCCAGTCCTTTTTCTTCTCGTAAAATTTGTGCAGGTCTTCAAATGAACTCCCGGTATTTGGCATTTCTTCGACAGCGTCTATTCCCACAAGGAATTCAAAGTGTGAATACTTGTCCTTTTTTTCTTGATCCATTACATTGCTGTTGAGAATGCAATAAATCGGCAGGGACTTCAAATTGTGATGGATGATAGGCCATTGTAAAGCAAGGTTTACCTGAATTGTGAGAGTCTTACGCATTTTTTGTTTCGTGCTATTAAAAATTTTCAGGTATTCTGCATGCGTTTTTCTCAAAGACAGGATTTTCCTGCAAAGAAGAAGAGGAATAACCAGAATATTCCCTTTATAAGAAAGAACAGGAATCCGGCTATACCAAGTTTTCGGAAATGGTTTTTATATTTATTCATCATCTCAATGGTGCAATTTGGAGATCAAAATTATAATGTCAAAATTTTGGATTAGAAATCACTTTTGCAGCTCTTTTTTTTAATCTTCTGTCAAGACTTCCGGATAAGGAAATTATAAAGTCGTATGTGTATCCGGCTGTTTTCCTCTCCATGAAAAGCAAGATGGGACAAAGCCTGAAAGGATTAGACCAAACCAAAGTTCACTCTTACCCATATTTTCTTTTTGTAGAATCAGGGACAAAAGTAATATTCATTTTAATTCTATGCTCTATTTTTTAATTTGAAACAGGGAAGCAATTGTGGTGATCAAAATATTCCAAAAGCTATTTATTCAAATTTGGAGGCCTCTTCGGTCTTACTGGAGGCTGCGAGCAAATCCAAAATCACTTTCATTTCATCCTTCGTCAATTCCCTTAATTTTCCGGGTTCAAGTTTGTCCAGCGTAATATTCATGATTCGTATGCGTATGAGCCGCTGGACATGATAGTCCAGGTATTCACACATGCGCCGGATTTGCCTGTTAAGCCCTTGTGTGAGAATGATGCGGAACTCGTTTTTACCGGTCTTTTCTACTAAGCAGTTCCTTGTAACGGTATTCAAAATTGGAATTCCGTTGCTCATCTCTGTAATAAACTTCGCGGTGATGGGTTTGTCTACTGTAACGATGTATTCTTTTTCATGATTGTTCCCGGCACGCAGAATTTTATTGACTATGTCGCCATCATTTGTCATAAAGATCAAACCTTCTGATGCACGATCCAGTCGGCCAATGGGAAATATACGTTGCGGATACTTTATGTAGTCAATGATATTATCCCTTACATTAGTTTCTGTTGTGCAGATAATTCCCGCCGGCTTATGAAAAGCGAGATAGATAAAATCGTTTTGAACGGATATTATTTTTCCATCCACCGTTACTTCGTCGCTTTCCGTAATTTTTGTGCCCAACTCCGGCAGGAGGCCATTCACCCGCACTTTTCCTTCAGTGATCAGACGGTCGGCTTCCCTGCGGGAACAATAGCCCGATTCAGAAAGATACTTATTAAGTCGCGTAGATTTATTTTCCATTCAGCTTATTATTTATAATTTCCATCTCATTTTCCGGAAAACAAATTTTTGAATATGCCTGTCGGCTCTTTCAGTTGCTATTTTAAATTCGATGTTCAATTCCAGGTTTTAATTTTTCTCAGGAAACCATCCTGTTTCACAAAGCAAATGTCGCACTGGCCAAGAGCCCCGTCTGAAGGTCGCCTGAGAAAACCGGGAAAATCATAGACTACATAATTTCTGTCCCTCATAAAATTAATCACTTCAGCAAAATCAGGTAAACCCGGTACGTCTTCATAGGAAAACAAGGACACTTCCAGTATATATACTTCAGTCTTTCCAAAGGTGCTTTCTGCTCCTTTGAGTGCCTCAAGCTCAAATCCCTGTATATCCAGTTTCATTAAATCAGGCGTTCCTATTTTATTTTCCAGGATCATTTCATCAATTGTGATGATGTCGATCTCCCTTTGTTTGCCATCATTCTTGAGCCGTTCATCCTCGGCAGGAAGAAATGAACTTCCTGAAAGGTCATCCCAAATGGTCAGTGTGAGCTTTTCTTTTTTCGCTCCGGCACCGGCAAGAAAATACCTTGCATTCTTGTTTTCATTGCAAAAGGATTCGAGATGATGCTTCATCTCAATTTGTGGCTCAATAAGATAGAAATTACAATCAGGGAAAATATCAGATGCCATTTTACTCCAACTTCCGGTATTTGCCCCGACATCCAGGATGGAACGGCATTTTAACCCCCGCATTTTCACGTCCTGTAGAAGATAATCCATTCTTCCAACAGGTCTGGATGTTGAAGCAGGTTCCAGTATTTTCTGGTTGAAGCGAGTCAATTCAACACCCATTAAATTCAGGAGGTGGCGGATCTTCTTTTTCATTCATGAATCAAATTGGGTGACATTTACGAGAGAAAAACAAGGTACAGGATTATTCCTTGCTAAAATAAAAAGCTACATTTCTTTATGAACTTTTAAATAGATTCAGATGTTACACAAAGTGCCAATTCGTAGCTGGATTCATGTTGTATTCTTTTATTCTCGCTTAAATTCCAGCAGAATTTTATTAATATTGACCAAATAATTAGATTTTTCAATGAAGTTCAATTGCCTTTTTGTTTTTTCATTTTCCTTCGTATTGATGCAATGGAATCCCACCTTTGCACAGAAAAATAAGAATGGAGCCAATCAAGCTGAGTTTTATATGGCCTTGTTCGATGATGAGATTGAACTCATTGATGACCAGCTGGGCTCGATGAGTCAATTTCCTGCTAAAGATACCCTGGCCTATGAGGGAGCTTTGCTGATGAAAAAAGCAGGGCTGCTAATATTGCCAACAAGTAAGTTAAGCAGCTTCAAAGAAGGAAGAAATAAGTTGGAAGCAGCTATTGCAAAGGATTCTTCTAATGCCGAATTCCGGTTTCTCAGATTGATCATGCAGGAAAATGCCCCGTCGTTTATGCGCTACAGTCACAATATTGAAAATGATAAGCTCCTTATTCAACAAAAATATTTTCAGCTTAGTCCCTTTTTAAAAGGAGAAATCAGAAAATACACACTGCACTCGAGCGTGCTTTCAATTTCTGATTTCGAACATTGAGATTCGAAAAATGAAAAAAAAAATTCTGCTTGTTTATTATACCCAAAGTGGTCAACTTAAGGAGATTGTAGATCGTTTTGCATTTCCTTTCATTTCAGAGGGTGTATCTGTTGAAAAGATCAGAGTAGAGATGGAACAGGAATTCGACTTTCCCTGGACAAGTGATAGTTTTTTTGATGCCATGCCGGAAAGTGTTCTTGGTCTTCCGGCTAAACTGCGCTCATTCAAGACCAGGGAGGATCGTTACGATCTGATCGTTTTTGCTTATCAGCCCTGGTATTTATCTCCAAGCATTCCGGCAAGTTCCATTCTGGCCAACGAGCAATTTAAAAGACTTTTGCAGAATACTCCTGTTGTCACATTGATTGGATCGCGAAATATGTGGCTCAACAGCCAGGAGAGGGTGAAGAAGCAACTCAAGGAATGCGGCGCAAAACTTGTCGGGAACATTGCATTAACAGATGCACATAACAATTTCGTAAGTGCAATTACTATTTTACAATGGATGTTGACAGGTAAAAAGGATCGGTACCTGGGAGTTTTTCCAAAACCGGGGATTTCTGATTCGGATATTGAAGGGACCGCTAAATTCGGGATAATCGTGAATGAAGCCCTTCAGAATCAGGAATTGCAAAGCCTCCAGGAGAAACTCGTTCAGGCAGGTGCTGCTATAGTAAAAGCTGACCTGATGTTTATCGAAGCTCGCGCCGGTAAGTTGTTTTCCATTTGGGCAAATCTGATTATCAAAAAGAAAAACAGGCACTTCTGGCTGATTCTGTTCAAGTATTATCTTTTCATCGCTCTTTTTGTTATCGCACCAATTGTTTTGACATTTTATATGCTTATTTTTAAGCCCTTTCTAGGGGCTGCTATCGGAAGAAGAAAAAAGTACTTTCTGGGAGTTCAGTAATATTGTCGTAAATGTCTTTAAATCAAGTTTATATAATCCGGACGGCCACTTTTCTGCCGAATGAACCTGTCTCGAATGATGACATGGAAGAATACCTGGGATTTATTCACGGGAAACCTTCCAAGTCGCGTCGTATTGTTCTTCGAAACAATGGAATTAAACGGAGATTTTATGCGCTGAATCGAAAAGGACTTGCAACTCACAGTAATTCTCAAATGGCTGCCCTGGCTGTAGAAGGTTTATTTAAAGCTGATCCTTCGCGATTACGCGATTTGCAGCTGATTGCCTG
Organism: uncultured Bacteroidota bacterium; assembly: GCA_963775555.1. Taxonomy (GTDB): domain Bacteria; phylum Bacteroidota; class Bacteroidia; order AKYH767-A; family 2013-40CM-41-45; genus QQVM01. Next base: position 2,191,179 of record CAVZJJ010000004.1, on the reverse strand, counting down.
TGGCACTTCAACTCCTGATCAATTTCTGCCTTCGCATGCCTCCATGGTTCATGGTTGGCTTCCTGGATCCTCAAATGCGGAAGTGGTTTCTCCTTCGGGTGCTTGCTGTTCCGGAATGCATGCCCTCAAGTATGCCTACATGGCTATCAGAACAGGTGATGTGAAATATGCGGCCTCTACTGGATCAGAGAGAGCTTCCAGAATTTTAAGTTCGGATGTTTTCAGTATTGAAGAACAAAATTCTGAAAAACTCGAAGCCAACCCAATCACCGGTTTTGAAAAAGATTTTTTACGTTGGATGTTATCCGATGGAGCAGGTGCATTTCTTCTTGCAGATAAAAAAAATTCAGAAGGAATCAGTCTGAGCATCGAATGGCTCGAAGGTGTGTCTTTTGCTAACGAAGTGGAGACCTGCATGTACATGGCAGGGGATAAGCAAAGCGATGGCTCACTTAAAAGTTACATGGATTATTCTCCGGCTGAGATTATGACCGATGCCATCCTCAGTATGAAACAGGATGTAAAATTATTGAGTCGTCACATCGTTTCCCTGGGTTTTGATAAATTGAAAAGTGTTTTTGAAAAACACGGAGTGAAGGAAGATGATATCAATTATTTTTTACCCCATATGTCAAGTGAGTTTTTCAGAAGTAAAATTCTGGAGAACATGAAAAAAAATGATTTCGTCATTCCGGAAGAAAAATGGTTCAGTAATCTGAGCCAGGTTGGGAATGTTGGTGCCGGTTCTATTTATCTAATGGTGGATGAGCTTTTCAAAAGTGGCCGTCTGAAGAAAGGCGAAAAAATTCTCCTCGCTGTTCCGGAAAGTGCCAGATTTTCATATGTATTCGGACTTCTAAGCGTTTGCTGAGATGCAGAAAAAGGACATTCCGCAGGATCCAAGCAAGTTGGATAGTTTCACCCGTGAGGTATGCTATGCTGTAGATGAAAACGGAAACTATACCACAGATCTAAGTACAGGTTGGGAGGTAAAAACCAATGCCCTTGGAGTGGCCTGGGAAGACATTGACGAACGTGTCAGAAATGCCCGGAAAGAAGTTCTTGAAGGAAGAGCCAGCCCGGTATTGTTTTTTATGGAATTGAGATTGATGGACATTGGAATCGTTTCCGCTTACACCGGTTTTTGGAAATGGACCATCCGGCGTCATCTCAAACCAAAAGTCTTTGAACAGCTTTCTGTGAAACAGCTGAAAAGGTATGCGGAGGCTTTTGATGTAAGTGTGGATGAATTAAAATCAATGCAAGTGAATGAAGATAGATTTTGAACATATCCAGGCAGCTCACTGTGAAAATGGTGTAACAAAAAACTTGTTACTCTTTAACGGTGTGCAGCAAATAACAGAACCACTGGCCTTTGGTATTGGATCCGGATTGTTCTTCATTTATATTCCGCTGCTTAAAATCAATAACGGACCCGCATTCGCTTTTCGAACCATGCCGGGAAATATTTTCAGAAGAACCTGCAAATCCCTGGGCATTCCGGTCGTGCGTAAAAAGTTCAGTTCAAGGGAAAATGCCGAGAAATTTTTGGAAGAGCGATTGAAAGAAGGGAAACCCGTTGGATGCCAGGTTGGCGTTTTCTATCTCAGCTATTTTCCGAAAGAATATCGTTTTCATTTCAATGCACATAACCTGGTGGTATTTGGCAGGGAGGATGACAACTATCTGGTTTCGGATCCGGTGATGGAGACGACGACAACACTCACAAGGTATGAACTGGAACGGGTGCGTTTTGCGAAAGGAGCTTTGGCTCCACGTGGTCAGCTCTATTATCCGAAGGGGAATGTAGAAGTGACAAGTGATCAGATTCGTAATGGTATCCGTACAGGCATCCGAAGGAACATCCGTGATATGCTTTACATTCCCGGAAATTTTGCAGGAGTGAATGGTATCCGGTATACAGGAAAAAAAATCATGAACTGGCGCGATAAACTGGGGCCGCAGAAAGCAGGTATGTACCTTGCCCAACTGGTACGGATGCAGGAGGAGATTGGTACAGGTGGCGGCGGTTTTCGCTTTATCTATGCTGCCTTTCTCCAGGAAGCACATGCCTTTCATGCCAATGATCAACTTCTTGAAATTTCTAAGCAATTTACACATGCTGGTGATCTGTGGCGTTCCGCTGCTGTGCAGGCCGCTGGCATTTATAAAGGTCGCTTGCATACGCAATCAGATTTTAACGAGATGGGCGAATATCTTTTTCAAATAGCGGACCTCGAAAAAACAGCTTTCACTTCTTTGTCCAAAATAAAATGGCAGTGAACGGACCTTCTGCCTTAAATGTGGATGACATCAGTTTCCGCTATAAAGGACAATCCAGCCCTTGCATTCACAATCTCTGCCTTGAAGTTGGCAAAGGCGAACGTTTTGGTTTGCTGGGACCCAATGGGGCCGGCAAAACCACCTTAATGCATTTGCTCACCGGATTATTGATTCCTGAAAATGGTGCTTTTCAGATGATGGGTCATGTTCAGGATAAAAAAGTGCGGCATCGCAATATCTTTGGATATGTTCCCCAGGATTTTTCATTTTATCCGGAATTGAGCCCGATTGAGAATTTGGATTTTTTTGGTGCCTGGTATGGATTAAAAGGAAAGGAAATTAGCAAGCGCTCAACTGAACTTCTTGAAATTCTGGGTTTGGAAGAGGTTCGGAATACGCCTGTAAGAAAGTTTTCAGGAGGAATGAAGCGAAGAATCAATCTTGCCATTGGAGTGATTCATCATCCACAAATCCTGTTTCTGGATGAGCCTACGGTAGGAGTGGATGTGCAAACACGAAATGCGATCATCAGCTACCTGATGAAATTGAACAGGGAAGGTACCACCTTGTTTTATACTTCACATCAGTTAAAAGAAGCGGAAGAATTGTGTAACCGCATCGCGCTTATTGATGAAGGAAAAATAATTGTCTCCGGCGAACTACAGCATTTACTTGCGGAACACAGGGACGCTGATCTGGAAGAAATTTTTTTGAAATTAACTGGTAAAGCATTCAGGGATTGATGTACAGATTATACGCCACGATTCGTAAAGACCTTTTAATCCTGCTGCGGGACAGGGTGGGTATTACTTTTATTTTCGTTATGCCTGTTTTGCTCGTGCTCATCATTACCAGTTTGCAAAATCGAACATTCAATCTTGTAAATACGAATAAAGTTCCGGTATTAATATGTAACCAGGACAGTGGTGCATTAAGCGGGAAGTTAGTTGACGCCCTTAATCAGGTTGGAATGTTTGAGTTGAAGATCGCTCCCGATGCAGTTGCCGGAAAGAAGCTGGCAGCACGTATGCATGAGGAAGATGCATTGCTGGCTATTTCTATACCCTCCGGTTTCAGCAGGCGGATGGAGGAGAGTGCAGCAGGCAAGGCACAAATGGCTTTTCAGATTCTTGAAATATCTGTGGATTCAACACCGGTAGTTCAATTATCAGACTCGGTCATTCTGTATTATCATCCTGTTTTGCAAGCCAGCTATCGATTAAATATTCAGCACGGTTTACAAAGTGCCTTGCAGATGGTGGAGAGCAGACAGATTTTGGACGTGATTTATAATTCATTGAATCCGGAAAGCAATGCTACAAAAGGAGATGATGAGTTGCTGAAAAGTAATATATCTGTTGTTGAGATCCCTGTTTCTCGTAATGGAAGCAAGTCAATTCCAAATGCAAGTCAACATAATATCCCTGCATGGACAATTTTTGCCATGTTTTTCATAGTGATATCTTTAGGCAGCAGTCTGGTTAAAGAAAAGTTGAGTGGAAGTTATCTTCGGCTAAAAACACTCCCGACAAATTATTTGCTTGCCTTGTTCTCTAAGCTGATTGTCTACACAACCGTGTGCATGGGACAGGTGCTGGTGATTTTTTCTATTGGTGTCTGGATCTTCCCTTTGATCGGTTTGCCCGGATTAAATCTTCCTGAAGATTTGTTTGGATTGTTTTTCATTTCACTCCTCACGGCAGTTTGCGCTGTGAGTTATGCAATTTGCATCGGTGTTTTTGCCCAAACTCAGGAACAAGCCAATGGTTTTGGAGCCGTTTCGATTGTGATTCTGGCAGCTATCGGTGGCATTCTGGTTCCTGGTTTTGTCATGCCCGATTCATTTCGTTTTTTCATGGCAATTTCTCCTCTGCATTGGAGCCTGGAATCGTATTACGGACTGTTTCTGGAAGGTGGAAAACTAAGCGATGTTTGGGGAAACATTTTACCTTTGCTGGGAATCACATTATTATTGCAACTCCTTGCTTTTTCCGGATTGAAAAAGCATAATTTAATATGAATCAGATTGTATGGAAAAAACGGCTTTAAAAGAAGAGTTAAAAGTAAATATTGTCAAATTTTTAAATTTATTATCTGTTCAACCTGCAGATATTAAAGATGATGAACCCTTATTTGGTGAAGGCCTCGGATTGGACTCCATAGATGCCATTGAATTAATCGTGCTGCTCGACCGTGTTTATGGGATCAAAATTACTGACCCGAAAGAAGGACGGAAAATATTTATTGACATCAATACAATGGCCGACTATATCGAGAAGCACCGCACAAAGTAATCATAATCATGCCAAAGGTTTTAGTCACCGGTTTGGGGATGATTAGTTCCCTGGGTGCAACAGTTGAAAGTAACCGTTCTGCTCTTTTTCTGGGAAAATGTGGTATCGGTTCACTTGACCTTTTTGCAACTAAGTATGCAGGATTATTGCCAGCAGGGGAAATCAAGGTACCTACTCAAAAGTTGAAAGAAGAGTTGAAAGTGAGCAGTCCTGGAATAACACGCACCAGTTTGCTTGCACTTCATGCCTGTATGCAGGCACTTCATGATAGTGGATTGCATGACTCAGATATTACTTCCCCGCGCACCGCTATCATTGCTGCCAATACTGTTGGCGGCATGTGCCTCACGGATGAATTATACAAGGATGCAAATCGCAGGGATAAAGGCTCGGAATTTCTGGCTTCCTACGATGCCGGATCTGTGACACTCTTTTTACAAGAGCATATAGGACTGAATGGTATAGCAGACACCATTAATACAGCTTGTTCTTCATCTGCAAATGCAATCATGAATGGCGCGCGTCTTATTAAAAATGGTTTTGCCGACAGGGTCATCGTCGGTGGTGTAGACAGTCTCGCTAAGTTTACCATTAACGGATTCAATTCTCTTCACATTCTGTCAGCTGAATTATGCACTCCTTTTGACCGGGACAGAAAGGGCCTGAACCTGGGCGAAGGTGCTGCGTTTTTAATCCTGGAAAAAGAAAGTTTAAGCTCCGGTAAAAAAGTATATGCTGAAGTCTCCGGCTATTGCAATGCGAATGATGCCTTTCATCCTTCCTCATTATCTGAGAATGGTGAAGGACCTTATCTTGCCATGAAAGGTGCCCTTGAAGAAGCGCAGAGGCGTCCTGATGAAATAGATTATATTAATGCCCACGGCACCGCTACGGAGAATAATGACCTTGTGGAGAGTTTTGCAATGTTGCGCTTGTTTGGAACAGTGCCTTCATTTTCTTCAAGCAAAGCAAATACGGGTCATACTTTGGGAGCTGCAGGAGCAGTAGAAGCTTTGTTTTCAATTTTGAGTTTGTATCATGGGGAGCTCTATCCGGAACTTCGTTTCAAAAATCCGATTTCTGAAACCGGACTCATACCCGTACTGCATTCATCCAGGAAGGAGCTTTTCCATGTGATGTCTAATTCTTTCGGGTTTGGAGGAAATTGCACTTCCTTGATCTTTTCAAAAGTATAAGTCATGTTCTATATACACAGGATGTCATGTATTTCTCCGCAAAGAACCTTTGCAGATTTGGATTTGGAGGAGCTCATTCCTTCCCGTGATAACAAGTTACTTGCTATAGAGCCGGACTACGGGATGATTCCTGCTGGATTATTACGCAGGATGGGAAAAGCAGTGCGCCTGGGGATGGGTGCTGCTTTGCCTCTTTTGAAGGAGGCAGGTGGAATCGATGGAATCATACTGGGTACTGCCAATGGCGGGATGGAAGATTGCATTAAATTTTTGAACCAGATTATAGACTACGAAGAAGGAGTGCTTACGCCAACTAATTTTGTTCAAAGCACTACAAATGCAATTGCTTCACAAATCGCGTTCATAACCAGGAATCAGGGTTACAATATTACCCACGTTCATCGGGGATTATCTTTTGAAAATGCCATGATAGATGCCATGATGCATTCACTCGAACATCCTGAGAAATCCTTCTTGCTCGGAGGTGTCGATGAGATTTCAGACTATAATTATAACATCGATTTCTTAAACGGCTATTTTAAAAAGGAGATCATCCCAAATGATTCTCTCTATGAATCAAAATCCGAGGGGACTATTGCAGGTGAAGGGGCTGCTATGTTCATTGTTAATGGTCATCAACAAGAAGCAGCACTTGCTAAGGTAATTGATCTGGTGACTTTTCGTGCCACAAACGAGGAGGAACTCTCTGTCAGATTGAACAGTTTTTTGAAGAAGAATACTATTCAGGCGGATGAAATAAATGTTTTAATCACTGGAGAAAACGGGGATATTCGCTATGAAAAATTCTTCGGACAAGTGGAATCATCCTTGCCGGATGATCTTCCGGTGGTGCGATTCAAACATGCCACCGGCGAATTCGCCAGTGCTTCTGCTATTTCATTGTGGCTGGCTTGCCATTTTATAACTACACAAAAGATTCCACGACATATGCTAAAAGGCAAGGGAAGAGAGCGGGTGATTCAAAAAATTCTGCTTTATAATTCCTTCCAGGGAATCCAACACAGTTTTATTTTAGTTTCTGCCTGAATTTAAAATTTCTTTAGATTTCTGGATTCGCAATTGTAAATTCAAGGAGAAGCTGGTCTTTATTGGTTCTTTTCAGGGCATCATTTTACTCCGTACTCAAGTTTAATCGTGATGTTGGCCGTTTTTTTCTTGGAGGCGGTGTTAAATGAACCACCCCAGGAAAATTCTTCGGATGAATTCTGTGCAACAATCTGAAAAACGCCCATATAGGCTTTCTTTAATCTGCCAATTTCTCCTCCTGCATTCTCCGCCATTTTTAAAGCACGTTGCTGAGCGTCCTTTGTAGCTTCTGCGATCATTTCTATTTTCAATTCAGCCAGCTTGGTATAATAGTATTGGGGATTGTTTGAATAAAATTCGATACCAACATTGATCAACTCACTCACCTGTCTTGAAATCGCTTCAATCTTATCTACTTCCTTGGACTCTATTTGAACACTCTGCCGGAGCCGGTAACCCGAAAAAACAGATCTTCTTTGATTGCCAACATTGTCATAGACCTGATCAAATTCCTTGTCAATCTCAACAGCAGAAAAAACAAAGTTGTCTGTTGAAATTCCTTTTGCAGCAAGGTAGTTGCGTATTTTTTCCCGATCATCATCGAGGGCTCCATAGGCATCTTTCAGCACCAGGTTCTTTCGCATGAATGTACCACTCCATACGATGAGGTCAGAGGTAAAGTCTTTGGTGCCAAGTCCGGTTACACTGATGGAGTTTGTAAAACTTGACCGGTGAAGAAAGGCATTCGAAAAGATCAATGCGGTAATAACAATGGCCAATGAAATTATTAAGGCGCTGAGATGGTTTTTCATGGAAGAAAGATTATTTTTCAGAAAGGTATAAAATTTACGGCAAAAGATTTATCAGGAATCCATTTACTAATCCCGGTGAATTTCCGAATAGATGCTTAAATGGTTTTTATATTTCAAACGGACTCGCTCCATATAACCAAAGGTATTTTTTTGAAGCTCCGATTAGGATTTTCCTATTTTCAAACTAGTCATGGAGATAGAACCCATGGTGAGTTTGTCATTGAAAAAGGAAATGGAATCTGCCTTATCCTTGAGTCCAAGCGTGTAAATCAATGGTAAATAGTGCTCCGGTGTTGGAACGGAAAGTTGCAATGATTTCCCCAGGGATTGATAGTTTACAAGCTGACTATGCTCATTTTCAAGAATCAACTTTTTTAGTTGTTGATTTGCTTCATTGGCCCAGTCAAATCCACTTTCAGGTTGTTGCCAGTTAAGCATGCCCAGATTATGCACCATGTTTCCACTGCCAATAATCAAAATTCCCTTTCGTCGAAGTGATGAGAGTTCTTTTGCTAACTCATAATGATATTCAGCCTCCTGGGTATAATCCAGGCTCAATTGAATAACCGGGATGTCAGCATCAGGATATAGTTGTTTGACAACGCTCCAGGTCCCATGGTCAAGTCCCCATTTTTCATCCAGTCCCACTTCAGTACGATGAATTATTTTCTTCGTTTCCCGGGCCAGTTCAGGACTGCCGGATGCAGGATAATTCACTGCGAATAACTCCTGCGGGAAACCCCCGAAATCGTGGATGGTACGGGGTTTTTCCATCGCTGTCACAAAGGTCCCCTTGGTTTCCCAGTGTGCTGAGATACATAGGATGGCAGCAGGTTGTGGCAGGTTTTTTATGGATGCCTTCCATCCCCGTGTAAATTCATTATTTTCAAGTGCGTTCATCGGACTGCCGTGACCGAAAAAAAATACAGGCATGGGGTCAGTACTCTGCAAGCCGGATGTAATTTTATTTAATTCTTGTAGTTTCATCGCGGAGCTTGCTATAGGCAGGAATAGAAGTGAATGTAAGATTCCTTCCTGTTCATTGTGTAAATCTAAAGGCCGCGCGTATTATCCCGCAACCAATTCCTTCATAGCATCGATCCATAAGGCAGAATCATTCAGACTGGGGACTAATTTTACCTCTTCTCCTCCGTATTTCTGGAAAAGTTCCTGGTATTCCACTCCAATCTCATAAATTGTCTCGAGGCAATCACTTGTGAATGCAGGGGCGAAAACAAGAATTCGCTTATCTCCGTTTTCAGCACGTTCCCGGATCACCTGATCTGAGTAGGGCTTGATCCAGGGTGTTTTACCGAGGCGGCTTTGAAAGCAGATGGTATATCGTTCTTTTGGAATACCCATGCTTTCAGCCATCTTGCGTGCAGTCTGGAAACATTGCGCCCGGTAGCAATAGGCATTGTTTTTTGTGAATTGTTCGCAGCAATCGTTTTGAAGACAGGTTCCGGTACTATCGGCTTTCTGAATTTGACGTTCAGGCAAGCCATGAAAGCTAAAGAGAATGTGATCAAATTTTTCCGGAGAATATTCTTTTCCAATGCTGGAAAATGAATTGATGAATCCGGGATGATCACAAAAACTATTTATAAAAGTTATCTCCGGAACTACCTGCCATCGGGATACAATGTCCATGATTTTTTCATGTACACTTCCGGTACTAGCTGAAGCATATTGCGGAAAAAGTGGGAGAACTATGATTTTTTTGTAGATGGGCTTTCTCAATTTTTCAAGCACTGTATCCAGGGAAGGACTCTGGTAGCGCATTGCGAATTCTACCTGGTATTCCTTCCCCAGTTTAGATTGAAGCAGCTCTGCCTGACGGCGGGTGTAATAGAGCAATGGAGAACCGTTTTCTGTCCAGATGGCCCTGTATAATTTTGCTGAGCGTGGACCCCGGATGGGAGCAATGATAAAATTTACCAGGAAAAATCTGCCTACTGCAGAAATGTCGATCACGCGGGGATCACATAGAAATTCCCGCAGATATTTTCTCACATCTCCGGTAGACGGACTATCCGGGGTTCCTAAATTCACCAATAAAACCGCGGTTCTTAAATCTTGGATCATAGTGTTTGGCTCAAAGTAATTAGTAATGTTACTGTATGTTTTTATTCATGGTATTATCAAAGGTGTATTGCCCGGTTAGAAGTAGCTGCCAGGCAAGCTTCTTTAAAAACTTCGGTGTAAGTAGGGTGGGCATGGCTCATTCGGGCGATGTCCTCTGCAGAGGCCCTGTATTCCATTGCAACTACCGCTTCCGCAATCATGTCCGCGGCCCTGGGTCCGATCATGTGTACACCTAATATCTCATCACTTTCGGCATCGGCAAGAACTTTTACAAATCCATCTGTATCCATGCTGGCTCTGGCTCTTCCACTGGCTTTAAAAGGAAAGATTCCTTTCTTGAATTTCTTTCCTTCTGTTTTTAACTGTTCTTCAGTATAACCCACAGCAGCTACTTCCGGCCATGTATAAAGTACAGCGGGAATTAGTAAATAATTAATGTGTGGTTTTTGTCCGGCAATTATTTCGGCTACAAACATACCTTCTTCTTCTGCTTTATGTGCTAGCATCGCCCCGCGGATGACATCCCCAATAGCATAGATTCCCTTCACGCTGGTTTCAAGTTGTTCGTTCACTTCAATGCGTCCTCGTTCATCCATCCTGACTCCGATATTCTCGAGGCCAAGATTCTCTGTGTATGGATTACGGCCGATACTCAGCAGGCAATAGTCACCGGTAAACTCCATCCTTTTTCCTTCTTTATCTTCCGCGCTTACAATTACCTGCTTTCCTTTGACTACTGCTTTTGTGACTTTGTGGCTTAAGAAAAAATCAAAACCTAATTTCTGTAAACTTAATTGAAGCTCCTTGCCCAGTGAACGATCCATGTTTCCTATCAGGACATCCATAAACTCGAGGACAGTTACCTTAGAGCCAAGACGTGCATAGACCGATCCTAACTCCAGTCCGATCACCCCACCGCCTATGATAATCAGATGTTTGGGGATTTCATTTAGTGAGAGCGCTTCGGTGGAAGTGATGATTCGGTTTTTATCAGTCACAATTCCTTTCAGGCCTGCCGGCTTTGATCCTGTGGCGATAATTATTTTTGCACTTTGAAGTTCAGTTGTTTTTCCATTCTCACCGAGTACACTTACTTTGTTTTTGCTGAGAAAGCTGCCATGGCCCGTGAAGACATCGATCTTGTTTTTCTTCATCAGAAACTTTATTCCTTCCACGTTTTGTTTTATCACATCTTCCTTGCGGCTCATCATTTGTGAAAGATTCACTTTTAAATCCTTCAGTTCGATGCCATGCGTTTTGAAATTATGTTTTGCGTGCTGAAAATGTTCGGAGGAATCAAGCAATGCCTTGCTGGGAATGCAGCCGACATTCAGACAAGTCCCTCCAAGTGCCGGGTAGCGTTCGACGAGCGCTGTTTTCATTCCCAGCTGAGCACAACGAATCGCTGAGACATACCCTCCGGGACCGGAGCCAATGATGGTGATATCGTAGTTCATTCAGGTGTTCCTTAGTTTTTTTGTCGTTTGAATTCGGGCTTCTGTGTATATTATTTAAACCCGAAGACTCACCAGCCCAGAATTCGTTTTGCTCCCATAAAAAGCAGGATGCTTACCGAGAGAAATGCAAAGATAAAGCCAATGTAATCTCCATAGCGGGCATAAAACGTTGTGATGCTGTTTTTATAAATTGTTTGCTTGATGGCATCTTCCTCCCACCATTTTGTTTCTTGTATAATTTCTCCGCGTTGGTTGATGAAGCAGGAGATTCCTGTATTCGCTGACCGGGCAATACTTTTTCTGAATTCAACTGCACGCAAACGTGCATAGTCTTTATGTTGTCGGTAACCCGGAGTGTTTTTCCACCAACCATCGTTGGTGATAATTGCGATCATTTCCGCACCGGCACGCATGTAGTTTGACATGAAACCGCCATAGATAGATTCATAACAGATGGCGGGTGCAATTTTAATTCCGGAAGAAGTGATGAAATTAGTTCGTTCGGATTGTCGTCCAAGACTTCCGGATGTCCCTCCTAATTCAATCGTGTATCCTTCCAGGAACCCGAACACTCCAGGGTATGGCATTATCTCTACACCCGGAACAAGTTTTGATTTGTGATAAAGTTGAATACTATCCCCATGATTCAACAACATGGCTGAATTATATGCGTCATAATAGGCTTCTGCATCTGTAAATTTTCTTGCCGTCAGCGAATGTTTCTCTCCCTGCTTGTAAGCGTGATATGAAGACAAGCCGACTAAAATCTGAAGATGAGGAAAGGCTGCATTGAATTGTCTGAGAGTGCGAATGTTCTTGTCAAGGAAAATTTCTTCTTCCCATATTCCTTGCGGCAATGCTGTTTCAGGACCGATAAGAAGTTCAGTGCTGCTATCTATGAGTGTTGACCCCAAGCGCAATAGTTTTGCCAGTTGTTCAGCCGGAGGCCCTGCAAATTTTTCATTGTATGGATCTATATTGGGTTGAACCACCACTACACTCACAGGATCACCGCGATCCGGTCGTCTGTTGTAAATATAGTTTGAAAGCAAAAGAGGAGCAGCCAGTAAAATTATACTTACTGATGCCAATGCAACTGTGTTGATCCGCCTGATTTTAGGCATCGAATCACTTTTAAAGAGATTTTTAATAAACTGGTACAGCACCATGTTTGATAAAAGAACCCAAAGTGACCCACCCAATGCCCCTGTGTATTCGTACCATTGAATCCACTCAGTATTTGTAGCAAATACATTTCCCAAAGTGAGCCAGGGCCAAGACAAATCCCAATTCAGGTGCAGGTACTCGAAGGCAATCCAATAGCAGATTATGGAGAAATAACCGATGAATGTTCCATAGCGCCTTCGTGTACTGAAATACATCAGCCAGATCACACACATCAGGAAACTATTCGCAACGATGGCTACTATACTTCCTACATTAGATGAATACCAGATCCAGTAAGTAGTAAGTACATTCCAGCAAAGCATTGCCAGGAAATAATATCCGAACATTTTTCTGCCTGCCTTGCGGGTTTCCCGGGAAAGAAATTGTTCTTCCAGCCATAATAGGGGTGTCAATGCAATAAAAATCAATGGAGTGAAACCGCGTTCAGGCCATGATAGCCAAAGCAGCAATCCGCTGAAAAGTGCGCTTAGAATATAAATAACAGGGGATTTTCGTTTTCCCATAATTCACTGCAAGATTGTTAAAATAATAATTTCAGAAAAATGCTTTGAGCAAATATTCAAATTTAATTCCGGCTGTATTCAAGAGTAGAAGCATGAAAACCAGATGGATACCTTAATTCACTCCTTTAAATCTGAAATTCATGATTTCAGTTTCAGATTCAATGTGCATTTGCTTGAAAAAAACCGGTGATAGTTTAAAAGGATATTCAAAGTCTTATTATTAAAATTCATGATTTTTCCTCTGTCACTATCAAACATTCTCCTTTTTATAAAAATATGCCGTGTTGGCTTGTGCAAGCGGGGTGACTACAATATCGTTCAATACCACATGAGCCGGACGGGTGGCTGCGAAATATGCGATGTCCGCGATATCTTCCGCATGTAAGGGTTCATAACCCTGATAAGATTTTTTTGCACGCTCTGCATCACCACGAAAGCGAACGAGCGAAAATTCCGTTTCTGCTGCTCCGGGATCAATGGATGTCACTTTGATTCCGTGTTCCAGCAAATCAATACGCATGCTTTTTGTCAGAGCATCGACGGCATGTTTTGTGGCACAATAAACATTTCCACGGGCATATGCTTCTTTTCCCGGCAATAGAACTGAGATTGATGATGTGTCCGTACTTTTGTGAAATCATCAGCGGCATTATCTGTCGTGAAACATACAGGAGTCCTTTCACATTCGTGTCAATCATCACTTCCCAGTCATCAATGTCACCTTCCTGTATATTTGATAATCCGGAAGCCAATCCGGCATTGTTCACTAGAACATCTATTGATTTCCAGTCATGTGGAAGCGCTTGAATATTCCGTATAACTTCCTCGCGGTTCCGTACGTCAAAAGGCAAAGAGATCACACGTACATTATATTGTACCTTCAGATCATTTTCTATTTGGTTGAGGCGGTCTTCTCGCCGGCCATTGATAATGATATCCCAGCCATGGGCGGCAAACTTATATGCAATCGCTTTTCCAAATCCGGCAGTGGCTCCTGTAATGAAAATTATTTTGTTCTTGCTCATGTGAAATTATTTTACTTGATCAATTTTATCTTTTCTTATTAATGGAAGAATTTGTTATCCAATTCATCACCGGATTTCAGCTGCGTTTAGCTTGCTCTTTCTTACAGAATATGCAAAGTATATGACGAGTCCGACAAGCAGCCAAATTCCAAATCCTATCCAGTTTGAAATTCCCAGTTCACTCATCATATAAAGACAGCAAATTAATCCAAGTAAAGGAATGAGTGATAGTTTTTTTGTGAAGGCATAATAGCTGAGTAATAAACTGCTAAGCATAAAGATCCACAATGGAATTTTATGCTTGAACACATCCCATCCTGTTTCAAATTTTTTATCTTCCGGCACAGGAAGAGCTTTTACAAGTCCTGTATAGTTTCTCCTCACTGAGTCTGCTTAGATAAGCTTCAAGATCATAAGACGCTTTTTCATATCCGGCAGCGATCTTGTTCGGCTACACTTTTTTTAATAAGATTAAGTTCCTCCCTGTTCATTTGAACAATCAAGGTTCCTGCATCAACCATAACCGGGTCATTTCGGAAAAATTGAGTTACTTTTTCTTTGTTGTATGTATAGCTTAATATGCAGGTGAGCAGGACAAGTCCCGGCATAATATATTGTGAATTAATGTATGGCGTTCTGAACTTTCCCCACTTTGTATCCGGCATCGTTTGTAATTTCAATACTCCTGCGCAAACCAGTACAAAAGCGAAAAGAGTTCCAATACTTACCAGGTCAGTAACCAATGTCAGGTTCATAAACAAGGCAGGTACGGCTGTTACAATACCGGTTACGATAGTTGCATAGGATGGTGTTCGAAATTTCGGATGAATGTTAGCAAATTTTTTAGGAAGCAAGCCATCACGGCTCATGCTCATCCAGATACGTGGTTGGCCAAGTGCAAATACTAGCAGGACACTTGCCATCGCAACGATTGCACTGAGGGCAACTACACCGGAAAACCAATGCATTCCAATTTTTTGAAAAACAAATGCAAGAGGATCGCCAACTGCCAGATCAGAATAGTTTACCATTCCGGTAAGAACGAGTGCAATTGCAACGTACAAAACAGTACAAATAATAATGGCCCACATCATTCCTCTCGGCAGATCACGTTGAGGATTTTTACATTCTTCTGCTGTCGTGCTGATGGCATCAAATCCGATATAGGCGAAAAAGACGGCTGATACTCCTTTCAGTACGCCCGAAATTCCATTTGGCATAAAGGGATCCCAGTTTTCAGTATTCACATAAAAGGCGCCAACGAATATTACCAGCAATACTATGAATACTTTAATCAATACCATAATATTGCTTGCATTTCTGGATTCCCTGATTCCTCGGTATACCAGCCAAGTAATCAGAATGATGATGAAGAGTGCAGGGATATCTGCTACCAAATGGAGTCCAAAAAATACCGGAGCTTCGGTCCAGGCAATATAGGCTTCCTGTAAGGCAGGACTCAGATTGTCAAATAGTTTTCCTGTCAGTAGCAAGGCTTCGCTTTGTCATGTCCGCGCATGGCAGTTAAAAAATCCATGGTCATCCAGGCAGGAACATGTATGTTATTGCTGGAGAGAAATCCGGTCAGATAATCTGACCATGAAATAGCAACGGTGATATTTCCGATGGCATATTCCATGATTAGAGCCCATCCAATAATCCAGGCGATGATTTCTCCAAATGCAACATAACTATAAGTATAAGCGCTTCCTGAAACCGGAACCATAGAGGCGAACTCAGCATAGGCAAAAGCGGCGAATCCACAGGCTACTGCTGTGAAGATGAAAAGAAAAATGACTCCCGGGCCCCCGCTCGCACTGGCATTTCCAATCGTGCTAAAAATTCCGGCGCCGATAATGGCAGCAATTCCAAAAGCTGTCAGATCCCTCACGCCCAGATGTTTGGACAGGGGTAAATGATCTCCGTCTGTATTTCCGGCAGCTTGCTCAAGAATTTTATCGACCGATTTCTTTCGGAATAGATTCATAAAAATGGTTTGGGTTAGAGCATGAAGAAAACAAATGTAAAAAGATATTTGAATACAAGCTCCTGTCAATCCTCTGCCGGGAATTCAAAACGAGATAAATCGTTTATTTCAACGGGTCAGCGGAAAAATAGAAAACAGGCTCAGTCAAGACTGCTTTCCTGATTTCTTTGTTGAACTGTCCTTGCCCAGCCATCCTGGAAGCCGGTTTGAGTCAAGCACGCTGATGAAAACAAATAGTAAGAAGGGTAGTGCAGGTACTCTGTATCTTACCAGGGCTCCGAGAATTGGGGTGATGAGGCCCGAAAGTACAAAGATCATCACCACAAAAAACAATGAGAATACTGTTAATGCCCGGATTGGCTGTCTTTCTTTTTTTCGGAAGAAAAATGCCATCACTGCAACCGAGAGGATAAGCAGATTTTCTATGGCAGAGGCCAGGATCAACATATTGCCTTTCACATCGCCCGGGAAAGGACGTAACAAGGTGTTAAAAAAAGCGACAGGTGAATTCTGCAGGATGCTCCACACTCCGAACTTCAGTTCCGGTATCCGGAATACACTCTTTGCATTCGTGAGCTCTGCCAGTACCTGAAAATTTTTTTGCTTCCAATAGATTATCTCCGCAACATTGTATTTAGGCAATAGTAAGTGGATATTAAATACAATGATAAAATAAATCAGGTAAGAGGCGCAAAACTTTGTGACTACAATCCATCCCTGATTATTTTTTGACCAATACCAGGCAATCATTCCCGGGAAAATGGCAAGGATCACATATGGTTTTGTGAATATGAGAAGTACCAGACCCATCAATAATAAAACAAGCGCCCTGATTTTAAATTTATCATAAAGGAGTCTGTTGAAAGATTCAAGTGATAGCCCCAATGCAAAAAGCAACAATCCGTCTTTCAACAAGCCGGAACCCCAGAACAGTACAGAAGGCAATAAAAATGTAGTAAGGAAGAGTAGCCGGGATGCGGATGGTAAATGGCGGAGGAATGTTTTTAAAAGTAAGACCAATCCCAGAAAAGAAATAAAATTGATAAAAACTACATGCACATAGTATTTGCCAAGAGAGAAAAACCGAAAAAGCGTATTTATCCGGATAATCGTTTTATTGTCATTAAACATGACATCTGTATTCAACCAGGCACTCATCTGTACATAATAGTTTCTTAATTCCGGATGATTGCCACCAATGCCGGTAAACATTCTGATAAAATCATAGGGTTTGGTAAAAATGGAATTGAAAAGGATTCGGCTGTCATCAAAAAATTTGAAAGTGTCGGCAGTTCCTTTGTCAGTATAAAAATAGGTGTAAATCAGACCTAAGGAAATTCCGGCAACTACTTTCAGACAAAATGCGGCAATGAGCCAAAACCGTGGTATGCCCGCTATTTCAAAGCCCGGGAGTTTAAGGATGAGCGCAATAAATAAAAATGTGTAAGCCGCTACCAGGATCCATTCCATAGTAAAAATAATCAGTTTGATGAACTAATTTAATACACAGAGACTGATTGTATTTTTTTCATCATTCATCAAAAATAGAGAAATAAATTATCCCTACTTTCGCATAAATTCAGATTAACACCTCTTTATACACCAATACATGTCAGAAGTGATGGCAACGGCAGTCAGCCTTGAAACCGCAAAAGAATTAGGGCTTCTTGAAGAAGAATATGAACAGGTCAAAAAATATCTTGGCCGTACCCCAAACTTTACAGAACTAAGTATTTACAGTGTGATGTGGAGCGAACATTGTTCGTATAAAAACTCCATTGTCTGGTTAAAAACCTTACCCAAAGAGGGTCTCCACATGCTTGCTGAGGCCGGTCAGGAAAATGCAGGACTTGTGGCTATTGGCGATGGCCTGGCCTGTGCATTCAAAATTGAAAGCCATAATCACCCTTCTGCTATTGAACCCTATCAGGGTGCTGCAACTGGTGTTGGTGGAATCAACCGTGATATTTTTACAATGGGAGCAAGGCCAATTGCCCAGTTGAATTCACTTCGTTTTGGAAACCCGGACTCGGAAAAGACAAAAGCGCTTCTTCGAGGTGTAGTAAAAGGAATTGGAGATTATGGAAACGCTTTTGGTGTCCCAACGGTAGGCGGCGAATTGTTTTTCGATGATTGCTATACTGTGAATCCACTTATTAATGCGATGTCTGCAGGAATAGTGGAAGTGGGAAAAACAGTTTCTGCCACTTCATATGGCCCTGGAAATCCTGTGTTCATCGTTGGTTCCGCAACAGGGAAAGATGGAATTCATGGGGCTACTTTTGCCTCAGGAGACTTGCATGAAGATTCTGCCGAAGACTTGCCATCCGTTCAGGTAGGTGATCCTTTCACTGAGAAATTACTGCTGGAAGCTAGTCTGGAGGTGATAAAAACAGGAGCTGTAATTGGTATGCAGGATATGGGTGCTGCGGGGATCATCTGTTCCACATCAGAAATGTCCGCGAAAGGAAAGAGTGGTATGATCATCCATCTCGATAAAGTACCAACACGCCAACCGCACATGCTGGCCTGGGAAATCCTGCTCAGTGAATCGCAGGAAAGAATGCTCGTGGTTGTGAAGAAAGGAAGAGAAGCCGAGGTGCAGAAAGTTTTTGATAAATGGGATCTGAATTGTGTGCAGATCGGTGAGGTTATCCACGGTACTCAGCTGAAGTTTTACATGGGTACTGAATTGGTTGCAGAAGTTCCTGCCGATTCACTCGTTCTTGGTGGTGGTGCCCCGGTGTATAACAGGGAATATACGGTGCCTGCCTACTTCAAGGAAAATAAACGATTTTCCATAGATGATGTCAATGAACCGCAGGAACTCCGAGAGGTAGCTGATTTTCTTCTTGCTCACCCTAATATCGCATCCAGGAAATGGGTTTCCTCGCAATATGATTCCATGGTTGGAACAGTCAATATGAGTACCAATGCTCCTTCCGATGCAGCAATCGTTAATATTAAAAATACCAATAAAGCGCTTGCCTTCACAGTAGATTGCAATTCACGTTATGTGCATGCGGATCCCGAACAGGGTTGTGCCATCGCAGTTGCTGAAGCAGCAAGAAATATCGTTTGTAGTGGGGGAGAGCCCTCTGCAATTACGAACTGCCTGAATTTTGGTAATCCCTATAACCAGGAAGTCTATTGGCAGTTTGTTCAATCCATCAAAGGAATGGGAAAGGCATGTCGTAAATTTCAGACTCCTGTTACTGGTGGAAATGTTAGTTTTTACAACCAAAGTTCCGACGAAGGTCCGGTCTTTCCGACTCCCACAATTGGCATGCTTGGTATCCTGTCATCCAAAGCTAACCGGATGACACTGGATTTCAAAAAGAGTGGAGATTTTATTTACCTGATCGGTGAATCAAAGAATGATATTTCCTGCTCTGAATATTTGTATTCATATCACAAGGTGAAGCTGTCCCCTGTTCCTTATTTTGATTTAGATGTGGAATACAAGAATCAGCAGGTTGTAAAACAACTAATACAAAAGGGACTGCTTCAATCGGCGCATGATGTCTCTGATGGCGGACTGTATATCACATTGGCTGAATCTGCAATGCCTAATGGACTGGGCTTTTCCATTGAAACAGATTTCGATTGCCGTGCGGATGCCTTCCTTTTTGGTGAAGCACAAAGCCGTATTGTGGTTTCTGTTCATCCCGATAAGCTGGATGAATTTGTCAATATGCTTGCTGGAAGTGATGTTGAGTTTTCAAATCTGGGAATGGTGACAGAGGGAGATATCAGTATTGATGATTCTGACTTCGGTACTATTGCCGAGGCTGCGGAACTTTACAATAATGCACTTGGTATTTTAATGCAAAATGAAATATAGATTATTTTCTGATTTCAGGATTCATGCACTAATTATTTCATTGACGAATTGATAATTCGACGGGTGTAAAATTGCACCACGGTTTCTTTCCGGTGTTAATCTTGCCTGCTTGATGGGAGTAGAAGACAGAATGATTTTGCTGATTTTTTTCGATTCTGATCATAGGAGTGTGTTGGGGTTTTGTTAAATGGCCTCTTTAACGGAATTCTTCCCTTGTTTCTTCCACAAATCTTCTGAAATTAGCGGAATGAACAAAACGCTGTTACACACACAACTTTGCCTGCTGGCAATCTGCTCCACTTTATTTTTCTTTTTAGGAATCGATCAGTTGTCTGCTCAAATTCTTGCCACTCCGGGGAAGGATCGGCTCGAAAGCCTTGCTAAAAGAAAAAGCATGGAGGACAAATCATTGGTTAAAAATGTAAAGTTCCGCAACATCGGTCCTACAATCATGAGTGGTCGGGTGGTAGATCTCGATGTCAATCCGGACGATCCGACAGAATTTTATGTGGCCTATGCTTCGGGTGGTTTATGGTACACGAAGAACAACGGACAAACTTTTACGCCACTTTTTGATAATGAAGATGCCATCACCATTGGTGATATTGCAGTGAACTGGAAAACGCGCGACATCTGGGTAGGTACCGGAGAAGTGAACAGCAGCAGAAGTTCATACGCAGGAACCGGAATGTATTTAAGTTCCGACACAGGAAAAACCTGGTCATATAAAGGGCTCCCCGAATCTCATCATATCGGTAAAGTACTCTTACATCCTTCAAAACAGGGTGTCTTGTGGGTGGCTGTTCTGGGTCATTTATATTCCGCTAACACTGAACGCGGCGTCTATAAATCTGTGGATAATGGTAATTCATGGAAGCAAGTTTTATCGGTCGATGAGAATACAGGTGCTGTTGATCTTGATATAAATCCAAAAAATCCTGATGTGTTGTATGCCGCTATGTGGCATAGGGAAAGGCGGGCATGGAATTTTGTGGAGAGTGGTGCTACATCCGGAATCTATCAATCTTCAGATGGAGGCGAATCATGGAACAAGATCACTACTGAAGCATCCGGTTTCCCGGGAGGCGATGGTATTGGACGTATTGGCCTTGCGGTTTATCCTGCTAATCCTTCAATCATTTATGCTGTACTCGACAATCAGAATAAAAGGCCGGAAGAGGAAAGCAGGGATACATCAAAAATTGAGTCAAAGGAACTGAAAGGTATCAGCAAGGAGAGTTTTCTAAAATTGGATGATAAAAAATTGGAATCCTTTTTGAAGCAAAATGATTTTCCGGAGAAATATTCCGCTACTGTCGTAAAAGATCTTATACGATTCGATTCCATTCAGCCGGCTGATATTGTAGAGTATCTTAATGATGCAAATAATTCTTTGTTTGATACTCCGATCATAGGAGGAGAAATTTATAGAAGCGATGATGCGGGCAAGTCCTGGAAAAAGACACATGATAATTATCTGAAAAATCTTTTCTATACCTATGGCTATTACTTTGGCCGCATCAATGTTTCTCCGCTTGATGATAAAAAAATATCCATTTGTGGTGTGTCGCTTATTTCGTCAACGGATGGAGGAAAAACTTTTAAAAATATTGACGGTGACAATACGCATGGAGATCACCATGCTGTCTGGATGAGTGCAAAGCGTCCGGGTCATATGATCATAGGCAATGATGGTGGATTGAACATTTCTTATGATGATGGCTCTTCCTGGTTTAAGGCCAATACGCCACCTGTCGGACAATTTTATAGTGTAACTGTTGACATGGAGAAGCCTTATAATGTTTATGGCGGACTCCAGGATAACGGTGTGTGGACAGGTCCTTCCACCAATGAAAACAATGTCGCATGGCAGCAATACGGACAGTATCCTTTCAAATTTATTATGAGTGGTGATGGCATGCAGGTACAGGTCGATACCCGTGATAATGCGACAGTTTACACCGGCTTTCAGTTTGGCTACTATTATCGGATCAATAAGAACAATGAAAACGAAGGCGGCTCCGTGAAACCGCGTAATGATCTTGGCGAGGCCAATTATCGTTTCAACTGGCAAAGTCCGATCTGCTTATCCAAACACTGTCAGGATATTTTATATTTTGGATCAAATCGCTTCCATCGTTCCATGCTAAAAGGGGAAGAAATGAAAACTCTTTCTGAAGATCTCACAAAGCATGATAAGAAAGGAGATGTGCCATTCAATACGATTACCAGTATTGCTGAATCGCCTTTGCGTTTTGGATTGATCTATGCAGGAACGGACGATGGTTATGTTTGGTTAAGTCAGGATGTAGGATATTCCTGGACCCGCATCTCCTCCGGGCTGCCACAAGATCTTTATGTAAGCAGGTTAACGCCATCAGGAAAAAGTGAAGGCCGGATCTATGTCAGCCTGAATGGCTACCGTAACGACCATTTCAGTCCTTATATTTTTGTTTCTGAGGATTATGGTTCAAGCTGGAAAAGCATTTCTTCGGGCTTGCCTGATGAGCCGGTGAACGTAGTCCGCGAGGATATAGAAAATGAAAATATTCTCTATGCCGGAACCGACAACGGATTATATGTATCACTAAACAGGGGGCAGGATTGGATGGCGATGAATGGCAATTTACCCCGTGTGGCTGTTCATGATCTGGTAATTCATCCTCGTGAGGCGGAGATCGTAATCGCCACACACGGGAGAAGTCTTTACGTGGCTTCCCTGACAGAGGTTCGTCGCTTAAATGATTCGCTGATGCAAAAGTCACTTGAGATTTTTGATGCTTCCGCACCTGAGTATAATAAAAACTGGGGAAAAATTACCGATGTATTCTCAACGCCGGCCGTTCCCGAACTGAGTGCTTCTTATTTTGCCGGGACTTCCGGGTCAACGACAATACACCTGCTGAATGAGAATGGAAGCATTCTTAAAACGATTTCAGATACAGCTGAAGCGGGAATTAACTTTGTAAAGACTGTACTTTCGATGAGCGAAACTGATGCAATACATTTCACAAAACAGGTAGCTAAGAAAAAAGATCCAACGACTGTTCCAATAAAAGGGGAAGACGGAATTTATTACTTCCCGGCCGGAAAATACAGTATGGAGATCGTACTTGCTTCAGGTACAAAGGCGACGAAGACTTTTGAAATAGTTGCTAAATAAAAAGGAAATTCAATTTAGCACCTGACTTTACTATTCAGTTTTTTCCTCCTTGGAAATATGCTCGATGAAGTCGCGAACTTTTTCAGTGTCGAGACGTTTGGCAAGAATTCTCTTTTCTGCGTCAAGAAGATAAATCACAGGTGTTGAATAGATGTCGTAAAAGTTTCTGAAATTGGTGTTATTGTATAAGTCAGATACATTCAACCATTTCAGTTTGTGTTCCTTGATGTAGTTTTTCCAGAGATCAATATCGGATTCAATACCTACTGCAAATACTTCAATACTCATTCCTACCGCTTTGGCACTATCATAATATTGAGCCAGCTTTGGAATTTCAACCTTACAATGACTGCAGGTAGGGTCCCAGAATACAAGGATGGTGTAAGTGGCTTTAACATCATACAAGCTGTGCTTCACCAGACCGGTGTCCGGCATGATCATGTTATAAGCTTTTTCTCCCAGGATATTGGGCTTGATTTTCTCCACCCGTTCGAGAATTTTTGCCTGTAATGCAGAGTCAGCCCAATAGGCTTCTTTGGTTAGATAATATTTTTCTGCGATGTGAACGAATATTTTATCATAGCCCATGATCTTGGAGGTCTCATAAAAATTCGCGAAAGTGGCTACGCAGTATTTAAACACTTCCTTATTGGCCCTTGCTTTAATAATCACAGTATCCACTGCTTGTATAATGGAATCAGGAAGTGGAACTGTAAGTTGTTGTGTGTAGGTTTTAATTTTGTTTTGAAAAATTGGTGTCCTCAAGAGTCGGTCATCTGAGAAGTCGACATTATCAAAGTAGTGAGCCTTGTAATACCTGAATTGAAATGTGGAGTCAATGATGTTGCCTTTAGCATCACGGGGTGCTTCGGGGATTTCAGGCTCCGACATGGCACGGATGATTTGTGCCATGAATGTGTTGGGGTAGTCTTTAATTATTTTCATGCGGTACTCTTTTACCTCCTTATCCATATTATTAATTTCTTTTCGGAGAGAGTCTGCACGCTCAGGATTGTCTTTTGCCTGATCAAGTTGTGATTTTAACACCTGAGACCGGCTTGTCTTGTCTATGATAAAAAGCTGATGTTCGTTGAATAATTTATTTTCAAGTGAGCCGGTGATTTTCATGTGCTTCACGAAATCAAGAGTGTCGGTTTCAATCGTGAACTTTTGTTCGTTCACAATTATTTCAAAATAGGTTTTACTCGGAAGTACTATCAGATAGATTCCACCGGGAAGAGAGTCTTTTCCCTTGAAAAGAGCCCAGCCATCTTTATCAACCCGGACAGTATCACGTACATATTGCTTATCACCATAATGATTACCCAGGTAACAAATCGTATCTGAAAGCCCTTTTATTCGCACTTTAATTTCATAGCCACCGCTGGCTGTAGCACTAAGCGTCGAAATGAAAATAAAAACGAATATTGTCAGAATGCTTCTAATTTTGGTGGAATTGGATTTATTCATACGATGATTTCAGAATGTATTGATAATAAACAGTATACCATGCTATTTTCTACAAAAATAACAATGGAAATGCAGTTAAGATGAAGGATTTATTAAAGCCTTCGAATGGGAGGCTAATTTTGATGACTCTTCTGAAAGACTGGATGATTTCAAGTTGTTTTTAACCTTCTTTTAGTCTTTACCTGGCTTAATTATAAATTTCCACGGATTGCTTGTTCACGTTCGATCGCCTCAAAAAGAGCCTTGAAATTGCCTTTCCCGAAAGATTTTGCTCCCTTCCGCTGGATGATTTCAAAAAACAGAGTCGGGCGGTCTTCAACCGGCTTGGTAAATATTTGCAGTAAATAGCCCTCATCATCACGATCAACCAAAATGCCTAATTTACCCAGTATTGCAACGTCTTCTTCTATTTTGCCGACGCGACTTTCAAGTTCATCATAATAGCTCGTAGGCACTCGTAAAAACTCAATTCCCCGCTTTTGCAATTCGGAGACAGTCTTAATTACATCATTGGTGAGAACGGCGATATGCTGAACTCCGGCACCTTTGTAAAACTCCAGGTATTCGTCAATCTGTGACTTTTTCTTTCCTTCGGCCGGTTCGTTGATTGGAAATTTAACATAGCCATTTCCGTTGGAAACCACTTTACTCATCAACGCAGAGTATTCTGTAGAAATATCTTTGTCGTCAAATGTGATAATCATTTTGAAGCCCATCACCTCTTCATAGAATTTTACCCATTCATTCATTCTTCCCAATTCTACATTACCTACACAGTGGTCGATAAATTCGAGACCTACTGATTCAGTCGCGAAAGAAGATTTCGCCGCGACGTACCCTGGCATGAAGGGGCCTTTGTAATTTTTTCTTTCAACGAAGGTGTGAATGGTTTCTCCATACGTGTGAATGGAAGCCGTTTTTACTTCTCCATGTTCATCTTTCCGAGTTTGCGGAGGAGTATGTTGCTTAGCCCCCTTTGACATGGTTTCGTAGAAAGATTTTTCAGCATCATCCACCCATAAAGCAAGCACTTTTACTCCATCACCATGCTTGCGTACATGTTCTGATATTTCTGATTCAGGTTGTAATGAAGTGGTGAATATGAAACGGATCTTACCCTGTTTCAAAACATAAGATGCTTTGTCCTTAATTCCGGTTTCCGGTCCTGCATATGCGATTAATTCAAAACCGAATGCATGTTGATAATAGTAAGCCGCTTGTTTCGCATTGCCTACCCAAAATTCAATGTGGTCTGTACCTAATAGTGGAAGGAAGTCGCTTGACATTGTGTGTTGCTTTATTAATTTGTAATAGAAATTTCTGCTTGCCTAAAATTACGTTTTTTCTTAAAAAAGTCAAAGTCCGGAATGAGGACATTATTTCTTTTTTGGAGGCAGTGCTCCACGTTCTTTAGCCATGCTTTCAAGTCGTTGCTGAAATGAGGATTTTTTAACCGGTTTCTTTTTATTTTCCTGTATCTGACGGTGGATGGAATCTTCATCCAGGAAGGCTTTAAAAATATACTGCTGGCCGAATCCGAAGATATTACTCAGAAAATAATAGTAGCTCAATCCGGAAGAGTAATTGTTAAAGAATCCGAGGAAGAAAATAGGCATCAGATACATCATCCACTTCATCTGTGGATTTGTAGCAGTTGTCATTTGCATATTGACCTTCGTGTAAATGATAGTTGATGCGGTCATCAGCAGAGTGAACAAACTTACGTGGTCCCCATAAAACGGAATCTTGAACGGAAGGTCTAAAATGCTGTCAAATGTGGAAAGATCTTTGGCCCAAAGGAATGATTCCTGTCGTAGTTCGATCGATGAGGGGAAGAAGCGGAACATGGCGATCAGAATAGGCATTTGCAGAAGTCCCGGAATACATCCTCCAAGCGGATTTACGCCGGCCTTCTTGTAGAGTGCCATTATTTCCTGTTGTTTCTTCATCGCATCATCCTTGAACTTTTCGTTGATCTCCGCCATCTCCGGTTGAAGGACTTTCATTTTGGCTTGCGATTTAAATGAGCCATAAGTAAGTGGAAGCAGGATGATACGAACGAGGATGGTAAGAAGCAGAATGATGATTCCAAAGTTGAGATTGAAGCTGTTCAGAAAATTAAATGTGGGTATCACCAGGAACTTGTTGACCCATCCAAAAATGCCCCACCCAAGCGGAATAATCTTCTCAAGATTGAGGTCTTCTATTTTCTTTAATGTCTGGTAGTGATTAGGTCCGGCATAAAAGCGCATTCCATAACTTTGAGTGGCTTTGCGGTCGAAGGGAAGCGAAAATGATGCGGACATGTTTTTTACATATTCGCTGTTCTTGTCTGTATATGTTTCTACCACCGGTGAATCAAAACTATTATCAGCAATAAGTGCAACTGTAAAGAAGTGCTGTTTAAAGGCGATCCACTTAACACGGGTTTTGAGGTCTTTTTTCTCGCTCTTCGTCTCACTGATATAGTCCACATCTTCTTCTGCGAAACGATAATAGATTGTGGCAGCTGCACGTTCATTATCCAGACTGTTTTCTTTTCGTGTGAGGTAATCTTTCCAGTCGAGGTTGATATACGATGCATTTGATGCAATAACATCTTCCAAGCCGACAACATTAATTTTATAGTCAAAAAGGTAAGAATCTTCCTGCAGGGTGTAGACGTACTCGATGTACTTTCCATCACCGGCCGGCAGGCGCATACTCACATTTTTCTTATTCCCTGTACTTCCTGATGATTGGAAATACAAATCCTGTGTATTGATAATTCTGTTTCCGGCCGATAAACTCAGATTAAAGACACCGGAGTCACCACCCATCAATACCACCGGGCGGCCGTCCCACGTTTTGTAATCTTTTAACTCGATGCCATGAATTCTTCCTCCACGTGAAGAAATTTCTACTTTAATTAACTTGTTTTCCAGGGTCAGGATTTGTTCAACTCCTTCAGTAGCTGCAGAGAACTCACCATATTCGGCTTTCGTACGATCCTCAGCAGCAAGAGAATCACTTCCTGCTAAAACTTTTTCATCTGTTTTTGATACAGAATCAGAAAATGTCATAGCAGCCGCCACAGATTTCTGTTGTGCTGTTGCTGCCTCAGTTGAATCACGCTTCGCCTTCAGAGCCTGAATTTCTTCTTTACTCGGCTGTGTATAAATAGTATAAGCAATAATCAAAAGACCTATGAGTGAAAGGCCTACAATCGAATTTTTGTCCATTCGGATTCTTTAAAAAGGAGGGCAAAGATAAAAAAAAATAGGTGCAGCCTCTTGAGGAAAGGAGCTAAAAAAAGCCGGAATGTCATTCCGGCTTTTTTAGCTGTTTCTTAATGTGTTAATTTTTAATGAATCGGACTTGCCGGATAGTGCCCGATTTGTCCATATGCTCCAGTTTCAGGTAATAAACTCCTGGTGATAAACCTTCCACACTGCTTTGCAAATTGTTAAGTCCACGTTGAACGCTGTAGCGTTCCCATGAGACCTGTTTGCCATACATATCCAGTATCTCAACATTGATAATACCTTCATACTGCTCAAAGAATGAATAAGAGATGGTGTAGCGTGCCGGGTTCGGGAATACAGAAAGTGCATCCTTTGATTTCAGACAATTCAGTGCAACCACATCGGAATAGCTGAACTGTCCGTCAATATCAACCTGGAGCAATCGGTAATAAGCAATACCATCGCATGGATCCACGTCTGTGTAGCTGTATTCTCTTTTTTCTGTCGTAGTGCCTGCTCCAAATCCGTTAATCTGTGCAATCTTCGTAAAGTTCTCGCCGTCATAACTTCTCTCAAGGATGAAATAATCATTATTGGTTTCAGAAGCTGTGATCCATTCACAACGGTTTCCTTCGTTAATATTTTCTGCTTTGAATGATATCAATTCGATAGGCAGAGCAGTACCAAATTGTACGGTAGCATAATTAAAGAAGCCACTCACCGATGCGTCATAAGCATAACGACGAGAGGTAGGTTTTGGCGGAGGAGGGAAAGCGGCATTACAAGGGCAAGTAGCTTCCATTGTCCAGCTTCCTGTTCCGTTGACATCTTTCATGACGGTTAATGCTCCATATGCTCCAGTGGTGGTAAAAAAGTTAATGTATTGACCTGCTGGTACAGCAATTGTTGTTGGAACACTCAAGGTAATTGTAGTGAGAGTCACGGCTGTAATTGTCGCTCCAGCCGGGATTCCAAAGCCCAACACATTCATTCCTACAGTAAGTGGAGGATTGCCCGGAGTGCTCGTTGATGCGAAATTCAATATAGTTCCAGGAGCACCCTGAGCAATACTGATTGGAAGACTGTTGGTTGCCGGGAAGGTGCCTCCCCAAGGGCTTCCGACATAATTGGAATAGTTTCGATTCCAGAGTGTCAGAGTATAAGTGCCTGTTGGTGCGGCTGTGCTTGAAATAGTGTTCCAATAGCCATGATTCAATGCCGGACGCAGACTCCAGTTAAAAGCAACACATTCCAGAGGAGGGTAAACTCCCGGTACAAGCGGAAGATTTGCTCCACCCCAACGCAGGAATCTCATGACAATATTATAAGGAGCACTTGGGGCCGTAGTAAAGTCAAGAGTCGCACGCTCCAATGCTAGTGTTGCTTCTCCAACAGGGAATTCATAACTGGCAACACTTGTTCCAAAATACCTGCGTAGCCATCCTTCAACATAACTTGTATTTCCACCAATTGTAGCAGCCGGTCCGGCTGTATTGGTGATCACTACTTCATTCGCCCCGGTAACAATTTTTCCGCCATTCGCAGCAGGAAGTGTGAGGATTCCATTTGTGCCGATTATCAAGTTATTGAAGGCCCCTGCACTCAAAGTTAACGATGATGCGATTGGTTGTGCCATGGTAACATTGTTCAAAGTCAGGATGCTTCCCAGATTAGTGAAAGTTTGCGGTGAATTTCCAATGAAACTCAGGGTAGATCCTGCAGGTGACTGGAATGTGGACGTTCCATTGAAATTATTGAAGTCGCGTACAATGCTAAGCTTATGTCCATTGCAATTAAATACACTGGTTCCATTTTGGGTAGTGAAATTAGTTCCCACTTCAATGTCGGTGTTCAAGGCAACAGAACCACCACTCTTATTGATGACAAGATTTCCGAACCGGCTTATACCTGTAACGTTTCCATTGATGGTCTGAGCAGCTCCTCCGATGAATTCAATGATGGAAGTAGGTGAAGCATTGAGGGTGCCGCTATTTGTGTAATTACCACAAATCTGTAATGTAACTCCGGGATTGATCGTGAGTACACCACCGGGTCCGATGGTCACATCTTTTACTTGTTCATTCGCAGTAATTACCGGCTGATTTAAAGGCCCGCCATTAATATTTGCGCTCGTTCCACAACTTGGTGAACCACATCCACCCCAGTTATTAATATCCGACCAAATGTTGCTTGCCCCGCCCGTCCAGCTGAGAGTGGAAGGCGCGAAGAAATTCACAACAGATGAAGGGCCGAAATCTAAGGTAAAACCGGCGCTGGCACCCGATGTGTTGTTGATCATGAGCAGATAAACATCACCGCTCGAAACAATGATGTCACGTGAGAATGGACCATCTGTAGTCTGGCAGAATGTACAAAGTCCTATACTTTGCATACCTGTTGTACCGACCGAAGTACTGTAGTTACAAGAAGTAATGGTTTGGCTGTTATTAAAAATCATCGAGCAAGCATTAGTCAGGGTTTGTCCGGTAATATTCCATAGTACCCAATCGTAATTCACGTTGCTGGATGGAATAATATCAAATCGTAACACACCATTGGCCGAGATGCTGAAAGTGAAGAATGAAGAGTTGTTTTCTCTGGCACCGGTAGCAGGCACACAGCCATATGCAACTGCAGTGTTCCCAAGATCACAGATATTACCTGCCCCCTGAAAACCGGGACTTCCAAAGGTAGTTAGCTGTGAACAGATTTGTGATGGTAGCATACAGTCTTGTTGTGGAACAGGGGAAAGAGCAATCGAATTATCATAGATCGTGATGCCAAATGTGCCGGTCAGGTTATTCCTTCCGTCCAGAACAACATAGTAAATCACGCCGGGAATTAAACCTGTTGCAATGAGTTCGGATGCAAAAGTAGATACTCCGCATTGTGAATAATCATCATTACAACTGGTTCCGCCAAAAGGAGTGAGTGAAAAACAAAAAGCTCCCTGATATATTGCAATCTGTGTATTTGTCAAGGAGCCGAGCGTGGTACGCACCCTTACTTGTCCGGAAGCCGGAGCAACAAATGTGTACCATACAGTATTCAAATCTCCTGTGCCACCTGCATTTGTCCAGCATGCCGGTGCGGCTCCTGCTCCGGTAGGAGGATAGGGTTCCTGAGTTCCATCCGTACAGGAATTGTATCCTGTGTAGGTCGTTCCCAGCGTCAACATTTGAGCATTACAGGGAAGATCATTGGTAGGTGGACCTAAAGGACATTTATCAACTACACATAATTCAAAATCTCCGCTTAACCCGTTCTTCGCCCAAACCCTTATGTAAAGCACAGCTCCGGCAGTTTGACCGGTGAGAGAAATAAATGGCATTGCGGGATTCACACTGCTATTGTCATCACAAGCGATCTGGGTAAAAGTTCCACTGCAATTCGGAGCAGAATAGATGGCGATCAAGGCGTCAGGAATTGAGATACTACGCATATCAATTGAAATCTGACCGCTGGCCGGAACAGTTAACGTGAACCATGCATCGCGGCTGGTACCAGTAAAATTGCCGCATGTAGTCACCGTAGCAGGTACGCCTGCCTGCACGGTATTGGTAGCACACGAAGTAGTATATGGCGAATAGATGCAACCTGAGTTAACTGGCAATGCAATGGCTGTGCATGGATTATCGTTAGCAACAGCAGTGCTACAAGGTGATTCTGCACAGAAACCAAAATCACCGCTTCTGGTAGTACCCCCATTCCATGCGTAATGCCTGACATAAAGAAATTCACCTGGAACGAGTCCGGCAATCGAAAGATAAGACATCAAACCGGGTCCGCTGTCATCATCACAAGCAAGTTGGACCATAGTGGAACAATTTGTCGCTCGATATACTGCAATAACACCGTCAGTTATACTTCCCGCAGATGTAAGAAAATTCATGCTTGTAATACCAGCAGGAACTTGTATCCGTACCCAAATATCATTAGAAGGATTAAATCCAGTACCGGCCAAGCCACAGTTGGCAGGTGCAGGCACTACACCAGATGGTGTTTGGCAAGTTAGTGACATTGTTGTGTAACTGACACAGCTCCCAATTGTCACCGGGAAATTGGTGGTGATGTTACAAGGGTCATCTGCCTGATATGGGTTTGGTGCCGAGAGAGCTCCAGTTTCATAAACAGCCAGCTGAAATACTCCATCTGATGAAAATGTTCCATAGGGCCATATCCGGATCCAGATCGTTTCACCGGGTATTAAACCTCCACAAAGACTTATTTCAGGGGCCAATCCGGGTCCCGCATCGTCATTACATCCTACAGTAGTAAGTGCACCGCAATTATTCGTCGCGCTGCGGTAAATTTGCATGACTGGATCTGTCATAGTTCCTGTAAGTGAAGTAAAAGTAACGGCTCCGGAAGCAGGGACAATAATTCGAAACCATACGTCATTTCTTGGTGCAGTTGCACAGGTATTGGTAGGAGGGCCAACTGAAGTGCTTGCACAGACATTGGTATAAGAAGCAAAAGTGGGTGATCCTACTGCAACCGGAATCAATGTGGCGCCACATGGTTCGTCATTTGAAATACAAGCGGTTGATAAACAGAATTCGATACTCCCCGCAGAAGAATTATTCTCCGACCAAACTCTCAAGTAAATAACCTCTCCCGGTGTTCTTCCCGTGAGTGACAATTGCGGGAAAAGTGCGTTGGCACTGGATCCGATGCCTGAACAGGCAATCAGGGTAAAAGGTCCGCCACAGGCACCTGCTGCATAAGCGGCCATTGCTCCATCACCCATTGGACTGACTGCGCCCGGTTTTGTGTCTATCATGACATTACCGCTGGCTGGAACTGTAAACTTAAACCAAATATCCCCACCATTGTAATTTCCACAACCTGGGGTAGGCGGAAAACCGGCCGTAGTTCCCGATGCACAACTACTGGAATAACCGGCAGCTGTCCAGGTACACGTGGCACCACCCACTGTCAACATTGGGACTCCAACATTGCAGGGATCGTCGTTCGCCGGTGCAAGTCCTCCCGTGGCAACGGTGATGGCAAAAGGAATACAAGTCGGTGTATTGTTATTAGATACCACAATGTAATAAGTGGTTCCTATAGTAAGACTTACAGATGAAATTGAAACTGCGGGACCGGCTGAAGTATTGGATGCAAGACAAGTGACGCCGCCGGCATTCGGACAATTATTGAGAACGAAAATGCCAGGGTTGGAGGAAGCTCCTGTTCCGCTTACTGAAATGGAAATACAGGAGTTAGCAATCGAAGTAGGAGTATAGGTGTAAACAAAGTCTTCACCATTCATGTATGCACTGCCGCAACCCATGGTAGAGTTGTAATTATTTCCGGCACCGCAAGTGGTTTGACAAGTGAATGTCTGAGGCAGGGCTGCAGGAATAAGTGTTGCATTTCCGCAATTAGAAGCAGCAAAATTTTCCACGCATATCTGGAATTCTCCTTGTGCTGAAGCATCGCCGGCAACACGGATGTAATAATCTACAGAATTACATGAATTCGCAGGATCACTAACAGTCACTACTGCATTGTTTGCGTTGATCGTACCGCCGGTTGTTGCACAACCAACGGAAGTGAGCGCACCGCAAGTGCCGGAATAGACTTCAACGGAAGTGGTAACACCTTTACAAAGGGCGGCAAAATCAGTGGTGACCTGGAAAGAAGTTGTATTGGCAGGTTTGGTGATTCGAAACCAGACGTCATTGACGTTAGCTACATCACAGGCACCGGCAGGAGTACCGGTATTAGTTGCTCCAATGAGTGTTCCAACGGTAGGAGTACATGCACCTGCAGGAATACTGCCAAGGTTTACAAACGTTGCGCAGAAATCATTTGCAGGGGCTGCTTTATCAAGATAAATGCTTTGAACGGAGACAATCGTAGAATTCGCATATCCCAGGTTGCTGATATTTCCGGTGTGAACTGACTTGGATGCTGTTCCATTTGTCCATGCAGGTAAATTTACAGATACCGTTCCTTGTCCAACAGAATAGTAATCGCTACCGCATGTATCAGCAACTCCAATGGAAGCTCCACCAGATGTACCCGAATAAGGTCCGTAGGCCTGTGGTACAGTAGCTACGATTGGTTGATAGTAAAAAGCAACGCGACCGGAAAGTGTTGTGTGAGCAGAAGAATAAATTCTTAACTGCATTTTGGCAAGGTACGGGGATGCAGCATTTTTATCCCAATAGACTCCCGTCCATTCAACTGCCAAGAAACCAGTTGTGGCTGATCCAGTAAATTTGTATGCCGCAGTTGAAATCAAGTCATCCCATAGAGGAGCTAAAATCGGCCCGCTGACAGCTGGAATGGCTGCTAAGTTATTTATTGGTGTCGGGCCAATAGGTGCTGCAGTACCAGCTGCGGCATTGGTGAGCATGATAAAGCCATTGGAAGAAATATGGAATGCAGAGTATGTTCTGCCACCGAAGCTAACAGTTAAACCTGCCCCAACTGCTATCGCGGGACTTATTGTTTCATCTGCTGCAGTAAAAACAGGTGCTGTGAGCCCAGCCGCAGGATAAGCAGCATACTGATAAGTATCAGTAAATGTGATCCCTCTGCCTACTTGGGCAACGACCTTCCCTGTGTGGAGAAAGAACACAGACAGAAGCAGCAAGGCGGCTTTAAAAAGTATAGTTTTTTTCCACATGGTCTTGGTTGTCTTAGTGGGTATTAATTTATTCATGGATTATTTTTTTTTGGAAAATAACCGACCCTGATTGCAGGATATTCAAGGACGGTTTTTAGAACACCAAACATACTGAATAATAAGGTCAAAAGCAAGAAAAAATAACCTTGATTATCAACAGGTTGACTTGGATTTAACCTTGATGTGAACGAACTTTATCAGAGGGTGAATGAACCTTAATCGTAGGTGAAAAGACCGGTGCCGGAAAAACAGATTGCTTCCGGATTTATTGGCACCAGTCTAAATGAAACTATATCATGGAATAGTTCAAATGGGGATGGGCTGAGACGTCAGAAAATCTGCTTTCGGAATTGCAATTACCGTTGGGCCTTAATCGATCAGCGTTGAATGTTTCAACTGCATCACTCGCCTGTTTTATGTTCCATTGAAGCCTTTACAAATTTTACAAAAAGTGGATGTGGACCTTCAACAGTGCTTTTATATTCCGGATGGTACTGTACCCCGATAAACCAGGGATGATTTTTTAATTCAACTATTTCAACAAGATTGTTGTCAGGATTAATTCCGGATGCGATCATACCGGCATCTTCGAATGCTTTCAGATATTTATTATTGAATTCATAGCGGTGACGATGACGTTCGGCTATTTTTTGTTTCCCGTAAACAGCAGCAGCTTTTGTCCCTTTCTGCACCATGCATGGGTATTCACCCAGACGCATCGTCCCGCCTTTTTTTGTGATCTTTTTTTGTTCTTCCATAAAATCAATCACAGCGTGCTTTGTGTTTTCATCAATCTCAGTCGAGTGTGCATCCTTCCATCCGATGACATTTCGTGCAAACTCAATCACCGCACATTGCATACCAAGGCATATTCCTAAGAATGGAATATTGTTTTCTCTGGCATATTGTATCGCGGTGATTTTTCCTTCTATGCCACGTCCGCCAAATCCCGGCGCAACAAGAATTCCCTGCAGATGTCCAAGCTTTGAAGCCACATTTTCGGCATCGATTTTTTCAGAGTGAATCCATTCAACCAAAACCCGGCATTCATTCGCTACCCCTGCATGAATAAACGATTCAGCGATGGATTTGTAAGCATCTTTCAACTCAATATATTTTCCAACTAATCCAATCCGCACCTGGTGTATCGGGTTTTTTAATTTTCCGAGAAAAATTTTCCATTGATCAAGTTCCGGTTCGTGTTGTAATGGCAACTTTAATTTAGTGAGTACTACTTTGTCGAGTTGCTCTTTGTACATCAATAAAGGAACATCGTATATGCTTTCTGCATCTATTGCCTCAATGACCGCATTCACATTGACGTTACAAAACAAGGCAATCTTTCTGCGGATATCTGCGGAAAGAGGTTTTTCTGTACGGCAGGCAAGTATATCTGGTTGAACTCCGAGTTCAAGAAGGGCCTTCACCGAGTGTTGAGTGGGTTTGGTTTTTAATTCACCTGCCGCCGCCAAAAAAGGAATCAGCGTAAGGTGCAAAGACAGCGCAGAACTTCCCAGCTCCCACTTCAACTGCCGAACGGATTCAACGTAGGGCAGCGATTCGATGTCGCCAACAGTTCCGCCAATCTCTGTAATGACTATATCAAACTCTCCGGTTTCACCTAAAAGTTTAATGCGTCGTTTAATTTCATCCGTAATATGTGGAATTATCTGTACCGTCTTTCCAAGGTATTCTCCTTCGCGTTCCTTATTGATAACCGTCTGATAAATTCTTCCAGTGGTTACATTATTTGCCTGAGAAGTGGGCTTGTTCAGGAAGCGCTCATAGTGCCCCAGGTCAAGATCGGTTTCAGCTCCGTCGTGAGTTACATAACATTCCCCGTGTTCGTAGGGATTGAGTGTGCCGGGATCCACATTGATATATGGATCAAGCTTCTGAATGGTTACTGAATAACCACGCGCCTGAAGTAATTTCGCGAGCGAAGCGGAAATAATCCCCTTTCCAAGCGATGAAGTAACCCCTCCGGTTACGAAAATGTATTTAGCTGATCCCACCGTGTTGTTGTTTATTATTATTAATGCAAGAAAAATGCTGAGTAATTTTTTTAAAAGTAAAATTCATCAACACGGGGTGTAAAAGTACGACTTCCGTCTATAGAAAAAAATGATTGGGGAAATTATTGTTCTTTATATGTTTTCGTTTTTCTGTTAAATAATTACTTTCCCTGGGTCACACTCCTTAATTATGTAGAATAGTGTGTGCAATGTCTTGAATGTCACTTAGCTTAGCTCATATAACCAAGTCCTTAGATTTTTTTGAAGAAGCGGAAAGAGAATTATAAACATTCTATGAATCATCAAAATTCAAGGAAAATTTATTCTGAATGCTTTTTCATGTGTGCTGAAACAGATTGATTATTTTGTGCGCCTCATGCCTTCTTCTGTTCTCAAATTAATAATGCTTTTTTTACTGCTGCTTCCCTGCCTTTCAAAGGCTGACTGGGATTTGCAGAGCAATCCTCAACCGGATACTTTAAGTAAATCCGGGCAGAATGACTTTTGGCACTTGTTCAAGGAAGATTCATTGTGGTCCTTCAGATCTAAAAAAGGATATGTTCCACTTTTGCTCTACAATTTGAAAATGCAGGCCACTTCTCCGCTCAGGATGACTAAAAAGGATTTCTACGTGATCCTTGGCGCTGCCGGGATCACTGCGGTCTTGTTTCATTATGATGAAGATATTGACAACTATTTTCGGCCACTAAAGGAAAAACATGCCTGGCTGGCTTCTACAAGTCCCTATGTAACGGAACTCGGCGATTATTATGGTTACTCCTTTCTGGCTCTGAGCGGAGTATTCAGTCTTGTCTCGCAGAATCATAAATTACTCCACACCACACTTCTTGCGAGTCAAAGTATGCTCTGTGCAGGCCTTTGGGCAAGGGTTGGAAAAGTGCTCACAGGAAGGATGCGGCCCGGAGCAACGTATGGCGATGCTGAGTACCATTCCGATCATTGGTTCGGGCCATTTGCACAATTCAATACTGTTGAGCGCGGGATTCGTGGAATTGGTTCCTATGATGCATTCCCAAGTGGACACACAGCAGCGGCTTTTTCAATTGCTACTGTGTTTGCCGGCATGTATAGTGATCGTCCTGCAGTTCCTGTAATTGCTTATGCGCTGGCTACCACAGTGGCAATCACAAGAATGGTGGAGCATGAGCATTGGGCTTCGGATCTTATCCCCGGTGCCTTGATCGGTTATGGTTGCGGAAGACTCATCGTTAAAAACTATAAAAAAACTTTTCCTCAATATAAAAATGCAGATTACCACCGTAAGAAGGGGAAAACTTCACTTACGCTGTATCCAATGACAAAGGTGCCCGGACTTCAATGCAGACTGGTATTTTGATCTATCTGATCATTAATTGCCTGTAAATTTTCGAATTAAGCTAAGAACTTGATACTAAAACGTTGACAT
This sequence comes from uncultured Bacteroidota bacterium, assembly GCA_963775555.1. Taxonomy (GTDB): domain Bacteria; phylum Bacteroidota; class Bacteroidia; order AKYH767-A; family 2013-40CM-41-45; genus QQVM01. The sequence goes on along the minus strand of CAVZJJ010000004.1, from coordinate 2,153,520 downwards.
TGGGCTCTTCTCAATACCATGATGAAATGAACTTCTATAATACTCCGTTTAGTATCGCTCTTGTTTTCCTGCAAAACAATTTGCTTTGCCGACTGTTAGCGCTGTCATAGAATTCAAATATGAATTGGAAAGAAATCACTTCTCTTCAGGAATTAGAAGCTGCGATTGTAGAATCCGGAAAAAAACCGGTTTTGTTTTTTAAACACAGCACGCGTTGCTCAATCAGTTTTAGTGCTTTGTCGCGCCTGGAAAGGAAGTGGGTTGATTCTGAAATGAATAAAATAATACCTTATTTGATCGACTTAATTCGGTACCGGAATGTTTCCGATGCGATTGTCATACACACCGGTATTGAGCACGAGAGTCCTCAGGCAATTATTATATACAAAGGAGAAGTGCTTTATCAGGCTAGTCACAACGGAATTTTGTATGAGGACATCCTGGAACGAACCATGGCGGTATGATAATTACCGCTTTCTTTTGACTTAGAAAGTAAGTGCCGCACCAAAGCTGGGAAGTACCGGAAGCTGATACACTTTTGTCCCGGTAGTGCGGTTCACATAAAATATATTTTTTCGGTCGTACACATTGGTAAGGCCACCGGTGATTTCAAGGACAGCATTTTTAGATAAATGAAAAGTGCGTTGGAGAGAAAGATCAAGTCGGTGATAAGAAGAAAGGCGTCCTTTATTTAACTCTGCATATTGGATCCCCAGCGTGCCGTTTTGGTTTTGAAGTGATGTGCCACTTCCATCCGGGAAGCCCAGTTGCTCAAAAAAACTTTGTGTTTGAGTGAAAGGAAATGGGGAGCCGAAATTGAATCGTCCGCTGGCCATCCAATGTCCTTCATTTCCGAATTTATAGGACGTCACAATATTTACATTATGCCTTCTGTCAAATCCGGGTTCATAATGATTCTGGCCGTCGAAGCGTTCAGAATATCCAAGTGAATAGACTGTCCACACATACAGTTTCTTGTGATCATATTTTAATACTACATCAACTCCCTGGGCTGTGCCGGACTCAACAATGAATTCTTTTTTCTGATAATCTGGTTTGTCGCTGTGCTGCGCGTCATCGTTGTAAATTTTATCCCTGTTGATATTCTGGAGCTGAGAAAAATTCTTGAAATAGCCTTCTACATTCAGGTTTAGGTGAAATGGCAGGTCCAATTCAAAACCTGCGATCACATGCTGGGCTTTTTGCAGTTTTGAATCAACGGTTTTTCCATTGAACTCATCTGGAAGTTCATCTGAGCCGGAGAGGAATCCATAGAAAAGATTGACTACGTCACGATCGGATGTTGCGGCCATAAAGTTCTGGCTATAATATCCACCGGCAGCCTTCAGTCGAAATTTTTCAGTGACATTAAATTTTAATCCCATACGGGGTTCGAGTGTAAATTCAGCCAGAGAAGAATAATAGTTTGCGCGCAATCCCGGCTCGATTACGAGTTTGCCGGCAATATGTTTATACTTCAAAAATGCGGCAAGCTCGGTGGTGTTTTCTGTTTGTCCGGAAGAGGAACCGAATACATTGGTAAACTTATAGTCTGTTTTGAAACCAAGTAGTTCTATGCCATAAATCATTTCGTCCTTGCCAAAGAAATATGAAAAATTCAACCCGGTATTGAAACCGCTGATTCCACTATAGCGTTCTCTTCCATCTTGTTCTTTCAAATTGATCTTGTAACCTGAATAAGCAAAATTTCCCTCAATGAGTACTGAAGACCCGGATGGAACAAGAACGAAATTCGTTCCTCCGCCACTGGAAGACCAACCAAGATCCGCTACTTCTCCATAATCCACTGCATCGGTGTAGTGGAATCCAAATAGGTTCCATTTACTTCCGGACGAGCTATTCATAGATATTTTTCCGTAGAGGTCGGTAAAGGAAAAGGGGAGCCCGACAGAGTCGAGGTTAGTATAAAGTGTCTTGGACGTTTGGTCCATGTAGGAAGTCTTTCCGGTGAGAAGGAAAGAGGAACTACCCTCATCACCTTCTTTTTCTTTCTTGATTGGGCCTTCCAGAATGAGTTTTGATGTAAAGGTATTTGCGGAGAATTTTCCGGCAAGACGTTTTTTATTTCCATCGCGTGATGTAATGTCCATCACCGATGAAATACGGTCACCATACTCAACATTGAATCCTCCCGTATACACGTCTGCTCCGCGGATCACATCTGCATCGAGCACAGAATAAAGGCCAATGGAATGGAAGGGATTATAGATGATCATTCCATCCAGTAATACCTTATTTTGAATCGGTGTACCTCCGCGAATGTACAACTGTCCGCCCTGGTCGCCTGAAAAAATTACACCGGGAAGCACTTGAAGGTACTGGGCAAGATCCGGATCGCCTCCTACGGTGGGAACCTGGCGTATTTCTTTAGGTGTTATCTTGTTGACGGAAATTCTCACGTCCGTTTTCTTTTCTTCGCTTTCTGCAGAGACCTGAACTTCCTGAATTTCTACTGCAGATTTTTTTAAATAGAGTTTGCGCGTTATCAAGGCCCCTGCTTTTACCGAAACGGGAACCTGGATAGAATCAAATCCAATGGAGCTGATAAAAAGCATGTATTCTCCCGGAGGAATCTTGGAGATGGAAAAGAAACCATCGAGATTCGTTTGAGTACCGTACGTGGTTCCTTTCAGATATACGCTGGTGTAGATGGCGGGTTCTGAGGTCTCTGCTTCATATACAAAGCCGCGGATGTCTCCTGTTTGAGAATAGACAGCATGCACTGATAATAAAACAAATAGAAATGAAAGATAAGCCGAGTGTTTCATGGTTGAGGAGAGAGCGGGCAAATGTATACAAAGCCGTGGAATGATTTTCAGAAAAATTGCAATTCAGATTGTTAAATATGGTGAATGGAGCCTTGGTAATGGAAAAAATAATTCAAAGAGAATCTTTGCAAAATACACTGATATGAAGTAGGGGGGATTCCTGCAACTAAGCCGTCCTGCTCATCTCAAGGATTTTTTCATAGTGATCCTTAGTCACCGGCATCACAGAGAGGCGGGAAATTTTTATTAATGGAATATCTTTCAGCGAGGGTTCTTTTTTTATTCTGGACAATGTTACCGGATGAGGCAGGACCTTTCCGGCTTTCAATCCGACACTTACCCAGGTCTCGTCATCGGCAGTAGGATCAGGATATGGACTTTGACTCACCACGGCCAGTCCCTTCACGGCAGACTCGCCCCCACTATGATATATCAATACGAGGTCCCCTTTTTTCATTTCTCTTAAAAAGTTCCTTGCCGCGTAATTCCGAACTCCATCCCAGGATGTCTTGCCTTCTTTTACAAGATCAGGAAATGAATAAGTGTCGGGATCGGATTTTACAAGCCAGTAACGCATCTTGTGATTTCTGTTTCTTCTCCTATATAATAGAGTCGGGGATTAGGGACGGGATCAATGTACAATTTTAAAAACCATCTCCCTCAGTAATTCACCTGCTTCAGTATTTGCATTCCTGATTCCTTTGCTGCGATTGTCATATTCCCTGATGATGCTGATGTTACGAATACAATTTTCTTTGCTGTAGGCTCTTGCAGCCGTTTCGTAATCAGATACAAAAAAAGGATTGACACCGAGTGCGCTGGCTGCGCTGCCCCTTGAGCGATCTTTCAATGTATGATAGGTGAGTACCTTTAGAAAATAGCTGTAGAGCTGAGCAACAGTCATCATGAAGGGATTGCTTTTCGGATTTTTTGAAAAGTATTGCACAATCATGTTTGCCTTATAAACATTTCTGCTGCTTATTGCTTCCTGCAATTCAAAAATATTGAAATCCCTGTTGATCTCTATGTTTTTGTGCACCAGGTCGGCAGAAATCCGATCGCCTTTCTTTAAGTGCAGTGTGAGTTTGCTGAATTCGTTTTCAATCTTGCCCAGGTCGTTGCCCAGGTAGCTGGACATCAGCTGCAGTGCTTTCGGTTCAATGGTGTAACCGTTTTTTTGAACCAGCATCTCTATCCAGGCCGGGATTTTGTCAGGATAGATTTTCTTTGATTCATATAATACGGCATGCTTTTGCAGAGTTTTATAGAGTTTGGTGCGCTTGTCAATATTCTTATATTTATAACATAGAACAAGAAGTGTACTGGCAAGCGGATTCTGGATGTACTCTATAAAAATATCCCTGGTTTCTTTCTCCGGATTATCCTTGGAAAGGAGTCCTTTCAAACTTTGGGCTTCCTTGACAATCACAACCTGATAGTTGGACATCATCGGATAGCGCTTCGCGTAACTAATCAGTGTAGGGACGTCCAGATCCTTTCCATAAACAATACTTTCATTGAATTCTTTTTCACTCTCGGAGAGTACATTGTTCTCAATGAAATTTGAAATCTGATCAATAAAATAGGGCTCATCTCCGGACAGAAAATATACCGGAGCATAGATCTTTTTACTTAAATCACTTATGATTTGATCGAGAGTCATGGGCTTAATTTATGGCTAATCAGAATCTGAGGTGTTTTACAGTATTGCCATTATTTATCAGTTCATTGAGTGAATCGATGCCAATCTTTAAATGGTCATTGACAAATTGAGCGGTCACTTTCTTGTCGCTTTCTGCTGTTTTTACTCCGGCAGAAATCATCGGCTGGTCAGAAACAAGGAGTAAGGCACCGCTTGGAATTTTGTTGGCAAAGCCGGCAATAAAAATGGATGCCGTTTCCATATCAATAGCCATGGAACGGGTAATCTGAAGATACTTTTTAAATTCCTTATCGTGTTCCCAAACCCGACGGTTTGTCGTGAACACGGTACCGGTCCAGTAATCTTTATTGTGATTCCTGATGGTCGTGGACACCGCTTTCTGCAAACTAAAGGCCGGGAGTGCCGGTACTTCACTGGGCAGGTAGTCGTTTGAAGTTCCATCTCCACGTATGGCTGCAATGGGCAGAATCAGATCGCCGACCTTGTTTTTCTTCTTCAGCCCACCGCATTTTCCAAGGAACAGAGCGGCTTTAGGGGAAATAGCTGACAAAAGATCCATGATGAGGGCGGCATTCGGACTTCCGATACCAAAATTAATGATGGAGATCCCTTTGTGTGTCGCATTTGGCATAGGTTTGTCCGAACCATTGATGGGGACATTATTCCACTCGGCGAAGAGGTTTACATAATGATTGAAATTGGTAAGCAGGATGTACTTGCCAAAATCTTCCAGAGGCGTGCCGGTATATCGCGGGAGCCAATTGTCAACAATTTCTTTTTTACTTAGCATAAAGATATATTCGTTGAAAATATGAAAGTGTGGAATTGGTAAAACTGAATTTTCCTGAGTACAAGTTTACGCTGAAAGGCGATGTATCCGGTGGACAAAGTTTAAAAATTTTCGACATTGTAAGGAAAAAATATGTCATCCTAAGCCCGGAAGAATGGGTGAGGCAGCATATGATCCACTTTCTGGCCTTTGATAAAAAGGTTCCTCTTTCATTGACTGCTATTGAGAAAACTGTGAAGGTGAACAGATTACAACGAAGATTTGATATTCTTGTGTATTCAAAGTCGCACATTCCTCTGCTCCTGGTCGAGTGTAAATCCCCTGAAATAAATATTGATCAACGCGTCTTTGACCAGGCAGCACGCTATAATTTATCGCTTGGAGCAGCTTACTTCGTTCTCACCAATGGACTTCAGAGTTATTGCTGTAAAATAGATCACCTTAATTCCCGCTACGAATTCCTGCCGGAACTGCCTTTCTATGAAAATTTATAACATTTCTTAGAATATGTAGATCAGGTGAACAAAGTAGAAAGCCTTTTTGCAGGACAGAAATAAAATTTATCTTGTGCAATGTTAACCTTTCCCTAACCCATAAGAAAAACATGAAAACGTTGAAAGCCCTGCTTTTGCTGGGTGCTATTATTGTTTCCAATCCTTTTTCAGGATTCACTGCCGACCCTCAAAAGAGTGGCTCTGCCGGAACATCATCCGTTTCAAAAGCTAGCACCTATCAAGGAGCTGCTGTTAAAGCTGGAGTGTTGATCATCAAAGTGAAGGCGCAGTATAGAAATGCTTGCCTGAAAGATGCAATTCAGGATTCCCGCCTTGACAATGTTTTGAGCAGGTTGCAAGTGAGCAAGCTGACAAAAAAGTTCCCACGACATGAGTACTCATCCTCTTCTGTAAATAAACAGGGAAAAGCTCCGGTTGATTTAAGTCTGATTTATACCTTGAATTTTCCATCATCTGTAAGCTATGAAAAAGCCATTCGGATGCTGGAATCCACTAACATGTTGGAGTACGCAGAACCTTCCTATATCCATCAGATGGATTATACTCCCAATGATCCGGATCTTGCCTCACAGTATTTTCTTGGTAAGATCAGTGCTTATACTGCCTGGGATGTAATAAAGGGTGATACGAATGTTGTGATCGGAATTGTTGACAGCGGTACAGATTGGGATCATCCGGATCTGCAGGCAAATATCAAATACAATTATGCTGATCCCATTGATGGTATAGATAATGACCTTGACGGTTTTGTAGATAATTTCCGGGGTTGGGACGTGAGTGAGAATGATAATAATCCGATGAATGCGAGCAGTGATCATGGTTCACACGTGTCAGGATGTGCTGCTGCCGTGACTGATAATGGAATCGGTGTTGCCGGTCCTTCTTTTTACTGCAAATTTCTTCCTGTCAAATGTTCTCTCGATGCAAGTTTCTCAACCATTGATGATGGTTATGATGGCATTGTCTATGCCGCTGATCACGGAGTCGATATTATCAATTGTTCATGGGGACGCACCGGAACCCCCAGCCAGTTTGAACAGGATATTATAAACTATGCTACTCTTGATAACAACGTATTGGTAGTAGCTGCAGCCGGAAATAATGGGTTGGAACAAATGCATTTCCCCAGCAGCTATAAGTATGTTACTTCGGTAGCATGGACAACTTCCACCGATGCAAAAAATGGAAGTTCAAATTATGGATACTGGATAGATGTATGTGCTCCCGGCAGCAACATTTACTCTACAGTTTATAATGATTCCTATGTTTCTTACAGTGGAACATCAATGGCATCCCCGATTGCTGCGGGTTGTGCTGCGATGATCAAGTCTCGTTTTCCTTCCATGGATGCACTGCAGATCGGAGAACAACTTCGTACTACCTGCGACAATATATATGGTACCAGCGGGAATACCGCCTACCAATACAAATTGGGAAAAGGCCGTGTGAACCTTTTCAAAGCTGTGACGGATTCAGTTTCCCCCGGAGTAGTCGTTGACGATCTAAGCACCCGTGATGGAAATGATCAGGTCTTTATTGCAGGAGATACACTTGATATCCAGGCATTGTTCCGGAATTTCCTTCGTCCGACAAGCAATCTTGTTTGTGTCCTCACAAGCAGTTCTCCTTATGTATCTATTCTCTCCGGTACATTCAATGCAGGTGTGCTGAATACCCTGGATACTGTCACCAATTTCACTGCACCATACAGAGTGCTCATCTCATCAACAGCCCCAACGAATGCTGAAGTACTCTTTCGCATCACAATGGGCGATGGTACCTGGACGGATTTTTACGCATTTAAAATAACAGTCAATGTGGATTACATCAACATTGCCATAAACGACGTAGCCACCAGTATCACCAGTAAAAGTGTGCTTGGTTACAACGATGATTTGCAATCGCAGGGATTGGGCTTCACCTATATGGGTAGTACTACCATTCTGTATGAGATGGGCCTGATGATAGGGGCTGCAGGCACCCAGGTTTCAGATAATGTGAGAGCAGCTGCAGGTGTTGCAGATTTTGACTTCAGTCCTTCAGTTACAGTGACAGGGATGGAGCCTGGAGTTATTTCGGACTTTGATGCGAATGGAGTTTTTACGGATGCTTCAAGTCCGGCGCCGATGAATCTGCTGGTAACACATAGAGCATTTGCATGGACCTCAGCAGCAGACCGGAAGTATGTGATGGTCGATTATTCGATCAGGAATAATGGAGGTTCCACCTTGAATTCTCTTTATGCAGGACTTTGTGCCGATTGGGACATTCCACAGTATGGAAACAACAAGGCCTCGGTTGATAATTCCCGCCGCATGGGATACGTTTGGAGCACGGATGCCGGAGGTTTATATGGTGCCATGAAATTACTTTCTTATTCAGGAGGATTTTCCCATTACGCCATTGATAATGTAAGCGGAGGCGGAGGAGCAAATCTAAGCGATGGATTTAGTGAAGCCGAAAAATATGAAGTGCTTTCTACTTCCAGGGCCGATGCAGGAAACACCGCGGTGACCGGTAACGATGTGATCGATGTGGTTTCAACAGGGCCCTTCAACCTGGCTCCCGGTGATTCGGTGTCAGTAACTTTCGCGTTGATTGCCGGAGAAAATCTAACGATGATTCAACAAAGTGCTGATGCGGCGCAATTTAAATACGACAGTTTATTCGTTGGCCTGGAGCCCATATCTCTCGCTACCGGGAATTCACTGGAACAAAATTTTCCAAATCCTGTGAATGATGCCGCAAGGATAGAATTTACTCTGAAAGAGGGAGGAAATGCCGATCTCTTACTTTATGATGCTATGGGTAAGCAGGTAAAAGTTATTCTCAGCGAGAAACTCAGCAGTGGAAAATACTCGATCTTGTTCGATGTTCGGGAGCTCCCAGCCGGATTATACCACTATACTTTGAATTCAGGGTCGTTCCGCAAAACCTTGCCACTCACAGTGGTACATTAATAAGTCATTCATAAATACAAAACCCGTGATGCAGATCACGGGTTTTTTTGTGATTAAATCGAAATATTCGGGCTTGAATGACCGTTTATATCTCAGATAAGCTGAAATAGAAAACTCAGAACTTCAATTCTGAAAATTCGTTTTGTATCTTCGTGCTTTGAATTAATTATAAAACTATGGAATTAAAAGATATCATTTCGGTGCCTGGTATGAGTGGGCTATTCAAAGTAGTAGGTAACAACAAGAATGGATTTATAGTGGAATCTGTTGTTGACAACAAGCGTTCTATGATCAGTTCCACATCAGCGGATCATGACACTGGTGGATATTGGAGTCTATACACAGGATAAGGAAATTCCTCTCAATGAAGTTTTCCTCAGGATCCAGAAGTCCGACAACGATAAAGCCATTGATCTGAAAGAGGATGCTAAGACTCTTCGTGCATTTTTCAAATCCGTTCTTCCTGAATACGATGAAGAACGCGTGTATGATTCAGACATCCGGAAAATGCTCTCCTGGTATTTGTTGTTGAATGGAAAGGTAGATTTCTCCAAGGTGGAGGAAGTGGATGAAAAGCTCCTCCAGCAACAGGATAACGACAAGCATATTCCTAAGATTCACGAAACTCATGGCCCTAAGGGTATGGGTTCAAAAAGCACTTCTGCCCGTACACGTAAAAAAGTCTGAACTGATTTTATTTAATCCTTTTAAGTTTAAGATTATTACTAATGACACAACCTGGCACTGCTATTTCCGCTCCTGAAAAATTAAAAAGGAATTTTGTTCCGCTTACCGTTAACCTTGATGAGTGGTCCGCACTTCAACCGCTTTATACCGATCTTGAAAAAAGAAACCTTGGCACTGTTCAGGATCTTCATGCATGGTTGAAAGATCTCAGTGAGTTGGAGTCCGTTGTTTCAGAGCACGTGGGATGGTTGTACATCCGCATGACATGCGATACGGCCAATACGCAACTCAGTGACGCTTACAAGCACTTTGTGGAAAATGTTAATCCCAACATTGAGCCCTATGCCGACAGGCTGAATAAGAAATTATTTAATTGTCCCTTGATTTCCTCCTTGCCTGCACCATATCAATTGTATTTGCGCCAGGTAGAAAATTCCATCCGCATCTTCAGAGAGGAAAACATTCCCATCGAAGCTGAGATGTCGGTGAAGAAACAAAAGTTCGGAGAAATTTCCGGAGCGATGACTGTCGATGTAAACGGAAAAGCACTTACACTTCAGCAAGCCTACAATCACATGAAGGACCCGGAGCGTTCCTTAAGAGAGGAAGTGTATCATAAAATCAATGGACGAAGATTGCAGGACCGCTCCGTTCTGGATAATCTATTCAATGAACTGATTGCGATGCGCGACAAAGTGGCAAAGAATGCAGGCTTCGAAAATTACCGGGACTATGTTTTTGTGGAACTTGATCGTTTTGATTATACCGCTGAAGATTGTCTCCGTTTTCATGGATCTGTTCAGCAGGCTCTTGTGCCTGTCTTGAATGAGTTGATGACTGCACGTAAAGCCGCATTGAAGTTAGACGCACTCAAACCCTGGGATACTGAAGTAGACGAACTGGGCCGTGCGGACATGAAGCCTTTCAAGGAAGGAAAGGAATTAATGGAGAAGACCATTTCCTGTTTTGCCGAAATACATCCCTTCTTTGCTGAGGTGGCTGCTACTTTGCAGTCAATGAATTTTATTGATCTCGATTCTCGCGTTGGTAAAGCACCGGGCGGTTACAATTACCCCCTTTATGAAACAGGGGTTCCGTTTATATTTATGAATGCCAGCGGTTCCCTCAAAGATGTTGTAACGATGGTACATGAAGGAGGCCATGCGATTCACTCCATGCTCACAAGAGACCTTGACTTCGTTGGATTCAAAGACATCCCTTCTGAAATAGCCGAACTGGCTTCCATGAGTATGGAATTAATCTCCATGGAACACTGGGGACACTTTTTCCCTGATGCGGAAGATTTGAGGAGAGCAAAAAGAGAACAACTGGAAGGTGTCTTGGAAACCCTGCCATGGATTGCCTGTATTGATGCCTTTCAACATTGGCTGTACACTCATCCAACACATAGTGTACATGAAAGAACAGAGGCATGGGTGAAAATCTACCGGAACTTCAGTTCATCCTTGATGGATTGGAGCGGAAACCAGGCAGAGCTGGAGGCCATGTGGCAAAAGCAGCTTCATTTATTTGAAGTTCCATTTTATTATATTGAATATGGTATAGCTCAGCTTGGGGCCATCGCTGTATGGAGAAATTATAAGTCAGATCCGCAAAAAGCGATTCAGCAATACATGAAAGCCTTGTCTTTGGGCTATACAAAGTCCATCCCTGAGATTTATGAAGCTGCCGGAATCCGCTTCGATTTTTCGGAGAAATACATCCGCGAACTCATCGATTTTACACGTTCGGAACTGGCAAAAGTGTAAGAAAATTGCTGCTTTCTTTTCTTTAAAAAGCCCTTTTGTTTTGTTTTAGGACTCAAACAGCCGTCTTGCTAATTTGTTAATAATCACTGCTTCTGCTGAATATGACGAAAATTTGGTTCTCCTTTGAACCAAATTTTAATTAATAAATAAAGATTGTAATTCTGCACATATGCTCAGGTTGCATTTATTTTAGCACCTGTTTTTTTGTAATGAATTGCATCATATTTCCAACCGCAGAGCGCTTCTTAACCAAACATCTTTGACGGGAACCCATATAAGGAATCGCACTCAATGTGTGCATATCCTTGGCAAAACCAATACATACACCACCACGTCAAATTTCTGAAGAAGGCCGGAAGATACTATATCGTCTGTTGCTTTTGGCAGTCGGGATTATCTATGCACTGGTTTTTATTCTGGATTACCTGCTGCAATTGCAGTTTACTTTTTTCCTTCTCCTGAGTCTATTCGGTTTTGTAATTCTTACGCTTCTCTATATGTGGTTCAGAGTATCCGCATTAGGGCCGCAAGAGATACCACAGGAAGAGTCTGATACTGCTCCCGATCAAAAAGTGGATTTTGAAGATCCGCTTTTCTATGTCAACATGGCTACGGGACTTACGATCGATTGCAATGAGGCAGCAGTTTCATTGTTTGAAACTGACGGTGCCGCATCACTCCTCGGCATAGATCTGAATTCGTTCATGGCTGAGAAATGGACAGCAGAAGAGGGATTGAGTATTCGTCAGCAGTTGCAGCGTAGCAGGAAAGCCCGGGGATTAGGATCTTATATCACTGCGAAAGGACGCAAATTCAATGGACTCATGCAGGCTACGCGTATAGAGCGTTCCGGTGAGGCGGTGCTGGCTGTACGAATTACTGATATTACAGAGCTCGTTGAAGGGCGTGAAAAAAATATTGAAGCAGAAGGTCTGAAGGCACCTGTCACGGAAAAGGACCCTGCCAGCGCATTATTTGAAGATGGGCTGATGCCAATGACGGCTATTGGTACCAATTACCGCTTCGTTCGCGTCAATAAATCATTTTGTGATTTGCTAGGTTATTCAGAGCAGGAGTTGAAGCAAATCAGTATGCTGGATATTCTTCTCCCTGAAGATAAAGAAGCGGAGAAAAAGAATCTCTCCATGATTTTCAGGGGTGAAACTACAATTGCTAAAAAAGAAAAAAGATTTGTGCGAAGGAACAGTGATGTGATATGGGTCAACACTTCTTCTTCACTTATTCGCGATCAGAAGGGTAGTCCGCAGTTTGTGATGACCATGGCTGAAAACATTACGCAAAGAAAGCGCATGGAGCGATCAGTTTATGATCGCAGAGATAAACTTTCGGCTTTACTTGAAAATGCAGAGTACTCCATCTTATCACTCGATCGTCATCATACCATATTGCTCATCAACTCCAAGTTATGTGATCTCCTCTTTGCACTCACCGGCATCGTCGTGGAAACCGGCTTTAATGTACTGGATATCCTCCCGGAAACTTTCCACGCTGAGTTCAGGCAATTGCACCAGCGGGCACTTCGGGGAGAGCATTTCATCTGGGAAAAGAAACTGAGCATAACAGGAAAATCCATTGATGTAGAATTGGTCATCACACCGGTGGAAGATGAAACAGGTAGGGTAACAAGCATTTCCATATTCGGACATAATATTTCAGAAAGGAAAAAGTTGCAGGACGAATTGATACTGGAAAAAGAACAGGCAGAATCTGCCACCCATGCTAAATCCAGTTTCCTCGCCACGATGAGCCATGAAATTCGAACACCTCTAAACGGTGTAATCGGTATGGGAAGATTACTTGGAGAAACCCCTTTGAATCCCAAGCAACAGGATTATGTTGATTCGCTCCTGCTCAGTGGAGAAGCACTTTTGTCAGTGATCAATGATATTCTTGATTATTCGAAAATCGAATCGGAGAAAATGGAACTGGAGGACAAGGCATTCGCACTCCGGCGTTGTATTGAAGAGACCTTCGATTTACTGGCCGCCAAAGCCATTGAGAAGAAATTGTCTCTGCAGTATTCCATCGCGCGCGATGTACCGAGTTATATTAAAGGTGACATCATTCGCTTAAGGCAAGTGTTGATGAATTTGGTTGGAAATGCAATCAAATTTACGCCTTCCGGAAAGATCACCATCGCTATAACCAAAAAAGCACAATTGGGAGATGAAATCGAACTCCTTTTTTCCGTGAAAGATACAGGTATCGGTATTCCGAAAGATCGAATCAATCGGCTCTTTCAAAGTTTCAGCCAGGCTGATACAGGCACCGCCAAAACCTATGGAGGTACAGGCCTTGGATTGGTAATTTGCAGAAATTTGATCGAACTAATGGGTGGAAAGATTTGGATAGAGAGTGAGTTAGGAAAGGGATCCGATTTTCTGTTTACAATTCATACGCGCAAAGCAAAGGAAGACGAAATTCCATCGCACTTACGCACCGGTTCAAACAGACTGGTTAATTCCCATGTTTTGCTGATCGCGGACGACAAGACCGAAGCGGATGTATATTATTCCTATTTCAAGCGTTGGAACATGATCCCGCGTATTGAATATGGTGTGCTGGCCAGTCTGGATCTTATCCGTGCAAAAAGTGATTTCAACCTGGTGCTGATCGATGCGCAAATGACCAGCACTGCTCCGATGGAAATGGCAGGACGAATCCGGCAATTGCGATCACAGGAAAGTCTGCCTATCGTATTTTTCAATGCGGATAAAGGAGATGAAATTCTGTATGATTATACCAGTGATCTGGTTTCCGCCGTGATTCCAAAGAATGTGGACAGATCCAAGGTGCTTGATATTCTCATCGGTGTATTTTCTGTGGAGGACCATCAGCGAAGTCAGCATGAGGCCGGCTTGCAAAAAGTGCGTAGTAAGCTTGCGGAAGAGGTTCCTGTCCAAATCATGATTGCGGAGGATAATATGATCAACCAGAAACTGGTACAGAATATCTTTGAAGGGCTGGGTTACAAGCCGGTGATTGTTTCAAATGGACTACAAGTCATAGAGCAATTAAAAAAGGCACCTTTCGATATCATCTTTATGGATGTACAAATGCCGGAAATGGATGGTTTGGAGACAACACGCTTCATTATTCAGAAAATGGATTCCTCCAGAAAGCCTGTAATCGTTGCCATGACTGCATTTGCGCTGGAAGGAGATAAGACAAAATGCATAGAAGCGGGAATGGATGACTATATTAGCAAACCATTTATGGTAGAGGAAATCGTGGAACGGATCAGGAAATGGGGCATTAAGCCTCCAATAAAATCGTCTGAGAAAGCTTCACAAGAAAATATGGAAGCAATGGAAATACAAAAACAACTTATCATTGACGAGAAAGTGCTGAATCGTTTACGTGATATGGCATCAAGTACCGATATGGATTTCTTCGGTGAAGTAATGCGTATGTTCATTCAGCAGGGTAGTGAAATCATCACTGACATTGAAGCCCTTTGCGTTAAGAAGGATTGGGACAAGATGAGCGAGCAGGCACACAAGTTAAAAGGATCTTCCCTGAATATCGGGGCTAATATGCTGGCAGAAACCTGCCGTGTCATTGAGTTGAAAGGAAAATCTCCGGATGGCGAAGACTGCGCCGTGCTGGCAAATCGATTGCGTTCGGATTTTGAAATTACTATAGAGAAGATCAGGGAAATTACAGGGATTGGAATTGGGTAAGGCGAAATATTCAACTTTTTTCGTTCAACGTTCAACGTTTAACTTTTTTCGTTCCACGTTCAAAGACAATCATTTACACAATATTCACTTCCATTTCCATTTCCACGCCAAATTTTTCCTGAACACTTTGTTGTACTCTTCTGGCATGTGAAATCAGTTCTTCTCCACTGGCACCTCCATAGTTTACCAATACCAGGGCTTGTTTTTTGTGCATCCCTACCCTTCCAAGCACCTTACCTTTCCATCCACATTGTTCAATCAGCCAACCTGCAGCAAGTTTCATTTTATTTCCATTGGTTTTATAGGCAACCAAGTCCGGGTATGCTGACTTTATTCTTTCAAAGATTTCAGGGAGACTTCCGGATTTTTAAAAAAACTTCCTGCATTACCAATTTCTTTCGGATCAGGAAGTTTGCTCCGACGGATATTGATCACCGCCTGACTTACTTCTTTAATCCCAAAGGAAGAAACTCCCATCACTTTCAATTCCTCCTCAATGGCTCCGTAGCTTGTGTTGAGCAGGGGCTTTTTACTCAGCCGAAAGGTTACTGCGACAATTATGTATTTATTTTTGGCTTCGCGCTTAAAGATACTGTCTCTGTATCCAAAGCGACATTCGGCATGTGTAAATGTTTTCATGCTTCCATCCTCCAGATTTACCGCCTCAAGTTCGTGGAACACATCTTTGAGTTCGACTCCATAGGCGCCTATATTCTGAATCGGTGATGCCCCTACTGAACCGGGGATGAGCGATAAATTTTCTACGCCACCAAGACCCTGATCAATTACCCGGCACACAAATTCGTGCCAAACTTCGCCGCCACCCGCCATTACAAAGGCTTGTGTGTCGTCTTCGTTCAGGACCCGGATTCCTTTGATGGCATTGTGAATCACCAGGCCGGGAAAATCTTTGGTGAGGAGGATATTGCTGCCTCCTCCCAATACAAGTTTTGGCAAGCCGGTCAATTCCGGATTTCGAAGCAGTTCCTGCAGCTCCTCAACATTCGTTACAATACAATAAAATGCAGTCTGGGCCTCAATGCTCAAAGTATTGAGTTGGCCAAGCGGAAAGTTGTGTTGAATTTTCATAGTGGCTTAGACTACGAAAGTAAGTCCTGAACAATTGGAATTGGCACATTCCCGGCTTTCTTATTCACGGAATTACTCACAAGGTAAAAGTATGCATTCACCAAGCCAGGGAGGGAATGGACTGAATAGATTTGAATTGCGGCAGGAGCGTCTCTATTTTTATCGGCTCATGGTTTAGTTTTTGGTTAAACAACCTGTGTGTGCATTGGGTTATGCACGAACAGCGGTCTTCGGACCGCTGTTTTTTTTTCGTCTAATGAAAAAAAGAAGAATTTTTGAATGCCGTCAAGGCCTAAATTAGAATTTAAGCAGGATTCCTGCACCGATATTAGCCCCCTTCAGGTACAATTCATAGTCAGATTTCGATCCAAAAACATCTTCAATTTTTCCACCCGGATAACTGAGGTGGTTGTATGCGGCGTGTACATTGAATCCAAAATGTTCTCCTAGGAAAAAATTGGCACCCAGATCAGCCTGAAAATGTCCGCCGGTGGCATTAAATTCTCCCTGGTCAATTTTGTTTTTATAGTTGAAGTTGGAGAGCCCGTATTTCACTCCTATCTGCATATTAAAAAAAGCACTTCTCAAAAAGTGATAATTTACCATCAGACTAAAGTCGGTATTTTTTGCAGTAGAAGAATCTTTGTTGCTTGCATAGGAATTGGGCCTCACCTCGAAGCCAATACCCAGATGATTTGTGAGCCCAAATTCAAAGCCTAAAGGTATTATCCTACTTACTGCATCATCGGCGTTTTTGATTTGGTCAAGCGGATTAAATCCTTCGGTGCCATAAACGCCCAGGTCAATTCCGGCACTGAAGATGAGATCACCCCTTTCGAAACTTTGAGCAGCTGCGGCGAAGGGCAGAAGGAGCAGAAGACAGAGTAGTCGTTTCATAAATGATGGATATTGGAAGCTAAAATTTTAGCATGAATATAAGAAATGATCTTCTAATACAATTGAACTTCATACCTTCACCTTTAAATTGATTCGAATATGAATAAAACGGAAATGATTAAAGAAAATTTTGCAGAAGCCGGCAAGGTCTTGCAGCAATTTTTATCCGATGATTCAAATGTGGAAAAAATTGCAAAAGCCGGTGACTTGCTTTTGACTTCGCTTCGGAAGGGTGGAAAAGCCATTTCTTGCGGAAATGGAGGCAGCATGTGCGATGCCATGCATTTCGCGGAGGAACTTACCGGGCGTTTCCGCGACGACAGGAAAGCGATCGCTGCGGTTTCTATTTCAGATCCTTCACACATCTCATGTGTCGCTAACGATTACGGCTTCGAATATGTTTTTTCACGTTACATAGAGGCACTTGGAAACGAAGGAGATGTGTTGCTTGCTATTAGTACCAGCGGGAATTCACAAAATATTATCCGGGCTATTGAGGCGGCTAAAAAGAAAAAGATGAACGTGATTGGATTGACCGGGAAAGACGGTGGTCAGATGGCCCGGCTCTGCGATGTAGAAATCCGTGCGCCACATACAAAATATGCCGACCGTGCACAGGAGATTCATATCAAAGTGATTCATTCTTTGATTCAATATGTAGAAGACGGTAAATAGATTGAATTTAGCATCGGTCCTTGAATAGGGTGCGATTTGAAATTCCCCGCTTACTGAAATTTTATTTTTTTAAAAATGGTGCTTTGCGCCCTGAAATTATATTGATCAAACTATGCTTGTAAAAACCTTTGGTAGCGCGGTGTTTGGGGTGCAAGCCACCTCTATAACTGTGGAAGTAAACCTCAGCAGCGGGGTGAATTTTATTTTAGTGGGCTTGCCCGACAGTGCAGTGAAGGAAAGTCAGAAGCGCATCGTAGCAGCTTTGAATAACTGTGGGTATAAATATCCACGACTGGAGATTACAGTGAATATGGCTCCCGCGGACGTACGAAAGGAAGGTTCCGCCTATGATCTTACCATCGCCATGGGGATTTTGGCTGCATCATCACAATTGAAACAAGACGAACTCGACAAATATATTATCATGGGCGAATTGTCGCTCGATGGAAGTCTTCAGCCGATCAAGGGAGTTTTGCCTATTGCCTTACAAGCTCGTGACGAAGGCTATAAAGGATTTATTCTCCCGGTACAGAATGCGAAAGAAGCTGCTATTGTAAATGATCTAAAGGTCTATGGCGTAGAAAATATTTCGGAGGTTGTGGATTTCTTCAATGGAGAACGGGATTTAATTCCGGTAAAAGTGGATGCGGAAGCCGATGTTTCGGGAATCACAGGGAAAATCTGAATTTGATTTTTCGGATGTGAAAGGGCAGGAGAATATCAAGCGAGCCATGGAAGTGGCAGCTGCAGGGGGACATAATATCATTCTCATCGGACCTCCGGGTGCGGGAAAGACCATGCTGGCGAAACGATTGCCAACAATCCTTCCGCCGCTTACTCTGAACGAAGCCCTGGAGACGACTAAAATTCATTCCGTCGCCGGGAAGTTGGGAAAAGAATCTTCGATGATCTCAGTGCGGCCCTTTCGTTCCCCGCACCATACAATCAGCGATGTGGCCCTGGTAGGAGGAGGTACATTTCCTCAGCCGGGGGAAATTTCTTTGGCACATCACGGAGTTTTATTTCTCGACGAACTTCCTGAATTTAAACGAACCGTTTTGGAAGTGATGCGCCAGCCCCTCGAAGAAAGAACGGTGACGATTTCCAGGGCTAAATTTTCAATTGAATACCCTGCCAGTTTTATGCTGGTCTCTTCCATGAACCCCTGTCCCTGCGGTTTCTATAATCACCCCGAGAAGGACTGCGTCTGCGGTCCCGGCGTCGTTCAGAAATATTTAAATAAAATTTCCGGTCCACTATTAGACAGGATAGATATCCATGTTGAAGTCACGCCAGTACCTTTTCGCGAACTGACGCGGGAAAGAGTTTCCGAGAAAAGTGATGACGTAAGAAAACGCGTTGTAGCAGCACGAGATATTCAAGCGAAAAGATATGAAGGAAAGGAGGGTGTCTATTGCAATGCTCAGATGAGTTCAAAGATGCTTCAACAGATTTGCATTATTTCAGAAGAAGGAAAACAATTATTAAAAACCGCCATGGAGCGGCTCGGACTTTCCGCTCGTGCTTACGACAGAATATTAAAAGTCTCCCGCACTATTGCTGATTTACAAGCGAGTGAGGATATCAAGACGGAGCATCTGGCGGAGGCGATACAGTACCGGAGTTTGGACAGGGAGGGTTGGGCGGGGTGACAGTTTTGAGTTTGTTTGCGAGTGTGTTTTTTCACACTTCAAAAATCAAAAATCGCCAATCAAAAATCACAAATCCTTTTCACATACCACACTTCAAAAATCAAAAATTGCCAATCAAAAATCACAAATCCTTTTCACATACCACCCTTCAAAAATCAAAAATCAAAAATCGCCAATCAAAAATCACACTTACACACGCACTATGGATCTTTTCCGGAGTTATTTATTCTTATTTTAATGCTAGCCATGTGCAAGGGCGGAAAGAGCTATCGCACAAGGCAGACCCGCAACTTTCCGCCCAGCGGGGTGTTTTTCACACTTCAAAAATCAAAAATCGCCAGTCAAAAATCACACTTACACACGCACTATGGATCTTTTCCGGAGTTATTTATTCTTATCTTAATTCTAGCCATGTGCAAGGGCGGAAAGAGCTATCGCACAAGGCAGACCCGCAACTTTCCGCCCAGCGGGGCACTTCAAAAATCAAAAATTGCCAATCAAAAATCACAAATCCTTTCCACATACCACACTTCAAAAATAAAAAATCGCCAATCAAAAACCACACTTACACACGCACTATGAATCTTTTCCTGAGTTATTTATTCTTATTTTAATGCTAGCCATGTGCAAGGGCGGAAAGAGCTATCGCACAAGGCAGACCCGCAACTTTCCGCCCAGCGGGGTGTTTTTCACACTTCAAAAATCAAAAATCGCCAGTCAAAAATCACAAATCCTTTCCACATACCGCACTTCAAAAATCAAAAATCGCCAGTCAAAAATCACACTTACTCAGCCTTAAACTGGCAGACAGCGTCACTCTGAAAGAATCCCGTGGGTTTGGGCCGACAATTCGCCAACCGGACATCACCAACCGGATTTGCGGACACGCCAGAAACCCGTAGGTTATTGTCGGATATACCTCTGTATGGCTAATATCCTTCGAAAGACCCGGTTTTTGATGATAAATGCTATAAAGGGCCCTTTATAAAGCGAATTGTATTTTGACCTATTAAAGATATGGTTTGACAATTGCATTTTATTTTCCGAAATTGCATACCTAAACACTATAGTCAAATGAAAAAGATACTTGGTTTCTTGTTTTCAACCCTTGCGGTTTTATTCCTTTTTGCATTCTCTGCAAATGCGCAAAATAAAACCAAGTCTTCAAAGAAGTCCGCTAAGGTGGAGAATGTACAAGTTGTTCAACCTGCCTGGGCTGAAATGACTGCATTTCAGGAATTATTTTCTTCCACGTATAGTGCAGCTCAAAAGGGCAATTTTGGTCCTATTCGTGAGCAGTCTGAACAACTTTCCAAATTATCTATTGATCTTGCAAAGTCAGAGCTTCCTGAAGCAAACGATAATGTCGAAATGCGCACAGTCCTTGGTGATCTTACTGATCAATGTGAAGAATTGAATCATGCGGTAGGAACTGGAAGATCTGATGATCAGATTAAGGAACAATTTTCCCGATTGAACAATTCATTCCAGGAAATTCTCACTATGCGGGATGCCCAGCAGACTGCAAAATAATCGGGCGCTGGATTTCAGTCAAAACGAATTCATCTATTTAAACAGGAATCAAACGATTCCTGTTTTTTTTTCTCCCTCCCGAGGGACTTGCTGTCAGTCCTTTGGAATAAGAATTTCTTAATTGGATAACCCAATTCTTCCAGGATTGAAGCTTATTTTTTTGCCTCAAATATTCTGAACAGGGCCACATTGCCAGCTTAGTCTGAAAGTTTTGTGAAATGACTCTCAAAAAAACTCTGGTTTTCCGTACAAAGTTCAGTGACTTTTATCACCCCGGTGCTTGATAGGAGTCATGAGTATGACTTTTTTAATAGAGTAAATTTGAGGAAGAAAACGAGAATATTTTTTATGATTACATAAAACAGTACTCAGAATGTAAACTTCAATTTTTTTTATTAATAAAAATCTTTCAAATGTCAGTTTTAACTAAAGAAGCAAGCGTAATTGGAACGAAAGCCTATCCGGCTATTTCAATTCTCTTACCAACACACACTCCCGAAGTCGGAGTAAGTAATTTCAGAGAACGACTTTCGCAATTGCTCAGAAATGTCGAGCAACAATTAGCTAAAAAGTATAGTAAGTTGAAAACTTCCGGTCTCATGGGCCGGCTTCATCACGTAGTGAATGGAATTGAGTTGAGCGCTACCGGCCCGGGCCTGGCCATTTTTGTTTCGGATGCAATGGAAAAAGTTTTCCATCTTCCATTCCAGGTAACTGAAAAGATTGTCATTGATGATTCTTTTGAAGTCCGTGATCTCTTATTCGCTGCAAAGTTGAACCGAAATTATCTTCTGGTCCTGATCTCAAGCAATAAGGTGAGTACCTTGATGGGTTATGGAAAGTCCTTGCTTACTTTTGAAATGGAAGGGATGCCAGATAATGTCAAGGACATGGAAAACGAACATAGTTTCCCCGGATGGGATTATGTTGATACCAAAGCATATCACGAAAGCAACCTCAATAATTTCATTCAGTTTATCGATACTGTAATTGACCGGGAAATGAAGGGTAAAGAAATCCCGGTGATAATTATGGGCGACCCGAAGATTCTTGGCCATTATCGCAAAACCACGAAAATGCCGGGTCTGATTCTGGATTACATTGAAGGGAACTTCGATCATGCCTCAAAACACGAATTACTTAATAAGATTGAACCCGCGCTTCATAAGTTGGGAGAACAACAGGAACGCAAGGCATTGAATGATTTATCGGATGCCGTAAAAAGAAATCAAATGGTTGCAGGTATTTCACAAGTGTGGCGTGTTGCAGCGGAAGCAAGAGGCCGTATTCTTATAGTTGAAAAGGAATACAGGGAAGCAGCAAGGTTAGGGGAAGACGGGTACACACTGCTTTTAGATAAGGAAGTGGGTGATGCTCATAACCGGATAGAGGATGCGGTGGATGATATCATTGAAATGGTACTGAAGCACAAAGGCGACGTGGTGTTTGTTCCTGAGGGAGCCTTGAAGGATTACCAGCGGATTGCAATGGTCACGAGGTATTAAAGAAAATACCATGGCAGATATTATTGAAATGTGCTGATGTCTTTTTTTATTGATCAATTAAAATTAATCGAAAGGGCTGGGTAGTTTTATTGTTTTTAGTCAGTATCATATAATACTAACAATTTTAACTTATGAAAACGTTCCTGCTTCCAACGGATTTCTCAGAGAATGCCTCACATGCGATACGCTATGCGATGGCCTTAAATCAAAAGATGAAAGCCCGGGTCATTTTATTTCATTCCTATGTAATTCCGGTTTATGCTACAGATATTCCTGTTATCGTTCCCCAGGATGCTGAACTGAAGAAAATATCTGAAGAGGCACTTGAACTCCTTCATAAACGCCTGCAAAAAGAATTTCCGGAAATGGACATCGTTTCAGATGTGCAACAAGGCTATCCTGAAGATGAAATTGTATCGGCAGCACGTACGCATCATGCAGATATGGTTATTATGGGAACTCAAGGTGCTTCCGGTTTGCGTGAGGCACTTGTAGGAACTATTACTGCTGCAGTGATGGCACATGCTCCCTGCCCGGTGATGGCAGTACCTATCGAATGTGAGTTCAGTCCTTATAAGCGAATTGTATTTGCGACTAATTACGCTGAGGGTGATTTTCAATATGTCGAACAGGTCCTTGATTTCGCAAGGCCATTTGCCTCGGAGCTGGTGCTTCTTCATATTTCATCAGGTGAATTTGAAAGAACGATTGAATTCGATGCCATTGAACGCTTTAAAGAAAGAATTAGTGAAGACAGTAAATATAAAAATGTGCAGTTTAAATTACTTGAAAGTGTTGATGTATATAAGGGGATGAATCTTTACCTGGATGAAATTAAAGCAGATCTGGTAGCAATGACTATGAGAAAGCGTTCCTTCATTCAGAAAATTTTCCAGCGTTCAATAACGCAGAAAATGGCCTATCACAGTCATATTCCTCTTATTGCTTTCAAAGTTTCAGGTTAATCGAAATTGTTTTATCTATAACACTGAAATCAAAAACACATAAGGTATGATTATACGTCAGTATTACGAGAAGTTGGGGAGTTTTCTCTTCGCCCTGGCAAAAGCAGATGGACAGGTTCAGCAAGGTGATGATAATGGTTTAATGAATGAAATTTTAGAAATTCTTGAAGAACATCCCGGCTTTGAAAAAAATGCGGAGGTGCAGGATTTGCTTCTGACGAAGTTGTGTTATTATAACACCGCAAAGCAGATGAAATCGGTTTCAGAAATCACACAGGAATTTTTCGACTTTTTGGAAAATAATCATAGTCATATTAGTGATCTGTCAAAAAATGTAGGGGTTCGGCTTATACGAAAAGTTACGAGCTCTTATAAAGGGACTAACAAGCAGGAACAAAAAACGATCAAGACCGTGATGAGTATTTTGATGAAAGAGCCACAAGAACAAAGTGAATAATCCTATTGACAGTCCCCTTGCAATGGTTAGGTGCTATTTCTAAATGCTTTCTGATTTTATGTGAGGGCTAATAATGTAATGCACTGTACAATGAAAATTATCTGTTCATGCTTAGGTCTTAGTATTATTGGATCACTCTTAATGTCGGCTTCTTTTGCCCGTGAGCCCTTTGTATTAAAAGATTCCCTGGATATTCTCGCAGCCGACCAATTGAAACAAACCAATGGGATCGGTTTTTTCATTGGCGTGAATGAAAATGGTGTTGAATCGGTATACTATTACGGAAGTGCAGAGCCTGACAAAGTTGTTGTTCCGGAAACAGGAAGCCTTTTTGAATTGGGACCTCTGTCGGCAACTTTCACTTGCATTTTATTTTCTGAAATGTCTGTCAGCGGTGATATAAGAGCTGATGCGCCTTTGCAGAAATATTTACCCTTTGATATTCCTGCTCCGGTGTATCAAAAAGTTTTGTGTAGGCCGGTGAAAGATGCTGATCAAACTTATGGAGTTAAGGATGAATCCGGTGTTAAATTTACACCCTATGTGTGCTTGCCGGATCCGGATTCAAAACCTCAACCTATCTTGTTATGTTACCTGGCTACACATACCTCCGGATTACCTCCATTGCCTTTTAATGTTCAGCCCGGTAAGTCTGCATCTGTTCCGTATGAATCCTATTTAAAAAATGATCTGTATGCATTTCTTAAGTCCTATCATTTGCTGGAGCCGATTGGCTATGATTATCATTATTCTGAATTGGGCATTTCCATTCTAGGACATGTCTTGTCCTTGCATTCGCAAACTTCGTTTGATACCCTGATGAAGTCAAGGATTCTAATGCCACTCAATATGACATCTACTTTTTTCCCGGGTGAAAATACTCCAGACAATCCAAGACTCAACGGATTTACTACTTCATTGAAAAAGGTAAAGTGGCGTAACTATGATGTGTTTGCTCCCGCGGGAGGAATGTTATCCAGCATTTCAGATATGATGAAATTTTTAAGCGCAAATATTGGTACCCGAAATTCGATGTTGAAGAATGTACTCGACTACTCACACAATCCCCGCATACTTATAAATGATTCAGAAAATCAGAACCGGGAGATTGCTTTGGGCTGGGAGGTCAGTAAAATAAATGACAAGTCCGAAAATATTGTGTGGCAAGGAGGAAGTACCGAAGGTTTTTCGTCCTTTCTTGGATTCAATGAAATAACAAAATCCGGAGTGGTTGTTTTGTCCAATTCAAATGAGTCTGTAGAATCACTTGGCATTCGGATTTTAGAATTGATGAGCAGCCATCAATGATTGGAATCACAAATGGAAATCAACTACCATTTTTTGTTTTCGATGTTGATGTTTCCAAAAACCGCATTGGCTTCAATCTGAAAATAGGGTTCGTCTTGCCTGTATGCCGATGTGGTATACACCGAAGACCCGAACACACCGGTTTGCTCGTCTTTGGAGCGGACCCTTCCGAAGACGGAATTCATCTCTACTTTGGCGGGAATGCTGTCATTCAGGATGATATTTCCTTCTCCAAAAACAACATTAATTTCCACTTTTTTATTTTGACTCGGTACTTCCGATTTAAAAAGGTCCACATTTCCCCGTCCAAATACAATATTGTACTCCCTCTTCGATTCATCATAGCTCATGTTGGCAGTAGAGAAAACTGCAGCATCATGGTTTCTGCTTTTCCAGCTTCTGCCGGTCAGCACCTTGAGTCCCCAAAAGATGAGCAGGAGTCCAAATAAGACGCGGAGAAATGGGAAGTGGATGTGAAATACTTCGCGAAGAATTATAGAAAGGCCAATGAGAATAATTATAATTCCCCAAAAGACAGCGGATGACACGAAACTCATAGTGCGTGGTTTTGACATGATTAATAAGTTCTGAAAATCGGATCAAAAAGTAAAAGTAGAAAAAATTAATTATTTTTTTTGTCCTGTTTTTTGAAATATCTCCTGAAAAGAACATTTTCTCTTAAAGCTTTCATATATTCATTCAAGCGCATAGTACTCGTATCAATATTGGCCATGGACGATTTCAACTGTCCTGCCATAATTGTATCGTTCAACAAAACGGATACAGTTCCCCTGCCTGTCTGAATTGAATCAATCGTTCCATTGAGCTTTACCGAAAAATCCGTCAATTGATGGCTCATCTCAGTGATGTTTGCCAGAATTAGATTCATCTGCAGATGTGCTTCGCTACTATCAGTAAGTAAGCCACCAAGCACGCCATGTCCCTCTTTCATATTCGTCGACAGTACTACCAGGTCACTACTGAATACAGCTAAGCTTTGGCTGATGCTGCTTATATTTTCCAGGGTCAGGTGTAATTTGTCAGCAAGACTTGTATCCATCAAAATGGAATATAGCGTGCCCCGGCTTTTATTGATATTGCCGGTAATTTTTACCAGATCTTCTGAAACAAGGGATATGTTCTTGTTCGTCCTGTCAAGTGTAAGCATCATTTGATCAGTTGATATTACCTCCTTACTGGGTATCTCATCTCCGTCTTTAATCAAAGGAGCTCCGGTAAGACCCGGCTCGATATTGACAAGTCGGTTTCCCATGAGCCCGTCTGTTCCCAGGGAGGCGACTGCATCATTGGTAATAAAATCTTTCATCGTTTCCTCAACGACCATTTCAATACGAATTTTTGAAGCATTCTGAATTTCAATTTTCTTTACTGTTCCAATGTCAATACCTGAAAACCGTACATTATTTCCGGCCTTTAATCCGCTTATATTTTCAAATGTCGTATAAATGCGCAGGTTACTCGAAAACATGTTTTGTTGGTTTCCGATAAAATACAATCCTGTTACCAGAAGTATTAAACCTGTGGTAACAAAAATTCCTAATTTGATTCGATGGTTGATTTCCGGATCCATTTATAAAAAGAATGATTGAACTGTTGAATCGTTACTGTTTTTTAATTCCTCATAACTTCCTTCTGCATAGCAAATCCCATCGGACAATACTGCCAGACGGTTGGCAGTGCGCTTTGCACAATGCATGTCGTGCGAAATGATGATGGAGGAAGTATTGTATTCTTTCTGTGTATTCATCATGAGATTTGTGATCTCCTTTGCTGTGATGGGGTCGAGGCCGGTTGTAGGTTCGTCATACAGTACAATTTCGGGATTGAGAACAAGTGCACGGGCAAGTCCAATTCGTTTTCTCATACCTCCGGAGAGTTCGACCGGCATCAGGTCAATGGCTTCGAGTAATCCTACGTTTTGTAAAGTGCGTTGCACGATATCCTCTATTTCTTTATGAGATAGTTGGAGGTTATGGCGCCTCAATGGGAATTCCAGGTTTTTTCTCACGGTCATGCTGTCGTACAATGCGCTGCTCTGAAATACAAAGCCTATTTTCATTCGCAATTCGTCAAGCGTTGCGTGCGACAAATCCTTTATCTCTTTTCCAAACACTTGCACTGAACCGGAATCATAGCGAACGAGTCCGGCAATACATTTTATCAGAATTGATTTTCCGCAACCTGATTTTCCGAGGATCACGATGTTCTCGCCTCTTTTAAGACTCAGATTAAAACCTCTGAGCACATGATTGTCTCCAAATGATTTATGCAGTTCCTGTATTTTAATTATTTCATCCTCTCCTGCTTTATCGGGAGAAGATAAATTCTGATTGCTTTGAAAAGTGTTTGTCTGGCTGATCATAGGAATCCGAAAAATCCGGTTATTTGAACGGCTATCAAATCAATTATAAATATCAGCAAGGAAGATACCACTACCGATGAATTCGCGGAGTGCCCAACACCTTCTGTTCCTTTTTGTGAATTATATCCTTTATAAGTTCCGATCAATCCGATGCAATATCCAAAGAAAAACGATTTGATCACAGAGGGAATGACGTCGGTGAATTCAACAGCATCAAATACCTGCTTGAAATAAAGAGTCATGCTTACCTTGTCATTTATATTGATTGCAAGATAGGATCCATATAGTGCAATTGCATCTCCGATTATTACCAATAAGGGGATCATAAGTGTAGTAGCAATGATCCGGCTCACCACGATGTACTTAAACGGATTGGTGCCGGATACTTCCATGGCATCAATTTGTTCGGTTACCTTCATAGAACCTAGTTCAGCACCAATACTCGAACCGATTTTTCCCGCGCAAATTAATGCAGTGATCACGGGACCAATTTCACGGAGAATTGAAATGCCCACCATGGAGGGCAGCCATGATTGCGCACCGAATTCTGCGAGTGTTGGCCTGGATTGAAGGGTAAGTACCAATCCAATAATAAAGGAGGTGATCCCTACCAAGGGCAGGGAGCGATAACCAATTTCATAGGATTGTTTCACTACTTCACGGAATTCATAAGGAGGAAACCATATCTCTCTCATAAACCGACCTGCAAAGCGCGTGGTGGCTCCTATCTCTTCAAAAAAAAGTCGCATACCTTTAGAAAGAAAGGAAAACGAAGATTGTGCCTGCATCTGTTTGCCGGACATATTGCAATTATTCAGTATGTAATTTATACACTTCTACCTCAATATAGCATGAGTAGTGTCCCAATAATCGATGATTTTCATCATTTTGAACGCATTCCAATGTATCTATTTAATTCGATTTCACAATAATAGTTACACTCATAGCATACTGATTGTTACAAATAAACGTCTTTTGACAAGAATCACGTGAAAGATTGATTAAAGTCATCACCCGAATACTATTCTATCAATAACTTGCCTTAAAATCACCTAAACTAAAGGCAATGAAAAAAAATATGGGGAATTCAGACAAACTTATCCGTATTATTTTGGCGGTACTTTTTGTAGCACTCTATGCAACGAATACAGTGAGCGGAACAACAGCTATTGTTCTTCTGGTTCTGGCAGCAGTGTTTATTGCAACAAGCCTAATTTCATTTTGTCCCTTGTATGCAATTTTCGGATTCAAAACCTGTCAGGACTCAAAAGAAAAATCCTGAACTTCTCCATAAAAAATTATCAAGAATTCTAAGGACTGCTGCATTATACGGGTATACTTACCGGTGAATTGCAGGATAATTATAGGTGTTGGAATTCGTGCAGCATTTATTCCGGGATGTTCAGGGTGAATCAGTTTTCCTCTTCTTCTGATACGTTTTTCCTAAAAAAGTTTTTCACCTTTCCTGTAATTTCTTTAACCCAGTTCTCAATAACTGTTTCAAGTTTTAATTCTGATTTCCTCAGAAATTTTTGAAATATAAAAGTGGCTGCTACCATCAGTCCTTTTTTCACAAAGTCCGCCTTGTTTAAAGGGATCCCGGTGATTGAGGAGAGACTATTTAATACAATGTTTTGAGGAGAAAATGCAGAACGCAATTCATGCAATTTATCCATGAGCTGTTCTTCCTGCTGCTTCGATTTAATTTCAAGGCGGGCAATTTCAGATTTAAGTTCTGTGTAATTATTGATTTTCATCCTCAGAACCTTTAAGAATAGTGCTAATTATGTTATTTATCAAGGGTGTTTTAATCCAGGATTCTCTTTTCACGTAAATTAAAATTCCGAGAATAAAATAAAAGACGGAAATCGCGATAAAGCCGGCATAATCTTTTTCAAAAGCGGCGGAAATTAAATAAGCCCCTGCAATACTTATGAAAATAATGAAGATAAAGGCAATCAGGATGAGTACTAAAACAACAGCTAAACTTCCAGCAAGCTGACTACCCTGGTCTACAACTTTCAGTTTGCCAAGCTTACTGCGAGTTTCGAGATAATCCTTTACTTCGGAAATTAGATTATCTAAATCCTTGTTTTTAGTTTCCATAAAAGGTGCTTCTGAGTCAGATCAGCTCTTCGGCTTCTTCCTCCACACGGTTTTTAGCATTTTTCACTTTCTGAAAACCTTCAGAAAATTTGTGACGTGCTTTCTCACCGTATTCTTTCGCCTTATCCGCGATTTTGTGGCGGGTTTCGGTGCCTTTGTCTGGTGCTAACAAAATTCCCAATACTGCTCCAATGGCTGCTCCTCCAAGCAATGCCAGAACTACTTTTGAACTTGAACTCATAGTTTGTTATTTTTAAATTAGGTTAAAGTTACGAAAAAATAACGAAAGAATATAGGTTATTTATTAATCCAAATGGTGATTTTAGTTTTTAACGATGCCGTTTTATGTCATTGTATGAAGCATAACACCGGTATATCATTGGTTCTGACAGATAATTTTTGATTGAACTTTTCATGCTCATTTATTGTTGTTTTATTTTCGAAATAAATTTTTCCGGAATATTTACTATTTCCGGCTGAAATTCGCTTTTATATTATTTCTGCTATTTTCTGATCGGGTAAAATATGGCAACTTTCTTACACATGGCATAAATGCTTCAATTTAGTAGGAAGGGATAGTGGCCTGATGCGTAATTTGAGCGTATAAATCATACTCAATTATTCATATCATTTTTTCATTATGGCTAATAAATCAAAAATTTGGAAAGTACTTTCTGCATCATTGCTGTTGTTGATATTCATGGTGAATGGAAGTATAATTAATGCACAGACCGTGTCCCGGGATACATCGTCTGATACCTTGTTATACGTGCAGTATCTCACTGTTTCGATGGCTGTACTGCTTACTTTTATAACAATATTTGCCATTACACTTATTGCCAGGTATATGAGGGAGATTTCAAATGATTCACAACATCATCTTGATGACTCTGATCATTGGTGATATTGCCGGGGTTTATTACTTTTACGTAATTAAACCTCATGCTTATGAATTTAATACTTTGTCCTACTGATTTTTCGAAGAATGCTACGAATGCAATTCGTTATGCCGCTGCTTTGGCCGATGGCATTTCCGCCCGCTTAATAATAATGCATGTGTATGATAAACCGGTGATGTTTTCAAATGCACCATTGACGAGAATTGCTCATGCCTCTGAGCAAATCAAGATCAATGCGGAGAAGAAAATAAATAAACTTATCGGTCAGCTTAAAAAGTCACATAAGAACGTTAACTATGAGATGCTATTGAAAGATGGCCTTGCTGCGGAAAAATTGTTGAGTGTAGCCGGCAAATTAAGTGTGGATCTCATTGTGATGGGAGCCACGGGAACAAGTAAAATAGGGAGATTGCTGATTGGCAGTACCACGGCGCGTATTATCCGGGATGCTCCCTGTCCCGTACTCAGCATTCCCCGGAATGCTTCGTTCAAAGGAATTTCTAAAATTGTTTTCGCGACAGACCTTAATGAAGATAATATAAGTTCGGCAACAATGATTTCGCTTTTTGCTAAAAAGTTTGATGCGGAGATTTCATTTGTATTTGTTGATGACAAACATCTTCTTCACAGTGATGCACAGATATCGTCTATGACGCAACGAATTCGTAAGAGAGTTAAGTATCCAAAAATTTCCGGGTATATTTCAAAGAACACAAGTGTAACTAAGGGGATTGAGTACTTTCTCAAAAAGAAGCCGGCTGATATATTGGTGATGTTTACTCATGCTCGTCATTTTCCTGAATCAATGTTTAATTCCAGCATTACAAAAATGATGTCTCATCAGGCAAGTATTCCATTATTGGCCATGAAGCATGAGGACAGGCCCTTGCTATCCCCACAATAAGCTTATTATTTTATCCTGACTATGGAATACAAGGACTACTACAAAATTCTTGGTGTTGAGAAAAGTGCGAGTCCTGATCAGATACGAAAGGCCTTTCGTGAACTTGCGAAAAAACATCACCCTGATAAAAACCCGAATAATAAAGCGGCTGAAGAAAAATTTAAACAAATCAATGAGGCCCATGAAGTGTTGAAAGACCCCGAAAAGCGTAAGCGTTATGATGAACTCGGGGAAAGCTGGAACAGTCATGCAAGCCATGGTGGCAGAACCAGCAGCGATTTTGACTGGAGTCGTTGGACCGGTCAGCAGAGAGGTCAGTCGGGTCGTGAGAGTGATTTTTCAGATTTTTTTGAATCCATCTTCGGAGATGGTTTTGGTTCCCGTGCTTCATCCCGTTCCCGATCTTATCGTGGCGAGGATATGCAAGCTAGCATGGATGTCAGTTTGGAAGAAGTATTGAATGGTGTACAGCGATTGGTAAACATCGGTGGTCAGCAAATTAAGCTTAAGATAAAAGCAGGTGTTAAGAATAACCAGGTTCTCAGAATGAAAGGGAAGGGCGCGCCAGGTAGAAATGGGGGAGAGGCAGGTGATTTGTTGATTAGCATTCAAGTACTGCCGCATCCGGTTTTTGAAGTGAAAGGGGTGGACATCTATACCGATCTCTATATCGATGTGCTCACTGCTGTATTGGGAGGTAAGGTTACTTTAAACACACTCGATAAACCGGTATCGATTTCGGTTCCTCCGGGTACAGATAGTGGAAAGACTCTCCGGTTGAAAGGAGCCGGCCTGCCCGAATTTGGTCTTCCGGAGAAAAGGGGAGAAGCTCTATGTTCGAATCCTGATCAGGGTTCCAAAGACATTAGGCAACAAAGAAAGAGAACTCTACGAGGAATTAAACAAATTAAAAAATCGGGATAGCATTCAATCCTGATTCTTCCGTAAAAAATCCTGTTGGCTCAATGATTAATGATGAGTTTACCGAGATTAATTTTTCATGCGGCCAAGGCGCTCAGCATCAAGAATGTGGATGTTTTTATCCCGGATATCGATCAGTTTCTCATCCTTAAAATCAGAGAGAGTCCGTATTACAGACTCCGTGGCCGTTCCTACCATACTGGCAAGGTCTTCACGGGAAACAGAAAATGTAGAGTTTGCTGCATCGTCAGATTTGTAACGTAAGTGCAGCGATAAGAGTGCATCTGCAACTCTCTTTCTAACGGAATTATAGGCCAGGTTTATCAATTTCTCTTCCGATTCCTGCAAATTATTCGATAACATCTTGATGAATTTTGCAGCAACATCACGGTTGGAATATAGAAGTGCAAAAAAGTCCTGCTTAGGAATCACACTGATTTCAACATCTTCCATTGCTTCTGCCGATTCTCTGTATTCTGAGTTTTCAATCAGATCAATATATCCTATAAAATCTCCTGCCAGGTGAAGTGAAGTAATAAACTCTTTTCCATTTTCATTCGTCTTGAAAGTTTTCACTTTTCCTTTATTAATGAAAATGATTCCATTCGGTTCGTCGCCTTCCATGTACATCATTTCTTTCTTTTTGAAATGATGAATTTTTCTGTCCTCCGAAAGTTTGTGAAGTTCTTCCAGTCCTTTTGCGCGTGCAAGAAAGTCATTGAGTCCGTCCAGATTCTTGGAAAACTCCTTCCTGAAAACTTCATTCTTCCTCAACCGTGCTTCTACCGCATTGAGCAATTCCATTTCTTCAAATGGTTTGGTCAGGTAATCATCGGCACCCATGCTCATCCCTTTCCTCATATCGGCCTTTTCAGCCTTTGCTGTGAGGAAAACGAAAGGAATTCCGGCGGTTTCTATGTTTTTGCTCAGAAGGTATAGTACCCCATAACCGTCTAAATCGGGCATCATGATATCACAAATGATCAGATCGGGATGTTCTTTGCCTGCTTTTTCCACTCCGGAACGGCCATTTTCAGCAGTAATTACCTGATAATTAGCTAATTCTAGAATCTCAGCGGTATTCTCTCGCATTTCATTGTTATCTTCAATCAGCAGAATTTTTTTCATAGTTTTTTGAGGAAATAAGGTCAGGTGGAAAATTGACAGTAAAAGTAGTACCCTCGTTCACCTGGCTTTCAAAATTAATACTTCCTTTTAATAATTGCACATAGCGTCTGACAATATTTAAACCGAGGCCTGTGCCCTGGATGGCAGTTACATTGGCTGCCCTGAAAAATCGTTCAAACATATGATCCTGATCCTCCTCAGGAATGCCAATGCCATGATCCTTCACAATGAGCTCAATGCCTTGGTTGATGCGGCTTCTAAAC
Source organism: uncultured Bacteroidota bacterium (assembly GCA_963775555.1). GTDB lineage: Bacteria > Bacteroidota > Bacteroidia > AKYH767-A > 2013-40CM-41-45 > QQVM01. The sequence goes on along the minus strand of CAVZJJ010000004.1, from coordinate 2,119,958 downwards.
TCTATTGTGCTGTTTTCGGGGGAGTATTTAATGGCGTTATTCAAGAGGTTTATGCAAATATTCCTCAATAATTGCTTGTCAAGGTTTACGGTCCTTTCTTCTCCGATATGGTTATATACGATCTTTTGGCCGTTTTTGGCAAGGGCCTGCAATTCTTCCCGCATCTCTTCGGCGAAAAGAATGAGGTCGAAGGAAGAAATGTGTGTCTCAATTTTTCCGGCTTCCAGTTTTTCCAGACTCAGGAAATCATTCAGGATCTCAGTAAGGTTTTTAACAGAAGATTTAATCCTCTCTATATGTTTTGTTCGTTTTTCTGCGTCTTCAGAATGTTGATACTTGTCGATGAGGGTAACTGAAGAGAGTATGGTGCTCAAAGGTGTCCTGAATTCATGAGAGGCAATGGAAACGAATTTCGATTTCATGTCATTTAAGGTGCGCTCTTTTTCAAGGGCGGAAAGAATTTCGTTCGCTGCTTTTTTCAATTCTGTTACGTTCTGTATGACAAGCAGGATTTCTTTAACAAATCCTTTCATATCCGGCAGAGGAACCGCGATCAGGTTGTAGTGAAAATCCCTGAATTGCATGTCAAAGGAGAGACTTTCCCAATTAAAAACCTTAACCAATTTTGAGGTCAGCACCCGAGGATCTGTCCATGGTAACAATGATTGAACCGGCTTCCCGCTGAGCTCATCTTGTTTTCGTCCAAAAACCTGTAACTCTTTTCCATCTGCAAAAACTATTTCCAGCTTGTTATTCAACACGCAAATGATGCCACTCGGGAAATTGCGTGCCATGGTACTGTACAAGCGCTCACTGTCGCGTAAAGCTTCCTCGATGATGGCCCTTTCTTCCATTTCCTGTTGCAGGTGAAAATTGGCTTCGGCCAGCTCCTGTGTTCTTGTTCTGACGCGTTCCTCCAATTGTTCATTTACTTCCGTGACAAGATCTTCCTGGCTTTTTCTCTCCGTGATATCAATGATAAAACTGATAACAAAGACCTGGTCCTTGATTTTAAAGGAACTGAGACTGATTTCAACTGGGAATTCGCTGTCGTCTTTTCTCCGTGCGTATAAATTAATACCCTTGCCCATTGATCGGTTGTTAGGATCATGGTAGTAATTGGTTCTGTGACTAGTGTGTTTAGGTATAAATCGCTTTGGGATCAATTCTTCAATGGTTTTGCTTTCCAGTTCTTTTTCTTCATAGCCGAATTGTGCCGAAGCCCTCGGATTAGCCATTATTATACTTCCCTTCTCGTTGCTAATGATGATTCCCTCTGTAGCATGCTTAAACATTGCATTCAGGTAAACGGTACTGCGTATCAGGTCTTCCTGGCTTTGTTTGTATTTAATGATGGAAAATGTAAATGCCCAGATAAAAAGGAGGGGCATCAGCATCGTAAGATAATCTTCTGGGTTGTGGAAGGATTTGCTGAGAATGTAACCTAATACTATCAGGCCCGACATCGCTACACTCGCATCAAAAGTATTACGGTTTCCGGGGATCCAGATGGTTAATAGTACAATTAGGGAGTATAAATACTCTAATTGGAATTTTTGGGGGGTCAGATAAACAAAAGCAAAAATGAGCAGACTTAAGACTATTCCAAAAATCTGAATTCTTCTTTCCATAGCTTAGATTAACTGAATCTTTAGTCCTTTATGAGGGAGATTTTTCAAATTTAGCATTCCTTTTCAATCTGCAGGAGTGATTTCGTTTTTTTTATTAAAGTTATAAAGTGACCTAAATCAAGTGGCTTACTGATTTTTATCATAATGATTTTATTGAGCTTCAGCTAAATTTGAATCCAATTGCCAACTGTTCCATTGAAATTGCTGTGTACTTAGAGAATGAATCTATAAACATTGATTGATTCTGAATGCTTACCTGAAAGGGCCCTTAATCATGTGTAGTCTTATGAAAAAAAGTTTTAATACGAATCCGGTTCGGCGCTTACTGATCCCTACTGACTTTTCACTGAATGCATTGAATGCAGTAAAGTATGGAATCCAGTTTGGCCGTGCTCTGAAGAGTAAAATAACTCTTTATCATACTACACATATTCCTGTGCTCACTTCCGCTGAAATGGCTGTTGCCACCTCACTTATCGAGGAAGAAAAGGATGCCTTGATCAGGCTGGAACAATTGAAGAAGTCAATGATGGAAGAATTTGCTTATCAGGAAATCGATGTCCTTTTGAGTACTGGTTTTGCTGTGGATGAAATTACAAAACTCAGTCGCAATGAAAAAATTGACATGATCGTGATGGGAACAAAGGGCGCAAGCGGACTTTCAGAGATTCTGATCGGCAGCAATACTGCCGATGTGATTGAAAAGTGCTCGTGTCCCGTACTGGCAGTGCCTGCAGAAGCGATTTTCAAGCAACCATCAAAAATTGTATTTGCAACGAATTATGCAGACAACGATTTTCAAACGCTTTACCTTTTGGCAGAAATGTTCAAGCCATTTAATCCTGAAATTGTCGTTCTGCATGTTGAGGCCAAGGGCGATCATAAAACTGAAGCCAGAATGCTGGATTGGTTTAAAGGACAGGTATTGACCAACATACCTTACGATAATTTTTCGTTCCATTCAGTTTTTGGAGAGAGTATTGAAGATACAGTTCATGATTTCATTGTTTCGAACGGGGTGGATCTGCTCTCCGTTTCTACCCGAAAAAGAAATTTTTTCGATAAGCTGACGAGCAGGAGTCTCACCCGAAAGCTGGCCTATCACACTGATATGCCATTACTGGCTTTTCATGCGTATTCTGTCAATGCAACTCCCCTGTTTTAATCGCTGCCAAAAGACATAACTCACCTTGATATTTCTCATTTTTATACATGATACTTGTCACCTTGAATGGACACAAGGAAAGTGATCTTTGAGTCCTAAATAAAATAAAATGATAAAATACGCTGAAAAAACATTGGCACAAATTGTAACTGATTTTCCACTCAGTGCATCTGTATTAGAAAAGCATCATCTTGATTTCTGTTGCAAAGGGAAACAAACCTTAAAATCAGCTTGTCTTTCTTCAGGTCAACTTGATGAAGTGGAGGAGGAGCTCAGTTCCTTATTTTCTTCAAGCAACCCGGATGTGAATCCGGCAGTTTTTAGAGAAATGGAAACAAATGTCCTGATCAATCATATTCTTAATAAACATCACGAATACGTTAGAGACGCATCACCGAGGATCCTTGAGCATTTAAAAAAAGTAGCCGACAAGCATGGTTCACGTCACCCGGAACTACTTGAGGTCCTGTCCATATTCTCAAATGTCAATGATGAATTGGTTGCTCATATGATAAAAGAGGAGCAAATTCTTTTTCCGGCAATCAGGGAATTACATGAGGGGGCTGGTTCAGGTAAAATAAAATTGGATCCCGTACAACTAAGTGCGCCTATCCAGGTGATGGAAATGGAGCATGAAAGCGTAGGGGGCTTGTTGGCTGAGATTAAGAATTTAACCAATAAGTATTCTCCACCATCCGATGCATGTATGACGTATCGCTTATCTTACGATGAGTTGAAAGGGTTCGAAGAAGATCTTCACCAGCATGTGCATCTGGAAAATAATATTCTCTTCCCCCGATTCATTGTTCAATCTAATCATGATTAAATAAGACCTTAACCTACTATTTTACCGGTGTGTCCAGGAAAATATTTTTCTTTTCATTTTTATTTACAGTCTACCTGATCTATTCCGGTTGGGTATATACTTCAGGGACGGAAACGAGTTCAGACCTGGGATCAATGAGCAGGGATGCGCATGCGGGAAAAATTTTATACCAGGAATATAATTGCATTGCTTGTCATCAACTGTTTGGTCTTGGTGGTTATCTGGGCCCCGAACTGACACATGTAATTTCGCAGCCCGGCAAAGGGCCTTTGTTCGTTGGTGCTTTGTTGCAAATTGGAGTACGTCAAATGCCGGTTTTCCAACTCGACAGCACCCAAATAAAAAACATCGTTGCCTATCTTACTTATGTGGATAGCTCTGCTACCATTGAAAGAATTCGACAAGATTCAAATACAAAAAATTATTCAAATTCAAATTTACAAACTAATTCCACATCAACCCGGTTATGAAAAGTAAAGAAAAGTCAAAGCGTTCCTGGGCGGAACCTTATAAAATAAAAATGGTAGAGTTGGTGCACATGACCACGCTCGCCGAAAGAAAAAAAGCTATTGAAGCAGCCGGGTATAATACTTTTCTGCTTCGTTCAAAAGAAGTTTATATTGATTTACTCACAGATAGCGGTACCTCTGCCATGAGCGACAGGCAATGGGCGGGGATGATGCTGGGTGATGAGTCATATGCAGGAAGTGAAAACTTCTATCACCTCGAGCAGGCCGTAAGAAAGTACTACGGTTATAAATATGTTATACCCGCACACCAGGGACGAGGAGCTGAGAACATACTCTCAAAAATATTGATTCAGCCAGGCGATATCATTCCGGGCAATATGTACTTCACCACAACACGCTTACACCAGGAGCTTGCCGGAGGCAAATTTATGGATATCGTAATTGACGAAGCACATGATTCAATGAGCGAACATCCTTTTAAAGGGAATGTGGATCTCAAAAAATTAGAGAGCATCATTGAGCAATACGGCAGCAAGAGAATTCCTTATGTCTCAATTGCTACTTCGGTGAATATGGCCGGAGGTCAACCGATCTCTTTGCAGAATCTCCGTGCATTACGCGTACTGACGAAAAAACACAAAATCAGAATCATTCATGACATGACCCGTGTGGCAGAGAACGCCTATTTTATCAAGATGCGGGAGAAAGGATATAAAGACAAATCCGTGAAAGAGATCATTCATGAAATTTGTTCACTTACCGATGGGGCTACGATGAGTGCCAAAAAAGACGCTCTTGTAAACATTGGTGGATTTCTGGCAGTGAATGAAAAGAAAATTTATCAAGAGGCAAGCAACCTCGTGGTGGTGTACGAAGGATTGCATACTTATGGCGGTCTCGCCGGGCGTGACATGGAGGCCATGGCCATTGGAATTTCCGAGTCGGTTGATGACGATCATATCCGTGCACGAGTAGGACAAGTGGAGTACCTTGGAAAACAATTGCAGGCGATGAAAGTACCGATTGTTGTACCAATTGGAGGACATGGAATATTCATCGATGCAAAAAGATTTCTTCCTCATTTAAAACAGATCCAGTTTCCTGCACAAGCACTTGCTGCAGCACTTTATATCGACTCCGGTGTGCGTACCATGGAAAGAGGAATAGTATCTGCTGGCAGAAATAGTGAAACCGGGGACCATTATTATCCCGAACTTGAACTTGTACGCCTTACGGTTCCACGAAGAGTATATACTCAGGCTCATATGGATGTTGTAGCAGAAAGTGTTGGTGAAGTGTACAAACAAAGAAAGAGAATTACAGGATTGAAAATGGTTTCTGAACCAAAGTACTTAAGATTCTTTCAGGCCCGCTTTAAACCCTTGTAACTAACCAATCAAAAGACATGAACTTTAAGACCATATTTGAGCCCTTTAGAATTAAAAGTGTAGAACCTATTCCGGTTACTACTCCGGAAGAGCGTGAGGGCTTTCTCCGGAAAGCAAACTTCAATCCATTTCTTCTAAAGAGCGAACAGGTACTCATCGATTTTTTAACTGATAGCGGAACTTCCGCCATGAGCAGCAGTCAATGGGCAGTCATGATGGAAGCTGACGAATCCTATGCGGGAGCGAGAAGTTGGGACCACTTCGAAACCGCTGTGAAGAACCTGACCGGGATGCCACATATTCTTCCTACCCATCAGGGAAGAGCTGCTGAACGCATCTTATATGGACATTTGGGAGGAAAAGGAAAATATTTTATAAGCAATACGCATTTTGATACCACGCGCGCAAATATCGAATTCAGCGGTGCAACGGCTTTTGATATTCCCGTTCCGGAATCAAAAGACTTTGTTTCTGATTATCCATTCAAAGGGAATCTTGATACTATCCGCCTGAAAGCACTCATTGAAGAGCTGGGAGCTAAGAATGTTGCAGCTGTAATTCTTACGGTCACAAATAACAGTGGAGGGGGACAACCGGTAAGCATGGGAAACGCTAAGGAAGTGAGTTCGATTTGCAAAAAGCATGGTATCCTTTTCGTTCTTGATGCATGTCGTATAGCCGAGAATGCCTATTTCATACACGACAGGGAGGAAGGATATAAATCCCGTACCTATCTTTCCATTGCACAGGAGATGTGTTCCCTTGCTGATGCATGCGTGATGAGCGCAAAGAAAGATGCACTCGTGAACATGGGCGGATTTCTGTCACTGCGGGACGACAAACTCTCAGATGCATGCACACAATTGCTGATCATCACGGAGGGCTATACTACCTATGGAGGATTATCAGGAAGGGATATGGAGGCTGTTGCGGTTGGTTTGACGGAGGTCTTTGACCCGGATTATTTGCATTATCGTATTCGCAGTACAACCTATCTCGGAAATGCCTTACGCAAAATGGGCGTTCCGATCATGTATCCGGTAGGTGGACATGCAGTATATATCGAATCTAAAAAATTATACCCTCATATTCCTGTTGAGCAATACCCGGGACAGGCACTGGTATGTAGTCTTTACAGAACCGGTGGTATCCGTTGTGTGGAAGTGGGATCAGTTATGTTCGGAAAATACGATGAGAAGGGGAAGCTGATTCCTGCACCGATGGAGCTGGTTCGGCTTGCTATCCCGCGAAGGGTTTATACACAAAGTCACATCGACTATGTGATTGAGGTTTTTGAAGAGATCATGAAGCAGCGTGAAAAAACAAAAGGATTGGAGATTACTTACGAGCCCGCTTTTTTACGCCACTTTACAGCTCACTTTAAAGAAATTGACTAAACTGCAGGCGAGCAAATGTGTAAAAATAAATTGCGTGAATTCTGACTAAGACTGTCTACTTTTCAAACACATCATGGATAAAATTTTGCCGGATACATTTCCGCTGAAAAAGGCAAATTCAGGAATTGCCCTTTCTTCTTTTTTTGTGGTAGTTGCGCTGGTGTTTTTATTTCTGGGATTGTTTTTTGGTGTGGTGGGAAGTTTTCAATACATCTTTCCGGAATGGATGCGCAATGCATTTTCATTCGCCCGAATACGGCCTTTGCATGTGAGCTTGGTCATATCATGGATATTCACTGCTGCAACCGGCGGTATCTATTATTACATCCGTGAACACTCTCAAAAGCCATTGTTCTCAGAAAAGATGGCCTGGGTTCATGGAATTATTTTACTGTTTGTAAGTCTCTGCACTTTCATTGCTTATTCGACAGGAAAGTTTGGAGGCCGTGAGTACCTTGAATTTCCTGCCTGGATTGCAATTCCAATTATTACGTATTGGGTTCTGTTCATGATTAACTTTTTTAAAAGTCTGAAGGGCACTTTCAGGAATGCGCCGGTTTATATCTGGATGTGGGGCACCGGACTGGTCTTTTTTCTGATCACTTTTCTTGAGTCGCAATTATGGCTGCTTGATTTTTTTGGAGATAATGTGATTCGGGATGCAGTGATTCAATGGAAAGCTCTGGGTTCAATGGTCGGTTCCTGGAACATGCTTATTTATGGCACTGCTTTTTATTTAATGGAGAAAATTGGTGGCGATAATAAAGTCGCGAATTCGCGACAAACTTTTTTCTTCTATTTCCTGGGCTTAACGAATCTGATGTTTAACTGGGGACACCATACTTATATCGTACCTGCATCACCCTGGATCAAACACATTGCATATTTTATCAGTATGACCGAATTGCTGATCCTGGCAAACATCATTCGTGAATGGCGTTCCGCTTTGCTTAGCGCCCGAAAAAACTATGACAGAATCGCGTTCCGTTTTATCATTGCTGCTGATTTCTGGATTTTGGTTAACCTTATCCTTGCGATAGCAATGTCTGTTCCCGCTATTAACTTGTACACGCATGGTACGCATATTACCGTGGCACATGCCATGGGCACCACAATTGGGATCAATACCATGATTCTTTTTTCATCAATTTGCTATATAGCCGAAAAGAAATCAATGCTCTCATTTAAAAGAGCGGAAGGCTATATCAAGGTGGGTTTTTGGATAAGTAATATTTCCCTTCTTATTTTTTGGATTTCTCTCTTAGCTGCCGGAATTACGAAGGCTGTATTCAAGGACAATAAAACACATCAGGAGATCATGCAAAAAATGATGATGTATTTTGACACAATTTCAATCTTCGGACTCATCATGCTGATTGGCTTTGCTTTTTTAATCTTTCCCCTGATAAAGATGAATATACGGAAAAAATATGAAGAAAATTAGCTGTTTTTATTAACTGGTTTTGTGATTACCATCATACTTTTATTTACATTTTGGTGCTTTCTTTGTACCTACAAATAGTCTGGATTATGAAAAAGTACTTTTTAGTAACGATCATCGGCCTTAGTGTACTCACAGCTTGTAAAAAAGACAATGAGGATCCTATCCCGGTAACGCCGGCAGAAAATTCTATCCTTCTCAATCTGGGTCATGAAGTGGACGGCCAGTCATTGCTTTTCGATACCCTGATTTACACGAACGATGCGGGTAGTCAGTATGGCGTAAGCCGTTTGTGGTATTACTTATCACAAGTTTCGCTGATCCGTCCTGATAGCAGTACTCTCCTTATCAAGAATTATCAGTTCATAGACGCCGCAACTTCTTCAACAAACCAGATGCTTGTTTCGGGAATTCCTGCTGGAACCTACATAGGATTGAAATTTAACATTGGTTTGGATTCGGCTCAGAATATTACCGGAGGACTTCCTATAACTGTGGAAAACCTGAACATGGAATGGCCGGTACAAATGGGGGGAGGATATCATTTCATGAAATTTGAAGGGCACGCGAGCGACACTGCCGGAGATTATGGTTTTGCCATGCATCTTGGATTAAATGCTTACCTGGTTTCCTGCGTTGCTTATGGCGAAATACAAATAACTTCCGGTGAAAAGGAAGTAAATATGGTGATGAATCTGAATGAATGGTTCCGGAATCCTGATGTCTATGACTTCAATGTTGATGGTAACTATTCAATGGGCGTGATGTCAGCTATGGTAAAGCTGAAACAAAACGGTGCGGATGTATTCTCAATTCAATAATAAATCATGAATCTAAAAAAACTAGTTGTTATTTCAGCTGCAATACTTCTCGTTATTTCTTGCAAGAAGGATAATGAAGACCCCATTGTTGAAGATCCCGGTTACGTTCCAACACCGCTATCTTTAAGGGTTCCTGCCGGCTGGCCGGTGCCGGTGATTCCTGCAGGAAACCCCACCACAGTGGAAGGCGTTCGCCTTGGAAGGATGTTGTTTTATGATCCTATCCTATCCAGTAATAATTTGTCTTGTTCTTCATGCCATCCGCAGGGCCGTTCATTTAATAATGGCTATCGTGTGAATGCTGACGGAGATTCAGTGGGTATACCTCCTCTCATCAACCTTGCCTGGAATCCCGAATACGAATGGTATGGCCAGGTTCCTGTCCTGGAACATGTTCCTCTTGGCGATTTTACTCCTGATTTTTTTAATACCAATATGGATACGCTTGTAAACCGGCTAAAAGCACATTCAATCTACCCGCAATATTTCTATGAAGCATTCGGAGTAAAAGATGTCGCAGCCTTGAGTGACGCGGAGTTGCAGCAGACTATTGCCAATGCCATTGTGCAGTTCGTGCGGACGATTATTTCCGATAATTCCAAGTTTGACCGCATATCACGGCACGAACCGGGTTATGCATTTACCGGGGAAGAAATGGCAGGGGCCAGTATATTCTATACCGAAAAGGGAGATTGTTTTCATTGCCACGGTACTCCTTTGTTTACGAGTAATACCTTTAATAATACGGGCCTCGACTCGGTATTGACCGGGCTGAAATTGGGAAGGTATCTTTACACAGGCATCTCAACGGATAAAGGAAAGTTTAGCGCACCTACTTTGCGCAACATTGAATTATCCGCTCCTTATATGCACGACAGCCGTTTTAAAACTCTGGAAGAAGTTGTGGAGTTTTATAATTCAGGAGTGCATTGGAATTCACCCAATATCGATCCGATCATGACAAAGCCCTTCAAAGAATATGGGCTTCAGTTAACTACTGATGAGAAGGCAAATCTTGTTGCTTTTTTATTGACCCTGACCGATACGACTATCCTTACCAATCCTGAGCTCTCCAATCCGTTTTAACTCCTGATATTTTATTTTCAGAACGGAGAGTGAATTGTTTACTCATATTTATTATGAGTAGCAGTTAAAGTATTTTCTGCATTTTATTGTTTCGATATTCGATGCCAATCAGGCTTGGTGCAACTATGCAAAAGGATTGTTCCTGTTGCTTGGTTTGTTTCGCAATTCTTTTTCGATTTCTGAATATGATCTTTAACCCCCTTGCTGATAATTTTCGAATTGGCTCTTTCGTAATCCTGGCTTTTGAATTATGCCGAAGATAATTCAAAGGGTATTGTTTTTTGTTCATCCAGCACAGTTGTTAATTGTCTTAAGATTCCGTGTGAATGTTCTTGATAAAATTTCAAAATTTGATTAACTTAATGCATTCATTTGAATGGATTCATAAATACGAAATAACACTTTTTAAAAAATCTCAAAATATTATCAGCTACTTTATGTTTATTAATAGTTGGACTGGGATGATGTTTATCATGTGATCATGTTTCCAATAAGGATTTCTTCGTAGACACAAACACACAGGATCATGAAAGAGGGAAAAAAATCAAATCAATCAGCAAAGAAGTCGACTCAGCAAGCGAAGAGTGGATTGAAATTTAGCCGATATTTCACGGAAGATACACTGTCTCCTTTCGATCAATACCAGTATGATCTGAGAAATTCAGTCATCCGTAACCCTCAAGGAGATATTGTATTTGAATTCCGTGATGTCGAAGTCCCTTCCACCTGGTCGCAGGTAGCCACAGATATTCTTGCACAAAAATATTTTAGAAAAACCGGTGTGCCCCGTGAAGACGGAACCACCGGTGCTGAGCATTCAGTGAAGCAAGTAGCTCACCGGATGGTTTCTTGCTGGACTTCCTGGGGCCTCGAGCATGGTTATTTTTCAACCCCCAAAGATGCGCAGATCTTTTATGATGAACTGGTTTTTATGTTATTGGGTCAATATGCTGCTCCAAACTCACCTCAATGGTTCAACACAGGACTTTATTCTGTTTATGGAATAAAAGGAACCGGTCAGGGACATTATTATGTGGATCCCAAAACCGAGAAAGTACACACCTCCACATCGGCTTACGAAAGACCACAGCCCCATGCTTGCTTTATCTTATCAGTAAGTGATGATTTGGTAAATCCGGGTGGAATTATGGATTTGTGGGTGCGTGAGGCAAGAATCTTTAAATATGGGAGTGGTGTAGGCACGAATTTTTCCTCTATCCGCGGTGAAACTGAAAAACTTTCCGGTGGCGGACGTTCTTCGGGCTTAATGTCCTTTTTGAAAATTGGAGATCGCGCAGCAGGTGCCATTAAATCCGGAGGAACAACACGGAGGGCAGCCAAGATGGTATGTCTTGACCTGGATCATCCGGAAGTGGAAGCATTCATCAACTGGAAAAAGAACGAAGAGAAGAAAGTTGCTGCACTTATTGCTGCCGGATATTCAGCAGATTATGAAGGGGAAGCTTATGCAACGGTTTCCGGACAAAACTCAAATAACTCTATACGTGTACCCAATAGTTTTTTCAAATGCCTCAAGGAAGATGGCAGCTGGAATTTGCTGGCACGCACTGACGGCAGTGTTTTAAAAGCAGTTCCTGCCAGGAAATTATGGCATGAAATCGCGGAGGCTGCCTGGAGTTGCGCTGATCCGGGTGTGCAATATGATACCACCATTAATGAATGGCACACTTGTCCGGAAGCAGGTCCTATACGTGCCTCCAATCCATGTTCTGAATACATGTTTCTTGATAATACAGCTTGCAATCTGGCTTCTTTGAATCTTCGTAGGTTTTTTGATGATGAATCAGGGGAATTCAATGTGCCTGCTTTTCGACATGCTTGTCGATTGTGGACGGTCGTATTGGAAATCTCTGTTCTCATGGCACAGTTTCCTTCAAAAGAAGTGGCGGCTTTAAGTTATGAATATCGTACCCTAGGTTTAGGTTTTGCGAACCTGGGTTCCATTTTGATGGTATCGGGAATTCCTTATGACAGTGAAAAAGCACGTGCTATTTCCGCTGCAATCACAGCGATCATGACCGGAACCGCTTACTATACTTCTGCGGAGATGGCAGCAGAATTAGGAGCTTTCAAGGGCTATCAGAAAAACAAGGAGCACATGCTGCGGGTCATCCGAAATCACCGCTATGCTGCTTATCAGGCATCGGATGCTTATGAAGGTCTCGAAATTAGACCGGAAGGAATTGATGCCGCAAATTGCCCGGATTATTTATTGAAAGCAGCATGCAAAGTATGGGATCAGGCCTTGCAGGGAGGTGAGCTAAATGGATACCGTAATGCACAAGTCAGTGTAATTGCTCCGACAGGCACCATTGGTCTCGTGATGGATTGTGATACTACAGGTGTAGAACCGGATTATGCTCTCGTTAAGTTTAAGAAACTTTCCGGCGGAGGTTATTTTAAAATTGTAAATAATAGTGTACCACAGGCATTGCATAAGCTCGGTTATTCCGCTTCACAGGTTCACGACATTGTGAACTATGCCAAAGGGACAGGAAGCTTTGTCAATGCGCCTTTTGTAAATGTGGAAACTCTCCGCGCCAAAGGATTCAGCAAGGCAGATCTGAAAGTGCTGGAAGACGCAGCCCACAAAGCCTTTGACATTCAGTTTGTGTTCAATCCCCACACTCTTGGAGAAACAAGCATGCAACAACTTGGAATAGATAAAGAAGTTTTCTCCAAGCCGGAGTTCAGTTTACTGCATCATCTTGGATTTACCGATGAACAAATAGAGGAAGCCAATCATTTTGTATGTGGTTCCATGACCGTTGAAGGTGCTCCGCATATCCGTCCCGAGGATCTTCCTGTCTTTGATTGTGCAAACAAGTGTGGTACCGGAACACGGTTTATTGAAGCAGCCGGCCATATTAAAATGATGGCCTCCGTACAGCCCTTTATTTCCGGAGCCATTTCAAAAACAATTAATCTTCCTCATGAATCAACGGTGGAAGATGTACGCAACTGTTACGAATTGAGCTGGAAACTCGGATTGAAAGCAAACGCTCTTTATAGAGATGGTTCGAAATTATCCCAGCCTTTGTCTTCCAAAGCCGTTACCAGACAGAAAGATAAGATGGAGGAGCTGGCTATTATTGAAAAAAATCTTCAGGAGCACCTTACAGCAGAGCAGGTATTGGAAGCTGCACGTAGATTGATAAATCTTTCCGAAGACACTATTTTTAAACGTCAGCTTTCGAACATCGTACATCGTAAACGTTTACCTGAGCGCCGACTGGGCTTTACGCAGAAATCAAAAGTGGGTGGGCACACCATATTCGTGCGCACAGGAGAGTATGGCGATGGAACCCTTGGAGAAATATTCATCGACATGCATAAGGAAGGTGCTTCTTTCCGCTCTTTGCTGAATTGTTTCGCCATTTCTGTTTCGATTGGATTGCAATATGGCGTTCCTCTTGAAGAGTTTGTTGAAAAATTTATCTTCACACGCTTCGATCCTTCAGGTCCGGTAGACCATCCCAATATCAAAACATCTACGTCTGTAATTGATTTTATCTTCCGTCTCCTTGCATTAGAATATTTACAAAGAACAGATTTGGTTCAGGTTCCACCTAAGCCTGAAGAGGCGAAACCGGGCGCTGTTAAATCTGCAGAGGAGCAAGTCCAGAGAAAAAAGGACCTTGTGAATAGCGGTGAGCAAACTTCCGGAACCGCGCTTGATGCAACACAACAGTATCTGGGAAGTATGATGGGGGATGCTCCTGTTTGTACAACTTGCGGGCACATTACCATTCGCTCCGGTTCATGTTACAAATGCCTGAATTGCGGTACCAGCTTAGGATGTAGCTAGGAAGGTAGTATGCAGGAGGAAGGATGTATTTTTTATTCTGTTAACCGAAGTCAGTGTTGGAAATGAAGTCGAAATTCAGACTAATTTTCTGAACCATGGCAAGAGGCCTTGCGTCTGCAGGATGTAATTGAACTCCGTTGCTGCTGCTTTGCTGCGGACCAATTCGGAAAGTAGTTTTACGTCTTCTTTCAGTATGTTTTTTTTACTGCTTATCAGTAGATACAAGACCGGAAGCAGGGCAATATACATGCCTTTTTCTTCTTTTCTTTTAAATGTGCCGGCATGAATTCCTGTTTTCTTGGGTACTTCCGATATAAAATGATCTACTGCAAGTTTTCGGTCTCCCTGAAATTTTCCTGAAATGAGTTGTGTGATTTGTTCTGAAATTTTTAAGCTGTCGGGAAGTGCATGTTTCAATCCTGTCCCGGGTTCGAAGGTGTCAAGAAACATCATGGAATTAGCCAGCTCTTTCAAAATAGAGCCAGGGCTTTTGTAATTTCTGTCGGCTTTTATTTTATTGAATTCTTCCTGAGCAATTATTTTATATTCTTCCTGGTGTGGCCTGAATCCTAATTTATAATAAAACCAGAAGGCCCCGGATTCAATTCCTTCGGGATTGTCTTTTCCGATTTGATAGGGCTCTGCCTCAAAATACCGGAGACGGAATCTTTTCTTATAGAGTCTGAGAATTTGTCCGAATAGAAAAGCAGATTCGCCGCCACGAAAAGAGGGAAAAATATTGAGACCTATTTTGGCCTTATTCCCCAACATCCACGCACCCCCGTATCCGCAGGGGATTCGATTTTTAAAAATCATATATCCTACATATGCATCCATTGCATTTCTCCTCTCAGGTGGGAGGTAGAAAAAAGCAATGCTCAAACCCCTGTCCAGGTCGAAGACTTCCAATCCTTCGGCTTCTGCATATGTTACAGGGTCTGTTTCGCGGCTCAAATGCAACAGTGCAAATCTTGCTACTTTAATGTATTCGTTGATTTCACTCTTACTCAGCTCCAGTTTTTCGGGAATCTTCTTGTTAAGCAGAGGGCCAAGTGCAATTTTTTTTATTAAAGGTTCAGGATTAAAAAAATATTTTCCTCTTGGAGCCCGCAGAAGAGACATGGCATTTTTTAATTCATGGATATCAAAGGATATGTAAAGTTGTAAAGAGTCGTACAAAAGATCTCTCAGAGGTGTGGGGAGATTCCTCTGCTCCATGGATTGCAGAATCCGGGGAAGTGATTCTTTGTTTTTAGGCCCGAATGCTATTCCTTGCCATTTTTTAAGAGGGAGATTAGAGTTTTCGATAAGCCAGCTCTCTGAAGGCAAAAGTGCCAGTCCAAGGAGTTCCTGCGGACTATGGTCGGATTCCCCGAAACTATGCAGAGAAGTAGCATCCGGATAGTTACTCTGTAACCAGGTAATCATCGAGTGGCTGAAGCAGGCAATGAAGTAACTTCCTGCAAAACCGCTCCCTGAGAATGATATTTTTTGATTTTCACTCCCTGAATTCATTATTTTTTGAGAAATCCGGTTCAGTTTGTTGAGCTCTTCATTTGCCAGGTCAAGCAGCTCTTTTGAATCCGGGTGAGCCGCCAGAAATAGCAATGCTTCCTGGTACCTGGACATTATCCCGGGACGGTTTGTGCTTTTTAACTTTAAATTATTGAGGAATTCAAGTTTTAGTTGATTGCTGTTCCCTCCGAAAATGAGGGAGAGCTTTCTCAACTCTTTCAGTTCCTGTGTATGAATGACCGGTTTTGGCATAGAAAGGTTGAATATCTGTTCCAGCTAAGATTTTGATTTAGTAATCAATTCATAATGATTTGAATCAGAATAATAGCTGATAATTGTCATACATGGTATATCAAAAGTGTATGTAATTTGCTAAGTGAAATCATAAGCCGGTTTGCCCTGCAATTGTGGATTCGCTCCATTTTTTGATGAGTCGGTTTTGTTTGATTTTTAAAATAAATAATTGGATTTGATTTTGCATTTATTAGTCAACCCGGTAAAAAAATGTAGTCCTGAAATAAAATGGCCAATGATATACTTTTCAAACTGCAATCTGCACAATTTATGAAGAAACCTGTTGCCGGCAAAAATATAATTCATTGCTCCGATTGTTCTACAAAAGAATGTTCTGTCTTGAACAGGTGTACAAAGGAATGTGTTGACCTGGTTTCCAAATTAAAGAAAGTGGGCTATTTCATGGCTGGTCAACGTATCATCATGGAAGGAAGTACAGCCAAGGGAATTTATTTTGTCGAAAATGGCCAGGTTAAAATATATAAGTCAGATAGCAGGGGACAGGAAATAATTTTGCGTTTTGCCAAACCGGGAGATGTAATTGGTTTTAATGCTTCTGAAGAAAGTAACGAATACCAGGTGTCCGCAATGGCGATCACTGATGCTACAGTCTGTTTTCTCGATTCCCAGACTTTTATGGATTTGACCGGTCGATTTCTGGAACTAGCCATTGAATTGCTCCGCTTCTATAAGAAGGAATTATCAGGACTGGAGCAAAAATCTTTGAAATTGGCTACGATGACTGTTCCTCAAAAAGTCGCTGATGCACTGCTTACCATGGAAACAGCTTTTGGTTCTACGGGGATGAACCATACTCTTAACCTTATTCTTAGTAGGCAGGACATTGCCAATCTGGCTGGTACTACCAAAGAACAGGTTTCAAAGGTTATTTCAGACTTAAAGTCCCAGCGCATTGTTGAAACGCAGGGTAAGTTTATCAGCATCCTTCAGCCGGAAAGATTGCATGAGTTAGCCAGAATTTGAAGTGATGATTTATTCCAATAATGTTTTAGATGGAGAGTGTTGCAGCATTTGATGCTCCTGTACAGAAGGGTATTTTCTTTTGAGGAAATCTATGGATAGATCATAATTCATTATCCAGATTGAAAAAGATATAATTTTATGGAGGAACGTATATTTAAATTCATTTTGAATCATAAAACAATGACTCTGGCCAGTGTAGATGCCGGGCTGCCATATTGCAGTGTCCTGTTCTATTCTTTCGACGCAGATAAAAAATACTTGTATTTTGTCTCTAAAGAATCAAGTCGTCATGGCAAAGAAATAGTTGGGAATTCTGCTGTTGCCGGTAGCATTCTCCGTGAAGAAAGTAGTTTTGTTAAATTGCAGGGAATACAGTTTACAGGGAAATGTGTTTTATTAAAAGATAAGGAATACATAGAGGGAAGAGACCATTTTCTGTCATTTCATCCTCTTGCGCGCCTGGTAAATGAAAGCATGTGGAGAGTTTCTTTGGATTGGATCAAGATGACTGACAACACGCTCGGTTTTGGAAAAAAAATTATCTGGGAAAGAGGAGTTTCCATCGAAGAGGTGGGTTTAGTGGAAAGCTGAGAAAAAGGAATAGCTTGAGAAAGATTGCATGACTTTCTGCGAATGAGTCTTTATTAATCAGGCTACTTCATTAGCGGCATATCTATATTTGCCGTGTTGGTTTAATTTATTCCCTTCAGGATTTCTTAAAGCTTTCCAACGATGTAACGGATATTTGCATTGGCGATCGATGGAATGCCCGGATATTTAAAGCCGGTTCTGGTACTATCTTTTATTTATCAGGTTTTCTATTAGCATGAAATTTATACCTTAGCAAGATGATGGCCATTAAAGAAAATTATTTCCAGTCTAATCCAACTAAATGATGAGTCCTGTACATCTTCATCTCCTGCTAAATCATGTAGCCGTCCTTGCGGCAATTTTTTCGATGATTATCCTATTGGTTGGTTTAAACTTATCAGAGCGGGTTTTAATTCGTACTGCAATGATTGGCTTTCTTTTCTCTGCACTTGTATGCATTCCTGTATTTCTTACAGGCGAGCCATCAGAGGAGGTTGTTGAAGAAATTCCGGGAATAAGCCGCTCAACAATTAAATCGCACGAAGAAGCCGCTGAGGTGTCAATCTGGATTATTGGAATGCTTGGGCTCGTTTCTCTGGTAAGTTTATTTGCTGCTGAGAGGTTCCAGCGTTTCCTTGCAACGGTATTGGTTGTATTGGGTGTATTTGCTGTTGGTGCTCTGGCTTATACCGCCTTGGAAGGTGGGAAAATTCGTCATTCTGAAGTAAGGGATAACACGACGGATTCCGGTACTTTGTTTCGTCAGGAAGATGATAATGATTGAAACCTTTGCTTAACTGAGAATTTAGCCAGGGTGCTAAGTTGACCAATTGTAAGCAGAGGTATCATTTGCAGGTTTTTCCTGTCTTTAAACGCTCCACTATTTCCTGAAAATTGAAGCATGCTTATTAATTTCAGATTGCATGTTAATGTGATGGATGTCATGTTTCATATGCATCTGGAAGCTATTTTTGTTGACTTATTCAAACTGATAATTGAAAACAAGAATCACAAAATTGTTCACTTTTGAGATGGCTCACGCCTTGTTGGACTACGACGGCCCATGCCGTAATATTCATGGCCATTCATACCGGCTGGAAATTACAATAATTGGGGAACCGCTTCTTGAGGCTAAAAATCCAAAACTCGGTATGGTCATGGACTTTGGAGACCTTAAGGCAATTGTGAAAAAAGCCGTGCTTGATGATTTTGACCACACACTTGTCTTATATGATAAATCATTTTCAAAACCTATAAATGAGTTGGAAAATATTTTCGGGAAAATTCGCCTACTTCCTTATCAACCAACCTGCGAAAATTTAGTACTTGATATCCGGAATAGGATTGTTCACTTGCTTCCCAAAGATGTAGAATTGGTGGTCACGCGCTTATATGAGACGGCATCCTCCTATGCTGAAATTGTTGAATTCGATAACTTATAGTGTATTTTTTTTCAATTGGATTTTTCTATCTATAGAAATTTTCAAATTATTGAATAATCGTTTTCTGAAATTTCGTCAATAAAAATTGTAAGTGAATTTCAGATGTTCATCAGAAAATGATTCCTTCATATGCATCCACTACATAACTAAGTGGCAGAAAATTTTCCAGTCTGGGCTGGTCCGTTGACTTTCTGACTTTTGAGTATTTTAAATTTTCGCCGGGGTCTTTTTCATCCTGAACTTCAATATGTAGTTCTCCATTCTGAAAATTGTAATCGTAGCTGTATGTTTCCCCGGGACCTGAACCATTTGAAAGGGCTTGAAATAAATAGTAGCCATCAACCTGGTAGTGAAAATGATACTCAAGTCCCCATTGAATGGTCGATCCTCCCCAAAAGCTGAATGTAAGTTCGTGGTTGCTAATTTCAATTTTCCGAAACGGATCACCCGGTGTTCCTCCTTCGTTTTCGGAAAGTATCGCTTGATTAGACTGGCATGATTTTACTAACAGATTATCTGAATTTTGTGAAAGAATGAGTAAAATTCGTGGCCGGTATTCTTCCAGAAGGGTGTCTTCATTGATCATGTTGTTTAATAAGGAAGTATCTTCCATTTGAATGATCAGTGCGAGATCAGTCCTTTCATCGTTGTCCAGTAATCCTGAACAAGAATCAAGTAGGTTCCAACCTTCAGGAATAAATGCATGGATGGATTCGCTTTTATCCGGCAGTTCAGGGAAGAGGAATATGGATTCCGGTTCATCAGCCCGAAGAAGAGAAGGCCAACAAACTATCATGCACCCAACAATATAAAGGAGGAGCTTCATGGATTGAAATGGTAAAGAGGAAACGAATTTAGAAAAATAATTAGTACTGCCAAAAAGACTCAATTCAGGCTTTCCTAAGCTTGATCCTTGTTTTTCCAAATGGTGAGTAGGTTTACCAGCAGCACACCCAGTCCGGCACCCAAAACGATTAGCGTGAATTCATGGATGGCTTTGATGTTTTCGATTCCTTCAAGCCGGGTAAAATTTATTCCGCTTATTAGTACAACCAATATTGGTAACAGAAGGTTTTTGCGTAAATCTTTTAATTTACTCATGACGCCGGGAATTTATGATAGGATGAAATGTTATTGTTACAGATTTATGATACTGCCCTTTTATAGTTTAATTCTTGTTTCAGAGTCGGTGTTCCTTATGCACCTATTGCGGAATTTGCTACAAATATTCATAAGTGATATTCATCATGATAAACGCTGATTCTTCTCATCAAAAATAGACTTTTATTTTCGCACTTTTGGGAAAAATTAAAGAAGATGGATACGCTCGAAAAAATTACTCATACCTATGATGTAAATCTTGTATGGGATGTGGAATTGAACCAGGCACAATTACGTGCAGGAAACAGAATGCCTATTTTGGTTTCGGCTCCTCCTGAATTCAATGGCTCGGATTTAGTCTGGTCTCCCGAACATCTAATATTAGCTTCCCTGACTTCCTGTTACGTTACCACTTTTATATATTTCGCTCAATTATTAAAAGTTAAAATCAGGAGTCTGCGAGTCTCTGGAAAAGTTGATATTGAAAAAGAAGGCAAAGGTATGTTCGAAGCTACACGATTTATCCTGCAGCCTTCCATCGAATTTCACAACACACCCGGCGAACATGTCGTTGAAAATCTGCTCGACAAAGCGAAGCGTTATTGTATTGTCAGCAATTCAGTGAAAGGCCAGATAATTGTGGAACCTTCGATTAACCTGAACTGAGTTTTCTATTATACCACTATAGTTTCGGCCATGTTTGATCTCTCCTGCATGGAACAATAATTCTTGTGTGTTGAAATTTTCCAATTATTTAAGACCCTATTGGTCCAGGCAGCATGGTGCTTATCTTACCATGATTGTAAGTTGGCTCATCGCTGTTATGTTGAGCCATTATTATTCATGGATGCAGCTGATCATCCTCATCTTCATTTTGTCTGCGTTGAATTTTATGGAGTTAAGCATTGAAGGAATTAGTCGCAAAACCTCACTGCCATCAAGAAAGAAACTCTGGCTTGCGATTTATTCATTAATTAGTTTTTCACTTGCCGTGTTGCTTCTTCTAAAATTGAATTCCATTTTATACGTATTGCCGGTACTTCTGGTGTTTTCTCTCGTGTTCATTGTGCTGACGCTTCAAAAAAAGCAAAAAAGCGCTCTGGCCGAATGGCTCAGTTTCGCCACATTTTCCCTCGCCGGCTTACTGGCCTTTAATCCGAAACAGGATCCACAAGCCGGAGAATACCTGGTCTTAGGAATTATTATGAGTGCTTATTTTGGACTCAGTATTTTTTTAGTTAAAGCCAGACTGCTAAAGCTTCCATTATATTCCCCTTTGCTTTATACTGCAATTGTGATTATTGTTTTAATTTTATGGCTTCGTTTGGACGCATTCACTTTCATGCTGAGTGCATTGCTCATTGTGAAGGCCTTGCAACCGTTGGTTTTGAATTCATGGTACGGGAAATTGAAAATTAAATGGATTGGACTGATTGAGATGGCCTACCACCTTGTTTTTCTCCTATTACTTCTTTACTTTTCGGCTACTGTGCTCTCTTATCCCGAACGATTTAATGGCCTCTGATTATTTTTTCTAATTAGCCAGCAAAGTGAAAACAAATACAGAAGCGGGTCTAAAATGCTATCACTGTGGTGAAGACTGCAGGGAAGATGGAGTGCAGTATGACTCCAGAAATTTTTGCTGCCAGGGTTGTAAGCTGGTCTATGAAATACTTTCAGAAAATAATCTCCAATCCTATTATAAATACAATTCAAACCCGGGAATTGCGCCAAATAAAAATAGTGCGAATGATCGCTTTGCGTTTTTAAACGAAGATGCTGTTAAAGACAAGATGGTGCAGTTCAGTGATGGAACTACCGCAGTGGTTACATTTTACATTCCACAAATGCACTGTAGTAGTTGTATCTGGTTGCTTGAAAATTTGAACAGTCTGATTCCAACCGTGATTCGATCGCGTGTAAATTTTATTAAACGGAATGTTTCAATTACCTATCAGGAGAATAAACTGAGTTTGCACGATCTTGTACTTGTGCTGGCAAAGATTGGCTATGAACCTCACCTGGACATGACTGATCTGGAAGTCGGGGTTGTTAAAAAGAAAAATCGCTCAGCTACCTTCAGGATTGGAATTGCAGGATTTGTCTTTGGGAATATTATGCTATTCAGTTTTCCTGAATATTTCTCCCTGACGGAAATGTCAGATCCGGGTTTCAGCAGAGTATTTAATTATCTCAACCTTTCATTGTCCCTTCCTGTACTTTTTTATTGCAGTGCTCCATTTTTTACGTCTGCATGGAAAAGTCTGCGGCAAAAATATCTGAACATTGATGTACCAATCGCAATGGGTATTGGTGTGATGTTTATCCGGAGTATTATTGAAATCGTCAGCGGTACCGGGTCGGGTTATCTTGATACGATGTCGGGACTTGTGTTTTTTATGCTCGTTGGCCGCGCATTTCAAGACAAAACTTATAAAACAATTTCATTTGAACGAGATTATAAATCTTTTTTTCCCATTTCTGTGATGTGCAGAAAAGGCGGGCTTGGTGAGGAAAAATCAATTGCCGTATCTGCTCTTGAAACCGGGGATCATATAATTATCCGCAACCAGGAACTGATACCTTCTGACTCTATTCTGATGAGTGGGAACGCAAAGATTGACTACAGCTTTGTCACGGGAGAATCCGCACTTCATGAAAAAGAAGATGGGGATCTGATTTACGCAGGTGGAAGGCAAATGGGCGAAGCCGTCGAGCTAAAGGTGATCAAGGAAGTTTCTCAAAGTTATCTCACCCAATTGTGGAACCAGGATGTTTTCACCGATCCCAAAGATGAACGGTCATTCCAAAATCTTGTGAATCGCATTAGTCATTATTTTACGCTGGGCATACTTTTTATAGCGATTGCCGGATGGACAGGATGGTTTCTTGCCGATGATTTGCCGAGGGCATGGAATGCATTCACCGCAGTATTAATAATTGCCTGCCCATGTGCACTCGCGATTTCTTCCCCATTTACTTTGGGAAACATCATAAGGATTTTTGGAAGACGGAAATTTTATTTAAAAAACGTTAACGTTATCGAGAAGCTTTCGAAAATTGATACAATAGTGTTTGACAAAACCGGCACCCTCACACGCCGGGTTCCGGAATCCTTGCGATTTGTCGGCATTACCCTTCTTCCTGAAGAGGAAGCCATGATCTCAACTCTGGTGCAACATTCTTCGCACCCCTTGAGCCGGATGGTGTATGAGAGTCTTGTGAATAAAACACGTTTAACACTCCAAAATTTCAAGGAGATTGAAGGAGCCGGATTAGAAGGTACGATGAATGGAATAAGTGTGCGTGTAGGTTCCTATAAATTCGCAGGTGGGGATAAAACAAATGAGTTCCTGAATACGACACAGATCTATATATCCTTAGATGGGATCCAAAGAGGCTATTTTGAAGTTGGTAATTCCTACCGCCCGGGGCTAAGTGTTTTAGTGGAAGATCTGAAAAACAAATCAATGGAGTTGGAAGTACTCTCTGGAGATAATGAAGGTGAAAAAGGTTATCTCAGAACGATATTTGGAAATAAAGGGAAGCTTCGTTTTAATCAATCACCCCTCGACAAATTATCTGTCATCCGAAATTTGCAAAATGCAGGCAAGAATGTACTAATGGTTGGAGATGGATTAAATGATGCGGGTGCTTTGAAACAGAGTAATGTGGGGATATCTGTTTCTGATGATATTAATAATTTTTCTCCGGCTTCGGATGCCATCTTAGCCGCAGATCATTTTGATCAACTGCCTCAATTTCTGGCTTTATCCAGAATGAGTCACCGCATAATCATTGCCAGCTTTACTATTTCCTTGATTTATAATATTATAGGCCTTTCATTCGCATTGCAGGGCACGCTTTCTCCGGTTATTGCAGCCATCCTCATGCCAATCAGTTCAATAAGTATAATTCTGTTTACTACCGGTATAACCAACTTGTTGGCAAGTGGAAAAAAATATAAATAGGACCTAATTTGTCGGTAAAAATATTTTTACGCCAGATTTAACATGACAAAAATCATATAATTTGTGTGCTACAATCATAAAGTTGGATGTGTTAATGGAATATATTTGGCCATTAAATTTTAAAAATGAGTGTTATTTTCTTGTTGATCTTATTTAGCATGTTGCTCGCCATCGGATTCCTGATTGCATTCATTTGGAGTGTGAAAGATGGTCAGTTTGATGACGATTTTACGCCTTCTGTTCGGATTTTATTCGATCAGGAACCTCCAATTTCTACTACTTCATCTTCAACTACTACCACAAAAGAAGAAATATGAGCATAGAAAAATTCAATTACGATAACCGGACGGTCAGAAACTTCGCAATTGCCACTGTTGTCTGGGGTATTGTTGGTATGCTGGTTGGCTTGATAGCCGCCCTGGAATTAACCAACCCGAATATCAACATCGCACCGTATTTTAATTTCGGCCGGCTACGCCCATTGCATACCAATGCCGTCATTTTTGCATTTGTTGGAAATGGACTTTTTATGGGAGTTTATTATTCATTGCAACGATTGCTTAAGGCCAGGATGTTCAGTGATGTCCTGAGTAAAATTCATTTTTGGGGCTGGCAAATTATCATCGTCTGCGCAGCGGTTACTTTGCCTCTCGGTATTACTACCAGTAAGGAGTATGCCGAATTAGAATGGCCGATTGATATTTTAATTGCATTGGTCTGGGTGATTTTTGCCATCAACATGTTTGGTACAATCATTAAACGCAGAGAGCGTCACCTCTATGTGGCGATCTGGTTCTACATTGCTACCGTCGTCACTGTTGCTGTCTTACACATCGTAAATTCATTGGCACTTCCGGTTAGTTTATTCAAGAGTTATTCAATTTTTGCCGGAGTTCAGGATGCACTTGTTCAGTGGTGGTACGGTCACAACGCAGTTGCTTTCTTTCTCACTACTCCTTATCTGGGACTGATGTATTATTTTGTTCCTAAAGCCGCCCAACGTCCTGTTTATTCCTATAAGCTGTCGATCATCCACTTTTGGGCATTGATCTTCCTTTATATCTGGGCCGGACCTCATCACCTTCTATATACTTCCTTGCCTGATTGGGCACAATCTCTTGGTGTTGCATTTTCAGTAATGCTTATAGCTCCGTCCTGGGGTGGAATGATCAATGGCTTGCTCACACTTCGTGGTGCCTGGGATAAGGTGCGTGAAAGCCATGTGCTCAAGTTTATGGTGGTGGCAATTACCGCTTATGGTATGTCAACCTTCGAAGGGCCAATGTTGTCGCTGAAAAATGTGAATGCGTTGCTCACTTCACGGATTGGATTATTGCCCACGTGCATGTGGGTGGTTTGGGTTGGAATGGTATGCTCACCTTCGGTATTTTGTATTGGTTAATTCCAAAGTTGTATCAAACCCCGGATTCACTCAAAAAAGTTGGCCAATTTTCATTTCTGGATTGCAACCCTTGGGATTATATTTTATGCATTCCACTTGTACTGGGCAGGATTCGCACAGTCACTCATGTGGAAAGAATTTACTGTAGATGGCGTGATGAAGTATCCGAACTTTTTGGAAACAGTAGTTCAGATTATGCCGATGTATAAACTACGTGTGGTAGGAGGTTCGCTTTATATTATCGGTGCACTTAGTAATGGTTTACAATTTATGGAAAACAGCTGCAGCCGGGAATTTCCTTGCCAACGAAGCGGCTGAGGCACCTCCGCTTGAGAAACTGAATTCAAGAACCCAAAGGGCACTGGCACCGCTGGATTGAACGTAGGCCTGTGCAAATGCTATTGGTAAGTCTGGTGGTGATATTAATTGGAGGTATCGCGGAGATTGTTCCCATGTTAACGATTAAGTCAAACGTGCCTACCATTACTTCTGTGAAACCATACACGCCACTCGAACTTCAAGGACGTGATCTTTATATCCGGGAAGGTTGCTACACTTGTCACAGCCAAATGATCCGTCCATTCCGTTCGGAGACAGAACGATATGGCCAATATTCCAAGGCTGGAGAATTTGTATATGATCACCCTTTTCAATGGGGCTCAAAACGCACAGGGCCTGACCTGGCCAGGGAAGGAGGGAAGTACCCGAATTCCTGGCACTTCAATCATATGATCGATCCAACTACAATGTCTCCCGGTTCTATCATGCCTGCCTACGAATTCATGTCTGAAAACGATTTGGATATTTCGAGTACACCGGCTAAAATCAGGGTGATGCAAAAATTAGGTGTGCCTTATCCGGATGGCTATGATAAGAAGGCAAATGAGGATCTTAACACCCAATCCCTAGCAATTGTTGCAGACCTCAAACAGGCAGGTATTTCGATTGACTCTAAAAAGGAAATCATTGCTATGATCGCTTATCTGCAACGTCTGGGTATTGATATTAAGGCTCAAAAGAGTGAAACATCCATGAACAATTAATTTTAATCTTAAATCCTTAACCATGTTTAAGAATTATTTAAATGGAATTGAAGGGATCGCAACTTATCCGGTGTTATCCCTGGTTGTTTTCTTCTTGTTTTTTGTTGCGATTTCCATTTGGTTGTTCAGGGCGGATAAAAAACATCTTGATGAATTGGCACAAATTCCATTTAACGATGCAAATAAAAATAGTTCAGATCAATTAATTAATTGACCTATTATGAAGAAAAGAAATATCACATTACAATACACGGTTTTATTATCCGGCATGTTATTTAACCTCCTTCCGGCTTCAGCACAAGTCGCCGCGGTGGAAGTCGTAAAGGCGCCCCCTTCACGTTTCCCGGATTTTTTAATGAACCCGACTACATACTTATGGCTGCTGGTATTTGCAATAGTATTTGCATCCCTCTTCACAATGTCCAAAGCAATCCGTGTGATGGGCGACATCATCAATGTGAAAGCAAAGATGGAAGAAGGTCCGATAAGTGCTAAAACAAAAGTTGTTGAAGAATCTGCATGGAGCCGGCTTATGAAAAGTCTTACCCGCTCAGTCCCTGTTGAACAGGAGGCGGATGTAATGTTGGATCATGATTACGATGGCATACGCGAACTAGACAATAAACTTCCGCCATGGTGGGTGTGGGGTTTTTATCTCACCATAATTTTCGCTTTTGTATATCTGATCAACTATCATATCAGTGGCACAGGTAAACTGCAAATTGCAGAATATAATGAAGAAATTCGTGTAGCAGGGATTGAGAAGGAAAACAGAATGAAAAACGATGCCAATTTTATTACGGAGGCAAATGTTGTACGCTTATCTGATCCTGCTGCACTCAGTGAAGGAAAAGGGATCTTCGTAAAAAATTGTGTTGCCTGTCATGGAAATGAAGGACAGGGAGGAGTAGGTCCTAACTTTACAGATGTATTTTGGATCAATGGCGGAGGAATTAAAAATATTTTCCGGGTTATTACCAATGGGGTGGCTGCGAAAGGGATGATTTCCTGGAAATCCCAATTGACACCAAAGCAGATCCAATCGGTAGGCAGTTATATTATGACTCTGCAAGGTACCAACCCGCCGAATCCTAAAGCACCACAAGGGGAGAAATGGGAAGAACCATTACAGGACAGCACGGCAACTGCAGCAGATACGATGCAGACTGCCAAAATTAATTGATAGTGGAAAATACTCAGGGTACTGCGCCAAGGGATGAATCCTTTCGCGATAGCATTTCTACAATCAGTAAGGAAGGAAAACGAAACTGGATCTATCCTAAGAAACCCAAAGGAATACTGCATCACAGGAGGGTCATTGTAAGTATCGTTCTTTTACTGATGTTGTTCTCCGGACCTTTTTGGACATGGAATGGGCATGCCATGTTTTTGTTCAATGTGCTCGAACGTAAGTTCATAGTTTTCGGAATTCCTTTCTGGCCCCAGGATTTTTTCCTATTTGTGCTGGCCATGCTCACATTTTTTGTTTTTATCATTCTGTTTACTGCTGTTTTCGGAAGAGTATGGTGTGGCTGGGCTTGTCCGCAAACAATTTTTATGGAGATGGTTTTTCGTAAAATTGAATATGCGATAGAAGGTGATTATACACGACAAAGGGCATTAGATAGTGGAAGTTGGACCGTCGATAAAATTCGCAAGAAGACACTGAAGCATTTCATCTTTTTTATCATTTCGTTTTTAATTGCAAATACATTTCTTGCCTATATTATAGGCGTAGGTCAGCTTAAATTGTTGGTAACCGAAGGACCGGGAAAACACATGGGAGGACTCTTCGCCTTAACAATTTTTACCGGAGTGTTTTATGGGGTGTATTCTCGTTTTCGGGAACAGGCATGCCTGGTGGTTTGTCCTTATGGCAGGCTGCAAGGTGTTTTGCTGGACAGAAATTCAATTGTAATTGCATATGACTATAACAGGGGAGAACCTCGGGCTAAAATCCGAAAAGATACGGTGCGACAGGAAGGCGACTGTATTGATTGCCATCAATGCGTACACGTTTGTCCGACCGGCATTGATATACGTAATGGGACTCAGCTGGAATGTGTGAATTGTACCGCATGCATCGATGCTTGCGATGATGTGATGGATAAAGTTGGCTTCAAGAAGGGCTTGATTCGTTTTGCCAGCGAGAACAGCATTGCCTCAAGAATGAAGTTTAAAGTGACTTCACGAATCATTGGATATTCAGTAATTCTCTTATTGCTCTTTTCAACACTCGTCACCTTGCTGGCCTTGCGTACCGATGTGGAAACGACGATTCAACGGACTCCGGGTCAGATGTATCAGGAGCAGGAAAATAATCAGGTAAGTAATTTGTACAATATCCAGGTAATCAATAAAACCTTCAAAGATCTTCCTTTGGAAATACGGATGAAATCACCTGCAGGGGAAATTCGTTATGTCGGAAGTGCTCTGCAACAGGTTAAACATGATTCTGAGACACAGGCAGTGTTTTTTATTGTTCTTTCGCGTAAGGAAGTGACGAAGTTAAAGACACGGGTGACCTTGAGTATTTTTTCAGACGGCAAAGAAATTGATATAATTGAAACTAACTTCTTAGGACCAAATACAAGATGACCATGAAATTCAACTGGGGCTGGGGAATCACTTTAGTGCTTGTCGTTTTCATTCTTTTTATGCTGAACCTGGTTTATAAGTGTACACAGGTGAATGTAGATCTTGTTGCTGAAAATTACTATGAGAATGAGATTAAGTACCAGGAGCAAATAGACCGTGAACAGAATTCTCTGGAATTGAAACAAGATATCCGGATCATTAAAAAGGATCAATTCATTGAATTGATTTATCCATCTGATTTTACACGTGAGGAAATTTCCGGCACAATTCAATTCTTTAAACCTGATGATGCAAGTTTGGATTTTACGCTTGCCTTGAGTGCTACGGAATCGATGAGCCAGGAAGTGAGCAGCCTTTCATTAAAGAAGGGATGGTGGTTTGTGAAAATCCGATGGACATATAAGCAGGTAGATTATTATACTGAAGAAAAACTACTTTTGTAAACATGGATATCTGGATTTACTCGGCTTTCCTTGTTGGCTTTTTAGGCAGTTTTCATTGTGCAGGTATGTGTGGTCCAATTGCGCTTGCCTTGCCATTGCATCATAGTTCCGGATGGAAAATCCTGGGCGGACGACTTCTTTACAATTCAGGCAGGGTCCTTACTTATGCAGTATTAGGAGGGATGGTTGGATTGCTGGGACACACAATATCCCTTGCCGGTTATCAACGGCCCTTGTCCATTGCTTCAGGGATAATCATTTTGCTGGCTGTTTTAATGCCCTTTGTATTCAAACGTGTCGATGCCCTGACTAAAATATCTGTACTGTATTCAACAAAACTGAAAGACCTCTTCAGAAAATTGTTCGGTAAAAAATCCGGACTCACTATGTTATTTATTGGTGTAGTGAACGGACTACTGCCATGTGGATTCGTATACCTTGCTCTGGCAGGTGCAATCGCCTCGGGCTCATTTACTGACAGCATTTTATATATGGTTTTTTTTGGGTTGGGTACTATTCCCATGATGCTCACTTTGTCAATGATTGGGAAAATGGGTGGAGCAGGGTTCGGACGCATTGTTCATAAGGCAAGCCCTTTTGTTGCCGTGTCGGTAGCCATATTACTGATTATTCGGGGGATTATGGCTGCTCCTCATGCTTGCTGTCATTGATTTAACAGATTGCTTTGAAGACGGAATGCTACCAAGGATTCTGGAAATCGTAATGAAGCTCATCCCTAAGCGATTTGTTGCCACTTTGTGTAATTTTCGAAACTGAAAACAACCTGTATTCATCCTGGGAACACCCTCCTTAAACCGGGTCTTTGTGTTTTCAAATTCTATTAGTAATTTCGCTATATGTTGGATCCTGATTTTAATAAATCAATTGCACTTTTTCTTCTACGAGCAGTAACCGGAATCCTCTTCTTTTCGCAGGGCTATGATAAAATATTTATTGTTAAGATTAAAAAAGTAATTGAGGCATTTCAAAACCCAATTGAAAAATCCTGGATTCCGAATGCCTTGTTATATCCTTTTTCCTGGATTACTTCCTCAGCCGAAATGATCGGAGGGATATTTTTAATTTTGGGTTTGTTTCGTGAAGCTGCCTTGTTGACTTTGGGAATTAACATGTTATTGGTTGCATTCGCATTTAGCAGCATAAAGGCAATGTGGGATATGCATCACTACTTCCCCCGTTTCCTTTTTATTCTTATTCTATTATTGCTCCCCGCTGAATGGGACCGCTGGACAATAGATGCATTGTTGGCACATTTTCGTTAAAAAAGCAAATTGCTATAAATAAAACACCTCTGAAGGGAGGCTTACGGGCCTTCCAAACAGAGGATGTTCACCTTTGAACACACAAAAGCTGAATTTATTTTTTTCGAATCAGGAAGTTTTTAATGGTTCGTAGTTCATATCTACGGTGATACGAGCATCCTTATTCAATTTGTCTTTTACCAGTGAAGGAATTTCAATATTGTAATCGGAAAGCGGAATTAAAAATTCTGATTTTCCCGCAACCACAGTGCCATCTTTTACGGTAAGGGTCCCATCTGATTCCACATCTTTCGTGACCCCATGAAGCGTCAGTTTTCCTTTTACTTTCACCTTGTAGGTTCCGTTTTTAGCAAGTGTCACTTCTTTCATGTTTACAATCTGACCTTTGAATTCAGATTTTGGAAATTTATCCGATTCAACATAGTTTTCGTGAAAGTGTTCTTGCATAAGTGCTTTGTCGAATAGAAATGCTTTCATCAGCACTGCAAATTGAATGGCTCCTGTTCCCAGATCGATTACACTGGTAGCTTTTTCGTTGCTCCCTGTGATGGCTTCCGGAGAAGCGGGTGTCGTCGCATCAAATTTTATTTTTCCATTCTTAGTGAAAACACGTGTTTGTCCAAAAAGAATAGTTGAGCTCAGAAAAAGGCTGAGGAGGAACATTGTTTTTTTCATGATATTTCTTTGACTTTATGGTTTGTAGAATCTGTTAGTTATTATGATGTACATTGGTGTTTGCAATCATCTCAGTTTTAAAACCGTACACACCAATGTATCCAGCTGTCCTGAAACCCACAACTGATAGGTGGAATTTAAAGGTGTCCGACACCATGTCGATTGTTTCATCCGCTTCCAGATTAGTCAGTACCGGATGAAGTTCCCGGATAGCTGCCGGAATGGTATTACTTGCATAGCAATTCCATTCTTTGAGCAGCGGAAATGCGGCACGATTTGCATATACTATTCTTCCATCCTGACTGATTCTGAAGACTGGAAAACTGGAGTTGTTGTCACCCTCTTCATTTGAATTATATGTTCTGATATTTGAATCATAATTCAGGTTTGAATTCTGCGCAGTTTCAAAGCTGGTTTTTTCATTGGTCAGTTCCATGATATTTTTTTTATCCTGTGATAACACAATCCACGAGCACAACATCAATCAGAATGCCGGTGCATATTCCCTTTACGGTTATTTTATCTCCTGCCGTGAGTTTCTTAGGAGTTTTGATTTTAATGGTTTCAAACTGACAACCTACGCCTCCAAGGTCTCCACCTTGTAAGGTGATGTTTAATGTGCCTTTTTCGTCCAGATTTGTCGCGTTGATAACTCCGGTTACTTCAATGACTTTTCCAAGGTACTTTTCATTGGATTTGATTTCGTCACTTTCAAATTCAGACACAAGAGTAGGTGCATTGGTAACAGCATCAGGCTGGGCATCCATTATACTTTGACGCGGTTTGTTAAAGAGGTAAGTTCCGGCTGCGGCTACTCCTACGGTACAGATCAAAACTGCAATTAGAATTTTCTTTTTCATTTCTGTTTATTTTTTAGGTATTTGATTAATTATTTAAAGCACCCTGATTTATCCAGGCTCGGAGCATGGCGGTACTGCAATCACTTAATGGGTTTCCTCCTTTTGGCATTGGCGAGAAACCGGAAGTATGTTCGACAGAGCCCAACAGGGATCCGCTTGCGATATAGGGTTGAAGGTCTGAATAAACTCCCAATGTTACATTTCCCAGCCCTATCCCTGTTCCGTGACAGGAATTACATGCACTGTTCAGTAAGGGCTGAATTATCTGGCTATAAGATACATTCACAGTATCACAGGTATTTGTTGAATAGGCAGGGTATAACTCCTCCTCAATATCATAATAACAGGAGTTAAGACTTCCTACTGTCGCAGTCAACAAAAGTACGGATAAGAGGTTCTTCATGGTATCAATTATTGAGGGAACCATTACGAATCCAGGTTCTTACTGCAGCAATTTCACAACTTGATAATGCAGGCAATCCTTTTGGCATTGCTGAATATCCATTTACATGCTCAATAGATCCAAGCAGAGCTCCGTTTTGTGCATACGTATAGGTATTACTGTATCCGGATAAGTTGACCTGCCCGCCTGGCGATGCATTACTATGACAGCCCACGCATTTTGATTGTAATAGCGGAGCAATAGTGGAGGCATAGCTTACAGCACTGGTGTCGCAGTTGCCTTCTGTACAATTGTTGTTTTTCGCCCCTTGCTGTATCCATTTGGAAATCATGTCGATGTTTGCCTGACTCATGGCAGGGTCCGGCGAAGGTGGCATCCTGTCGTTCGGGTTGGTTTTTATAAGAACTTTATATAAATCACTTTGTGTAGGATTGCCCGGCCTTACATCACCATAATTCATTATGGTCTGATAAGAATTCAACACGATACCTTCCTTATGGCTGATAGCATCGTGACAACCACTCTTCGCACAACTTGAAACGATCAAAGGAAGAATAGTACTTTGGAAATAAGCAGAATCAGGGTCACATGTAGATGTTTGATTTCCAGTGCCATTGCCACTTCCGTTTCCATTTCCACTTCCATTATTAACACTGATGTCGTCTGATTTTGGAAGGATTTGGGGCTCATGTTTACAAGCGGTAGTAAATAGAATCAGAAGAGTCAGTAGGAGCACCAATCCCAACATAATCAGGTCGATGTCGAAAGCTTTTCTGAAGTCTCTAATTTTCATTTTGTAAGGCATCATATATTTACGGTGTAAATGTAGGTTTAGCTTTTACTTACTTCAAATGACTTTTGCCGGATGAGAACAATTGAGGGTTGAACAAGGATTAATGTAATCTGATTCGTGTAAAGGAGGCTTGCAATTTTGGAATAAACATGAACGTTGTAAGATATTCGCAGTAATTTATTCCGGTATAAAAACGATATACAGTGTATAAAAATTTTAAAAAAACCTAATAAAATAGAGGCCTACAGGGTGTGTGCCAATACTGTTCAATTTCCAGTACTTTCTGTGCAAGTTGGGAGAAAGGAACCGGGAATTTGTGAACAAGAGTTATAAAATATGTGAATAATTTTTATCTATTGATCCCCTAACCACGCTTTAAAACCCGGCGAACGGTCAGTACTTACAATGGTTTCGATGTCCATCGCAGGTTTTAACTTGATTTTAACCCTCGATTTTGAAAAAGCATACATTTGTTCAATGGAATCAATGCTGATGATAAACTGCCGGTTGATTCGGAAATACATTTCAGGATCAAGTGCCTTTTCAAGGTTATCCAGGTTGAGATCCAGAGGGTAGGAATGGCCCGTAAAAGTTCGCAGAAAATTGATCTTATCCTGGGTATAGAAGTAAGCGATCTCAGAAATGTTTATTTTTTTAATGTGTTCACCAAAGCGAATCAGGAACCTGCTCTTGTATTTCTTTGATGGTTGGCGGAGCGATTCAATCAAATCTTCCATGTCAGCCAAAGGAGGCGTGTTGCTACTAAGTAGTTTTTTGAATTTGTTATAGGCCCTTGTGAGCTCTTCCTTTTTGATAGGCTTAAGCAAATAATCTATGCTGTTTACCTTGAAGGCCTGAATGGCATATTCATCGAATGCAGTGGTGAAAATTACAGGGGTCTGAATGTTTACCTGGTTGAAAATTTCGAAACTCAATCCATCTGCAAGTTGGATGTCCTGAAAGATTAAATCTGGAGCCGTATTTTCCTTGAACCATTTCACAGCGCTACGGATACTCACGATCACTTCTTGTATATGCGCATCGGGCTCAAGTTCTTCGATCATCCTCTTGATTCTTTGTGCAGCAGGCTCTTCGTCTTCTATGATCAGAATGTTCATGTTTCGTTATTATGAAGTAAAGGTAATGATACGGTAAAATAGCTATCGTCTTCTTTTATTTCAACAGGATCAGAAGTAAGTAATTTGTACCTGTTCATGATATTCTGTAAGCCCATACCCGTTGATTTTTCTTTGGAATATTTAGGATTGATATTATTCCGGACCATCAGGTAATTCTCCCTTATAAAAAGATCAATGGTTAAAGTACTTTCATGTGAGATAGCATTGTGCTTAAGTGCATTTTCCGCAAGCAATTGCAATGTGAGTGGTGGGATAAAATACGTTTCCTGGGTTTTCGGGTCAATATCTATTTGAAGTAGCAGGTTTTTCCCATATCTTTTTGTCTGGATAAACATGTAATTCTCTAGTAAAGTAATTTCTTCCTTCAATGAAATCATCTCAATGTCTCTGTAGCCGACTATATTCCTGAAAAATTCCGCAAGGTGTTCAACATATTCTACCGCCAAACCGGGTTCTTTTTCAATAACTGTGATGAGTGTATTAAAACTATTGAAAAGAAAGTGTGGGTTCACCTGACTCCTGAGGGTTTCAAAACGAAATTCAATTTTTTCTTTTTCCTGTTTTTCCTCCTTGCGTAAGCGGTATTCTCTTCTCCGCACAATCAATATTAGAATTGCCAGTATGCATACAGAAAGAAGAATACGAAACCATGATGTTTGCCAGAAGGGACTCTTAATAATGAAATTATAACTGGCCTCTGAAGCCGATTCATAGTGGCTGTTAAGTGAAGCCCTCACGCGAAACACATAGGTGCCGGGTGGAAGACGTGGGTAGCTGACCGCATGATCCTTGGTGGTTTGCCACTTTGAGGAATAACCATCCAATTGATAGGAATAAGTGATCCGGTTAGGGTCAGTATACCAGGCAGCATTAAATTCGATGCTAATGTTATTCTGATCGTATTCGAATTTTCGATTATTGTCGGATGGGATTCGTTCAAGAAATAATAAAATATTTTGTATGCTGACAGATGGCTGAACCCAAAGCCCGGTGTTAGAGGGTTTGTACACGTATATACCTTTTTCGGTGCCAATCCATATTCTTCCATCCGGACCTGCACTAACCGAATTTAAATCCGGATTTAGATCTCCCAGATTGCTTTCCGATGAATAGTATTGAAATGTGCGGCTCTTCGGATCAAAAATGTCTACGCCATTTGAGTGAACTGCCAGTACTCGCTCATACTTATCAATTATAATGGAAGATGGGGAGTGGTCGCTCAATCCTTCAGCCAATGATATATTTTCAAATTTATTCCCGTCATAAACAGATATACCTCCTCCTTGAGTGGCTATCCAGATCCTGCCTTCTTTATCTTCCTTTATTGAGACAATCGTATTTGATGAAAGTCCGTCAGTTTTTGTATAATATGTTAATTTGTCATTTTCCAATAATCCCAGTCCTTTTTCATCAGTCCCCAGCCAGGTTCTTCCTTTGTGATCAGTGAGTATAGCGTAGATATAATTGTTGTAAAGTGAATGAAGGGCGTCATGTGGATCCACTCGCACATCGTATTGACCTGTTTCTATGTTGTATTTGTATGTGTAGGATTGAGTTCCTCCAAACCCACCTATACGGATCTTGTTGTCATGCTCCTCAATGCAAAGTATATTGCCCTTTTGCAATTCATGGTAATTGACAGGGTGCTGGATTTTTCCATTTTTGGTATTCAATATAAAAACACCTTCCCCCAATGTGCCAATCCAAATATTTCCAATTTCATCCTCACACAAAGTAACTATGTCAATTAGTTTTCCCGGACTGGTTATAATGTATTTTGTATAGCTATAAGTGCCATCATTTTGTTTCTTCGCACAATACAATTGTTGGTCGGGGCTAAACCAAATGCTCCCGTTTTTGTCTGCAAGAATGCAGTGAATAAAACCAAATGTTTGTTTCGGTAAATCCGGAAGTTTATTCCACGCTTCTCCATTTGAAAGCAATAACTGATTTCCACTGGCAGCCCAAACGTGTCGCTCTTTATCCGAAAGCAGCATTTTAATTGAAGTTTGTTTTAAGCCACTGCTTTCTTGGCGTAACGGATAACAACTTCCGTTTTTTTCAAGACGAAGAATTCCGAAGTTTTCAGTACCTAGCCAGACTTCTTCTTCAAGTGGAAGGATGGTATTAACCTGCCCGTACTTCCATTGCCCGAGTCCTTCCGGAATTGTGATTTTCTTCGTTACCGGATCAACCCGGCAAAGGCCTTTGTCTTGCAGACTGATCCAAAGTTGCTGGTTTTTATCAACAGTTATGTTTCGTACAATGTTATCGGGCAAGCCATTCTCAGCGGATAATTGGTCTATTGTAAAATTTCCGTTTTCAAATCTGATAAAATTTATTCCGTGGTCTGTTGCCACACAGATCATCCCGTTTTCGAGTGATACAATTTTATAACAATAGTCATCGCTGAGACCATTTTCGCTTTTTATACTGGTAAATTTACCATCCTTATAGTAACTGACTCCTTCACCTTCTGTACTGAAAAATAAACCTCCGCTTGTATCTTCTGCAAAATCACTGACCGGAACCGGGGAGTCTTCTTCGTCAGCAGATAGCCATGAAAATTTTCCTGAACTAATGCTTCCGATTTTACCATTTTTATAACCAACCCAGATTCTACCCTTGTGATCCTTATAAAGTGACTGCACTTCCTGAGCGGATGATGAATCGTGTTCGAAAGCAGGTGAAAAGTTAGTGCCGTCATAATGCATCACTCCCTGGTTAGTTCCACATAGCAGCGTGCCTTCACTGTCAAGTATGATTGATTGCAGCTGCATTTTATTCCCATGGTGTTTTATTTCGATGTTATGAAATAAAGGTACCTGAGTGCTTCCGGTCTTCGCCAAAACAAAGAACAGAATAATAAGGAGCGTGCTTGGAAAACGTTGCATCATTCCAGTTTTTTCTTTTTCAATATTCCTTTTACTTCAACATTGACTTCAGATGCAACTTTTTCGTGCACAACTTTGGGTATTTTGATATTAAATTCAGCAATTAATATTGTGAACTTAGACAAAAAAACAATTTCACCATCTTCTATGGTCAATTGGGTTTTAATAATACGTTCGTGTTCAACGCCATGGATGATCAACTTTCCTTTAGCGCGTATGTTATACGTGCCGGGAACGTTCAAATTAATGTCTTCAATAATTTTTCCCGAAAAAACTGCTTCCGGATATTTTTCAGACTCAAGAAACTTTTCGTTAAAATGTTCCATCTGAAGTGCACTGTTGAATCCGGTAAAAGTCCGGATCAATACTTTGAAAATATAAGTTTTCTTTTCTGTATCGATCATTCCCCGCAAATCAGTGGAGGAAGCACTGATTAATTCCTGTGGCGCATCCGACTTGAAACTCACCTGTCCCTTGTCTGTAAAAAAATAGACTATTCCAAATACAAGGTTTGCTTGCAGACAGAGAAAGATGCAAAATGATAAGCGAAGGAATTTATTTTTCATCCTGGTAAAGTTGAGCATCCTATTTTAATTGGCAAAATGAAACTTATTGGATGGAAGAAATTTGATCGTAAAACTTTGATCATTATATTGAAGGTGCTTATATTATTTTCAGTACATCCATAATTTTATTTGTAGCCCCTGCATTTGTTTGGATATAATTAATGGCGGCTTTCCCGGAACTTTCAAGCCATGCAGTCCGCTGAAGCATGCTTTCGACAAGCAAAATAAACTCATTCGATGTTTTCACGGAGAAACCCGCTCTTTCCTTGATAAGAGCTGCGGCTTCACGGAATTTTTCATGTCTTGGGCCAAAGATAACCGGAATCCCGTGCGCTGCAGGTTCAAGGGTGTTGTGTATCCCATTGCCAAAGCCACCACCAACATAGGCAAGGGTGCCATAGCTATATACGTTGGAAAGCTGTCCCATGGTGTCAAGAATTAGTATGCGACAGTTTTCAATTGTAGCGGCATCTGCTTTCGAAAATAATTGAACTTCACCGGGGTTCAGTTTTTCTCCTAATTTATTTTTCAGATGATCAATTCGGTCTTGGCTTATATCGTGCGGCGCGATGACTAATTTCAAATGAACATTATTCATCCGAAGATATGCAGAAATAATAATTTCTTCATCAGCTGGCCATGTGCTTCCGCAAACTATTACAGCATTGTCGGCTTTAAATGATTTGAGCAGTGGGAGTGGAGTGATATGTTCGGAATTTTCTAGTACCCTGTCAAATCGCGTGTCTCCGGTGACACTGTAGTTGTGAATTCCAATCTTGTCCAATAATTCCCCCGACGATTCATCCTGTAGAAAAAAATGAGAAACATTCCTGAGCATGTTTCTGAAAAAGCCGCCATACCAGGAGAAGAAGTGTTGTTTTTTTCTGAATACCGCAGAGACAAGATATACCGGAGTCTGCCGATGCTTTAACGAGTGAAGGTAATGATACCAATAATCGTATTTGATAAAGAAGACTGCCGTTGGATTAACGATATCTAAAAACTGCTCTGCGTTTTTATACCCGTCCAATGGAAGGTAAGTGACACAATCAGCAATGGAGTAGTCTTTTCTAATCTCATAACCGGAGGGAGAGAAAAAAGTCAGAAGAATATTTGCTGTAGGTTCCTTGAAGCGGATTGCTTCTATCAGGGGACGGCCTTGTTCAAATTCACCAAGGGAAGAGCAATGAAACCAGTATACCTTTCCTTGCTTTTTAAGGGATGACTTTAAAAGATTTTTCCAGTCCTTTCTCCCATTGACCCACAGGCCTGCCTTAGTATTCCCGCTCCAGGCTGCAAGTTGAATCACTGCCTTATAAATTATCAATCCGGAGTTATATAATAATTTCATCACCGGAACAGGGTCAGTTATAGTAATATTGCTTTGGACTGCGCTTATATATAGGAATGTTCCATCCGAACCGCAAACCAATCAACACGTCGTTTCGCTTTGTCAGGTCCTGTTCACGGGTGTCAAAATTGAAAGATCGTCTGTTTTGAGTGAATGCTTCAGTCATTTCCAGGCCAATGTAGAAATTTACCATCCGGTTATTGCTGAAATTTATATAACCCGCAAAGGCAGTTAAGCTGAGCCCGTTTGTTAAGCGGTCGTAGCCTTTCTTGTAGTCGTCCTCAATGGCAGGAATAGAACTTCCCTGGTTTTCAATCCTGATTTTATGCTGTAACAGTCCTGATCCCAACGAAAAGAGCAGGCCGGAATTTTTATTGGGCCCGACAACAGGAAATATCTTTCCTGCCTTCAGTTCAAATTTAAAGCCGCGTTCATACAAGATAACATCTGCATAATTGCCCTGTGCAGAAATGAGGCCTCCCTGGTCTGTAGTAAGTCCATCCAGAATATTGCTTTCGTGTACAGTGTTTCCAAAAAGAAATTGCCCTTCAAATCCGTACAGGAGATTTTTTTTGCTTTTCCACTGAATGACTCCACCGATATTAAAATTGTTGCCAAAACGTTCGTCGAGATTCCCACTCGGTGCTTGCCAGGCCGCTGAAGCTCCAATCATCATGAAGGCAATGCTTGAGTCGCGAATGTTCTGCTGGGACTTCGCGCTTAGATGTCCTAGTAGCAATAAAAGAAAAAGAAAAAATTTATTCATGGGCTTTCGAACAATCAAAATGCAAGAAAGGAATTAATTCTTCTGAGTATGGATAATTATTCGTTGTTCAATTTGTCTAAGTCACATTGTATGTGTAGTGAGATTGAGGAATGCTATATCGCTATTTGTGATCAACTCATAGGGAAGACAAACTCCTTTTTAAAACACATTTGCTCCTCGAAATTTTTTGCCAATTTAAAGCAAAGGTCTTGTAATCTTTGATATTAATGTTTTTTTTCAGTTGTGCGGGGAATAGAAAGGCTCTTGAAGTTTTCTTTTCGGATCTGTTTGCACAGAAATACAATCTGACCGCAATGGTAACTGTAATGTGTCAAATGCCTTTGCATGGCACGAATAACACTCTGTTCTTCCCCTTTTATACGAATGTTTCGAGACAGGTCTTCCTCTTTTAAATTTCGTAATACATCAAATAAACAGTTCCAGCCCTCCTGCCACCTGTCAAGAAGTTCGCTTCGGGTGAGCTGCACATCGATAAATTCAGCATCTCTGTTTCGGTTACTTTTTTCGCCATCGCTGGAAAAAAAATCTGTAAAGCGGGATTTCATATTCCCCGCCATGTGCTGAATTAATATAGCTACACTATTGCTTTCACTATCCGGCTGCCAATGTAATTCGGAGTCCTCCAATTGTGCCATTGCTTTCTCTGTGTTCGATTTAAGACCGTGAAAGCTCTTGTTGGACTCCAGTATAAAGAGTTCAGCTGCCTGGCTCATGAGGTTTTGACCTTGAAGTCTTCAGCAGTAAATTGATAAGGTAAAAATTGCTTGATAGTATCAGCTACCAATACCTTTCCGATTTCACCAACCAGAATTAATCGTATTTGTCCATGATAACGATGTTCATATTCAGCAATAGCCTGTCGGCATGCTCCGCAAGGCGTAATGGGTTTATCAATAAGAAATTGGTCGGAAAGAGCGGTTACAGCAATGGCTCTGATTTTTACTCCGGGATAATTTGCACCGGCGGCAAATATGGCAACCCGTTCGGCACACATACCTATTGGATAGCTGGCATTTTCCTGATTATTTCCCCGCATAATAACCCCATTTTCCAGAGATACTGCAGCACCAACCTGAAATCGGGAATAAGGAGCATATGCCTTACTAACACTTTGACGTGCAGCAAGAACCAAATTCTGATCTTCCTGCAGAAAGCTCACTTACGTCGCTGTATTCGGTGAATACAGAAATAATTTCTACTTTTTTCCCATATGTAGAAGTGCCTAAAGGTACAGTATATTATACAATTTCACATTAAAATCATCGTTGTTATTCAATTCGAGAGTACTTCGATAGTCGTGACTATCTTAATTGACATTGACTTGATTAGCTACACTATTTATCTGGAAAGGAAGTTGCCGTATTTCGGACAAGGATTGATTGCTGAAATAATCGATTTTGTGAATTCATGCCCGACAATAAATGAATGTCGAATTTCAATCATGAAAAGAACAACTTTTTATGTTAATTGTCCGTATCAATTCAATTCATATCACTAAAAATCCACTCAAGAGAGGAAAAAATATTTCCATCTTTGCAAAACATATTAGCATCACAGAAAATGAA
This sequence comes from uncultured Bacteroidota bacterium, assembly GCA_963775555.1. Classification (GTDB taxonomy): domain Bacteria; phylum Bacteroidota; class Bacteroidia; order AKYH767-A; family 2013-40CM-41-45; genus QQVM01. Next base: position 2,078,204 of record CAVZJJ010000004.1, on the reverse strand, counting down.
AAAGATCAAAAGTCATCCCTTGTAGTCCTTTTATTCCTCGTTCCTGACCGGGCTATTCAGTTCCTGTAAAAAAGAAGCCGGAGAAGGTGGAACCTCTACCATCACGGGAAAGGTTACCGTATATAATTACGACAATAATCAATTTTAATTGTTGTCCAGATACATTTCGCGGCGGTGATCAGGATGTATTTATCATCTATGGTGGAGAGGGTAGCAATCTATGATAATGATATGAAAACCACTTATGACGGTACTTATGAGTTTAAATACCTTCAAAAAGGAAAGTACAGGATATTTGCATACTCCGAAGATTCTACCGGTGCTTACAATGGTACTGCCGGATCACTGTATCAGCCCGCATGTTCCCATTTTTGTTGATGTGGAAATCACCGGATAAAAATCAAACCGTAGTAGGACCTGAAATTTTCATTTTGCAAACGACAAAATTTTAATATGAAACAAAGAAGAGCATAGCATTTCTCTTGATTCCTTTCATTGCACTTGGGCCTTACCGGTGTTTTCACAGAGCAAGAAGGATATTAAAAAAGAATAAGGTAAAATCAGTCAAAGTGACGATGACAACCACGAAAGAATGGTGTGGATATCAGTTATTCCCGAATCTTTTGAAAAGTATGATGGCTAGGTAAGTTAATTGAGATGATTGATTATGATAAGGAAGGTAAGATAAAAACGCATGAGAGTTATACGCTATAATAAAACCGGTGATGTAATTGAACAAATTGACTATAATCCGGATGGGAAAGTACAGTAAAAAGACTAGTCACTAAGTATAATGCATCCGGTGATAAAACGAAGAAAGTAAGTTTGATGCAAGTGGTAATCTGATTAACAAAGAATTATATACCTATAATGCACATGGGTGAGCGAACAACAGAATTACATTTGACCCGAAAAATAATGTGATTGAAAAAGGTCATCTTGTTGTATGATAAAAAAGGCATGAGAATAGAGACGAAGAACTTACTGATGCCAAAGGAGTTATCGTTGAAGTCAGAAAATACACATACGAATACTAAATAAATTGAGTCACCTTCAGCCTCTACTTAGAAAAATTTGATCCCATTTCCCTGAAAGAAATGGACAGCGTGAAACTGCAGGACAGAATGGATACAAAATTCATGTTCAAGGATACTCTGCTGCCTGATATTTTGATGCGGATGACGGCTCACTACAAAGTATTGGAAATAGAAGGACAAAGGTTCAATCATTATGAGACTCTTTATTTTGATACAGAAAAATTTGATTTATATATCCGCCATCACAACGGTAAATTAAACCGCTATAAGTTTCGCTCTCGCAGATACGTAGAATCTAATCTTAATTTTTTCGAAGTAAAATTTAAAAACAATAAAGGAAGAACAATCAAAGACAGGATTAAAAGACCCGAATTAATTACAGAAATTGCTGATAAATCCTCTGAGTTTGTACGAAGTTTATCGAATATAGATCCTGATTCGCTCAAGCCAAAACTTTGGGTAAACTATGTAAGAACGACTTTTGTAAGTAAAACACTCCCAGGAAAGAATGACGATGGATACTTTTCTTACTTTTAAAGATGAGAAGCAGACCAAAATCTATACAGGGCTTGTTATTGCAGAAGTAAAGCAGTCAAGTAGCCGGGATAAAAGCCCTTTCGTTGATTTGATGAAATCGTTTTCAATCCCCAGAGTTCCATCAGCAAGTATTGCCTCGGTGTAATTACACTTAATCCGGAACTCAAAAAGAAATGTATTTAAACCTACTTTCTTATATTTGAACAAACTTCTAAAAGCATCATGAACGACTTTGCAACCTTCGAGTTATTTGACAAATTATCCGATAAGTTTTTCTGGCGACTCCTGATCGACATACTTTCGATGTTGGTAATCGTACGCCTGATTTATTTTCGAATTTATAAAAAGAAAGATTATCTGTTCACCTTCTTTCTTTTTAACATCATCATCTTCATTATCACATACCTTTTGAATAAAGTCGATATGTCGATGGGTGCCGCATTCGGACTCTTTGCGGTTTTCTCGATGTTTCGGTACAGGACAGAAGGCATCAGTACCAAGGACATGACCTATCTGTTCATCGTGATTGCAATGGGTCTTATTTGTGCTGTGAGTAAGGCTACTTATTTTGAATTGGTCGTCATTAATTTGATTCTGATCGTTTTCACGTATACACTCGATGGAAATTGGCTCGTGAGAAATGAAATGGTGAAATCTATCTTGTATGAAAACATTGAAATGATACGTCCGGAGAACTACAATGCTCTGATGAAGGATCTGCGTGACCGGACCGGACTTGACATTCACAAAGTAAGCGTCAATAAAATTGATTTTCTGAAAGATATTGCATCAGTCAAGGTGTATTATTACGAAGATACTACCCACAGTAAGTCTCATGGCAGGGGAAACAGTGAATCCGACCACAGCGGATGGACTGAAGAAGAAAATATTAGTTAAACCTGTTTTCAATCCGACTGATTTGCGCAAATACATTCACTTTATTTTAATTGGTTGCGGCCTTCTCGCATTTTCTTTGCCTTCTTCCGGGCAGCAGGAAGATGCTGCATTATGGAGTGGCATAACCGTGAATCATCAGGTTACCCGCCGATTAGGGGTAAGTGTGAATGAACAGATTCGCCTGGACCAAAATATTTCACATCTGCTATGGATTTTTACCGATGCAGGTGTGGGCTACGATTTGAACTCCGGTTTTAAAGCAAGTTTTGGTTATCGTATTGCTTTTAAAAATCTGGAGGAGTATTACGCGACCTACCATCGGATTTATCTGGATCTATCATACAAGTATAAAATCAAGCCGCTTGTCTTCTCAGTGAGGGAACGTATTCAAAATCAAACAAACAGAATTAATTCCAGTGAACTGGGTAAAATACCCGAATGGACCGCGCGTACTAAGTTTACCATCAAGTTCGACCTGGATAAGAAATATACTCCATATTTTGCCACTGAATTCGCCTATGTGATCGACAATGCCAAGGAAAAGGATCAGGTTTTTGACAAGGATCGCTTCGAATTAGGCATGGATTATGAGTTTAATAAGCGAAGCGAAATCAATCTCTTTTATATGATTCAGAATGACATTCTGGAAAATAAAACAAGAGAATTTATTACAGGAATAGGCTATAGCTACTCATTCTGATTTGCTATGTTCCAAGGAGACTTGAGAATAATCATCTTATCGCGATCGGCTACTCTTCAATACAAGAAGGATTCAAGACGTTTCGTATTGAACAGAAAATAATTGCTGCTGAGCCTTGCAACTTTTACTTTTTAAGCAGCAATGCTATGGCATAGCAACTCACTCCTTCTTCCCGGCCTACATATCCTAGTTTCTCCGTTGTAGTGGCCTTGATAGAAAGGTCTTCTTCAGATATTCCCATAACACCTGCCAGAACATTCTTCATTTTAGGAATATAGGAAGCTATCTTTGGTTGTTGGAGGCAAAGTGTCACATCGATGTTGCCGATTTTATATGGACCATCGCTGAGTAATACGCAGACCCTTTTTAAAAGCACTTTGCTGTCAATGTCTTTGTACTCGGCAGATGTGTCAGGAAAATGTTTTCCGATATCTCCCAGATTGGCAGCACCGAGAAGTGCATCACAAATAGCATGGATTAATACATCCGCATCGGAATGGCCCACACCGCCTTTGTGATGAGGGATTTCAATTCCTCCAAGATAGAACCGCTTTCCTTCGCTTAATTGGTGTACATCAAATCCGAGGCCGATACGCATAATGAATCAATAATTGTTTTGCAAAGAAAAGAAAAGCATCCGGAATACCTTTAGGGCAAAAAAAACGGACGATAAAATCGTCCGCTTAAATTCTTTCAATTGTTCTTTTTCAATCTTGCTCGTCTTTGTTTTCTTTACTCAGTCCGTCAAAATCGAAGGTGAGTGTGAAACGGAGCGTGTTTTCAAGAGGGTTTCGCTGAGAAGCTATGAGGTAAGCAACATCCAAACCGAACACATTGTAGCGTAATCCGGCTCCCAATGTGAAGAATTGTCTGTTTCCTTTTGTCGCTGCTTCATGAAAATATCCGGCACGAATAGCGAATTGCTTGTCGTACCAGTATTCAGCGCCGATAGAATATGTAAATTCCTTCAATTCTTCGCTAAATCCCGCCGGAGCATCGTTCCAGGAACTGAAGAGTGCGTTGGCTACAGAAACATTTGTAGGATCTTTACCTGCCTGAATCACTTTTGTACCGTCTGAGGAAAGGCTGTCACCTCCGATAGAATTTTTATAATAAACCGGTGGAGTTGGAACGAGCAATTTATTCACATCCGCTCCGAAGGAAATGGTGTTATAGTCATCTAGGTTAATCTTCAAATTTGTACCGAAGCGCCAGTTGGTAGGAATAAAATCCTTGGACTTGGTATCGGTGTAGGAAATTTTAGTACCGATGTTGGAAATGTTCAAGCCAAATGCGAGTTCCGCATCTTTATTGGAGATTTCAAGATCAGTTTTGTAATAGGCACTCAGGTCAGCAGCAACTGAAGTTCCTGCATGGGTTGAAATAGTATTGTTCTGAATGGAAATTCCTCCGGTGAGGTTTGAATAAATATAACGAAGGGCAAGTCCACCGCTGAATTTTTCACCAAGTTTTCTTGAATAAGCCACGTCAAATGCCCACTCGTTAGGGTTGAAAGACCCGGTCTTCTCTGCATTGTCGTTGGTAAAGTCGATATTACCCAGAGAAAAATAGAGGAGGGAAGCCGAAATGGCCTGATCATCCTTTAGTTTCTTATACCCGGAAATATATGCAAGGTTGATATCATTCACCAAAGCCCTCAGCCACGGCGTATAGGAGATGGCAAAACCAAATCCCTTGTCTGCAAAGGCCAGTTTTGCAGCGTTCCAATGGTTAGAATTTGCATCTGCACTGGTTGCCACACCGTAATCGCCCATTCCGCCGGCTCTTGAATCAGGAGCAATTTGCAGGAAAGGCACTGCAGTTGTGATAGTGTTGATTTGGCCCAGCAGGGAATCCTTGAAGGAATTTACCTGAGCGGAACTGAAACCGGATGCCAAAATAAGGCAAAGGGCAGTTAAATAGACCTTTTTGAAGTTAAAATGCATGTTTTTCGATAAGTGAAAGATGCCCAATATACGGCTTTAAATAAAAATAGTTTAGACTATCGGAGAATTACGAGTTTTTCAAATTTATCTGCATATTCACCATCAGGTGCCTTGACGCGTAATTTATAGATATATACGCCTTTACCGATTTTATCCCCAAATTCATCCAGTCCATTCCATTCCAGGTCATCAGAACGATAGCCTTCGGAAAATATTTGACCACTTATGGTTTTTATCAATTTCCCCGAAACTGGTAAATATTTGTACCCTCACGTCCAATTGGTTAAATGGGCGGTTATGTTCAAACATAAAGGTAGTGTGGGTAGTGAAGGGATTGGGGTAATTTAATACATGTGTCGAGAGCAAGTTCTGGCTGTTTCTGCTACAACAAAATCAGTAGTTGCTTCTCCTGGAATTATTGTAAACATCCCAAACTTTAAAGTGGAACGTATGAGGGCCCGCGGAAAGGTCCTTGAACTGATATTTTACCTTTCCCTGCTGATAGCTGTTCAGGTCACTTCTCATAATAATCATTCAAAACAACTGCTTTTCCGGAAGCGGCATCCAAAATTCCGGTCATGTCATGACCAATACCTGTGCCAACAGTATTGATTCCGCTTGAGTCGATCACGATGGCATAGAGATATGGATTCTTATCAGTGAGACCACCGCGAACAAATTTTTCGTCGTTCATATATAACTTTATTTCCGGACCATGATTATCAGCCGGCAACAGATTGAATCATAGCCCCCACCACGGCCCTGAATAATATCCTGCCGGCATCTGTTTGTCCGTTCTGTGCATAGTAACTTAATTTTCCATAACCATAAGCAACTGAATATCTTTTGGAACGACAAAGGTGAAACTGAAGTCGCCATTAGTAACTGTCGCTTTTCCTCGGTAAATATTGTTTTTCTGAAGTATCAAACGCTGCCGGATACGATGGGTCATCAGTAATATTTTGATCATTTCCCAGAGTGAAATAAGTGGCACTGCTTTATCGAAGACAGTTGGGTAAATTACTCCATTAAAGCCCGTGACCTTCTGATTGTTCCCATCCTGTATTTCTCCGGTGATAGTAATTTTACTCAATGCTTTTAGTGTGTCTGTACTTGAATAATGCTAACGCCGTTGATGGTATTTGTTTTTACAGAGTATTTTGGATATGCTAGTTTTAATGCCGGGTCTCCGATCAATAAAAAATTTCTGACATATTGATCAGCATACACATCAATTTTTGTTCGCTCAAATACTTCTCCAATCGTCGGCATGTTGCCATTAATTTCTTCAGTAACATGAGTGAAAAATTTTTGTGAAAGGTTAAAGTTGCTGCTACTGAAAAAGCAAGCCTCGAAGTGGTAAATAAACAAATCCCACCGCCATTTGGATTCAGAAATACCATTTCACCTGCCGAAGTTCTTCCGGGATCATCTACTCTGGTAAATTCACAGGTCGCTGTGAGAAATGCTGCAAGGCTGTTGATAGTTAGTCCAGTTATTAATATCATCTACTTCTAATACTCTCTCATGCGCCCAGCCCACTTCACCACCATGACCGATATAGGTCAATAAGAAAGTACCTCGTTGAACACTGTCAACGATTGCTTTTTGTGCATCCGGGTAACGTTGTCCTCCCGGAGTTGATACCTGATTATAAGCATCCAGATAAATCTTATCAATGTTCAGAGTTGGGTCTGAGTTTCGTAAACGATTCGCGAGTGTATCGCACTGTTTGAAATGCGTATTGCTATCCTGATCGTCTGCAATAAAAGTTGCAATATTTCTCCAGTCACCGAAGACTGTGCGATCGTATTATCACATGAATGGCCTGATGCGACTGCGCCACTGCCACCGTAAAGTGTAATTTTTCTCACGGCATGCATCGGCCTCTGATACTAGATTTGACAGGTAATCTGTCCAACACTAAGATCCACCATTTCATTGCTCTGATCCATAGTCCTTCATTATCATCCAGCAATGCAAAGAAGTCATCAGACATATAAGTCTGCGTTTGATTCAGTGAGCCGGCAGACTGGTAGGAAGTAACATAATTGGTATTGCCTGAAATTCTGTATTTGTTATCATATGAAGCATCTCCAAATAATCAAAAGGTATTTTGGTAAATCGACAGCAGAGACCGCCCGGTCATAAAACATTTTTACAAAATCTCTGATGGCAGCAAACATCTTGTGAACCTGAAGAAAATTCATTAAAAATTTGATTTGTTGTAGCCACGACTACACTGAGATTATCTTTTTCTCTGTGAAATGCAGCTACTTCATTAGCCTGTTCAAGAAATAAGGGGATTGGTAACGATAATCATATTGGCATTTGACAGGCCATGCAAATTTTGGTTCTCAATCATTCCGGCAAAAGCATGGGGTGAAATATGAACTGTTGGTAAACGCAATGTATTCGTGCAAGACATCTGCATGTTGCAATAAAATTAAATCGTTCCTGAAAGTTGATGTGGCATCTGGCGCTCACATTTATTCGGATCACTGATATCCCAAACAGATAGTAGTGTTGTTGGCATTTCTGAATTAGAAACTCTGCCTCATTTGCCGAGTGCCTACGAGCGTGTATCACGGAATTCAAGCTGTGTACCTGCTCCGGCAAAATCCAGATTTCGGCGGACATTCCATTCAATATAATTTAGCCAGCCTAGACCGTTGGGGTCAGCGGAAGCAAACTGAATACTAATAGGAATTAGTCGATGGAGAAGAGTAAAATAGTTAGTGTATAAAAGAAGGGCTCGCATAATTATCCTGTGGCGAAGTCCCAACATTGATGAATGGTTGGATCACCGGAGGATTGGTTGCCAACTGAAATAGTGAATCTATTACTGTTTGTCCCACCATTGGACATTGATCGTCCTAATAAACTGATTTTTAAAAAAGCAGTATCTGAGGTGGAAATATTTGGAAATGAAAAATTAAAGCTTCTGGAATTGCTAAGGTTGTCCAGTTTTCTCCATACCATTCACGACCGGACTTTAACAAATTTACTAATTCTGCTTCATGTACCTGCCTGTCATCAAAAGCTGCTGACAGTCATGTGTAGGACTACTGGAGTTGAAAGTTTGAATTCTTTTTCCGTTGCCCAAATCGGCAGTGAGAAAATAATATGTTGTATCAGAATAGGCATTTAATGAGTGGCTGAATTTACTGTTGCGGGATCAAGCTTCCATTGTGTCTGATCCACTTCCATAAAATAAGAGATAGTCGCTTTCATTAAAAACTCCATCCGATTTCGCCAATGACCAAGGATTGAATTTTCCTGAAGATCGTCGCAGCGTGGAGCACTGTTTGCAAATGGCAACTGGCCACCTCCATTTCCGTAGAGTCTGATTTTTCTGGGGTCAATATTGTCCACATCAAGACCCATATTTTTCATTTGTTGATAGCTTATTTTATATACTCCATTTTGTAAAACTCCAATACGATACCACTCTCCTGTAGCAAGTACACTTGTTTGGACATGCGACCTGGAAGCAAGACGTGGTAATGATCCCGGAACAGGCGATGTACTCATGCTGAAAGAAACCAGTTTTTCAAAATTGCCCCCATTTTTTCGTATGGGAAGTATGGTGACGGAAACCGAAGATGATTTTCGCCTTGTGGCAATTTGTGTGACTGACTTTAAAATTCATTGCCTGATTTTTTCAGGATGAAAAACCAAATCTTTTTCAGAAGAGGTTCTGTTTGAATATTGAGCAATTCCACATGTAAATCCCTGGCACCTGCCGGTAAGAGGAAGCGTCTCAACATAAACCGGAAGTAGGTCTTCGTTAAATATGGTACCTTCAAAGTTGAGAGACCTGAAAACTGACTCATCGGGTAGTTTTTTTTCATAAACAGGAGACCAGTCAATTTTCTTCTCTGCGATTTGACTGTCTCGCATCCTGGGCTTTGGTTAAAAATGGTAAAAACAAGAACAAGAGTATAAAAGGTGGCTGAATCGTTTCATTAGTTTAACCTTGGTTGCTTAGAGAAAGAAAATTATGGAAGAGAATGTTTGAGAAACGAAAGTTTCTTCCGGATATTGTACAAAACAAAATTACCAATAAATTAGTTACCGTTTTAAAGTATTGACCATCTTTGGAGAGCTTTGTTCAGATTAATTATTTGAAAACCATAATTTCGAATGAAAATGCTTTTACTGATGTAGCTGGATCCTTTTTATTAAAATCTTTTCGTTTTCATGATGCTACTCATAAAAATGATTAAAATTGTGTCCAAATCTTACATTTCGTTGATCAACATGCTTATTCTTCAATAAATTACTAACGAAACAATGTATCTTCACTCTCGTAAGACGAGATTCAAAATAAATTCAGGATGTTGAGGAAGTTATTGATAGTATTTATGATGGCCTATTGCGGTGTTGTCTCAGGTCAAGATCCTGAGTTCACGCAGTTTTATGCTAATCCTCTTTACTTGAATCCTGCATTTGCCGGTACTGCACGTTGTCCGAGTGTTAACTTGAATTATAGAAATCAATGGCCTGCGCTTACGGGTACCTTTGTAACCTATTCCGCATCTTATGATCAGCACGTTGAAGCACTTGGTGGTGGACTTGGTTTGCTTGTCCTGAATGATAAAGCAGGAGAGAATACTTTGAATACAACGAATATCAGCGGGATTTATTCCTATCAGTTGAATGTAACTCGTGAGTTTTCCATCAAATTTGGTATGCAGGGGACCTATGTCCAAAAGAAGCTGGACTGGGATAAACTCACTTTTGGCGACATGATTGATCCCCGTTATGGCTTCATTTATGAAACTCAGGAAATTCGTCCTAATACCGAACAAAGGATTTTGGGATTTTTCTGCCGGAATTTTAGGTTATAGTAACCGAGTGTATGGTGGGGTAGCCGTTAATCATCTGACTGAACCGGAAGAGTTTTATATCAAAGCTGCACCTGGAAGTCAAATTGCCGATGAAAATAACCGGCACATGTTGGAGCTGTATTACCAATAGGCAAGAAGCAGGGATGGAGCGACCTACATTTCACCCAATTTCCTTTATCAAAAGCAACGGGACTTTGAACAATACAATATTGGAGTCTATTTTGCGAAAGCACCATTGTAGGCGGAATTTGGTATCGCGGAAAAGATTCGTTCATTGTACTGGTCGGACTTGCAGCAAGGAATTTTCAAGTTTGGATATAGTTATGATGTGACCGTTTCTAAGCTCGCCAATGCCTCTGCAGGTTCACATGAATTCTCTGTTGGCCTCCAATTCCCATGTCATCCTAAAAAGAAGCGGTTTAGGACCATTAAATGTCCGGCTTTTTAGAAATTTAAAATAAAATAAATACATTTGGCACTCGTTAGTTTTAACAAAATCACCCTGATGAAAAGAATCATTTGGAATAGCTTCAGCTTTATGGCTGTTGCCTTACTTATTGCCTCTTGTGGAAAGGAAAAGTCTTCCGTCACAGGTTGGAATTACAATGATCCTAAAAACGGTGGATTTGAAGTCGTTCCTTATGATGAGCAGGAAACCGGTCCCGGGCTTGGTTCTCATCGAGGGTGGTACTTTCACTATGGGAAGAACTGAACAGGATATCACGCAAGATTGGAATAATATTCCACGTCGTGTCGACTGTGAGTTCATTTTATATGGATGAGACGGAAGTGGCCAATGTCCACTATTTAGAGTATTTATACTGGATTTCTCGTGTATTTGGAACAGATTATCCCGAAGTTTATAAAAAAGCACTTCCTGACACCTTGGTGTGGCGCGACAAATTAGCTTATAATGAGCCATTTGTGGAATTGTACCTTACGTCACCCTGCCTATCAGCAATATCCTGTTGTTGGAATCAACTGGCTACAAGCGAGCGACTTTTGTGCCTGGAGAACGGATCAGGGTAAATGAACAAATCTTAATTCGTGAAGGAATCTTGCGTGTTAACCCGAATCAGATCAACGAAGATAATTTCAATACAGAAGCATATTTAGCCGGTCAATACGAAGGACTTGTAAAAAGTGACCTGATGGATCTGAATCCAAGCTCCGGTGCCAATGGATCAAGAAAAGTTCGGATGGAAGATGGAATCTTTTTGCCAGAATACCGACTTCCAACAGAAGCCGAGTGGGAGTATGCAGCTTTAGCTCAAATTGGAAATACAATATATGAGCGTGTAACAGATCGTCGTCAATATCCTTGGAACGGTCATATCGTTCGTAATAAAGATGAAAAATACAAAGGAGCAAATGATGGCCAACTATAAGCGTGGTCGAGGTGATAATATGGGAACAGCAGGTTTCCTAAATGATAATGCTGATATTCCTGCTCCGGTTCACTCTTATTGGCCGAATGATTATGGCTTATATAATATGGCCGGAAATGTGAATGAATGGGTAAAGGATGTGTATCGTCCTCTTTCTCCTGAAGATAAAGCTGATTTCAATCCTTACCGTGGTAACGTGTTTGAGACTCAACAAAGAGATGAAGAAGGTCAGATCGTTGAAAAAGACAGCCTGGGCCGACTTCCTTATCGTGAAGTTACTCCTGAGGAGAATGTAGACCGCAGGAACTATACGTTTGCGGATAATATCAATTTCCTTGATGGGGATGAGGAAGAGATTAAATATGATTTTGGCGTTACTTCATCTTATTAATGATAAAGCACGAGTATACAAAGGCGGGTCATGGCGCGACAGAGCTTACTGGTTGTCACCTGGAACCCGTCGTTTCACTGACGAGAACCAAAGTACCAACGACCTTGGTTTCCGTTGTGCAATGACACGTGTGGGTAGTCCGGTTGGACTGGGCACGAAACCTAAAACAAAGATCAGATAATATCTTTGAAGCAATTGAAGCCCCTGAAAATATCAGGGGCTTTTTTTTGTACCCATTCGATCCCATTCAAGCGCCGACAGAAAACCGGGTGAAGATAATTCTACCCTTTATCTGTGGATGAATCCTTAGAATATTTCAGGAAAGTGATTGCGCTTTTCGCGGTTTGGCCCCTCAGCGAAAAGCAGGATTTGTATTATTCGGAATTGCTTAGGCTGTCTTTGACTCAATTTCTTTTTCCATGTCATTGGTATATTATGCAGTTGCGCAATAGCACAGGAGGGCCCGGATGCATTCGTATAAGGTATGCACAAAATTCTGAATACCCTCAGGTTGAAAAGAAAGAAAGTGAAGAATAAAAGGTGCAACTCTTCATTGATTGCACAAAAGCAAGCAACAGGGAATTCTGCTGATCTAAAATCTGTTGAAATAAAAATTATCGGTGAGCAACGACCAACTTACGTGCAGGAAGAATTGTTCCGTTACTAACTATCGAATAATAATACACACCGGATTCAAAGCCTGATGTTGATATGATCAAGGTACTTTGCTGATCGTTTAAATTAATTTCTTTAACCACGGAACCAAGCAAATTGTAAAACACCAGTTTGGCATCATTCGAGGATTTGAGATCATAGGAAATGCGTGTTAATCCATTAGCAGGATTCGGATACGCATCGGAAATGCTTGCTTTACTGGCCACTTCATCAATGCCTGTGAGAACAACATCATAGGTGATTGTAACTGTCACCGAATCACTCTCGTCGTCACGATTAAAGAAATTATAATTCACCACAGAAATGCCGGTGTGCCCTGCAGGTTGAAGGTATCCAATGAATGACGTGGCAGTGTCACCTGGAGCCATCATTACCGGAGTGGGGGACACGGTAACAGTTGGAGGGTAGCAAGTGACACCCCAGCAGAAATAGGTTACATGTCCCGGCACTGCTGAAAAATTATCCTGGGATACCTTCACGTAGATGGTATTTGCCCCGGTATTCACAATTTTCACATCGGAATGCAGGAGTGTGCTTGTATCGCCGGTAACATATGAGCTTGCATCAAATGCATGGAGACTTGATTGAGCAATCGATTGCGATGTAAAAAACACTGAAATTAAGATAAAGAGTATCTGTAAAGTCCTCATTCTGTCTGTTTTTAAAATTCTCAGTAAAAATATAAATTTTTCGATGATTTTCATCAGGTATAGAAGAATGAAGTAGTACAAATTGATAAGTTTTTTATCTTAGCATCCTGCAAAAAAATCTCTGAATTCCCCCAAAATTTATAAAATTCAAAAAATGATAAAAAAAATTACGTTGATTTCCGCACTTATGGTCTGGAATGTCATGGCTTTTGCACAATATTCTGTGCTTAAACTATCCTGTAATAATCAAAATCCAGGAAATTTAAATAAAGATCTTGAGGTACTTGCACTTGTAGATCAGGGTTGGACCCCTATTCTGGGTGGTTCTTCAGTTCCTACATGGTCAAATACCCGGACAATTCCGTTCACTTTTAGCTTGGGAGGCTCAAACTTCACTCAGTATAAAGTTTCCACTACGGGAATTGTGACCTTTGACCTTACAGCCGCTACTGTTCCTGATTCTAATAATGTAGCTCTTCCATCTAATTTGATTCCAGACAATTCGATCTGTATTTGGGGAATTACTGCGCGCCCTGGTGGCTGGAACGATTCAATTGGTTCCAAGACCTTTGGTGTTGCACCAAACCGTCAGCATTGGATTTGGTTCTGTTCACTTTCCAGGGCGGGTAGTACCGGTTCCGGATACAGCTATTGGTCAATAGTACTGGAAGAGACCACTAACAATGTGTACATAGTAGATCAACGCACAGCTCCAAGCGGCAGTCTTACCGTCACCGCAGGAATTCAGCTCAATTCAACAACTGCTTATCAGGTTACAGGTTCTCCAAACCTGGCTTCAAGTGTGATCACAACTAATACCGGTAATTATGATGAAACGGATAATGTCTATTATCAATTCAGTACATCTTCACTGGACTATGATTTAAGACCCAAATCTATTTCGCTTGCAAATGCTTTCCCATATAGGGATTTTAACGTTGTACCTTATCCAGTAAGCGGAGCTCTTACGAATCTTGGAGCCCAAAATATCACATCCCTTGTACTCAATTATTCTGTGGATGGTGGAGCTGCTATATCTTCAGCACCAATTACCGTGAATGTACTTGCCGGATCCTGTTATAACTACAGTCATCCCACTCCCTGGACTCCGGCTACAAGTGGTTGGCATACTGTGAAATTATGGGCCTCTGATTTAAATGGAAACAACGATCAAAATATTTCGAACGATACTATTACTGCAAAGGTATATGCATACGCTGCAAAACCGGATGTGCACAAAGTGGTGATTGAAGAAGGCAACCGGAACATGGTGTGGCTGGTGCCCACGTGGAACTGTGTACATGGACTCTATCTCAAATGTTCACCCGGCCAACACTGTATTAATTGCTGTTCATGGTGGTTATTCCAGTGAGCCCATGCGTGATGCCGTCTATGATAATGGTGTGGGAGAATTAACTCCCGGGGATCCTTATATTCTTGTAAACAGGGCTTTTGGTGAAGACCCAAGTGAAGCATTCAATCTTTACAATGCCCATCTCAATGATTTTGGTTTGGCCGATATTGAGCTGAGTGCCAATTATAATTCTACGAACAGACAGGGTACCGTGAGTGCAACTATCACCTCTGCAGTCGATATCGACGGGGATTATCGTCTGGCTTGTGTTTATACAGAAGATAACGTAACCGGAGCAGGAGATGGATCCAATAACATCGCCTTTTGATTATGATCAGTCGAATTACTATTCGGTTGCCTGGAATAATGCAAACGGATATACACCACCGGGACCATTAAGTGGTGCTGGCCACGATTGGGCTGCATCTTCTAATCCTGTAGCGGCCTACCATTATGCAATATGATTTCGTGGCCCGCGAGATTCAGGGTGGATTCTTACGGTCAGACTGGAAGCTTGCCTGCTACCATGACTGCAGGAGGTATTTATACATATACATTTCCGGCATTTACCCTTCCTGCCTGCTTACAACGCTCAAATATGAAGGCTCACATTCTGTTGATTGACGCTACTAATAAAATCATCTTGAATGGTAATAGCATGCCTTTAAATTCAGTTGGAATCAGCGACCCTGCTATTGGACTGTATGATCTTTCTGTTTCTCCAAATCCTGCTTTAAATACCTTATATGTTCAATTTAACTTCAAGGAAAGTGACAATGTAAGTCTGATCATCACCGATCTTCTTGGAAAAGTCTGCTACTCGAATGATATGGGCACCATTATCTCCGGTGAGCATCGTATTCCGGTTGACATCAGTGAACTTTCTTCCGGCACTTATTTTATTACCCTTGTCGGAAAGAATGGAACTGCAACAAGCCGCTTTGTCAAATAATTCATACGGAAATTGAATCGAAAAGAGATGCTTCAGTAATGAGGCATCTCTTTTTAATTCGTCTTGTTCGTGCTTTGATAAATACATTCTCACATCCCTGGATTGGGAATAATAATTCAGTCTGGTGAAAACTTAATGAGCGATTTAATTGAGCTATTGAATCGCCTGCACTCAGGTAATATCACCTTCTTTTAATTCTTCACTCAGTCACAATTCCCCGTTTGAAAAAATAATAAACCGGAACGCCCAACAATATAATAATGAGACCATACATACTGAACTTAGATTGATAGATGAGCATGTTCAGAGCCACCAAAGCAGCCAGAAGAATATAAAGCGCCGGAAGAACGGGATAACCAAAGGCCTTGTATGGTCTTTCCATCTCAGGACGTTTTCTTCTCAGAACAAACAATCCGCTAATCGTAAGAACATAAAATATCATCACAGCAAACATGATATAATTCAATAGATCATTGTATGTTCCGGAAAAACACAATATGCAGGACCAGATGCATTGCATGGTCAGGGAGTTGGCAGGGACATGATTTTTATTCAGAGTTCCTGCCTTTTTAAAAAACAAGCCATCTTTCGCCATTGCATAATACACTCGTGCCGCAGTGAGGATAATTCCGTTCAGGCAACCAAAAGTGGAGATCATAATCATGGCTGCCATGAAAAATCTTCCTTTATCTCCTAGCACCGTATTCATCATCAATGTGGCTACCCGTCCGTTCTCAGCATTCTTTATCTGGTCAATGGGAAGGACATAGATATATGCAATGTTTGCCAAGCAGGTATAAGAACAATAACTGTACTTGTTCCTAAAAATAAAGACAAGGGTAGATTGCGTTGTGGATTTTTCACTTCTCCTGCCGTGTATGTGATATTATTCCATGCATCTGCAGAAAATAAAGAACCCGGTCATTGCAGCCCCAAAAACACCAATCGTTGCCAGTGTTATTACGTCCGGAAACAAAGGTTTGAAATTGCTAATGCTCCCAATGCCTTGATAGCCGAAATAGAGTCCTAGAATAACCAAAAGCAGCAATGATGCGACTTTGGTAACTGGTAAAGATGTTTTGTAAAAAATGCTCCCGCCTTTACTTCCCGGTAATTATAAATACTCAAAAGGATGATTATACTGATGGCAAGAAGCTGTTGCGTACTGATTTGTAAGCCCATTATAGTGAACACAGGATTCGTGGCTGATATCTCCGGGATAAATACTCCGGTAAATTTTGCAAAAGCTACGGCCACAGCCGCGATGGTTCCGGTTTGGATGACAGCAAACAAGGTCCAACCGTATAAAAATCCATACAAGGGTCCGAAGGCTTCTTTCAAATAAACATATTGTCCGCCTGCCTTTGGCATGGCTGCTGCGAGTTCTCCATAACTTAAGGCACCGAGAATAGTGATCACTCCGGTAATTACCCATGCAAGCATCAGCATTCCCGGTGTCTCCACTTTCGTTGCAATTTCCGCAGACACGATGAAAATTCCTGATCCAATCATTGAACCGACGATAATTGCCGTTGAGTCAAGTAGAGATAATTGCTTCGATAAGCTAGAATCTTTGGACATACAATGAAGTTTACATCATTTGTTGCTCCAATAAACGAATTTCATTTTACAAATTGTAATTTCGCATCATGACCCGTTTACAATTATATGAACAGATCATGTTGAAAGGATCCTATTTGTGTGTCGGTTTGGATACAGATATCACAATGATCCCTAAGCATTTGTTAAAGCATGAAGATCCGGTATTTGAATTCAACAGACAGATTATTGATGCGACAAAGGACTATTGCGTAGCTTATAAGCCTAACCTGGCTTTCTATGAATCGCGCGGTCCAGCCGGACTTGAGAGTCTTGAAAAGACAGTTCGTTATATTCCCTCCGGTTTTTTCACCATTGCAGATGCAAAGCGGGGTGATATTGGCAACACCGCTGAAATGTATGCTCGAACTTTTTTCGATTATTACCGGTTTGATGCAGTGACTGTTGCTCCTTACATGGGGCACGATTCTGTCACACCATTCGTACGTCCCGGAAATTGGGTGATTTTACTTGCACTTACCAGTAATACCGGATCTAAGGATTTTCAGCTTTCAGAAATGGAAATTTCGGGAGGAGAGGCTGGAGAAAAACTTTTTGAAAAAGTATTGCGATTATCAAGCAGCTGGGCCAGCCCTGATGAAATGATGTTTGTGGTGGGTGCAACTCACCCTGAATTGATTAAAAAGATTCGGAGCATGCTGCCTGATTATTTTTTCCTTGTTCCTGGGATAGGTGCACAAGGTGGAAGTTTGGAAGAGGTATCCAAGGCAGGACTCAATGCAACCTGCGGCTTGCTGGTCAACTCTTCCAGACAAATTATCTATGCTTCCTCAGGAGAAGATTTTGCTGATCGTGCCCGCGATGCAGCTAAAAAGTTGCAAATGCAAATGGAATTTCAACTGGAGACTTTTAAGGTCTAAGCTTTCTTCCACTTTTTTAATCAGATGCATTTTTCCAGGGGAATGGCTCTTCCCGTTCGAACTCTGCATTGATTTACAGCGACAAGAAAATTCTCTGCTATCTATGATGTTTTTATAAAGCGGTTTTTACCTCTTAGTAATTGCAGATCAAAGGGAGAAATAAACTTTCATATCAAGCCGCCAAAAAGCCGCATACATTGGACAGGATCTTGTTCAGGATAAAATATCTTGTACAAAAAAATCCATGACGGAGGCCTTTCTTCATTATATCTGGAAGCATCAATTATTTGAACGCAGCAATTTGTTTACTACAGATGGTCTGGCATTAGAGATCCTGAAACCCGGAGAATACAACCAGGACGGGGGGCCGGATTTCTTCAGTGCACAAGTCCGTGTCAATAATACATTATGGGTGGGTACCGTGGAAATACATATGCGGGCTTCTGAGTGGAAGAAACACCGGCACGAACAGGATGCAGCATATGATAATTGCATTCTTCATGTAGTATTTGATTGTGATGCGGAGGCATATAGAAAAAACGGGCAGGCAATATTTTGCCTGGAATTGAAGAACCGCTTTTCGGAACGTGTTTGGGAAAATTATCAATCATTGATTGGCGCACAAGCATGGATTCCCTGTGGATATCGGATCAAAGATGTGGCTAACACCATATGGGAACCCTGGTTGGAATTTTTAGCTGAAGCTCGCCTTCAAGCCAAGTCGGAAAACATACTTATAATGTTGGAAAGGAATAATAATGACTGGGAAGAAACTTTTTATCAGTACATGTGCTCCTGTTTTGGATTTCAGTTAAATTCTCTGCCGATGATGATGCTATCCCGCCTGCTTCCTTATCGCTTAGTACAAAAACATCGTGATAAACCAATTCAGCTGGAGGCCTTGATTTTTGGTTGTGCCGGTTTTCTTAGCAGGGAGATTGATGATAATTATTCACGCAGACTTCAATTTGAGTTTGAGCATTTGAAAAACGCCTATTCATTGTCGAGTCTGGATGTTTCCTGCTGGAAGTTCCTCAGATTACGTCCGGGAAACTTTCCGACAGTGCGGTTGGCACAATTGGCAGCCTTATTTTCAAATAGCGGCAGGTTGTTTCCTCAGATTCTAAATATCAGTGACTGGAACTCAGGCCGGCATTTATTACGTGTTAGGGCTACAGAGTATTGGGACACTCATTTTCTGTTTGGTACAGAATCGGTATGTGGCAAAAAAGAATTAGGTCAGAAATCCGTTGAAAGTGTTTTTATTAATGCGGTCATACCTTTTTTGTTTACGTATGGTAAACGAAATGATTCTTCCGCTCACACCCAAATTGCGCTTAGTTTGCTTCAACAAATACCTGCTGAGAATAACTCAATTGTACGAAATTGGGCAAAGTTAGGGCTTGTCCCTTCCACTGCAATGAATACTCAGGCCTTGCTGGAATTGAAGAAAAACTACTGTTCACAGAAAAAATGCCTAACTTGCAGGGTAGGAATCGAATTAATTAATCTGCTTCCATGAATCCTGTCAATTCCGTCAGAAATTTTTTTGAGAAACAAGCTTTTGGGGTTTGTAGTGCGGTGGGTGATAAACTCAACATGCGTACCTCTGTGATTCGCTTGTTTTTTATTTATTCATCCTTCCTTACCATTGGATCGCCTATCATTATTTATATGATACTTGCATTTTGGCTAAGGATGAAAAATAATGTGCAAAGCCGAAGAACTTCTGTGTGGGATCTTTAATCCCTTCTTTCCCTGAATGCAGAACAAACAACTCCTGTTTTTTTATTTTCTGTTCATTGTACTAAGCATTGAATTGAACCATAGTTATGGTCAACGCTGGACAGCTCTTGGCCCGGATAGTGTACCTGCATTGACTCGTACTAAAGACCCTGCTCAAGGTTTTGCAAATGGTATCGGCAGAGTAAGTGTACTTCGTGTCGACGTCACCAAGATTAAAAAGGGGGGAGAGCCTAAATTATTTTTGGGTTCACCCTACGGTGGATTATGGTTTATGAATCCGGGCGAAAATAAATGGCAAGCAGCAGGAACGGACCAGTTGATGCATCTTGGCATTTCTGATTTTGTAATGCATGCAAAATGCCCGAGCATACAATATATTATCAGCGGAGATCCGGATTGCATCATTGATCCCAATGGACCTGCATTAAGCAGCGAGTTTTGTCAGAGCAGGGGGATTGTAAAATCAATCGATGGAGGCAAAACATGGTCAGATACTGCTATTGGTGTTTGGTATAATCAGTCGGGAGAAATTGAGGAAGATTTTTGGAAATATCCATCCCGTAAAATTGCCCGAAGATTATTGATTGACCCGAAATGCCCTGACCGCCTTAGCACAGTGATTCATACGTATAACACAACCACAAAATCGTATGATGGAATGATCTTTCAAAGCGAGGATGGTGGGAGGTCCTGGAGTTTGCGCTTGTTTGCAAAAGACGGGTTCCTGAAAGATCTTGAATACAAGCCCGGTTCGGGGAAAGAAATGTATGCCGCTGGCCGGGGAGTTTACTATTCAGGGGATAGGGGTAAATCCTGGAGACATTTGAACAAAAATGGACTTCCCGATGATTCACTTGTGAAGCGATGTGAGATTGCATTGGCTCCATCTGCACCATCCAGACTCTATGTACTCGTGATTTATTCTAATTCACGCAACAGCGACATCTTCATGTCTCTTGATGGCGGAGAAAAATTTGAGAAAATTGTTTCCGCACAGGCGAGTCCTGAATGGAGATCTGCCATTGTTGTGGACCCGGATAATCCCGAGATGATTTATTTTTCAGCCGGCAATACAGTGCATCGCCTTTACAGGAAAAATAACGGATGGCGACAAGAATATACCGGTGGCTTTATTCATGATGATGTACATGACCTTGCATTTCCACCTCTAAGTAAAAAGTTATATGCCAGTACTGATGGAGGATTGTATGCATCAGTGGACTCGGGTAAAACATGGCTGGATATGAGGCAGGGACTCAACGTAGCAGAGTGTTGGTCAGTAGCGGTTTCTCAGTCGGGTCCTGTCTCAGTTCTTGCCGGCTTGCAGGATTGCGGCACAATTTTATACCGGACCAGTCCTGACAGTTCGAAAGGATGGTGGATCGTTCGTGGAGGAGATGGTATGGCCGTAGCTTTTGATTATCAGGATGAATATATTTTGTATGCAAATGATGGTAACAACCAATTGATGAGCCGGTCCATTGACGGAGGTTTTTCCTGGTCAAAGAACTTGTTACCTACAAGAAAAGAAGGAGCACTATACCAACGACCCTTTATAATTGACCCGGCCCGCCCAGGAGTTATATATACCGGAATGCACGATGTGTATAAAAGTTTGGATCATGGTGACAACTGGCAACGGTTTTCGGATTTTAGTTCTGTACCTGCTACGGAAAAGCTGGTTGCATTGGCCCTAAGCCCTAAGGATACGAATGTTTTCTATGCCGCCTTTTCAAATCCTGCCTGGAGTAAAAATCCTGAAGGAAAATTATTTAAAACGAGTGACGGGGGAAAATCCTGGAAGGATATCAGCAAAGGCCTCACCGGAGTTTATTGGACCAACATTACATCACTGGTGATCGATCGGGATAATTCCAATATATTGTATGTTGGTTTTCGTGGTGGCTGGAATAATAAAGTGATGCGAACAGAGGATGCAGGAGAAACGTGGGAAAATTATTCCGAGGGACTTGATTCCGATTGCGATGTAAATTCGCTTATTATGGACCTGGACTCGCGACACACTCTATATGCTGCAACACATCATGGAGTTTACAAACGAAGCGATGCAGATGCTCAGTGGGAAAAATTCGGTGAAGGGCTTCCGCGGGTTATGGTTTCTGGGCTTGATATCCGCTATGAGAGCGGAGACCTGTATGCAGGAACCCACGGGCGAGGAGTGTGGCACATAAAAATCAGGGGCGAATAAGGCAAAGGCAATGTTTTTAATAGTGCAAAATGCTTGCTTATATTCGCCACCTATTAATTCGAATCTGTTGTTATTATACAAGTCATGAAATCATTAGGTTCGGCGGTCAATTGATTTAATTTATCTTTTGTGGAAAATAAAAAAACTATTCTTGTCACCGGAAGTAATGGACTCCTTGGTCAAAAAATTATTTATGCGCTAAGGAACAGGCCCGGTGCACTGTGCGTGAGTACTTCCCTCGGACCGAACAGGATGCGTGCGCAAGATGGCTATGTTTATGAGACGATGGATATAGCCAATGCGGATGAAGTGAAGCGGATTATGGCTAAATACCGGCCTGATGCTCTGATTCATACTGCTGCATTGACTAATGTAGATGCCTGCGAAAGCAAGAGAGAAGAAGCGAGACTTTTGAATGTTGATGCTGTCGGTTTCCTTATTGATTCCTGCCGCGAATATGGAACCCACTTTGTGCATCTCAGCACCGATTTTGTCTTTGACGGAGAAAATGGGCCCTATATTGAAACCGATGTTCCCCGGCCTTTGAGCTACTATGCGGAGACAAAGTATGAGGCAGAAAAATTACTGACGAGCAGCGAAGTTTCTTTTTCAATTTTACGTACCATTATTATCTATGGTGTCGTGGATGACAACAGCCGGTCCAATGTAGTGTTATGGGCAGTAAATTCATTGCGCGACCGAAAAACAATCACCGTCATCAACGATCAATTCCGGTCACCCACACTCGCTGAAGATCTTGCAGATGCCTGCATTCACGCAGCACTGAATAAAGCGAAAGGAATTTTCCATGTTTCCGGAAGGGAGTTGATGTGCATTCTGGATATTGTAAAGATTACAGCGGATTTCTTTGAACTTGATTCATCTTATATCAAATCAGTATCTTCTGCAGAACTGAAACAAGCGGCAATGCGGCCACCGGTTACGGGCTTCATCATTGAAAAAGCACAACGCGAATTAAATTTTCATCCGCACACTTTCCTGGAAGGTCTGGACATTATTAAAAAACAGCTTTTATTGGTTGCAGGTTGAACTTCACTTTCATTTTTTTGCCATCAGAACCGTATTCATAATGGTTCCTGTTTTCCTTGGCTAGAAAAAAAAAGAACCCATTTCACAGTACCTGGAAAGATTATCTGGCTTTTTCTGCGAGGGAGAGAAAGGGACTCTATGTGCTTCTTTTTATTCTGCTTCTTCAAGTAGGTATAGGGTACTATCTGAATTATTCAAAACCGGTTATTCAAACTAAAGAGGGAGTGGCTATGAGCGATTCAGCCGTTACATGGATGACTGAGCAAAGCAGTTTTGACACTTCCAATAAGCATACGAAAGACCCGGAAAATAATCAAGCCCTTGAAAAGCGCCCCCGTGTTTTTTTCAAATTCAATCCTAATACCTGTTCCCTCGATGACTTTCAGCTTTTAGGATTGAATAAACGCCAGGCGAAAATGATCGATACCTATCGTTCGCGCGGAGGACAATTCCGGATTAAAAACGATTTTAAAAAGATGTATTGTATCTCGGCAGATGAGTTTGTTACTTTACAAAAGTGGATCGATTTACCGGACACGAGCCACATCTCATCATCAGGAATTCTATAAAAAGAAGGAAACCGGGATCAAATTAAGGATTGATCTTTCCTTCAGTGATTCGTCCGAATTGGTTAAACTTCCAGGGATTGGACCCTCCTTTGCCGGGCGAATTATTAAGTACCGTACAAAACTGGGTGGATTTTATGCAGTTGAACAATTACATGAAGTTTGGGGGATAACAGACAGTTTGTATTTATTGATTTTACCATATTTATCAATTTCTGATACGGTACCTGCAACAATTCATATCAACACTATTGGCATTGAAGAGTTTGCGAAGCATCCCTATGTTGGATATTCATTGGGTAAGGTTATCCTCAACTACAGAGATCAGCACGGACCCTTCAATTCATTCGAGAAGCTAAGATCCGTTCCCTTGATAACTGAGGAAATCTTCCGTAAACTTGCGCCCTATCTTGTTCTGGATGGGGAATGAAGGCGGTAATAAGCTCCATTTTGCAATTAATGGGAGAAATGACTGCCGGATTGGAGAAGCCATCAGGATGAATAGTTGATTTATGAAATCACTAGAAGAGCGCATACGGGAAAGTATACGTGACATACCTGATTTTCCTCAACCCGGAATCTTATTCAAAGACATCACTCCCATATTGATTGATGCAGATCTTTGCAAAGATATCGTAGATGAGTTGTATGCCGGATTTAAATCCGCAAAAATTGATGCAATCGTTGGAGTGGAGAGCAGAGGTTTTTTATTTGGGTTAATGCTGGCTCAGAAATTCAATGTTCCTTTTATTCCAATACGTAAGAAAGGTAAGCTCCCATACAAAACCGTTTCTTACGAGTACAATCTGGAATATGGCAGCGCTGTGATGGAAGTGCATGCTGATGCCATCCGTCCCGGCATGAACTTGCTGGTTCATGATGATCTTTTGGCGACAGGAGGAACTGCCGCTGCTGCCGCTGAACTGATAATCATGTTACAAGGCAATATTGCCGGATTTGCATTCCTGGTTGGACTTGAGTTTCTGAATGGACAGGATGTACTCAGGAAATATTCGAATAAAATTACAACACTGGTCAACTATAAATAATTAGCCAATTCACCAGGAGTGTATGATGAAAATAATTCAGTTTCTCTCTTAAATGAAATTATATCAGGAGAGAACTTAATGTTACTAAATTGAAAATAAAATTGTTTTTATCCGTTGATTTGAACCGACTGATTCTTGGAGACAAGAAGATTAGATAATAAAACATACCATGGAATTTAATCCTACAGAAAATCAAAACCTGATTGCAGAAACCATTCGCAAGTTTGCGGATTCATCTATTCGTCCACATATAATGGAATGGGATGAGGCTCAGATTTTTCCAATTGAAACATTTCGTAAGATGGGTGAGTTGGGATTAATGGGTGTTTTGGTTCCGCATGAATATGGAGGCGCAGGACTTAATTATTTTGAATACATCACCGCTATTGTAGAAGTCAGCCGGGTCTGTGGTTCAATAGGTTTATCCATGGCTGCGCATAATTCACTTTGCACAGGACATATTCTTCAGTTTGGCAATGAGGAACAAAAGAAAAAATACCTTCCAAAATTAGCCACAGGGGAATGGATAGGTGCATGGGGTTTGACGGAAGCGAATACAGGCAGTGATGCCATGCGGATGCGTTGTGTGGCCAAACAGGATGGGGATTTTTGGGTGCTGAACGGAACAAAGAACTGGATCACCCATGGTATCAGTGGAAATGTTACTGTATTACTTGCCCGTACCGGTGAATTATTGGATTCACGTGGTATCACAGCGTTTATTGTTGAAAAGGGAACTCCTGGTTTTAAAGCCGGTAAGAAAGAAAACAAGCTGGGAATGCGCGCCTCTGAAACTGCGGAATTGATATTTGAAGATTGCCGTATACATAAGAGTCAGATTATTGGTGAAGTCGGACAAGGATTCATTCAGGCCATGAAGGTTCTCGATGGTGGCCGGATTTCGATTGCATCCCTGGCCCTCGGGATTGCAAAAGGCGCCTATGATGCTGCCTTGAAATATTCTAAAGAAAGGGAGCAATTCGGGCAGCCGATTTCTCATTTTCAAGCCATTGCATTCAAACTGGCCGATATGGCTACCCAAATTGAAGCCGCAGAATTACTATGCTATCAGGCAGCTGATCTGAAGATAAAAGGTCAAAAATGTGCAAAAGAGAGCGCTTTTGCTAAGTATTATGCCTCTGAGGTTTCAGTGCGCGTTTCTACAGAAGCTGTTCAAATCTTTGGGGGTTATGGATATACCAAAGATTTTCCGGTTGAGAAGTTCTACCGGGACTCAAAACTCTGCACCATTGGTGAAGGGACTTCAGAAATACAAAAACTAGTAATTTCTAGGGAAATACTTAAATAGTTTGTCTTTTTCAAACAAAATTTCTAATTTTGCAATCCAAATTATTATAGCACATGATTATTGTTCCAATCAAAGAAAACGAATCCATTGACAAGGCGCTTAAGAAGTTCAAAAAGAAGTTTGAGCGTACTGGAGTAGTACGTGAACTGCGTCG
Source organism: uncultured Bacteroidota bacterium (assembly GCA_963775555.1). Lineage (GTDB taxonomy): Bacteria > Bacteroidota > Bacteroidia > AKYH767-A > 2013-40CM-41-45 > QQVM01. Next base: position 2,052,261 of record CAVZJJ010000004.1, on the reverse strand, counting down.
CCGTCAGGCTTTTGAAAAACCATCCATTGCACGTCGTCAGGAAATTATCCACGCACGTTACCTGGATCAATTGAAACGTGATAATACCCTGTAAACCCTTGCAGGAATGAGATAATTGATTATCTTTACTGAAAGATCGAACCTTTACGAAGGTATATGAATTTATCAGCAAAGAAATCCGAAGGAAGAAAGGTCAGTAGACGATACTGAGTTTCTTCCTTTTTTTATGCCCATGAATATTCAGAGTTTTCTTCAATACATCCGTTTCGAAAAGCGTTTTTCCCAGCATACTGTCAAGGCCTACCAGGGTGACCTGGACCAATTCACTACATACCTTAAAAATACCTATGAAGTAGATGATGCCTCCTCGGTGATTCATCCGATGATTCGTTCCTGGATGGTTCACATGATGGAAGCGGGCATCAGTACACGCAGCATCAATAGAAAAATTACCACACTCAAGACCTATTTTAAGTTCCTTTTAAGGAAAGAAGAGATCAAGGTGAATCCGATGCTGAAAGTTCAATCCCCGAAGACGTCCAAAAGACTACCGGTTTTCATTGATCAGAATAAGATGGAGGTACTATTTGATGAACGGAATTTCGCAAAAGGATTTGAGGGCGTACGCGATCGCCTGATCCTTGAATTTCTCTATTCCACAGGAATGCGGCTTTCTGAATTGATAGGGTTGACGGATGCCTCAATTGACCCTTATCAGAGCCAGATGAAAGTTCTGGGAAAAAGAAACAAAGAGCGGATTATTCCGTTTACCCATAAATTAAAAGGCGCCATAAAAGTATATATGGATGAGAGGAATAAAATTTACCCTGCAGTTTCATCTTTTTTTGTTACAGATGCAGGAAAACCAATGTATCCTAAATTTGTTTACCGTGTAGTGATCCGACACTTAGGAGAAGTTACCACACTTGATAAAAAAAGTCCGCATGTGCTCCGGCATACTTTTGCAACGCACATGCTGAACAATGGTGCTGATATCAATAGTGTTAAAGAGCTACTGGGACACGCCAATTTGAGTGCAACACAAGTGTACACACACAACACGATTGAAAAATTAAAAAAGGTTCATAAACAAGCCCATCCAAGGGCATAACGATCAGGAGGAGGAAAACGATGAAAATCAGAGTACAATCTATTCATTTTGATGCAGACCAGAAGCTTTTAGAATTCATCCAGGAGAAGGTGGACAAACTCGTCACTTTTTATGATCACATTTTAGGTGGAGAGGTCTTTTTAAAGATTGACAAGTCAAGCGACATGAAAAACAAGATTGTCCAGATAAAATTAAATATCCCGGGCAACGACATTCTTGTGAAAGAACAATGTCGTACTTTTGAAGAAGCGACAGATCTTTGCATGGATGTGCTTACGCGGCAAATTAAGCGGCACAAGGACCGTTTACGGAGCAACTGATTTAGTTCCGGCCACTTCTGTTCCATACTGTAAGAAATGCAAAGCTTTTAATGAACTTTGTACAGTGTTGGGCGTTAGGAATGTTGGTAACCGTCCGAAGTAGCATGAAACATCTCTTTTTATTCGTATTGCTTTTTTTTAGTGCCGGAAGTGTATTTTCCGAGGCTCCAGATGCTGCCAATGTTGTCGAGAAGACGGTCATCACCTGGAATGATACGACTCAACTAAAATTTTTACGTAACCCAACTTTGTACAGTGAAGGATGGGACACTCTTGCCCAAAGTCGTTTTTGGAGGGAGGTCATCAGCATGACAAGTGATTCCTGTCTCATCAATATTGCTTATTGCAGAAAGCCAATTGAAAAGGTTAACCTGGCTGTATGGATGAAGCAAAGTGAACCTGAAAAGTTATGTTATAAAGATAGTCTCAGTCAGGTCCATTGCATTGAGAATTCGGATATGCTTTATGTTACGATCGGCAAACGGGAATTTTATGAAGTAAGGAAAACCTTGTCGGAAATCAGCACAGCCATTTCTGTTTTCCAGGACCAGCATTGCGATCCCTGGTATGCTCAAACTATTTTGTTGATTGAAAGCCCTGGTAAAAGCAAAGCTAAATCTTCTGTGGGTGCAGGGGGTCCTTTCCAGCTCATGTCCAGTGTAGCCAGAAAATATGGATTGCGAATTACCAAGACTGTAGATGAACGTTCTGACTTGAAAAAATCAGCCAAAGCAGCATCACGTCTGATCAATTCATCATGTATTCCGAGTATACGCAACATGCTTACAGAACGTGGAATTGCATTCAATGAAACCGATTTGTGGTTCCGTCTGCTGGTATTGCATGCCTATCATGCAGGGGCAGGAAATGTACGTTGTGTCATTAATAGTTTGAATCCTACTTCCGGCGGTGTAAGTTTATTTCAGCAAATCTGGCAGACTAACTGCGCAAGTTTCAAGAACGAGTCACAGAATTACTCGCAAATTGCGTTGGGTGCCTTGCTGAATTTTGATTCCTTAATTCAGTTGGACGGCGATACAGTATTCCTCGTGCAGGGAGATAAATACCTTCGCGATTACAGCCGGAAAAACATGAAATCATGGGAAGCCTTTGACTATATGTCTTTGTGCTTGTCTAAATATGAAACGGATTTTATTGATGGAGTGATTCCTTATGACTATTTCATCACACAAGTGGCAAAGATCCGGAAAGAGTTTGCCTACCTTGCCAAAAAGATATCGCCGGGAGAAAAGGAAGTGTTACTTAAAAAATATCCGGCAGAAGAAAGCCATATTAACGCTATCGCAGCTGCTCTTACCAGGCGGCAACGTTATGACGATGCGATTCATATGCTCAAGATCAATTTTGACATGTATCCGGATTCGCCGGCTGTGTGTGATAGTTTGGCCAGCGCTTACCGGCTATCCGGAGATAAAAAGATGGCAGAGCTCTACATGAGCAGGTCAGCGAATTTAGTGAAATCTCAAGCGTTGAACCGGCAGTAGATTTTTTTTAGCTTGGAATTGTTTTACATTTGGTTCGTCTCTTGAAATGCGGTGATGAACAAAATTTACGTCCTCCTTTTTTTCTTTTTTATCCGTCTTACCATTTCACATTGCCAGGTACCACCTTTGGTTGCTCATCATGATCTCGAATCTGAAAAATCCGACTTTCCCTGGACCAACCAACAAACTCTTATAAAAGGAGATGCTTATTCCGGAGAATCATTTTCCCGCACGGATTCGTTAAATTTGTATGGGATTGGTTGGAAAGGTGCAATACCGGAGCAGTTTCAGCATAAGAATATTCATATCTCGATTTCAGGATTTGCCCGTTTAATAGGGATGAAGGGAAATGTTTCACTGGTCATTTCAGTCTTGCAGAATGACTCCACGATCTACTGGGAAGGAAGAGCTGTATCGTCGCAGGTGAAGCAGGAAAATGTGTGGACTCTGCTGCAGAATGAAGTAAGTTTACCCATGAACATTACCGGTGCCAATAATACATTACTGATTTATATTTGGAATGAAGACGGAAAGAGAATTTGTGACATCGATGAATTGAGTTTCACGTTTTCCGAAGCGAAATTTCCTACTTATTTGATTCCGGGAGATACCGTTTCTTTTCAGGAGGAAGACTTGTCTTATATCGAGGTATATTCAGGAAAGTATTTCAACATGGAATACGATAAGTTTTCCGGCCATTTCCGGATACTCGGTCCGGATAAAAGGGTGTACTTACATTCATTTTCATTTTATACTTCATGGTCAGAACCGGAAAATAAATCTGGTGAAGTGCTTGAAAATTTAAAAACAACTTTTTTTTTAAGGAGTGATTCAATCTCAGAACAAGGCAGCTACTTCACGCTCGAAACCCGCTCTGATATTGGCGAAACAAAAATTCAGTTACTGTTTTCTGATACAGAACCTTTGTTAAATGTCAGTATGGTGTCTACTTTCTTGCGGTCTCTGCGACTTCTTCGTCAATCCCTTTCCGCCAGTTTCGAACCCGAACTAAAGGCCGTGTATCGAAATTCCTCGAAGACGGATACCGCATTGTTTCAGGAAGAGTATTGGTTAAGGCAGGGAGGTTTTCAGGCTTTTTCAGATAGTACAGGATTCATCATATACCATCCTGAACATATTTCTTCTTTGCAGTTGAATCCCCATGCTCAGAGAATGACAGTAAACCTGGACTGGGAAATGGACCACCCCTTGTTACATTGGCCCTTGTTGAAGGAAAGTGAAAACCTGAAAGAAAATTATTCTTCCAGTTTGATCAATAAGGGGAGCGTACTGTCTTGTCAGTTCACTATTCAGGGAACACCAAAGTTTCGAAAGTTCCCATTGTTGATGAAATACCCTTACGGACGTTGCGCTGCTATACTGTGGACAGAGCATGCCGATTATTCGGATTTGCTGCTTCAGCGCGCAGTTAATTTCGGATCGGATTCGATTGTGATGAGTACTGCGGCCATAGCAGGGTTTGTAAAAAATAAAATACCTGTAACCAAAAGCGTATTTTATGCAAATCCGGATGCAGTTAATAATTCAGTAAAAGCAGGTTTTTTAAGTTCGGAAATTGCGAACGTTTCAGGGACTCCCGGGTTCAGGGAATTTTTACACGATCTGGAGAAACAAGGTCAGGAAATTTGCCTTCACACGCCGGATCAGTTTACCACAAGCAGGGGACTTTTGGAAGATGCATTAGCTGATATGAAAAATGATTTTAACTGTGTCAACTGGATTGATCATGGTTATGATAATGCCCGAAAGAGCAACAGGGAAAACCTGGTTTGCGACGGACTCGATGAAAAGTCTCGTTACTATTCTGCTGATTTGTGGCAGAAGTATGGAGTAAAGTATTTTTGGAATTGTTTCTATGAGGATACTTCTCTTTATACCCCATATGCATTTAACTCTTTCCTGAGCTTGCCATATTCCGGCTGGGGAGATCGTTTCCCGGTTCCTGAATACTGGCAACATTCTACCCGCAGCGGGGATTTTGTACACTGGCGTACGACCGGAACATTGGACCCTCCGGATGGTGATCTGTGGAATTATTATTTCAGTGATGCACGTTTACAGGACTTAATTTACCAGCGAGGGACTTCAGTGCTGCATGTTTATCCTGCAAGAGCGGATTCGACCAATGGCTTTTATGAAATGAAGGAAGGACATTTTCAAATCCAGGAGTCATTTGAAAAAATTCTGCAACGCCAGTCTATTTTGCGTGATGAAGGATTGTTGCATTTAAGCACGGTTCGTGATTACCTTGATTATCAACTTGCACTGGAACAAGTGGAGGTGCATTTATTGATGAATGGGAAAGTGAATGTGGAGAACAAAAGTGGAGTAGATTTGAAGGGTTTATCCTTTATAATTTCTTCAGGAATGGTGGATGCTGGAGGAAAAAGTATTCAAATGCGTCAGTTTAAGAATGAAATATTCTTCTGGTTTGATCTGAACAAAGGGGAATCGCTGGAGATGAAATTGATCCCGGAATAGATGTTTAACCAATGGAAGATTAGTAAAGTCTTGTTTTAAATTAATGAATTAGTTTAGTCTAATGTTACAAAGAATTAAAAAAGTCATCCTTAAGATTATACTTTGGTTTTTTGGGCTCAGCATTGGGAGTGTTATACTCTTTCGATTTGTCCCTGTTCCTTTTACGCCATTGATGATCATTCGATGTGTACAGCAAATGACTGGAGGGGAGGAGCTGACTTTGAATAAAGACTGGGTCAGACTGCGCAAAATGAGTGCAGCTTTGCCATTGGCGGTAATTGCTGCTGAGGACCAGAACTTTGAAGAGCATTTTGGTTTTGACCTTGATGCCATTTCAAAAGCAAGAAAGTACAATGAAAAGCATCCCGGGAAACGCATGAAAGGAGCAAGTACGATAAGCCAGCAGACAGCGAAGAATGTATTCCTTTGGCCTTCCAGATCCTGGATACGGAAGGGATTTGAAGTCTATTTCACCTTTCTGATCGAAGTGGTTTGGAGTAAAAGAAGGATTATGGAAGTTTACCTGAATGTGATTGAAATGGGGAAAGGCATTTACGGTGCAGAAGCGGCCTCGCAGAAATATTTCAAGAAACCATCGTCAAAATTATCGGTGAGGGAATCAGCATTAATAGCGGCAGTTCTGCCGAATCCGCGACGTTGGTCACCTGCAAAACCAACGCTTTATATACAAAATAAAAGCCAGCGCATTATCCGCAATATTGGCCGATTGTCGAGTGAAGACTTTTGATTCATAAAATTTGCAATTCTTCAATAAACCGGCCAGCCTTTTTCGCAATGCTATATTGAGTTTATCATGCAAGTATGTACGTTCACCCTGTTGTAGCACATGCTAATCAAACAATGAGTATTTTACTTGATTGGCATCGGACTTTCTAGCATCTTTGAACTCGGAGAAAAAGTTTAATATTCTACTTTCATCGTCACGATAAGCTATCGTGTATTGAAAATTGATAAATCCTCTTCTGATTAAATTTATTTTGAAAAATATTTTTGGACACGATAATTTTCGATTTGCACTCTTCACTTTGTGTGTACTGCTTTCCCGGGTTCCTTTTTTGGCAGATGGCTATGGATTAGATGGTGACTCATGGTCTGTAGCACTTTCCGCCAAACTGCTTCACGATACCGGGACGTATGAAGTTTCACGCTTACCCGGTTATCCGGTGCAGGAATGGCTTAGCTCACTGGTCATTGTTGGAGGTCCATTTATGGTGAACCTGTTAACAGCCATCATCAGCACCCTTGGCGTGATCTTTTTCTTCCTGTCCTTACGTGCTCTTCGTTTCAAGCGGCCTTATCTTGCTGCTATTTCCTTTGCGGCTGTACCGGTATTTTACATTCACAGCACTACAGCCATTGATTATAATTTTGCTCTCGCATTCATTCTCGGCTCCTTCTTGTTTGTAATCAGAGAACGATTATGGCTTGCAGGAATTTTTCTTGGCGTGGCCATCGGATGCCGCATCACTTCAGGGGCCATGTTATTGCCATTTGCGCTCATTGTGATACAAGATGGCGGCGTTAAATTCAATGTTTTACGAATTTTAAAAATTGCGATTCCGGCATTATTGCTGGGGGCTCTGTTTTTCTTTCCGGTCTTCATGGATTATGGCTGGGGATTTTTTACTTTTTATAGCGTGCCCTATCCGGCTATTCCCAAGGTTCTCTACAAGTTGTCCATAGAAGTGTGGGGTGTAATCGGACTTTTTGGCCTGGTAGTCTCTACCGGATTATTATTTCTACCAAACAGATTAACCAAAAGGCAATATCTTTTTCCAAGATCAGTGAATGAAAAGTATGTAATTTCATGGTTAGTGGCAATTGATTTATACATTATCGCCTTTCTTAAGCTCCCCATGGAGGCAGGATACTTATTACCTATTGTGCCTTTTGTGATCCTTATTTTCGGAAAGTACCTCTACGAAAAAGCATTTGTGTTTTTGTGTGTAACACTCATCATTTCACCTTTCTTATGTACAATCTCTCCGGAGGATCGTCTGGATGCGAGCACTCCTTCCATGCTTTCTTTTAGTTTTAGAGCTTCAGGAGAAAAACTCACTTTTGATGTATTAAAAGGGCCGGTTATCTCTTATAAATCACGCCGTGAAAATGGAGTAAAATTTGTTGATGAGGTCTTGTCTTCCATGGATACGGTGCATGCAAAATCAGTCCTGGTTTCAGGCAGGTGGTATAATCAGTTTTTGGTGCAGCAGGGAGACACAATGAGAAATTCGGTTGTCTTCAAATCCTATATGGACGAAGAAGCGATGGTATATTACTTCGCCAAAGGATTTGGAATTTATTATATGCCGAAACAGGACTACTACAACCTCATCATGCGGGGAGTTGATTTAAAAATTTACGGAGCGGAACCCTATTTGCGAAAAGAAGAGTATTAGATTCCAAATCCAAAACTCAGGCGCAGGATTGGATTTTGATAGGGAGAATATGAAGTTTCGTTCAGATTATAAAGCAGCATCAAATTGATGCTCGATCGTTCACCCAGCATTTGCCGGTAGCCTCCTCCAACGAGGACACTGATCACGTCTTGTGTGCCGAGGAGGCGTGAAAAATCATCATGTATTTGCATTCTCAACAATTCATATTCAACATGTGCAAATAGGTTTTCGAAAATGAGATAACGTGAAAAGATACTACCCCCATAGGTGCTTGAACTATAAGAATAAGCTGGATTGTAATCTTTGTACTTATAGTACATGTACGTTGCACTCACGCCTGCAGCCAGTTTATCAGTAAGGCGGTACCCGAAAATAGGAGTTACGTTTATAAAAGTCTGTGATCCAAATTGCAAACCGATTCCGCCCCCGGTAAATACCCTGTCCCAGAAACCCGACCGCGGAGGATTGATATGTGCATTAGGAGACGAAGGCGGAAAATCTTGTGCGGATGAAATGTTTGTGACAATTGACAAGAAGAATATGCTGATAAGCATTAAAAGATACCGGTGAATTTCTGGAGATCGTTGCATGCCTTGTTAGATTTTTTCTGAAACAAATTCCGGTATGAATTCTCATCTCACCGGACTTCAAAGATAGCAGTAATTATTTCTGTATGTGATGAGATTTTTTTTCACCTTTGGTACTTCGGTAAGGGAAGATGGCGGGCCGGATTATTTTTTAAACCAAGGGATTTAATGCCGACCTTCCCGTTAGAATGCAAGACATTTTTTTGCAGCCAGAAAGAGAATCTTTTCTACGGTTTAGCAGCCATTGAAATAAATTTTATTCGGAAAATCAATTGATAAAAACATGAATATTGTATTGACAGGAGGCAGCAGTGGAATTGGATATCATACCGCATTGGAGTTTATGAGGCGGGGCGAAAACCAGGTATTTGTGATAAGCAGGAATGCTGAAAAGCTGAGGCAGTTAAAAGAAGAATCACTGCGATTAAAACTTCCGGGAAATCTGATCATTTTAGCCGGCGATCTCTGTATAGCAAAAGATCGCCTTCGAATGAAAGATGAGATTTCACAAAGAGCAAAGGACCTAGACATACTGGTAAATAATGCAGGACTACTTATCCATAAAAGGTTTGAAGAATTAAACTGGGAAGATTGGCAGACGGTATTTGCAACCAATGTTTTTGCAACAGCAGCATGGATCCGTGACATCTTACCTTTGCTGTCAACGGCCGTTTTGAAATCGGCATCCTATCGTGCTCACATTGTAAACATCAGCAGCATGGGAGGGCTGGGAGGGACGAGTAAGTTTTCCGGTTTATCCGCTTACAGTTCCAGTAAGGCAGCAATGGTGGTAATGACGGAATGTTTAGCGGAAGAATTTAAAGACAGGAATATATCGGTAAATGGACTTGCACTTGGATCGGTTCAGACGACGATGTTCAATGAAGCATTTCCGGGGATGAAGGCTGCTACAAGCCCTGAATCTATGGCGGAATATGTAGCAGACTTTGCCCTTCGTGGTGCTGCTTTTTTCAATGGAAAGAACCTTCCGGTCTCAATATCTACACCTTGAAACTGTAGGAATAAGCCAGGTGCGTAGGGAAAAAACCTTTAAAGATGAGGAAAAAAAGTTGCGGTGATGCCCACTAGTAGTGGTTTACACGAAAACGATGCATCCTTGAAGGTGATTTTTTAAATTATTTTTGCATTATTATTTGGCCTTATTTACCTGTTTGTCAGTCTATTAAGTGACATTCATCGCATTGTTAATAAAAAAGCATTTGATCGGAATTTGTAGCGACGTAGAAATCTTATTACATTTGCATCCCCTTTCAAGCACGTTCTTTAAATAAAGGGAAAAGGGTCATATTTCCAGTTTTTTAATTCAAAAGCGGTCAGATTTTAGAGAAGGCCTGAATTCAAAAATTTACTTACTGGAAATCTGATGGTTATCGAAAACCTGAAAAAAAATTAATAATTAGTTTGCAAAGATGAATATCAAATGTACCTTTGCAGCCCTTTAAAATAAGAAACTTGTTTACAGCCCAACGGGGTTGTATCAAAATAAGTGGACGTTCTTTGAAGAAATGAATAGGAAATAACAAGCCCTAAATATTACAATTCTTATTGTAAAAATTTAGAGTAGCAAATCCAGAATCAAGATTAACTTTACTATGGAGAGTTTGATCCTGGCTCAGGATTAACGCTAGCGGCAGGCCTAATACATGCAAGTCGAACGGCAGCACGGGTAGCAATACCTGGTGGCGAGTGGCGCACGGGTGCGTAACGCGTATGCAATCTACCTATAACTGGGGAATAGCCTTCCGAAAGGAAGATTAATACCGCATAATATCACGAAACGGCATCGTTTTATGATCAAAACTCCGGGGGTTATAGATGAGCATGCGTGACATTAGCTAGTTGGTGAGGTAACGGCTCACCAAGGCTTCGATGTCTAGGGGGTCTGAGAGGATGATCCCCCACACTGGTACTGAGACACGGACCAGACTCCTACGGGAGGCAGCAGTAAGGAATATTGGACAATGGCCGCAAGGCTGATCCAGCCATGCCGCGTGCAGGATGAAGGTGCTCTGCATCGTAAACTGCTTTTATCTGGGAATAAACCCCTCTACGTGTAGAGGGCTGAATGTACCAGAAGAATAAGGATCGGCTAACTTCGTGCCAGCAGCCGCGGTAATACGAAGGATCCAAGCGTTATCCGGATTTATTGGGTTTAAAGGGTGCGTAGGCGGCTTATTAAGTCAGTGGTGAAAGCCTGAAGCTCAACTTCAGAATTGCCATTGATACTGATGAGCTTGAGTATAGTTGAGGTGGGCGGAATGTGTCATGTAGCGGTGAAATGCTTAGATATGACACAGAACACCGATTGCGAAGGCAGCTCACTAAGCTATAACTGACGCTGATGCACGAAAGCGTGGGGAGCAAACAGGATTAGATACCCTGGTAGTCCACGCCCTAAACGATGATCACTCGATGTGTGCGATATACTGTACGCGTCTAAGCGAAAGCATTAAGTGATCCACCTGGGGAGTACGACCGCAAGGTTGAAACTCAAAGGAATTGACGGGGGCCCGCACAAGCGGAGGAGCATGTGGTTTAATTCGATGATACGCGAGGAACCTTACCAGGGCTTGAAAGTTAGTGAAGGATGTGGAAACATGTCCGTCAGCAATGACACGAAACTAGGTGCTGCATGGCTGTCGTCAGCTCGTGCCGTGAGGTGTTGGGTTAAGTCCCGCAACGAGCGCAACCCCTATCATTAGTTGCCAACAGGTTAAGCTGGGGACTCTAATGAGACTGCCCGCGCAAGCGGTGAGGAAGGTGGGGATGACGTCAAGTCATCACGGCCCTTACGTCCTGGGCTACACACGTGCTACAATGGCCGATACAATGGGCAGCCACATGGCAACATGGAGCTAATCCTAAAAGTCGGTCTCAGTTCGGATCGAGGTCTGCAACCCGACCTCGTGAAGCTGGATTCGCTAGTAATCGCATATCAGCCATGATGCGGTGAATACGTTCCCGGGCCTTGTACACACCGCCCGTCAAGCCATGGGAGTTGGGGGTACCTGAAGTCGATCACCGCAAGGAGTCGCCTAGGGTAAAACCAATGACTGGGGCTAAGTCGTAACAAGGTAGCCGTACCGGAAGGTGCGGCTGGAACACCTCCTTTCTGGAGTGGTTTGTTACACTAACTGATTTATCAGTATAGAGGTTTGTTATTTCCTTTCTTCTTCAAATTTATTATTGAACCCAAAACGAGCGTTAGGGTGGTTCCGCCATCTGAGTAAGGTATACTCCTAGTCTATGGAATATAGTCCCGTAGCTCAGCTTGGTTAGAGCACTACACTGATAATGTAGGGGTCAGCAGTTCAAATCTGCTCGGGACTACTAACAAAATTCGTTATGGGGAATTAGCTCAGCATTAAGAGCATCTGATTCGTCATGAATTAGAGTAATACGATTGAAGCTAATCCTCAGCGTAAATAAATTGGGGGATTAGCTCAGCTGGCTAGAGCACCTGCCTTGCACGCAGGGGGTCAACGGTTCGAATCCGTTATTCTCCACAAGAGTTAAATGCAAATCTTAGGATTTGCGATCAGAGTACAAATTATTGAATCGTTCTTTACATTGAATTAATGCTAATCAGGAGCCTCATCCACGAAGGTGGATGAGTTTGGTTCGACTCCAATTTAATTCTCAAGTCAATTCTTTTGATTAGGATAATTTTCGGATTATCATTTAAAGTAATAGAATTGACAATGTTCTTTGACATATTGAAAGAAAACACAAGAAACTGTAATCTAAGATTTATCGTTTTAGATACAAAAAGTTAATAAGGGCACACGGTGAATGCCTTGGCTCTCATAGGCGATGAAGGACGTGATAAGCTGCGAAAAGTTTCGGGGAGGTGCAAACAACCTTTGATCCGGAAATATCCGAATGGGGCAACCCATCCCGTTGAAGACGGGATATCTTAACAGAAGCCAACCCAGGGAACTGAAACATCTAAGTACCTGGTGGAAAAGAAAACAATAGTGATTCCCTAAGTAGTGGCGAGCGAACGGGGACAAGCCCAAACCGTAGTTGTTAAGGCAATTACGGGGTTGTAGGACTGCAATGTGAATATATGCGTGAAGCTGAATCTTCTGGAAAGTTGATCCATAGAGGGTGATAGGCCCGTAAGCGTAAGCAATTATATTCTAGCAGTATCCTGAGTACCGCGAGGTCGGAGACGCCTTGTGGGAACCAGCCGGCACCATCCGGTAAGGCTAAATACTCATGAGAGACCGATAGTGTACTAGTACTGTGAAGGAAAGGTGAAAAGAACCGCGAACAGCGGAGTGAAATAGAACCTGAAACCGTGTGCTTACAAGCGGTCGGAGTCCCTTCGTGGGATGACGGCGTGCCTTTTGCATAATGAGCCTACGAGTTACTCCTCACTGGCAAGGTTAAGGACCAAAGGTCCGGAGCCGAAGCGAAAGCAAGTCTGAATAGGGCGTATAGTCAGTGGGGGTAGACGCGAAACCTTGTGATCTACACTTGGGCAGGATGAAGTGTCGGTAACACGACATGGAGGTCCGAACTGGTGAGCGTTGAAAAGCTCTCGGATGACCTGAGTGTAGGGGTGAAAGGCTAATCAAACTGGGAAATAGCTCGTACTCCCCGAAATGTCTTTAGGGACAGCGTTGAGTGAAGTGTTATAGAGGTAGAGCTACTAATAGGGCTAGGGGGCGTCAAATCGCCTACCAAACCCTGATAAACTCCGAATGCTACTAACATATACTCAGCAGTGAGGCCTGGGGTGCTAACGTCACAGGCCGAGAGGGAAAGAACCCAGACCATCAGCTAAGGTCCCAAAATCTAAGTTAAGTTGTTTAAACGTGGTTCGATTGCATTGACAGCTAGGATGTTGGCTTGGAAGCAGCCATTCATTTAAAGAGTGCGTAACAGCTCACTAGTCGAGCGATCGGGCGTGGATAATAAACGGGCATCAAACTTAGTACCGAAGCTATGGGATCGAAAGATCGGTAGGGGAGCATTCTAACAGCACCGAAGGTGTGTCGTAAGGCATGCTGGAGCGGTTAGAAAAGCAAATGTAGGCATAAGTAACGATAAGGCAGGTGAGAAACCTGCCCACCGAAAGACTAAGGATTCCTGATCAACGTTAATCGGATCAGGGTTAGTCGGGTCCTAAGGCTAATCCGAAAGGAAATGCCGATGGTAAACAGGTTAATATTCCTGTACCGGTGCAATCAGTGAACGGGACGACGGAGGAGTGAAAGGTCTGCGTACTGACGGAATAGTACGTTAAAGCCTGTAGATTCAGGCGCTGCAGGAAAATCCACAGTGCTTATCGAAGGTGATAGTACCGAGAGTCTTCGGACAATCGGATAATGACCCTAATCATACTCCCAAGAAAACTCTCTAAACTTATGATTGTACCGCCCGTACCGTAAACCGACACAGGTAGTCGAGGAGAGAATCCTAAGGTGCTCGAGTGATTCATGGCTAAGGAACTCGGCAAATTAACCCTGTAACTTCGGGAAAAAGGGTGCCCTCTTCGGAGGGCCGCAGAGAAATGGCTCAGGCGACTGTTTAACAAAAACACATGGCTATGCTAAATCGAAAGATGATGTATATGGCCTGACACCTGCCCGGTGCTGGAAGGTTAAGAGGAGATGTCAGTCGCAAGACAAAGCATTGAATCGAAGCCCCAGTAAACGGCGGCCGTAACTATAACGGTCCTAAGGTAGCGAAATTCCTTGTCGGGTAAGTTCCGACCTGCACGAATGGTGTAACGATCTGAGCACTGTCTCAGTCATGAGCTCGGTGAAATTGTAGTAGCGGTGAAGATGCCGCTTACCCGCAACGGGACGGAAAGACCCCGTGCACCTTCACTACAACTTTGCATTGATTCTGGATAAATGATGTGTAGGATAGGTGGGAGACTTTGAAGCGGGGGCGCTAGCTCTCGTGGAGTCAACCTTGAAATACCACCCTTCATTTATTCGGGATCTAACCCCGATCATTCGGGGAACATTGCATGGTGGGTAGTTTGACTGGGGTGGTCGCCTCCAAAAGAGTAACGGAGGCTTTCAAAGGTACCCTCAGCACGCTTGGTAACCGTGCGCGGAGTGCAATAGCATAAGGGTGCTTGACTGTGAGACATACAAGTCGAGCAGGTACGAAAGTAGGATATAGTGATCCGGTGGTTCCGCATGGAAGGGCCATCGCTCAAAGGATAAAAGGTACGCCGGGGATAACAGGCTGATCTCCCCCAAGAGCTCACATCGACGGGGAGGTTTGGCACCTCGATGTCGGCTCGTCACATCCTGGGGCTGGAGAAGGTCCCAAGGGTTCGGCTGTTCGCCGATTAAAGTGGCACGCGAGCTGGGTTCAGAACGTCGTGAGACAGTTCGGTCCCTATCTGTTGTGGGCGCTGGAAGTTTGAGAGGACCTGACTCTAGTACGAGAGGACCGAGTCGGACGTACCTCTAGTGTACCTGTTGTGGCGCCAGCTGCATCGCAGGGTAGCTACGTACGGTTGAGATAAGCGCTGAAAGCATCTAAGCACGAAACTCGCCTCAAGATGAGACTTCCTTTAAGGGTCGTCAGAGACTATGACGTTGATAGGTTGCAAGTGTAAAGACAGTAATGTCAAAGCTGAGCAATACTAATTACCCGTAGACTTTTTATCTACACATGAATTCTGAATATAAGCCTTGTGTTTTCTTCTATATATGTCAAAATATTCAAGACATTTATGGTGACTTTAGCGTTGGTGTCCACCTCTTCCCATTCCGAACAGAGAAGTTAAGCCCAACAGCGCAGATGGTACTTGGTTAACTCCCGGGAGAGTATGTCGTTGCCGTAAATTATTTAAGCCCCTTATCGAAAGACGAGGGGCTTTTTTTTTAATCAAAAATCCGAAATCGCAAATCAACATTCGTCCTTTAGAAACTTCAGAAATCAGCATTCGCCAATCAACAATCGATCTTCAAAAACTTCAAAAATCAGAAATCGCAAATCAGCAATCGTAAATCAAATGCTCTTTGATTTTGGAATGGGGATTTTTGAATTGTGATGTTTTTTTGATTTTTGATTTTTGATTGGCGAATAGCGAAGTTTTTTTGATTTTGGAATTGGGATTTTAGAAGGTGATGTTTTTTTGATTTTTGATTTTTGATTGGCGAATAGCGAAGTTTTTTTTGATTTTTGATTTGCGATTTTTGATTCGCGAATAGCGAAGTTTTTTTGATTTGGGATTTCTGATTTTTGAATTGTGAAATTTTCTTTGATTTTTGATTTACGAATTTTGATTATATTATCCAGCTTATATTGGTTGTAGAAGTTTTTCTCGGGATCTATATTTGATTCATGAATAAAATTGATCTTGAAGAAAGACTCATTTCATTTTCTGTTTCTATAATAGAGATGATTCAGTCTTTGCCGGAAACTAAGGCAAAAAATCATTTAGGAATGCAATTGCTGCGATCAGCTACATCAACTGCATTGAATTATGGGGAAGCACAGGGTGGGGAATCGAAAAAAGATTTTATTCATAAAATTAAACTCGTATTGAAAGAACTTCGTGAAAGTCTTGTTTGCCTGAAAATTATTTTACGGATCAGTCAAAGTAATAATTTAGAAAAGCTTCAGGTTCTTTTGAAAGAATGTAATGAACTTGTATCTATTTTTGTAAAAAGTGTTCAAACTGCAGAAAATAGGCTGCTTGCATTGAAATCTTTGTAATGGATTTTCGTCCTTCAAATACTTCAGAAATCAAAAATCGCAAATCAAATGCCAACTGTGAAGTTTTTTTGATTTGGGATTTCTGATTTTTGAATTGTGAAATTTTCTTTGATTTTTGATTTACGAATTTTGATTATATTATCCAGCTTATATTGGTTGTAGAAGTTTTTCTCGGGATCTATATTTGATTCATGAATAAAATTGATCTTGAAGAAAGACTCATTTCATTTTCTGTTTCTATAATAGAGATGATTCAGTCTTTGCCGGAAACTAAGGCAAAAAATCATTTAGGAATGCAATTGCTGCGATCAGCTACATCAACTGCATTGAATTATGGGGAAGCACAGGGTGGGGAATCGAAAAAAGATTTTATTCATAAAATTAAACTCGTATTGAAAGAACTTCGTGAAAGTCTTGTTTGCCTGAAAATTATTTTACGGATCAGTCAAAGTAATAATTTAGAAAAGCTTCAGGTTCTTTTGAAAGAATGTAATGAACTTGTATCTATTTTTGTAAAAAGTGTTCAAACTGCAGAAAATAGGCTGCTTGCATTGAAATCTTTGTAATGGATTTTCGTCCTTCAAATACTTCAGAAATCAAAAATCGCAAATCAAATGCCAACTGTGAAGTTTTTTGATTAGCGATTGCTGATTTTTGAATAGCGAATAGCGAAGTTTTTTGATTTGCGATTTTTGAATGGTGATTTGCGAATAGCGAAGTTTTTGATTTGCGAATGTCGAATGGAGATTTATGAATAGCGAAGTTTTTTGATTTGCGAATGTTGATTTTTGATTGGTGACCAATATAGTATGGGAAATAAATCAAAAATCGCAAATCTGGATTCGTTCTTCAAATACTTCAGAAATCAGAAATCAGAAATCAAAAATCGCAAATCATCTATCGTAAATCAAATGCTTTCAGGAATGTTTTTTGATTTGCGAATGTCGAATGGCGATTTATGAATAGCGAAGTTTTTTGATTTGCGATTTTTGATTTTTGATTGCTGATTTTTGAATAGCGAATAGCGAAGTTTTTTGATTTGCGAATGTTGGTTTCTGATTTTTGATTGGTGACCATTATAGTATGGGAAATAAAGAATACAGCAAATGAGAACTTAATACGTTTCACGTTCAACGTTTGATATTCTTCGTTCCAAAATTCACGTTCAACGTTTATCGTGCCACTTTACCCTACGGCCGCTGCAAGATCAGGAAGAGCTGTAAATTATTTTCGATCAGGCTGTAATCTGCGTTCTCAGTAAGGTTGTCTCCAGTGAGGTCTTCCGGGATGTATCCGAAGGCAAATAAATTCAGTGCATTCTCTATGTTGCTGAAGTCTGTTGAATCGATTGCTCCGTCCTGGTTAGTGTCGCCACTGTACATGGCGAAACGTGTGTCTCCAAGATCTTTGAGATTGTTTCCATAAGCCTGGGAAGCTGCAGTTGTAAAATCATATGATTTAATGTTTCCATCGATGACTACAGGAACAGCACTCCAGGTTTCGAGTGTGTTGCGATGCCGGAATGAAAGGTAGTAGTTATCATATTCCGGATTGGTCAGGAATGAGAAGGCGCTATATCCCTGAAGATCCATCATCGCAGTGTCCTCATAGAGCAAGTCGTAAGGGAAAACAGGCCGGTATAGTTGCAGTCGGACGGTATCGCACACAGTTGGCATGCTTAATGGATCGAGGGCAGGAATCATTGATGCTCCTCCCTTGTAAAAACCTTCGATATAAGTTCGGGTAATCATACTGAAATCGCAGGTCCTTACAATAACTTGTACAGTGTCGGATGTAAAACAACCGTCTGCTGTCACCGCGTAATTTCCACTTTCTGTAGCCGGAAGGCTGGCGGCATTGGAGCCATTGCTCCATTCATAACTTATGCCACCTTGAACAGAGAGTGTAACTGTGTCACCTGAACACAATGTTAAAGGACCATCTGAAGTAATTACGGGATTCTTTAAATGAAGTAGCCAAACATCATTCGATCCGTGATTTTCGGATACATCACCATTGTTGGAGGAAGTATATCCTGCGATTGAATAGCTTGCATCCGCATGTTGATAAACCGATCCGGCAATATCATTTCCTGTACCGCCATAACATTTTTTCCAGAGGATGCTTCCTGAAGAATCTAGTTTGACGAGCCAAACGTCATTAATGTTAACATCGTGATTACCGATAACATCTCCATCGATTGACTGACTGCTTCCTGCAACCAGGATACCATCGTCCAGGGACTCAATAGCCTCTGCCACCTGTTCCTGATTGCTACCGCCCAATGATTTTTGCCAGATAAGATTACCGCTGCTATTTAATTTCACAATCCAATAATCCGTGAACCCGTGAAAGCCTGTAACATCACCATCCGAGGACTTGGTAGTACCACCTAAGATGAGGTAACCATTAGCCGTTTCTTTTATTGACCTTACATCTTCATCGGATGAGCCCCCCAGCGACTTTTGCCATATTTTACTTCCTGATGAATTAATTTTTAGTATCCATATATCTGTTCCTCCATGATTTACTGTTACATCGCTATCGTTTGACATCGTGCTTCCGGCAATGGCAAAGTTTCCATCTGAAAGGGCAATCAGGGAATTCCCATTTTCATTTGAACTTCCGCCGAAAGTTTTTTCCCACTCAATTATACCACCAGCAGATACTTTTACAATCCACAGATCATTTCCACCATAAGTCATGCTTACATCACCGTTTCTGACTTCAGAGTGATACCCGGTACATAAGTAACCAGTATCGCTTGTTTGAATTGCTGAATTAAATATTTCGGTCGACCATGATCCATAACATTTCTGCCATTGAATCTCACCCATGCTGTCCAACTTTACAAGCCATGCATCATAGGATCCATGATTTCCTGAAACATCACCATCATTTGAATAAGTATAACCTGCACAGATATATCCATTATCCATAGTTTTGTTTATTGAATTTAAAGCATCAAGAGCTGAACCCCCAACGGATTTTTCCCAGAGTAAACTTCCATTTGCTGAGGTCTTGATGATCCAGGCATCACTGCTTCCATGGAATCCGGTGACGTCACCATCATTGGATAATGTGCTTCCGCAGAGAACGTAACTTCCGTCTGGATTGACTTCAATACGAGAATCGCCGGTATAGCCTACAGCATCACTTGCAGAACCTCCGAATACTTTACTCATCGATACTCCCGGTGCTACATTGTTTATTTCTTTTATCGTGATCGTTTGTGGAGCACTACTCGCTGTACAGCCATAGGAATTTGCGGCCGTCACGGTATAGGATCCTGGATCTCCGGTTGTCATCGTGGTATCCGTGGAGCCATTGCTCCAGTAATAGGATGAATAACCCGGAGTAGCGGAAAGTGTCACATTTGATCCCGGGCAAATATCAGTTGGGCCGTCCGGCGAAATGCTGACAAGCGGGGATGGGTTAAGTGTTGTAAATACCGGTGTGCTGGTACAGCCATTTACAGTTACGTTGAAATAGCCGGCAGTAAATGGATGGATAGACTGTGTTGTGGCGCCTGTGTTCCATAGGTAGTTTACTCCGGCGCTTGCAGTGAGATGCACCGAACCGCCAGGGCAAAATGTGGTGGAGCCGGTGGTAGTGATAGTAGCCGAACTAACGGTGGATCGTCGAACAAGAAGGTTCGCAAAATCTCCACCGGAATATATGAAATCGGTATGTGCATCATTGTTCAGGTCGCCAGATGCAAGATCGGTTGGATTTGTAAAATCATTCGTGTAGGAGACTGCACTGGCAAATGATAAATTTCCCGGTCCGGAGGAAGTATTCCTATAAATATTAATCAGGTTGAAAGTTGCAGCAAGAAGAATAACGTCTGGTTTTCCATCACCGTCGAAATCGGCAATGCTGAGACGGGTCGGTCCTGTACCGGCGCTGAAATCCTGGCGGGCTGCAAAAGTACCTGCACTGAAGACGGGTGCCGATGTGGCTGTATTGCGGAAAATGGAAAACGAATTGCTCGTTATGTTCGTGACAATAATATCCATTTTAGAATCATTGTCAAAGTCAGCAACTCCAAGACCGCCGTTAGGGGTAGTGCCGGTTGCAAAATCTACCTTATAATTGAAATTTATATATGAAGGGTTACTCACATTTCGAAATACGGAAATGGAATTGCTGAGGGAGTTGACTGAAATCAGATCTGTCTTACCGTCTTTATCAATGTCGGCCGTAGCGATTCGACGTGGATAGCTACCTGCATCGATAATAGATTGCTGAAGGAATAGATCAGGGTCAATGATTCCCGCAATATTTGTATTTTTAAAAATGACGATCTGCGTATTTGGATAGCTATTCGGTTTGGATACTGCGATATCCACGGTGCCGTCGTTATCAAAATCGCCGAGCGCTAATCCCTCCGGAGGACTGCTTACAGGAAGTACAACCGGACTATCAAAAGAGATAGGTCCAGGCGCGGGCGAACTCGTATTTCTTAGTAGAGTGATAAAATTGCTGGTGGAGTTGGTCATGATCACATCCAGTTTTCCATCTCCATCCATATCGGCACAATCAATTCCAATTTGACCGCCTGCAGCCCCTGTACTGATAGTATACGGTAGAGTAAAAGTAAGTGCTCCTGAGGAAGATGTGTTTCTGAGAATTGATATAATGTTCAATGAAAAGTGTGAGAGGAGAATATCGGGTTTGCCGTCACCATCAATGTCGGCGATTTTGATGGACTTAGCCGCGTTGAAGTTAGTTATTGAGGTAGGACTTGCACTAAATTGCAATGAAGTGTTTGGGCAGTTGAATTTTGGGATAAAAAATTCTTTCGAGTAGCCGATGTGTCCGCATAGTATAGGATTTACAATTACGCAAATGCGATCATATGTGGCACCACCGGGAACTATCACCTGTAGCTGATTTGCTGTGGCAGAGATGACCAGTCCTTTACATGCGCCGAAATAGACAACATTTTTCGATGAATCAGGGTTGAATCCCAATCCATTTATTGTAACCGTTGCTCCGGGAATTGCTGTTACCGGTGTAAAGGAGGAGATGGAGGGGATATCAGGGACAAGCACTGTTACGTTAGCAGGTGCTGAGGTTCCTGTGCATCCGAATGCGTTCGTGACAGTTACTGAATAAGCCCCTGATGAATATGCAGTCATACTTCGGTAGGTGGAGTTATTGCTCCACAGATACGAAGTAGCCACTTCGGTACTCAAACCTACATATTCCTGGCAGGGAGAAATTTCATCGTAGATCGTGATTGTTGGTGATGGATTACCAGACGGAACGACAGCGACGGATGCATTTTTAGAGCATCCGGATGCCGTTGTAACGGTTACTGTATATGTTCCCGGGTCGGTGGGATGAATAGTCTGTGTTGTTTCGGTAGTGCTCCATAGGTAGGTTCCCGTTGGATGGGCAGTGAGAGCTGCAGGACTACCATTGCATAAGCCGGTAATTCCTGTAATACTGGTCACCGGATTTGCGTTTACCGTAATATCGCTTCCGTTGTCCAGTGATGTCAGCACAGGATTAGAGCTCACTACTCTGATACGGTATGCAGTACCCGCAGGAGTAGAGACAGGAATATTCGTATTGATTGTTCCTGTTCCTGTACCGACTACAGAGCCAAGTATAACAGGGGTATTGAAACTTCCGGAAGCGTCACTAAGCTGTGCGGTAAATACATTGGACACACTCAAAGTTCCCATCACTGTAAAAGGGATAGTGACCGGTGCTCCCTGACAAAATGCACTACTGCTTAGAGCATTGGTTTGTATATTTTCCGCATACCGGACGGTGAAAATTCTATTGGTTAAATGTGAAATGCCATTGTTGTTTGTTAAATAGCTGGTTCCGGTTATTGTGAGATTGCTGGAATCATCGATGCAAGAGGAATATGAAGTTGATCTATTTGGTGAATCGCCTTGTTGAACATACCAAAGAAGGTTCCCGTCGGTATCATATTTCAAGGCTGCGTACTGTTGTGTGTTTGTATTGTTCAGCGATGGAATTGTGAGGTACAAATAATTTAATTTGCTTAGTTTCAAATTACCTAGTGAAGGGAAAAACTGGGAATTTGGAATAGAAACCTGTACCTCCCAGTATCGAGAGCTATAGGTGCTATCCCATTTTTCGATATAAGGTGTGTAACTGCCAGGTCCATTGGTTTCAATAGATTTACGGATATAAATATAATTTTGAGAATCAAAGAGCATGTCAATAAATTCTTGCTTATACGGAAGATTTGAAAAAGAGAAGGTCGCGGATCCGGTGCTGTTGTTTATCCTGGCGACAATAACTACTTGATTAGTGCCATTCCAAAAATTTCCTGCTGCTATTACTAGCCCTGTGTTTGAGATTCTAATAGCTTTTAATTGGTTGACGGCGTTACCTGAATTTAGAGTCCATACCCATTGCTGGACTCCGGAACTATTATATTTAAGAGCTAAAAGATTTTGGTTAGCGTTGTTCCGTGCAGATCCGGCAATGAATACATTACCTGATCCGTCCAGTTGAATGTCATTTGACAAATCCTCTTCATTGAATGCATCGTTATAAATCGAAAGCCATTGCTGGGCACCATTTGTATTGTATTTGATTGTAGCAATGTTTCCATTTAATGTCGGACCTGCTCCTGCGCGGGTGTAACCCGTCACAAATACATTTCCAGCAGTATCAATTTTCATAGCTGTCGGCCAATCGTAGTCGTTTGCTGCTCCATTATATGTAACTGCCCATTGAATTATTCCACTTCCGGAATATTTAATAGTCACCCAATCGGCCATCCCATTCGCAGCGCCACTGCTTCCGGAAACATATACGTTTCCTAAGCCGTCGATTCCGATTGATGAGGCATTATCGTCACCATTTGCAGCTCCATTAAAATATTTTGACCAGAGAAGGTTTCCCTGTTTGTCATATTTCAATGTAACAATATCAGAATTTCCACTTGTATTTGTTGATGTGCCTGCGATATAGATATTTCCTGATGCATCAGTCGTTATCCCTTCCTTTGTCTGCATGTAATCCAATGTGCGGCCATCTTCAATATTTGCCCAGAGGAGATTTCCGGAAGGATCTATTTTCATTGTCAAAAAATCCATAGCGCCACCCAGAAAATCATATACGCCTGTGCTAAGAATGTTTCCCGACTCATCCAATGTATTTTGAATCCCCTCCATGTGAATTCCATTAAGAGGATTGTATAAGTTTTGCCACAAGCGATTGCCATTGCTATCGTATTTTATTGTTGCAGCATATTCTCCGGGGACGCTATCAAGCAGACCTGTGACATACACGTCTCCGCTTGGATTAACTACTATTGAATTCCCCCGGTTGTTTCCTGCGCCACCCGGAACCCACCAATTGTCAACCCATTGTTGAACACCTGCATTATTATATTTTAGCGTTGTCAGATAATTTTCAGTGGAACTTTTCTCAGAGAATCCTGTGAGGATAACATTTCCCAGATTATCAATTGCCAGGTCTGTTGCCTGATCTTTTCCGGAATTCGGCCCGTTATAAGTTTGGGCCCAGTTTTGATTACCGTTACTATCAAATGAAACTGTTAAAAAATTGGAAGTCGACAAACTTCCGGAATATTGATACCCGGTAATAATTACATTGTTAGCAGCATCTAATCCTATTGCGGAAGGTACTTCTGTTTGATTTCCTGAGTCATAGAAAGATGCCCACAACTTAGTACCCCAATTGGCATATTTAATAACTACATAGTCTTGTCCTGTGGCAGATCTTGTGCATGAACCTAGAATATATATGTTTCCCGATGCATCAAGTGTGATTGATTTCGGGATTTCTATACTTCCCGGATCCGGTCCGGAAAAGACCTTCTGCCAGATTTCATTACCTGATGAATTATATTTAATTGTGACTATTCCTGTGTCCACATTGATACCGGTTCCGGCAACATAAATGTTTCCGTATCCATCGAGAGCAAGTGCATAAGCCCTTTCATTTTCGAAGCCACTTTGTTTATACGTTTTTTTCCATTTCTCATTTCCGGAAATATCGTATTTTATAATTATCCAGTCATAATTCCCGTCAATGTTTTGGGTGTAGCCCGTTACGAATAAATTTCCGGAAGTATCAGCTGCTATTCCCGTCGGAACATCAGAGGCATTTCCTGTTCCATCATAAATCTGCGTCCATAACTTTTGACCACTGCTTGAATAGGCAATGGCCATGATATTCTGATTCGAGATGCCGGTTACAAATGTTATCCCACCAGGTCCTGTGGCAATAAAATCGCCGTAATCCGTAGTATTCGCCGGTGAATTAAACGAGCGTGTCCATTGCAGGGCAGGTTGTGCATTTATACAAGAAAGAAAAAGGATGCCGAAGATAATTAGGAGCAGGTTTTTGTGTTTCATTTTTATTGATTTTAAAACTATAAGAAAAAACATTTCACCTTAATTATTGTCTGTATTGACTTAGGTAGAAGTCTGGCAGAGGCAAATATTTATTCTGTTTATTAAAGGCTTATTAGGACTGGGTTGATAAATTCTATAAAAAAGAATTCTCATCCATATTATTAGCATCCATCATAAAATATAGAATAGGATTTTTCAGAAAAGATGATAGAATAATAGCTGGAGCAGCCCTTATCAAGGAAAATGGAAATTCGAAATATTTTGAGTTGCAAACAACATGGTACAAGCTTTAGTTGAACCACCTAAAGAAACTATTGAAACGAATTCGTATAATTATTAGATTAAATGTATTATTTTATTTGAATTTTCCAAATACGAAAAAATATCCTTTCGTCTCCCAGCCGGCTTGTTCAAGGAACAGGGTAAACTATTTGCCGGGGAATTTGGTATATAATATTATGTGAAAATTCCTGATAACTAGAACTGATGTGCTCTTAAAAATGAATGAAAAGGCATTTGCTTTGTAATTTAGGTACATGTTTCAGGTTAGATGGCACTTAAGTTTCCGCATCAATTTGAGGTTGTGAAATATTGATCGGTACACTTTATGATTTTTATCATGTTATTGGATTTGTTCCATCCATGAGGGTTTGGACATCTTTCAATCTATCAAGTTCCGCAATTCTGTATCCTAGATTGAAAAAAAACAGACTCGTTATAATTCTTCATTTTGGCATCTTTTTAATTGCTTTTGTAAGATTTCGCCTCATTTTAATCAAACTAATCGTGCCTCTATTTGGTAATAGCTTATGAGGAAGAGTCTGTCTTCGATGGATGGTAAAGTTCATGATCCGGTGTTAAAGACAGACCAGCCAGCATAAAGGATACGATTCAATAATTTAAACACATAGAGATAAATAAGACGATTTAAACTTTTACTAATTAAGTCAGAGCAATGAGATCAAGAATCGCACATCGGATGAAATTAAGGCCTAAGCTAAAGCAAGTGGTCATTGTTTTCTCCTTCTTCCTGTTTGCATTTGGCATGGGATTATTTCTCTATTTTAACCTTGCCAATAACAAGGAAGCAATTGCCGCTGTTACTAATGATTACAGGTCGATCACTTCTGGTAATTGGAGTTCAACTTCAACCTGGCAAAGGTATAATGGGTCCAGTTGGGTGTCCGCAACAACGGCACCAAGTAGTTCACAAAATGTTATCACTATTCAGAGTGGTCATATTGTAACTATTACCGCGAATGTAAGTGTCGATCAGGTGGTAATATCTTCAGGAGGTAGCTTGTATTTGAATAGTGGTGTGACCATGACTGTTGCAAACGGAACGGGAACAGATTTTACTGTTTCCGGTACCTTTCGGAATACAGGCATTGTTACGATTAGTGCAAGTGCCACAATTGCCTACCAAAGTGGAGGAACATATCAGCATAATTATACTACGACCGCAGGTACGATCCCGACCGCCAGCTGGGCCACAGGTTCTAGTTGTGAAATTATTGGATATACATCAAATAATGCAACGCCTTCCGGGATGCAATCTTTTTATAATTTCACATGGAATTGTCCATCGCAATCTTCCGTAATTAATTTAGGCGGAGCGCTCACGACAATCAGTGGTGATTTTACGATGGCCTCCACCGGAACCGGAGAACTTCAATTAGCCAGCAATGGTTCAACCTTCAACATTGGTAAGAATTATATTCAAACAGGAGGGAGTTTTATTCTTTCAGATGGATCCGGTCAAACCTCTACAATGAATGTTTCCTCTGATTTTTCAATATCAGGAGGGACTTTCTCAGTAATGAATGGTTCGAACAGCACAGGAAACATTAATTTATCCGGAAACTATTCTCACACAGGAGGTACACTCACGCACGGAGGTAATTCAAGCACAGTAGTTTTAATTGCTTTTACAAAATCGGGCACTCAGACGTTTACCTCTCCAAGTACATCTGTATTACTGAACGTGGATTATATAGTTAAAAGTGGATCTACCTTGGATATGGGAACTGAATTTTGTTCCGGTCGTAATTTTACGCTTTCATCAGGAGGAGGGCTTATTCTTGCTTCACCGACTGGTATTACCAGTAGTGGAGGAAGTGGAAATATACAAGTTAGTGGGACACGGACTTTCGATACCGGAGCAGAATATACATATAATGGATCTGTTGCCCAGGTTACAGGTGATGCTTTACCTTCCACAGTGTACCGACTTACCATTAATAATAGTTCAGGTCTCACTATGACCAATTCTGTTGCGGTCAGCAATAAACTAACATTCACTAATGGCAGAATCCTGACAGGAGACAAAGAATTAAATGTGACGAGCACATCCGGAACAAGTATCGCAGGGCAATCAAATAGCAGTTATGTAGTAGGAAACCTTCGTCGCGCAGTCAGTAGTTCGGGAACCTATGCTTTTCCATTGGGTACAAATTCATATTACGAACTTTTGACTATTACATTATCCGGGACCTCAGGTTTTTCCAGCTTGTTGGGAAATTTTGAAAATACGGATCCGCTCGTACCTGCTATTCCACTATATGGATTACAGGCTAATTATATTGTTTTGGATAAAATATTAAATTATGGGTACTGGAATCTTGTCCCAAATTCAGCTTTATCCGGAGGAACCTACAGTGTTACGCTACTGGAACAAGGGTATTCAAATCCGGTAAGTTCAAATTCAATTTTTAGTGTAATAACAAGGCTTAATGCAGCCTCTTCATGGGAAGCCCCTGGAAATCATAGTAATGCATCACCTGCTTTGAGTGGAGGAGTTGTTACTGCAATCCGATCCGGATTAAATACGTTCAATCATTTTGGAATTGCGTATGGCCAATATCTTGCCTTTGAAAACCCTACTTTGATTGCGGGAAATGCAGGTAAAGTGGGTGCGGTCTATGTATTTCCGAACGTCTGTATTAATATAGATGCATGGATGGAAATAATGGAATTGGATGGTGGAGCCACATTGTCGTCTATTGATAATTCAAGCACAGGTTATAGTGAAGCCTTCCAGCCCTTTGTTGACATGGCGCCAAATACCACCTCCTCTATCAGGTGGAAAATTACGTTTAAAATTGCAAACACTTCTCTTGATACAACTATTGCAAGTATGAGTATGACAGGAGTTGATGTGGATGGAGGATCGACTATTCGTGAATTTATTGAGGCCACCATGCCTTATAGTTATTCATTGGATTCGGCAACTACACTTACTGTAACCAATGTAAGCGGAAACTACCGCGCGGTCAGTGGCTATTCCACAATCTCAAATATTGATACCAGCCACCATGAAGCAATGTATCAGCTGAATTACCGTAATATTAACACCTTGTATTATCGTACGGGAGGAATTTCTACATCTAATTCCATACAAACCAGGCAAACGTCACTTTATTTCAGAGCCTTCCTGTCCGGTTCCGTGGCCTTGCCAATCAAGTTAATTTACTTTAATGCAAGCTTGAAGGATAAACAAGTTGAGCTAAATTGGGCAACAGCGTCGGAAATTAATAATGATTACTTTTCAGTAGAGCGATCCTCAGATTCAAAAACATTTGAGACGGTCGCATCCAAACAAGGTGCAGGAAACAGTACGGTGACAAGGTATTATTCGAGCATGGATAGGGAGCCATTAGGAGGTTATTCATACTATCGCTTAAAGCAAACTGATTATGACGGAAAATACACTTATAGTCAGATTGTGGCAGTGAAAAACGGGAGTGCAAAGAGTAATACAGAAATTGATATTCAATCCATATCTCCTAATCCCTTTGATGACAAATTCACTGTTGACTTTGCTATGAAGCAGTCAAGTGTCGTAAACTTCATGCTCCTTAACGGAGCAGGAATGGTTCTTAGCCAGGAAAAAATAGAAGGCCATGAAGGGAATAATTCTTATCAGTACGAGTCCAGGGGTTCACTGGTCCCCGGAATATACTTTGCAGTTTTCACTGTTGATGACAAGAAAATTGTTCGAAAAATATTGAAGCGATAATTTATTTTGAGCAGAATCGAATTCCTGTTGAAAGTCCTTATTTGAAGATTTTCTAATCGTAGGATTCGAAACGAACATGTTTCCTGTCGTATCCCATGTTTTTCAGTCGTTCTCTAGCTTCATGAAGCATGTCTGCCCAGCCGCAAATATAGAAGTTTGCAGGGCGGTGATCGGAAAACAATTCTTCGTATACCTGATGTACGTAGCCGGTTTTTCCTGTCCATCCTTCGTTGGCGCGTGAAAGAACAGGAATGAATTTGAATTCCGGATGTTGTTTTTCGAGAGCTTCCAATTCCTTGCGGTATATTATATCCTTTTCCCAGCGATTTCCAAAAATCATGTAAATGTTTTTGTGTGGAATATTTTGGTTGAAGATATGCAAGAGCATCGAACGAAGTGGTGCTATTCCTGTGCCGGTGCAAATAAAACAGATGTCGTGGTCGATGGGTTCGGTGATAGTGAATTTTCCCAATGCATTAGACACTTTCACATCAGTTCCTATGACTGCATTTTCAAAAAGAAAAGGAGTTCCTTTTCCCTGAGGATTAAGGACGATAGCCAGTTCAAAAATATTGTCAACTGAAGGAGGAGAAGCGATAGAGTATGCCCGGTTAGTGTATTTGGCTGGAATTGGTAAGTCGAGCATAATAAATTGACCGGCTTTAAAACGAAATTCCACCTCCTCAGGAAATTTAATGTAGTAACGTTTTACCACATCGCTTTCATCTTTGATGTCAACAAATTTGCAGTCTGTATAGGTATATGCCATGTTTTTATATACTGATAGTTTGAAGTGCGTTAATAGTTTGATCAATCATCTCATCGCTGATATCAAGATGAGTCACCATCCTGATTTCTCGGTGTCCGAAAGGTACGGCCTTGATTCTTTGTTGTAATAATTTATCCAGGATGTTTTTCACAGAAATATTATTAATAAGGCGGAAAACGATAATGTTCGTTTCTACCGGAATTACTTCTTCCACCCAGTTGCATTCAGAGAGTTTCTTCCCGATTTTACGGGCGCGTATATGGTCGTCCTTAAGTCTATCGATATGATGGTCGAGTGCATAAATACCCGCAGCAGCCAGATAGCCCGCTTGTCGCATTCCGCCTCCAAATGCTTTTCTTATCCTTCGAGCCTTACGAATATTCTCTTTTGAAGAAAGCAACACAGAGCCTACCGGAGCACCGAGTCCTTTTGAATAGCAAAAGGAGAGTGTGTCTGAACAAGCCCCATACGATTCAGGAGAATCGCCAGTTTCCGCCATTGCATTAAAAATGCGGGCGCCATCGAGGTGCAATTTGAGCCCATGTTGACGACATATTTTTGATATTTCGACAACCTGTTGCAAAGAATAGTAGCTGCCACCTCCCTTGTTACATGTATTCTCAAGAGAGACCAGTGAGGAAACAGGCATATACACGTTAGCCGGATCATTAATATTCTCCAGCACCTGGGCTGCATTTATTCTTCCCCTGTCACCATCCAACAGACGTATAGATACCCCTGAGTTTGAAAAGGTACCGCCCCCTTCATAATAATAAATGTGACTAAGTTTGTCACAAATTACCTCATGTTGAAGTTGTGTGTGCAAACGGATTGCTATCTGGTTAGCCATAGTTCCGGAAGGCACGAATATTCCTGCTTCCATTCCAAAAAGTCGGGCTGATTTTTCTTCCAGTGCAATGACCGTTGGATCCTCATCAAATACATCATCGCCAACTTCCGCGTTAAACATGGCACTTAACATATCGCTTGTTGGGCGGGTTACGGTGTCGCTACGCAGGTCTATAAATTGTTCCTTCATGATTTCCAAAATGTTGGAAGATTATATTGATAAAGCATGGACTGAAAAAATCAGGTTGAAGCCGGGTATTCTGAACTCGAATGGGAATTCATCAATATAATTTAGTTCCTGATTTTATTTGAATCGAAACGACAGGTGCATTCCGAATTTGTCCTTTTGTTTTTTAATTTATTTTTTCCGGATCACCAATAATCCATCCCTCACAGGCAAGAGCACCTTTTCAACACGTAGATCCTGTTTTACTTTCTCATTAAATTGATGTAGCGCTTTTGTATCGGAATCCATTTTTTCCGGTGGATCAAGAATTTTCCCACTCCAAAGCACATTATCAGCAATGATAAATCCACCCGGGCGAACTTTTTCGAATACTAAATCATAATAGCCGGAGTAGTTGATTTTATCAGCATCAATAAATACAAGATCAAAGGAGAGTTGGAGAGAGGGGATGATGTTCAGGGCATTACCGATATAAGTTTTTATTTTGCTTTGAAGCGAAGCCTTTTCAATATAACGCTTCACCAGTGCATGGAGTTCATCATTGATATCAATAGTATGAATGAGGCCGTTTTCCTGAAGTCCTTCGGCCAGGCAAAGAGCAGAATACCCTGTATAGGTTCCTATTTCCAAAATTGACGTTGGATGAATCATATGGCTGAGCATACTCAGGATTCGCCCCTGAAGATGGCCACTCAGCATACGAGGCATAAGGATTTTGGCCTGTGTTTCCCTGTTTAATTCGGCCAACACTTCAGTCTCGGGACTGCAATGCTGTTCCACATAGGAATTCAGCTTTGGGTCAAGGAATTCCATCGAATCAATTCCAGTCTTTTGCTTCCCCGACATTCACGCGTTGAACGTTTTCAATGCGATGTGATGTGCCCGTGTTACCAAATTTATCTACGAAAGCAATAATTTGTAAGCCACTTGTGCTTATGCCCGTGAGATCAACTGTAAATGTTTTAACGAAATCATTGTTGCGATAGGTACTTCCCGCAGGAATAATATCGCCTTCCGGACCATGGTCATTTACAACTCTTACCAATACATTTTTATACGAGTAGTTGATCAGCAGGGGGCCATCGAGAAAAAAGGGACTGGTACTATCAGGTGTAGCGCCGAGAGAACTAAAGTCATTCATTTGGGCATAGGCAGTATCGGCGGAGTGAAAAATACTTCTTACCAGATAAACATGCAGACGGTATTCACCGGCGAGTGTTTCGCTAAAGCCGCTGTGCACTTCAACTTTTAATGTGTTTCCATTGAGGTTTTTCGCATCGATGGCCAGCCCACAACGAGGTACTGTCCCCATAGTAGAAGTAATATGGGAGCGCCAATCATCGGGAGATAAGTCGGCCATGCTACTGATTTTACGGTTCACAGATCCTGAAGGATAGAGGGATGCAGGATTGAACAGACTATCCATATAATTTGTACCACTTAACATATTGAGACTGGAAGAGTCTATCAACAAGTCATTTATGTGAATGGAAACTGGATACAGTCTCCCCGGGTTTTCGGATTCCAGCGAGTCTTTCAGCAAATCATTTTCAGGGCATACTCCACAAAATGAGGAAGTATAGGATTCCAAAAGAATCTTTTGATCGAACCGGGCCGGAACTGCTGAAATATCAGGAGCTAAGGCTGGGTCATCGATTTTTACAACGTCATTTTTATTGCAGGCGATGAAACCAAGAAGCAATACAAATAAGAATGCAGAGATTGATTTTCTGTTCATTTAAGATAGTTCTGAAGATTGAAATCGAAAGGTAAGTACATTCGCGGAATTATTCATTAAATTTCATTGTTTTTTTGAATTTTCCTTTGTCTTCGTTTCTGTTATCTTTGGGGGCTAATTCTATACCATGAAAAACTCCTCTCTGATCATTCAGGTCATCCTGATAATTGCTGTTATTGGCTTATATATTTTACATTTTACAGATAAGCAAGACAGTTCTTCGTCCATGGAATTGGCAAAGGATCTATCAGTTTCTTATAAAGCACCTGTAGTTACCGGAGGCGTAGTCTTTATTAATTCAGATTCCTTGTTGGATAATTATACCTATTTTAAAAATAAAAAGTCTGAATTTGAGTCAAGGCAAAATAAAGTAAAATCAGAGCTTGAGGCAGAGAGCAGTCGCCTTCAAAGAGATGTGGAGTCTTACCAACAGCGTGCACCCGGCATGGCGGATATGCAGCGCCAAATAGAAGAAGAACAGCTGGTGTCACGCCAGCAAAAATTAATGCAGCGTAAGGATCAATTGCTGGAACAGCTCGATGAGGAACAAGCCAAGTCCTCGGACGAACTTCACACCCGTCTGAATGATTTTTTAAAAGAATACAACAAGGATAAAAATTACCATTTTATATTCGGTTATCAGAAGGGGGGAGGGATCCTTTATGCAAATGATAGTCTGGATATTACAGGACCTGTTTTGGATGGACTGAACGAAGCCTACAAGAAAGAAAAACGGTAATTGAAAATGTTTTTCGCTTAGTATAAAGGGTTGGTTAGTAAATTTCAGAACGCAAATAGGTTACGTAGATCACTGTTTTCTTTGCATTAATAAATTGAGCGGAGTAATTTTGTTGGTATTGGGTCGTAATAGTTTGTTGAAATTTAAGAACTGATAATTGTTCATTTAAGCTGAATTGCTTCATTTTCTCCATTTAGAGGATAGGGAATCCGGATAAAATTTGGTTGTTTTCATTAAAAAAGCATTATATATTTGTCAATAAAATTTAATTTTGTAATTAAAAAAATTGTACTTTGGTTTAATAATTATAGGTCATTAAACTTTTAATATATTTCTTGTTGTCCTTGAATTTTTGAATCATAATAAGCAGACCATTTTGAGGTCTTTTACATATTTATATTATTTTATATCGGAGTTTTTCCGGTATTTCTTACGGCTAAGTATATTATTTCAATCACAATTAAAATTTCCTTATCATGACACACACAAGTTTTTCTTCGAAAAAAAATTATTGTACACTATTACTTTCCGGTTTGTACTTAAAAGTAAAAAAAGTCTATTTCCGGATATTAACTCTGGTGGTATTCTCTTTCTTGCTATTAGGGATGGGTGGATTAAATTTTACATTCGCTCAAACTTCGTTGTCTTTTCAAGCGGAGAGTAAAGTTAGTTTGGAAAAGCAGCTAAGTCCGGAGTTAAAGGAAATGCTGCAACATTTCGATCGTGAAATTTATTTCACGGAGAATAGGGGCCAGTGGCCTGCGCACATCTTATACAAAGCCGATTTTCCATTGGGACAGGCGTTGGTGACAAGACAGGGAATGATGGTGGGTGCTTTTGATCCGGGTGCTATGTTTTCGTTGCAGCAGCAAGCCGACAGTATTGAGCTGCTTTTAGAAGACACAAATGCTGTTCCACCTGCGAGAGTTG
Source organism: uncultured Bacteroidota bacterium (assembly GCA_963775555.1). Lineage (GTDB taxonomy): Bacteria > Bacteroidota > Bacteroidia > AKYH767-A > 2013-40CM-41-45 > QQVM01. The sequence goes on along the minus strand of CAVZJJ010000004.1, from coordinate 2,018,492 downwards.
CTCTCAGTGGACACGGATGGCTGCTCAATTTCGTGAATTCTTCGCCTTCCATGCGTGTGAGCAGTTATTCTTCTCATCCGGATCGTATGAACTACTTTATTGGTAGAGATTCGAAAAATTATGCGACAGATGTAAAAAGTTATAAGGAGATTTGGTACAATGATGTTTATGATCAGGTGGATGTTCGCTATTATCCTTCTGAAAGTGGGTCTTTGGAATATGATATTATTTGCAAGCCCGGTGCTGATGTGAAAAAAGTGGCTATCAAATTGGATGGTATAGACCAGATGAGGATTGATGAACAGGGAAACCTGATTCTGCAAACCAGTGTTGGAGATGTTAATTTGCCTGCACCTGTAGTATACCAACAGGCGAATGGAATCAGGAAGACAATTGAAGCGCGTTATTTATTGGCAAATAATGTTTTGAGTTTTGATATTGGCAATTATGACTCCTCTCGTCCATTGATTATTGACCCGATTGCTCTCCGTTGGGCAACTTGGGTTACTAATAATTCTACTGGTGATTGCCATATTCATGGTATCAGTGTTGATCCGTCAGATGGTGCAATTTATACCATATCAAGGGTGAATGGAGTTGGACTTATCACCCTCAATGCATTTCAGAATAGTTCTGCCGGTGATATGGATATTATAGTGAGCAAATATTTTGATCCTTCTGTAGCAGGTGGCACCGGAACACGTGTTTGGCAATCTTATTTTGGCGGCTCGGATTATGACAATCCTTATGCACTGGAGCAAGGTCCGGATGGGAATCTGTATTTTACAGGAAGCACCCTCAGTAACAACTTTCCATTATTGGTAGGATCTGCTTTCAGCGGAAGTAGTATTGATAAAAGAGCTCAGTCAAATTATAATATTTTTATTTCAAAATTAAACAAGGCAGGAAACTCTGTAAAAAGTGCAGTGATAGGAGGTAACAATGAGGAGCTTGCTTTTGATTTGCGAACTACCAACAATGGTAATGTTATTATTGCGGGCTATACTAAAAGTACAAATTTGAGTACGCAGTTTTCAGGGTCAGGTGCTACTAATACCAATTTCGGGAAGGCTGATGTTTTGCTATTTTCAATTAATACAGATCTCAGTACCATTAATTGGATGAGGAATTATGGTGGCTCCAATGATGATAAGGCGAGAATAATGCTGTGCGATCCATCAACGAGTGACATTTATGTCGGAGGTTTAACAAGTTCATCAAACTTTCCTGTATTAAATCCGCGTCAAAATACATTAGGGGGCTCTCAAAGTGGTTTTTTACAAAAGCTTACCTCAAGCGGAGTCACTTCATGGTCTTCCTATTTTAAGTCAGCATCTTCAAAGTCAACGATCATTCAGTGCATGGAATTTAATGCGGCAGGTGATAAGATTTATTTTGGCGGACTTACCAGTGGGTTGAATTCTTCGAATATTTCTTCTTCCGGAGTTTACAGCAGCTCTATTTCAGGGGGAACGGACATGTTCATTTGCAGAATGGCTACTGATCAGACTTTTGATTTTGCCACCTATCTGGGAGGAAGCTCTAATGAGGATAATATGATGGGATTGAAATTGGATGCAAATGAAAATGTATTTGTTTTCGGTTATACTCCAAGCACGAATTTCCCTGTTACGGCAGATGCCTTGCAAATGACCAATAATGGATACTCCGATAAAACATTTTCAAAACTTAATTCAACGCTGTCTTCCTTATTATATAGCACTTATTATGGTGGTTCTAAAGAAGACTATGATCCCATTGGCCAGAGAGGTATCCAAATAATGGATTGCAAAACATATTCTGTAGTCACTTCGGAATCGAATAATATACCCCTGACTGCCGGTGCACTGACTACGAATAAGTTGAGTTCCTATTCAACTTATGAACCAGGAGTCGTTGTTTGGTCCAGTCCTCCTGATCTTTCCGGTAATCACATTTCTCCATCGCAACATTTGTGCGGAGGGGACCTTCCTTCAAATTTTACAGGTTCCGGCGCATCATTTGCTTTGCCTGATATATCCCGAAATGGAAGTATTACAGCACATCCATCAATCACTAATTCGGCTAACTATAAATGGCAATCGAGCAGCGATTCTACTAACTGGACTGATATTGTTGGTGGAAATACTCAAAATCTGGATGCCTCTTTATTAGGCGCCATCAACCAGAAAACTTATATCCGACGAATCATTACAGGTGAGTCCTGCAATCAGATTGATTCGAGCAGTGAGGTGCTAAGTATCCATGTTTTAACATTGTCTTGCCATGTCACAAATCATGTGAGTTGCTTCGGCGGATCGGATGGAGCTGCATCAGTGCTTGCAGCCGACGGAACTGAACCTTATATATTTAGCGGACCAACAAACGGGCTCTCTGCTGGTGTACATGTTTTTACCGTTACGGATGCCAATGGATGTAGCGCGACATGTTCTGTGCTTATAACAGAACCTCCTGCCATCGTTTCTTCTTTTAATGTATCAGCTTGCGATAATGAAATCCTACCCTGGGGGCAGAATGTAAGTTTGTCGGGTGATTATCCGCATTCCTATACTGCTAAAAATGGTTGTGACAGTGTGGTTACCGCGCATGTGACAATTAACCTTAGTAGCAGTTCTTCACAATCAGAGTCAACTTGTGACAGCTATACCTGGAACGGTACGAACTATACTTCATCAGGAACCTACAGTTATTCAACCTTGAATGCAGCGGGATGTGATTCGACAGCTACACTAAACCTGACGATTCGAAATAGCACTACTTCAAGTTCAACAATTGATGTTTGTGACAGCTATACCTGGAATGGTACGACCTATGCTGCATCAGGAACCTACAGTTATTCAACCTTGAATGCTGCGGGATGTGATTCAACTGCGACACTGAACCTGACTATTCGCTACAGCAGCACTTCAAGTTCAACCATTGATGTTTGTGACAGCTATACCTGGAACGGAACAAACTATACTTCATCAGGAATGTACACTTATGGAACAACCAATGCAGCGGGATGTGATTCCTCAGCAACATTGAATCTGACGATTCGCTATGCTAGCAGCTCCAGTTCAACCGTGGATGTCTGTGATAATTATACCTGGAATGGTAATACCTATACTACATCAGGAACCTACACCTACAGCACTACCAATGCTGCAGGATGTGATTCAACAGCAACGCTGAACCTGACGATCCGCTACAGCAGCACTTCAAGTTCAACGATTGATGTTTGTGACAGCTACTCCTGGAACGGAACGACCTATACTTCATCAGGAACTTACAGTTATTCAACCTTGAATGCCGCAGGATGTGATTCCACAGCTACATTGAACCTGACCATCCGCTACAGCAGTACATCAAGTTCAACGATTGATGTTTGTGACAGCTACTCCTGGAATGGAACGACTTATACTTCATCAGGAACGTATAGCTATTCAACCTTGAATGCAGCGGGATGTGATTCCACAGCTACATTGAACCTGACCATCCGCTACAGCAGTACATCAAGTTCAACGATTGATGTTTGTGACAGCTATACCTGGAATGGTACGACCTATGCTGCATCAGGAACCTACAGTTATTCAACCTTGAATGCTGCGGGATGTGATTCAACTGCGACACTGAACCTGACTATTCGCTACAGCAGCACTTCAAGTTCAACCATTGATGTTTGTGACAGCTATACCTGGAATGGTAATACTTATACTACATCAGGAACTTACACCAACAGCACAACCAATGCTGCAGGATGTGATTCAACAGCGACACTGAACCTGACCATTCGTTACAGCAGTACTTCAAGTTCAAATGTGGATGTTTGTGATACTTACACCTGGAATGGTAATACCTATACTACATCAGGAACCTACACCTACAGCACAACCAATGCTGCAGGATGTGATTCGACAGCGACATTGAACTTAACAATCCGCTACAGCAGCACATCAAGTTCAAATGTGGATGTTTGTGATACTTACACCTGGAATGGTAATACCTATACTACATCAGGAACCTACACCTACAGCACTACCAATGCTGCAGGATGTGATTCAACAGCAACGCTGAACCTGACGATCCGCTACAGCAGCACTTCAAGTTCAAATGTGGATGTTTGTGATACTTATACCTGGAATGGTAATACTTATACTACATCAGGAACGTATACCTACAGCACAACGAATGCCGCAGGATGTGATTCGACAGCGACGCTGAACCTGACTATCCGCTACAGCAGCACTTCAAGTTCGTCTGTGGATGTTTGTGATACTTATACCTGGAACGGCACGACCTATACTGCATCAGGAACGTACAGCTACAGCACAATCAATGCCGCTGGATGTGATTCCACAGCAACATTGAACCTGACGATTCGAAATAGCACTACTTCAAGTTCGACTGTTTCTGCATGTAACAATTACACATGGATCAACGGCACGACCTATACTGCATCAGGAACGTACAGCTATTCAACCTTAAATGCAGCGGGATGTGATTCCACAGCAACATTGAATCTGACGATTCGAAATAGCACTACTTCAAGTTCGACTGCTTCTGCATGTAACAATTACACATGGATCAACGGCACGACCTATACTGCATCAGGAACGTACAGCTATTCAACCTTAAATGCAGCGGGATGTGATTCGACAGCTACATTGAATCTGACGATTCGAAATAGCACTACTTCAAGTTCGACTGTTTCTGCATGTAACAATTACACATGGAACGGCACGACCTATACTGCATCAGGAACGTACAGCTATTCAACCTTAAATGCAGCGGGATGTGATTCCACAGCAACATTGAATCTGACGATTCGAAATAGCACTACTTCAAGTTCGACTGTTTCTGCATGTAACAATTACACATGGATCAACGGCACGACCTATACTGCATCAGGAACGTACAGCTATTCAACCTTAAATGCAGCGGGATGTGATTCCACAGCAACATTGAATCTGACGATTCGAAATAGCACTACTTCAAGTTCGACTGTTTCTGCATGTAACAATTACACATGGATCAACGGCACGACCTATACTGCATCAGGAACGTACAGCTATTCAACCTTAAATGCAGCGGGATGTGATTCGACAGCTACATTGAATCTGACGATTCGAAATAGCACTACTTCAAGTTCGACTGTTTCTGCATGTAACAATTACACATGGAACGGCACGACCTATACTGCATCAGGAACGTACAGCTATTCAACCTTAAATGCAGCGGGATGTGATTCCACAGCAACATTGAATCTGACGATTCGAAATAGCACTACTTCAAGTTCGACTGTTTCTGCATGTAACAATTACACATGGATCAACGGCACGACCTATACTGCATCAGGAACGTACAGCTATTCAACCTTAAATGCAGCGGGATGTGATTCGACAGCTACATTGAATCTGACGATTCGAAATAGCACTACTTCAAGTTCGACTGTTTCTGCATGTAACAATTACACATGGAACGGCACGACCTATACTGCATCAGGAACGTACAGCTATTCAACCTTAAATGCAGCGGGATGTGATTCCACAGCAACATTGAATCTGACGATTCGAAATAGCACTACTTCAAGTTCGACTGTTTCTGCATGTAACAATTACACATGGATCAACGGCACGACCTATACTGCATCAGGAACGTACAGCTATTCAACCTTAAATGCAGCGGGATGTGATTCGACAGCTACATTGAATCTGACGATTCGAAATAGCACTACTTCAAGTTCGACTGTTTCTGCATGTAACAATTACACATGGAACGGCACGACCTATACTGCATCAGGAACGTACAGCTATTCAACCTTAAATGCAGCGGGATGTGATTCCACAGCAACATTGAATCTGACGATTCGAAATAGCACTACTTCAAGTTCGACTGTTTCTGCATGTAACAATTACACATGGATCAACGGCACGACCTATACTGCATCAGGAACGTACAGCTATTCAACCTTAAATGCAGCGGGATGTGATTCCACAGCAACATTGAATCTGACGATTCGAAATAGCACTACTTCAAGTTCGACTGTTTCTGCATGCAACAATTACACCTGGAATGGCACGACCTATACTGCATCAGGAACGTACAGCTATTCAACCTTAAATGCAGCCGGATGTGATTCCACGTCTACACTGAATTTAATTATTTATTCACCCATTATTGCCAGTGCATCAAGTATAGGAGAAATACTTTGTCATGGTGGAACTGTGGATATTACCTTCAATATTTCAGGTGGAACTGCTCCTTATGTGATAGTCGGTGATTCTACAGATTTGTCCGCCGGTACCTATACTTTTTCCGTGACTGATGCAAATGGATGCACCGGATCATGTTCAATCACACTCACTGAACCTGACGAATTGGTGGCAACAGTAATTGCAGTTTCACCGATCAATTGTTTTGGTGGAAGTACATGTGTAACTGTAAATGCAACAGGCGGAACAGGCTCTTACACAGGCACAGGAAATATATGTGGGATTATGGCGGGTGTACAAAATTTTGTAGTGACTGATGCAAATTCATGTTCAAGCACAGCTTCTATTACATTATCAGAGCCTTCTAAAATCGAAATAGCATATAATGTTGTGCTACCAAATTGCAGCACAGCAAATGGTAGCGTCAGTGCAACAGTGAGTGGCGGGGTGTCACCTTATTCCTATTCATGGTCTGATGGACAAACTACCGCGATTGCAAGCGGGCTGCTTCCAGGATTATATACACTTACTGTAACAGATGCACACGGATGTGTTAAAGCTTGTAGTGTTACTGTTAGTCCTGGATTAACAGCACCTCCTACACCTGGAGCGATTAGCGGAAGCACAGGCGTTTGCCGTAGTACAATTGATGTGGTTTATTCTATTGAGCCGGTTTCAACCGCTATATCCTATAACTGGACATTGCCAGCCGGAGCTACAGGTTCATCAAATGGAACCAGTATTACGCTGAGTTTTTCTTCCACCTACAATGGAGGGTTTATTTGTGTTGAGGCGGTAAATTCTTGCGGTGCAAGTTCTACTTCTTGCATGAATATTCCTGTATTGACTGTAAAACCTGCGAAGCCGGGGCCAATATCGGGACCTGCCATTACATGCGGTCCTGCTATTAATACTTATTCCATTATTCCTGTAGCTAACGCGACCTATTATAATTGGACAGTTTCGGGTACGGGTGTCTCGATCATGTCAGGTCAGGGGACAACCACAATTCAAGTGAGTGTGCCTTCAACATTCGGTCAGGGAGTTATCGGAGTGAGTGCTCAAAACTGTAAAGGCAGTTCGGCGTTATCTTCAATGTATATCACAGGGTATCCCCAACACAGTAGTCCATTATTTGGACTCGCTTATGTTTGCCCGAATACAAGCGGTGTCAATTATAACATTTCAGTAATTACAGGGACCGCTTACTATGTTTGGGAAGTTATTTCCGGAGACATGGCGATATTTTCGCAATCAGCAAATACCTGTGTTGTTGATTTTGGACCTGCCTGGACTTCAGGTATTTTAAGGGTAACCACATACAATGCCTGTGGAGGTTTCAGTCGTGATTATACAATCCGTTCAGTTCCTACTCAACCACTTTCGATAGCAGGACCTTCCACGAACTTGTGTAATGTAAGCGGGGTTACTTATTCCATTAGTCCTGTTGCAGCTGCCAGTGGTTATACCTGGACTGTTCCGGCCGGTGCCAGCATTGTATTGAATAATGGTACAAGTATCGTGGTTGATTTTGGTCCTGCATTCACTGGTTCCGGAAACATCTGTGTGACAGCCGATAATGCTTGTGGACAAAGTGTTGCAAGATGTTACAATGTAAGTTCAAGACCTCCTCAATCCGGTGTCATTACGGGGCCTTTAGCAGAATGTAAATCCCATTCCTCTGTGTTATATTCTATTCTCCCAGTTGCTGGTGCCACGTCTTACTCCTGGTCAATCACCGGGGGACCTACTTTGATCGCTGCCGGTCTAACGACTACAGTGAATTTCAGCACTTCGATATCTCCCTCAGCAACTTTGACAGTGAATACCGCCAATGCCTGTGGATTGGGATCACCTACACGTGTCACAATCCTTGTGAACATGTCTTGTCGTCAAGGGGATTCCGGCATGCTTGAAGATAAGGCAGGTTTGATTTCTGCTTATCCAAATCCAAGCAACGGTTCGATTGATATATCTCTATACTCAGAAGAGGCAGAATATGCAAACATTGAACTAATGGATTTGCCGGGACAAATTCTTAGTTCTGCGGATCACGTATTAGCTGTGGGGTCCAATACTGTTCACCTTGATTTATCTGGCTATGCAAAAGGCATTTACTTACTCAAAGTAAGGCAAGCATCAGGGAAAACAGAATCAGTGCGTCTGGTTTTAGAATAAACCATTTATAGAATTATTGGAAAGGAGTTTGTCTCAATGAAGGGACAAGCTCCTTTTTTTATAAATAAATTCAATCAGCACACAAATCTATGATCGCACCCCAATTAGCCGGTCTTGTTAAACAAGAGTCTGAAATAAAAACCAGGTTTGCTCAATTTTGAGCGGATGCTGATATCTTCAAACATTCCGGTGATTAACTCGCGCAGTTCCTGGTTGGACGCGGCTTTTTTAACGACCCAATTGAAAAGCCAGGCATGAGAGGATAGTTTTTGCAAAGTATGACTAAGTTTTAATTCACTTCCAAGTTCGGCGTACAATTTAGCATCATATCCGGATAGGAATTCTTTGTCGTAGCGTTGCTGCTCTACTGCATCCGCGATTTTGTCTGCGGCATGCCTGCCACTCACCATTGCATTTCCGATTCCTTCGCCGGTGAAGGGATCAATAAGTGATGCGGCATCCCCGGTAAGCAAGAAGTGGTCGCCCGAGATAGATCGTCTTTTGGAACCAAGTGGTAATCCCCATCCTTTTAGCGGGCCTTCCATTTTTGAATGTTGAAAGCGGTCTTTGAATTTCGGATGATGTTCTAAGATATGGAGCAGTTCGTGCCTCAGTGAAATATTTTTTCTTTTAATCACAGAACTTAGCATTCCAGCACCCACATTTGCACGACCATCGGGTAGGGGAAATATCCAAAGATAACCTGGAAGAAGTTCGGGAAGGAAATGGAGTTCGATAAAATTCTGAGCGTGCAATCCTTTCACGCCGGAATAATAGGTGCGAACACCGGCACAAAAGTGATTGGCTTCCATTTCATATACACTTAGTTGCCGTGCAACAAGGGAACGTTCTCCTTCCGCACTTACAAGCAGTTTAGCTGTAATTCGGATAGGATCTCCATGATTGATCAATTCGATGTTGAATCCATCGCTTACCCGATTGAAGTTTTTTAACTCCGTATTTTCAAGAAGTGTGCAGTATTTGGATTGAATTCTTTTCAAAAGAAAATGATCGAAGTCTAAACGTTTTGCAATAAATCCGGGAGCATTTTTGAGGGAACTCAAGTCGCTTTTAAAAGGGATGTTTACAGAATGGCCTGCAGGAGAAATGAATTGAACACCGTAGCTTGCCGCAAACTTATCAGTCATTGACTCCATCTCATTCACAATAGACGGGTCCATGCGTTTTAACTCCTGTACTACTTTTCCGCTAAGTGCGTCACCACAGATTTTATCTCTTGGAAATATAGCTTTATCTATAAGAATGTGTGGGATTTGTCTTTTCGATAGATAAAAAGACGTTGAAGACCCGGCAGGTCCGGCCCCGACAATTAATACTTCAGTTTCAAGTTCCCGCATTTGAATTTTACAGTAGCCGGCAAGATAGGAATGATTTTTAATGTGTGGATTTCAATTTTATAATGCTTTCTTCCTGATAAAATTGTATGGAAGAAATTCTATTCCCTTAGGTCTTTTCGTATCTTTCTGATCCTTATTTATTGAATATCTAAAAATACCGGGATGGAGTCTGGTTCATTTCTTATTCGTGTTTATGGAATCTACATTGATGCGGATAGACGAATTCTTTTAAGCGATGAATTTGTTTATGGCAAAGAGGTAATCAAGTTCCCCGGCGGTGGTCTTGAATTTGGGGAAGGGCTCAGGGATGGTCTGGTAAGAGAAATGCTGGAAGAGACAGGCTGCGAATTTGAAGTTCTCGATCATTTTTATACGACCGATTTTTTTGTTGCTTCGGCATTTCACGATCAAAAGCAACTTATATCTGTTTATTATTTTATTGAACCCATTGAGTTGATTCAATTAAAAGTCAGTGATGTAAAATTTGATTTCAGTGAGAGGAAGGATAGAGCACAGAGTTTTCGGTGGTGCTCAATGGATCAGTTAGCCGGGGAGGAGATTACATTTCCTATAGATCGATATGTGGCGGGATTACTGATTAATCGTTTTTGTTGAAATCAAACACTGTCAAATTCGACACAAGGATCTATTTAGGTGTAGAGAAGGGGAGGTGGCCTGAAAAATTTTCAGTGTAATAATTTTGCCCTGCTGTATCCTTCTTTTTTAAGGACCTCTACAAGTGAGTCGCAATTGCTTTCACTGCGGAGTGAGGTAACCACCATATCATAAGTGCGGTGATCAATAGGACCACTGATTTTCACTCCCACACCTTCCAGATGTTTATCGATTGAAAGCTTGCTCGCAACGTAGAATGCATGCTTCCAGTTTTCCGTGATCCACACAAGTACAGAATGTTCTGTAAGTTCCATCTTTTTTCCATAACAATTCCAGATGTCATTTTCCACGAATGAAGAATCGTTGAGGGGGATATTGTCAAACAAAGTCATTACACGGAGTTTTACCGGTACTATTCCATAAGGAACCATGTCAATTTTTTGTGCAGCCGATTTTGACAGATCAATGATCCTGCTCCGAGCGAAAGGACCCCTGTCGTTGATACGAACGATAACACTTTTTCCGTTTTTTTTATTCAATACATGTACTATTGTATTAAAGGGTAAAGTCCGGTGTGCTGCAGTAAAGTCATTCTTGTCATATTGTTCTCCGTTGCTCGTAATTCGTCCGTGAAACTTATCATCATAGAAAGATGCCTTTTCGCTGGTTAGATTGGGATCAGGTGACTGAGCAAAAAGGCATAAAAAGAATGTGCTTGAAGTCAGGATGAATAAAAGAAAATATTTGGGAGAATTTTTCATCATTGATTTGCAGGCTCCCGTTTAATCCGAGTATTTATATGGGAATTAGTTCAATCTTCTCGAAATGATACTTTCAACTTGATTAAAGAAATCGACAGGATGAAGGCTTCTCCAGGGAAGTTCATTAAGTTCTCCGCCAAAAACAAGGTAATAGTCGAGGTTGAAGGTGGAGATTTCTGTTAATACATGAGGGCGGAAATTAATTGCAGCAATCCACCCATCTTCCACTTCCTGGAACCATTCTTCGTAATAGCAATCATCGGAGCCGTGAAAGTTGAGCACATTTTCGCCGATTAGGATGAATTTATTGATTCCTTCTGCCATAAGCGGTTCGATAACTTCTCTTTTAAGGAACATGATGTCATTATATAATGCATCATTCCATTCACCTATTAATTCGATGATTGCAAATGCTCTGTCATAGTCGGAAAATAGTAGTTTAAGATAGAGTGTATGGGATCCAAACTGATCCCATTGAGGATGGATATAATAATTATATACCGTATGGCTGAATTCGAATTCACTGTTTTCAACTCCATGATATGGAGAGAGTTCGTCTTCTGCTGCGATGTATAATTCCCGCCAGTTGTAATAGGGTTCAATGTGCTGCACGAAAAAACCGTTGTCTGAGTTGAGTTGTAATGATACTCAATGAACTACAAAGTTAAGAAAAAAGAAAATTGGGGATGAAAGGTGCCCGTATATTTATGGGATAAATTACCCGGTGTATGTTGCGAGGATCCCGAAAAATACAACTCATTTTATAAAAAAAAGGTGGTTGAGGAAATAAACCACCCTTGTTTTATTTTGTTTTTATTTGCGGCTATCCAGTGCTTTACGCACGCTTCCGTGTTTATTTAGCAATTCACCTGCCTCAATCGCAGTAATGTTTAATTCATTCATGAGCATGTGTGTTCCGCGGGTAATGAGTTTATTGTTGGTCAATTGCATGTCAACCATTTTGCTGCCTCGAACATGTCCCAGTTGGATCATCACGGCAGTCGAAATCATGTTCAGAACCAGTTTTTGAGCAGTTCCCGCTTTCATGCGCGTACTTCCGGTAACTACTTCCGGACCGACGACAACTTCAATGGGATAATGAACATTCTTGGAAAGTGGGCTATTCAGATTACAGGTGAGACCGATGGAAAGAATTCCGTTTTCTTTACACTGTTTTAAGGCACCTACTACATAGGGGGTAATTCCTGAAGCAGCGATTCCAAGTACCACATCCGAACTGGTGATTTGGTGTGATTGAAGATCAGCCCAGCCTTGTGCTGGGTCATCTTCTGCAAATTCAACGGCTTTCCGTATAGCTCCATCACCACCGGCAATGAGTGCTATCACACGACCTTCTTCCAGGCCATAAGTTGGTGGCAATTCAGAAGCATCTACAACACCAAGTCGGCCGCTTGTTCCTGAACCGATGTAGAAGAGTCTTCCACCAGTTTTTAACTTTTCGGCGATGAGAATAACTACCGTTTCAATTCTGTGAAGCACCTTGGAAATTGCAAGGGGTACTGTTCGATCTTCTTCATTCATTGCGTGAAGCAGATCATATACGCTCATTTTTTCAAGGTGCTTGTATGCTGATTCTTTTTCAGTGATATGTTCTGTCATAAAATTTCAATCTGTGGAACAAAGACTTAAATCCGATGTCAAAGATAAGCGGATTGGTTGGACTTACGCTATTTATAGGTTGGGAATTTAGTTGGATTGTATTCATTCATCATATTGTATACTAGATCAATAACATCTTCTGAATTTGGTTTTGAGAAATAATCGCCATCCGAGCCATAGGCAGGACGGTGTGCTTTTGCAGTGAGGGTCCGGGGCATTGCGTCGAGATATTGAAATGCATCTTGTTCCTCAAGGATCTGTTGAAGTATAAAGGCGCTTGCACCGCCCGGCACATCTTCATCCAATATAATAAGTTTGTTTGTTTTTCTTAGTGATACGGTTATATGATGTTTAAGGTCGAATGGTAACAGAGTTTGAATGTCAATTAATTCAACAGAGATGCCAAGGTTCTCGAGTTGCACTATGGCCTCGAATGCAATCCGGATGCACGCACCATATGTGACCAGTGTTACATCCGTTCCTTCATGCAGGACTTCAGGTATTCCCAGGGGGATTCTGAACGTACCAATATTAGAAGGCATTTTTTCTTTCAGACGGTAGCCATTAAGGCATTCAACAATGAGGCAGGGTTCATCGCCTTCAAGCATTGTATTGTAGAAGCCTGCAGCTTGTGTCATATCACGGGGAACCAAAATATGAATTCCACGAAGAGCATGAACCATCACTCCCATAGGTGATCCGCTGTGCCAGATACCTTCAAGACGGTGGCCGCGGGTACGAATGATGACAGGAGCTTTCTGCCCGCCTTTAGTCCGGTAAGAAAGTGATGCAAGGTCATCACTCAGGATTTGGATTGCGTATAAGATATAGTCCACGTATTGAATCTCGGCAATGGGCCGGAGTCCACGTAAAGCAAGTCCAATTCCTTGTCCGACAATGGTTGCTTCCCGAATTCCGGTATCTGTGATCCGAAGTTCGCCATGCTTAGCCTGAAGTCCTGCAAATCCTTGATTCACATCTCCGATTTTTCCGACATCCTCCCCGAAGGCAACAAGGCGAGGGTCTCTTGTAAACAGAGCATCGAAATTTGCTTGTAATATTTCACGGCCATCTACCATTGGAGAATCATGAGCATACTCTACATCTATTGCGGTAATTTTTGACGTGGATTCATCAGTATCGTTATGCAACAGTGAATTATACCGGGAAGCATTCTGTTGTCTGTAGTTTGCATCCCAACGGATCAGTTCATCTTTCTCTTCTGATGATTCATTTCGGATCATCAGAAGAATCTTATGCGCAGCGGCTACCAAATCACGGCGTGCCGGATCAGGAATAGCAGAAATTTCATTTTTAACAGCAAGAATTTCTGAGGATGCGTAACTCACCAATGCAAGTTGATCGAGGATGGAGGCGAATACGTTGATCTCTTCTTTAATTGGTGTTAGGAAAGTATCCCATGCACTTTTCCTCGCGGCACTGGCTGTTTTCTTTGACTCTGCTTCGATCTGATCACACTCTTCTGCTGTAGCTATTGCCGAGCTGATCATCCATTCTCTCATCTTATGAATGCAATCATATTGAGCTTCCCATTCCAGTCGCTCCTTGGATTTATATCTTTCATGAGATCCGGAAGTACTATGACCCTGTGGTTGTGTCATTTCCTGAATATGAAACAGGACAGGAATATGTTCTTCGCGACAAACTTTAATTCCTTTGGCATACATTTCACATAGCCCGGGATAGTCCCATCCTTTTGCGCGTAAAATCAGAAAGCCTTCTCCCTTTTCATTTTTCTCAAATCCTTTAAGGATTTCAGAAATGTTCTGCTTCGTGGTTTGGTATTTTGCAGGGACTGAAATTCCGTAACCATCATCCCAAACAGAGATGGCCATGGGAATTTGCATTACTCCAGCGGCATTGATGGCTTCGTAAAATACTCCTTCGGAGGTACTGGCATCACCGATCGTTCCAAAAGCCACTTCGTTTCCCCTGTTCGAAAATTGGGTGTATGAATGCAGCGCCTGGTTATTCCGAAATAATTTCGACGCCCAGGCCAGGCCAATCAGACGTGGCATTTGACTGGCAGTAGGAGATACATCGGATGTGGAGTTTTTCATTTTGCTTAATTCGCGCCAGCTTCCATCTTCATTTAGAAGCCGTGTTGCAAAATGTCCATTCATTGACCGGCCTGCCGATGAGGGCTCTTCTGATATTTTCGGGTTAGCATATAACTGAGCGAAAAAGTTAGTGATGTTCGATTCTCCTATCGCAAACATAAATGTCTGATCGCGATAGTAGCCGGAACGGAAATCTCCATCCTGAAATTGTTTAGCCATTGCAATCTGTGCAATTTCTTTACCGTCTCCGAAAATTCCAAATTTTGCTTTTCCGGTAAGAACTTCTTTCCGACCAATGATACTTGCATGTCGGCTCTCATTGGCAATACGGTAATCATGCAGCACCTCTTTTCGGAAGTCCTCATAGCCAATTTCTTTATCTACCTGTTTCTTTCCCAGTGGGATGGGGGCTTCATTCATACTTGAAATAATTCGCTTTTAAAACGGATTGAAAGTAGACAAATATAATTAATTTATGAGGCACACTCAAGATTCTTTTCGTTAGAATCGATTCTGTTCAATGGATGATTTTACAATCTATCGACAGGTGAATGTCATAAAATCATCAATTTGCTACAAAATTATTATACAACGATTTTGGAATCGGATCGACTTAAATATCCGTGATTTTCAGGGTATTTTAGGTGAAATTTCAGCAGATTGTATTAAAAAAATTTGTTGAAAGATTCGGCTCATGGCAATTTTATTCTGCGATCTTTGTAGTAAATTATGACAAAATGATTTGCCTTTCTCCCCACAAGAAATTTTTTTTAAAAGGAGTAAAAAGTTGTATGGTGTTATTGGTGAGTGGATTTGCCTTATATTCTTGTGGAGATGGTAAACAAAGTCCTGAATATAAGAGTGCACCTTTTGAGGCCATGAGGAAAAGCGTTTCACTTGAGGGGATTGAACTTTCCAGTCTTGTTTCTCCGTCCGATACTGTTTGCGGAATGCGGCTGGATAAAGGAGTGGCTGACACCTTGCACGAAGGCTCCCTGATTTATGGTTTTTGCAGTACCGGATGCAAGGTAAAATTTCAAAAAATACTTGATCAACGATGAAATTATTCCGTTCAGTTTTCTTTCGTTTTTTTTTAGTCGGCTTGATAACTCTTGGTTTTATGTATTGGGGCTACAGGATCTCGAATCCACCAAGGCCGAAAGAAGCGGTACTTCCTGTTTTTGGGCCTCCCGGAGATGATAATAAAGGACATTTTATTTCTGATTTTTCATTCACCGATCAAACAGGCAAGGAAATAACACAAGAAGATTTTCGCGGGAAAATCTATGTAACCGATTTCTTCTTTACCCGCTGTGAAGGGATTTGCCCTGTAATGAGTAACCAGATGGAAAGAGTTTATGAAAAGTATTCAATGGATGACAGGGTACGCTTTCTTTCGCATTCCGTGAAACCGGAGGAAGACTCTGTAGTGGTGTTGGCTGAATATGCAAAACAACATGGTGCCAATCCGGAAATCTGGCATTTCGTAACCGGAGATAAAGCAGCTTTGTATGCCATGGCAAGAGAGTCCTACCTGGTCACGGTTTCAGAAGGCGATGGTGGTCCTGAAGATATGGTTCATACACAGTTTTTTGCATTGGTAGATCCTCAGCGTCGAATCCGCGGGTATTATGATGGAACTGATTCTCTTGAAGTGGACAAACTGATTGCTGATCTGGAAATTTTGCTCCGTGAAGACTAGGGTACCGCAGCATTCCAATTCTCATGCTCTTCTTTTACTTCTTATTAATACGTATTCTCATATTTCAAGCATTTACCAAGCATTTTCAGTGATTGCCCCAATGTCAAATTATTGGTGACGGGTTCGCGAATTTCAACTTGATATTCGCCACATTTTCTTTAACTTTAGCTCTTAAAGCTGCGTAGCAATTAGTCGTCCATTTAAATTCTCATTTTCTCTTGAGTTCAGGGTCGATTAGTGTCATCCGGCTAACTCTGTTTATAAACACACGTTGCATCACATGCCTGATTTTACTGCATCATTTCCCATTCGAAACGGCTTCTTCCGGATTTTACTTTCCTTATTCTTTCTGCTTCAAAGTAGCCAGCTTTTTGCGCAATTTGAAAATTCAGTGGTATGGAAAGATATTCCCAAAGAGAGTATAGAACAAAATGGGGAACGATTGTATACGCCTGAACGTTTCAGGTCCCTGCGTGTTGATTTTGATTTGATAAAACTACAACTCCTGATGGCGCCGATGGAAAATACTCCGGACGCAGAATCAAGAAGCAGTATAATTGAAGTGCCAATGCCGGATGGAACTTCTCAAGCCTTTCAGATTTTTGAAAGTCCGGTAATGCACCCTGACCTGGGTTCTCAGTATCCTCAAATCCGAACCTTCTCCGGAAAAAGTACTAGAGATCCCTTAACAATTGCCCGGTTTGATTTTACAGAATGGGGCTTTCATTCAATGATAATTTCGCCGGCAGGCTGGTCTTTTATTGAGCCCTATTCGCAAGGTAATGTGAATGATTATATCAGTTATTTCAAAAAGGATTCAAACAAGGGGCCGCGCTTTGAATGCGAATTTTCAGATGATGGCTTTGAATACCGCCCGCTTCTTCCGGGTGCTTCCGGACTTCAGAGAACATCCGGTTCTCAGTTGAAGACTTATCGGCTTGCATTGGCTTGCACTGGTGAATATGCAGCTTTCCATGGAGGCACAGTTTCCGGGGCACTTTCTGCCATGGTGACAAGTGTGAACCGCGTTGATGGAGTTTATGAGTTGGAAGTTGCTGTTCATTTGGTTCTGATTGCGAATACAAACTTGCTCATCTATACAAATGCTGCTACAGATCCTTACACGAATACCAGTGGCAGTACGATGTTATCTGAAAACCAAAGTACCGTAGATGGCATCATCGGAACAGCGAACTATGATATAGGCCATGTTTTCAGTACCGGTGGGGGAGGAGTAGCTTATCTGGGTTGTGTATGCAGTGCATCAAATAAGGCCGGTGGTGTCACTGGGCAGAGCGCTCCGATTGGAGATAATTTTGATATTGACTATGTCGCTCATGAGATGGGCCATCAATTTGGTGGTGCACATACGTTCAATAGTGTTACGGGTAAGTGTAGCGGCAACAGAGCATCAACAGCTTCCTATGAACCCGGAAGTGGCACAACGATCATGGCCTATGCAGGAATCTGTGGTGCAGATGATATACAACCCCATAGTGATGCTATTTTTCACTCCAAGAGTTATGATCAGATTCAGACATTTATAACCACCGGTGGCGGGAATTCCTGTGATGTTCTGACATCTACCGGCAATACAGCTCCTGTTGTGAATGCAGGTGCAAATTATACAATCCCATATCTGACTCCATTTATACTTACAGGTTCCGCTACGGATGCAAATGGGGATCCACTCACCTATCTTTGGGAAGAATATGATCTTGGACCTTCGGGAAGCTCCGAATTCTCCTTCGGGAAATGCCCCGATTTTCCGTGTCTTCACACCTACTACCAATCCTTCCCGAACTTTCCCGCGTATTGAAGATTTGGTACGGAATCAGCAAACACTTGGAGAAATTCTTCCTTCTTATGCTCGCAGTTTGCAATTTAAATTTACAGCGCGCGATAACCGTCTCAACGGTGGTGGTGTCGGAAACAATGATACACCGGTTACTTTAACAGTGATTAATACAGGGAGTGCTTTTTCTGTGACCTCCCCCAATACCAATGTAAACTGGACCGGACTCAGCAGTCAGACTGTAACCTGGAACGTGAGTTCTACCACTGCTTCTCCGATTAGTTGTGCAAACGTAAATATTTTACTCTCTGTAGACAGTGGTTATACATTTCCCTACACGCTTGTAAGCAACACTCCGAACGATGGTTCTCAAACTGTTTCCATCCCAAACATTGCAGGGAATAAAAACCGAATCAAAGTTGAATCGGTTGGGAATATTTTCTTCGATATGTCTGATGTCAACTTTACTATTAATGTATCTTCAGGAGTATTGACCAGCATTATTACCAATCCTTTGGTTTCAAATAGCATTTGTGCAGGAAGTACATTCGATGTTTCCTTCAATGCAGATGGTGTTCCCAACGCAGGAAATAATTATACGGTCCAGCTTTCAAATCCTTCAGGATCATTTGCAACTGGAGTAAGTGATATTGGCAGTTTGTTAAATTCAACCCTTAGTTTTGGTACAATCACTGCGACAATACTTGCAGGTACGACTGCCGGTTCAAATTACAAGATCAGGGTAATAAGTTCCAATCCAGCTGTGAATGGATCGGACAATGGCTCTTTCATTACGATATCTCAGACTCCTGCAACACCCGGAATCATCAGCGGATCGATCAGCGTTTGTCAGAACCAGTCTGGAGTGACCTATTCTGTTCCTGCTATTGCCAATGCCACAGGATATCTTTGGTCTTTACCGGCAGGCGCTTCGATCACTTCAGGATCAAATACTAATTCAATTACTGTAAGTTTCTCTTCCGTTGCCGTCTCCGGAACCATTACTGTTGCTGGAACAAATTCTGTTTGTGGCACGGGTCCTTCTTCGGCACCATTGTCTGTAATTGTAAATCCGTTCCCTGCTGCGGCAGGTGTTATTTCCGGACCTCTTACAGTATGTCAGTCATCCACTGGTAATATCTATTCAGTGGCTTCAATTGCCAATGCAAGTTCTTATGCCTGGGTATTACCTTCGGGTGCATCCATTTCAACCGGTGCAGGGACAAATAGCATTACAGTCACCTATTCCGGTGCATCTGTTTCGGGTACACTAAGTGTTGCAGGAGTCAATTCTTGCGGATCCGGAGTATCTTCTCTTCTAACGATAATTGTGACTGCGAGTCCTGTACCTGCTTTAGTCTCCGCTGCAGGGCCTACTAATTTGTGTAGTGGCGGTAATGTGAGCCTGTCCTATTCTCCTTCTCTCAATGTGCTCTATCAATGGAGGAAGAATGGTATCAACCTTTCAGGAGAGACGGGACCTTCCTATACCGCCTCATCTGCCGGAACGTACGATGTTACATCAGTACAAGCCGCACTCGCACCACAATCATTTAGCACAAGTACGAGGGTGTCCATTCCCGACAACAGTTGTACTGGTGCATCAAGCAGTATTTCTGTATCAGGCTACTCAGGCACCGTTTCTACATCCGGAATTTCAATCCAACTCAACATTACACATACCTACCTTGGAGATCTGGTCCTGATGCTTGAAGCTCCCAATGGTAATATCCTCGGATTGAGCAACCGGGTCGGAAGTTCCTCAGATAACTATACAAACACGGTCTTTTCAGATGCAGGTTCCGCACAGATACCCGGCACAGGTGCACCTTATACCGGCACATATAAACCCTGGACTACTGTTTTCAATGACTGTGTTCAAACTACCGTTACGACTTTTAGTGCAATTGGCGGAGGGAACATGAATCCGAATGGAGCCTGGAAGTTGTGGGCTTACGATCGCGCAGGAGTTGATACCGGTGGCATTGTTAACTGGACCATTAATTTCCCCGGATCACTCGTAGGTACATGTATGAGTACATCCAATGCAATTTCAGTTAGCTTAATCCCTCCGGTAGTAATTAGTAATTTTACACCATCCTCCGGTAGCCCCGGTACTTCGGTGCAAATTAGTGGTGGCAATTTCACAGGAACCAGCATGGTTCTTTTTAATGGCATTTCCGCTTCCTTTACGGTAGACAATTCTTCTCAGATTACGGCTACTGTTCCACCGGGTGCTACGTCGGGTTTAATCACCGTAACGGGTACTTGTGGAAACGTGAATAGTCTCTCTCCCTTCACTGTTTTAAGTGCTGATATTAGTCTCCACCTAACTGTACTGGTGGAGGGATTTTACAGAGGAGCCGGGCTGATGACGGGAGTTCTCTCCGCTTCTGAATGTGATACCGTTGAAGTAATCCTTGCAGATCCATCCAATCCACATTCATTTCTCTATTCTTCCAAGGGGACTATTGATCTGAGTGGAACAGGGGATTTTGTTTTTCAGGGAGCCGGACAAAATGAATATTATTATATCGTGGTGAAGCACAGGAATTCTCTGGAAATCTGGAGTGCTGATTCGGTTTCTTTTTCAAATCCTGCTGTCAGCTACGATTTCACTGATGCATCAGGTAAGGCCTATGGTGGTAATCAGACCCTTGTTGGAGTTGGAAAATATGCAATGTATAGTGGAGATGTGAACCAGGATGGATTCATTGATAATGTTGATCTGATTCAGATGGAAAATGGGCTGGTCCAATTTCTTTTCGGTTATTATTCGGAAGATCTCAGCGGGGACTCTTTTGCAGAAGGAGCTGACTATGCTTTGTTAGAAAATAATCTGCCCTTATTGTTGCAGGTGTTGAAGCCATAAACCCATCCTTTTATTTTTATTCTAAAGTAATATCTGGTATAAAGTGCAGAGTTTTTATCTGCATGAAGGTATTAGCATTCTATCCCTGATACCTAAATGAAGAAGGGCCTGCTTTATCCCAAAATATGCAATAGAAAAAAATCTATTGAATAATTAATTCAGTAACCACGAAAGCAGCAAAAATCAGACTTGCGATTCCATTGGTAGTAAAAAATGCAATGTTCACTTTGCTGAGATCATTCGGTTTCACCAATGTATGTTGGTAGATCAGGAGTGATGAAAAAACGGCAAAGCCGGACCAGTAAATGTAGCTGTAGCCGGCGATGCGCCCTGCAACAATCAAAAAAAAGATGGACATGAAATGGAAGAAGGCAGAGGTTTGAAGGGCTCTTTTTTTTCCAAATATGGAAGGCATGGAATACAGGTCCAGCGATTTATCAAACTCCTCATCCTGCAATGCATATATGATATCAAAGCCGGTTACCCAGGTGAGTACGGTGAATGAAAACAGAATGGGTATCCAGGCAAATTCGCCGGTCACTGCAAGATAAGCCCCGATGGGAGCTAAGGACAAACCAATTCCTAATACCAGATGACATAGCCATGTAAATCGTTTGGTAAAGGAGTAACCCAGTATTACCAACAATGCAATTGGGGAGAGTGCAAAGCACAAGCTATTGATAAACCAAGTCGTCAAAATAAAAGCAAGCGAACTCGCAATCACCAATAAGGCGGCTGCACGTTCGGAAATAACACCACTGGGGATCTCTCGTACTTTTGTACGAACGTTTTGCTGGTCGTAATGTCGGTCAGCCCAGCGGTTGAAGGCCATGGCAGCCGTACGTGCGAAGACCATGCAAAGCAGGACAAGCAAAAAAAGAAGACCATCAAATTTTTGACCCGGTTGGGAAACTCCCAAAGAAAATCCAATTACAGCGAATGGCATCGCGAAAATAGTGTGACTGAATTTTACGAGTGAGAGGTAATTTTTTATCGTGTTGGCCACAAGAATTAAATCTTATGCCGACAAATGTATCGGAATTCCGGAGATTATAAGCAAAAAAAAGACGGATAAAATCCGTCTTGAAATTTAAGCTGTATGTTTATTAATAGACCATCATTTTAACTGTTTTGTTTTGTCGACCATCAATGATCAATGAACAATTGTAAATTCCTGCTGCAAATGTACCGGCATCCAATTTAAGGATATTTGAATCATCCGTGAGTTTGATCTCGCTGATGGTTCTGCCGAATGTGTCGAAGACTTTAATCACCGCAGTGTGATATGACTTCAGTGTGCTGATATCATAGCGGAGCAGAGTGGAACCATGAAATGGATTCGGGTAGTTGCTCAATAGTACAGAACTTGAATTTTCAATTTCTTCCAGACCCACTGTACATCCTTTGACGGTACTGTATGCATTCACTTTACCATAACCCCATCGGTTATCAGGGAGAGCGTTGCCTGTAAATGCATCCCGGTCGGCGCAGTTGATGATTGCATTTTTTACTTCCTCCCAATCCGCATTGGGATTTTTCTGAAAATACAAAGCCGCAATTCCGGCTACAACAGGGGAGGACATGGAAGTTCCACTGCTGCGTTTATGTTTTTTACCTGCAGCAACTTTTTCCGGCTCTGTCGCTGCAAGTATGTTTAATTCATCCTGTCGGGCGCATGAAAGAACCCATTCACCGGTAGCCGTTATATCCGGTTTAATGCGTCCATCCCGCGTTGGACCGAGACTGGAGAAACTTGATAACTGCGCCTACGTGCAAGGATGTATCACGAGTCATTGCGAAGTTGGCATTGGTGTAAGAATTCCTGTTGATATAACTTCCAACCGTGATGACTTTGTCGCTGCAAGTGAAGGAACTCACAATGGTTTGTTGATTATCCGGTTTTTGATATTTACGAATGAATGGATAACTTATGCTGTCGGGAAGGTTATCAAATACCATGTCCAGACTCCATGTGTCCATGCGCCCACTGCCTTTTGTCATCAGACGCCAGAAATAACGACTGGTGTCAGACCCCGAAATATTCATGACGGAATCCGGTACGATGAAATATTCCATTGAATAATTTCCATTCCATGACTGAGCCAGACTCTGCACTATTCCCAGTCTTTCTGTTCCGTTGAATATGGTATCGGTATTCATTACGCCGGGATTATTCAATACCGTCTGGAAAGGCAAGCCACCAAGATATTGATGATTGGGTTTGATCCTGTCGATACCTACGCTGAATTGTGCATTTTGAAAACTACCGGAATCACCCCAAACTTGCATGTAAATACCCTGGCTGCTGTATTGAAACCATGTGAATGAAGTGTCTGCAGTCATTTCATATCCTAAATGAAGCGGAGCCGTTCCTGCATTTCCAGCGGAGCAAACGATTGCCCTTCCCGGTTTAGCCGAAAGAAGATTTTCAATGGCCTGTGCCTGGATATCCTTGGCATCATGCGAACCGAAATAAGTACCTAAGCTGATATTGATCACAACAGGCATATTGAGATCATCAGCCCGGTCAAAAATATATCAAACCGCATCAACCAGTGAAGTCAGAAAATCATTGTCCGGCTGATTCAAATTCATTTTCACAATCACCATATTTGCTTTTGGTGCAACTCCTTTGTAGTTATTCAATGCAAGACCACTGCCGCAGGCGATTCCTGCAACGTGAGATCCATGACTGAAAGGACTATCGAAATGTTGGGTAGAAGTGTCAATCTGGTTCCCGATATATTCCTTACCATAACCGTATGGTTGAGCCTGGGTAGCTGTATCAAAATTGATGATGGACTGATCCCAGAGATAACGGATGCGTGTACGGCCAAATTCATCCCGGAAATCAGGATGTGTATAATCAATACCTTCATCAATGATTCCAAGTACTACACCTGTTCCATCGTATCCCTGCGGAAGATTGAAGCCATAGTGAACTTCCTGCACGTGATTCTTCACCACCAACTGATCATTCATCGGCTGCAAGCGCAGGTCATTGCTTTCAATACGTGATAATGCTGCCAACTGCTGCCAGTTGCTGGATTTTACTTATCGGTAAACGGATCGCCGCAATATCTCCTGCAGCATATTTAAAAACTCCGCCAAGATGAATCGGTTTCTCTGCGTATATCATCGATATTTCCTTTTACAAAGAGTGCGATTTCATGGTCGGACTGTCTTGCATTGACGAGTTTCTTTTGCAGATCAAAATTCATTTTAGAAGAAGTTTGCGCTGCACTGCTGAGTGCAAAGACAAATCAGGAAGAAAGGCACAAGGAGGTTGATTTCATGGTTTTTTTTATTCGGATGAGTAGATTCCTTTTTAATACTCAAATTTCAACTTTTTGTTGCAGATACAAAAGATAAAGAGCCTGTGATATTAAGTCGATTCAAGGATGGTAAATTATTGAACAATTTTGCGAAATTTGCATTCATTAAAGAGGGGCTTAAAGGGCGAAATAATTCATCTAATTTTATTCGTAAGCATTTAAAAACTAGATACTTAAGTTCTATGCTGTTTGATTTTGATCATTCCCAATGATAAATTATTAAAATAAGAATCTATGTCAGACGATAAAAAGATCATATTTTCAATGGTTGGTGTCAGCAAGACATTTTCACCCGGGTAAGCAGGTTTTAAAGAACATTTATCTCTCGTTTTATTACGGAGCTAAAATCGGTATCCTTGGATTGAACGGTGCCGGAAAATCAACCTTGATGAAGATCATCGCCGGACTTGAAAAATCATTCCAGGGTGAAGTGGTGTTTTCACCGGGTTATACTGTTGGATATCTTTCACAGGAGCCTGATTTGGATCCGACCAAGACTGCCCGTGAAGTGGTGATGGAAGGTGCACAGAAAGTGGTTGATCTTCTGAAGGAATTTGAAGAGATCAACAATAAGTTTGCAGAGCCAATGAGCGATGATGAGATGAATAAACTCATCGAACGTCAGGGTAAAGTTCAGGATGCAATTGATGCTGCAGAAGGTTGGGAGATTGACAATAAAATTGAAATTGCGATGGATGCCTTGCGTTGTCCGGATCCGGAAGCTTCAGTTGCTACATCTTTCCGGAGGAGAAAAACGCCGTATTGCACTTTGTCGCTTGCTATTGCAAGAGCCCGAAATCCTTTTGCTGGATGAGCCAACGAATCACCTTGATGCGGAATCAGTACTATGGCTTGGAGCAACATTTAAAACAATATAAAGGAACTGTCATCGCCGTAACTCACGATCGTTACTTCCTCGATAATGTTGCAGGATGGATTCTTGAATTGGATCGAGGTGAAGGAATTCCATGGAAAGGAAATTACTCTTCATGGCTCGAGCAAAAATCAAACCGTCTTGCTCAAGAAGAAAAGACAGAAAGCAAAAGACAGAAAACATTACAACGAGAATTGGAATGGGTTCGTATGTCACCGAAAGGAAGACATGCAAAATCAAAAGCCAGGATCACTGCCTATGATAAAATGGTGAGTGAAGATGGCACGGGAACGAGAAGAGAAGTTGGAACTCTTCATTCCACCCGGACCACGTCTGGGATCTGTTGTAATTGATTTTGAAAATGTAACCAAATCATTATGGTGATAAAGTTCTTATTTGAAAACCTGACATTCTCTCTTCCTCCTGCAGGAATTGTTGGTGTGATCGGACCGAATGGTGCCGGTAAAACCACTTTGTTCAAATTGATCATGGGTCAGGAAAAAGCGGATTCAGGAACGATTAAAATCGGAGATACAGTAAAGACCGCTTATGTTGATCAATCACACGATGATCTGATTCCGGGAAAATCTGTGTATGAAATCATTTCAGGTGGAACAGATAGCATGATGGTGGTGGGGCGTCAGTTAAATTCACGGGCTTATGTTTCCAGATTTAATTTCAATGGAACCGACCAGAGCAAAAAGCTTGAAGTTCTATCAGGTGGAGAAAGAAATCGTGTTCACCTTGCCATTGCCTTGCGTGAAGGCTCGAATGTGCTGCTTCTTGACGAGCCTACAAACGATATCGATATTAATACTCTTCGTGCATTGGAAGAAGCGCTTGAAAATTTTGCAGGATGTGCTGTGATCATCTCTCACGATCGTTGGTTCCTGGATCGTGTTGCAACTCACATTCTTGCATTTGAAGGCGATTCTCAGGTGTATTTCTTTGATGGTAACTTTTCGGAATATGAAGAAAATAAGAAGCAACGACTTGGAGATACACAACCGCATCGCATACGGTACAAGAGTCTTGTACGGTAAGTCTTCAGAAATTGAAAATCCCAAATCAGCAATCGCCAATCAAAGACTTCAAAAATCGTAAATAAAAAATCATCATTCGTCGATTAAAAAAACTTCAGAAATCAGTATTCAAAAATCAGAAATCGTAAATCAGAATCATAAAGCGAAATAATATGATTTACGATTGCTGATTTACGAGTAGCGATTAGCGAAGTTTTAATTCAACGGGCGATCTCTAATAGGACAATTTTCTCTTATGAAACCAGGTATTCCAAAAGGCACGCGCGATTTTTCACCCGGAGAAATGATCCGGAGAAATTTTGTTTTTGACGTGATCAGGGATGTTTTCCGTAAGTACGGTTTTGCTGAGATTGAAACTCCTGCCATGGAGAATCTAAGTTCTCTGGAGGGAAAATATGGGGAAGAGGGCGACAAGCTTTTGTTCCGGATTTTAAATTCAGGACCTGTGCTGGATGAGATCCGTACAAAGAAAGACAATATTCGTCAGGCTGATATTACTGAAAAAGGATTACGCTACGATCTCACGGTTCCTTTCGCCCGTTATGTGGTAATGCATCAGAATGAAATCACATTTCCTTTTCGTCGCTATCAAATACAGCCGGTATGGCGTGCTGATCGTCCTCAAAAAGGGCGCTACCGTGAATTTTATCAGTGTGATGCGGATGTTATCGGCAGTGAATCATTATTCAGTGAAGTGGAACTGATACGAATCATTGACGATGTGTTCCGGTCAATGTTCATCGGAGTTTCGGTGAAGCTTAATAACCGGAAAATTCTTGCAGGCATCGCGGAAATGATCGGTGCTCCTGAAAAAATAATTGACATTACTGTAGCCCTGGATAAGTTGGATAAAATTGGCCAGGAAAAAGTGAACGAAGAAATGTTTCAGAATGGGGTGAGCAGGGAAGCAGTTGAAGCACTGCAGCCACTTCTTTTACTCAGCGGTTCAAATACCGAAAAACTGGAGGCGCTGAAAACGTTTTTGAAAAATTCACCCACAGGCATCAAGGGAATCGAAGAATTAGAAACTATTTTTCGCATTCTGCATGCGGTTGAGAAGGATTTCCCCATGCCGGATCTTGATATTTCTCTTGCACGCGGATTAAATTACTATACAGGAGCCATCATCGAGGTGAAAGTGAAAGATGAGCGTTCATCCTTTACCAGCAGTATTTGCGGAGGTGGCCGTTATGATGACCTCACCGGTATTTTCGGACTTCCCAACATGTCAGGAGTTGGAATATCTTTCGGTGCTGATCGTATTTGCGATGTTCTGGATGAAGTAAAAGGGTATCCGGATTTTAGCGGAGTCACTACGCGAATTCTCTTTGTCAATTTTGGCATGGAGGAAGCAATTCATTGCCTGCGCCTGATCCGTGAGCTCCGCGAAGATGGAATTGGTGCGGAATTCTATCCGGATGCGTCTAAAATGAAGAAGCAATTGTCGTATGCCGATTCAAAGCAGATCCCTTATGTCGCACTCATCGGTTCTGAAGAAATGAAGACAGGTGTGATCACTATAAAAAACATGTCTTCCGGTGAACAGAGCACGGTGTCGATGAATGAGTTATTAAACCTCCTGAAGTAATACCTTATTGTCAAACCTATGAGCCATTACAGCATTTCTTCCAGTGGATTGGATTTTGAAACCATCGAAAGCATACTAAGGGATCAGCAGAAGCTTGCTTTGTCAGATGAGGCAAAAGCAAATATCAAGAAAGGCAGAGATTACCTGGATAAAAAGCTGAAGAATCACAAAGAACCTGTTTATGGTATTAATACCGGTTTTGGTTCACTGTATCATCAATCGGTGTCAGATTCTGATCTCGGGCAATTACAAAAGAATCTGGTGATGTCTCATGCCTGCGGAACAGGTGAGGAGGTACCTCTGGAGATTGTAAAGATCATGTTGTTGCTCAAGATTCAAGGGCTCTCCTATGGTAATTCAGGTGTTCAATTGCAGACGGTGAACCGTTTGATTGATATGTTCAATGAAGACGTTCTTCCGGTTGTATACCAGCAGGGTTCCCTTGGTGCTTCAGGAGATCTTGCCCCTCTGGCGCATCTTTCGCTTCCACTCATCGGCGAAGGTGAAGTGTATTATCAAGATAAAATTCAGTCGTCTAAGGCGGTCATGAAAAAATTGAATTGGAAGGCAATTGAGTTGCAGTCCAAGGAAGGATTGGCTCTGCTCAATGGAACCCAGTTCATGTCAGCCTATGGCGTATATTCATTGATACGTAGTTACCAGATTGCCTCTCTAGCAGATTTCATCGGAACTATTTCCCTTGAGGCCTTCGATGGCCGCCCTGAGCCTTTTGATAAACTGATTCACAAGATCCGTCCACATCAGGGACAAGGGGATGTCGCGGAAAACATACGCAATATCTTAAAAGGCAGTTCGATTATCAACGCTAAAAAGGAGCATGTACAGGACCCTTACAGTTTCCGCTGTATGCCACAGGTACATGGAGCATCGCGCGATGCAATTAATTATGCTGCCAATGTATTCCTCACTGAGATCAACTCGGTCACTGATAATCCCACACTTTTTCCAAAGGAGGATAAAATTCTCTCTGCCGGAAATTTCCATGGCCAGCCACTGGCTCTCGCTATGGATTTTCTTGCCATTGCACTTGCTGAGTTAGGCAGTATTTCTGAAAGAAGAACCTATCAACTCATTTCCGGGGCACGTGGCTTGCCTCCTTTCCTTATCTCCGAACCCGGATTGAATTCCGGATTCATGATTCCTCAATACACTGCAGCTTCCATCGTCAGCCAGAACAAACAACTTTGCAGTCCCGCCTCGGTGGATTCAATTGTTTCTTCTAATGGACAGGAAGATCATGTAAGTATGGGGGCGAATGCTGCCACGAAATTATTCAAGGTTGTTGAAAATGTCTACACGATTCTTGCAATTGAACTCATGACCGCTGCTCAAGGACTTGAATTCAGACGGCCTCGCAAGAGTTCTACAATGATCGAGGAGTTTATAGAGGCTTTCCGAAAGCAGGTACCATTTTTGAAGAAAGACAAAGTCTTGTATGAAGAAATTCGGAATTCGAGAGAATTCCTCCTTTCCTTTTGAATCTGATTTTCCCGGGACTGGTATCCTTGTTGAAAATTCTACGTTATACATTTGATAAAGCGTTCGGAACACGGCTCCATGCTTGTGCATTTTGATTAATTTTGTGGGTGTAAAATTTTTATTCATTCTGAACTATCAGGATGATTGATCAGGCATGAAAAAGTTTTTTATTTTTCTTCAGTTGTTGGTGTCCGTGTATGCGCAAGCTCAATTGCTTCGCTTGCAGGAAAAAAATGTACATAGTTTTTCAAAACGAACACAGATTCTGTCTCCTGAATTACTCAAGCTTCCGGATAATTATCACGCTCACCCTGAATTCGGAATTCTGCCATTTACTACTCCTCCGGATACGAATTGTGTGGAACTAATTGACCGTCGTGATGCCTACAGCCGTTATTTTGTGGAAAAGGGAAGCGGAGGTTCGCATTTTTATCAGCAGAAATCATATTCGGCTATAAATTTCCAGGATGGGGATGGGCGTTGGAGGGAGATCAATTTCCGACTGGAAGCTGATAGTCAGCATCAGGGCCTTTTTTCTGCCGCAAATCAGCCAACGCCTTTTCAACTCGATGTGAAAGGCCACTTTGCCAAAGTTCAAGCCAATGGAAAGCAACTTGTATTTAATAAGGAGCTTGTACTCTTTCATTTGGATGAACATGGAATGGCACATGAACTCGGTACACCCGATTGGTCGGATTATTCTGCAGGTGATGAGGGCTTGCGGATTTTTGATTTCTATCCCGGCATCGACTTGCTCTTTACTTTTGAAACCGGTAGCATGGAGACCAGTTTTATTTTAAAACGCCCCTGCCAATTCAGCGGAGGTTATTTGGTGATGAAGCAGCAGCTGGACTTATCAGAAGGCATGAAATATTTGAATGTGCCTGAAGGTGATTATGGCCGGCATCAGGATCTGTATATCGGCACGGAGGAAAATGTACCCTACTTTACGATTGAAAAGTGTTTTGCATATGATAATGGAGGGACTCCTCAGAGGAAGAATCTCTCTGTGAAAATTACGGATGATAATAGTTTGTATGTCTTCACGCCTATGGAGTGGCTTACTGATTCTGCCACAGTATATCCTGTTCTCATTGATCCAGTTGTGACAACTCAAAATTCTCTGGCTGCCGGTGCCATAGCTGGTACAAAGTTCAGTCCGGTATGTTGGACAAACGGCTGTGATTATTTTCTCACCGTTCCAACTCCGGCAAATACACGGATCACGAATATCTATGCGTCATTCGAATATTTCGCCGGAGGAGCCTGCTTTGCCCAGGATGGTGGATTCAATATTGATTTTTCTTCATGCGTGTATCCCTCTGCAGCAACGGGTGTGATTACCTGCCCCTTTGCGGTTTCTAATTTCAACTGTGGCATTGTGAATGCCAGCACACTCCCGGATTTTACATCCTGTCTGCCACCACCGCAATGTGCATCCCAGAATCTGGATTTCACGCTTCACTTTTACCGTTGCAACAACGATCCCTCATTAACCTGCGGCAATTCCTGCATCAGTGCTTCTCAACCATGGATCATGACCATTGAAGGACGGACCATGGAGATGATTTACAACAGTCCATTGCAGGTAATTTGTGCAGGTGACTCAGTGAATGTAGTTACTATTGCTCAATCCGGTGTGGGCCCCTATCAATATGTGTGGTCGCCTCTTGCAGCTAACAATGATACAATACGTGTAGCTCCTTCCATGACTACAAATTATACGGTGACGGTGACAGATGCCTGTGGCACTACATCTTCCGGAACAAGCAGCGTTCAGGTTACTCCTTTCAACAACCCCGGATTTAGCATCAGTCCAAATCCAGTTTGTATGGGTCAACCGGTGACTTTGTTTGGATTCGGTGCAGGAGCTGCCTCTGCTTACGATTGGACCATGCCTGGCAGCAATGCTCCGGGTGGTATTATCACCGATTCCAAATCACCAATCATCCAGTATGCAGTAGGGGGAGTTTACCCCATCACTCTACGCTATACATCGAGCTCCTGTGTATTTGACTCTACTTTGGATATCACCGTGGATGCTCCTGTCGCTGCTCAGGTGAACCTGTCAGCATTTCCGGCAGGCGCAATTTGTCCGGGTGATACCCTGCATTTATTTGCTGCACCCACGAATGGAGGGACCGCTCCTCAGTATGATTGGTACATCGATGGACTGCTTGTGCAGTCAGGCTCTCTGGATTCCCTGCAGAGCAATAATTTTGTAAACGGATCACTCGTTCAGGTGGTGTTAACTTCAAATTCTTCATGCGCAAACCCACTTATTGATACTGCTGCCGTCTTTGTGGTTTTCAGTACTGCCGTAAATACAGCGGTAAGCATCGTTCCGGATTCAAGTATTTGTCCAGGTGCATTGGTCACATTTTCGGCCGGACCTGTAAATGGAGGAGTGTCACCGACTTATCAATGGAGTATTAATGGAATTGCTGTCGCGGGAGCTGTTTCAAATACATTTACAACAGTAGTTAGTTCTTTGGATAGTATAATCAGGGTGGATATGTTGTCCTCATTAACCTGTGTAGTGAATCCCAATGCCTCTGATACGCTTCATGTGTCCTTTGAAACTCCAATCACTCCCATGGTGACATTATCACCGATACCTTCCGGGGCTGTATGTGCAGGGGATACCATAGTTTTCACGGCGCAAACCAATGGAGGAGGGGCAAACCCTGCTTATCAATGGTTTCTGAATGGAGTTAGTCTTGGTCCGGCGGGAAGCGATTCCACTTTTCAGCTTACATCGCCGGTGCAAAATGATTCAGTTCGAGTTGTCCTTTTGTCGTCACATAATTGTCTTCTCAGCAATTCGGTAGAAGCGTCTTCTATGGTAACGGTTACGGCTTCAGCTATACCTGCTGTGGCTTTGTCGGCATCTCCTTCACTCTTCGTTTGTCAGGGGGACACCGTTATATTTACAGCATCCGGTACATCCCTGGGAGCCCAGGCCGTTTTTCATTGGTATCTGAACAATGTATTGCAGACTGAAAGTGATTCAATGTTTTCAATTGTCAGCCTAAATGATCAGGACATTATCAGGGTGGAAGCCATTTCCTCCCTCAGTTGTGCGCTCTTGCCTTCTGATACTGATTCTGTGATAATAAATGTATCGCCCATTAGTAATCCCTCGGTCACTATCGTAGAGAGTGGAAGCGGTGCCTGTGTTGGAGACCTGATTCAATGGACCGCCAGCTCAGTAAACGGCGGAAGCTCGCCGGTTTTTGATTGGATGGTGAATGGAATTGCTCAGGGAATTAATTCCACGACATTTTCGTATGCAGCACAAGATGGGGACACGATCCAATCTTCACTTAGCTCCAATAGTGTGTGCGCTCTTTCGCCTGTTGCACAATCCAACCGGCTTCTGGTTCACTTATTACCGTATGTAACGCCGGCAGTCACGATACACGCCAATCCGTCAGATACGATCTGCCCGGGTCAAGACGTTATACTTACAGCGTTTACACAAAACGGAGGTAGTTCACCAGTTTATCAATGGACAGTAAATGGAATACAGGTTGGGAATAATTCTCCTGTACTTAATAGCACTGCATTTCAACTGGGTGATATGATTCAATTGAATATGTCATCAAATGCACCCTGTTTGAATCAGCCCAATGCAATGTCAAACTTCATCCGCATACTTTCTTATCCGCCTTTGAGTGTTCAACTTACCGGTACGGGAAATCTATGTCCGGGTACACCGGTTATGTTGATTGCGACAGCAAATGGCGGTGATGGCGGACCGTATTTTTATTTCTGGAATCACTCAGTGGAAAATAATGACACGCTTCTCGTAACACCGGAGTCAACCAGCCGTTATTTTGTACATGTACAAGATCAATGTGGAAGTACTGAGGCGACAGATTCACTGCTCCTCACTGTGATGAATGGCCCGGTGTCGGCTTTTACATACAGCCCGGAGGATCCTTCTACCTTCAATAATAATGTTTACTTCCCAAATTTATCATTAAACGCTCTGAATTGGGTATGGACTTTTAGTGACAGCACTATTAGCTATGAATTGAATCCTGTTCACCGCTTTGACTCAGCAGGAACCTATTCCGTCTCCCTGATAAGCACAGCGGCTAATGGGTGTACTGACACAGTGTATTACACCATTGTGGTGAAAGAGGACATTGCTGTATTTTTTCCGGGTGCCTTCAGTCCTAACGGAGATCATTTGAATGAGATTTGGTTTCCTGTCGGTGCGAGTTTAACTTCCTATAAATTCAGCATCTGGGATCGTTGGGGGCAGCTCATTTTTGAAGGAGATCAAACCAGGCCATGGGATGGTCATGTAAATGCCAGCGGTATTCCTGCTCAAGAAGGTGTGTATTTATTCCGTGTGGATTTGATGGATTCAAAATTTGAGAAACAGGTAATTACGGGAAGGGTGACTTTGATCCGGTGATGAGCAAATCGAGAAGGAACAAGTTTGCGAAGATTAAACTTAATAATTTACCAGCTGCATTCAGGAGAAGATTAAAGCTCATTAAAAGTAGAGGCTGGTATCGTACGAGTTCATGTATGGATTCGGTGTTTTACGATGGAACGGTGAAGAATGAATCCCATGTTATTTTATCGGAATTTTCTACCTTTTCATTGTACTGAATTTTGGTTTCTGAACAAAATGAAGATGATATCTTCTTTATAATTTAATTTTTTAATATTCTGAATTTCGAAATCTTTTTAAATTTGGTACATTTGCAAGATAGCTAATACGGGCATGGCAAAGAATTTTATCAGCAACAAAGACCAGACCGAGCGGATGTTTCAAAACGATTTGCTGGAGTCGCTTTCGCGCATTCACTTTTCCGTTCCGCTTTTTATCTATGTGCCCGTGATTTTATATTTTGTTTATGAAAGTGTCTTCATCAATCACCTCGGATTTTTAAGCATTCTCGCTAACGTCCTTCTTGGTGTTTTCATCTGGACATTCACCGAGTATGTCCTGCATCGTTTTGTATTCCATTGGATTCCTCCAGGAAAGATAGGTGCCAGGATACATTTTATGTTTCATGGAGTTCATCATGATTATCCCAGCGATAGCAAACGCCTTGTGATGGTGCCTGCAGTCAGCATTCCATTGGCGATCTTATTTTACTTTTTATTTTATAAACTTCTTGGGCCGATGTACGTAGGTCCGTTTTTTATCGGTTTCCTTGCGGGCTACCTGTTTTATGACATGACTCACTATGCTATTCATCATTACAATTTCAAAAGCAAATTCTGGTTGAATCTGAAGCATCATCACATGCTGCATCATTACCAGGATATGCAACATGGCTATGGGGTTAGTTCAAAATTCTGGGATCTTGTTTTCAGGACCACATTCAGCAAGCCTAAAAATACCAGAGTAATAGAAAATTCGGAAACAACATTGTAAAACCCTCCGTGGAAGCGGGTTTTGGAAGACGACAATGGGAAGTAGAATCCATGGGTTGCTTTCCGGGATTTTCGAACCTCTAATTATTCTGCTTTACCAGTTTGGTGATCTGAAACGCAGTTTTGGTAGTGATTGACAGCAAGTACAAACCTTCATGGATATCTGTTGCCCCCGGAAAATTAATTTGATTATTCCCAGAGTTGAGAACGACTTGTTTTTCAAAGATCAATCTTCCGGCAAGATCGTAGCATTGAATATGTGCATTTTCTGAATTCAATGATGATGAAAGAATTTTCAACTCATTGTTGAAAGGATTAGGTACGACCTGAAATTTATTCGAGATAATATTAACATCTGGAATACCTGTTGTCAAATCTTCCCGGCATACTGTAAAAGGACTTCCTGAAAGATAGCGATCCCGGGCCGGGTTGCTGCCGGTACCTGGTGCGTTAGGAATACCTATGGAAGGCCAGGAACCTGTGCTGCCCCAGAATGAAGGAGGTGCAGAAAGGTAATAGGAGGAGTCATTGAGTGGCGTAGTCCCTGCGGGAGTAAGAATTCCTTTCACCATATTTCCGAATTCTATATGTCCTAAACCAGCTATTGCATAGTTCCCTGAGAAGGGTCCCGGATTCGTTACTTCATTTCCGACAAAATGTTGTTCATTACTTTCTACAGTTCCGGAAGTCATCAGGATACCATAGAGTTCTGCACGGTTCCTGAAAAAAGTGTTGAATGGACCGCTGGGACCCCAGGTCTGGTCAAGTTGAATATTTTGCACGATGTTACCTTCAAAAAGATTTAAGAAAGCGTAATGTCCATGCATGGAGATGTCGGCTCCATAATCTGCGGGAAATTCTGAACGGTTAGGATCCAGACTGTAGTTGTAAGCATTTACATTTCCATTGGCACCTGTTTGAAATGAAAATGAATGGCGTAAATGTTTCATGATATTATTTTCCACCCTGCATTCTCCTGTATGATTGAACAGTGTAATTCCATAGCCATGCGTGGAGACTCCATCATATTCATAAGCATCATGAATGTAATTTCCCGTGATTGTGATACCGGAAGATGCATCCGCTTCGATGTGGCTTCCTATGCTCTTTGAACTTTCTACTCCGCGCACCCAGCAGTTTACTGCATAGTTGAAATAAATATTAATACAAACTCCGGTATGGACACTATCAGCACGACTGATCTTCAGACATTCAATACCTACTTCACGAGCAGGGTTAATGATTCTGATTCGGGAATTGGTTCCCCATCCACTGCCATAGTCAGTACGTATATTACTCTGCGTTTCAAGGGCACCACCAACTCCCGAAGGTGTTACATTTACGATTTTTACAATCTGCCCCACTGCATTATCGGCCCAGGAAACAGGCTGGGTGTCCCAGGATCCATTGTCTTCGACCAATTCGAGATACATTCCTGCCTGATAGGGAAGTGGGTCTAACACACTGATGAAATTTGTTCCACCGTAGGCGGCGACAATCGTATCAAATGATCCAACAATTGCACCGGTGATGTTAATACAATT
The DNA here is from genome assembly GCA_963775555.1 of uncultured Bacteroidota bacterium. Classification (GTDB taxonomy): domain Bacteria; phylum Bacteroidota; class Bacteroidia; order AKYH767-A; family 2013-40CM-41-45; genus QQVM01. Next base: position 1,982,029 of record CAVZJJ010000004.1, on the reverse strand, counting down.
GCCCACAGCGCCCTGCAAATCAAATTTCAGGTGACTTGAATCAGAGGATGCACCCCTTAAAATTACACTGTCAGGAAGATTGAGACTTGTCCCGATTTTATACTCACCGGGAGGGAAATAAATTACTCCTTGCTGGCCATTCAAAGCGATAATAGCTGAATTTATCGCACTATAATCGTCTGCTATGCCGTCACCTATAGCCCCATAGTTCATTACATCCAGAATAAGAGAAGGTTCCGGAATACTATCCGGATAACCTGTATCAGCCCAACTGCTGATTCGGTTGGATGGAATAATTTGAGCAGAGAGAGATGATAATTGTAAACCTATAACAAGGAAAAGGAGAGGTGTTTTCATGAAGAAAGGTACAAAATTTATAAATGTGTCTAATTAATCCTGTTTGTTAATTTTATCAACATTATTGTTGGAAATCAAAAAAAAATTCTTTCTTTGTGAATGAACCTCGAACTCTCCTTTTTTTAACAATGGTTCAAGCATTTTATTGATTTAATTTTTATTTATTATTATTTAAACCTCCAAAAACCAAACACATGAGAACAAAAAAACTTCTCTTCGGTGCAGCACTTGCACTTTTCATTTCATGTGGTTCTTTCGTGAGCTCTGCACAGAGTAACGAAGAGCCGCACATCTTTGTGATTCAGACCTGGACACGCAACACGGGTCCGGGTATCGAAAGATCCCAGGCAGATTCCCTCGTTCGTTTTTATCATGAAAACATTGTGCTGAAAAACGAAAAATTGCTTAGTTCCCGCACAATGGCTCATTTCTTTACTTCTGATAGTCGAGAATATGTATTTGTTCTCGAATACAAGAGTCTGACAGATATGGAGCTTGCATTCAAGATTGATGAAGCCAATGAGAATAAACTCTGGCCTACAAAAAAATCACGTGAAGCTTACGACATGTTGTGGAGCAAGCTTTTCAATCACCACTGTGATGAAATTTACAGTGAAATACCAGGAACAAGAAAATAAATCTTGTTCATGCTGTTAAAATAAAAAACCACGGTGATGAGCCGTGGTTTTTTTATGACTAAAGTTTTGATAAATAAAAGTTGGCAGGAAGCGCAATCTTCCTTCTGGTAAATTACTTCTTGATGATGCGATGAATGTATGAATGCTGCTCAGTTTGGATTTGTACAAAATAGTTTCCGGCAGGACGATCGGCGAGATTGATCAGCAGGTGATTTTGTCCGGAATAGGAATTCTGAAACACTTCTTCTCCTAACAAATTTACCACCTTCACCAGAATATTTTGTTCTGCGCTTGCAAAGTTAATGTTTATTTCTCCGCTGGTACTTGTGGGATATACTTTCACATTGGCTTCAGAAACATTTTCGATTATACCTACTGTGCTTATGGTATAACAGGCTGATGTATCACTACAACCGTTTTCTGTAACAGCTACTGCATATTGTCCATTTACAGTAGCAGTGAAGTCCTGGTTAGTTTCACCGGTCAAGGCTTGATTGTTTGTGCAATCAAGCCATTGATAACTTGTAGCTGTCCCTGAAGCTGTAAGGGTCTCACCATTTTGAACTACTGTCAGGTCAGGACTGATGACGGTCAAGGTAAGTTCAACCACCGAGTCACAAGCAAGTGCACTCGTGAAGGTTTCGGTATACACTCCGGTGCTTGTTAATACCTGCCCGCCAAACACCAGGCTGTCAACAGAACAGATCGTGTTGCTGGCGGTCTCATTATAAACAGGTATGAGCGTGATAGTCATTTCTACAGTGGAGTCACATCCTTCCATGGTAGAAAAGATTTCTGTATAAACTCCTGCCGTATCGATTGTTTGAGTACCGAAAAGAAGGGAGTCTCCAGTACATAATTCCTGGCTCACGATATTCGTTGCAAAAGGAGTACCGCCAAATTCATAGGCACCCATATCAGGATATCCGGTTCGGGCGATATCACGTTGATCAACTCGGGGAGCGACTCTGGCAGGCACCGGCATCAATACAAGGACTGGAACTCATCAAGGCATGGGTTGCGGTAAAGCCACCGTTTAAATTCAAAATGTCCAGCAGGGGATCCTGGTTGATGATATCACTAAGTAAAAAGCCACCGGTGGTGGCTGTATCGCCGATGAGGTTGTTTCCGTTGGAGTTAATTAATCCTTTTATATCTGGACCTGAGGTTGCGGAGTTTCCATATATAATGCAGTTTTGAAATGACGAACTCGCTGGTGAAGCCCCGCCTCCATTAGCAGCGCTGTTTCCTGTAATTGTGCAATTCATCAAGTCCATGTTCCCTTCAAAACCACCACCATTTAAAACTGCATTGTTTCCAGACAGTGTACTGTTGACAATTGTGGAAAAGCCGGCGACTACGTGAATACCGCCGCCTGAAAATCCACTGGAGTTACCGTTGAAAGTGCTACTCATGATAAGTACCTGGCCATCGTTCAGACGCAGGCCTCCACCATATAAAGTTGCCTGATTGTTTGTGAACGTACAATCAAAAATATTTAAAGATGCTCCATCGCTTACCACTGCACCACCATTCGTGGTCGCAGAGCAGGAGTTGAAAACGCATTTGTCAAATGTCACCAGATCGGCTGAAGAATTTTGAATAGCTCCGCCTTCTCCCGTAACTACGCCATTCTCAAAACTCACACTTTGAATGTAAATCGTCCCGCTTGCGATACTAAAAATACGATTTGTGCTATTACCGCTCAAAGTAAGGTTGGCAGCACCTGAAGATAATATCACCATATCCCGGCTAATATTAATTTCACCACTGGTTAATGTGATTGTACCTGCAACTGCAAAATCAATGGTGTCTCCTGATGCAGCAGAGCCAATCAAATCCCGCAGGGTGCCGGCACCTGAATCACCAAGACTGGAAACAGTAAGCGTTGTCGAAGATGCGCGAAAACTGATTAAGAGTAAAGCGAAGAGTAATATTTTTTTCATGGTTCTGGGTTTAAATGTTAATGTGACTGAGAATGCGAAAATACCAATTAATTGTATTTAATTTTAGTGGAAAAATGTCTGAATGGGTAGAAAATAAAATCGTTGTTTAAAACTTTAATCAATTTTTCCCAAATGGCAATTTAATAATTGAATTTCATGGGATAAAGAAGAAAGAGCATGATATTCCCGGGTCCGGGTTTAAAAAATGTTTGTGTAAAACAAAATAAAATTATTCGTGATCCGGTTTGTCCAAATAATTCAGAAGCAACTATTCCCAGGAAGGGCTGAAAGTTTTGGCTCTTAGTTAATTTGAGTGGAAGCATTCTTCCATTCATCGTAGGTCATTTCAAATTTCACTTCATTTTTTGCAAACCGCATAACTTCTTTCCAGCCGGCTTTGCGGTAGAAACGATCCGCCCTCGTGTCGGCATCGGTGCTTAACCAGAGTTTCTCCTTGTCTTGCGAAAAATACCATTCCAAAAGTAATTTGTGCAGACGGGAGCCGATTCCTGTTCCTTCGTATTGTGGGTGTACAAAAAGTGCCCAGACATTCTTTTTTACAGTATCCACAATAGCGAAACCTACGATCGTGGAATCACTCTCACATACCCATCCTTTACCTTCCTTAGTGAGTGTTCGTGTATAATCTTCCGGGGTAGCAAGGGATAGATTTGATAAAATATTCTCATGCACAGACATTCGGACCGCATGCAATCCAGGGATATCACTTATTGTGGCTTCGCGAAAAGTTATCAAGGTTTTTTTATCAAATGGGGTAGTCAAAATAAATATATTAATCAAAGATTATACAGGTTTCCGGTTTAAGGGAAATAAAAAAGCTCAGTCCAGATTAATTTTGATCTCGTAAGTTTCTTTTCCGCCAGACTTGCCCGGTCCTTTGTCAGGCGTTTTTGGCGCTTGGATGGTGTAGTTATATTTTACAGTTTCTTCTTTAACAGGCGGTTTGGATGCCGTGTGCAAATGAAAGTGGATATTTAAAGTACGGTGGAATACAACCCGCATTCCCATGTATCGTTTTTTTTCAAACTTCAGCAGCTTCACAAGTCGGATTGCCTCTTCATCGCAGCCATAACCAAGTTTGTGTTTTACTTTCGCATCAATCACATCTCCAAATACATCTATATCTATGTTTACGGCAACGGTTCCTTCAATTTTATTTTCCAGTGCTTGTTCGGGATAGCGCAAATTGGATTTGATGAACTGGTCCATGGCTATTTTTCCGCCTGGATAATTGGGTTGCTTTATAAAACTTTCAGGTTTTCGACCACCGGATTTCTTCATCTATCGATAACGTTATAATTTAGAGGTTCAATGCGCCTTACGCAGATAAAATGAGCTGTAATTAAAAGAATCCTTATTTCACCTTTCCGGTATAGCTCCAGTCTCTGGTGTCGATCTTGATCACTTCACCAATATTCACAAACAATGGAACATTTACAATAGCACCGGTCTCTACTGTTGCCTGTTTGAGAGTATTGGTAGCTGTATCACCACGTAGTCCGGGTTCTGTATAGGTTACTTCCAACTCCACAAAAGTGGGTGCTTCGGCGGTGAGCGGCTGGTCATTCTCGAAAGCGACTTTCACAATCATTCCTTCCTTCAAAAGTTTGCCATTGTTGCCGAACATCTCAGCAGGAACGTACACTTGCTCAAATGTTTCATTGTCCATCACTACAAAATGATCTCCTTCCGGAAAAATGAATTGCATCTCTTTAAATTCAACCCTGGCGATCTCTACCTGCTCTCCGGCACGAAAGCGGTTTTCTACAATTTTCCCCGACTTCAGGTTCTTCATTTTGAGCTGATAAAAGGCCCTTAAGTTACCTGGTGTACGGTGCATGTATTCCGTAACTAAGCACAATTCACCATTAAAACGAAGTATTGACCCCACACGAGCATCTCCAATATCTGCCATTTGATTGAATTTTAGTGTTTTTGCTGTTTTTAAAGACTGCAAAAATAGTCTTTTTTCGGGGCTCTGTCAAGTAGATTCATAAGCCCGAATCAATTTTTGACACTCAGGTACAAATGGAAGAAGGATCTGCCTTGCTTGGTTTTTTTTCCAAGTTTTGTGCTTTATAATCGTTCTTGTTCAGAAAAGTTGCCACTTTCTTTCATTTGAATTTGCTTTGGAAAAGGATCGGCCACTCAGAAATAGTTGGAACCTTTTCGGTTTTTAAAATTACTTTTACAATCGATGAAATCTCGAATCAGGGTATTCTTATTTGCCTGTTTTTTAGGAGTACAAACTTTCACAGTCAGGGCTCAGGAAATTGGAAACACAATTCAGGTTTCAGGTCATGCATTTGACAGTAAAGATGGCCCACGCCGCCTGGATGATCTGATGATTATCAACCTGAATACAGGGCAGGGTGTCTTTGGGAAAGCAGATGGAACTTTTATGGTAACGGTTTTACGAACTGATACCATTCTAATTGCCTCCAGCGGATACGAATACAAACGGATTACACTGATCGACTCTATTCCTAAATCGTCCTATCATCTGGAAGTTCCACTAATAAAATTAAATGTCAACCTGCGCGAAGTAGTAATTTTTTCTTCGCGTGATCTTGAAACCATCTATAAGGACATTGAAAAGCTTGGATATAATAAAAGGGACATGCAGTTAGGAGGCGTGGACGCCTTTAGTAGTCCGATTACTTTTTTATATCAGGAGTTCAGCCGATATGAGCAATTACGCCGTCACAATGTGGAACGGATCAATAATGACAAGCGCAGAGATCTCCTGAAAGAGCTTTTAGCCAGCTACGTGGCGAGTGATATTTTTTATCTTGATGCAGGTGAATTCGATGATTTTGTGGACTATTGTAATGTTCCGGAACATTTCATGAAAACCGCGACACAGTATGATTTTTGCGTTTACATCAAGTATAAATTTGAATTGTACAGGATGGGAAAGATGTAGTATGCATCGAATCAATCGCAAGTAATATTTTCTATCCTATAAGCGCGTCAATATGCAGGAATGGCCGAAAGAATTTTTGGAGAGGATGAAAACCTTGCTGAAGGACGATTACCCTACATTCCTCCAGGGTCTGTCAGTTCCCGCTCCGGTATCCATACGATTGAATCCCTTTAAACCAACAACTAAATTTAATGTTGATCCCCGGATAGCATGGTGCCCGGAAGGAAGATGCCTTTCTGAGCGACCATCTTTTACTTTTGATCCGTTGTTTCATGCCGGAACCTATTATGTGCAGGAAGCAAGTTCCATGTTCCTGGGTTCTGTTTTTCATCAATGCTTCAAGGACAAAACTCCGCTTAGAGCACTCGACTTATGCGCTGCACCGGGAGGGAAGAGTACCCATTTGATTTCACTCTTACCTGAAGGAAGTATTCTGGTAAGTAATGAGTTGGTCCCGCAACGCAATAAAGTCCTGCGTCAGAATATTGTCAAATGGGGGGATCCGAATGTGATCATCACCCAACAAGAAACTGATGACTTCCTGCCGCTATCCGGGTATTTTGATTTGATCGTAGTGGATGCTCCCTGCAGCGGTGAAGGTTTGTTCCGGCGTGATCCAATTGCTGCTAATGAGTGGGGCGAAGAGGCAGTTCTGCATTGTTCCCACCGGCAAGGAAAAATTCTGGACAGCGCATTTAAACTATTACGACCGGGTGGAGTATTAATTTACTGCACATGTACCTTTGAAGAATCGGAAAATGAAAATCAGGTCAGGGAGCTTTTAGAGAATCATTCCGCGGAAAAAATTACTTTGGAAGCTCAACATAAAGGATTGGTCAGCACTGAATTTGGAATCCGTTTTTATCCTCACCTTATACAAGGAGAGGGATTTTTTATCAGCGCCATCCGAAAAACGGAAGGAGAAGAATTTCTATTTAAAAAAGCGAAGTTGTCTAAGTCCCCTCCACTTCATCCCGGTTTATTGTCTGTATATCTTGAGAGGGCTGAATCATTTTCCGCAGTTCAGAAGGAGGACGTGATCTATGCTATTCCAAATCACATGCTGCCTTTGTTCCACTACATGGAAAAAAAGTTTTACATCCGCCATGCCGGAATCAGAATAGGGGAGATGAAAGGAACTACTTTACAGCCCGCTCATGATCTGGCATTAAGTCGTTATCTTCGAAAAGACCTGCCTTTGGTTAATTTTTCACTCGAAGAAGCCATCCGTTATCTTCGTTGTGAAAGCGTGCAATGTCCCGACGCCCTAAAAGGATGGACTCTCGCCGCATTTGAATCTTATCCTCTGGGTTGGATGAAGGTGCTGGACGGAAGAGTAAATAATTATTTTCCAAAAGAGTATAGGGTGCTCAAAGAATACATTTCGGATTCGCAAAATTTGAAAGAAGGTCATTGAAACACACTTTACAGATATTGATCCTTGTTTTGTTGTTGGGCAGTGTCTCCTGTACATCGCACAGGGCGGATTTGAAGAGTGAAAACTCTCCGGATACTACAGGGCTCCATCAACAACGCTTCACTGAATTGTTTCTCGACAGTGCGGCACTTTTCACTTTTGTTGATTCACATCCTGAAGCGGTTGAACATTCGACTGACCTCTACGAATTTTACCGTATGCGTAATTTTCGTTTTGCATGGTTTAACAAAGACGGAGTCTCAGAACGTGCCGGACATTTTATTAATATGCTCAGGGCCGCTGAGGAGGAAGTTCCCAGGGGATATTTCATTACCTTTCCTCTTCTTCAGTCATTCTTCGATTCGGTGCAAGTCCGCTCTGTACAATTTCAGGGTGCTGATTCTCTGACGAAGGAGTTTGAGATGATGCTTACTGCCGCATATTTCAACTATGCCCGACGCATGTACAGCGGTTTGGGTGAAGAATCTTTTAAAACACTGGAATGGTATATTCCCAGGAAGAAAATCTCTTACCCTGCTCTGCTGGATTCCATTTTACAACATCCTTTAGATTCAAATTCTGCCATACTCCCGGTTTTTCACATGTATATTGAATTGAGAAAAGAGCTTGTACGATATTCATCATTGTTAAAGAGTGCAGAATGGGGTACAATTCCATATCCTAAAAAAGAGTTGAAGTCAGGAGAAAATATGGAGCCGGTTAAGTTAGTGAAAGAGAGGCTCTATTATTTGGGGGACCTTCAGGAGAATGACAGAAATGATGTATTTACAAAAGAATGTGAAAATGCAGTAAAGAGATTCCAGGAGCGCATGGGTTTGAAAGTGGAAGGGAGGATTGACCGCGTGTTCATTGATGCATTGAATGTACCCCTTGAATCACGTATCCGTACTCTCTTGCTCAATATGGAACGATGCAGGTGGTTGCCTTTCGGTACTGCCGGGAAATTTATTGTGATCAATTTGCCTGAATTTAGGATGCATGTTTTTGACTCTGCAAGGATGCAATGGTCAGCCAATGTTATTATCGGGAAAGCCGGTTTGAATACGGTAATTTTTACCGGCAATTTGAAGTACGTGGTCTTCAGTCCTTACTGGAATGTACCCAATAGTATTTTTGAGAATGAAATGTTACCCGAGATTAGAAAAGATATTTCTTATTTGGGAAGTCATAATTTGGAAATCGTTAAACGATCAACGATGAGCGAAACAGTGGACCCGGCTATTATTGATTGGTCCAAATACCCTGAAACAAAATTTCCTTATCTGCTCAGACAAAGGCCCGGACCGGATAATTCATTGGGCTTAGTGAAATTTCTTTTCCCGAATACTTACAGCATGTATTTGCATGACACTCCGAATAAAAATTTATTCAAGGAACCCAAACGTGACTTTAGCCATGGGTGTATCAGGGTAGAAGAGCCGTTTAAGCTCGCCGAGTTCCTCTTGAGTAATGACAGTGCATGGATTCCCGATTCAATTGAAGCAGCAATGCATTCGGGCAAAGAAAAATTTGTGGTTTTAAGAGAAATCGTCCCTGTAATTATTGTGTATTTCACTGCATGGATAGATGAGGAAGGCAGGTTGAATTTTCGTGACGACATCTATGGGCATGACAGGAAATTGGAACATGTGTTGTTTTCTGATGAACAAGCTTTTTTTTAACACATAGGACACAAAGAAAAATTACAAATGACACTAAACAGATTTATTTATACTTACTCTTTACAATACTCAAATCAATTAATTTGGTGATTAAAAATCTTTGTGACCCTTGTACCTCCATTGTGAATTTTGTGGTTTATTTTAGCAAAGTGAAATGCTGGTCTTTCTAGACTGTTCATTCCCCAATTTTTCCTACCTTTGCAGCCTGAAAATGCCCTTTTTATGAAAGAAATCGCCAAAACATACGATCCCTCATCAGTTGAAGACAAGTGGTACACCTACTGGATGGAACACGGATATTTTAAATCTGTTCCGGACGATCGGGAGCCATATACCATCGTGATCCCTCCGCCGAATGTGACAGGCGTATTGCACATGGGCCATATGCTGAATAATACCATTCAGGATGTCCTCATTCGCCGTGCACGTATGTTGGGTAAGAATGCCTGCTGGGTTCCCGGAACTGATCATGCTTCCATTGCTACTGAAGCTAAAGTGGTGGCGATGCTGAAAGAGAAGGGAATTAAGAAGACTGATCTGACTCGCGATGAGTTTTTAAAATATGCATGGGAATGGAAGGAAAAATACGGTGGGATCATTCTTGATCAGTTGAAAAAACTGGGAGCTTCCTGCGACTGGAGTCGTACGCGTTTTACCATGGAAGATGATTTGAGTGAAGCAGTAATCGACGTGTTCATCGATCTCTTCAACAAAGGCAGCATTTACCGCGGTGTCCGTATGGTGAACTGGGATCCTCAGGGCAAAACCGCTTTGAGCGATGAGGAGGTTATTTATAAAGAGGTGAATTCAAAATTGTATTATGTCCGTTATGTCATCGTTGATGCGGAGCTGGCAAAGATTTTGAAATCGGGAAAATCAGAATGGACGATCGAAAATGATTCATGGAATGTAAAAGCCGGAGGGAAAACATTTAGCGGGAATGAATTCATTCATATCGCCACCGTTCGTCCGGAAACAATTTTAGGTGATACCGGTGTCTGTGTGCATCCGGATGATGAACGCTACAAAAAAATGCAGGGAAAATTTGCGGTGATTCCTATGGTAAATCGTCCTGTTCCCATCGTTGCTGATACTTATATTGATATTGAATTTGGTACAGGTGCTTTGAAAATTACGCCTGCACATGATATCAATGACTATACAATCGGTCAGAAATTTGGACTGGAAGTAATCGATACCATCAACGACGATGGAACGATGAGTCCGGCAGCTGAGTTTTACATTGGTGAAGATCGTTTTACGGTGCGTAAAAAAATCACGAAGGATCTTGAGGCGATGGGGTGACCTGATGAAGACGGATGACTATAAAAATAAAGTAGGTTATTCGGAAAGAACCGATGCTGTGATTGAGCCTAAACTATCCATGCAGTGGTTTTTAAAGATGAGTGATATCTCTAAACCCGCTTTGGATAATGTATTGAATGGTGAAATCAAATTGATCCCGGAGAAATTTATCAATACCTACAAGCACTGGATGGAGAATGTACACGACTGGTGTATCTCCCGTCAACTTTGGTGGGGACAACGTATTCCGGCATGGTATGCTCCGGATGGAACTACTGTTGTTTGTAAAACAGAACAAGAAGCGTTGGAACTTTTTAAGAAGAAGAATCCTGCTACAAATTACTCTGGAAAGGATATACGCCAGGATGAGGATGTATTGGATACATGGTTCAGCTCATGGCTCTGGCCAATATCTGTCTTTGATGGTTTCAAGGATCCGAATAATAAAGACATCAAATATTATTATCCGACCAATGATTTGATCACTGCTCCGGAGATTCTATTCTTCTGGGTGGCGAGAATGATCATTGCCGGCTATGAATACATGGGTAAGAAGCCTTTCACCAATGTTTATCTTACTGGTATCGTACGTGATAAACAGGGAAGAAAAATGTCTAAGTCATTGGGAAATTCACCTGAGCCGCTGGAATTGATTTCAAAATATAGCGCTGACGGGGTAAGAGTAGGCATGCTGTTTTCTTCTCCTGCGGGCAATGACTTATTGTTTGATGAATCCTCCTGCGAACAAGGCCGGAATTTTGCTAACAAAATTTGGAACGCGTTTCGCCTGATAAAAGGATGGTCTGTTGATCCTTCAATGAAGCAATCAGAGGAGTCCGCTGTGGCCGTGAAATGGTTCAGCTCACGCTTAAGTGAACAAGTGGAACAGATCAATGATCATTATTCAAAATACCGGGTGAGCGATGCTTTGATGTCTACCTATAAATTGATATGGGACGACTTTTGTTCCTGGTACCTCGAAATGGTCAAGCCGGAATTTGTGGATGGAAATTCACTGCCTATTGATAAGCAGACTTATAAAGCTACGATTGTCAATTTTGAAAAACTGCTAAAAGTAGTTCACCCTTTCATGCCATTCATCTCCGAAGAGCTATGGCATTTGCTGGATGAGAAGCGTAGTTCAGACTGTATTATTCTTGCCCAATGGCCCACGGCAGAGAAGCCCGATAATGATTTGCTTGCTGCATTTAATCTTGCATCGGAAATAGTGAGTCAGCTGAGAAATATCCGGGTGCAAAAGAATATCTCTCCCAAGGAGAAGTTATCTCTTTTTATAAAATCCGCAGATAAATTTGACCCTCGCTTCGACGGGCAGATTATAAAATTGGCCAACCTCGAGAAGCTCGAACTTTCTAACGACAAAATTGAGAATGCTGCCGGTTTCATTATCGGTCATCACGAATTTTTCGTTCCGATGACGGCAAACTTTGATGTGGCTGCCGAAAAAGACCGTTTGAAAAAGGAGCTGGATTATAATACCGGATTTTTAAAATCTGTTCAATCCAAATTGGCGAATGAGCGATTTGTTTCCAATGCCAAACCGGAAGTCGTAGAGAATGAAATAAAAAAGAAAGCAGATGCCGAAGCCAAGATCAAAGCGATTGAGAAACAGCTGGCCGGGCTAGGTTGAGCTTTTCAATAATGATGGCCTGAAAATTATTCAGGACTAATTCCATTTTGCTAAGGGCTTTCTCCGTTTTATGAAAAAGGCTATTAAGTATGTAGGCAGGATTGTCGTTGCACTTCTTCTCTTTGTGATTATATGGGGATTATGGAACCAGTCACTGGTGGCCTACGGCTGGATGCAGTTGAAAGGACAAATGCACATTGTATCTTCTTCAAGACCTGTTGAAGAAGTACTTGCTGATCCTCTCGTGACGGATAGTATTAAAACACGCCTTAAGTTTATTTATTCTATCCGGAGGTTTGCAATCGATTCCCTTGGACTGAAAGATTCAAAGAACTATACTACTTTTTATGATCAACAGGAAAAGCCACTCTTGTGGGTGCTGACCGCCAGTGAACCTTTCCGGCTCTTGTCTTATACCTGGAAATTTCCTGTTGTTGGTGAAGTATCTTATAAAGGATATTTTGAAAAGGCAATCGGGTTACAGGAAGATTCATTGCTTCGGGTAAAAGGCTATGACACGGAATTTGGTGATGTAAGTGCATGGAGTACCCTCGGATGGTTTCGTGATCCCATCCTTTCGAGTATGTTAAACAGATCCGACGGACAATTGGCCGAGTTGTTAATTCATGAGATGACGCACGCTACCTTGTATGTGAAGAGTGATGTTAGCTTCAATGAGAATCTCGCCAGTGCTGTAGGAGAGGCGGGAGCTGAAAAGTTTTTAGATCATTATTTTGGGTCCTGTTCTTCGGAGTTAAATGATTACTTGTTAAGGAAAAGGGATCTTGATCTGTTCAGCAATCACATGTTACATGCCACTAAAATACTGGACACACTTTACCTGAGAATTGAGCACCTGGACGATTCACTAAAGTATAAGTTTAAACAGGACCGTATCCTTGAAGTTGTAAATTCGCTCGATACGCTTTCTTTTAATTTTCCTGAACGATACCGGAATACTTTTTCCAAGAACTTACCCAATAACGCTTACTTCTTAAGCTTCGTTCGGTATGATTCGCAAAAAGCCGCTATGCGGGAAGAGTTGAAGAGAGACTTTGGTGATGATATAAGTAGCTACCTCGAAGCTGTTCGGCAAAGAAATAGATAGAAGCAACTTCAAGCCGGATAGAACGCAGTTGGCACAGAGAAAAAGCGCCAATCTCTGAATGACCTCTACTGACAATGAATATTTCACGTGCATTAATCGCAGAGCACAGTAAAAAACAAACACTGCTCATTGGAAAATATATCGGGCAGAGTCCTGTGCGTTTTAAAGAGATCGTAAATCTTGTGGCTTCCGGTGATCGGATTATATCCCAGCGTGCAGCCTGGGTGCTTGGAACACATGGGGAAGAATATCCACGCTTGTTTTTGCCACACCTCTCAAAACTTGTCCCGCTATTAGGAAAGCCGGTGCACGATGCCGTGAAACGAAATATTCTGCGGGTTCTTCAGTATCTGGAAATTCCCTCAAAGTTTGAGACAGAAATCATCAATCAATGTTTTAATTTGCTTCAGAGTACAGGTGAACCGCCTGCCATCAAGGCATTTTCAATCAGCGTGATCGTGAATCTATCGAGGAAGTATCCGGATTTAATGCAGGAACTGACGGCCTGGTTTCAGAATAATAAAATGATACTCAGTAAGGCGGAAATTAAACGGGTGGAAAAAGCGGGTTTGTTACGGAACCATAAATAGAAGGCAGATGACACAGAGAAAAAATGATGACCGCAGAAACATTTAAATTGCATCATCGAAATAAAATGCTCTAATCATATTTTAGCATACTTATCTGCGCCATCTGCGTTCTATTCTAATTAAGAAATTATTCCCGTACAAACTTCGTGAAGTATGTATTTTCTCCTTGTGTTAAACGAATTATATAAACGCCCTGGGCAAGTTCTTCCAATGGAAAATCATAGCTTGATTGGTATTCAAACAGTTCAATCCCGGAGCTTTTAATCACCTTACCACATAGGTCAGTCAGGTCTATTTTTCCTGAACCGGATTCCAAATTTTTAATTTTCAAAGCGAGAGGAGTTTCTGATTTGGAAGGGTTAGGAAAAAGGGTGATCCCGGTTTCACAACCTGCTTCAATTATCGCACGAACTTCGATGAGCTCACTCGGACAAATACTTCCGCTTTTGGCGTAATAGCTTGAGCTTTGATTAAGTGATGGCGTAATAAATTTCTCGCCGAGTTGTAACAGGTTTCCACCAGGAGCATCATACCAGAAAACAGAATCGGGAGAAGATGCCATCAATAATACCGGGCCCTCTCCGCAACGTGTACCCACTTTAGATACAGGTAACGGAGAGAATGGAAGCTCCAGTACTTTTACTTCTTCTGATGTTCCGGTGCATCCTTGTATACTGACATGTACGCTGTATTCTCCGGATTGATTTCCTGTATACGTATTCGATGTGGCTCCGGAGATATCATTGTTATTTACTTTCCATTGATACATGGATCCGGGAATGATTGGAATGGTAAGGCTGTCACTTGTGCCAACACATAAGAAATTATTTCCTGTAATAGGAATTAAAATTGACAGTAAAGAACTGGATGCCTTACCAGGAGAGCCACCAAAACATCCTGTATGCCAATTGTTGCCATTATTTGGTTCCGAAGAATTGTTTAGCAATTCGCAGGTATAGCCGAATCCATTTGCTTCCACAGGCCAGGGTAAATCTGTCTGGTAATAAAAGGAAAGATGTACAGCACCTGTATAATCAAAAAGTCTGATTTGTTCTCCTGTATTTTTCAAACTAAAACCGAGAGGCCCAATTCTGTTACTCACACCCGGATAAATTTTATCGAATGCTAGTGTGTCTTCAGCAAGTACGAGGTATCCATTTGCCGGTATTACTGTTCCGGTCGGCATCACAAAGACATGGTTGTCGGCTTCATCACTTATTTTCCAGCCGGAAATATCCAATTCCCAAGTTGCGAAGTTATGTAGTTCGATCCAGTCTTTTGAATCAAAGGTAGAATTGGGATGATAATTGAATTCGCTGATGCTAATCTGAGGATCTCTTTGGGAGCCGGTGAAATATGCGGCTATCAGGTCATTGTTACTGAAATTTATGTTTATCTGCTGATCCCTTCCATGGGTGGTGAGCGAACTGCTTACCCAGTGATCAAAAGTGTATCCCGGATTTGGGATGGCCGTAATGGTAACCGGGTTCCCGTTAAAATACACGCCGGTCCAGGGATAGGAGCCTGGTGTTACGGTACTGATTTCAATTCTTCCGGCTCCTTCAGGAAAGGTTTTTAATGTAAGCTCTACTTGCCCTGAAAGTGCAAATTGATTTTGAATCATTGTACGCATGATGGCCGGGCGCTGATTCACAAAGTTCATCATGGCATCGATGTTGTCATGCCACTCAAGTGTGTCTCCGCCCCACTTATTGAAGTGGAAGACCATATCAAAAGCCATTGAATCTCTGAATTGTTTCATCACTGCTTCTATATTTTCCGGCAGGTAAATGGTATTGATCAGGTCTGCATAGCGGTTTATAAAATCTCTTTTGAACAGAGGGTTTTCCAGCAGGGCATCAAAGATTTCCGAGGTGTGACTAAAGGCAATTGGATTGCGTGCCATCTCCAGTCGATCTTCGTTTACATTGCCAAAGAGACCTAACCCAAAATCCAGATCAAGAAGAATATATTTCCAGCGACTTCCGTTTGCTTTTGGTTTCCAGAGTTTAATATTATTCGTCCATTCGCCTAACCAGTCACCGTTGTCATAATAGGTTTCCGCGATAAAATAATCCATATAGTTTTTAAAGTCAAGCTTGGAATTCATCGCATCGTAGTATTCCTGACTTTCGGGTGAATTTGAAGTAGCGTAATCGTAGAGTTCCCAAAAACCCTGGTCACTGCCATTTTCTGTGTTGATTTTACTGCCTTGTTCAGATAAAAAATCGAAATCGGAATCTTCCAGATCGTAATTTGTTTCTACCCACTTATGATTGTGTTTTTCATGGATGTTATAAACACCCCAGTCTTGCCCGTTGAGAAATAGACGAATCGGCTCCGCAGCGAGATAACCACTGTGTGTGCTTTTCATGATCCGTTCCATCATTGCATCTCTGAATTGCACGATGTTCCAATCTGTTCCGGAATTCCGAAGAATGATATTCTCGTATTCAGTAATAAACGATTTGTCACTTATCAATGGATAGTTTATTTCGCCGGTGCCGAATTTATCGCTCATGTGAATTTCAAAACTCTTCTGAGCTTCGGAGCGGGAATAGTTTCCATACATTTCAATCTCTGCATTAATATTGAAGATTCTTTGTTTGGATTTGTCGTAATATTCCACAGCAGCAGGTTTTCGCCAATCTTGCCAGAAGTTTGCACCCAAATATGGCCATAGGGAATCTGCATTTGGTCCCGGCACATAGATACCTGTATTTTGATCCCATAGATTCAGCGAGTCTGTGCTGATTGAAAATACAGGAAGATGACTTTCTTCATTTATTAGATAGGTTTGTGTTATGGTTCTCCCGGGAAGATAACCTTGAGCATATACCTTAGCCCGAACGCTCGTGCTTGAATCAACATGAATCAGACTGTTGAATACATTGGAGCTGCTGTCCGGATCGTCGCCGTTCGTAGAATATCGGATGACAGCTCCTGTTTGTGAAGTGGAAATCTGTAAAGTTTGTGAGCCGGAATAAAATCCTCCGGAAAGGGAAAAGATCGGGATGGAAGTGTAGCCTGCAAAGCATCTGGAGGGATCATTCGCTGCAAGTGGTGTGGGTGCATCACTCACGCACCAATTGAGTGCCCCGTCTGAACTCCGCGCAAAACAATGATTGGATTCGATGTATGGATATTGTTCCTGGCCCATGATTCCTCCTGCAGCATTTATCAGATAAACAGTCTCTCCACTACGGCTCAACTTAAAGCCTGCGTAAAAAATTGAATTGGAAGGTGGCTGAAACCAGGATGGAGCAGGTTGATAGGAATTATGCTGAGTTCCCAGTCCGAAGATGAGGTAAGGCGTAGATGTGAGGTCGGATGAATTGGGTTCTACATTGTGTGTTTGCACTGCAAGAACATTTTCGCCCGGCTGTAATAAGGTCTGTAGCTGAATAGGGTCAATCAGAAAGGAATCCGGTGGTAATCCCTGGTACATGAGTGCCTCATGCGCATCAGTGGCGAAAACATTCCATTGTACTTTACCCGGCCACATATTTTTCGAGGCAATTTGAACACCATTGAGATAGGCCGTGAATCCATCATCAAAATCCATCATAAGGATCGCTTCAAGTATATCAGCGGGATCACTTACGGAAAAAGTACATCGCATCATTACTGACTGACAGGAAGGAACAGTAGTACCATCGTCTCCGTCTCCATAACCGATACCTCCATTGCCGGAATTCCACTGACTGTCATCAAAGTTCAATTCTCTCCAGTCAGCAGTCAGTGAAGCTGAGCCGACTACATATTTCCAGGTACCATGACCATCAACGGGCATTTCATAATGATTCACTCTTCCATTCTTATCATCACCGGTTGCATAGACAAGAATTTTTTCGCCAGGGCTGATCATGTAGTCCGGAAATATATAGGAAGATGAAAGTTCCGGGGAATCACCTATTCCGATTCCTTGCAAGTTCAATGAAAGGGTGCCTGCATTGAACAATTCAATATAATCGTCATAATGTCCTCGTGAGTTCTGAATAACGGAAATATTGGCCGGACAAATCTCATTAATGAGCAACTGGCAATTGGCATTTCCAGATATGCAACAGACTATCAGGAATAGAAGTAATAGTTTTTTCAAGATATGAGAAAGGTTGATAGTGCACTAAAGGCAGTTTGAATTACTAGTTTAAGAAAATTCGAAGAATTTTTTAATCATAAATTTGTATTTATGGCCAGTAGTTTGTTTTGCTTGGTTAATGATAGCGGGTTTCAATATGCCTCTGAGGCCAAGTGTATGGCTCTTTTGTAAAGTTTTACAAATAGCAAGGTGTTTTCGGATTTGAAGCGTACAATGCGTATCCTCTTGCCATGATGATCATAAGAAACAGGTCATATTTTGATGAATGTGCTGCTGTGGATGTGAAAATTTGAAAATCAACGGAATTCCTATCTTTGTTTCCCATAGTAGCTTAGGAAAATGCAAAAAATCGAAGTTTATAAACCGAAAAATAAGATCCGCATTGTTACTGCGGCATCGCTTTTCGACGGACATGATGCTGCGATCAATATCATGCGACGGATCATTCAATCAAGTGGAGCGGAGGTGATTCATCTTGGGCATGACCGAAGTGTAGAGGAGGTGGTGAACTGTGCCATTCAGGAAGATGCTCAGGCCATTGCTATGACGAGTTATCAGGGCGGGCATATGGAATATTTTAAATACATGCACGACCTGCTGAAAGAAAAAGGAGCAGGTCATATCAAGATATTTCGGTGGTGGAGGTGGCACTATTCTTCCTGTTGAGATTGAAGAATTACAGAACTATGGTATCGCACGCATTTATCATCCCGATGATGGGCGGCACATGGGGCTGCAGGGGATGATCAATGATTTGCTGATTCAAAGTGATTACCCTACAGGAGTAAAATTGAATGGAGAAGTTGGGCATTTGCTTGAAAAAAACTGGCGTTCCATTGCCACTTTGATTTCCGCTGCAGAAAACAATCCGGAACTTGCGAAACCCGAGATGCAACGTGTAAGGGAATTGGCTGCAAAGAGCAAAACGCCGGTGCTTGGGAATCACAGGCACCGGAGGCGCAGGAAAATCTTCGCTTGTTGACGAATTGGTTCGTCGTTTTCTTATTGATTTTCCTGATAAATATATTGGCGTGATTTCGGTGGATCCTTCCAAGAGAAAAACCGGTGGCGCATTACTTGGCGACCGTATACGAATGAATGCCATACGGGATCCAAGGGTTTATATGCGGTCGCTTGCAACCCGTCAGAGTAATCTGGCACTTTCAAAACATGTGGGCGAAGCAGTTGAAATTTTAAAAGCCGCCAAATACGACCTGGTCATACTGGAAACTTCCGGCATTGGACAAAGTGATACAGAAATAATTGATCATAGCAATGTCTCTCTTGTATGTAATGACACCTGAATATGGTGCAGCTACGCAATTGGAAAAAATCGACATGCTCGATTTTGCTGACCTTATTGCCTTGAATAAATTTGACAAGCGTGGTGCATTGGATGCTCTGCGTGACGTGAAGAAGCAATACAAGAGAAATCATCAGAAATGGGAGACTTGAAGATGATGACCATGCCTGTATTCGGTACCATTGCCTCCCAGTTCAACGATCCCGGGATGAATAATCTGTATCTCGCTGTGATGGAAAAAATTGTGGAAAAGACGAAATGCCCCTTTGAAATCCGGTTACAAGATTTCACCTGAGATGTCGGAAAAAATTTATGTGATACCTCCTCATCGTACTAGATATCTGAGTGAAATCACCGAGAATAACCGGCAGTATGGGAAATGGGTAGAGGAGCAAAGAAATGTTGCAGAGCAATTATATGCATTGCATGTTTCCATGAAAACCATTTCTGCATCGAATGCTGGATGACAAAGACAGACTACTAAAAGGGCTGCAAGAAATCTTTGAAAATACCATGTTGGGTCTTGATCCGAAAAATTGGAAGCTAATTCAGGAATGGGAGGCCAAACGAAAACTTATACAAGGACGAAGTATATACGTATAAGGTTCGCGGAAAAGATTTACGAATACAAACACATTCTGAATCACTTTCACATTCCCAAATTCCTAAAGTGGTGACTCCCGGTTACAGAAGCTGGGGTGAAATTCTTAACTGGATACTCAGCGAAAATGTTCCCGGCGAATTTCCATTTGCAGCCGGAATCTATCCCTTTAAAACGAGAAGGAGAAGATCCAACCCGTATGTTTGCCGGTGAAGGCGGGCCGGAAAGGACCAATCGCCGATTTCATTATGTGAGCAAGGGAATGCCTGCTGCACGTTTGTCCACTGCATTTGACTCAGTGACTCTGTACGGGAATGATCCCGATTGGCGTCCGGATATTTATGGAAAGATCGGCAATTCCGGTGTGAGCATTTGCTGTCTTGATGATGCTAAAAAATTATATTCCGGTTTTGATCTTTCTTCTCCGACTACTTCGGTATCGATGACCATCAACGGTCCGGCTCCCATGTTGCTTGGCTTTTTTATGAATGCGGCCATTGATC
Source organism: uncultured Bacteroidota bacterium (assembly GCA_963775555.1). GTDB lineage: Bacteria > Bacteroidota > Bacteroidia > AKYH767-A > 2013-40CM-41-45 > QQVM01. Next base: position 1,961,879 of record CAVZJJ010000004.1, on the reverse strand, counting down.
AGCAATGTGAGCATATATATCCATGAAAAGGGTCTGGAAAAAGAAGTGAATCAAAAGATAGATGCTATCTATAAAAAGAAAGGAATAAAACGACCAGCTTACCAGGGTGACTTACCGGAAGGAAATAACGGACTCGGCTTGATGCTCTTGGGTGTTACCGGTGATGAGGTCTTACCTGCAGATGTTTATGCCAAAATAAAAACTGATACCCTCACCAAAGTACGCGGAACAGTACAGGCGGATATTTTGAAAGAAGATCAGGCGCAAAATACCTGTATCTTCAGTACTGAGTTTGCTCTGCGAATGATGGGTGACATTCAGAAATATTTTATCGATACAGAAAGTCAGAAATTTTTACAGTGTATCCATAAGTGGCTATCATATTGCTGAAGCAGGAGCGAATCCTATTACTCAACTGGCATTTACACTTTCCAATGGATTTACCTATGTTGAATATTATCTCAGCAGGGGTATGCACATTGATGACTTTGCTCCAAATCTTTCTTTCTTCTTTAGCAATGGAATTGATCCTGAATATGCAGTCATTGGTCGTGTTGCAAGAAGAATCTGGGCAAAAGCGATGAAATTAAAATATGGTGGAAATGAACGTTCACAGATGTTGAAATATCATATTCAGACATCCGGACGTTCATTGCATGCACAGGAAATTGACTTCAATGACATTCGTACCACCCTGCAGGCATTGTATGCAATTTATGATAACTGTAATTCACTTCATACAAATGCATATGATGAAGCCATCACAACACCGACAGAAGAAAGTGTGCGTCGTGCCATGGCCATTCAGTTAATCATCAACAAAGAATTAGGTCTTGCCAAAAATGAAAATCCGTTTACAGGGATCATTTATCATCGAAGAACTGACGGATCTTGTTGAAGAAGCAGTTTATACAGAATTTGATCGTATCACTGAGAGTGGCGGAGTGCTTGGGTGCCATGGAAACCATGTACCAGACGTGGAAAGATTCAGGAAGAATCTCTATACTATGAAACACTTAAACACAACGGTGAATTTCCGATTATCGGGGTGAATACATTTCTGAGTTCCACCGGTTCGCCGACTGTTTTGCCGCGTGAAGTCATCCGTGCTGAAAAAGAAGAGAAGGAATATCAGATCTCAATGCTGGAAGAATTGCATAAGTTCAATGCCGGACGATCAAAAGAAATTTTAGCAAGGTTCAGAAAGCCGCCATTCAGAATCAAGAACATATTTGAACAGTTGATGGAGGCGGCTAAATACTGCTCACTGGGAGAAATCACTCACGCATCTTTTTGAAGTAGGTGGAGAGTATAGAAGAAATATGTAGAACATAGCAGTTTGTGGGAGCGTTTAAATGCCTCTTAAAACTTACTTTGTTGTGAAATACTGTTCAGTATCCAAACTGCTATGCGTGTTGGCAACACGCAGGACATGAAAATTCCAAAGTTTGGTATATTTATCCGGAAATTAAAAATGTACAGGATCCAAATTACATTTTTGCTAATTGTCATGACTGCTTTGTTCTATGGTTGCAAGCAGCCGGAAGAGAAACAAGCTCCCTTTGAAAATAGTGCATCTACAGAGATTACTGTGGAAGAGGTTCAGAAATCTCCAGAGCCGGCTTTGGATAAAAATTTGCTCTTGGGGGAATGGATCAGGACCGATTCGGCCTGTTTGTTGAAAATTTCAGGATTGCCAAGTGAAGGGCTAATACAGGCGGAGTATTTTGGTCCCGACTCAATTCTGTTGGGAGAAGTAGAATGTCAGGATTACTCCGGAATACCCGGAGTATCTTTTTTTTTGATGGATGAAAAGTATCCGGGTTCGTATTACATTCTGATTTATGATCCGGATAAGGATATGCTGGAAGGAGCACATTTTCAGGCTGAGGAAAAAGAATTGTATTATGTGGACTTTATAAGAAAAGATAATTTACGTCGAGAACCTTAAAATACTTGTCAATAAGATAAGTGCTCGTTTTAAACTTAATTGGGCTTTTGTTTTGATGAGGCCAGGGGGAGAATTTATTAATGAATATTATTAATTAAGTGAAAAGACTGCTTTTATTATTCACGATTTTCTGGTATTCCGGTAATGCACTGGCACAAAATGCACAGGACACATCGTCAAATCCTAAGCCGAAGAAGAATGTAGATGATCCTTCACAATTTTTTACAAGAGCTGAAGTCTTTAATGAATTTCAGCATTATGAAAATGATGTGAACATCAATCAGTCTGTGTTAAGAGTTATCTTTAAAATTGGCAAACGATTTACCACAAGGGTTGATTTTCCTTTTGTAGTGAATTCGTTCACCTCTCCTGCTGAGTTCAAGCAGTCCGGTATCGGCGATATTTCTTTGCGCCTTTTAGGATATCAATTTTTTGAAAATCCAAAATCTGCATTTACTGGTTCGATCGAAGTAAGTTTGAATACCGCACAATCGCCAATTCTTGGTTTGGGTAAAAATCTGGTGATTCCATTGGTTACTTATAGTAAACTATTACCAAAACAAAAATTGCTTTTTGCAGCAGCCTTTCAACAAGCTAATTCTGTGAGTGGTGATGAATCACGTTCAAAAGTTAGTTTTTCGAAATTACAAATCCTTTTTATTCGGACAATTTCCGGAAAAAGCTGGGTGGTTCTGGCACCAGAATGGTTTCTTGATTATGTTCATGGCGGTTTATCAATGAATCTGCGTAGCCGGTTTACGCATGCACCTACGCCACGCATGAATTTGTGGATTACACCGAGTGCCGGAATTTTTGGTGATTTTCCTGGGAGATATCAATGGAGTTTAGATGTTGGTGGACGTTATTTCTTTCTAAGAGATTTGAAGTTTAAGAAAAAGGGAAGGAGTTAATTCAAGTTTGGGCCTCACATTTTTCGTTTTATTCAATTGTTGAGGCGCGTCATTTTTCATCGGTTCCAAGCTCCATATTGGAGGGATTTCGGTTGAAAATTTCTGTAGCGATGATACAGGTCACTCGTGAACTTAATGACGATCATTACTTTTCACTTTGTGCTTTCCGAACTTTGTACTATAAAGCATGGTCATGGAAAAGAACTTTTGTATTCCCTTTAAAGAACTTGGAATTTCCGATGTAAGTCGTGTTGGTGGTAAGAATGCATCCCTGGGTGAAATGATCGCTCAGTTCAGCAGCCTTGGCATCAGTGTACCTGATGGTTTTGCCACTACGGCCGAAGCTTACCGAGTTTTTTTGCAAGAAGGAAAACTTGAAGTCCCTTTGAGGACAATGATGAAATCACTTGATACTAAGAATTTCAGCAACCTTAGTTTGGTGGGATCAGAGGCGAGGAAATTAATCCTGGCAGCTGCCATGCCGGAAAAACTTTCTGTTCAAATTGCTGCTGCTTATTCCGAATTATGTGAGCGATTCAATACAGAAGCCGATGTAGCTGTGCGAAGCAGTGCTACCGCAGAAGATCTTCCTGATGCAAGTTTTGCCGGACAGCACGATTCTTTTCTTCATATCTCCGGAGTAAAAGCAGTACAGGATGCCGTTAAACGATGTTATGCTTCCCTGTTCAATGACAGGGCAATCAAGTACCGACATGATCATGGCTTTGATCAAATGAATGTTTATTTGTCGGCCGGAGTTCAGATGATGGTTCGTTCTGACCTTGCTTGTTCAGGAGTGATTTTCACCCTTGATCCGGAATCAGGTTTCAGAGATATTGTGCAAGTTGCCGGTTGTTGGGGTATCGGCGAGAATATTGTTCAAGGTACAGTGAATCCGGATGAGTTCTCTGTTTTTAAACCTTCATTGAAGGCGGGTAAGCTGGCAATTGTTTCCCGAAAAATGGGCAGCAAGAAAAAAATGATGGTGTATGATGTATCCGGATCCAAAGAGAGAATGCTTTTGAATATTGATACTCCCAAAGAGAAGCAGGAACAGTATGTATTAACTGATGAGGAAATCCAGCAACTGGCAAAATGGGCCGTTGCGGTGGAGGCGCACTATAAATCCCCGATGGATCTGGAGTGGGCAAAAGATGGCATAGATGGCAAATTGTACATAGTGCAGGCTCGGCCGGAAACAGTTCATTCACGTAAAGACCCTTTGATGATTAAAGAGTTTTTACTCACGCAGAAAGGAAAGGTATTGGTAGAAGGGAATGCAGTTGGAAATGGAATTGCCAGCGGTGTAGCACGTTTGATTGACTCGCCGGTGAATGCATGGAAGTTGAATGAGGGGGAAGTGCTGGTTACTGATATGACTAATCCTGACTGGGATCCGATATTGAAAAAGGCGGCTGCAATCATTACCAATAAAGGAGGGAGAACCAGCCATGCAGCAATTGTGGCGAGGGAAGTAGGAGCTGTCGCTGTGGTAGGAACTACCTTGGGTACAGAGCGGATCAAAGATGGTCAGGTAGTTACTGTATGTTGTTCTGAGGGAAGAACAGGATCTGTGTATGAAGGCAAACTCAATTGGACAGAAAAACAAATTGATTTGCGCAAAGTGGAAATTCCCGGAACTCCGGCTATGATGATTCTGGGAGATCCTGAAAAAGCCTTCGCACTTTCTTTTTATCCTAATAGTGGCATTGGACTCATGCGTTTGGAGTTCATCATCAATACATCGGTGTGTATACATCCGATGGCTCTTGTAAAGTATCCTGATTTGAAAGATAAACAGGCTATTGAACAAATCCGCGGGATGACAAGTCATTATACCTTTAAAGAAGAATATTTCATCGACAAACTCTCACAGGCAGTGGCTACCATCGCTGCTGCTTTTTATCCAAAGGATGTGATTGTGAGGATGAGCGACTTTAAAACCAATGAATATGCCAATTTGATTGGTGGTAAAGAATTTGAACCGCATGAGGAAAATCCGATGCTTGGATTTCGCGGGGCTTCCCGTTACTATCATGAACGTTACCGTGAGGGCTTCCGGCTTGAATGTGAAGCGATGAAAAAAGTTCGCTACGAAATGGGACTGGTGAATGTCAAGCTGATGATTCCTTTTTGCCGTACAGTGGAAGAAGGGAAAAAAGTAGTCAATTTGATGGAAGAATATGGATTGAAGCGGGGAGATGAAGGGCTTGAGATCTATGTGATGGCAGAAATCCCCAGCAATGTGATTCAGGCAGAGGAGTTCGCACAGGTCTTTGACGGATTTTCCATTGGTTCCAACGACCTGACGCAATTGACACTTGGCCTAGACAGGGACAGTGCTATCGTGAGTGAATTGTTTGACGAGAATAATCCATCGGTGAAAAGCCTCATTGCTTCCGTGATCCATACATCTCATCAGGCAGGTGTGAAAATAGGTCTGTGCGGACAAGCTCCCAGCGATTTTCCAGAGTTCGCTCAGTTTCTGGTGGCACAGGGAATTGACAGTATCAGTTATAATCCGGATGCCTTGTTGGAAGGGATGAATAATATGGTAAAGGCGGAGCGAAAAATTAGTAAAGAGGCAGCATCACTTACAGTAGAAGAAAGCCGCCATCGATAATAAGTGTTGTGCCTGTAATATAAGTACTGGCATCCCCGGCAAAGAACACAACAGCATGGCCGATATCTGAAGGTTCTCCGATTCTTTTTAGAGGAAGCACTTGTGCAAATCCGGCAGTTTGTTTCTCCATGGCTTGCAATTGTTCCTCAGTAGGATTTTCACCACTTATCTTTTTTGCTCCAGGCGTGTTAATAGCACCGGGTGCAATATCGTTCACGAGGATTCCAAATGGGGCCACTTCCTTTGCCAGTGATTTCGTAAACATTCTCAATGCAGCTTTGGACGAATCGTAATGGGCAAGATTGCCCACCGTTGGTTTGATGGCATCCAATGAAGATATGTTGATGATTCTCCCGCCATGTCCTTTTTTCTTCATCGCATTTGCTGCTTCCTTGCTTAGAAAAGCTGCCGCCTTCAGGTTCAGGTCAAATGCCTTGTCCCACATTTCTTCGGTCATTTCCAGCATGGGCAGATACCGGAATATTCCGGCGTTGTTAACGAGAATATTTAAATCATTGTATTCATTCAGTGCTTTGTCGATAACACCGGGCAGATTTTTGGTTTCACTTAAGTCTACCTGTAGGTACGAGCAATGCTCATTTATTTTTTTTAATGCGTTCATAGTTTCGTTGGCATCATCAACGGCGACGATGTCGGCTACCAATACTTTAGCGCCTGCCTGCGCCAGTGAAATCGCAATCCCTTTTCCGATTCCCATTGCAGCACCAGTAACAATGGCTACTTTGTTTTTCAATCCGAATATTTCTTCGAGGTAATTTTTCATGGCTGAGGTATGAATATATAGTTCATTAATAATAAACTGAAAATTCAAAAGTATGCGCCACACAGTTATTGAACAATGATGTGAGTCATTCTGCCAGAGAACTTGCATGATTGTGGAAGGAATATGAATGATGGACTTGCATTTCGGATTGGCATTTTGCCGATCGAAAATCAAAACACAAATTCCGAACCTAAAATAGAATGAGGTTTAAAAAACCTTAACGGATCAAGCTAACAGCGCCATGATGTTCCTGTATATCACCATCGGGATAGGTGATTTTAATGATGTACACATAAATCCCACCTGCTGCTGTCGAACCTTTTGAGGTGATGCCATTCCACCCTCCCTCCAACGAATTCCAAGTTGCAATCTCGCCTCCCCAACGATTGAAAATCTGCCCGGATACCACGAGTGAGCTCTTATTCGTGATGACATTAAAAAATTCATTCTTGCCATCACCATTGGGAGTAAATGCATTGGGGATGGTAATCTTGCTGTCATCATAGACAACAATACTTATTTGGGCTGTGCCGCTGCAACCCAGGGCATCTGTACCGGTAAGTAGCACATTAAAAGTCCCATTATATTGGAAGGTATGATGCGGACTATTAGTTGTTGAACTGCTTCCGTCATCAAAATTCCAGTTGTAGGTGTCTCCTCCGAATGTGGTATTCGAAAAGTTAATATCAAGGGGATAGGAACCACTGAGTGTATCTGCGGTAAAACTTACATTCAGGTTACTGGATGCAATGACTACATTATCCTGAGCAGAACCGCAGTCGTTGCTGGCCGTTACATTGTAATTTCCTCCGTTACTTATTTTAATTGATTCAGTTGTTTCTCCATTTGACCATAGATAGGATGTGCCTCCGGAAGCTGTGAGGGTAACAATTTCACCCGGACATACCACCGCCGGTGCACCACTGATAGTCGCTGTCGGCAACTGTTTAACAATTACCTCTTCGGAAGTAGTATCTGTTCCACAGCTATTTAACACACTGAGTATATAGGTGCCGGATGTGCTCACGCTAATTGAGGAACTCGTTTCTCCGGTTGACCAGAGGTAAGGGCCGGTTCCAGCTGCCGTCAGGGTTACCGAAGATCCCTGGCAAAATTGAGTGGGACCGCTTGCTGTGATATTGGCTACCGGAAGTGTATTCACAATTACAGTTTGAGAGGCTGTTGCAGTTCCGCAATTTCCAATAACGTTTACGGTATATGTATTTGATGTAAAAACGGTAATTGATTGGGTGGTATCGGAAGTGGACCAGGAATAGGAATTTCCCGGCGAAGCAGTTAATATCACAGAATCACCGACACAGAAAGTTGTAGGTCCGCTGGAGTTAACTGTTGCAGTTATGCCACTTACGCTGGTAATCTGTATGGTTTGAAATAAGGTGTCATTGCAGATGCCAACCACACCAAATTGAAGAAATTCGCTTCCTTGAAAAGAGCTGTTGGTCTGATAAAATGTGTTGAGTTGGGTAGGATTTGTATATGTACCGGTTCCCCCGGCCCAAAAGTAAGATAAGTAGTTTCCGGAAAGAATCACAGCACTTAAGCTAACCGGATCGCCGCTACACGGGACGGTATTGCTTGCACTCAGATGCACCTGTATTCCAGCTATAGGTGCCTGGCATCCCGGATTGGTATAGGTCTCATATCCTGCAAAGTCATAGTCGACGGTACTTCCATCGGCAGTGGTTCTGTTTCCATTCTGATCGACAAGTTCGGCAGCATCATAACTGACCTGGTCGGAACAGAATCCGGTGAAAGACATTGATAAGCTGCGGACAGCAGTAGTGGTAGAAAAATTCCTGAAGTGTCCTGCTGTATTTCCACTACACTGGAAGATCATGTAGAGCGTATCGGTAAGGCCTGCAAATGAATTGTATGTGGGATTCATGGAGGTGCTGGTGACCAGCAAAACTGTTGCACCTGCAGGTAAAACTCCTCCGACAGGTTCCAGAATTAATCCACATGCCCGAATCGTTGCATTCAATGCGGCGACATGCGAAGCCGTCGTTCCGTTCTGACAAATTCCCAGGTAAGGGTTGTTAGGCCAGTTCACAGTTAGGTTGGCGGTATTCATGTCGGAGGGTCCTATGATGAAACGCACCATTTCATTTTCTCCTTCAGGATTTCCACAGGCGTCCACCAGGATACTTTGAATTTCAAAGCACTTCGTTGGGATCTGAGCCGAAAGTTGGGTCAAGCCGGTGAATAAAAGAATAAAAAGAAATATTCGCCGATCAAAAATCATTTTTGTGTTATCACAAGAAACAATGCAGGTGGTCTTTCCTTTGTATAGCTTCAGAAATGGAATAGTTTGAAGGCCGCTTAAATTGTACAACAAAAATGCGAATTTTTCAGGATATAAAATAATCCGGCCATGCAGTTTAATTGTTTATAAGGCGGTTCGGAGAAGGAGGAAAGTGAAAAACCTGCAAAAACCTGTTGCTTTTGGCATTGGAACATATGTTTCTTCAATAATCCCTAAGCTAAATGTTTCATTGCTTCCCTCAAGCTTAGTGGCTTTAAATCGTGAGTCCGGATAAACTTCTTCACCTTAGTGGGATAAGTATAAGCGTATTGGCGCAATGACCAGCCGATGGCTTTCTGAAGAAAGAATTCCTTTGATTGAAGATGCGGTAGAATGGAACTATATAGAAGTTCTTCATCTGTGTTAGCACGGTACTTTAATTGGAAGATGATGGCAGTTCGGTTCAACCACATGTTTTCACTCTTAATCCATTCCCTTACTTTTGCTTTTTTACTTTCCGGAAATTTTTCAAAATAAGCACCTATTAGTGAAGCTGCAATATAGTCTACACTGTCCCACCATGACTTAGTGACAATAAGCTTTTCAAAATGACTGAGACTTTCTTCAGTCCATAGTTTTTTATTCCTGAATAAAAGCTCCATGGCGACATACTGGAACTCTCTCTCCTCTTGTTTCCAAAGCCACCATGAACCGGATTTTTGCTCGCTCCAGTCCAGCTTGGGTAATTCCTTTAACCAGGGTTTCACAATAGTCTCGCGAACTGGTTTTTGAATTCCCAGGTATGGAAACTTTGTTTTTCATGTAGGCTGACATGGAAATTGCCTTTTCATCATCACCTGCCAAATTAAAACTCTCACGCAGCTGCTCCAGAGAATCTTGCAATGACTGTTGCTCAATTTGTTTTTTTGCTTTCGGAAAAGCAGAGATTTTTTTTCTGTCTTTTGCCGGAACTTTTAATCCCATAGCAGACAAAGTCTTTTTTGATAATTTTAAACGGATCAACGCATAGGACTTGCCCACCAGGTATTCCCATTCCTTTTTACTTAACAGACCTATATCTGAAGTGTGAATCCAACTGTGTTTTGAAAAGTATGGTGCCGGCCTGAAGCCAGAACGCCCTGAAAGTTCTGCAAAATCTTCTTCATCTGTTTTGAACGAAGCTGTGACAGGACTTTCATCCAATCCGGCAATTAAAAATAATTTTCCTCCGATACAGAAACATAAATGATTGCCCCATTTAAGGTCTTCAGTCACGGATGGAAGGCTGAGACAGATTTTTCGAAGCTCTTCGATATTCATACTCTCAATCAGCGTCTTGCGGTTTAATCTATTATCAGTTTTTTTGTCCGGATAATGCCGGGTGTTTCCATGCTTAGTATATACATGCCATTGCTTATAGAAGATAGGGGAATGCTAAGAACATGGTAGCCGGCACTTTTTTCATCGCTACCGGAATCTGACCAGAGGATTTTTCCATTAAGATCTGAAATGGAAAATTTTATTGTCGTTTTTTCCGGCAGGAAGAATTGAACCTTCGTGCTTTCATTTGCAGGATTAGGAAATGGAGAATACAGTTGTGGTGTACTTACTATATCTGTATACGAAATATTCTTTGTGCTCAAGAGAATGGAGCTGTCCTGAATGATGTTTTCATCACCTGGCTGGTATCCTGTGTAGGCAAAATAGACGAGCATCATTTCGTCGGTGGTAGCTTCACCAAGTCCTACGTTGAGCGGCGGATTGTTTGGGTTGTTAGGATTCGAACTTGTATTATCGTATAAAGCTGAAGAGTACAAAGTGGTTCCGGCAGGAAGGTGCAAGATGCGTGGAAAGGAATAGGTTCCCTGCCAGTGAAAATCCCAATCCGGAATATCTATAAATGGCAAAGTGTCTTGTGAAAGAGTTACACCGAAGGACCGGATACTTTTTCCGATGAGATGCATATGTGGACCTACAGCGAGTACACTTACATCATACAGGAAGGGTATAATGCGCGGTAAATGTCTTGCTGGTATTTGCCGGAATAAATAAGGGGCCATTATCCAGTTGATAGTGGTTAAGGGGTGGGTTGATAGCTACCTCACGCAAGGGTGTACTGCTAAGTTTAAAGCGTATTTGTGTGCTGTCTGTTTGTCCGTTAGTACCTCCCGGGATAATGAATTTGGATAACAATATTTGTATTGGGAGATAAGCGGATACCCATGCCGGTGGGCATGTGCGATACCTGTTGGCCGGGTACCCAGACGCCGATAAGTTTTGATGCCACGGATCCGGTGCCACCGAAATTTGTATAACCCGGACCGGGATCAAGTGCATCCAATTGCGCCGGAACAGAAGTGGAGTCTTCATAGATTAGTATGTGGTGCACAATGCTTCTGTTTCCCGGGAGTGCTTCAAGATCGGTAATGTATTGTGCGATTCCCAAACCTGATGGAATTACAAAGCAGCGATATAAATCATCCACCGCATTAACAGTATAATTAGGCATACGGCTGATGAGGTCAGGATTCTGAATTTCCGCGAGTCCGCTATAGATAGGTGCAGGAGGAGCCAAGGTTGTATCGCCCGGTAAAGCACCCTGTGCTATCCAATCAAGCAGATCAGCTACGTTCCTGTTGACTCAATACCCTTTCATGTGCAAAATGAGAGAACTGTGGATCCGGGGGCCAGGGAGGCATAATTCCGGAGAGGATTGCATTTTCAATGTCGCCGCTGTATTGATTTGCTTCGTTATAAGTCATCAGGGAAAAAGGAGCGATGCCTCCATCATGGTGACAAGAAGTACACTGAGTATATAAAATACTTGCAGCCGACCCTGACCAGGTAATTTGTCCGTATGAGATAAATGGCAGGAGAAATCAGAAATAGTAATTTACTTTTCATGCAAATCGTTTTACGTGGAATAATTAGAAGAGTGTTATTTGGAAGATCCTTATGCGAGGTTCAGCTGTTTACAGAGAGAGAAGTATTCTGTCGCAGCCGGGAGAGTACTGAATGATATGAGCCATAAAGATAATTTTTCATTTTTATTTCTCAAAAGGAAATTTCATGGTTCAGAATAATTCGGCGATCATACATCTTGCTCCGCCACCTCCTTGTGACTCGATAGTATGCAGAGGACTATGAATAATTTTTGTGTGTTTTTGCAGTTGTTGAATTTGTTCGGGCAGGAAAGCCTCATAGGCCTGTGTGGACATGACCAGAAATCGCTCTCCGGCTTCATTGGTGAGCTGAAGGCAATTTCCGCAAAACTTTTTTAGCTGGTCCAAACTAATCTCAATGATTTCATGCCCATTTTCGGTGAGTGCTTTTGTAATGAGGCGGAGCTCATCGGTATCCCGTATTGCCTCCTTGCAAAGAATGCAAAATCCTTCCCCGATGCTGAGCAGTACATTCGTGTGATAAATTATTTTGCCTTCTTTATCGTAGGCGCTGAAGGTCACAGTTTCAAAATCCATCTTCTTGCTCCATTCATACAGCAGATTGGAACTGGTCCGGTCAGAGAGTGCGGCATATGCTCTTTTGTTGTTGTGATCGATAACGATACTTCCGGTACCCTCAAGATATAATCCCCGCTCTTCATTGCGGCTGAGATCAATCAGTAATGGATAATGCTTATGCAATTCGTCAATAATTACTGACCTTCTTTCCAGGCGTCGGTTGGCTGCCATCATGGGATAAAGTACCAGGACTCCGTTAGGATGAGTGGAAAACCAGTTGTTGGGAAAAATAGAGTCAGGTGTTACGAAGTCATCTTGTATTTTGATCAGATCGACGGCTATTCCGTTTTCCACCAGCAATTTTCGGAGACCTTCAAATTCTAATGCTGCCTTCACCTGAACCTCGCCGGGATCTTTTGGTTTACCCTGGAAATAATTGTCCCGGGATGTCTGAGGATTGAAATGAAATCCAAGAGGTTCAATCATCAATACATGTTTTGCCAAAGTCATGGGTAAAATTTAGGCTTTTAAATGAATAATGTGATCCAAACAGGACGATTAAAGTCCCTCACATTGTAGGAAGTCCAGGTTTTCCGGATGAAAATTCATCCTGGCTACAAGATAACTCTAATTTCCGGAAATTTCTTACACATGCTTTTCGCAGCTGGAAAGAGCATGATCTTATTGATTGAATCAAAATCCAATGCAGGCGGCTTACTATGAACATTTTTTATACTTCGTTGTTACAAAAGATATTAACAAGGTCATTCCATCCGATATTCTCTGGCATCATGTCGTATTATTTAAAAAAAATCATCCCAATGAAAAATGAGCCGGTAGTTACTTACAATCACATGGAAGAAGATGAGCCAAGGAGAAATCCAATGTTGCATGAGATGGAGGAGGAGAGTTTACCTATTAGTCTCTACATGATTCTTGTTGTAGATGCTATCCTTGTTTCGGCCATTGTATTTTTCTCTTTTACTGTAATCTTCTAAGATATCCCTTTAGGGAAAATTATTAAAGAAGTCCGGAAATCCCGGACTTTTTTATTTTCAAGTGTTTTATAGTCTGATTCTATTCGAAGACGGAAACAGAGATGACTTGAGGATATGGATTGAAATGCTATTTTTGCTTTTCTATATAATCCCAAACCCTCATGAGTCGAATTCTTGCTTTCTGCGCAGTTCTATTTCTTTTTGGCGCTGATCTTCATGCACAAATATCCCTTGTTCCTTTTGCAACCGGGTTATCAAATCCCGTCGACATTAAAAATTGCGGGGATGAACGCTTGTTCATCGTCCAGCAAACAGGTTATATTTATATCCTTGAACACCGGTGGTGTGAAACTACCAAGTCCTTTTCTGGACATCCAAACACGTACAAAATATGGCGGCGAACAAGGATTGCTGGGTTTGGCATTTCCTGCCGATTTCCATGACCGGGGATATTTTTATGTGAATTATACGGCTCAGCCGAGGGGTTATACAACGATATCCCGTTTTCATGTGAACCTGCTTGACTCGAATTTGGCGGATGCCGAACAGTGAAGAAATTTTGTTGCAAATCTATCAACCTTACACCAATCATAATGGAGGACACCTTGCTTTTGGACCCGATGGCTATTTGTACATAGGAACCGGAGATGGTGGCTCCGGAGGTGATCCGGAAAACCGTGCACAGAATCCGGATTCTTTGCTGGGAAAAATATTGCGCATCGAAGTGGATCCAGCTTATCCCGGTTATAAAATTCCTGCGACAATCCTTTTGTATGTTCTTCGCATTCCCGGCCGCGACGAGGTCTGGGCCTTGGGTATGCGTAATCCATGGAGATGGAGTTTTGATCGTGTATACGGGAGATCTTTGGATCGGCGATGTGGGACAGGGTGCCGTGGAAGAAATCGATTTTCAACCTGCCAATGCACCCGGTGGACTTAATTATGGCTGGAGGTGTTATGAAGGAACTTCAACCTACGATCTTTCCGGAGGTTGCGAACCCCATATCCAGTTATGTGGCGCCGGTAGCTACTTATACCCATACAGCAGGTCGTTGTTCTATAACGGGAGGATATATTTACCGTGGAGCACGTTACAATGATATGTTCGGCAAATATTTCTATACCGATTATTGCTCGTCGGTACATGTACACACTAGAAAGTGATGGAATGGGTGGTCTTATATCAATAACACACTTGGTACATTACGGGAAGTTCTTATTCCTGCTTTGGGGAAGATACGTTGGGGAGAATTGTATATCGCTCGGGTAAGCTCAGGTACTATCTACAAATTCCAATTTCCGGAGATTGTAGTCCTGTAGCAAGTATCAATTGCAATCTTGACACGGTGAATGATTGTGGGGCTGGTAATGTGAAATTGATGTTCCCGCAGGAAGGGATTATACCTATACGTGGTACTATAATGGTAACCTCTTGCCTGACGACAGCAGTCAGGTGAATGCGACCTTGCCGGGAACCTATAGTGTAGAAGTCACAAATCCTTCCACTGCCTGTTCGAATTCAGATACGATTGAAGTAGTGCAGGGGACTCCATTGTCACTCTCCATCATTGGTCTTGACACCTTGTATTGTATCTATAACCAGACGGTCTCAATTTGTTCCCCTCGATTCCCGGTGGTACATTTTCCGGGCCGGGAGTAAGTTGTACTATACTTTCAATCCGGCTCTTGCCGGTGAAGGAATTCATGAGTTAAAATATACTTATTTGACCAGTCAGGGATGTCGTTTTGAAACTTCACAGATAGTACGTGTTGATACGTGCCTCGGAGTGACTGATAATTCCTGGCTCAAAACGGTTGACCTTTTTCCTAATCCGAACAATGGAACTTTCTTCCTTGAAATATCATCTGACAGGAGCAAAATTCTTGAAATAGAAATCAGCACTCTCCTGGGACAGGTTCTTTATTCATCGAAAATTGATGTGAATGCGGGAACCATCAAGTATCAGCCTGACTTCATACTGAATAAGCCAGGGATGTACTTCGTAAAACTGAGCGATGGAATAAATTCATACGTGCGCAGAATGCGCGTGGAATAATACTAAAGATCTTGTCATCCGTTTTAATGTATGTTATAGAATGAAGAATTATTTTTCCATGAAATCAATCAGAGTACATATCGTCTTAAGTTTTCTCCTGATGCCATTGCTTTCGGGAGCACAGAGCACTTTCACAGTCGATGTTCAAGCTTCATCCATCAGTGTCGTTCCTCCCACGCATTCAGGAGCTATGGCAGTATGGAATGGGAAATGGATATTTTTAGGAGGACGAATCGACGGAATACACATCATGCAAGACAATCAGGCATTTCCTGATTATGGGCAGCAATGATTCAGTCTTTGTTGTTGATCCTCTAAACAATACCCGTGCTTGCTGCCCCTGCGACACAACTTCCGCCTGCAATCTATGAAGCACTTTGTTCTGCCAACATGCAATTTTATCAGGATAGTAACCACCTATACATGATTGGAGGTTATGGAAAGGAAGCGCTTCAGGGTAATTGGCTCACATTTCCTTCACTCATCTCTGTGGATCTTTCATGCCTTCTAGCGAATGTGACGTCAGCAAGTCCAATCAGCTCCTGTTTCAGACAGATTCAAGACAGCAACATGGCCGTGGCAGGTGGAATGTTGGAAAAAATTGATTCCACTTACTATCTGGTCTTTGGACATCGCTTTGACGGCCGTTACGTTCGTGATAATTCCCTGAATACTTATACGCAAAACTATACCCATGAAATCAGGAAATTTGGAATTTTTGATGATGGAATAAATCTCTCAATTATAAATTATAACACTATCAGCGATACGACGAATTTTCACCGGAGAGATTTCAACCTCGTGCCTCAGATTTATCCTGGCGGTAATTATGGATTTACTGCTTTTGGCGGTGTCTTCCAGAAAAATGTTGACTTGCCTTTCCTGACACCAATCGACATCAGTGCGGATACAGTAGTTCATCAATCCGGCTTCAATCAGAATTTGAGTCAATACACTTCTGCATGCATGCCTGTGTTCGATGCTCTTAACAATACGATGCATAGCGTTTTTTTCGGCGGCATGAGTCTATACACTCTTGATACGATTACCAGCACTTTAATTCAGGACACGCTTATTCCTTTTGTAAACACGATTAGTAAAGTAAGCCGAGACCCGAATGGATTGCTCACTGAATTCAAGTTGCCAATCGAAATGCCCGGGCTTCTGGGTTCGAATGCTTTTTTCATTCCTAAGGACTCATCCCATTTCCTGCACGGAAATATTGTAGATCTGAATTCCCTGAGCGGCCTTGTACAGGTAGGTTATATTGTGGGAGGCCTGGAGAGTGATTTTCCAAATGTCGCAGACCTGGATCCCGAAGGTATGAGTCGGCCACATACAAGTGTGTACAATGTTTACATAGACAGGACGCTTAGTTCCGTCGATGATTTACCCATCAGGAATAGCGTAAATAACTTATTGGTTTATCCTAATCCGGCCAAGGAGCGACTCTATGTAAATTTTAGCACTGAATCTGAAATGCTGTGTTCAGTGGGTTTGTATTCCGCAAACGGGAAATTAGTGCGCCTTTTACAAGCAGAGACTTTGTTGAATGGAAAGCAACAATTCACTTTCACCATTCAAGGTCTGAATAGCGGACTGTATTATTGCAAAGTGAAGGCAGGAAGTTCTGTAAAAGTCGTAAAAATGATTGTGCAATAACATATCCTTTGATTTCCAAAAACTGATCCGGCAAAGCAAACTGAAGTCACTACTCCTATAGTTTACTTTGGCGCATAGCGGAGCAGTGCAACAGCAACTCCAGAAAAGACTAAATTGGGAATCCAGACAGCAATGATCGGAAGAATGTTTCCGTTGATGGCAAAGGTGTCTGAGATTTGCATAAAGAGGATGTAGGTAAAACTGATGGTAATACCAAGCCCGAGTTGAGCTCCGATTCCTCCGCGCACTTTACGGCTCGACAATGAAACACCGATGAGCATGAGAATGAAGGTAGAGAAAGGCACTGCGATCCTCCTGTATTTCTGCCACGAGATAAGCATTTACATTTCCGGTTCCAGATAATTCCTCTTCCTTAATAAATTCATTCAAGCCCGGGTGTATCCATCGCATCAATAATATTGAGGCGTCGTTTGAAATCTGTAGGGGCGATAGAAAGCGATGGTGTCCATACTTTTTCCACTGCGCCAGAGTATTCTTTGAATCCATCGATTGTGCGGATATAATAATTCTCTATGCTCCATTTACTCTCAGTACTGTCCCAGCAGAATCCTTTCAGAAGCCAGAAACCAGATTCGTTTTCGGTTTTCAATTTTTTCAAGGGAAAAGCGGTAACCGATGTTGTCAGTGTTGTTATAACTCTCCATGTACATGAAAACACCCGGACTGATTTGTCGGTGAAGATTTCGGTCTTTGAATTCCACCGGATTTTTTATGTAGGTGTTTTCAAAGTCTAGTTTCACTTTGTTTGAATGGGGGATAACCCAGCCATTGAAGTAGAAGGATAAGCCTGCGAGAATTCCTGCTGCAAAGAAATAGGGCAGCAGCATTCGTCCTGAAAACTGATTCCACTATTTAGAATGGCTACGATTTCGGTATTGGCAGCCATCCTTGCTGTGAAAAAAATTACCGAAATAAAAACAAACAGTGGAGCAAAGAGGTTGGCGAAGTAGGGGATGAAGTTGAAGTAGTAATCAAAAACAATAGCTTTTGAAAGGAGCTTTCGTTCTATGAAATCATCCAGCTTTTCAGAGATGTCAAACACCACCGCAATTACGATGATCAACGCCAGGGAGAAAAAAAATGTCCCCAGGAATTTACGGATGATATATGTGATCGAGGATCTTCAATTCTTCAGTGGACGTTTTTTTTGTTTGTCACACATTCGCCAGGGGCTTTGTTTCAGACAGAGTTTAATTTCTTTTATTTATTTTTAATTGTTTGAATGTGCATAGAGATGCGGATTACAAGCGTTTATCCAAGTTTCTTCACCATATTGTCTTTCCAGCTTGCAAAAGTTCCGTCAATGATTTTTTCCCTTGCTTCTGTTACCAAGCCAAAGATAGAATGCAAGATTATGAATAGTTGCGATTTGTGCACCCAGAATCTCTTTGCTGATGATCAGATGGCGAAGATACGCTTTGGAATAAGTTGAGTCAACATAAGATGTTCCTTCCGGATCGATCGGACTCAGGTCATCTTTCCATTTTTCATTCCTGATATTGATAATTCCGTTTTTGGTAAAGAGCATTCCATTCCTTCCGTTTCTGGTAGGCATCACGCAATCAAACATATCTATTCCTAAGGCGATATTTTCAAGAATATTCACAGGAGTACCTACACCCATGAGATACCGAGGTTTATCCTCCGGAAGAATTTCGCAAACTGACTTCTGTCATTTCATACATAATCTCTGCCGGCTCTCCAACTGATAGTCCACCGATGGCATTGCCTTCCCGACCTGCAGATGCAATAAATTCAGCAGATCGTTTTCTCAGGTCTTTATAAACACTTCCCTGCACAATCGGAAATAAGGTCTGATCATATCCGTACTTATTATTTGTTTCATCAATTCGCGTACAGCAACGGGTGAGCCAGCGATGTGTCATTTCCATGCTTTTTTTTGCATAAGTATGGTCACATGGATAGGGTGTGCATTCATCAAAAGCCATGATGATATCCGCTCCAATGGTTCGTTGGATATCCATAACGTATTCTGGAGAGAAAAAATGTTTCGAGCCGTCAATATGTGAAGTAAAAGCAACGCCTTCTTCCTTGATTTTTCTCTTATCTGCAAGTGAATACACCTGATAGCCACCACTGTCAGTTAAAATAGGCCGATCCCAATTGATGAAATTGATGTAGACCTCCTGCTTTTTCAAGAATATTCAGTCCTGGCCGGAGATATAGGTGATAAGTATTGCCGAGAATGATCTGTGCTATGATGTCGTCTTTTAACTCCCGTTGATGAACGGCCTTTACAGTTCCTGCTGTTCCAACCGGCATAAATATGGGAGTTTTTATTTTCCCATGAGCCGTTGTCAGTTCAGCCGCACGGGCTTTTGACTGCGGATCTCTATGTTGAATATTGAATTTCATATTGGATTTGATCGGTGAAAGTCCTATTTTCCTTTATCCTTGGTAGAAGGTATTGGTAAGCCTTAAGTGTATTGATCTGTTGTGTGATACAGATATGTGATTATGAATCAATTTATGTTTATTTGATGAATTGCTAAGATCAAGATTCTGTGTTTTGAATCTACAGGTCAATTCCGAGTTGAATATCGGCTCTAGCAATGTCATTCAATTTCATCAACATTGATTGCGTTAATATCTCGCCAAAGATATAGACTTTAGGATGAAGCACTATTTTAAATTTGTCGGAATGTGATTTCCTTAAGTTCAGGGTCACAGGTGTCAGATGGAAATCAAGAATTCGACGAATTTAATTTTGTTCATTGTCTTGTCACTCACGGCGACTTATGCAGCTAGGTCAAGTACTGGATTGTATATAGACGTCTGGCGTTTTACAAAAAGAAAATGAGCGGATTCAAAGTAGCAAGCTGTTTCGGTAATTATTTGTGCCAAGAATGAGATATTGAATCTGCAGAAGAATCTGGCTTCGGTATTGGAGCAAAATTATCCGGATTATGAAGTGATTGTGGTGAATGATTGTTCCTGGGATGAAACAGGATGAATTTCTTGACTGAAATGTCAAAGCAGTATGCACATCTGAAAGTAGTGACATTGTAGAGCAGGAAAAGTACAGGCATGGAAAAAAGTTCGCTTTGACATCTTGGAATAAAGGCAGCTAAAAATGATCTGCTTCTAATGACAGATGCAGATTGCTATGGTTGACAAGTAAAGATTGGTGTTCTCTCATGCAAGAGTCATTTTACTGCTAAGACCGAAATTGTGTTAGGATACGGAGCCTACTAAAAGACAAAGGATTCCTGAATAAGCTGATTCGATTTGATACGTTTTATATTGCCATGAATTATCTCTCTGCAGCAATTGGTAGGAATGCCTATATGGGAGTAGGAAGAAATCTGGCATACAGACGCTCCTTGTTTTTTAAGAACAAAGGTTTCGCAAAACACAATCATCTTTTTTCAGGTGATGATGATCTGTTTGTGAATTCAAATTCAACGAGTTCAAAAATACATCGCATTGAAATTGATCCGAAATCATTTACATATTCAGAACCTGAAAGCCAGTTCTTTCGTGAATTGGCAGCGCCAAAAGGCACGTCATATGAGTACTTCAGGCCATTACAAATCATATGATAAATTCCGTCTCTTCCTGATTCCATTCAGTGGATGGACTTTTTACGGACTTTTAATTGCATTGTTGATTCTTCAATTTGATTGGAGAATTCTCGTTATCTTTGTATGGAGGCGTTTTGCTGCTGAAACTTCCGATTTTGTGGAGAAATACTTCACGCCTCCGGGAAAAAGATTTGTTCTGGATCTTTCCTTTGCTCGAGCCGGTTCATCTATTGTTACAACCGCTATTTTATATATCTAATCTATTTACAAAACAAAAAGCATGGAAGTAAATCCTAATCTTTCCGAGAAAGCACAAGTGGACTTTAAGCTCGTTCAGTTGGCCGTAACAGGTGATCAAAAAGCCTATGCGGAACTGATGTCCCGCTACAAAGATTCGATCTACTTCATGTTACTGAAGATGGTGAACAATCGTGACGATGCCGATGATCTTACCATAGAAGCTTTTGGTAAAGCGTTTAAGAATCTGCATCAATACACTCCTGATTTTGCATTCAGTACCTGGTTGTTTAAGATTGCGACCAATAATTGCATTGACTTTATTCGTCGGAAAAGAAAATACACTTTTTCTATTGATAAGAATTTTGAAAACAGTGACGGTCAGGAAATGCAGTTTGAGATCAAATCTCCTATGCTGGATCCTGAGGAGAACATGATCAAGAAGCAAAAAGCAATTCTGATGCGCGATGTGGTGGAAAAACTGAAGCCGCGTTATAAGCGTCTTGTTGAATTACGGTATTTTCAGGAACGTTCTTATGAAGAAATTGCAGATGAATTACAGTTGCCATTGGGAACTGTGAAAGCACAGCTTTTCCGTGCACGTGAATTCCTTTATCAGATTTTAAAGAATCAGGAAGAGCAGATCTAGTATCAACAGAATGCAATGTATTTGTCTTTGATAGCTAACATGACTTTCTGATATGGCTGCCATCTTTTTCTGATGAAATTGTTTCTATGACGCATGAACGATATTTCAATCTATAGAAAAGTATTTTCCTGAACTTTCAGTCAGGCAGAAGGAGCAGTTTAAAAAACTTTCGTTTTGTATGCCGACTGGAATCAAAAGATAAATGTGATTTCCAGAAAGGATATGGAGAATTTGTACTTGCATCATGTACTGCATTCACTTGGGAATCGCAAAGGTAATCCAGTTTGAAAAGGGACACCCGTATTCTTGATGCAGGAACAGGTGGTGGCTTTCCGGGAATTCCTTTGGCGATTCTTTTTCCTGATTGTACAGTTTCATCTCGTCGATTCTGTTGGAAAAAAAATCACCGTCGTGAAAGCCATTGCAGAGGAGTTGGGCCTGATAAATGTCACTGCAGAGAAAGAGACGAGTGGAAGATGATCAGGGATGAAATTTGATTTTGTGGTAAGCCGTGCCGTGACCTCATTGAAAGAAATGTACAGCTGGACTAATAAACTCATCCAACCCGGTGGAAAGAATACTCTTCAAAATGGAATTTTCTTTTTAAAAGGTGGGGATCTTCATCAGGAAATTCGAGAACTCAGCCGCAAAGTGATGACTTTCGAGTTGACTGATTTTTTCAAAGAGGAATTTTTTCAGATGAAGAAGATGATATATATAAGGGTGAGTGGATGATATTATCTCAGCCTTTAGTTTTCCGGATTATAATGCTAACAGCAAGTAAAATTCAGCTTTTCTGCAATTGTGTTTTCTGATTCTTTGAATCACTTTTGTCAGTTATTTTAAAGAATGACAAAAAACAATAGAGATACCTGACGAAGTAATCATCAATAAAATACACCTTATCCGAGGGCACAAAGTAATGCTGGACCGGGATCTTGGCTGACTTGTATGGTGTGGAAACAAAGCAATTAAAGAGGCAGGTCAAACGGAATCATAGCACGATTCCCTGAAGATTTTATGTTTGAGTTTACTCCGGAAGGAATTGCAAAACTTGAGAGCCAAAATGGCACCTCAAGTTGGGGCGGTACTCGATATGGACCGATGGCATTCACAGAGCAGGGCGTGGCTATGTTATCCAGTGTACTCAACAGCAGGAGTGGAATTGAAGTGAATATTCGTATTATCAGAATATTTACCAGGCTCAGAGAGATGTTGTTGACCCACAAAGACATTTTATTAAAACTAGAGCAGCTAGAAAGAAACTTGCTGAAGCAGGATGAAAGAACCAGTAAACAGGAGAAAGAAATACAAGTTATTTTTAATGCTCTGAAACAGCTAATATATCCCACTCAAGTCCCAAGAAAATTAATCGGGTTTAAAACTTCTTGAACCGGATCATCGGACGTTTGATTCTATGGTTCCTCCATGTAATTACGAAGCTAAATCAGGTTTTATAAATCAATTTCCTCAATCTTTTTTCTGTTTTCAGTCAATAAATTATAAATTTATTTGTGTCAAAATATCCTATGAATCGACCATGCACACACTCACTATTCTGACATTTCCTGTTAGCCTGATATTTATTTTGGTAGCTTACATCATGAAGCACAGAACATCCAAAAAGCAAATTGGATTTATGCTTGCTTTACCATTCAATCGATAAAGAAGAAGGAAAATAGGAATGAAGGGAACTGCTATTCTACGAATCTTGTGTTAGGGTCAGGTTTTTTTTACTTGCTTCGCTTTTTCGGACAGATTCTCCCTGAAAATGAAAGACTCGGCCTTTTTCCGGAATTGTTCTTGGGCCTGTTTTTAGCGGTGGGTCGCATCTGCCTGACGCAGAGGCTTCTGAAGAAAATTTCGGATAATTTCAAACTTGTCAGCCTTGTATACACCTATACATGATAAAATTCTTGTTGCAAGAACAAGTGTAAATGACTTAAAATCAGTATATTGGAGCCTATTTTTTTGAGATCATCCTTTTTAGAAAAGAATAATCTAAAATGAAAGGAAGTTTTGGTAAAAAGGAAAAATAATTTACCTTTGCCATCCTCATTTTGAAGATTAAACAAGCGAATTCCAATGAAAAGGACATATCAACCATCCAACCGAAAAAGAAAGAACAAGCACGGATTTCGTGAGCGCATGAGCACACCGAATGGTCGTCGTATACTGGCTGCACGCCGTAAAAGAGGCCGTCGCGTGTTGACAGTTTCTGACAGCATGAGCAGCAAATAATTGTTCTCTTAAATAGAATTTAAAAGTGTCGGTTTATTCCGACACTTTTTTTTGTCCTCAAGCCAGGGTAGTAATTCCTGTAGCGATGCTTTCTTTCATGAGGTTGTGGCCTGCATCCAGTACATGAATGTTGAGCAGGATATCCTGACTTCTTACTAAAATATTTTCCAAAAGCATGGGGTATAATGGTATCTCTTTTTCCAAAGTAGACATCAACAGGAATTGGATCCTGGCTGCAATGCCTTTCCTACATCTTTAGGATTCAGGAAGAATATGCCGGAAGATCATCCAGACATTGTATACCTTTTTTCTTTTTTCCAGGGTGTCAAAATTTGACAGGGCAAAGATGATATTGCTTTTCGCCGATGAGACCTGTTTTGTAGAATAATTTTGAAATCCAGAGGAAGCGATCAGCGCTGTGAACACAACCCTTTTAAACAGCCTTTTCCCTAATGCAGTGTTTGTGATGAAAACATACCATGGACTAATTTTCAATCCATCGGCAGCAAGGAGTATTACCCGGTCAATTCGTTTCGAAAAATAGGGCAGTAGTTCCAGTATGATCCGGCCACCTAAGCTAAAGCCCATGAAAGGAAAATCGTTGGCAGGAAAATTGAAAAGAACCTGATTGAAGAGTTCGAGCAGAATTTCTGTGCTGAAATACATCTTCCGCATGTTGACGTGGGAGTGATCACTCTTACCGTGAAAGAATAAATTGATAGCCACAATCGTATAACGTTTTCCGAAAACCTTCTCAAAGATCCTGAAGTCATTGGCATCATTGTCAAAGCCGTGAAAAGCGAAAAGTAATTTCAGGCCCGTTGCCGAAAGCAAAGTATTCCCATGTAAAACCCTTAGAAGATAACAGACGAATGACAAGAAGATCAAGAATTAGATGAAGGTGTAAAGAAACATGAATTTAACGTTTTTTAGAGAACGAATTTTCAACAATCGCACTTTCTCTTCAAAGGATAGCCGTGAAAAAGCTACCTTTGCGGCCGGTAGAAACAGGGCTTAGTGTTGTTCCGGAATTCACTTTGCTTTACAAGAGATTTTTTTCATCATTCAAAACTAATAAAGGTGCCACGCGACAAATCCATAAAATCAGTATTAATTATCGGATCGGGTCCGATCATCATCGGACAGGCTTGTGAATTTGACTATTCAGGTTCGCAGGCATCCCGTTCACTGAAGGAGGAGGGCATAGAGGTTACCTTGATCAATTCGAATCCGGCTACGATCATGACGGATAAGGTGACGGCGGATAATGTATATCTGAAGCCCTTAACCAAGAAATCCATCATCCAGATTCTGGAGAAACATAAAATTGATGCTGTACTTACCAACAATGGGCGGACAAACAGCATTGAACCTTGCCATTGATTGTCAGAAGGCCGGGATATGGGATAAGTATGGTGTGAAGATCATTGGAGTTGATATCGCAGCCATTCAAATGACGGAAGACAGAGAGAAATTTCGTCTTCGCATGATTGAATTGGGTGCCGGCGTTTGTCAGGGAAGAACGGCGACCTCTTATCTTGAAGGAAAAGAAATTGCACAGGAGATCGGATTTCCATTGGTTATTCGTCCGTCTTTTACACTCGGAGGAACAGGCGGAGGTTTTGTTCATACGAGAGAAGAATTTGATGGTGCCCTGAATCGTGGTTTGCATGCTTCGCCTACACATGAAGTGTTGATTGAGAAATCGATCATCGGCTGGAAAGAATTTGAGTTGGAATTACTTCGTGATGCTGCAGGAAATGTGATCATCATTTGTTCCATTGAGAATTTTGATCCGATGGGAATTCATACCGGTGATTCCATTACTGTAGCTCCGGCTATGACCTTGTCGGATGTAACCTATCAAAAAATGCGTGACCTTGCCATTAAATGTATGAATGGTATTGGAAATTTTGCGGGTGGCTGCAATATTCAGTTTTCTGTGAATCCGAATGATGAGAATGAAATCATCGTCATTGAAATTAATCCACGTGTTTCCCGTTCTTCCGCGCTTGCATCCAAAGCAACAGGCTATCCTATTGCAAAGATTGCTGTCGAAGCTTGCAATCGGTTATCATCTCGATGAATTAAAAAATCAGATCACAAAAAGTACCTCTGCCTTTTTCGAACCAACTTTGGATTATGTTATCGTAAAAGTTCCCCGTTGGAATTTTGATAAGTTCAAAGGAAGTGATCGTCACCTTGGATTATCGATGAAGTCTGTTGGTGAAGCAATGGGTATTGGTCGTTCTTTCCAGGAAGCATTGCAAAAAGCTTGTCAGTCGCTCGAGATAAAAAGAAACGGTCTTGGTGCCGATGGTCGTGAAATCAGGGATCAGGAAGATATTCTCGACAGTCTGGAACGTCCACGCTGGAACCGTTTGTTTCATATCTATGATGCATTTAAACTAGGAATTCCTTTCAACACCATTTACAAGCTCACTAAGATTGATCCTTGGTTCCTTCGACAGATTGAGGAGTTGATTGTACTTGGAAAAAGAAATTGAAAAATATACCGTCGACACAATTCCTAAGGAATTGTTGATGGAAGCCAAGAAAAAAGGATATGCAGACAGACAGGTTGCTCATCTTACTTCGTTGTCTGGAAAGTCAGGTGTTCAAAAAGCGTGGAGAATTAAATATTCGCCGCGTATGGAAACTGGTTGATACCTGTGCAGCAGAATTTGAAGCAAGTACTCCTTATTATTATTCCACCTTCGATGAAGAGAATGAAAGTGTTGTTTCGGATAAAAAGAAAGTCATCATCCTTGGATCCGGACCTAACCGAATCGGACAAGGAATTGAATTTGATTATAGTTGTGTGCATGGAGTTCTCGCAGCGAAGGAATGTGGTTATGAAACGATCATGATCAATTGTAATCCTGAAACTGTATCAACTGATTTTGACATTTCAGATAAATTATATTTCGAACCTGTTTTCTGGGAACATATTTATGAGATCATTGAACATGAAAAACCGGAAGGGGTAATTGTTCAGCTTGGCGGACAAACAGCTCTGAAGCTTGCAGAGAAGTTGAACAAGTATGGAATTAAAATTATTGGTACCAGTTATGATTCTCTTGGATCTGGCAGAAGACCGTGGACGATTTTCCAACTCTGCTAAGAGATTTAAATATTCCTTATCCGAAATTCGGTGTGGTTGAAAATGCTGATCAGTCGGTTGGAATTTCCCGCGAATTAGGTTTTCCATTGCTGGTTCGTCCATCTTATGTCTTGGGCGGACAAAGCATGAAGATCGTAATCAATGAAGAAGAACTGGAGTCGCATGTGGTGCAAATTCTTCAGGACATTCCCGACAATAAAATTTTGCTCGATCATTTTCTGGAGAAGGCCATAGAAGCAGAAGCAGATGCAATTTGCGATGGAGAAGATGTTTATATCATCGGTATCATGGAACACATTGAACCTGCAGGTATTCATAGTGGTGACAGTAATGCTGTATTGCCGCCATTTTGATCTGAGTGATGATATCATTCATCAGATTGAAGATGATCACGCGAAAGATTGCACTGGCAATGAAAGTGAAGGGTCTGATCAATATTCAGTTTGCCATCAAAGACGAAAAGGTATATGTGATCGAAGCCAATCCACGTGCATCGCGAACAGTACCATTTATTGCTAAAGCCTACGATGAACCCTATGTGAATTATGCCACCAAGATGATGCTTGGGTGCAAAAAAATTAAAGGACTTTAAATTTGCTCCGGTGAAAAATGGATATGCGATAAAGGTTCCTGTATTTTCCTTCGATAAATTCCTGGACGTGAATAAAGAACTAGGTCCGGAGATGAAATCAACCGGTGAAGCGATTTATTTCATCGATGATCTGGAAGATGAGTTTTTCCAGAAAGTTATATTCTGAACGAAATTTGTATCTGTCGCGTTAACCGATTTGATGAATGTCTAATTTAAAAATGATTTAAAAAAAATGAAGTATATTCTCCTCATTATTCTCCTCTTCATCATTCTCGGATGGTTGCGCAGGATTTTATTTTTTGGAGCTGCTAAAGCCTTGCAAAAAGCCGCGGAGGAAATGGCCAGGCAACAACAGCAGACAAATCAGGCATCGCGGAAACCGGAAGGCAGCGTAACGGTGGAAGATTTGACTAATAAAAAGGGAGGCAAGATCCAGCCGGGCGAATATACGGAGTATGAGGAAGTCGAGTAGGGTTTTCGATTCTTGTTCTCCCGAATGATCTAATTTTTCAGGAGCTATTATTATTTAATCCCAGTTCCAGGCTTATCAGAAGGTCTCAATAAACCCTAAATTACGAAGGGAATAGAAGAAGACGATAATAAAAGCAAAGCTTACCGGAATTCCAATGGAGAGAGACAGGAGAAGACTTTTTGTTTTTTTTCTGGTTCGTGCAAAATTATGAAAGAGCAGAGAGCATAACCAGAAGCTGGGAACTAAATAAATGACTAAGGCAACGAGTATATTGAACTGAAGCAGGTCCAACACTCCATGAATGTCTTTATCTAATAAAAAAAGTCCCAGACAAGCAAGTGTTATCATCAGGAATAAAGAAAAATGTGCCTTTGGCCTTGCGGGAGAAGCAATCATAACCATTGTGGTCTTTTGCATACATTGATTAACGCTGGAAGTCTTGAGTTATTTGCTTCTCATCTGATATGATTAAAAGACAATATTCTATTCTTCTTTCCGGTCAAATTGAAAGGAGCTCAGGTTTCTTTAAATTAAGCAGAACCGGCTGCCGCCTTATTGAGTAATGATGGATTCATTGATTTTTCTATTTTTCCGCATTTTCTCGCTTCTTTAGGCAAATACTTTATATTCGCAGGGAATTTTTACCTCTTTAAAACAGAGGGATCCTGTTTGAGAAAAAAACAACACTTATGAAAAAAACCCTGCCCTATCTACTTGCCATCCTGGCATTTGTAGCCATCACCTGGCTTTACTTTTCTCCTTTGTTCCAGGGCAAGGAGCTGCGCCAATTGGATATCAACAACTGGAAAGGGATGTCACAAGAGATCCTTAAAAATAAAGAGGCTACAGGTGAGATGAGTCTGTGGACAAATTCCATGTTTGGGGGAATGCCGTCGTACCAGATCTCAGCGATCTATGGGGCCAACCTTGTGCAATACATCGACCGGGCATTTATGTTTTTCCCTTCGCCGGCAAATTTGTTTTTCCTTTACCTGCTTGGATTTTATTTTCTGCTCATTGTTCTTGGTGTTGACAAAAGGGTGGCGATTATCGGGGCATTTGCATTTGCTTTCAGTTCCTATTTCATCATAATACTTGAAGCTGGACATAATTCGAAAGCTCATGCAATTGGATACATGGCTCCTGTCGTTGCAGGGATCTTGCTCACCTATCGGGGGCGATGGATGCTTGGAGCAGCCATTTCCGGTCTGGCACTGGCGCTGGAGTTGAATGCGAATCATTTGCAGATCACCTATTACCTCATGCTGATCGTAATTTTTCTCATTATTGCTGAATTCATCAGTGCACTTAGAGAAAAGCGTCTTCCGGCTTTCATCAAATCAAGTCTTCTTCTTTTAGGAATGGCTGTGCTTGCAGTTTCCACAAACATCACCAGCATATGGGCTACACAGGAATATGCAAAATATTCAACACGCGGGCCCTCGGAATTAACAGTAAATAAAGAGAACCAGACCACAGGGTTGGACAGGGACTATATCACCGACTGGAGTTACGGTGTCGGCGAGAGCTGGACCATGCTGGTGCCTGATTTTAAAGGGGGAGGTAGCGAGCCTATATCAAAGAATAATAAGGATGCCCTAAAAGGAGTAGATGATAATTTCAAACAAAACATCTCTGCCTTCAGTGCATATTTTGGGGACCAGCCTTTCACTTCCGGTCCTGTTTATCTCGGAATCATTGTGTGTCTGCTTTTTCTGATTGGTGCCTTCACCGTGAAAGGTCCTGTGAAATGGGGGCTGGTGTCTGTTACGATACTTGCCATACTGTTAAGTTGGGGAAAAAATTTCATGCCACTCACCAATTTCTTCCTCGATTATCTACCCGGTTATGATAAGTTCCGTGCCGTATCGATGATTCTTGTGATTGCTGAATTTACCGTTCCATTGCTGGCTATCCTTGCCTTGGACAAGATGGTAAAGGATGATGACTACTTCCAGAAATTCAAGAAGCCGGTGACATACATCATCGCCGGAATAGTTGGACTATTGCTGCTCATGCTCATTGCACCGGAACTTTTCACAAATTTTTACACTACAACGGAATATGACCAGGTAGTGCAAAGTGTTAAGGGACAAAATATTTCATCTGAAGTGCTTGAAGGATTTTTTAACAATATTTCCCTTGCAAGAAAACACATCATGACCAGCGATGCGATGCGAAGTCTGCTTTTTGCATTCATCGCAGGTGCACTGATATGGACCTACCTTAGATTCAAATACAACAAGGATATTTTTATTTACGCGATGATGGTGTTTCTCTTGTTGGATCTGTCGATGGTTGGGAAACGCTATTTGCACCAGGAAAATTTCGTGCGCAAATCGAGCAACGATGTTCCCTGGCCACTTACTGCTTCCGATCAGTATATTCTGAATGATACTACTCAAAGTTACCGCGTGCTCAATCTTAGTGTAAATACATTCAACGACGCGAGTACTTCCTACTATCACCAATCCATCGGAGGTTATCATGGAGCAAAGTTGAAGCGTTACAAAGAACTCATCGATTATCAACTGATCCCGGAGTTGAGTACCATACGGACTGCCATGCAACATCCTGATTCAGGATTGGAAACTATTGTGCAAAGCCAGGAGGTTTTAAATATGCTCAATACAAAATATTTGATCTATAATCAGGATGCTGCTCCACTTCTGAATAAAGCTGCATTGGGAAATGCCTGGTTTGTGCAAGCCTATGATTTAGTGGATAATGCTGACTCGGAAATTGCGGCACTTGGAAGTTTTAATCCTTCAACAACAGCTGTGGTGGACAAACGTTTCAAAGATCAATTAGACGGATTCCAATATCAGCCTGATTCAAGTGCTGGTATTGTAATGACAAGTTATAAACCGGATCATTTAACCTACAGCAGCCATTCATTAACAGAACAAATGGCTGTCTTCTCGGAGATTTATTACGACAAAGGATGGAATGCATACATAGATGGAAATCCGGTTAATTATTTCCGGACCAATTATGTGCTTCGCGGAATGCGAATTCCTGCAGGGCAACATAGTATCGAATGGAAATTTGAGCCATCGGTTGTAAAAACAGGAGAAACGATTGCATTAGCCGGTTCTTCTTTGCTACTGCTTTGCGTTGCCGGACTTGGATGGATGGAGTGGAAGCGAAGCAAATCGACTTGATTTCTTTTAAATAACCTGCGATCCGGTACTATGAAAAAAATCCTGTACATCACCTATTACTGGCCACCCAGTGGAGGAGCCGGTGTACAGCGTTCCCTCAAGTTTGTTAAATATTTATATGAATTCGGGATTCAGGCTGTTGTTTTAACAGTGGATCCGAAAAAAGCGTCCTATCCGATAAGAGATGAAACACTTTTAAAGGAAGTTGATCCGCAAATAGAAGTTCACGGAACGGATTCATTCGAGCCCTTAAAAGTATTTTCAAAAATATCAGGGAAAAACAAAATGCCTTATGGCGGTTTTACCAATACTGAAAAGGAAAGTTTTGTACAAAGAACTTACCGCTTTATACGTGGTAATTTTTTTATCCCGGATGCTCGTGGAGGTTGGGTAAAGCATGCCTTGAAAAAGGCGGTGGAGATTATTCGTGCCGAAAAAATTGACACGATTGTGATTTCAAGCCCGCCACATAGTTCTCAATTCATTGGTCTGAAGTTGAAAAAAAGATTCCCTTCTTTAAAATGGATAGCTGACCTTCGGGATCCCTGGACAGATATATATTATTACAAAGAGTTGAGGCATACTTATCCTGCCAGGTTACTTGACAAGCATTATGAGAAGGAAGTCCTGGAACGATGCGATGTTGCGGTGGTTGTAAGTTCCGAAATCAAAAGGATGTTTCTAAAAAAGTCTCAGCAACTCGACGAAGCGAAAATTGTTGTGATTCCGAATGGCTTTGACACTACAGACTTTGAAGCCGGTGTTGAACCGGAAAAGAATTATTTTGTCCTGAGCTATATAGGAACTATTGCAGATAATTATGAGCCCGAGATATTATTTTCTTCTTTTCGGGAAGTCATCAATAAAAATCCGGATGTGGATATCCGGTTGCGCTTTGTAGGAAGCGCTTCCGGAAAGGTCAGGGATCTGACCCGGAAATATGAGTTGGAAAATCGTGTGGAAATGATATCGCATGTATCGCATCAGGAAGCCATACATTATATGCAAAAATCCTCCATGCTATTGTTGTTGATACCAGCAGTAGTTAATGATAAAGGAATTCTCACCGGAAAATTATTTGAGTACATTGGTTCCGGGAGGCCGGTTGTAGGTATTGGACCTCCGGATGGAGATGCATCAAGGATCATGGATGAAAGCAAAAGTGGAAAAATGTTTGGACGAAATCAGGGAGATTTATTGATTGACTACCTGAATAGTGCTGTCCATGCATGGCAACAAGACGATCGGTTCAATTATAAATCGCCTGAGCAGTCTAAATATTCACGGAGGGCATTAGCAGCACGGCTGGCAGAAGTAATTCAGCTTTCTTAGTGTGTTATTGTAGAGTGAAAGATATTCATGATAATAAATTATTGATAAATAAATCTGATTACTAATCGCGTGGAATATGTGTGGCATTGCAGGGTTTTATGATCCGAAATTGGGTGTGGATGATTCGCACAAGGTGCTGCATTCAATGCTCGAAAGCATTGCTCATCGTGGCCCGGATGCGCGCGGGATTCAGTCAATCGGTCCTTTGTCACTTGGCCACAATCGGCTCAGCATTATTGACCTTTCGGAAGGCGGCAACCAGCCCATGGAATACTTTGGAGCTGTTATTGTTTTTAACGGCGAG
Organism: uncultured Bacteroidota bacterium; assembly: GCA_963775555.1. Lineage (GTDB taxonomy): Bacteria > Bacteroidota > Bacteroidia > AKYH767-A > 2013-40CM-41-45 > QQVM01. The sequence continues at coordinate 1,929,488 of CAVZJJ010000004.1, read as the reverse complement.
ATATATAATTACAAAGAATTAAAAAAGGACCTTCTTCTAAAGGGATACAAGTTTCAAACGGAGTCAGACACTGAAGTAGTGCTTGCATCTTATCGCGAGTATGGCGAACGATGCGTTGAAAAATTTGTTGGAATGTGGGCATTTGCACTCTGGGATTTAAAGGAGGAGTTTTTATTCTGCAGCAGGGATCGCTTCGGCATCAAACCCTTTTACTACGTCCACGACAACGATCGCTTTTATTTTGGTTCGGAATACAGGGCATTGAAAGCAAGTCCGCTGTTTTCGAAAGATTTGAATTGGGCACAAGTATCCAGAGGGTTGCAATTGGGATGGATCGAATACAAGGATGAAACATATTTTGAAAGTTTGAAGGCGCTACCGGCAGCTTGTAATCTGATGTACAGCAACGGTAAGGTGACTATTAGACAATACTGGGATGTTTCATTAGAGAATAAAACACAGGGGAGTTTCTCTGAAAAAAGCGATAAGTTCCGTGAGCTTTTCATGGATAGTATTCGTCTTCATATGCGAAGTGATGTGGAAGTTGGCGCATGTTTAAGCGGAGGTCTCGATAGTTCCTCCATAGTCTCAGTGGTATCAGGGGAATTTCCTGAAAAGGCATTCAAGACATTTACAATTTATTATGATGGCGAGAATGAAGTGGACGAACGCCCTTGGGTGAATGAAGTTGTCAAATCATTCCCTTCCGTTTCGCCTCACTTTCTAAAGCCGAGTGAAAACGATATTGCGGATGCATTTGAAAATGCCATAGGTCATGCTGAAGTTCCGATGGCAGGTTCTTCACCATTGTCTCAATATTTTGTGATGAAACTTGCCAGGCAGGAAGGCATGAAAGTACTGTTGGACGGACAGGGGAGTGATGAGTTTCTGGCAGGTTACATGCATTCGTTCTATCGTCTTATCGGAGGGCAATTCCTTAAATTGAATTGGGTAGGAGCTCTGCGGGAGTTTATTCGGCATACGAATACACAACAAATGGGATTGAAAAAGAAATCCGATGTGTTATTAAAGAGTATTCTAACAGCTATGTTAAGCGAAAAGCAGTTGTATTCAATGGAGTACCGGAATTATTTTCCATTTCTTGGACCTGAGCAAAATACACCCTTTGATCTTAAACATTTGGATGGCAGCCAGCTTAAAAAGTTTTTGTACCATTTGATTTTTACAACCTCTTTGCCAAGCCTGTTGCATTATGAAGACCGGAACAGCATGGCTTTTTCAATCGAATCGCGTGTTCCCTTTTTAGACCACCGTCTTGTGGAATTCGCCTTCTCACTTCCGGATGAAGATTTGATAAGCCATGGTGAAACAAAAAGAATTCTTCGCAGTGCGATGGCAGGAATAATTCCTGATCCTATTGCCAAGCGTAAGGATAAAAAAGGATTTGTTACACCTGGAGAGATAAAATGGCTGCGTGGTCCTCTTCGTTTTTTGCTTGATGCAGATCTGAAAAATCTTGATGCATTAGATCAGAAAAAAATTAAGGAAGTAATTGATCGTTTTAAGAAAGGTGACAATAGCCAGGCAAATTTTGTCTGGAGGATCCTCGTCTTTAATTACTGGCAAGCGCGTAATTAGGTAAAATTATGCCAGAAGAGAATGAAAGGTTTTAGAAAATTAAAGCTGGGATGGTCTAAGATCTAATTAGCGATTCTCCACTGACTCCGCAAAAAACTTCCGCTCTTTTAAATCGTAATAATTTCCTTTTGCCATAACATGTACAACAAGGTTCTCGATTGAAATAGGGGAGCCTTCTTTTAGGTCAGCGATATTAGAATGGCGAATACTGTGTCCGTCGAGGATGATGACGAGTCCGGAACCAATAGCTTCCATGAATCGACCTTCGGTGACGAGTACTCCGGTATCTTCTCCCAGGCCGATACCTGTACAAGAAGGGTTAGCTGCAACAGCCTGAGCCAGTCTGCCAAACCGGCCACGGGTTACGAAATGTGAATCGATGATGACATCTTTCATGAAGGCAAGTCCGGTAGTAATTTTTACTTCACCTTTTAACAGAGCCTGGGTACTGCTTCCCTGATAAATCATGGTGTTCGACATAGCCATGGCACCTGCACTTGTTCCGGCGATAACAAAATCATCTTCGTTCAAATAGCGCTCGGATAATATTTCCAAAAATTCGGTACCTCCGAAAAGGGATGAAAGTCTGAGTTGATTTCCTCCGCTAATCATGACTCCATCACACGTTCTGATGCGTTCAATCATTTCCTGTAGTTTGAACCTGATCGCGTGTACGAATATCCATCTGTGGACATTGTTGCAACCTAGTTTTCCAAATGCGTCAAGATAATTTTGTCCAACTTCATCGGGAATGGAAGAAGCACTGGTGATGACTTCAATACTTGCATCATGGCCACCGGTCTCCTGAACAATTCTGCTCAGGATCTGCATTTCAAAAAAATTGAGGTTGTTTTTCTGGTGGAAATTTGGTTCGGCTTCTGTTCCTTTATCTTCACTTCCGCCAATTGCGATCAACTTTCCTTTGGGAATAATAGGCATATGGTGTCTCTTGGTTTTGATATTTCGATGTTTCCCCCCACAGCGATCGATGGTCGCAGGCACAAAGATAAAAATCCAAGCATGCCGAACCCTCCCTTTTTAATGAATTTCGAAATTCCTATGCCGAAATTTTGTTAATTCTTTGAAATTTCAATAAAAAGGACGTTAAGATTGAACTTTGTTTTTACTGTTTCTAGCCTTTTCGGAGTGGAAATTCGACTGATTTGAGTACTATTTCAGCTTGATCATTCAACAGAACAGGAAACCACAAAAGGAGAAGATGGCCTGAAATCCATTGCTCATGGCGTTGGGTTGAATGGGTTACGAAAAAATAAATTATTCAATGACGATATTCATGGTAAATTATTACATACATTGGTATCGGGTTAGATTCTACCAATCAGGATCTTAGTGAAAGTTTTTTTAATAAGCGTAAGTGATTAGATTTTTTTAAACTCGGCGAATTATTCCCGAGGCAATGGGTTGAACACACGATATACTTATCATATAATAATTAACATACATCAAACTCGGAACTCCACAGTCCACAAGCTCTCTCTAGTCTTAGATTAGTGTCAACTTTCTCTTAGTATTTTCCAGTAGCCTTTTGCCAATGCTCAATTGTCAATTTTCAATTGTCCATTATCAACTATCAACTATCAACTATCAACTCCTCATTGCAAACACACACACAACATGAAAGCAAAAAATTACTCTTCAATCGGAGTATGTATTAAATCCAAAAACTCCTACTTTGGTTATCTTTCAAAAGACAATTTTACAAGCCGGTTTACATTAAAAATGATAATGGCTTTTTTTGTTGGCTGCTTGTCATTTGCCGGAACTTTTGCTCAGGCGCCCTTGAGTGCAATTGTTGATCCGCTTTGCAGTGTGAGCTGTTGCAGTTCTCCTCAATCCTGCAACTGCTCTGCCGGTGTGATTGCTATCGGGTGGTGTCCCTCCTTATAGTTATATTGTTTTAGGCGGTACAGGAATTGTGGGTACAAGTTCCTGTGTAACGGGATTATGTCCGGGAACCTATAATTTTATTGTGAGAGATGCGATGGGGGCTCAATTTATGTTGCCCGTAACTGTAGGTGGTCCTTGTTGTACGCTTTCGTGCCAGGACACATCTATTTGTTTCGACCTTCCGGATTCTCTTGTTACTCTGAAAAAACCTGAGTTCAAAGGAGGCGGAGGTGGTGGCAATACAGGTGGAGCAGGAGGGCCTGACTGTGTTTATGATTCGATCTGGAATAATGCACCGGGTGTTTATCCTGTGGGAACAACGGTGGTCAAGTGGTATGTAATACATAATGGCATAATCGATTCTTGTTCTCAGAATGTTATCCGGAATCCACCTTCAGTTTATACTATTAATTTTTCTACTTCTCCTCCTATCGTTGGAGGTGTGATTAATATTTGTAATGGGCAATCCATCACTTTTATTGATAACTCAACAGGTACCAGCGGCCGCCTTTGGAATTTTGGAAATGGTTTTTATTCCAGTAATCAGACGCACACAGAACCGGGAGTTAATTACCCTCCCGGAACATACTACGACACATTAACAGTATATGATGCGTGTGGATCTCCTCACGATACAGCCTTTACGGTGGTTGTAGATTCATCTTCAGGTCCTGATATTTATTGCATTTCCGTAGTGTGTCCGGGCGATACAGTTACTTATCATACTAATGCTGTCTGTACTACCTATACATGGAGCGTTACAGGTGGAACATTTGTAACAATCCCGACAGGTGATTCAGCCACTGTAGTCTGGGGCGCAGGTCCATCCGGTACCATTGCCTTGAATGTCTCGAATTGCACCCCACCTTTGACTTGTCCGTTTGGAACCATCAAAACGGTCACAATTGTTCCGGCAACCATTGCCGTAGTAGGGGATACTATCACCTGCGCCGGATCTCAAAACTGTTATTCGATACAGTGTCTTCCCGGGAATATTCAGGAATGGGTGATTATCGCCTCCGGGAGCGGGAACCATCAGCGGGCAGGGGACATGCAATATTTGTATAAACTGGGCCCCGGGCTTTTTCGGATTTGTAACTATTACCGTCAATTACCAGAATATGTTAACCGGCTCGGGCTGTAATTTACCTGAGACCTGTACTCATGATCCCGGCTGTGGAGGAAGTGGAACGCTTACCGTGCACGTGCGACCAATATTTGGTATCACCGGTCCATCAAAAGTTTGTCCCAATGTAACAAGTGCACCATTTGATGGGATGAATCTGACAAATCTCACCACAGAGCCAGGGACATCCTGGAAGTTGATCACCCCGGTTCCGTCAACACTTACTTTTGCCAATACATCTCTTTTAAACCTCTATACCTGGAATGCCGGCCCGGGCGTTTATCAATTGACAGCCTATGCTCCGGCTAATTCGTATTGCAATGATTCTGCAGTCGTATCTGTGGAGGTCGTTGAAATGCTTTTGCCTAATAATATAGCAGGTCCTGATACAGTCTGTGCTAATGTTCCTTTTGTTTATTCTGTTCCTCCTAATATGACAGGTGTTACTTATGCATGGACCGTCACAGGGGGAACCATCGTCGGGCCATCTACAGGAAGTAGTGTGTCCATTCAATGGAGTCCGGGCGGAGGAACAATCTCTGTGGTGCAATTCCTTACTGCACCTCCGGGATGTTCATCACTTTCTTCCGCTGTGTTCACTGTTGTTACCTGGCCTAATTTCTCTTTGCCTGTTGTCTCAGCGAGCATGATAAATGTTTGTCTTAAAAGCAATGTGACTTATTCGATTCCACCTGTGCTACTGAGTGGAGCCACCTATATATGGTCGGTGGTGCCTGCTTCCGCGGGAAATATTTTAACTGCGAATGGCACCAATCAAATAACCATCAATTGGGTAGATGCAAGCAGTCCTCCAATATGGGTCAAATTGAAAATTTCAAGGTGTTATGAGGACTCGGTGATGTTCCCTGTAAATCTATTGGCATTGCCTCCTGTACCTAATATCAGTTTTACTCCGCCATATCCATGCGTCAATGATTTGGTTAATTTCTCTACACTGAATCCGGGTCCATCATGGAACTGGGATTTCGGTGATGCGGGTACTTCGACAAGTCAAAATCCAGGGCATACTTATACCAGTGCAGGTAATTTCAATGTTCAGTTATATGTAACGAATGCTAATGGATGTTCTGATACTGCCTACACAACTGTTAATGTCGATGACGTTCCTGTCATCCCGAATATTCTTGGAGGCACTAATATCTGTTTAAACAATACCATCACTTATTCATTTACTGAACCTTTGTTGATGGGAGCCAGTTATTCCTGGTCGCTCTCTGCACCGGCGCTGGGTGGAATTGTTTCTTCCGGAAATACTTTCCTGACAGTTCATTGGACTTCTCCAGGTGTTGATACGGTCAAATTGCATGTTCAATCAACCTGCATAGACACTGTTCTGAAATATGTTGTTACTGTGAATGGATTGCCAACAGCCGGAATTTCTGTTCCTCCTGCATGTCAAGGTGCCGCAGTAACATTTAATGGATCCGGAGGAGTCAATTACTCCTGGTCCTTTACCGGCGGATCACCCGGATCATCATTGATTCAATCGCCGGTGGTCACTTATGCATCAGCTGGAACTTATCCGGTAAACCTGAGTATCGTGGATGCGAATGGATGTGCCGCGAATGCTATATCGAGCATTACAGTCAACCCCCTTCCTACTGCACTGATCTCCGGTAGTGGAGGCGTTTGCACATTCCCTGCTACTGTATCCCTGAATGCCGTTGTTGCACCGGGTTATACTTTTGCCTGGTCACCTTCAGGGACAACTTCATCGATCACGAATACGATTAGTTCCACTACCTCTTATTATGTTGTTGTTACCAATGCATTTGGTTGTACTAAACAATCAAACACCATTACGATTACTGATGGAGTATGTGATACAATAGATACTTGTGTAGTAACCGATTTCGTTGATTTTACCTATACGCCTCCTGTTTGTTTATCACAGACTTATACCATGATTGGTACAGCAACACATACCGGATGGTATTTTGGTGATGGCGGCAGTGCAGGGCCCGTGAGTCCCGTAACGCATACATTTCCTTACCCTGGTATTTATCCTGTTCAGGTAACCGGTACTGCAATTGGTATTGATAATCTTGGTCAGCCGTGTGTTAGAGTCGTTGCCAGGACGCGTATGATGACGATTCCTTTCGATGCTAAATTTGATGTGAGTTTCCAGTGTAATGGCTCGAATCAAATGCAGACGATTTTTACAAACAATTCACTCTATTTAGGAAGCCCGGGAGCTTATACTTGGACGTGGAAGGATAGTACCAACAATACGGTTTTATCTTCAAGTTTCTCACCGGCACCTCAGCTTCTTTCCGCCGGATCACACTTAGTATATCTCGCCATCTTTGATCCAATCACAATGGCCACATGTACCTTGATGAAGACAATCAATGTGCCAGTGCCTATCGTAGCGGCATTTACAATTTCTGCACCTGTTTGTCAGGGAACAGCAGCTACTTTCACTGATAATTCGATAAATATTCTGGATGAAACATCCCGTCTGTTCAATAATGGAAATGGCGGAACTTCCCCTCAAAATCCGGCCAGTCTTACTTATGCCTTATCCGGTCCATTTACGGCATCCTTAAATGTCACTGATAAATATGGTTGTACCAGTGTTGCGACTCAGTTGGTAAATGTCTTACCGACTGCAACGGGGACCATTACTATCGGGCCGGCAAGTTGTGATTCAGTTCAACTTACTTCCTCCGGCCCCGGTCCATTCACATGGAATGTAATTAGTCCTCCGCCTTTCCCTACAAATCCTGTCTGGGTGAAAAACAGCGGATTTTATTCAGTCACTGCTGTCGATGGCAATGGTTGTCCGTTTACCGTAGGCCCTGTTCAGGTTACTGTGAATAAATCACCTAATGTCGTAGTGAGTGGTAAAACACAATATTGTCAGGGAGAAAGTCTTGACCTGAAAACACAAACAGCCGGTGTCAGCTTTGTATGGAACCGAATTGCACCTTCATTTATTGGAGGCGTAGGCAGTCTGCCTAACCTGAATATTGTGGCAGCTGTTGCCGGTACTTTTACCTACCAGGTGATTGTTACCGGTGCGAATGGTTGTACTGGCTCCGCAAGCTACACGATCACCGTTGATCCTGTTCCATCTTCCGCTTCAATAATTGGAGGTCCTCTTACATTTTGTGATGGCGATTCAGTATTGCTTACTGTTTCACCTCCGGGTGTAAGTTATTTGTGGTCAAAGTCGCCGACTCCACCTCTTTCTCCTCCTGCCAATGCCAATGATAGTTTATATGCCAAAGTAAGTGGAACTTATTCTGTGATTGTTCAAACAGCATCCGGTTGTGCTTATCCGGCAATTACTCCGGTTACTGTTGTTGTTAATCCAATTCCTCCGGCAGCAATTACCGGTGATACTGTAGTATGTGAAGGAGAAACTCTTACTCTTAAATCTACTCCTGATGGTGGATCAACTTATGCCTGGACCGGTCCAATTGCAACGGGTATTACAAACCCATTTGTTCAACCGGGGATGACTCTGGCTGATGCAGGGCCTTACATTGTTGTTGTTACAAATACTTTTGGTTGTTCGGCTACAGACACTATCACTGTCGTCGTAAATCCGATACCCGCAGTTCCGTTTATTATTTCCAACCCCGGAGGTGTGCTCTGTGAAAGTGTTCTCTTTAATTTTAGTATTGTAGGACCTTTAGGGCCTCCGATAGTTTATAACTGGAGCACTGGACAGATGGGCACAAGTATCAATGCTGCTTTGCCCGGTGATTACAGCGTTACTGCTACAAATCAATATGGTTGCAGCTCCGCATCTAATGTTCTCACCATTCATCCAAAGCCGGATTTGAGTTGCACTCCAAGTGGATGTTATGATTTCTGTACTGACTGTGGCAACATTACTATTCCAGGGCCGGTAGGAATCACAAATTATGAGTGGCAAAAACTGGTTGGAGGTATATTTGTCAGCTATAGTTTCACGCAAAATCTTATTGTTTCGGCCCCTGGTGGTGTTTATCGATTAATGGGTTCAAACCAATGGGGTTGTGCTGATTCATCAGACACTTTAAAAATTGATTTCCACGATTGTTGCCCTGGTCCGGATCTCACTGCATGTGTTGACACCTGCAATGATTTTAATAATGTGAACTTAAACGGATGGCAGCCTAATCCTGCTGCTCCTAATGTGGGAGTGTTATTAACAAACGTAGGTTCTCAGGCAGGACCAAGTGATTATTTCATTCAAGCTTCTGATTTGACAGGTCCGTCTCAATTATTAGCCGGTACATCTTACAATGGAAAATGGTGCTGCGGAGAATTCTGTTATGATTATAAGATCTTCGATGATGGAGTAGCCGGATCTGTAAATGTAAACCCGGTATTCACGATTCATAGTGGATCACTGGCATTTAGTTTCACCTCTGCGCAAGTGGTCACTGAGAATAGTCCATGGACGAAGATTTGTGCTCCAATTTCAGACTGCAATCCTCCGCCAATTTCTGCACTTGGAGTTTGGGCTCCTATAGGAGGAACAGTGTTGTCTGACTGGACAACTGTTTTAAGTAATGTTACTGACCTAAATTTCAGGGTTGATTTTTCTGCTGCAACGGGAGAAGTTTCCGGTTTTGACAATGCTTGTCTGCATTCAAATATGCCGAATATTCATGCAGGAGCAGACACAACTGTTTGTGCTGGTTCGGTAGTAACATTGACCGTGCAGGGATGTAATTCTATACCTGAGTGGTTCATGATTGCACAGGACTCATTAGTTCCAGTGGGCATGGGTGATGTGATCGATGTCGCTCCATTGCAGAGTACTTGTTATGTGGTGATTTGCTGTAATGCAGGTGCATGTTGTTGCGATACGGATACCATTTGTATTAATGTAAATCCACTGCCGATTTTAAAATGGCCCACTATTTATCCTGATGTTTGCCAGGGCACCGATTCAATTTTCCTTGATGAATCGAATATTGGGGTATTCATCAACCCAAATTTTGTGCCTGTCACCAGTACAGGTGGAACGGGAGTCTTCAGTGGACCATTTGTAGTTGGAAATTATTTTCATCCAACAACCCTTGGCCCACATATAATTACTTATACATACACTGATTCCCTTGGTTGTACTTCGACAGTTAGTAATATTATAAATGTTATTTATTGTTGTGATACTACTTGTGTAATCACCGCAGGGCCTGATATTACAATATGTCAGGGTGATGTTGCCATTCTTACGGCAACCGGATGTACAGGTACAGTAACCTGGTCCGCAATTGATCCGGCTGCCGGTAGGAATGCCGGTGGCTTTGGTTCAACATTCGAAGTCAGTCCACAACAAACCACTTGTTATGTCGTAACATGTTGCTGCGATAGTCTTAACAATTGTTGCACGACAGATACAATATGCGTGATAGTAAACCCACACCCGAATCTGCAATGGCCTACCATATATCAACAGGTATGTCAGAACTCGGATTCGATTTTCTTAGACGCTTCCAATATCCAGGTGTTCATCAATCCGAATTGGGTGCCTGTTACCAGTACAGGTGGAACAGGTGTCTTCAGCGGACCCTATGTTGTAGGAAATTATTTCCATCCGACAACTTTAGGAGTCCATACCATCACCTATACTTATACAGATAGTCTGGGATGTACTGCCAGCGTAAGCAATACGATCGAAGTAATTTATTGCTGCGATACAACATGTGTTGTGAATGCCGGAGCCGATGTAACAATTTGTCAGGGAGATGTTACTATTCTCACTGCAACGGGTTGCTCAGGAAGTATCACCTGGTATAAGATCACTGCTAACGGACCGGTAGTTGTAGGGCAGGGACCAATCCTGGATGCCTTCCCAACACAAAATACTTGCTATGTAGTAGAGTGTTGTTGCCCTGGACCAATTGTTTGTTGTTCTACTGATACGATTTGTATTACAGTCAATCCGCATCCAAATCTGCAATGGCCTACCATATATCAACAGGTATGTCAGAACTCGGATTCGATTTTCTTAGACGCTTCCAATATCCAGGTGTTCATCAATCCGAATTGGGTGCCTGTTACCAGTGCTGGAGGAACAGGAGTCTTTAGTGGACCCTATGTTGTAGGAAATTATTTCCATCCGACGACCTTAGGAGTGCATACTATTACTTATACCTATACAGACAGTCTGGGATGTACAGCCAGCATAAGCAATACGATCGAAGTAATTTATTGCTGCGATACAACATGTGTTGTAAATGCCGGAGCCGATGTAACAATTTGCCAGGGAGATGTTACTATTCTCACTGCAACGGGTTGCTCAGGAAGTATCACCTGGTATAAGATCACTGCTAACGGACCGGTAGTTGTAGGGCAGGGACCAATCCTGGATGCCTTCCCAACACAAAATACTTGCTATGTAGTAGAGTGTTGTTGCCCTGGACCAATTGTTTGTTGTTCTACTGATACGATTTGTATTACAGTCAATCCACATCCAAATCTGCAATGGCCTACCATATATCAACAGGTATGTCAGAACTCGGATTCGATTTTCTTAGACGCTTCCAATATTCAGGTGTTCATCAATCCGAATTGGGTGCCTGTCACCAGTACAGGTGGAACAGGTGTCTTCAGCGGACCCTATGTTGTAGGAAATTATTTCCATCCGACAACTTTAGGAGTCCATACCATTACTTATACCTATACGGATAGTCTGGGATGTACTGCCAGCGTAAGCAATACGATCGAAGTAATTTATTGCTGCGATACAACATGTGTTGTGAATGCCGGAGCCGATGTAACAATTTGCCAGGGAGATGTCACTATTCTCACTGCAACGGGTTGCTCAGGAAGTATCACCTGGTATAAGATCACGCCGACCGGACCGGTTGTTGTGGGACAGGGACCAATTCTTGATGCCTTCCCTACACAAAATACTTGCTATGTAGTAGAATGTTGTTGCCCCGGACCAATAGTTTGTTGTTCTACCGATACGATTTGTGTGACAGTAAATCCACATCCAAATCTGCAGTGGCCAACGATGTACAAACAGGTATGTCAGAACTCGGATTCGATCTTCTTAGACGCTTCCAATATCCAGGTGTTCATCAATCCGAATTGGGTGCCTGTTACCAGTACCGGTGGAACGGGAGTCTTTAGTGGACCCTATGTTGTAGGAAATTATTTCCATCCGACAACCTTAGGAGTGCATACTATTACTTATACCTATACAGACAGTCTGGGATGTACCGCCAGTGTGAGCAATACGATCGAAGTAATTTATTGCTGCGATACAACATGTGTTGTGAATGCCGGAGCCGATGTAACAATTTGCCAGGGAGATGTCACTATTCTCACTGCAACGGGTTGCTCAGGAAGTATCACCTGGTATAAGATCACACCGACCGGACCGGTTGTTGTGGGACAGGGACCAATTCTTGATGCCTTCCCTACACAAAACACCTGCTATGTAGTAGAATGTTGTTGCCCTGGACCAATTGTTTGTTGTTCTACCGATACGATTTGTGTGACAGTAAATCCACATCCAAATCTGCAGTGGCCAACGATGTACAAACAGGTATGTCAGAACTCGGATTCGATCTTCTTAGACGCTTCCAATATCCAGGTGTTCATCAATCCGAATTGGGTGCCTGTCACCAGTACCGGTGGAACGGGAGTCTTCAGCGGACCCTATGTTGTAGGAAATTATTTCCATCCGACGACTTTAGGAGTGCATACTATTACTTATACCTATACAGATAGTCTGGGATGTACAGCCAGTGTGAGCAATACGATCGAAGTAATTTATTGCTGCGATACAACATGTGTTGTGAATGCCGGAGCCGATGTAACAATTTGCCAGGGAGATGTCACTATTCTCACTGCAACGGGTTGCTCAGGAAGTATCACCTGGTATAAGATCACTGCTACCGGACCGGTAGTTGTTGGACAAGGACCAATTCTTGATGCCTTCCCTACACAAAATACTTGCTATGTAGTAGAATGTTGTTGCCCGGGACCAATTGTTTGTTGTTCTACCGATACGATTTGTATTACAGTCAATCCACATCCGAATCTGCAGTGGCCAATCATGTATCAGCAGGTATGTCAGAACTCAGACTCGATTTTCTTAGACGCTTCCAATATCCAGGTGTTCATCAATCCGAATTGGGTGCCTGTTACCAGTACAGGTGGAACAGGAGTCTTTAGCGGACCCTATGTTGTAGGAAATTATTTCCATCCGACAACTTTGGGAACACATACCATCACCTATACTTATACAGACAGTCTGGGATGTACAGCCAGTATCAACACTACGATCGATGTGATCTACTGTTGTGACACGAGTTGTGTTGTAACTGCAAATGCTGATCATTTGACTGCTTGTGAAGGTGATGCGGTCATACTCAGCGCCAGTGGTTGTAACGGAACAGTGACATGGACAATGCTTGGACCGGAAGGCCCAATAGTTGTTGGTCAGGGTCCGGAAATTGATGTCTTCCCTGCCGTAGGAGTTACGTGTTATGTTGTTGAATGCTGTTGTCAGGGACCAATTGTTTGTTGTTCTACCGATACGATTTGTATTACAGTCAATCCACATCCGAATCTGCAGTGGCCAATCATGTATCAACAGGTATGTCAGAACTCAGACTCGATTTTCTTAGACGCTTCCAATATTCAGGTATTCATCAATCCGAATTGGGTGCCTGTCACCAGTACCGGTGGAACGGGAGTCTTCAGCGGACCCTATGTTGTAGGAAATTATTTCCATCCAACAACTTTGGGAACACATACCATCACCTATACTTATACAGACAGTCTGGGATGTACAGCCAGTATCAACACTACGATCGATGTGATATTCTGTTGTGACACGAGTTGTGTTGTAACTGCAAATGCTGATCATGTGACTGCTTGTGAAGGTGATGCGGTCATACTCAGCGCCAGTGGTTGTAACGGAACAGTGACATGGACAATGCTTGGACCGGAAGGCCCAATAGTTGTTGGTCAGGGTCCGGAAATTGATGTCTTCCCTGCCGTAGGAGTTACGTGTTATGTTGTTGAATGCTGTTGTCAGGGGCCAATCGTTTGCTGTTCTACCGATACGATTTGTATTACAGTCAATCCACATCCGAATCTGCAGTGGCATACTTCCTATCAGGAAGTCTGTCTAAACTCAGATTCCATCTTATTGGATGCCTCCAACATATTAGTCTATGTTGATCCGAATTGGGTGCCTGTCACCAGTACCGGTGGAACGGGAGTCTTCAGCGGACCATATGTTGTAGGAAATTATTTCCATCCAACAACTTTGGGAACACATATCATCACTTATACCTATACAGATAGTTTAGGATGTACAGCCAGTATCAGTAATACAATCAATGTGATCTACTGTTGTGACAGTACTTGTGTGGTGAATGCAGGACCGGATATTAGTATATGCCTCGGCAGTTATGGAGTACTCTCCGCAACAGGATGCACAGGCAGTATGACCTGGTCGGTATTGACACAGGAAGGACCAGTGGTCATTGGCCAGGGTCCTGTACTGGATGTGAACCCAACACAAAACACATGTTATATAGTTACCTGCTGTTGTCAGGGACCAATTGTATGCTGTTCAACAGATACGGTATGTGTAACTGTAAGCACGCCTCCACGATTGGAATGGCCGGTATTCTTTGATGAGATCTGTTTGAATGCAGCACCTGTTTATTTAGATCCTGCAAACATATTTGTGGATATAAATATGACCATGGTGTCTGTTCCATTTGCAGGTGGAAGTGGTTACTTCGGTGGGCCGGGTGTGGTGGGTAATTATTTCTATCCGAACACGCTCGGACTGCATACCATCACCTATTACTATACCGATAGTGCAGGTTGCACCGGAACAATCAGCAACACGATCAATGTGATCTACTGTTGTGACAGTACTTGTGTGGTGAATGCAGGACCGGATATTAGTATATGCCTCGGCAGTTATGGAGTACTCTCCGCAACAGGATGCACAGGCAGTATGACCTGGTCGGTATTGACACAGGAAGGACCTGTGGTCATTGGCCAGGGTCCGGTACTGGACGTGAACCCAACACAAAACACATGTTATATAGTTACCTGCTGTTGTCAGGGACCAATTGTATGTTGTTCTACAGATACGGTATGTGTCACAGTGAGTGCGCCTCCACGATTGGAATGGCCGGTATTCTTTGATGAGATCTGTTTGAATGCCGCACCTGTCTATTTAAATCCTGCAAACATATTTGTGGATATAAATATGACCATGGTGTCTGTTCCATTCGCAGGAGGAACAGGTTACTTCGGTGGGCCGGGTGTGGTGGGTAATTATTTCTATCCGAACACGCTCGGACTGCATACCATCACTTATTACTATACCGATAGTGCAGGTTGCACCGGAACAGTCAGCAACACGATCAATGTGATCTATTGTTGTGACAGTACGTGTGTGGTGAATGCAGGACCGGATATTAGTATATGCCTCGGCAGTTATGGAGTACTCTCCGCAACAGGATGCACAGGCAGTATGACCTGGTCGGTATTGACACAGGAAGGACCTGTGGTCATTGGCCAGGGTCCTGTACTGGATGTGAACCCGACGCAAAACACATGTTATATAGTTACCTGCTGTTGTCAGGGACCAATTGTATGCTGTTCAACAGATACGGTATGTGTAACAGTGAGTACGCCACCACGATTAGAATGGCCGGTATTCTTTGATGAGATCTGTTTGAATGCCGCACCTGTCTATTTAAATCCTGCAAACATATTTGTGGATATAAATATGACCATGGTGTCTGTTCCATTTGCAGGCGGAAGTGGTTACTTCGGTGGGCCGGGTGTGGTGGGTAATTATTTCTATCCGAACACGCTCGGACTGCATACCATCACCTATTACTATACCGATAGTGCAGGTTGCACCGGAACAGTCAGCAACACGATCAATGTGATCTACTGTTGTGACAGTACTTGTGTGGTGAATGCAGGACCGGATATTAGTATATGCCTCGGCAGTTATGGAGTACTCTCCGCAACAGGATGCACAGGAAGTATGACCTGGTCGGTATTGACACAGGAAGGTCCTGTGGTCATTGGCCAGGGTCCGGTACTGGATGTGAACCCAACACAAAACACATGTTATATAGTTACCTGCTGTTGTCAGGGACCAATTGTATGCTGTTCAACAGACACGGTATGTGTAACGGTGAGTACGCCACCACGATTGGAATGGCCGGTATCATATGCTAATGTGTGTTTGAATGCTGCACCAATCTTCTTAAATCAGGCAAATATATTTGTGGATATCAATATGACCATGGTATCTGTTCCATTCGCAGGTGGAAGCGGTTACTTCGGAGGTCCAGGTGTAGTGGGTAATTATTTCTATCCGAACACGCTCGGCATTCATACTATCACTTATTACTATACGGATAGTGCAGGTTGCACCGGTTCCGTAACAAATACCATCAGGGTAATTCCTTGCGGATGCGGACCATGTTATCATCCTGCAGGTGAAATTGTCGTCAATGGTACATTTGACAATGGAAATATAGGATTCACGAGCGGTTTATCTGCTGCTTGTATTTGCCTTGCAAATACTTATTGTGTGGAGACTAATGCCAGTCGTAAGTGTATAGACAACCTGAATGTGGGAGGACCTGGCTCTGATCCAACTGATCACTATCTCATCGTAGAAGGAATGGGATCCGGCATGGTATGGCAACAGAACCTTGCTCTGGACGCAAATGAGACTTATTCATTTAGTGTTTGGATTAACCCTTCATTAGGTAGTAATCAAAATGACAAACCTGATTTGGAGGTAAGAGCAGGAACTACTGTAATCCTGACATTGCCGTCTTCAGTCTTATCGGCCGGCTGGTCAGAATATGCCGTTCAGTTCACCGGCATAAGTGCGAGCTCAGTTGAAATTTATCAAACAAATTCTGCGTCAACAGGATTTACTTATGGAATCGATATTATTTCAATAAAGCCATGTATTCCGAATGTTGCTATCTCATTTAGTCCGATTTCAAATGTTACCTGCTTCGGAGGAAATAATGGAAGCGTGACTGCGAATGCTACCGGAGGTGCTGCACCATATACATACTTATGGAGCAATGGAGCTACAACTCAAAACATTTCAAATCTGGCTGCCGGAACTTATTCCGTGACGGTAACTGATTCGTTGGGTTGTAGAAATACTGTTTCCGTGATCATACATGAACCGGCCAAAATCGAAGGAGCCGGTACGTCAACACCTGCAAGTTGTAATCTCCTGAACGGAACGGCAACGGTACAACCGATAGGAGGTACCGCACCTTATTCTTATTTATGGAGCAATGGGCAGACCAGCCAGACAGCTACAGGCCTTGGTGCAGGATTGTACAGTGTGCAGATCACAGATGCTAATGGTTGTACAGGAATTGTTTACGTGAACGTATTAAGTTCAGGTTTACTTCCTCCACCAACGGGTGCTATCAGCGGACCTGCCGGTGCATGTCGAAATCAAACAGGTGTTGTATATTCTATTGCTCCTGTAAGTGGTGCGATTGCATACAATTGGACTCTGCCTCCTGGCGTAACCGGATCATCGAATGGCACAAGTATCACTCTCAGCTTTAGTTCATCCTATGCAGGTGGTTTCATTTGTGTCGCTGCAGTGAATCCTTGCGGAACAGGTCCATCTACCTGTCTCAACATTCCTGTGATTTCAGTCAAGCCTTCTAATCCGGGATTAATGCAAGGGGCAGCCTATCCATGTGGCCCGGGATTGTACACGTACTCTATCAATCCGGTCATGAATGCATTATCATATGTATGGTCGGTGAGTGGTACAGGAGTTGCCATCTTAACAGGACAGGGAACCAATACAGTCACGGTAAGTATTCCTGCAGGATTTGGTCAGGGACGTGTATCGGTACTTGCCTCAAACTGCGTGGGTAATTCAGCCCGTCGCGATTTCACAATCACCGGATTAGCCATCCATGGCAATGCACTCGTAGGTCCATCCTATGTTTGTGCCAATACCAATGGAGTAGCTTATTCAATTGCTCCTGTAAATGGTGCTTCTGCCTATGACTGGTCAGTGAGTTCAGGAGATATGAGTATTGCATCCTCTAATGGACCTGCATGTCTTGTTAATTTCGGACCTGCTTATACAAGCGGAGTCCTCACGGTTACAACGACAAGTCCATGTGGTACATTCGCGAAAAGCTACAGTATCTTCTCAGCACCAAATCAACCGGGCTCTATTTTCGGACCAGGATCGAATTTGTGTGGTCAGATGGGAGTAGTATATAGTGTCAATGCCGTTGTGGGTGCAACCGGATATAATTGGACTGTTCCTGCCGGTGTAAGCATTGTTACCAATACTGGTTTGTCTATCACAGTAAACTTCGGTCCCGGCTTTACCGGAACCGGAAATATCTGTGTAAGCGCGACCAGTGCATGCGGTTCAAGTATTGCACGTTGCTACAATGTAAGTGCAGCTCCTGCGGTACCGGCTTCTATTTCAGGTCCGTCTTCAGTATGCAAATCAGCAACCGGAGTGTCATACTCTGTTGCAGCGGTAAGTGGAGCGACATACTATTCATGGTACATTAATCCGGGAGCAATTATTGTTGCTCAGGGAATAGGATTAACAGCCATTGCTGATTTCCCTGGCGCAAGTAGCAATTCGGCCACAATTACTGTACGGGCAAATAACAATTGCGGAATCAGCCAGCCTTACACATAAACTTGTTTCGGTGAATCAGGCATGTCGTGAATCCGCTTCTGGAGGAACTGGACTCGACCGATTTGAACTTTATCCAAATCCTACGAATGGTATCTTCCAGCTTGATTTCACTGCCAGGCAGCAAGAGCGCTGTTTGATCGAGTAACTGATCTGCTTGGTAAGGTCATTCAGGAATATGAAGTACATGCGGAGGTTGGAATGAATACCGTTGACTTTGATTTGAGTCTTGTGACAAAAGGCTTGTATTTTGTCAGTTTTGAAAAAGAAGGAGCGGAAATTCAAATCTCCAAAGTTGCTGTTCAGTAATTGAATTAATTAGCAGCGATCCCGATGGTTTTATCGGGATCGCTGCTTTTTTAGTTAGTATTAATTTCTCATTCGCTTTAATAAGAAGATTCATTTGGTCTTAGTAAGTTGATTCCTATTAAAAAAAGGCGGCTTCTGGCTGAGTGGTCTTTTCCAGGATAGCTTCCCTGCTTTTCCTTTTTGTACTTTCTGAAAAAATGGTTACTTTGATGCGTTATAATTCGCTATTCTTGCGATTGAACTTACGATATGGAAATTATTGATATACGCGTGATGCGAGGACCTAATTACTGGTCGATCCGACGCCATAGATTAATTGTGATGAAACTGGATATCCAGGAGATGGAAGAACTTCCATCAAACAAGATTCCCGGGTTTTCGGAGAGAATGGAAAAAATGTTTCCTACCATGCATGCGCACGAATGCTCCGAAGGGCTGCGGGGGGCTTCTTCAAAAGGGTGAAGGACGGAACATGGATGGGCCATGTCGTGGAGCATATTGCACTTGAAATACAATCCCTGGCCGGTATGGATTGTGGATTTGGAAGGACTAGCAGCACAGGACAGCATGGTGTTTACAATGTGGTATTCAATTATACCGAAGAAAAAGTAGGAGTGTATGCCGCTAAATCTGCGATTTCGAATTGTTGAAGCACTGATAAAAGGTGAAACGTATGACCTGGCTGATGACATTCAGCAAATGCGTGAATTGCGTGAAGATGAACGACTCGGCCTTCAACCGGTTCCATCGTGGAAGAAGCCATCAAGCGCAAAATACCTGGATCCGCCTGAACAGACATTCTCTTGTTCAACTGGGATATGGAATAAACCAGAAAAGGGTACAAGCACAGTTGCAAGTTCAACCAGTAGTATTGCTGTTGAAATCGCCTGTGATAAAGAAGAGACAAAGAATTTACTCGAAGCAGCCTCTGTTCCTGTGCCGAGCGGACGTGTGTGTATGATGAAGAAGATCTTGAAACCGCGTGAAGCGTATCGGCTATCCAATCGTCATGAAACCCGTTGGGGTAATCACGGAAGAGGGCAACCATTAATATCAATAATTGGGAAGAGGCAATAGTTGCACTCGCTGCTGCTAAACGAATTTCCCGTGGAGTGATCGTAGAAAGATTCATAACAGGCTATGACCATCGACTCCTTGTGATAAATTATCAATTTATTGCTGCAGCAAGACGAACACCTGCCCTGTCACAGGTGATGGAAGAAATACAATTCAACAACTTGTAGATATAGTTAATTCAGACCCGAAGGGGATATGGTCATGAAAAAGTTCTGACTGCAATCAAAATCGACGAAACAACTCTTGCCATCTTCAGGAAAAGGATCTACAGTTGATTCTGTACTTAGTGCCGGTGAAGAGTTGCATCTGAAAAGAACCGCCAATCTCAGTACAGGTGGAACATCAACTGATGTAACAGATATAGTGCATCCTGTACAATGTTTTCATGGCTGAACGAATTGCACGCATTATCGGACTTGACATTTGTGGTATTGATATAATGAGTCCTGATATTCGTGAACCTATGCATGAAAAAGGGGAGCAGTGCTTGAAGTAAATGCCGGCCCTGGATTCAGAATGCACATCGCTCCGATAGAAGGTTTGCCTAGAAATGTTGCAGAACCGGTGATTGATATGTTATATCCTCCGGGAAGTACGTCTCGCATTCCGATTATTGCTGTATCAGGAACAAATGGAAAGACAACAACCACTCGTTTGATTGCTCACATGGTAAAAACAGTTGGTTATAAAGTTGGCTTCACCACGACTGATGGAATTTATATTCAAAATAGAATGGTCGAGCAGGGGATTGTACAGGACCTGTGAGTGCTGAGTTTGTTTTAAAAGATCCAACCGTAAATTTTGCTGTTCTGGAATGTGCACGAGGCGGTATATTAAAAGCCGGACTAGGTTTTCATAATTGTGATGTTGGAATTGTTACAAATGTCGCAGCCGATCATCTTGGATTAAAAGATATCAATACCATAGAAGAAATGGCACGCGTGAAAAGTGTGGTTCCTGAAAGTGTTTTACCTGATGGTTATGCTATCTTAAATGCTGATGATGATCTTGTATATGATATGCGCAGAAATATCACAGGGAAGATTGCACTCTTCAGTCTTGATGAAAACAATCCGCGCATTATAAAGCATTGCGAGAACGGCGGAATCGCAGCTATCGTGGAGAATGGATACATCACGATTTGTAAAGGAACATGGAAGATCAGAGTGGACAAAGTTATGAATATACCTTTGACTTTTTCCGGTAAGGCTGTATTTATGATTCAGAATGTGCTGCCGGCTGTGATTGCCGGATTTGTCCTGGGATTTAAATTGGAAGATATGCGGCTCGCCTTGGAAACATTTATTCCTTCTCCAACACAGACACCTGGAAGAATGAATATTTTCCAATTTAAGAATTTTGATGTCATGGTTGATTATGCACATAACCCTGCCGGATTCCAGGCCTTGGCTCGCTTCCATGATAAACTCGATTCAAAACCCAAAATTGGAATTATTGCAGGAGTAGGAGATAGGAGAGATGAAGACATTGTTCAATTGGGAATTGTGGCTGCGCAGATGTTTGATGAGATAATTATTCGTCAGGATAAAAACCTTCGTGGAAGAACTGAACAAGAAATCATTGATTTGATGATGAAAGGAATAAAATCAGAAAGTGAAACCAAAAAGGTTACGGTTATTCCAAAGAATCTGAAGCAATTGATTTTGCAATAAAAAATGCGAAGAAAGGTTCCTTTATAACTATTTGTTCTGACGTCATTCCGGATGCATTGGAACAAATTATGAAGTACAAAGAAGATGAAGATCATTTCGAGATTCAAAAAGAAGATATTCCGAGTACGGTTTCGATTTAAATCTTAAAAGAAAAGTTTTACAACCCCATTCTGTCCTGATCGGAGGTTTTTTATTGCATTTTTATTTTGCTTAATTGTCATTTTTTTATAATAATCTTCAAAATTTTATAAAAGAGAAACTTTTTAATTACTCCCTTAGTAAAAGTTGCTTGAATCTTACACTTTATGCTTAAATTTTCTTTTAGCATATCTGGCAGCACTTATTCAATAAACCAATCACCATGAAACCAATCTTACGCAGACTAATCCTTTTAATATCGCTCGCATCGACGATTTGTATTATCCCCCGGATTGCCTTTGCAACGCACCTGGCAGGTTCAGACATTTCCTACACATGTTTAGGTGCGGAATACCTATCGTGTCGAATTAACATTTTACCGTGATTGTTCCGGATCACCTGCTCCCTTAGGAGTAGGGATTGAATTTCGTTCGGCAAGTGTAGTCAATATTTTACCGATACACTATTAGAGGTAATCGGAACAGGAGGGGAGATCACTTATCCTTGTCCGCATCAAGTAACATCTTGCGAAGACAGTACATCGTCGATTCCGGGAATACAACAATATAAATTTACAGGAATCGTAACCTTTACCAATGCAATGTGCCGACTGGATAATTTCCTGGTCATACTGCTGCCGAAATTGTGACATAACTACCATGGTGCAGCAAAGTCCCTTGCGTGTGTGGATCTAATCCGGGTATGTATGTTCAGGCTACACTGGACAATCTGAATTTCGTATGCAACTCTTCACCCCTATTTACGAACGTCCCGGTTAGCTTTGTTTGCCTTGGTCAGAATTTCACTTTCAACCATGGTGTAACTGATCCGGATAGTGACTCTCTCGTATATTCACTTGGTGAATCCACTGAGAAACTCAACGGATTCCATTCCATTTGTTTCCGGTTACTCTGCTACGAATCCGATTACATCAGTACCGGCATTATCGATAAGCTCCAGTTCAGGTGATATTAATATGACACCGACGCAAGTAGAAGTTGGTGTATTGTCTGTTCTGATAAAGGAATACAGAAATGGGGTCTTAGTTGGCAGTGTTGTTCGTGACATGGAAATTTATGTGCGAATGTGCAATAATAATTTACCAACGGAGACCGGAATTAATGGTAGCGATATTCGTGACACCACGATATGCCCCGGTACACAAATCTGTTTTGATATCATATCAAATGATGTTGATACCGACCAAATCGTAACCATGACATGGAATCAGGGAATAACCGGTGCGACTTTTAACGTCAGTGGTTTTCCTCATCCAACAGGTAATTTCTGTTGGACTGCTCCTATATGGCAGTTGGATGTCAAGTGTACTCGTTCATCGTAACAGTGCGAGATAATGCATGTCCAAGTACTGGTTTTCAGACATTTTCATATAATATAACTGTTAGTTCTCCAATAAACTCACTAATGTACACACCCGATTTCATGTAATGGTGCCACTAGATGGTGCCGTTACAGTAAATGTTTCAAATCCTCGCGGCTCTTATACTTATTCCTGGTACACCCGGTGGACAAACAACACAAAGCATATCCGGACAAGGTCCTGGTTCTGATACAGTCCTTGTTACGATATACTACTGGATGTGCTGCAACAGCAACGTGCAGTTCACAAATCCGACAATTCTTGCAGTCACAACAGGAGTAACCAATCAAACTTGTGCTGGTGGCAAACAGTGGAATTGCTTATGCTGTTGCTTCAGGTGGAACACCAACCTATCAGTTTTCCTGGGATACTGCACCACCTACGTTGAATGACACAGCAACGAATCTTGCTGCAGGTAGTTTATCATCTGACAGTCACAGACAGTCACGGATGTACTACCACCGATTCGGTGACCATTAGCCCTACTTCAAGTGCGGTGCTTACCGTCGTGTTGATACGATCAGTGGCATGTTAAATTGTTACGGTGACAATACAGGATTTGCTACTGTTTCAGGAGGTGGGGGAATACCGGGATATACCTATTCCTGGAATACAATACCGGTGAGAACAGGACCCAGCATTTCCAATTTAGTCGCAGGAACTTATGTAGTCACCATAACTGATAGTGCCGGATGTAACGGTATAGATTCGATAAAATTACGCAACCACCGACCTATAGTGTGAACGGTTCGTACAGTACCTGCAACGTGTAATGCTTCTGATGGAAGTGTTTCTGCTTCAGCCCGTGGAGGACGCCTTTTGGATTTGGTTACCAGTACTTCTGGGCAGTTCTGGGTGACACAAACACAACTGTAAATAACTTACCGGCGGGAATATATTTGGTGACCGTGACAGATGCGAATGGTTGCTACCTGTTCAGCAAAACGTAACCACTTCAAATTCTTCAATACCACCTCCAAATGCATTTGCTTTCCAAAACGTATCCTGCAATGGCGATACGAACGGGATTGCAGTAGTTCAAAGTCAGGGTGGTACTCCGCCATTTACGTATTTATGGAATACTCCACAGGCAAATACCACTGATACTGTCACCAATCTTTCGCCCGGAATTTACATTGTTCGCATCGAAGATTCACTTAGGATGTATTGCATTTGATACAGTTCAGATATTCGATCCGGCTCCTTTTAGCCTCACCATATTTTCTTCCAATTTCAATTGTGGAAATGACAGCTCCGGAGTCGCATCGGCTCAATTAATCACCGGTGGTACCTGCCTTACACTTATTTCAATGGTCACCATCTGGTGGAACTAACTCTACAGCTACCGGTTTATTGCCGGTACTATACACTATCGATCACAGATGTGAATGGCTGTACGGACTCGTCTCAAGTAATATTACAGAACCACCCGCCATTGTTACTACTGTCAATATGGTAGTTGAGCCTTCTTGTTTCGGAAGTAATGATGGCTCAATTGATATAAGCGTATCGGTGGAGTCGGAGCATATTCTTATTTCTGGAATCCCGGCGGTGCAACTACGCAGGATTTATCCAATGTTGATGCAGGAATTTATGTCGTCACGATATCAGATAATATCTGTACAATCCAGTACACCGTTAACCTGAACCAACCACCTCCAGTAAATGTCGTTGCGGTGCTGATACAGCTATCTGTACAGGTTCCCCGATCCAACTGTCAGGACAATTATTAGTCGGCCAAACGGGTGTGTGGACTTCTAATAGCGGAGTGACATTTGTCGACAATACAGATCCGCAAACGATCGCTACCAACATTCAGGCGGGCTTAATCATCCTGACATTTACTGTTACACAAAATGGTTGCACGGGTTCCGACCATCAATATAACTAACTATACAACAATCCAGCAAACGCAGGAAATGATACTGCATTTTGTGATCTCGCAAGTTATCAACTAAACGGAGTGTGCTTCCAATTTCACGGGCAACTGGACTGCCTTGGGCCCTTCGGTATTTGACGACCCTTCACTTGAAAATGCAGAAGTAACTCAATTGATTATGGAACTACACCTTAACCTGGACCATCCCGAATAACGCTTGTGTAACTTCTAATGATTGCTTGTCCGACACATTTCAACCTGTTAACGCAGATGCCGGTGAATACCTTAACGTTTGCGACCCGAGGCCAATTCTTGCCAAGGGTATACAATTGGTCAGGGTGTATGGTCTGTTCAGGCACCGGGACAAGCCAGAATAAACAATATTTTATTGCCGGCCACCGGTGTTGACTCAATACTTCCCGGATCACCATATTTGAATGGACGTGTCATCAACGGAGCATGCGCCAGTGTGGATACAGTCTCTGTTTATTATGACGTGATGTGTGATCTGGAGTTACCGGACGCCTTCTCTCCAAACGGAGATGGATTTAATGATGGTTATGTGATAAAAGGATTAGAAGGATATCCAAAGAACTTGTTCCGTGTGTTTAACAGATGGGGAAATGAGGTCTACTAGTAAAACGGACTATGTAAACGGACAATGGGTTGGACAAAATACTGATGGTGATATTTTACCTGAGCCACCTATTTCGTGATTCTTGAAGTTAAAGAGTTTGGTCTTCGTAAAAGTTCCTTTGTTGACCTACGCAGATACATTAAGAAATAATATTGCCGAATCATCATCATCAATCATTGACTAAAAAAATCGATACAGAAAATAGAAAATATACAATGAAGAAACTCTTAACCTTAATTATAGTTCATTGAGTCTGAGCACAAGCGCACAACAGGATCTGCTGGTGAGTCAGTACATGTTTAATCATTTGCTGTTGAACCCTGCCTATGCCGGTAGCCATGAATACATGATGGCCACCTTGCTCTACCGGAAACAGTGGGTGGATTTCAAAGGAGCGCCGGAGACGCAGGTGGCCTCTTTGCACGGTCCCCTTGGCCTGACGCAGTTTGGCTGGGGTGCTTTGATCAGTCATGATAAGATCGGGGTAACCGATCGTACCGATGCTTACCTCAATGCAGCATATCACCTGAAGGTGGGTCCAAAGATGCGTTTGTCGGTAGGACTGCGTGGTGGTGGAGGATACTACAGTTATAAGAACAGTGACCTGACGTATTGGGATGAAGGCGATCCTGCCTTCAGCAGTGACAAGGTGAGCCGTTTTCTTCCCAATGTAGGAGCTGGAGTTTACCTGTACACACGAAAGTTTTATGCAGGACTTTCTGTTCCCACCATACTGAGTTATGATCCGGATAAAAGTCTGAGTGTAAATTCAAGCAGTTCGGAGTTGGTTCCCCATCAGGTTCGTCACTATTTCGGCACCGCCGGCGTAGCGATTGAGCTGAGTCAGGATGTGGTGATGAAGCCCAGCATCCTGGTGAAGTATGTTGACAACGCCCCTGTTGAAGCGGATTTTAACCTGAACTTTCTGTTGGCCAACATCGTGTGGGTGGGAGGCAGCTACCGAACCGGCGACAGTTTTGTAGCCATACTTGAACTTCAGTTGAGCAAGAAGCTTCGCCTGGGTTATAGCTATGATTTTACCTTCTCCGATATCCGGGATTATTCTTCGGGTTCTCACGAGGTGATGCTGGGCTATGATTTTGGTTACGACATCATGAAGATGAAAACCCCGCGCTATTTTTAGCCAACTTATGTTGTGGATGGACCGGGATGAAAACAGCATCCATAGGGCCACAAAGAGGAAGGAAGTAAAATGAACAATGAATAACAATCTCCGATGAACAAACACTTTTCCCATGTCCCGGTTCTGGCCCTGACAGCCATTCTTCTGAGCAGCTGCGCCAGTTACCATGTACGTCAGGGTAACCGTCTGTACAATGACCTCGCTTATAGTCAGGCGATCAAAGAATACCAGCAAGCGTTGGGGAAGAAAAGCTTTCCCGAGGCGGAGATCAATCTGGCCGAGAGCTACCGGAAGATGAACAATCTGGGCAAGGCAGAAGATGCCTATTCCAGGGTAGTGCAGCTGAAGGAAGCCCAGCCGGTTCACCACTTGCGCTATGGTCAGTTGCTGATGCGCAGCGGGAAATACGAACAGGCAAAAGTCTCCATTGATCGCTACCTGAGCAGTATGCCCAACGACCAGGCGGCC
Organism: uncultured Bacteroidota bacterium; assembly: GCA_963775555.1. GTDB lineage: Bacteria > Bacteroidota > Bacteroidia > AKYH767-A > 2013-40CM-41-45 > QQVM01. The sequence goes on along the minus strand of CAVZJJ010000004.1, from coordinate 1,902,456 downwards.
CAACAGCTTCGCCAGAGTTGCGACAGCATCAGCCTGTGGCAACAGGACAGCGCGCGCTATACGATAGAAGTCAGCAAACTCAATACAGGCGGATCGAATTTTTCACCCACCTGGTACCGCGAAGGCGTCGTGTTTGTCAGTGACCGCAATTCCAAGGCAAAGACCTATGAGTGGACAGGCCGTCCGTTTTTAGATTTGTATTATTCAAAGAAGGACGCCGGCGGCAACTACGGAATGGCCCTTGCCTTGCAGGGAGATGTGAACGGAAGGTACCACGAGGGCCCGATGAGCTTCAGCTCAAAATACGATACACTCTACTTTACCCGGAATAATTATGTGAAGCGCAAGGCGGTAAAATCGGAAGATGATGTGGTGATCCTGCAAATGTATCAGGCAATAAAAAAAGACACGGCCTTTAAGGAGATCAGCGCGCTGCCATTTAACAGCGATGAATACAGCACGGGTCATCCCACGCTGAGCGGGGATGGACAAACGATGTATTTTATCAGCGATATGCCCGGTGGTGAAGGCGGCTCAGATCTGTATGTGAGCCATAAGGAAAACGGACAATGGAGCAAGGCCCAAAACCTGGGCAAGACGATTAACACACCTTATAACGAAAGCTTTCCGATGCTATGGAAGGACAGCGTATTGTACTTCAGCTCAGAGGGACATTACGGAATGGGAGGACTGGATGTATTCAGCAGCGTAAAGAATCAGGAGGGTAACTGGGCGCGGCCCCAAAATATGGGCTATCCCTTTAACACGAGCTATGACGACTTTGGAGTCGCACTGGATGAAGAAGGCAGCGGCGGGCTGCTGAGTTCCAACCGGAACACTCAGAACACACAACAGGACCAGATCTATAGTTTCCGGATCAACGACATTCGTTTCACCCTGGAAGGAATCGCGATAGAGAAGTTAAGCCAGCAGCCATTGGCAGGAGTAGAGGTGGAACTGAGCAACCGCAAGACAGGGGAGAAAGAACGGGTGATCACGGGTGAAGACGGGAAGTTTTTCTTCAAGCTGAATCCACGGACAGATTATTCGGTGGTGGGCAGCAAGGACAGTTACTTTACCAATACCGAACCGGTGAGTACGGTGGGCAAGACACAGAGCGAGAACATGTATGTGAAGCTGAAGCTGGAGATGGAACAGATCATCGTGAACAAGCCGATCGTACTGGAGAATATTTATTATGACCTGGACAAGTATGATATCCGTGAAGATGCGGCACAGGGTCTGGATAAACTGGTAGGGATCATGCAGGACAATCCGGATATCAGCATCGAGCTAAGCTCACATACCGATTCCAGAGCAGAGGACAAGTACAACATGACGCTGAGTCAGCGGCGGGCAGAATCGGCGGTGAATTACATCGTAGGAAAAGGAGTGAGCCGCGACAGGATTACGGCCAAGGGCTATGGAGAGACGATGCTGGTGAACCGGTGTTCAAATAATGTGGACTGCACAGAGGAAGAACATCAGGCCAATCGACGAACTGAATTCAAAGTCACTTCGATGAGCAAGTAGAAAATAAAACAAAATTGAAGCCGGCAGCAATGACTGAATGAAAGTCTTCGCTGCCGGCTTTTTTTGTGTTAAGTTTTAAGGTAATCTATTAAGATTTTTAGACTTGACTTAAAGAGTTTCCGGATTAGCTTTTTACTACCCGGGTCGAAACTTTTTTATTGTCAAAAATTAAGTTGATGGAATATTCTCCACTCGTGAGATTTTCCTGATCCCGGAAAATATGAACATTCTTGCCTTGTGGAGCTTCAAATGTCTTGGTCGAAATTATTTTTCCATTCTTATCGGTTAACTGGAACCATACTCTGCCGGAGTGTGGTAGAAAATAAGATATGTCGAAGGATTGCTGGAATGGATCCGGTTTTACTGTTTCGATAGCCAGTCCTTTGTCAGTTTTGAATCTAACTGCAGAAAGAGGGTGGGTGATAAACTTACCGTTCAAAAAGGTTTGTCGAAGACGGTAATAAACCAGTGGAGTGGAAGGTATGATTTTGTCGGTGTATAGGTATTCATCCTTTGCAGAGAGTTCCGGATTTGAACGCAGCGTTGTGATGTTGATGAAATCAACTCCATTGATGGATCGTTCAAGTGTAAAGTAATCTACCTGATCATTCATTGATGTGGACCAATGAATGCATACTTGCTGACCCTTCGGCTCGAGCATGAAATTAAGGAGTGATTCGGCAAACAAGGAAACAGTGCCTGTTGATCGGATTACCAGATTGTCAAATACAGGCCGGTCAATACCTCCGCCATTCATATTTTTTCCAATGATGATATTTCCGGATTTCGCCCAATATAGAGGAGTATTAGAAATTCCCTGGTGATTCCATACCATGACACTGTTTACAAAAATTTCTCCTTTTCCTGTGGTAGGCGTGTAAATGAAACGATAGTTTCGAAAAACCGGATCCATAGGGATCTCATAGTTGGTTTTTTGTTTAATGGCAATGAAGCTTCCATGGCCATCCTCTGTGCGATAAGAAATCGTGAGGAATCCGTTATCCATACCAAAATTAAATCCTGGTTCCCGTGTGAAAAAATTTCCCGATGATTCATTTCGCCTGTAGTCAATACTGATATCAATTCCTTCTATATCATATAGGGCGTTTCCCCGAATTTCATAGTTAAGATCTTTTCCATCCTTACCCGGAGCAATTCCTTTTGTCGAGGCCCTGCCTCCAAAGACGGTATGAGCCTGTTTCCCTGAAGCGATTGCATCCGGTCCAAGAGTAGCAGTTAACACATTTTCACTTTCCCATGTGAATTCAGAAATGATGTCTCCAGCGCTGTTCAGCACATTGCCTCCGGCTTCGCTGCCATTTCCCGTTGCACGGGATTTGCTCAGGTTATTGAGATTGAGGAATACAAGCAGGCCGATTGTAAAAATGAATGTCATGCTTAAAATCCCGACTACAAGAATCAAGCGCATTGACATTTTGTTCTTCAGCCGGGTTCCCGGTTTTATTTTGCCTTTCATGACTTATTTATTAATAGTGATATTATTGCCTGAGGTTATTTTTTAATTATTTTTTTACTCAGCATTTCTCCCCCTGAAATCAATTGAAGGATATAAGTGCCTGACTGAAGATTTCCTCCATCCTGGTATTCAAATTCATTCATGCCTCTATTACCTTGCTGTGAATATGACCCAAGTGTTTTTCCACTTGAAGTAATGAGCAATATTTTGACATTTCCGGCTTGTGGAAGCGAGAAGCTGACACGGAAATGATCCTCAAAAGGATTTGGCGCGATGGTTTGTATATCAATGGTGGAAAAGCGGGGATCGGCAAACACAGCTGATTTAACATCCGAATAAGTATACTGTCCATCATAGTCTGTTTGTTTTAGCCGGTAATAGTTTCTTCCCTCAAGTGGCATGGGATCGATGAAAGAATAAATTTCTGTTTCGGTGCTGTTGCCGGCACCGGGAACCTGTCCTAGTACTATAAAATCTTCTCCGTCACCACTTCTTTCAATAGTGAAATAATCGTTGTTGATTTCCGAAGAAGTGGTCCAATCCAGTCGTATTTCATTCTTGAATGCTTTTACCTGGAAGAGAGATAGCTCAATCGGGAGCACAGAATTGTTTACTGCAAGTATCCAATTCGAAAACTGGCTGACATTTGTAATCGTTACACTTCCTACTCCGGAGGTAATTGCATACCCATATCCTGTTGGCTCGGTCCAGGAGATGCCGTTCCAGCTTCTCAGCCCAAGTGGACTCAATCTGTTTCCAATTGACAATGTGTTTTCTGTACTGCTGTATTTTAAGGTGACATTCGCTGTCATTCCATTCGCATTCACCTTCCACCAGCGATCTATCACATCATCTTCTGCGAATAAATTATTGATGCTGCTCAGTACAGTTGATACTAAGTTGCCTGGTACCGGACGATTGTCGGGAGAACTAGTGCTTCTTGTTGAAATGGATACGTCGGTGCCAAATCCTGATATGGGTGCAAACAGAACAGGGATATAGACAGATGGTCTTTGACCAAAAGGGAATTCATGTGCTCCGCCGGTGATATTTTTCCATACGAAATAGCTCTGATCGTTTTCACTTAACACAAAGCCACCGGTTCTTATTACCGCATCGGGGTTTCCGTTTTCAAGGAAAAGAGATTGTGCATGTAAATCCAGTATGCCGTTGTTGAGTTCTAGACGAGTTCGTACCGTAATGTCTCCTTCATTTAAGACGGCTGCACTCGAATTTTGCATTCCGATCCTTAATATTCCATATTGATGTTGTGGTCCGGTAGTAACCGGATGTGAGGTTCCCGTTACCGTTTGGTCAACTCCGCCATCGTATACAACAACACTGTATGGATGGAGTGAGTAATCCATATTCCCTGTAGCGCTGATTGCGGCTGTGTTGTTTCCGTTGTACAATCCGTAAGCACTGGAAACACCCAGCGTTCCCAGTGAATCGACTTGAATTCCTGAATTTGCAAAGACGGCATCACTTTCGAATTGCCCGGTTTTTAGTTGCACTTCTCCATAGGGCAGGATGCGGAAATAGGATGTAGAAGGATCGTTATGTGAACAGACTTGTATATTCCCGTTCACGCTGGTCAGGATGCAATTGGCTTCTACCTGTTGTTTGACTTGTTGCAATGAATGACCCGCTACTCGTTGAAATTGTTGCTCGCCTGTTCTGCTGTAACGTATCAATCCAAACACCGGGGAAGTTCCTGCACCGGCATGAGTGATGACTCCTGGTCCGGAGATCGAACAAGTTGAACCTCTAAGTATGAGTTCATGCGTGGCACTGCTTGCAGAACTGTTATCATCGAATGAGAATATTCCTGCACTTTGAGAGTAATTTCCCAGAACACTCATGCTGATTTTATCCGCGCTTGCGAGGGCAGAGTTGCCATGAAGATACACGGTTCCACCGCTTTGAACATATTGACCTGATACATCTAATTGTACAGTACCTGCGGATGCCTTTACGATCAGTACGCCTGCAGAAAGGTTTAGATTACCTTTTATAAGCATTTTACTGTTCCCGGCGTTCCTTGTAAGAAATACAGTTCCTCCGGATAAAGTAGTATGGCCATCAATTTGTAAATCCACGGCATGAGCTGCAGCGGTTATACCGTAGTTGGCACTAAATACGCCTCCGCTTACCTGGAGATTTCCTCCGATATAAATGGATTCCGATCCAAGAGATGCCGAAGTCGTAAACTCTGCTGATGTAGGACCGGAGAGGATCACGTTTCCTCCAACGCGTAAAGTAAATTGAGTGTTGTTATAATTTGTACCAATGGAGGAAAGCGAAGTTCCGCGGAACTTGTCAGCGTTTTCTGTGAAGTTGACAGACAGATTATTGATAATATTCAAGTTGCAAATTCCCCCTCCTGTATGAATTCCTGTCTGACCCATGAAGATCCCTCCTGTAAGGGTTAAATTCCCGATGGTACTTGAATAGGTGCCGGAAGCAGACGATGCAACATTATAAATGAAGCGGGTGTCTCCTGTACTTTGTCTGTAGGTTCCTGTCACATTAAATATTGCATTACCATTGCCTGCACCAATCACCCCGGAGTTCATGATCACTTTTACATTTCCGGTATTATTAAAGTCTCCATTAATGTTTACAGTCACATTTCCCGTACCATCATTCAAAGCATAAAAAATCCCACCGTTGTTGGTGAATGTACCAGTGTTGATTTGAAATGAACCGGGGTGATTCCCATTATGACCGTATAGGTATGAATTCACTGATGTCAAAACCACTTTCGACAAAATAGTAGTGGAAATCGAACCTGATTTATCCAATGTCACCCAGCCCTGATCAATTGTAAGAGTTCCTGCGATTAGATGAGTCTGAAATTGATTGTTCTGGTCCCATTCAACAATAGCATTGGCACCGCTAAGAGAATTCAATATCAGGTTTCCGAAATTGCCGGAAACAACAGAACCCAATGCAGTTGAATAATTATACCATTTCTTGATGATGAGTGTACTGCTGCTGGAAAAGTTTTCGACGCCTCTTGTGAAAAGTGTGGCTTCAACAGAGGTATTGATTCCGGGATCCCATGTAAAAACCGAGCCGGCACCAAGGGTAAACTGCAATCCCGGTGAACCAAGACTGATGAGCCCGCCATTCATGTTCACGGTTCCATTTACTGTAAAACTCCCGTTGATGGTAAGTCTCATGCCTGGTATCCAGTTCAAAGTAGAATTTCCTGAAACAACAATATCTTTAACAGTGATATTGGTATCCATTACGACGATGAACCCGGATGGAATCGTAACATTATCAGATGTAGAAGGCACAGTAGTTCCACCCCAGATTGCCGGGTTAGACCAATTGCCGGATAAGGCCGGTGACTTCAGCGTTCCATACGACTCAAGGAAAGATCCCAAAAGCAGCAGAAGGATAAAGACCGGCCTTCTTGTATTTAGGGATAATAGGTTTTGAAACATTATAATAATTTGCTGATGAATGCTTCTTAAAAAACTATTGATTTTGTCCCGGATTTATTTCTTTTACCACAGGACGAACAAAAATAGTGAGTCCATTATTCACCGGCGCCTGAAACAGTCTGGGGGCATCAATGCTTTTCTCCGTTGTTAATTCGTGATCTTTCACCAAAACTACGTTCACGTCGGCAGAGCTTTTTGCCTGCATCCTGCCTGGTTGGTTAAGGTTGAAAAATATCATTGTGCACAAGGAGGAAACCGACAGAAAGAAAACAGCAGCAAGCGCAACGGTGCGCTGAGTAAGTTTCTGTCTTTGTCTGGTTTTGGGTTGGATTCGGTTTAGTTTGAAATTCATAGCACAGTTTTTAGGTGAATTATTCTACGCAGAGAAGCAAAAAACGCCTTTGACAAGCAGGGTGAAAGATTACATATGTAAGAAAATGGTGGTTTTTATCTTTCTCGGAAGAACACTTCATGTTACACCAGGAAATTTAAATGCCAGGCGAACTATATTGAATAAAGAGATAGGGATAGCATACACCCAGATCATTCAATAAAAAAAAGGTTTTGCAAAGCGACGAAGAAAATCAATTCATTGGGCCTTCGCTTCGCTCAACCAAATGGTGATTTTCTACTCGCGATAAAAGTAGGGTAAGAAGGAAGCCTAAGTTACAGAAATTGGAGGAGGCATCTGCCGGAATAAAAAAACCTCCGGAAATATTCCGAAGGTTTTTTGTGTTTTTATGTAATTATGCAGTTGCGAAGGTAAGGTCTTCAGGGGAGATTTCATTGTCATCCGACATGATAGCAGCCCTTTCAATCACGGCTTTCAGCTCGCGGACATTCCCTGGCCATTTATATTCCATCAGGAATTTAGCAGCTTCTTTAGAGAGTGTAATCGTTGGCATCTTATTCTCCCTGCAGAAATCACTGAGAAAAGTTTTTGAAAGCAGTATCACATCGTCTCCACGCTCATAGAGGGGTGGGAGGTGGATAAGGAATCCTTGCAACCGATAGAAGAGATCTTCCCGGAATCTTCCTTCTTTCACTTCCTGCACCAGGTTCTTGTTGGTGGCGGCAATAACCCGCACATCCAGCTTGATTGATTTATTTGAACCAATACGTGTAACTTCTTTTTCCTGTAAAACGCGAAGAAGTTTTGTCTGCATCATGATATCCATTTCTCCGATCTCGTCAAGAAAAATAGTTCCATCATTGGCTTCTTCAAATTTTCCGATGCGGCGATCACGAGCATCTGTGAAGGCTCCTTTTTCATGACCGAACAATTCACTTTCGATAAGGTCTTCCGGAATAGCAGCCATGTTTACTGTCACAAATGGTTTCTTTGCACGCTGCGAATTATAGTGGATTGATTTGGCAACAAGTTCTTTTCCGGTACCGCTTTGACCCGTTACCAATACCATGATATTACTCTTCTCCACTTTTTGGATGAGTTTTAATACACGCAATACGGCACCACTGGCTCCAAGAATGGAGGTGTATTTATTTCTGTCGATGATCTGCTCTTTCAATGATTCATTCTCCTGACGGAGGTAAACACTTTTGCAGAGATTTCTGACAGAGTTCTCTAAATTTATCAGTGTATTATCATTCTTGATGATGTAATCTGCAGCTCCTTTGCGATAGGTTTCGATCACAACATCCAGCTTTTCCTGTCCTGAAACCATGATACAATGAATATCAACGTTGTAATTCTTGATTTTCATCATCAGCTCCAAACCGTTCATTCCCGGGAGTAAATAGTCAATGGATACAATGTCTGGATTCAAATGCAGGTTAGTCAGGCATTCTTCCGGTGTGAGGTAGTGAGTAACGTCAAGATTGTCAATTTTTTCGAGGGTCTTCTTTATTAGATTACCCAGGAACTGATCATCTTCAATCACAAATATTTTCGTAGTTGCCATGGTTTTTAAACATTGTTTTGTGTATCTTTTAGTCTTGAAAGCATATTTTTGTTGCACTGAAACGGGTTTATTAATCTACTTTTAGATGCTAAATCTTACAGTTTTCTCACCAGCATGAAAAGCCGGATAATACTCATCATCCTTATTATCATCCTCGCCACCCCACTTTGGATGAGAATTTCGTGGGAATTTAGTCCGGTAAAGGCCTTGAATTTACTCATTGTCGATAAAACGGTACTGAATACCAACAGTTTTAAGCATCGCTCCGTAAATTGGATTCTTGACCACGAGAAATACTCAAAACCGGATGGTAAGTTCTATGATATTAACAAGGATTATTACGGATTTTTCCCCGGCCAGGATGAAAAATACACCATACAGGACCTTGAAAAAATGGATGACCACGATGTGGACAGCGTGGCTAACACCTATGACCTTGTATATTTTACCGACACCTATGGTATTTTAGGAAATGAATGGTACAGGCATCGCGATGTAAATGAAATTTCAGAAAGTATTTATGGGGGTATGTCGGAAAAGGATATCCTGCTCATGGCCAAGATGAAAGAGAAGAAGAAGCCGGTATTGGTGGAGTTTAATTCCATTGGCTTTCCAACCCCTTTTGATGTTCGAAGAAATTTTGAAAAATTATTTGATCTGGAGTGGACAGGATGGATCAGCAGGTATATCGTTTCTCTTGATACAGTCAATAATCCGGATCTTCCCAAGTGGGTGGTTCGATCCTACAAGAAGCAACACTTCGGGCGATGGAATTTCAAGAATGAAGGAATGATATTCGTTCACGAGAAGGGGGAAGTTGTGATTCTTGAATCAGGAAAAGACCTGATAAAACCTATTCCTACCATTTATACCGAGAAGAAATTTCAGACACAATATGAAGTGCCTTCGGTGTTAATCTATCCCTATTGGATGGATATCATGGTGAATAAAAGTGACAGCAATGAAGTGGTTTCGAAGTTTGTTTTGGGAACTACCTCTGAAGGAGAAAAAATACTGGCCCAACACCGTATTCCAAAAATATTTCCGGCCATCATTCGCAGGCAAAGTGATTATAAATTTTATTATTTCTGCGGAGATTTTGCCGACAATCCGACGAAATTCAGGTTTGCAAAATTAGATGGTATCAGCGGATTGAAATTTTTAATGTACAATGCTGTCGATGTTACCGATCGAAACAGGTTTTTCTGGGAGTTTTATTTGCCGATGATGCAGAATATTTTTAATGAATCCTATCGTTCTGCTTCAAAAAAATAAGCTGTTCCCGGGTTCCTTCCTCCTAAGTGCTTTGAAGCTATGGCTATATTTTAGCTTTCTTGGAAACAAATCCTTTTCGTTTCATTTCACCCCAGTTTTTAACACCGGTTAAAAGGTCGAGATTGCCGCGTATCGCATAATACACTGTGAGCGGATGAATCAGCAAGGGCTCAATTAAAGCAGTTCCCAGCAGGCGGAAAATGTCCCGCTTCTTTTTGTACTGGTGGAATGAAAGCTCTTCAAATAAAATAGCCGAGGTGGAGTACAAGATGGCAAAGGTGTAGATTAGAAAGAAAAGAGTCAGGAACAACTCTACATTGAGAATTCCTAAAAACGCCATCATGATCAGGTACAGAAATGCAGTAGCTTCAACAATGGGAGCGAGCCATTCAAATAAAAACCAAAAGGGCATACTCACCATTCCTAAGAAATTTGTACTTCGGATTGAAGAGTAATTTTTTGTGGATCCAAAGTGTTTCAGCAGTGCCTCTTGTCCACCTGTTCCTTTGCTTACCCAGTGTTTTAAAATTGTCCGGAGCTTCTGTCCAGCACAGTGGATCGGGAAGATAAACGACCTTGTATTTCTTTTTGGCTTCTTCCATATAGCGCCGCATCCGGATCACCAGCTCCATATCCTCGCCAACGGTTTCATGATTGTAACCACCGACGGCAATGACGATTCGTTTATCAAACATGCCAAAGGCACCGGAGATCAATATCAGTCCGTTTAAACGGCTCCAGGCCATTCGTCCGAGCAGAAAGCCCGGATATATTCCAGTACCTGTATACGGGGTATCAGCTGGTAGGGAAGATTAACCTGAATGATTTTTCCTTCTTTCACCTCGCAGGAATTGACAATCCTCACCACGCCACCTACAGCAATCACTCTCTCATCCTCCCTTTCTTCCATAAAGGGCTTCACCATCTTCAACAAGGATTCATATTCCAGAATACAATCCACATCAATGGCTGCAAAAATACCGTACTTGGAAACATTGATACCTGCATTCAAGGCATCGGCTTTACCACCATTAACCTTATCCACTACGGTGAGGCGGTTCATGGAAGGAATTCGTGATTTGTATACTGCCCGAATTTGTTTGCAATGCAGTTTTTGCTCGAAAGCAACTGGGGCAGCTTTCCAGATCATAGGCATCGATCATCAGTTGAAGAGTTTCATCCTTGCTGCCATCATTCACAATGATCACTTCAAAATTTACATAGTGAATATTTAGCAAAGAACGCACATTTTCAACGATGGTTTTTGATTCGTTGTATGCAGGAGCAACGATTGAAATGGACGGAGTAGAAGGCGAGGTCAAGCAGATCACGTAATCGATGAAACTGTTTCTCCTCATGTAATTGACGATGTCCAGTGCAGAATAGGCTGACAGAAGAAAATAAGTGCCAAATAACAGGGCACTGTAGATCAGGATAAAGTGATCGGCAAATTTTGTGAAGTAATAGAAAAACAATCCCATAGATACCTTATAAACGCTTATCCTGTGCGTGTTGAACAATGTAATTGAAGCTGTGGATTGCTGCTTTCCAGCAAATGATCCAGTCGTTGCTTTGCCGCTTCGGCAGTTGCAAGAAATGTTTTTACTGCCTGAATGGAAATGGAGTAGTTTTTAACCGGCTGCCGGAGAATTTTTTCCATTAACTACCGCAGAGTTCTCTTTTCCGACCGCTTCCAGCGTTTTTACGATCTCCAATTGTATTTCTTCTGATTCAAGCGGGTACATAATAATCAGCTTGGCCTCTGAAGCATAGGCATTGAGTTCCCGCAGTGCTTTAATCACAGCAAGTCTCACTTTTTCATCTTCATGATCCAGCATATGAATTAGAACCCCTTTGGAATCCTGTTGACGAAATGCACCAATCATCAAAATACAAAATTGAACAACAGTTTTATTCGATGAATTTAGCCAGATGCTGAAATCCGGAATTATTTGTTCAGGCATTTTGCGAAAGCATGCAATAGATATTGGCCTGATCCCAGGCGGATAAGGGGTTCTTTATATTATCGACAGAAAGGACAATGGATCTTCAGCACTTAATTTCATCATAGATATTCTGGCTTCCATTCTCAGAATATCATTTTTGTGATTTAGAAAATCTGCCAAATTAGTATGAGATTCCTTTACATTCATGAGTGCAAGTTCACGCATGCCTTTTGCTGCGATGTACCAGCGTCGGTTTTTTGTTTTTTCAAGTGAATCATGATGCAGTCCAAGTTTTACAAATAATAAGTTCAAGGCGGGAAGCAGTCTCACCGGTAAAATTTTCATGCAGATGAATTATTTCATCGCTTAAAATTGAACGATGATATTTTTTGCTGAAGGTCTTCTTCGTCAAATTGATCTTGCCAGTTGAGGATCGAGCAGGAGGGCAGTCGTCTTCAAACAGCAAACGGGTAAACAAGGGCTTGTATACTTTTCGCGGATTTTTTTTCGTTTCCAAGCACGTTTGGTTTTATAAATCCTGCTTCCAAGAATTACATTTAGTAAGAATGAAAATGAATACTAAAAAGAGCACGGTAACCCCAATAGGAAACGAATATGAACAGGAAAGCTATACAAAGTCCTGCTGAATTCATCGACCGTGTACTGGATGTTTGACCAGTCAATTTGTAAGATCCTGTTCAAGTGATTAAGGGTTGCTTTCGAATTCGGTAGTTAACAAAACGATTTCAGTATTGGCTCAGTTAGTACAATTAATTTAGCATTCGTTCCAATACTTCCAGTTGTGCTTCAATATGTCTTCGTCTGATCAGCAAGAAAGGCTTTTAAGCCGGGAATAAAATTTCCCGGATCTAAAGGATCTCCAATCGTGCTGCTGATATTTGTATCAAAGTCAGTATTCGAATACATTTTGTTGCTGTCTGCATATACCGCCACCCGAATGCGCAAGGAAAGACTGTCAATGATATGATTCATTCGTTCCAGTTGGAAGTCGTTGTTGAATAGTTCTTTTACAATATCTCAGGTAATGCCTTTGAATGATCAGGTTTGATCCAAGCGTCCGTTCCAGAAGGGTCTTGCATCACTGTAGGGAGTAGAATCGGGAATCATTACACTCATTCTAGTCAAGCTGTGGATAATTCATAATCGGATTCCAGGCAGCGAAAGAGTAGTTTCCATCCAGAGGAGATCCACTGCCATTTTGTTGATGTGCTGTCGTGATAGATGAAGAAGTTATGCGGGATAAAACATGTTGTAGGCGTCGATATTGCCGATAAGATTGTTGATCGCCCAGCTTTTCAGACAGTGCATCAAGATTAATCACCTTGTTGATCCGTTGTGCATATTCTTCTTCATTGAGAATGGTATCATTAATCAGCTTAATAAACCGAACAAGGTCAGCCCAGTCGTTTTTCTCCTCATTGTTCTTTAAACCATAACGCATGTAATATTTCGACTGATCATTGCCCAGATACACAAAGTTGGCAACAGGATCACCCTGAAATAGATTTCCGTTCTTCTCCTTAAATCGGGTTTCCAGAAATACATCATCGATATTTTCATTGACCTGATATAGTCCCCAGTACTTATCATTGACATAAACTTTGCAAAAGTTGCCCGTGGAGCAGGGAAGGCCGTGTTTGTTCATCATGTCAAGATAAATTTTTTCCCTGATCATGGTCGGATCTTTGAAATTATTAGTCAGGTTTAAATCTTCCAGTCCGTTGAAATTCTGCTTCTTGATAAACTTATCAAATTTGATTCGGAATGGTTTTTTCTTACCCGGATAAAAATCATAGGAAGATTCACCCTTGAAACGTACTCCGCAGGAATAAAATTTCTTCCCGTCAATGATCACCATGGCCTGCATATAGTAAGCAAAGTCGAGTGAGTCCTGAATTTTTTTATAGAAGGTGAGTGAGTCCCAATAATTACACTGATTAAAATAAATTTTAATGGTGTGAATTGAGTCTTTTTCGAAAAAAGATTTTCCATAATCTTTTTCCGGTTTGGCTGGAGTGGTTTTAGGAGCAACCTGTCCGACTGCAGTAAAACAAAGCAGATGAACAAGGAAGATGAGCAGGGCAGGCCAAAAGGTAACTAATTCGTTTCATTTTCATTGGTTAAAATACTGTTTTCACTTGAACTCCAATCGAGAGGCGTTGCCGGAAATTACCGGAACTGATTTCTTCATTGGCAACAGCGATTTCTCCTTTCATGACCCAGCGTCCGAAGTGCGACGTTGATATTCCAGACCTCCCTGTATGGTCTTGAATTGTGGGGTATCGGCTGTCAGACAGTTTTTGTTCATCCGGAGATATACCTCGGCCAATCCGAAAGCCAATGTAATTGTCAGCATCTTCGAAATAATTTCGAATGTTCAAAATGTAGGTCTGTGAAGTCTTTTGAAGAAACTTTTCTGTACCCAGACTGACTTTAGGTGTCAGGTAGGCTCTGAAAGAAAACCAATAATTGCGGTAATACTTTCCAAGACTGCCAGTGTAGATGGAGGTACCGGGTGGTGAGAAGCGAAGATAACGGTATCCTCCGGATAGTTCGAAGCTGGCAGGTAATTTTTGAAAAATTTCTACCGAAGCACGTAATTCAGGAAAAATTTTCGAATCACTGAAACCGAGATTTACATATAAATAATTTGATTTTACAAAGCGGAGATAGCCATCGGCTTCAGACTTGCAGCCCTTTAGTGAAAACTTCTCAGCATAGCTGGCTCTGTAAATGATAGATCCAAACATGAAACTCCTTCCAATTTCCACAGCTGCCAGTTTTTGCGGCGAATCCGAGCTGAAATAATCAGTTGCATAGGAAAGGTGAGAAGCGATTGCTCAATCGTGAATCACTCATGGAGTTCAACAAGACGATAGCTTCCTTATTTCCCGGATTCAAGTCGAGTACACGACGGAGCGAAAGCGCAGCAGCTTCCTTTTCTCCTTGTCTCAGGAAAATTTTTGCCTTCTTGATCATTAGTACTTCCGAGGTAGGATAATAACCCAAGGCCAATTTCAGGTAATCCATGGCCACATCCAGATTGTTGGTCCAGTATTCCACATCAATCAAGTGCACAGAATGCATCGAAATCATTTTCTTTCTCGATGAGTACACGGCTAAATTCGGTGCGTGCATCGTCGTAAGCATCTTCCCAGGAATAGGTGCGGCCGATATAAGTTCGGACATCATAATAGTTTGGTTTTTTTTCCAGGATTTTATAACAAATTCGACGGGCAAAATTGTAGTTCTTCTGGTCCCCAATTTCCCTGGCCCGTTTGAAAAGTCTGTCAAAATCAGTGGTGTCGGTCACAATAATGACAGTATCAGCTTTTTGAATGGTTTGGTGCCTGGCCGCGGAAAGAAAAAAGCAAGAGCATCACAGCAATAAAAGCCGTGAGTGGAAATTTTGAAAATAAGGGAAGAAATGCCTGGACAGTCATAAATTATAAAAATCACGTCAAAGATAAGAATCCCTTAGAGGGTGGGAAACAATCTGAAACGGTGATTTGGAATTGTAAAAATTATACGTTGAAAGTCTTAAATTGTTTGAAAATCAGGCCGATTTCATCAATATTTTTTTAACTCGCACCGAAAGTTCATTCGGGCTAAAAGGCTTGGTAATAAAATCATCTGCTCCCAGTTGAAATGCTTCTAAAACTGTCTTTTCAAGACCAATGGAGGAAACGATGATAATAGGAGTGTGAAGATTTCATACTCCTTTCGCACGTGATGTACGATTTCCAGTCCGGTGAGATATGGCATCATAATGTCCGTAATGATAATATCCGGTTTGATGGTATTGACCTTTTCAAGTGCCTCTTTCCCGTCGCTGGCAAGGTGAACTTCATAACCTTCCTTTTGCAACTTGAATTCGACCATTTTGAGGACCATCTCATCGTCCTCGCAAATTAATACTTTCATAATTGAATCGACTGAATCCTTGGCCAAGATACAATATTAAGTTCAATGCTTATTCAGAAGCAAAGGTTTAAAGATTATTTATTCAGTAGCGCTGTGCATAAAAATTCTTTGCATTCCTCGAATGAAAATTCATTCTGATCAGCACAGGCTCTGCGGAGTAGCACTTCCTGATGATCGAATGCGTATAAAAACGATTTTGCAGACACTCTATTTCATGCCATTCAATGCATTTTCCAGTTGAGAGAAGGCACTCTTGCAAGTGGCTCCAACTGTCTGCATCAGCTCTCCTACTTTTTCGGGCTGACTGGCTTCTTCACTGAGTTTTTCTATTTCAGCAAGGGTATTCTGGGTTCCTGAAAGGCCGATATAGGAAAAAGAAGGTTTTATCCGGTGGGCAATCTTCCGGAGTTCATCCCAGTTATTCTGCTGATAGCAGGTGTTCATCTGTTCGAGTGCCTCCGGTGTTTTATTCAGAAACATCTCAATCATTTCAATGATGAATTCGTCATTACCATCCGCGATTTGTTTCAGGTAGCTGAGGTTAATCTTGTGCTCGCTGACCGGCTCGGTGAGCCTTCTTTCAGAAGGATTCTCAATGATGAGATGAGGAGTGTGTGGATCTGTTTTGTCCGCAACAGCAACCATTGTCTTTGGCTCCTGTGCAGATGTCTTTGCCGCTTTTGATTTTTCCTGAACCTGTTTTTGTTTAACTATTTTTCCTTCCGGTTCCGCTTCGTTTCAACGTGGATATATGCTGGGTGAGCTTGTAATATCTTCTTTTTTAGCTCAACCGGATTAAATGGTTTGCTGATATAATCATTCATTCCCGCGTCATAGCATTTTTGTTTTTCCTGCGAAGTGGCATGGGCCGTCATCGCAATAACCGGGATATTCCTTAGTGATTCAGGTAGCTCACTTCTGATTTTCCTGCACGCTGTGTGTCCGTCCATCTCCGGCATTTGAATGTCCATTAAGACCAGATCATAATGGTTCTTCTGAAGCATCTCAAGAGCAATACGGCCATTGTCAGCGCAATCGAGTGTGGTTTCCCAATCTGCAAATAGTTTCTTAATCACCATCTGATTGATCGGATTGTCTTCTGCGGCAAGTATGCGAAGATGTGATGTGGATATCGATTGTTCAGGAATAGCATCGTCCAGGATCACCTGTTCATCCGCAATCGGGAAACTGAGATGGAAGGAGAAGGTGGTTCCGATTCCCATTTGGCTACGAACGCTAATTGATCCGCCTTGAAGTTCGATCATATTTTTTACGATCGTAAGACCTAAGACCGGTTCCACCAAACTTTCGTGTTGTATCACTGCTTGCCTGTGTGAAACTTTCGAATATATTTCCCAGACTTGATTCCGGAATTCCGATACCGCTGTCTTTGACTTCAAAATCAAGGGTTACATCTTCTTCACGGCGACTTCTCAAGTTTAATGTGTATTGCGACTTCACCTTTTTCTGTAAACTTAATCGCATTGCTGATCAGGTTGTTTAAAATCTGACTGAGTCGGGTAGGGTCTCCACATACATGACCGGGATTTCAGGATCAATCGATGAAACAATCTGTATCGACCTTTCATCCGCTTTCGACTGAAATAATTCCACCGCATGTTGGGCAATTTCCGATACACTAAAGGGCACATTTTCAAAACTCATTTTACCCGCTTCGATTTTCGAGAAATCAAGGATGTCATTGATGATCACCAGTAGATTGTCCGAACAGGTTTTTATTGAACGCAGGAAGCGATGTTGCTCTTCGTCTATGTGGCTTTCAAGCAGTATGCGTGTGAGGCCGATAATTCCGTTCATGGGTGTACGGATTTCATGGCTCATGTTGGCAAGGAATTGTTCCTTGATCTTTGCGGTTTCTTCAGCCACCCGTTTGGCTTTCAGGAGTGCTTCTTCAGCGTTTTTATGACTGGTAATGTCGGATGCGACTCCGATTACTCCAATCACTTTCTGATTTTCATTCAGTGTAGGAGTATAGTAGATCTCAAAAAACTTATCCGCTAATTGCACTACCATAGTAACTTCCTCGCCTTTCATTGCTTTGTGAAAGTCGTCCATACTTAAAGGGAGAATGGCGGCAGACTCGAGAGGCAAACCGATAAATTCATTTTTGTTGATACCCAGATCAGAGAGTCCTTTACCTTCGAAGAGGGTGAAGACGGCATTTTCGTCGAGTGAGAAAAGTATGATGGGAGAATTGGCAACAACGGTTTGTAATCGACGTTGTGTATCGACCAATTGCAATTGCAATTGCTTACGCTCCCTCTCTGTTTTTTTCAGGTTCACCATGTAACGCACACTTTGAGCGATACCTTCCGGGTTGAGCAGCACTTTTGGAATGTAATCGTTGGCACCGTTTTTCATGGCCTCAACGGCGAGCTTTTCATCACCCTGACTGGTTACGATGATGATTGGAGATGTATTTTCTGATGCACGAATTGATTTCAACAATTCAAGACCGGTACCTCCCGGCAGATTGTAATCTAGAAATATACAATCATATTCCTTACCCTTTGCAGCTTCCAGTCCACTTTCGTGATCGACTGCAAAATGTAATTGATGTCGTATCCCGGAAGCGTTCAGTGCCCGCTTCATGATCATTCTATCCACATCATCATCTTCTACCACAAGGATTTGTAAGACTTGCTCTGCCATTATTATTTTGATTTAATGCACATGAACTTAAAATAGAGAAGATCTAATCTTCTTATGCATTATTGTTTACACAGCAAGGCGCTAATGGTTTTGAAAAGATGCCGCCAAACCTTACACTTTAAAAAAAATGAAAAGCTTAAAATCAAGCAAATTTGGCTTGTTTGATTCTGAATATAAAAACGGGGAATGCTTATTTCTGTAAAAAAAAGAAGTCTATCAGATTGTAAAATTCCGGAATACTATACAGTGATTTGCCGGCAGTATACTCATCGATTGCAATGCTGATTTCTTTGGGAGAGATGTACTCATTTCCATCGGTGTCAAGCCGGCGATATGGTGCCGGAATTTTGTTTCTCGTGGGTTTTTCCTGATTTAATTTCGTGATCTGTTCTTTCTCAAATTCAGGATTTCGGACCAGGAGACGGTCATAGCTTTGAATGTATTCTATGAGGGCCGGAAGTGCCGCTAATGAATCTTTCTTGAATTTTTCTTCAATCATCTCTTCGGTGATTGTAACTCCTTCTACCGTCACCACCGCATTAGGCGCTGAATTCAACTCAAGGTCCCGGTAATCGGGAATGCCATCGTTATCCTTGTCTATTGGTCTTCCTTTGGAATCAACTTCCTTACGAGCTGGTGTTGCTGATGAATCATCTCTGATGTCAGGAATCCCATCCATGTCGGCATCTTCCATCGCAAGGGCATCGAAATCTACATCGCGAAGATCTTCTGCGCGCGGACGGTAGCCACGTTTTTTACTCTTCTCTCTCTCCGAAGAAAGATCATAACGAAGCGACACTGAATTGAAAACAAAGATGTCATTCTTTGAATTGCCTTTTCTGTTTCCCGTACTTTCATCGGTGATACCATCCAGCTGATCGGAGGCAAGCAGGTGCCAGACACTGCTGAAATGCATGGATACTTTAGGCGAGATGTTAAAACGAACCCCGGCTCCTACAGGAAATGCCCATGCTGCCTGACTGTATTTTCCAAATCCATCGATGTTGGCATCACGCAAATCTGTTTCATAGGAATAATCGCGGTGCAGTTTAATGGCACGATAGGCGGCTGTATCGGTTTGAGCAAGATCTCTAACTGTTCCATCGCTCCAGAAATGATATGTATTTCCTTCAGCATCTTTCATGTCGGCATATGCATGAAAATACACGTACTCAATGCCGGCAGTGATGTAAGGAGTAAGTATCTGTGGGCGCTTGCGGTTTGTAAAATCATAGCGAAGCATAATTCCTTCTGCCACTATGGAGGAGCGAAAATTCAAGGCGCTTTCACGATTCTGTTCTTCTCCGGAAACTTGTCCGGAGAGCAGGATTGCAGATATAGAAAGTCTGGATTTGCTTTGCGCCTGAAGTTCGATTTGAAAACCGGACCGGCCAAGCAAGGGTTGATTGAGTTTTGAGTAGCCCACATCGCCGAGAAAGTAAAACATACCGGGAGCCACACTGATCACCGGCAATTTGCTTTTCAGGTTTGCGCGACCGGTCGTATCCTGTGCCTTCACCGATGACAAGGTTGCCAGGCACAGGCATAAGGCAAGAGCCCGACTGAAAAAGTGAAAAATCCCCTTGTTCATACCGCTTGCTTATTGATTCGATGGCTTTGCAGCCATAGCTTCCTTCAATGAAATTCTTTGTCCGTCCTGATAAGCCACAACGAATGCATCGGCAACTTTTTCTCTGGTTTTTCTTTTGTGCAAATTGGCTTCCTTGAAATTGTCAAAAGTTCCTATCAGATATTTTTTCCAGCCTTCATGATAGGTGAGGTCCACCTCCTCAGTCAACTTATAGTATTTTTTAAACCAGGAATTATCCCGTGCCGGACTCTTCATCGTGGCGGAAATCTGAACCTTATAATAAATTCCTCTTTTCGCGGAGGGAATCAGCAGTGGAGTTGTGATGGTTTGTCCGGCATCTGCGACAGGTTGGTTTTTAGAGGCCTCGCTGGCAAGTAATTCATCAACAATCTTGTTTGCAGATTCGTCGGTCGACTTTAAAGCCTGCTCGTACAATTCATCCTGCTTATCGATGGAATCAAGTTCCATATTCATCGCTGAATTTCCATAAACAAGCATTCCATTGATGCTGGGTGGTGTGCGGCGCTGCGCGGAACGTACCAGATATGAAATAGTAAAAACAGAATCTTTTGGCATTTGATCCCATGTAAATGTGGCCAGTCCTTGAGAAAATAAAAATGGCGCCATGAGCATCGGCTACTTCCGCTTCATATCCTTCAGGAATCTGATCGATGAATCGTGCTGAGCTTTCTTCGCTGCGTTGGCCTGATGGTCAACTCAACTTTGTACTCATTCAGCTCCGGGACAGTAGCGATCAACTTTCTTTCAACCTGTGGCCGCGTAGGATCATTTGCCAAGCTGCATCTTCCGAAATATGTATTTCTATAGGAGGAAGGGCATATTGCTCCGTTTTATCATCCTCGATATAAATCAGCACTCCATTGATCACCTGCAAGTCCTTTGATGTCAGCTCGTGGTATTTGACTCTTGTAGCTGATATCAAAATTTTCCTCGCAGGCATCTGTGTCCAGATGAATTTGATACTTCGTCCGTCTTCAATGAACTGGGCATCTCTGGATTCAATGACTTCGCACGAAATCCTTCAGGTAGAAATTGTTGTATCCGGGCAAAGCCAAGCGTTTTCCCTTATGGACTGTCATGCTGCACGATAAACTCAGAACCCGGTCTGCACCTGTTCCGGCGTTTCTGCAGTAACATATACTTCCGGCTTCAGTCCCCGGCAATCATCGAGATGAGAAAGAGGGTGGAAGTCGAAATGAAAACCGAAAATTATTTTAGCATCAGAACACAGTATTACAGTGGTTGAATTTACAACCAATTAGAACGCTGTATTCTGTAAGTCTTACAGTTATTCAACTTTCAATGTTGATAACAGCATGACGATAAAACGGCATGTAATTCCTGAAGCGAAATTGCAATGACGGATACTAGATTAAAAATTGGGCTTCAAAAGTAGCGCGAATAAAATTCATTGATATGACTCACCGCATGATCTGCATTCTCCGCAAGTAACAAGTAGATTGAGGTCATTCGGGTCAATCATTTTTTCAGAGACCAGATTGGTTTTGATCCAATCAAATAAGCCGGACCAATACTCTTTTCCTACCAGCACAATCGGAAATTTTCCGATTTTTTTTGTCTGAATGAGCGTGAGGGCTTCAAAAAGTTCGTCCATGGTACCAAATCCACCCGGCAATACCACAAATCCCTGGGCATATTTGATGAACATCAATTTGCGCACAAAGAAGTAATCGAATGAGATGAGTTTGTCAGAATCAATATAAGGATTTGAGTATTGCTCGAAAGGCAATTCGATATTCAAACCGACCGATTTTCCACCGGCTGTTTTTGCGCCTTTATTGGCGGCTTCCATAATTCCCGGACCACCACCGGTGATAATTCCATAGCCTTCCTTGGTAAGTTTGAAAGCAATCTCTTCTGCCAGTTTGTAGAATTCATGACTCAGGTTTGGTTCGGGCAGATCCGAAGATCGAAACACAAGGTCCGATCTTACTCATCTTTTCAAAGCCTTCAACAAACTCAGCCATGATCTTAAAGATCTGCCAGGTATCATGTGCTTTTATCTCCTGCCAGTCCTTGTCTGAAAAGGCTTTGCGTATTTTTAATTCGTCGAAATTCATAGTTGTATAATTTTTATCATTTGCTTCCGCTGCGTATTGCCAATGCAAAACAAAGATCACGTGCATCTTCTTGAATCACGATCGGAAATCTCTTTGTTTCAGTCCTTGAAAGCCGGCTTTTTCAGAATTTTATTTTAGTTTAATCATCGGAATCTTATGATACTTGTCGTTTTCCTGTACCTTCCATTTTGAAAAACTGCAAATTAATTTCAGTACGATTAGTTTTTTCAAGGTTGCCTAATTCAAGGCTGTTTTCCAGCTCTTTTCTCAAATATTCGGCAGTAATGCTTTTTTTGTTTTTCATCATTTCGCCAGGAGTGCCTTCACAAACAATATTTCCTCCTCTTTCTCCTCCTTCAGGTCCCAAGTCGAAGATGTAGTCAGCTACTTTGATCACATCCATATTATGCTCGATTACCAGCACCGTATTTCCTTTGTCGGCCAGACGATTCAAGCACCTCGAGCAGAATCCGAATGTCCTCAAAATGAAGTCCCGTTGTTGGTTCATCAAGGATGTAAAATGTATTGCCGGTATCACGTTTGGATAGTTCTGTCGCCAGTTTCACACTTTGTGCTTCTCCACCGGAGAGGGTCGTGCTTTGTTGTCCCAGGGTGATATAACCAAGTCCGACTTCCTTGCAGTGTTTTAATCTTGTGAAGAATATGCGGCATGTTTTCGAAAAATTCAACAGCCATTTCAATACTCATGTCCAGTACATCACTGATCGATTTTCCACGGTACCGGATTTCAAGTGTCTCACGATTATATCTTTTTCCACGGCATGTCTGACATTCGACATATACATCCGGAAGAAAATTCATTTCAATCACTCGCATTCCACCTCCCTGACAAGTTTCACAGCGTCCGCCTTTTACATTAAAGGAAAAACGTCCCGGTGCATAACCTCGTATCTGTGCTTCAGGCAATTGTGCAAAGAGATTTCTGATATCAGTAAACACTCCTGTATAGGTAGCAGGATTTGATCGCGGTGTTCTGCCTATCGGACTTTGATCAATCTCTATGACCTTGTCTACATGTTCCAGTCCGCGGATCGTTTTGTAGTCAAGTGGCTTTTGATGAGCATTGAAAAAATGTTCGTTCAGGATAGGGTACAAGGTCTCGTTGATCAGTGTGGATTTTCCGCTGCCGGATACCCCTGTCACGCAAACAAATTTTCCCAAAGGGATCTTTGATGTTTACATTCTTTAGATTGTTTCCTTTTGCTCCCTTTAAGGTCGAGGAACTTTACCACTTCCTTTTCTCTGCGTTTTTCCGGAATTTCAATCTGCCTGGTATCCATTGAGATAATCCGTAGTCAGACTTTTCTGCAGGAGAATTTCTGCAGGAGTACCCTGAGCCACGACTTCTCCGCCATGAATTCCGGCCCCCGGTCCCAGGTCAAGTACATAATCTGCTGCCAGAATTGTTTCGCGGTCATGTTCCACTACGACAACAGTATTTCCTGTATCCCTTAATTCCTGGAGAGATTTGATGAGTCGTACATTATCGCGCTGATGCAGGCCAATGCTGGGTTCGTCCAGGATATACAGAACACCCACCAGGCGGGAACCAATTTGGGTGGCGAGACGGATGCGTTGTGATTCCCCGCCACTGAGACTTTTCGAGGTTCGGTGAAGCGTGAGATAATCGAGTCCCACATCCAACAAAAACTGAATTCGCTTTCGTATTTCTTTGATCACTTCCTGACCGATTTTTTTCTGTCTTGCGTTCAGGTGAGGGGTAAGTTTTCCGAACCATTCTGCCAACTGAGTGATGTCCATCCCTGCCAGTTCAGAAATATTTTTATCGTTAATTTTAAAATACAAGGATTCCTTTCTTCAGACGCGAGCCATTGCATTCCGGGCAGGTGACCTGTTGCATGAAGCTTTGGATCCACTTGCGCATGGAATGTGAGGCCTGGTCAGTATCCTGGCCGAGAATAAAATTTACTATGCCTTCATAAGTTCCGGGATGCTGATAGGAAGAGCTGCCTCCCTGATCCATTGTGATATTGAGTACATCATCGGAGCCATATAAAATTACGTTCAGCGAATCTTCAGGAATGTCACTGATAGGGCATGGCCAGGTTGAAATTATATTTCCTGTCCAAGGGCGATCAACTGTTTAAATATCCAGCTGTCCTTTTGTGGTCCAAATGGACGTTATGCCTCCGGCTTTGATACTGATTGCCGGGTTTGGAATGATACTTTCCAGATCCACTTCAGAAACTGTTCCCAGTCCGTTGCAATGACGGCATGCCCCATAGGGTGAATTGAAAGAAAAGGTATTCGGTTGTGGTTCGTCGTATGAGATGCCTGAAGTCGGGCACATCAGGTGCCTGCTATAATAATGTTCAGTATCCTTTTTCTGCCTCCACCAATAAGATCGAACCTTTGCCTAGTTTCATGGCAAGTGCCATGGACTCGCTCAGTCTTGCAGTCGATTGTTCACTGATATCGATCCGGTCGATAAGAAACTCAATATCATGAGTCTTGTAACGATCAAGTTGCAAGTCCTTTTTTTAACTCTGAGAGGCTGTCCATCAGTTCGTACCCTTAAGTAACCCTGTTGCAGCAATTGTTCAAACAATTCCCGGTAATGACCTTTTCGAGCTTTGATCAATGGAGCGAGCAGAAGGATCTTCTTACCCTTGAATTTTTTAATGATCAGTTCGATGATCTGTTCATCACTCAGACGAATCATTTTCTCGCCGGTGACAAAGGAGACAGCTTCTGACGCTCTGGCATAAAGCAGGCGGAGAAAATCATAAATCTCTGTGATGGTACCCACCGTAGAGCGCGGGATTGAGGTTGGTCGTTTTCTGTTCGATAGAGATGACAGGACTCAGGCCATTGATGCTGTCCACATCCGGTCGTTCCATGTTGCCCAGAAATTGCCTTGCATAAGCCGAGAAACTTTCCAGGTAGCGCCTTTGTCCTTCCGCATAAATAGTGTCGAAGGCAAGTGAAGATTTCCCACTCCCGCTCAGACCGGTGATCACCACCAGTTTGTTTCTGGGAAAGCTGAGATCGATATTCTTCAAATTGTGCACCCTTGCACCAAATACTTCTAATACTTCTTTGTCTGTCGACATAATTAAATCCACGCAGGGGGCGGACTTGCAAAGGTAATGAAAAGAACAAGCCTTGATTCGCAAGAAATACTCTTGTTTGTTGAATCTAATGCTGAACGTTAAAAACGATTAATTGATGAAGAATTTTTTCATAATTACAAATAATAACAAAAACTCAACGTTTCCATTCAGTCAAAAATTCTTTCCTTGCATTCGCTTATGACATTAGTTCGTACTCTTTTTATTCTGATTTTTTTACCTCTTTCCGGCTTTGCGCAAGTGGGTGGCTCAAGCGTTTATTCCTTTCTAAACATCCCTGCTTCCGCCCGTGTGGCAGCTATGGGTGGCACCTTTATCAGTGTAAAAGACAATGACCTGAGCATGGCTTTTCAAGCTCCATCATTACTTAATCCGGAGATGGATAAATCATTGTCGCTTAGTGGAGTATCTTATGTGGACGGAGTTCATTTTGGGGATGCCATCTATGCAATGGATGCACAAAAACTAGGTACCTTCATGGCCGGGATTCATTATGCCAACTACGGAAAATTTACTGAAACCAATTCCTATGGCGACAAGGAAGGCACCTTCAAAGCGGCCGATTATGCCTTGGTGTTTGGCTGGGGATATGCCCTGAATCAGAAATTTACATTAGGTGCAAACCTCAAAGGAATTTACAGCGATATGTATGTCTATAATGCCTTCGGACTTGGTGTAGACGTATCGGCTACTTTTCACGACACAGCTACTCAGTGGACCGTCACCATGGAAGCAAGGAATGTCGGCATGCAGTTAAAGAACTATACCAAGAGCAACAATGAGCCCTTACCGGCGGAGATTCTGGTAGGTGTTTCCAAGCGGCTGGCGCATACTCCCCTTCGCTTCAGTTTGACCTACCGGCACCTGGAACAGTACGACCTGAAGTACGAGGATCCTTATAGTCTGGGTGATGTGGATCCGCTCACCGGTGAACCGGTACAAAAAAACATTTCATTCTTTGATAACCTTTCACGACATTTTATTATCGGCTCGGAGATTCTGCTTTCAAAGAATTTTCACGTGAGGGTGGCTTATAACTTCCAGCGGCGCAAAGAGCTTTTGCTCGAAGCACGCCCGGCCACCACCGGCTTTTCCTTTGGAGTGGGACTGAAAGTGAGCAAGTTCATCATCAGTTATGGCCGGGGAAATTACCATGTGGGAGGAGCTGCCAACCATATCTCCATCTCTACCAATTTATCGGCATTTAATAAAAAGGTGGCTACAAATTGATTCAGGTGTTTAGAAGAATCTTGGCTGGCTTTATTTAACCTGAACCATGGATTCCAAAATAAACTGACTGGCAAATTTGCTTCGTTCAGGTATTTGCTGAATTTCTAATCCGGATAAAGCCATTTGATGCACATTTTCAACACTTCTTCAGCGCTTGTCAAATATGATGGATTTATAAAAGATACTCACAATCCGCATTCAGCTTGGTGTCTTCCCGTCTTTTCTTTGTTTCTTTGTCCGACACGATGAATCAGAAAACCATAAATCTACAAAGGAACTCATTTCACCATGCAAGAAGAGCCAACAGCAAGAAACGCAAGATTATCATTGCGATAGACGGTTATTCCTCTTGCGGCAAAAGTACCATGGCGAAAGCCCTGGCCCGGAAACTGGGTTATCGTTACATCGATTCCGGTGCGATGTACCGTGCAGTTACACTTTTCATCCAGCAACACGATATCAGTCTCGAGGAATTGGCAACGATGACTCCGGAGCAGCTCGAAAAACTGATGGATCACATCCACATCAGTTTTCATCTTAATCCTGAAACCGGATTGTCAGAAGTGTACCTCAATGAGGACAATGTGGAGAGTAAGATCCGCGAGTTTGAAGGTGTCCGATTGGGTAAGTCCGGTGAGTGCCATCCCGGAAATAAGACACAGGATGGTGGCTCTGCAACAAAGCTATGGCAAGACCAAGGGAATTGTGATGGATGGGAGAGATATCGGAACCGAGGTATTCAAAGACGCTGAACTTAAAGATCTTCATGACGGCTAACAAATCGATCCGTGCAAAACGCCGCTTCGATGAACTCAATGAAAAAGGCTTCATGGTGACGATTGATGAAGTGTCAAAAAACATCGAAGACAGGGATTTTACCGATACACACCGGACTGAAAGTCCGCTGAGGCAGGCCGAGGACGCCATCATTCTGGATAATTCGAACATGAACCAGGAAGAGCAACTCGAATTTTCCCTTGAACAATTAAGAAGATTGAATGTTCCTGTTTGAACCCTGTCCAGGGTTTCTGTGCCCCCTTTTCGAGGCGATTTAAAGTTAAAATACCTTTGTATCTTCATGAAAGTAACCATAGATCCACATTCCGGTTTTTGTTTTGGCGTAGTCTATGCCATTCAGATGGCCGAAGATGAACTTGGATGCAAGCGGAAAATTGTATTGCCTTGGGGATATTGTACACAACAATATGGAAGTAGATCGACTGCGCTCAAAAGGACTGGAAATAATCAACCATGAGCAGATGAAGACCCTGCATGACTGCAAGGTCCTGATCGGGCGCATGGAGAACCCCCTGAAACCTATAAGATTGCCATGGAAAACAACATCGAATTGATCGATGCATCTTGTCCGGTGGTACTCAAACTGCAAAACAGGGTAAGGATCAGTGTGGATGAAATGGACAGACAACAACGGACAGGTAGTCATCTATGGTGAAGCCGGACATGCTGAGGTGATGGGGCTGGTGGGACAGACCCGGGGAGAGGCCATTCTCGTGCGTAACGAAGAAGATCTTGATAAAGTGGATTATTCACGGCCTATTTATTTTTTCTCCCAGACGACCAAAAGCACCCGTGGCTTCGATAAAATGCGTTCCCTTCTTGAAGAACGTTCCCGGAAAGCCCAGGAGGAAGAGGCCAAAGATGAATTTTTGAATTCTAACGACACGGTATGCAGGCAGGTCTCCAACAGTGAACCACAGCTGAAGAAATTTTCGGCGGCGCATGACGTGATTTTGTTTGTAAGCGGTAAAAAAAGCTCCAACGGAAAGGTTCTTTTCGAGGTATGCAAATCCGTAAATCCCCGTACATTTTTCATCTCCGATGTGGATGAATTGGACCCTTCATGGCTGGTGGACGCAAGTTCCGTGGGCATCTGTGGTGCTACCTCAACACCTATGTGGCTGATGAAAAAAGTGGAGGATCATTTGTTACAGGCGGTTCCAGACTAAAAATATTCCCTTTTATTTTTTCCCGGAATAAGCCAAGCGGATCAGGAGGTTAATCTTAAAAAACGTCCCCTGGCCTCAAATAAAATCAATTCATTTCCCTTAGACTCTCGTGTTAGCAAAAAGGACATTTCCTGTCCGGGATTTAGCATTCTCAATAAAGTATTTGAATCAGACTTCTGTGCAACTTTCCGGGTTTGTTTTATATACGACTGAATAAACAGCATTATATGTTCATTTTTAGGCCTAAAATGGGCCATTAAAAAAGAGCTTAAAACCGGGGCCTCATTTTTAATCTTTTTCATCATTTTCTGTTAAAATTAATCGGCATATACCCTTTTCTTGTAAGAGATAATTTGATACATTTGCGTCCCTTTAAACGAAAAACCGAAAATCTCACCATAACTCTAAAAACTAAATGATTACCGAAGAAATCACAAACCAAACCGCGGAATACAAGGCGGAGCCTTTTAACTGGGAATCTACCGGAAAAGGTAGCTCAGATTATTCCGAAGAAGAACGCATCCGTCTGGAAAAAATGTACGACGAAACCTTAACCTCTGTTGTTGAGCATGACATTGTTGAAGGTAGTGGTTGTATCCATTTCATCCAAAGATGTTTTAATCAACATCGGATACAAATCCGATGGTTTGGTTGCCTTCACCGAATTCCGTCACATGCCTGACATTAAAGTTGGAGATAAAGTAGAAGTTTATGTGGAAACACAAGAAGACAAAAATGGTCAGTTAATTCTTTCTCACAAAAAAGCACGTGCTCTCAAATCATGGGATCGTGTTAATGCTTCTCTTGAAGGTGATGAAGTGATCCAGGGATTTGTAAAATGCCGTACCAAAGGTGGACTGATCGTGGATGTATTTGGTATCGAAGCATTTCTTCCGGGTTCACAGATCGATGTGAAGCCTATCCGTGATTACGACCAGTTTGTCGGAAAGACAATGGAATTTAAAGTAGTTAAAATCAACAACGAATTTAAAAACGTTGTTGTATCTCATAAAGTCCTGATCGAAGAAGAACTCGAAGCTCAAAAAGCCGAGATCATGAAGAAGTTGGAAAAAGGACAAGTACTCGAAGGAACTGTGAAGAACATCACTTCATATGGTGTGTTCATGGATCTGGGTGGAGTAGATGGTTTATTGCACATCACCGATATTTCATGGGGACGTATCTCTCATCCTGAAGAAGTATTAAAACTTGATGAGAAAGTAAATGTCGTTATCCTTGATTTTGATGATGAGAAAAAACGTATCGCTCTTGGATTAAAACAGCTTACTCCGCATCCTTGGTCTCAGCTTAGATGAGAACCTTAAAGTTGGTGATAAAGTAAAAGGTAAAGTGGTTGTCATTGCTGACTACGGTGCTTTCGTTGAGATCGCTGCCGGAGTAGAAGGACTTATCCACGTTTCTGAAATGTCATGGTCACAGCACCTTCGCAGTCCGCATGAATTCCTGAAAGTAGGTGATGAGATCGAAGCTGTAATTCTTACACTCGATCGTGAAGAGCGTAAGATGTCACTTGGACTGAAGCAACTGAAAGCTGATCCTTGGATCGATGTTGCTGCTAAATATCCTGTAGGTTCTAAGCATACAGCTACAGTTAAAAACTTCCAGAACTTCGGAGTATTCGTTGAGTTGGAAGAAGGTATCGACGGACTGGTTCACATCTCTGACCTTGCTTGGAGTAAAAAGGTAAAACACCCATCCGAGTTCTGTAAAGTAGGAGATCGCATGGAAGTTGTCGTTCTCGAAGTAGATCCTGAAAACCGTCGCCTCAGTCTTGGACACAAGCAGCTGGAAGAAAATCCTTGGGAAGTATTCGAAACCATCTTTACACTCGATTCTATCCACGAAGGAACTGTATCTGAAAGTAGGAGAGAAAGGTTCCACTGTTGCCTTGTCGTATGGTGTTGAAGCATTCGGTCCGAACAAGCACATGGTGAAGGAAGACGGAAAGACCCTGAAAGCCGACGATAAAGCTGAATTCAAAGTAATTGAATTCAACAAAGATCAGCGTAAGATCGTTGTTTCTCACAGCCGTATTCACGAAGAACTCAGCAGTGCTGCCCGTGTAGCGGAAGGTTCAGCACGTGAGAAAGAACGTGAAGAAGGAGCAGAAAGCCGTGAAGAAGGTGAAAGAAAGTGTTGAGAAAACCACCCTTGGTGATCTTACCGCACTCAGCAACCTGAAGACTGAAATGGAAGCCGCCGAAAAGAAGGACAAGAAATCCGAGCCCAATGGCGAAGTAATAAAGGCAGCTACTGAAGAAACTCCTACTCATACTACAGAAGAGGAAAATAAAGAAGAGTAGTCGTTTTCATTGTTATTGAAAGATCCATTTCCCCAAAGGAGATGGATCTTTTTTTTGCGCCTGAATTTACGGTGCCATGGATTTGAAAAGCCGCAACATTCCTGTGAAATAAAAATTTATACGGAGAGAATTCCTCACTCAATGAGTCTGAAGATACTCGCAACAGACTAAATTTCCCGCTAGATGAACTTTGTTTTTATTCTTACCTTTAGCATAATCAATCTATACATCGATGAATCCTGATAAACTTACTTTCCTGCGCATTGACTTATTGGAGCATTTACGATCCCTGCCGGGAGATACACAACCCTTATTTGGGAAAATGAATGTCTGCCAGATGATAGAGCACATGAGTGATGCCGTGCGGATCGCGAATGGGAAAGACAAGCACAGTATCGTTACTCCCGAAGAGCGTCTGAAGCCCATGAAAGATTTTATGATGAGTGAAAAGGACTTTCGCCCGAACACGGTCAATTCCTTATTACCTGAAATGCCACTACCATGCAAATCCGCTTCGAAAGAAGAGGCCATCGCGGAACTTGAAACCGAGCTCCGCGACTTTATAGCGCATTTTGAGAGCAAAGGGGACTCTACTGTCACCGACCCTCACTTCGGTAACCTCAATTACGCGGAATGGGTGCATTTGCTCTATAAACATGCCCTGCACCATCTCAGGCAGTTTGGCGTTACTGTTTAGTTTAACATTCCTGCAAATTGAACTCCTGAAACGCGGCGTAAAGTTGTAATGTTTATCGAGATGCGAAACCTGCATTGTCTGGTTTTTTAAAAAATACAGCTATGAAAGCAAACAATGGATTTAAAGTAAGTACAGGAGAGGCCCGGTTTGGAGAACACTATAAAATGAAAGGTGTTACCTTAAATACGCTGGATATTAAAATTTCCTCTCAGGACACCGCTGGCGGGCTCGCTGTATTTGAACAAACCGGTCTCACTCCCAAAGGCGGTCCACCATTGCACATACATCCCTTTCAGGATGAATGGTTTTATGTGATTGAGGGAGACTATATTTTTCAGGTTGGCGATGAGAAATACAGGATGAATGCAGGGGATACGATTTTTCTTCCGAGGAAAATTCAACATGCCTTTGTCCAACTTTCCGAAAAAGGGAAAATGATCGTGTCTTATCTTCCTGCAGGAAAAATGGAAGAATTTTTCAAAGTAACAGATCGGTGGACATCCCCTCCGACACTGGAAATAGTGAAGAAAGTCTTTGAAGATCACGATATGCAGGTGGTGGGGCCTCCTTTGCGGGCGGAGGAGTAAAGAATTATTACAACTGGTTTTTTATTTAGATAAATAAGGAAAGCAATGTTTTTTTTTACATAAAAAAAATGAAGAATAGCTTTTGGAACAAACGCTACAGCGAACACGAATACGCCTATGGTGAAAAGCCCAATACCTTCTTCAGTGAGCAACTGGAGAAAATGGATCCGGGAACTATCATTTTACCCTGCGACGGAGAAGGCAGGAATGCTGTTTATGCTGCTTCAAAAGGATGGAAGGTGAATGCTTTTGATTTGAGTGAAGCCGGAAAGGAGAAAGCACTCCGCCTGGCTGCGACCAGGAAGGTGACCATCCACTATGACATCCAAGACGCGACCAAGGCAGACTATCCCGAAGAGGAAGCGGATTGCGTGGCATTTATCTATGCACATTTTCCTGAAGCCATCCGAAAAACAATACATGAAAAAGCGATCCGTTGGCTTAAGCCGGGCGGGCGCATTATTCTGGAGGCATTTAATCCAACACAGCTGAATAATAATTCCGGGGGGCCGGCAGACATCTCCATGCTGTATACGGAAGAAATGCTCAGGAAAGACTTTGAAAAATTGAATATCGAATTATTATATAGTGATACTGTTACATTAAGTGAAGGAAAATACCACCAGGGAAAAGCCGATGTAATCCGTTTTGTGGGGATAAGTAACCTGTAGCATATACTATAATATTTTTACGTGACGGCATTTCAATCTTTTTCCGGCTTAGTCATCTCTCTTTAGAGCAGAGAAATATCCGCACATAGTACACTTTTTTCACAAGATTTCGGTAAGCAGAGTATGATTCTCTACATTCAGCGATTGAATTTTGTCGCATGCAAGCAACACGAGTAGAGAAGAATGGCAGGAAATGGATTTTGCTTCAGTTTTCACCTGACGGGAAGATATCCGCGGCGCTGAAAAAAATCCCGCAATCGCATTGGGATGAAGCCAGGCGAGGATGGTTGATTCCGGATTTGCAGAAGCACCACGCTTTACTCCGCACGATATTCGGTTTAGCGCCAAGGCCCCCCGGGAGAACAGAACAGGAGGTGGAGCAATTTAGAAAATACCTGCAGGCCCAGCGTTACAGTGAGAACACCATCCGAAGTTATACTGAGGGCTTGAAAGTATTTTTGAGGGCCCATCAGGGAAAAGAACCTGTGGAAATTACGGATGCGGATGCTTCGGAGTTTTTCCGCCGCTATGCCTATGAAGGAAAGATGTCTATCAGTTGGCAACGGCTTATTGTTAATGCCGTGAAGCTCTATTTCACGCGACTGGAAGACCGGAAACTTCAAGTGGATAAAATAATACGGCCAAAAGCAGACCGGAAATTACCCAATGTCCTGAGCAAGGAAGAAGTACAAAAAATTTTGAAAGTCACCGGTAATCTTAAGCACAGGACGATGCTTTCATTGATTTATTGCTGTGGATTAAGGCGCGGGGAAGTATTGAGTCTGATGCCGGAGCATATCGACAGCAAGCGGGGAGTTTTGCTTATTAAAAATGCAAAAGGAAGAAAGGACAGGATAGCACCTTTACCGCAAAGCATGATTGAGAAATTACGGGAATATTTTAAAAAGTACAAGCCAAAAACCTATTTATTTGAAGGGAGGGAAGCAGGCGAGCCCTATTCGGAGAAAAGTTTATCGGAGGTATTGAAGATAAGTTTGGCAAAAACAGGTATCCGCCGGCCGGTAACGCTGCATTGGTTAAGACACAGTTATGCGACGCATTTGCTTGAAAATGGAACAGATTTGCGTTACATCCAGGAATTATTAGGACATAACAGTCCCAAGACCACACAAATTTATACCCATGTGAGTACGAAGAAAATCGCAGAGATACGCAGCCCCTTTGAGGATCTGGACCTATGATAACATCTGGAAAATATATTTGGTGCTACCGACATAACCAGCTAAATTTGATTCAGCTAATCCGGAGTGTGTATTCATAACCGGACCTATATACAAGTTAGCGGTTATTGCAAACATGCGTCATGAGCTTTAAAATTACCGATCAAAATTACCGTGTTTACAAGAGGGTTTTTGAGATATTGACTGATCATTTATTTCCTAAAGAGTTAATTTCTCGTTTTCCAGATGCACATCCGGTTAAAGTCTTAAACGAATGGGAGGCCAAGAGTAAAACTCTTGCAAAGAAGGGGTTGAAAAGTGGACTAAATGATATTTTATCAAATTCTAATGAAATCCCGTTCGATATTATTTCAGTCATTGATGCTGAATTAATAGCAGAAAAATTGCCGGGTTTCCGTATTTTAATGGGAGTCATAAAGGGCAGTATACAGGAGGTATTGAAGCTAAAGAAGATAAAAAATATTGACCAGTATTATATTATTAAGGATTTACTTGATGACACAACTTCAGAAATTTCAATATTGGAAAGAGAAAGTTTGTCATCGTACCTTGGAGAATACGAAAGAGCAACAAACCGCTAACATTGGGTTAAATGAAATGGCTGGGACATTGCTTGGCGGCTCGATCTGTTAATTTATTAAATAGTTGTTTGAGCCGCCAAAGTAAAGCTGTAGCTTCGAACTCCGCCACTTCATTAACCCGGAACGTTATATGCCATTTTAATGACCGACAGTGCTAACATAAAACGACAATTCTTTGACTCACTAAAACGTGGGACAGGCGAAGCGTATTTATTAGCAAAGGACAACCCTAAAATTGACTTCACGACCTATATTATAAAAGGTGCTTTAAGAAACTACGCTTATGACGGACAATCGGAAAATAGTAGAGCAAAATATATTCTTGACCTAACCAACCTGACAACCCAAAAAGAGAAAATCCGAAAAGCTGTATTAAGAGGACTTGCAGCAGAACAAAACGACACTTGGAGTTTAACACATTTATTTGACCTTACAAAGTTGTATGCACAACAAGGCGACACAGAAGCAAGACAAGCAATTTACGACAGGTTTCTAAATCATCCAATTGACAATTCCGATTGGGTTGGCTATTCTGAAATTATTGAACTTGATGGACTAAAAGGGCTAATATTTATTGCCGAAAAATTTGGCAAATACATTGATAAAAACCCAGACGATTGGCAAGACGACTCTATAATTCGACATTTTCAAGATGACAATCCAAAAATCAAAGTATTTCAAGAACTTGAAAAATCATCAAAGACAAACAAATTTATCAAGTTGTATCTTGACAACATTAAGAAAACGGAGGCAAGTAGAAAAAGTAATGTTCGTAAAAAGCAAGTGTTCAAGGACATTATAGACGAAATATTAAACAGTAAACCATTCTTATCATTCTTTCGAAGCAAGGAGCTTACCGAATTAGAATTAAATCAAATTGCCGACAAACTTTTAACAGAAAAGGATAATAGCAAAAAAGAAAAACTAATTGAAATCTTTAGCGACCACAAGTTTCCGTTAGACAGCAATTTCATTCTTAATCTAGCAAAGCAAAAAGCAAACTCCAAGAATAGAATAAATGAATTTGCAATTAGTGCTTTAAAATTTCTAAAAAGCGACAGTATTCGAGAGTTTGCATTATACAATATCCCAAAAGCAAAAAGACCAGCATCGTTTATAGACATATTGACTTCTAACTACAAAATGGGCGACTACAAATTATTGACTGAAATTGCAAAAAAAACGAAAAGCGAACACATCATAGAGAGCCTTGCAGGTAGTTATGTTGACATTTTCACTGCAAACAAAACAACAGAATGCAAAGAACCACTTGAAATTTTATATAATAAAATGAATTGTGGTATTCACAGAAACGGTATTATTGAAGTTCTTTTGGACAACAATGTTTTATCGGACAGACTAAAAACAGAAATTAAATATGACAGCTATTTGGAAACGAGAGAACTACTCGACAGAAAGAAAAACGGCATATAACAGCACATTTGCAATAGGCGGGGTTTCGTGCTCCGCTGACACTTTTGTGGTTAAATAAAGTTCATATCTTCGCATAAACATTTGTGGTGGAAATCCCGCCCATCGCAAATCTGCAAAACGTTAGCACCAATTTATAATGACTGCACTTTTTCAACCTATTTCCACTGACTTGGAGTTATTTGATGCAATGTGTGACGTATTGAGAGCGGAGAGGTGTCCAATGGCAAAGGAGTTGTCGCAATTAATTGGTTCAGAGAAACCAAATACCAAAAACGAAATTCGAGGTTCAATATTTCTTATCCCTTTTGATAAGAGGTTTAAGATTGTTGCAATAAATCCTGATCTTTCGGATAGTGAAGATGATTTGCCAATCGAATACATTTCTTTTATTGGTGATGAATTTATAATTAAAATGTCTGATTTGTTAACGCGATTTAAGGAGTATAGAACTCAACAAAATACTTATGATGGAGGAACGCAGATATTCTTTTACCCAATACCAAAGCATTTCGGATTTTCAGCCATAGATTTATGGACTCAAACAGATGAAGTTGAAATCGAGCATATTCATAAACTTACATTTAATCGAGTTACTTTCATGTTTGGGGATAATTTAAGGCTTGGGAGGGATGGTTATAGCATGAAACGATAAACTGGTGCTAACATTGGGTTAAATGAAATGGCTGGGATATTGCTTGGCGGCTCGAGTGCTTAAATTTTAAATTATTGTATGAGCCGCCAAAGAAAAGTCGTAGCTTCGAACTCCGCCACTTCATTAACCCGGAACGTTAGGGCCAATAGAATTTTCGCACGGAACAATACACTTAAAATTAGCAGTCATCTTTTTCTAGTTTGGAATATGATTTAGTACGCTCACGAAAATACCGGTCCACATCTATTCTGAAATGATTCGGCAGACCAAAGAGCGAGCGAATCAAAACTCGTTTTCGTTCGATCGCTCCTCGGACTGGCAAGTTCAGGAATGTAAAGGATAGTTGTTACCTCATTAATTGAGATTTAGTAAAATTCACTGATATAATCGACCGCATGTAAGCGATTTTAAGGCTGGCTGAGCGGTTTCAACATCGACGGGCAGGGTAGAGCAGGACTTGACGTTTGCCTCCGAAATACGCCTCCGAAATCCAGATCCGAAGTACGCATCCGAAGTACGGGGGTGAAGTAAGGAGGAAATTCTACTGGCCCTAACATTGGGTTAAATGAAATGACTGGGACATTGCTTGGCGGCTCCAGTGCTTAATCTTTAAATTATTGTTTGAGCCGCCATGGAAATGTCTTAGCTTCGTAGTTCCGTCACTTCATTAACCCAGGGACGTTGTGCGCAATTTTTATGCTCCGGTGAAACATTATTACTAATTTAGAACTTCAGCCAATGAAAAAACTTTTACTTTTGAATTTAATAGCGGTTACATTTTCAATGAAAGCGCAGACATCCGTATATCATCCATTCCCCGATAGTAATGCAGTATGGAATTTTCATCTAGAATGGTACTGCTTTGCAAATGGGACGGCGGACGAATATTATTCAATCACTTTTTCGGGCGATACAATTATTAGCAATCAGACATATCATAAATTGAACACGCCGTTTGTACGATCATTTTCAACAGGAATTTGCGGTGGATCGCTTATAGGTTATAAAGGAGCAATTCGACAGGATACTGCTGCACGAAAGATCTTTTTTGTACCACCTTCAGACTCTACAGAACAACTACTTTATGATTTTAATTTGCAAGTAGGCGATACGATTCATGGCTATCTTGACTATTTCGGACTTCCTTCTACTATTCAATTTATTGACTCAATTCTTATTGGAAGTACTTTTCGAAAAAGATGGAATTTTAGTTGCTACGGAATTCAGATTATTGAAGGAATCGGAAATACATACGGACTAATTGAGTATCTGCCAGGTTGC
Organism: uncultured Bacteroidota bacterium; assembly: GCA_963775555.1. Lineage (GTDB taxonomy): Bacteria > Bacteroidota > Bacteroidia > AKYH767-A > 2013-40CM-41-45 > QQVM01. The sequence goes on along the minus strand of CAVZJJ010000004.1, from coordinate 1,864,798 downwards.
GCAATGGACTTTCCTGACTATACACTTACTTGTTTTTCGCAAAACGAAGAAACACTTTATCCAGATATGACAAGTAATTGTGCACTTATTACAAGTGTAAAAAGCGTTTCTGTCAAAAAAATTGTGTCAACACTTTTTCCAAATCCGTTCAATTCTACTGCGACCTTAAGTTTAAGCGGTGACTTTGAAAAAGCAGAGCTAAAAATTTATAACGCACTTGGCAAACAAGTAAGACAACAAAATATTAATTCATTGTCAATGACTATTAACCGTGATAAGCTTTCAAACGGACTTTATTTCTACCAAGTATTAAACGATAGCAGACAAGTGATGAGCGGAAAGTTTACAATAGAGTAAAAACTGCGCACAACATTGGGTTAGATGAAATGACTGGGATATTGCTTGGCGGCTCCAGTGCTTAATCTTTAAATTATTGTTTGAGCCGCCATGGAAATGTCTTAGCTTCGTAGTTCCGTCACTTCATTAACCCAGGGACGTTAGGTGCAATTATGGCAACTGCTAATAGAAATGAACATATACATTGATACAAATATTTTATACGCCGACCCGTTTTTTAGGTCAAATTTTTCAGAGTTAATGATCAAATCCGCAACTGAGAAGAATATTCACATAATCATCCCTGAGATTTGTCTAAATGAAATTTTGTTTAAATTATCTGATAGAGCAATAACATTAGATTATGAGATCCAAAAAAGAATCCGCGAGATAAATAGTTTGACTGAAGTTAGAATTGTCGAACTGACATTTGACCCCGCTGCGTTTCGCGATAGAAGTGAAAAATTTTATCGAGAAAAAATTGATTCTAAAGTTTTGAATCTTTTAACAATTAAGCCTGCGCATTTTACCGAAAATCTTGCGAAATCCATAAATAAATCATTGCCTTTTTTTTCTGAAAAGAAAGAAGAGTTTAGAGATGCATTAATTTGGAGTTCTGTTCGAGATGATGCCACAGAATCAAATGAATCGAAAAATTATTTTCTTACAGCAAATTATAATGATTTTTGGAATCATGACAAATCTGATTTTCATCCAAATTTGAAGAAGGAGAGTTCAAGCTTAATTATTCTGGAAAGCGTTAAGAGATTATTTGAAATTGAAACAAGTTTAATCGATTTTAAGAGAAAGGAAGAGTTTAAAAAGTGGCTTGAAGATCAAGGGTTAACTATTGATTCAATTCAAAATGCTATAAATTCATATTTATGGACTCATATTTCTGATTTTATTGATGCTGGAATTAAGCAGTATCCGATTAAAAAAATTAGTTTAGAGCATGAGCTCGGATTTATTGTTCCTGAAATAATTAAAGATGATTTTGAAATTGTATCGATCGAAAGTGTCATTCCTGTTGAGGATTTTGCGACACTTGAGATAAATTCTAGACTTAGGTTTGAGGGTAATTTGCATTTGCCTAACTATGAAAAGGGAGACTTTAGTAATAGTGAGGCAAAGGCGTTCTATGCATTAATTAAACTGAACATTACTTATGATAAAGATTTATTATTTAAACCAATAGGTGCTGATATTCTTGATATTGAGATAGTATAACTGCACCTAACATTGGGTTAAATGAAATGGCTGGGATATTGCTTGGCGGCTCGAGTGTTTAATTTTAATATTTTGGTTGAGCCGCCAAAAATAAGTTGTAGCTTCGAACTCCGCCACTTCATTAACCCGGAACGTTATGCATCATTATCTAAACTACCGATCGAATGGTAAAAGCTGAACGAATATTGTTCTTGGTTAGCCTCCTAGCACTCGGGATGAATTTATTTTTAGTCCCGTTTGGAGGAATAGCTACTTTTTTGTTGCTTGGTGCATTTGCAATATTCTATTTTTATTTTGGATATAGATTATTCAATGAACTCGAGAATTCTCCAAATGGTGGGAGAGGGAATAAAAATCAATTATATGGCATTAAAAAATTTGTAATACTCGGGACAAGTTATGTGCTTTCCGGTTCATTAGTAGGGATTATTTTCAAATTCCAATCCTTCCCTAATCCCAATTTCTTGATAGGAGCAGGAGTTATAGGAGGTATAATAATTTTAGTTATTGGAAATCTTAAATACAAGCCCGATTATCCCAAGTCTTACTCAATTCTGAGTAAAAGAATTCTTCCTGTTTGTATCATTTGCTTAGTATTATTGGTACTGCCAAGACATTCAATTCTCGAATTTAAATATAGAAATTATCCTAAACTTATTGAGGCAATTAAAATTGCTGAATCTGATCCGAATAATCAGGATAATTGGAAACGGGTTGATGAAGAGCGGCGCAATATGCATGCTGAGGAAAATAGATAACGATGCATAACATTGGGTTAAATGAAATGACTGGGATATTGCTTGGCGGCTCCAGTGCTTAATTTTAAATTATTGTTTGAGCCGCCATGGAAAAGACTTAGCTTCGTAGTTCCGTCACTTCATTAACCCAGGGACGTTATGGGCAAGTTTAGGATAGGGCACGCTCAAGGAGAAGCCGAAAGCCGAAAGTGGAGGCAACCATTTTTAACAAAAAGTATAGTATGGAAACATCAATGACACAAAGCACAAACCAGAAACAAAATTACCAGCTTGAATTTTTCGGCAAAGGTTCGGACTACTTTGCAATTATGATTATCAATTGGCTATTGACACTTATCACACTTGGACTTTATTATCCCTGGGCAAGAGCAAAAAGACTTCGCTACGTTTACGGACAAACTGCATTGAACAATGAACGCTTTCATTTTGCAGGAACAGGAAAAGAAATGTTTCGCGGATTTATCAAAATCATTTTATTCTACATTGCTGTAATTATTTCTTATATGCTACTTCTGATAGTTGTTAAGTCACTATTACTTGCAGTTCTCTTTTCATACCTTGCTATTTTTGCAATCATTCCATTTGCAATTCACGGCTCATTCCGTTATAGAATGAGCAGAACATCGTATCGTGGAATACGTTTTGGTTATCGCGGCGACCGTAATGAACTTGTAAAAAATTTCTTTAAGTGGGTGTTTTTTACAGTCATCACATTTGGTATTTACGGTGCTTGGTTACAAATGAATATTCGAAGATATACGCACCAAAATATTCGTTATGGAGATGTTGAGTTTTCAAACAACGTAAACGGTGGCGATTGGTTTTTACTCAACTTAAAAGGATACTTTTTTACAATTATTACTCTTGGCATATACGCTTTTTGGTGGCAAAGTGAAATCTTTGCTTATTACATTGACAATATGAGAATGACCAAAGACGAACAAAAAATTAAATGTTATTCAACTGCCACTGGTGGCGGATTTTTCGGGCTTTTAATTGTCAATTTACTAATTACGGTTTTCACTCTTGGTTTTGGAAAAGCGTGGGCAGATATGCGCACACAAAATTTTATTTGTGATAATGTAAAAATGGAAGGCGACATTAACATTGGTGAAATTCATCAAACCGAAGAAGAATATACAAACGCCTTTGGCGAAGACGCAATGGATTTCTTTGAAATAGATTTGGCATAACGATGAACAATACAATAGAGGCAAAATATTTTGACGGTCAATCATCTGCCTCACGACAAATGACAGTAGTATTTAATGACACATTGAAAGAAATTCGCTTGCAGACCGAAGATGAGATTTCGTTTGTATGGCAATTGGAAGACCTGCAATTTGAACAGTATGGTAGTTTGCTTGAAATAAGAAGCAAAAACTATTCGGGAGCAATACTGAAAATTGACGACAAAGATTTTTCGGAAAAATTTTATGCTGCAATGAAACAGAACAAGCGTATTGACATTCATACTCGCTTGTTAAATCTTGGTCTTTCAAAAATTACGGCAATTGCAGTTTGTTTGCTTGGTTTAATTGTGCTTGCATATTTCTATGTTTTGCCACCCATTGCAGAAAAAACAGCCGCACTTTTACCTGAAAGTTTTGACAACGAAATTGGAAATGTGTTTATGGACGCATTTCTAAATGAAAATGACCTGGACGAAACAAAAACGAAATACTTAGAACAGTTTGCCGCAGAACTAAATTTGAAAAACAAAAAACCACTTCGGTTTACTGTTGTAAAATCAAAAGAAGTAAATGCTTTTGCTCTACCTAATGGACAAATTGTTGTGTTTTCAGCTATTTTAAAAAATATGGAAACCTCTGACGAACTTGTTGCATTGCTTGGACACGAAGCATCTCACATTAATCACCGACATTCAACAAAAATGCTTTGTAGAAATCTTGCAGGGTATATGGTGGTTTCCTTGCTTTTTAGTGATGTTAATGGTGTTATGGCTGTATTAGCAGACAACGCACAACAACTTCACTCCCTTTCATATTCACGCGGTTTTGAGCAGGAGGCAGACGAACAAGGTTTGAAAATTTTAATGGACAACAATGTTAATCCAAACGGAATGGTCAAACTATTTGTGCAATTAGAAAAAGAAAGTAAAATTTCTATTCCAAAAATTATTAGTTCACACCCATTTACAAAGGAACGAAAAGAGAATATGCAAAAAATTATTTCTGAATCAGTTTATGAAGTAAAACCAAACGATAAATTGAACTCTATTTTTGAACACATTAAAAACTAAAATATTTTATGGCAAAGGTTTTCGTTCGACAATCTTGAAGAAGCTTCGTCAGAAAACCAGCCCATAACAGCACCTACAAGAAATTGGCGATTCAGTGGTTAATTGAACATTTTTGCTTCGTATCAAGTTCAGTGGTGGCAGACAGTTTAGTGCTTCGAAATCGCCAACTTCTTGTAGCTACAAAACGTTATAGCTCATTTTTAAAAAGGACATGATCAATTCGCAAACTTAATTTAACAATGTCAGTGAGTCGAAGTATCTTAACTTATTTTACTATCAATGCACTTTGTAGCATAATAATTATTTTTATTCAGGTGGTCTCCTCTTTTTTATTGGCTCTTTTCATTTTTAAATTGTTTTCCTTTGCCGAATTTTATATAAATATTGATGGTCTTGCAGAAATAAATATATTTAAATCAGCTCTTTCTGTACGCATTTCAGCATGGACAATTATTGCCTGTTTAATTGTAGGACTTCCATTCAGAATAAACAATAGACTGCATAGATGGTGGGCTAGGCATTATTACATATCAATTATTGGACTCCTGCTAGGAATTTCATTGCTGCTACTTTCATGGTCATATTTTACGAGGCCAATACATTTTACATCCTACGGTCAAGATATAATAAAAGTACTACCTAACTTTTTGATGATTTCTGTAGGATGGTTTTTAACATTGTTTATGACTTTGCACACTTATCCCTCTAATAAATTGATGAGAAAATTGGAGCTTAAATTAAGTATCTTTGGACCTGAAAAAGAAAAAAACGAGCTATAACATCGGGTTATTGAAATGGCTGGCTTTGTGCGTGGCGGCTCGATCTTTTAATTTTTAAATTATTGTTTGAGCCGCCAAAGAAAGTTCGTAGCTTCGATGGCCGCCACTTCATTAACCCTGGGCGTTATAGGAAACCAAAATGACTGGGGCGCTAAATTGAAAACTTTAAAAACTTTTAACTTTGCAAAGAGTAACAAGAGTAATTTATAGACTCATTGGCATTGCATTGGTTTTACTTTCATGCAGGACGAGTCATGAAGCTGGGTCAATATTGTGTTCTACACAGTTTAAAGATGATATTAAAAGCAATTGGAACTTCGATACGGTTAGTAACTCTTATAGCACAAACTTCAAATTTATTTCTAGTCTAGATTCAACGTATAAAGAATGCATTCTTGGGAAGAATAAATCAGATATAATTAAGTTGTTTGGTGAACCGACGTCTACAAGTGGGTTGAAAGGAGTTGTGGGCGCAGTAGCGACTATCGAATACATATATGAAAGATGTGATCCTACTCAAAAAGATTTTATGTGTTTTTATTATGTTTTCTCATTTGATGCGACCCAAAAAGTTGTTAGAGCATATAGTTTAGGAAAGGGTGGATTTCGATCCCATTAAGATAGTTTAATTAATTGTTTGGGAAACTGCTTTGGCTTCCTATAACATTGGGTTAGATGAAATGACTGGGACATTGCTTGGCGGCTCCAGTGCTTAATTTTTAAATTATTGTTTGAGCCGCCATGGAAAAGACTTAGCTTCGTAGTTCCGTCACTTCATTAACCCAGGGACGTTGTGTGACATTTTATAACCACCTATAACTAACTATGAAACGAATTCTCCTTTCCTTCATTGCTATTTCAATTTTTATTTCCTGTAATTCTAACAATACTTCACTGAGCAAGGAGGAAGGATTGTATATGTCAGAGATGCCTCCGATAGATAATCAGAAAGCAGATAAATTGAAGCAAAGTTTTACTAGAAAGATAATTAGAGAGGGAACTGTTAAATTTGAGACAGGTGATGCAATTGGTACAAATAAATTTATTTCCGGAATTGCGAAAGAGCTAAAAGGGTACATTAGTAAGGATGAGATTCGGGATTACAAAGACAGGATTGAACACAGCTTAGTTATTAGAATACCAGTTGAACAATTTGATGTACTCCTATCAAAGATATCTAATCACGCAGGTAAATTGGAGTCCAGGGATATTAATAGTCGAGATGTAACAGAAGAATATATTGACGTAGACGCAAGGTTAAATGCTAAGTCAGCACTTGAGAATCGATATAAGGAACTCTTGAATCAAGCAAAAAATGTCAATGAAATATTATCTATTGAGAAGGAGCTTGGAAAACTACGCGAAGATATTGAATCTGTGGAAGGTCGACTCCGTTATTTGAAAGATAATATCTCAATGAGTACTTTGACAGTTATTTATTATCAAAAAACCAGTACAAGTTTCGGATTTGGTTCAAAATTTGGCATGGCAATTCAGGACGGATGGAACACATTTTTATTGTTTTTGGTTGGGGTAACTCATTTATGGATTTTTATTATACTATCTATTATAGGTTATTTTGTTTTCAAGCGAATAAGAAGGGGCCGCAAATAAAACGTCACACAACATTGGTAGCAGTTGCACAACGCCAGCTGAGAAATCCGGTTAATGCATTTTTACCATAAGTTTTATGGAAGCTTAAGGAGTGGGAATTAAATTATTTCTGTTGTGATGTGCCGTAAAGTTCCTGAGAGCGAAAATTGTTAAAAACTTCTTTCCTTTTGTTTGAATCGCTGGAAATTCGAGCTGACTGAACACACTGATCCTTTTCTTTTCGGACCATCGGAGTAATTTTTTGAGATTGTAAGCAATGGCAGCACAGAGCATGAATTTATTTGCTCCTTTAATTCCACGTGTATAAATCCTTCGCATGCCAGTGAAATTAATGAGCGTCCCCAGCACCGGCTCAACGGTAGATGAGCGCAATTTTATCATTCGTTTAGCATACTTACTTTGCATTCGTTTATGCATTTTATCATAGTGGTGTTTATGAACGCTGTCATCGATTTTCTTATAGTTCGCCTTTTCGCCAATGCATCTATTTCTCATAGGGCATTGCTTGCAGTCTTTGGTTGAACTTCGATAGCTTTTCTTTTCAAAGCCTAACACATCAGTACTTGTCCCTTTGTAAGGAAGGATTGCTTTGTTTCCCAGTTGACACTCGTACTGGTCTTTTTCTTTGTTATAAATGAAACCCTCTCTGCTTGGTTTGTATTGTCCGAAATTGGGAATGTAGCCTGTGATATGCTGTTCTTCCAGGTAGGCCAAAGAGGTTCCGCTGCTGTATCCGGTGTCTGCCAGGACCTCCGACAGATCCAGACCATTTTCATCCATGTTTTTCTTGGTAAGCTCGGTAATGGCTGCCAGACTTTGGCTGTCGCGTTTGTCGCTGTAATCAGCCATGATAGCGGTAATCACATGATGGGAGGTATCCACTGCCACCTGAGCAGAGTAGTTCAGCTGTCTGGGCTTTCCCGGCTTCACGCTGATGCGGGCATCCGGGTCAGTAGGACTATAGTGGGTATGATTGCTCAGGAATTTTGGTTTGGAATCTTCATGCCCATCGAGCAGATCTTTTCGGAACTTGTATTGACCTTTGTATTTTTCCGCTTTCCAGGCATGATGCTGTTCAACTTTTTTTTTTCGCAAATAGCTTACTGTTTTCTTTTCCTTGCTGTGGTCATTGTTTTCTAATTCCTCTGTAAAGGTTTGGGCATCCTGCAATACTTCTTTTTCCAGAAGGCTGTTCATGCTTGCATTGGCTTTAATGTAAGCGCTGTCAACTGCCTGCCGTCTGCCACTGACCATGCCTTTGTCAATGCACAATTTCAATACCTGACGAAATAATTCAAGAAAGATCTCTTCTCCGAATAACTGACGGGTCCGGGATAGGGTGCTGTGCCAGGGAAGTTCTTCATCAATGTCGTATCCGATAAAGAATAAAATGTCCAGACGCATTCGGGCATGTTCAATGATTTTTCGATCGCTGTTGAGGTTTTCCAAATAGCCAACCAGAATTAATTTAAAGAAAACGACCGGGTCGATACTTTTCTGCCCCTCGTCACCATAGAACTTATCAGTGGCCTTGTAGAGAAACTGAAACGAGAGCATTTCTTTAAGCCGGCGGTAAAAATTCTCCGGCGGAACCCGCTCACTGAGCTGGAAACTGTTGAACAGTTTTTCGGAATATGTTTTTTTGCCTTGCATGGATTAAAAATAATGCAAGGGTGGTTAATAAAACAGCAAGGATAAAGGAAGTTTTCAACTATATTTACGGTTGTGCAACAAGCACATTGGGTTAAATGAAATGGCTGGGACAATGCTTGGCGGCTCGATCTGTTAATTTTATAAATTATTGTTTGAGCCGCCAAAGATAAGTTGTAGCTTCGAACTCCGCCACTTCATTAACCCGGAACGTTGTGTGCAATTTGAACTCCCAATGAAACACTTTTACTAATAGGATAAAACAATAATATTTTCACGATGTCAACAACTGCTAATTCTAATTTCCCTTTTAGCTTAACGACGATTCTTGCTTTTTTACCTGCTTACGTTTATTTTTCATGTTTCGTGTATGAATTAGGTTATTGTCACTACTACAATATTCCTAAGCAAATGATCGATCCCAATTTGAGCACAATTTTAGTTTTTGCTACAACAATCCTTGGAGTTCTAGTTTCATGTTTAAAGGTTCTTGGCATATCAACACCGTTGTTTAGAGGTCTCCAAGACAAATCGAAAAGCCATTGGCATCCAATATTGTTCTCCAATGGTATTTTCATTATAATTATATTGATAGTGTTATATGTTTATCCGTTTTCTTGGAAGCTATTGGGATGGACTGTAGGAACTTTAGCGATTATTAATTTAATATTTTGGTTACTTCCATTACTGTTAAATTTTAAGAATAAGGCTCCATTGAAGGAGAAACTTAATGAAATTCATCAACAGAAAGACAATTTTGATTTGATCGAGTATCTTTTTCAGTTTTTAACATTTAAGGAAAGGCTATTTATCGCGATACTATTTTTAATACCTAGTATTTCTTATCTGGTTGGAAATGGAGAGGCAATGAAGCAAAGTCAGTTTCAAGTTCTTACTCAATTACCCGACATTGTTTTTCTTAGAAGGTATGATGATACTTATATATTTACAAATGTTAACCGAAAAGAACAAATAGTAGGAGATAGTTTGATTTTAATTAAACTCAGCAATTCTCAACCACTTGTAATGCAAACTGAAAACTTAGGGAAATTAGAAGTAAAGGAAATTTCTCCTACAAATAAAAAAAATTAAACCGTAACATACGTGCTAAAAACTGCACACAACATCGGGTTAATGAAATGGCTGGGTCTGTGCTTGGCGGCTCGAGTCCTCTATTTTTTAAATTATTGTATGAGCCGCCAAAGAAAAGTTGTAGCTTCGATGGCCGCCACTTCATTAACCCTGGGCGTTATAGGCAAGCTAAAATGACAACAAGACACACTCTAACGCTGACATTTATTTTGGCTATTTTTCTGAATGCTTGCGGACAGATTAAAAGCAAATCAATTTATGAAAAAAGTTCTTTAGACATTGACCGATTAGACCGTATAGAAATTTCTCGGAATTCGGCAGAACTAGACACAAGCCACTTTACTTTAAAAGTTTTGACAGCAGTGCAAGTGAAATTATTTACTGACAAATGGAACCAAGTAAACAAATCAGAACTTCGAAAATATTTTCCCTCTTATAATTTGACAGTTTATCTAAAAACTGGTGCGATAAGGCATTTTAGAGTTGGTGCAAAATATATCAAAGAAAGTACCGACTATTGTTTTGATTTCGGTGATGATAATTACTTTTTAGATCTATACGCTAATGCCGTTGAATCAACAGTTACAACAGACAGCACACTAAAAACAGGTTGGTATTATGTTACAGACCAGCAAACCAATTTTAAAAGACAACTTGACAAAACTTCTGAGGTTTACTTCATTGACTCACGCGTAATTGTCACGGTTGAGCAATTTCGAAAAATTGAACTTAAAGAGAACCTATATGAGGGAGAAAACTATCCAATGCTAGTTATTCGGTTTGATACAAAAGGAACTGAGAGTTGGAGGCACTGCAACACAAAAATCACTAGGTAGAAGATTGGCACTTATAGTTAATGACAAATTAGTAGTTGCACCAATTGTAAATTCGATAATAACGGCAGGAGTATCAGCATTAAACAGGACAGATTATTCGAAACAAGACATTGAAGAAATATTAGAACAAATAGATAACGAGCGACAGGGGAAGTAGCCTGCCTATAACATTGGGTTAAATGAAATGGCTGGGACAATGCTTGGCGGCTCGATCTGTTAATTTTATAAATTATTGTTGAGCCGCCAAAGATAAGTTGTAGCTTCGAACTCCGCCACTTCATTAACCCGGAACGTTATGGGCAAGCTTAAACAACGGCTAAAAGCTTGAGAAAGCCATTATAACCGTATCCCTATTTTTCCTATATTTGGACTATGAAAAAGACCACTGTACTGAATGCACTCAATGAGCTTCCGAAAGAATTTAATTTGGATGAATTGTTAGAGCGTTTGCTTGTGATTGAGAAAATAGATGAAGGGTTGAAGGAAGCAAAGGCTGGAAAAACGGTAACTCATGATAATGCCAAAAAGATCATTGCTAAATGGCAAAAATAAGTTGGACGAGAAAGTCTATCAAGGATTTGAAGTCAATTCATGAATATATTTCATTAGATTCTAAATTTTACGCAGCCCGCTTTATCAATAGATTAGTTTCTCGGGTTGATCAGCTAATGGACTTTCCAGAATCCGGCCGAATTGTTCCGGAAAAAGAGGATCCTTCCATACGCGAATTAATAGAAGGTAACTACCGAATATTTTATAAATTTCAGAAAGATAAAGTTACAATACTTCGCATTCATAATTCATCGAAGAGTGTAAAGTAAGCCTGCCCATAACATTGGGTTAGATGAAATGACTGGGATATTGCTTGGCGGCTCCAGTGCTTAATTTTAAATTATTGTTTGAGCCGCCATGGAAAAGACTTAGCTTCGTAGTTCCGTCACTTCATTAACCCAGGGACGTTGTGCGCAATTTTTATGCTCCGGTGAAACATTATTACTAATTTAGAACTTCAGCCAATGAAAAAACTTTTACTTTTGAATTTAATAGCGGTTACATTTTCAATGAAAGCGCAGACATCCGTATATCATCCATTCCCCGATAGTAATGCAGTATGGAATTTTCATCTAGAATGGTACTGCTTTGCAAATGGGACGGCGGACGAATATTATTCAATCACTTTTTCGGGCGATACAATTATTAGCAATCAGACATATCATAAATTGAACACGCCGTTTGTACGATCATTTTCAACAGGAATTTGCGGTGGATCGCTTATAGGTTATAAAGGAGCAATTCGACAGGATACTGCTGCACGAAAGATCTTTTTTGTACCACCTTCAGACTCTACAGAACAACTACTTTATGATTTTAATATGCAAGTAGGCGATACGATTCATGGCTATCTTGACTATTTCGGACTTCCTTCTACTATTCAATTTATTGACTCAATTCTTATTGGAAGTACTTTTCGAAAAAGATGGAATTTAAGTTGCTACGGAATTCAGATTATTGAAGGAATCGGAAATACATACGGACTAATTGAGTATCTGCCAGGTTGCGCAATGGACTTTCCTGACTATACACTTACTTGTTTTTCGCAAAACGAAGAACCACTTTATCCAGATATGACAAGTAATTGTGAACTTATTACAAGTGTAAAAAGCGTTTCTGCCAAAATAATTGTGTCAACACTTTTTCCAAATCCGTTCAATTCTACTGCGACCTTAAGTTTAAGCAGTGACTTTGAAAAAGCAGAGCTAAAAATTTATAACGCACTTGGCAAACAAGTAAGACAACAAAATATTAATTCATTGTCAATGACTATTAACCGTGATAAGCTTTCAAACGGAGTTTATTTCTACCAGGTAATTAACGATAGCAGACAAGTGACGAGCGGAAAGTTTACAATAGAGTAAAAACTGCGCACAACATTGGGTTAAATGAAATGACTGGGACATTGCTTGGCGGCTCGATCTGTTAATTATTAAATTATTGTTTGAGCCGCCAAAAGTAATTTGTAGCTTCGAACTCCGCCACTTCATTAACCCGGAACGTTATGAGACATCTTTAGGAACACCTATTATGAAAGTTTTCATTTTGACAATTTTGCTTTTTTTAAAGGTACAGGGATTTGGTCAGACGTCTATTTATCATCCATTCCCTGAGGGGAATGCAATTTGGAATGTCTATCATTCTTTTCATTGCTCTACCGCACCACCTCCCAACGCATTTGAGTACTACACTTACTATTTTGGTGGTGATACGACTATAGGAAGTTTCAACTATCATAAAATTATGTCAACGGTTGGTTATCAATACAGCACTTGCATGTCTACATTAACGGGCTTCCAAGGATTAATTAGACAGGATACGGTTGCCAAAAAAGTATATTTTATTGATAGGATTAGTATGCTTGAAGAGGTTCTTTACGATTTTACATTAAATGTTGGTGATACGTTTCCTAACAATACCTGGTACTGTTCTTTTGGCGATAGTGTTACTTCCATTGATTCTGTTTTAATAGGATCTTCATATCGAAAACAATGGAATTTTAGATACAGTGCATCAATAGTTGAAGGTATAGGAAGTACAGGTGATATGATGCGAGTTTGCAGCCCAGTAATGTACCAAGATTTTTGGCATCTTCGTTGTTTTTCTCAGAACGGTCAACAGTTATATCCTGATACACTTGATGTTTGCCAAGCTCTCGTAGGAATAGACCGGAATGTTTATGATCCGATTAATGTTATAACATTCCCAAACCCATTTAGGGATCAATCAGTATTTTATTTTAACAATGACGATCATAGGATATTTTTATTGGATGTTTATGATGTGAATGGTAGAATTGTACACTCACAGAATATTTCTAAAGAGTCGAATATATTACACCGAAATAATCTGAATAGCGGGGTATATTTTTACAGATTAAGCTTTAAAACTAATAGGGTAGGATGTGGAAAATTACTAATAGAGTAGTGTTGTGAAGTTCATCAAAATAAAAGACGTCTCATAACATTGGTAGCAGTTGCACAACGCCAGCTGAGAAATCCGGTTAATGCATTTTTACCATAAGTTTTATGGAAGCTTAAGGAGTGGGAATTAAATTATTTCTGTTGTGATGTGCCGTAAAGTTCCTGAGAGCGAAAATTGTTAAAAACTTCTTTCCTTTTGTTTGAATCGCTGGAAATTCGAGCTGACTGAACACACTGATCCTTTTCTTTTCGGACCATCGGAGTAATTTTTTGAGATTGTAAGCAATGGCAGCACAGAGCATGAATTTATTTGCTCCTTTAATTCCACGTGTATAAATCCTTCGCATGCCAGTGAAATTAATGAGCGTCCCCAGCACCGGCTCAACGGTAGATGAGCGCAATTTTATCATTCGTTTAGCATACTTACTTTGCATTCGTTTATGCATTTTATCATAGTGGTGTTTATGAACGCTGTCATCGATTTTCTTATAGTTCGCCTTTTCGCCAATGCATCTATTTCTCATAGGGCATTGCTTGCAGTCTTTGGTTGAACTTCGATAGCTTTTCTTTTCAAAGCCTAACACATCAGTACTTGTCCCTTTGTAAGGAAGGATTGCTTTGTTTCCCAGTTGACACTCGTACTGGTCTTTTTCTTTGTTATAAATGAAACCCTCTCTGCTTGGTTTGTATTGTCCGAAATTGGGAATGTAGCCTGTGATATGCTGTTCTTCCAGGTAGGCCAAAGAGGTTCCGCTGCTGTATCCGGTGTCTGCCAGGACCTCCGACAGATCCAGACCATTTTCATCCATGTTTTTCTTGGTAAGCTCGGTAATGGCTGCCAGACTTTGGCTGTCGCGTTTGTCGCTGTAATCAGCCATGATAGCGGTAATCACATGATGGGAGGTATCCACTGCCACCTGAGCAGAGTAGTTCAGCTGTCTGGGCTTTCCCGGCTTCACGCTGATGCGGGCATCCGGGTCAGTAGGACTATAGTGGGTATGATTGCTCAGGAATTTTGGTTTGGAATCTTCATGCCCATCGAGCAGATCTTTTCGGAACTTGTATTGACCTTTGTATTTTTCCGCTTTCCAGGCATGATGCTGTTCAACTTTTTTTTTTCGCAAATAGCTTACTGTTTTCTTTTCCTTGCTGTGGTCATTGTTTTCTAATTCCTCTGTAAAGGTTTGGGCATCCTGCAATACTTCTTTTTCCAGAAGGCTGTTCATGCTTGCATTGGCTTTAATGTAAGCGCTGTCAACTGCCTGCCGTCTGCCACTGACCATGCCTTTGTCAATGCACAATTTCAATACCTGACGAAATAATTCAAGAAAGATCTCTTCTCCGAATAACTGACGGGTCCGGGATAGGGTGCTGTGCCAGGGAAGTTCTTCATCAATGTCGTATCCGATAAAGAATAAAATGTCCAGACGCATTCGGGCATGTTCAATGATTTTTCGATCGCTGTTGAGGTTTTCCAAATAGCCAACCAGAATTAATTTAAAGAAAACGACCGGGTCGATACTTTTCTGCCCCTCGTCACCATAGAACTTATCAGTGGCCTTGTAGAGAAACTGAAACGAGAGCATTTCTTTAAGCCGGCGGTAAAAATTCTCCGGCGGAACCCGCTCACTGAGCTGGAAACTGTTGAACAGTTTTTCGGAATATGTTTTTTTGCCTTGCATGGATTAAAAATAATGCAAGGGTGGTTAATAAAACAGCAAGGATAAAGGAAGTTTTCAACTATATTTACGGTTGTGCAACAAGCACATTGGGTTAAATGAAATGGCTGGGACATTGCTTGGCGGCTCGATCTGTTGATTTTTTAAATAGTTGTTTGAGCCGCCAAATAAAAGTTGTAGCTTCGAACTCCGCCACTTCATTAACCCGGAACGTTATGAGTAAGCCTATTGGGATCTCCCTAGAAATTATTATCTTTGGTATATGACTACACGAGACTTAAAACACGAACTTATTAGTTGGTTGTCGAATTTGAAAGATAAAAAGCTTTTGAACTCATTAGCTTCAATCAAAGATTCTGAGGAATCCGGAGATTGGTATGATTCATTAACTGCAAGTCAAAAGAAATCTCTTTTAAGAGGGATTGAAGATCACAAAAAAGGAAGGACTTTAACCAGTAGTGAATTCTGGAAAAGGTATGAGAAAGAAACTTGAGGTTATTTGGTCATTTGAAGCGGCCAAACGTTCTGACCAAGTAATAAAGTACCTCCTCGAAGAATGGTCAGAGAAAGAAGCAATTAATTTTTTAGAGACACTTAAAGGTTTTGAGGAGCTGGTTTCAAATTTTCCAGAATTATACCCCTTATCACAGAAGAAGAAAGGCTATAGAAAGGCAGTCATATTAAAACAGATTTCAATTCTTTACTCTGTAAAACGTAATTCTATTCTTGTTCATACTTTGTTTGACAATAGGCAAGATCCGAAGAGGTCCGAAAAATAGGCCTACTCATAACATTGGGTTAGATGAAATGACTGGGACATTGCTTGGCGGCTCCAGTGCTTAATCTTTAAATTATTGTTTGAGCCGCCATGGAAATGTCTTAGCTTCGTAGTTCCGTCACTTCATTAACCCAGGGACGTTAGAGCCAATAGAATTTTCGCACGGAACAAGGCACTTAAATTTAGCAATCATCTTTTTATAGTTTGGAATCTGAAATAGTGCGCTCTCGAAAATACCGGTCCACCTCAATTCTCAAATGATCCGCCAGTCCTCAGAGCGAGCGAATCAAAACTCGTTTTCGTTCGATCGCTCCCCGGACTGGCAAGTTCAGGAATGTAAAGGATAGTTGTTACCGCATTAATTAGGTTTTGGTAATATTCACCGATATAATCGACCGCATGTAAGCGATTTTAAGACCAGCTGAGCGGTTTCAACAGCGACGGGCAGGGTAGAGCAGGACTTGACGTTTGCATCCGAAATACGCCTCCGAAATCCATATCCGAAGTAGGCATCCGAAGTACGGGGGTGAAGTAAGGAGGAAATTCTACTGGCCCTAACATTGGGTTAAATGAAATGACTGGGACATTGCTTGGCGGCTCCAGTGCTTAATCTTTAAATTATTGTTTGAGCCGCCATGGAAATGTCTTAGCTTCGTAGTTCCGTCACTTCATTAACCCAGGGACGTTAGAGCCAATAGAATTAATCCAAGGAACTAAGCACAAAAATCTTTGTAGTGCTATTTTGAAGTTCACTTTTGGTTTCTAAACTTAGTGCGAAGAAAATTAACCGTACCAATTTTCTGAAATGTCTCGCCAGTTCGAAAGGCGAGGCAGTGAAAGCTTGATTTTGATGACTCGATTTTCGAACTGGCAAGGTCATGGTTAGTGATGAGAGTTCCCACCGCATACAGTAGACTTTATTGAAATTTACTCATATGATTTTCCTGCAGATAAGCGATTTTAAGAATGACGTGAGCGTGTTTCCAATGCTGAGAGGTTAGTCAGCGCCTTCCTTGACGTTCAGATCCGAAGTGCACATCCGAAATTCACTTCCGAAGTGCGCATCCGAAGTTCGGAGGTGACGTACGGAGGTAATTCTACTGGCTCTAACATTGGGTTAAATGAAATGGCTGGGATATTGCTTGGCGGCTCGATCTGTTAATTTTATAAATAGATTGCTTTGAGCCGCCAAAGAAAAGTTGTAGCTTCGAACTCCGCCACTTCATTAACCCGGAACGTTATCGGAAACCCATTTGGCGATATTGCTAGTTTGAACGCTTTTAATTTTAACACAATTTGACATGAAAAAATATTTTATTGTTTTATTTGTTTGTGTTTTATCTCTGCTAAAATCAGAAGCTCAGGTATATGTTCCTTTTCCAGATTCAAATGCAATTTGGAGAGTTTATACTAGAGAAATAGGTTGCACTTGTTGTGCATCATATGACTATACTTTGGAAGGAGATACGGTGATTAATTCAGTATCTTATCGGATTGTGCATCAAGATGGATTAATTTATTTCGAAGATGGGATGGGAGCATGTACTTCTATGTTATATGGATCCATTAATGATTATGTTGGAGCAATCAGGAGTGATAATATTCTGAAAAAGGTTTTCATTTTACCACGTGATTCACTTACCGAATATTTATTATATGATTTCAACATGATCGTCGGTGATACCGTTCAAGGTTGGTTAAACTATAGTTCTTTTCTCGGATGGTTCCCAACAGTATTAGTAGTGGGTTCGATTGATTCAATTTTGATTGTAAACCAATACCGTAAAAGGTTTAATTTTATGGTACCGGGAGCACCTGGAACACCAATACCTCAATTTATTGAAGGAATCGGAAGCACATTTGATCCCTTTACTGGACCTCTATATGAATTTGAATGGGGGATAAGGCTTACTTGTTTTAGACAAAATGGTCAAGTAATTTATCCTGACACGAACAGTTCGTGTATTCTTACTGAGGTCGCTGAAAAACAAAACTTAAGTTCAGAAGTTTCAATTTTTCCTAATCCATTCTTGTCTGAAATAACTATTTCAATTCAAAGACAAAATGTAAAATATTTGACATTTTCGATTAAAAATATTTTCGGGCAAGTTGTTTTGGAGGATCAGGAAAGCTTTGCTGTTTCCGATAATGCATCCATAGATCTAAGCTCTCTATCTCAAGGAATTTATTATTTAGATATGGTCCTTGATGATAAGCGTGTTGTCAGAATGATTTTGAAAGCTAGTATTGACTAAAATTCGGAAGGAAAATGGGTATTCCGATAACATTGGGTTAAATGAAATGACTGGGACATTGCTTGGCGGCTCCAGTGCTTAATCTTTAAATTATTGTTTGAGCCGCCATGGAAATGTCTTAGCTTCGTAGTTCCGTCACTTCATTAACCCTGAACGTTATGGGCAAGGCTAACTAGCGATAATCCAACAATGAAATATCTTACAACATTACTAATTTCATTACTTATATTTGGTTGTGGACATGCAGACAGAGAAACAGAAAACACTATGGATAACTCTGTAGAACTATATAACACATTTGATAAAGGCAATCACCTACTTCCTGACATAAATAAATCAGTGTTCGACACTTTACATTCTTTTGACTTTGGTTGGGCAATTTTAGAGCCCTTGAATATTGCGTCAGACAAGGAAAATGAAAAGTTATTATCGAAACGACTTTCTCCAGGACAAAAGGCACTATACTTTTTCTGGTATCTTGACGCAGAAGTAACAAACGGCGGTTTTATTCAATTTTATTGGAATGAAAACAGGCGATATTTGCTACCAATTTTAGATGGGCTTAAAATAGTCGGTGACACGGAACTTATCGAACTCGTTACAAAAGCTGACCAAGAATATTTAAAATATAAAGACAAGTTTAATTCACAACGAGAGAAAGACAATTGGGAGCCTCTTTATAAAAACTTGAAAGAATTTCAAAAATTTGATGAACACTATTATAAAATTCACGGCAAAACAATGGAATTGATTGAAAAATATGCTCGACAGAACACAAACGAATTCTTAAACTTAATTTGACAATAGGTGCGAACGAAGCCCAGCCCATAACATTGGTAGCAGTTGCACAACGCCAGCTGAGAAATCCGGTTAATGCATTTTTACCATAAGTTTTATGGAAGCTTAAGGAGTGGGAATTAAATTATTTCTGTTGTGATGTGCCGTAAAGTTCCTGAGAGCGAAAATTGTTAAAAACTTCTTTCCTTTTGTTTGAATCGCTGGAAATTCGAGCTGACTGAACACACTGATCCTTTTCTTTTCGGACCATCGGAGTAATTTTTTGAGATTGTAAGCAATGGCAGCACAGAGCATGAATTTATTTGCTCCTTTAATTCCACGTGTATAAATCCTTCGCATGCCAGTGAAATTAATGAGCGTCCCCAGCACCGGCTCAACGGTAGATGAGCGCAATTTTATCATTCGTTTAGCATACTTACTTTGCATTCGTTTATGCATTTTATCATAGTGGTGTTTATGAACGCTGTCATCGATTTTCTTATAGTTCGCCTTTTCGCCAATGCATCTATTTCTCATAGGGCATTGCTTGCAGTCTTTGGTTGAACTTCGATAGCTTTTCTTTTCAAAGCCTAACACATCAGTACTTGTCCCTTTGTAAGGAAGGATTGCTTTGTTTCCCAGTTGACACTCGTACTGGTCTTTTTCTTTGTTATAAATGAAACCCTCTCTGCTTGGTTTGTATTGTCCGAAATTGGGAATGTAGCCTGTGATATGCTGTTCTTCCAGGTAGGCCAAAGAGGTTCCGCTGCTGTATCCGGTGTCTGCCAGGACCTCCGACAGATCCAGACCATTTTCATCCATGTTTTTCTTGGTAAGCTCGGTAATGGCTGCCAGACTTTGGCTGTCGCGTTTGTCGCTGTAATCAGCCATGATAGCGGTAATCACATGATGGGAGGTATCCACTGCCACCTGAGCAGAGTAGTTCAGCTGTCTGGGCTTTCCCGGCTTCACGCTGATGCGGGCATCCGGGTCAGTAGGACTATAGTGGGTATGATTGCTCAGGAATTTTGGTTTGGAATCTTCATGCCCATCGAGCAGATCTTTTCGGAACTTGTATTGACCTTTGTATTTTTCCGCTTTCCAGGCATGATGCTGTTCAACTTTTTTTTTTCGCAAATAGCTTACTGTTTTCTTTTCCTTGCTGTGGTCATTGTTTTCTAATTCCTCTGTAAAGGTTTGGGCATCCTGCAATACTTCTTTTTCCAGAAGGCTGTTCATGCTTGCATTGGCTTTAATGTAAGCGCTGTCAACTGCCTGCCGTCTGCCACTGACCATGCCTTTGTCAATGCACAATTTCAATACCTGACGAAATAATTCAAGAAAGATCTCTTCTCCGAATAACTGACGGGTCCGGGATAGGGTGCTGTGCCAGGGAAGTTCTTCATCAATGTCGTATCCGATAAAGAATAAAATGTCCAGACGCATTCGGGCATGTTCAATGATTTTTCGATCGCTGTTGAGGTTTTCCAAATAGCCAACCAGAATTAATTTAAAGAAAACGACCGGGTCGATACTTTTCTGCCCCTCGTCACCATAGAACTTATCAGTGGCCTTGTAGAGAAACTGAAACGAGAGCATTTCTTTAAGCCGGCGGTAAAAATTCTCCGGCGGAACCCGCTCACTGAGCTGGAAACTGTTGAACAGTTTTTCGGAATATGTTTTTTTGCCTTGCATGGATTAAAAATAATGCAAGGGTGGTTAATAAAACAGCAAGGATAAAGGAAGTTTTCAACTATATTTACGGTTGTGCAACAAGCACATTGGGTTAAATGAAATGGCTGGGACAATGCTTGGCGGCTCGATCTGTTGATTTAATAAATTATTGTTTGAGCCGCCAAAGATAAGTTGTAGCTTCGAACTCCGCCACTTCATTAACCCGGAACGTTACCACCAATGCTAAAACGGCCATCCAACCGCACATTTTAGCACATTTGGTAGCCCCACCACACGGGCGACCGCTTCGCAACCAAAAGAGCTAAAATTTTCCAACCGCACGACCATGTGAATAACTTTTTGTGGACGTTATTTGTCCAGAAGAAAACTATTTTTAACTTTGGACAAAATTTGACCAAATGACGGCAGTGAAAAAATATACAACTTTTGGGGAACATCTGAGGACACTCAGAGAAGAAGGTGGGCAGACTTTAAGGGAAGTTGCAGCAAACATGCGCATCGACCCATCTCTACTTGCAAAAATTGAGCGCAATGAAAGACAAGCAACTAAAGAGCAGATTAAACTTATTGCCACTTTTTTTAAAGTTAATGAAAAGCAACTTGTGAAAGAGTTTCTAAGTGACCAATTTGCTTACAAAATGATTGAAGAAGAAGCAGACCTTGATACCTTAAGAGTAGCAGAAGCAAAAGTAACCTATTATAAAACTCAATCAAAAAAATGAAAGTATCAGAGCTAAAACAACTCAGTTTTTTTGAGACAAATACCAAGCGGAACAGCTATAAAGATATTTGTTCCAAAATATCAGATAAAGAATTTCTATCTCCTGATGACTTTGGAAAGGCAATCAGAAAATGGACAAAGAAAAATCTTCAACAAAAAATCAATATTGTTGCTTTGTTTTCAGGCGCTGGCGGACTTGACATTGGCTTTTGTGATTCAGGTTTCTCCTTAATTGAGTCCGTTGAACTCGAGGAAAAGTTTGTGCAGACTATGTTACATAATCAAACAACAGGTAAATATTTTTCAGAAGCCAATATTAAATGCAAAGACATCAGGGAATACGAGCCCAAAATTTCAGCTAAAATAGATTTTATTATTGGAGGTCCACCATGTCAATCATTTTCTGCAGCAGGAAGAAGAGCAGCAGGAGTTGCAGGCACAAAAGATAACAGAGGAAATTTGTTCGAAGAATATGTAAGAGTTTTAAAAAAACTAAAGCCAAAAGGATTTCTTTTCGAGAATGTTTACGGATTATTGGGAGCTGAAAAGGGAGAATCAATCAAAAAAATTATTCAGGCTTTTAAAGAAATCGGATATATTGTTACTTATCGTGTTTTAGATGCTGCCGATTATGGTGTTCCACAACACAGGGAGAGAATCATATTAGTTGGTTCAAAAGACAAAGCATTTAAATTTCCAAAACCAACACATGGCCCAGATTCATTTGAAAAAATTCAACAATACTCTGCGCAAAAAGCAATTCTAAATGTCGACAAACCCGACATTGATAAACTTCCTTCAATAAATGGAAGATTTGGGCATTTGCTAAACGAAGTACCTCCTGGCCTTAATTATAGTTTTTTTACTGAAAAGATGGGGCACCCTAATCCAATTTTTGCATGGCGTTCAAAATTCTCAGACTTCTTGTATAAAGCTGATCCATTAAAACCGACAAGAACGTTAAAGGCATCTGGCGGGCAATACACAGGTCCGTTTCATTGGGACAACAGGCACTTTACAATTGAAGAATTAAAACGACTCCAAACATTTCCTGACGATTACAAAATGCTTGGCAATAGAGCAATCGCAAGCAAACAGATTGGAAATTCCGTTCCGCCTCAATTCGCAAGGATGTTAGCGTTGAGCGTGCTTGACCAATTTTTTAATATTCAGCTACCTTTTGAATTTCACTACCTTGATGAATTAGAAAAACTTACTTTCAGAAAATTGAAAAGCGAAAGAACCGAGCAGTATTTTCAAAAAGCATCAATTGCAATTAACAACACTAAAGAAAAACCAAAAAAAATAATTAAATCTAAAACATTTAAAGTTGAGTTAGCAGACAACTTTAAAATAAAAAGCAACCCTGAATCAGACGTTGTTGTAAAATTTAAGCCAACTAGCAAAAAATGGATATTTGAACTAAATAGAAATAATAATAAGAAGGAATTATTCAGAATTGAATTAAAGAAAATAAAAAATGATCCATTTTTCCTGTCCGTAAATGAAATTCATCTTATATCAAACAGCAGTGTTCTTTCTGACTACACAATACTTTGGAAAATACTTGAACAAGTGTTAGCAGAGAATCATGTTAAGGCGGACTTGATTCAACTAAATGGGTATTATCAATATTCAAACGAAATTTCATTTTCATTTACTAAAGCAAACAAAGAGTTGAAAAACAAAGTTTGGAAAATGCTTGAACTCATTTTAATTGATCCTACTATTGGGCAAATTAAAAAAATAAATGAATTTGCTTTAAACTACGAAATGCGAGAGGACGAAATCCTTGAATGCTTTTATGAATTGCGAAAAATTGGTTTTGAAATTAGAAATAGCAATACCAATCCAGAAATTTCGGAAGATGAATTTTTAATTCCTTATAAATTTCCAACACTAACACCTTTGAGTGTTCAACTAAAAAAAACATTACAAACACATGGCTAAAAAAGAAAAAAAAGAACCTGTTTTATACATCTATTCGGACAGAAGTGTTTTAGTAAACGAAGAAGGAGTAGAATACAAATTTCAAGAAGGCAAAACTTCTGATGAAGCTAAGAAACGTTTAGTTGTAATCAAGAAAGCATTGGAGGATGGTTTTCTTGAAGACATAATTACAGAATGTCAAAACCCAGAAGTGAAAATTGAAAACATTAGCGAAGAACAGGCTAGGACAATAGAATCTCTTGTAAATTCAGTAACAAGTGAAGTTGGTCGTGCGATTGTTGGTTTAACAATCTTGCAGTTAACAGTTAAATCTATTCTACCTGAACAATCAATTAGATTGCACAAGGGAGGTTCTGGAACTCGAGATTTTTCTTGGACAGAAGGAATTCCAATGAGGAATCTAGACACGAACTATATCACACCAGTATTGAGAAAATTTGATCTTCTTAAGATAAATAAATTCGGCTTTATGATGACAAGAACACTTGCTGAGAACTATCCATATTCAAAGCTTTACAAAGCTGGAATTCGTGGGGCAAGGAAGGAATGGCTAGAAATTACAGACGAAGTTGAGCGAGAAGAATTAGATTGTTTAAATGCGCTAAAGCAAATGCTAGTTTTTTTGAATAATAAATCCGAAGCATTTGAGTTACTTGCTACGAAAACATTTAAGACCTTAGATATATTCATAAAACATAACCCCTCATTTGAGGATTGTATAATAGCGATTACAAACTTCATCGATAATTCAACTTACTCTGCGAGAGTCTTTGAAGTATCACTTCATGCTTTTTTCCAAGTATTAGCTGAAGAAAAGAAACTTGAAGGTTTCCTAAAACCATTATCCCAAATGCGTTCTGCAAATAAAAAACACGGAAACATTGGTGATATTGAAATTACTGAATCGGAAGGAAATATGGACATAATTGAAGCTTGGGATGCAAAGTTTGGCAAGACTTATCTCAGGGAAGAACTCGAAGAACTAAATGATAAATTGGCTTTTCATCCTCAAACAACAATTGCAGGTTTTATCACAGACCAAAAACCGAATTTGAAGGCAGAAATAAATGCTCGAATGCAAGAAATTGAAGAAATACATGGTACAGAAATACGTATAATGGAGTTCAGAGAATGGGTTAATTTTCAAGTTGAAAACTATGATCTAGACACTAGCAAAATTGGAGCAAAATGGTTAATCGCAATTGCAGAATCAATTTGTCAAAAACGAAGAGAAATTGCTCCGATTGATGAACCAACGACAGAATGGGTAGAATCTTTCAAAGAGTGTATTAGTTAAAATTAATTTAAATGTGGCCAATTTTAATAGGAGCTGGTTTAGTCGCTTTGATTGCAAGTGCTTTTTCTGATGACGAAGTAGAACCGAAACGCAAGCGCAGTAGTCAAAGTACACGCAAAAAGAAAATTTTTGTAAGTTTCGCGGTTGAGGATAAAAAATATCGCGATTTCCTTGTGGCACAAGGAAAGAATGAAAGGTCTCCTTTTACGTTTATCGATATGTCAGTTAAGGAACCATGGACTCAAAAAATCTGGAAAGATAAGTGCAGAGATAAAATCCAAAAGTGCGATGGAATGATAGTCTTGCTGAGCAAAAACACTTGGCATGCAAGTGGTGCAAGATGGGAAATTAAATGCGCTAAAGAAGAAGGTGTTCCTGTTATTGGGATGCATGTAAAGAAAAATGATAAGGGTGCAAAGCCCCCTGAATTAAATGGCAAAAAAGTAATTGATTGGTCTTGGGATAATCTTGACGAAACTATAAGCAAATTTTAAAAATGAGAAAAGCATTAATAGTAGGCATTAATAATTATCCATCGTCACCACTTCGTGGTTGTATCAATGATGCTTCTGCCTTCGGCAGTATCATTGAAACTAATGGTGATGGTTCACCGAATTTTGACGTTAAACTTGTTACTGATGTTCCAACAAAGTCAGATTTGAAAGGGTTAATTATTGATTTGTTCAGCGGTGATAGTGAAACTGCTTTGCTCTATTTTTCAGGTCATGGTTTTATTAATGATATTGGTGGTTACATTGTAACTCCTGACTACAAACCAAATGATGAAGGGGTTTCAATGGATGAAATTCTGACATTAGCAAATGATTCTAAAGCAAAGAACAGAGTAATAATTCTTGATTGTTGCCATTCAGGTGCATTTGGTTCACCCAAAACTGCTGGTGGAAAATCTGCTCATATTGTTGAAGGTGTTTCAATTCTTACAGCAAGTAAAGACGATGAACCTTCTTTAGAAATAAATGGTCATGGTGTTTTTACAAACTTATTGCTGGATGCTTTGCAAGGCGGGGCATCAGACCTACGTGGACACATTACCCCAGGAAGTATTTACGCATACATTGACCAAGCATTAGGGCCTTGGGACCAAAGACCAGTTTTCAAAACAAATATTACAAGATTTACTTCACTAAGAAGTATTATTCCGCAAGTTCCGATTGAAACATTAAGAAAACTAATTGAATATTTCCCGACAGCTTCACAGCAATTTCCATTAGACCCATCGTTTGAAGATACCAACGCAGAAAAAATTGAACATAAAATTATTGAGCCATACGCAAAAGCAGAAAATGTAGCAATATTTAAGAATTTACAAAAATTACAAAGCGTTGGTTTAATTGTTCCAGTTGATGAGCAACATATGTATTATGCTGCAATTAATTCTAAAGCTTGCAAACTTACTGCATTAGGTTATCATTATTGGCGACTTGTAAAGGACAAAAGAATTTAACTTTTAAAATAAAACAATTATGGCAGACAAAAAAGTAGTTTTCGTTGCATTTGCAATAGAAGATGTAACACAAAGAGATTTTCTTAAGGGACACTCGCTTCACCCCAAATCACCATTTGAGTATATTGACATGTCAGTAAAGGAGGCGTATGATAAGGACTGGAAAGATCGTGTAAGAACAAGAATCAAACGTTCCGATGGAGTAATCGTTCTTGTAAGTAAAAATTCACTCACATCATCAGGACAAAAATGGGAAATAGAATGTGCTAAAGAAGAAAAGAAAAAAATATTAGGTATTTGGGCATATACAGACGACCGAACAAACATAGTTGGGGTAAACACAAAAGTGTGGACTTGGGACAACATAAAAGACTTTATTGATTCACTTTAAATTGACAGTCATCTAATGCCAACCCTTCGCAGTCATACACATTTGCAAGCCACACAGGCGACCGCACAACCAAAGCTTACAAATAAGTATGCCTGCCCGGCACACAACGACAGATAGAAAAGCACTGGTGGTAACAGCACCTACCCAAAAGGCGGGGTTTCGTGTTCCAAAGACAGTTTTGTGGTTAATCAAACATTAGTTTTTCAAATCAAGTTTTGTGGTAAAAGTCCCGCCCTTCGGGTAGCTGCAAAACGTTATGAGTAAGCCTATTGGGATCTCCCTAGAAATTATTATCTTTGGTATATGACTACACGAGACTTAAAACACGAACTTATTAGTTGGTTGTCGAATTTGAAAGATAAAAAGCTTTTGAACTCATTAGCTTCAATCAAAGATTCTGAGGAATCCGGAGATTGGTATGATTCATTAACTGCAAGTCAAAAGAAATCTCTTTTAAGAGGGATTGAAGATCACAAAAAAGGAAGGACTTTAACCAGTAGTGAATTCTGGAAAAGGTATGAGAAAGAAACTTGAGGTTATTTGGTCATTTGAAGCGGCCAAACGTTCTGACCAAGTAATAAAGTACCTCCTCGAAGAATGGTCAGAGAAAGAAGCAATTAATTTTTTAGAGACACTTAAAGGTTTTGAGGAGCTGGTTTCAAATTTTCCAGAATTATACCCCTTATCACAGAAGAAGAAAGGCTATAGAAAGGCAGTCATATTAAAACAGATTTCAATTCTTTACTCTGTAAAACGTAATTCTATTCTTGTTCATACTTTGTTTGACAATAGGCAAGATCCGAAGAGGTCCGAAAAATAGGCCTACTCATAACATTGGGTTAGATGAAATGACTGGGACATTGCTTGGCGGCTCCAGTGCTTAATCTTTAAATTATTGTTTGAGCCGCCATGGAAATGTCTTAGCTTCGTAGTTCCGTCACTTCATTAACCCAGGGACGTTAGGGCCAATAGAATTTTCGCACGGAACAAGGCAATTAAATTTAGCAATCATCTTTTTATAGTTTTGTAATTGATTTAGTACGCTCAGGAAAATACCGGTCCACATCTATTCTCAAATGATCCGCCAGTCCAAAGAGCGAGCGAATCAAAACTCGTTTTCGTTCGATCGCTCCCCGGACTGGCAAGTTCAGGAATGTAAAGGATAGTTGTTACCGCATTAATTGGGTTTTGTTAATATTCACCGATTTAATCGACCGCATGTAAGCGATTTTAAGGCTGGCTGAGCGGTTTCAACAGCGACGGGCAGGGTAGAGCAGGACTTGACGTTTGCATCCGAAATACGCCTCCGAAATCCAGATCCGAAGTACGCATCCGAAGTACGGGGGTGAAGTAGGGAGGAAATTCTACTGGCCCTAACATTGGGTTAAATGAAATGACTGGGATATTGCTTGGCGGCTCCAGTGTTTAATTTTTAAATTATTGTTTGAGCCGCCATGGAAATGTCTTAGCTTCGTAGTTCCGTCACTTCATTAACCCGGAACGTTAGGGCCAATAGAATTTTCGCACGGAACAATACACTTAAAATTAGCAGTCATCTTTTTCTAGTTTGGAATATGATTTAGTACGCTCACGAAAATACCGGTCCACATCTATTCTGAAATGATTCGCCAGTCCAAGGAGCGAGCGAATCAAAACTCGTTTTCGTTCGATCGCTCCTGGGACTGGCAAGTTCAGGAATGTAAAGGATAGTTGTTACCGCATTAATTAGGATTTAGTAAAATTCACTGATATAATCGACCGCAACTAAGCGATTTTAAGACTGGCTGAGCGGTTTCAACAGCGACGGGCAGGGTAGAGCAGGACTTGACGTTTGCATCCGAAATACGCCTCCGAAATCCAGATCCGAAGTAGGCATCCGAAGTACGGGGGTGAAGTAAGGAGGAAATTCTACTGGCCCTAACATTGGGTTAAATGAAATGACTGGGACATTGCTTGGCGGCTCCAGTGCTTAATCTTTAAATTATTGTTTGAGCCGCCATGGAAATGTCTTAGCTTCGTAGTTCCGTCACTTCATTAACCCAGGGACGTTAGGGCCAATAGAATTTTCTCACGGAACAAGACACTTAAATTTAGCAGTCATCTTTTTTTAGTTTGGAATCTGAATTAGTGCGCTCAAGAAAATACCGGTCCACATCTATTCTCAAATGATTCGCCAGTCCAAAGAGCGAGCGAATCAAAACTCGTTTTCGTTCGATCGCTCCTGGGACTGGCAAGTTCAGGAATGTAAAGAATAGTTGTTACCGCATTAATTAGGATTTAGTAAAATTCACCGATATAATCGACCGCATGTAAGCGATTTTAAGGCTGGCTGAGCGGTTTCAACAGCGACGGGCAGGGTAGAGCAGGACTTGACGTTTGCATCCGAAATACGCCTCCGAAATCCAGATCCGAAGTACGCATCCGAAGTACGGGGGTGAAGTAGGGAGGAAATTCTACTGGCCCTAACATTGGGTTAAATGAAATGACTGGGATATTGCTTGGCGGCTCCAGTGTTTAATTTTTAAATTATTGTTTGAGCCGCCATGGAAATGTCTTAGCTTCGTAGTTCCGTCACTTCATTAACCCAGGAACGTTAGGGCCAATAGAATTTTCGCACGGAACAATACACTTAAAATTAGCAGTCATCTTTTTTTAGTTTGGAATCTGATTTAGTACGCTCACGAAAATACCGGTCCATATCTATTCTCAAATGATTCGCCAGACCAAAGAGCGAGCGAATCAAAACTCGTTTTCGTTCGATCGCTCCTGGGACTGGCAAGTTCAGGAATGTAAAGGATAGTTGTTACCGCATTAATTAGGATTTAGTAATATTCACTGATATAATCGACCGCAACTAAGCGATTTTAAGACAGACTGAGCGGTTTCAACAGCGACGGGCAGGGTAGAGCAGGACTTGACGTTTGCATCCGAAATACGCCTCCGAAATCCAGATCCGAAGTACGCATCCGAAGTACAGGGGTGAAGTAAGGAGGAAATTCTACTGGCCCTAACATTGGGTTAAATGAAATGACTGGGACATTGCTTGGCGGCTCCAGTGCTTAATCTTTAAATTATTGTTTGAGCCGCCATGGAAATGTCTTAGCTTCGTAGTTCCGTCACTTCATTAACCCAGGGACGTTAGGCGCAAGGCGACGGATACGGCACATCTGTTTGTTAGTGTTTCCTTCAGATGTAAATACAAAGTATTTAATTTGTGAACTAAAAACGTTATAGTTAATTTGATCAATATGGAGCCACTGCTTTATTATTACGATACGATTAATCGAAATGCAATTATTGTAAAACCGAAGGAACCATTTTATGATTGGTTAAAGGGAATATGTAATGATGAAGAATTTACTTCTTTGAAAGAAGAGAATACGGTTTATCTAATTAGAGAGATGGATAGCAACCAAGATATATTGAAATGGTTATCCAAAAATTTTGAAGGTATATTTGTAAATGAATTGAATGATTGGCATACAGATGAGGCAGGATGGCCGCAAAAGCGAACCTTTAAGAAATTCAATGAATGGTTTAATGTTGAAATTAATTCAATGATTTTAGATTTAGAAGAATTTCCTGTTGAGAAGGAGTCAATTGATGATTTTGATATTGACTTTTAAATTAATCTCGAATGAGGCATAATAGATTTTTATTCGCCTGATAATAAGAATTTACTAAGAGATAGGGGAAGTCGCCCTGCGCCTAACATTGGGTTAAATGAAATGGCTGGGACATTGCTTGGCGGCTCGATCTGTTAATTTTAAAAATAGTTGTTTGAGCCGCCAAAAATAAGTTGTAGCTTCGAATTCCGCCACTTCATTAACCCGGAACGTTAGGCGTCATGTTTCGGCGACCACTAACTTGTAAGGGTGTTCTAGAAAATTTCAAAAAGTAAAATGAAAAAAACAGCTTTTATTATAGCGTTCCTCTTTTTGATAAAATTTACAGCTGGGCAATCTTACGAAGAACCAGCACAATGTATAAAATTGAAATTTGGACACTCACTAAGAATTCCATTTCACAATCTTTCGATTGAATTGCTACTTTATTATGGGAAATCTGATAAACCAATTAAAGTAATAGTCAAATCATCTCCAAGTAATAATGACCAGCAGTATGAATATAGCAAAATAGACACAATCTTTTTTATAGATAAAGTTAAGTTCAACGAAATTATTGATATATTGAAAAGTATTCCACCTTCAGATATTTATTCTCAAAATACTATGGAGAAGATGGAACAGCCTGTGTTATTGAATTTGGTAACTATCAGAATTACGTGACTTATTCGGCATGGACACCTAACTACAATACTAATGAGAGAAAACTTGAAACATTCTTAATGGCTTTTAAGAGGATTATTGAAATAGCAAACTTAGATCCCGATAAAATATTATAGACACGATAGAAACACGAACGCCTAACATTGGGTTAAATGAAATGGCTGGGACATTGCTTGGCGGCTCGATCTGTTAATTTTATAAATTATTGTTTGAGCCGCCAAAGATAAGTTGTAGCTTCGAACTCCGCCACTTCATTAACCCGGAACGTTATGCCCAATGTTAAAACTAATGCCAATCCAGCAGACAATGAAAATGAACCTGTACTCTGAGGATACAACTGACAATCTGATAAGGAGTAAACGAGCTGAAATCAAAAATAGGATTGAAACCGAATCCGAAGATTATATACTAAATGTAGGTGAAAGTCAATATATAGAACATTTAAAAAATGAATTTACTTTTGACTTTCCAATTATTCACACAGACAAGGCTTATTTAGACACTTACGAAACAGATATTCCGGGAAATAGATTCCCCAGAGAATTTTCTATTTCTGATAGGAATAGATATTACAAAAGAGATGTTGTTGTATACCATATTCCTTATGAAGGGAATATTCATTTATTAAAATTTCGCCCAAGTAGTTGGAATACAGCCGCAGGTTATTCCATAATTATCGATGACACTTCCAAAACAATAAAACTTGAGTTCATCAATTTTTATAATGACCCAGAAAAAATTAAGAGTGCATACTCGGACTCACAGAGATTTGTCTTTGCTTGTTATGGCCAGCTAAAACAGGATATTGACGCTTATAATAACGGATTGGAAATCTACATTAGTTCTACTCTTAATGGAAGACGGCAACAAATTTTGCAAAAGAAAGATTTTATTGCTGCACTTGGTGTTCCCATAAAAAAGAAAGGAGACACTTCAGATACATTTGCAGTTCCAAAACCGAAATTAAGGGAAAAAATATTTGTCAAACCTGTTGTTCATGGAAAAGGTTTTAAGCCAGAACCTACTCTTGACAATGATAACTACCAGAAAATACTTAAAATTATTAATGATATCGGTAAAAATTTTGAGCGACTTCCGTCTGTTTATTCCGATAAGAAAGAAGAAGATTTAAGAGATCACCTGCTTTTGATACTTGATCCTAACTTTGAAGATGGTAGTGCCAGTGGTGAAACATTTAATAAAAGTGGTAAGACTGATATACAATTGCGACACGATAGTTCCGTTATTTTTATTGCTGAATGTAAATTTTGGTCTGGTGAAAAGAAATATCTTGAGACGATTGAGCAATTACTAGGTTACTTGACTTGGAGAGATTCAAAAACATCTGTAGTTGTTTTTGTGCGAAACAAGGAAATCACTCCAGTTTTAGAGACGGTAAAGCAATCGACTGTTAAACACAAGAATTTTATTAGAGAATTACCAATAAGCGAAGAAGGTTGGTTTAACTACATTTTTTCCTTGCCATTTGATAAAAATAAGGAAATAAAATTAGCAGTTCAAGTATTTCATTTACCTTAACAAAAACAATTGCAAACACTGGGCATAACATTGGGTTAAATGAAATGGCTGGGACATTGCTTGGCGGCTCGATCTGTTGATTTTATAAATTATTGTTTGAGCCGCCAAAGATTAGTTGTAGCTTCGAAGTCCGCCACTTCATTAACCCGGAACGTTATGGGCAACCTTTTGAAACTAACTTTTTGTCTATGAAGCCAATTTTTGAGTTACGCTTACTTCTTCTTTTTACATTGATATTCTTTTCATATTTCGCAAGTTATTCTCAGGTTGATTCGGAGAACGTTAATGATAATCGGTTTATAGGACTTGGGGGCTTTACAGTTCAAAATTTTAAACTCATTTCGCTAGAATTTGGCAGACGAACAGACAGATGGAATGAATTAGCCATTCCCATGTATTTCTTAAAAGAAGGCATTAGAAGCGAGGTTGCAATTTCAGGTGCATATCATATTGCTTTAGTCAAGAAACGAAGCAGATTCAATTTCTTCATTAGTCCAGAACTAAACTTGGCTTACAATTGGTATGAACGATTGAATACAGGAAGAAACGTTAGCCGATTTGGTTATTTTATTTGTTTAGGACTAATTCCTCAAGTTCGTTTAACAGACAGGTTTGTCCTGGTCTATGAGTTCAAACTTGGTCACGGTTATTTGTGGGCTAAGAATGACAAGTATAGTTTTAATGGGGATGTGATCTACACAGAGCGAGGTTGGTATTTTAGATATTTACCCGCTTTTCGTCTGAAGTATTCTTTTTGAAGTATGGGGAGAAAAGGTGTGCCCATAACATTGGTAGCAGTTGCACAACGCCAGCTGAGAAATCCGGTTAATGCATTTTTACCATAAGTTTTATGGAAGCTTAAGGAGTGGGAATTAAATTATTTCTGTTGTGATGTGCCGTAAAGTTCCTGAGAGCGAAAATTGTTAAAAACTTCTTTCCTTTTGTTTGAATCGCTGGAAATTCGAGCTGACTGAACACACTGATCCTTTTCTTTTCGGACCATCGGAGTAATTTTTTGAGATTGTAAGCAATGGCAGCACAGAGCATGAATTTATTTGCTCCTTTAATTCCACGTGTATAAATCCTTCGCATGCCAGTGAAATTAATGAGCGTCCCCAGCACCGGCTCAACGGTAGATGAGCGCAATTTTATCATTCGTTTAGCATACTTACTTTGCATTCGTTTATGCATTTTATCATAGTGGTGTTTATGAACGCTGTCATCGATTTTCTTATAGTTCGCCTTTTCGCCAATGCATCTATTTCTCATAGGGCATTGCTTGCAGTCTTTGGTTGAACTTCGATAGCTTTTCTTTTCAAAGCCTAACACATCAGTACTTGTCCCTTTGTAAGGAAGGATTGCTTTGTTTCCCAGTTGACACTCGTACTGGTCTTTTTCTTTGTTATAAATGAAACCCTCTCTGCTTGGTTTGTATTGTCCGAAATTGGGAATGTAGCCTGTGATATGCTGTTCTTCCAGGTAGGCCAAAGAGGTTCCGCTGCTGTATCCGGTGTCTGCCAGGACCTCCGACAGATCCAGACCATTTTCATCCATGTTTTTCTTGGTAAGCTCGGTAATGGCTGCCAGACTTTGGCTGTCGCGTTTGTCGCTGTAATCAGCCATGATAGCGGTAATCACATGATGGGAGGTATCCACTGCCACCTGAGCAGAGTAGTTCAGCTGTCTGGGCTTTCCCGGCTTCACGCTGATGCGGGCATCCGGGTCAGTAGGACTATAGTGGGTATGATTGCTCAGGAATTTTGGTTTGGAATCTTCATGCCCATCGAGCAGATCTTTTCGGAACTTGTATTGACCTTTGTATTTTTCCGCTTTCCAGGCATGATGCTGTTCAACTTTTTTTTTTCGCAAATAGCTTACTGTTTTCTTTTCCTTGCTGTGGTCATTGTTTTCTAATTCCTCTGTAAAGGTTTGGGCATCCTGCAATACTTCTTTTTCCAGAAGGCTGTTCATGCTTGCATTGGCTTTAATGTAAGCGCTGTCAACTGCCTGCCGTCTGCCACTGACCATGCCTTTGTCAATGCACAATTTCAATACCTGACGAAATAATTCAAGAAAGATCTCTTCTCCGAATAACTGACGGGTCCGGGATAGGGTGCTGTGCCAGGGAAGTTCTTCATCAATGTCGTATCCGATAAAGAATAAAATGTCCAGACGCATTCGGGCATGTTCAATGATTTTTCGATCGCTGTTGAGGTTTTCCAAATAGCCAACCAGAATTAATTTAAAGAAAACGACCGGGTCGATACTTTTCTGCCCCTCGTCACCATAGAACTTATCAGTGGCCTTGTAGAGAAACTGAAACGAGAGCATTTCTTTAAGCCGGCGGTAAAAATTCTCCGGCGGAACCCGCTCACTGAGCTGGAAACTGTTGAACAGTTTTTCGGAATATGTTTTTTTGCCTTGCATGGATTAAAAATAATGCAAGGGTGGTTAATAAAACAGCAAGGATAAAGGAAGTTTTCAACTATATTTACGGTTGTGCAACAAGCACATTGGGTTAAATGAAATGGCTGGGACATTGCTTGGCGGCTCGATCTGTTAATTTTTTAAATAGTTGTTTGAGCCGCCAAAGATAAGTTGTAGCTTCGAACTCCGCCACTTCATTAACCCGGAACGTTAGAGCCAATAGAATTTTCGCACGGAACAAGACTCTTCAATTTAGCAATCATCTTTTTATAGTTTGGAATCTGAATTGGTACGCTCACGAAAATAACGGTCCACATCTATTCTCAAATGATCCGCCAGTCCTCAGAGCGAGCGAATCAAAACTCGTTTTCGTTCGCTCGCTCCCCGGACTGGCAAGTTCAGGAAAGTAAAGGATAGTTGTTACCGCATTAATTAGGTTTTGGCAATATTCACCGATATAATCGACCGCATGTAAGCGATTTTAAGACCAGCTGAGCGGCTTCAACAGAGACGGGCAGGGTAGAGCAGGACTTGACGTTTGCGTCCGAAATACGCCTCCGAAATCCATATCCGAAGTACGCATCCGAAGTACGGGGGTGAAGTAGGGAGGAAATTCTACTGGCCCTAACATTGGGTTAAATGAAATGACTGGGACATTGCTTGGCGGCTCCAGTGCTTAATTTTTAAATTATTGTTTGAGCCGCCATGGAAAAGACTTAGCTTCGTAGTTCCGTCACTTCATTAACCCAGGGACGTTAGGCATAATGCAAAGTATCTTTGTGCAAACCTTTAAGTCAAATTTTAATATTTTACCAATTAACTCTATCCTATGAAAACATTTTTACTTGCTATTATTTTGACAATTAATATTATTTCAGAGGTAGTTGGTCAAAGTTCACCAATTGCTGATTTTACTTGTGATACATTAAGCACAACTCCATATTGTTGTCTTGATTTTATGGATCTTAGCTCAAATGCTCCAACATATTGGCATTGGGAATTTGGTGATGGAGTAACTTCGTTTTTGCAAAACCCTACTCATTGTTTTCCAGCCCCAGGGATTTATCAAGTTATGTTAATTGCAGCTAATCCTACTGGTTCAGATACTATTTCAATGGCCATATCTGCAATTGCTTGTGTGTGTCCTGTGAGTGTAGGATTGAATGAATTTATGAATACTTCTTCATCAGTAAAGGTTAGGCCTAACCCCTTTTCAGAGACTACAACGTTGGTTTCCGAAAGCGATTTAAAAGACGCAACTTTATCAATTTACACCACATATGGAAGTCGAGTTGAAGTATTCAATGGCATTTTCGGAAGAGAATTCGTGTTGAATCGAGCTAATTTGACCAGTGGGATTTATTTTGCTCATTTGGATCAAGGGAATATGGTTGTTTCAATAAATAAAGTAATTGTCATCGATAATTAATAGAAATGGAGGATGCTG
Organism: uncultured Bacteroidota bacterium; assembly: GCA_963775555.1. GTDB lineage: Bacteria > Bacteroidota > Bacteroidia > AKYH767-A > 2013-40CM-41-45 > QQVM01. Next base: position 1,828,555 of record CAVZJJ010000004.1, on the reverse strand, counting down.
GTTGCACTATGCCTAACATTGGGTTAAATGAAATGGCTGGGCATTGCTTGGCGGCTCGATCTGTTAATTTAATAAATTATTGTTTGAGCCGCCATGTAAAAGTCTTAGCTTCGTAGTTCCGCCACTTCATTAACCCTGCACGTTAGAGCCAATAGAATTTTCGCACGGAACAAGGCAATTAAATTTAGCAATCATCTTTTTATAGTTTTGTAATTGATTTAGTACGCTCAGGAAAATACCGGTCCACATCTATTCTGAAATGATTCGCCAGTCCAAGGAGCGAGCGAATCAAAACTCGTTTTCGTTCGATCGCTCCCCGGACTGGCAAGTTCAGGAATGTAAAGGATAGTTGTTACCGCATTAATTGGGTTTTGTTAATATTCACCGATTTAATCGACCGCATGTAAGCGATTTTAAGACCAGCTGAGCGGCTTCAACAGAGACGGGCTGGGTAGAGCAGGACTTGACGTTTGCATCCGAAATACGCCTCCGAAATCCAGATCCGAAGTACGCATCCGAAGTACGGGGGTGAAGTAGGGAGGAAATTCTACTGGCCCTAACATTGGGTTAAATGAAATGACTGGGACATTGCTTGGCGGCTCCAGTGCTTTATTTTTAAATTATTGTTTGAGCCGCCATGTAAAAGTCTTAGCTTCGTAGTTCCGTCACTTCATTAACCCAGGGACGTTATAAGCCATTTTATGCTACGATATCTAAGAAACATACTTTTCTTTTCAGTGACAATTTTAATTAGTTGTTCCACAAGACAAGTCTGTCCAGACAATGCTAATTTATTGCCTATGTACGGAGGACTTAAAAAATGTGATGAGCAATTAGAAATAGACAAGGACTTTCTTGTCGATTGTGACAAAGTATTTAAAGACAGAAGCGAGGCAACCCAACATCACATTGACAAAGGTTGGGAATACTTCTACAAAAATGATCTTGATACTGCAATGATGAGATTTAATCAGGCATGGTTACTTGACAGTACAAATGCAGATATTTATTGGGGTTTTGGAAACATTCTTGGAATGCAACAAAAGTTTAGTGAGTCGCTAAGGTTTTTTGAAAAATCTTTAGCGTTAAATTCTAATAATTCAAAGGTTTGGCAATGTTCTGCCACTAGTTATGGGCAATTGTTCTTTCAGTCGAAAGACATTAAACTACTAAATAAAGCAATTGATAATTGGAAAAAATCTGTATCAATTGACCCAACTAATGCCGAAGCTTACGCACAGTTGACCGCTGGTTATTCTTATTTTAATCAAAAGGACAGTGCAAGAAAATATTTAGCAATTACTGACCGACTTGACCCAAAAGCAATAAATCCAGAAGTGAGACAGATTTTGGATGGGAAATAAAACGGCTTATAACATTGGGTTAAATGAAATGGCTGGGACATTGCTTGGCGGCTCGATCTGTTGATTTTATAAATAATTGTTTGAGCCGCCAAAGATAAGTTGTAGCTTCGAACTCCGCCACTTCATTAACCCGGAACGTTATGCGCAACTCTTGCAACTTAATTGTGCGCTATTTGTAACTTTAAATTGATCGGGATTAATTGAATACACTTTTGGAATGAGCAATAGAATTTATCGAAACAACTATAACCTTGGCGGAAAAAATGGTCCTTCATGGGAAAACATTTCAGACGAAGTTTGGAAGATAATATTGAGCGACTTTTTTTATATGACTGCAGATAGTTTTGGTTTTAGTAGTGTTCTAGAGAGAAAAGACTTGTTTCCAACTGGACTGGAGTTCTTTGAAAATTGGCAGCTCGAAGAAGCCAGTATTTCAGAAATTAAATCTAACCTTTCTTGCAAATTCAAACTTAATGATACTTGTAAACTGAAATTATTGGAGAAAGACTTCTCGATACATCAAAAGGGCAATCCTGGTAATTTCAAGTTTCATGATGAATTGAATTATTATTATGAATTTGATGAACTATATTTCTTTTCCGGTAACAGATTAATAGGAGTTTTCGTCAATCACGAAAACTTTATTGAGTTTAAAGACCTAGTAGAAGATGAAATTAAGTTACTAAATCAACTTGACAAAACTATAACAAAGGATATTATTGATAATTAGATCATAGCTTCGTAGCAAAAGTAGAGTATGCGCATAACATTGGGTTAAATGAAATGGCTGGGACATTGCTTGGCGGCTCGATCTGTTAATTTATTAAATAGTTGTTTGAGCCGCCAAAGTAAAGCTGTAGCTTCGAACTCCGCCACTTCATTAACCCGGAACGTTATGCGTCACCAATTGAGCCACTACCATCTTTCAAATTTTACGTATATGACTAACTTTTCAGTTCTTAGAAAGCTAACTAAATAATTAGTATGTACAGGGTATTTATTTACTGCTTTCTCATTTGGAGTTTGACACATTCAATTACTGCACAGGCAGACACAATAGATGTTTGGATTGTAAAGAGGAATGGATTAACAATTATCAACTCAAATCAAATGTTGATTGTTTATGATAATCGACCAATGGAGATAAATATTTCTTCATATGCTGACAGTGATACATTGCAAATTATTTATTGGACAGACAGTGGCTTAGAACTTAATACTTGGTTCTATACATTTAAGGATACAAATAATGTTTTCATTGATAAGTTTACGAACCCAATAGATTCAACTATACGTTGCTTTCCAACACCCTGTACGACCTTTCATCTTCGAAAGAATTACATAGAATTCAGGGTTGATTTTCTCAGAGCATTTCTAAATTCTAATAGCATTAACAAGATCATTGTAGAATTTGAATTTGATAACAAGTCTTGGAGTAAATCATATATTGGTAAGGCAGTCTGTGTAATATCAAGCAATTTTTAGCATGATTTCGCATATTATTTATGAAAAACAGCTAGCGGTACCTAGATTAAGAAGTTTTTTGGACTTCTCATCTTTTATACATTTGAATTAATAAATTGGCGAACGCATAACATTGGGTTAAATGAAATGGCTGGGACAATGCTTGGCGGCCGATCTGTTAATTTTTAAATATATTGCTTCGGCCGCCAAAGAAAAGTTGTAGCTTCGAACTCCGCCACTTCATTAACCCGGAACGTTACCTGCAAGTCGAGGCGAGTGTCTACTTTATAAATTTTTACAAATGAATATAATTCAACAACAAGCATCAGACTGGATACGATCTAGGTTTGATCCTCATGGAGAATACAATGAGTTTATTCAAAATGTTAGATCTCAATTATACGAATATAGAAAAGAGTCGCATAAGCTCGAATTTATTGACAAAATAATAGCGATTCTAAAGGTTCAGTATGATGAACATTTGGAAGTTTGTGAATTTCCTGATGATAGAAGTAAGTGTTTTATTAATAAAAATTTTGAAAATACACTTTTCTTTCTTCAAAATGAGCGGGATGAAATTATAGAATCTTTACCTTCAACGGAATTCTCAATAAATGAGAAGACTAGTGTTAATGAAAGTTTGGAGAATATACTTGTTGATCTTAATAGAATTAAACTAGGTCAAGAAATTACCTATGATGATCTTATGCAAGAATTGAATGAATTAAAGGAGTTCTATTTTTTGAATAAAAAGCATTGGTCTCAACTTTTGATTGGGCGACTTAGCGAAATGGTTGCAAGTGGTGTTATTAGTGAAACTATCAGCAAGGATATAGTTGAGACAATTTCAAAAAATTATGGTGGTTTATTTACTTAGCCGGAGATTCGACCTGCAGGTAACATTGGTAGCAGTTGCACAACGCCAGCTGAGAAATCCGGTTAATGCATTTTTACCATAAGTTTTATGGAAGCTTAAGGAGTGGGAATTAAATTATTTCTGTTGTGATGTGCCGTAAAGTTCCTGAGAGCGAAAATTGTTAAAAACTTCTTTCCTTTTGTTTGAATCGCTGGAAATTCGAGCTGACTGAACACACTGATCCTTTTCTTTTCGGACCATCGGAGTAATTTTTTGAGATTGTAAGCAATGGCAGCACAGAGCATGAATTTATTTGCTCCTTTAATTCCACGTGTATAAATCCTTCGCATGCCAGTGAAATTAATGAGCGTCCCCAGCACCGGCTCAACGGTAGATGAGCGCAATTTTATCATTCGTTTAGCATACTTACTTTGCATTCGTTTATGCATTTTATCATAGTGGTGTTTATGAACGCTGTCATCGATTTTCTTATAGTTCGCCTTTTCGCCAATGCATCTATTTCTCATAGGGCATTGCTTGCAGTCTTTGGTTGAACTTCGATAGCTTTTCTTTTCAAAGCCTAACACATCAGTACTTGTCCCTTTGTAAGGAAGGATTGCTTTGTTTCCCAGTTGACACTCGTACTGGTCTTTTTCTTTGTTATAAATGAAACCCTCTCTGCTTGGTTTGTATTGTCCGAAATTGGGAATGTAGCCTGTGATATGCTGTTCTTCCAGGTAGGCCAAAGAGGTTCCGCTGCTGTATCCGGTGTCTGCCAGGACCTCCGACAGATCCAGACCATTTTCATCCATGTTTTTCTTGGTAAGCTCGGTAATGGCTGCCAGACTTTGGCTGTCGCGTTTGTCGCTGTAATCAGCCATGATAGCGGTAATCACATGATGGGAGGTATCCACTGCCACCTGAGCAGAGTAGTTCAGCTGTCTGGGCTTTCCCGGCTTCACGCTGATGCGGGCATCCGGGTCAGTAGGACTATAGTGGGTATGATTGCTCAGGAATTTTGGTTTGGAATCTTCATGCCCATCGAGCAGATCTTTTCGGAACTTGTATTGACCTTTGTATTTTTCCGCTTTCCAGGCATGATGCTGTTCAACTTTTTTTTTTCGCAAATAGCTTACTGTTTTCTTTTCCTTGCTGTGGTCATTGTTTTCTAATTCCTCTGTAAAGGTTTGGGCATCCTGCAATACTTCTTTTTCCAGAAGGCTGTTCATGCTTGCATTGGCTTTAATGTAAGCGCTGTCAACTGCCTGCCGTCTGCCACTGACCATGCCTTTGTCAATGCACAATTTCAATACCTGACGAAATAATTCAAGAAAGATCTCTTCTCCGAATAACTGACGGGTCCGGGATAGGGTGCTGTGCCAGGGAAGTTCTTCATCAATGTCGTATCCGATAAAGAATAAAATGTCCAGACGCATTCGGGCATGTTCAATGATTTTTCGATCGCTGTTGAGGTTTTCCAAATAGCCAACCAGAATTAATTTAAAGAAAACGACCGGGTCGATACTTTTCTGCCCCTCGTCACCATAGAACTTATCAGTGGCCTTGTAGAGAAACTGAAACGAGAGCATTTCTTTAAGCCGGCGGTAAAAATTCTCCGGCGGAACCCGCTCACTGAGCTGGAAACTGTTGAACAGTTTTTCGGAATATGTTTTTTTGCCTTGCATGGATTAAAAATAATGCAAGGGTGGTTAATAAAACAGCAAGGATAAAGGAAGTTTTCAACTATATTTACGGTTGTGCAACAAGCACATTGGGTTAAATGAAATGGCTGGGATATTGCTTGGCGGCTCGATCTGTTAATTTTATAAATTATTGTTTGAGCCGCCAAAGGAAAGTTGAAGCTTCGAACTCCGCCACTTCATTAACCCGGAACGTTAGGGCCAATAGAATTTTCGCACGGAACAAGGCAATTAAATTTAGCAATCATCTTTTTATAGTTTTGTAATTGATTTAGTACGCTCAGGAAAATACCGGTCCACATCTATTCTCAAATGATCCGCCAGTCCAAAGAGCGAGCGAATCAAAACTCGTTTTCGTTCGATCGCTCCTCGGACTGGCAAGTTCAGGAATGTAAAGGATAGTTGTTACCGCATTAATTAGGTTTTGGCAATATTCACCGATATAATCGACCGCATGTAAGCGATTTTAAGGCAAGCTGAGCGGTTTCAACAGCGACGGGCAGGGTAGAGCAGGGCTTGAAGTTTGCCTCCGAAATACGCCTCCGAAATCCATATCCGAAGTACGCATCCGAAGTACGGGAGTGAAGTAAGGAGGAAATTCTACTGGCCCTAACATTGGGTTAAATGAAATGACTGGGATATTGCTTGGCGGCTCCAGTGCTTTATTTTTAAATTATTGTTTGAGCCGCCATGGAAAAGACTTAGCTTCGTAGTTCCGTCACTTCATTAACCCAGGGACGTTAGCGGCAAGCTTTAGGACAATGCTATTTGAATATGATTGCTAGATATTTCGGAGTTTTAATTTTAGTATTAACTGTTTGGCTAGCTTCTGGCAAGACTTACGCGCAAAATTCTTTGAATCCAGTTAACAGAAATGAATTGTTTCCACCAGATTCTTTGTCTGAAGTACTTTTTTCAGAATTCTTGTTACAGTATAACCATGATACTATTGAGTTTTCAAAATTGCTAAAGAATTCCTATGTATTTTATGCAAGTGTCATTTCATCCTATGTTGATAAAAAGCCGGGTATTGGATTTTTGAATGAAAAAGAGTTTGTCAGAGATGATCTATGTGGACTAGAGTTTGCTGAGAAATACGCTTCGGCTTATCTAAAGGATTATCGGCAGGAAGTCAAAAGGATTAAAATTCTAAAGAGGAAAAAATCAATTCTCAGGAGAAATGATTTTTTACCTCCAATATTTGAATGGAAAGGTGATTGCATGGATTATAAATATTCGCTTATCATTACATATGTACTCGAAGCCAAACTTAGGAATAAATTTAAAGTTCAAATTACAGTATTTTCCAACAACATACAATTTGAAGAATTTATATCAATAACGAGGATTGAGTAAGTATTTATCAATGCTTAGAACAGCCAGCCGCTAACATTGGTAGCAGTTGCACAACGCCAGCTGAGAAATCCGGTTAATGCATTTTTACCATAAGTTTTATGGAAGCTTAAGGAGTGGGAATTAAATTATTTCTGTTGTGATGTGCCGTAAAGTTCCTGAGAGCGAAAATTGTTAAAAACTTCTTTCCTTTTGTTTGAATCGCTGGAAATTCGAGCTGACTGAACACACTGATCCTTTTCTTTTCGGACCATCGGAGTAATTTTTTGAGATTGTAAGCAATGGCAGCACAGAGCATGAATTTATTTGCTCCTTTAATTCCACGTGTATAAATCCTTCGCATGCCAGTGAAATTAATGAGCGTCCCCAGCACCGGCTCAACGGTAGATGAGCGCAATTTTATCATTCGTTTAGCATACTTACTTTGCATTCGTTTATGCATTTTATCATAGTGGTGTTTATGAACGCTGTCATCGATTTTCTTATAGTTCGCCTTTTCGCCAATGCATCTATTTCTCATAGGGCATTGCTTGCAGTCTTTGGTTGAACTTCGATAGCTTTTCTTTTCAAAGCCTAACACATCAGTACTTGTCCCTTTGTAAGGAAGGATTGCTTTGTTTCCCAGTTGACACTCGTACTGGTCTTTTTCTTTGTTATAAATGAAACCCTCTCTGCTTGGTTTGTATTGTCCGAAATTGGGAATGTAGCCTGTGATATGCTGTTCTTCCAGGTAGGCCAAAGAGGTTCCGCTGCTGTATCCGGTGTCTGCCAGGACCTCCGACAGATCCAGACCATTTTCATCCATGTTTTTCTTGGTAAGCTCGGTAATGGCTGCCAGACTTTGGCTGTCGCGTTTGTCGCTGTAATCAGCCATGATAGCGGTAATCACATGATGGGAGGTATCCACTGCCACCTGAGCAGAGTAGTTCAGCTGTCTGGGCTTTCCCGGCTTCACGCTGATGCGGGCATCCGGGTCAGTAGGACTATAGTGGGTATGATTGCTCAGGAATTTTGGTTTGGAATCTTCATGCCCATCGAGCAGATCTTTTCGGAACTTGTATTGACCTTTGTATTTTTCCGCTTTCCAGGCATGATGCTGTTCAACTTTTTTTTTTCGCAAATAGCTTACTGTTTTCTTTTCCTTGCTGTGGTCATTGTTTTCTAATTCCTCTGTAAAGGTTTGGGCATCCTGCAATACTTCTTTTTCCAGAAGGCTGTTCATGCTTGCATTGGCTTTAATGTAAGCGCTGTCAACTGCCTGCCGTCTGCCACTGACCATGCCTTTGTCAATGCACAATTTCAATACCTGACGAAATAATTCAAGAAAGATCTCTTCTCCGAATAACTGACGGGTCCGGGATAGGGTGCTGTGCCAGGGAAGTTCTTCATCAATGTCGTATCCGATAAAGAATAAAATGTCCAGACGCATTCGGGCATGTTCAATGATTTTTCGATCGCTGTTGAGGTTTTCCAAATAGCCAACCAGAATTAATTTAAAGAAAACGACCGGGTCGATACTTTTCTGCCCCTCGTCACCATAGAACTTATCAGTGGCCTTGTAGAGAAACTGAAACGAGAGCATTTCTTTAAGCCGGCGGTAAAAATTCTCCGGCGGAACCCGCTCACTGAGCTGGAAACTGTTGAACAGTTTTTCGGAATATGTTTTTTTGCCTTGCATGGATTAAAAATAATGCAAGGGTGGTTAATAAAACAGCAAGGATAAAGGAAGTTTTCAACTATATTTACGGTTGTGCAACAAGCACATTGGGTTAAATGAAATGGCTGGGACATTGCTTGGCGGCTCGATCTGTTAATTTTATAAATTATTGTTTGAGCCGCCAAAGTAAAGTTGTAGCTTCGAATTCCGCCACTTCATTAACCCGGAACGTTAGCGGTTATTGCAAACATGCGTCATGAGCTTTAAAATTACCGATCAAAATTACCGTGTTTACAAGAGGGTTTTTGAGATATTGACTGATCATTTATTTCCTAAAGAGTTAATTTCTCGTTTTCCAGATGCACATCCGGTTAAAGTCTTAAACGAATGGGAGGCCAAGAGTAAAACTCTTGCAAAGAAGGGGTTGAAAAGTGGACTAAATGATATTTTATCAAATTCTAATGAAATCCCGTTCGATATTATTTCAGTCATTGATGCTGAATTAATAGCAGAAAAATTGCCGGGTTTCCGTATTTTAATGGGAGTCATAAAGGGCAGTATACAGGAGGTATTGAAGCTAAAGAAGATAAAAAATATTGACCAGTATTATATTATTAAGGATTTACTTGATGACACAACTTCAGAAATTTCAATATTGGAAAGAGAAAGTTTGTCATCGTACCTTGGAGAATACGAAAGAGCAACAAACCGCTAACATTGGTAGCAGTTGCACAACGCCAGCTGAGAAATCCGGTTAATGCATTTTTACCATAAGTTTTATGGAAGCTTAAGGAGTGGGAATTAAATTATTTCTGTTGTGATGTGCCGTAAAGTTCCTGAGAGCGAAAATTGTTAAAAACTTCTTTCCTTTTGTTTGAATCGCTGGAAATTCGAGCTGACTGAACACACTGATCCTTTTCTTTTCGGACCATCGGAGTAATTTTTTGAGATTGTAAGCAATGGCAGCACAGAGCATGAATTTATTTGCTCCTTTAATTCCACGTGTATAAATCCTTCGCATGCCAGTGAAATTAATGAGCGTCCCCAGCACCGGCTCAACGGTAGATGAGCGCAATTTTATCATTCGTTTAGCATACTTACTTTGCATTCGTTTATGCATTTTATCATAGTGGTGTTTATGAACGCTGTCATCGATTTTCTTATAGTTCGCCTTTTCGCCAATGCATCTATTTCTCATAGGGCATTGCTTGCAGTCTTTGGTTGAACTTCGATAGCTTTTCTTTTCAAAGCCTAACACATCAGTACTTGTCCCTTTGTAAGGAAGGATTGCTTTGTTTCCCAGTTGACACTCGTACTGGTCTTTTTCTTTGTTATAAATGAAACCCTCTCTGCTTGGTTTGTATTGTCCGAAATTGGGAATGTAGCCTGTGATATGCTGTTCTTCCAGGTAGGCCAAAGAGGTTCCGCTGCTGTATCCGGTGTCTGCCAGGACCTCCGACAGATCCAGACCATTTTCATCCATGTTTTTCTTGGTAAGCTCGGTAATGGCTGCCAGACTTTGGCTGTCGCGTTTGTCGCTGTAATCAGCCATGATAGCGGTAATCACATGATGGGAGGTATCCACTGCCACCTGAGCAGAGTAGTTCAGCTGTCTGGGCTTTCCCGGCTTCACGCTGATGCGGGCATCCGGGTCAGTAGGACTATAGTGGGTATGATTGCTCAGGAATTTTGGTTTGGAATCTTCATGCCCATCGAGCAGATCTTTTCGGAACTTGTATTGACCTTTGTATTTTTCCGCTTTCCAGGCATGATGCTGTTCAACTTTTTTTTTTCGCAAATAGCTTACTGTTTTCTTTTCCTTGCTGTGGTCATTGTTTTCTAATTCCTCTGTAAAGGTTTGGGCATCCTGCAATACTTCTTTTTCCAGAAGGCTGTTCATGCTTGCATTGGCTTTAATGTAAGCGCTGTCAACTGCCTGCCGTCTGCCACTGACCATGCCTTTGTCAATGCACAATTTCAATACCTGACGAAATAATTCAAGAAAGATCTCTTCTCCGAATAACTGACGGGTCCGGGATAGGGTGCTGTGCCAGGGAAGTTCTTCATCAATGTCGTATCCGATAAAGAATAAAATGTCCAGACGCATTCGGGCATGTTCAATGATTTTTCGATCGCTGTTGAGGTTTTCCAAATAGCCAACCAGAATTAATTTAAAGAAAACGACCGGGTCGATACTTTTCTGCCCCTCGTCACCATAGAACTTATCAGTGGCCTTGTAGAGAAACTGAAACGAGAGCATTTCTTTAAGCCGGCGGTAAAAATTCTCCGGCGGAACCCGCTCACTGAGCTGGAAACTGTTGAACAGTTTTTCGGAATATGTTTTTTTGCCTTGCATGGATTAAAAATAATGCAAGGGTGGTTAATAAAACAGCAAGGATAAAGGAAGTTTTCAACTATATTTACGGTTGTGCAACAAGCACATTGGGTTAAATGAAATGACTGGGATATTGCTTGGCGGCTCCAGTGCTTAATCTTTAAATTATTGTTTGAGCCGCCATGGAAATGTCTTAGCTTCGTAGTTCCGTCACTTCATTAACCCAGGGACGTTAGGGCCAATAGAATTTTCGCACGGAACAATACACTTAAAATTAGCAGTCATCTTTTTCTAGTTTGGAATATGATTTAGTACGCTCACGAAAATACCGGTCCACATCTATTCTGAAATGATTCGCCAGTCCAAGGAGCGAGCGAATCAAAACTCGTTTTCGTTCGATCGCTCCTGGGACTGGCAAGTTCAGGAATGTAAAGGATAGTTGTTACCTCATTAATTGAGATTTAGTAAAATTCACTGATATAATCGACCGCATGTAAGCGATTTTAAGGCTGGCTGAGCGGTTTCAACATCGACGGGCAGGGTAGAGCAGGACTTGACGTTTGCCTCCGAAATACGCCTCCGAAATCCAGATCCGAAGTACGCATCCGAAGTACGGGGGTGAAGTAAGGAGGAAATTCTACTGGCCCTAACATTGGGTTAAATGAAATGACTGGGACATTGCTTGGCGGCTCCAGTGCTTAATCTTTAAATTATTGTTTGAGCCGCCATGGAAATGTCTTAGCTTCGTAGTTCCGTCACTTCATTAACCCAGGGACGTTGTGTGATATTAATTTGAACCTACATATGAAACTCCTAATTACTTTTCTTTTTGTTTTATTTCATTTATTCGTTTTGGGACAAGTCACTGCTGAGGATTATAAGTTGAAATTATTAGGAAGATGGGATTGGATACAGGATGAAATTGTTGATCGGGGAGGGGGAGGCTTCATTAATCCGACTTCTTGTAATTGTGAAAAGCATCTTATTTTTGAAGCAAACGATGAGTTTAGTGAGTTTAGAAATGATACTTTAATTTTTAGTTCTACGTTTACGCTAGAGGAGGTTTATTCTCAGTTGAACCCAGTTAAAATTATGTTGAGAAATGGCCAGATAAGTAATGAAGTTAGAATAGCCAACGATTCTATGTCGATAGGAGCATTCGGAGCGTGTGGCATTATAAATTACTACAAAAGAAATTAACATCACACAACATTGGGTTAAATGAAATGACTGGGACATTGCTTGGCGGCTCCAGTGCTTAATTTTTAAATTATTGTTTGAGCCGCCATGGAAAAGACTTAGCTTCGTAGTTCCGTCACTTCATTAACCCAGGGACGTTAGGGCCAATAGAATTTTCGCACGGAACAATACACTTAAAATTAGCAGTCATCTTTTTTTAGTTTGGAATCTGATTTAGTACGCTCACGAAAATACCGGTCCATATCTATTCTCAAATGATTCGCCAGACCAAAGAGCGAGCGAATCAAAACTCGTTTTCGTTCGATCGCTCCTGGGACTGGCAAGTTCAGGAATGTAAAGGATAGTTGTTACCGCATTAATTAGGATTTAGTAATATTCACTGATATAATCGACCGCAACTAAGCGATTTTAAGACAGACTGAGCGGTTTCAACAGCGACGGGCAGGGTAGAGCAGGACTTGACGTTTGCATCCGAAATACGCCTCCGAAATCCATATCCGAAGTATGCATCCGAAGTACGGGGGTGAAGTAGGGAGGAAATTCTACTGGCCCTAACATTGGGTTAAATGAAATGACTGGGACATTGCTTGGCGGCTCCAGTGCTTAATTTTTAAATTATTGTTTGAGCCGCCATGGAAAAGACTTAGCTTCGTAGTTCCGTCACTTCATTAACCCAGGGACGTTAGGGCCAATAGAATTTTCGCACGGAACAATACACTTAAAATTAGCAGTCATCTTTTTTTAGTTTGGAATCTGATTTAGTACGCTCACGAAAATACCGGTCCATATCTATTCTCAAATGATTCGCCAGACCAAAGAGCGAGCGAATCAAAACTCGTTTTCGTTCGATCGCTCCTGGGACTGGCAAGTTCAGGAATGTAAAGGATAGTTGTTACCGCATTAATTAGGATTTAGTAATATTCACTGATATAATCGACCGCAACTAAGCGATTTTAAGACAGACTGAGCGGTTTCAACAGCGACGGGCAGGGTAGAGCAGGACTTGACGTTTGCATCCGAAATACGCCTCCGAAATCCATATCCGAAGTATGCATCCGAAGTACGGGGGTGAAGTAGGGAGGAAATTCTACTGGCCCTAACATTGGGTTAAATGAAATGACTGGGACATTGCTTGGCGGCTCCAGTGCTTAATTTTTAAATTATTGTTTGAGCCGCCATGGAAAAGACTTAGCTTCGTAGTTCCGTCACTTCATTAACCCAGGGACGTTATGCGTCATGTAACTGCCAATTAAAATGACAACCGGCAAAATAAATATTCTGTTATTCGAATGATGATAAAAATAGTGCCAAAGGAGGAAAGGCTTCACAGGTTTAAAGTTTATATTCTGGCGATCAGTATTGTTATTTATTGTGTTTCATTTTCGTTTGATGCAATCACCTACAATGATTTCGATGGACAAAAAACTCATTCATCCTTTTCGTTGCTGATAATGGGTGGGCTGGCTATACTTGGAGGTGGATTATTTGAATGGTTAGTTTGGCTTGCCAATCCTCTTTACTTGTTGGGTTTAATGTATCTCGTTAAGGTCCAAAAAGTAAGCAGGATTTTTTCATTGATTTCTTTCATTCTTGGTCTATCATTTTTCAATTGGACTGAAATCTTGGCTGCAGAGAATGGTAGAACTGCTTCTATAGAATCCTTTAATATGGGATATTGGTTATGGATACTTAGTCTGTTAGTATTAGCAGTAGGTTCATTTTATTATTTTTTTCTATTAGATTCGCTTAAAAGCAATGAACGAATACACGACGCATAACATTGGGTTAAATGAAATGGCTGGGACATTGCTTGGCGGCTCGATCTGTTAATTTTATTAATTATTGTTTGAGCCGCCAAAGGAAAGTTGTAGCTTCGAACTCCGCCACTTCATTAACCCGGAACGTTATCGGCTATTCTAAACAACAGGGCTAAATCAACATAACTTTCAAACGCTATTACACCATTGACTGAGGATCATGCAAAGCAAATTGGGAGCAGACAAGCATTAAAGTCTGTAGGTCTAGGCCTTTTAATTGCCCAGTTAATTATGACACAATTATCTTCAAACCTTGGTTATATAAAGGGATTCTTTTGGTTTACGACCTTCAACTACAAGCTAAATCTTTTTATTGGTGCAGTAATTATGTTTTTATGCGGGCACTACTTTGGACAATTAGCGGGAAAGGCAATTATAATTAAAAAGAAAAATTATATTCTGGTTGGTTTGCTGTGTGGTATGGCTGTATTAATATCCACAGCTTTTCTTTCTGGGTTGACAGGGTTTATCCAACAAGGAATTGAAAACATTGGAACAAATGACGATCCATTCGAAGATTATATTTTTAAACCATTTTTTTGGATTTCAATATTTGGTATGATCCCATCGTCTTTAATTGGCCTTTGGTTTGGTAGACAAATAATGATAAGGAGAACGGAAAAATGATAGGGGTATGTTGTTTTAAAACGATAGTGTTTTGGTCTGAAAGAAGAACAGCCGATAACATTGGGTTAAATGAAATGGCTGGGACAATGCTTGGCGGCTCGATCTGTTAATTTTATAAATAGTTGTTTGAGCCGCCAAAGATAAGTTGTAGCTTCGAACTCCGCCACTTCATTAACCCGGAACGTTAGCAGTAATGCTTTTATACACTGCCCATAATGAGCAAAAGAAATTATAGTTTAGCATTATGTATTTTTTTTGTGCTTAGTTCTTCAATTTTTGGAATGAAACATTCTTTTGGTCAGAGTAGTAATTGCATTTCAGAGTGTGACACGCTGTTTGGATTGAACATTTATTCTCAGCTCGAAGTTAGACCTGAATATCCAGGCGGAGAAGGTAAGTTATTTGAGTTCATTTATAAAAATCTTAAGTGCCCCTTGGACCATGACTATTTTCAGTCAAAGGTTTATGTTACGTTTGTGATAGATACTCTAGGAAAAATTCAAAATGCATGCATATACAAACCATATTCAACAAATAGTTTAAGTGCTTTGGAGGAGGCAATGCTGAATGTTATAAAATTAATGCCGAATTGGAAACCAGGTGAGGAGAATTCAGAAAAAGTTCTAACACGTATCATGTTACCAATAAACATTACTTTTAAATAGAAGCCGTGAGTTTTGAAGGTTGAAATCATATGTACTTCTAGGGAAAAGCACTACTGCTAACATTGGTAGCAGTTGCACAACGCCAGCTGAGAAATCCGGTTAATGCATTTTTACCATAAGTTTTATGGAAGCTTAAGGAGTGGGAATTAAATTATTTCTGTTGTGATGTGCCGTAAAGTTCCTGAGAGCGAAAATTGTTAAAAACTTCTTTCCTTTTGTTTGAATCGCTGGAAATTCGAGCTGACTGAACACACTGATCCTTTTCTTTTCGGACCATCGGAGTAATTTTTTGAGATTGTAAGCAATGGCAGCACAGAGCATGAATTTATTTGCTCCTTTAATTCCACGTGTATAAATCCTTCGCATGCCAGTGAAATTAATGAGCGTCCCCAGCACCGGCTCAACGGTAGATGAGCGCAATTTTATCATTCGTTTAGCATACTTACTTTGCATTCGTTTATGCATTTTATCATAGTGGTGTTTATGAACGCTGTCATCGATTTTCTTATAGTTCGCCTTTTCGCCAATGCATCTATTTCTCATAGGGCATTGCTTGCAGTCTTTGGTTGAACTTCGATAGCTTTTCTTTTCAAAGCCTAACACATCAGTACTTGTCCCTTTGTAAGGAAGGATTGCTTTGTTTCCCAGTTGACACTCGTACTGGTCTTTTTCTTTGTTATAAATGAAACCCTCTCTGCTTGGTTTGTATTGTCCGAAATTGGGAATGTAGCCTGTGATATGCTGTTCTTCCAGGTAGGCCAAAGAGGTTCCGCTGCTGTATCCGGTGTCTGCCAGGACCTCCGACAGATCCAGACCATTTTCATCCATGTTTTTCTTGGTAAGCTCGGTAATGGCTGCCAGACTTTGGCTGTCGCGTTTGTCGCTGTAATCAGCCATGATAGCGGTAATCACATGATGGGAGGTATCCACTGCCACCTGAGCAGAGTAGTTCAGCTGTCTGGGCTTTCCCGGCTTCACGCTGATGCGGGCATCCGGGTCAGTAGGACTATAGTGGGTATGATTGCTCAGGAATTTTGGTTTGGAATCTTCATGCCCATCGAGCAGATCTTTTCGGAACTTGTATTGACCTTTGTATTTTTCCGCTTTCCAGGCATGATGCTGTTCAACTTTTTTTTTTCGCAAATAGCTTACTGTTTTCTTTTCCTTGCTGTGGTCATTGTTTTCTAATTCCTCTGTAAAGGTTTGGGCATCCTGCAATACTTCTTTTTCCAGAAGGCTGTTCATGCTTGCATTGGCTTTAATGTAAGCGCTGTCAACTGCCTGCCGTCTGCCACTGACCATGCCTTTGTCAATGCACAATTTCAATACCTGACGAAATAATTCAAGAAAGATCTCTTCTCCGAATAACTGACGGGTCCGGGATAGGGTGCTGTGCCAGGGAAGTTCTTCATCAATGTCGTATCCGATAAAGAATAAAATGTCCAGACGCATTCGGGCATGTTCAATGATTTTTCGATCGCTGTTGAGGTTTTCCAAATAGCCAACCAGAATTAATTTAAAGAAAACGACCGGGTCGATACTTTTCTGCCCCTCGTCACCATAGAACTTATCAGTGGCCTTGTAGAGAAACTGAAACGAGAGCATTTCTTTAAGCCGGCGGTAAAAATTCTCCGGCGGAACCCGCTCACTGAGCTGGAAACTGTTGAACAGTTTTTCGGAATATGTTTTTTTGCCTTGCATGGATTAAAAATAATGCAAGGGTGGTTAATAAAACAGCAAGGATAAAGGAAGTTTTCAACTATATTTACGGTTGTGCAACAAGCACATTGGGTTAAATGAAATGGCTGGTTTTGTGCTTGGCGGCTCGGGTATTTAATTTTTATATTTCGGTTGAGCCGCCATGTAAAATTATTATCTTCGATTTCCGCCACTTCATTAACCCGGAACGTTAGCACCAATGCCCAGAAAATTGACCCTTTTGTAAGAAAAGTTTCATAAAATGTTCCCAATTAGGGAACTTATTTGTATCTTTGGTTCGTGAGAGTCATAGCTAAGCGTACACTTCGTAATTTTTGGGTCAAGCATAAGAACTGCGAAGAGCAGCTAAAGTCATGGTATAAAGAGGCTGAGGAAGCCATTTGGAAAGGTCCAGGCGATATAAAAGCGGACTACCCAACTGCTAGCTTGCTTAAGGATAATAGAGTAGTATTTAACATTAAAGGCAACACCTACAGATTGATAGTTAAGATCAACTATAGTTACAAAATTGTTTGGATTCGATTCATAGGAACCCATTCACAATATGATAAAATTGACGCAAATAATATTTAGAACTTATGGACTGGAAAGTAATTAAAACCGAAAAGGAATATCAAAAAGCATTAAAACGACTTGAAACTATTTTTGACTCCAAAAAAGGGTCTAAAAATGGAGATGAGTTAGAATTGCTTTCACTTTTGATTGATAATTTTGAGAAAGATAAATTTCCCATTGATTTGCCAGATCCGATTGCAGCGATTAAGTTTCGCATGGAACAATTGGGATACACACAAAAGGATTTGACTGAAGTAATTGGTTTGAAGAGTAGGGTTAGTGAAATTTTGAGCAAGAAAAGAAAGCTTACTCTAGATATGATTCGAAAGCTTAACGAAGTTCTTGGAATTCCTACTGAAGTCTTAGTTCGAGATTACTGAGAATGCACTGGTGCTAACATTGGGTTAAATGAAATGGCTGGGACAATGCTTGGCGGCTCGATCTGTTAATTTTTTAGATAGTTGTTTGAGCCGCCAAAAGGAATTTGTAGCTTCGAACTCCGCCACTTCATTAACCCGGAACGTTATGAGCCATTTTTAAACCTACTACATATGTACAAACTGACTTTCTTACTTATCTTTGGTATCCAATTTCAACTTATTGGACAAACTTCCGTTTATCATCCATTTCCAGATTCAAATGCAATTTGGAACGTATACGCTCACAGTTATGATCCTGGCCCTCCGTTCCCGTGTGATGAGGTTGGTCAATATTCATACTATATGAACGGAGATACATTGATTAATGCGTTAGTATACCATAGAATATTTGTTCCTTTCATTGATACTACATTGGCTCAGCCATTTTCTTGTTTTGGACAATATCCCAATACAGGATATATCGGTTCAATAAGACAAGACACGGTTTCAAAACAAGTATGGGTTATTTTGCGTGATTCTTCAAACGAGCGATTATTGTATGATTTCAGCTTGAACATTGGTGATACTTTGCATACAATTAACTTTGATGGTAGCGAGGTAGATTTCCCTATTTTAACCATTGATTCTATTCTAATTGACGGCAACTTTCGTAAAACGTACATAAATAATGCAGTATCAATAATTGAAGGAATAGGGAGTAACAGAGGCTTGTTTGAAACTGGCAGTTCAGGTTTTTCTTCTTCCTGGCAATTGACCTGCTTTCAACAAAATGGTAATTCTATTTATCCAAGTTCTGGAACTACATGCAATTTAATTACACACACAAATGAGTTGAGTAAGCTTAATAGTAAGTTATTGATTTATCCTAATCCATTTGATGAATTCTGTACAGTTTATTACTCTAATTTCGAAAGTTCAGAAAGCACAGAAATTATTATTTATAACTCTGAAGGGAAACTGCTTCGAAAGGAGCCAATGACTAGTAATAGAACTATATTTCATCGTAATTCTATGGCAGCTGGTTTATATTTATTTCAGATTGTGAATAAGAAAGAAATTGTATCAAATCGAGTCTCCATTTATTGAAGAAGATTCATAGCACAAAGAAAAAAACGGCTCATAACATTGGGTTAAATGAAATGGCTGGGACATTGCTTGGCGGCTCGATCTGTTAATTTTATAAATTATTGTTTGAGCCGCCAAAGAAAAGTTGTAGCTTCGAACTTCGCCACTTCATTAACCCGGAACGTTATGCGATAGTTATCGCGAGTAAGTATGAATAAAAATCAGATGAGCGTACACGCGAGGCCGGATTTACAAATGACGGAAAAAACTGAAGCGGTATGCATTTCACATTCTAACTCGATGTAATCAAGTATCCGTGTTTGTAGTAGTTCAAAGCTAAAATACAGAGAACTTGTTTCACATTAAAAGGGGAATGACCGAATCGCATAACAAAGGGTTAATAAAATGGCTGGTCTGTACTTGGCGGCTCGAGTTTTTAATTATTAAATTATTGATAAGCCGCCAAAGAAAAGTCTTAGCTTCGTAGTTCCGCCACTTCATTAACCCGGAAACGTTAGGCGTACGTGCAGCTAAGCTATTGGCAAAGTAATCTAGTCAGCATTTCCGAATAGTTTTGTTTGTAGTTTTAATATAGAAGTTATCATAAATATTTCTCCTTTATAATTAAAAACACGGAAGTTTTAAAGCTCGAAAAAAGCATCAACAAATTTGAAAGTATGAGTTCCGAAGTAGAGTTAAAGCACGCACTCCTAACATCGGGTTAAATGAAATGGCTGGATATTGCTTGGCGGATATATTTCTTAATTTTTAAATTATTGATTGATCCGCCAAAATTATGTTGTAGCTTCGTAGTTCCGCCACTTCATTAACCCTTTGACGTTATCGGCAAGCTTGCAATGATCAGACTCCTTCTATTCTGCGTTCTAGTTATTCTTTACTCTTGTGTGGGTAAAAAGAACACTATTGATGATTCTTCAATGCAGAAAATACAAAAGGAACTTTTCGATACTTCTTTTAATTATTCTGATATTCGTTCAATAGAAATTGTTGAAATTGAGCATCCAATGTTAGGAGGAATAATTAGTATTCAGACCTTGGACCACGAGCAACAAGAAATATTAATTTCCCGTTTTAAGAATTTGAGAAAAGATGGAATGTACCAATGTTATGATAAGCATGTAATTCGTATTGTTCTGCTTAATGACACGCTACGTTTAAAAGTTTGTTCCAATAAAATTTCAAATAGAAACAAGGATTTTTACTATTCATTGCCGAATAAGGAACCAATTATTCAGGATTTGATCGAGAATGCCAGCCGATAACATTGGGTTAAATGAAATGGCTGGGATATTGCTTGGCGGCTCCAGTGCTTAATCTTTAAATTATTGTTTGAGCCGCCATGGAAATGTCTTAGCTTCGTAGTTCCGTCACTTCATTAACCCAGGGACGTTATGCCTCATTGTAAAAAGACAGCCGACCGCACAAATGGCACATTTGGTTTTAGCCGACACACAGCCCAACGCTGAAAAACCAAAAGAGCCATTTTTTGCCAACGCACCGACAGAAAAAACTAACTTTGGACGGAAAATTTGAGAATAGAATAGATGACAATAGACCAATACATTGACAACATAAACAAACGATACAAACTTGGTAATGCGACCGAGCATACTTTTCGTGGCGACCTACAACAACTTATTAGAAAGCTTAGTGCCTGACATCAGGGCAACCAACGAACCAAAAAGACAATCTTGCGGAGCACCCGACTATATTCTGACCAAAAAAGAAATTCCAGTAGGTTTTATTGAAGCAAAAGACATTGGCGACAAAGACCTTGAAGGAGCAAAGAAAACGGGAAACAAAGAACAGTTCGACCGTTACAAGGCTTCATTAAACAACTTAATTTTTACCGACTATTTAGATTTCCATTTATACAGTGACGGAATTTTTATTACAAAAATTGCAATTGCTGAAATACAAAACGGAACTATAGTTCCGTTTCCTCACAACTTTGCAACTTTCACAATCTAATCAAAGACTTTTGCTCCCACATTGGGCAGACAATAAAAAGTTCAAAAAAACTGGCAGAAATGATGGCGGGCAAAGCCCGCCTTCTTTCTGATGTTATTGAAAAGGCGTTGACAAGTGACGAAACTCACAATGAAAATAGTACTCTTAAAGACCAAATGAACGCCTTTAAGCAAATACTTATTCACGATATAACACCCAAAGGTTTTGCCGATGTGTATGCTCAAACCATTGCTTACGGAATGTTTGCGGCTCGTTTACACGACCCAACTTTGCCAACTTTTAGCCGACAAGAAGCCGCTGAATTAATTCCAAAATCAAATCCATTTTTACGGAAACTGTTTGGCTACATTGCTGGACCCGACATTGACGACCGTATAAAATGGATTGTTGATAGTTTGGTTGATATATTTTTGGCTTGCAATGTTGAAGAGATTTTAAAGAATTACGGTAAAGTCAACAAAAATGGAAGACCCAATCATCCATTTTTACGAAACTTTTTTGAGTGAATACGACCCAAAGTTGCGCAAAGCTCGTGGCGTTTGGTACACACCTGCACCAGTTGTAAATTTTATTGTTCGTGCAGTTGATGATATTTTAAAAACAGAATTTGATTTACCGCAAGGACTTGCCGACACATAGCAAAACAAAAATAAAAGTTGATGTACAAGGCAAAAAGACAGAACAAGAAGTTCACAAAGTTCAAATACTTGACCCAGCCACAGGCACAGGAACTTTTTTAGCCGAAGTAGTAAAACATCATTCATAAAAAGTTTGAAGGACAACAAGGAATTTGGAGCAATTATGTAGAAACCCATTTATTGCCTCGCCTCAATGGTTTTGAGTTGCTGATGGCAAGTTATGCAATGGCACATTTAAAATTAGATTTGCTTTTAACCGAAACAGGCTACAAACCAACAACCAGACCAACGGTTTAGAGTTTATCTTACCAACAGTTTAGAAGAAAACCACCCCGACACAGGAACTTTATTTGCCAATTGGTTAAGTACAGAAGCTAACGAAGCCAATCATATCAAAAGAGATACGCCTGTAATGTGTGTAATTGGAAATCCGCCTTATGCATCAAGTAGCACAAATAAGAGTAAATGGATAGAAGGCTTAACTGCTGATTATAAAAAAGATTTAGATGAAAAAAGTTATAATTCACTTTCAGATGATTATGTAAAATTCATTCGCTTTGGTCAACATTTCATTGATAAAAATGGAAGTGGTGTTTTGGCCTATATTTCTAACAATAGTTTTATTGACGGACTTACACACCGCCAAATGCGTAAACATTTATTAGAGAGTTTTGATAAAATTTATATTTTGGATTTGCACGGCAACGCAAAGAAAAAGGAAGTTTGCCTTGATGGTTCGGTAGATCAAAATGTATTTGACATTATGCAAGGCGTTTCCATAAACATATTTGTAAAAACTGGAAAGAAAAAGAAAAACGAATTTGGAAAAGTTTTTCATTTCGATTTACAAGGCAAAAGAGAATTTAAATATGAAACCCTAATTGAAAGTGATTTAACATCTATTCAATGGAAGCATTTAGAGTTTACTGAGCCTAATTACTTTTTTGTCCCAAAGAATTTTGACGAAATTAAAAAATATGAAAAGGGATTTAAGGTTGAGGATTTATTTCCTATTTATTCAAGTGGAATAAAAACACACGATGATGCCAATTTGATTAGCCCAAATAGATTTAGTGAAAATAATCAAACATATTATTATCGTCCTTTCGACACACAACACATAAATTATGATTTAAAGAAAGTTCAAAGGCATAGATATTCTGTAATGAAAAATATGCTTAAATCAAATATGGCATTGCTTTTACCAAGACAAGCCATTACTGAACTTTTTGGATTTTTTGTCAGTAAAGGGTTAACTGACATTAACTACACTGGTACTGCAGGGCAATTTGGTGCAGGTTTAACTTTTCCTCTCTACATATATTCCGAAACCAGCGGACAACAAGCAATTGGGAAAACAGCAGATAGAACGCCAAATTTAAATTCAGAAATTGTAAATAAAATAACAGAGAAATTGGGTTTAACTTTTACCAACGAAAAAGAAACAACCAAAGACACATTTGCACCAATAGACATTTTAGACTATATCTATGCAGTTTTACATTCGCCAACTTACCGAGAGAAATACAAAGAATTTTTAAAAATTGATTTTCCGAGAGTGCCGTATCCAAAAGATAAAGACACGTTTTGGCAATTGGTAAAACTTGGCGGTGAAATCAGACAAATACATTTATTGGAAAGCCCAACCGTTGAAAAATACATCACACAATATCCAATAGACGGAAATAATGTAGTTGGCAAAACAAAATATCAAGACGGCAAAGTTTTTATTAACGATACACAGTATTTCGACAATGTTCCTGAAATCGCTTGGGAGTTTTTCATTGGTGGTTATCAACCAGCACAAAAATGGCTCAAAGACCGCAAGGAAAGGAAATTAGAATTTGATGATATTTTACACTATCAGAAAATCATAGTTGCACTATCTGAAACAGATAGATTGATGAAGGAGATTGATAAAATTGAAATTTAATTAACCCTATAAAAAAAAATAATATGATTAGAAAATGCCGTGTTCAACCAATAAGTGCAATTTAAAGATTTAAACTTTCACCTTGGGACTTTTAATTGTCCCAGGTGAAAGTTAAGCTGAGAAGCTTCATCTTTGGATTGCTTATGTCAAAAAACTACACCCATCTCAACTCTGAACAAAGATATCAGATTGAAGCCTTATTAAAAAGCGGAATCGCTCAAAAGGATATTGCGAAAATTGTAAATAAATCGCCATCCACGATAAGTCGAGAACTTAAACGGAATATACCAAAACGTGGAAGAGGAGCTTTGGTTTACACAGCTGAAAATGCACAACGGAAAACGGATCATCGGCATCAAATCAAAATGAAAAAAGAAAGATTTACCGATGAAATGAAAGTGTGGACGCGTCTCTGGATGAAGAGTATAAAATTCAGTCCGGAATTAATTCATGTCGTTGGCAAAAATGAGTTAGGGGATTTTGTCAGCCACGAGACCATTTACAAGTGGATTTGGCGTTGTAAGCAAAGTAATTGTAAGGAAGATAGACAAGACAAGAAACTGTATATGCACTTAGCACATGGACGTAGAAGAAGAAAGCGCGGATTAAGAAGAGATAGCCGGGGTATTATTCCAAACCGAGTGTCTATTGAAAATCGTCCGAAAATCGTAGATAAAAGAAAGCGCTTGGGAGATTTTGAAGTAGATCTGATGATGGGAAAAAATCATCAGGGAGCTTTGCTTGTAATGACGGATCGGGCATCTCTGAAAACCAAACTCACAAGGTTAGCCGGGAAAGACAGCATCATAATAAAGCGCGAAATTAAACGTAGATTAATCTCATTAAAGGGAATTGTTAAAACACTTACATTTGACAACGATAAGGCATTTAGTAAACATGAATCGATAGGAAAATCGCTGAATGCTACTACCTATTTTACCCGGCCTTATACCTCACAAGATAAAGGAACTGTAGAAAACAGAATAGGATTAATCCGCAGATTCTTCCCAAAGAAAACAGACCTATTGAAAGTACCTGACATAGATGTTCAAATAGTAGAATCAATAATTAATAACAGACCAGTAAGAAAATTTAATTATCAAACACCTAACCAAGTCTTCTCACAAAAAATTGCACTTATTACTTGAACTTACAAATTAAAAACATACCAAATCCAAGAATTACTAAGACTTCGTGAGACAGGTATGGGCTATCAGTTTATTGAAGCTGAAACTGGCTATAATGGAACAAAAAACAAATACCTTGTTTTAAATTCCCAAATGATTGTTGATGATACTCCGCAAATTTTAAATGAAGTAAGAAATGTATTTAAAAGTGGTTATCGAACTATGCTTTTTAGTGCATCAGAAGTTGAATTGAAAAATATTCGATTAGTTGAAAATCTTTCAAATTATAGAGCAAAATCATTTTCAGCATCTGCGTCAACACAAACAGGTGCTATACATCAGCAAGTGAAATTTGCGGACGGTGTAGAAAAGTTTACTCGTCTATCCGCTTTTGAAGACGATTTTAGAGTTGATACTGTAAATAAAAAATTAGTGGCGGGTAGCTTTGCGACAACTTTTGAAGATTATCAATATTGCAAAAAAAACAACATTAATCCAGTTGAAAGATATGCCTTGCCAAATGATGAAGAAATTAAGTGGGCTTTTCACGTATTACCGTTAAAAACGGACACACTCCAAAGAGGAATAGTTGAACCTGCAAATAATCAGAACGGTGGCGGTATTGAGGCATACTTTGCAAATGGAACATCAAATAATACACTCTTGGAAAAGACAGCATATTGATGGAAGAGAAGCAAAAAATAAGGCTAACGGATAATTTTATTAAGCAATTAATCAATACACCAGAAAACGGAATGGGTTTTCACAACGTTGATTTACATTTAAAAAATGGAGAAGTAATGAAAAATAAAGTTGTTTTAAATTGTTCAATTCTAACTTTAGAAAAAACTATAAAGTTGGACATTGACGACATTGAACAAATTGTAATTTCAAAAGCCTAAAAATATGCCAACCCTTCGCAGTCATACACATTTGCAAGCCACACAAGCCAACGCACAGACCAAAGCTTGCAAAAGAGTATGCCTGCCCAACCGCACCGAAGACGGACAACTTGACGACCGAAAAGAACAACGAAGGCATAACAGCACCTACCCAAAAGGCGGGGTTTCGTGTTCCAAAGACAGTTTTGTGGTTAACCAAACTTTAGTTTTTTAAATGAAGTTTTGTGGTAAAAGTCCCGCCCTTCGGGTAGCTGCAAAACGTTATGGGCAACCTTTTGAAACTAGCTTTGGAACTATGAAACCACTTTTTGCATTTCGTTTATTAATCTTTTTCAAATTGATATTGTTTTCAATTGTTATGTGTAAAGCTCAATCTGATTCAGTTAAGGTTGAACATCCTCGTTTCATTGGAATTGGCGGATATATTTTTAGCAATTCAAGTATTGTTTCTTTAGAATACGGTAAGCGTATAAAGAATTGGAATGAATTAACAATTCCATTCTATTTCATAAAGGAAGGTATTAGGAAGGAAATAGCTGGTTCAGCTTCTTATCATATAGCTCTAGTCAAAAGGAGAAGCCGGTTTAATTTTTTTATTAGTCCTGAATTGAATTTGGCGTATAATTGGTATAAGAGATTTAGCTCGAATAAAATTGTTAGCAGATGTTTACTCCATCGCATCCTGACCCCTCATTCCAGCGATCCTGACCCCCTGTTCCGGGCATGCTGACCCCTGCGGAGAATTCTATTCCGGCATCCTGACCCCCCGAAATTTCATCATTCCGGCATACTGACCCCGGCATTAACATTTGATTCCGGCATACTGACCCCCGCCTTTTAATTCCATTTGGATGATGGTTTTTTCTCTAAGTGATTTGATGTACGAACCATCAAATCACGCGAACTATGTCCGGAACAACCATTCTTATGAGTCAGTTAAAACAGATCTTACGCTTAATCAGTCAATCATATAAACTGAAAGCAATCTCACGCCAGATGGGTGTGGCACGCAACACGATAAAGGGGTATTTGCGTAATCTTGAAAGCAAAGGAATAAGTCTCGAAGAGGCTCTGAGCCTTGAAGATCCTCAGCTGGAACATCTCTTGCGAACTCCAGTAAAGTACGAACAGGAACGACATTGTGATTTATTATCACGCCTGGAATATTTTCACCAAGAAGAGAAAAAGCGACATGTTACCCGTCAACTGCTTTGGGAAGAATACAAAAGGGAATATCCTCAAGGATATCAATACTCCCGATTTTGTTATTACCTGCAATTGTATGATCGCAGTCAAAACGCGGTACTGATAAAAGAGCACTTGCCCGGAGATAAACTGTTCCTGGATTTTACAGGGGATAAAATGTATTACATCGATGATACGGGGTTAAAGATCGAATGCGAAATATTTGTTGGCACACTGGGCTACAGTAATTACATCGCTGTACAGGCCGTACACTCACAAAAACTCCACGATGTCTTACATGCAACTGTATCGGTGATTGAACAAATCGGTGGCTGCACACAGGCTGTGGTTCCTGATAATTTAAAATCAGCAGTTACTCTTGCCGATCGATATGAACCGGTCATTAACTCTCTGTTCCTGGATCTGGCTAATCACTACGGTATGACCGTTTTTCCGGCCAGACCACGAAAGCCAAGGGATAAAGCCAAAGTTGAGGTATCGGTTCGAATCACGTATCAGCGTTTGTTTGCTCCTTTACGAAAAATCACATTCCGCAGCTTGCAGGAGTTAAATCAGGCGCTCTTGGAGGCAGTAAAGCAATTGAATAACCGGGTGATGAAACAATACGGATGTTCTCGCAGTGTAATGCTGGAGAGGGATGAGCGATCATTGTTAAAACCGTTGCCTTCCAATCCATATGAGCTTAAAAAGCACCTTCTATTAACCGTTCAGCAAAACTGCCATGTTTATGTAAGCAGTCAGAAAAAATACTACAGTGTCCCTTACCGGTTGATTGGTCAAAAGGTACAGGTTGTAATTACAGCGACAGTAGTCAATATTTATTATCGCGGGCAATGTGTTGCTACGCATGTCTCCAACTCCACAAGGAAATATATTACCGAGGAACAACACCTTCCCTCGCATCATCAGATTGTACTGAAAGGCATGAATGCCGATCTGCTCCGACAACGTGCAGCGACCTATGGTGAGCCGGTTTTACAGGTAATCGAAACGGTACTAAAGAAAAGTAAGTACGCAGAGCAGGCCTATAAAACCTGTCAGGGCATTTTATCTCTTGCCTCAAAGACATCAGTTCAAACATTGATCGATGCCTGCCAGATCGCTTTGGAGTTCAACGTCTGCACGTACTCACAAATTGTCCGCATCGCAACGGGTAAATATGCAAACAGAACATTTTTCCCTGAAGAAAAACCATTGCCAAAGCATGAAAACATACGTGGCTCATCCACTTATCAATAATTGTTTAACCCTTAAAAACTGAACTCATGAGTTATCAAAAATCCATTGAATTAATGCAAAACCTCAGGTTGTATGGCATGCAGGCTGCGCTGGAAGGAATCGTGCAAGGAAAGAAAACCGATGCCCTTGCAAACGATCAATTATTATCGCTACTACTTCAACAGGAATGGGATGATAGGAATAACAGAAAAATAGAGCGGTTGACAAGGAGCGCACGCTTCCGTTACACATCGTCTCTGGCAGAGATCTCACCCGATCCCAAAAGAAATCTGACGGCTGACTTCCTGGCAAAAATCAGTACGTGTGCCTGGATAGAAAAATCCGAAAATCTGATCATCACAGGCCCTACCGGAGTGGGCAAAAGTCATATAGCATCAGCCATTGGTCATCAGTGCTGTCAGTTGGGCTTCAAGGTCACTTATCATAACACACAGAAATTATATCAATCGCTTCGTTTAGGCAGACTGGATGGAACCCACCGAAGGCAGATGCAGCACATCGCAAAGCACGATCTGTTGATTTTGGATGATTTTGGCCTGCAAAAACCCGATGAAATGGCACGGTTGGATTTATTGGAAATCGTCGAAGATCGTCATGGCAGAAAATCTATTATTATTGCATCACAAATACCATCATCGATCTGGTATGAAATAATCGGTGAACCGACATTAGCCGATGCAATATTGGATCGGATCGTTTCCAATGCGCACCGCGTCGAACTAAACGGCGAATCACTTAGAAAAAAGAAATAAAAACAGTGCATCGTTCATTGAAATAACCTCATCCTATCAGAACAAAAAGGTGGGGTCAATATGCCGGAATTAACTTTTACAGAGGGGTCAGGATGCCCGGAATGGGGGTCAGCTTCGCTGGAATAAACAAGCAGATATGGATATTTTCTTTGTATAGGGCTATTACCTCAATTTCGAATATTGAAAAGAATCTCAATTACTGGGGAGCTGAAATTCGGCCACGGATATCAATGGGCCACAAATGATGAGTATAATTATTATGATAAGGTGAAATACGCTGAGCGAGGGTGGTATTTTAGATATTTACCTGGATTGCGACTAAAATATTCCTTTTAATCGAAGGTAGAAAAGGTGTGCCCATAACATTGGTAGCAGTTGCACAACGCCAGCTGAGAAATCCGGTTAATGCATTTTTACCATAAGTTTTATGGAAGCTTAAGGAGTGGGAATTAAATTATTTCTGTTGTGATGTGCCGTAAAGTTCCTGAGAGCGAAAATTGTTAAAAACTTCTTTCCTTTTGTTTGAATCGCTGGAAATTCGAGCTGACTGAACACACTGATCCTTTTCTTTTCGGACCATCGGAGTAATTTTTTGAGATTGTAAGCAATGGCAGCACAGAGCATGAATTTATTTGCTCCTTTAATTCCACGTGTATAAATCCTTCGCATGCCAGTGAAATTAATGAGCGTCCCCAGCACCGGCTCAACGGTAGATGAGCGCAATTTTATCATTCGTTTAGCATACTTACTTTGCATTCGTTTATGCATTTTATCATAGTGGTGTTTATGAACGCTGTCATCGATTTTCTTATAGTTCGCCTTTTCGCCAATGCATCTATTTCTCATAGGGCATTGCTTGCAGTCTTTGGTTGAACTTCGATAGCTTTTCTTTTCAAAGCCTAACACATCAGTACTTGTCCCTTTGTAAGGAAGGATTGCTTTGTTTCCCAGTTGACACTCGTACTGGTCTTTTTCTTTGTTATAAATGAAACCCTCTCTGCTTGGTTTGTATTGTCCGAAATTGGGAATGTAGCCTGTGATATGCTGTTCTTCCAGGTAGGCCAAAGAGGTTCCGCTGCTGTATCCGGTGTCTGCCAGGACCTCCGACAGATCCAGACCATTTTCATCCATGTTTTTCTTGGTAAGCTCGGTAATGGCTGCCAGACTTTGGCTGTCGCGTTTGTCGCTGTAATCAGCCATGATAGCGGTAATCACATGATGGGAGGTATCCACTGCCACCTGAGCAGAGTAGTTCAGCTGTCTGGGCTTTCCCGGCTTCACGCTGATGCGGGCATCCGGGTCAGTAGGACTATAGTGGGTATGATTGCTCAGGAATTTTGGTTTGGAATCTTCATGCCCATCGAGCAGATCTTTTCGGAACTTGTATTGACCTTTGTATTTTTCCGCTTTCCAGGCATGATGCTGTTCAACTTTTTTTTTTCGCAAATAGCTTACTGTTTTCTTTTCCTTGCTGTGGTCATTGTTTTCTAATTCCTCTGTAAAGGTTTGGGCATCCTGCAATACTTCTTTTTCCAGAAGGCTGTTCATGCTTGCATTGGCTTTAATGTAAGCGCTGTCAACTGCCTGCCGTCTGCCACTGACCATGCCTTTGTCAATGCACAATTTCAATACCTGACGAAATAATTCAAGAAAGATCTCTTCTCCGAATAACTGACGGGTCCGGGATAGGGTGCTGTGCCAGGGAAGTTCTTCATCAATGTCGTATCCGATAAAGAATAAAATGTCCAGACGCATTCGGGCATGTTCAATGATTTTTCGATCGCTGTTGAGGTTTTCCAAATAGCCAACCAGAATTAATTTAAAGAAAACGACCGGGTCGATACTTTTCTGCCCCTCGTCACCATAGAACTTATCAGTGGCCTTGTAGAGAAACTGAAACGAGAGCATTTCTTTAAGCCGGCGGTAAAAATTCTCCGGCGGAACCCGCTCACTGAGCTGGAAACTGTTGAACAGTTTTTCGGAATATGTTTTTTTGCCTTGCATGGATTAAAAATAATGCAAGGGTGGTTAATAAAACAGCAAGGATAAAGGAAGTTTTCAACTATATTTACGGTTGTGCAACAAGCACATTGGGTTAAATGAAATGGCTGGGATATTGCTTGGCGGCTCTATCTGTTAATTTTATAAATTTTGTTTGAGCCGCCAAAGATAAGTTGTAGCTTCGAACTCCGCCACTTCATTAACCCGGAACGTTATGCGTCACCAAAATAACGGCATGCCAATTTCAAACTTGTGAACCTCTTCCATTATATTTTATGCAAAAACGGACCAAACGACTTCTAATAATTCTTACTATATTTTTTGTTTGTCTATTTGGACTCTATCAATTAGCTGGAATACTTGCGCCAGGAAGTTATCCATATGCAGAGATTTATGAATTAAATGTTCCTGAAGAAAATGTAATTGCAGCTATTAATCAATTCAAACTGGAAAATTCAGAATTTGTCGTTCCGGAAATTACTATTGACAATAAGCCAGCGGGTAATATAAGTGACGGACAAGGAACAAACGATAACTCTTACTGGTATTCAGTTTACTTCTATTATTCAAAGGAAAATAAAATTGTGAAAACTTGGACTCGGCCTGAAGGAAAAACAAAAACAAGTTTTGCTTTTGTCGGATTAAATGATGGCTTAGATCTAGGTAATTGGAAATTCATTAATAACGATTTTGGTTTTTCTGATAACAGTAGAATAAAAAAGCAATTTGAGGAACGCATTTTAAGCCAGATTGAAATCAAATTAAAAAACATGCAATAATCCAATGGTCTTCCAAAACCAGCGTGGCGAACGCATAACATTGGGTTAAATGAAATGGCTGGGACATTGCTTGGCGGCTCGATCTGTTGATTTTATAAATTATGGTTTGAGCCGCCAAAGAAAAGTTGTAGCTTCGAACTCCGCCACTTCATTAACCCGGAACGTTAGCGGAAACCCGATAAAAGCCTATCATTCTGATGCCCATAAATCAATTGAAAAGATGAAAGAATTTAATTAAATATTTTAAATGAATCGACGTTGAATAAATAAATATATTCATGAAATTCATCAGCGTATTTTACATCACATTAGTTTTGTCTTCAGTTTTATTGTTCATTGATGTTCAAGCTCAGGATACAATTATTGTTTCTACTAATTATAAAACTAGGTTGGGTCTAAAGTTTTTAGTTGATAAAAGCAATGATTATTCATTGGTTTCAGATGGCGATAGGGTTTATAATGGAGGTGTTCAGTTTTTGCGTAGGATTGGTAGATCGAAAGGGTCTATTGAAACTGGGGTTTACTGGCTTACCAAGGCGGCTGGTGCTTACGAACAGGGAGGTGTTAAATACGATAATGTAAGTATCCCTTTCTTGTTCAGGTTGGATACCAGATTAATTTATATTTCTGGTGGACTAAGTTTTGATTATCTAATTGCTAAAAGATGGCGAAATGAATCGTACCTGAATGCCTATAAATCTAAAGATAGAAAGTTTAATGTCGGGTTGAACCTTGGGTTGGGTATGGAGAAATCATTTGGGAATAACTTTAGTTTATTTGTGGAAGGAAGATTAGCAAATAATATACTATCATCCCGAAAAATTGAACACGAAAATTTTGGTGAAAGTTTTACTAATTTCGGTGTTGCTCTAGGAGTTAATTATAAATTCGTTAGATCATAGCAAGATTAATAGGTCGGAAAGAATCGGGTATTCCGCTAACATTGGTAGCAGTTGCACAACGCCAGCTGAGAAATCCGGTTAATGCATTTTTACCATAAGTTTTATGGAAGCTTAAGGAGTGGGAATTAAATTATTTCTGTTGTGATGTGCCGTAAAGTTCCTGAGAGCGAAAATTGTTAAAAACTTCTTTCCTTTTGTTTGAATCGCTGGAAATTCGAGCTGACTGAACACACTGATCCTTTTCTTTTCGGACCATCGGAGTAATTTTTTGAGATTGTAAGCAATGGCAGCACAGAGCATGAATTTATTTGCTCCTTTAATTCCACGTGTATAAATCCTTCGCATGCCAGTGAAATTAATGAGCGTCCCCAGCACCGGCTCAACGGTAGATGAGCGCAATTTTATCATTCGTTTAGCATACTTACTTTGCATTCGTTTATGCATTTTATCATAGTGGTGTTTATGAACGCTGTCATCGATTTTCTTATAGTTCGCCTTTTCGCCAATGCATCTATTTCTCATAGGGCATTGCTTGCAGTCTTTGGTTGAACTTCGATAGCTTTTCTTTTCAAAGCCTAACACATCAGTACTTGTCCCTTTGTAAGGAAGGATTGCTTTGTTTCCCAGTTGACACTCGTACTGGTCTTTTTCTTTGTTATAAATGAAACCCTCTCTGCTTGGTTTGTATTGTCCGAAATTGGGAATGTAGCCTGTGATATGCTGTTCTTCCAGGTAGGCCAAAGAGGTTCCGCTGCTGTATCCGGTGTCTGCCAGGACCTCCGACAGATCCAGACCATTTTCATCCATGTTTTTCTTGGTAAGCTCGGTAATGGCTGCCAGACTTTGGCTGTCGCGTTTGTCGCTGTAATCAGCCATGATAGCGGTAATCACATGATGGGAGGTATCCACTGCCACCTGAGCAGAGTAGTTCAGCTGTCTGGGCTTTCCCGGCTTCACGCTGATGCGGGCATCCGGGTCAGTAGGACTATAGTGGGTATGATTGCTCAGGAATTTTGGTTTGGAATCTTCATGCCCATCGAGCAGATCTTTTCGGAACTTGTATTGACCTTTGTATTTTTCCGCTTTCCAGGCATGATGCTGTTCAACTTTTTTTTTTCGCAAATAGCTTACTGTTTTCTTTTCCTTGCTGTGGTCATTGTTTTCTAATTCCTCTGTAAAGGTTTGGGCATCCTGCAATACTTCTTTTTCCAGAAGGCTGTTCATGCTTGCATTGGCTTTAATGTAAGCGCTGTCAACTGCCTGCCGTCTGCCACTGACCATGCCTTTGTCAATGCACAATTTCAATACCTGACGAAATAATTCAAGAAAGATCTCTTCTCCGAATAACTGACGGGTCCGGGATAGGGTGCTGTGCCAGGGAAGTTCTTCATCAATGTCGTATCCGATAAAGAATAAAATGTCCAGACGCATTCGGGCATGTTCAATGATTTTTCGATCGCTGTTGAGGTTTTCCAAATAGCCAACCAGAATTAATTTAAAGAAAACGACCGGGTCGATACTTTTCTGCCCCTCGTCACCATAGAACTTATCAGTGGCCTTGTAGAGAAACTGAAACGAGAGCATTTCTTTAAGCCGGCGGTAAAAATTCTCCGGCGGAACCCGCTCACTGAGCTGGAAACTGTTGAACAGTTTTTCGGAATATGTTTTTTTGCCTTGCATGGATTAAAAATAATGCAAGGGTGGTTAATAAAACAGCAAGGATAAAGGAAGTTTTCAACTATATTTACGGTTGTGCAACAAGCACATTGGGTTAAATGAAATGGCTGGGACATTGCTTGGCGGCTCGAGTGTTTAATTTTAATATTTTGGTTGAGCCGCCAAAGAGAAGTTGTATCTTCGAATTCCGCCACTTCATTAACCCTGAACGTTAGGGCCAATAGAATTTTCTCACGGAACAAGACACTTAAATTTAGCAGTCATCTTTTTTTAGTTTGGAATCTGAATTAGTGCGCTCAAGAAAATACCGGTCCACATCTATTCTCAAATGATTCGCCAGTCCAAAGAGCGAGCGAATCAAAACTCGTTTTCGTTCGATCGCTCCTGGGACTGGCAAGTTCAGGAATGTAAAGAATAGTTGTTACCGCATTAATTAGGATTTAGTAAAATTCACCGATATAATCGACCGCATGTAAGCGATTTTAAGGCTGGCTGAGCGGTTTCAACAGCGACGGGCAGGGTAGAGCAGGACTTGACGTTTGCATCCGAAATACGCCTCCGAAATCCAGATCCGAAGTACGCATCCGAAGTACGGGGGTGAAGTAGGGAGGAAATTCTACTGGCCCTAACATTGGGTTAAATGAAATGACTGGGATATTGCTTGGCGGCTCCAGTGTTTAATTTTTAAATTATTGTTTGAGCCGCCATGGAAATGTCTTAGCTTCGTAGTTCCGTCACTTCATTAACCCAGGAACGTTAGTGCCAATGCTAAAAAACATATTCACTTTATAAATACTAGTTCGTATGAGAGCAATTATTTTAACCTTTGTAATTACCTGGTTCATGTGCAAATTGACAATTGGTCAATCAAATGTGTATCAC
This sequence comes from uncultured Bacteroidota bacterium, assembly GCA_963775555.1. GTDB lineage: Bacteria > Bacteroidota > Bacteroidia > AKYH767-A > 2013-40CM-41-45 > QQVM01. The sequence continues at coordinate 1,793,768 of CAVZJJ010000004.1, read as the reverse complement.
CCTTTTCCTGAATCAAACGTTATTTGGATCGGGACATCATGGCATACAGTATTTAGCAATCCTCCTTGCACTGTATATGATGATTATAATCTTTATATTTCAGGCGATACGACCATCGGTGCGTTTACTTATAAGAAACTTTATTTAAATGACAATTTACATTCCCAATGTCCACCAGCAGGCAGTTTTTATTATTATGGAAATTACTGGGGTGCATTTAGACAGGACAGTTCTAATAGACGAGTTTATTTATTTAAATTCGGAATTGATACTCTCGCTTATGACTTTAATTTAAATGTGGGTGACACGCTGCCAGTCACAAGCCTTGATGGCACACCTGGTAATGTTATTACTTCAATTGACTCTGTTTTAGTTGGAAATGAATACAGAAAGAGATATTGGTTAAGTAGTGGTAATTATTCAGCTCTTATTGAGGGTGTAGGTAGTACATATGGCGCCTTTGCACCTATTGCGGAACCATTTGAATCAGGAAATTATTTGTCCTGTCTAAGAATAGATTCGCTTATCGTGTGGACAGCTCAACAATTCAGCAATTGTGGTTTGACCTCAGTTACAGAGGAGGATATAGGAGAAGTTGATGTTATTATTTTCCCGAATCCGGTCTCTACAAGTTCAAAAATCTACTCAACTATTGATTTAGTAAATGCGACCTTAAAAATATTTAGCACTTCTGGCCAATTGGTGTTTAAAATAGCTGATATTTCGGGACATTCTATTAACTTAGACATAGACGATTTATTAGATGGGGTTTATTTTTTTCAGCTTATTGAAAAGAAAAAATCTATTTCTATACAAAAAGTAGTAGTAATTAAATAGTTCAGAAGAGCACTGGCACTAACAACGGGTTAAATGAAATGGCTGGGTCTGTGCGTGGCGGCTCGCTCTTTTAATTTTTAAATTATTGTTTGAGCCGCCAAAGAAAGTTCGTAGCTTCGAACTCCGCCACTTCATTAACCCTAGGTGTTAGCGGTAACTTTTTGGCCGCAACAACAAAAACAAGTTTACCTCTGAATAAAATTACTTTATGAATTATAGAATAATACTTTTACTTTTTATAAGTGCTTCAACAAGCTATGGGCAGGACAAGAAAAATGCTACTAAATATTACGATCAGGGAGCATTGGCTTTTGAGAAGGGCAATTATAAGCTTGCAGATTCCTTGTTCACTTTGTCACTCGATTTTCATCCATTTTCCGATGCATATTTTAATCGTGCAGTTTGTAGACAAAAATTAGGTGATGTCAAAGGATTTTGTTTTGATATTTTTGCATGTTCAAAAGCAGGGGATAAAGAGGCAAAAAAGCTATTTTGGAAGAGGTGTGGGAATCAAGATACGATCTATTATGAATTCCATGGAAATTTAGACTCTGACAGTATAACTTCAGCTAAAAAGGAAATAATTGAATCGTCACAATATATCGACCACTATTATTATTATAAATATAATTTTAAAGAGGAATTGATAATAAGTTATTAGGATTAATCACTTAGTTCCATAACGACACACTTTGGCGTAGTGGATGCTTTTCTTTGTAGAAAAGATATCGCTATGCAACTATTTAAAAGTACAAATTTAATCGAGTTTACAGAGAAATTTCAAACTAATAATGACTGCTATCAATACTTGGTAGACCTCAAGTGGGGCAAGGGTTTCCGGTGTAGTCGATGTAAATGTAAGACAGCAATGAGGAGTAAAACCTGGTATTATCGTAGGTGTAAAGAATGCTTATATGATGAATCAGCAACTTCCGGTACATTATTCCACAAATTAAAGTTCCCATTAATTAAAGCATTCCATATTTTATTTAGAATTAGTATCAGTAAAAAAGGGATATCGAGTGTTCAAATTGCAAAGGAATATGGAATTCGTCAAAGAACAGCTTGGTTTTTCAGAAGAAAAGTACAAATAGCAATGAAAAGTTCAGGCCATACTATGCTTACCGGAAAAGTGAATGTTGATGAATTCACAGTGGGCGGTCCTGAGAAAGGAATGCAAGGTCGAAGTGACTCCAGTAAAAACAAGGTGATAATTGCCATTGAGCTCAGAGGCAGGAAAAAAAGCGCAAGATCGGCTTAGCCTACGCCCAGTGCATTGAAGACTATAAAACTGAAAGTTTTCGTCCTTTCTTTAAAAACACAATAAACAGAAACGCTAAAGTTGAAACAGATGCATTCCCTTCGTATGCACCATTGAGCAAAGAATATCATCTAACACAATATCTATCGGACAACGGTAAAAGTTTTCCGGAAATTCATCTCATCATTATGAATTTTAAATCATGGCTTCGCGGAATTCATCATAAATGTCAATACCGATATCTGCAAAATTATTTAGACGAGTTTATTTTTAGATTTAATCGACGAAATTCTGAAAAAGGAATATTTAATACCTTAGTCAATCGGTTTATGGAAGAATCTCCATGGCCATGGAAAAGGCTTTACGAACTAAATGATTAATCCTATAAGTTATTTAATTAAAAATGGAGATACTATTTTCCTTGGAGGTTTAGAACTTTTGCAGCCTGAGTTTCCAGGTGGGGAAGCAGGAATCCTTAAATACTTTTCAGATAACTTAAGAATTTCTAAAAGAGCAATGGAGTATTATATATCAGGGACTATTTATGTCTCCTTATTGATAGATAAGGAAGGTAAAATTGTTAATATAAATTTGCTAAGAGGACTTAATGAAGAACTCAATGAAGAAGTGTTGGATTTAATTAGTAAAATGCCGAAATGGAAACCTAGTTTATATAAATCAAGTGCTCAATTTTGTCAAGTAGTTTGGCCAATTATAATGCCGGATATTTCGAAAGAAGTTGACAGGTATTAAGAGATTCTATTGGTTGTCGAGTAGGTATGAGTAAAGAATAAAAAAAGCTACCGCTAACATTGGTAGCAGTTGCACAACGCCAGCTGAGAAATCCGGTTAATGCATTTTTACCATAAGTTTTATGGAAGCTTAAGGAGTGGGAATTAAATTATTTCTGTTGTGATGTGCCGTAAAGTTCCTGAGAGCGAAAATTGTTAAAAACTTCTTTCCTTTTGTTTGAATCGCTGGAAATTCGAGCTGACTGAACACACTGATCCTTTTCTTTTCGGACCATCGGAGTAATTTTTTGAGATTGTAAGCAATGGCAGCACAGAGCATGAATTTATTTGCTCCTTTAATTCCACGTGTATAAATCCTTCGCATGCCAGTGAAATTAATGAGCGTCCCCAGCACCGGCTCAACGGTAGATGAGCGCAATTTTATCATTCGTTTAGCATACTTACTTTGCATTCGTTTATGCATTTTATCATAGTGGTGTTTATGAACGCTGTCATCGATTTTCTTATAGTTCGCCTTTTCGCCAATGCATCTATTTCTCATAGGGCATTGCTTGCAGTCTTTGGTTGAACTTCGATAGCTTTTCTTTTCAAAGCCTAACACATCAGTACTTGTCCCTTTGTAAGGAAGGATTGCTTTGTTTCCCAGTTGACACTCGTACTGGTCTTTTTCTTTGTTATAAATGAAACCCTCTCTGCTTGGTTTGTATTGTCCGAAATTGGGAATGTAGCCTGTGATATGCTGTTCTTCCAGGTAGGCCAAAGAGGTTCCGCTGCTGTATCCGGTGTCTGCCAGGACCTCCGACAGATCCAGACCATTTTCATCCATGTTTTTCTTGGTAAGCTCGGTAATGGCTGCCAGACTTTGGCTGTCGCGTTTGTCGCTGTAATCAGCCATGATAGCGGTAATCACATGATGGGAGGTATCCACTGCCACCTGAGCAGAGTAGTTCAGCTGTCTGGGCTTTCCCGGCTTCACGCTGATGCGGGCATCCGGGTCAGTAGGACTATAGTGGGTATGATTGCTCAGGAATTTTGGTTTGGAATCTTCATGCCCATCGAGCAGATCTTTTCGGAACTTGTATTGACCTTTGTATTTTTCCGCTTTCCAGGCATGATGCTGTTCAACTTTTTTTTTTCGCAAATAGCTTACTGTTTTCTTTTCCTTGCTGTGGTCATTGTTTTCTAATTCCTCTGTAAAGGTTTGGGCATCCTGCAATACTTCTTTTTCCAGAAGGCTGTTCATGCTTGCATTGGCTTTAATGTAAGCGCTGTCAACTGCCTGCCGTCTGCCACTGACCATGCCTTTGTCAATGCACAATTTCAATACCTGACGAAATAATTCAAGAAAGATCTCTTCTCCGAATAACTGACGGGTCCGGGATAGGGTGCTGTGCCAGGGAAGTTCTTCATCAATGTCGTATCCGATAAAGAATAAAATGTCCAGACGCATTCGGGCATGTTCAATGATTTTTCGATCGCTGTTGAGGTTTTCCAAATAGCCAACCAGAATTAATTTAAAGAAAACGACCGGGTCGATACTTTTCTGCCCCTCGTCACCATAGAACTTATCAGTGGCCTTGTAGAGAAACTGAAACGAGAGCATTTCTTTAAGCCGGCGGTAAAAATTCTCCGGCGGAACCCGCTCACTGAGCTGGAAACTGTTGAACAGTTTTTCGGAATATGTTTTTTTGCCTTGCATGGATTAAAAATAATGCAAGGGTGGTTAATAAAACAGCAAGGATAAAGGAAGTTTTCAACTATATTTACGGTTGTGCAACAAGCACATTGGGTTAAATGAAATGGCTGGGACATTGCTTGGCGGCTCGATCTGTTAATTTTATAAATTATTGTTTGAGCCGCCAAAAGGAATTTGTAGCTTCGAACTCCGCCACTTCATTAACCCGGAACGTTAGGGCCAATAGAATTTTCGCACGGAACAATACACTTAAATTTAGCAGTCATCTTTTTTTAGTTTGGAATCTGATTTAGTACGCTCACGAAAATACCGGTCCACATCTATTCTGAAATGATTCGCCAGTCCAAAGAGCGAGCGAATCAAAACTCGTTTTCGTTCGATCGCTCCTGGGACTGGCAAGTTCAGGAATGTAAAGGATAGTTGTTACCGCATTAATTAGGTTTTGTCAATATTCACCGATATAATCGACCGCATGTAAGCGATTTTAACGCTGGCTGAGCGGTTTCAACAGCGACGGGTAGGCAAGAGCAGGACTTGACGTTTGCCTCCGAAATACGCCTCCGAAATCCAGATCCGAAGTACGCATCCGAAGTACGGGGGTGAAGTAAGGAGGAAATTCTACTGGCCCTAACATTGGGTTAAATGAAATGACTGGGACATTGCTTGGCGGCTCCAGTGCTTAATCTTTAAATTATTGTTTGAGCCGCCATGGAAATGTCTTAGCTTCGTAGTTCCGTCACTTCATTAACCCAGGGACGTTAGGGCCAATAGAATTTTCGCACGAAACAATACGCTTAAATTTAGCAATCGTCTTATTATAGTTTTGTTGTTGATTCAGTCCGCTCAAGAAAATACCGGTCCATGTCTATTCTCAAATGATTCGCCAGTCCTCAGAGCGAGCGAATCAAAACTCGTTTTCGTTCGATCGCTCCTCGGACTGGCAAGTTCAGGAATGTAAAGGATAGTTGTTACCGCATTAATTGGAGTTTCCGCGCAAAGTGATCCACTGATTCCGCGTTAAAGGAGTGTCTCGTCCTGAAAAAACCTTACAGGTTTTTATTGTTAGTACTGGTTTTCCTTGACATATTCTGAGTACTATATTACACAATTTTTATTAATCTTTGTGTCATTAGGTGAAGCAGAGTGAAGCTCTGCTGGAGAGCAACTTCTTAAGGAATAACCTAACCCGATAGTATGACAGGAGTCCAACTAAAGATTCCTGTTTTTTTATGCATTCATACTTTCGGCCTATGCCTTTATAAACTCTACCTCCTTTCTGATTTTATTCTTGTATGGATATTTCTTCCATCTTTTTTTTAATACCATTGAACTCACATGTGCAGCATGCGGTGTTAAGAAGTCTAGACTAGAATGTGGCCTAACAGTATTATAGCTTGAAACATTTTTATCAATATGTTTTTTTGCCTCTTTGTAATTTTGATAAACTTTCCTTGGGTAAAATTCATTTTTAAGTATACCATTCACACGTTCTGCCAACGCATTCTCATAGGGACTGCCACTTTGAGTCATACTAATATCAATTTCTGCCTTTTGAAGTAGTTCGATATATGCTGATGAGCAATATTGTATTCCTCGATCAGAGTGATGAATAAGCCTGAACACTGAATGCTCTTTGCGATTCGCAATTGCCATTTCTAAAGCCTCCATACAACCACGTGCTTCCAAAGTCGGATGCAATGCATAACCAACTATCTTTCGAGAGTAGGCATCAGTAATCAAGCTGAGATAGGCAAATCCTTGAAGAGTTCTTATATAGGTAATATCACTCACCCACAACTGTTCAATTCCATTTATGACTATATCCTTGGTTAGATTTGGATATTTTTTCAACCAATGATGCGAATCGGTTGTTTTAACCATCCTTTTACGCCGCCGAACTAATAAACCATGAAAACGAAGCAAACTAAATAGTTGATCTCTCCCCATTTTAATCCCGTGAATTTGCAAATGAGGATCTATAAGATGATACAACTTTCTTGTTCCTACAAGTGGAATATCATTCCGGAATTCTTTGACAAAGCCGAGCACTAATGCATTTGCAATTGAAGTTTTCTTTTCGTGTGTTTGAGCTTCATAATAAGCCTGACGTGTTACACCAAACAGTGCACATAGTCTTTCCAGGCTAACATTTGGAAAGACTTGCCTCATTCTTTTGACTGCTTGGTACCAGACTTTTTTCTGATTTTGATTTTCAAGTCATCCTCACTCACCTTTATTAATGTTTCCAAACTAGTTATCTTAAGCTTGGCGTGTTCAAGCGCCCGTGTTAGCTCATGAATCTTTCGCTGAAGGGCTTTAGAATCCAGATCTTGTTGCATATGTTTTATTGGCTTCTTGGACATGATGGATTCTAAGTTAAGCACAGATACTCTGGTAATCCAAAGTTTCAGTGTATTTCTACATAGGCCATACTTGAAACAAGCACCACGAATAGTGAGAATTCCGGTTTTTATTTCACCAATAATTTTCATCATTTCTGTCTCATTTCGCCTCACATATGGAGCCTTACTGACAGGTGTAAGTCGAGGTCTTTTTTGTCTTATTTTTACCATTCTGAAAGCTTTTGTGTAAAGCTATTTCAGGACAAGACATGGAGTTGAAACACCAGAAGCAAATAGAGAACTTTTTGTATTTGAAAAGGTAGACGGAGAATGGAAAATTGCGAGATACATGTTTAATAAAACAAAATAAACAGACAGAAGGGCAACCTATAACAACTGTTTTGCGTCAGACGGGGTTTCGTGCTTCGTTTGACGCTTTCTGCGTATATTTGAGTCCGGTGCTTCGTATCAAGTTCGGTGCAAAAATCCCGGCCGAACGCAAATCTGCAAAATGTTCTGCGTCTTGTTTGGGGAAACTGCTAAGCATAGAAATACTATCGATGAATATATATTCTATTCAATTTTATTTCGGGCAAAAATGACTTAGATTAGTGTTAAATTCACTTAATCAAAGTATCTTTGCGCCATCAAAGATTTGATAAGCCAAACAACAATTTTAAGCAATATATATAATCAATATGGATACTACTAAAAATGGGAAATGCCCGGTAATGCACGGAGCAAACACAGAGACAGATAATTCGGTGATGAATTGGTGGCCTAAGTCGCTCAATTTAGACATCCTGCACCAGCACGACACAAAAACAAATCCCCTCGGAGAGGATTTTAATTACCGCGAAGAGTTTAAAAAACTTGACCTCGAAAAAGTAAAAAATGACCTCAAAAAATTAATGACCGAAAGCCAGGACTGGTGGCCTGCAGACTGGGGAACATATGGTGGCCTGATGATTCGCATGGCATGGCACAGCGCAGGAACTTATCGTACAGCTGATGGTCGTGGTGGGAGCAACACCGGCAACCAACGCTTTGCACCACTCAACAGTTGGCCCGACAATGTCAATCTTGATAAAGCACGCAGGTTGCTTTGGCCCATCAAGAAAAAATACGGCAATAAGATTTCCTGGGCCGATTTATTCATCCTTGCCGGGAACATGGCTTATGAATCTATGGGCTTCAAAACATTCGGTTTTGCAGGTGGCAGAGAAGATATATGGCATCCTGAAAGAGATATTTACTGGGGTGCAGAGAAAGATTGGCTGGGTAAATCGCGTTACTCAGTGAATGGCGAAAGTGAGTCTCTTGAAAATCCCTTGGCTGCCGTGCAGATGGGATTGATATATGTGAATCCTGAAGGCGTTGATGGAAAGCCTGACCCCTTGAAAACAGCAAAGGATGTGCGGACTACTTTCAAACGCATGGCGATGAATGATGAGGAAACCGTGGCATTAACTGCCGGTGGACACACGGTAGGTAAGGCACACGGAAATGGAGATGCCGGTATTTTAGGTTCAAACCCTGAAGGAGCAGATGTGGAAACACAAGGTTTTGGATGGATGAATCCGACAGGTAAAGGCAATGCGGAAGATACTGTGTCAAGCGGATTGGAAGGTGCATGGACAAGCACTCCGAATAAATGGAATCACACTTATTTCCACCTGCTATTGAATTACGAATGGGAGACTAAAAAAAGTCCTGCCGGTGCATTTCAATGGGAACCTGTCAATATTAAAGAAGAGGACAAACCGGTTGATGCCCATATTCCGGGTGTTCGCAGAAATCCGATAATGACGGATGCGGATATGGCAATGAAAATGGACCCTGAATATCGAAATATTTCGGAACGATTTTACAAAGACCCAAAATATTTTGAAGATGTTTTTGCAAGAGCTTGGTTTAAATTAACTCATCGTGATTTAGGTCCGAAAAGTCGCTACCTCGGTGCCGATGCTCCAAAAGAAGATTTGATTTGGCAGGACCCTGTTCCTGCTGTTGATTACAAGTTATCTGATTCGGACGTTGAAGAACTGAAAACAAAACTTCTCAATTGCGGGTTGACAAGAACTGAACTAATAAATACAGCATGGGACAGCGCAAGAACATTCCGTAGTTCCGATTACAGAGGTGGTGCGAATGGTGCAAGAATCCGTCTCACGCCTCAAAAAAACTGGGAAGGCAATGAACCAAAACGCTTAGAGAAAGTACTGAATAAACTTGTAGAAATTCAGTCAGGATTTAACAAGAAAATCAGCATAGCTGATTTAATTGTTCTGGGAGGAAGCGCAGCCATCGAAAAAGCAGCACAGGAAGCAGGTGTGAATATTAAAGTTCCCTTTAGTGCCGGGCGAGGAGATGCGACTCAGAAAATGACTGATGAAGAATCTTTCGAGGTGCTTGAACCGATACATGACGGTTACAGAAACTGGCTTAAAAAGGATTATGCTGTAAAATCTGAAGAACTTCTTTTAGACAGAACACAGCTCATGGGATTAACTGCTCCTGAAATGATTGTATTGATAGGTGGAATGCGTGTATTAGGAACCAATCATGGGGGAACCAAACACGGAGTTCTTACAGACAAAGAAGGGATTCTTAGTAACGACTTTTTTGTTAATCTCACTGACATGAAATACTCATGGAAACCCATTTCAGAAAACTTATACAACATTGTTGACAGGAAAAGCGGAGCCACCAAATGGACTGCTACGCGGGTTGATTTGGTGATGGGCTCCAATTCTGTCTTGCGTTCTTATGCCGAGGTATATGCACAAGATGATAACAAAGAAAAGTTTGTGAAAGATTTCGTTCAGGCATGGGTAAAAATGATGAATGCCGACCGCTATGATTTGAAAAAATAATGGTGCAAATCCTCTCATCTGGAGTGGCACGAAAGCGTAACCCAGGCTTAAAGGAAATGGCGGTACGAGTGTTGAATCAAACATTTCTGTTTGCTACACACAGTTGTGATAGGTTGACAGTTCGTGCTTCTAAGCCAGCACTTCTTTATGTCGCGAACCGTTAGTGGTCGGGCTGGGCTGCATTATTAACATCAAACTTTCGGAATTCTAATGATTGTAACTCTGCATTGGCAATTTTGACAAGTATCACGCTGAGGCGTGACATATATCATTTTGAAAATGTTTACTTACCGGTAGTTTTGTAAACAAAAATCAATATGAAGACTCCAGTATTGTTTATGTCGGCAATTATTGCCTTTAGCATTAGTTCAAACAGCCGACTGAACGCACAGGATAATTCTAAACAAGATGATCGTAAACACGCCATTAATATTTGTGCGCTTGCGATTCCTTTAATGCACATGTATGTAGGCAACTACGAATACTTGTATAAGACCCGCCACGGTTTGGCAGTTCGAATTGAATATGTTCCAAACATGGAAGGAGCGGACACAAAAGGTGATGCTTATGCCGGTGTACTCAATTATCGTTATCATCTTTCTCCAAAACTGGGAAATTTCTTTGTGGGTGCTTATGCCCGATACCGCTACGCATATGGTTCAGGTATTGCAAATGAAACAAACTATAAATTCGAAGTACCTGAAGCAAATTTAGGATTAAATGGAGGATTTCGTTGGGTAACAAAAATTGGATTTAATGCTGTGTTTTCGGCAGGGTACGGTTATTCGTTTGTTGAAGATCGCCTTACACCATCTACTCAAGAGGTAGTTGATAATTTCGACACATTTAAAAATGCCAATAGTACCAATTCAGCAATATTCGATTCACCCTATTACGCTGAATTTTCAATCGGATATGTATTCTGATTACAGCAAATTATTTTTACTGAGGAAATGATTTTTGTATTTTTGTTAAACAATAAAACACTTAATGTTTCATTAAATGAGAGATGCTGCTAATAACTGTTAGAGCCAATAGAATTTTCGCAGGGAACAATACGTTTAACTTTAGAAATCGTCTTTTTATAATTTTGTTGCTGATTCAGTTCGCTCACCTAAATCCCGGTCAACATCTATTCTCAAATTATTCGCCAGTCCTAAGAGCGAGCGAATCAAAACTCGTTTTCGTTCGATCGCTCCCCGGACTGACAAGTTCAGGAATGTAAAGGATAGTTGTTACCGCATTTACCAGGCTTTTGTAATATTCACCGATATAATAGACCGCCTGTAAGCAATTCTAAGGCTAAGTGAGCGGCTTCTTCAATGACGGGCAGATTGGAGCAGGACTAGATGTTTGCATCCGAAGTGCGCATCCGATGTACGGGGATGAAGTATGAAGGAAATTTTACTGGCCCTAAAATTGGGTTAAATGAAATGAAGGGATATTGCCTGGCGGCTCGATCTGTTAATTTTATCAATTATTGTTTGAGCCGCCAAAGGAATTTGTAGCTTCGAATTCCGACAATCATTAACCCAGGAACGCTATGCGCAATGTGAGTGTTCCAACTTGGAATATCTGCAAGAAACTAACTTTGGAAAAATATGAAAGCTAAAATAATTCTTAACTTTGGAGAACATCCTTTGTGGGAAAAGTGAAAGATTAATGACAGAGTTGGAAAAAGGGAAAGTTACGCTTTATAACTATGTTGAATTTCTAGATACGGGCACTGAACAAAATAGCGCAGGTGGTCAATTTAGGGAAATTTGGAGAATAACTTATGCGATAAAAATGGGAGACAAATACTTTGAAGTAGAATCGAAACCTAAAAAATTCAGAGAACAATTAAACCAATTGTTTAGCGATTGTCAGCCCTTAATAGAAATGGTAAACAGAGGTAAATTGGATTATTCAAAACTATACAACATCGTTAAAGAATATAACTCCTGCAACTAAGATGGAGTAGCGAACTTCAACGAGACAACTTCGTCGACTGAAGAGCACAATCGTATAACATGAAGATTTAAAATCAATCTGATGCTTTCGTCCAATCTGTTCATGGAATTGTTTTTGTAAGTTTTATTGTAAATTTAGATGGGCAAGCAACTGACATTGAAATATTAAGAGATATTGGAAGCGGTTGTGCAGAGGAAGTTATCCGGGCTTTTAAATTAATTCCAAATTTTTGGATTACTGCATATAAGAACAAGCATTATTATGAAACAAGACTTATTTTGCCAATAAAATTTGAATTGGGAATGGATAGAGGCAATGGGGTTGTGTTGGAAAAAGAATCAAAAAAAGAATTACAGAAAATGTTTAATGAGATGTTATTGTTTCCGGAAGCGAAAACATTAGAGATGGTTAGCATAACTGCTGTCGGAGTTCTAAGGCATTAAAACACGTAGCATAACACGCGATAAACATATTTAATACAAATTGCTATATTTGAATTATAAATAAGAAAGCAAGGATATACGGAAATTGTAGTGAGAAGCTTTGAAATCCTTACAGTGCTTAGCACCAACGTTATGGTCAACCATACAAACAGTGCCTCACACAACTGATTAATCATTAAAATATGATAAAGAAGATTTACAGATTCTTAAACCCTAAGTTTCAAACATTATTTCTTGAATACAAAGTGGATTTCAAACCCAGGTATGGATATGGTAAACCAGCCCATCAGGATTTATATAGGATAATTGATTCTAATCGTGAAATATATAAAGATTTGATAAATAAAGCATTAGCATTAAAAGAGTATATATGGTCAATAAAGGATTCAAGCAAGGAGACTGATTCAATAAAACCTGCCTGGAATAACGAATATTTACCAGGACTTGATATTATTGGAATTTATACTTTGCTGTCAGAGTTTAAGCCTAAAAAATATATTGAGATAGGTTCAGGTAACTCAACAAAAGTTGCCTATAAGGCAAAGACTGATCAAAAATTGGCTACTGAAATTATTTCGATTGACCCAATGCCACGTACCGGGATTGATAAAATTGCGAACAAAGTTATACGTGAGCCCTTTGAGAATATTGATTTTAATATCTTAGATGAATTAGAAGAAAATGATATACTCTTTGTAGATAATTCACACCGTATTCTTCCAAATTCTGATTCAATGGTTTTCTATTTGGAGATTTTACCAAGATTAAAGAAAGGAGTGATAGTTCACATACATGACGTTTATTTGCCCTATGATTATCCTCAATTTATGTGTGATAGGTTTTATTCCGAACAATATGGTTTAGCAATGTATTTACTTGCAAATCCTAAAAAATACGAGACAATTTTACCAAATTATTTTATCTTCGAGGATAAGGAACTTTCATCATTATTATCACCGATTTGGAATCATGAAAATTTAAAAAATGTTGAAAAACATGGGGGGTCTTATTGGATAAAAATCAACGAATGATAAATATCTACCCTTGCTGACACAATTTATAAAGCATTGCTGCTATAGTAAATTAGCGAGTTTATCGCTCACATTTATCAAAGTACAAATTTGAGAGTTTCCAGTCCAGTCACATCATACCGCATCATAATCTCGCATTCTTTGTCACTTTATATTGAATATTAAGTAAATGTGAAAAATGAAAGTAAAGTATAGTGTAAGTTCAAGTAATAAGTGCAATTTTTTGTGAGAAGACTTGGTTAGGGAGACTGTAAAATGAACTGTGCTATTTAAAAGTAAAAGTAATTTTTACCTTTAAATAACCACAGCAAAATGAAAGAAAAAAACGAAGAGTATGAGGCACTCAAAAAGAAAGCCTTAGAACAATTTAAACGAGGCGAGCCCTTGCTTGGAAAAGACGGAGCTTTCGCTCCGCTGCTCAAAGAATTTTTAGAATCAGCCCTGGATGCAGAAGTCGAAGAGCATCTCGATGAAGTCGAGCGGACGCGTGGCAATCGCCGCAATGGCAAGAGCAAGAAAATTGTAAAAAGTTCAGAAGGAAGTTTTGAGCTTGAAACACCCAGAGACCGAGAAGGTACCTTTGAGCCAGACATCGTCAAGAAGCGAGAAACGATTCTTGCCGATAATTTGGAAAGTAAAATCATCGGGCTTTATGGTCTTGGCATGAGTCTGCGAGACATCTCTAACCACATTAAAGAGATGTATGACACAGAAATTTCAGCAACTACTCTGAGTGGAATAACCGACCGCATCATTCCTCAAATCAAAGAATGGCAATCCAGGCCATTGGATGAGGTCTATTGCATTTTATGGTTGGACGCCATGCATTACAAAGTAAAAGAAGACGGAAGAGTTGTCAGCCGGGCTGTTTACAACATCCTTGGTATTACTACAGAAGGAAAAAAGGAACTGCTTGGAATGTATCTCTCCGAAAGCGAAGGAGCCAACTTCTGGCTTAGTGTGCTGACGGATTTACAAAACCGTGGAGTAAAGGATGTGCTGATTGCCTGTATAGATAACCTCAAAGGCTTTGCAGAGGCCATCGTAAGTATTTTTCCGGGGACTGAAGTCCAAAGCTGTATTGTTCATCAGATACGTAACTCATTGAAGTATGTGGCGAGCAAGAACCAAAAAGAGTTCATGGCTGATTTAAAACTGGTTTATCAAGCCGATACCAAGGAATACGCAGAGGAAAAACTGGTGTCACTTGAAGAAAAATGGGGCAAAAAGTATCCTGTTGTAATTTCCTCCTGGAAAAATAACTGGCATAAACTCTCTACCTATTTCAAGTACGCCAAGCCCATCCGAAAGCTCATTTACACGACCAATACCATTGAAGGATTCCACCGACAGGTCCGTAAGGTTACTAAAAATAAAACGGCCTTCACTTCAGACATGGCACTGCTCAAGCTGATTTATCTTGCTCATCGAAATATCAGCAAGAAGTGGACACAGCCCATGCACAACTGGGGTATTACCGTATCTCAATTATCCATTATCTTTGGACAGCGACTCAAACTTCAAATACTCGAATGACCATGAGTTTTAACAGGCATACTTCCGAAAGCATAGGCATAAAAAAAGAGGCTGAAAGAACAGCCCCTGTATATGCAATCGGATTAAGCTATTCCTTGTTGAGTTGCTCTCCAGCAGAGCTCAACTCCGCTTTGCTTAATGAAGTAAATGTAGTAAATCTAAATAGCACAGTTTAATTTACACTCCCTGGTTAGGTGTTTGATAATTAAATTTTCTTACTGGTCTGTTATTAATTATTGATTCTACTATTTGAACATCTATGTCAGGTACTTTCAATAGGTCTGTTTTCTTTGGGAAGAATCTGCGGATTAATCCTATTCTGTTTTCTACAGTTCCTTTATCTTGTGAGGTATAAGGCCGGGTAAAATAGGTAGTAGCATTCAGCGATTTTCCTATCGATTCATGTTTACTAAATGCCTTATCGTTGTCAAATGTAAGTGTTTTAACAATTCCCTTTAATGAGATTAATCTACGTTTAATTTCGCGCTTTATTATGATGCTGTCTTTCCCGGCTAACCTTGTGAGTTTGGTTTTCAGAGATGCCCGATCCGTCATTACAAGCAAAGCTCCCTGATGATTTTTTCCCATCATCAGATCTACTTCAAAATCTCCCAAGCGCTTTCTTTTATCTACGATTTTCGGACGATTTTCAATAGACACTCGGTTTGGAATAATACCCCGGCTATCTCTTCTTAATCCGCGCTTTCTTCTTCTACGTCCATGTGCTAAGTGCATATACAGTTTCTTGTCTTGTCTATCTTCCTTACAATTACTTTGCTTACAACGCCAAATCCACTTGTAAATGGTCTCGTGGCTGACAAAATCCCCTAACTCATTTTTGCCAACGACATGAATTAATTCCGGACTGAATTTTATACTCTTCATCCAGAGACGCGTCCACACTTTCATTTCATCGGTAAATCTTTCTTTTTTCATTTTGATTTGATGCCGATGATCCGTTTTCCGTTGTGCATTTTCAGCTGTGTAAACCAAAGCTCCTCTTCCACGTTTTGGTATATTCCGTTTAAGTTCTCGACTTATCGTGGATGGCGATTTATTTACAATTTTCGCAATATCCTTTTGAGCGATTCCGCTTTTTAATAAGGCTTCAATCTGATATCTTTGTTCAGAGTTGAGATGGGTGTAGTTTTTTGACATAAGCAATCCAAAGATGAAGCTTCTCAGCTTAACTTTCACCTGGGACAATTAAAAGTCCCAAGGTGAAAGTTTAAATCTTTAAATTGCACTTATTGGTTGAACACGGCTAGCTTAACTATTTTATTTACATGTATTCAATTTAATGTACAATTAGCAGATGCACAAATCACTGAGTGGGCCAAAAAAATTGGTGGTCCTTCCGATGAAGTACCATACTCAGTTTGCACAGATTTTGCAGGAAATATTTTAATTACAGGATTTTTTCAAAGTCCCACTATAACGATCGGAACAACTATTCTCACTAATACTACTGTCTGCTCTAATTGTTATGATATATTTCTGGCTAAATATGATGATAACGGGAACGTTTTGTGGGCAAAATCTGCCGGAGGTGGAGGAATGGATGTTCCTGGTTCAGTTGCCACCGATGATTCCGGAAATATATATTTAACCGGATCTTTTACAGGTTATTCGATTACATTTGATACTACAATTCTTTTTAATCATAATTCCTCCCGTGAAGATATCTTCGTTGTAAAATTTGATCCAAATGGGAACTTAGTATGGGCAAAAGCAATGGGTGGATCATACGATGATAAGGGTTTTTCGATTTCGGTAGACCAAAATCAATATATTTATTTCTGTGGTCAATTTTCAAGTAACAGTGTAATCTTTGGTTTAGATACCTTGCATAATTTGGGCTTGGGCGTGCAATCAGATTTATTCATTTCAAAATATGATTTAAATGGGAATGAAATATGGGCCAAAAGCACAGGGGGATATTGGCATGATCAGGCAAATTCAATTACAACCGATTTGGCGGGAAATATTTTTGTAACGGGTTTTTTCTGGAGCGACACAATCCGATTTGATAACATTATTATAGTTAACACTGATGCAGCTCAAGGCTCGGATATTTTCCTGGTAAAATATTCTCCTGATGGAAATGCAATTTGGGCAAAAATAGCAGGTGGAGCTTATACTGATGAAGCATTGTCCCTTGTAACGGATATGAACTCAAATCTTTTAGTTACTGGTTATTTTAGAAGTATAAATTGCACATTTGGCTCACACGTACTAAATAGCCATAACTTAGATCGTGATATTTTTATAGCTAAATATGATTCAAGTGGTTTAGAGCTTTGGGCAAAAGGCGCAATTTGTCACACTGATGCTGTGGCTCATGCAATTAGCGTTGATCAATTCGGAAATAGCTATACAGTAGGTGAATTTGCCGATACTATTGTTTTCGATTCTGATACGATTTATAATATAAGTCAGGGAAAAGACATTTTCATTGCCAGATATAACACAAATGGGGATGTTGAATGGGTGAAAGGAATAGGAGGAGTGCCCAGCACCGCCGGTGGTAGCGTATATGCTTACGCGGCATGCTTTGATATGGGTAAGATTTATATTGGAGGACTCTTGCGTGACTCGTGTTTGATATTAGGACAGGATACTATTTATAATTCAGGTGGATGGGATGCGTTGTTAATAAAGCTGGATACTACATTGACAGTTAAAGTATCTAAGGATAAAATTGAGCAATCACATTCTGGTTTGTCTCCCAATCCATTTCATATCACAACAAATTTGACGTTGAAACAAGAATTTGTTAAGCCCGAACTTAGGATATACAATTCACTGGGACAAGAAGTTAGGTATCAGAAAATTTCTTCTGAAACAACAATTATAAATCGTGATGGACTTTCAAACGGAGTTTATATTTATCAGGTAATAAGTAGTGATGGGAAAATTTCGATCGGGCGCATGCTTATAGATTAATATGGCTGGCAAAATCAAATTTTCCACATGGTAATAGGTGGGACACTTCTTACGGGGCTGCTTATTTTAGCTGTGTGCAACACTACAATAAAAAATTCTTAAATTTGATTCAGACCAGGAGGATCCGGCCATATAAACATTTCCGGCTTAGAGGGACAAGTAGTATGGCAAAGTTCGCCCATGGCAATTCTGAAAACTGTTACTTGCAAGTCCCCCTTTAAGAAACATTTAATTAGTTTCAAGGCCTATGAGAAATAATTTCATTCTAAAAATCAAGTATTAATTTTACCATTAGTCAAGAATCACTTTATTTGAAATTTCCAAGCAAGAAATATTAACGTATGCAAAAAAAAGCTACGACAAAACAATACGCGGCCTGGCTATTATTTCTAGGAATACTATTGTTTTTATTTGGACTGGTTAATGGATTATTTATTCCATTAATGACAAATCCGAGGATGGGACTTTCTGCTCATCTTGAAGGAACATTGAATGGGATTTTTTTGGTTATCCTTGGACTGATATGGGACAAGCTTCTTTTAAAAGACAAATGGTTGACTACAACATTTTGGTTAATCGTATATGGTTCATTCGCTAACTTTGTGGCCGTGACAATTGCTGCTATAACTGGAGCCGGGAAAATGATGCCTATGGCTGGTGGGAAAGAAGGAGATTCGGTTATTGAAGGATTAATTTCGTTTTTACTTTATTCACTTGCTCTTTCCATGATTGTAGCTTGTAGCATTGTGCTAAGAGGTCTTTATAAATACACTAAACAATCCTCTTAGCCGGGTAAGTGAAAAAATTGACTATATTATGCCGACAGGGATAAGAAAAATGGTGAGTGGAATAAGAAAAACACCGGCAGATAAGAGCACATATGCATAAGACTGGGTTTCCCGGAACTGGTTCGTGGCAGGCTGTGCTATGCTTCCACCAACTGGCGGAGCTTACTGAAAGTGAAGTGGTCCGATTGAATTCTCAGTTTGTTGGATGCTGAAAAGCCGGCCTATCTCAATTCCTCACACCTTTATTTGCAAGTGAATGAAACCAAACCCTGTATATCAATTGAAAAATTTGAAAATGAAAGCAATAGTCTATACCAGATATGGTCCGCCGGAAGTTGCCAAATTAATGGAGGTATCTAAACCTATTCAAAAAGATAACGAAGTATTGGTTAAAGTTTATGCATCTACAGTAAACAGAACGGACTCTGGTTTCCGTAGTGCAGAATATTTTATTTCACGATTTTGGACCGGGCTTTTACGACCTAAATATCATATCTTAGGTTGTGAGTTTGCGGGTATAATTGAAGCAATTGGGAAGAGTGTAATTGCATTCAAAGTAGGTGATAAGGTCTTTGGCTATAATGACAAAACCTTTGGGGGGCATGGGGAGTATTTAACAATTGCCGAAACGAATGCGGTTGCAAGTATTCCTGACAACTTAAGCATAAGTCAATCGGCAGCTCTTAGCGAAGGAGCCCATTATGCTTTAGTGGATATTAGAGCTGCAAATGTTAAGCGAGGGCAAGATGTTTTAGTTTATGGAGCAACTGGTGCCATTGGATCTGCAGCTGTTCAATTATTAAAGCACTATGGCACCATAGTAACCGCAGTTTGTAATACAAAAAATATTGAACTGGTAAAATCATTGGGTGCAGATTTTGTAATTGATTATCAAACACAGGATTTCACAAAAACAAAGAATAGATATCATTTCGTTTTTGATGCGGTAGGTAAAAGTTCTTTTGGGCGATGCAAGCCAATACTTACAGAAAAAGGTATTTACATTTCAACCGAATTAGGAAAGAATGCTGAGAATATATTTTTTGCGATCACAACACCAATTTTTGGAGGTAAAAAGGTATTATTTCCAATTCCGACAATTAATAAAACTGACCTTTTCTTCTTAAAAGAGCTTGTTGAAAAAGGAGAGTACAAACCTGTAATTGACAAGCAGTTTAAGTTAGATCAAATCATAGAAGCTTATAAATACGTGGAAACCGGACAAAAGACAGGAAATGTTGTAATAACAATGGTAGAATGATAATAGTGCCTGCGACTTGAAACGGATGTATTCGATACCGGTATTTTTAATTTGGAGATCTTATATCTTCAATTAAATTTGTCGTAATAGTAAGTTTGTTGGCCCTGAAGCCTGTACCTTATACATCTTAATCCTAAGCGGTCTATCTATGAAAAACCAGGTCGCTCAAATAATCACCTTTGTGCAATAGAAATGCGAAATATGAAACTGATTAAACTATTATTGTTTTTGATTTTATCTAATGGAATATGTAATAATATTTATGCCACTTCAATTAACGCCTCAACCTTTGGATGGAACGCAACAAATTCCACAACTGCATTTGTAAATGCAATTGAATCAGCAAACGATACTATTATAATAGATATGCAAGTTAGCGATTGGATGATAGGGCCAACCAATTTTGATACACTGAAGAACAAAACTATTATTTTTCAAAATGGTGTAAATTTAGTTGCCCGCCCCGGTGCATTTTCAAATATTTATGCAGCGTTAATGACATTTTATGAAGCAAATAATGTTATAATAATCGGATATGGAGCAACATTCAGAATGCAAAAAAGTGAATACATTGCTTACAATAATAGTGAATACAGGCATTGTATTCAATTAACCAGTTGTAGTAATATGGAAATTTATGGACTAAAATTAATGGATAGTGGTGGCGATGGTATTGTAATTTCTAATTATACAGGGGTGGCATACCAAAGATATTGCGAGAATATATTTTTAAAAGACCTTTGGTGTGATAATAATTATCGGCAGGGAATTTCAATTGGTTCTGCTCAGCATTTGCGGGTAGAAAATTGTTGGTTTACAAATACAATTGGAACAGCGCCGGAAGCCGGTGTAGATATAGAGCCGAATTATCCATTTGAGCGATTGATTGACGTGGTATTTGATAAATGCAGATTTTCAGGTAATGAAGGGGGAGGCATTCTAATAGCCCCCATTTCTATTGATAGTACTACACTGCCAATGGACGTAACATTCAACAATTGTTATATTGCAAATAATGGCACAAACAGATACCAAATTTCGACTTATGGATATGCCAGTGGAGCAACAGGGAATGTAATATTCAATAATTGTATGACGGATGGCGGCACTTATTCAGTGGGTGGCACTAAATTGGCATCAGGATATAAAGCTATTTTTAATAATTGTGTGTTTAGAAACCCAACAAATATTGTTGTAAATCTTGATGACCATACCACTTCAACCTCCGGAGTTCGTAATGGTGGTCTTAGTTTTACAAATTGTTTAGCCTTTTACAATACAACGTATCGTTATTTTAATGTTTGGCATTCAAATTCTACCTGGGCAGGTTTAGATGATGTACAATTTGACAATTTTACAGTAATGAACCCAAACAATGTAACTTATAATAATGGAGGAAACACTACTCTAAATTGTGTTTTTGCTTTTCAACAATTTACGTCAGCACCAGCAACAATAGTATCATACACTCTTGGAAATGGTTTGAATGAATGTGATACAACAAATAGCTTATTGATTTTTTCCAGAGACCTTTCAAGTAATACCACCTTTCCAATTGGATTGACTTATTCAATTGCAAACACAGGTATTCAGGGGCTTGATTACAGCCGCATGAAAGGGTTTGAAATTATTCAATTTGGGAATTTTGAACAATCAGATACATTATTTGTATTGGTCGATACAATTGTTGAATCTCTAAAACAAAACACTATTACTATGGATACAAGTTGGTTGTATTCTACAACTTCAACTGCGCAAATCGTTACTATTTCAGATTGTGGTACGTTAGGAATTAATGAAGCAATTCCCGGAAATGAAACATTTTCTTTTTATCCTAATCCTGCATCAGAAGTATTGAATGTTTCATTTCTCACCGAACGAAATTCGAAATATCAGGTTTTAATATTTAATGCAATTGGACATCTGATTTTGGAAACGGAACTATTGGGAACAGAGCAAATCAATATTTCCGAATTGCAAAATGGTCTATATTTTGTAAAATTGCCTAATTGTAAGATGCAGAAATTTATTAAGCTGTCAAAATAAGCGAATGTGACATATAAATAAAGCACGAAAGGCTGACTAGCGCATTCTGCAATCAGAGGAACAGAGTCTTAGGGCAGTGCAGTTCATTAATCAACTGTTAGCGTATTAAGACTGGAAACGGTTAAATTCATCGCACCGGTAGCAAGGCTTGAAAGTTATTGGATATTATGTCAAGAATAAGTGAAAAAATCAAAAAGACAGAAAAATAAACCAAATAATCTGTGATGGAAAGACAAAAAGCATTACCGAAATGGATACTAATAGTATCAGGACTTTTTGCATTAATGGAATTTATGGTAAGTTTATCAATTTATTTTTCTCCACAGTCTGTTTTGGAGACAATAGACCTCAACGCAAAAGGCGTTAATTACTTAATTTATATGTGGGCTGCCCGGCAATTTGCCCTTGGTTTTATCTTTGGTTTTGCGACATTTAAAAAATCAATTCCTATGTTGACAATTACTTATATTTTCTTTTTAGTAATGTTTGTTGGCGATTTCTTTATAGGAATTTCACAAAATGAAAATTCACTTATCATTGCTGCTTTAGTAATGGTACTAGTATCTTCAGTCATGATATTTGCAATTAATAAGAGAAAATAATATATTTTGCACGTACTGTCAGAAAGCGAATAATAAATGGAAAAACAACAGACAACAAAACATTCAAAAACAGAAAGATATAATGAAAAGACTTATAATTTCTATTTCAATTGTAACAATATTTACCAGTTGCGACTCAACAAATAAAAATTCAAACACTATGGAAGACCAAAAGAATCAAACAGACAACCCATCTTCACCTGTTGATACAACACCCAAGGTGACTGGAATTGGCGGCATATTCTTTTTTTCCGACAATCCGAAGGAGACGAAAGAATGGTATGCCAAAAATTTGGGACTTGAAATCAATGAATGGGGTTCTAGTTTTGAATCCAGGAATGCAAAGAAACCGGAAGAAATTAATTATCTACAGTGGAGTACTTTCAAAACAGGAGATGAATATTTTTCCCCTTCGAAAAAAGAATTTATGATTAATTATCGGGTTCAGAATATTGAAGGGCTTGTAAGCAAACTCAATGAAAATGGAGTAACCATACTTGACAGTATTGCTACTTATGACTATGGAAAATTTGTCCATATTATGGACGCAGATGGCAACAAGATTGAATTATGGGAGCCAATTGATAGTGTTTTTACTGAAATGGATGGTAAGACAACTAAATAAAAGCCTATAACACTGTGTATGAAAGAATACCGAACACATAATTGCAATCACGCGAATTTGGCGATGCATGGCTAAATGAAAGATTGTGCTTCTTAACAAGATTAGCATTGAAATAAATTATGCACACGAAAATTTATTAGTAACTTACTTAGCTCAAATATCAAAATTCAGATGGAACTGTTACCGATAGATATTATTCAGGTAAATGAAAGTAAAATTGAAGAAATTGACAAAATAGTAAAGTCTATCTACAGGCTTATAATATACAGCAAACATCACTCTGATGATGATCTTCTGGAATCCTACCTTAAGGGAGCCCACAACTTAAAAGAGCTTTTAAGTATAAAAAATGCTCAAATGGAAGCTCAAAATGAGTTTGAAGCCCGAGAGTATTTAGCAAACTTTAAATTGGGACTGGAATTCGCAATTGAAGAAATTATTGAACAAAATAATTTTGAGACGGAATTACAACTGTTCCAACTTCTTCGTTTGGCATCTCCGGAAGCTAGCACCATTCATCCGAATCGATATCGGCATACACTTGTTCAGATTGGAAGTTATATTTGTCCTGAACCTAATGAAGTCCCAATGCTGGTGAATAACTTGCTGTATAAAATGCAGTTAATTCCAAATCCAATAATCAGAGCTATTTATTTTCATCACGAATTAATTAGAATTCACCCTTTCGTTGATGGTAACGGGCGAGTAACACGGCTTGCGAAAAATTGGATGTTGATGTATAATTTATACCCACCTACATTTATTACTGATGATAGTAATAAGAAAGAATACATTGATGCCCTGTCAAATAGTTTTAGAGAATTAGATAAATCTCCAAAAACATGGAATGAACATACATTATTGTTTTTTGAACAGGAATTGGATAATTTATTATTTAATTCTTCTGAACTTTATAAAAGTATCAACAGGATAGGCAAAAAAAGAGAAATGCTGGGTAACAATTTATTAAAATAATTTCTTTGTAAGTTCAACTAAAAAGTGCAATTATTTGTGAGATGACTTGGTTAGGTGTTTCATGGAGACTTCTATGTATTTCAGGTGGCGCAAAATTTAAAATTATTTATGTTGTGGTTATTCTATTGGAGAATTTCTAATCTGAGTGTTATTATCCAGGCATAGAACGAGAGGCTTAGTACAATAAACTCTGATTTAAATTACTAAATTTCGAACCCAATTAAATTGCATATATTGAGAATCTAAATCTTGTTATCACAAATGCATTTTGGAATACATAGATGGAACGAAATATTTAAACCATACTATAATCTGAACATCCAAAAATATATGAAGCTATATATAGGGATTGTCTTTTCTCTGTTTAATATATCAGTTTCTGCCCAAATTACTTTTGGCCCACATTTTCAAATACAAAATGCGGGTATAATAAGTTACTGCGTGGCTGACGATTTTAATAATGATGGATTAACTGATTTAATTACTGCTTCCAAAGGAAGGTCTGTATATCTCCTATGGATTTATAAACAGCAAAACGGGCAATTGGTTTTTCAAGACACTATGAAGTATAATAGAACTGTTTTTCAGGGGATGGAAAATATGGCTTCAGGTGATTTAAATAATGATGGTTTAAAAGATTTAGTGATTACGTATGCAGATACTGTAAAAGTCTATTTCCAGGACAGTCTTTCCGGCTTTTTTAACTCAACTGATTTTATTGTTCTTTGTCCTGATACCAACTATACAATTCACGGCTTAGCGCATGGAGATCTGAATAATGACGGACTATGTGATATTGCCGTATCTACATGGATTAATACCGCTACTTATCCCAGTAATGTATATGTGTACTATCAAAGCAGTAATCATTCATTTGCTCTGAGTAGTTATTACAAAATATTCAATTATAAAAATGAAGTGATAATTGCAGACATGGATAATGATGGTCTGAATGATTTAATTGTGAGCAATGGAGGTACTTATAGCTCACATGGTCCTACTCCCGGCATGAATTGCTTTGCTATTTATCTTCAAGACAGCATGACAAATTCTCTGCAATATCCGCGTTTTTATGCTATTGATACAATAACTCCAAACAGATGGATATTGAACATGGTTTCAGGCATTGCGGTAGGGGATATTGATAACGACGGATATAATGATATTGTTACCTCTTATGAGCCCGGGCCTAATGCTTATCTTTGGCATAATATACCGGGAAATCCCGATTTATTTCCCAATCAACCGGATTCATTAGGTACCGATATTAATCCAACGGCTGTATACATCAATGACCTCAATAACGATGGCAAGAATGAAATTATTATCAACAGCGATGGTTATGAACGTGTTTCAATTTTTGAATCAGATTCAACTTATCAATTCTCTAATTATTATTTGGTAAACATCTGGAATGGCAGTAATATGGAGCAGCAAATGCTATCCGTTTGCGATTTAAATAATGATTCACTTTTAGACATAGCAGCAACTTATTCTTACGGAGTCAGCATTATTTATAATTCTACAATTAATTCAATTAGTGATATAGGTAGTTCTAATCAATACTTTGTTCTTTATCCATCACCCGCTAATGACTATTTTGAACTAAAAATTAATGAAACTGTAAGTGACGCTCAGTTAGAAATATATGATTTAATGGGTAAAAAAGTCTTGGACCAAATTATAAATTCTTCAAACGAGATAATCAAAACAACTTCCTTAACCAGTCAGCTTTACCTTGTAAAGTTTTTGAATCATGGAAAGGTATTCTTAGGGAAGCTTGTCATCCAAAGGAAATGATTAGCCGGAATAAAACAATCCGACGATTAAATAGCAATCACTAACCAAAATTACACATATGGGAAACAACAGCATATCCTTACACCGAATTCTTAAAACATCACCTGAAAAAATATATCGTGCATTTACTGATGCAAATGCGATGGCATCATGGATACCACCCTATGGTTTTTTATGTGTTGTTCATAGCATGGATGTACGTCAAGGAGGCAACTACCGCATGTCATTTATTAATTTTTCTACAGGAAAAGGACACTCATTTAGCGGAACCTATATTGAATTGAGACTAAATGAATTTATTAAGTATACTGACAAATTTGAAGATCCGAATTTGCCTGGTGAAATGGTTACTTCGGTTTGGCTCAAAAGTGTTTCATGCGGAACAGAACTTAAAATTGTCCAGGAAGGCATTCCTTCTGTTATACCGACTGAATTGTGTTATTTGGGATGGCAAGAGTCCTTGGAAAAATTGATAAAATTAGTTGAACCGGAAATTGCAGATGCGTAATTTTTGAATAGTAGCTTTATGACAGATACGAGACTTATAAAATATTATTTAGAATTTCCTGAAATGGGTATATCATGATAAGTACTTCGGCAATCCAACGAGACAACAAATCCAATATGAATGTGGTCTTGGTTGTTATAGGGTTTATAATATTCTTTTGCTTTTCTTCTTGCAGCAATCAGCCCGATATGAGGAATATTGAGGGCAATGATTTTTCCTCTGCTGCAAATAATCGCGAGCAATCAAATATCACTGGGATGTTACACCCTTGTAAATGGTCTTTTAAAGTTGAACAAATCACACCGGGCGAAGCTATACTGATCAGTACTGCCAGAATTGATTCCGGATGGCATTTGTATTCCCAGCATATATCTGATAAAGGTTCCCCAACGATATTCAATTATTCTGCTTCTGCTGATTATAAACTTATTGGTGGCACGGAAGAAGGAGCGACTTATAAAGAAGAGGATCCATATTTGCAAATCGAAATCCTATATTTTAAAACGGAAGCCGTATTCAGGCAAAAAATAGAAGTATTGACTAAAGAGGATTTCGTGGTTACCGGAACAATAAATAACACAGCTTGCTTAACTCAATGTGTTACTTCGGAAGAAGACTTTTCATTTAAAGTGAATGGAAACCCAAGCAGACAATAAATTGTAAATAGTTAGATTTAACTATGAACAAGAGTGTATTATAATCAGTTTAAATGAACCGGTATAGTTCTCTTGTGCGGTGATTCGCTAAGTTATTGTAGCTTGTCCTGATTCTTTGTAAATTAACTACCTTCGAATTAGCACAATCATACATCCCAAGATCTTTCTTCGATCAGACAATTATTATCCATTAACAACATCTAAAATGTAAAATATTAATAAAGGTTATGGAAATTACGAAATACATAGCAAGCCAACCACTTGAAAGGCAAAAAATATTGACAAATATCCATGAAGCGATCATAGCGAATGATAAAAGTGTAAAAGCGGAAGTTGGTTTAATGATGGGAAAAGAGATGATTGTCTATAAAGGTAAAGGATATATGAAATACGGTCTTTCAAGTGTTAAAAACTATATTTCATTACATGCCATGCCGATATATGGATCAAAGGTACTGCATGCGAAATATAAGTTACTTTTGAAGAAGGCAAATTTCCAGAAGGGCTGT
The DNA here is from genome assembly GCA_963775555.1 of uncultured Bacteroidota bacterium. Classification (GTDB taxonomy): domain Bacteria; phylum Bacteroidota; class Bacteroidia; order AKYH767-A; family 2013-40CM-41-45; genus QQVM01. Next base: position 1,766,325 of record CAVZJJ010000004.1, on the reverse strand, counting down.
ATCAATTTTATAAACGAGAGTGAAATGCCTTTAGAAATAATCAAAGAGCTAATTCTTGATTGTTCTGCTATTGATCTTCTGAAAATGAAGGAGGAGTATTTGAAATCTCAGAAATTGAAGAAACAGAAATTAAAAACAAAATAAAATGATTGAAAAATTAATGGAAAGTAAGGGAAATGTACTCGCCATAGAAGTTATTGATGGCTTCACTGAAACAGATGAAAAACTTTGCCAAAAGTTCTTTTTTTAACTGGAAGATATTGGGGAAATAGATTCCGTAACTTTGACATTCGCAGTGTTTGAATGGGGTGGTGAAGCTCTTGGGTTCAGCTCGATTACGTATTGTATATTAGGTTGTATTTAATATATTTGACTCTCAAACATATCCACTAAGATTTTTTTAATCAGCATTTGTTTCGGTTTGGGAGATTCGGAATTCCATTTGCTCACTAACCCATTGGTTTCTAAAATTTGTAACAACAAAATGAATAATCTATTTAGGCTTTTAATTCTGCTGTTTGCATCTTCAGTAAGTGTAATAGTAGATGCTCAGGTTCAAATGAACTTGAAGTTTGATACTCCTTACGGGGATAACCAGGCCGCCGGAAAATATGCAGAAATAAATGGCACTAAAATATATTATGAGGAATATGGGAAAGGAGAACCATTACTTCTCATCCATGGCAATGGAAGAAGTATTCATGAAATGGGGAATCAGATCGAATATTTTAAGACCAAGTATAGGGTAATTGTCGCTGACAGCAGGGGACATGGTAAATCTGAATTGAATACAGATTCCTTGACCTATGTTCAAATTGCAAAAGATTGGGATGGATTAGTAAGCTATTTAAAATTGGATTCCTTATCTATTATTGGATGGAGCGATGGAGGAATCATTGCATTACAAATGGGGATTAATAATAAATCTAAGATCAAGAAAATCGTTGCAATGGGAGCAAATTTGAGACCCGACTCAACAGCTGTTCACTCCTGGGCAATTAAAAATGTTATGAATGAACGACAGGATGTCGAAGCCAAAATTCAGGAAATGGATACGACTAAAGATTGGAATTTAGAAAAACAACTTCTAGGGCTTTTGGCTGAGCAACCGAATATACCGGTTTCGGACTTATCAAAAATTAATGCAAAGGTGCTAATAATAGCAGGAGACGAAGATATAATCAGAGGGGTCCACAGTATAGAAATGTACCGGAATATCCCACAAGCGCAACTTTGTATCATGCCGGGCGAAACACATTTCGCACCCGCATCAAATCCTGAATTATTTAATGAAATTGCAAATAGATTTTTATCGGAACCATTTAAAAGGCCGGATTCTGATTGGACAAAATGGTAAAGGTAGCCATGAATGTATGTAGAGACTAACATTGCACTAAGTATAACACTATGCCAGGTATAGATAAAAAAAAATTACTTCCTTTACAAAAAGAAGAATTAATAAATACATTGAAAGTCCGTTTTGAGAAAAATATGAATCGTCATAAAAGTATTGAGTGGGCTCATGTAGAAGCAAAACTCAAAACAAATTCTCTAAAATTGTTGTCGCTTTATCAGATGGAAGAAACAGGTGGTGAACCCGATGTGGTAAGTTTCGATAAAAAAACAAACGAGTACGTTTTTTATGATTGTTCTGCCGAGAGCCCTAAAGGTCGCAGAAGTGTTTGTTATGACCAGGAAGCTCTTGATTCAAGAAAAGAACACAAACCTAAAAACAGTGCTAAAACTATGGCCTTAATAATGGGTATTGATATCTTAACTGAAGATCAATATCGTGAATTGCAGCAGTTCGGAAAGTTTGATACAAAGACTTCAAGTTGGATTTCAACTCCATCGGATATCAGAAAACTCGGAGGCGCAATCTTTGGTGATTGGCGATATGGGAAAGTATTTATTTATCACAATGGCGCAGAATCGTATTATGCTGCCAGGGGTTTCCGCGGTTCGCTACGGGTTTAATGAAGATAAGCATGAACAAAGACATTAAAGCCTACAATGACCTTCAATCGTCTTCTGACGTGGAAATTTGCAATGTGCTTGCCAAAACAATTTGCAAATGTCTACCTAAAGCTGAAGACAAAATCTGGCATGCACATCCCGTCTGGTTTTTAGATGGAAATCCAATTGTTGGTTATAGTAAATTAAAAAACTGCATTCGACTGCTCTTTTGGAGCGGTCAATCATTTGATGAAAAGTCCTTGCAAAAAGAAGGTAGTTTTAAGGCTGCCGAAATCCGTTACACTGAGATTGACCAAATTGATATTAGAGAATTAAAAGGATGGCTCAAAAAAGCTGAGGTAATACAATGGGATTATAAGAATTTAATTAAACGGAAAGGAAAATTAGAACGGTTAAAATAGCCTGACAATATTAAAAACATGTAGCTATGAAAATATTGATTTCTTCTTTATTGATTGTTTTTACTGCACAAGTTCTTTTTGGGCAAGAGGCTCCTTCCGAATATAAAGGAATCATAAGCAAAGCAGACTCCTTATATAAGTTAAAGGATTATAAAAACTCTGCAGAGCATTATTCATTAGCATTTAAGACTTTGGGATGGAAAGGTGAGCCCAAAGATCGCTATCGTGCGGCACGAGCATGGGCATTAGCCAATGTTCCGGATAGTGCATTCGATTGCCTTGATCGCATAGTTGACAAGCTTGGTTTTTCAAATTATGATCAGATTATGGCAGATGAAGATTTCAATTTATTGCATGAGGATAAACGGTGGCAGCCTTTAATGAATCGGATAAAGCGAAATAAATTGCCTACCGGCTGGTTTAGAACGGGAAGCGAACTTGCCAGTTATCAAATGCTAATTGATTCAAGTGCGGGACAGGACGGGAAAAATGTTTTAACAATAAAATCCACAGAGGAGAAAATAGATGGCTTTGGAACCTTAATGCAAAACTTTTTACCAAATGAATATTTGGGTAAACGAATCAGATTGTCGGGATTTATGAAATCTAGTGATGTTAAAGGTTGGGCGGGTTTTTGGTTACGTATTGACCAGGCATCTTCTAAAAAATCATTGGCATTTGATAATATGGAAGACAGGGCTATTAAAGGAACAACAGACTGGACTAGATATGAAATAGTTTTGGAGGTTCCTAAAATCGCTTCTAATATTTCGTTTGGAGCCTTGTTAAAAGGTACCGGTCAGATTTGGTTCGAGAAATTAAACATTGAAGTTGTAAGTAAGTCCGTTCCTTTAACCGGAAGAAAAAAAACTGAACCGAATCTAGATTTTGAAAAGTAGGGCAATAGCAGAAACTATGAAGTTTAGTATTACCGGAGTGTAAATTAAACTGTGCTATGTAGTATTGGGAATGTCTTGACGAGCCTAATCCTGATTTTATTGTTTCAGCTGTTATTCACTTTAAGAAAGCGGGCATACGTTTTGAAATAAGGTACTAAATTGGATTAGTAAATCTGTCGGGAAGACGCGAATTGCTGGCAGTGATAAACAGGGTTTGAAGTACCTCTTGCTCCTTTTAAGTGGCAATTGTCAAGCACACTATCAGATCAACTCAGATGAGGAAATACCTCTTAATTTTATTCATAGCTCTTTCAACTAATCCATGCCATTCACAGGAGAAGGGGTCTTCAGTGATTAAATCTTATTATGATTCCGGTAAGGTGAAAGCGATTGTGTATGGAAAAAATTATCAGAAGGATAAAATTACCTATTTTGATGAGGATGGTGACATTGTATCGGAACGCCAATATTTCAATCAGGGAAGAAATCAAACGATAAGTTTTTTTAAAAAGGGAAAATTGACTTCGAAATATACCCATCTGGGCGATAAAAAAGAAGGTGAGGCAATAGGTTTTTATGATTCAGGTAAAGTAAGATGGACGGGATCATATAAAAATGACCTACAGAATGCTGAATGGTATACTTATTATGAAAATGGGCTAAAGTATATATTCGTTTTTTACGAAAATGGCAGGGCCATGCGTGATTCTCTTTTCGATATCGAGGGTCGAGATTCAATGATTGTAGATCATGAGTATTCTAAGAGCGGAATTGAGAAAAGAATTATTTATTCAGACAAGATGTTGAAATTGACGGAGTCGTATTTTAAAAATGATAAGTTAGATGGGGTGACAACCAGCTTTTATGAGAATGGGAATAAAAAATTTGTAGGTGAATACAGGAAGGGAAAAATGTTTGGAGAGCGATTATATTACAATGAAACTGGTGAATTATGTAATGGTAAGTTTAAGGATATGAATGAAAGCGGATATGTGGAAAGAGAAGGAGTCTGTGTTGAAGGAAGGCCTGAAGGGGAATTCAAAGTGTATAATTCCAAACACAGTATGGCAATCAAAGCTAATTTTAAGAATGGTAAAGCTGAGGGCTTGACATATTATTATTATGGTAGAGATACGATATCTTCGATTGAACTATATAAAAATGGGAAATTTGTAAAGGAGGTGAAGGATGACACCAAGTGACTACAGTAAAATTTATTGTGTCAATGTGTTTTTGCCCAATTTTATCTTCATGAATAGCCAAAGGCTCCACAATCACATTCAAGTTTTAAATTTCGTAATGGAAAGGTAATGAGGGAAACTATTGTGCATTAGAGTCACACGTAAAATTTATATTTGAAATTGAAATTACTTGAAATGGGAGAAAACAACATAACATTTCCGGAAACAATACCCGGGAAATATGAGCGTTATCTGGGGCCTTATATTTTTGAGCCTTATGCAAAATATATCGCCGGTAGGATAAAAGGATCACCCCTAAACGTGCTTGAGATAGCAGCCGGTACGGGAAGGGTTACCAGGCATATTTCGGATAGGATCGGCAAAGAAGCAAAGTTGATAGCAACGGATATCAATCCCGCTATGCTCGATATTGCCAGACAATTGCTGAGTGCTTCCAATATTGAATTCCAGGTAGCGGACGCTCAGGAACTGCCTTTTCCGGACAACAGTTTTGATTGTGTGATCTGCCAGTTTGGTTATATGTTCTTGCCTGACCGTCAAAAGGGATTTAATGAAGCATGGAGGGTTTTAAAACCCGGAGGACAATTTTTATTTGTTACCTGGGACAGGCCGGAAAACAATATCACTCTTCACATAAGCCAGCAAACAGTAATAAGTTCTTTAAAAGAGACGCCTCCTTCCTATTATGGAAGACCTTATTCAATGTTCGATCCTGATGAATTGCAATCTCATGTATCTCTTGCCGGCTTCACACAAGCAAAGGTTGAACGGATTACTTTGGAAGGGGAGAGTCCTTCCGCTTTTGATATCGCCACCGGTTTTGTTGAAGGTAATTCGATCATCAATGAAATTCTAAAAGAGGGACCTGAGCATCTGCAACTTGTCAAAACTACTATTGCTGCAAGAATTAATCAAGAGGTGAGTGCCGACCCGGTAAAGTCTGAACTCAATGCTTGGGTAGGTGAGGCATTTAAATGATTTCCAATGCAACAGCTTACGACTCATTTTCGATTGGTGGAGTTTGACGGAAATAAGTCTTGGACAGCTTGTGCTGCGCAGATAGTTTCGAGGGAGTCAAGGAAAGAGTATAAGCCGGCGACTAACTCAATTGATATATTTGCTGTTATTAGTATTGAATTGTTTTTGAAAGAACAAGATCGCGAATTGCAGAAACTTGAACCCTTTGATATAAAAACATCAAGCAGGGGGTTCAAAGGCTCGCCAAGGGTGTAACTATTGAAAAGACAAATGGAATTATATTTGAAAATCAATTACCTTTGAGAAGGTTTGCCTATTGGAATTCGATGAATGAACAATTCAAATCCGAAGCATGACTGCCTATAAAGGTTTTGTTTCATGTTGGTTGAAGTGCTTTGATGAAAAAAAATTAATGTAAGTGATTTCGATTTTTACAATTTAATCCCCAAAAAAATGAAACGGAAAATTTTACTTACCACTCTAGTACTTGTCTTTTCAGTCAACCTGATTTCAGCTCAGTTTGTTGTAAAAGATGTAACTTTTTCAGCCAATGGAATATCGAACGAAGGCAAGGTTTCAGGTTATCAATTTCAGTCGGGACCTTATGGAATTTGGCTGCCTGATTCGGGGAATGCTATTTTAGACATTGGTGGTGTTGCTCCCGGCCTCGGAGTTGGTGGTCAGGCCCGATTCAGCGCTGATGGAAATTACTTATGCGGTACCAGCGTTGGAACTAATGGGCCCGAAATGTCAAAGTTTGATCGTTCTACAAGCCAATGGACACCGCTTGGCAGTCTGGGCTTCTCGGTTGATGGTAATGTTAGCGGAGGTTATGCCATATCAGGCGATGGCAACACAGTTGCGGGACTTTCCTGGGCTGATACTACCGGTGGTTATGCATATGCCCATGCAGTGGCCTCCAGTGTGGTAGAAGGATTGATGGACTTAGGAAGTCTGTATGATAGTATTCAAAAAAGCACACGCGCCAATGCGGTAAGTTATGACGGAAGTGTAGTTGTTGGCTGGCAGGATTTTAATGGCCCTTGGAAATCTGCAGTTTGGATAAAGAATCCTTCAGGCGGTTATTTCCCGAATGAATATATTCTTCTTGATACAACTCTAAGTCCATATGATGAGTACAATCAATTGGGAGAGTGCAGTGCAGTTTCTGCTAAGGGCGATTGGATTGGCGGCTATGGCGATTATGCCAATAACAACGAACCCTGGATATGGAGCCAGGATTCCGGAGTCATCAATTTGGGGACCTTGCCTAATGTAGGTAATGGGTATGTTTCCGGTATGAGTGCTGATGCTTCTGTAGTTGTAGGATGGTTCGATGGACAGTTGTTTGGTGACCCACAAACTCCTTTTATCTGGACGCATACCAGTGGTCTACAGGAGTTGAATGGATACATCAATAATGTCTTAGGTTATCCTACCAACACACACCAGGTTTATACGGTTGACTGCATTTCTCCGGACGGCCAATTTGTTGCAGGTTACGGAGTAGACAATGCAACATTTAATTATTTTGTTTATCGGGTAAATCTAACAGGAAGTGTAGGTATCCGGGATGTAAGTGGAACTTCCGGAATACGAATTTATCCTAACCCAAGCACCGGTTTGGTTACTATTGAAAATTCCAATATGGCTAGGTTCAGCATCAGTAGTATGGATGGAAAAGTTGTTTACAATAGCGAATCGGCTGAAAAACTGGTTCTGGATATTTCCTCTTATGCTCCGGGAGTATATTTACTTTCAATTCAAACCTCAGATTCAATCCAAACTAAAAAGCTAATCAAGAAATAATTCTCCAGGCGATTCAATTTATCGGGAATGGACTCGCATAACTCGTTCGGAAAGATTATTATTAATTAGAAAAGTAGAGAGACAATAATCAAAAATAGTGTGAGAATGGCATATGAATTTGGATAAAGGAAAAGTAATTTTCATCTAGCGAATGGTTGATAGCGGAAAAGCAAGTCAAAATTACTTGCGGATAACGACACTGCTTGTAACATTGTTGGGAGCTGCTTGCTCACTCTATCTAATGTTTAGTGCTGGAAGTAATCAAAAATCAGCCCTTCTCATTGGACTCTTTACCGTTTGGGTACTTGCTCCTTATTTTGTTTTCTTCAGGATATACCATGCTATCCGGGCATGGCCGGCTTCGGGTCGTGAGAAACTTTATTCTTCAATCTTGTTTCTGGTACTTTTTTCCTTGGTTATTTACAGTGGAAAATTTAACATCCCTGGCACAAAGCCTGCTTTTAACTTCCTTGTTGTTCCTCTCGGTTCATTAATAATAATTGGGATTGTGTTCTTAATTGTGAAGCGGAAAAGAGGCTGGTGAATTTGAAATGAAAAATTGGAATTCAAAATCACTCGATAAGAGGATGCCAACGTAAATGCTTTATTGAGAGAGGTGATTTTGCCGCAAAAGTCAATGGATTTCACTTATTTAAGAACAGACGAAGAGCATGATAGAGTTGCAATTTTTGACGGTGCCGATCCCAGTGCTTAGGTTTATAGAAAGACGGCGGTTATATTTCTTTAGCAGGTTCAAGTGATAAAGGATTAACACCAATCATTTGGATTGTGTGACAGATTTGTCGTGAAATGTAAATGAAGGAATCCGGGTTTTTTTGAATTATTTGTGTAAGAAATGAGTTAATTGCTATCTTCAATAAAAATTTCTCCATGAAAAACGCTTTAGTAATACTGATCTTATTCTCTATTTCTTTTTTTGGATTTTCGCAAAATTCAAGATATGAGTATCGCGGGAGAAGTACTCCATCCATTAAAAAGGATAAGCTGAGTGAAGCCAACCTGACAGGCGATATTATGCCTGAATTTTGTCGGTATTTTCAGTTGCCATATAAAGAGCGTGGCTCTGTTTGATCAGCGGTTAAGGAATTTAGATTATCCCTACCAATATTTTGTCTATCCCCAGGAAAATTATAATAGAATCATTGATTTTGTTTCAATTGAAATTACTGCCACCTGCCATGGTAAAGAGATGAAATCTCAGAGTACAAGTGCTAGATTGACTGTTGAACAGAGAAACATTTTAAAAACTGCTGACTTGTGTTCTGATCTGCATATCAAAATAAAGTTCAAATATAAAAACCCGGAAAACGACAAACTTGGGAATGGAATCAGGATCAGGGAAGGAGAATATGTGGTTACAGTTGTTCCGGAGATTGAAGCCGAATTTCCGGGGGGCTTTGAGCAATTATCACTGTATCTCAGAGAAAACTTTGTCAATAAAATTACTAAAAAAGGTGCTTACGAAAATATTCACCCCACTTTGGTAAGATTTTCAGTGAACGAAAAAGGTCAGATTGTTGGGGCTAAAATTTCCAGTACGTCTGGAGATCCGGAAATAGATAACTTGTTACTAGATGCAACCAACAAAATGCCGGTCTGGAAGCCAGCTGAAAATCCAAATGGGATAAAAGTGAAACAGGAATTTAGTATTCCCTTTGGTGGTGGCTGCTGACGATATAATTGACCTGGAACATCGAATTCAACTATGGAATGACAGATAAAAACTATATTAAGCTATTAAGAAAAGCGACAAATGCCAATCCTCTGAGAATTCTTGTCAGTTCTTGCCTTGTGGGAATAAAGTGTGGTATTAATGGAGATACTTATGGTGACTTTGACGGTGTGCTTAAGTTGTTGAATTACGATAATGTGAAAATTATTACTTTTTGTCCTGAAGACTTCTCTTTTGGAACACCCCGAGAAATGTGTGATATTTATGGAGGCGATGGTTTGGATGTGTTAGATGGTAAGGCAAAAGTACTCACTGCTTCAGGAATTGATTGGACGGATGGCATGATCAAAGCATCTTTGAAAATGCTCCAGCTTGCAAAAGCTCATGACATAGAAATAGCACTGATGATGGATACCAGTGCAGCTTGTGGCAGTCAGGTAATTTATAATGGTAACCGATATGCTGTTAACAAGAAACATCAAATTGGCATGGGAGTTTGCGGAGCACAACTATCCAGAGCCGGCTTTAAAATTATTAGCCAGCGTGACTTTGCAGCCCTTGAAATTCTTTATTCTAAAATTGATCAGTACCATATTATTGACACAGGTGCAAAAGATCATCATGAAAGTGACTGGTACCTTGAATATTTTAAAGGAAGGACAGAAGCTGGAAGAAAGGATTAACAATTATTTGAGTGGGTTATTTAATATTCGGATGAGTCATTTTTTTTCCTAAATCTGCTAGTGTGGGGAATAGTATTCTGTTAAATCAATTTATATTACTATAAAATAATCAGATCCATATTATCTCATATTTCACTTGCCTGTATTTATACAGTTCTAATTTAACCAGCCACAACATGACAGTCAACTCGATAATTAAGGAACGTCAGCAGCCACTGATGGCCTCTTATGTTGAAAATCCTAAAGCTGCCTGGATTACTGACATGGCCATCATTGAGGGAAAAAACTTTGAAGATCCACTTCACACATCTGTTTCTATTAATGAAGAACTGGCCATTAATTTCCCTATGGGGGTCCATAGAGCTGTGGGTGGGTACCACGATTTTCCGAATTCCGGAGATTTATTGTGTGCCGCATTGGCAACATGTTATGAGACAGTTCTCAGAATGATTGCTAATAGATTGCAAATCACTCTGAGTAAGACAAAAGTTATTGCTACTGCGAATGTGGATGTGCGTGGTACTTTGATGATGGATAGGGAAGTTCCGGTAGGATTTCAACAGATGGGACTGGATATTGAAATCACTGTGATCAATTCTGCCAGAGCAGAACTTGCGGAGAAGTTGTTGGAAGCTACAGAAAGAAGTTGCATCGTGTTGCAAACCCTGAAAAGGGGAATCCCGGTGAATGTTAAAACTAGAATTATTAAATCTGACGATTAGGAAATTTGAAAAGCCATCCTTTCAGTGCGGCTTGCTGAAAGACAGTTTTCTTGTTGAACTTCATTATGCCATACTGTAAGCAGAAGATAAGCTTTATAAGAAATAGCTTGAAAAATTTGAAAACTTTATGAAATTTGTTAATCCATGAACTCAAAAAAACTTTTTTATGTTTTCAAATGGGTAACGCTGTTTAATTTATTTCATCCACTATTTGGGCAATTGGCAAATTCATATCCCGGCGATGTAGGAATAGAAAACAATCCGAATGTGCTGTACGTAGAAAAATTTGATGATGGTATGCCCGACATCCTCAGCCGCTACAGCGATATACAGAATTCAACAGGTATGCAATTAGATGTGGATGTTCCCAATGGAAGCTTAGGACCATACTCGTTGAAAATGACTAGCATTCAGGGAGTGAATGTTGGAGGGCATTTGTTTAAATATTTCAGTCCCGGTTTTAGCAATACACTTTATATTCGCTACTATGTAAAATACCCTGCTATTTCGAATGGATACTTTCATCACGAAGGTCTTTGGTTTGGAGGGTATAATCCTTCAACAGCCTGGCCCAATCCTCAGGCGGGTAGCTGTGGATTAGGGAGCAGTCGAATCAGCATCGCATATGAAAATGTCTGGCCGGGAAATCCTCCGGGGATGGATACTTATTTGTATTGGGGAGATATGCAAAGTTGGAATGGAGGGAGTAGTTGCTATGGTAACACCATGATAACAGAAGGCCGAACAGATTATGGGTATCCTCCACAAACCAATGCTCCTTTGGATCATTTGGATCAATGGATGTGTGTGGAAATAATGATAAAGCTTAATGACCCGGTGACTGCTTATAATGGTGAACTCGCAATATGGCAGAACGGAATTCAGATAGGACACTGGGGTCCTGGATTTCCGAATGGACATTGGCTCAAAGATAAATGGTACAATAACCCCAATGACCCGCCTTTTCAAGGTTTCCGCTGGAGAACCGACGCTAATCTGGACATTAACTGGATTTGGTTTGAATTCTATCACGATGATCCCAATGCGCCTTCAAGTTATATAAAGTTTGATCACCTGGTAATGGCCACTGAATACATAGGTCCTATCGCTACTACAACGGCTTATACGAATACGCCATCAATACCTTCCGCTATCAGGGTTTATCCTAATCCACTGAAGGACAAATTCACTTTAAGGTCTGAATTTGAAAATGGGGAAATTGTAATTTACAATGTGATGGGAGAAAGTATTTATCACTCAACGATCACAAATTTGAAATCGGAAATTGAGATGAGTAATCAATTAAATGGAATTTATTTTTTAAAAGTATATAATGATCGATCTATTCATATTGAAAAAATTTTAAAACAGTAAATAGTCCTTGAATTGAAGCGATTTCCGAAAAGAAAGAATTTCAGGAATGAAGAAAATTCAGTTTTTTGCCTCATGATTTGTTGAGAGAATTCCGTCTGTATAAAATTTAAATCTAATGGTGAAAATTTCCTTACTTTGAGCTTCCCTTAAAATAAATTTCATGTTCAAATTTTTTAAATTTCTGACTGAATCGATTGGATGGTTGCGAATAGTTGCTTCGCCGCTGCTTATAGGACTTTTTATTGCGTCTCTAATTTATTTTCCTAATCCGGGTTCTTTTACACTTGTAATTGCAATCGTAATTGCCTCTGTCGGCTTAATTGTTGGAATTTTATGGGCCACCAAAATTTGGAAGGGAATGGGAACGATTACTTTTTTAGCCAGGCTTCTTGGAACTCCGGAATTAAACAAACAGGTTGATGATCCTGGAGCAAATGATAAGCGTGAACAGGAGAAATAATAAAACCCTCCTAAAGCCGATGGTCACGAAATGGATTTCCTTCCTCCTGAAGAAATTAAGAGCTCTTGAATGCATATAAATTGCCTTTCAGTGATATCAACTGAATAAGATTCCGGTATGTGATACTTCCACATTTTGTAATCCCGTATGAATACCCTAATTTCGTATCCCGGAATGCAAAAGCGATTATTGCTGAATAGTACTCATTTTGAAATCACGATCAACCGGCTCTGCTGCCAATTGATCGAAAATCATGATGATTTTTTAGATTCTGTCCTCGTAGGTCTCCAGCCAAGGGGTGTTTTTCTGGCCAGGCGTATTCATAACCACCTTCAACAACTCACTAAATCGACCAAAATTCAGCTTGGAGAACTGGATATTACCTTCTATCGTGATGATTTCAGGCGCCGCGAAATGATTTCACCCAGCCAGACACGATTGGATTTTGTGATTGAAGACAAAAAAGTAATTCTGATTGATGATGTATTGTTTACAGGAAGAACGATCCGCTCTGGCCTTGACGCACTGCTCGATATCGGCCGTCCTTCCAAGGTCGAATTGCTTGTTCTTGTGAACAGGCGTTACAGCCGCCACTTGCCCATTGAACCTGATTACGTAGGAATACAAGTAGATACCATTCGCTCTGAGAAAGTAAAAGTGCAATGGAGAGAAAGTGATGATGAAGATGGGGTTTGGCTACAGACTTGATAGGTTTGAAGCCGGGGGATTGGGCAGAGTATACGTACATCCTACAATAGAGCTGAATAATAAATAATAGAATAGGCAGACAGTATTAATTAGATTTCAAGAGAAGAAAAAATTTAACCATTAATAAGCAGGAAAAATGTCCAGTCTCAGTACGAAACATTTACTCGGAATAAAGGAGCTCACAGAGCAGGACATTCAACTCATTTTTTCAACTGCTGATAATTTTAAGGAAGTTCTCAATCGTAAGATTAAGAAGGTTCCCTCGCTGAGAGACATCACCATTGCCAACTTATTTTTCGAAAACTCCACCCGGACCCGTCTTTCCTTTGAACTGGCCGAACGGCGACTTTCCGCAGATGTGGTAAATTTTGCCGCATCTTCTTCCTCTGTGAGTAAAGGCGAAACGTTGATTGATACAGTCAACAATATACTGGCAATGAAAGTGGATATTGTAGTGATGCGTCATCCATATGCAGGCGCTGCGGAGTTCCTTTCGCGTAATGTCGAGGCACATATTGTAAACGCAGGTGACGGTGCCCATGAGCATCCAACGCAAGCATTGCTGGATGCCTACTCCATAAGAGAAAAACAGGGTACCCTCGAAGGAAAGAAAGTGGCCATTATCGGGGATATTCTCCACTCAAGGGTTGCACTTTCTAATATCTTTTGCCTTCAAAAATTAGGAGCGGAAGTGATGGTATGCGGCCCTACCACACTTATGCCTAAACATATTGCATCACTCGGTGTGAAGGTATCTCATAACCTAAGAGAAACTTTAAACTGGTGTGATGTCGCCAATATGTTGCGCATTCAACTCGAGCGACAGGACATTCGGTATTTCCCTACTTTGCGTGAGTACATCCAACTTTTCGGACTTAACATGGAAATTCTTAAATCGCTGGAAAAGGACATTACCATCATGCACCCTGGTCCAATCAACCGGGGCGTTGAAATTACCAGTGAGGTCGCAGATTCCGGACAGTCCATTATTTTAAATCAGGTTGAAAATGGCGTGGCAATTCGAATGGCTGTGCTTTATCTTATAGCCGGACAAGTGAATTGATCTTTTAACACTCGCCATCAACTGAACCGTTTATTTTAACAGGAGAAATAAACTCCTGACCAATGGCTTTCCATCTTCGTGGACCCGGCCATCTTTAAAAAGCATTTTTCCAAAGGACTGGTCAAATAGGCCAGGTTTAATGTTGTATAATAGCTTAAAGATTAGTACATTGTGTGTCTATTCGGATAAAGCTCAAAGTTCCTTGGTCATCTCAGTTCATAATTTACGCTCTCCAAATGTCTGGCTGCTTCAGCTATAGAATCCAATTTTCCCCCTTGTTCCATGCACTGAACATATTAACAATACAGCTTTTCGACTTGTTGAAAATTAATGAACTGCGAGTCCGAACCCCCGATTTTCGTTGTAAATTTGAAAAAAGACTCCTCCCATGAACCTAATCATCGACAGACAGGAAAAGTATGCATTGCTCAAGATCAACGAAGCAAAACTTACTTCTGCAGTTGCTCCCGAATTAAAGGCAGAAATTGTGGTTCTCCACCATGATCATTTTAAAAATATGATTTTTGATTTGACAGAAGTGCAGTATTGTGATTCTTCCGGATTGAGTGCACTCCTGGTTGGTTTCAGGATGTGCCGCGATTATAATGGCTCCTTCGTACTCTGCGGAGTTTCTGACCATGTCAGGAAGTTGATTTCGATTTCCCAATTGGATTCTATGCTCCATCAGGTTCCTACGGTGAGTGAAGCAATTGATCTGATTTTCATGGAAGAAGTGGAGAAGCAGCTGCACAAAGAGTAGTAAATCTGTTTTGCAAATCTCTATCAGAATGATCAAACAACTCACTCTTGTTTTTTGTGCTTGGCTGTCATTTGTTATTACAGCGTCATCGCAATGTGTACCGGATTCATCAATCACACACAATGTACCCGGAATTTATCCTGATAGTGCTACAGGATTACCTCATGCCTATGCAGGTGTAGCCTACGCTACCGTATTGCAGGTAAAGGTCCCGCTTGATACAACGTATCTGGGCCTTCCGGCAATTATTGATTCGATTGTGGCTACGAATGTGACTGGTCTTCCTGCCGGCTTCAGTTATGTATGCACACCACCAACCTGTAGTTTTCCCGGAGGTTCTGATGCCTGCATACTCATTCAAGGTCCTGCCCCGAGTGAAGGCATGGTAGGAACTTACCCTTTGGTGGTTGACCTGACAGTATATGGGAGGGTGTTTGGAACACCACAGACCATCCAGGATGTTAATGACAATTATACAATTGTGATTGAAAGCACAACAGGATTGTGGACGCTTACCAATGGTAGTTTTGCAGTCAAGCAAAATTCGCCTAACCCGTTTTCCCGGTTTACATCAATACCGGTAAATTCTCTTTTGGCTGGGAAGATAAGTCTCAAGGTCACGGATCTGCTTGGGAATATTATTTTATCACAGGAACGTGAAGTGCAGAAAGGAATCAACAATCTAAGAGTTGATGGAGCAAATTTTGAAGCGGGAGTTTACCTCTATACTGTTTCGGATGGCAAACATTCTGTAACCCGACGCTTCGTTGTCTCCGGGAAAAATGAATTTTGAAATCAACATTCTAGGAAGCAGCTCCGCCACTCCCATTTATCAACGCCATCCTACTGCTCAGGTCATCAAAGTACATGAGCGGACTTTTCTCGTAGATTGCGGAGAGGGTACCTTGATTCAGATGAATCGTTTTAAAATCCGCTTTCATAAGATCAATCATATTTTTATCAGCCATTTGCATGGCGATCATTACCTCGGTTTGCTCGGACTCATTTCTACAATGCATCTTCAGGGGCGGAGTACAGACCTTCATGTTTATGGACAGAAGGATTTGCAGGAGATCATTGATATGCAATTGAGAATTTCTGAAACCTCATTGCGCTATACTCTGCATTTTCATCCGCTTAATACTACTTCACAAGAAGTAATATACTCTGATGAAGACATAGAGGTCTTAACAATCCCCCTCAAACACCGGATTCCGTGTACCGGTTTTTTATTCAGGGAAAAACCCCGTTTGAGAAAATTACTTCGCGCCATGCTGGCACAATACAGCATTCCTGTTTCTTCTTATGAAGATCTGAAGAACGGTCACGATTATATTACGGACACTGGGATCTTTATTCCCAATGCGGATCTTACTTGCGATCCGCGACCACCCAGGACATATGCTTTTTGTTCGGATACATGTTATGATGAAAGCCTGATCCCTGCACTAAGAGGAATTGACCTCTTGTATCATGAAGCTACATTCATGAACGACAAGCGGGACAGGGCCACGGAAACTTATCATTCTACTGCTGAGCAGGCCGCTCAAATTGCAACTAAAGCAGAGGTAAAGCGACTCATTATTGGTCATTTCTCGGCGCGTTATAAGAATCTGTATCCATTGCTGGAAGAGGCGAGGGCCGTCTATCCAAATACCACCCTCGCACTGGAAGGCGATCGTTTTCTGATTGAATAGGTATGATTTTAATTGCCGATAGCGGATCAACAAAAACGGAGTGGTGCCTTTTGGAAGGTGATTCTGTCGTGCTGATGACAACAGGTTCAGGGCTGAATCCATATTATCTTGATGCAGCAAAGATTGCTGAACTGATTGCGGGCGAAGTGATACATTTTCTGCCTGGTCCTAAAGTAATCAGCCATGTTTTTTTCTATGGTGCCGGTTGCTCCAACGATGAAAATTCAGAAATTATTAAACAAGGTCTCCGGGTTCATTTTCCGGAAGCGAAGCTGGATGTAATTTCGGATATGATAGGTGCTGCAAGGGCCTTGTGTGGTAATGGTCCCGGATTCGTTGCTATTCTGGGAACGGGCTCAAATTCCTGTGCCTATGCGGAAGGAAAAATTATCCAGCAGAATCCTTCCCTGGGTTTTATACTTGGTGACGAAGGGAGTGGAAGTGATCTGGGTAAAAAACTGTTGCAGTCATATTTTTATAAGGAGATGAATCCGGAAATTAGTAATGCATTCAGGGAGAAATATAAAATTTCTCTTGATATGATTTTAGAAAACGTTTACAGAAAACCTCTGCCTAACCGCTTTGTCGCTTCCTTCGCGCCTTTTATTTTTGAAAATCAGGATGAACAATTGAATAGAATGGTGGAAGATTCCTTCGCCTCATTTTTAAAAAAGCATATTAAGACTTATACAACTTTACCACCTGAAACTCCTGTATATGTGACGGGATCTGTCGCTTATGTTTTCAGAGATATTCTTCGCGGGCAAATTCATTCGCATCAGCTCGTTTATGGAAATATTCTTAAAAGCCCTATGGAAGGGCTTATAAAATATCATTCTTACAAAAAGGATATTTCCTGAGTTATTAATTCCTTTTCTCGCTTACAGGTATTTTAATTTTGTCGAGTTCAGCCTGAAGATTGCGCATGGCAATACTTGCTTCCTGCTGAAAAAGAATGAAAAGTCCTGGAATGTCCTCTAAGCGATTGCCCTCACTGGCATATTCTTCTATGTTGGTGATCAGTTTTTTTAATTCATCCAATTCAAAGATGGCGACACTGGATTTCATTTTGTGCGCGATAGCATGCACTTCTTTCCAGTTCTGTTTCGGAATGAAATTATGCAGTTTCTGTATGGCTTCAGGAATCTGTTTTAAAATTATTTCCAGGAGTTGTATGGTCAGTTCCTGATCACCACCGGTAAATTTATCAAGGAAGTCAAGGTTCATTCCCGGCTTGCGTAATATTGCAGCAGCTTGTTGGGATGGCTGCGACGCTTGAGGCATTTCCGGAATAAACTTTATCAGAGCAGTGTACAACTCTTCGGCGGTATAGGGTTTCACCACATAATCATTCATGCCGGCTTCCTTTGCCTTGGCTTTTTCTTTTTCAGAAGCATCGGCAGTGATGGCGATTACCGGAACGTTCCGGATCTCTTTCTGAAGACGTGTTCTTATTTCCCGTGTGATTTCATAGCCATCCATCTCCGGCATCTGGATATCCATCAGGACGATGTCATAAGTGAATTCCCTGAGCTTAGCCAGGGCCGTACGGCCATTTTCTGCTGAATCAAAATTACTGAACCCAAAATTCTTCAGCATGTTCTTTACCAGCAGCTGGTTGACTTTATTGTCTTCCACGATCAATACCCGGATGTGTGAGAAATCCAGTTTGGATGGAATTTCCAGAAGTGGCTCTGCGACCGGGAGCTGCTTGCTTTTTCCAAGGCGGAAGGACATCTCTACAATAAATTCGGATCCTTCATTCACACGGCTTTTTACACTAACGTGACCTCCCTGCAATTCGACAAGTTGTTTCACAATCGTCAGGCCAAGTCCTGTTCCTTCATAGCGGCGCTTGTTATTTTCGGCTTGTTCGAAGCTGTCAAAAATGGACTGCAGTTTGTTTTCAGGAATACCAATGCCTGTATCACTTACTTTAAAACGGATTTTGCATAGAGTATCGCTTACTTCCAATAATTTAATTTCCAGATTTACTTTTCCTTTCTCTGTGAACTTTACGGCATTGGCCATCAGATTTGTGAGGATCTGATTTAGCCGGATAGGATCCCCGCATAAATTGTCCTTGAGATGATAATCAAATGTACATCCTAACTGAATTCTCTTCTCTTCTGCTTTTACCCGCAGGATCTGGAGAATTCCCTTTACCAATTCACGCAAATCAAATTCGTTATCCGAAAATTCAATTTTTCCTGCATTGATTTTGGAGAAATCAAGAATGTCATTGATGATGACCATCAGGTTATTCGCTGAAATTTTGATGGCATCGATGTATTCAAGTTGTTCATTGGTAGGGTGGGTCTTGCTCAATAAATGAGCCATGCCAAGAACCCCGTTCATTGGTGTTCTTATCTCATGACTTACATTGGCAAGAAATTGTTCTTTCAGTTTGTCAGATAACTCAGCAATGTCTTTTTGCTTTTGGAGTTCTTCCAGATCGTATTTGATATGAAGTGCTTTCGTCTTCAGGTTTATCTCATCGGAAGTAATCTGTTTATCGAGTTCGTAGAATTTTTTAAAATGCTCGAGTGAACTGAGCGGGTCCCCGATTTTTTCATAAGCATTAGCAAGGAACTGGTGAATTTTTACCAGTTGTGCTTCCATAGGAGAAACGGCTGCAATTTTTAATGCCTGATGGAGTACTTCAATAGCCTTGTCGTATTGTGTGAGCTCTATATAAAGGTTTCCAAGACTTTTTAGTAATTGTGCTTTTACTGAACTGGCTTGTGCCTCATCCACAATATCAAGCGCCTTCTTGAAATTCTGCAAGGACTTGTCGTATTCTTTGGTTTTGGTATACAATATCGCAAGACTACCAAGTGTTTTTGCCTGGGCCGAGCTATTATCCAATTGTTGAAGAGAATTGACGGCACGTAACAAATAGTATAGTGCTTTATCCTCCTCGTCCAGCCAATTGTAGGCATTTCCCAGAAGGAAATAACCATTCACCATTTCTTTTTTATTCTTCAGTCCTTCAAATATTTTGAGGGACTTCTTGAAATAATCTACCGCATTTTCGTATTCCTTCAGGTAGATATAAAGTTTTCCGATTTCGTTATAACTATGGGCGATACCCTCGGAATCTCCGGCCTCGGTATTTAGTTTAAGCGTGTCCAGTATATAATGTAAAGCTGAAGGAACATCTCCTAACTTGAGATAGATATTGCTGATATCCTGCAGACAGTTTAACTGACCTGCAATGTCATTAAGATTCAGGTAAAATTGACAGGCTTCATTGAAGCCTGTCAGTGCATGTTTATAATTTTTAACCGAAAGGTGCAAACTGGCCTTCTCGCGAATGATTGAAGCAACAGTTTTCTGCAAATTATCTTTGGAGGCCAGGGCCAGGGCATCATCCAATAAAGCAAGAGCATGTACATGGTTCCTGTTACGCAATACCTGTGAACGTTGTATGAGTATATCTATACTTGAATTGGACATGGTGTATTTTTTCAATGTCAAATCCGCTGTTTCTGAGGCGGAAATTAACACTGAATTATAAGGTAAACGATGATTTTTGTTACTGCAAAATTGCTATAACCCTTACAGATTGAAGACTTATGGCATTCCCCTCTTGCCAATGCCTTTAAGTTCAGAAAATTTCTTCGATCCCTGCAAATAATAGTCAAAAAGAAGAGATTTGTTATACACAAGATTACTTATTTGAGAATCAGCCAGATGGGTTTTTTTACGATAGGATTCATACCAGTTTTTATCTCTCTGAAAGTCTCTGTGGGCTTGAAAAACCGCGAAACTATCCTTCCAACCGTTTGAAATCAAGAATTTGAATGCAGCGAGGGCATCAAAAAGTCTGCGGTAAAAAAGCACTTTCCTAAACTTATCGGAGGCCAGGTTTTTATACAAGAGGAAAAGGTTATTACGAAAATTGTAATAGGTTTTTCTGGGATTGTTTTTGGGTAATGTTCCTCCGCCAACATGATACACTTTTGCTTCGCCGCAATACCAGATCTCATAACCCGCATGTTGCATGCGCCAGCAAAGATCAATTTCTTCCATGTGTGCAAAAAAATTATTGTCAAATCCATTGAACTCATGGAAAGCGGAAGCTCTTACAAACATGCATGCTCCTGTTGCCCAAAAAATCTGACGATTGTCGTCGTATTGCCCCAGGTCTTTTTCGATAGTCTGGAAAATTCTTCCGCGGCAAAATGGATAACCATACTTGTCGATAAATCCGCCTGCAGCACCGGCATATTCAAATTCGTCAGGAATTGCCTGTGATAAGATCTTGGGTTGGCATGCCGCGATTTTTTTATTGGCGTCCATGAGACGGATAACTGGATTGATCCAGTCATCTTTTACTTCCACATCTGAATTCAGTAGAACATAGTATTCGCTTTCCACCTGCGAAAGCGCTTCGTTATATCCTCCGGTATAGCCATTATTCTTCAGGAGCTGTATGATGCGTAGGCCGGGATAATTCTTTTGGAGGAATTCAATGGAATCGTCGGATGATGCATTGTCCGCAACGATAAGTTCCGCAGTGTTTTTACATGAATGAAGTATTCCGGGAAGGAATTTTTCCAGGAAAGATTTTCCATTCCAATTTAAAATAACGACTGAAACACGTGAGGTGGATGAGTTCATAAGCAAAATTACCCTGCAAAGATGCAAGGTAATTCAAAATCTGCGAGAATGAATGGAATAATTTATTTAGGGTTTTTAAAATTCTCCTTGGTTTTACTTCCGTAGATATCAATGGATTCTTCCTGATCCATGTCACTTCCGAATTGCTGTGTTCGGTTATGTAATTTCAATTCCCATCCCGGATCCTGCAATTCTCCCTGTGCATCGGAATGGAGCAGCAGATAATCATTGGAAGAATTCCCAAGACTGTAGAAAACAAATTTGCGATTCGTCTGGTTACCCAGTTGATAATAATGCCATATCGAGTAAGGACGCGCCGTAGGATCCATGTCATCACTAACGACACTGTTCGGAGGACCATACTGCAGGTAAACCCTGCCCCGGTCTGTTTCGTAGCCTTTTTTATTCCTTGAACCAAAGGAATTATTTACTCTCTCAACTTCAAGTTTATAGGCTTTCCATGCTGTTTCCG
Organism: uncultured Bacteroidota bacterium; assembly: GCA_963775555.1. Classification (GTDB taxonomy): domain Bacteria; phylum Bacteroidota; class Bacteroidia; order AKYH767-A; family 2013-40CM-41-45; genus QQVM01. Next base: position 1,744,801 of record CAVZJJ010000004.1, on the reverse strand, counting down.
GGTCCGCCGGATTTTGATTTGCCCAGAAAGTGTAAAAGTATTTTTGCATGTTTTCCACATCGTGGAGCTTGATGATATTATCGGCAGAACGCGCCTCCAGATTAGAAGAGATAGGGTATAGACAGGAAATGTAATCAGTTAAACTGTCTTCCGGAATCTGGGCAACAAAAGTGCTGCCAATATCAAGCTTGGCTAAGTCCGCATCTGTTGAAGGACGATCAGGGACATTGCTCCGTTGAAAGAATACTTGCTTTGATGCCATCAATTCATTCCTCTTATTAAATGCTTCGACTGTGAGATAATAATTTCCGGAAAAGAGTTTTTCAATTGGAATCTCAGCAATTAAAACAGTCACATCTTCAGATATCTGTTTTTTGATGGAAGCAAATTCATTCAGGATCCTATTGTTTCCACTGTTTGCTATCGAATAGCGCAGCAGGTATTCTTCTCCAAGTACGGCCTTTGCACGGTAGATTTCAGTGTAGAATTTTAATGAACTCATTTCTTTTGGGTAAAATGCGGTGACCAGTGGAATTACCTCGAAGCCACTTTTTGTGAATTTTCCGTTGCTTTTGGAGCTGTTATAGGACTCAATCAATTCAATATCGGATAGTGTGACGCGATCTTCCGGATAATATACTTTGATTGGCTGAGTGGTTTTGAAAGCCGGGTGATCTGAATTTTTATCAAGAATTTTTAATTCCACTTCATAGTCACCCTGAATAAGTGGAACTCTTTGTTGATCTATAAAATCAACGCAGCCTTGATCCGGAGAGAACCTTTCAGGACTCAACAAATGGTATTTGTCAAAATGGACTATAGAATCCCCTTTTTTAAATATCCATTGTATTTCAATCTTTGCCTGGAACTTACCTGAGTCGTTTTTCGTAAGTACCACACTGGATCCGGAAACATTCAAATAGGTTTCTACATAGGCGGAGCCATCAGGTTGGTCAAAAGTGGCATAAGAGAAATAAGCATTAAGTGCTCCGAAAACGCTTTGTGAGCATAGAAACAATACAATGCTGAGGAACTTTTTCATGGCCTGCCAATTTGAAAGTAAATTTACGAAAATCAGACGGAGAATTGAATACTTATCCTTGAAACCATCAACTTTAACAGATCTGTGACCTTTGAAGGTAATCATCGATTTATAAGTTCTAATGTGCGAACTCATTCCGATTTCTTACTTTTAAGGCCTTAAGCCCTTATGTTCGTCCCCATCCTGATTTTATTCCTTTTATGTACCTGGCTGGTTTTTTATACCTACGTGGTTTTTCCATGGTTCATGGGAGTCATTTCAAGGAAATGTAAAATGAATGAAAACCTATGGGAGCAGAATGATCAGCTACCTACAGTATCAGTTCTTATTGCGGCATATAATGAGGAAAGGGTCATCGAAGAGAAACTCAAAACCATCCTCAGCTCCGGCTATCCTACTGATAAATTGGAGCTGCATATTGGCTCTGATGCCTCAACAGACCAAACTGCCTTACTTGTTAAAAAGTATGCTGCTGATTATGCACACATTCATCTCCATGAATTCCGGGAAAGGCGGGGTAAACCCTCCGTGATCAATGATCTTGTGAACAGTGCGAAAGGTGAAATAGTCATCCTCACCGACGCAAATGTGCTGTTTGATAAAAAAACAATTTTTAACCTGGTCAGGCACTTCAGAAATTCTGAAATTGGTCTTGTTGGGGCTAATATTCTCAATGTTGGTCAAATGGATGATGGAATAAGTCACCAGGAAACTTCCTATATAGCCCGTGAAAACAGGATCAAGTATTTTGAAGGAATTCGCTGGGGTGTTATGATGGGGCCTTTTGGTGGTTGCTTTGCCTTACGAAGAGAACTCTTCCACCCGGTTCCTGCTAATTTTCTTGTAGATGATTTTTATATCTGTATGCAAGTATTGAAAAAAGGATTCATCTGTATCAATGAACTAAAGGCAATCTGCTACGAAGACGTTTCGAATGATATAAGACAAGAATACAAGCGAAAGGCAAGAATCAGTGCCGGTAATTTTCAAAATCTGCATGAGTTCTCTGAATATCTTTTTAAGCCATTCAGCCCGGTAGGGTTTTGCTTTGTCAGTCATAAAGTTTTACGTTGGTTATCTCCTTTCTTTCTCCTGATCTCATTATTCTCATTGGCTTTTCTGGCAACTCTTGACCGGATTTTCTTCTTTCTGTTTTTGGCAGAACTCATCCTGCTGCTTTCTCCGCTTATTGATGCTGTGCTCCGGAAAATGGGATGGCATTGGAAGTTATGGAGGTTTATATCTTATTTCAGCTATATGAATCTTGCATTGTTGAAAGGCTTCTTCAGTTACCTCAGTGGTGTTCGCAGCAGTGTCTGGACTCCAACGGTGAGGAATACCGGCAAATAATTACCCGCTTTGAAGATGATTGCTCAGATTCCGGGGATCACTCAACTGCAAATTTTCCCGAATAATTATTTCCTTCCCCTGTCCGTATCTGATACATATATACCCCGGTGGAAAGCGTCGGGACAGGAATACGGTTTGAGCCATCAAACTTCTGTTTGAGTACCAGTGAGCCTTGTGCATTGAAAAGAAAGAGTGAAGTTTCTTTTTCTGCCCGGCCTCCAAGAATAATTTCTCCGGCTTGTCGATGATAAAATACAAAGCTTTTTTTAGCCGACGCTGTTTCCAGCCCGGAGCCGGGTAGTACAGTGATTTGTATATTGCCTGAATCAACGGGGTTCTCATCTGAGCAGGGGTCGGGTAAAGACCAGGTTCCGATATGAACAATAAGATCGACAACATGAGTCCCTGCTTGAAGAATACCGAGATTTATGGTGTCTGTTGTATTGCAGATCACAGTCAACGCTCCGGGACAATGAAATACATTGATCCTGATTGAATCATTACTTTGTGCATGATTTTCATATTGAAGTTCACAAGTACCGGAATTGAATACCAGTTCTGCTATCACTTTCACTGAATCCGTTGGACCTGGAAAAGCAGGGGTAAAAGTGATGTTCTGGATGTTTTGAGCCTGGCTGCCAGTTAGCCACAGCATAGAAGCAAGCAGGAGTAATTTTCTGAACATGATAATAAGTGATTAAGAGGTTAGATAAAGAATTCCGCCCTAATTTTAGAATTGAATTGGACCTTTAAAATAAGAAAAAAATATTTATTCTGGTACAGATAATCTCCCTTTAGTAGAAAGAAGATAAAATCCAATGGATAGAGTGTGGGATGTCTTGGTTCAAAAAGATGTTTCCACAAGTCTTAATCCTGCATTTTTTTTCCTGCCTCAATGCACCATCTTAATTCCCCTAAAAATGATTTAGCGCGTTTATCGGTAGCTTCTTTATCAGTTGGAATGCCTTCTTCATTAAAGTTGTCCTGTACTTTGGGAACCGGAAATGCAGCCGGTACCACCCAGGCGCCAATCTTCCATAAGGTGAGCAGGAGAGAGGTGGTTACTTGAGCGCCACCAAACATTCCCGAGGAGACTGTTACCAATGCAATAGGTTTTCGCTTCCATTCAGTATGAAGCAGGTCAATTACATTCTTTAAACTGGCAGGATAGCCGCCATTGTATTCAGGAGTGACCATGATAATACCATCCGCTTTTACTACTTCATTTGCAAATTCCAAAACATCTGGAGATGGGTTGGGCAGGAATTTTAGTCGTTCTTCGAAAACCGGAAATTTATATTCATTCAAGTCAAGGATTTTTACTTGCCCCAGGTTATTTTCTTCTATATAGTTCTTGAAATAGAGTGCAAGCCAGTGGCTTTTTCTTCCCAGTCGTACACTCGAGGATAGGACGGCGATATTCATTTTTTAATCTTTTATAAAAGGGATTGATTGTATCCCACGGTTGGTAGTCAGGATCAGGCTGTAGGATCCGCTCTTCAGGTGCTCTGTCGGCACTGAAATTTGATTCAGCGATTGATGGAGCTTATCCTCTAAATAGACTATTTTTCCTGTGATGTCTGTAACCTGAATCTTATCTATTATAACGTCACTGCTGCACTCTATGTTTAAGATTTTTGTTACGGGATTAGGGAAGAGCTTGACTGGAAATTTTTCTATGGAACTTATAGCATTTATTATTACGGAATTGCCGGCCGACAGTATCCATAATTCCGGGTCGAATTCAATGGAGTCAATTGGAAAATTGACTGTGGTATTAAATGTTTGCCCCGAAAAAGTATGGTTGAAAACAATCGTAGTGTCTATACCTGCACCATAAAACTTAATGGGTATCGGCATTTCAAAAAAGGAAACAGTTGGATCGGATTGTGTTTGATTCACAGTAACTGAAACGTCATTCAGTGTTTGTAAATAAGTGATTTGATAGCTTGGGTATCCTTGATGGTAATACCACTGGTTGAAAAAAGTAGTAAGGTTTTGCCCGCTTTTAGCTTCAAAATGTGATATGAGTGCCGGTGTTTTGGCGAAATTATTTGATAAAGCAGTATCATTTAAATAATTTTTCAGAGAGGCAAAAAAGATTGAATCGCCTAACTGCCAACGTAGCATGTGCAATACATAGGCGCCTTTATTGTATGATAACCTGCCGTCAAAAATTCTTCCAACTTGTGTGGTGTCCTCACATAAAACTGAACCATGCGCTGAAGATGTAACATTGTTGAGTTTGCTTTGCTTCCAGCTCATCCAATTAGCAGGAAAATAGCGCTCTACAGTTAAGCCTTCAAAATAGGTAGCGAAGCCTTCGTTTAACCAAATATCTTCCCAGCTTCCGCAGGTGATGAAATCACCAAACCATTGGTGGGCACATTCATGAGCTAATAAACCATAATTAAAACCTGAAAGGAAAGTCATGGTCTGGTGCTCCATCCCGCCACCCCATCCGAATTGGGCGTGTCCGTACTTTTCATTTGAAAATGGGTATTCAATGGTAAGACTATCGTACAATTGGATAATACTTATGATGGCAGGTGTTTGCGCCTGCGCCGAAGCCAGGTCTTCCGGGTACACATAATTCAGAACTTCTAATGAATCATTTTGCTGAGGAACATAATCTGAATAGGATGCGTAGTTTGTAACAGCGATGGCTACCAGATAGGCAGCAATAGGATACCTGCTTTTCCAATGATAAATCTTGTCAGTTCCAATTGTGTCTTCGGATAGCAAGATGCCATTGCTTGCAGCCCTGTTAACCTGCGGTACTTTTACATAGATATCGATCGAATCGATTTTGTCAGATAAATTTTGTTTACAGGGCCACCAGTCTTTAGCTCCGTAGGGTTCTGATAGGGTCCAGATTATTGGCTCACCACTGTGAGTAGATTGAATAAAGGATCCGAATCCGGTATTGGCAGGGCTACCCTGATAATAGACGGTGACTGAATCCAATGTATTGATAGGTAGGATAGAAGGAAAGTCGATTTGTAGTATGTCACCAGCAATTTGAGCAAAGGAAAGAGTTGAATTATGGTATGATACGGAATCCACTGTGAGCAAACCGGATAAATCAAATTCGAGTTGATTGAACCCGTTGGTCTCAGGTTCGAAATAAGTTTTAATGGATCCTCGAATATAATTTACTGCAGGATCTATTTCCCAATAACATTGATGATGAATGATGTCGTAGTTGTCGAGAGCTATGGGTGATTGCATGTCAAACATTTTTGCATGTGCAGCTTTCTCCAATGACGCCATATCTTTGCAACCCAGGACTTCATCTGCCTTTTGTGCTGTGATATTTAAGGATACAAAAATAAAAATGCCTAAATGAAACAATTTTTTCATGGTATCTTGGTTATTTGGTTCTGGAAATTTATTTTTAGTGGTGAAAAAACTTCTGACAGATGAATGATTATCTGAATCCAGTCTGTTCAACAATTAATCTTTAAAGATATGAAAAAAGGAGGTGAGAGCCTTGAATTTAAGACAGCAATTTCTATTTTAATTCTTAAAAAATATTTTTTGACACTCTTAATTAAGTATTAAAAAATTCAAGAATTTTACATTGCCTGATAGTAAAAATGTTCTGATAATTTGATGGGGTATCATTTTCTTTGCTTTAAGTTATTAAGAAAAAGTCTATGTTGTTTTCTGCTTCGGCGATTAGGACAATTTTGATGGATACTTTACTGAAAATCTCGATATAGTACAAACAGATTAAACACAGAGTATTCATTGGAATCCGGGAAGTCTCAATATGAATTTTCTAAATATTGGCAATTAATTTTGTTTTTTGCCTCCCTGAAATTACTTGTTCATTTACTTACCTATTCGAATTTTGAACTTCACAGGGATGCTTACCTTTACTATGCACAAAGTGAACACCTTTCCTGGGGATATATTTCAGTTCCCCCCGGCACTGCTTTTATTTGTAAATTGGCAACACTGATTTTTGGCAATTCGGTTTTTGGTCTGAGATTTTTTCCTGCTTTAATTGGGGCCGCTAGTGTTTTAGTTATTGGATTGGCAGTGTTGGAGCTTGGTGGAAGGGGAGGAGCAATCAGTCTTGCCAGTCTTGGTTTTTTACTTTCTCCTTCCTTTCTCCATGTAAATGCATTGATGCAGCCGGTTTGTTTCGACCTGTTTTACTGGTTGCTTTCCGGCTATTTTATCCTCGTGCTGATCAAGAGGCAAAATCCAAAGATGTGGATTTGGATCGGACTTGTTTTTGGTTTAGCTTTTCTCAATAAGTATTCTATTGTGTTCTTCTATGTGGGTTTTGCCATATCACTTCTGATATCAAGGCATAGGCTTCTTTATTGGTCAAAGTATTTCATCATGGGATTATTCCTGGGATTGATAATCATCTTGCCAAACGTTTTGTGGCAATTTCAACACAACTGGCCAGTGCTTCATCACATGTCTGAATTGCGTGAAACACAACTCGTGCACGTTTTACTCTTAGATTTTATCATTGATCAGTTTTTGATGAATTTGCAAGCAGTGTTCTTGTGGTTATTGGCGATTTTATTGTTGCTTTTTTATAAACCGGAAATAAAGTTCAGGATCTTCGGATTTATCTACATCCTCGTAATTGCTTTGTTAATGCTTGGAAGCGGTAAATCCTATTATTCCTTGGGCCTTTATCCGATCCTATTGGTGTTTGGTGCATATTTTATTGAAAAGTACAGCCAAAAGTATTTCAGCTTCGTCTTTGGTGTTCTCATTGTGTTTATGGGCTTTACCTTGTACGCTTCTCTTTACTTTGATGGAGTGCCATTGATCACTTTTGAGAAAGCCATGAGAAAAGGTGGATTTCGCTGGGAAGACGGTGTCTATCATGATTTACCCCAGGATATGGCCGATATGACTGGTTGGAAAGAAATAGGTCAAAAGGTTAGCGCTGTTTATTCAGGTCTTGGAGAGGAAAATCGAAATAACTGCGATATCTATTGTTATCATTATGGACAGGCAGGAGCAGTGATGTTCTATGGAAAAAAAATAAACATTCCTCAGCCCATTTCTTTTAATGGAAGCTTTGTGTTTTGGTCACCTGATAGTCTTACTAAAAAGTATATGATATGGGTGCATTCTGATATGAGCACTGATATGAATCCTGACAGTTTGTTACCTCAATTATTTCAGAAAGCAGAATTGGTATCAACCATTGATAACAATAATTTTCGTGAAAATGGAACCAGGATATACCTTTGTGAATATCCAACTGAGGGCTATAAAGCCAGTTATAAAAGAAGAATTTCTGACGCAAAGAGACAATACAATCGTTAGAAATTTTATTTTGATCGATATTTTGAAAGCAATTCCTTGTGAAGCATGTAAAATGTTTCATCGATTACCTGACGGTGATTCCTTACTCTCCCAAAGTCAAAATCAAATAAGACCCTTCGGTTTTTATTATTTGTGTCGCTCACCCCGAAAAACAAGCTTTTCTGGTTCGCTTACAAATAAAAAACCCCGCTTGCGCGGGGTCTGTCATAGAAGGGGAGTCGGGATTACCTGATGGTGATCCCTTGCTCTCCCAGGTCAAAATCAAATAAGACCCTTCGGGTTTTTATTATTTGTGTCGCTCACCTCGAAAAGCTTGCTTTTCTTGTTCGCTTACAAATAAAAAACCCCGCTTGCGCGGGGTCGGTTATAGAAGGGGAGTCGGGATTACCTGATGGTGATCCCTTGCTCTCCCAAGGTCAAAATCAAATAAGACCCTTCGGGTTTTTATTATTTGTGTCGCTCACCTCGAAAAGCAAGCTTTTCTTGTTCGCTTACAAATAAAAAACCCCGCTTGCGCGGGGTCTTATTTGATTCATTCGCGGAGAAGGAGGGATTCGAACCCCCGGACCGTGAGGTCAACGGTTTTCAAGACCGCCGCGATCGACCACTCTGCCACTTCTCCGGGGGCGAAATTAAAAGAAATCTTCTATTTCAACGAATTAATAGTTGAAAAATCTTTTCTTATCAGGCAATCAGTCTTTTAAAGAAAGGCATCTATTGCTACATTGACCCCTTCAATCAAAATCGTGTGAAAGCTGAAAATATCCGAAGTCCTTTTAACATGCTGGTCATTGTAGCATCCTTAGGTTACTTCGTGGATATCTATGACCTTATTCTCTTTAACGTCGTGAAAAAGGAGAGTCTTCAGGCCCTGGGTCTGGGAGGTTTAGACTATGAATCCAATGAGATATTTCTCTTTAATTGCCAGATGATTGGCATGCTGATCGGCGGTATTTTATGGGGGATATTGGGGGATAAGCGAGGGCGATTATCGGTTTTGTTCGGTTCCATTCTCCTTTATTCCATTGCCAATGTGATGAATGCCTATGTCACAAACCTGAATTCCTATGCGGCTGTGCGCTTCCTGGCAGGGCTCGGACTTGCAGGGGAACTGGGCGCCGGTATTACCCTTGTAGTCGAAACCATGTCTAAAGAAACCCGTGGATATGGTACGATGGTCATAGTCACCTTTGGGGCACTCGGAGCCGTCTTTGCTTCCATGGTGGGAAAGGAGGGTGCCCTGTTTGCCGAATACACCAATTCGTGGCTGGGTACAGGTTTTGTTGGCTGGCAAATGGCTTATATCGTTGGGGGCTTGCTCGGACTTTTCTTATTGCTGCTGCGGATCGGTACCATGGAATCAGGAATGTACAAACGCTTGAGCAGTACGAAAATAAAATCCAGGGGAAACCTGGGTATCCTGATTCAAAATAAAGATACATTTATCAAATACGTTAGTTGTATCCTGATTGGCCTTCCGATATGGTATATCATAGGTGTCCTTATTGCCTTGTGTGTTGGCCTTACCCATGAATTGGGCATCGAAGGGGCCGTCACAGGCACAGCTATAATGTATGCATATATTGGATTATCAGCCGGTGACCTCTTGAGTGGTCTCTTGAGCCAATACTTTAAAACCCGAAAAAAGGTCATCGCGGGATATATGATTGCTTCCATTTTATTGGTTACTGTCTTCCTTTTTCCTCCTTCACTTTCCCTTGACTGGTTTTATATCATGTGCTTCTTATTGGGAACAGCTACCGGCTACTGGGCCTTGTTTGTGACGGTGGCATCTGAACAATTCGGTACCAATATCCGTTCAACGGTTACTAATACGGTTCCAAATTTTGTTCGGGGTTCGGTTGTTCTTATTACCTTGCTCTATAAATCAATGGAGCCCCTCTTCACATGGACAAGTTCTCCGAAGGTATTTAGTGCGGCTTTTGTTGGTCTTGTCAGTTTTTCACTGGCAGTTTTCGGTCTGATGTCTATTAAAGATACTTTTCATAAAGACCTGAATTACATAGAGGAGTGTTAGTCTGCTCTCGTTTATTGAGTGAGTTAGAATAAATAAATATGGAAAACACAGCAGTCACGGTCGTATTAGGAGCTTCAGAGAATCCATCAAGGTATTCAAACCGTGCTGTTCTTTCCTTGCGAAAACACCAGCTTCCAGTTATTGCAATTGGAAAGCGGGAGGGAAGTATCGCTGATATTAAAATCATAACGGGTAAACCAGTTATTCAGGCAGTCATTGATACAGTCACACTCTACCTTTCAGAAGATAATCAGGAAGAGATGATTGATTATATTTTATCTCTCAAACCACGGAGGATTATATTCAATCCCGGTGCGGAGAACCACCATCTGTCAGGACTGGCTAAAAAGCAGGGGATAGATGTGATAGAGGCCTGCACCTTGGTGATGCTATCCACCGGACAATACTAAAATATGGGAAATAAAAAAAGCTCTCTGCCGGGCGGCGGAGAGCTGTACTAAGAAAAGCAAAATGCCGTTTAGGATTTCTTTTCTTCGATTCTTGCTTTCTTTCCTGAAATATCACGCAGGTAGAAAATTCTTGCACGACGCACAACTCCGCGTTTGTCAACTATAATCTTGTCTATTTTAGGAGAATACAATGGGAAAATACGCTCTACACCAACTCCGTTTGAAATTTTTCTAACGGTGAATGTTTGAGTGGCTCCACTTCCTTTTCTTTGCAATACCACTCCTTGGTATTGCTGAATACGCTCCTTGGTTCCTTCAATAATTTTATAATGAACGGTTACCGTATCCCCTGCTTTGAATACAGGCATTTCGCGGTTTTCAACGAGTGCTTTTGTGACAACTTTCACTAAGTCCATGACTATCAATATTTTCGACCCGGTCCAATCCGAAATCGGGAGCAAATATACAACTTATCCTTATTAATAAAAAGCAAATATTTCCTCTTTTTATTAGTCATTCAGCAGATCCGGTCGCTTTTTCCGGGTGCGGAGGATGGATTCTTCATGTCGCCATTTATCGACTTCTGCACTATTTCCTGAGAGGAGGATATCGGGAACCTTGAGTCCCCTGAATTCTGCCGGCCGTGTATACACTGGAGGAGCCAGAAGATCGTCCTGAAAGGAGTCCGAAAGGGCTGAAGTTTCGTCATTCAGCACACCGGGAAGTAAACGGATGATGGCATCACACACCACGCTGGCCGCCAGTTCTCCACCTGAAAGTACATAGTTTCCAATGGAAATTTCGCGGCTGATAAAGTGTTCACGAATTCGTTCGTCGATTCCTTTATAATGTCCACACAGAAAAATCAGGTTCCCTTGCATAGACATCCTGTTTGCCATCTTCTGATCGAAAAGCTCTCCATCAGGACTCAGGTAAATGATTTCATCGTAGTCTCGTTCGGATTTTAATTTCTCCAGACATAGCACCACCGGCTCGATCATCATCACCATTCCGGCACCACCACCGTAAGGAGCATCATCTACGGTCTTATGTTTATTGGTGGCATAATCCCGGATATTGTGGACATGTACCTCTACCAGTCCTTTTTGCTGAGCGCGCTTCAGGATGGAAAAAGCAAATGGACTTTCTAGAAGTCCCGGTACAACCGTCAAAATATCAATTCGCATTTATCTATTGGTTAAGAATGTGAATTCAGGAATTCATTTAAGCACTTGGTCACAGTGCAGGGAATAGATGCCTCAGGAATTCAAAGCGGCTTTATATACAAGGAAATTTTAATGAATATTCTGGAGGAGAGTATCCACCTGTTTGATAACCTGCTTCTGGTTGGAAATCTCTTGCTGTTTATCAGGAATCAATGTGTTATTATTTTTATCTATTGATTTTTCGGCAGATTTTATTTCGTCTTCAATATGGTCAATCTTTCGGTTAGAATTCTCAATATCCTTGATAATTTTTTTCTTCTCCTTTTCCATGTCTTTCAGTTTCTTTGATTCGATATCCCTGGATTCTTTGGAACCGACAAAGGTCGTGAGTAATTGTTTTTGCTTAAGTACCTCTGAAGTTGCAAATTCTTCCTGTTTTTCAAGCGTTTCAATTTCCTTTTTTGTACGGTCAATTTCCCGATTGTTTTTCTTGATTTGATTTTCGAGATTGCTGTTGTTCTTGTCAATTTCTTTCAGTTCGCCTTCCAGTTTTTCCAGTTTATCATTCTCATCTTTCAATTGCTCACTGACTCCTTCCTTATATGCGATCACTGCAAAATTATGTAAGAGTATTTTGGATGAATTTGATAATGCTTCATGTTTATTCGAAGAAATAAATACAGAATCAGTACCTGAAAAAAAAGAATAAAGAAAAGTGCCTTCTTCTTTTGCAGCAAAGAAAACATATACATTGAATGTATCACTTCCCATTGTCTTTATTACTGCGTGTTGAAGCACAAGTTCATTGTCTTCTTTTCGAAGGGATGATTTTGTTTCTGTTGAAATAAATTTTTTCCAGATTTTCTCTCCGTCTTTTGCTCGGATTATCGGTATGAGTATGCTAAAGCCATTCTGCTTGCCCTGACTCATCATCATAACAGATTCTGTAACGAAAAGTGAGTCCTGTGCAGAGGCGCTATTTAGCAGGATGGAACAAAAGATTGCCGGTAGAAGTAAAGAGAAAATGCCTGATCCTTTTTTCATTAATTGAGCTTTCAACAAAGGTGAGGAATATTAATGTTTTACTGCAAATTCTTTATGAGTCTGTCGCTTCCTGGCCTGTACTCAACTCAGCAATTGAATGTAACAAATAAAGGAAGCTGTTTGTAACTGTATATAAATCAAAGAGTTTTAAATGTTTGGCAAATTTTAAACTCCATCGATACATCCTGTTTGTAGCTGTATCGAGTCAAAATAAAACTAAGGGAAGTGACCTGAGCTCAGCACTTTGCCGAATGCATTTCCCGGAAAGAAAGTCACGTTATGATACATCCTGCTTTTAATCATAGGAATGCAAATTAGGCGAATTGTCTTTTTTTTATATGAATTGAGGAATACCTTTAACCCAGAATAGAATTTATGAAAAAAATCAAGTTGGGGATCATCCGGGAAGAGAAAGTTCCCCATGACAAGCGAGTGCCTTTCACACCTGAGCAGTGTGAACAAATTATCCGCGATTTTCCGAATGTGGACCTGGTGGTTCAACCCAGTGAGTGGCGCTGCTTCAAGCAGGAAGAATATGAATCAAGAGGAATTGCAATCAGTGAAGATATGAGTGATTGCGATGTGCTTATGGGAATAAAGGAAGTCCCGGCAGATAAACTGGTTCCGGGTAAACGTTATTTGTTTTTTTCGCATACGATCAAGAAGCAGGCGCATAACAGGAAATTGATGCAGGCTTTTATTTCGAAAAAGATCACCATGATTGATTATGAATGTCTGGTTGATAAAAATGATAACCGTATCATTGGCTTTGGTCGTTACGCAGGAATTGTAGGTGCTTACAATGGAATTATGGCCTATGGCTTGCGCTATGGTTTGTTTCAACTGAAACCGGCTCATCTCAGTCATGATAAAAAAGAAATTTTCCAGGAACTCAAAAAAATCAGCTTACCCAATATAAAAATTGTAATCACCGGCGGAGGCAGGGTTGCCAATGGCGCCTGTGAAACCATGGGTGCTATGAATTTGAGAAAGGTGACACCCTATGAATTTTTGAATTATACTTTTCGTGAGCCTGTCTATGTGCAACTTCATTCGGAAGATTTTTATGAATCAAAAGATAAATCTCCTTACAGTTCCTGGGATTTCCATCATCATCCCGAATCCTATAGATGCTATTTTAGTGACCCCAATTCTTACGCTGCAGTTACAGACCTCTTGATTCATGCTACATTTTGGGATCCGGGTGCAGATATCCTCTTTTCCAAAGCTCGTATGAGAGACCCTGATTTCAGAATTAGTGTTATTGCCGATGTTACCTGTGATATGAACGGCAGTATTCCTTCAACCACGAGGACTTCAAAAATTGATGATAAGTTCTATGGCTATGACCCCATGACTGAAGAAATTGTTGAACCTTTTAAGCCAAGTGCAATTACAGTTATGGCCGTCGATAATCTTCCTTGTGAATTGCCTCGTGATGCCTCTGATGGGTTTGGAAAACACCTCCTTGAACGTGTGCTTCCAGCGCTGCTGGCGCAAGATAAGGACCATCTCCTTGAAAGAGCATCCATTACTGCAGATGGTAAACTCATGCCTCGCTTTCAATACCTGCAGGAGTATGCGGATGGGAAGTGATATGGAAACAAACTGAAAAGAACAGGTTTTGTTTTCATTACGTTACTAATCCATTTTAGAAAGTTTCAACCACTGGTCATCCATGTGAAGTGAGGTAAAAATCTTTACCCTGCAATAGTAGAATCCCGAAGCTAAGTCTGACGTAGGAAGGACGAATGACCTTCCTGGTTCCTGGAGAGAGAGTACAAGTTTGAATTTACTGTCGAAAATATCAACGAATTCAATTCTTCCATTCCCTAAATAAACAAATGTTGCATTATCCAGAAATGGATTTGGGTAAATACTCAACAGTGATTTATTCGTCAATGGCGCAAGACCAAGAAGGGAGAAATAATAACCTGCTGAGAATACTTCACAGGAATTAGAATCGATATAGGATACCTGATAGGTTCCATCGATTAAAGGTTGATAGCTTAGTCCGGTTGCACCGGTTATCATTGAATCGTTTCTGTACCATTGAAGGTTTCCTGTGACGGAAGATACCAATTCAGGAAAAATCCAAGTAATCATAGATGCAGGGCCGGGTATATTCACATTCAACTTCATCGTATTCGAACCGGTGCATCCAAAAGAATCTGTGACAATGCAAGAATAGAATGCGGCTGTGTCTACTGTAATTTGTGCCGTAGTTTCGCCTGTTGACCATAAATACTGTTGTCCGGGTGTAACTTGAAGTAGGAGGGAGTCAGGAGAGCAAATCCAGACCATTCCGGATGGGGTCAGCAGAGGATGAAACGAATCATAATAAATAAAGACAGTATCTGCAGTTGATTTGCAATTTGCATCATGCACTGTTAACCAATAATAACCTCCTTGACTGACTGAGAAAGAGTCTGTGCTGGATTGATAGTAAAGATTTGAACCGTTATAATACCATGAGTATGTCCATGCCGTATCTGTAAAGGCAGAATATATTTGAACTGATTGATTAGCGCAGATGATAGTATCCGGATCAACTAATATGGTAGTTGGTAAGTTGGGTGTTCCAAATCTTGCATCATACACATTTGACCAGTCGCATCCATTGATCGTATCGATCACATAAATTTCATATAGCCCATTTTGCGTAATTTTAAAAGTAGAATCAGTAGTCCCTGTAGTATCCACACCGTTAATTTTCCATTGATAGGTATTGTTGGGCCTAAGATTCACGCTCAATGTTGTGGTATCGCCTAGACAATAGAAAGTTGGTGAGGTCGAAATATAAGTAACCGGTGGGGATTGCAATGATACCTGAAAAGTATCTGAAGAACTCATGCAGCCGAATTCACTAAAGCCTAATAAAAAATAGTAATCTGTATTATAAATTTTTGAATAAAAGAGCGAGTCATTATCTACTGGGTAAATATTTCCAGTCGAACGCCATTGATAATATCCAAGTGATGGTTGTTGCACAAAGTAGATGATGGTATCCGGAAAACAGCGACCGGGAGGGACAAGAGAATCTAAAAAAGGTGGTGGAGGAAAAGGATGGATTGTAACGGTAAATGGAGTAGTTGCAATGTTTCCTCCTGTATCTGTAAGTGCCAACTGATATGTAGTAGTAGTAACAGGTGAAAAGATTGGAGCCAAAATCGTATCATTGGAAACACCACTCGAAGGTGACCATTGAATTGAAACTGGTGAATCCGGATATATAATCAAACCGGAAATATTATTGGATCCTCCTGGACAAAGGTCGAGGGAATCAGGAATGCTCACGACAATTGAATCAGGCTTTATCCGGTACCAGTCACATTCGGAGCTAGTACTTGTTGAATGTGCACTAAAATGACTTGATTCAGTGTGAAGAATTTGGTTATCTGAATTGTATATAGCCCTATAATAACCTTCATAACCAGCTCCGCTAGCGTGATTATATATGACGTTCCCAAATTGGTCATACACAGTACCGCTGCTTTCACCGTGATTGTCCCAGTAATAATATGTGTATGTACTTGTTACTCTATTTAGGCTGTCAAGATTATCGCGACTCCACCATGTACTGTCCCACATGCCGGCATTTGTATTCCATAAAATAAAATACGTCAATTTAGTTCGAGGAGAAAAACCATAGCTATAGGCAAAATAGCTGTTTGGTGACCAAGTAGATGTAGAATCAATCCAGTAGTCAGTTCTTGAATATATCAACCTTCCGGCAGTATCATAGCTGCAAATTATTTGGTTATGATTTATCCAATTATTGCCTTGCCCGTTACTATTCACCTGCAGTGTCAAATGGTTTGAGGTATCATATTGAATTGAAGATTTTGAGATATTTATCCAATCCGTTCCGTCCCAGTTATCCAGAATATTCAGAGTATCAAAACTTTGACCGTTTTTCCACCAACGATGACGTGTGTTCGCTTGCCAGGAAGTACTGTCCCATTGCCACGTCATGTAAGTTTGCAGGTTTAGCACAGAATCGAAATGGGATGATTCTGCAGTGGGAATAGGAATGTTAATGTTCCAAACCGAATCAACAGAACCGGTAATTGAGTAGGAATAGTAAATATCGGCTTTAGTATACCAATTTTGCAATGTAGCACTCCAATTTTCCTGCCTCAAATTGACTACCCTGTCCAATGAATCGTAGGTATAATATTTTTTATACGCAGGACCTATTGTATATGAAACAGGAGGATTCGTTCCATAATAATAAATAAATATTACTCGTTGATTACCATCATAATCATAAATGGTTGAATCAAGAACGTGATGGTTGGCCTGTCCTAAATTCCATTCCTGGTGGGTAACATATAGTAAATTTCCCAAATTGTCATAGGCAGAGATTTCTCTTGTAAAGTCGAGCGGTGTACCTTCAGGTGATTCATACTCGTTTTGGCAAAGTTTAATCACTAATGAATCTGTTTGTTGTGCAATCAACAGAAACGGAATCAAATTGAAAAGGAGTGAAAACTTAATTAAAAGTCCCATGTGATGGAATTTTCTTATATGTAAATGTAAGTAAAAGAAATCGCTTACTTATAGACTAAGAGTTTGAACTGAAAAACTGCATTTCACTGTATTAATGTTATTTATTCGTTTCTCTAAAAAACTTAAGTCGCTTTTTGCTAAATTATTGAATCATGTATGGTTTTAGGATTATAGCCACGAATGCACGAATATTTATTCGTGCATTCGTGGCTATAATCATTTATTTCAAAATCTAAAAAGCCTTCAACTCCTTAATCGTCGCGACTGGATCATTCGATGAGAAAACCGTATTCCCGGCAACTAAAGCATCTGCGCCGGCGCTAATCAGGGAAGCTGCATTTTTCAAATCAACCCCTCCATCAATCTCAATTTTCGCTGAGGAATTTCGACGCTCGATGATGCTTTTTAATTCGGTTATTTTTTTAAAAGTGTTCTGAATAAATTTTTGTCCTCCGAAACCGGGATTCACACTCATCATGCAAACAATGTCAACTTCATCGATGATATCTTCTAAAAGTGCAATGGAGGTATGAGGATTGATTGCAACACCGGCTTTCATTCCTGCATTTTTAATTTCCTGAATGGTTCGATGCAAGTGCGGACAGGCTTCGTAATGAACACTTAAAATTGCCGCGCCCGCGTCTTTGAATTGTTGGATGTATTTTTCCGGATGAACGATCATGAGATGAACATCCAGGGGCTTTTTCGCATATTTATGGATGGCTTTTATTACAGGAAAGCCAAAGGAAATGTTTGGTACAAAAACGCCATCCATCACATCCAGATGGAACCAGTCAGCAGCACTGCTGTTTATCATTTCAATATCCCGCTGCAAATGGGCAAAATCGGCAGATAGGATGGAAGGGGCGATGATGGACATAGAAATCTATTGCTTTGAATGAAGATCACAAATTTAGAGATTATTGTTTGATTATTTTGGATTGAGTTGACTCTAAATCGTGGCTAAATGCAAATACTTCACAGTATCGAGCGTCCCTTATGACTAAAAATGTGTAAAAATGTTTCCTGCCAGCAATTGATTTGACATCTTTCTGTAAATAGAAATATTAGCCGTTTCCCTGAAGATTTTATGTTTGAACTTACAAAAGAAGAGTACCAATGTCTAAGGTCACAAATTGTGACCTTAGACATTGGTAGAGGTAAATACTCAAAATACCTTCCTTATGCTTTCACCGAACAAGGAGTCGCTATGCTCTCCAGCGTGTTAAAAAGTAAAGAGGCAGTTGAGGTCAATATTTCTATAATGAGGGCATTCGTTTTTATAAGACAATATTCGCTTTCTCACAAAGATTTAACTGAGAAGCTCAAGGAACTTGAAGGCAGATACAACAGACAATTTGCAGATATCTATGAGGCATTGAAATTTCTGATGGATGACAAACTACACAGAGAGAATTGGGATGAAAGGAAAAAAATTGGGTTTAGCGAATAACTCCTTCGTAATTGGTCAGATTGTGCGCCAGTGAAAAAATGGCACAAAAAAAGGAAACAACCTGAGTCATTTCCTTTTTTATCAGCGGGATCACCAGGCTATCAGCCGAGATAAGTTTTTAATATTTTACTGCGGGAAGTATGTTTAAGTCGTCGGATAGCCTTTTCTTTAATTTGACGAACACGCTCACGTGTCAGGTCAAAACGATCGCCGATTTCTTCAAGCGTCATTGGCTGTTCACCAATTGCCAGTCCGAAATAAAGGCGGATCACATCGGCTTCGCGTGTGGTCAGCGTGGAAAGTGCACGCTCTACTTCGCGACGAAGTGATTCCGTTATAAGTGAATGGTCGGGATGGGGTTGATCATCATCACCTAATACATCAATGAGTGTACTGTCTTCTCCGTTTGTTAATGGAGCATCCATGGAAACGTGTCTGCCGGAAGTACGCATGGCGTCCTTAATCTCATCTACAGAGATGGACATGGCCGTTGCAAGTTCATCGGTGCTTGGTTCTCTTTCATATTCCTGCTCAAGTTTTGAGAAGGTTTTATTGATCTTATTAATAGAACCAATTTTGTTCAATGGTAGTCGGACAATTCTGGATTGCTCTGCCAAGGGCCTGAAGGATAGACTGACGGATCCACCATACGGCATAGGAAATGAATTTAAAACCTCGGGTCTCATCAAATCGTTGTGCGGCTTTTATTAAACCAAGGTTTCCCTCGTTAATCAGATCACCCAACGTGAGTCCCTGATTTTGGTATTGCTTTGCAACAGACACAACGAATCGAAGATTGGCCTTCGTGAGCCGCTCAAGCGCTTTGCCGTCACCTTTCTTAATCAATTGTGCAAGCCGGACTTCCTCTTCTGCTGTAATCAATTCAACACGACCGATCTCCTGTAAGTATTTATCTAGGGATGCTGTTTCACGATTCGTAACCTGCTTTGTAATTTTTAGCTGTCTCATCAAGTTCTTAGTTTTAATAAAAAGAATATGCTCTTGAAACGACGGCAACGCATGGATGTTTCAGCAATTTTTAAAAACAGGGCATGCATTCTTACATGTGTCAGACAAAAGAGTTCCGTTGAGAATATTGAGTTATTTCGAAAGATCTGAAAATGAACAAATAAAGTTGTTTTATGAGGTATATAACAAAAAAAGCAGCCTATAAAGACTGCTTTTTATGATTTTGAACCTAAAATGAATTTAATCCTGAGGTTGGCGACGAGGTTGTCGGCCATCTCCTTGTGGCATATTTTCAGGTTTTGGTAGTAATACCTTACGTGATAGGCGGTATTTTCCCGTTTTTTTATCGATTTCAATAAGTTTCACTTGTATTTTATCCCCCTCATTCAATGCACCTTTCATGGTATCAAGCCGTTCCCATGTGATTTCAGAGATGTGAAGAAGTCCGTCTTTGCCAGGCATAAATTCAACAAAAGCACCGAAGTCCATAATGTTTTTAACCTTGCCTTCATACACTTCACCCACTTCCGGAATGGCTACGATGCCTTTGATCCAGTTTTTCGCAGCTTCAATGCCGGCTTTATCAGTGGAAGAAATTTCGATGATTCCTTCGTTCTTCACTTCCTCAATAGAGATAGTTGTACTGGTTTCGCGTTGAATTTCCTGAATCACTTTTCCTCCCGGTCCGATTACAGCTCCAATAAATTCTTTTGCTACAACCATTTTTTCAATACGAGGAGCATGTGGTTTGTAATCTGCGCGTGGAGCAGAAATGGTTTTCAGCATTTCCTGAAGGATGTGCATTCGACCTTCCTTTGCCTGCGAAAGTGCTTTCAGCATAATGTCAACGGGCAATCCCTGAATTTTCAGATCCATCTGGCAACCGCAGATACCTTTATCGGTTCCTGTGACTTTAAAGTCCATATCACCCAGGTGATCTTCATCTCCAAGGATATCGCTCAATACAGCATAACGGCCTTTTTCATCGATGATCAATCCCATGGCAATACCGGAAGCCGGACGGGTGATCTGTACACCTGCATCCATCAGAGCCAGGGTTCCTGCACAAACGGTAGCCATAGACGAAGATCCATTGGATTCAAGGATATCGGATACTACACGTATAGTATAGGGACAATCGTTTTCTGAAGGAAGAATGGCTTTCAATGAACGCATGGCAAGATTTCCATGTCCGATTTCACGACGGGCAGGTCCACGGTTAGGTTTTACTTCACCTGTGGAGAATGCCGGGAAATTATATTGGAGTAAGAATTTGCTGTGTGTATCTCTCATCGGCACATCAATGTATTGAACATCGAGTTTGCTTCCAAGGGTGACGGTAGTAAGTGATTGCGTTTCGCCACGAGTGAAGATTGCGGAACCATGAGTAGAAGGGAGGTAGTCAACTTCGCTCCATATCGGACGGATCTCAGTAAGTTTCCTTCCATCAAGACGAATGCCTTCATTCAATATACAGGCACGCATTGCGTCACTTTCCACTTCGTGGAAGTAGCGTTTCAGTAATGGAGCTTTTTCATCCAACTCTTCTGCAGGGATGGATGCAGCGATTTCATCATAAATTTTTGCGAATCCTTCTTTGCGTTCTTGTTTGTTTGGGTTGGCGGATTTGGCGATTGCATATGCTTTGTCGTAACCCATTTCTTTCACTTTCGCACGCAATTCTTCGTCATTCGTTTCGTGTGAATATTCTCTCTTCGGTTTATTTCCACAAAGTGCCCGTAACTCTATCTGTGCCTGGCACTGAATTTTTATCGCTTCATGTCCTGCCTTAATGGCTTCAAGCATGACCTCTTCGGCAACTTCTTTCATTTCTCCTTCTACCATCACCACGCTGTCGGCTGAGCCGGCAACGATCAGGTCAAGATCAGCCCGTTCGAGATCTTCAGAAAAAGGGTTGATCACCATTTTACCGTCAATACGCGCAACGCGCACTTCAGATATCGGTCCATTGAAAGGAATGTCAGAAATAGAAATTGCTGCTGAGGCAGCAAGACCTGCCAGGGCGTCGGGTTGAACACGTGCATCACCGGAGATAAGTGTCACCATTACCTGGGTGTCAGCATGATAATCTTCAGGAAACATCGGACGTAAAGCACGATCCACCAAGCGGGAGATCAGGATTTCATATTCGGAAAGGCGCCCTTCACGTTTTAAAAAACCTCCGGGATAACGGCCTACAGAGGCGAATTTTTCCTGGTAATCTACTGAAAGCGGGAGGAAATCTGTTCCTGCTTTTGCTTCTTTATTGGATACTACCGTAGCGAGTAGCATGGCATCTCCCATGCGAACAACTACTGCACCATCTGCCTGCTTGGCCAAACGGCCTGTTTCAATACTGATTTTTCTTCCGTCGCCGAGATCAAATTCTTTAATAATAGCTTTTTGTGACATTGTCATCTTGAATTAATAAAAAAGCAAAAAAGGCAATCCCATGAATTGCCTTTTTGTCTTCTTGTAGGTTGAATTTATTTTCTGATATTCAGATCCAGAATTATTTTCCGGTATCTTTCTATGTCGGTCTTGTGCAGATAGTCAAGAAGACTTCTGCGTTTACCAACGAGTCGGATCAGTGAGCGCTCCGTAGAGTGATCCTTCTTGAATGTTTGCAAATGATCGGTCATGAATGCAATCCGTTGTGTGAACAGTGCAATTTGTGCCTCTGAAGAACCCGTGTTCTTCTCAGCACCACCGAATTTCTTAAAAATTTCTTTTTTACCTTCTTGATTCAGCTTCATTGTATCTTCCTTTTTACGCTTTTTTTAAGGATTGCAAATGTACGGAATTAATGATTTAATACAAAGAAATTCATTAATTTTTAAGCAAACGTAGAACCTGGGCAATTTTGGCCTTTAATTCCCTCCGGTCTACAATAAAATCCAAAAAGCCATGTTCCAGCACGAATTCAGCGGTCTGGAATCCTTTTGGGAGGTCTTTTCCAATAGTTTCTTTCACCACCCGGGGGCCGGCGAACCCAATAAGCGCCCCCGGCTCGGAAATATTCAGGTCGCCTAACATTGCATAAGAGGCCGTTACCCCGCCTGTGGTAGGGTCGGTAAGCAAAGAAATGTAGGGAAGTTTTGCATCAGCCAGGAGGGTCAATTTCGCGGAGGTTTTTGCCATCTGCATGAGCGAATACGCCGCTTCCATCATCCTCGCTCCACCTGATTTGGATATAATCATCAGTGGAACTTTATTTTCAATCGCGTAATCAATAGCACGTGAGATTTTTTCCCCAACAACAGAACCCATGGAGCCACCAATGAAAGTGAAATCCATACATGCAACCACTAATCCTTCTCCTTCCACTTTTCCGATACCGGTTCGAATAGCGTCTTTTAATCCGGTCTTCTTTTCAGTCTCGCGGATTCGGTCGGTGTACTTTTTAGTATCTACAAAATTAAGCGGATCATCAGAACTAAGTCCGGCATCCAGCTCCACAAACTCGTTGTGATCAAAAATGATTTCGAAATATTGGGCGGAGTCAATACGGTTATGGTAACCGCATTCGGTACATACAAATTTATGACCTACATGGTCTTTTGATGTGACCAGGTGCTTGCAAACAGAACATTTATGCCAAAGACCTTCAGGGGTTTCTTTTTTTTCCTGGGTAGAAGTAGTAATTCCACCCTTTTTTCTTTTAAACCACGACATAACTTAGGAGTGTAGAGTTAAAGCCGGATAACAAGGCTTGTTAGGCATAAATATTTTCTGAAAATGTAATCATGCAATGGTGATTTCTTTTGACAGATAAACGTCCTGAATTGTGTTCAGCAATTCAATGCCATCTTTCATGGGCTTTTGAAATGCTTTTCTTCCTGATATCAGACCCTGGCCTCCGGCACGTTTGTTAACTACGGCTGTTGTCACTGCTTCAGTTAAGTCGCTGGCTCCTTTTGATTCTCCTCCGGAATTAATCAGTCCGGCACGACCCATATAACAATTCACCACCTGATAACGGCACAAATCAATTGGATGATCAGTTGTTAATTCACTGTATACTTTGGGATGAGTCTTGCCGAATTTGAGTGCAGTGTATCCTCCGTTATTGGTAGGGAGTTTTTGTTTGATAATATCTGCCTGTATCGTTACCCCCAAATGGTTGGCTTGCCCGGTGAGGTCGGCAGCAGTATGGTAATCAATTCCGTCTTTTTTGAATGCATTGTTCCGCATGTAACACCAAAGTATAGTTGCCATTCCTAATTCATGGGCGAAAGCGAAGGCCTCGCTCACTTCCTGAATTTGACGGGACGATTCCTCTGAGCCAAAATAAATAGTGGCACCTACCGCGACGGCTCCCATGTTCCAGGCATCTTCAATGTCGCCAAACATGATTTGATCATACTTGTTAGGATAGCTAAGAAATTCATTGTGGTTTATCTTTACAATGAAAGGGATTCTGTGTGCGTATTTTCTGGAAATGGAACCAAGCACTCCGAAAGTGGAAGCGACTGCGTTACATCCACCTTCCATGGCAAGCTTAACTATGTTTTCCGGATCAAAATAAAGGGGGTTGGGTGCGAAAGATGCGCCGGCAGAGTGTTCAATGCCTTGATCAACAGGAAGGATGGAAAGATAACCTGAACCGGCTAAGCGTCCATGACCATATAATTGCTGAAGACTTCGCATCACCGGGATTGACCGGTTGCTTACGCCAAAGATCCGCTCAACAAAGTCGGGACCGGGAAGATGCAGGAAATCTTTGCTAATGGTTTTGCAGGAATGTTGGAGCAGACTGTCGGCACTGACTCCTAATAATTCGGTGATTTTTTTTGACATTTTAGATAGGATTCTTTCAGAAGGGCAAAGCTAATAGAGAAAATTGAAAATAGAAACCTGATTTGAGGCATTCTTCAAGGACTTGGCTACCGGGCTTCTCCTTGATAATTGCTTTTCAATCAGGCGGGTTGTCCTGAAAATGATTTTACAAGGGAGCACCAACCGGCTTTCCGCAATCGTGACCCGGTTCACCATGAGGAGGATTCAATCCTGCTGATGTTTTACCCGGACCTGGCTGGTTTGGAACAGCCATGACAGGAGCTTGTGTTGGCGCGGGCTTAAGTGTTGACGATCCTTGCAGCTGATTGGGATTCGCATTTTGTGTACCCATCTGGATACTTTGCTGTGCATTTGCTTTGGATGAACTTAAAGGCGCTCCTACAGGGATAGAGCAATCATGCCCGGGTTGGCCATGGGCCGGATTGAGAGCTTCAACAACAGTAGTGGAGGCAGGTACGACAGGATCGGATTGTTGTATAGCTTGCGTTGCAGCATTTCCTGCTTGTTCGGGAATGGCTAGAACAGAAGATGAGTCTGAGCCCGATTGTAATTCCTGAGTTGGAAGCTCCGCTGCACTTTCAGTGGAGGATTTATTCTCACTACATGCGAAGGTTGTAAGAATGATTGCAGCGAGCAGTAGAGCGGAAATTTTTTTCATGGAGATGTCGATTTGTTTCTAGAAAGGTGCAGTTTCGAATGTAATATAGGAAAATATTTTTTATCAATTCTGATTTTCATTGGGCGGAACACTATTCATGAGTAATATTGATTTCAGAAAGGATAACCGATAGCAAGGTTGGGAACAATATCTCCGATAACAAATTTCTGATTTGAATACACCCAGCGTTCATTAATATCAAGAGCCGGATCATGAATTTTTACAGCACCGTCTAAACGAAGAATGAAGAAAGAGAAGTTGAAGCGAAAACCAATTCCTGCTCCTATGGCTAATTCCTTAAATACATTGCCGAAATCAAATTGTGCACCAGGCCTTGAAGGGTCTTCGTGTCGTGTCCAAATATTACCGGCATCCACAAAAGCAGCCCCTTCCAACAAAGCGCCTTCGAGTATTTTGAATAGAAAAGAACGGTATTCAATATTCGCCTCGATTTTAATATCTCCGCTTTGTTCATTTATACTGTATCCCCTTTGATATGATCCGGGGCCGACGGTACGCGCGTTCCAGGCACGTATACTGTTTGCCCCACCGGAAAAAAAACTTTTCTCAAAAGGAAGTTCAGTTGAGTTGCCAAACGGAAATCCAATTCCGGCCGCAAAACGATAAACCATGTTATTGTTTTGGTCCAGTGAATGATGGTAACTCAGGTCAATATCCGGTTTAATAAATTGAGAATATGGAATTCCTAAAATAGTATAACGTCCTTCTTCGTCTTTTGCTAAATTAAATGTAGGTGCAAGGGCATTTACTATCAATCCTGCAAGTTCCAGGTTCCCTCGTAAGTAGAAAAAATTATGATTTTTCTTTTTTTCCATGTTGTTAAAAAACCAGGTTAACCTTCCACTGGGAATCAGATGTGTTTCATAGCTGGCATATAAACGTGGATCATCCAAACTGTCAAGACGTGCCTGAAATTCAGGGGAGTTTTTTACTTTAACGGAATTTAAATTCAAGGGGTAGACCAGCCAACGTTGCGTACGTGAAGATTGCCAGTTGTAACCGAAGGATGCATTTACAATGGTTCGTTTATAGTCAGGTCGATCCTGAACATTATAACTTGTCGTAACAACACTACGTGGATTAAAGTAACGGGATGTCCCTTTTGTGAGGAAGTTGGGAAGCAGGAATTTTTTAAAAGTAATGGATGCTTCAGGCCCTATTTCATAGGTGTTGAACAGAAGGATTTTTTTAACATCTACACTGTCGCTTAGAACAGGTAATGCTTCCAGTGCACCTTTCACTTTAAATTCGAATACTTCAGCTCCATGGAAAATATTTTTATTCCGGTATCCAAAGCTTCCTGCAATTCCAAGGTTGCCCCCTGAGTTGGTGGCTTCAGCTTCTGTAGTGAAATCCTTCTGATCCATTGGCGTAAGCAGGATGTTGACGTTCAACAGATATTCCTCCTGAGAAGAATCACGTTTGATCTCTGAAAATTGAATATTGATAAATTTAAAAATATTCAAGTCCAGCAGACGATTGTAGGTATAGTCAATATCACGCTGTAAATATCGGTCCCCCTGATTGATAAATATGTTGTTAATCAAAATCTCATCCCGGATGATCCGGTTTGAATCGACCGATATGATGTGAATTCCATTTAATAAGGTAGTGTCAAGCGGTATCGAAGCTCCGGGATCCCGCGGATTAAAATCAGTGCGAACATATATGTTTTGCAGATTGAAAGAATGATGGTCAAGGATTGGACTGAAGTCTATCGTGGCCGGGTCTACATTTTCATTGATTCTGTTGATGTAAAGTGAAATATCTGTTTGATGACTATGCAATGAGCTATCGATTTCATAGGTTATGTAATTCTTACTAAAATAATAAAACCCCCGGTCTTTCATCTCTGACGTAATACGGACTCTTTCTGCGTCCAACAGTTCTTCATCATAGGGTTCACCGGTTTTTAAAAGACTTGTACTCTTTATGAAATCCATAAAGTAGTGGATGTTGGGGTCTTGAGTATCATACTCAATGTTGCGAAAAGTGTATTGCTCATTACATCGTATGTTGTAAGTTACTTTGGCTTTCTTTTTACGAAAGCGGACAGAGTCTGTAACTTCAGCATGAAAGAATCCTTTTTGATTCAACATTAATTTCAATTGGTTTTTTGAACGCAGGGTCTTTACACTATCGTAAATGGCCGGTTCTTCACCAATACTTTTTAACCAGTTTTTGAACTTTGTTTCTTTGCCTTTATTGCCTAAATTATACATGCTCAGATAAAACTGAAAAAGGCCAAAAATTTTCCGGTTGGGCTTTTGCTTCAACAAGGCATGCAGGCGTTCTTTTTCAACCCCAACGGTATCCATTTTGATTTCATTTTTCATCAATAGATAGGAGCCATCCGGAATTTGCCTGGTAGGTCTGCAACCAAAGAGCAGGCCGGTCAAAAGCAGGCATAAAAGTAATTGGATGCGTTTCTGTGTGGCCAATGGAAAGAATAAGGTTTCGATGCAAAAATAAGAGAAATCATGTGGTACTAACCAATTACAGTTATGCTCAGCCAACACCTTTTGTTAATAACGGTAGATTCTTTGAGCCTGGAAAGCATGCAAGCGCTGTCTTCAATCATGGTCGGAGATTCCGGTTCGGTCGGACTTTCCTTCATGGAAGTTGAATCGATGAGCATTCCTGTCACTGTACCTCAATAGTCTGAAAACGCTCTCAGATCCCGGCATCCGGACAATTAAGTGCATGTTGTACTCCTGATCCGAACACCACATCATTCTGACAGTCTTCTTTATCAATCTGTTCGCATTATAAATGAGATGGAATTAATTATTCTGTTTTAATGTCAAGAAAATTGATCTTTTTATTTTCTTTGCACTCCAAAATCGCAAAGACGTCTATTGAAATCAGAAAACCGGGGGTATAGCTCAGTTGGCTAGAGCGTTTGCATGGCATGCAAGAGGCCGTGGGTTCGAGTCCCACTATCTCCACTCCAAGATCGCTTCGGCGGTCTTTTTTTATTTGAAATCATTCGGCCTTTTCATTGAATAGCTCAATTTTACTGATATAATCTATGGGCTATCTCTTCATTTTTAGTATACTTGTCGCTCCAAACTAATTTTATGATGAAAATAGTATTTCCAAATCTATCGCCTTTAATCAATTTGTTTGTGCCTCTTGCTGTATTATTAAGTTCTTGTCAGAATGAAGCAGAAAAGCAGCAAAGAAGCTGCAGACACTTTTCTTGATATCTTATAATAATAAATATCGCGAACTCTATACTGCTTCGAGTGCCGGTCAATGGGCAGTGAATACGCATATTGTCGAAGGTGATACCATGAATGCCTATAATTCTGCGCATGGCTGATGAAGCCATGGCGAAGTACACAGGCAGTATTGAGAATATTAACAAGGCAACAGAATTCCTGAAGTATGAAAAGAATCTTACTGATTTTCAAATCAGGCAGTTGAAAAAAATCTTGTATCTCGCTGCCGGTAATCCGGAGAGCGAAGCTGAGAAAGTAAAAGAATTGATCAAAGCAGGAACTGCACAAACAGAAGAATCTCTATGGATATAAATTTCATGATGGGCGGCAAAGAGATTACTCCCAATGATATCGATTCAATGCTTGCTAGAAGTGAACGATACCACTGCCAGACGAATGGCTTGGGAAGCAAGTAAAGAAGTGGGGAAGTCCCTGAAGCCCGGCTTGATCAATCTTGCGCGACCTGAGAAATAAGGTAGTTCAAGGTTTGGGTTATCCTGACTATTTTAATTTCCAGGTTTCAGATTATGGAATGACCACAGATGAAATGATGAGCTCTGTTAAAGAAGTTCAATCAGGAGTTGCATCCACTTGTACAGAGAACTTCATACTTATATGCGTTATGAATTGGCAAAAAAGTATAATGTCAAAAGATGTTCCTGATTTTTTCCTGCTCATTGGTTAAGTAATCGATGGGGACAAGACTGGAGTGAAATGGTAAGTGTTGAAGGATTGAATCTCGATAGTGCATTAAAATTGAAAGATGCCGAATGGGTAGCGAAGCAAGGAGAGAAGTTTTATATGTCGATGGGATTTCCTGCATTGCCGAATAACTTCTGGGCAAATTCAAGTTTGTATCCTGTTGCTAAAGATGCAGGTTATAAAAAGAATACACATGCATCTGCCTGGCACATGGATCTGGATACATCTGTTCAAACCCTAATGAGTATCACACCAAATGCATCATGGTACGAAACAGTTCATCATGAATACGGACATATTTATTATTACATCGTCATACAGCAATCCTGCATGTTCCCTATCTTTTAAGAGAAGGTGCAAACCGAGCCTATCATGAAGCTTTGGGTAGTATGTTTGGACTGGCTGCCATGCAAAAACCATTTGTTGCCGGCTTAGGATTGGTTGATCCAAATGCTCCATATGGATGAAATGAAACAACTACTAAAAGATGCATTGAACTATGTCGTCTTTATTCCCTGGAGTACAGGAACAATGAGTGTTTTTGAACAGGAATTATATGCAAATAATTTACCGCCGGATCAATGGAATAAAAGATGGTGGGAGATTGTAAAGCAATATCAGGGAATTGTTCCGCCTTCTGAACGGGGAGAAGAGTATTGTGATGCTGCAACAAAGACTCATATCAATGATGATCCTGCACAATATTATGATTATGCATTGTCTTTCATTTTGCTTTTTCAGTTGCATGATCATATTTCTAAAAATATTTTGAAACAGGATCCTCATGCAACAAATTATTTTGGCAACAAAGAAATAGGGAAATTTATTCAGGAAATCATGAAACCGGGAAGCAGTGTTGACTGGAGAAAATTACTGAAGGATAAAACCGGTGAAGATCTGAGTGCCAGGGCCATGTTGGAGTATTTTCAGCCACTGATGGAATGGCTGAAAAAGGAGAATGAAGGAAGGAAATACACAATGCCGGATATCATCTAGGCAAAGCATAATTCCGGTCATCGTTCTAATTACATAGGATTTGGAGTTAAATTTATTTTTATTACATTTATACATGGGTTCATGGATACACAGACAAACATCGGTCGGACTATTTCTGATCCTTGTTTTTATTGTTTCAAGCTCCTGCCTGGAGCCACGAGATCCTTCTGCAGTTACTGAGGATGAAAAGTTGATCATGGATTCTGAGAGGGCTGGTGATTTTCGCCCTCCCGCAAAGCCAGTCATTGATACAGAAAAGTCTGCATCTTCAGCGCCAATGCAAGGTGTTCAAGCCGAAGTGTATTCGAATGCATCACCGGAAGGAGGATACGGCTATAAGATATTAATTGACGGTAAGGTATACATCAACCAGGCCTCCATCCCGGCTCTCTCCGGGAATAAAGGTTTTTCAAGTCCGGAGAAGGCCAGAAAGGCTGCCAATTTTGTGATTTATAAAATAAAAAACAACATTCTGCCCCCTTCAGTCAATCGGACTGAACTGGATAGCCTGGGGGTTTTGGATTAAGAACCGGGATGAAAAATAACTCTATGATTTAAATTCATAGAATGTGTCAAATAAAAAAAAACTCCACTGCTTGCAGAGGAGTTTTTTTTATGAGTAGAATTTATTCTATTTGGGAGTTGCTTCTGATTTCGAAGCTTCCCGAACAATCTTCACTCTCACCGCCGCAGGTCCCTTTGGCCCGTTCTCAACTTCAAAAGTCACAATATTATTCTCTTTAATTTGTTCGAGTAAATTGTTGGCATGGACGAAAAGGCTTTCTGATGTTTCGCTGTCCTTGATAAAACCGTAACCCTTTGAGTCGTTAAAAAATGTGACTACTCCTTTTCTTATTGGATCGGGTTCGTCAGCGGGGTCGCGTCTTGAAATACTGATGACCATTTCTTCCGCACTAAACACTCTTTTTTTGGTAGGATCAGGTGGAGTGGAGCTGATTCGACCATGTTCATCCACATAGGCCATCATATCTTCCAGTCGGCCTGATTTATCGCCGTCCTTTCGGGCTAACTTTTTTTGTTCCTTCTCTTTTCTCTTTTTCTCCTTTTTATTCCTGATTTCCTTTTTACTGAATGTTTCCTGCGATCTGCCCATAGATAATTTTAATTTTCTGCAATATACTGATTTCTAAAGAATTTGTGAAATTCGGGTGATATATATGTTGCAAAATGCTCAATCCTCACGAATTTAATAAAATTCTGCATGAAGAATTGGGTATAGGGATACGGGTTGATTGAAAGTTATTCTATGCCACTGCTTTTGGATTGATGAACAGTACTTGGCAAACTAACTAAGATTTATTAAAAGAAGTTCAAGCCCAAATGCTTATCAGCTTGTCGAATCAATTTTGCATCCAGTTTTTCCACCAGCGCTGAAAAACCAGCAAGGCCCATATTTGTGCGTGAGCATCTCCCGGATTCAGGCTATACAACTTCTGTTTCAGCCCATAAATCGCAGAATACTGAAACAGGTTCTGTTCTTCAATGAATTCTTTTGATAAATAATCGTCTTCAATTAAGGATCGCAGTTCCTTCCGGAACCATTTTAGCAGAGGTACTTCAAAGCCCTTTTTGGAACGAGTATAAAGAGCCGCCGGAAGATCGTTTCTAAAGGTATCCCGCAGAATTTTTTTCCTTCCTTGACCATCAATCTTTGAACTCAAAGGGAGTGAAAAGGCGTAATCAACCACTGTATGATCCAGAAAAGGAACCCTGACTTCAATTGAGTTTGCCATCGACATCATGTCCACTTTTACCAGCATATCATTCACCAGCACCAATTGCATGTCAGTGTAAAGCACCTCCTGCAAGGAATCCTTGTTCTTGAAATGCCGGAGCAGGAAATTTTTACGTTCCTTAAATTCGTGCAAGGTGTCGGAAGGAACAAGTCCTTGCCAAAGAAAACCGGCTGCTTTCGCCTCTGTCTCCAGAGAAGCCCACCTCCAGTAACGTTCCTGTGGACTTAAGCGGAGGCCTTCAGCCATCCGGCTTGCCTTACGTACGATATCTCCTCCGCGTGTATTTCTGGATTGAGGCAGAGTTTGTAACAGTGGTGCACTTGCACGCAATAGACTATTCAGAATCCCTCCGGATCTTGCTTTGTATTCCGCTGCATGTTTGTTGTAGCCGCCAAATAATTCATCGGCACCATCACCACTCAAAGCGACAGTCACATGCTTTCTGGTTTCTTTGCTCAGTATAAATACATTTAATGCAGATGAATCCGCAAAGGGTTCATCCAGGTAGTCCAGTGCATCAAAGACATTTTGAAACAAATCATCGTTCGTTAATTTGAATACAGTATGATCGGTCTTGTATTTTGTAGCAACAAGTTCAGCATAGGCTGTTTCATCGAACAAAGGTTCATCCTTGAATCCGATTGAAAATGTTTTAAGATGTGGTGTTTTTTTGGCTGCGATAGCCGTGATCACCGATGAATCAATTCCCCCGCTTAAAAATGTTCCCAGCGGAACGTCGGCAATGAGTCGACGTTCTACAGAGGCTTCCAGGAGTTCCCGGAACTTCTTTTGTTGTTGGAGGTAGCTTTCCTGTGTTCCTTCAACATTTTCAACATTGGAGGGATGAGGGATCTCGTAATATTTTTTTTCTGTTATGTTAGATTGATTTTCTCTTAGGGATAGATGCAAACTATGACCGGGAGACATTTTTCGAACTCCTTTAAAGATCGAATGTGGTCCTGGAATATAATTCAGTTGAAAATAGGTGTAGAGCGAAGTATGGTCCAGTTCACGGGGTATTCCAAGCTCCATCAGGGATTTCATTTCGCTGGCAAATAGAAAACGATCAGCATCTGAATAGTAGAGTAGGGGTTTGATTCCCATTCTATCCCTTGCTAAGAAAACACTTTCCTCTTCTTTGTCATAGATGGCAAAGGCAAAAAAACCATTCACTCTTTGAAGGCATTGTTCCCCTTCAAGAATGTAGAGATAAAGAAATATTTCAGTGTCGCTCTCCGATTTTAATTGAATTCCTCTGCTAATGACAAATTCTCTGTGCTCCTTGAAATTGAAAAATTCGCCATTAAATACAATGGTGTATCGACCGCTTGCATCTTGCATGGGTTGTGATCCTGCATCGCTGGTGTCAATAATTGAAAGACGGGTATGGCCGAGTGCGACTCTTTTATCACGAAAAATTCCCTGCTTATCCGGTCCGCGCTTTTTCAGGGAAGTAGTCGATGCTTCAATCAGATCCAAGGAGGAACGTCCTTCATCCGTAAAAGCGATCACACCACTTATTCCGCACATAGTGTAAAAAAATTATTTGCTTAGGGTAAATTCGGGACTAATTGTGAAGGAATTTGAAATTTAATAATTTACCATGGAGTGACGGAGACTACAGAGGATCATGGAGAAAAATATTGCTCTTTTATGGATAGCTTTTTGCTCTTCCCGCAATACTAATCTTTGATTAAATTTCAGATACTCTTTTATTCCCGTTTACTTCCCTTAAACTCTGTGCTGCTGCCAGATCTCCATATCTCTGTGGTCAAATTGAATTTTGTTTTAACTTTCCCGGTTATTCAATATTCTCTGTGACGCTCCGTGATCTTTGTGTCTCCGTGGTTAATTTTACTTAATCTAAAAGACGATAGTCATTAAAAGTATCGGTCTAAATATGAATCACTTCACCATAAGCAGCGGCAACGGCTTCCATGGTGGCTTCGCTCATCGTAGGATGTGGATGCACAGACTTGATAATTTCATGCCCGGTTGTCTCCAGTTTTCTGGCGACAACCACTTCAGCGATAAGCTCAGTGACATTCGCACCGATCATATGAGCACCTAACCATTCTCCGTATTTGGCATCAAAGATCACCTTGACAAAACCTTCAGAATTTCCGGCTGCTTTTGCTTTTCCGGATGCTGAGAATGGGAATTTTCCTACTTTAATTTCATAGCCGGCTTCTTTAGCAGCTTTCTCGGTATAACCCACAGAAGAAATCTCAGGCTGACAATAGGTACAGCCGGGAATGTTTTTGTAATCAATCGGCTCAACATGCAATCCTGCGATTTTCTCCACGCAGGTAATTCCTTCGTGTGAAGCTACGTGTGCCAGAGCAGGTGTATTAATCACATCACCGATGGCATAATAGCCCGGCATATTGGTTTGGTACCATTCATTGACAACAATTTTTCCTTTGTCTGTGATAATGCCTAACATCTTCCAGATCCAATATTCTCAATATTTGACGCGATGCCAACAGCAGAAAGTACCACATCACATTCAATGATCTCTTCTCCTTTTTTAGTTTTCACCTTCACTTTGCAGCCGACTTCCGGAAGTGTCAACAGATTCTACAGTCGATTCAAGCATGATTTCAATTCCGGATTTTTTAAAGGAGCGTGCAAGTTGTTTGCTGACTTCTTCATCTTCAATCGGAACGACATTAGGCATAAATTCGACGATGGTCACTTTAGTACCCAGTGTGTGATAAAAATAAGCGAATTCAACACCTATTGCACCTGAACCTACAACGACCATAGATTTTGGTTGGTTCGGGAGTGTCATCGCTTCACGGTAACCAATTATTTTTTTTCCATCTTGTTTAAGGGAAGGCAACTCGCGTGATCTTGCACCGGTGGCAATGATGATATGTTTGGCTTCATAGAATATTTTCTTTCCATCTGCATTGCTGTGACTTCCACTTTTTTACCGGCTTTAACTTTTCCGTTCCTGCAATAATATCAATTTTATTTTTTTTCATGAGGAATTGCACCCCTTTACTCATAGCATCCGCTACGTTGCGGGAACGGCTGATTACTGCAGGAAAGTCAACTTCAGCTCCGCTCACCTTAATTCCATAATCTTGAGCATGAAGAAGATATTCATACACCTGTGCGCTTTTCAACAAGGCTTTTGTTGGAATACATCCCCAATTCAGACAAACACCTCCTAATTCAGCTTTTTCCACGAGTGGCTGTTTTCATACCCAGCTGTGAAGCACGAATAGCTGCGACATATCCTCCGGGTCCGCTGCCGATTACTATTAAATCATAGCTCATAGGTCAATTCAATTAGATGGCGAATATAAAGATTGTTTATGAATTCTCGGGCTGCATCATCCTCCCATAACTGTTCAATTGCTTTTTCCGCCTATACAATTCCCTTGAATAATTGAAATGGATTCAAGGGAATGGAATTTTGTGGATATTTGCAATGCCTTCAATGTGTTTTTTTGAAAGCTCTTTATTAAACAATCGCCTGATATGCGCTATACAATTTCAGCCCTCATCCGTCGGATCATTTTATTCACATTGAAATGGAAGTGGAATCGCGTGATGCCACGGAATTATTAATCCGCATTCCTTCATGGAGGCCCGGTCGCTACGAAATAGGGAACTTCGCCAGAAATATCAAAAGTTTCGAGGTGCACGATGAAAAGGGGCTTCCGCTTGCATCACGCAAGCTGTCAAAAGATTCCTGGGAAATCAGAATGAATGGATCCAAAATGGCCTATGTGTGCTATACTTATTTTGCTGCTCAAATGGATGCGGGAAGTTGCTGGCTCGACGAGGACCAACTTTATCTTAACCCTGTACATTGTTTTATGTACCTCGAAGACAGGATCCATGAAAATTGTGAGATCAGACTTAAAATTTCTCCGGAATATAAAGTCGCCACTTCTTTGAAAAAACTAAGTGAGTATGAGCTTGTTGCTGAAGATTATCATGAATTGGTTGACAGCCCGCTGATCGCAAGTGCGAATTTACACTACCATCAATATACGAGCCATGGAGTTTTATTCCACATTTGGTTTCAAGGCGCACTCGAACCAACATGGGAAAATGTTTTACACGACTTCCAGCTTTTTTCGGATGAACAGATTAAAATGATGGAGAGCTTTCCTGTTTCTGAGTATCATTTCTTGATTCAGGTATCACCGGTTTCCCTCTATCATGGAGTGGAACATCTTCGATCAACAGTCCTCGCGCTTGGACCGGGGCATCAACTGATGGAACAGCCCTTGTACACCGATTTTGTTGGTGTGGCTTCGCATGAATTGTTTCATGCCTGGAATGTCAAGGCCATACGTCCCGCCGACATGTTTCCTTACGATTATACGAAAGAAAATTATTCCCGTCTCGGCTTTGTTTATGAAGGAGTCACTACTTATTATGGCGATCTTTTCCTTGCCAGATGTGGTGTTTATTCAGTCGAACAGTTTTTTATTGAAATAGGGAATCGTTTTCAAAAGCATTTTGATAACTACGGCCGCTTTAACCTGTCTGTTGCTGATTCCTCTTTTGATACCTGGCTGGATGGCTATGTTCCCGGAATTCCCTACCGCAAGACATCCATCTACGACGAAGGCTGCCTTACTGCACTGATGACGGATATATTAATCCGTATGAAATCAAATAACAAAAATTCCCTCGACGATGTCATGAGGAACTTGTATACAGACTTCGGTAAAGCCAAAATTGGTTACACAGAACATGATTATATGGAGATTGTAAATCAAATGGCAGGAGAGCCGCTCATTGATTTTTTCATGGACTTTATCTATGGTACAGAAGACGATGAAAAATTTTTAAATGATTGCCTTGGTTTTGTGGCTTGTGAATTGCAACGGGCTTCAAACCCCAAAATGACAGAAAGAGATTTTGGCTTCAAGACAAAAAAAGGAGAAACCTTTACCAGAGTATCGCACATAGCACCGGATTCGCCTGCAGACAAGGCAGGATTGGGAAGAGAAGATGAGATTTTGGCAGTGAATGAGATTGCTGCAGAGTCAAATCTGGATGAATTGATCTCTCAGTTTACTGCCGGTAAGATTGTGCTTACGATTATCAATCCGATGAAAAAATTGCGGGATGTAGTATTGGTGCGTAACAATAAAGAGTATTATCCAATCTATAAAATAGCAAAGATTAAAAATCCTTCTCCCGATCAGCAACGTGCTTTCAAGGCCTGGCTGAAGCAGGACTTTTATTCTTAAGGAATCGTTCGACAGTAGAATTAACTTTGTTCTAGCTGGCTGCAATAACTGAAATCTCAACATTCACATCTTTAGGGAGCTTTGTAACCTGAACTGTTTCACGTGCAGGAGGGTTTTCTTTAAAATATTCTCCGTAAACTTCATTCACTTTAGCAAAATCATTCATGTCTTTGAGAAAGATGCTTGTCTTCACAATTGCAGAATAATCCATGCCGGCTTCTTTCAAAATTGCGCCAATATTTTGCATCACTTGATTGGTTTCCTTGATGATGTTGAGAGTTATTAGCTCACCACTATCGGGGTGAAGAGCAATCTGACCTGAAATGAAAAGCAGGCTGCCTGCTTTCACAGCCTGACTATAAGGTCCGATGGGAGCCGGAGCCGATGAAGTGCGTATAATTGTTTTCATTTATCTTTGGTTAAATTTCAAGGCAAAGCAACAAACTAAAATTTGAATCGGCAATGATTGTTTATCCAATCCTAATCAGTTGGCACTCCTTTTCATGAAAATTCTACTGATCGATAATTACGATTCATTTACATACAACCTGTATCATTTGCTCGAACAATATGAAGGGGCTGAGATTGAGGTATGCCGAAATGATCAGATCATTCCCGATCATCTCAATGATTTCAATGCCATCGTCCTTTCTCCCGGACCCGGACTTCCCTCTGAAGCGGGTTCTCTGATTAACGCAACAAGATACTGTGTACGGGAAACCAAGGTATTAGGGGTTTGTCTCGGCCACCAGGCCATTGCTGAGGTCTTTGGCGCAAAACTCAAACACATGAACACTGTGCATCACGGGCTGGGTTTGAAAACAAAGATCCTGCAAAGGGAGGATCCAATCTTTAAAAACATTCCTGAATCATTTGTCAGTGGACGCTATCATTCCTGGGTAATTGATCCAATTACCTTACCGTCTGAAATCATTGTCACTGCTACGGATGACGATCGGAACATCATGGCAATCAGACATGTTGACTTGCCTGTTTGGGGAATTCAGTTTCATCCCGAGTCGATTCTTACAGAATATGGTAAAGAGCTAATATTTAACTGGTTAGTTGCATAAAAAAAATGAACATTTTAATTTCCTGAGCGTATCTTTCACAAGAATTTATCCTATCAATATGCTCATTATAAAGTTCGGTGGATCTTCCGTTTCCACAGCGAAACGAGTTCAGGCAGTTGCAGAAATTGTCAGCACTCTCCATAAGAAAGATAAGAAATGCGGCGTTGTTTTTTCCGCCTTTGGAGGCGTTACTGATGATCTGATAAAGATGTCAAAACTCGCAGCTGCCAGGGACGAAGAGTACCTGGAACATTTTCATAAAATCCGGGAAAGGCATGTTCAAGCAATCCAGGAACTGGGCTTGCGAAAAGACAAGCCACTTTACGATTTCGTCGAAGAAGTATTTGCCGAATTACATGATATTCTGCATGGTGTTTTTCTGGTACGTGAACTTTCCGCACGGACCCTCGATTTTATCAGCGGTCACGGAGAAATCCTATCTGCGAGAATAATTACTCATTACTTCAATTACGTAAAATTAAAAGCTTCGTTTGTAGATGCCAGAAAAGTCATTCAGACGGATGAAACTTTTGGTGCCGCACGTGTAAATTTTTCTGCAACGAATAAAGCCATCAAAGAGTATTTCCGGAAATCAACATCGGTAGAAGTGATCACAGGATTCATCGCGGCTACGAGCAGAAAGAGATGACAACCCTTGGAAGAGGTGGATCGGATTATACGGCTGCAATTTTTGGTGCAGCACTGGATGCCCGAGAAATTCAGATCTGGACCGATGTGGACGGAGTGATGACAGCCGATCCAAGAAAAGTGAAGAAAGCTTTTTCGGTTCCGACCATGACTTATGAAGAGGCCATGGAAATGTCCCACTTCGGTGCTAAAGTGATACATCCGCCTACTATTCAACCGGCATTGGAAAAAGAGATTCCTCTTCGTATTAAAAACACCTTTCACCCGGAATCACAGGGCACTTTCATTTCCACCCGTTCGGATGGAAGTGATTTTTTGATCAAAGGGATTTCCTCTATTGATGAAATTTCCTTGCTCACCTTGCAGGGAACGGGGATGGTGGGTGTGGCAGGAATTTCTGCGAGATTATTCGGCGCTCTGGCCATGTCAAAAGTGAATGTTATCCTCATCACTCAGGGATCTTCAGAACATACAATCAGTTTTGCAATAAAACCGTCTGATACAGATACAGCCAGGAAAGCAATTGAAGATACTTTTGCTTTGGAGATTCGTGCCAAGCAAATTGAAAAAGTCAGGGTAGAGGAGAAGCTGAGCATCATTGCCGTGATCGGAGAAAATATGAGCAATACTCCTGGAGTGAGCGGACGGCTTTTTCAATCCTTCGGAAAAAATGGTATCAGTGCCGTTGCCACTGCTCAGGGCTCATCGGAACTTAATATATCGGTAGTTATCCACCGTGCTGATCTGAACAAGGCATTGAATTCCTTGCACCAGGCCTTCTTCCTTTCAGACGTTAAGACTCTGTCGGTATTCCTCGTCGGCACAGGGTTAATCGGAAGTACTTTACTCAGACAAATGGAGAGCCACCGCAGCTATCTGCGTTCATCGCGTTCGCTGGAAATTGTCGTTGCAGGAATTGCCAATAGCCGGAAAATGATTTTCAATGAGGATGGTATTTCTCTGACATCAGCGATGGATCAATTGAAACAATCGCCGGATAAAATGGATACTGCGAAGTTTATTGAGATGATGAGTACAATGAATCTTCCTCAAAGTGTTTTTGTCGATTGTACTTCGAATGAGGAAATCGTAAAGCATTATGCCCAAATTCTTGATCACAGCGTTTCCATTGTTACACCGAATAAAATTGCCAACAGCGGAAAAATGTCAGCTTACCGGAACTTGCGTGATATCGCGAAAAGGAGAAATGTCAGACTGCTCTATGAAACTAATGTGGGCGCAGGTTTGCCTGTCATCAACACGCTCACGGATTTGCTCACCAGTGGTGATCGCATCCTGCGAATCGAAGCAGTACTTTCGGGTACGCTTTCTTTTATCTTCAACACTTTCAAAGCCGGAACCGATTTCAGCAACATCGTTCTCGAAGCACAAAAGCGCGGCTATACTGAACCTGATCCCAGGGTCGATCTTTCCGGATTGGACGTTGCAAGAAAATTGCTCATCCTCGCCCGTGAAACAGGCCTGGAAATTGAATTAAAGGATATAAACATTCAGCAAATTCTTCCTCCTTCTTGTGTGAAGGCAAAAACTGTTGCTCAGTTCTTCACGGAATTGCAGAAGAACAATCAAATTTTCGAAAACATGAGAAAGGATGCCGCGAAACAAAATAAGGTATTGCGTTTTATTGCTTCGCTCGAAAAAGGAAAGGCTTCGGTTCGTTTGATCCAGGTGGACGCTAATCACCCCTTCTATAATCTGGATGGAAGTGATAATATTATTTCCTTTACAACAGAGCGTTACCTTGAACGACCGCTTGTCGTTAAAGGCCCGGGTGCCGGGGCCGAAGTTACAGCTGCAGGTGTGTTCGCAGAAATAATAAGTTTGGGTAAATATTTTGAATAAAATATGATGTGTTTTTTCTCTTATTTGTTAGGGAAGCACTATCAAAATTAAGTTCCGTCTAATGAAATTAAAAGGAAAGAAGATAACTGTGTTCGCGCCTGCTACGGTGGCCAACCTGGCCTGTGGTTTTGACGTGATGGGACTTGCTCTTCATGAACCTGGTGATGAAGTAACAGTTCAGTTGAATGATACCGGTAAAATCAAGATCCTGAAAATAACCGGTGATCAGGGTAAGTTATCTCTTGAACCGGAAAAGAATACCGTGACGGTTTCTATTATCAATATGTTGAATCATTTGGGCATCAGTCCGGGTGCTGAGATTACTTTGCGA
Organism: uncultured Bacteroidota bacterium; assembly: GCA_963775555.1. GTDB lineage: Bacteria > Bacteroidota > Bacteroidia > AKYH767-A > 2013-40CM-41-45 > QQVM01. The sequence continues at coordinate 1,704,212 of CAVZJJ010000004.1, read as the reverse complement.
AAAAAAATGCCTTTAGGAAGCGGACTGGGGTCGAGTGCGGCGAGTTCTGTAGCCGGTGTCTTTGCTATGAATGAACTCATTGGCCGGCCTTATTCAAGAAAAGAACTTGTGCCCTTCGCAATGGAAGGTGAACGTATTGCCTGCGGTTCCGCTCATGCAGACAATGTGGCGCCTTGTATGTTAGGAGGAATAATATTGATCAGATCTTATGAACCGCTGGAAATTATTTCTCTGCCTGTTCCGAAAAGTTTACGTCTGGTAATCATTCATCCTCAAGTGGAGGTGTTAACAAAAGACTCCCGGGCAGTTCTTCCTTCCCGGATTGAGTTGAAAACAGGTATCCGCCATTGGGCCAATACGGCTGCATTGGTAGCAGGACTCTATACTTCAGATTATGCTTTGATTGGACGTGCCGCGGAAGATTTTATTGCTGAACCTGCCCGGGCAGATCTGTTGCCACATTTTTTTGATTTGAAATCGGCCGCTATGGCCTCCGGTGCATTGGCCTGCAGCATTAGTGGTTCAGGCCCCTCTGTTTTTGCGCTTTGCCAAAATCAAAAAACAGCTTCACTTGTTTCAGCGGCGATGCAAAATTTCTTTAAGAAAAAGAAAGTCAGTTCGCAAACATTTATTTCAAAGGTCAATACAAAAGGTGTTCAGGTAATCGCCTGACAAGAAGGATTACTATGAAGTTTTATTCGACTAATAACAGGAATGCTACTTATAGTCTGGAAGAGGCTGTGTTAAAGAGCTTGCCGGATGATAACGGACTGTTTATGCCACAAAGCATACCGGTACTTCCTCCTGAGTTTTTTAAAAAGATTCCATCACTTTCATTCCAGGATATTGCTTCGGAAATAAGCCGCCATTTCCTGGCCGGAGATATTCCGGATGATGTAATTGATAAGATTGCACGGGAGGCCGTGAATTTTCCGGTACCTCTGGTCTCCATCGATTCAAACACATCCGTCCTTGAACTTTTTCATGGACCTACTCTTGCATTTAAGGACGTCGGCGCCCGATTCATGGCACGAGTAATGGCCTGGTTGAACCGCTCCAAAAATGATAAGCTCACCATACTTGTTGCCACTTCCGGTGACACAGGGAGCGCAGTTGCGAATGGTTTTTATAAGGTCGAAGGAATTGAAGTAATAATTCTTTATCCTTCCGGAAAAGTAAGCGCCTTGCAGGAAAAACAACTCACCACATTGGGGGAGAATATTTCAGCCCTGGAAATCCAAGGATCATTCGACGATTGTCAGCGTTTGGTGAAGACTGCTTTTTTGGATCATTCGCTCCGTTCCAGATACCGTCTTAGTTCAGCGAACAGTATCAATGTTGCAAGATTGCTTCCACAAAGTTTTTATTACTTCGAGGCATTTAAACAGCTGAACAGCCAACCAGGAATAGTGTTTTCTGTCCCAAGCGGTAATTTTGGAAACCTCACAGCCGGACTATTTGCCTCGCGCATGGGATTACCGGTTGGCCATTTCGTTGCAGCAAACAATCGCAATGATAGTGTGCTTCGTTATTTAAAAAGCGGGAATTTTGAAGCACTAGAAACCATAGCGACTATTTCCAATGCGATGGACGTAGGTAACCCTTCCAATTTCGCCAGAATGCTCGATCTGTTTCGACATTCAAAAGATGAAATGGCAAAAGTAATTTCTGCTTATTCGTTCAGTGATGATCAAACGCGGGAAGCAATGAAAAAACTCTACCATGAGCATGCATATATCATGGATCCTCATGGAGCCGTCGGATATCTGGGTTGGAAAAATTATCAAACTGATTCGAAGGGGAATTCTCAAGGTGTCATTCTGGAAACTGCACATCCTGCCAAGTTCATTGATATCGTAGAAAGTACGCTGAATTTTAATTTGCCCTTGCCTGTAGGCTTATCCTCATTGGTCAATAAGCAAAAAAAAGCAGTTCAATTGACTAAAGAATATGCCGATTTTCATGCATTTTTACTGGAAAGACCATCCTGATTTGATTTTTATCGGGTTTAATTTTAAGAAATTGTAAACTTATCCTAACTTGCCTTATTGATTTTTCTGAAAACAGCTCAGATTTCAGAATAAGCTAACAGGCAAATGATTAAACAATTAATCGCTTTTATATTCCTTTTCTTTTCTGTTCATTTCTCCCAGGCAACCATCCTGAGCGGAAATATTAATTCCAATCAAACACTCACAGGAAAGATTGATATCATCAATGATGTCAATGTGGCTTCTAATGTGACACTTACCTTTTCTGAAGGTTGTGCACTTGTTTTAACTGAGGGCGCTTCAATAAAAGGTGCAGCAGGGTCACACATTATTTTTGCAGGTACGACGAATGATCCCATTTCAATTAACCCTGCAGTACAAGGTACTTTTTGGGGAGAATTAACCGTTGAAGGTGCGGGTGCCGGTATTGAACTTCACCATGTATCCTTGCAAGGAGGCCATATTCGTATTCTTAACGGTGCCGATGGGCTAATAGAAGATTCTTATCTGAGGGACTATTATAAGGGCAGTATTCCTATTGTATATGCCGGAGATGCCGCGGAAGTTCAGTTGCGCCGTTGCATGGTAACTAATTACTATGAGGTCAACTTTGCCCGGACTTTGACAATTATTGAAGATTGTATTTTTCAGTTTATGACGGGTGATGGCATTGATATGGATAATTCACCTGCAGGGACAACCATACAGAGGACGACTGTTCGTTTTGGACGAGGTACAAATATTGATGCGATAGACTTCGGCAAAGTAAATTTTTCAGGGAATGGTTCCATTGGCCTTGTTCAGCGATGTTTGATTCATGATATTTCAGACAAAGGAATTTCGATTGGAGAAGGCGCGCAGGAGATTACTGCTGAGGGTAATCTCATTTATCATTGCGGTGCCGGGATAGCTGTTAAAGATAATTCTTATGCAAGAATTTATAATAATACCATCGTTGAAAATGAGGAGGGTATTGGTCTGGTTGAGAAGAATCCCGGTCTAGGCGGAGGGAACGGATACACGTATAATAATATTTTATGGGACAACACACCCTCCTTTTACCTGAATAGTAATGCCACTGTTGAAATACGTTACAGTGATGTTCAGGACATGTTGCCGGACTCATCACTTTTTAATATCAGCTCTAATCCTCTTTTCATTAATCCTTCCGTCAACGATTTCAGACTCAGGGAATCTTCTCCTGCCATTGCTTCCGGATTTAACAACGAAACAATGGGTGCTATCTTCCCTGTTGGAGCAATGATCCAATCAAAAGCAACACTCGTACTTGGAATCCCCAACTCCTTCAGCTCATATTCAGCGGATGAATACGTGTCCATCACCTGGTCGGTGGACTCCGCTATTACCAATCTAAAGATTTTGTTTTCTGAGGATGGCGGAGCCAACTGGCAGACTCTTGCCTCTGGAATAGATGCACAATCCCGCGAATATCTTTGGCAGGTACCGGATATATATTCTACTAATTGTAAAATAAAACTGATCGCTGAATCAAACCCAGCCATTCAAACTGAAAATTATTTGCCCTTCCAAATTCTTCCTGAGGAAAACGATTCATTCAGTCCGGATTTCTCTCTTCCGGCAGGATATTATAATTCAGAGCAACAATTGAGTCTTTCATCACAGACCGGTGATATTATTTATTATTCCCTTGACGGTTCGGACCCTTCGGATCAAAGCATGGTTTATTCCGGACCGATTTCTCTCACTTATGATTCTATTCCTGCCGGACAAGCAGAACAAAACATTACCGCGACAAACCGGGCACATCAACCTTATTCATATATACGTACTGCTCCGGTTTCTCAAATAGGTCCAAATCCTGCTTTCTGGTATCTTCCCTCAGGCACGATTTTTAAAGCACATGTGATTAACGCAAGGATTTATCGTCCGGGTCTGGGTTTAGGACCTATCGTTACCAAAAGTTATTTCATCGATCCGGATATGTTGAATAATAGGTATACACTTCCGGTTATCTCCTTGGTTTCCGATCCTAAGAACCTGTTTGATTATTATGATGGGATTTACATTCCGGGTGCTGATTTTACCGGTTATTCTTTCACCGGTAATTATGAAAGAAAAGGACGAGTTTCTGAAAAACCTGCACATTTCGAGTTCTTTGATACAGATGGCCGGCTCGAAATTTCTAAAAATATAGGATTCCGAGTGCGTGGCGAGTGGATCAGGAGCATGGGTCAAAAGGCACTTACGATTTATGCCCGTTCTGAATATGATGAGCAAAATAAATTCGCATATGAATTATTTCCCGGCTTGATGAAACCCGGCACTAAGACTCCACAAACTCTGTTCAAGCGTTTCATCCTTCGGAATGCAGGAAACGAGTGGGGCTGGAATGTGAATTCAATGTGTCGGGACATGCTCAATCAGTCACTCTTTGATCGTCTCGACGTAAAATATCAGGCTGGACGGCCAAGTATTGTGTTCTTAAACGGGGAGTATTGGGGAATTGAGAACATCCGCGAACTAAATGATAAGCGCGGATTGCAGTATTCCTATGGAGTGGATCCTGATAGTGTAATCATGATGGAGGATAACCTGGTTGGGCCTTTTCAACTGGTTACAGGTAATGATGGTGACATGCAGGAATATCATACGATGAGGAATTTCATCATGAATAATAATCTTGCTGACGCACAAAATTTCAGTGCAGTGAAAGAGATGATGGATGTGGAGAATTTTACCGACTACTGGATTGCAACTATTTATTCAAATAAAAAGAATACAGATCATAATACTTCATACTGGAAGTTAAGAAACGGTCATCCCGGCCCAGGGGTCAGAGATGTCTTTGACGGCCGATGGAGGTGGATGGCCAATGACTTCGACAATGGTTTTGATGTGGCATCCAACAATAATTTAAGCCTGATGGTCTGGCTGATGAAGGATTCTCTGCTCAAGCACATGCTTACAAGTCCTGAGTTCAACCAGGGTTTCCTGAACCGCTTTGCTGACTTACTGAATTCATCATTTAGTACTTCTCATGTACTCAAACGCCTGGATTATTACCACCAGATTCTTGAACCGGAGATGCCTGAACACATTGCACGTTGGAGGACACCTTTAGACATGGCAAACTGGGAGCAAGCCATGAATAACTTTCGTGTGTTTGCTGAAGACCGGCCTGCCTATCAATTTGGGCATCTTTTGAGTTGGTTTGGTATTGCGTCTACCCATGAAATGGAAGTGGATGTCAATGATCAAATCATGGGAAATATCCAGGTGAATTCGCTACGAATCAATCAATCTTTACCGGGAGTTGCGGCTTCAGTATATCCATGGTCCGGCAAGTATTTTGAATCTGTTCCTGTTACGATTACAGCGATTCCTTTTTCAGGTTATCGTTTCCGGGAGTGGAAGGAAAGCGAAGAGACAAGTTCCAGCATTTCTGTCTATATGCATTCTGACATGAAGCGAACGGCCGTCTTCGAACCTGATCCTTCTCAATACGCTGCACTTTCTGACATTTATCCTAATCCTGTCAGGGGGGCTCAAATTCACTTTGTAATTCCTTGCACTGTTGTAGTATTTAATGCGGAAGGGAAAGAAGTACTTCGCAGGAATGATCCTGTGATTTCTCTTGACATTTCCTCTCTCAGCAGCGGAATTTATTTTGTGCGCTTGAATGACACTGAGCGGGTAAAATTAGTGAAACTCTAATTCCCCTGATTCAATTTTCGTATTTCGCTCCCTTTGATTTGGGTCATCCGATTCTGTTCTATTATAAGACATCATAAAGCAGATTTTTGCGTATCTTTGTAATAATCATTTTGGGGCTGACAGGAATTGACAGCTTGTGAAATTGATAAGTAAGCATGCCGAGCGCGGTTAGCATTCTCGTAAAACAATGCTTTCAACAGCCTAACTGGCAACACTGACTACGCGTTAGCCGCTTAATCTAGGATTAATCCGCTATCTACTCCGGGGAGACCTGCTTACCCGTTTTCTCAACAGGGGTATCATATGGTAAGTGCCTTGCAACAGGGTTCTGATGTTGTAAGTAAGTCCACTTGAACTACGTTTTTAGGTAGCGCGTGTTACGCAGCCTAAAGGCCGACAATCAACTAACACTAAGCATGTAGAAAGTTTATTGATTGCTTGTCTGGACGCGGGTTCAAATCCCGCCAGCTCCACAAAATACAGTTTGAGTGCGGAGTTTGGGTGCGATACTCAAACTCCGTTCTCGTTTAACGGAACTCGCGCACTACGCATTCAAACTGAAACTCAAACTTTTTACAAATGTGAACTTTCGACACTGTAACCATGATTATAAGCGGAATCCACTGGTGAAGAATCCTCATCACCAATTGCATTGCCATCATAATTTGATTTCAGCAATTTAACCGAATCTTATCGAATAACTGAAATCATACCTTGTCTTTTCTGTTCATCATTTACCATGATCATGCAATGGTGCAATGCAGACGTAATTTTAGACTGGTCCACGTCTTTGTTTTTAATATATAGTCCTGGTTAAATATTGTTAATATTTTCCGGGTCGGACATTTCTATGATAGTTTTTATCAATTATGTATATACTTTTATTTTTCTTTAGGACTATAATTACTAACTCTTATAGTATATAAAAATGAATTTCCTATACGCTATATTTCCCATCGCTGTTGCATTAAATCTCTTTTCAGGTATTGCCTCTTCCGGACAGGTGAATTTTCAAAAATCATTTGGAGGAAGCGGTGATGATGATGTTCGAAATATAAAACTTGCTTCGGATGGCAATTTTTTAGTTGCCGGTTCTACTCTGAGTTATGGAAGTGGTTCAACCGATGCTTATCTGTTCAAGACAGACGAGAACGGTAGGGTGCTTTGGTCAAAAGCATATGGAGGTACATCAGATGATTATTTTGAATGGGTGGAACCAACTCATGATAATGGAATAATTTTATGTGGGTATAAGTTTTCTGTTGTGAAACAGAGTTTTGAAATTATTGTCATCAAAACTGATAGCGCCGGGAATGTGCAATGGCAAAGCCAAATACCTTTGACGGCAGTAGCAAGGGCATACTGTATTCGTCAGACTTTTGACAAGGGATATATTCTTTGTGGTGAAGAAGACAGTTCGGGAATCGATGGTAATATTTTACTTGTGAAAATGGATAGTTTAGGAAATTTGCAATGGAATAAATCCTACGGAATACCGCTGAATTTGGATGCCGGAAATTGTGTGATTCAGACAAAAGACAGTGGCTTCGCTCTTTGCGGGCAATCCAGATATGGCTTCAATTCAAGTTATGCTGTAATACTGAAGACAGACAACGTGGGTAATCTTGAATGGAGTAAAAATTATTTTAATTCTAATCCTGCTTATAATAAAAGTTATCCGGACAGAATTATTGAAATTGAAAATGCTCAATTAATAGTTTCCGGGAGTTCGTATCTCGTTGGCCAACCACTCAGCAATGTTTTTTTGTGCTCAATAGATTCTCTCGGCTCTGTTCTCTGGTCAAATTTATATTCGACCGGAACAAGTGATGCTGCCCACGATTTGATTGAATTACCTGAGGGAAAGGGCTTTTTGCTTTGCGGACATACTTCATCTCCCAATACAGGAATAACTAATGCCATGCTGCTCAAAGTTGACAGGAACGGCAATCTGCTTTGGAATGAAAACTATGGCAATGATACATTGGATGGAAATTTTTATGCTATGGCTTTTAAAAGCTGGAATAGAATTTTCCTTGGTGGCAACTCTTATTCCTTTGGGGCTGGAGGGCAGGATATCATTCTGGCAGGAAGAGACTCTGCTGAGCTCTCCTCAGATTGTTATACTCATTCTGTCCTTTTCACAACCATTCCGTTTCCGCTTATGGATCAGGGGCCGGTGACCACTTATCCATTATCTCTGGCATTGACTACCTTGAATTTTTCGACTTCAACGGGTATTCAATCAGCTCCTGTCTGCCTGAATTCCGGCATTAATGAATTGGAGAGTGAAGACTTATTTTTCATATATCCAAATCCTGGCGGGCAAGCCAGGATTCTTGAAAATTATTCGGAGGAAATAATTTACGGCCTAAAACTTATAGATATTTCCGGAAAGATTGTCTGGACCCAGATATTGAACTCAAAAGAAGAAAAAATCAATGTTGAGCTCCCTGAAATTGCTCCAGGTTATTACTGGTTTGAGATCAGCACTGAAAAGAGAAGACTTATCAGAATGCTTGTGCAGGATTAAGCATGATAACTCATGAAAAAAAATGAGTACAAATGCGAATCCTCCAGCAGTTAAGAAATATTCAATTCTGGAATGAAAATTCAGTTCAAGCTCGGATCTTCCGGGAAATTAGCCAGGATCGCATACTGACTTCCCATCGTGCGAAGGACCTGTCCCCAGAGATCTTCGGGGTGAGATGAAAAAGCAAAATCCTTTTTGCATTTGGATACAATCCAGGTCCGGCCTTTTAGTTCATCCTCCAGTTGTTGTGGCTCCCATCCGCTATATCCGGCAAAGAAGCGGATTTCCTCTTTATCAATCTGGTTTGTATCAATGAGCAGCTTAAGTGTTTCGAGACTTCCACCCCAATAAATACCCGGTAATATCTTCTTACTGCCTTCTAATTTATCTCCGATTGTGTGCAGGAAATGAATGGTATCCGTTTGCACAGGTCCTCCGAAATATAAGGGCATTTCAAAAGGAGGAAAATCTTCCAGGGCATCATTTAACGTGAGATCGGTAGGCTTGTTTAATATAAAGCCTACACTGCCTTCGTTGCTGTGTTCGCCTAGTAGAATCACAGAGCGTTTAAAATAAGAATCCAGCAGGAAAGGTTCCGATATCAGTATTCTTCCAACTTCCGGTTCAAGATGTACAGATTTTCTCATGTTTCATGTTTTCTGGAAAACAGCAGTTTTCTTCTATCGAAATTCCCTTCGTTCAGATAAACGCTTTATTCCTGTGATTGTTTTTGTATAATTTTTACCTGATTAGCAGGACATTGTTCCTGAATAATCCCTGGATAACTTACAAACTACAAGCGGGTAGGAATGCAGGAATCTGAGGAAAAGGAGGTAATTACCATGCTTTTTTCTTTAAATCCGGTATTTTTTAGAGAACATCTTTCAGATTGCTTAATTTCGCATCAATTCATGCGGTCTTTTTTGTGGATGGCTGAGGTGTGGTAACTTTCATTTCTGCTCGTTGCCACAATGGTGATTTATTAAAATCTGTTATAATACTAATTCAATACTATGAGCGATCTGCGTCAGACTATCATGTCTCTCCGTACTGACTTTTCATCTGCACCCTTGGATGAAAAAAAAGTGTCATCCAGCCCTATCAAACAGTTTGAAAAATGGATGCAGGATGCATTGAATTCACGTGTAGAAGATCCCAATGCCATGACGCTGGCTACCGTAGATAAAAATGATCAACCGGATGCAAGGGTGGTTTTATTGCGTGATGTTACTCCAAAAGGTTTTTCTTTCTTTACCAACTACCATAGTAAAAAAGGGAGTGATATTTCCTTCCGGAAAAAAGTGTGCTTAAATTTCTACTGGGCAGACCTTGCACGTCAGGTGAGGATCCTTGGGACAATTGACAAATTGTCTGCTACGGAATCCAATGCATATTTTAATTCCCGCCCACGGGAAAGTCAGATAGGTGCCTGGGCTTCCCATCAAAGTGATGAACTTCAAAACAGGGATGAATTGATCTCGAGGCTGGCAATTTTTGAGAATAAATATGAAGGAAAAAAAGTTCCACGGCCGCCTCATTGGGGTGGATATCGGGTCAAACCTGTTTTAATAGAGTTTTGGCAGGGAAGAGAAAACCGCCTGCATGACAGGATAGTTTATAAATTACTCAGAACCGGTAAATGGAAGGTGGCACGCCTTAATCCCTGAACAAAGAATTTGTTCAAGGGAAAAACAATCCTGCACCTGAATTGTATTCAAATGCGTTCAATTCTGAAACGCTTTCCAACTCGCTCCAATGGCCTATCGTTTTATTATTCTTGTGCTTGTTTTGCTTGCAATCGACTTCTATGTTTTTCAGGGAGTTCGTTATCTGGTACAAGGACGTTCCATACAAATTCAGCGTGCCCTGTCAATCGGTTTTTGGCTTATTACTTTTTTCTCTATCTCAGTCATTGTAGTAGGACAGTTTATTGACTGGCACACATGGCCTAAGTTTATCCGTACCTTTTCCTTTGCCCTGATTGTAATTGTTTATCTCTCCAAGATTTTCATTCTGTTTTTCCTGGCTTTCGATGATGTGATCCGTCTCTTTCGCTGGTTGGGAATATGGACAAGCCGCCAGTTCAATACAAATCCTTCTAACTTGCCCGTGACCGCCATTCGCGTATCACGCCTTGATTTTCTTGTGAAGCTTGGTTTTTTTATCGGTGCGGTTCCTTTCTTTTCCATGATCTATGGAATGGTTGGAGGGGCTTACGATTACAAAGTGCGTAAAGTCAAATTAAAATTTCCAGGACTTCCCGATAATTTTGACGGCTTTCGATTTGTTCAGATTTCAGACCTGCACACCGGAAGTTTCATGAGCCACGATCCGTTAAAGAAAGCAATAGAGCTTGTCATGGAACAAAAGCCACATGCGATCTTTGTTACAGGAGACCTTGTCAATGACAGGCATATAGAAGCATTGCCATTTCGTGAGATATTATCTTCATTGGAAGCGCCAATGGGTGTTTATTCGATCTTAGGAAATCATGATTACGGAGATTATTACCAATGGCTAAGCAAAGAAGATAAAATAGAAAATCTGGAAAGTCTGAAACGATTTCAGTCTGAACTCGGCTGGAAACTTTTGTTAAATGATCATACTTTTCTGGAAAGAGATGGCCAACAAATCGGTCTGATCGGAGTTGAAAATTGGAGTTCGCGCATGAATTTTCATAAATATGGTGATATGGTGACCTCCACAGAAGGAATGAAAGCGGCAGGATTCAACATCCTGCTGTCTCATGACCCTTCACATTGGGAAGCTGAAGTGACCGACAAGTATAAATACGTGGATCTTACACTTTCCGGTCATACTCATGGAATGCAATTTGGTGTGGAGATTCCGGGATTCCGCTGGAGCCCTGTACAATATGTATATAAACAATGGGCCGATCTTTATCAGAATGGAAATCAGTACCTCTACGTAAACAGAGGTCTTGGATTTTTGGCCTACCCGGGAAGGGTAGGTATCATGCCTGAAATCACCGTATTCGAATTAAGTAAATCCTGATCCTTTGATACTTTCCAAACAACAAATTAAAAACATCATCGGCCTGCACCAAAAAAAAATCCGGCGGGCTGAGAAATTATTCATTGTGGAAGGCGAAAAGACCGTGGTGGATTTACTCACGTCAGGCTGGGAAATTCAACTGCTGTGTGCCACTGAAAATATCAGTGAGGATTTGCGAAAAATTATTTCTGAAAATTACCCGAATGAACTTCTTTCAGTAAGCAGGGGCGATATGGACAAGATAAGCCCCTTGAGTACCCCTCAGGGAGTGCTTGCCGTGGTGAGGCAAAAGGAACATCAGCTTGATATTAATGGCTTAAGTAATGAATTGGTACTTGTACTGGATGATATTCAGGATCCGGGAAATCTAGGGACCATTCTTCGTATAGCTGACTGGTTTGGAATCCGGCATGTGATCTGTTCAAACCAAACGGCTGATTGTTATAATCCTAAAGTGGTGCAGGCAAGTATGGGCTCTTTGTTCAGAACCTCTGTCTACTACATGGAACTGGATGATTTATTCAGGCTAAACCAGAATACCATTAACTTACCCGTAGTTGGCACTGTAATGGATGGAGAGAATATTTTCACTTCTGATTTTGCAAATCATGCCTTCTTGATTTTTGGAAATGAATCCACCGGCTTGAATGAAAATTATTTATCCTATGTGACCAATAAGATCACCGTTCCTTCCTTTAACAATACTCCCGGAAAGGGTCCTGATTCTTTGAACGTCGCTATGGCAGCTGGTATTGTTTGTGCTGAGTTTCGCAGGAGAATGATGTCTCCTCATGCTTGATTTGACCAGGCTCAGGTGAAGCAAATAAATTTTGACAACGCTTATAAGACCGGCGCAGCCATTCTGTTCTTGCCCACTTTATCTTTGTAAAAATCCTGCATGACAACAGCGTCCTTTGACAAGTCCCCGCTTGGATAAAATGGCTCTGCCCAGAAAATAGTTTTTGTTGAATAGTCAAAGCCCACCATCACAATTGGAATTTTTGCCCTGACAGCAATATGATAGAAACCGGTCTTCCATCGTTTTACATTTTTTCGCGTTCCCTCCGGAGCAATCGCAATTACAAAATGATCTTCCCGTTCAATGATATGGATTACCTCATCCACCAGATGTGTTGCCCGGCCTCTGTCAACTGGGTAGCCTCCCAGTTTTCTAAACAACCATCCCAGGGCTGAGTCAAATAATTCCTTTTTTCCCAAAAAGTTAGCTTTGAAACCCATAATGCTTCGAACTGCTACTCCGAGTGGGAAATCCCAATTGCTTGTATGGGGCGCCACGATGATAATATATTTTTTTAGTTGTCGGGGAGCATCGCCAACAATCTTCCAACCCAAAATTTTAAAAATAGACCTGAAAACTATTCGCATCGTATCATTTTTCTTTAATCTGTGGTATTGATGAGCAAGCTGAAAAATATAGAGTCTTGAACATCATTTAATATATTCTTATAGTTAGTTAATACGAGCGACAGCTTCGGCACAGCGCTCTCCGTCCATGGCGGCAGAAACAATTCCACCTGCATAACCGGAACCTTCGGCGCATGGAAACAATCCTGAAACTTCAGGGTGTTGCAGTGACTCTTTATCACGTGGTATACGTACGGGAGAAGATGTTCTGGATTCAGTAGCGACAAGCAGAGCATCATTGGTATAATATGCTTTCATTTTCTTGCCGAAATCTTTAAGACCCGCTCTCAAAGCATTGGTGATTTCAAAGGGTAGGATATCATCGAGTAAAGCTGATTTTACTCCGGGTATGTAGGAGCAATCGGGTAGGGTAGAAGAATGTACACGCTCCACAAAATCGATGAGACGCTGCGCAGGTGCGATTAGTTTCCCGCCACCTGCCTGATATGCTTTTTGTTCTATCGATTGCTGGTAGCGTAAGGCGGATAACTCACCGTGTTGGGAAAAAGGGAGGAAGTCTTTTTCTCCTACACTTACTACCATTCCGGAATTGGCAAAAGGATTGTTTCTTTTCGATGGAGACCATCCATTCACCACGATTTCATTACCCTGTGTGGAAGCAGGAGCAATGATCCCACCCGGACACATGCAAAAGGAATATACCCCGCGATCACCGACCTGTGTAGCCAGAGAATAGCTGGCCGGAGGGAGATGGGGGTTTCTGCTTTCGCAATGGTATTGCACAGTATCAATAATGTCCTGAGGATGCTCAATACGAACGCCTAGAGCAAATGCTTTTCGTTCGATCTTTATTTTCTTTTTGTCTAACAGCTCAAATACATCTCTGGCTGAGTGTCCGGTGGCGAGAATTAAACGCGTTGATCTAAATTCCTTTTCTTCTCCAGTGCTTGCGTGAGCTGTCAGAATACCCCGGATTTCATTTTTGGTCACAATTAAATCCATCATCCTTGTTTCAAAATGGATTTCCCCTCCTGATAAAAGAATTCTCTCCCTGATAGCCTGTACCACTTTGGGAAGTTTATTGGTGCCAATATGTGGATGTGCATCAATAAGAATATCCGGATCCGCGCCATGTTCCACGAGGATGGATAGGATTCTTCGTATATCCCCACGTTTACCTGAACGGGTGTATAGTTTTCCGTCCGAGTAAGTGCCCGCACCTCCCTCGCCAAAGCAATAATTTGAATCCGGATTTACAACTCCTTCCCTGTTAATGGCAGCCAGATCTCTCCGACGGTTTCGCACATCTTTTCCTCTTTCGATGACGATCGGTTTCAGACCAAGTTCTATTAAACGCAGGGCAGCAAACATACCGGCAGGTCCAAAACCAATAATGAGCACCGGCTCCTTTTGGGATACATCACGGTCAAATTGGAAGAGGTCCCGGGTGTTTTTTTGTGGAGGAGGGCTTTCATCCACATATACTTCAACTTGCAAACGAATTCTTACCGTTCGAGACCGGGCATCAATAGACCGCTTTAAAATATATAAAGCGCTAATGCGGGTGGAGGCGATGACCAGACTTGTGGCGGCCTTTGCTAAAACTTTCGCTTCGTCTGCCGCCTCTTCGGGAAGAAGGACAAGCTCGAGTTGTTGTACCATATGGAATCTGGCCGCAGATTAGAGCAGCGGCATTTATTCAAAGGTAAAAGAAACCAGGAATATTTTTGATCTTAATCCCTCCAATGGTTTTGCAAATGGAGTGTTTTCCTTCACCAATAAATTATTTACACCATTGAACATTTTAATTTCAGGAGCAAACTTGAAGTAAGTCATGTAGAAATCGAAACCAAGACCGATTTCATAGCCATAATCATGACGCTCCAGCTTTACAATGTCTTTGTCTTTATTAGTGACTTTTGCCTGAGAAACCATGTCAATGGAATAGCGTCCTCCTGCCAATACATATACCCTGTAGTTGTCTATCCTTCTTGATTTGAATTTTAAAAGAAAGGGAAATTCAAGATAAGAGGATTCTATATTCTTGGTTATAAAATCACCCGAGGACCCTGGATATAAAAAGGTATATTCCAGATTGCGTTGGGCAAATGAGAGAGTAGGTATAAATCGGAGGTCGAAATATTCACTCAGGCGCAAATTGCTTACGATTCCCAGATTCAATCCCATCACCGCTTGCGGCTCAATAATATAAATGGAGTCCTGTGTTTTGAAGTCCGGTACTTTCTGAACCCTGAAATTGCTGCTGTTCAATCCCAGGGTAAACCCGAAGTGGATTTTTTGGTGATCGTATTTTGGCAAATTGATGGGTACTTTGTTAAGTTGACAATAGGAAGGTGTCTGAAAAATAAAAAACAGTATGGCCATCAGCAGACTGCTGATTTGAGATTTCCTAAACTTCATCTGCCTATTACTGTTTCTCATTCTTATTTGCTGCCTGTATATACGGTGACCACACCAAAAGTGAGCGGATTAATTGTAACTTCATTATACCCTGTAATCTTGAGAATGTTTGCAAAACTTTCGCCTTCAGGGAATGCTTCTACAGATTTGTTCAGGTAGGTATAGGCAACGGCATCTTTCGAGATCTTGTTCCCCAGCCAGGGAAGAACCTTGGATGAATAGAAGGAGTAGAAGGAGCGAATCATAGGTGAATGGGGCTTCGAAAATTCAAGAATTACCGCTTTTCCACCCGGTTTCAGCACGCGCAACATCTCCGACAAACCTTTTTCCAGATGCTCAAAATTACGGACTCCAAAACCAACGGTAATTGCATCGAATTTATTGTCTTCGAAAATGAGATTCTCTGAATCCGATTCGAGTAATTCGATTTTTTCCTGTAGATTTTTTTTTCGGATTTTTTGTTTGCCGATATTCAGCATGTCTTCGGAAATGTCGATCCCGTAAATTTTAAGAGGATGAAGGCTCATGGATGCAAGTGCGAAATCAGCGGTACCGCTTGCAACATCCAGAATCATCTGTGGCTTGTTTTTCTTTAGCATCGACACAGCCTTCTTCCTCCAGTATTTGTCGATTCCAAAAGACAAAAAGTGGTTCAGGAAATCGTAGCGCCAGGCAATGCTGTTAAACATTTTTGCAACCTGCTGCTTCTTATTCAGCGTACTGTCCTTATAGGGCGTAACCGGTTCGGACATGGATCAATTAAGTTTCAACATTTTGGCTTCGGCTAAGAGTTGTTCTTTCTCAACAGGAACAACTCCTACCTTTTCACACACAAGGCCACCTGCAAGATTTGCCAGCGTAGCCATTTTAACAACATCGGTATTCACTGCCAGGCACAAGGCTGCAACACTGATCACTGTATCTCCTGCACCTGAAACATCAGCTATATTCCTGATATGTGCAGGGAGAAGAGTTTCATGATTGTCATTGATCAGAAGGATCCCTCTGTCAGATAAAGTGAGCAACACAGTATCCAATTGATGGTCCTTGCGAATCTTTTGAACCGCGGCAATTATTTCTTCAAGACGTTCTTTTTCCAGGTCTAACTTCATTCCCTCCCGAAGCTCTTTGAGATTCGGTTTAAATAAAGTGATGTTCCGGTAATGATTAAAATTTCTCTTTTTTGGATCAACGGCCACCGGAATTTTATTCTGCTTTGCAAGTTTTACGACCTGTTCTATCAATGCTTTTGAAATCACTCCCTTGTCGTAATCTTCAATAATAATTACATCAATGTTGTCTTTAGCCAAAATGTTACTAATCCGGCTTAACAGGCGTTTTCTATCAGAGGCAGATACATCTTCATCTCGTTCTTCATCCACACGCAACATTTGATAGTTGTTACCGATGACACGTGTTTTACGGGTAGTGGGTCGTTCAGGACTTTGCACCAAACCGTCTGCAGTCATATTCATTTGCTGAAGCAACTCGATGAATGTCCTTCCGTTCAAATCATTCCCGATTACTGAACAAAGAATGGGTGTGGCACCAAGTGACTGGATATTGATAGCTACGTTGGCCGCGCCTCCTAAACGATTCTCTCTTTTGGTGACGGAAACGATAGGTACAGGTGCTTCAGGAGAAATGCGGTCTACCTTTCCCCATAAATAAGCATCAATCATTACATCCCCAATGATGAGAACATTTACTTTCCGGAATTCTTCGAAAAGTTGTTGAATAGATTTTGACTTCCCTTTTCCCAAAATATATTATTATGATTATTTCTGTGTTCTTGCTTTATAATAAAGGGCAGACTTAGACCAATTTTGAAAGTGCATTGCTGATCCGGGACATTGCTTCCTTTAATTTTTCATCGGAAGCTGCATAAGAAATCCTGAAACAATTCGGAGCGCCAAATGCATCGCCTGTGACGGTGCTGACATGCCCTTTGTATAAAAGATACATACAGAGGTCTTGCGAATTTTTTATTTCTTTATCGCCATCTTTTTTTCCAAAGTAAGAACTTGCATCCGGAAAAACATAAAAAGCGCCCTGGGGTTCGTTTATTATAAGCCCCGGGATTTTTTTAAGTAAAGAGATTACAAGATCCCTGCGACGTCTAAATGCCAGTTTCATTTCATTAGTGGCTTGGTTATTTCCGTTCAAGGCGGCTTCGGCAGCTTTTTGAGCGATGGAAGAAGCAGCGGAAGTGAATTGCCCCTGTATTTTATCGCAGGCTGAAGCAATTTTTTGAGGAGCACCAATGTAGCCAATTCTCCATCCTGTCATGGCGTATCCTTTCGAAACACCATTCACGATTATTACCCGCTCATGGATTTCTGCAAACTGCGCTATACTTTCGTGCTTATCCATGAAATTGATGTGCTCATAAATTTCATCAGATAAAATAAATACCTGTGGATGCTTTGCGAATACATCAGCTAGTTTTTTCAACTCGTCTTTTGTATATACACTACCGGTCGGATTGCAGGGTGAGGAAAAAATAAATAGTTTGGTCCTGGGAGTGATGGCCTTTTCCAATTGTTCAGGACTAATTTTATAATTGGATGCGATGTCAGAGTGGATCGGAATAGTTTTTCCTTCGGCCAACTTTACAATTTCAATATAACTGACCCAGTAGGGAATAGGGATGATAACTTCATCTCCTGGATTCACCAGACTCAGAACTACGTTTGCAATAGCTTGTTTAGCGCCGGTTGAAACAACAATCTGGTTCGGCGCATAATCCAGATTGTTCTCTCGCTTAAACTTTTTGGAGATGGCTTCCCTTAACTCGGCATACCCTGAAATGGGCGGATAGAATGTATAGCCATCATCTATGGCTTTCTTTGCTGCCTCACGGATATGATCCGGAGTAACAAAATCCGGCTCACCCAGACTGAGGTTAATTACGTCATGTCCTTCTGCAGATAATTCCCTGCTGAGTTTTGACATTCCTATAGTTTGGCTTTCCGAGAGAATTTCGAGCCTTTTTGACAAGTGATTTTGGTCCATATGAAGCTTGCAAACGTACTAGATTCCTGCCGAATAGGCAAAGATTGGTATTTTGGTGCGAATCAGGTAATTAATGCCTTTGTTTGTAAAGTTTTAGAGGAGTTTATGAGGTTTCATGGGCTTTTTACGGGCTAGGTTTAATTTCATCGAATATTTTTTATTCTATTCAAATCCAGGTTAAAACGAATAGAGGTTTATAAATTCTTACTGCTTGATATTAATCATCATCTCCACCTTCGTCTTCTCCCTTTTCGTTTTTACCATTTTTTGATCGTGTTTTGTTTCCCTTCGTATCTTTTTTTGTTTCCCCTTGATTTAATTCATTCGGCGAAGCCCCGTTTCTTCTGATGTCATGTTCGTCAGCACTTTTGTGGCATTCCGTACAATTACTATAATTGTAAATCCCTTCTTCCTGATGCTCCTGTGCGATTTTGCTTTGTGAATGTTCATGGCAACCGTAGCATGAATAGGTCTTGTAATTATTATTTTGATGACAAACATTGCACTTGGCTGCATGGTCCTTGTCAAGTTGAAAATAATTTGCATGATCAAAAGTAGAAGGAATCCACTTATCGGTACTATGGCATGTGTTACAATTATCTTTGAATGATGAATGATAATCATCTGTCGGCACAAGATGACAGGAGGAACAGTTGTTTACGTCCATACCTTCAATCATATCGTGTTTGAAAACGACGGAAGATTTCCATCCATTAGTACTGTGACAATTGTTGCATGCTGTAGAAAGATGTGTGTGAAGACTGTCTATTGGTTTGTTATGGCAATTGCTGCATTGGCTTCTTAATTCATTTGATAAAATTTCATGGCTAAATTTGCTGATCCCTTGGCCGGGAATGAGGCCTTTGTGGTCAGAATGGCAGGCAATACATTCCTGGTCTTTCAGCAAGTGGTGGAATAAAATTTTCTTCTCCATTGAGAGTGAATTCATTCCGGTTGATGTATCCCTTCCAATTTCGGAAAGCTTATGACAGGCAATACACTTAGTCGAAGGAAGTCCCTTAAAAACCTGATGACATGCATTGCAATCGTCTTTCAATTTCTGATGTCCTTCTGTTAATTCGCCCGGGTTAAGAGCCACATGTGGATACTCGTACATCAACCAGGTACAAATAAGAATTATACCCCAAAGAATGATACTTTTCATTTACCGAACATTATAACAGTGAGGATGTGCATGAGGGCCAGGATGGCTAATAGGAGTGTGATTGGCAAATGAACCACTCTCCATTTTTTCATAAGATCTACTGTGATGGAATCAAAAAAAAGTTTCTTGTCTGTATCCTCCTTGCTCAAGCCTGTGTTCATTATTTCCTGCCGTCTTTCTTTCAGCGAATCGCTTGCTTTCTTCAGGATAAATTTTCCAATGAGACCGCTTGCTACAGCAACCAACAGCATGAGAACAGCCAGCCAGGGGATGAGTGCATTGAAGTGAATTCCCGCGTGAACCAGAAGCATGACAGATCCTGCCCAGGCCAGATACTCATGCAAGAGTAATAATTGTTTTGGCGAGCCGGATTCAATGATCTTTCGCTTTCGCAATGAATAAATAAATGAAACTATAATTACCACTGTCCCGGTAATACCGAGGTAGCGCCCTATAAATACCAAATCGAACAGATGCAGGAAATAATCAATGGCAATTGCCAGGAATATCATTAAGGCATACCACTGAATAAAGGGAAAAAAATATTTTGTGAGCAGGGGTTCTTTCATAATGGTTTTTCTCTTGACATGTTTTTAGAAGGAAGATTTATCTTTCTTGTCGGGGGAATATTTCACAGAAAATCTTCCTGCTAAGCCTTGAATGAAAATATCGGGTGATTTAAAATTGACGCTAATCAAGCATCCGTTGCTCAAAGGTCATGATCAGGCTTTATATTAAATATGATTAAAGTCAAGAAGGGAGAGGAGGAAACCCAGGGAAAGGCAAGGATTGTTCGTCAGTTTTAAATGAACTTCTAATCAGGTCAATTGTAATGATCCTTATTTTTTGGTTGTGAAGTGGATGTATTCAATCCATAAATAAGCATTCATTTGATTGCAGAATACGCCCGGGAACGATACTCCTCATTGCCTCGACCATATTTTTTTATTTTCTTGCAGCATAAGCCATGATATTTGCAAATATGAAGGGCTTGGCACGAAAATGGACTTATTGTGATTCACGGTGGATTTTTGAGTTTTCTGCCAGATTGTCGTTATTAAACCTTGATTTTACCTTCCCATGAGTGATCAGCATCTTATTAACCCCTTAGATCTCAGTAATATAATTGATGATGATTCTGAATTTATCCCCCTGCTTTCACAGGAGGACGAGGATCAGATGAACCAGCAGGATATCCCTGAAATCCTATCCATTCTTCCTTTACGAAATACCGTGCTTTTCCCCGGCGTAGTCATTCCTATCACCGTTGGCAGAGATAAGTCAATTAATCTGATAAAAGACGCCTATAAAGGTGACAAAGTGATAGGTGTGGTGGCACAAAAAGATGTAGCAATTGAGGATCCTAATTTTGAAGATTTAAATAGCGTCGGAACTGTTGCGAATGTGTTGAAAATGCTCCGTATGCCTGATGGGAATACTACCATTATCATTCAGGGAAAAAGACGCTTTCGTTTAGACAAATGCACTCAGACAGAGCCTTACATACGTTGTTCCGTGAAGCCATTTCCTGAAACTAAGGGGAGTACCCTCGACAAGGAATTTATGGCCACGGTTGCTTCACTGAAGGATTTAGCCTTGCAGATCATTCAGCATTCTCCTAACATTCCATCTGATGCTGCATTTGCAATAAGAAATATTGAGAGCCAAACCTTCCTGATCAATTTCATTTCATCCAATATGAACATGGATGTTGGGACGAAACAAGAATTACTCGAGATAGAAGATCATAAAAAGCGGGCCACCCGTGTACTTGGACTGCTCACCAAGGAATTGCAAATGCTGGAGTTGAAGAATCAAATCCAGAGTAAGGTGCGTACGGATATTGATAAGCAGCAAAGGGAGTATTTTTTAAATCAACAATTGCGAACCATACAGGAGGAGCTAGGAGGATCAACACCAGACAGGGAAGTAGCGGAGTTGAGAGAAAGAGCGAAGAAAAAGAAGTGGAGTAAAGAGGTGTCGGAAATTTTTCAGAAAGAATGTGATCGCATCGCCCGCATGAATCCCGCGGCAGCTGAATATTCTGTCATACTTAATTACCTTGAATTATTACTTGACCTTCCATGGAACGAGTTCACCAACGATAATTTTGACCTGAAGCATGCACAGAAAGTGCTTGATAAGGATCATTATGGTCTTGAGAAAGTAAAGGCAAGGATTCTGGAATATCTCGCTGTTCTCAAATTGAAACGCGATATGAAATCACCGATCATGTGCTTGTATGGACCTCCCGGTGTGGGAAAAACCTCGCTTGGTAAATCCATCGCTAAAGCACTCGGAAGAAAATACGTGAGGATGTCTCTCGGTGGAGTAAGAGATGAGGCAGAGATACGCGGCCATCGTAAGACTTATATCGGAGCAATGCCAGGAAGAATCATTCAGAATCTGAAGAAGGCAAAATCAAGTAACCCGATTTTTGTCCTCGATGAAATAGATAAACTCGGCAACGATTTTCATGGAGATCCCTCATCAGCCTTGCTGGAAGTACTCGATCCGGAACAAAACAACACATTCTATGACAACTACGTTGAAACAGATTATGACTTGTCGAACGTACTGTTTATTGCAACTGCGAATTCATTGAGTCGTGTACAACCCGCATTGATGGACCGGATGGAAATCATCGAGATCAGTGGATATACTCTTGAAGAGAAAACACAGATTGCGATGAAGCATCTGATCCCAAAACAATTGGAAGCGCATGGTGTGAAGAAGGACCAGGTTAAAATTTCCTCCAAGCTCATCGAATATATGATTGAACACTATACCCGTGAATCGGGTGTGCGTGGATTAGAGAAAAAAATTGCTGCATTGGTGCGAGGTGTCGCAAAGCAAGTGGCTATGGAAGAAAAGTATAATCCTGTACTTACTGTAGAAGATGCCACCCGAATCCTGGGTGCGTCAATTTTTCGTTCGGATAAGAAACAGGGAAATGAGGTAGCCGGAGTAGTAACCGGTTTGGCCTGGACTTCAGTGGGCGGAGATATTCTTTTTGTCGAAGTAAGCATAAGCCGCGGAAAAGGGAAACTCACTTTAACAGGCAACCTGGGAGATGTGATGAAAGAATCTGCTGTCATTGCACTTGCCTACCTCAAAGCACATGCACACGACCTGAATTTGGATTACCGTGTATTCGACCAGTGGGATATACATATCCATGTACCTGAAGGGGCAACACCTAAAGACGGGCCTTCAGCAGGAGTGACTATGCTTACTGCTCTGGCATCTGCCTTTACACAACGAAAAGTGAAAATCAGTCTGGCAATGACCGGTGAGATCACACTTCGCGGTAAAGTATTACCGGTCGGGGGTATCAAGGAAAAAATTCTGGCAGCTCGCCGTGCAGGAATCAAGGACATTGTTCTTTCTGCTGATAACAAGAAGGACATCGATGAGATATCTAAGGAGTACCTGAAGGATTTGCGCTTTACTTATGTTAAAGAGATGATAGAAGTAGTTGAATTTGCACTTACGAAGGAGAAAGTGAAAGAACCTCTTGATGTGCGCTATTTTCCGGAATCGAAAACAGATAAAAACGGATTCGAAGAAATTCCGGTGAAAGAAATTCAAAATCAATTGGTGAAAGGAAAACCTTCCAGAAATTAATATCCAGGGAGCCATGCTTTTTATCTGATAAGTCTGAGGTTTCGCGCAACAAATTGCCCGAGTTTCAATTTTGATTTCATTTATAATATCCTTTTTACGTGATTAATCCGGTAGGAATATATGAGTAAAAACAAAATTGCATTGATAGCTGGTTCTTCAGGGCTGGTTGGAAGGGAATTACTGCTGCTTTTATTGGAGAGTTCAGAATATGAGAAGGTAATCGCATTAGTGCGAAAGAAGACCGACTACCATCATCCCAAACTTGAGCAGGTTGAAACTGATTTTAATAAACTGGATGCAGTAGAGGCTTCCTTTAAAAATGTAGATGACGTTTTCTGCTGCCTGGGAAGCACAATTAAAAATGCGGGCAGCAAAGCTGCTTTTCGTAAGGTCGATTTTGAATATCCTGTAGCACTAGCTGAAGCGGCTGCGAAAAATGAATGTGCAGGATTTTATTCCATCAGCGCGATGGGTGCAGATCCTAAATCCCGGGTTTTTTATAACAAGGTGAAAGGGCAAATGGAGGAACAGATATCCAGATTGGCGATTCCCACTATTGTTTTCTTCCGGCCTTCACTATTAATTGGATACAGGGAAGAATTTCGATTTGGCGAGCGACTGGCAATTGCTGTATTCAGTGCAATGGCATTTATCTTTTGGGGGCCTTTAAAGAATCTGAAAGCTATTCCCGTTGGGAAAGTGGCAACATCAATGTTTAAGACCGCCAAACTAGATAACAAAGGAGTTCATGTTATCCTTTCCGGGGTAATGCAATGAGGCCCGCAATTTTCTAAATTCAAAAGATTGCTTAGCCATTCATCGAAACAAGAAACTCCTCGTTCGATTTTGTTCCTCTCATTTGTGTAAGCAGGAATTCCATAGCTTCCAAAGGATTCATATCAGCAAGGTGATTTCGAAGGATCCACATGCGTTGTAAAGTCTCTTTGTCAAGAAGCATATCTTCCCGACGTGTACTTGAAGCAACAAGATCGATAGCAGGGAAGATCCGTTTGTTCGATAATTTCCGGTCCAGCTGGAGTTCCATATTTCCTGTTCCTTTGAATTCTTCAAAGATCACTTCGTCCATACGAGAACCTGTGTCAATCAATGCAGTGGCCAGGATGGTAAGACTTCCTCCGTTTTCAATTTTTCGTGCTGAACCAAAGAAACGTTTTGGCTTATGAAGTGCATTTGCTTCCACACCTCCGGATAATACTTTACCACTGGCAGGGGCAACAGTATTGTAGGCGCGGGCAAGTCGGGTGATCGAATCCAAAAGGATAACCACATCATGTCCGCATTCAACCATTCGTTTAGCTTTCTCCAGAACTATATTCGCAATTTTTACATGGCGTTCTGCAGGTTCGTCAAAAGTTGAAGCAACAACTTCGGCTTTTACACTTCGTGCCATATCAGTAACCTCTTCCGGACGTTCATCAATCAGTAGGATGATCATATATACCTCAGGATGATTCGCAGCGATTGCATTCGCAACGTCTTTCAGAAGCATTGTTTTACCGGTCTTCGGCTGAGAAACGATAAGTCCACGCTGCCCTTTACCAATGGGTGTAAACAGATCCATGATGCGCGTGGAAAAAGTAGTATTCGAACCACTCAGGTTTAGCTTTTCCTGTGGGAAGAGCGGGGTGAGAAAATCGAAGTGTATCCGGTCACGAACAATGGCAGGATCCTGCCCATTAATGAAGTCAACTTTGGTAAGTGGAAAATATTTTTCGCCTTCACGGGGTGGGCGTACCATTCCGCGAACCGTGTCTCCTGTTTTCAGACCAAATAATTTAATTTGTGACTGTGACACATATACATCATCCGGGGAAGTGAGGTAATTAAAATCGCTTGAGCGCAGAAATCCAAATCCATCGGGCATCGTTTCCAGTACACCTTCAGCTTCAATGATTGAGTCAAGTTCAGTTGGAGGTTCAACAATTGGAGCCGGGACTTCGCGACGTTGCCTGAAATTCCTGTCCGGTTCAGATGGCCGGTTTGCCGGAGTGGGACGGCTTACATTTTCGGGTCGGCTGGGAGGGATGGTAGAGACCGCTGGAACAATGGGTGCAGGACGTGTAGCCGGAACTTTTACACTGGGTTCTAATACCACAGTTTCAGGTTTACCCTTGGTGTCGGTTTTGGCAGGGATCACACGCTTGCGTTTCGGACGACCTTTTGCATCATTTTTTGGGTCTTCCTCAGATTCTTCAGCTTCAGCTTCTACGGCACTAGAAGGTTTAGGAAGAGTTTCCTTAATGGTGACTTTCTCTGCAGGAGCAAATTTAGAAACCAGAGACTCCTTGATGGAATTGCTCGCTTGCGGGTTTAGGGCCTGCTGGTCGAGGATTTTGTATATGAGTTCCTGCTTACGTAATTCATCGTAATTGGGAATGCTCATCAAACGTGCAATTTCTTTGAGCTCGTTCACGAGCTTGTCGTTTAATTCTAGAATATCGTACATGAAAAATTTGGATTTTATTGCAAAATGTCAGGAGGACATTTGATTTGCTGTATTGCTTAATTGACCTTCAAAAAGGTCATGAAATCATAATGATTAATAAAGTAAATTGAGATTTGAGGAACCGTAAGATGAACGGAGAAATAACCGGGCGGAAGAGTAAAAAATCCGGATCGGTGCTTGATTTATTGGACAAGTATACGGTGTTTTGATTACTTGTACAACAAAAGTACTAAAAAATAATTGGATAATATACTTGTTCATGTAACGATAGTTTCGTTAATATTGTTTCGAAAATTATTTAAAGCGGTTTTCTTGTAATTCATTTGAAATTCCTATGATTCAACGCGTTCAATCCCTCTTTTTATTTCTGGTAACTGCTGTTTCCGGCATACTTCTACTGGTTCCGGTCTATGAACTTCATGAAGTGGGTCAAGTCAATCCTGAAACGGTCATCAGGTCCTTTAATATTCCCGATAATGCCTTGTTGATGATTTTGAATTGTGCTATTGGTGTGCTTGCATTTATCAACATTTTCTTATTCAAGTGGAGAAAAATCCAAATACGGTTTTGCAACCTGGGACTTTTACTCACCTGTCTTTTAATTGGATTGTTATTTTTTGTGGCAGATACAATGTCTTCAAATATGAATCAGCTTGTTAAATACCGTTATGGCAGCTATCTGCCACTGATAGAATTGGTATTTCTGTTCCTTGCCAGCCGTTTTGTGCGCAGAGATGAAGATCTGGTAAAATCTGCCGACCGCCTGCGTTGATCAGGGTTCAATCTGTCCTCGAAGTCCCAATTCTATTGCCTGGAGCTGTTCGATCTTTTTTCCTGAAACCTGAAATTTCAGTAATGTTCTGATTTTATGAAATCCGTTTTTGCCTGCGGCACCCGGGTTCATATGGAGCAAATTGAATACTTTGTCGGGTATTACTTTTAAAATGTGGGAATGTCCGCAGATAAACAAATCCGGCTTAAGCGATTGGATTTTTTTTCTTGCTTCAGGGAAATAATTCCCGGGATAACCTCCGATATGCGTGATGAACACTTTCAGATCTTCACAAGAAAACACCTGATCATTGGGGTGGAGTTGTCGGATCTCCGTTCCGTCAATGTTTCCGTAAACAGCCCTTAACAGGTGCAACTTACTAAGGCCTGTGGAGACGCTCACATCGCCGATGTCGCCGGCATGCCAGATCTCATCGCAATCCTCCAGGTGCTTTAAGATTTTTTCATCCAGACATCCATGTGTATCGCTGAGTAATCCAATTTTGGTCAAAAGGCAAAGGGATATTTATTTTGGTTTTAAATAACTTCAATCTCTGAATTCATCAGCCAGCCAACGCTTCCATTCAGAAGTTTAATCTTTTTCCAATCGTTTAATTCATCCAGTAATTCCACCTTAGTTCCTTCATGGATGATGAAAAGGTCATTTCCTTTAGGATCCGGAGAACTTTTAACATACACACTTGGTGTCATAACAATGGCAGATCTATCGACGTTAGAAGAGTTGTGGCTGAAACCGGCAATAACAAAAGTGATAGCAAACAGAGAAAGAAAGACGAGACTCACCACAAAACCTGCTTTCCTGAGCAGGACCGTATTTCCAAACAGGAAAAACAAGGAGCTAAGTAAGGATATCCAAAGCATGAAGGGTACGAGTTTGCCCCATTCATTCGATGAGAACAGGTTCGTCAATGAATCTATCCAGCGCTTATAAAATATTTGTGGAACAGGATCAATTTTATCCACGAGTTGCAAGGAGGCAATCTTGAGGTTGAATTGAATATCCTCATCTTTCGGATCCATCTTTAAAGCACGCTCATAGTTCAATACTGATTTTGGTACATTTCCTTTTTTATACCAGGCATTTGCCAGGTTAAAATATACTTCCGAAGCGAACTCTCCCTGAGATAATAGTTTTTCATATAAATCGATGGCTTTGTCATATTCCTGTTGCTGGTATGCAATGTTGGCCTGATGATATATGTCCAAAGGATTTGTGGCCGCAGTTCCGGAATGGAAAAGCAGCATGCACATCAATAATGGAAGTAAAAAACAAAGAGAATATTTACTAGTGCTTCGCATTGTGTTATGATCTGGCGGATTCTTCAATTTTGGATATTGAGTCTAGTGCCTGCTTATACAAGTTTTCGTGACTTTCGGCATTGGAACCTGCGAAGCGGGCAAATTCGCATTTCTCAATGGTGTTGGTGAAATTCGAAATTAATTCAAGGGGTACATTTTTTTTAAGCAATGCCTCGGCTGCGGATTCTTGTGACAAATCTGATACCGGGATCTGCAATTTATCGCTGATAAATCCCCACATAGCCTTTGAGATTTCATCCAGAAATTTCTCCTTCTCGTTGGCACTTAAAAGTTTTCTCGCTATGGCAAGTCTTTTCTGAGCTACTTTATTCGCTCTTCGGCTTTTCATCAGTCCTGCTTTTCCTTTCATTCCTTCCTGTCTCTTGCGAACCAGAAGCAATCCCGCGAAAAGTAATGCCGGAGTTGCCAGGAGGGAGTAGAATATAACCGAACCATAAAAAGGAACTTTTTGTTGAATGAACAGAGGATCTTTTGTTTTAATAAAACGGATGTCCTTGCCAAGAAATTGAATGTCGCTCTTATTCACTCCGCTTCCTGTGACCACAGTAACACTTTCGTTCCCTTTGTTTACTTTGATTACTAACTCAGGAGATGGAATTTCTTTATAGATTTTATTTTCAAGATCGAAGTATGTAAAATTGGCAATGGGAATTTTAAATTCGCCAGGGTTCCTGGGTATGAGCAGGTATTCAAAAGTCTTAGACCCGGTGACTCCTCCTGTTGTTACATTTAAATTGGAGTTTTCCTTTGGATCATAGGATTCAAAATCGGGTGGGAAATTGATTTGAGGAGGGTCGATGAGTTTGATATTTCCCTTGCCACTGATTTTTATCTTCAATGTTACCGGTTCATGGGCATTCAGTTCTTTTTTATCAAGGGAAACTTCATAGGTAAATTTCCCGACAGCTCCATTGAAAGTGGGAGGAGGGTTTCCCGGAAGGTCTTTCACATTGATTTTCACCGCATCGCTTTTCAAAGGTATTTTGACATCCTGAATGTTTGAGTTGAAGGGATTATTAAAGAATGGATCATTAAAGAATTGGTCGAATGGGTCATTACTTCTGCCTTGTCTTTTTGCCTGGATCCGTGCTACCACTTCTCCTGACATAGGATCAATCTGAAGAGTGCCACTACGCTGAGGGAATAGAACTACCTTTTTGATATCTGCCACTTTATAGGTAACACCTTCCAGGTTTTCGGTGTGGAATTCCAATTGTTGCGGCATGGCAATGTCCTGGCTCCAAAATCCGTTCATAGCCGGAACCTTTTCGATCGAATAATTTAAAAGTGTCACTTTGGTATAGAGACGATAGGTGACTACTACGGCTTCTCCTTGAACAACATTGGACTTGTCAATGCTGGTGCGCAGAAAAACATTTTTTCCATCACTTGCACTTTGCTGACCACCTTCTTGCTTGCCTGATTGAGCTTTGGAAGCCCCCTTAACTACATTGATCGTAATTGGGTTGCTGATAAGTTTTCCGGAACTACCTGAAATTTCAGCTCCGGCAATCTTGAAAGTCCCCTCTGTAGTGGCTTGAAGTATATAGGTAAAACCAAGGGTTTGTGAAAAATTACCATTTATAATTTGAACGCTGCTGCTTTGGTTGGGACCCGCCAATACATTGAAGTTAGAAAAGTCGGGAGGACGGAATCCTTTTCCATTTCCGGTGAGTGTATAAGTGAGTTGAAATTGTTCACCTACAGCTATGCTGCTCGAAGAACTTGACGCCGTGAATTTTTCATCCTGTGCAAGAGCTCTTGTTCCATTAAAGAGCAGACATGCCAGGAATAAATAGAGCAGCTTAATTTTATTTATTTGAATATTCTTCATTCAGGTTACAGTCAAAGCGAAATGTGCTTAAAAAGTTGAGGGATAATTCCAAGCGAGAGGAAATCTCAGTTCTTAAGCATGATTTTACAGGTTCAATTAATTTGTTGTTTATTATTAGATGCTTGTTTGTTGAGTGTCTTCGATTTATGCAAATTAATCCATTCCTTTTTAGACAAGCAGTATTGTTCGCAAACAGTATTGTGCTCGTAAAAAAGATTTTCAAAGCTCATGCCAATTTTCTTAAGCATAGCTATACTGGCTGCATTCGCTTGTGTAGCCCTTCCGATGATTTTTTCGAGTCCCAGCTTAGCAAAGCCGTATTCCAGGCAGGCTTCAGATGCCTCGGTGGCCAGTCCCTGGCCCCTAAACCGGGGAAGAATGCGGTAGCCAAGATCTGTTTCCTCTGTTTCCTCCGAATATTTTAATCCGCACCATCCAGCATACGACTTGGTTTCTTTTTCTATTAGTGTAAACCTGCCCATCTTGTATTTTTCAAATTGATCATAGTGGCGAATCAATTCCTGTGCTTCCTCTAAATCCCTGAATGGTGAATCACCGGTATTACGATACACATCTGAGGCTTGATTCAGTTCAAACATACCTTCCGCGTCCTCTAAACGCATGGGTCGAAGTAATAATCGGGTTGTATGAAGTTCAAAGGACATTTTGTCGTTTGTTTCTTTGCTGTCAACTTAGATAGGTTTTTGTAAATCTACCACTTCTTGTCAATAGAAACGCGTGTGACTTCCTTCTTCGTCAGTTTTTTTTGCGTCTTCTTTTCGTCATTATTCAAGGCCTGAAGTATTTTTTCGGCATCTTCTTTTGATATTTCATTTTTACTTTTTTGAGCCGATTTTTGATCTTCTTTATTCTCTTCCTTTTGTTCGGTCTGTTCGCCTTCCTTTTTGTCTTTGTTCTCTTCTTTTTGTTTATCCTGATCTTGCTGTTGTTTGTCTTTACTGTCTTGTTTATCCTTATTGTCCTTATTGTCCTTATTGTCTTTATTTTGCTGTTGTTGTTGCTGTTGCTGAAGCATAGCTTGAGCATAGGCAAGATTATAGCGGGTGTCGTTGTCTTTTGGATTCAGCTTGAGTGAATTTTTATAGGCAGCTATGCTTTCATCGAACTTTTTTTCTTTCAATAAGGTATTGCCGAGATTGTGATAGGTTTTTGCCTTGTTTTCACTGCTGATTTCTTTATTGGAAAGGAGGGACTGATATTGCTGAGCGGCTTCATCCATTTTGTCCTGTTTGTAGAAGGAATTTCCAAGATTGTAGTTTCCCGGCACAGAGCTTTTGTTTTTCTCCAGCGATTTCCTGTAATTGATTTCAGCCTCGCTAAATTTTTGATCGTTGTAGCTCTTGTTTCCTTCTCGAACGAGTTTGCGTTCTGATTGTGCATGAAGCAGAGTGGGAGAAATTGAAAGTACGCAGCAAAGCAGGCACATCAGAAATGCCCGGTAATATTTCATGTTTGTAGTGTTATTATAAGCCATGTTCAATTTATTTTTCTTTTTCTCCAAACAAGTCAATTTTTTCAATCCGCGGATTTCTTCTGTTGCCAATCATGGATTCGAATAAAAGAAGCAAAAGTGCTGCGGCGAGAAAATACTGGAACCGGTCTTCGTAACCTGTGTATTGCTTCGTGCCGAAAGTTTTCTTTTCCATTCCGGCAATCTGCTGCAGGATTCGGGTAAGTCCGTCATCGCTATTTGTGGCGCGGATGTATTGTCCCTTTCCTTCTGCCGCTATTTTCTCCAGCGTGATTTCATCCAATTTTGTGAGCACGGTATTGCCATCAGTATCTTTCACAAAATCAACTTGAACACCATTCCGGTAAACCGGGATGGGTGCACCATCCGGCGATCCAAAACCAATGGTATGTATAATAATCCCTTCTTCGTTTGCCTTCTTTGCTGCTTCAACGGCATCGTCTTCATGATTTTCTCCGTCGGTGATGATGATCAGGGCTTTGTGCTTATTGTCTTTGCCCACATAGGATTGTGTTGCCAGATCAATAGCTGAACCAATAGCCGTTCCTTGAGTGGGTATGATATCCGTATCGATGGAGGAGAGAAACAACTTTGCAGCTGCATAGTCGGATGTGATGGGGAGCTGCACATAGGATTGACCCGCAAAAACAATTACACCGATGCGGTCGTTTTCCAATTGGTCGATTAAACGGCTGATGGATTGTTTGGCACGTTCCAGTCGGTTAGGGCGGATGTCTTCAGCTTTCATACTGTTGGAGACATCGAGCGCGATAATGACATCAACGCCTTCTCGCTTCACTTCCTCGAGACGGGTTCCGATTTGTGGATTGGCCCATCCGATAATAATCAGTGAGATTGCAGTTAAAAAAAGCGTGATGCGGAACCAGGGCTTTGATGTTGAATGTGTCCTGGTTAGTTTGGTGATGAGCAGGTTTTCCCCAAACTTTTGCAGTGATTTTTTCCGCCCGTGCCAGGCAAGAAAAAACACCAGCAGGAGGAAGGGAACCGCCAACAGAGCATACAGATGTTCAGGATGTGCGAATCTGAGCATGATCAGGGAATAGATTTTAACACGGTATAGCGAAGTAATACATCCAATCCGAGTAGCAGGAGGGCAATCAAGGCAAGAGGATAAAATTCTTCCGACTTATTCCTGAACTCCGTGACATCGATTTTCGTTTTTTCCAATTTGTCAATATCTGCATAGATTTCCTTTAGCTTAGCTGTGCTTGTCGCACGGAAATATTTACCACCGGTATCTGCAGCGATTTGTTGCAGTACGGGTTCGTCAATCTGTACTTCCACATTCTGGTATTGTATCCCAAAGGGTGTCTTGAATGGATAGGGAGCCATGCCCCGGGTACCTACACCGATGGTATATACGCGGATGCCAAATGTTTTGGCAATCTCTCCTGCCGTTTGGGGAGCAATTGCACCTATGTTATTAACCCCGTCTGTTAACAGGATAATTACTTTGCTCTTGGCTTTACTGTTCCTGATCCGGTTTACGGCAGTGGCAAGTCCTTCACCTATTGCAGTGCCATCAGAAAGCATTCCTGATTCAATGCCTCCGAACAGATTTTTAACCACAGCATGATCAGTTGTGAGCGGGCATTGAGTAAAACTCTCGCCGCTGAATACTACAAGACCGATGCGGTCGTTGGGGCGGGCATCGATGAATTTTTCAGCGACATCTTTTGCTGCCTGAATGCGGTTGGGTTTAAGATCTTCCGCCAGCATACTTGCCGAAATATCAAGGGCGATTACAATATCAATTCCTTCGGTGGTTACATTTTGTCCACTTGAACTTGATTGAGGCCGCGCCAGCGCAACAACGATGGCTGCTACTGCTAACATGCGCAGTATTAAAGGAACTATCAGCAATCGTTGACGTAAAGTCGGAACATAGCCCTCGAATAATTGAAAGGATGAATATCGAAGAAAGCTCGGCTTCTTCTTCCATAAATAAATAGAGATGCCAAGCATCACCGGAATGAGGAGCAGGAACCACAAATAGCGCGGTTCTGCAAATTGAATTCCGTGCATCATGATTCAGGCTCCTTTCCTTTGAGATCAGTTTCAGTAACAGGACGCGTGCGGTTAATAAAATCATAGGCATACTTCATTGACCTCTCATTTTCATCAGCCATGGGGACTACTTTAGCAAACTTGACAAGGTCAGCTATGTGCAAAACTGTTGCAAGACGGTCTATTACATCATTTTCAATTTTTTTTCTCCTGATTCTTTCAAGTGTTTCATCCGAAGTTAATTCGAGAGCGTTTATTTCGAAAGTTCTTTCAATGTATTCCCTCAGGATATCTGAAACTGAGCTATGATATCGCTTGAAAAATCCTTGCTGCCAGAGTTTTTCCTGTTCGGTATTTTTTAATGCTTCCAGCGCCAGTTCGTAAGCCGGGCGAAGCGGTACTTTTGGTGCAGGAACGTCGGATTTTTTATTCCTTCTCTTCCAAAGCCGAAGTACGAGCCAGATCAAGAAAATGCCGAGAAGAACTGCAGCTATGATTTGCAGAATTTCAATCCATGTAAGTGCAACATCGAGAGGTGCTTTGATGTCTTTGATGGCTTTTGTCGTATCTACGGGGACACTTTTAACAGCAATTAAAAATGCTTCGGTTGAAAAAGTGTCGGGCAAGCCGCTTGCAGCATTCAGACTGGTAAAATGAAATGGTTCCACTACATAGTATCCGGAATCGAAACATGTGAGCTGTATGGATTGAGTTAAAGTGGTGTTGCTCTTATCTTCCGAAACCATGGTGTCAATGACCCCCCTTGAGATGACTTCAAGCTTGTTCAGGGAATCAGGAAAGACTGGAAAGTTAAGGATCACCCCGGTAGGTACATTTGCTTTGAGCCGGACTTTAAATTGCTCCCCAATTCTGATCTGATTCGTATCTGCTTTCGCGGATACCAAAACAGGTCCCGCAGGCAGGGCGGCTCTGGAGGCACTGCCGGGGAGCATGACTAACACAGCACTTAAAAGCACTATGGAGATGATAGCTCTGTATTGGTTAGTTTTTATTATTGATAGACTCATTGTTCTGATTAGTTGATCCCGACAGCTACTGCTAATTTGTGCCAGGAATCTTTACTTTTTGCTCCTGTTCAATTTGTTTCAGGAGTGTTTTTTAACAGGTAATCATCAATTATCCCCGGGTACCACGTTTTTTGAACAAGGTCATTAAGGGTTGCACATAAGATTGATCCGTACGAATAGAGCAGTGATCCACTCCGCTGCGTGCAAACAAATCAGACAGATCTTTTTCCCATTTCAGCCATTTTTTTTTGTAGACCTGTCTGAAGTTTTCTGAATGGGTGTCTACATACAAAAGCTTACCTGTTTCCGGATCCTGCATATGAATCAGTCCTACATCAGGGAGCTCCCTTTCACGTTCATCGTAGATACGCAGGGCAACGACATCATGTTTTTTATTGGCTAATTTCAGGGCATCGTCATACCCTTCGTCTATAAAATCTGAGATTACGAAACATATACTTTTTTTCTTGATCACATTGACAACATAACGAAGGCCTTCAGCGATATTGGTTTTTGTATGGACAGGTTCAAAATTTATCAACTCACGAATGATTCTCAGGATGTGGGTCTTTCCCTTTTTAGGAGGAATAAATTTTTCAATTTTATCACTGAAAAAGACTAAGCCAATTTTATCATTGTTCTGAATCGCGGAAAATGATAATACCGCACAGAGTTCAGTGAGAAGATCTTTTTTGAATTGTGTTTTGGTTCCAAAATCTCCTGATGCACTAACATCCACAAGCAGCATAACAGTGAGCTCGCGTTCTTCTTCAAAGATCTTGACAAATGGATGTCCGAAGCGAGCCGTAACGTTCCAGTCGATCGACCGGATATCATCGCCAGGCATGTATTCCCTTACCTCACTGAATGCCATTCCCCTTCCTTTGAACGCACTGTGGTATTCTCCGGAAAAAATATGCGAAGAAAGTCCGCGCGTCTTTATCTCAATCTTCCGGACCTTCTGAAGTAATTCTGTTGTTTCCATTATTTCTCTTTCTTCCGCCTAAACTTTACCGCAATAAAATGATAAACTCATCATCCACTTTCCACTATCCACTATCCACTATCCACTATCCATTATCCACTATCCACTATCCACTATCCACTATCCACTATCCACTATCCACTACCCACTATCCACTATCCACTATCCACTATCCACTATCCACTATCCACTATCCACTATCCACTATCCACTATCCATTATCAACTATCCATTATCCACTATCCATTATCCACTATCCATTATCAACTCCTAAGGCACTTCCACCGTATTAAGAATTTCATTGATGATATTCTCCGAAGTAATGTTTTCCGCTTCCGCCTCATAGGTGAGACCGATTCGATGACGAAGTACATCATGGCAAATTGCACGCACATCTTCAGGGATTACATAGCCGCGACGCTTAATGAAAGCATAGGATTTTGCTGCAAGGGCCAGGTTGATACTTGCACGTGGCGAGCCTCCGTAGCTGATTAATTGTTTCAACCTTCCCAGGTTATATTCTTCCGGCATGCGGGATGCGAAGACAATGTCAACTATGTATTTTTCAATTTTTTCATCCATGTAAACTTCGCGCACCATTTTTCTCGCATTGAGAATCAAGTCAGGGGAAATAACGGCATTCACCTTGGGGAAATCCATGCCGATATTCTGTCGGATAATCATTTTTTCTTCTTCCTTGCCCGGATAACCGATCACCACTTTCAACATGAAACGGTCCACCTGAGCTTCAGGCAATGGATAAGTTCCTTCCTGTTCAATTGGATTCTGGGTAGCAAGGACGAGGAAAGGTTCATCAAGAGAAAAAGTTGAATCGCCAATGGTGACTTGTCTTTCCTGCATTGCTTCGAGCAATGCACTTTGCACTTTTGCAGGTGCACGGTTGATCTCATCGGCCAGGATAAAGTTGGCAAAGATAGGTCCCTTTCGAACTCTGAACTCTTCCTGCTTCTGGCTATAAATCATAGTGCCGATTAGGTCGGCAGGTAGCAGGTCGGGGGTGAACTGAATGCGGTTAAATTTTGCCTGGATTGCAGAGGCAAGTGATTTGATGGCCAATGTCTTGGCCAAACCCGGCACACCTTCAAGCAGGATATGCCCATTGCCGAGCAAACCAATCAGCAGGCGCTCCGTCATGTATTTTTGCCCGATGATTACTTTACTGAGTTCCATCATCAGCATATCGACGAATGCAGACTCCTGTTGTATTTTCTCGTTAATTTCTTTAATGTCCATACGATAAGTATTTATTCAGTTCGAAATTCGTTATTGCTTGATATTTAGTGGATTGTAATAAAAATGATTTCCAGAAATTAATTCATGCCATGTATGCAAAGTTCATCAATATATCTGTGCTTCCTTCTTTTGGAACTGCAATTTTATTCATTTTTGGATGAAACGAAGATGAATGAAGTGGTTAAAAAATTGTTAAGAAATCAGAGCAATTTTTCAGCCTGAAATGTTTTTCTCTCGTCGCCAATTTTATTTAAAGTCATGAGGAGAAGTGAGATGGCAATACCCGGAAATACAACGAGCCACCAGGCACTAAATTGTTCCCTGCCCGCTGCCAGGAGTGTACCCCAACTGACTGTATCAGTTGGGAGTCCTATTCCAAGAAAAGATAAACCTGCTTCGGCAAGGATGGCAGTTGCAATTCCAAAGACAATGACGACACGCACAGGCGCAAATGCATTGGGAAGCAGGTGATAAAAAATTTTGCGGGCAGGACTGAAACCAAGGGATGCTGTAGCATCGGAAAACCCTGTATGTCTCAGACGGATGAATTCTCCTCTGACCAATCGGGCAATTCCTGTCCAGGAAGTAAATCCAAGAATTAGAATGATACTCCAGACAGAAGCCGGTGAAATCGCAGCGAGAGTGATGATGAGAATAAGACGCGGTACTGATAAAAATAATTCGATGAAACGGGAAATGAGAGTGTCAAGTGGAATGCTTATTTGTTTTTTAAAAAATGAATACTTTGCCATGTTGCGGTGGAGGAGAAATGGAAGGCACAGGATAAAAATAAAGAATAGCACTTTCAGCCACACGAATGAAGGAGGGTTAGTATCCTGAATGTTTGTGCTGAGTACATCAACTTTCAGTGGTAATTGAAAAATATAATACCAGGCAGGTACAATCAGGAGCAATGAAATAAGCAGACTCATCTTGTTTACTTTTAACAGATGGTCTCCATAAAAACCGGCAAGGGCACCAATCAAAATTCCAATCAGTGAAGCTAGTAGCATGGTTAAAAATCCGATGAGAAGAGAAAGGCGTGTGCTGTAAATTAGTCCTGACAAAACATCGGCACCGGTTTTGGTGGTCCCCAGCCAGTGTCTGAATCTCCAGGGGAGTGGTTCGGCTTTATTTGTTGAAGGATTGATTTGGGCCCATTGTGGAGCAAAAGGGGAAATATAATTGTAATTGTAAGGATCGCTTGTTGACGGATCGTAGGGAACCGGAGCGAAAATTTTTATGCTTGCGGGAACGGATTTCCAATCAACAGATGCTCTGTTGAGTGATACTTTTTGCCCTTCCACATCGAGTAAAATGTAGGGCTTCTGTTGAAAAGCAGGGAAGGTCCATTGCTTACCCTGTATCATGAATAATGGTTCTTTATTCGCCAGTAAGGGTGCAAGTACTGCAACGAAAAGGTATAGTAGAAAAGTTCTCTTTACCCAGCGGGGCTGTGTATTCAGTAAAAGAAAGCTTTTCAGCATGATGCGTGAGTTATTTTCTTTTTCAAGTAACTGGTTTGTCAGAGAAGGAAACCCTGGGGTCCGCCAGAGAATAAAGGATATCACTGATCAGGAAACCTGTCATCGTGATAATTCCGGTAAGCAGGAATACAGCTACAAGAACAGGATAATCTTTTGCGTAGATACTTTGGTAAATGGTGAGTCCCATTCCAGGAATACTGAAAATGGTTTCTAGAATAACGGATCCTCCGATTGCTGCAGGAAATACCGAAGAGAAAACAGTAATCACAGGTATGAGGGTGTTTCTGAATGCATGTTTCTGTACTACTGTTTTTTCAGGCAGTCCTTTGGCTCTGGCTGTGCGGATAAAATCTTTGGCGAGCACATCTGTTATGGTTACGCGAAAGATCCTGCTGAGAAATGCAAGTGATCCATAGGTATAACAAATTGTGGGGATGACCAGGTAAGGGAGCGTCATTCGAACTTTTTGTAAGAAAGATATTCCCTCCGGAAATCCGCCTATAGGTTTAACTCCCGAGGCGGGAAACAAATAGATCACATCCGGATTGCAAAAGAGCATGAGGAGAAGGGTTGCCGTCCAAAATAAAGGAAGTGAAAACAACACCATAAGAAATGCCGAACTGATTTTACCAAAGAATGAATCAGGGTGTAATGCAGTATTCAAACCGAGCGGAAGACTGATGAGATAAGCAAGAAACACAGAGAATAAAGTAAAGAAGAGCGACCAACCGATCCTGTCACCAATGAGCGAAAAAACCGCTTGTCCGCTTGAATAGGAAGTGCCAAAATCTCCATGTATAATCCCACGGCGATACAATTTATCTCCAAATATCCAACGATGCACCTGGTTGTCTGCGTGGAAGTGAAGCCATGGAATGTATTCCTTCCAGGAAGCACCTGACTTGTAGGAGGTCGAAACAGAATCAGCGAGGGAACCAATGCTGAAATAAAAAACAGGAAGGTCAAGTCCGAGCCGGTGGGACCAGTATTGATGCTGATTAGTCCAGCCCTCCCCATTCTGGTTCATTTCTTCATACGAGCCCAGGATCATTCGATCGACTGGATCACCGGGAGCCATCTTCAGTAACAGGAAGGAGAGCAGCACGAGAATGCCGAGAGTCGGAAAGATTAAAAGAAAACGCCGGAGCAGATACCTGCGCATGGATTCAAATATACAAGACCATAGTCATTTGGCCACACGACCGGAGAAGGAATTATTCATTGGTTGTTGACAACAATTTGAACGTGTTGAGCAGCAATCCCGGCCTGTCGGCAAAGAGCGATACATTACCAAATCGTTTGTGTACAAGATTTCTTCGCATGCTGCAGTAGAGGAAAACAAAGGGTTGATCCTCATAAACAATTTCCTGAAAATGCCTGCAGAGGTCTTTTCTTTTTTCCGGGTTCATTTCAGTTTTGATGGAATCAACCAAGGCATCGCTTTGTTCATTTCCAAAGCCTGAGTAGTTCGAGCCATTATTAGCCCAGGATTTGCTGTGCCATAATTGGGTGAAATCTTCCGGGAAGGGTGTGCCTCCCCAGCTTCCCAGCAGTAAATCGAAATCGTGGGATCTGCCGGATTCGACGAAGACGCGGAGGTCGACCGGACGCAATTCCACCTTCAAGCCTGCCTTGGTATAGGATTCAGCAATGAGTGAAGCCATGTCCTTCCAGTCGGGATTCGTATTCATGTAAGTAAGTTCAGCACTGAGAGGCACCTTGACGCCTTCAATTATTTTGTCAAGGATCCCGTCTCCGTCTGAATCTTTCCATCCAGCTTCTGTCAGCAATTGTCGTGCTTTTTTCAGATCGGGCTCAATGGCTTTCAGGGCGGAATTAAATTCGGTCTTTAGGGGCGAGACATTTGAAATCATCCTTTGACAATCCGAACTGTATTCCTTGTAAACGAGCTTCATTAGATTTTCGACAGGGGTGAGATGCGCTAAAGCACGCCTTACTTTCTTATCAGTAAACAGTTTTTTTCTTTTTACGCCGTCCGGTTTTTCGTTGAATGCAAGATAAGTGTAGTTATAGGTGAGAGAGAGTACATGATGATAATTGGCACTCACTTCAGGATTGCTGGCTAAAGATATGAAGCTGCCTGTAGACAAGTTGGTTGAAACATCGATGGTTTGAGCTTTAAATTCAAGTTGAACAGAATTTTCATCTTTGTTTACTTTAAATATCATCCTGTCCGGATAGGCTACATCACGGGGAGAGGAGGAATTTCCAGTCCAATGATTTTTCTTTTTTACCAATGTAACAGATTCGCCGGGATCCCAATTGCTTACTTTGTATGCACCTAAGCCATTAAGAAATTCCGGATCCCGGCCATATTTATCGTCATTAAAATTTTGCGCCCATTTAACAAGGTCAGCATGTTTTTCCGGATGAAAGGAGGTATCGTCCAGTTGTTCAAAGGAGTATTTCTTCAAAGTGTTACCGGGATCATGAAAAGTACGCTGCATGATGCAAAAGCTGGTGATGAATGAAATGTTCTGGATGTTGGGTTCTCTCATTACCATAGTGAATGTGCGCGACTGTGTACTATCGACTATGATGTCCCGGAGGTTGTTCCAATAGTTTTTCACTGAAGGATTGTTGGTAAGCGGACACTTTTGGGCCTTTGCAGTGAATAAAATATCTTCAATGCTCAATGATTGACCGTTGTCCCAGCGCGGATCATCGCGAAGGGTATAAGTATAATGCAATCCATCAGCAGAGACCACAGGCATCGTGGTCACCAGTCCGGGTGCGATCTCTTGTTTTTCAAAATCTGTGATCAGCAGATATGCCTGGGTATGAAGAAAAATTTCATCCCGCGGACTGGAGCCGCCATTGCTGGGGTGGAGGTTATCCGGTTCACTGGTCAGATGCGAAACGATTGTATTCTCTTTCGACCAGGACGGATTCACCGTTGGAGTGTCATTGAGGTGGATCACCGGCGACAGATTGATGGAAGTAGGGAGGTCGCTTTTATCTGTTGAATGACAGGCAAGGGAGAGAATGGAGATAAAAAAAAGTCCGGAAAGTAGTCTGTTCATCTGGATTGCAATTGATGGAATAAATGTAGTAATAATCTTTATGAGTGTTTGTAGCATGATGAAACCGTAAGTCTCAGGGCACAATAAGGACGCCGGTCAAATATTTTTCCCGTTTTATCGTTATCATGGCAGATCAATCGAGTGGAAGTATTCATAGTTAAAATCAATGTAATGAAGCGAATCATCTTGTCTGGTATAGTTTGCTTGTTTTTGTCAGTGCAATTGCAGGCACAAACGATACCCTCCTTTACGGGGCAGACTGCAGAAAATAAAAGCATATCTATTCCTTCATTCTGCAAAGGGAAATATGCTTTGCTTTGTTTTGCTTCATCCCGCAAAGCTCAGGCGGATCTGGAAACATGGTTGAACCCCGTGTACAACAGGTATATCGCCAAAACCGGTTTCATGGATGACGCATTCGAAGTGGATGTGTTTTTTGTTCCGATTTTCGGAGGGGCTGAAGGGACAATGCAGTCCGCCGTAAAGCGAAAATTTATTGAATCAGCCCAACCTGATTTGTGGCCACACCTCGTCTTTTGTGAGAAGGGCTTGAAAGAAACATTGTTGCCTTTAAATATGAGCAAGGAAGACGTTCCTTATTTTTTCTTTCTGGACAAAGCGGGGACAATTGTATATCGTACTTCGGGAGCTTTTACAGATGAGAAGTTTGATGCTATGGATGATTTGGTGGAGTAAAAATGCTGTTGATTTGGCAATAATTTTCCAGGATCAAGAACAAGAGAGGTATAATGTCAGCACTATTGAATAATCACTTTCAGAGTTTGAGCTCCATTCTTTTCCGAGGCTATATGAATAAAATAGATTCCAGGCAGAAGGTTTCCTTTTTTTAGCTGTGATTCATTTCTACCGTTCAAAGTAGTGATCTTTGGATTAACCTGAACAAGACGCCCTGTCATATCATAGATATTTAATTCAATTTTTTCATTAGATCGTTCGGAATAAAATTCCAGTGTCGAGGTTTCTGAGAATGGATTTGGATAGATCTTCATTCCATGAAGAATCTGTAAGTTATCTGCTACAGCAGATGTTGTGCGGAAACATATTTTTAATTTAGGGCGTAATGCAGGATTCGGATCGTCGCCGGAAGAAAAGATCAGGGAGTTGTAATAATTGACTTCGTCTACCTGACGCATTAGAAAGCCATAATTTGTTGTGGGATTGCTCACCATTCCAGAGACAAGACTTCGTACATCAACGCGGTAATTTTGCACAGTACTTGTGCTTTGAGGCAGATAAACCTCATCCACTGTTGTGCTGAGAGGTTGCGAATTCCATGTAACAGTGTTCGGATTCCAGGATTGGGTAATTCTTTGGATCAGCCCAACATTATCATTTCCATACATCGGGCTCCCTTGAATTCCATTAAGATTATTTGCGTTGGCGTATAATTCCAGGAAGGCTGAATCAACCAATGCAGTCTGCGGAATTGATGAGAGATTAAATTGTATCAGGCTACGTCCAAGGCACAGCACACTGTTGCATGTCCATGTGATCACTTCATCACTGGGATGAGTGACAAAATTCAGATTTGCGAATTCGGTGGCTATTAATGCATCAGCACCATCGGTGTTAAGCACGAATTCCCGGCATTCAGCGGTAGGAGGGGTATAGCTGATGAGCATTCGTGGACTCAAGGAGGTATCAGGATTGTCATTTGATCCAAAGATTAAACTCTTGTAGTAATTAGTTTCATCATCCAGCATCAGAATAAATCCAAAATCATTGGAGGGGTCATTCACAAAGTCCTGAACCATCGTTGTCACATCAATGGTATAATCCTGTGCAGTACTTGTACTGGCAGGTACTAATACTTCACCAACAGCCGTGTAAGAAGGTTGATTGTTCCAGGTTATAGTGTTTTCGTCCCAGGACTGTGTGATTCTGCGAACATAGCCTTGATTATTCGCGCCATATGTAGGTTGACCGGTAATGCAATTCACGGCATTTACATCCGCGAAGAGCTTGAACTCTGCAGTGTGGATAATTGATCCCGGAGGAATTATGCTATAGTCAAACTGAAATAAAGTGCGGCCATTACAAAGCACACTCGAACAGGTCCATGTTGTTGCTTCCGTGTTTAAATGTGTACCCCAATTAGAATTGGGAGTTTCATTTGCCACTAAGGCATCTTTTAAGCCTCCGTTAGGTGGGTTGAGGATCACGCTCAGTTGTGCCTTTGCAGAACTAAGCAGGATTAGTAAGGCTATGAGTAAAGAGTAGTACTTTTTCATGGGAAGAAGGCTTTTGGAATGAATTAAATTTGAGAATACAGCCATAGCCCTCAAATTAATGATTACAATAATAATGAAATTCCGGAATACTCAAGGAATCAGATTGTTAAAAAAAACATGCTGCTGTTTTTGCAGGAAGCCGTCGAAAAAAAGCAGGGCATTACGACTTAATTTAAAAATTCCTGCCTGGAAAGGCTTTAATTCGTTTAAAACATGAGTTTTAATTTGAGTTGGGAAATTGCAAGGAAATCAGAAGGAAATTAATTTGATCATTGACTTTTTCTGGCCAGCTATCACTTGAAGGAAATAAATTCCGCTTCCCGGGAGATTCGTTTCGATTTGTACTCTCCATTCATCATGAAAAGTTTTTGAGAAGCAGGTCTTTCCCAGAGTATCAAAAATTTTCACCTCAAAATCTTTTTGTGTTTCTTGAAAAGAGAGAAAGAATTCACCTGAGAAAGGATTTGGAAATGCTTCGATACTAAGTTTAGAATGCTCCTGATTTCTTATACCTGTCGTTGAGCAAAGTGCATAGTAATTATCAAATAATGAGAGGTTGGCATTGTTATCCACAATGTTAATGTCGAGTTGGTCAACCATTCCATCTCCATTGATATCAGTGA
The DNA here is from genome assembly GCA_963775555.1 of uncultured Bacteroidota bacterium. GTDB lineage: Bacteria > Bacteroidota > Bacteroidia > AKYH767-A > 2013-40CM-41-45 > QQVM01. The sequence continues at coordinate 1,660,757 of CAVZJJ010000004.1, read as the reverse complement.
CGACATAACCGGTTACAAAATTCGCATTATCATTATATACCATGGCGACATCTGATCCATCGATGGTGCCATCGTCATTTACATCACCACTATAGGCAGTTGCAACACCATAGGTACTGTCAAATGAGCAGCAAAGCATAGATGGGAGGGTGAGATCCACAAACTTGTCAAGTGAATCAAATAGTATGGTGTTTTTACTGACTACGTGAAGCGTATTTCTGAAGCGGACGCCGACTAAATAACTGTTTCCAAAGATAAAGGAAGGCAGTGTGCTGTTACCAAAGCCCTGTATTGAAAATGGACTCTTATCACAGAAAACGCTTTGACCAGAAGTGGAATCAATGATCACTATGCTGGCAGTGTCGCAGATGGAAGGGAAATTCACCGGATCAGCTATGGCTACCATTTTCCCGGTGGCGTCATTGTAGAACCCTTGAGAAAAGGCCTTTACCTGGAGATTGATTGGTTGGGAATAAACTGAGATAGAACTAATCAGTAAGAGGGCGAGTATTAGTCTTTTCATGTTTTTTTATTTATTCTTTCTTCAGGAATTCTTTTTCTATCCACTTATTAATACGGAAAAAATTAAGTGTCTGTAAAATTCGGAAATTAATTATTGAAAGATACAACAATAATATGAATAAAATTTCCCTGAACAATCCTTTCTGGTTTCGAATTTGCCTTCCTCAAGGGATAATGAAATCCCGGTTGATTCTTGCCGGGCATGGAAGTTATAAAACTACTTTCCTGCCATACGTAGTAACCGAATCCCCAGAGCCTGCCACCAGGGAGCAGAATATCGCAATTTGGGTTTTTGAGCTTCGGCTGCTTTTACGATTTTATGGATAATGCTTTTTGTCGTTTTATCCTCGGTCAGTTTAAATTGTTTTTCTTCTTCAGTCTTAATCTGATCAATGATTGGATAAAAAACAGAGTTCTCATTCATCCAGACATATTTTTTTGAAAGATTCTTTTGATTAAATCCTGTATGATATCCGCCAGGTTCGATAATGCTGATATGGACATTTTTGCGCACCCTGTGAATTTCATTTCGCAATGTTTCTGCACCGCTGGATAATGCAAATTTAGTCATACAGTAGGGAGCTAAAAAAGGCAACGTGATCCTTCCTGCCAATGAACTAATGAAGAGTATGGTACCTTGGTTTTTATTCAGCATTTTTTTCAATGCCAGCTGGCTAATTTCAAATGGACTAAATACGTTCACTTCAAAATTACGTCTTACCAGGTTGATGTCAATGTCTGCCAAGGATCCTGATTCACCCATTCCTGCATTATTGATTAACACATCTAAGTTGTAAGCTTCTATTTTCTTGCGATCCTCTTCCCGGGTGATGTCTAATTTGAAAATTTCCAGCTCAATATTTCTTGCCTTCATTTCTTCCTGAAGTATTATGCTTTGTTCTTCTGTTTCAGTGGTGGCAATTACATGGTGCCCTCTTCTTGCCAATGCCAGCGCAGTATCTTTCCCGATTCCTGTGGCAGCTCCTGTGATAAGTATCGTTTTTTTCATGATCCTGTTTCCAGCATTCCTGATTAATGGTTGAAGGAAATCGAAGGTAGGAATTATTTATTCCCTTGAGCAGAGATTAAACATAGGCATGAAAAGGGATTCTTGATAAGTAAGCTGTGAATGCAAAGCGATTAATTCATCACTAAATAATATTCATCAAAGTCCTTTAATATAAGTTTCCAGTACATTACATTCCACCCAATGCAATTCAACACCCCACCTTCATTGGCAATTTCCACAGCATTTATCGTTTCTATTGTGAAGGATGCGAAGATCCGACTAAGTTGTTGATAAGCCTTTTCATCTTCCGGGATTCCGAAAGTTGGCATGAGAATCATTTTCCCTATGTGCAGGTAATTAATATAGGTCCCGGCCGCTGATGGGATCTTATCAGCGTTCACTTCCTTCGAAGGAGTATAGGTAAAAGGTATTTGTTCCAAATGGTACTTATCTAAAGCTTTTCTAAGTTTTTTCCTGAAGTATTCCCTCTCTTCCGAAAAATCATTCACGAGTACAGTGTTTTCATCAATGAATCGAAGCATACCATCAGCATGTCCAAAGATGTCGAAGGGCTGGTTGGGAATGATAATGATTTCGTCAACTTCGAGCAATTTGCAGAGCATATCAATGAGCCTGACTTTTGGAATCTCCTTGTTATCCGAAAATACACGATCGGTAATGATTGCTTTCTTTTCTGAGCAAACGATATTCCCTCCATCAAGAATAATCTCTGATTTAATGGTCTCTATCTTCAGTTGCCGACAAACTTCATCCACATCAGTGATGCTGGTCTTATATTTATCATTCTGAAGATAGGAGGGAGGGTACTGGAACTGAATGAACTTTTTCCTGTCCAGTTGGATGGGCATGTAATCCCTGCACCATATATCCTTAGTGCTTGGCAGTACCGCATGGTTTATTCCCATATCAAGAAGTTTATCTCCAAGAGCTGCGGCAAATACCGGGTGTTTTTCTATCAGCGTATCCGCGCAATACAAGAAATCGCTTTGCTGGTTTGTAATCATGTGTGTAAAATTTAAGACGTTAAAAATCCAATTTTGTTGGTTTCAAGAGGATTGAATTCTGCCTGCTGAACATTGTAAATATCCGCCAGGGTCATATCCTTGCTAACAGGATAATCAGTATTTCCTAATTTGTGTAGCAACACTTCGGCTTTCGATTTATCCAGGCTTTTAAATTGATACATGACACTGAGCCGTCCCTTACGTAGGAGTGCTTCATCAATATTATTGGTGTGCGTATTAAACGTGCAGATAACCTGGATGCCCAGACTCTCACCCAGCATTCCGTCAGTGAGGTTGAGCAGCATGGAGATGTTGGAATTTCCGGAACCTTCTCTCGACTTGATCAGTTCTTCCGCGTCTTCAATGATAAACACTGAGTTCGGATTCTCCAGGAGGATACCAGTCATATTCGGAGAATCAAGATTCGCGACCATGCGTGGTGGAATGAAAATCACCTTCTTTTTTATTTTATGGATAAGGAAGCGGATATAGGTGCTTTTTCCAGTTCCGGGTATTCCGTGAAAGAGGAACAATCCCGATTTATCGCGTGTGTTGAGGGTTTTAAGCAGTGATGTGTGGATCTTGGACAGGTCATTATTGTAATTCAGTGCGAGGTCCAGTTTTGGCTTTTTGTTTTTTACCGGAACCAACTCCAAACCGTGAATGGTTTCGATAAGAAGATTATACTGGTTTCTTCCTTTATTTTTAAGCTGGAATTTCTTTAACTCTATTTCAAGTTCACCTGCAAAGGACTCACTCTTTTCACTAAAAAGAATGCCGACGGATCCGCATTGTTCAATGTCGATAATAACTTCTTGTGTCAACACATAAATCACATTGACAATCCTGGAATCCGGTTTTGGATTCAGGAGAGATCGGGTCGCAAAATGCTTATGCAAAATCCTATCCCCGTATTCTTTTTCCACCCACCTCATCGCTTTATCATGATGAATGCTATGCATTTTGACAATGCTGGGAATAGCTTCAAAGTAGGAAAAAAACAAGCGTTTACCACTGATATAGCGTCCATGTTCACCGAAGACAGACATTGACTTGTTTTTTAGGCCGGAGTTCATAGGATGTAGATCAGCATCTCTGAGTAAATCGGATTTAATTTGAAGAGTGTTCATGCTAGTTCACGGTTTTAATTGATAATTGACAGTTGATAATGGATAGTTGATAGTTGATAGTTGATAGTGGATAATTGATAGTGGATAGTTGATAGTGGATAATTGATAGTGGATAATTGATTGAGGGCGATTCATTGAAATTCTTCCTTTTTCCTTTTTCATTGTCCATTATCAACTATCAACTGTCAATTAATACAAAGTACACGATCAACTACGCAACCTATCTGCGCGGCTCGAACGCGTAACCTTCCTGTAGAAAATGGGAATGATTGTAAACAGTGCACAGCTGCTAAACAGTGCATAGCTACTGTAAACAGTGCACAGTTACTGTAAACAGTGCATAGCTACTGTAAACAGTGCACAGCTACTGTAAACAGTGCACAGCTACTGTAAACAGTGCACAGCTACTGTAAACAGTGCACAGCTACTGTAAACAGTGCACAGCTACTGTAAACAGTGCACAGCTACTGTAAACAGTACACAGCTACTGTAAACAGGGCACTGCAAAAAAGCGATCCCGACGCGGCTCGAACGCGTAACCTTCCCGTAGAAAACGGGATGCTCTATACTATTCGTAAATGCCTTGGATTATTAGTGCACTGTATACAGTTACTGTAAACTCAGTAGTGATCCCGACGCGGCTCGAACGCGTAACCTTCCCGTAGAAAACGGGATGCTCTATACTATTCGTAAATGCCTTGGATTATTAGTGTACTGTATACAGTTACTGTAAACTCAGTAGTGATCCCGACGCGGCTCGAACGCGTAACCTTCCCGTAGAAAACGGGATGCTCTATACTATTCGTAAATGCCTTGGATTATTAGTGCACTGTATACAGTTACTGTAAACTCAGTAGTGATCCCGACGCGGCTCGAACGCGTAACCTTCCCGTAGAAAACGGGATGCTCTATACTATTCGTAAATGCCTTGGATTATTAGTGCACTGTATACAGTTACTGTAAACTCAGTAGTGATCCCGACGCGGCTCGAACGCGTAGCCTTCCCGTAGAAAACGGGATGCTCTATACTATTCGTAAATGCCTTGGATTATTAGTGCACTGTATACAGTTACTGTAAACTCAGTAGTGATCCCGACGCGGCTCGAACGCGTAACCTTCCCGTAGAAAACGGGATGCTCTATACTATTCGTAAATGCCTTGGATTATTAGTGCACTGTATACAGTTACTGTAAACTCAGTAGTGATCCCGACGCGGCTCGAACGCGTAACCTTCCCGTAGAAAACGGGATGCTCTATACTATTCGTAAATGCCTTGGATTATTAGTGCACTGTATACAGTTACTGTAAACTCAGTAGTGATCCCGACGCGGCTCGAACGCGTAACCTACTGCTTAGAAGGCAGTTGCTCTATCCAGTTGAGCTACGGGACCTCAGTGAACAAGCCTGCAGCCCGCTTCTTGAAAAAAAATTTTGAGAAAAAGTCGGGGTGGCAGGATTCGAACCTGCGACCTCATGGTCCCAAACCATGCGCGATGACCGGACTACGCTACACCCCGTTTATTCCTGATTTTATTTGAAGCCGCAAGATGGTGATAATTACCCCTCGCACATTCCAATCAAGAAAATTATTATATAATGAAGAACGCTTTAATACCTTTTCAAACTGAGATGCGGTGAGGGTGGGATTCGAACCCACGGTACGATTACTCGTACGACAGTTTAGCAAACTGTTCCTTTCGGCCTCTCAGGCACCTCACCATTTGGCAGGGCGGCAAAGATAGAAATCTGATTAGATCAGACAAAACTTTTCATGCTCCCAGGCATTGTTTTTTAGCTTCATATTCAAGCTTCTCTGCATTTCTAACCCTTAATACCAGAATTTGCTCACCCACTTTGTCGTATTTCCTCTTTCATCGGTAACCGTCACCTCAATAGGGTGCTCATGATTCATCGGAAGGAAGGAAAGGTCGGCTGTGAGCATAGTGCTCTTTGGATCGTACTCGAACAGATGCCACTTGCCATCCAACATGCCTGAATAGGATTTGATGCCGGAGAGATTATCCGAAATACGTACCTGTACAATGCCTCCACGGTAGGAGTTCATGTCCGCAGGTACATATTCTTTTTCGATCGTTGGTGGGATCGTATCTACCATAATGGCAAAGGTTCCGAAATGTCTTGTTTTTGCCGTGAGAAAATCGCCCTTCCATTCTCCTCCTTCGGCAGTGATTTTTCCATAATCACCCAGGGAGACGATCAATGTTTTGTCTTTTAATCGATCCGGAATCGCCGCACTGGGCTTTATACCGACCGTGATCGGCAACTGCAAGGCGTCGTAGGCGTTTCCTACGGTATATACCGAGGAGAAGTATTCCTTGTTTTTATATTCACTGTCGTTGTAATAAATGTCTTCATAGACTGCTCCGGAAGGAATCACCACGTCCAGATCCGACTTGTGGATCGCAATTCCTTTTTCGTTTGAGACCAGAATACTGCCTTCGGGTTTTTGTTGATAGGGTGCAGTATTTTGTGTGGAGTAAGACGAAATCAGGAAGTTGAACTCTGTTTTGTTTCCGTTGAAGTCTTTGACTACCAATTTCATATCATGCGATTCGTCGTCTGTAAAATCCATGTAGCCGGTTTGAGTGGTATCGCTATAGATCTTCAGGAAGTTACCCGGAAGGCGGAAACATCGTTCAATCGTAATTCGATCGCGTACCCTGGAAAGGTAATCAGTATGTGCATTTGCCATTCGGGTGTCCTGGAAGTTGAACCGGTACTGTTTCCAGCTGTAAAGAATTGTTCCATCCACATATGCTTCAGCGGAATAGATTCCCAGTTCGGCTGTGGAAAGATCCTGGTGGTCGATTGCTTCAAAGCCAATGCCGATATATCCATGAGCCAGGATATTGTCCGGCGTATTAAGTGAAAAATTGCCATTCATCTCCTGAATTTCATAGGTGATGGCACTGTCGGTACGTCCGACAATACCGGCTTCGCGTACCGGAAATACCCTTACGTTTTTAATCTGCGGAGGGATGTGATCCTGCACATAGATTCCAAATGCCAGGGGATTGATCGGCTCTTCGGTTTCTGCATCCCGAATCTCGAAATGTAAATGAGGTCCTGAGGTGGACCCTGTATTACCTGAGTAGGCGATGATCTCACCTTTTTTCACTCTGTAATCTTTTGATTTAGGGAAAAGCTCGATCTCGAATTTCTGATCAGCATATTGTGTTTTTTGAACGAGCTCATTGAGGGGTGCAGTGAATTTCTGAAGGTGCCCGTAAACGGTGACGTAGCCATTTGGATGAGTGATGTACAATGCTTTTCCAAAACCATCTGCCGAAATTTTAATGCGCGATATGTACCCTTCAGCAGCTGCCATAACCGGAAGACCTTCCTGTTCTCCGGTACCCAGATCTATTCCTGAATGAAAATGATCATCACGTATTTCTCCGAAGGTTCCGACTAATACAAGTGGGGTGTCTAAAGGTGCTGAGAAATAATCCTTTGGATAGCTTTGTCCGAATGCGCCTTCAAGCGAAAGCGTGCTGAGTGTGAGAAGTAAAATGCAAGTGCGAATCATACTGCAAAGAAAGGATTTTTGTCCGGAAAAACACCTTTCAAGGGTCAAATCCACTGTATACGATGAAATTGGTTGCATGAACGCCCGGAAAGATCAATCCAGGGGAGCATTTCCGGCTTAAAGAGCAATTGAGTTCCACGTTTTCCTCATGAAGCCGAACTTATTGTATTCGATGACTTTATCAGGAAGCGGTAAACCAATTTTGACATGGAGATGCAAATTCTAACAGTCAGGATTTTTAGATTTCTAATGCTCTAGTTTCTTTTCTTTTACATGCTCAGAGATGGGCAAACAACCATCTGATTTTGTGAACTCTGCCTGTTTATAACTTATGTGTTTATTCAGATATTTTTTTAATCTTTGTACGATACCTTAGAATGTTATTTAAACCGAGCGATATGGCAGACGTTATCGAACAGTCAACAAATTTCTCCGGGCTCGAGCAACGGATTCAAAAATTAATATCTTTGCATGAGCAACTGAAAGAATCTAATCAGGGGCTGATTTCTGATAACAGAAGATTGCGTATTGAGTTGGAAGAAGAGCGTACTAAAGCAGGCCGGTTGGAAGAAGGATACAGGAATTTGAAAGAGGTTGAAAAAACCGGAAACCGTCAAAGTATCTCTCAGATCAAAAAAAGAATTAACGATATCATCGGGGAAATAGATAAAAATATTTCTCAGTTGAGTGGTCAAAATAAGTGAATCATCCTTTATGGGAGAATACTTGTCAATAAAGGTCTCTATTGCAAATCGCAATTATCCGCTCCGCATCACGCAGGAAGAAAATGAACGTGTGATGCAGGCAGCTGAAAATATCAATAAACGCATCAAGGAGTTTGAAGACAATTACGCGGTAAAAGATAAGCAGGATCTCCTGGCGATGTGTGCGCTGCAGTTTGCGAGTGAAGCATTGGGTCAGCAAAAAAAGGAAGGCGGAAGTTCTTCCAGGGAAATGGAAGATAAAATCGAATTTCTCAGTTTACTGATTGATGAATACCTCGAGAAAGAGACGAATTCTCATTAAAGGTGCCGTTCTTTGAAGCTAAAATAGTTCAAGGTTTCAGGTTTTTATGTTGGATTTCCAATTCTGGTTTTTCAATTTCTAATTCTTGATCCCATTTGGATTATTCGGGATATACCCGCATTAGTTCCGATTCACTTATTAAACTCAACACTTCGATACCATTGGAGCATAGCTCAATGGCAACTATGGCAGGCTTCATACCGTTCTACGGTACCTCTCCGGAGGCAGAAGAAACCAGAAATGCCAGGCAGCTCCACCCTTGAAAACTGGGGTTTATGGCAGTCGCCGGAATTAGTGCGGGTTTTTTATTGTCCTGATTTTCCGGAAATGGAAATGGGACAGGAGTCTTTAATTATTAATCATTATTACATTCTATATTCTGTATGGACGAAAATCAACTTTTACTGATACTTGTTGCAATTGCAGGACTTGCACTTGGAATATTCATATCCTATATCCTCCTGAAAAAAGCAATGAAATCGAAAGTGGAGAATTCAGAGATGAAAGCTCAATCGATTATCAAGGATGCTGAATCAGACGCGGAAGTCATGAAGAAAAATAAGATCCTCGAAGCAAAGGAAAAATTTCTTCAACTGAAATCCGAGCACGAAAAAGCCATTGGCGAAAAAGACAAGGTCATTAATGCAGCAGAAAACCGCGTGAAGCAGAAAGAGGTCACTCTTGCGCAAAAAATTGAACAGACTCAGCGCAAGCAGCAGGAATTCGATCAGCAACAAGCCACATTAAAGAATCAGCTGGAGATTCTTGAGGCCAAGAAGGAAGAAGTTGGCAAACTACACCAGCGTCAGGTGGAACAGCTTGAAAAGATCAGCGGCCTTAGCGTCGATCAGGCCAAGTCACAGCTGGTCGAAGCCCTGAAAGCAGAAGCCAAAACGGAAGCGATGTCATATATCAAAGACATCATGGAGGAGGCAAAGCTTACCGCCAACAAGGAATCCAAGAAAATTGTAATTCAGACTATTCAGCGTGTTGCCACCGAGCATGCGGTGGAGAATGCGGTCACCGTATTCAATATCGAAAACGATGAAGTGAAGGGAAGAATTATCGGTCGCGAAGGAAGAAACATCCGTGCATTGGAGGCGGCAACAGGTGTGGAAATTATTGTGGATGATACGCCCGAAACGATCATCCTTTCCGGCTTTGACCCGATTCGTCGTGAGATGGCCCGCCTTGCCTTACATCAGTTGGTGAGTGACGGACGTATCCATCCGGCTCGTATCGAAGAGGTGGTTGCCAAAGTGAAGCGTCAACTGGATGATGAGATTGTCGAAGTCGGCAAGCGCACCACCATCGACCTGGGAATCCATGGTCTCGCTCCCGAACTGATCCGCATGGTGGGACGTATGAAATACCGATCTTCTTACGGACAGAATTTATTGCAGCACTCCCGTGAGGTAGCCAATCTCTGTGCAATCATGGCCGCTGAGCTGGGATTGAATGTAAAGTTAGCCAAGCGAGCAGGACTTTTACATGATATCGGAAAAGTTCCGGATGATGAACCGGAATTGCCGCATGCCATCCTGGGTATGAAGCTGGCCGAAAAATTCAAAGAGAATCCGGAAGTATGCAATGCCATCGGTGCTCACCACGATGAGATTGAGATGACCAGCATTCTTTCTCCCATTATACAGGTGTGTGACGCGATTTCAGGCGCACGTCCGGGAGCAAGAAGGGAAGTGGTAGCTTCTTATATTAAACGATTGAAGGATATGGAAGCCCTGGCGCTGTCGTATCCCGGAGTAGAAAAAACTTTTGCTATCCAGGCAGGTCGCGAACTCCGTGTGATTGTTCAAAGTGAAAAGATCACCGACAAGCAGGCGGAAGTTTTATCGTTTGATATCGCCAATAAAATTCAGACTGAAATGACTTATCCGGGACAGGTAAAAGTTACGGTTATCCGTGAGACACGTTCGGTGAATTATGCTAAGTAGAAGAATACTTTTAAATTGGTAACTGCATGTCAATTATTAAGCATTGGCGTGAATCCAATTTGGATATTATTTGATACTTTTTTGATTGTTAAATAAAGTAAATACTCTTGTCCGCCTGTTGTGGACTAAATTCTGCCAAAAGCATTGTATGAAGATGTATCTAATCTTATAAAACAGAAAAATAAATTTTATTAATGCTGGTGTCTCCCAAGAGGCACCGGCATTTTTACTTCTGATCCGTATCAACACCCAAGGACATCATAGAAGAATACGACGATTTTTTTTCTACTTTCACACATTCATCGAAATGCCTGAACAAGAATTTGATATCATCCTGGAATCCAGACGCAGCGCGTCAAATTACTGGAAGGACCTCTGGACATTCAGGGGATTGTTTTTCTTCCTGACATGGCGTGATGTGTTGGTTCGTTATAAACAAACAGCCATTGGAGTTTCCTGGAGCATCATACGGCCCTTGCTCACCCTTGTCGTGTTTACGATTGTCTTTGGGAAACTGGCAGGTTTGCCTGATAGCGGTGTTCCTTATGCCTTGTTAGTGACGGCAGGACTCATTCCCTGGCAATTTTTTGCCAATGCCTTCACAGATTCGAGTAATTCCCTGATCGCAAATTCAGGGATGCTGACAAAAGTGTATTTCCCCCGCCTTATCATTCCTTCAAGTGCAGTGCTTGTTGCTCTCGTTGACTTCATGATTTCGCTTTTAATTTTGGTCGGGCTGATGATTTGGTATCAATTCCTTCCTGGATGGCAATTGATACTCCTTCCTTTATTTCTTGTACCGGCCCTTTTGCTCAGTCTGGGAGCAGGTTTTTTTGTGGCTGCATTAAACGTTCGCTATCGGGATTTTCGTTACGTTGTACCCTTCGTAGTTCAATTTGGATTGTATGTTTCTCCGGTGGGTTTCAGCAGTACAGTGGTTCCTGAAAAATTCCGGTTGTTATATTTTCTAAATCCGATGACTGGAGTAATCGATGGGTTCCGTTGGTGCATCCTTGGTGGGAACACACCTCTTTACTGGAATGGTTTTTTACTGTCCGTTGGCTTGAGTTTGTTTTGCCTTATATGCGGACTCACTTATTTCAGAAAGATGGAAAGAAGTTTTGCAGACGTGATTTGAAATGTGCAAGAAAAGATGGCTATAGCGATTAAGGTTGAGCAGTTGAGCAAAAAGTACATTCTCAGGCATGAGGTGAAAGAACCGTATGTGGCACTAAGGGATGTATTGAGCACTAAAGTGAAGCAGGCCGGTCAACGGATGATCGGCAGGAAGTCGTATTACCCCGCCAAAGAAGAGTTTTATGCCTTGAAGGATCTGAGTTTCGACATTCATCAGGGGGAAAGAGTGGGTATTATAGGTAGAAATGGAGCCGGAAAATCAACCCTCTTAAAAGTACTCAGCAGGATCACAGAACCAAGTTCCGGACGCGTATCTATCAAAGGAAGGATTGCCAGTTTGCTGGAAGTGGGCACCGGTTTTCATCCCGAACTTACCGGAAGGGAAAATATTTTTCTGAATGGCTCCATTCTCGGAATGAGTCGCCCTGAAATTCAGCGCAAGTTTGATGAAATCGTTGCCTTCTCAGAGGTGGAACGCTTCTTAGATACTCCTGTAAAAAGGTATTCTTCCGGCATGTATGTAAGGCTTGCTTTTTCTGTGGCGGCACATCTTGAACCGGAGATTTTAGTCGTGGACGAAGTGCTGGCGGTAGGGGATGCCGAATTTCAAAAAAAGTGCCTCGGTAAAATGAAGGATGTTTCTTCTTCAGGTCGCACAGTACTATTTGTAAGTCATAACATGGCGGCAATTCAGAATTTGTGCAACACTGCCATCTACCTGCGTGAAGGACAATTGATCAGTATGGGGAAAAGGGATGCTGTGATTTCTGAGTATCTGCGTTCTGTTTCTGAATCTTATCGAGTCGACCTGAATGACAGAAAGGATCGCCAGGGAAATGGATCCCTTCGCTTTGTTGCCTTTGCTTTGAAGGATAAAGATGGGAAAGCAGTAGCATCACTGCAAACCGGTGAAGAGGGTAGACTATGTCTTGAAATACAAGGGCAGGATGTAGTTTCTAAATTGCGCAACGTACACATTGCCCTCGGTATCGACGATGAGTTGGGTCAAAGGATATCAAATCTGAATAATGAAGTCTCAGGTAATCCGATTGAGGAGTTAGAAGGCGGCAGTGCAGAAATTGAAATTCTTCTGCCGAAAGTTCCCTTTCATCATGGGAACTATTCATTTACCTTGTACAGTACGGTGAATAATGAAGTAGCTGACTGGATTGCAAACGCAGGATCTTTTAATGTCGAGCAAGGTGATTTTTATGGGAGCGGTAAGATCCTGCCTGAAGGTCAAGGGAAAATATATATCGAACATTCGTTTAAGGTAAATACGATACGATGAGTAAGATTACCCGACACCTGTATGATTTTAAAAAGGGAATTGACCTGGCCGGGAAGTTGAATCTTTCCAATTCCACAGCTTCCTCATGGAAGTACTTTGTGCGATGGATAAAGGATCAAAAGGAGGGACGTAATCCGGTTGCACAGGCATATCCCTGGATGAATTATTTTGTGATCGATTTTTTAAGTAAAAATCTGGATAGAAATAGCAAAGTATTTGAATATGGTGGTGGTGGATCGACGATTTTTTTTCTAAAACGAATTGGAGCCGATGAAGTGGTAACCGTTGAACATGATCCGGTTTGGTTTTTACGTTTGCAGTCTAAGGTGACTTCTGATGGATTTAAATCCTGGAAAGGAATTCAGGAAAGTGCCGAAGTAGGATCTGCCGGAACCGACATTTCAGATCCTTCACTTTACATTTCAGATGATCAAGCATACAAGGGTCAGAATTTCAGGACTTATGCATCAGCCATTGACACTTTCCCGAATTCTCATTTTGATCTTGTACTTGTTGACGGGAGAGCGCGACCTTCCTGCATGATGCATGCTTTGTCGAAAATAAAAAAAGGAGGCCTGCTTCTACTGGATAATGCGGATCGTGCCTATTACCTTGATAAAACAAAGAAGCATGTAGATCAAAATTTCGAATTGGTGCTTTCAAAGACAGGTCCTTGTCCCTATACATCGGAGTTTACTACAAGTATGATCTGGAGGAAACTTGCATGATATCGGAAACGGCACCACTTCTTTTGTTTTGTTTCGACCGGCCGCAACACTTGGCGCGGGTTCTTGAAAATATTAAAAAGAATGAGCAGGCATCCGTCACCCGCTTAATTATTTATTCCGATGGAGCACCTGCCAAAGCAAGTAAGAATCAAAAGGAAAACATCGAGCTAGTGCGGACGATAATACGTTCCAAAAAATGGTGCGAAACAGTTGAGATTCACGAGTCAACTTTCAATAAAGGTCTTGCAGCTTCAATTATTGAAGGAGTAGATGAAGTGATAAGCAGGTACGGAAAGGTAATCGTGCTGGAGGACGATCTGCTTCCTTCACATCATTTTCTTACTTTCATGAATCATGCATTGGATAAGTATCAGAACATGGAAGAGGTGATCAGCATTTCCGCTTATGTTTACCCCATCACGGAAAAATTGCCGGAGACATTTTTTCTCCGGGGTGCCGACTGCTGGGGTTGGGCAACCTGGGAAGAGGGTTGGAAATTGTTCCGTAAAGAAGGTGATCTTTTACTGAAGGAGATTGAATCAAAGAAACTTAGCCATGATTTTGATTTTGGCGGCACTTATCCCTATACTCAAATGCTGCGTGATCAGGTGAATGGATTAAACCAGTCATGGGCGATAAGGTGGTATGCTTCTGCTTTTCTAAAAGATAAACTTACACTTTATCCCGGGAGATCGCTGGTTCATAATATTGGAATTGACGGAACAGGTACACATAGCGGATCCTCTTCAAAATGGGATGTTCAGTTAGCGGATGAGCCAATCGTATTAACTGAAATACCCATTAAGGAAAACCTGGAAGCAAGGCGTTTGTTCAGCGAATATTTCAAAATACTCCGGAGCCGTCCTTCCTTTTTGAAGCGTATATTGAAAAAATTATCAGGAGCAATTTCAAAATGAGTTTGCGAAGCACGATAAAAATATTTATTCCACCGGTTCTGCTTCGCAGGTATCATGCTATTCAGATCAGGAAAGGCAAGATGATCCACTCCGGATGGTCGGGAGACTATACTTCCTGGGCAGAGGCGAAGATGGATTGTGAAGGGTACGATAAAAAAGAAATTCTCGATAAAGTGTTGAAGGCAGTGCTCAAGGTGAAAAGTGGTGAAGCTGCCTACGAGAGAGATTCTGTAGCTTTTTCTGACTTGGAGTATTCAGGATATCTCTTAGATGCCCTTTTGGAATCAGCTGCTATGCAGAAAGGTCGTTTGCATGTTGTGGATTTCGGAGGTTCACTTGGCAGCACGTATTTTCAATACAAGTCTCTTTTGCATGATGTAAAGGACTTGCGGTGGGCCGTTGTAGAACAAAGTCATTTTGTAAGAGCCGGAAGTGAGCATGTAGCCGACGATTCACTTAGCTTTTACACTGATATAACTGAGCCATTAAGAATCCAGGAGCCGATGGTATTATTGTTATGCAGTGTGCTGGGTTACCTGGAAAATCCATACGAGCAATTGGGAAAACTTCTTGGAAATGGTTTTTCTGTTGTGTTGATTGATCGTACCGGCTTTATTGAAGGAAGGAATGAACGTCTTACCAAACAGACCGTTCCTGAATCGATTTATAAAGCAAGTTATCCCATGTTGTTTTTCAACGAAGCGAAATTCAAGTCCTTCATTCATAATTACAACTATATCATTACAGTAGAGGACGACAGTGAGTTTGCACATCCGAGGGTTCTGGATGATGGCAGAAAAGTATATTGGAAAGGCTTTGTGCTGAAGAAAGAGGATCATGCTTGATTGCGAAAAGATATGATGAAGTATAATTTTTGCACCTTGTTTAATTCTGCTTACCTGTCCCGCGGACTGGTACTGTATAATTCATTAAGGGAGCATTGTACTTCTTTTCATCTTTATGTATTTGCTTTTGATGAAGAAACACTGCATTATTTTAAAGATAAAAATTTGCCCGACCTGACGGTAATTTCCTTACTGGATTTTGAAGACAGTCAATTACTGGAAGTGAAGTCCTCCCGCAGCAATGCGGAGTATTGCTGGACATGTACTGCATCTACCATCCTTTATTCCATCGAGAAGTTCACACTTGATTCTTGTACCTATATTGATGCAGATATGTGTTTTTATGCTGACCCTGCTATCCTATTTGAAGAGTGGGGGAATTCTTCTGTGATGATCACGGAGCATAATTACTCTCCGGAATATGATCAGTCATTAATAAGTGGAAAATATTGTGTGCAATTTGTTGCTTTTCGTAATGACAGTCATGGAATGCAGGTATTGCGGGATTGGAGGCAGGACACGATCAAATGGTGTTTCGCCAGGGTGGAGGAGGGCAAGTTTGGAGATCAGAAATACCTGGATCATTGGCAGCAGCGTTACACAAGAGTTCATGTGTTGAAAAATCAGGGCGGAGGACTTGCACCCTGGAATATGCAAAAATTCAAATTGAACAATAAGGGGAAAGATTTTTATATTACAGAAAAACGTACAGGAGTCGAATTCTCCCTTGTATTCTTTCATTTTCATGGAATGAGATTTTATAAAAATGATATTGTTTTATTGACCGGCACCCTTTATGAAATGGAAGAAGAAATAAAAGAAAAATTGTTTATTCCATACCTGAAAAAAATACTTGCAACCGGAGAGTCCTTGAAGCAAGATGTTCCCGCACTGAATTTTCATGGCATTAATGGAGTTTCTCCGAAGAAGCCACTTAACTTTATACTTGCAATTGCTTATTACCTCAACGATCTCAGGCATTCATTAAAAAATATCAATGGTCGGCAGTTGCGAAAAAGATATTTGCATCATCATTATTATTACTGGCGGACAATAATAAATCATTAGAGAATAGGAATGGCTCATCTCATCGACTTAAAAACATTTACAGATCGCCGTGGTAACCTCACTGTGATAGAAAAGGTCGTCCCCTTCGATATAAAAAGAATATTTTATATTTATGGTGTTGATGACTCGAAACGTGGTGGACACCGGCATCATAAGACCATTCAGGCTGCAATATGTATTCAGGGTTCCTGTATCATTCATAATGAGGATGGACGTACAGTTGCTGACTTTGTCCTTGACCAACCCAATAAATGCCTTATTCTTGAACCAAGGGATTGGCATACGATGTTTAATTTTAGCACGGATGCTATCCTGATGGTGCTTGCTTCTGATTATTTTGATGAGAAGGATTATATTTTTGAGCCCTACCCGAAATCATGATTGAATACGAAAATCTAAATAGTTCAAATGCTGCTTTTTTTGATGCTTTCACCGAAGCATTTCAAAAAACGCTACATAGTGGTTGGTACATTCTGGGCGAACAGGTGAAAACATTCGAAAAATCTTTTGCCGGTTATTGTGAGGTAACACATTGCTGTGGAGTAGCCAACGGACTCGATGCATTAACTCTTTCCCTTAAGGCACTTGGAGGAGAAAGAGGGATGGAAGTTATTGTTCCTTCCAATACCTATATCGCGACCATTCTTTCCATCCTTCATAATGACATGGTACCTGTATTGGTCGAGCCGGATATTGAAACTTACAATATGGATCCTGAAGAAATAGAGGCTCGCATAACAGAGAATACTTTTGCCATTATGCCCGTTCACTTGTATGGAAAGATGTGTGATATGGATCCAATAATGGCATTGGCAGAAAAGAATGAACTTCTCGTGATAGAGGATTGTGCTCAAGCCCATGGAGCAAGGTATAAAGGGAAAAGGGCGGGATCCTTCGGGCATTTGAATGCCTTCAGTTTTTATCCAACAAAGAATCTTGGCGCATTGGGAGATGCCGGTGCTGTTACAAGTAGTGATTCAGTTCTTGATGAGAAAGTCAGAACACTGAGGAATTATGGTTCAAAGGTTAAGTACTATAACGAATATATTGGGTACAATTCCCGCCTTGATGAACTGCAAGCCGCCTTTCTCAATGAAAAATTGAAACATCTCGACGAGATCACCGTGCACAAGCAAAAGCTGGCAGGTCTGTACTCTAAAAACCTCAAGGGCGATTTTATTTTACCACAAGTTCATGCGGATTATGATGACGTATTTCATATTTATGCAATCCGGCACCCTAAGCGTGATCAATTGAAGGAGTACCTTTTTAAAAACGGTATCAAAACGGAAATCCACTATCCAGTTCCTCCTGTCAGGCAAAAGGCGATGATTGGAATTCTGGATTACTGCGAAACACCGATAGCAGAGGAAATTCATGCGACAACTTTAAGTCTGCCCATTTCATTTGGCCATAAGGAAGATGATATTTTCAGAGTTATTGAAGTGATGAATAAATTTTGAAGGCATGAAACTGTCTGTGATTACAATCAATCTGAATAATGCAAATGGCCTCAAAAAGACGATTCAAAGTTTTGCGGATCAGAATTTTTCGGATGCGGAAATGATTGTCATTGATGGAGGTTCTTCAGACGGCAGTAAAGAAGTGATTGAGGCACACAAAAATCATATTGCTCAATGGGTCTCTGAGAAAGACGGTGGAATCTACCATGCTCAAAATAAAGGTTTGGGCCTAGCCAAAGGAGAATATTGTTTGTTTCTGAATTCAGGTGATTACTTTGCAACGACTGATGTCTTGACGAATATTTTCTCCGGGAATTACCCGGAAGATCTGTTATATGGTAATATGATTATTCAGCGTAAAGATGGAAGCAGCTATCCGGGCAAAATGCCGGAAGATTTAAGTTTTCATCATATGATTGCTGATACGCTCTGGCATCCTGTAACTTTCATCAGGAAATCACTTTTTGAAGCTTTTGGCAAGTACGATGAGACTCTCAAAATGGTGGCAGACTATGATTTTTTTTTAAAAGTACTTATTGTACATAATGTCAGTCGGCGATACTTCGATTTTCCGATTTCAGTTTTCAACCTTGATGGATTCAGTTCCAATCCGGATAATCGTAAACTTCAGCAGGAGGAAAGAACAGCTGTTCAATTGCGCTACTTTCCTCCGGCGGTTATTGAATCGGCTAAAAAACTTAATGCATTGCTGGGTTCAAAGTGGTACAGGTTGCTTCAACTTCTAAAATTCGTCTGAGCTTTGTCTTCACCCGGGAATCCTTTGGTTTCAATAATTATTCCATGTTATAATTACGGAAGATATCTTCCGGCAACAATTGATTCTTTGTTGGCTCAAACTTATTCCAATTGGGAATGCTTATTAATTAATAATGCATCAAGCGATAATACAAAAGAAGTATGCAAACGCTATCAGAGTTCTGACAAGCGGTTTCAATATTTTGAAACTGATAACAAGGGTCCTGCAGCTGCCCGAAATAAGGGTCTGCGTGAAGCGAAAGGGGAATATATTCAGTTTCTGGATGCGGATGATTTACTCGAGGAAGACAAATTACAAGTGCAGGTCGATTTTCTCCAGACGCATAGAAACACTGATCTTGCTTATGGAGAGGTCAGGTATTTTACTGATGAAAACCCCTCTCTACGCAAATTATCGCTCTGGCATCCTGACCGCCAATGGATGCCTGAGATCAGTGGCCAGGGATATAAACTTATCAAGGCCTTGGTGAAATACAACATCATGACGATTCATGCACCGATTTTTCGGGCATCCGTTCTTCATGAGTGTGGATTGATGGATGAAGACCTGCGGGGTTTTGAAGATTGGGATTTTTGGTTACAAATGGCTCTTCATGGAAAGGATTTTGCTTTTATAGCAGCGCCTGCTTCCATAGCACTCGTTCGTTCTCATCCGGGAAGTCTGAACCGGGACACAAGCACCATGAGAAAATATTTATTACGCGTTTGGTTGAAGGCAATGAAAAGCGGAAGAATGCCATTTGTCTTATTTCCCTATGTTCTCTTTCGATTTGAGGAAGAATTCATTCAAACACTCATTGACGCGATTAAAAAACAAAATGCGGGATTGATTAGTGGCCATGGAATCAGTTTTCCGGTTCTCTTAATTTCAATTCTTTTAATGCCTGTCTTCCTTCCATTCTATGTCCTTGCTAAGTTAATTCGAAAATTAAGCTGAACCGAACCGGACAAGGACCATATATCATAAGATATGAAGTTGAGTATTATTATTATCAATTACAATGTTCAGGAAATGCTCTTGGATTGCATTCGAAGCATCTATGAGTTTCCTGTGCTGGACATGGAAATTATTGTAGTTGATAATAATTCCACAGATCAAAGTGTCGAAGTCCTGAATGCACGCTATCCTGGTGTGAGACTTATTTTAAACAAAGTGAACAAGGGATTTCCTTTTGCCAATAACCAGGCGATCAAAATAGCGGAAGGTCATTTCGTCCTTCTCCTAAACCCTGATACGAAAATTCTTGATTCTTCCCTGAAGGCATTGCTTGATTACATGGATGCACATTCAGACGTCATGCTCCTGGCTCCAAGATTGTTGAATGCCGATGAAAGCACACAGTTTTCGATTCAACCTTTTATCACGTTGAGCGAGATTATTGCTGAGACATTTTACCTGCACGGACCGCTGAAATGGTTGAAAAGCTACCATCGGCATGAGATTTTAAAACCGATCAAGGTTGAAGCACTCTCCGGTGCCGCAATTTTAATCCGACGGGAAGTGTTTGATAAAATAGGCCTGCTCGATGAGGATTTATTCTGGACCGAAGACATGGAATTTTGCTACCGTGCTTATCGCCATGGAATGAAAATCATGTATCATCCCGGAATAAAAATTCTCCACTACGGAGGCTCAAGCGGAAAGCAAAACCTGAATGTGATGATATCGAACCAGATTCTTAGTAAAGTTCGTTATTTCGCGAAAAACCATTCTCGTGTTGAATATTATCTGGCCTGGTTTTTTCGCCTCCTGCACGTGCTGACGCGAATTGTTCTATTGTTGCCGCTTGCGTTGATTTTTCCTGCTTACAGGATAAAAGTCAGGGCTTACTTTTATACATTGCAACGTTTTCTAAAAGGAAATTATTAAGTGGCTCCCGTGCAGATTCTTTTCATTCTCGTACTTTATTATAATGAAGATGAAGTTGAGGCCTTTTTCAAGAGTCAATTGAAAAAGCAAAGCTTTCAGGATTATTATGTTCTGATTGTGAACAATGGATGTGATTCTCCTGAAAGAGTAAAGAAGTTTTTTGAAGGATATTCGAATGTTGAAATAGTGGGGAGGGGGGGAAACCTAGGATATTTTGGTGCCGCAAATTTCGCGCTCCAGGTTTACCTCGATAAATTTACAGGTCTTCCTCCCTTTGTAATCATCTCAAATTCTGATATGAAGTTTGTCACGAATAATTTTCTTGAGCTTTTGATAAAAGAGAATGGCTCATTTGAGATTGCGGGACCTTCAATAGTCTCAACTATTACAGGTTCAGAATTGAATCCATTCTCCGGGAATGAATACAGCAGAACCAAGCTTCGGTTCTTACATACAATCTATTCCCTTTATCCCTTTTATTTAGCATATCAGTTATTGTCGCTTATCAAAAGATCTATAAACAGAAAAGGGGGAAGCGTTTCTGTTTCTGAAGAACGGCAGGAAGTCTATGCGATTCATGGATCATTCATGATTTTTCAGAGGAGTTATTTTAATAAAGGGGGTCACATTAAATATGGTTCATTTCTCTATGGCGAAGAATTGTTCGTGGCCGCTATAGCTAACAGAGCCGGTATGCGTACAGTTTACCTTCCGTATTTAAGAATGATTCATGATGAGCATGCGACTACCGGAACCTTTAAATCCAGAAAGCAAATTCGTTACATGCGGAATTCTATCCATTATCTCTTAAAGACTTTTTATCATGGCGGATAAAACGCTGCTTGTTAGTGTTATTATTCCCTGCCGCAATGAAGAGAAGTTCATTGCGCAGGTATTGAGTAATGTGATTGATCAGGATTATCCTTCGGAATTGTTAGAAGTTTGGGTTGTCGACGGGGAGAGTACTGATAAAACCGTTTCCATCGTTCAGGGATATTGCGCAAAGCATTCTAACATGCATCTGCTTAACAATCCTCAGCGCTTTGTTCCCTATGCACTTAACCTCGCAATTCATTCGAGTAGTGGAGAAGTGATTTTACGGATGGATGCTCATTCAATATACCCAACGGATTACATCAGCCGGCTCGTCGAGGCTCTCGAAGAATTCGGAGCTGATAATACGGGTGGCATGTGGATCACCGAGCCGGGTAACTCCGGAAAGGAAGCTGCTGCAATCGCTGTGGCTACATCCCACGCTTTTGGAATTGGGAATGCCCGCTACAGACTTGGTGCCTCTGAACCTGTTTCTGTCGATACAGTTCCTTACGGATGTTACCGGAGATCTGTTTTTGATCGTATCGGATATTTTGATGAACAACTGCTCAGAAATCAGGATGATGAGTTCAATGGTCGTCTTATCGCTAATGGAGGAAAGATCGTATTGCTTCCTCAGGTAAAGATCCGGTATTTCGCACGCGAGAATTGTACGAAGCTGTCCACGATGTTTTATCAGTATGGCTTGTTCAAACCCCTGGTGAATATTAAACTTGGAAAACCTGCTACAATACGGCAGTTGTTTCCACCTTTACTGGTGTCCGGATTACTGTTTGGCTTTATACTTGGACTTTTCATCCCCTTGATTTTAAAATTGTTTTTTGTTTTACTTACGGTTTACGCTTCAGCAGTATTCTATTTTTCCTTGACTCTGGGTTATAAAAGGCATTTGATACTTCATCTGATTAAAATATTTCCTTGCATTCATATCAGCTATGGTGGGGGCTATCTGATGGGTATCTTGAGATTTATGATTCTAAGAAAACATAAATCAGCCGGGGCAGGCGAGATTAAAATGAACCGCTAGCTATTTGTTATGGAAGAATTGGAAGAAATACGTGAACGATACAAGCGCAGGGCAGAAGGCCATTCTTCCGCAAGTGCTTCCGCCATTTATTATGAGAATCAGATACGCAAGGAGAGAGAAGACGTGATCCGCCGGCTCATCGGGGAGAATTATCCGGTGGTAGATAATTTGAAAATCCTGGAAATCGGAGCAGGGTCGGGAGGAAATGTTCCGCTTTACCATTCCATGGGCTTTTCGGATCAGCAGATTATGTTGAATGAGTTGCTGGACGATCGCATAAAAATACTCAAAGAAAAATACCCTTCACTTCGTGTATTTCCGGGAGATGCCATGCTCATCGATCCGGAAGAAAAGTTCGATATTGTTTTTCAGTTCACCGTCTTTACTTCGATTCTTGATAATAATTTCAGAACCCAGCTTGCCAACAAGATGTTGCAAGTCCTGAAACCGGGAGCTTGCATCATCTGGTACGATTTCATCTACGATAATCCGGCTAACAAGGATGTCAAAGGGGTTTCTAAGAAAGAGCTCCGGAAATTGTTCCCGGGCTGCGCTATTCGAATTTTTCCAGTTAGCCTGGCACCTCCCATTGGGAGAAGAATCGGTAAATTGTACGGTATTTTGAACACTCTTTTCCCTTTTCTCCGGACACATGTCGTAGCAGAAATCAGACTTTCCTAAGATCCTTTTCTTAACTGGAGTGCATCTGGGAGGAGCGGATATGTAATCGCGGGACTTCGGTTAATAACAGATTTACACATGCATTCAATGGAACTATTCAGTATCCATAAAATTGCCTATTTTGGCTGCATTGATATGAAAATCTCCACCCGATTTTTCAGTACTGACTTCTTCAAGAACATTCTGATCTACGGGTTCGGTGCGATTTTTTTGAAAGGTGTTTCTTTTTTCCTGATCCCTGTCTATACAAAAGTGCTTCTTCCTGAGGAATATGGAAGTCTTGAGCTCCTCAACACTTTTTCTTCCATTTTAGAGATTGTATTTTCAATGGGATTGTACCAGGTATTGTATGTTTTTTATTTTCATCATGACCGGATTGGCCGGAAGCGCCTGATTGACAATCTTATTTCTATATATCTTTTTATTCCATCCATCTTCTATGTTCTGACTGCATGCATTCTTTTCTTCTATTATCGCACATTGTTTGGAGATATCCGGGTACTTCTTGTCTATCTGTCCATGATGGCGGCATATCTGAATTTTTATGTCAGCTTGTTTGTGCTGGTGCTAAAATTGTCGCACAAGGCAAAAACGGTAACCATTCTGCAAGTCACTGCCGGCTTAGTAAATATATGCCTGAATATCCTTCTCATTTATTATTTCCGCGTTGGAATCATCGGAATTTTAGTCTCGAATCTCATCAGCATCTTGATTCTTGTTTCATTTGCAACGCATCTCTATTTCAAGAAATTCAAAAGGTTTAGTTTTCATGTGAGCAGGGCTACATTGAAGGAATATCTTTCGCTCAGCCTGCCCTTTGTGCCGGGAGCATTGGCCTATTGGATGCTCAGTAGTTTCAACCGATGGATTGTCTTACATGAGGTGGGCCTTGCAGCCCTGGGTGTTTTTTCCATTGCGATGCGCTTTGGATCGATCATGGAGCCACTGGTAATTCAACCTTTTTTGAGCGCTTATTCGCCAAGAACACTTCAACGATTTTCAGTAAAAAAATATAATCAGCACCTGGGTTACCTTTTTCCTTTAGCCATTGTTTCATTTTTAGCAGTTGGTTTTTTTGCCCAATGGATTGCACAGTTCATGATTGATGTACGGTACAAGGACGCATTGCCATTGATTCCAATTCTTCTCACGGCTGCTGCCTTCAGTTTGCTGGCTCAGGTGACCGCGATTTTGCTCCTCTATAGAAAGCAGGTAAGAAAGTCCTTTACCAGTGTGTTGATGGGTAGTATAGCCGGGGTGTGCTCCAGTTATTTTCTTGCAGGATTATATGGTGTGAAAGGGGTCGCCTATGGACTATTGATTGGAAATATGGTGTGGGCAGGAGTGATGCTGCTTTTTTATACACCTGAACGAAACCGGGTTATAATGGAAAGCCGGCAATTGGCCGGCAAGGAAGATGAACAGAAATAAGTACCAAGTTCCTGGCTCCAATTTATCAGCCATAAATATGTACTTTTATGACTTATTCCCAATGGCGACAATAAAAAGACCGGATGTCTTTGATTATCCGGCCCCTTGGCATTCATGAAGATTCTGACAGTTATCGGGGCAAGACCTCAATTTATCAAAGCAGCTGTGCTCAGCAGGGCATTCCAAGCGCAAGCCGGCATTAGTGAATACCTGGTTCATACAGGTCAACATTTCGATGATAACATGTCTGCTGTTTTTTTCGAAGAACTTGGACTTCGACAGGCAGATTGCAACCTTAATATTCAAGGAAATTCCAATATCGATGCTATTGGCAGGATGATGCCTGCGCTTGAAAAAGTTTTTCATGAGCAGAGTCCGGATTTGGTGCTGGTGTATGGTGATACGAATTCTACGCTTGCTGCTTCACTCACTGCCCGGATGTGTGGAATTAAACTTGCCCATGTGGAAGCAGGTATGCGCCACGGTGATCTCTCAATTTCCGAAGAGATGAACAGGGTACTCACCGACCAGGTTTCAGATTATCTCTTTTGCTCATCACAAGTTTCAATGGATAATCTCAACAAGGAGGGTTTCGAAAACAAGCAGGTGCAGCGTTATCTCAGTGGTGACCTGATGATAGATGCAGTACTGAACTACTCTGAGCTTGCCCTGCGGCGCAAATTTTTGTTGCCTGAGAAATTAAAGCAAAACTATGTGATCTGCACTTTGCACCGGGCAGAGAATGTGGATGATAAAGACAAGCTAAGGGAATTGTTATCAGCTATCGACACCATTTCACAGAGCATACCTGTTGTTTTACCTTTGCACCCTCGCACCCTGAAAAGGATGACTGAATATGGCTTGTCGACTTCAGCCATCCTGATGGAGCCTGTTGGTTACCTGGATATGTTAAACCTGGTCAGCCAAAGCCGCATGCTGATTACTGACAGCGGTGGATTACAAAAGGAAGCATATTGTCTGAAGAAACATACTCTGCTACTCCGTGAACGAACCGAATGGTTGGAATTGGCGGAGAATGGAAATCTCCTTATAGCAGGAACCGACAAGGTGAAAATCCTGGAGGCTTTCCGGAAATTACTCGATAAGAAATCTTCTTTTACGGAAAACTTTTACGGAAATGGCGATGCAGGAAGTAGAATTGCTAAAGCAATCGCTGAGTTGCCTGCAAGAATGAAGGTCACACATACTCAACAATAAATTTTCATTGTGAAACTTTACCCGGCCAAAGATCAGATGCTTGTATGGCTTCAACTGCTCTTTGTTTTTTTTCTTCCACTCTGGCAACAGGTTTCGGTGCTGTGCATCATACTTATGTTACTCCTGTCTTTACTGACCGGAGGCATGAAGGATTCCTTAATTCTTTTCAGCAAGGACAAAGTGCTATGGCTCTTTGTTGTATTCTTTATCGCACATGTTTTTGGAATGCTTTATTCTGAAAATACAAAGTATGGCTCCTTCGACTTGCAGCTAAAACTTTCGTATATACTTTTCCCACTGCTTCTGACTTCTGTTTTTCTTCCCGGGTCCGGGTTTCAAAAAATTAAGAGATCATTTGTCGCAGGGAATACTCTTGCAGCATTGGTTTGTCTGGTACTGGCAATAGTTGCATATATTCAGGATGGGTCCTTCAGCCATTTTTTTTATATTGACTATTCCCGTTTTCTTCATACAACTTATTTTTCCATGTACCTGAACCTGTCGGTACTTTTCCTCCTTGATGAATGGTTGAATCCAACAGTACAAAAAACAAGGTTTCACAAGTGGATTCCTGCACTTCTCATCTTTCAGTTGATAAATATCATTCTCTTGTTTGCGCGTACTTCGCTTGCAACTAGTTTTATTACGGTCCTGCTATTCCTGTTTTTAAATCGAGAAAAATGGATTCATCAAAAACAGAAAATCCGGATACTGGCATCAGGGCTGGTGCTGATATTATTTACACTTGCTATCACGTTTCAACTCAATAATCGTTTTGTACAAGTGGAAGAAGTTATGGAGCATGCCTCCAGTACCTGGCAAAACAAGCCATTGACTTCCGACACCATGCCGGCGGATGATAACAGTACCAGTACACGCATCCGCCTTTGGAAGAGCGCATTGCAGGTGATCATCGAGCACCCCTTCGTAGGTGTCGGCACCGGAGATATAAAGGATGAGCTCATGCTGCAATATGCCAGGAACAATTACCAGTATGGGATCAAGGGCGACTTGAACCCTCATAATCAATATTTGCATACAACAGTGATCCTGGGAGGCATTGGAATCCTTGTATTATTGGCTTACCTGTTGATCCCCTTCCGGCTTGCTCTCATCAAAAAGGACTGGCTCTATATCTGTTTCCTTTTAATTATTCTAATTAATGGTGTCACGGAATCTATTATGGAAGTTCAAAAGGGCGTTTTGTTGATTGCCTATTTCCAGGTTTATTTTTACCTGCAATTAAAATACAGTAAATCAGGACTTCCATTGCCTGAAATTGAAGACAGAATTAATAATTTCATTGTTAATACAGATTAAATTGCAC
Organism: uncultured Bacteroidota bacterium; assembly: GCA_963775555.1. Lineage (GTDB taxonomy): Bacteria > Bacteroidota > Bacteroidia > AKYH767-A > 2013-40CM-41-45 > QQVM01. Next base: position 1,633,929 of record CAVZJJ010000004.1, on the reverse strand, counting down.
GGACTTATTGTATTTTGTCCCCCTGAAGAAAACCATGATTCCATTCTCACCTCCTCGTATTGATCAGAAAATTATTGACGCCGTTACCGAAACTCTTCAGTCGGGTTGGATTACTACAGGACCGAAAACCAGGTTGTTTGAAAAAAAACTTTCGGAATTTTGCGGTAATCCAAACACTCTCTGCCTGAATTCCGCCACTTCCGGGCTTGAACTAATGTTACGGTGGTATGGGGTCGGTCCGGGTGATGAGGTAATCCTTCCTGCTTATACTTATGCCGCTACTGCTAATGTCATAGTACATTGCGGTGCGCGTCCTGTATTTGTGGACGTAAGGGAAGATTTTAATATCAGCTTGAGCGCGATCCGGATGGCTATAAATTCCCATACCAAAGTGATCATGCCGGTTGATTTTGGAGGATGGCCATGTGATTATAATTCAATCAATAGTCTTGTGAATGAGAAAGAAATCCGGAACTTATTTAAGCCAAAGACCACTGCACAGGAAATGCTGGGAAGGATTCTTGTATTATCGGATGCCGCGCATTCTCTTGGAGCTTCCTATGATGGTAAAAAAACCGGAACTCTTACCGACATATCGGTGTTCTCCTTTCATGCTGTAAAAAATCTAACCACCGCTGAAGGCGGAGCCGTAGCTTTAAATCTTCCCCAGCCATTTGATAATGCTGCCGTGTATGAAGAACTTTGCATCAAATCGCTGCATGGCCAGAATAAGGATGCATTAGCGAAGATGCAATTAGGCAACTGGCGCTATGATATTGTGGAACCGGGCTACAAAATGAACATGACCGATATTCTTGCATCCATTGGATTGGTGGAGTTGGAGCGGTATGAGCATGAAACACTGATCAGGAGAAAGCAAATTTGTATGGCCTATGCCGATGCGTTCAAATCGTTCGACTGGGCTGAATTGCCTCTGCAATCCGGCGAAGAAAAGTCGGGTGTACAGGCAGAAAGTTCCTACCATTTATTCCCGCTTCGTATCAAAGGTATCAATGAGGAGGCCCGCGATACGATTATAAAAGAGGTCGCGGAAAGAGGAGTGTCGGTGAATGTGCATTTCATACCTGTTCCGATGATGTCGTATTATAAGAACCTGGGCTATGAAATAAAAAAGTACCCTAAGACCTATGCCCATTATCAAAATGAGATTTCCTTGCCTGTCTATTATGACCTGAGTGCAGAGCAGATACAAACTGTTATCAAAACAATCTCCGAAGTAATTCAAAACAAGCTATAATACAACGCCATGAAATTTATTCGTATTTCTTTCCTATTGGTTTTAATGAGTATTTCCCTTTTCGCACAAACTGAAAAGGATTATACTAAACGTGCTGAGCAAATCTATCAGTGGTTGCGAGATGAACAATACGGAAAGGTGACTGCCGAATTTGATTCCAGTTTAGGGGCAAGGGTGGATGTAGAAAAATTATCCAATGCCTGGACGAATTTGCGTAAAAATGTTGGGAATTTTGAAAAAGTGGTGGATACAACTATTGAGCATCGGGAGAATTTTGAAGTGGTCATTCAGCATTCTCAATTTGAAAAGAAAATGGTTGATTTCAAACTTGTCTTTGGAAGTAATGATAAAGTCAAAGGAATTTTCCTTACACCTGTAGCTAAGAAGTTTCAATTTGATTTTCCCCAATACTACGACAGTACGCTTATCACTGAAAGCAGGATGAATGTCATCACGGGTAATTTTCGATTACCCGCTTTTTTAACCAAACCGAAAAATGCTGTACGTCCTCCTGTTGTTATCTTGGTACATGGATCCGGTCCGAATGATAGAGACGAAACCGTGGGCAATACCAAGATATTCAGGGATCTTGCTGTGGGACTAGCAGCTCAGGGTGTAGCTGTTTTACGCTATGACAAACGCACCCGTAATTACCGTGCTCTCATGCAAAAAAATAAAGCGAAGTTGACGGTCAAGGAAGAAACGATGGATGATGTCTTATCGGCTATCCGGGAGCTAAAAAATGATACTACAATTGACAACTCAAAAATTTATTTGCTAGGCCATAGTCTTGGTGCCATGCTGTTGCCCCGCATTGCAAGCCAAACAACTGACCTGAAAGGTCTCATCATGCTTGCCGCCAATGCAAGGCCTATGGAAGACCTCATGTTAGAGCAGATGGAGTATCTTACTTCTCAGGAGGCACCTTCGGTAGAGCTAACTCAGACATTGGATAGCATGAAAAGGGAGGTGAAAAGAATTAAAGCACTTAGCCCTGCTAATGCGAATGATAGTATTGGAATCCTCGGTATACCAGTATCATATTGGCTGGATTTGAAAACCTATGACCCCGTTAAAACTGCAGCAAAGTTGAATTTGCCTATATTCGTTCTTAGTGGTGGCCGTGATTATCAGGTACCTAGCACCGATTTTGAACTTTGGAAATCCGGACTGAAAAATTCCCGGAATGCAACTTTTCGCCTTTATCCGTCGGCCAACCATCTTTTTATTGCCGGAGAAGGAAAAAGTTTACCCGCGGAGTATGACCAGCCCGGGCATGTCGACAAAGCAGTGGTGGATGACATCGCCTCCTTTATTTTGACCGGCAAGCCGAAGTGATTTTTAAAATGAACAAAACGTTTAACCGTGTCTTAATTCGTTCGGCAGATTTGTTTTTCTCTGTCGGGGGCTTGCTCTTATTCCTGCCTCTTGGATTATTGATCGCACTGCTTGTAAAACTCGATTCCTCCGGACCGGTGATCTTCAGGCAATGGAGAGTGGGCAAGGAGGGAAAGGAATTTCGACTCTTGAAATTTCGAACCATGGTTCAAAATGCTGAATCGAAAGGACTCATCACCATAGGAATGAATGATCCCCGAATCACTGATCTCGGTGCCCTGTTGAGACGTACAAAATTGGATGAAGTTCCCCAGCTTTGGAATGTCCTCATTGGCGAAATGAGTCTGGTAGGCCCCCGTCCTGAAGTGAGAAAATACGTGGATCAGTACACTCCGGAGCAAAGGATCGTCCTTTCAATAAGGCCGGGAATAACCGATTTCGCATCCATCAAATTCTCAGATGAAAACGAACTTTTAAGCAAATCGGCAAATCCTGACTTGTATTATGTGGAATACCTCATCCCGGAGAAGATTCGATTAAATATGAATTTTATCCAAATGCCTAGTTTTAGGAATTATCTGACCATTATATGGATGACCGTCCGAAAGTTGTTTTTATGAACAGTCTTATTGGGAAAATCCGTCTGATGAATAAATCTATTTATTGTTTTAGTTATCAAAAAAGGTTCTACTTTTGCAAATAGCTAGACATTAGCTGAGTACTTTTTTAGAGAATATCTTTTCATTTATATATTAGTTATGAGAATAAAAATTTCATTTTTAAAGGTGCACGGCAGCAGCGGCACTGTTCCACTTCATCATCAAAAAATTATCTCTGCCTTCCTGGAGGAAGTGATCCGGGAGTTACCCGTTTCATCGAACAACTACAATTTCTCCTCTCTGAAGGGTACTTCCAAAGTACAGACAGGGCAAATCAGGTTTCTATCGTCAAAGGTTTCTTTGGTGCTTTCGGCACCGGAAGCTGATTTCGCGGATGAACTGGTTAAAAAGATTTTTGATCGCCGACTGGTAAGTTTTGCAAAACTCACCCTGGTGCCAAAATCCATTGAAGTGATCCCTGATCCGGAGTTCAAAACACAGATGAAATATGTCTGTATTTCTCCGATGGTACCGCAAGAAGCATTTCAAACGGATGAAGCGGGCAACTTACCCGAACCCCTGGATCCGCGTTCCCAGGATTTTTCTGACATGTTTTACGATGCCATTCTGGATCGTATGGAAAAGGCTGGCTTTACAGAGGAACAAATTACCAAGTTCGCTGAGTTTGAGATTATTCCTGACCCGGGCTATATCCAGAAAATTGAAGATACACACAAGAAATTTGCCCGTATCTACAAAAACAATCTAAACCAGACTATCTACGGATATCTTTTGCCATTCACCTTGCACGCACACCCTCAGGTTCAGAAATTTATCTGGGAATGTGGAATAGGACTTTATACCACACAGGGTTATGGAATGGTGGATATTGTTGGAGGAGTATCGGCAGAAATAGCTGCTGAAGATTAGATTTAAAGATCTCTCTACTCGTACTTTATTGTTGTAGCGAACTTGATGGTTTGTACTTCAGCTTCCACAACTACAACAACAATATAAATTCCAAGCTCGAAATTCTGAACTGATATTTCCCTGCTTTGCTTGAAGGCGGCACTTGGGGCATAGAAATATTCTGTGTGTTTTAATTTACCAAAGACGTCATAGATGTACAAGGTGGCTGTTCCGGCATTTTTCATGTACAGATTAAAGTGTGCAGGAAAATAGGTCACCGCGGTAGGGTAGAAGTCAATGTCAAAGTTGCCGCATACTGTTCCGGAAGTCCAGCTTCCACTCAATAGTCCTCCCCAAAAATAAGCGGCACATTCGTTCCGGTAGGTCACGTTGTCACAACCACATACCGGATCGTAGTCGCTCCCGCAGGGCCAGTAAGTGTCTGGAATCCTGGTCGAATCCGCACAATAGTAAAATGTCTGCTGGGCTGAGGCCCCAATTCCAAGTAAAAGTAGAAGTGTGATCAGGAAACTTTTCATTCGTTGTAAAGATATTAATTTGAGAGTGGCAAGTCAATGTGGTCTTCTGGATCAATTCAGGACTCATCCTGATCATTTGCTAACTTTGTGATCAATCCGGAATCAAATTTTCTTGTTTCGAAGCACTATAACTTGACTTACTCTTGTTTCGGTAATTGCATATAAATACTTGATTTGTAATATATTATTTAAATATTAGGAATTATATTTTAGCATAAGAATTGAACTTTCTGGCACATATCTACCTGAGCGGTGAGAATCAAGAACGCATGATTGGCAATTTCATTGCCGACTTTGTGAAGGGCAATAAAATGTTCAATTATCCTGAAGGTATCCGCAAAGGGATAGAATTGCACCGTAAGATTGATTTTTTCACCGATCATCATCCGGTGACTTCAAGAAGCAAAGATCCATTACGAAAAAAGTACCGGCATTACTCGGGGGTAATTGTTGACCTGTATTACGATCATTTTCTGGCAAAGAATTTCCTTGATTATTCGAAATTGGACCTAAAAAGTTACTCTGAGAATACATATGAAATTTTGCAAGGATACCGGGAGGGTCTTCCGACCGGAGTTCAGTATTTTCTGCCTTTTATGATCGAGCGGAATTGGTTGCTGAATTATGCCAGTATTGAAGGTATTGACCGTGCATTGACAGGGCTTTCCAGAAGAGTGAGCTTCGAAAACCGCATGAATGAGGCCGTTCAGGACCTGGAGGCCTCCTATTCCGCATTTGAAGCCGATTTCAAAGAATTTTTCCCTGAGTTGATTACCTTTGTAGAGAAACAAATTGGATGATGGTGCTATTTGTGAGAATTAAGCCGAATCAACGTCTCAATAAAATTGAAAATCGTTCCGGTGAATGGGAGATCAGACTGAAAGCACCTGCAATTGATGGAAAAGCCAATGAGCATTTGTTGATTTACTTGTCGGAAGTGCTTGAGCTCCCTAAATCATCCATTGTACTTAAAAAAGGTCATTCTTCCCGGATGAAATACCTGGAAATTGATGCTAATAAAGAATTTGTCGAACAAAAATTGATGTCAGTAGCAAATCAATAAGCTGGTACACGGTTGCTTAGCGAACTGCACAGGATGATGTGAATAACTCAAGGGCTAATCAGCCAATGCCATGGACTCTCTGCTCTAATTTTAGGCGACATTTTTTATTAATATGATTCCTCCGGGATGGGGCGAGCTTATCAGTCTTCATGGGGACTGTGTTCTTGCCTGAAAAAATCAGCATTGATAATTAGGAATTTACTACAAAGCCGGGCTTGCCTGCAAGAATTATAATAAAAACATAAAGAAAGAATGGCTGATAAGAAAAAACCCGAACACGAATATAATGAAGACAGTATTCGTTCACTCGATTGGAAAGAACATATTCGCACACGCCCGGGAATGTATATTGGGAAATTGGGCGACGGATCTTCAAAGGACGATGGTATCTATGTGCTGATGAAAGAGGTGATTGATAACTCCATTGATGAACACGTAATGGGTTATGGAAAAGTAATTGATGTGAGCATACTGGATGGACGTGTTGAAATCAGAGATTTTGGCCGTGGAATACCTCTTGGGAAAGTGGTTGAATGTGTGTCGAAAATCAACACAGGAGGAAAATACGATAGCAAAGCCTTTCAGAAAAGTGTTGGATTGAATGGGGTAGGAACCAAAGCTGTCAATGCCCTGTCTGATCAGTTCAGGGTGCAAAGTATTCGTGATGGCCGCACGAAAGTGGTCGAGTTTTCGAAGGGTAACCTTTTGAAAGAAGAAAAGGAAAAGAATACCACTGAAAAAAACGGAACGATTTTTAGTTTCGTTCCTGATGATTCTGTTTTCCTGAACTATCGTTACAACAAGGATCATGTCGCTAATATGTTGTGGAATTATGTGTTTCTCAACAAAGGATTACGAATTGATTTTAATGGACAGGAATTCTATTCTGAGAATGGCCTGAAGGATCTCCTGGACAGGAACATGACGGATGAAATTCTTTATCCAATTGTGCATATCCATGGCGATGATATTGAAGTGGCTTTCACGCACACTACTGCCTATGGCGAAGAATATTATTCCTTTGTCAATGGTCAGCATACTACGCAAGGAGGCACGCACCAGGCAGCATTCCGCGAAGCGATTGTTAAGACCATCCGCGAATTCTATAAAAAGGAATTTGATGCCAGTGACATAAGGACTTCCATTGTCGCTGCCATCAGCGTTCGCGTGCAGGAACCGGTATTTGAATCGCAGACGAAAACAAAATTGGGATCACTTACACGTGAACCCAACGGCCTTGCTATCCGTACCTGGGTAAACGACTTCATCAAAACAGCACTGGATAATTACCTACATAAAAATCCCGAAGTGGCAAAAGCCATAGAAGGTAAAATACTGCAAAGCGAAAGGGAGCGTAAAGAAATTGCCGGAATTAAAAAGCTGGCCAATGAGCGTGCAAAAAAAGCCAACCTCCATAATAAAAAGTTGCGTGATTGCAGGGTTCACCTGAATTCAAAACACATTGATCGTCTCGAGTCAACCTTGTTCATCACCGAAGGGGATTCAGCCAGTGGATCCATCACAAAGGCACGCGATGTCAATACGCAGGCGGTGTTCAGTCTGAAGGGAAAACCCTTGAACTGCTACGGTATGACGAAAAAGGTGGTGTATGAAAACGAAGAATTCAATCTTTTGCAAAATGCACTAAACATTGAAGATGGTCTGGATGAGCTTCGGTACAATAAAATAGTGGTGGCCACAGATGCCGACGTCGACGGAATGCACATTCGATTATTGTTGATGACTTTCTTCCTGCAGTTTTTTCCGGAGCTGGTGAAAAATGGATACGTCTACATTTTGCAGACACCATTGTTCCGCGTCCGGAACAAGAAGGAAACCATATACTGTTACAGCGATGTAGAGCGTCAACGTGCGGTTGCGAAATTGGGACCTAATCCGGAGATCACCCGGTTTAAAGGTTTGGGCGAAATTTCTCCGGATGAATTCTCGAATTTTATCGGAAGGAAAATCCGACTGGAACCCGTCATGCTGAATCAGGATGAAACCATACATGATCTTCTTGATTATTACATGGGAAAAAATTCTCCGGACAGACAGGAATTTATTATTAAGAACCTTCGTGTCGAAAAAGATGTAATCAAGGAAGAACTCGCTGCGGAAGAAGTTGAATAACAAACGAAGCTGTGTGTGCCCGGCGCAGCGCATCATAGCTATTTATCTAATCAAAAAGGTTAACATATATTAAGCAGAATGGCCAAGAAGAAGAAAGAGAGTAAAGAAAAAGGCCTGGATACTACAGAGATCCAGGGCGATCAACTGCATTCAGAAAATTCAACAGTACCGCATGTACAAGGCATGTATGAGAATTGGTTCTTAGACTATGCTTCTTATGTTATTCTGGAGAGAGCGGTTCCTCATATCAACGATGGCTTGAAGCCTGTGCAAAGGAGGATACTCCATTCCATGTGGGACATGGAAGATGGAAGATACAACAAGGTAGCCAACATCATAGGACACAGCATGAAGTATCATCCTCATGGTGACGCTTCTATTGGTGACGCCCTCGTTCAGCTGGGTCAGAAAGATTTGCTGATCGATATGCAGGGTAACTGGGGAAATATTTACACCGGCGACAGTGCCGCCGCTCCACGATATATCGAAGCCCGTCTCTCTAAATTTGCATTGGATGTCGTCTTCAATCCGAAAACAACTCAATGGCAGCTGAGCTATGATGGAAGAAATAAGGAGCCGATCACACTTCCTCTCAAGTTTCCGCTTTTGTTGGCTCAAGGTGTGGAGGGTATCGCGGTGGGACTGGCCTGCAAAATTCTTCCTCATAATTTTATAGAACTCATTGAAGCCTCGATTGATTCGTTGCGGGGTAAGAAAGTAGATCTCCTACCTGACTTTCCTACCGGTGGTATCGCGGATTTCAGCAAGTACAATGAAGGATTACGCGGAGGTAGAATTCGTGTAAGGGCAAAAATCGAAAAGAAAGACAAAAAGACACTTGTCATCACAGAAATTCCTTTCGGAACAAATACTTCTTCACTTATTGATACAATCCTTTCAGCCAATGATAAGGGAAAGATCAAGATCAAAAAGGTGGAGGATAACACGGCGGCAAACGTGGAAATACTGATTCAACTTCACAGCGATTCATACGAAGACCTCGATAAAACAATCGATGCCCTCTATGCATTTACCGATTGTGAAATCAGCATGGCGCCTAACTCATGTGTTATCATTGATGATAAGCCTTGCTTTATGAGTGTGAATGATATTCTGAAATACAATTCACAGTCAACCATGAATCTTCTGAAAAAGGAGCTCGAGATTCGAAAATCCGAATTGGAAGAGGAATGGCATTTCAGTTCACTCATTAAAATCTTCATTGAAAAACGCATATATCGGAATATTGAAGAATGTACTACCTGGGAATCGGTGATTGATACCATTGCTCAGGGATTAAAACCTTACCGGAAAAAGTTCAAACGTGAAATCACCCGGGATGATATCGTCGGCCTCACTGAAATCAAGATCAAACGCATTTCGAAATATGACGTGAAGGCGCAGGATGAAAAGATCCGGGGACTTGAAGAGCAGCTCAAAGAAGTACAGAATCACCTGGCAAACCTTCGCCAGTATACGATTACATGGTTCAAAGACCTTTTGAAGAAATACGGCAAAGGCAAGGAGCGTAAAACGGAAATTGGTTCCTTCGAACAAGTCAATGCGGCCGAAGTGATTATAAATAACCTTAAGTTATACGTAAACAGAGAAGAAGGATTTGCGGGCTCAGGTATGAAAAAAGACGAGTTCCTCTGTGAATGTTCCAACCTGGATGATATTATTGTGTTCCGCGGAGACGGCACTATGCTGGTGACTAAAGTGGATGAGAAAAAATATGTAGGTAAAGACGTTCGTTACATTTCTCTTTATAAAAAGAATGAAACCGGGCCTGTGTACAATATGATTTACCAGGATGGTAAGGGTGGGAATATCATGATCAAAAGATTTTATGTCGGAGGTACGACTCGTGATAAGGAATATATTCTTACCAAAGGAAAAGAAGGTTCAAAGGTTTTATGGTTTTCTCTCAGCGGAGAGAATGATGCAGAAACCGTAAGGGTAAATCTTCGTCCAAAACCCAAGCTGAGAATTACACAAATAGATGTGGATTTTAATCAGATCGAAGTAAAAGGTCGGGGGGCGATAGGGAATATATTGACTAAGCACGCTGTTGCACGCATCTCCAAATTAGCAGATGCTAAACCTACCCCAAAAGTTTTGCAGACTAGCATTCTGCCGGAAAAAAACATGCCGGCAGTAGCAATTAAATCATCTGTCAAAACGTTACTCCCAAAGAAGAGGGATGTGAAAGCGGCCCCGGTGAAGAAAAGCACAATTAAGAAGAAGGGAGGCCCTGCCCAAAAAAAAGCAAAACCACTCAAGGAAGAAAAAGCGGTAACCGTCGAGTGGGAAATAGGAAGTAAAAGTGATCAGATTACCAAGGATCGCAACCGCATATTAGCTGAAATGGAAAAGAAAAATAAGGGTAAGCAAAAGAATCAGATGGAGATGGATATCTGAGCAGCTGACTTGCTCAAGTGATTAATCCTGTCCTGATTCAAGGCAAATAAAGAAAGATATTTGGGTACAAGTGCTAATTTACATTCGCTGCTCTTTATTTTTCCTTATTCTTCCCCATATTATTTTTTTTACGTTTAGATTTCATCATGCCGTCATCGGCAATGGGGAAAATTCTCCGTATCTTCGTAATACATGAAAAGAATACTTTTCCTTTTAATTTTATCCTTCTTCAGCCGGTCCTCTGAAGCTGCGCAGATTCTGATTCCCATGGATGAAACGCAGTCGAACCATCTCAAAGCTTACGGCATTGCTTACATGGTACTGCAGCAGGATGTCGCTGTGTCCTGGTTGTTGAATTACAGAGGAGGAAGCTTTATGTTTAATGATGTGACTCGTTTTGAGCAAGAGTGTTCCATTCGTGGTGTTTCTTTTCAGATTTTAGCTGATGTGCAGGCAGCTGCTATTATCACAGAAATTTCTGATCCTGAAGTAAACATGGACGTTATGAAGTTGGAGAAGCCGCCTAAAGTGGCAGTCTATTCACCTAAAAGCAAACTTCCCTGGGACGATGCAGTGACTCTCGCACTTACTTACTCCGAAATTCCGTATGATATCGTTTATGACGAAGAAGTGATACAGGGAAAATTGCTTTTATACGATTGGCTGCACCTTCACCATGAAGACTTTACCGGACAGTATGGACGATTCTATGCTGCTTATCGCAATGCTGCCTGGTACCAGGAAGATCAGCGGACCCAGGAAGCGATGGCAGCCAAATTAGGTTTCAGCAAGGTTTCTCAGATGAAGCTTGCCGTAGCCGAGAAGATTAAAGATTTTGTTGTTGGAGGTGGATATCTTTTCGCCATGTGCTCTGCAACAGACAGCTATGACATTGCACTCGCTGCCGAAGGGGTGGATATTTGTGAAAGTATGTTTGACGGGGATCCTGCTGATCCTGCTATGAATAGTAAGCTTGATTATTCAAAAGAATTTGCATTCAGAAATTATAAATTGAGTACCAACCCCTATGAATATGAGTTCAGTGAAATAGATAATCAACCTCCTGCGCGTAAAATACCGCGTACGGAAGATTTTTTTACGCTCTTTGATTTCTCAGCGAAATGGGATGCAGTGCCTACGATGCTCTGCCAGAACCATGAGCAGGTGATCAAAGGATTTATGGGGCAGACAACCGCTTTTCGCAAACGTTTTTTAAAGCCCGATGTATTGGTGATGGGAGAAACGAAAGCTGAAAATGAAGTGCGTTATATCCATGGAGAATATGGAAAAGGAACCTGGACTTTTTATGGTGGCCACGATCCGGAAGACTATCAACATCAGGTTGGAGATCCTCCGACTGATTTGGCACTGCATCCAAATTCACCTGGTTACCGTTTGATTCTGAACAACATCTTATTTCCTGCTGCTAAGAAGAAAAAACAAAAAACCTGAGAAAGGATTGTATCATTTTTTTTCAAGCCGATTGCATTAATCTTTCTACATATCATAAAATCTCCAGCTCAGGCCGAATTGCAGAGTCCTTCCGGCTTGCGGATAAGTGGGCGTGAGGTAATAGGAGTCACCAATAATTCCATCACCAATATTTTCAACTTTAAGGAAGATCCGTGCTGTTTTTATTTTAATGCTGAAAAATAAATCCATTAAAGCATAACCACCTGTTTTCTTCTCTTCTTGTCTATAGAAAAATGAGCTTGCAGGCATGAAAGCATCCGCGAAATAGGCGGAATTAAAATGCAGGTTTAATCCAACTTGTGCCAGAAGAGCATTTTTGAAATAAAATTTTTCAAAGTAGAATGCATGGGCACCTGTATAGGTAGCCAGAGGTAATATTATTTCCTGGCTGCTATGTTGAAAGTAGAAATCGTTATCCAAGTGAAAGTTTCCCAGTCGGAAATTTTTAATGACTTTGATTTGTGATATTTCCACTGACCCGCTTGCCTGCATCGGGCTTGCATCCTGACTGGCGTAAACCAGGTTTTGAACGCTTTGCAGGGAAACTTCTAACTGAAATTTATACTTGCCGTTCGATATCCCCGCACGCACAGTCTGAGATTTTACAGACTCAAAGTTGTTCTGCCATATAAAATGATTCGAATAGTAATTCTGATACATCAAGTCCGCATTACGTCTTACTGCCATGGTTGAAGCATAGAAAGTACCTGCTTTATATGCAGGTGAGTTTAGCTTTGCCTCTATGAGATACATCCCTTGATTTGCACCGGCAAAAACATATTGTGCGGCGCCTGTAAAGCCGAAACAGGTATCACGCAAGGGGCTGAATAGGCGGGCTTTCAGGCTATAATTATTCCAATAGAGTTCGTCTCTTTGAGTGTAAGAAAACCATTGGTGTTCAGCTTCAAGGACAGTAGAGAAATTTTTAAAATATAGAGATGGGGATGAATCAGAATAGGGAAGGAGCAATCCGGCAGAATTTCTCAAGTCAAAAAAGTGAAGTGAATCATGTGTGTCGCTGCTCGTATAAAAGTCTTTATAAAAACTACTGTCTATTTCTGTATCGGTGTATGAATACGATCCGCTTTCAAACTGGGTAGACTGTATAAGTTGAAAAGAATTTATTTTACGTCGGTCATCCTTGACTGTGTCCCTGACAGAAAGAACATTGTACCTGTTATGCATCGAAAACACGTGATTTTTAAATTGATGCTTAGCGTCTGCCAATTCTATGTTTTGTCCTTTCAGTCCCAAGTTGTCAATGTTTCCTGTATTGAAGGCGGAATCATTTACCAATCCTCCATTCAACTGGTTTTTGATTGCATTCCAAATTGCTGATACGAATACATTATATCGTGTGTTAGGTGATTCGTACCAGCTCAAAAGAGCGATCTGGTTATGGAAGGTATCGCTGTTCCTTGTAAAATCCTTTACTCCCAACCGGTGAAAATCTAATCCGGCATTCCAGTTTTTTAGAATATTCTGGCTATGCAAAAAACGGATTTCTCCTTCTTTGAAAGTCCCGTTGTGATAATCAATTTGTGTAAACCTCTTGTTGGTCCTGTAGAAACAAAGACTGTCCGGCTTCCAGAGGTACAAGTCATAGGATCGAAAACCTGCCTTGAAAAGAATTTCCTGATCCGAACTAAATATGCGTGGATTCGCGGCACTTCCAAGGTTACCGAGGTAATTATATTGTTGGTAAATAGCAGGATTAACATCTTCAAAATTCTGTAGGGAGGAATCAGGAATTGTCCACTGCTTCGAACCAGTTAACTGACTTTTTGCATGTGTAAAACGTACCGAAGTGGGTATGGGAAAACTCACTATTGCCGAATCATCTACTGCAGAGCGGGCCGGAAGAATTAAAGAAAGAAAAAATATAAATAAAATAAAGGTCCTGAGTATCATTCCGGGCTGTAGGATTCGGGGACAAAAGTAGTGAATTGAAAATTATTATAAATACCTGAAAATTAGTTAACTGTAAAGGGCGATGAATACATAAAGCTGCGAAGCTAATTTTTCTGTTCTCCGAAGGCAATCGTATCTGAATCATTCAACGTAGAGTGTTCAATCTTGACTATGATTTTCACAAAATTTGAATGGGCTGATTATATGGGATCAGGTATTTCCTGAATTATCATTCGGCATCACAATCGCCAAAATAATATACAAGAGTACACCTGTTCCAAATAATAAAACCGAAGCTATAAAAAGTACCCGGACAATGGTGGGATCGATATCAAAATAATAGCCCAATCCCCCGCATACACCGGCGATTTTTTTTTCTTTTTTAACGAGTCGTTTTTGCATACCAGTAGCAATTTTGCACTAATTTAGAACTTCGTAACAGACTTTCAAAATTATTGCATCTTGCACCCCTATGGAAAGTTTTCTTAAACAGTTAACCGATACACTTCAAAAGGAATACGGAGAAGATCTGTCGTCCCTCAACATAGTTTTTCCAACCCGAAGAGCAGGATTGTTTTTTAAGCAGGAACTGGCTGCGCGGGCTTCGAAACCGTTTTGGTCGCCCCGTGTATTTTCGATTCAGGATTTTCTCAGCCGTTTATCATCCTTGCCAGTACCTGATCCGGTGACACTTCAATTTAGTCTTTACAAAATTTACCATAAGTACTTTCCTGCCGAATCATTTGACAGGTTCTATCCCTGGGGTGAGTTGATGTTGCAGGATTTCTCTGACATTGACAGATATCTTGCGGATGCCGGAAAAGTCTTTAGCGTAGTCAATGATCTGCGTGAAATTGAGCAGAACTTTCAATTGCCCGAAGAGGAGTTGAATAAATTGCGGATCTTCTGGATGAGTTACTTTTCAAAGGACCCCTCACTACTCAAAACAGAATTCATTAATACATGGAAACACCTTGGTTCAATTTACTTTGAATACAAGAAATCTCTTCTCGATCAAGGTCTAGCCTACGAAGGACTGGCATTCCGTGAGCTTGCGGAGAAAATTCAGAAGGGAGAAATTGCTAATGATGCATCGTTTGATAAATTAGTCTTTGCAGGTTTTTACGCGCTTACAAAAACCGAAGAGATTCTGATACAACATTTTATTCAAAAGCATGGAGCCAAGATTTTCTGGGATGCTGATTCTTACTACGTAGATCAAGCTCATCAGGAAGCCGGTACATTTTTTCGCCGGGGGATATTGGCAGGGGATGACTTCCGCTGGAAGATGAATCATTTCGCGGAAAACAAAAAACAAATTGAAATCACCGGAGTGCCACTTTTAGTTGGACAGGCCAAGTACGCCGGAGAACTGCTTAGTAACATGATGGAGGAGCCAGGATTCCGGCCGGAACGTACTGCACTTGTTTTACCCGATGAAAATTTGTTATTCCCTGTATTGTATTCCCTGCCGGAAAAGATGCAGGATATCAATGTCACCATGGGCTATCCCTTGCGTGTAACTCCACTATACCATCTCTTCGAGTCCTTGGTGAGTTTCAGGAAAAATCAACGCAGAGAAAAGGATGCCGGTCGCAGTTTTTATTACCGTGATGTATTGAATATTTTAAATCATCCTTATATACGGCTTCTGGCTCCTTCGGAGATTCAGCAATGGATGAATGAGTACAACAAAGTAAGAAGTATTCGCATCCAGGAAGATCAGTTTTCATCGTACAGTTCAGGGTTTTTTACACATCTCTTTGAAGATTTATCCGGTGTGAAAGATATTTTTAAGTGGTTTCGCGATATCCTGCAGATGATCCTGGCAGCTATGAAATTGCAGGATTTTAAATTTCACCGGCTTGAATCGGAATTTGTGGTGCAGTTTTATACTCATCTAAGCCGGCTGGGCGATGCGCTTGAAAAGGAAGATTTCAATGTGGAATTGGATACTTCCTGGTTCTTATTCCGGGAAATTATTCAATCCGTAAAAATTCCATTTACCGGGGAACCTTTAAATGGATTGCAGGTCATGGGTTTTCTTGAAACGCGAGTACTTGATTTTGACACGGTAATTTTGCTGTCTGTGAATGAAGATGTATTACCTGCTTCCGGAAACAAGCCATCTTTCATTCCATTCAATATCCGTAAAGCTTTTGGCTTGCCGACTTATGAAGACCAGCATGCAGTATCGGCATATCACTTCTATCGTCTTCTTCAGCGCGCTAAAAAAATTCACCTTTTGTACAATACAGAGAGCAAAGCCATTGCAGGAGGAGAGAAATCGCGTTTTCTTCTGCAACTGGAGCATGAACTTGCCGCTTCCTTTCCTGATAACATTAAATTAATACAAAAGGTCGTTAGTACTCCTTTTTCAGAGGAAAGAGCAGAGCCACTGATCATTCCTAAATCGGACGCACTTCTTTCTTCGCTGGAAAAGTATCTTGGAAAGGATTCCGGTACGGAGCTGGACAAATTTTCCTCACGTTTTTCGGCATCTGCCTTGAACACATATATTTCGTGTTCGATGAAGTTTTACCTGAGATATCTTGCCAGATTGAAAGAAGAGGAAGAAACACAAGAGTACATGGAAGCTGCCGGCTTCGGAAGCATCCTGCACCGTTCGATGCAATTGCTGTATGAAGGCCGTCAGGAACTAAGGGATGCTTCGCTGATTGAAATTGAGAAGCAAGTGGATCCATCATTGGATAAAGCAATCCACGAGGAGCTTAATTCCACCCGTAAACTAGAGGGAAAAAATCTTCTCTTACGAAATGTATTGAAGGAATTGCTTGTTAAAATTATAAGAAATGACAAAAAGGATGTTCCTCTTATTTTACATGCTCTGGAAAAGAAAGTTTATCGTGAAGTCTCAATAAAGGAAGGAAAGAGCGTGCAGTTGTTTGGCATAGTTGATCGTATTGATGAGAAGGAAGGTACGGTTCGTATTCTGGATTATAAAACAGGAAAAGTAAATCGACGCGGATTCAAAGCAGTAGCAGACTTGTTTACTGACCCTGCTTACAAAGAACAATTTCAAGCCTTGCTGTACTCTTATATTGTGCAGAAAGACATGCCACTCTCAAAAATAAAATCCGGTTTGGTGACTCTTCGTGATATGTCGAAGGGAACCTGGTATCTTAACAACGAAAGCCACTTTACGGAGGAACTTTTTAACGAGTTTGAGTTGGAATTACGTAGACTTCTGAATGAACTGTTTGATCCCGCAATTCCATTTATGCAAACACCCGACGAGAAACGCTGTACATATTGTCCTTATGTAGGAATCTGCAACAGAGAATAAAAAAAGGGAAGAATGAACCCCTTTTTTATGCTAATTAATTTCAAATTACTGAAGTATCAATTTAATAGTTCTTTTTTCTTCTTTAGATATCAGGTTAGCAAAATAGACTCCCCGTGGATACTCCGATACCGGCAGTTCGAGTTTGTTTTCACCTTCTTGTGAATGTATTGTGCGGTTTATCATTTCTCTGCCGGTGATATCAAATAATATTAAAACTACTTCCTCTTCACCTATAGCCATATAGCTGAAGTTAAGTTGATCCGTTGCGGGATTTGGATAGACAGTAAACTCCCTGAAATTCAAATTATCGACTTTGGTTGTGGAAAATGTAGAAACACTCGTTATATAAACAGGTGATGATACCGAATAACAATTGCTTCCTGAATAATTTCGAACACTGTAAGTTCCTGCTCTTGACACAACTATAGACCGGGTAACAGCACCGGTTGACCATAGGTAACCGCTTGCTTGTGATGAGGTAAGAGTGACTGTTTGACCCGGGTGCAAAATAGGGGATCTGTTCAGAGTAATCACAGGAATTGGGGGAGGAGTGCAACTGCTCTTTGTTACAGTAACAGGAGCCGATGTGGCTGCACATCCATTGCCGGCAGTAACAGTAACCTGATAGGTGCCGGCAGCGCTCACATTGATACTTTGGCTCGTTGCACCGGTGCTCCAGGAATATAAATTACCTGTACTTGATGAGAGTGTTACACTTGGATTACTCGTTGTAAGGGATAAGGAGCCATTCACACTGATTGTAGGAGTTGATAAAGGGAGAAGGGTTATTACTGTATTCAATGACTGTGTGGAACAATTTCCGGAAACATATGCCCTCACCCAATATGTACCAGCGGTATTTACAGAAATACTTTGGCTGGTTGCTCCTGTGGACCAGAGATATCCATTGGCGGAACTGGAAGTCAGGCTCACTGAACTTCCCTGGCAGAGATTCAATGATCCATTCGCGGTAATAATTGGAGTCGGAGGAGGGATGCATGCTCCCGTAGAAACTGTTAGCGAAGCAGAAGTGGCTGCACAGGCGGTACTCCCATTCACTGTCACGTTATAGGAACCGGCAGTACTGATCGTGATACTTTGTGTAGTCGCTCCGTTAGACCAGGAATAAGTAGTCGCCGTGCTTGAAGTGAGCGTGACACTTGGATTATTGGTACCAAGTGTCAAAGATCCGCTTGCCGTGATTATTGGAATAGCAGATGTTGTGCTCACCGTCACTGCGAGTGGAGCTGATGTTACTGGATTCCCTGATGTGCTTGTCACCCTCACCGTATAAGATCCGGATTGTGTCACTGCAATTGAAGCTGTTGTTTGTCCTCCCGGACTCCATAAATAGGCGGAACCTGTATTGGCGTTAAGAGTCACACTGCCTCCGGTACAAAATGTAGTTGGTCCACTGGCAGTGATTGTAGCAATGGTGGGAACGGTCTTAGGCATAAAAGCATACGTGAACCATTGATATCCTTGCAATTTGATGTTTTGTTTCCATGTTCCGGTTTCGGTGGCATAGAACGACTCATAGGTCTGGTAAGGTTGAGTGAGGGCATGTGAGTTTAACCATGATCCCATGTAGGCAGGCTCAGCGGAGAAAAGCGGAATGACTGTGACCGGATGTCCAACAGAGGCAATATCAATTAATCTGTTTCTTGAATATTGATAGACATCTGCATCATTCGGACGATAGGCATGAAGTAATATGCGGTTCATTGTATTCGCTACAAACTGCATTTGTCCGGTATTGGGCCATCCCATGTACATTTCAGTGGTTAAACCATTAGCGCTTGCCATTGCTGCAATGGCAAGCATTTCAGCTTTGGCAAATTTATAAGCGCCCGCTGTGTCGCAGGAATAACCATTTGGACTTAAGTATTTATTGCAATAGTGACTGGAAATGCTGGAAGTAAGCCAAAACTCAAATTCAAAATTCAGGACATCAAATTTTTCTGATGCCTGACTCCTTCCATTGTTGTAGGGTATAATATTGGTACTGAAGAATGAAGCAATTTCACCTGCCGCACCTATTTCACTCAATCCATATTGTGTTTTAGCCCTACTAATAAAAGATGCAAGCGCATTCTTTGTGGCGCTGTTGTTAAAATTCAATGACCCCAGGTCATATAATGTAATGTACGTGTAAGAATTTCCCTGTGCATAATTTAGAATTGCAGTTTCTGAAGCTGTGTTTCCAAGCCAGCTATTTATGCCCGACAGATACAAGCCACGAATGTTGTTTGTCTGACCAAAGGAAAATTGGCAGGAAAGCAGCAGGAACGCGAACAAAGTAATGATAATGTTTTTTTTAGCCATGTTTTTATAGTGTTAACACGCGTGTATAACATAACGAGGTTTATAATAACCTTCGTTGGTGAACCAGGTAATCGAATTTAATTTGAAATGGTAATGAAGTAGTACTGGTGTTCGCAGGTAGAATTCAGTTTCCAATGAATTCTACAATACCCGGTACTTGTATTCTATATCGAAGATACTCGACAATAAAGGGTGTGAAAATGAAGAAGTGAAAAGCGGAATGACATGGAAGTGTAAGGAAAAAGTAATCTGTCCTGGAAAATGCTTTGCTATTCAGAAAGATCTTCAAGAAAGATCAAAATCAAATGCAATATGAAGAGAAAATAAATAGGTGCCTTGTATGAAGTTTGAAATTAAAGTTTTCCATGCAATTCAAATGTTTTGAAAAAAGGAAAAGTAATTTTTATGTGGAATTAGTACTACCTGAAATTCAATAATGTTTTCATTTCAAAAGACACAAAAAAAAACTGCCCTTTGGAGGCAGCTTTTTTGCAAGATTAATTTAAAGAATTTTCCAGAGATCAATCCAGAATCAATTTGATGGTTTGCTTCTCTTCTTTGGAAAGCAAGCAGGCAAAATAAACTCCGCGGGAATATTCTGAAACGCTCAATTCGATTTGGTTTTCGCCGAATTGTGAATGAATGGTCTGGCGCATCATTTCTCTTCCGGTCAAATCGAATAAGATAAGATCAGCGTCTTGTTTCGTATTGGAAACGAATGTAAATGTAAGATGATCTTTTCCGGGATTCGGATACACAGACAAGGCAATGAAAGAAGAAACTGTTTCAACATTACCAATACCTGTAGTGTTCTCCATGATGGTGACAGGGACCGAGCTGGAATAACATGCAACTCCATCATAAGCTTTCACCGAGTAAGTGCCGGCAGATGAAACAATGATTGACTGTGTAGTCTCGCCGGTTGACCACAAATAGCCATTCGCAGGCGTTGATGTGAGCGTTACCGTTTGTCCTGGCTGAAGGACCGTAGGTCCATTGATACTGATTACAGGCACCGGAGGTGGCGTGCAAGTGACACTGGTCACAATGATGGAGGCAGATGTTGAAGTGCAGCCACCCGGCCCACTGACTGTGACAAAGAAAGTTCCGGCGGCGCTCACGGTGATGCTTTGGGTTGTAGCGCCATTTGTCCAGAAATAAGTATTGGCAGGACTTGAAGTTAATGTTACTGTCGGATTAGTGTTTGTCAATGAAAGAGAACCACTGGGAGTAATCACAGGCACGGCAGGAGCAGTGAGTGCATTTACTATCAGGTTCGTTGACTGCGAAAAACAATTTCCGGAAACATATCCGCGTACCCAATAATTGCCCCCTGTGTTTACTACAATACTTTGAGTGGTTTCACCTGTGGACCAGAGATATCCTCCGGCAGTGCTGGCTGTGAGACTCACAGCGCTTCCCGGGCAGAGGTCGGTAGATCCACTTGCAGTAATTACCGGCACAGGTGCACCGTTTGCAGTTACTGTTACGTTGGCCGATTGAGCAGAACAACTTCCGGATCCAACACTTACCCAATAAGACCCGGCTGTGCTCACAGTGATGCTTTGGGTGGTTTCTCCCGTTGACCATACATAGTTGCTGGCCGCACTTGATGTAAGGGTAACTGAATTTCCCCCACAGAGGTTCATAGATCCACTGGCTGATATGTTAGGAACAGGATTTGAAGAATTTAGAGTGACTATCGTATTGGTGGATTGTGCTGAACAATTGCTTCCGTTGTATACACGGACCCAGTAAGTTCCTGCAGTCTGTACATTTATTGTCTGAGTAGTCGCACCGGTTGACCAAAGATAGCCGCTTGAGTTATAAGCGGTCGATAAAGTAATGGAGGATCCCGGGCAAAGTGCCAGTGGACCGCTTGCATTGATCACAGGAGTGGGAGGAGCAGCTGAGGCATTTACAACCACATTTCCGGATTGGTTATAACAGTTACCGGAACTAAATACCCTGACCCAATAAGTTCCCGAAGTACTGACTGAAATGCTCTGGCTGGTCTGGCCTGTTGACCATAAGTAACCGTTTGCTGATGTAGAGGTAAGAGTAATCGAATTGCCTGCACACATGGTGAGCGAACCGCTTGATGTGATAGTCGGAATCGCAGGTGCTGCAGTAGCGGTAACAGTGGTAGGAGCTGATATGGCTGAACATGTTCCTGAAGTGATGCTCACAGTATAGTTTCCAGATTGGCTCACAGTGATGGATTGGGTCGTAGCGCCATTCGACCATAGATAAGTATCAGCAGAGCTGGAAGTAAGAGTCACACTTGAGGATGAGCAAAAAGTTGTTGCTCCACTCGCAGTTATGGTTGGACTTGTTGTCGTTGACCCAACTGTAACAGTTGTAGGGGATGAGGTGACATTCGATCCTGCTGAATTGGTAACCCTAACCGTGTAAGAACCGGGTTGGGTAGCAACGATGGATCTTGTTGTCTGTCCTCCCGGACTCCATAAATAAGCAGATCCTGAGTTGGCAGTAAGGGTCACACTGCCTCCGGTGCAAAAAGTAGTCGGTCCACTTGCTGAAATTGTTGCAACAGCACTCACCGTTTTTGGTAATTCGGTATAAGTGAACCAATGATATCCTTGCAAATTTATATTCTGCTTCCAGCTGCCTGTTTCAGCAGTGTAATAAGAAGCATAGGTCTGGTATGCCTGAGTAAGTGGATGCGAGTTCAGCCATGGGCCCATAAATGCGCTCTCTGCCGAAAATAAGGGGATGATCTTCACTGAATGACCTACTGAAGCTGCATCGATCAATCGGTTCTTCGAATATTGATATACATCTGCATCTGTAGGGCGGTAGGCATGCAAAAGAATGCGATCCATGGCGTTTGCAACATCCTGGATCTGTCCTTTAGTTGGCCAACCCAGGTACATTTCAGAGATCAATCCATTAGCACTTGCAATAGCTGCCATTGCAAGCATTTCCCTCTTGGCAAATTTATACGCCCCGGCGGTGTCACAGGAAAATCCGTTTGGGCTTAAGTATTTACTGCAATACAGACTTGAAACACTGGAGCTCACCCAAAACTCAAATTCAAAATTTAACACATCAAATTTTTCTGATGCAAGACTTCTTCCATTGTTATAGGGAATGATATTATTACTGAAGAAAGATGCCGTTTCGCCTGCTGCACCCATTTCTAGCAAACCATATTGTGTTTTAGCACGATTTATAAAAGAGGCAAGTGCATTCTTTGTTGTGCTGCTGCTAAAGTTCAAAGAACCGAGGTCATAAAATGTGATATAGGTGTATGCATTTCCTTGTGCGTAGGTTAAAATTGCATTCTCTGCCGTCACATCTCCCAACCAATTATTTATATTCTTCACATACATTCCACGCACATTAGTGGCCTGTCCAAATGATACTGAGCTGGAAAGGAGAAGGAATGCAAATAATGAAATAATAATGTTCCTGTTTTTTTTCATGCTTAATTTTTTCTTTTTGTGTTAAAACAGCTTTTTTGAATGCCGGTTTGAATACAAACTTAGCTTGGTAATGAATTTTAATTATTGGAGTTTCGATTCGGCCTTTTTAAAACAAGGTTTGTTTCCACTAAAACCCTTGTCTACCCTCAATTTGTCTGATCGAAAGGCGAAGATAATCTTTAAATAAAGCGGTGAATCTCAAGTGTTAGTAAGTTTTTCAACAATAGCCTACTTGGAATGAGAGAATTTATCAAAAAAGCACATATTTCTCCAGGAAGACTTCGAAAATGGATTAAATTCGATGATTTTGTGACGAAAAACTAACTTTGTAGCTAAAATGAAGTCCGAGAAGAAAATGAGCATATCAACTTTGGCTACATAATTCCATAAAAAAACCCGGTAAAACCGGGTTTTAATTTGCGTTGCATGTTTCAGTTTTGAATAAGGACCCTTTTCATGAGGTTCATGGTAACCGTCTGGAGGCTTATCAGGTAGCTACCCGATGGAAGTTTGCTCGTATTCACTTCAAGGGAATTATCGCCCTCTACGATGTATACCGGGAAGTTTGCCACAACTCTACCCGAAATGTCAATCATGCGGGTTTCTCCTTGCCCATCGCTTTTTGAAAAGAAGGTCATACGAATATGTTCACGGGCAGGATTAGGATAGATGGTCAATTCTTCTGTGTCGATTTTTGTATCGACAGGAATGTTCTTGTTGCGTATCTCCGGTGAATAGGCTGCTGTGATCTGGGAAGAGAGAATTGTAAAATATTGTTTTTCTGAATAATTACCATAATTTGATCCGCAGGATGTTTTTACCCTCCAGGAGTATCTTGCGTTTGGTACTACATTCGTGATGGTGCTCACATTATTTCCGGTATATGGAAGTCGGATGTAATTATAGGTATTGGTTCCTTCTTTTTTGTACCTCACAATAATCGAATCACATGGCTGGACATTGTTCCAGCTTACCATCACACTCGTGGGCGACAAGTTCATGGAAGCACATCCACCCGGAGTGCTGAGTTGACAAGTTCCTACTGGTATCAGGATACCTTGTACCGACGAAGTATGATTGCATCCATTTGAGTTGATTACACGCAAGCTATAATCTCCGTCAGAGCTGGCAGTATATGTATTGGCTGTTGCTCCACCGATTGAATTTCCGTTATAATACCATTGATAGGAGGAGATAACTCCGCTACCGGCAGTGGATGTAGAATTAAGGACGACACTTCCGAGAGCAGAAGAGGCCACTGCAAAACCTGATGTTGGAGGTGCATTCACGGTTACTGTCATTGCTGAAGTGGTGCCAGTTACTCCGTTTTGCGTAACCTGGCAATTGTAGGATCCGGAACTATTCACGACAATTGAAGAAGTGGTAGCCCCGGTTGACCATAGATAGGATGAACCGGCAGATGCAGTTAGTGTCACGCTACCTCCTGAACAAAATGAAGTGACTCCTGAAGCGCTCAATGTTGGAGTGAATCCAACAGGAGTTCCGGGAACAGGTTTTGGCATAAAGCCATAATCAAACCATTGATATCCGAGTAAACGAATGTAGGGCTTCCATGAGGAATTGTCTGCGCTGAAGTCGGCCTGGTATTGAGTGTAGGCATCATTCATTGAATGTGAATTCAGCCACGGTCCCATGAAATCCGGCTCTGATGAAAATATCGGAACAACGTCCACTTGCTGTCCAAGTGAAGCAAGATAGGACAAGCGTGTTTTGCTGTATCCAAAAACAGATGAAGGATCTGTGCGGTACGCATGCAATAAAATACGGTCAAGGTACTGTGCCATTTGCTTCCCTTGGCCCTGGTTGAACCAACCCACATAGGTTTCCGATAAGGCACCCTGAATGGCGGCCAATGAATCAATTTTGCGTACCTGATCAATATAGAACTTAAATGCACCTGAGGTATCGCAACTGCAGCCATTCGGTGTAAGATATCTGGTACAATAATAAGCTCCGGGATTTACCGAGGATCCAATCCAAAATTCAAATTCAATATTGAATACATTAAATTTCTCATTTGGATTTGTCCTTCCGTTGTTATACGGTCCGATATCTGATTGAAATGACGAGTAGGATTCACATACAGCACCTACATATTGGACACCATAATTTTCTCTTGCTCTTCTAATAAAGCTGGCCAAAGAACTAACCTTGCTTGCATTCGAAAAATTAATGGCTTGTAATTCATATAAGGCGAGGTAATTAAAGGAGCTGTCTTGTGCATAATGCAGAAGACTATCCTCCTTTACTGAATTGCCAAGAATCTGGGAGAAGTTATCGATGTAAATGCCGCGAAGCATAGCAGGTTGAGCCTGGGCCGACGACAATGTCATCAAAGTTAAAATAAGAGAAAGGGTATAAAATGATTTCATTGGGTGTATTTAATTTGAACAAGGCTGTACTCGCAAACTAATCGGAATCAAAAGTTAAAAAGTGCGGATTACTCTAAGATTTGGAGTTGTAAGAAGGATGCTTCAAAAAAAGCTGAATTGATCTCATTGGATTATAATCAGAATCCAATCTTCATGAAAATGGTCAATAATTATTAAAAAAGAAGAAATCCTGTGGTGTATAAAAATGGAGCGGTTGTAAGAAGTATGAATAAAAGAGTATAATTAATGCGGTTTTAAATGCATAATGTGCAAAACCCGGGTGATTAATTACAACTGATTTCAATCCTTATTCATTACCTTGTGTGAAATAATTCAGGGAGCATGACAGATTATATCATTGCATTGCACGGTGGAGCTGGAACGATCCTTCGTTCTTCCATGACCGCAGAAAATGAAAAATTTTTTTTGAAGGCCCTGGAAGATGCACTGGAAGCCGGACATTCAGTTCTTCGAGCAGGAGGATCTGCTCTGGATGCAGTCGTACATGCTACAGTTATTCTCGAGGATTGCCCACTTTTTAATGCCGGAAAGGGTTCCGTATTTACCCACGATGGTTGTCATGAGATGGATGCATCAGTCATGGATGGAATTTCACTCAAAGCCGGTGCAGTAACCGGTGTCCACAACGTAAAAAATCCTGTCTTACTCGCCAGGAGCATCATGGAAAACTCAGAGCATGTATTGCTGTCCGGATCCGGTGCTGAAGAGTTTGCGCGTAAATTGCGTGTTGAATTTGAGCCGGACGACTATTTCTTCAATCAGTTTCGCTATGATCAATTATTGGAAGTCAGGGATTCTGATACTATCCGATTGGATCATAGTGATAAGAAATTCGGAACAGTCGGTGCTGTGGCTAAAGATGTTCATGGTCACCTTGCAGCATGCACTTCTACAGGAGGAATGACGAATAAAAGATATGGTCGGGTGGGAGATAGCCCTGTAATTGGTGCCGGAACCTATGCAAATGACCTTACTTGTGCTGTTTCATGCACAGGGCACGGAGAATATTTTCTAAGGGCAGTTGTCGCATATGATATTTCCTGCCTGATGGAATATAAAGGCATGACATTACAGGAGGCCTGTAAACTTGTTGTTCATAAAAAACTCCCTGCTTTGGGTGGTGAGGGTGGTTTGATTGCTGTAGATGCAAACGCAAATTGTGCCCTGGTTTTTAATTCGGAAGGCATGTACAGAGGATGGAAGGATGCAGATGGAAAAGGTTCAGTTGCAATCTACAAATCATAATTTTTCCCTCCTTAGTTCATTAGTCTCAACTGAATTCAGGATATTTTTCTGTCTTGTCCTTGAAGCACAATTCTTCTGAAGGAATCTCTTTTTGCCCGTTTATCTATTATTGTTTTAAACAATCCAGCATGAATTGTTGTCCGGTTTTCTAAAAGCTTCCTTTTTCTCGTAATTTCGTATAAAGCAATTCAATTCGAATCGTTCAGAGGGCTCAGACAATTTATGTTAATGACCTAATAAATTGACGAGTATTTTTGTCCTGACAGCATAGTTTTGTAGCTTTGTTTGTACCCTGTTCAACCATGCATCAATTTAAACACATCTTTTTCAGATGCTCTTTGGTTTTATACTTTTCTGGTTTGTTGTATTCTCCAGCAATCCATGCAACTCATATTGTAGGAGGGGAGTTGAATTACCGTCAATTGAGTGGCAATATATACGAGATCACACTCACTGTTTATAGAGATTGCTTTGGTGGTCAGGCTCAATTCGATGACCCTGCATCAATAGGAATTTTTGATGCTCATGATAACCTGGTTTCTAACTCCTTTGTCTATATCAGCTCGCAACATCAGATTCAAAACGGTATCAATACTCCTTGTCTTATTGCCCCAAGTAATATCTGCTATGAAGTAGCAACCTATGTATTCACGACAACACTGGCACCACGCCTTGGCGGTTACCAGATCGTTTACCAGCGTTGTTGCAGAAATCATTCGGTTCTGAATGTAAGGAGTGTGGGTTATACTGGTGCTACCTATATTGCCAGCATACCGGATCCTGCATTGGCCGCTGTTAACAGTAACCCTGTTTTTAAGCTGTTACCTCCTACGTTTATTTGCGAAGATGCTCCATTTTCATTCGATCACTCTGCTTTCGATGCTGATGGAGACTCCATCGTGTATGAGATTTGCACTCCTCTTAGCGGAGGAGATGCTACCGATCCGATGCCTCAGCCACCTAATTCTCCGCCTTATGATCCTATATTGTGGCAATATGGCTTCTCTATAACAAATGTATTTGGGGGAGTGCAATTAAGTATCAATCCACATACAGGATGGCTCACAGCAACACCCGAAAATTCAGGACAGTATGTGTATGGAGTTTGCGCCAAGGAATACAGGAACGGAATTTATCTTGGAGAAACGAAACGCGATTTTCAGGTGAATGTAGTTCCTTGTCCATTAATCACAGTGGCTTCCATATTCTCTCCGACTATTGTGTGCGGAAGCCTGACTGCTGAGTTTACAAACAATTCCTACAATGCGCTCAGCTATTCCTGGAATTTTGGAGATCTTTCAACGAATATTGATACGTCAACTCTTAAAAATCCTTCATGGAACTATCCTGATACCGGTGAATACATGGCAACCCTGATTGCTTATTCCGGATCAAACTCCCTATGCAATGACACAGCACAGGGAATCGTGAAAGTTCATCCTGAGTTTTTTTCAAATTATTCTATCACCAATCAGCGTTGCTCTCCTCTTTTCAGATTCAAAGATGCATCCTTCGGACTTGGTGGAACTGCAAACTATTGGGAATGGGATTTTGGTGACGGAAACTTTTCCGCGAATGCTAACCCGGTGCATACCTATCAGGATGCAGGATTGTATGAAGTGACTATGCTTGCTTCTACGGATTCAGCTTGCATTGATACCATGACGCAAACGATTTCTGTTTTGCAGGTTCCGGAAGCTAATTTCAATACTGTTCTGGATACTTGTCATCAAAAACTTTTCACACTCAATCAGTCCAGATATGCTGAGCAAAGTGTATGGAATTTTTCTGGTTCCTGGACAGGTCCGGCAGAAGCTCCTGTTTATGAATTTGATCAGCCGGGTGTTTATCCGGTGAGTCTTGTTGCGACCAGCGACTCTGCATGTACCGATACCAGTACTGTATTGGTTTTGGTTCCTCCTTTACCTAAAGCTGAATTTGATTACCATGTGGCTACTTGTGATTCCGTGGTTGAGTTCTCGAATTTGTCATCAGATGCAGTGGCCTATTCCTGGGATTTTGGAGATGGTATAGAATCTTCTGATTTTACTCCCGTTCACACCTATTCGCTCGCAGGTTATATCCCCGTTCGCCTCATCAGTACTTCAATTCATTCCTGTGCGGACACATTACTCAAGAACATCTTTTTCGTTAGTCATAAGGATGCTAACTTCGAAACTTCCCTCGACTCATGTACAGGACTAGTTCATTTTAGTGAAGTCACCAGGAATGCAGTCACTTATTATTGGGATTTCGGAGATGGGCAATTCAGTACATCTGCTTCACCGGTTCATGCCTATGCATCGGATGGTTCCTATCAGGTGTATCTTACTGTGAATGGAGAGAGCACTTGCAAAGATTCTGTTGGATTACCGGCATGGTACGAAAGTCCGTTGGGTGAAAGACTTTTTGTTCCTTCTGCCTTCACTCCAAATGGTGATGGACTGAATGACGTTTTTAAAATTAGTGTCTTCCGTCCTTGTGAAACTTATTCCCTGACCATCTTCAATCGCTGGGGCCAAGTCGTTTTTGAAGCGGAAGATGCAGAAGGTGCAATCTGGGATGGCAGCTATCAGAATAGGATGGCGGAGGAGGGGATCTATGTCTACTTACTAAAAGGGAATAACCAGTCAGTTAAAGGTGTCGCTTATTTGACCAGGTAGTTATTAATTCAGATATACTTTTATTTTTTCTTTTCGCAGAGTGAATTACAAAGTTGCAGTAATTCTGTTCTTCTTTTGTCCAGCGTATAGGTTTCTGCTATTCTTTGTCTTGCTCTTCTTCCCAATTTCTGGGTATTACATGCTAATGCCTTCGTGAAAATATCCTTTAATAATGAAAGATCGCGATGAGGAAGAATAAAGCCACTGTCGCCAATAATCTCCGGGATTGAAAAGACAGATGATCCGATCGGGACACATTCACAGAGCATGGCTTCACACAAGGAATTTGGAAACCCTTCGGCAATAGACAACTGAAAATAGAAAGTGTGTGTACTGTAGAGATCAATGAGAAGGCTGGTAGTCATGTTTGACTTAAAGACTACATTCGTAGGCGTATTTTTGAATGCCACCGGATCACCGGAATTTACAATAGTGAATGTGTAGTCCGGAAAAAATTCAGCCACTTTAAGAACCAGGTCAATTCCTTTTAATTCCATTTGAAACGGATAGTTCAAATTACCGGCAATGCTTAAGATGCTCCGGGCGCTTTTCGGTTTAGTTTTATGGTATAAGCTTGCATCATACCCGTTTTCAATCACCGTTATATCTTTTTTTAATCTCGGCATGAAGGAGTGTATTCCCTGCTTGTTGCCATCGTATTGGTCGTAGGTATAGTCGCACTCCCATAAAGATAAGTGCTTTGGTGCAATGTGGGTACATAATGAATACGACCAACGGGTAAATATTCCAAGAAGGGCTTTATAAAAATTACCATATCCGATTGAAGGGAAACGATGGCAATCGGTACCTCCTGAAATAATGAGGAAAGGTCTGCCAGTCAGTTTTGCAAAAACACCAGGAAGGAATGAATGATATCCGCTGAATTGCGATACCAGAAGCTTAGAGGAAAAGATGTGACGGAGCAGAAAAATAAATTGCTTGAAAAACAGAAATACATTCTTCCATTTTGCATCAGTATGAAAGTTGAAATCATGCACTAAATAGGACTCACGAAAGATGCTCAGATCTTTTTCGATGAAAGTGGATTTCCCTACATAAAAATACAATAAGGTTTTCTTATGCATCTTATTTTGTGCCCCTTGCTTCCACACCATTTCCGCCCTTTTCGACCCATATATTTTTTGCATTTATTTTTTTGAGCATGGAATGAATCTGGGAAGGTGTTTTTAGGTGTTTATAATAATCTGTCAGGGAATCATAGGAGTCCAGGCGGCTCAATTCCAAGTGATCTTCATAACTCATCTCAGGGAACTCATGAATGTATTCTATCAATGGAGAGAATCGATGCAGCAACCACCAAATCATTTTCTTGTTTTTGTACTTCCAATGTAAAGGGAAAAAGAAATCAACCAGCATATCCACCTGAGACTTGGATTTTACCGGATGTAGTCGTTTTAAATATTGCCGATATAAAGGTTTCAGGGTGGAGTAGTATGACAGCCTCCAGCGATAATGGTCTATTACCAATGTACCGCCCGGTTTCACCTTTCTCCATAAGCTTTCAATGGTTTTCTCACTGGAGGGCGTATGTTGAATGACTCCAATGCAAATGACAAAGTCAAAGGCCTTGTCAGGAAAAGGAAGCTCATAAACACTTGCCTGGGCTATCCTGAAGTTTTTAGCATCCCCGATGTTCTCCTTGTTTGTCTCAACGGCACTACTCAGATCAACTGAATGAACTTCTGCTCCGCTTTTCACAAGAAGTTCCGTAAATCTGCCTGCCCCACAGCCAACTTCAAGAATGGATTTCCCTTTTAATTTTTCCAGCTTCAGGCCTATGCACCTCTCCAACCGTTCCCGGGAAATGTTCATTTGATTGCTACTGTCAAGCTGGGTCAGCTTGAAGGTCTTCCATTGCAGTCCGAATGCGGAGGCATAGTTATCCTCGGGTACAAAACGGGGAATATCCCTGACAATTGGAACTTGCCTGCCACTTGGGCTAACAAGAATTCCATCCTTTAAGGTAAGAGCTTCTCCTGTTTCCGGAAAAATAAAGTCAATCATAGCTTTTGTGGCGGTGAAATTAACCAATTTCTTGGTTCTTGTTATTAATCCTTGCCCGGAAAATCATTAGCTTTGTAAACCATCGTACTTTATGTGTGGAATAGCCGGCTTCATTGATTTCTCTGAACGTTCATCAAAAGATGACCTGTGCGCAATGGCCGATTCCCTTGTGCACCGGGGGCCGGATGATTCTGGGTATGAAATTTTTCATCAAAATGCTGCCTCTATTGGACTTGGATTTCGTCGCCTTTCAATTATTGATCTTTCTCCGACCGGACACCAGCCCATGCAGAATGTGCAAAGGGGAGATTGGATTGTTTTTAATGGCGAGATATATAATTTTAAGGAAATTCAGCAGGAATTATTGTTAATGGGCTACTCGTTTAGCAGTCAGTCTGATACGGAGGTAATCCTGAAATCATATGAAGCCTGGGGTATAAAATGCGTTGATAAGTTCATCGGCATGTTTGCCATTGCTTTATTCGAACCAAAGAAAAACAAGGTGCTCTTCATCCGCGACAGGGCAGGAGTGAAACCTTTTTATTATTATTGGAAGGATGGATTGTTTCTGTTTGCATCGGAACTGAAAGCAATGCATAAACACCCTGCATTTAAAAAAACAATTGATACGGATGCCTTATCCCTTTTTTTTCAGCAAGGCTATATCCCGGCACCTTATTCTATATTTAAAGACACATACAAACTTAAACCCGGTCATTGGATAGAATTGGATCTTGTTTCTCAGGAACTTAAAGAAGAGAAGTACTGGGACATCGTGGATGCATATAACCTGGATAAGCTTGATATTCCCTATGACCTTGCCTTGGAGGAAACAGAAAAATTACTGGTCTCTTCCTTCAATTACCGCATGATAGCCGACGTTCCGGTTGGTGTGTTCTTAAGTGGTGGTTATGATAGTTCATGTGTGACAGCGCTATTGCAAAAAAATAGTTCACAGAAAATTAAAACTTTCACCATTGGCTTTGATGACAAGCGTTATAATGAAGCCCATCATGCCAAAGAAGTTGCCAACTTTCTAGGAACGGACCATCACGAGTATTTCTGTACATTCAGGGAAGCCATGGATTTTGTGCCCCGGCTGCCTGAAATCTGTGACGAACCATTCGGCGACCCTTCCATCATACCTACATCCCTGGTCAGTAAAATTGCAGTGAATCATGTAAAGGTGGCTCTATCGGCCGATGCAGGCGATGAGTTGTTTGCAGGTTATCCGCGCCATCTTAAAAGTTTGGGATATATTACAAAGTTTAATAACATTCCTGCCCTTGTTTCTAAAACGCTGGCTCAGTTAATTCCGTCTGATTCAGGCAGTACCGTTTCTTCCACTGACCGTCGTGATAAGCTTAAATTAACTCTGGGAAATGTGGATGCTGTCAAGAGGTTCGAATCCATAAATCAAATTTTCACTTCCTTTGAGGCTCGAAAGTTAATGCAGATGGAGCCAGGTGAATTACCAACAGCTTTCGACGAATCGTCTTTGTTCTTTTCTAACAATGATGTATTGAGTAAGATTCTGGCCACGGAATATAAAACTTATCTGGTCGATGACATTCTTCAAAAAGTCGATAGGGCTTCGATGTCTGTCAGTTTGGAAGCAAGAGAACCATTTGTCGATCACCGGATTGCTGAATTTATGGCCCGCTTACCATCTCATTTTAAATTGAAAGACAAAAGGCAGAAAATATTATTGAAAGATATTGTCCACCGACATATCCCTGAGTCCATAATGAATCGCCCGAAAATGGGTTTTGGAATTCCATTGGAAGACTGGATGGGTAATGACTTGAAAGAATTATTCATGAATACGATGGATGTAAAATCAATTTCAAGTTCGGGAATTCTTCAGCCCAAAGTCATTGCTCACTTGACAGATACCTTCCTTGAGGGAAAGCTCGAACAATTCCAGAGGATCTGGCTGGTATTTGTTTTTCAGCAATGGTATAAATACTGGATGGAGTCATGACCGAGAATCAACCATATCACTTTAAGCGCGTGGATGAAAGTATGTATAAAGATCTTATATACATTTCCAAGAGTGCGTTTGGATTCGATCCCGGTTTTGAATATTATAAGAACAAGAATAAAACTTCAGCTTTTGGCAGTGCTTTCCTCGGATATATTGCCTATGACAGCAAGGATGAGCCGGCTGCGTTTTATGGCGTCTATGCCTGTCCCGTGGAGTACAATAATCAAACTTATATTGCTGCTCAGTCCGGTGATACGATGACACATAAAGACCATACAGGTAAAGGTCTTTTTACTACGCTAGCCCGGATGACTTACGAATTAGCCAAGCAGGAAGGAGTTTCATTCATCTTCGGGTTCCCCAATTACAATTCATATCCCGGCTTTGTCAAAAAACTTCAATGGATATGTCCGGGAAACCTGAAAGAGTTCAGGCAAAAGGTCATCACCCTGCCTTGTGCTAAAATCTCAAAAA
Organism: uncultured Bacteroidota bacterium; assembly: GCA_963775555.1. Taxonomy (GTDB): domain Bacteria; phylum Bacteroidota; class Bacteroidia; order AKYH767-A; family 2013-40CM-41-45; genus QQVM01. The sequence continues at coordinate 1,600,396 of CAVZJJ010000004.1, read as the reverse complement.
AAATTCCTTTTTTTTCAAAGTTATATAGAGCTTATACTTCCGTCGTATTTGGCATGTATCAGTCCGGTGATGGAACTTTCGTAAATTCCTGCTCTGTGCAGGGCAGGGTTTCAATAAAACGTACGGTTGACTTCATCCGGTATAAATCATTTTCGGGAAGTAAAATTATCAAATTAAATGAACAGAATGTCTGGATGAAATTGGATGGATTTTTATTTATCGGTGATATTGAACGAAAAGACAAGCTGGAATTTAAGAAATTGAATGCTAAAATACGCAGACTTGCTTTTTGGCTCGGAGCCGACGTGATTGTTTTTCAAATGAGCCCGGATTCATTCTGGCACAGGGAATTCGGTAAATACTTTAAAGAAAAAGACGCTTTCCCATATGGATACCTGGATCTGGATGGAAAATTACCTTTGGAAAAGCTAAGTTTTGTCATGGGAGATGCTGACACTTTTTAAAACCCCATACCAAGTATCGCCCGGTGGATCTGTATCATCACCGATTCGAATGTGGTGGTATTCGAAATGCTGAATCGTTGAAAAATATCCTTTTCATTTGAATCTTCCTCGCAGCGGTAGTTTACCGCAAGAAGGATTTTATACGAAGCCTTTCGGCTGCGGTCTTTCACATCTTGATTGTATGCGCCATCCGGATATGCAATTGAAACGATAGGTCCGGATATAGCTTCTTCCAATATGCTTTTTGAATGTGACAGCTCCTCGTTCAAATCTTCTTCATTTAAGATATCCATATTGGTGTGCGTCAAGCCATGCGAACCAATTTCTATTAAACCGGATGATAACAAATCATGAATTTGAGTTTTGCTTAACAATTTCCAGTATTCTGGATCCGATTGGTCAAGCTTTTTGCTTAATGATGCGCCGGGAAGCAGAATTTTGAATATCTCACGCTTCCTTTTATCATCCAACTCTTTCAAGTTGTTTTTAAACTGGCCAATATCCAGTTTAAGATTCGGGTTAGCGTTTGGAGTTATATCTTTCTTTTGATCCGCATTCATCAGTGCTTCCCAGTCAAGTTCATTCCTGCAAATATCCAGTGTGTCATACCAAAGAAGTTCCCCGGGCTGGGTAAGTGCTTGGGCAGTAACAAATATACTTGCCGGGAAGTTGCGGCTTTTTAATATAGGATAAGCATTTGTATAGTTGTTCTCATATCCATCATCAAACGTAATTACCAGGGTATGCCTTTTTGGACGGATCCCCTGCCGGTATTGTTCTACCATGGATTGCAGGGATATCACCTCGAAATGCTTGCTGAAATAATTTAAATGCTGTTCAAATTGCCCGATGGAAAGGTGATTGCGGCTGATTTCCGGCCTGGCATTTTTAACAACACCATGATAGTTTAAGATGAGATATTTAGGCGCTGAAAAATTTGTAATAGCTCTCACAAGACCGGAATAATGCAAAACAGGAAGAATAATGTTCCTTAGTATAAGTTTGATAAATCTCATTGTTTTAGCTTGTCTGGTAAATATAAGGGCTATGAGAAAAGAAATACATTCTTACAGCCAACAAGTTTTGAACTGTTCCATACTGAATAACAATTGAATGATTTAAAAATACGAGATTAAAATTAATTGTCATTGCCTACTTTGTTGGCTCCGGTTTGATGAGGGATGTAATAAAAAGGCAAGGTATTAAAAACATGATTAAAGGCAATATCGGCATGGCGATCTGTTTTGTGAATTTAATAGTTTTTCAACCACACTTTCTCACTAAAGAAGAATTAGGCCTCGCGAGGCTGTTGTGCCCTTTTCCTTACCGGTGACCATGTTCGTGCCATTGGGTATTGGGAATGCGACGATTTAATATTTTCCTTCATTATTTATGGACACTGAACGAAAACATCATGGATTTTTAGGATTCATGAACCTCTTCCCGCTCCTTGGTTTTCTTGGCGTAGGCATAGTGTTGTATTTGTTAAAAGATTTCATACTCAACTAATACAGGTCAGAATCACCTTTATGCCTTGAGTATATTAATTACATACTCCCATTAATTTTCTTTAACTCATTGATTGCTGTTTTAAGTGTTTGCCCTAATGTTGATTTTAAATCAACAATTACAAGTTTTTTAAATGATGTTGTCGTAAGGATTTTGATTCCTTGATACGTAATCACAGGAGCTGCGATTGCCACTTTAAGATTTTGGATGGAAACCAAAAGATTATTCTGAAACAAATTGTCCATCGCCACTTGCCTGAATTCATTATGGTAAAGCCTGGAATGGGCTTCGGAGTTCACCTGTTGAATTGGATGAGAAATGATCTGAAATCACTCTTCATCGATTTGATGGATGATCATAAGCTTGAAATGTCCGGGATGCGGACTGTGAAATTGGTTCAGGAGATTCGCGATGTTTATCTGGCAGGCAGTCTTGAAAATTTTGAAAGAATTTGATTGATTTTAATTTTTCAGCAATGGTAAGATAAATGGATGAGATGAAAGATGTAATTTGAAAAAACATTTTATATTATTTCAATAACTGATTTTAATTTTGGAATTGTTCTCTTTCTTTCAGGAATAATAATTTAATGAAAATGGATATGCCTATTCTTTTACCAGTCTGAATATTCTTTTTGTTGATTCGTCTGAGAGTTCAATAAAGTACATTCCTGCAGGATGATCTTTAAGGTCGATTATAGGATTTGAAAACGGGGTATAAATCTCCTTGCTGACAAGTTCTGAGGTAGAGTTATAAACTAAAATGTATTTAGGTTTAAATCTTCCTTTTAATATTGAGATGTAAGAGATGTCACGGCAAGGGTTAGGATAAATCGTCAAATTATCCTCAGAGTGTTCCTCTGTCCCCAGAGCCAAAAGCGCTTGCCGGAATATATTTGTGCAAATTCCTGCCATACTACATTGCCCGCCTAAATAAAATCCATTCCCGATAAAGTTTACAAAACCCGGTTGTTGGTTAGGTTGATTGATGACAGCCAGATAAGAAGCATTGTAGTTTGCGATATAAATTTTACCATCGGGAGCAAGTGATAAGTAACCACCACGATAACTCCCGGAGCTTGGAATATTCCCAATAGCTGTTTTCGAGCTCTGAATTGCTGTCTGGCTCCCTCCGGTAAGGTCATATTGATATACTGTAGGATCATTTAATTGTGTCGTATATAGCTTTTTACTATTAGGACTGAACTCAACTCCAAAAGCACTATTGGCACCAGGAAGAGTTATCGGGTTGGAAATACTTCCAGTATTGATATCGAAATCGAAAACTTCATATAAAGCGGATAAAAATAAAGCGATGGCAATTTTGTTTCCATGTGGGGAGAAATTCATTTGCCCGATTGCATTGTGGGCGTAACCATAAGAACCTCCTGAATGCACTGTACCTATAGTACTCACTACCGGAATAGTGTCCAGCCCGAAAGCACTGAGTTTATAGGCATTGAATTGGTTGTTTCCCCATTCGTGTGCAACTACCCACCAAAAATTTTGACTGAAATTGTAAATGCATGCTATTTTTTCTGTAGCAGGCGAGATTAATACCCTGTTTTTAATAAATACCGTTCCGAGTCCGGCTGCTTGTGTCATACTTATTTTATTATAACAAAATCCGGCTCCGCTGGCAAATTCTGAGGTGGTAAAGAGATAGTAGTACTCTGCATTTTCGGGCTGAGGAATTATCAAGGCAGATTGGCCTCCTGATTGATGTCCTAATAGCCCGGAACCATTATTCATCACCTGATGCGTTTTGTTCCAGACAGTAACACCATTGGAATAAAATAAAAGATTACCTGCAATATCAGATATTGCTGAAGAGCAGTCGTAAGTGAACAATGCACTGTTTGTTAATGGTACAGGAGTAGTAGGGTTAAAATCAATTCCGGCATATTCACCAAAATACCAAATGTTTCCTTGTTTGGGATAGTAGGCTTTACTGATTTGAAAAATGAAAAACAGTTGAATAAAAAGTATCACCCTGACTTTTCCCATGAGCGATTATATTTAAATATGAATCAAACCTAATGAATTTAGGTCAATAAAACACAAGAATTTTCTTCGAATAAACGAGATGATTCACTTTGTTAGATATAAGAAACAAATTATTGAATCACTGACACGAGGTCTATCACCATATAAATTTCATGGAAAGGGCACTCCTTCCTTGCTGAATGAATGTGAAAAACACCTCTTAAAATTAATAAATTCAATGATTTTTAGCTAGGGTAGTGGCTACCTTCCACATTTTCGGACCGCACTTTTTTCGTATACATTAATCGCTATATTTGTCACACTAATCTATAACATGACAGAATTTATGAAAAAGAACATTTTAATTTTGCTCCTTTTGTTCACGGTGAACTTTGCGTTTGCTCAATTAAGTTGGATCCGGCTGGCCAACTATCCGGGACACGGAAAACCCGGTATGGCATCGATGAGTTTGAACGGAAAAGGTTATATGGGTTTAGGTTTTGATACCCTTGCGCATGGTTGTAACGACTGGTACGAATATAATGCGTCTTCAAATATCTGGACACAAAAAGCTTCTCTACCTTCAAATGGGAGGTGGAGTACAGCAGTTTTTACCATTGGAAACAAGGGTTATGTTTGCACCGGAGCCATTGATGGAAGTATCATACGTGAGACTTGGGAATATGATGGTTTGACGGATACATGGACCGAGAAAGCAAATTTTCCGGGGTCTGTAAGACAGGATGCTGTCGGTTTTGCCATTAATAATAAAGGTTATGTAGGAACAGGCTATAGCGGCGGAAATACCTATACTGATTTTTATGAATACGATCCGGTTTCTGATTCCTGGACAAATATTTCCAGTTTCCCTGGTCCAACAAGAAGCGGCGCTTCTGCTTTTACAATTGGTTCTAAGGGCTATGTAGGAATGGGAAATGCAACCAACTCTACAAGTAATTATCAGGATTTTTATGAGTATAATCCTCAAAATGATACATGGATGCAAAAAGCTAATTATCCTCTGCCTTACGTTGTAGCTTCCAGTACCTACTCGTCTTCTGCTGATGGATATGCTTTAGGAGGATATTATTATCAATTCACTGGAATTACACATAATCCCTTGAATATGTTTTATAAATATAATCAGGGTTTGGATGAGTGGACTCTTCTGGGAACTTTTATTGGACTGCCCAGAGGATATGCCGGTGAATTCGGATTGAACAACGACATCTATTTCGGCGGCGGTGGGCAAAAGAACGATGGCTCGGCTTCTTCAATGTTATCTGATTTCTGGAAGCTGAGTAACGGATTGACCTTACGGATCGAGGATCCGGGAACCTATTCTGATTTTAACCTCATTCCTAATCCGGCACGTGAAACCATTTCATTCGATAACAGTGTGGCTGGAAAGAAACTTAAAACACTTAGGATATACGACGTAAGCGGAAAATTTATTATCGAAAAGGTAATACATGAAGCAAATCAACGGATTGATGTCTCTTCATTTGCTGCGGGTTTGTATTTCGTTGAATTGGTTACGGAAAAAGGGGAAGTGCTTGACAGTCGTTTTATTAAAGAATAAAATTCAGATTTCATTCTTAACCTGAATGATCCGGGACTCTGGCGTCTTCACAAATAGATATCCGGATTTTTAGTAAGCTATACAATTGATTTTGTGATTTACGGATACTCCTAAATGATAGGGGTATCCGTATTTTCGTTTTTTATCCAAAGGAAAATTTTCGTTTGATTGCTATCCATCCGGACCCTGGAGATGATCTTTGGTTTTGCTCTTCTTTTATTTAGAAAACCCTGGCATACCAGTAATTGAAGATCAAAATTTAGAAAACCTTTTTTACCTGTTTCTTCGCATTATCAATACTTGCATTCAATTCGAATCCGAGAATGAGGATCATAGAATTGAAGTAAATCCAAAGCATGATCACGATCAGGGTACCGATTGAACCATAGATCTTGTTGTATTGTCCGAAGTGATTCACAAAATAGGCAAAGCCCGTAGAGACTGCCACGGAAAGGAGCGTTGCAAAAGTAGAACCTGCAGAAATAAATCGATAAGTCTTTTTTACAGCGGGTGCATAATAATATAAAAACGAGATGGCAAAGAAGAAGAGTGCGAGAACTACTCCCCATTTTCCTAAGAGCAAAAGTGCTACCTGAGTTTTAGTTTTAAGTATCCGGTTTTCGACGAGGTACTCAGTGGAAATCTCACTGAAAATAATTAACGCAGTTGAAACAATTACCAGGATGGAAAGAATAAATGTGAGCACGAAAGCAACTTTTCTTTGTTGAAAGGGGGTCCTTGATTCAACGACATGATAGGAGCTGTTGAATCCACGCATCATCGTCATAAAGCCATTCGTGGTAAAATACATAGCCATGATAAAACCTACTGATAATAATCCTCCGCGCTGGATCTGGATAATGTCTTCAATGGTACTTCTTACCGTAGAATATGCATTCTGAGGCAATACATCCTGGATGAGTTTCAGGATTTCATTTTGAAAATTATGAATGGGTACGTAGGGAATCAGCGAGAATAAAAAGATGATAGCAGGAAAGATGGCCAGAAAGAAACTGAAAGCCAGTGATTGAGCACGGGTAACGATGGAGCCGCGTTGTATGCCCGTAAAAAAGAAATCCGCGACATCAAAAATTGGCATTTTTTCAAAACCAGGTAAGGCAACCCGTTGAGTGTATGCAACAAATTTTTTAACAGGAGTTAAACTCAGCACTTTCCGCATGACTTTTCTCCCCAGCTTACGCAGGACACCTTTATTTGCCGACTTACTCATCAAATCAGTTTCATAGAGATGTCTAAACTTTTGTAGGAATGTGTCAGTGCTCCAACTGAAATATAGTTCACACCGGTTTCGGCATACTGCCTTACATTTTCGAGAATAATCCCTCCGGAGGCTTCAGTGATGTATTTATTGGCAATAAGTTGAACTGCCTCCTTAAGTTGTTCCGGAGTGAAATTGTCAAGCATAATTCTTTGAACTCCTCCTGTTTTCAATACTGTTTTTATTTCTTCGATATTTCTTGTTTCAATTTCAATAGGAAGTGAGCGGCCTGTACCGGCCAGATACTCCACGGCCTTTTGAATGGATATGGCAATTCCGCCGGCAGCATCCACATGGTTGTCTTTTATCAGGATCATATCATAAAGACCAAAACGATGATTGGTACCTCCTCCGATTTTGACAGCCCATTTTTCAAAAAGTCTAAAGTTGGGGGTGGTTTTTCTTGTATCTAAAATTTCAGCTCCTGTTCCGTGTACCGCATCTACATATTTTCGAGTAAGCGTTGCTATCCCACTCATGCGTTGCATGCAATTCAGCAAGAGTCTTTCTGCGCGGAGAAGAGAGCGGATATTGCCTTCTATTTCCATTACCACCTGACCGGCTGTAACCAATGTACCTTCGGCTACTTTGGTCTTGATTAACAGACTTTGATCTACCATAGTGAGAACCTGTTTTGCCACTTCAAGGCCGGCGATGATTCCATTCTCTTTCACTTTTACCACCGCTTTTCCTTTTGCCATGGAATCAATGGTCGAAAGAGATGTGTGGTCTCCATCCCCTTGATCTTCCTGTAAGGCATAGTTGAGAAATTCTACCAGGGATAAGCCGTTCAAGGTATTTTGCTGCATACGATTAAATTAATGAGAAAGGAATTACGATTTAGGTCAGAATTCCAGAGCAAAAATACAGAATGTAAAACGGTTCTTTATGCTAAAAATCAGAAAGAAGGGGTAAAGAAGGAATTAATTTAAACTTAGTCAGTTTCAATTCTCAACTCAAGCAGGGTGTTTTTGCCGCTCGACGACTTCATATAAAAGGACACCCTGTAAGTCTTTGCATTTGAAGAGATAAGTGTTCCAATACCATAAAGGGTGCCTTCCTGTGAAGATCCTTTATGAACCAATGAAAATGATTTTGGAGCGTTTTTGCTAAAAAAGTCCCTTAAAATGAGTTCTGCTTGTGCTTTTGAATAGATGTCTTCCTGATTGATGAGCGTTAAATCGATTGTATTGCCGAAAAAAGATGCAACCTGGCGGGAATCTCCACTCCGGATGGCATTTGCAAATTCTTCATAAACATCCAGAGAATAGGAGCTGGTGGTGCTCATCAGGAGGATTATAAGAATAACGATCTTTTTAAGATTCTTCACTGCTGCCATTGCGCAATTATCAAGCCAATTCCTTTGTCTTAGGGATACTTTTACGAGTAAATTGCAGAATAGTTCCTTTGAATGGAACTATTTACCATAGATTTCGGAGTGAATGTCTAAATTAATCAAACCGTTTTAAGAATGCAAATGGAGTTAATATTTGTTTCTGGTTTTCAACGGTCTCTGGGTTAAATCGAGTAAAGTTCCTGGCGCTGGCCCTGAATAGTAACAAGCGGGTCTAAATTTTTCCTGATGACGGAAGCTACCTGATCAAACAAAGCTTCATTTAAGAGAAACAAATTCCGGAGAATGGAGTATTGAGACTCAAGACATAATATATGTTTTATTTAACTTTGATATGGCTGGTGAAAACCACACGAAAACATTTAAAGAATTGGTGCTAAGCTAAATCAAGATAATCAGATAGCTCATCTCCCTGGAATCAAGAACATGGAAAAATTAAAAAGCGAAGATTACATTCATGGTGGAACACAAAAAGATTTTTATAACGATCCCGATAAGGAATTGTGCAATTGTCCCTTGTGCGACAGCAGTACTTTTTCAATTATTGGGAATGAACGTGGACTTTCTGTAGTCAGGTGCAAAAAATGCGAATTGATATATACTAATCCCAGGGCAAAAAATGCACAGGAAAACTATTTTGGAGATGCAGATGCTTTTTTTAGCGAAGCAAGACTCATTTTTAAAGGTAAAAAGGTTCATCACCGGGACAGGAACTATGAATATGAATTAAAAAAAATAAAAAAAATCAAACCAGAAGGAGCATTCCTGGACATTGGGACCAATATGGGGTTCTTTCTAAGGAAGGTAAAGGAGGCTGGATGGAAGGCAGAGGGAGTTGAACCCAGCCCGGCCCTTTCAAAAATAGCACGTGAACAATTTGATTTAAATATCCACACAACGTTTTTAGAAAACGCTGATCTTCCCGCTAAGCATTATGATGTCATCACTTTGATTGATGTATTCGAACACGTTACCAACCCCAAAGCCTTGTTGTCAAAGTGTAATGAATTATTAAAGGACGATGGCATCATCGCAATAAAAGTTCCTAATGGTGATTACAATTATTTTAAACAACAATTAGCCACCTTGCTCAATAAAACTGCAAGCATGGACGTATGGGATTGCTGCGAGCATGTTGTTCATTATACTCCTAGGACTTTTAAAAAGATGGCGGAAAGTTGTGGCTTTAAAGTAAAATCTTTCTTTATTCCACTGCCCATTCACTCTCCCGTTTGGGCCAGTTTAGTAGGTCATTATTATCAATATCCTTCTCCATTTATTCTTGATTGGAAACGGATCATTCTTCGCAACATTTTTTTCTTTGTTGGTAGAATCGAAAAATCCTTAGGGATGAAAATACGTTTCGGACCTGATTTGATGTTTATCATTGAGAAAGACAGTAAAAGGGTGTGATATCTGGAAAATAGCGCTATGAAGTGTGAGTTTTTTTTTGTTGGAAAAACATCCGAAAAGTATTTACAGGTTGGGCTGGATGAATATTTGGGAAGGCTTCAGCATTATATTCCCACAGCTGTAGTGTTAATACCTTCTTCAAGCCAGTCGGATGCCCGGAAAGCAGTTCTGGAAGAAGGGGAAAACATGTTGAACCGCATCAAACCCAGGGATTGCATCATTGTGCTGGATGAAAACGGAAAACTCTTTTCTTCGCCGGAGTTGGCGCAAAAAATTCAAAAAGTGATGTCAGAGGGTTATTCCAGGTTAATCTTCATCACGGGCGGTGCATATGGAATATCCGATCCTGTGAAAAATCGCGCCAACCTTATTCTCTCTTTTTCAAAGTTTACATTCACACATCAGATGATCCGTTTGATTCTCGCAGAACAGGTTTATCGTGCCATGACAATCCTCAGGAATGAATCGTACCATCATGATTAGCTGCCAGAAAAAACGAGTATTAATGCAAGGTAGCTATTGATATACTTTCGTAAACATCATTATACCTTCTTATCCCTTTTTCCAGCGAAAAAATGTGAATAGCAGTTTTTCGTATTTTTTCTTTCGATAACTCTAGTAAACGGGGAATTTTTTCAATTACGAAATCATAGTCTTCATTGGTAAAAGAGCGAACAATAGCTCCTGCGTTAGAGTCTCGAATGATCTGATCAATATCTCCAATGTTTGAATTGCAAATTATAGGAATGCCCATACTCATTATTTCTCCTTGCTTGGCAGGTGAACTGGCTCTTTTAGAATATACGGGCTTAATGAAAAACAGCGAGAGTTGTGAAAGGCTTAGTAGCAGAGGTACATCATGATGTACCGCTTTCCGGATAAGTAAGTTTTCTGAAGGAATATTTCGCTCTTGTGCCTTGGCTATAATAGAACGCGGATCCTCATGCGTGATGAAGAGAAAGCGTGCATTCGGATATTTGATGAGCAAACGAACAAAAAAGTCCAGCATTTCTTCCAGCATATACCAGGTGCCCATTGCGCCAACATAAGAAATTACAATGTCGGCAGAACTAAGATTTAACTCGCTTATAAGTCTGGCTTGCTTTTGAGCATCGATCTGGTTATAATCAAAAAGCACAGTGTCTGCGCAGCATGGAATTACCTGTATGGGAAGTGGCTGGCCGGAAATGCTTTTCCATGTGTGAACTTCCCTGCGTGCATCATCAGTCAGACATATAGTGTAATCTGCCTTTTCAAGAAATCGTGATTCCCTGTTCTTGAAAAATCTGTATACAAATTTATAAATAAAGGATGTCTGGTTCCACATGCCTCCATCTATTCGTTCATCTGCATAAAATCCCCTCATGTCAAAAATAAACCGTAATCCGAATTTGCTTTTCAGTCTGAGCCCGATTAAAGAAGTAATATAACTTCTGCAATGTACTATGTCGTAGCGTGTTCTCTTACAGAGCCTGGTACATGACACTAGCATCCTGTAGGCATCATACATTGTCGACAGGATGAGAGGGCTTTTTGTATAAGGGATATTGATCCATTCAATACCTTGCTCTTTTAAGTCCTGAGCAATGTGTGCAACCAGTTTTTCGTTTCCTTTTTTTTCAGAACTGACAATAGTAATTTGATGCCCGAGTTTTTGAAGGCCTGACAAATACGTGAGAATCTGGCTCTGGCCAAGAGGGTCAGATAAGCCATCGTACGTGAGATAAAGTACTTTTTTTCCTTGCATCATTTCCTTTCCGATATAATCTGGTGGCAATTCAGATTCCACATCATGGTATAATATTATTTAAAATGCTGATTACTTTCCTGATGGTCAGAATAAATCGACCGATAAATTTTTTCGGCAATTGCATAACTTCTGTATCGATAAGCGATATCCCGGATTTTGTCCTGCAGTTCGTTTCCTTTGTTCTCTTTCAGGAGACTGTCAATCTTAATGCATGCTTCCTTATAATTTTTATAATCCAGTTCTTCAAGTACTGCACCAATTTGATGTTCTCGAATCACATCAGAATCATCCGAGATGTTTTTCGTAATCACTATAGGTAACCCCAGCGCCCAATATTCTCCATCTTTTATAGGTGTGCAATAGCGCTTGGAAGGGATGGGCTTTACCGGGGTAATGGCGAAATCACCGAGACCCATAAATTCTGGAACATCCTGATGTGCCTCAAAGCGCACTATCATACTTCCCGGATCAAATCCGGAATTTGAAGCCCATTGAAGAAGCTCATCCTTGGAATGGTTCGTGAGCAGCAGACACCGGAATAGATCGCCCCAGTGATCCTGCGCGACCTTGAAGAAATCAAATACTTCCTGTGTTAGATAGATTCCTCCGAATTTTCCTGCATAGACACAAATGATTTTTCCTTCTAAATTCAGTTGTCTAAGTAATTCTTCGCTTTTTCTCTTCCTGGGTGCGAAAAACGAATGGTCAACACAGGCGGGCTTTACAAAGAAGTTTGAAATGCTCACGCCGTATCGCTCCTGGGCGTATTTATACATTGATCTCGTTGCACTGATGATGATACTTGCATGCCTGGTCAACTTCTTCTCCAGGTAAAAGAGTAGTCTGAATTGAATGCTTTCTTTGCTCCAGGTTTTATTTTCTACCATCGCATCTGCATGTGGTTCATAACTGTCAATGATCAGTTTTTTGCCGGTAATCCTGGATAGCAGGTATCCGATAGAACCTGCTGGCGTACACCATGCATGAATAAAGTTTATACGACGAATAAGAATCAGGCTGGTCAAAAAAATCATGTAAAAGACCCATTTCACAGGAGATAAAATATTGAATTTTGAATACCTCAAAGCAATCAGACGGATTCCCTGCAAGCGGAGACGTTGCTTTACCTGTGCTCTTTCATTCAAAGAAAGCTTCAGGTTTTCCTGTTCAAAAGTAACGAGATAGATTTTGCTGCCTGCTTCAAGCTGACCATAAATAATACGCAAATACGGCAGGGTATATGCCTGTATGAGAGCATCTTTATAACTCCAGTAGGTAAGGACCAGTATGTTCTTTTTTCTTGTCAATGAAATAAGCGTTTAAACTGATCCACCAGATTCTTTCCGAGAACAATTTTTAGGAGTAAAGAAAAATATTTTTTTTGTATTCCCCGCAGGCTTATTGATTTCAGCAGGTACTTGGCGCTTGCCTTTCTTCGATTATCAATATAGCTGTGTATGCTGCTAAAGTAATTCACATGTGCATCCAGAATCTTGGTTTCAGATTTATTCAGTTGAATATGTTGCATGATCCAGTCTCTCGCCAAAAAAGTTCTTTCTATGATCAGGAGGTTGTTTGATCGCATGGACCGATCATCGTGATCACCCATAATAACTGTAACTTCATTTATAATATATACCTTGTTGTGGCGCAGGTTTTGGAGCAAAAACATCCAATCTTCCTTGATCGAATATTTACGGTTTTCTTCAAAGGGCATAAGTCCTGCATTATCTTTTTTTACACAGATATTACAGGCCAGTGGATTGCCTGTCAGGAACAGGCGATAATCATAATACTTTTCCATGAGGTGACCAAGAGAAGCAGAAGGGTAGCTGCGGCCATCGCGAAAAAGCTCATATTTTGTGCAAATAAAATCCGGAAAATTTAATTCGATAATTTTTCGAAAAAGTATCTCTAAATGATTAGGCAGCAAGAGGTCATCCGAATCAATAAATTGCACATATTTGCCCTTTGCCTGCTTTAATCCATTGTTCCTTGCTGCCCCTCTTTCCTTGTTCTCCTGATGAATTATTTTTATATGTGGCATCTTTGAATAGAGCAGAGAAAGGGTGTCAAATGTGCCGTCTGAACTGCCATCATCAATTACAATCACCTCGTAGTTGTCGTAGCTTTGTTTGAGAGCGCTGTCCAGCGTGAGTTGAACACTATGAAGCCGGTTATAGGTGGGAATTACCAGACTGAAAAATGGCGTCATCTTAAATATTAATTATCCTGAAAATTACACTTTTAATCAGCATTGTGACGAAATTTCACAATGATTCGAATGATTTTTTCAGGGCACTGCAGGATTATCTTCATTATGCAATAATCGTAATTATTTATTTACCGGCTTTGAAAATGCATTCCGGGATAACGAAAATATACAGTTGCGATGTTCATTAATTGGCACTGGAAATGTGTACTGATTCCTGATCATGACAATCTCAATAGTTTGTGTTTCAGGCAATACTTATGAATAGTGCGGAGCAATCTATTTCTTACTATATTTGTTTCTTCAATCAACGGTTGTGGAATACTTTTCTTTCATTGACCTGGTAATACCTCCACTTTACCTGGTAGTCTTCTTTTTTATCGCCCATTCCATCAGATCGAAGCATCTGGAAAATGAGCCATATTATAAATATTTCCTGCCCGGACTTATGGCAAAAATGCTTGGGTCAATTGCAATTTGTGTTGTCTATGCGTTTTACTATGGCGGAGGGGATACGATTAACTATTATTCTGATTGTGTTTCGATCAGTAAATTATTTTTAAAGAACCCCTATCAAGCCCTGCGTTTCACTTTTTTGCCACTCGACTGGGAGACTTGGTTCGCATTCGACTTCGATACCGGTTGGCCTATTTACTCGTATGACCCTAAAACGATCATGGTTGATAAATTGACATGGCCTCTTGCATTCATCAGCTTTAATAGTTTTATAGGGCAGACAATGTTGCTGTCTTTCATATGTTATTTTCCTATTTGGCGGTTATATAAGATGTTCCTGTACGAGTTTCCAAAGTTAGAGAAGGAATTTGCGCTCTCTGTGCTATTCATGCCTTCGGTTATTTTTTGGGGGTCAGGCTTGCTTAAAGATTCAATTACTTTTGCCGCCGTATCTGCTTTCACGGCATCTTTCCATCATCTTCTGAAGATCCGAAAGCATATATGGCTAAATGTATTTTACGTTATTTCCAGTGCTGTATTAATGATCTGGATTAAACCATATATCTTTTTTGCTGTGATACCGGGAAGTATTTTGTGGCTGGTAGGTTTTCGACTAACTAAGTTAACCAATCCTCTTGTCAGGATGACCGTAGCACCGGCATTGATATTGATTTCAATTTTGTCGGGGTATCTTATGCTTCGTTTGATGGGAGACACCTTAGGTGAATTCAAGATCAATAATGTTCTTGAAAAGGCGATAGTCACTCAGCAGGATTTGAAGCAAGATTATTATCAGGGAGCCTCTTTTGATATTGGTGATTTTGATGCAAGTGTACCCAGTATTTTGAGTAAAGCTCCCATTGCTGTGAATGCGGCATTATTCAGGCCATATATATGGGAAGCCTATAATCCCGGAATGATAGTTTCCGGTATCGAAAATCTGGTACTATTAATCATTACCATTTATCTTATCTTCAAAATGAGGGTCTATTACTTGTTCTCATTAATGTTCAAGCATCATATTCTTTTCTTCAGCGTATTTTTCAGCTTATTTTTTTCTTTTTCGGTCGGATTGACTACATCAAATTTTGGAAGTCTTGTACGGTACAAGATTCCGGCAATACCTTTTTATGTGGCAAGCCTTTTTATTATATATCATGCTTATAAGGAATCAAAACTGAAGGAGGAGTCTCAAAAGGCACTGCCGGATTTATAAATTACTGACCTGTTGTTTTTTCTATTCTTAAACAGAAATGAACAGTATTTTACATCCTGGGCAATTTAATATGTTGTTGATCTCAGTAATATCACTGTATTCATCTTGAAAAAAAACTATAGTATAGCCGAGATTCGAATTAAGTTTTGCGTTTGTATTTTCTTAGTTTTTCAAGTAAAGAAGTCGGTAAATATCGAATCCGAAAATTTATTTTACCAAGTTCATAGGTGTGATAAAATTGAGGGTCTGTTGCGTAAATTAATTTCAGGAATTTCTTGCTTTCATTTGTGTTCAATACCTCGTAATATATGACGAGTTGGTTAAGTAAAAAATGACAAAAAATTGTTTTCAAATTATTCAAATGGAACACCTTGTTGTGCTTGTATACACCCTTGTTTGAGTCCGCAATGCCAATTTCCGAAAGACTTTTTATAAATATTTCGCCGCCATCTACGGAGCGCATAAACTTTAGAAATACTTTTGACCAGTCCTTTGCAAATGCTGGCAGCAAGCGCACAGTTTTACTTTCGGCATGCAATCTATACTTGGAAAAAATAAAATCGACAGGTAGAATTGGATAATGCAGGGCAATACGAATCAACAGGTCGTAATCCATCCCATAATGAAATGTTTCATCCAATTGTCCTTGTTCATCAATCACTTTTTTTCTGAAAAATGAAGAGGGTTGAGGGAAGGGGATTATTGAAAAGTACTTGAGAGGAAGATCTGTCAGATCGGCACCTTTAATGATTTCTTTTCTGTTTTCTCCAAATAGGATCGTTTTACCATGAATGAGCCCGGTATCTGGATTTGCGGAGAATAATTCCGCAGCCTTGTGCAATGCACCCGGTAAATACAGATCATCACTGCATAACCAGGAGACGATTTCTCCCGTACTTCTTTCCAGTCCTTTATTTATTGCATGACTCTGACCTCTGTCTTTTTCACTGATCCAATAGGTGATTTTACTTTCGTGTTTTTTAATGACTTCAACAGAGTTGTCTGTGCTACCTCCGTCTATTACAATGAATTCAGTTTCAGGATAACCTTGTGATATGACAGACTGGATGCATTCTTCCAGATAAATGCCTTGATTGAAGGATGGAGTGATAATCGTGATGCGGGGATAGTGCATGAATGAGAGCTCTACTCTGAATTATTTTTTTATATACAGGGCTTTAATACCATCCCCGGTGCCGGTTAGCGTTAGAAGTTTATTCATTCCCTTTTTCATAAGTTTCAAAATGCGGTTACCTTCAATACGTTCCTGCCAAACCATGTCCATTGGTTGATAGGTATCCTGCGATTCAACATTCTTTCCTGTTTCCGGCTTCTTTTTTCCAAATCGTTGCCTAATACGTTCAAAACTAATTCCGGTAGTTTTCAATTCGATTTTTTTAAAACCATTCTGGATCATAATTTTGTGCAACGTGTCCGGTGTAAAATAACATAAGTGATCCGGAAAGTTAATAACACTCCATGATTTTCCAAGAATACGACGTGAAAGCGAGTTGAAATTTGGAGTCGTGATATAAACGACCCCTCCTTTTTTAAGAAGCGAATTAAAATTAATAATTTCCTGTACAGGATAATTGAGGTGTTCCAGGACTTCAATTGAAGTGATGACATCAAAAGATTCAGAAGGATAATTGTCTATGTTAAGAATTCCTTTCTTCATGTGAATTCCCTTATCCTCACAAATTTTTATATAGTGAGGAACACATTCGGTTCCATACGCGTCCCAAGCCCTTCTTACTGCTTGGTCCAGAAAAAAACCTTCCCCGCAACCTACATCAAGAATCCTGTTCATGCTTCGGAAAAATTCGAATTTGTCCAGTAATTCGTTATATCGTTTAATGGTAGTGGGTGATATACCGCTAAAAAAAGCATAACCATTGTAATGGGCATCCAATACTGTCTGATCAGGCTTTTGCATTGAAAAGACCATTCCACAGGATATACAGCGCACTAGATTGCCGGCATTGTATTTTGCGAGTGCTTTGAATTTATCCTTGTTACATACAATACAGTGGGTGATTCTATTATTCATCATACTTTCGGGCTCCGTACACACATCTTTAAATTGAGCTGAATTCTGCCTGTCATATGCTTTCAAGTTGCACTTGATCTTGATTTTTCCATTCAATTTTATGAAGCATTTGAGAAATATCTTCATTAATGAATTCAAATAAATCTTTTCGTTCAATGCTGACCTTCGTGCCTGATTGCCTTGTGGGTTGAATTTTTTTGTAATCTGTATTTACATTCGCGGATGCTCCATAACTTTTAGATGGAATGCACCAGCCATACTTGTTCATTAATTTGGCATGATAAAATAAACTATTTGTAATGTCTTTAAAATTTCCAATGTTTGTTTTGCTCAGTAGAGGGTAGTTTTCGTGAATGTAGCTTCCGGTAAAAAGTTCTTCACGGATTGATTCGTCTGATCGAGAATCGATAATAGTTCTTGCAATTTCTTCCACAGCAGTTATTTGAGAATAGGGTATAAAATATGTTCCGGGCCAGGTTGATTGAAGTACTGCTTTGTTCATTGCATACCAGTAAAACGCATTCTGATCAATCCTGTCATTTATTTGTTCCATACACCAGTCAAAATTATCAATCAGCTTCTTTTGTCTGACTTCCTGAACAAATCCTTCCCAATTTTGAGGATATTCAAAACCGATTGACCAAAAGTCCCATTCGGTTTTCAAAACCGAAACAAGTACCTGATAAAGATCCCTTACAATGACAAAACTATGATCAGGTTCTAAAACCTGGTTTATTGCTTCCATTCTCCCGTTCGCCCGAATGAATTTTGTGGTGGAACTGATTCCTGAGACAGAAAGTTTTTTAATAAAGTGTAGATGTTCTTTACTAAGATCCTTTGCTGATTTTATAAGATGTGGAGCGCGGCTATGATGGAAGTATCCTTCATAATTGATGTTCTGGGTATGACGGTTCATCCAGAAATAGGGTTCATAATTAATCCAGACATTATTTTCCCTTTGAGCTATCAGGTAACTTAGATAAAGTTGAACAGCTTTTGTACCTGATCTTCCGACTCCAAATATGGTTAATTTCATGGTTATAGATGAGAGAATTAAATTTGACTTATTTATTTTTTAATCCCAATGTTAGTTTCAGTTTGGCAAAAAGTCGTTCAAAGAAATTTCCCTTTCCTTCATTGACGTTGACCTGAAGTGAAAACTCATCAGCTGCCTTGTTAATATTAAAGAGAGAAGGATGATTGAGGGACTTCATTTTAGTGCGCTTCATTTTGCTTAGACGGGTGTACTTATAATTAGTATGTGTTGCATCCTGGCCAAAACCGATATTACTGACCAGGTTTCGGGCTGGTGTTATCGCTACTCCATCATGTAACCACACACTGTAAAACCATTGATAGTCCCATGTGTTAATTTTCCCTGCTGCGGTTTTGCGAAAGCTTTCAGCATAGAAATTTGCAGCTTCTTTATTTTCGGTAAATTTTAAAATCCTGTCCTCTCGAAGAAAGACATCCAGGTTTTTCATTTCAATATCATATTTGGACCAAGCTCTTTTCCATGTAGCCCATCCCCAGGGATGACAAACTTTTGAATAATAGTAGGAACCATCAAAGTTAAATTGATGGCCGAGTAGAAAATTTGTGCCATTAATATGCATAATCCTTTCATCATCACGATAGCGTTCCAATAGTTCTTTACAATAACTGAAGAAACTAATATCAGCAAGACAATCATCTTCTAAAATAATACCTTCTTCAACATTTTCGAAGAACCAGTTGATAGCTGTACTTACCCCTAATTTTAAAGACAGGTTTTTATCTCTGAAAAGGAGCTTTAAGTCACATTCCCAGTCTATTGAATGAATTATTTGACGGGCTTCTTCACAACGAATGCGGTCTTCAGGTACATTATCTCTCGGCCCATCTGCGGCAATAAATAATCGCGAAGGTTTTATTTTCCGAAGTATTTCAAACACGGCACGCGTATGTTCCGGTCTGTTAAAAATAAGGAAGAGTATTGGAGTGCCAAATTCTGCTTCAGGGAGTTTAAAACGAGCTTCCTGATAGCTTTTGGCGATGCTTATAAAGTTATTTGCATAGAGTGCTTTTCTTTTTGGTAATTCATTTCGGGAGCGAACTTCTTCCTTTAAATCAGGCCCGGGTGTCAATGTCTGCCAATTGCTTTTAAGTAATTCTGCCAATTGAAATGGGTCATTGGCTGAGAAATATTCCACATTTAATGGTGCCTGTTCGCGGTGTACCGGGATGTCTGAAAGAATGGTCTTCTTGCCGAGTGACTTACATTCTTCTACAGTTGTACTCCAACCTTCAAAGAGGGAAGGATTGATCACTGCCAGACTTTGTCGAATAAGCATCAACACATCATTGTGAGGTACCAGGCCAAGTAAGCGGATCTGGTCACCAATATTCCAGTCTTTAATTTTTTCCATCAGTTCTTTGTAATATCCAGGACTCCTGAATTCAGAAGGGTTCCCTGTACAGATGACGATGGGTAATATTCCTTTTTCTTTGAGATGATTTAATGCTTCAAATACTACAATGTGGTTTTTGTGTTTCCAGAACTGATTCGGCAGAAAGTAAAACTTGGAAGGAATGAAGTATTTTCCCATCAAATAGGAGGGATCCTGATCCCAAATAGATTCATTAACATCTGCAACAAAATTTGAAATACGACTTTTACTCAAATGTTCCGGAGCAAACTTGGACAAATCTTTCTGAGCATCCCGACTGCTGAGTATAATAATATCTGCCCTTTTACAACCTTCAAGAAATTTATAGTTTCTTTCACGCCATTGTTGAGGCGTAAATAAATGCGGAAGATGAACATGTTGAAAATCCGGGATCCAGTAAAATTTAATAACAGTGCTTCGGATATCAAGGAAAGAATGATTATGCGTGAATAACACATTGAGACTTGCGCTGCAGAATTGATTTATCTTTTTGCTTAAGCCAGGGTTGAATCCTGATATAAATCTTGAAATCTGATAATTTAGGGAGCGATAAATTTGGCGTAGAAATAGTAATGCCCGGCTTATTATACCGGAATTGTTTTTGGCATTGGTACCTTGATCAAGATTGTTCAGAATATAAATGCACACATCATTCCTGCTCCGCAAAGCAGAAACTAAATTCTCCTGATAGGTCATACCTCCGGTCCAATCTCTTCCACCTAATGCAGGAATTATTATATTTATTTTATTCATTGGAGAAAACTTCATTGTAAGCATCTAATAATGCTTCTTTAACTGAACGGGAGGGAGACCAATCCAGTGCTTTTAATAATTTGTTCATGTCGGCACGTTGACAGTGGCGATCATTTGGGCGCATCTTTTCTTTGCTTTGGAGGATGTTTAATTTTATTTCTGCAAGATCTGCAATAATTTCAACCAGTTCCCTGGCAGTATGTTCAGTTTCCCTCCCCACATTGTAAGTTTCATATTTACCTGCGAATGTTGCCTTACCAATCCTAAACAATGCTTCAGCAACATCTTTAACATGTATGTAGCCCCGCAAAGTTGTCACATTTCCCAAACGGATTTCGCTCTGGCCTGATTTTATTTGTTGAAGAATTTCCGGAACAAGGTGGGCGTTTGTTTCACCGGAACCAATGGCATTAAACAGACGGCAGGAGATTCCCTGGAAGTGTCCCCGTTCGGCGTACAAACGGACTAAATTTTCGCCACATGCTTTAGAAATACTGTAAATATCATGAGGAACCACAGGAGTGTTATCCTCGTTCAATGATTCATCCAGAATTTCATAAACGGCACCCGAAGAAGCAAAAATTACTTTTTTTACATTACTTTCCTTACAGGCATCAAGCACTATACTCGTGCCTTCCACATTAGTGCGTAAGGCACTTCCAGGGTTAAGTTCACAGGTTGGAATATGATGGATTGCAGCCAAATGATAAACCAGTTCGGGACGGAGTTCATGGATTATGACTTGCATGTTATCCTTATCAAGAATATCAACTTCATGGATGGATAGTGATGCATTATTTAGAGGTAATTTCTCTTTTTTACCGTATGAAAAATTATCCACAATGGCCACTTTGTGCCCATCATGTAGCAGCATTTTCGTCAGATGAGCACCAATGAATCCTGCTCCGCCTGTGATTAGAATTGTTGACATGCAATTATTGAATAATTTGATTTCTGATTATAGAAAATTTATTTGTCACGCTATTTGTGTGCAATAAAACTATACATTCTGCCCGGTATTCTTCGTTCATCCAATGCCGGTCCAAAACGCCATTCATTCGTTTTTCTGTAAAGGAGTTGAATTAATTTTATTCTCCCTGCCGGTCCGAATTTAGAGAAACAGGCTGCATCCAGTCGTGATATATGGTTTTTCTCGAGCAATTCCACATCTTTTTCTGCCATGGGGAAGTAATTAATCACAGACTCGAAATATTTATATGTATTGTCTAAAAATAATCCGGAATCTTTAATCGCCTTGGTGTATTCTTCAGGCTTGTAGGCATTTTCTCCTCCATACCATGATTGAAGGGGATGTGTAGCAAGGAATTTATTTTTGTCATTTTTACTGAATACAACATGTTCACGTATAGCCATAAGCCCGCCACCTTTGCACAGAACACGGGAAATTTCTTTAAGAAATCTTGAAAGATCTTCAGCATGATGAAGTGTTTGTCTAACATAAACGAGATCAAAACTTTCATCTTCAAATGGTAGTTTTTCTCCCGGTGCCGGTACTATTTCAAGATTTGGAAGGTGATAGATTGTTTTCAGTTTTTGGATAGCTTCACATCCCACGATGTCACTGGGATCGGGATCGGTAGCTGTAACTGAGTAGCCGGCAAGACTAAAAGCAATGGCACTCATGCCGGTTCCACTTCCAATTTCCAAAATAGTTTTAACTGTAGGGAACTTAGATCTGATCAGCGAAAGGGTCTCTATAAATTCTTCAGAATTACGGAAACGTTCTACATTCCCGTCCGGATCGTCATTCAGGTATGAATTGAAGAGGATATCCGAATATTCCGGCTTCTCCCTTAGAAGTTTTATCGTCTCTTCCCAGTTCATCATTCAGAAAGTGGATTTGATTTCCCGCGCTGGATTTCCTGCAACTACTGTGACAGGAGGGATGTTTTTTGTTACAACGCTTCCGGCACCAATAACAGAAGCTTTACCTACCTCAACTCCTTTTAAAATAATGCTATTGAAGCCGACCCAAACATTATCATGCAAAGTTATTTGAGCTTTCTTCACTTTTGACCAATCTTTATATTTCCAGGGTGTTCCGGAATCCATTCCCTTTTTCCAATTAGTCACATCATCCATCCGTTCCTCCGAATGCAATGAATGGGCATCGTTATCCATGATGCTGCATCCCCATGAGATCATCACATTGGATCCTATATTAATCCGATCGTAGGCAATAAATATTCCACCACCAATAAAAGTATTTTTACCTATTGTTATACAGCTGTTTTCTGATTCAAAAACAAATCTTCCTGAAACAACACAGCCTTCACCAATATCGAGAAATATTTTTCCGGGAGCAGGATTTCGGATTTCAATTTGGATATCCTCTAAGCGGGTTCCTTTTCCGACACGAATATATCTTTCATACTTCTTCAAAGAAGTTGTTTTCGAGTCAGGGAAAAACAGGTTTTTAAGAAATTTCTTGAACATGGATTAGGGTAAGTTCAAACATGAGTTAACTATGGCTTAGCAATATTATTATTTAAATTTTAACAGGCCTTTGTTATTGTTTTTGAAACCGAATCGTGAGATACAATTTTGTTGACGGTAATGCCCATGCCTGTCAGTTGTTTTTTCTTTCTTTTCTTGGATTAATAATATTCATCAATTTGCTGCGCACCTTGCTCCTAAATGAGATTTCGGACCATTCACTGACTGACTTGAATACTTTTTTCTCCACTAATTCATCCGGCGCAATAACTTTTGGAAATTTCTCCAGTAGATTAGCAGAAGCACTTAATGCTTCGCTTTGACGATGTACTGGTATTGTAAAATGGGTCCCTGATCCATCCATTCCAATATTTTCTGTGAGCGTTTTTCCGGGATAAACAGATAATCCTTGCTTTAAAAAGATACTTGCATACCAGCATATATCCCAGGCATCAATTTTTCCGGATACCTGCTGCTGCAATGAATTCAGGTAAGGATATGACCCACCCAGATCAAACTTGTTCTCCATGCCGTTTTTTCTGATATGGAGTAAATATCTTTCCGCATCCATGCTCATGTCTTTCCATGCTCTTTTCCAGGTGGCCCAGCCCCAGCAAAATACTGCTCGTGAAAGGAAAACAGGAGGCAGAGAAGAACGCGAAGGAAACATGAAAGCACCAATTTGTTTTATTTGATTTTCATGTTCATATAAATTCAAGCCGGTATTGCAGAAAGAAAGAAATTGAGGATGGGTGAGAATATCATCTTCCAGAATAATGGCCTTGTCATGTTGTTCTAAGACGCTGGATATGCCTGCTGTCATGGACTTTGCACATCCGATATTCCTGTCTGATTCAGAAATTAATACCTTCTTAAATCCCTTCACCTCCTTGATAATGTTTCTTACTTCACGAATCTTTTGCAATTCACTCTCTGAGGCATCTTCTTTGGGTCCTTCTGCAAAAATGTATAAGATTGTTTCGTTTGCGCCTTCGTTCTTTCCTAAATGCTCCAATACTCTGGATAAATGATCCGGGCGCTTATAAACGAAAAGTACAATTGGGGCAAATTCCATGATCTTTGTTCTTGTTCAGTTTTTATAGGACATTTAACTTAAATTAATTCAACCTGTGAAGGAAGGGGTATTGTTTTTAAGTAGTTCAAACCATCGTTTTGATTCACCACGAGGGTAGGAAAGGAGATCCAGGGAGCTTTTTTCAGGAATGTGTTTGTATAGCAAATTCCTGAAAAAGGAAGAATGCTTCAGGAGATCCTTGATTTTCCAGTGTAAGGGTATCTTTTTACTATATGCTTCAGAATACAAAGTGAGTAACTCCGAGGTATCACGCTGCTGTGCTTGAAAATATTCAAGTGCATCCACCCAATTTCCATGAAAAGTTATTTCTTTTTTTTCTTTGGGAATGGCAAAACGAGAATCCCCGAGATAATGATAAAACATTCGTGCCCGACCAAGTGAAAATTGACACTGATCTACGCTCCGCTGGGATTCATGAACAATTACACAGCTCCAGGATTTATCCACTCTGTAAATACAGGCATCACTCGAAGGGGAATAGTTTGCCATGCGAATCCAGAAATCTGTATCTGCTACCATGTCGACTTGAGTGTTCAGTTTGTCGATATAGCGGGCTCTTTCAAGATTGAAAAAAGTAGAGCTTTGCGGAAAGTGGACTTGCAGGTTAAATAGTTTATGCGGATTAATAAATCCATTGTCTCCTTCCTGTTCAGGTGGAGGACAACAAATCTCTTTTAAATTCTTGTCAACATAGCTATGATATGCACTGACAAGATATAAGTTGGGATATTGTTTGAATAGTTGGACTGCTTCAGAAAAAACACTTGCATATGAGTAGAAGTCATCTGAACTTTGTATAGCGGCTATTGTGCCTTTTGCTCTGTCAATAGCTTTATTAACTGCATCTGCAAAGCCCTTGTCTTTTTCTGAAAAGAAATGAATACGACTGTCTGCTTTTTCATAGGCGCGGCATACTTCTTCGGTAGTATCTTTTGATCCCCCGTCCTGAATAATCAGTTCCCAATCCTGAAAGTCCTGAAATAGGACACTTTTAACGGTAGATTCAATAAAATCACCTTGATTAAAACTAGGAACAAGTATGGATAGAAATGGTTTTGAATTCATAGATTCGACAGGCTTTGTACCTGTTTTCAATATTATTTTACGATAATCTGGAAGCCACTGAATTGAGAGAAGAAACGAAAATTATCTTTCCTTTTATCAAAGAAATGATGAAAGGCCAGGCGGTTGCCCAGCAATGCAGGATGGCCATAATCTTCCAGGACTAATAATCCTCCCGGACTCAGTACATCATCAAATAACTTTTCCATTAGATAAGTTGTGGCTCTGTATGAGTCGCAGTCAATATAGATAAATGAGAGTTTCTCAAGACCGGCAGTTTCCAGAGTCTTTGTAAAATCCCCCCGGATTAATTTTACCTTTTCATTGTTTGCAAATTTTGATTTCACTTCTTCAAAATTAACTTCGTGCGATTCGCTCCAAAAAGAATCCACACCCATATTTTCAGTGGGGAATTTTTCAAATGTGTCAAACATATATAATGTTTTTGCGGATCCCATGGCCTTGAGCAGACGAGAAATTAAATAACCGCTGTGGCCTTTGTAACTTCCGAATTCAGCCACATCTCCTGGAATGTTTCTTTCACAAACAGTTTGAATAAGCTGACAGAGATCCAAATAATCCCGGATATCACATTTTTTTTCAAAACGGCTAAGACTTTCTTCGTAAAGGGCAAAATAATCTATGGATCCCAACAAAACAGGAGATACGAAGTCGAAACTGTGCTGATGATCTTGTTTTCGTGCCATTGAGAAATCTTCCCGGGTATCACCTAAGTATTCGAATGGTATATCTTTTAAAGAGTCCTCAAACAGCAAGGATTCGCACAGGAAATGATTTGTCTTTTCTTTAAAATAACAGGAAATAAAGCAGCAAATGGACGATGATTTTTCGGAAAGGGATTGCGATTGAAAGTTGTCGGCACCAAGTAATTCAACGGAATATTTTTCCGTTTGTAATCGTTCAAAAAGCAGGGAAACATGAAGATTTTCTTTATCGCCCAGTAGGACTATTTTCTTCCTTTCGCTGCCGGATTTGCTAAACGCACAAGCTTGTCGGTAGAAAAATTCAAAAGCTTCTTCTGTATTACGGATATAAAAACGGCTGAGAGGCCGTTTGAGCAATTGCTTATGCTCCGCCATTTCAATTCGCTTGTCAAGCCATGTATTCAATTTGAACTTAGCCGCCAGAGCAAGATTTCCTTCTTTATAATGTTTAATTATTTTACCAATCATATCAGAATATCTTTGATCAATTACAATGTATTTTCCTGCTTAAAGTGCCAGGCACTTGTATGCCACAGCAGGCCATCATCTCCGTCTTTTTCCTTGCGTATATAATGGATGTCCAATAGAATTTCATTATTTGAAAATACTAATGTTTCTCCATGCTTGTCTTTGATTCCAAAGATAACTTCATAAACTCCGGGTGAAATAGTAGGCAAATTAATATTTGTCTCGATGGTGATTTTCCCTTTGATTTTTTCGGGAAGGTGCAATGATTTATCATCAATGGAATGAGAAGTGAACAATCTGTTTCCTTCCCGGGTAACCAAGGCGATACCAACTATCATCCCTTCTATTGGCTCATTCAGTTCCATCTCAAAGCACAACCGGGGATCATCTCCATACACGAAGGTGCTGACAGGTTTGCCTTTGGAATCCGTCCAATAGGGCATTTTTAGATGTAAGCGCCCATCGGCAGAATCAATAAATTCACGTTGGTTGCCAGGCGCAGAAGGTGCGTGAGCTAAATAATGCTCGACAGTTCTTGATGCATCATCCATCATCTCGATTTTACCTTCTCTTAAAAGGATGGCTCGCTGACAAAGGCTTTTTATTGCACCTAAATTATGACTCACAAAAATGATCGTCCGTCCGCTATGTGCTACTTCATCCATTTTACCCATGCACTTCTTTTGAAATTCGGCATCGCCCACTGCAAGTACCTCATCGATGATGAGAATTTCCGGCTCAAGGAAAGCTGCAACTGCGAAAGCAAGCCTTAATTGCATTCCACTGGAATAGTGCTTTAATGGAGTGTCAAGAAATTTTTCAACTCCGGAAAAATCTACTATTGTGTCAAATTTATCCTGAATTTCCTTTCGCTTCATTCCAAGGATGGACCCGTTCAGAAAAATATTCTCCCTGCCACTTAACTCTGGATGAAATCCGGTTCCCACTTCCAGCAGACTGGCGATTCTGCCACGTGATAGTATTCTTCCTCCGGTAGGAGGGGTGATTCGGGAAAGTATTTTCAATAAAGTAGATTTCCCTGCACCGTTTTTTCCTATAATGCCTATGGCCTCACCCGGATTAACATTAAAATTGATATCCTGCAAAGCCCAGAAATCTTCTGTTGAATGGTCTTTTTTTCGTCTTGCTATATTCCATATCCGTTCACGCAAGGTGAGATATGGCATCAGTTCATGACTGATCCTGAATTTTTTTGAAAGGTTTTGGATTTCGAGGATCGGTTTCATCAGGCGAGATCAGCAAAATAATACTCAGTCTTATGGAAATAAAATACACCTGCAAAAAACAGAACAAGACTTATAAGTAAACTTTGTATAATAATATAAGTTGGAGGGTAAATGCCGGTAAATGATCCGCGTAGAATGTCTATTGCTCCTGACATAGGATTCAGCTGAAGAAGATGTTGCACAAACTCGTTTGACACTATGCTGACAGGATAAATAACTGGCGTGAGAAAAAGTAAAACCTGAACAAGAAATGGGATCACATACCGGAAATCACGGTATTTCACATTGACGGCGGATAGAAAAGAGCCCAAACCGAAAGTTGTTAAGAGTGTAATCAATATTGACAGGGGAAGAGCAATAATCAGATGAGCAGGATTTGGGAATATATTGTAATACACCATCAATCCAAAGAATAATATAAAGGTCATTACAAAATCTACGAGGGTAGACAAAATGGATGAGATTGGGAGGATAAGCCGGGGGAAATAAATTTTTTTAATCATGTTTGCATTGTTTACCATGCTATTGCCGGCATTACTGATTCCCACAGAAAAAATATTCCAAAGAATAAGTCCTGTATAAACAAAAAGCGGATAAGGAAGATCTGCTGATTGAATGTTTAATGTCCGTGAAAAAAAGATTGTAAATACAAGCATCAATAAAAAGGGTTGAAGAATGGCCCATAATGCACCCAGTATAGTTTGCTTGTACTTTATCTTCACATCTCGCCATGTAAAAAAATAGAGCAGCTCCCTGAAGGCCCATAGCTCCGAGAGGTCCACCTTGATGCGGCTCTTTGGTCTGATTTCGTATTCCATGTTTTGTTTAGTGCCTTGAATTTATAATGAATGTTGACCTTGAAGCTGCTAAATTCTTTTTGCAAATATTTTTATTCAATCACCGCTATTCTGGTGCTTCACAGCGAAGAATTATTTATTATATAAAATTTACTACGATCAACTCCCTTCAACAATTTTCGCCATTGAGGAATTATTGAATCTCTTTTATTTGTTTTGTGAATTTTTCACGACTTGACGTATGGCTTGCTCTTCACGAAATCGGATCCGTACGGAATACACACCATCCGGAATGTCAGACAAGTTCAGCTTGAATTCTGTAAGTCCTTTTGGAGCCAGGCTTTCCGGAACATTTAGCATAATCCGGCCCAGTTGATCAATTATATCAAGCTCGAGATTATCCGAAAATGGAAGAACTACACGTACAATTAAATTTTCTGTAAATGGATTAGGATATGGATTAATGACTGCCAATTCCTTGATTCGGCTGAAACATTTCTCATTGTTGGTGGGGACGTCATCAGATTCACCATTGGGCTCACTCACCTTAACACAATAGTATTCCAGTTTTGTTGAAGATGTGATCTGGAATGTGGCATGAAATGTATACCATTGTATACCCGCAGGACCGTTAGGTATTAGCGAAACATATTTCTCCAGAACATTGGTGCCATCAGCCAGGCGTCCCGTTATATTTACACTATCGATTTGTCTCGTACCCAAATTGGCGATTTTTGCTACAAGGTGAAAATAGTCGCCTGCGATATAACTGGAATCGCCGGTAATGGCAATGTCAAGAATAGGCTTGATGACATAAATATTCTTGATGGCAGAATCTTTGCAGCCGAAGGCGCTGGTTACAAGTTGATGAATTACGAACAGTCCGGTATCCATATACGTGTGTAATGGTTCAGGGAAATTACTGCCAGCGAGACCATCGCCAAAGTCCCAGACGTATTGAGCAGCACCCTCTGAGAAATCTGTAAATTGAACATCGAGTGGTGGATTTCCAAATTGCGGATTGAAACTGAAATTAGCTGAAGGCAATGGGTGAGAACGGATCGACTTGGTTACACTGTTTTCGCAACCGATGTCTGATGTGATGACAAGTTGAACAGTGTAAAGGCCGGTGTCGGAAAATGTATAGACTGGATTCTGCACTGAGTCAATTACCACTTGATTACCAATTGTCCAATTCCAATTCACAATGCTACCGCTTGGAATTGTGCTGTTTTCTATAAATTGGTAAGGTGCATTGATGCATGCGGGAGATACCGTAAAATCAGCAGATGGAATAGGGCTTACGGATACCTGTTTACTGGCACTTGTAGCACAACCTCCCTGAGCATAGACCGTGAGTATGACTGTGTAATTGCCAGGGAAGGCATAAAAATGGGCGGGTTCCTTTAGTTGATTGGATTGGCTATCTCCAAAACTCCAAAAATAGGCACTGTCCAATGCTGAGCCAGGGTTAAAAAATTCCATAAGATCTCCATAGCAAGTTGGAGAATATGTGAATTGTGCTGGGGCTGATGGATTAATTCGGATTTGGACTAAAGCAGTATCCACACAGGAGTAATTACTCGTCACTATTAAAAAGACATTAAATGTGGATGCTGAATTGTAGGTATGGGTCGGATTCATCAATGAACTCGAATTCGCTGAACCACTGCTGAAGTCACCAAAATTCCATAGATAATTACTGATAGTGGACAGAGAATCGGCGGAACTGAGGTTAGTGAAGTTGCTTGCTTGATTTACACATAAATTACTGGTGGTGAATGCAGCCGTAGGAAGGGCATGTACGATGGCATTCGTGATGATAGAATTAGCGCAACCTGCATTAGTGATGACAGTCAGTGTAACCGGAAAACTACCGGATGAAGGAAATGTATAGGAGGGATTAGTCAGCAAGGATGAATCACCGTTGCCAAAATCCCAGTTTCTTTGTTGTATCGTGCTACCTGTGGGAGCTGTAGAAAGATCGGTGAATTGAGTGGCACTGCCAAAACAAGCATCCGAAAAGGAGAACTGTGCTGTAGGGCTTGCAATTACATTTATCGTTTGTTGCGAAGCTGCACTCGGACAGCTGGATGGAGAATACGCAATAAGACTAACCGTATTTGGACCGGAATTAATAAACTGATGGATCGGATGTTGAATAGAGTCGGTCGTGCCATCCCCAAAATCCCAGCTCCAGGCAGAGATTGTATCTGCAGTCACAATAGACAGGTCTGTAAAAAACAAGTCATTTCCCTGGCAAACCGTAAGCGGAGAATACGAGAAGGAAGCATTCGGAATATTGTTGATTTTGATAACCTGGTCAGCTGTATCAATGCACCCGTTGGCGGCTGTAACGATTAATCGCACAAGGTAGGAGGAAACCCCACCTGCATAGAGGTGTGTTGGATTCAATGCACTGCTGGTATCTCCGTCCCCGAAATCCCATTCATAGGAGATGATGCTGGTTCCGGATACTACTGTCTGATCGGAAAATTGTACGTTTTGCCCTACGCAGGTATTTGTTGCCAGATATTTTCCTAATGGACGGTCAGTCACCAACAAGTTTTGTGAATCGTTGTCAGAACATCCCTTATCGGAAGTCACCGTAAGAGTGATCAAGTAGTTTCCCCCACTCGTATAGGAATAGATAGGATTGCTTTGCACAGATGTATCCCCGTTTCCAAATTCCCATTTCCATGCTGCGATGGAACCGGAACTAATTGTAGACATGTCTGTAAATGCGAGATTTGTTTCCGAACAACCGGCCTGTGTACTGAACGCCGCAACCGGCAAAACTGAAATCTCAAATGGAATGGTGATAGCATCCGAACAGCCGTTATTTGCTGTGGTTGTAAGAGTAACCGTATAATTTCCTGCACTGCTGTAGGTGTAAATTGGATCAGCAATATTCGAAGTATCACCGTTTCCAAAATCCCAGTGCCAGGAACTTATAGTCCCGGAAGGAAGATATGTTGAATCGGTAAAAACACTTTGATCACCAAGACAATTTCCAATTACAGAAAAATTAGTTTCCGGAGAGATAAAAACAGAAACCAGCAAAGAATAACCATCAGTATTTCCGGAATTGTCGCTGGCTTCAAGTGAAACGTGGTAGTTTCCACCGGAAGAATAAACAATGTTCAAGGGATTCATGTCGGTTGAAGTGCTCGTATTTACATCGCAGGGGTTTCTGAAATTTATTTTTTTAATAAGATTCGTAGCTTCCATCGTTACAAACCCATACCAGTTACTGGATTCTTTTATCAGATTAATCCCTGCAGGATTCCCACCACCCAACGGGATTTCACCTGCAAGGGATGGGGAAGGAGCCGAGAAACTGTTGCCTATTTTTTCGACCGTCACTTTTCCATTTGTCGAGTTGGATGCCAGCACATACCATGTATCATTATCCCGAGCAACGGAAACACCTGAAGGATTTGCCAGACCTGCAAATAAGATTTGATTCGAGGAAGGTGCATTCAATAAACTGTTACCATAACTAACAAGATAGATATCACTGCTGGAATAACAACTTGCCAGCGCATACCAATTTCCGCATTCTTTTACAATAGTCACATCAATAGCGCCTCCACCGGAAAGGGCATAAGGTGCAGCAACAACAGGTACATTGTTTATAGAAGCTCCAAAATTGATTAAGGTGAGGCTGCTTCCAATAAAGTTGGAAACAAGTGCCATTACATTTCCACTATTGTCAACTGCGATATCCACACCACGGGGAAAATTCAAATTCGATGAAACAATTACTGCCGCCGCTGTAGGGACTGCATTCAATCCATTGGTAAAATCCAGTTTTGTGATGGTATTGTTGAAGACGCTAAGGACAAGTGCATACCATACTGAGTTTTCTTTATAAAAAGCTATACCATTTGGCGAAGCAATTTGACCCAGAATATTGCCCAGGTCTGTAACCAGAGTAGGAGCGTTGGCATACCCGTTTCCATAATCATAACGGATAATTTTGTCGTCTCCGCGGCTGCAGGCAAACACATAATTTCCTGTACTGTCACTTATCGGTGTTACACCGGATGGAGTGTTCAGAAATCCACTCACTTCATTCGTGTCTGTGATCAGGCTGTCAAAATCACCGGCGCAAAAATCCCAGGAATAATTTAGCGCACCAGTTGTTGAGTTGCTGAAATTAGTTGGATATCCTGCGCACACAGGTCCAGATGCAGTAAACTGAGTATTCGGACACTGGGCATGTGAGAATACAGAAAATAGAGAGAATGCCAGTAAAAACAGGAACAGTTTTTTCATTCGTTTTTAATTAATTACCGGTATTTAGGCTGCTATTGGAACTTGTACCGGATACGAAAAAAACGAATAAAATCTGAAGTCCTGACTCAGGATTAACTACGTTGTAAGCACTCTGATGTTAAAAAGTAGCGTTATTAAAAATCAGTTAATCTGCGAGGGAAAATTCTTTCTGATAGATCTCATAAGTCATCTGTATCCCTGCTTTCAAAGCTATTTTCGGCTTCCAGCCAAGAGCCATGAGGCGTGATGAATCCAATAGTTTCCTGTATGTTCCGTCAGGTTGCTTAGGATTTAAGACTATTTCCCCTTCATATTTCACTATTTCTTTGATGAGCAGAGCCAGCTCGTGGATGCTTAGATCCTGACCAAATCCGACATTCAAAAACTGGCGTTCATTGTATTTTTCCATAAGAAAAACACATGCTTCCGCCAGATCATTGACATGTAAAAATTCGCGGAGAGGTTTCCCACTCCCCCAGATTTCGACACTTAGACTTCCCTTGATTTTCGCCTCATGGAATTTTCTTATCAAAGCCGGCAATACATGTGAGTTCTTCAGGTCATAGTTATCATTAGGTCCATACAAATTGGTCGGCATTGCTGCAATGAAATTGCATCCATATTGATCCCTGTAACTTTCACACAATTTGATTCCTGCAATCTTAGCAATGGCATAGGGCTCATTCGTACTTTCAAGCATCCCATCCAGGAGATATTCCTCCTTCAAAGGTTGAATCGCGTCCTTTGGATAAATACAGGATGATCCAAGAAAGAGGAGTTTTTTTACACCGGAAAGGAAGGCTCCATGGATCAGATTCATTTCTATAGCAAGATTGTCGTATAAAAAATCAGCCCTGTAAGTATTGTTGGCATAGATTCCACCCACTTTCGCTGCCGCTACAAAAACGTATTCCGGTTTTTCTTCCGCGTAAAAATTACTTACTTCCTTCTGGTTTCTTAAGTCGAGTTCGGCGGATGTCCTGACAAGAATGTTTGTAAACCCTTGCTTTTGGAGCAACCGGAGAATGGCAGAACCCACCATGCCGCGGTGACCTGCCACATAAATCTTATCTCCTTTATTCATGGTAGTTAAAAATCTTATGTCCTCCTTCTTTCAGATACTTGTCCTTACGAAACAGTTCAATATCAGCTCCAATCATTTCACTAACCAGCATGGCAAGGTTGTACTTGGGTTTCCATCCTAATTTTGTATGGGCTTTGGTCGCATCTCCAACGAGTAATTCAACTTCGGTAGGTCTGAAATAGTGTGGGTCTACAGCCATCACCAATTTTCCTTCCGGTAGGCTGTATTCACTCATGTTGCATTTTTTAACGATGGCTTTTTCATGAATGCCTTCTCCTTGAAATTCAACTTCAATTCCCAGTTCAAGAAAGGACAGGCGGAGAAATTCCCGAACGGAAGTAGTAATCCCGGTGGCAATTACATAATCTTCCGGAACATCCTGTTGAAGCATGAGCCACATGGCTTCGATATAATCCTTTGCATGGCCCCAGTCACGTCGTGCGTTCAGGTTTCCCAAAAATAACTGGTCCTGTAAACCAAGCGCGATGCGGGCAACCCCCCGTGTAATTTTCCTGGACACAAAAGTTTCTCCTCTTAAAGGAGATTCATGGTTGAAAAGAATTCCGTTAACAGCAAACATATTATAAGCTTCGCGGTAGTTCACGGTTATCCAATACGCGTATAATTTAGCGACGGCGTACGGGGAACGCGGATAAAAGGGTGTTTTTTCCGTTTGTGGTGTTTCCTGAATCAATCCATATAATTCAGAAGATGAGGCCTGATAAACCTTGGTCTTTTTGGTCATACCAAGGAGTCTCACAGCTTCAAGGATGCGTAATGTTCCAATGCCATCGGTATTAGCAGTATATTCCGGAGTTTCAAAACTGACCATCACATGCGACATTGCTCCGAGATTATAAATTTCTTCCGGTTGTACTTCCTGAATGATCCGGATGAGATTCGTACTGTCCGTCAGGTCGCCATAATGTAATTTGAAATTTACATTTTGCTCATGTGGATCCAGATACAAATGGTCTATTCTGTCAGTATTAAAGAGAGAACTCCTTCTCTTTATACCGTGTACCATATAGCCTTTCTTAAGGAGGAATTCTGCCAGATAAGCACCATCTTGTCCTGTAATCCCGGTGATTAATGCTATTTTCATAGTGTCTAGTACTTGCAAACCTGCGTATTTGCGCGTGAGAATGATTGTTGGTTAATTTTCAAAGATAATAATTATTTCAGGATGCTTAGAAGGAGGATTCTATCAGAAATTGACAATTGCTTTCTATCTTGGGACCTTAACTGGATGTTGCTGTTTCATCCCATCATTCTCCTTGCTTATGAAATTAGTATTCGCCACCAATAATAATAATAAGCTGAAGGAAGTACGCCAATTGATGCCTCCAAATGTGGAAATTCTCAGTTTGAAAGACATCGGTTGCGAGGAGGAATTGCCGGAAAACGGGAGAAACCTGAATGAAAATTCACTTCAAAAAGCGCAATATATTTATGAGAAATATGGTTGGAATTGTTTTGCGGATGATACAGGTCTTGAAGTAAATGCCCTTTCAGGTAGACCGGGTGTACAATCCGCCCGCTATGCGGGTCCTGCCTGCCGGTCTGAAGATAATATCCAGAAACTCCTTACGGAGCTTAAAAATGAAGAGAACAGGGCGGCCCGTTTTCGAACAGTGATTGCTTGTATCCTTGAT
The DNA here is from genome assembly GCA_963775555.1 of uncultured Bacteroidota bacterium. Lineage (GTDB taxonomy): Bacteria > Bacteroidota > Bacteroidia > AKYH767-A > 2013-40CM-41-45 > QQVM01. The sequence continues at coordinate 1,565,072 of CAVZJJ010000004.1, read as the reverse complement.
TCGCAAGTACACTATTTCGAAGGCCTTGTTGAGGGATATATTACGGAGAATGAAAGAGGGGATGGTGGCTTTGGTTACGATCCGGTTTTTCGCCCAGCATCTTCAGATCTGACCTTTGCAGAAATGGATCCTGAAGAAAAGAATCGAATCAGTCACCGGGGAAAAAGCATGAACAAATTTGTCAGCTGGCTTGAAGTGGAGGGAGATAATGCGGTGTCCTCCTGATATCAGGTGGCATTCTTTGATTCCTCAGTATGATAAACCTGGTATTTTTAAAGCATGCATTCCGTTACCCGGATGGCTAAAATTGAATCCCTCATTTCCCAACTTCTGTTTGAATTTGAAAGAGGATGTATCGCTTAAGATTTTACTGAGCGGGTTGCATAGAAAAAGACCATGAACATAAAAAGGATGTACAAGGAAAAAAGTATGGTATAAATGTGTTGCCACTGCACAAGAAATTTTTCAATAATAACAACCAGGAGCAGAGATATCAATGTCATAAACCAGAAGACCATCGCTACTTGACGGTCAGTGAGCCCCAGATACGCAAGAGCATGTGTTGTATGGTCTTTTCCGCCAACAAACGGGGAACTTCCTTTGAAAAGCCGGTTAATGACTACAGTGGTCGTATCAATAATTGGCATAATAAATACTATCAAAGGAAGCAAGAGGTTGCGGGCACTGATGAAGTCTCCGGACGGAGGTTCCGCGTTCCACAAAAACTTTATTCCAATTGCTGCAAGGAAAATCCCAAGGAACTGGCTTCCTGTATCTCCCATATACATTTTTGAAGGGTGCCAGTTAAAATACAGAAAACCAATCAGGGCGCACATCACCCCAAGCATAATCATAAAGTAGACACTCGTGAAATCCTGATGCAAAACCATCACTGCCAAAGCTGAAAGTATAATCGAAATACTTACCGTGGAAGTAATGGCATCCATGTTGTCCAGCATATTCAGGGAATTCATAATTCCTACCACCCAAAAAATGGTAATCATGTAGTTGATCGGTTCAACATATGAAAGGGAGATTTCAGTACCTGTAACCAACAGAATCACGGCACAGGTGATCTGTGTGGTAAGTTTTAAAAATGGCTGTGTGTTATAGGCATCATCCGCCAGGCCAAGCAAAAAGGCAAGCATCGTGGCAAGCAGAATTCCTATAAACTCTTTGCTCAGAAATACCTGGTTGCTGTCAAAAAAGACGGAGTAAACGATGATAGACAAAAGAAAAATAATGTAAAAAGAAAAGCCTCCAACTGCCGGCTTGGATTGTGAACCCCAACGGATCACCGTGTCATTCTGATTGCGGATTCCCAGAGAGCGGACAAACTTCAGAAATAACCTGTTGATCAGAAATGAGAACAGGATAGAGCCAAAGGCGAAAATGCCGTAAACGGAGAAAAGATATTTAGCGCTGGCAGTCATGGGGGTAAGCAGAGGGAAAATCTCGCTCACCTGACAAAAGTATCAATTAACTGCCTGCCCGCAACCTGGATTCAGCCAATACCTCTATAAAATGGGTGAGCAATAAAGATAGCTCCGCAATATTTCTTTTATTTCAAAGGTTGATTTGAATACTGGCTCAACCGTGGTAATTCAAGGTCTTTTCTTGAAATGACAGGGTTTTTAGTGACCCATGGAATTCCAAGGTCGGGATCGTTATACAAAATACCACGTTCTGAACTTTGGTGGTAATAGTTAGTTACTTTATAATTAAACACAACCTGTTCGGAAAGGGCCTCAAATCCGTGAGCAAATCCAGGTGGTATCCAGAGCATTTTATTATTTTCGGAGCTCAATTCAATTGAAAAGGACTGTCCAAATGTGACTGAATCTTTCCTTAAATCAACTGCTACATCCAGGGCTCTTCCTGAAGAAACTTTCACTAGTTTACCTTGTGCAAATGGATCTTCCTGAAAATGCAAGCCGCGGATAACTCCTTTTCGGCTTACAGATTCATTGTCTTGCACAAAATCAGCCGCAATTCCATGGTCTGAAAATTTCTGCTTATGATAAAACTCTGTAAATGTTCCCCTTTCATCCAGGAACAAGACCGGCTCCAGAATGATTAGTCCCTCTATTGCAGTGGTGATAAATTTCATGCAAAATTATTGGTGTGAATGAATCCAATTATTCTTTAGTGTTGGGAATAGCAGGGAATAAATGAATTTAATTATTTTTTTGTGAATTTCATTTTCATCTTATCCATCGCAGTTAAATTTTTACGGGACTCTTCATCATAATATCCATATCCATATCCGTATCCATACCCGTAACCATATCCATAACCATATCCATATTTGAAGCGGGAAGTTTCCACGCCGTTCAGGACTACGGCAAGATTCCTGATTTTATATTCATCGATAAGTCTGTTCAGATTCTGTATGAACATCCGTTTCGAATACTGAGCACGGATAATATAAATCGGGTAATCAGCATTTCGAATCATTTCTACTCCATCGGTTACAATTCCAACAGGAGGCGTATCAATAATGATGATGTCGTACTTTGTCTTCAGAAAATGCAGGAGTTCATCCATCTTCTTGCTTAGAATCAGTTCAGATGGGTTTGGAGGGATAGGGCCGGCAGTGATAAAGTCCAGGTTTTTCAGATTGCTTTTATTGATGCAATTTTCCGGCGTGTCTTTTCCTATCAAAATGGTCGACATCCCACGAACATTCTCTACATTGAAACCGAGGTGGATCTTTGGCTTACGCATATCCAGGTCAATGATCAACACTCTCTTGTCAGAAAAGGCTATAACTCCTGCCAGATTGATGGCTACAAATGTCTTTCCTTCTCCGGAGATGGTAGAGGTGATTGCTACTACTTTCGGTCCGGGGTCATTGCTGATGAATTGAAGGTTGGTCCGGACAGAACGGAAGGATTCTGAAATGGCTGACTTAGGGTTTTTATCTACAAGTAATTGAGATACGGGGATTTCGCTCTTGTACTTAGGGATGATTCCAAGAAGGGCTGCATCTGTATATAGGTTTATTTCATCCAATGAGGTGATCTCATTGTAAAAGAGGTACTTCACAAAGATGATCATGAAGCTGAGGATAAAACCAACCAACAAACTTCCGGCAAGGATGAGTTTCCGATTTGGAGAAAGCGGAGCAGGAGAGGGTTTCCCTGGTTCAAGGACGATGTTGTTAGTTACGATACCCGCTTTCGTAATCGAAAATTCAACCTTCTTTTCCAGAAGCAACTGGTAAAATTTCTCATTGACTTCGAATAGCCGGTTGAGTCTGGATAATTCAGCTTCCTGAGCTGGTAATTTTAGAAAAGTGCCTTCAAAATCCAGAATTCTTTCATCCAGAGTTTTTATTTTTTGATCAATCGACTCCCTGGCATTGTCCAGACTAAGGATGAGGTTCTTTCTCTGAGACAGAATGTCTTTTTCAAGTGAAACAACTGCGGCGTTCTCCTCAGTTGCAAGAAACCTGAGACTGGTCTTTTCGTCTTCCAGGTCCTGAATTTTTTTTATCAGCCCCTGGATAACTTCATCAGTATATGTTCCGGATAATACTGGAAGAAGATTCTCGGGATTCTGGTTAGTCCTGATGTCTTTTGCCACACGCTGCAATACCGCCAGCTGCAGTTGGAATTCGACACGCTGATCAATCAACACATTGATGTGATTTAGTGCATCTTCTGCGTTTTGGAGTGGGCTGATTATTAAATTATTTTTTTTAAATCGTTCAACGGAATATTCTGACATCCTCAACTGGGTATCAATGCCGATGACAGTTTCATCAATGAATTCAAGAGATTTATCCGCACCTTCTGATTTTCTTTCTTTGTCGTAGCGGTTAAATTCCTCCACCATGGTATTAACAATGTCAGCCGCCTTATGTGGGTTATGATCTGTAAATGAAATTTTTACTGTCTGAGCGCTTTGGTTCATCACCACTACACTCACCTGTTTAAAATATTTTTCCAAAACAGTTTCAGTATTATAAAAAACCACATAGTACGGTTCGTCGTTGGTTGTAGCTGTAATTTGCGATTGTATTTGCTCAAAATCAATTACATGGAGTTTTAATTTCAGTCCGGGTATGGTAACCCATGTATCTACAGGGAATGTGCCGGATTGTTTGGATAAGGTAGTCGTATAGGTCAGCCGGAATTTCTTTTCATTCTCAAAATCGACATAGAAAAGTTTATTGTAGTAGGAAGAGTCAATGATTTGATATTCGATGGTGAAGGGAGTACGCGTGTACATTTCATGATCGATCACTTTTCCATGTGCGAAATAACCAATCTTCAGGGGTAATCTTTTCAATACCCGCCCCACCATGACGCGGGAACGCAGTAGTTCAATGTCTCCAGCGAACTGGTTGGAGCCGAGGATATCCAGTGCCTGAGTGTTCTGAATATCAAGTACCGCGCTGGCCGTATTAACGGTACCAATTTTCAGCAATGATTGCGAAAGAAAAATTGGATGAGTATAGCGAAGATAGAGATAGGCAAAGCTGAAAGAAATCGTCAAAATAATAAATAGCCAATAAGCATTTTTACGGGCAATAATCGTGAACAACTTGAAGTCAAATTCTTCGTTGAGGTTGGATATTTTCTTTTTCGCCATATTTTTAATTCTGAACGATGGTAACCACGAGGAATGCGGCAGTAATAATTCCGATAATCGGAGTGATTTGTTCCCAAATCCTTTGCTTGTAATTTGGCCCGGCTTCTACGTAAATTATATCGTTTGAAAGTACACGTATTTCTGATTTCTTTAAACCTTCAAGCGTTGAAATATCAACCAGGTGAACCTGGGGGTTTTTAAGATCACCCCTGATAATTTTTATTTTGTAAGCCCTTCCGTAATCCGGAATGCCCCCGGAAAGTGCCAGGGCTTCTAACAAAGTGGTATTGTCACTCTCAAGGTTGACCAATGTTCCGTTTCCGCCATCTCCCTGAAAAACGAGGACATGCCGATTGGTCACTTTCACCAGCACAAAGGGCTCATTATAATATCGGGCATATTTTTGTTGTAAAAGATCCTCCGTTTCACTGATCGTTAAACCCTTTACATACACTTTTCCAATGATGGGGAGTTTAACCATCCCGTCGGCCTCCACTAGATAGGTCAAACCAGTCATGGTATTTATTTGACTCGTGTTTGAGGTTGAAGTGACATCCACGAGTTTGAAGCCATCATTGCTGAAAATGTGCATCTCAATGCGGTCGCTGGATCCCAATTGGTAGCTGGTGTTTTTTGCACGTAATGAATCGTTTGCATAGACGTAATTGCTCGGCGCAATAAACATTCTGTTAGGGGCAAGTGAACGGCATGAAAAGAGGGATAATGCCAGGAGAAAGAAGAATAAATTTCGCATTTGAAGGATTATTGAACAAAAATAGGATATTTCGTTGAATAGGAAATTTCTTCCTTTCATCTTTGTATGTTTCCGGTAAAGCTATGTAAGTTTTGCATATAACTTTTACTTTGTTGTCCCGGTTAACGGATGTTTAATTCCGCTTTTTTGTCAACAGTTCCTGATAGTAATTTTCGACATCTGCTACCAGGCGTGTATAATGAAAACGCTCTTTCACCACCTCCCATCCACGGGTACTCATTTTATTGCGCAAGATATCGTCATTTACCAAACGAAGAAGTTGCGATGCAAAATCAATTTCATCAAATGAGTTGACAAGTAGTGCGGTTTCTTCAGGTATTACAATGTTCTCAATTCCGCCTACACGGGTTGAAACAATTGGTTTGTTCCCGGCCTGCGCCTCAATCAGACTCACCGGTGTTCCTTCGTTCAATGAACTCAGCGCAATGATATCAAGTCCGGCAACGACTACATCGATATCACGAATCCAGCTGCAAAATGTAACCAACGATTTCTTTTTTTCTTTGGGGAAGTAGGTGGAATCTATGGATAACTCCTTGCATAAGTGTAAAAGAGAATTTCTGTCTTCGCCATCGCCGATTAGAAAAAAACGAACTTTCTTTTGAGCCTGGGCGGCTACTCTGGCGGCTGCACGGAGAAAAACCCCTTGGTTTTTAATTGGGACCAGCCGGCCAATAATGCCGATGGCGATTTCATCTTCTTCAATAAAGTACTTCTTTCTGAATGATGCCCTTTTTTCGGTAGTGTTTTCCTGAAACCGTGATAAGTCAAAACCCAGTGGGATCACCCGCACATTGGCCGGGTTTGTAATGTGGTAGGTAGTGGAAAGCTCGAATTTTTGTTTATCGCTGATAGCAATGATCCCTGATGTTCTTTTAGCAAGGTAGCGTTCAATCGAAATGAAAATGTTTGTTTTCCAACGGCTGAAGTAGGAATGGAAAACATGCCCATGGAAGGTGTGAACTATTACCGGAACTTTTTCATGGATAGCGGCCAATCTGCCCAGCGTGCCTGCTTTTGCTGCATGAGTATGAACTATATCCGGTTTGAATCCCCGGATGATTTTCCTGAGTTTCAAATAAGCAAAGAGATCCTGGAATGGATTAATACTTCTTTTCATTTCCGGCATTAGCACATAAGAAAGGCCTAGCTCCTGCATAATGAAATCTGAACTCTCTTCGGAGCTTTGTTTGACTCCGGCGATGAGTAAGGTTTCATATTCAGCTGACAAATACTTTGTGAGCAAGGCGACATTAAAAGTAGGACCGCCTAAATTCAGTCGGTTAATGATTCGTAAAACACGCGGCACAGAAGAGAAATATAGGTTGGCGCAAATATATACTAAGATTCAGTTCCGGGAAGTTCCGGTTCTCTTTTTAACCAACAATCAATTTTCCTGTCGGTTAATTGCCTTGGTAGAAGGGGATAAGCTCTTGAGGATATTGCCAATCTTCTGATGGTTAAAGACATAGGATTATTGAACTTGTAATTCGATTGTAAAAAATGTGTATCTTCGCCGACCATAAAACAAAAAAATATTATGAACAAAAAAGTTTTGTTGCTCGCTGTTTCTTTCAGTGTGGCAACCCTTTTCTCCTGCAATGGACAAAAAGGCCAAAAAGATGTCAGCTTGAAAAATGCGGCAGACTCGGTATCCTATGGAATCGGAATTTCTATCGGAACCAACATGAAAAAAGACGGTCTGGATTCCTTGAATCTTGATATCCTGAAAGCTGCCATACAGGCGGCAATTAAGGGTGACACTAACCTGCTCATGACCAGTGCGGAATCTCAGGCAGCTATTCAAAGTTACTTAGGTAAAAAGCAAGAGGAGAAATCTGCCAATAATGTCTCTGCAGGGAAGAAATTTCTGGAAGAGAATAAAAAGAAAGCAGGAGTAAAGGAATTACCTGATGGCCTCCAATACGAGGTGATTACTGAAGGAACAGGCCCAATGCCAACTGCTGACGGATACTGTAGTGACCCACTACCATGGTACCCTGATTGATGGAACCGTATTCGACAGTTCTGTTGATCGTGGTGAACCTGCTGAATTCCCGGTAGGAGCAGTGATCCGTGGATGGACTGAGGCACTTCAAATGATGAAGGTAGGTTCAAAATGGAAGCTTGTTAATTCCTTCTGATCTGGCCTATGGAGACCGCCAGGCCGGTCCAACTATTTTACCAAATTCTACACTTGATTTTTGAGGTGAACTGATCTCAATTAAAGGAAAATAAGCTAAGATCTTATTATATGTTTAAAAAGGGTCCACTTTAGGGCCCTTTTTTTTGCTCTAAATTGGCCTTTTTAAACTTTTTTTAAAGTCCTAGATCTTTTCATAAAAATTAATATAAAATTTATTAACTGAAAATCAATAAGATACGCATAGTTATTTGAAAATATTTAGTACTATGTATTGCATAGTATTATTTTATGACCATATCTTTGCATAGCAATTGAAAGGGTATAACACAGTACTATAATTCTGCTTCCAATGAAATTAATTTTCAACAACTCAAAAATCAATTACATGAAAACCAAATCTCATCCTTGCAGCATTGATCATTCTCAATGTCTGCCTGTGCTTACTCCGCAAATGGAGAAGCTGCGAATTGAATAAGTCACGTAGCTGGAAAGTTTTTACGGATTGGTAGTGAATACTCCTGCCAATGTGATTCTTCAGCAGGGTGAAAAATCCTCCATCCGTTTTGAAGGGGAGCAAAGAGATGTAAATAAAGTGACAACTGCCATAGAAAATGGTAGCCTGGTCATTTCCGGAAACAATAAAAATTCATTAACAATTTATGTGACCATCGGAGAATTAAACCTGATAGAGGTGAATGGAAATGCAAGAGTGTATTCTTCACAAGTCATCAACTCTGATATGCTTTTACTAAAAGTGAATGGAGCAGGTTCCATCCGACTGGATGTTCGAAGTCTCTCTTTGGGAATGATTGTTAAAGGCTCCGGTAAAGATCTATGCATCCGGAAGCACTGGGAGTAGTTTCACGCGAGTCTATGGCGAAGGCAAAGTGTTTACTCCCAATCTGGATACTTTTATTGCCACTGAAGAACTTAATAATGGAGTAACAGGCCTATCGCTCCATTGACAGCAAGGGGAATTCCGGTAATCGTCCTAAGTTGAATCTACATAATTGATATAGATCATTGAACACCAATATGAATTGCATCCACTCATTCTCCATTAAAAAAAATAAAAGCCATGAGCAGTAATCTTGAAAATACCCAGGCTCAGATGCGTAAAGGGGTCCTTGAGTTTTGCATTCTCTCTATCTTAGCAAATGAAGAAGTGTATCCATCTGATATTATCGAACGCATGAAGCAATCGAGACTGATTAGTCGTAGAGGGAACATTATATCCATTGCTGACGAGATTAAAAAATGCAGGTCTTCTGCAGTACCGATGGGAAGAAAGCAAATCCGGACCGCCCCGTAAGTATTATTCTCTGACACCATTGGGAGACAAAATTCCTTGAAGAATTACGACTGACCTGGAATGAATTGGTTCGAAGCCGTTCAACTCACAACTCAAAAAAACCAGCCATCATGAATAAGACAGTAACAGTCAACATAGGTGGGATAGTATTCCACATTGACGAAAATGCATACGACCGGTTCAAATAGTACCTTGAATCCATCCGGAGTCACTTTACACAATCAGAAGGACGAGATGAAATCATGCAGGATATTGAATCCCGTATTGCAGAAATGTTTCAGGAGAAAATCAAAGACAGCAAGCATGTCATTACTCTGGAAGATGTGGATCAAGTCACCACACAGATGGGAAAACCTGAACAATTTGGCGATGAGGATGAACAGACGTGCAAATGAAGATAGCTCGCTTCCTCGGAAAAATCGAGAAAGCGCCGATTGTTTCGTAATCCGGATGATAAATTATTGGGAGGGGTATGTTCCGGTATTTCGTCCTATTTTGATATAGAGGCCGTATGGATTCGTCTGGCATTTGTTTTTATTTTCTTCGCCTTTGGTTCAGGTATCATCTTGTATATTCTTCTCTGGATCATCATGCCTGAAGCTAAGACAACTGCAGAAAAGCTTCTGATGAAAGGAGAGAACGTGAATGTTTCCAACATTGAGAAAAATGTAAAAGAAGAGAGGGAGCAAGTAAAAAGCCGCACTTCCGAGTCAGGAAAAGATAGTGGGAGAAAAGCCGGTACAGTTGTAGGGAGGATTTTTGAAGCTATCGGCGAAGTGCTGAAAATTCCTTTTCATGTTCCTCGGAAAACTCATCGCGATATTCTTCTTGTTCATAGGGCTTGTTGTCGTTTTTGCGCTGGTCATTTCGGCTTTTGCATTCGTTGGTGTGCCCGGTACGCAGTACCCTCATATCTGGCGCCTGTTGTTTGATTCAGCTACGCAGTTTTCTTTCGCCTACATTGGAATTATCCTGTTCATTGGAATTCCATTTCTAATGCTGGCTTATGCCGGGGCCCGAATACTCTTCAATATTAAAAAAGGGAATCGTATAGTAGGATTGACGGCACTTGGACTCTGGTTGACTGGCTTGGCAATCTGCTTATTCATCGGAGTGAGGGTTGCGAATAGTTTCAGGGAAGTGGATTCGATGAGGAACACCATGGTGTTGATGCAACCCACGCAAAAAAAGATATTTCTGGAGATGGAACATGACAGAAATGAAGAGAAAGATTACGAAGACGATAATTTTAATCTAAATTGGAAAAACGATTTTGATGTCATCGTAAGGGATAATCAATATATATCTCAAAATCTTACTGTGGATATCGTAAAAAGTCCAACCGACTCATTTCAGTTAGTGGAAATTTTATATGCTCATGGAAATTCAAAAAAATCAGCAATCGGAGAGCGCCTCACAGATAAATTATACCTATCATCCAAAGAGATTCATTGGTCAGTCTGAACCGCTTCTTCACCGTCGATCGCATCGACAAGTACAGGGCTCAGAAAGTCAAGATCTTGTTGAGAGTGCCGGTGGGCGGGGAGATGTATCTTGATAAAAGTTTGAGAAAATACATCTATGATATCGACAATGTTCAGAATATACTAGACGGAGATATGCTGGGACGAACCTGGGAAATGACTTCGAAAGGATTATCCTGTGTGGACTGCGATGGTTCAGAAGCATCACTTGATGGAAGGGGAATGGAATTTAGTATAGATGATGAAGGAAATGATAGCCATATCCGCATCGATGAAAGCGGAGTACATATTTCAGGGCCAGATGGTGAAAAGGTTGCAATCGACAGTAATGGTATAATCATCCATGATGAAAAACGCGACAGGGTGAAAATCATCGCAAGGCCAGCTGGATCCGCTCCTCAAAAGCCCACACCTCCAAGTACTCCGCTCTTTCCCTGATTAAGAAGATGAACATACTTTTCATACGGCTTGATTGGTTCTTTGCTTGTATGTACACCCGCCTCCACAGAGGCGGGTTTTTTTATTAAATAATTTTTCGCATCATGTTGAACCGATTAAAACTTTTTACACATTTGAAAAGTACCTGCATTGATTGTTTTGCAATCATTCAATTGATTAGCTAATAGTCATCAAAACGTTGAAATTAATCCAAAATAAAGGATTGTTAATAAAATTATGGAGTTCTTGAAAAGTATTATGCCCTGCGCAAATAGACTGCGCTCCGCTGAAGTATCTTTGGTCTATCAAATTTGACGGCGGATAAAGTTTAATCATCTTCTTCAGCCTAGAGGATACTACTAAAAAGAAATAATCATTCACTAAAAAAACCTAAAAAAATGGCAACAGCAGAAGTTAAAGAATCAAAAGAAAAAGAAGCAGCAAAGGAGATTGCGAAGGAAAAACTGAAAGCTTTATCCCTCACCATTGAAAAAATTGAAAAAGCATATGGCAAAGGAACCATCATGAAACTGGGCGGCGATGCGGTAGAACAAATCGCTTCGATATCCACAGGTTCGATCTCCCTCGACAATGCACTTGGCATAGGTGGATTGCCTGTCGGTCGTGTTGTTGAAATCTACGGACCTGAATCTTCCGGTAAAACAACATCTAGCGCTCCACGCGATTGCAAACGTTCAGAAGCAATGGTGGAATTGCTGCTTTTATTGATGCGGAGCATGCATTTGATAGTCTGTATGCCCAAAAACTTGGTGTTGACCTTGAGAATTTGCTGATCTCTCAACCGGACAATGGCGAACAAGCACTTGAGATCACAGAAAATCTGATCCGTTCCGGAGCCATAGATGTTATCGTAATTGACTCTGTTGCTGCACTTACTCCGAAAAGTGAAATCGAAGGGGAGATGGGTGATAGCAAGATGGGATTACAGGCACGTTTGATGTCGCAGGCCCTTCGCAAATTGACAGCTTCCATCAGTCGTACCGGTTGCTGCTGTATTTTCATCAACCAGTTGCGTGAAAAAATCGGGGTTATGTTTGGCAACCCTGAAACTACTACTGGTGGTAATGCCCTGAAATTCTATTCTTCTGTTCGACTTGACATACGCCGTATCGGCCAGATTAAAGACGGAGAAGCTATCGTTGGTAACAGGACGCGTGTGAAGATTGTGAAGAATAAAGTGGCACCTCCTTTCCGTTTGGCTGAATTTGACATCATGTATGGAGAAGGTATTTCCAAAGTCGGGGAAATTGTTGATCTGGGCGTGGACAAGGGAATTATAAAAAAATCCGGTTCTTGGTTTAGCTACAATGAAACCAAGCTTGGACAGGGACGTGATTCGGTAAAACAACTCTTGCTTGATAATCCTGAATTATCAGACGAACTGGAAGCAAAGATTCGCCAGGCCCTGACAGAAGCAGCTCAGGCATAGTGATTTTAAAATTGTATTTTTACACCATCAAAAAGATCGGAAAAACATGCCGGTGTTTTTGATGGTTTTTTTATGAAAAAATTCAGGATTGTTTATTACTCAGTTTTGTTCGGACTGTTTCTGTTGCTCCTTTCTTCCTGCGCTCCGAAAGAAGAAACAGCAAAGGAAGGAACGACTCTTAGTCAAGATTCTTCAGGGAGAGAAGATATGCTCAGGACCTTGAATGACCGCATCGAAAAAAATCCAGACGATGCTATTGCCTACTTTTCCCGAGCACAGGTTTTTTTACAGAAAAATATTTTACAGCAGTCCTTCAACGATGCCATGAAAGCTACTGTGTTGGACTCAATGCGTCCTGAATATTTTCTGCTACTGGCTGATATCAGTTTTCGCGGCCTGCAGATTGAGAAGTCGGTCAGGGCTTTTGAAAAATGCCTGATGCTGGACCCTAAGAACCTGGAAGCAAATCTAAAGCTCAGTGAGCTGTATATGTATCTCAAAGCATATCCTAATGCCATCTCCTACGCAAATGATGCATTACGCATTGATGATAAAAAAACGAAGGCCTATTTTATTAAAGGTTTTGTTTACAAAGAGTCCGGAGATACCGCCAGGGCCCTCTCCAGTTTTACCACGGTGGTAGAACTGGATCCTGAATACTACGATGCATATATTCAACTGGGTCTCATCTATGGCGCAAAAGGGAATGATCTCGCGATACAGTATTATACTAATGCTTTACGTGTACGCCCATCAAGTGAAGAGGCTCTTTATAACCGGGGATTATATTATCAGGAGATTGGACAACTGGATAAGGCCGAAGGGGATTATAAGAGCATTCTTACAAACAATCCAAAATATGCGGATGCTTATTACAACCTTGGTTTTATTGCCCTTGTGAATAAGCAAGATTATCCTGAAGCCATCAGGCAATTCAGCAATGCTATTCGTGAAAATCAAAATTACGTGGAAGCTTTTTACAATCGCGGATTGGCCTATGATTATTCGGGCGATAAAAGTTCGGCAATCAAAGATTACCGAAGTGCATTGTCAGTTTTTCCTAACTATGGATTGGCATTGGATAGGTTGCGGGAGATTGAGCACAAGTAGTCATCTTCATTTTCTTTGGCTAGAATTTCTTGTTTGATTTGTTCTTATTCAATCACAACGCCTGCAGATTGGATATACTTCCAACAAAAAAAGGGAACCTGTCGGTTCCCTTCTGTCATTCAAAAACTAAAAACTATGGCGTAGTTTTTATTTTACTGAATCAATCACTGCTTTGAAAGCCTGCAGGATGGTTCATCGCCAGATCGGCAAGCGTTTTACGGTTCAAACCAAGATTCTTTGCATGTATCTTTCCCATTAATTCGGAATAACTCATATCATGCTCACGTGCTCCTGCGTTGATACGCTGGATCCAGAGTGAACGGAAATTACGTTTCTTTGTACGACGGTCACGGTATGCATAACCTAAACCTTTTTCAACTGTGTTCTTTGCAACGGTTAATACATTACCTCTTGCGCCAAAATTTCCTTTGGCAAGCTTGAACATTTTTTTTCTCCGGGCGCTGGAAGCGACGGCATTGACTGAACGTGGCATTTTAAATTGTTTTTGACGGAAGCGTCTCCGCTTTATGGAGAACTTTAGCTTTTTGTCTGGTTAATAATTTGGATTAACATAGCTCTATTTGAGCACCAACATTTTGGCAACTCTGTTGTAGTCAGAATCAGAAACTAATAGTAGTACCCGTAAGGTTACGTTTTTGTTTCGTCTCTTTCTTGGTCAGAATGTGGCTCTTGTAAGCGTGTTTTCTTTTAATTTTTCCCGTGCCGGTGAGCTTGAAGCGCTTCTTGGAACCGGAATGAGTTTTCATTTTAGGCATTGCCTTGAGTGTATTAGATTGGTTAATATTAGTTTTATTTCTTCTTCTTGTTTGCGAAGAGGAGCAAGGTGTAAAAACATCCTGTTTCCTTCGAGCTTCGGCATCAATTCTACTTTTCCGTATTCTTCCAGTGCCTGAGCAAATTTCAGAAGAATGATCTCTCCCTTTTCTTTGTATGCAATTGAACGACCTTTGAAATGAACGTATGCTTTTACTTTATTTCCTTCTTCTAAAAAGGTGATGGCATGCTTCACTTTGAAGTTGAAATCATGATCATCTGTATTCGGACCGAAGCGTATCTCCTTTCACAACTTGCTTGCCTTGCTTGGCCTTCATTTCCTTTTCCTTCTTCTTCTTGTCGTATAAGAAACTTTTGGTATTCTATGATTCGACAAACAGGAGGCTCAGCTGTAGGAACAATTTCCACAAGATCCAGTTCCAGTTCCTTGGCTAATTTCAAGGCATCTTCTCTGGAATAAACGTCACTCGTAATATTATCACCTACCAACGTACTTCTGTTGCGCGGATGAGTTCATTGATGCGATGTTCTGCTTCTCTTTTTACTGGACCACGACCCCTTTGAAAGGGCGACCGGCTGAATATTGGTCTGGGTGGTCTGTTATTACTTTGCGTGGCTATTGGATCCTCCTTTTTAAGCGTGTATTTGTATTTATTGAATGTTAATTTACTTGATATTAAGGCTATTATTGATCTCTTCCTCAACGATTTTTGCGAATTCAGGAAGAGTAAAAGATCCAAGATCACCTTGACCGTGTCTGCGAACAGAAACTTTCGATTTTCATTACTTTCTTTTTCGCCAATAATCAGCATATACGGTACCTTTTTAATCTCCGCATCTCTGATCTTCTTTCCAATCTTCTCATCCCGAACATCAACAAGACCGCGAATATCGGAATTTATTAGTGATTGTAAAACTTTTTTCGCGTAGTCATTGAATTTTTCGCTTATAGGAAGGATACTTACTTGGTTGGGAGCCAGCCAAATAGGGAAATTTCCCGCAAAATGCTCGATCAGGAAGCCAATGAATCGTTCATGGGTTCCCAGTGGTGCCCGATGGATACAAATTGGAGTTTCCAACTGGTTCTGGGAATTCCTGTAAGTCAGTCCAAATCGAGCCGGTACTGCAAAGTCAACCTGGTTTGTAGCTAATGTGAATTCTCTTCCAATAGCACTCCAAACCTGAACATCGATTTTTGGTCCGTAAAATGCTCCTTCATCCGGAACTTCAATATATGGAATCTTTGATTCGATCAAAACTTTTCGCACCATATCTTCTGTTTCCAGCCACAATTCCGGTTCGTCAACATATTTTTTTCCCAGTTTTTCAGGAGCATGAGTAGAGAAACGCATCACGTATTTATCGATATTGAAGATCTTGAAATACTTCAGATACATTTCATTCACTGCTCTGAACTCATCAGCAAATTGTTCTTTCGTACAATAGATATGAGCATCATTCATTTGCAAAGAACGAACACGCATCAATCCGAAAAGTTCTCCGCTTTGCTCATAACGATAACAAGTACCGTATTCAGCAAGACGAATCGGCAGGTCTTTGTAACTTGGATTGAGTTCTTTGTAGATCTTATGGTGATGAGGACAATTCATCGCCTTGAGATAGTATTTTTCTCCTTCAAGAATCATTGGAGGATACATACTGTCTTCATAGTAGGGCAAGTGTCCACTAGTGAGATACATGGATTCTTTTGCAATATGCGGAGTTCGTACTCGCTGATAACCCGGCTTTGCGTTCAGTGTCCTTGGCAAGTTTTTCCAATTGTTCGATCATGACTCCGCCATTCGGAAGCCACAGGGGTAAGCCCGGACCGACATCATCGTCGAAGGTGAATATTTCCATTTCTTTTCCGATCTTTCGATGATCACGTTTTTTTGCTTCTTCAAGCATGACGAGGTATTCATCCAGCAGGCTTTTCTTTGGGAAAGTGATTCCGTATACTCGTGTAAGCTGTTTGTTTTTTTCATCTCCGCGCCAGTATGCACCGGCAATATTCATCAGCTTTACGGCCTTTATATAGACTTGTGTTAGGAATATGGGGTCCACGACACAGGTCAGTGAAATTACCCTGCTGGTAAAAGGTAATAGTTCCATCTTCCAGCTCATTGATAAGATCGAGTTTATATTCATCACCTTTCTTTGTGAAAAAATCGATCGCATCTTTTTTACTTACTTCCTTTCGAACATAGCTGTTAGCCTGCCTGGCAAGTTCAAGCATTTTATCTTCGATTTTTTTAAAATCGTCAGACGAAATTGTTTGTCCGCCAAGGTCAATATCATAGTAAAATCCATTGTCCACAGGAGGCCCGATACCAAATTTAACACCCGGATAAAAGCACTCGAGTGCTTCTGCCATTAAGTGAGCGGAAGAGTGCCACATTGTGGATTTTCCTTCAGCATCTTCCCAGGTTAAAAGTTGCAGGGAAGCGTCTTCCTGAATGGGGCGGGTGGAGTCCCAGGTCTGTCCGTTTACCTTGGCAGCGTAAACATTTCTCGCTAATCCTTCACTGATGCTTTTTGCTATTTCAAGGGCACTAGTGCCTTTAGGATACTCCCTGACTTTTTGGTCGGGAAAAGTAATCTTGATCATATACTCGGATAAATAATGGAATTAAGGGCTTAAAGGTAGTGTTTTTGACTCATCTTTTCCTGAGGAACCAGACAGTTTCACACAAGAAAAACAAAAAAGTACGGCTTAATCTGCCGTACTTTTTTTGTTGAAGGTAAAATGCCCTCCTTGTGCTTTATATGAGTTTAATTTAAAGCATATAAAATTTGATTCGGAATCTGTTCCCGAATATTTCTGATATGTTTGGTGGTAGTTCTAAGCTTTATTTAGTTTTCCGGAAAGATATTATCGTTTAACGATTTTTGAATTTAAATACTTCCCGTTACCGGTTTTTATAACAACAAAATAGATGCCCTCCTTGAGCAAACCATTGTCGGAAAAGTAGAGTGTATTGGTTCCACTTCTAAGGTTGTAAGTTCTTTTCAAAATGAGGTCACCTTGATCGGAAAACAATGACATGTATGCAGGTTCTTCTCCTGAAGAATTCAACTCTGCACTGAACGAATCACTGAAAGGGTTTGGGCTGATATGTAGAAAATTTGATTTTTGCATCGTTGATTGTTCCGGGTACAATCGAATAATCCTAAATCCTTCAGTTCTTCCATCATAATCAGTTTGTGAAAGTCGGTAATAAGCGACTTCCTGCAAGGGCTCATTGTCGAGTATTGAGTATTCTTTGATGTTTGTTGAATTTCCGGCCCCTCTTATTTTACCCAGGAGACTCCAGTCTTTACCATTACCCGAACGTTCAATGGAAAAAAAGTCGTTGTTGATTTCAGAAGCCGTAGACCAAACAAGTTGTACAACTTCATCCTTCTTATAGGCGCTGTAGCTCAGGAGTTCAACCGGAAGAGGAGACGAACTGATAGTGACATATTGATAGTAAAAATTTATCCTTCCGCACTGATCGGTAACCTTAATTTGAACTATGTCAACAGTATCCTTTGCCACTGCCGGAGCAGTGTAATACGTTGATGAGTCTGAGGAATTGAGAAATGCACCTCCTAATGCCGAACTCCATTGATAAGAATATGGGGGTGTCCCGGAACTTGCAATCGAAGTTGCAAGGGTGCTTTCTCCTACCTTCATTGAAGAGGGTATGGATGCAGAAACATCTACTTTTTTGTACTTTCCTGCCAGAAGAATGTAATTGAAATATGCACGTTGGGCAGCAATCCGATCTGAGGAGCTTGAGCCAGTACTGCTTAAGTCATGGCCAGCCTGGTACATGACCCAGCCATTAGATGGATCATTGTATGCCGGACCATAGACCATAACCGTTCCTTCGTTGGGCGACGATCCGGTTCCTGTAGTTATTCCCCTGTGTGAATTTGTATTCCATCTGCCACTCGAAAGGGGTTGATACCATTGTTCGGATCCTCCTTCAGATGCGCTGTGTGCATTACCTATAAACTGCATCACAGGTTCGGTAGCGTAATAATAGGAATATGGTGAAGAGGAAAACTTGGTATGGCTTTCAGGATTACTTCCGCATTTATTCGAACCCCAACATTTCAATCCTTTCGTGGTAAGAAAATTTAATTGTTGTGATCCGTTTTTACAATATTCCATCATACTCACGGAGTGGCATTGAGCCCAAATCCAGGATTTTTGGATCGTCACAAAATTGTATAAATAAGAATGGCTTGACCAGGTAGGATCTCCATGAGGATTGCACCACACATCAAAGCATTGGGTGAGCCCGGAAGGGCTGCCTATGGAGTAAGCAGAAGAAGGAATTCCGGCATTTGAATAGTAGGTTTCAATGATATCCTGGTTTGAAGACAGCGAATCTATCATCACCAATGGAAAGTTGGTGAGAGTCGTATACACGGGAAGAGTGACTACGGAATTGGAATAAACACCTATTACCCCCTGGGATTGCCAATATGTGATACGATTCGATACTGTAGCACTTAAAAATTCAGCGGGTATTATAAAGGAACCGCCTTTATAATTAACTGAGTTATACGAGAAATCCGTTCCATCCTTTGTTTTGGATGGTTTGATGACCCACTTTACCGGAACATTGTAATTATTGATTAAATCATAGACCATACCGTATGGCTTTAAGGCATTCGAACCGGTCTGTGGCGTTACTCCCATGTTCACAATGAATGATCCGGGATTGATGGTTTCATCTCCCGCATTGGCTGAAACTTCTTTTACAGATCCCATCTGTAAAACGACAGAAAATATGCCGAACAATACGCTCAACACAAACATGGAGGAAATAATTAACCGGAAGTCTAATCGCTGTCTGACATTTAAGCGTAAAGAATTTTTCATAGTGTTGATATATAAGGTGCAGACACCGGCCTGAAACAGGTAGTTCGTCGTAGTACTTTATATAGCTAACATTGAAATTGGTTAATAAATTAATCGCTTGATCTTACAGTATGAAAGGGTTCAATAAATACAAAATCAGAAAAAAAATGAAAAAATTCAATTGAAAGTCAAGGAATGTCCAGACATTCTTACACAATTTTCCAGCATTGAATAGGTCTGCAAATTCTTCAGGTGCTGGGATTGATTTTCAGGGGGTAATAAAAACGCATTTTTTTATTTACTATTTGACCTTGCGTCTCAACGTTCTAAAACCTGTTTGATATCAGGTAAAAAATAGAGTTCACTTTTCATAATTTTCCCGTCTTCGCGGTAGATGGGTTGCTTATTATCATCCAGTTTGCTCATATTGCTGCGGTGGATTTCATCAAAAACTTCCTCGATTTTATGTTGAAGGCCATGGGCTATGATGGTACCGAATAGAATGTACAGTTTATCTCCTAGCGCATCGGCGATAAGAGCAAGATCTTTTTGTTGGCAGGCTTCAAGATATTCATCGTTTTCTTCAGCCATAAGCCGGTGACGAAGGGTGACAATTCTTTCAGAGATTTCCGCCTGCGGACTTTCGTGATATTCAAGGCGGAATACTTCGTGGAATTCTTTTACCAGATTGATTTTGTCAAGTAGTGCCATGGGAAATGTGTAATTTAGAGAAGGAGTAAGGTCATTTTATTCAACGATAAACGTTCTTGTTCTAGGTGTAACCAGCATGGTTAAATGTGTTATGAATCTCAAGTCTGTATAACTCCAACATTATAGGTTTTTGTAATGGGAGCATGATTGGCGGCTTCAATTCCCATGGAAATCCATTTGCGGGTATCGACAGGGTCAATGACGGCATCTATCCATAGGCGCGCTGCTGCATAATAGGGATTGATCTGTTCATTGTAGCGGTCGGTTATTTTCTTCAGAAGCGCTGTTTCGTCCTGAGGGGTGATAGTTTGCCCTTTAGCCTTCAGGGTACTCACCTGGATCTGTAGGAGTGTTTTTGCCGCCTGCGAACCTCCCATAACACCGATTTGGGCTGTAGGCCAGCCTACGATAAGCCGCGGATCATAGGCTTTTCCACACATGGCATAATTTCCGGCACCATAGGAATTGCCAATCACTACTGTGAATTTTGGAACAATGGAATTACTCATGGCATTCACCATTTTCGCCCCGTCTTTGATGATGCCACCGTGTTCAGAACGTGATCCTACCATAAATCCGGTGACATCCTGCAAGAATACGAAGAGGGATTCTCCGTTGGTTGCAATTCATGATAAATCTTGCGGCCTTATCCGCAGAGTCTGAATAAATCACTCCACCGAAACGCATTTCACCTCTTTTGGTTTTAACTACTTTTCGCTGGTTGGCAACAATTCCCACTGCCCAACCATCGATGCGAGCTGTACCACAAACGATGCTCTGTCCGAATTTTTCTTTGTATTCATCAAACTCACCACGATCGATCAGTCGGTAAATCACTTCATGCATATCATATTGTTTTCCGGCATCCGTCGGAACGATTCCATAAAGGTCTTTTGGGTTTTTTACAGGCAGTGCCGGCTTCTCTCTGTTGAAACCTGCCTTTTCAAAATTGCCCAGCTTGCTGAAGATACTGCGGATATGGTCCAGTGCGGCTTTATCGTCATCGAACTTATTATCAGTAACGCCGGAAATTTCACAATGAGTAGTGGCTCCTCCCAGGGTTTCATTGTCAATATCCTCACCGATGGCTGCTTTTACGAGATAAGAACCTGCCAGGAAAATGGTACCGGTTTTATCTACTATCATTGCCTCATCACTCATGATCGGAAGATAAGCTCCTCCGGCAACACAACTCCCCATGATCGCCGCGACCTGAATAATTCCCATCGAAGACATGATGGCATTGTTCCGGAAAATTCTACCGAAATGTTCTTTGTCAGGAAAAATCTCATCCTGCATGGGAAGGAAAACACCTGCACTATCGACAAGATATATAATAGGCAGTTTGTTTTCCATGGCTATTTCCTGTGCTCTTAGATTTTTCTTTCCAGTCATGGGAAACCATGCGCCCGCTTTGACTGTAGCGTCGTTAGCTACTATGATACACTGTCTACCTGAAACGTAACCAATACCAACAATCACACCTGCTGCAGGGCAACCTCCATATTCTGCGTACATCCCTTCAGCCGCAAATGCACCGATCTCTATGAAATCGGATTTTTTGTCCAACAAATACTCAATTCTTTCCCTTGCCAGCATTTTACCCTGGTCCTTCTGCTTTTGGGCGTTTTTTTTACCACCTCCTTCGGCAACAAGTTTGTTTTTATGTTTCAACTGATCCACCAACTGGCGCATGGCGTCTTCATTTTTATTAAATTCAATATCACTCATGATATGTGTCCGTTTGATGCCAAAGATATGGCAATTCTCATTGTCTGACAGGTAATTTATAGACTTTATTATTGGAAGTTCTCTCTAAATGGCAGAAACTTATTTATTTGTGTTCAGGACTGTTTACGGAAAAGCTCATTGGATATCATTTATAATATTCTTCGATTTAAGCAGGTGTGGTTAGTGTTCGGGTGTGCAAATTGGTCAGGATCGAAACCGGAACTTACCACTTCTTAAAAACAAAAAATACAGCGAGGATGATAAATACGAAACCAACCAGGTAGTTCCATTGGAGTTTATCTGTTTTGAAAATGTAGATGGCACAAAAAGAAAAAACCACCAAAGTGATGACCTCTTGAATTATCTTCAATTGAAAGAGATCAAACGGACCACCATTCGATTTATGACCAATACGGTTTCCCGGAACCTGGAATATGTATTCGAATAAAGCAATAAACCAGCTAATGAAAATTATTGCTATGAGACCTCTTCCTTGGAGGATATTCCATTTTTTAAATTGCAGGTGACCATACCATGCAAAGACCATGAAGAAGTTTGAAAGAATCAGAAAAAAAACAGCGGTCAGGCCTTTCACGGATTGTCTTCAGATTTTTTAAAAAGTTTTATTTTTGGGAATACAGGTTTATGTTTTTCCAATTTGAAGGGGATGAATTCAAAATTGGAAATTATGACTTCAACGTCTTTCAAACTTGCCGTTTCTGTTGCTTTGTATAGCCATACATTCATGCTTACCCTTTCATCACTTGTCCTGTATACATTATCAGGTTTATATTTCCAGTCTTTGATTGTTGAAGGCAAGGAGTCCAAAGTGTTTTCCAGATTATAAGTGGAGGTAAAGTGTATTTTTCGCTTTCTCAATTCTATCGCATGTTTACTGGGATAACTGAGATCAGATTGGAAACGATGCGGTTGATCTTCGTAGGGCTGCACAACGTATTGTGAATTTTCATTTTTCTCTTTTCCCCATTTTGAAAATTCGATATCAATTTCTTTATGAAAATTGCTCGTGTCGAGATGATCGTACATGAACAAGCCGATCACCATATCTTTGTCTAATGCCTGGGGAAGGGGGTCGATATAGAATATATAGCGACCATAGCCAAGACTTTTTGTGAGACGGACTTCCGAACAATACCATTTTTCATTCCGCTGAGAGATTTTCAGGTGTAACTTACCAATGCTGTCAACCCACACATTTTGATTGGAATTGGAAAAATAATTATTTCCGGGTCCGGTAATTTTATTTTTTGAATCCTTGATTACCCATTCGAATCCTGAAAACAGGATGGTATCTCCTGTATAATATACATCTTTCAATGTTACAGGTTCTGCTGCTTTCATGCTGTTTAAAAACAATCCGATGGCAAATAAAATAATAATAACAGAAAAATTTCCTGCCAGAAGCTTTTGTTTCTGTCTGTCTGATAAAAATAATTTTATCTTTCTGGATGTTGAAAAAAAAGTCATGCGCGGGGATGATGTTGTATAATTGATTGTCTGAGATAATCCCTGTCCAGATGTGTGTATATTTCGGTTGTAGTGATGGATTCATGTCCCAGCATTTCCTGAACGGCGCGAAGATCCGCACCTCCTTCTATTAAATGAGTTGCAAATGAATGTCTGAAGGTATGTGGGCTAATGGATTTTTTCAAATTAATTTTCCTTGAAAGTTGTTTAATAATAGTGAAGATCATCACACGTGTAAGTTTCCGGCCGCGTTTATTCAGGAATACAACATCGTTGAGTCGGCTTGTATTTTCTGATGATTGCGAATCTCTTTGAGATACATTTTGATGTATTTAATGGCTACACTTCCCATTGGAACTAATCTTTCCTTATCGCCTTTTCCAGTGACCTTTACAAAACCGATTTCCATATGGAGGTTGCTTAATTTGAGGTTTACCAATTCACTCACACGTAAACCGCAGCTGTAAAGGGTTTCAAGAATGGCTTTGTTACGTATTCCTTCGGGTTTGCTTTGATCAATAGCATCGATGAGTTGATTTATATCCTCAATGCTGAGTGTATCCGGCAATTGTCGTCCAAGTTTAGGGGTATCAAGTAATTGTGAAGGGTCATTCCCAATTATATTTTCAAGAAGGCAATATTTGAAAAAGCCCTTGATACCACTGATAATCCTGGCCTGACTTCTGGCACCCATACCTATTTCATTGATCCATCGGATGAAGTCCTGTAATTCTTTTAAATGAATCTCAGATGGAGTTTGTTTGATTTGACTAAAGAGCAGGAAGCGGTCGAGCAATCCAATGTCATGCAGATATGCCTGAACAGAATTTTCCGATAAGGATCGTTCCAGTTTAAGATATGATTTGTATCCGCTGATATATGGTTTCCAGCTCATAGTTTTCTAAAGTTCGCAAGGTATCAAAAGTGTCTAATTCCCATGGCCTATTGAGCATTCAGCAATAAAACTTTTCCACATTAAGAATTGGATAATTGTGAGTATTTTTGGGCATCTTGAGGCATTTAACCCCTAATGTATGAAGCTGCTAATAATGAACGGTCCAAACCTGAATCTATTGGGTGTCCGTGAACCCGGAATTTATGGTGATATAACTTTTGAAACTTTTTTAACTGATATGAGAAAAAGTATCCGGAAATTAATTTTCGTTATTTTCAAAGTAATGTTGAAGGCGAAATCATCAACGAATTACATGCTGCACTGACCAAGTTGATGGAATAATTCTGAATGCCGGTGGGTATACACATACATCAGTTGCAATTTCAGATGCAATAGCTGCTATTCGCATGCCGGTCGTCGAAGTGCATATTTCGAATATTCATGCACGGGAAGAATACAGGCATTCTTCTTTGCTGGCAAAAAATTGTATTGGAGTGATCACGGGCTTTGGTTTGGATTCGTACCGCCTGGCGGTAGAAGCCATTAGCGCAAATTTGAATATAGGGAGATGACCGAATTGATTTTGCTAAAGGTGTCAGCGAAATTATTTGATTTTCGAAATAGCTGAGTTGACGGGTGCGCTTACTTGGTTTTATATGCAAATGACATATTTTTCTTCATCTCCCTTTGAAGTCTCATGATCTTGTCATGTGCTTTTTCTGCCATGGAGAGACGGAGAAAATCGTTATTTGCTTTGTAGGATGCAATGTGTTGATCCAGCATAGCTTGAAAGTCAACAAGTTTGTCCAGGGCTCCGGCATCTTCAAATAAAAGAGGGGAGGAAAGGAACTTGAAATCCATATTTAAAAATTCTTCTGCACTGATGGAATCGCCAGGTACGGTCGACATAAAACAACCGGAAACATAACGATTAGGACTGTATATTTTTTCGTTCATATAAAATACATGAGCCCGGGGATCAGTCAGAAAGGCCTGTTGTTGATCCTTTGCAGTTGATTCAATCTTTAAAATTAGTTTCCTGAAGAGGGCCATTAATTCAGGAGTACTTAAATCGCAACCGGTGCTGATTGCCTGGTAAGGATGTTCTTTTTTTAACTCATTTACAAATGCATCATATTCTGTTTTTACTTTACTATAAAACGCTGGATACTGCAAAGGAAAGATGCGGTAGTGCGTAAACTTGATATCGTAATTCAGCACCACAAGATCAGGCCTGAAATTCTCTATCAGGTGATAATAATTATAAAGCATGACGGTGGTCCAATCAGAAATGAGCACCACGCTATTTTGAGGAGAGGATTTATCAAGAAGATCCATTAATTCACGTCCAACAGGATAGGTTTTACGGTCATGCGAAGGGTAGTGAAATCCGGTGGAGAGCAACAGGAGAATCGGGATAGCATAAATCAGTTTCCATTTTGAAAAAAGATCCTGCATTCCATAGATCGCCCCGGTCATTAGCAGGATAAATGGTAGAAGCATATAAGCATCCGTACTGGCCCACTGGTTATTGTTAATCTGGTAAATGAACAGAAGTGCATAATAAGTAATTATGATGAAGGCCAGTTTTCCCCTCCGACTTTTATACAATGAATAGATCCCGATCAGAAGAAACGGAATAAATACACCTAATTGTTCGATTGTCAGTTTTAGAAAAAACGGGATACGAGCCGAGACGATCGCCTTAGATGTTTGCGTCAGATTTTTAGCATATGCTCCACCTCGCAAATGAAAAAACAATGAATCAAGAGTGTCAGGTTTGCTGAACATAAAGAGGTATTCATTTTGAGCCCGTATAAACATCCAGGCATAGAATGCAATCGTAAACAGAGCAGAGATACCTGCAAGCAACCAGAATTTTCGATCTCTTAATATCCCGATGTATTGCACCAGGATCGGTTTTGATTTTTCCGCTGATTTTTTTTTCGTGTTAACTTCATTATGCGATCCTGTGAACAAATCGTTTATAAAAAGGAAAGGGACAAAAGGAAGAAAAAAGATCATGGTCACGTGATGATTGCTCAGACCCAGTGCAATTGCAAAACCCGCCAGCAATAAATTAAGGAAGTTACGTTTGAAATTATAGTGAACAAGAGCAAAGAGGGTAAGTGACATAGTCAGGCATTGGAAGGCATAGACTTCAATTGTGTTTGCCCATGCCCAAGAGGTTGGGCCGGAAGCAAAACCTATGGCACAAAAGAAAGCTATCCATGAGGACTGCATGCCATTTTCCTCTGTTGCTTTTCCAGCGAGAAGGAGTCGGCGAAAGGTAAGAAAGAGAAAGAGTGAAGAAAGTGAAATACACAGTCCTGAGAAAAGTGTAAGCGAAAATATGACCGGAAGGTGAAACAAGCCGGTGATTTTTAGCCAGGTCACGGCTGAGAGAATATAAGCAGGTGTTCCGGGCGGATGTGCTATACTTCCCTGGCAGACAACCGTTGCAAATTCCGCCGAATCGTCAAACATCAGTGTGTTTGCACTGGTTGCATAAAAGAGAGCAAAAGGAAGTACAAAACTGAGTATTGCCAGAATTACTTCAGATTTATTAAAAGTCCTATTCATTGCGCTGATATTATTTTACTAAAATAAATTTTTCAATTGTTCCCGCCAAATAAGAATGATCACTCCGGCAATCGCTACAATCACTCCCAGAAAAGACCGAATCGTGATTCTTTCCTTGAGAAGAAAATAGGAAAGCATGAGGGCAAAAACCGGGACCAATGAGAAGATGGTCTGAGCTACTGAAGCTTTAATCAATGCTACCGAAAATAAAGAAAGCGAGACACCAAGAACCGGTCCGAAAAGTGTACCTGCAACAGCAAATCGGATCCCGCTTTCCCTGTTTTTTAATACCGGAGTAAAAACCAGCCTTAGACGGCCCTTCAAGCCCGTGAATATAAATAACGACAATGTGCCAATAAATAAACGAATAAATGTAGCATGAACCGGATGAATATCGGAGTGCATAGAGTGTTCTGCCAACATTCCTCTTTTTGCCAACACGAGTCCTGCGCCCTGACAGACGGCCGCTAAAATACCATAAATGATACCAAGCCGGACACTTCCATGTCCATGATCCGGTAATTGCTGACGTACACTCCGTCCCAGACTGATCCATATAACACCGGAAATGGTAATGAACATTCCGATAATACCGATGACAGACATGTCTTCATCGATAAGAAAGAAACTAAATACGAGAGTAGAGGCAGGGGCAAAGGTTGAAAGAACACTACCAAGCCGCGCTCCCAGGATGGCATACATTGCAAATCCGAAATGATCACCAATGGTGAGACCAATGATTCCGGAAAGTCCCAACCACAGCCAGGCGCCATAGAATTCGGGTTGGAATAATTGGATAAAATCCGAATGTCTGACGATCAGGGAGGCTCCACCAATAATCAATGTGGCAAGGAGTAATCGAAAGTGATTTAGTGTAACGGAACCTAATCTTCTTGCGGCTTGTGTAAATGGGAAAATGCACAATGACCAGGATAGCGTTGCCAGTAAGGCAAAATTTATTCCTATAAAGTTCATTGTACAGAATACTTTCTCTCTCCGAATAAGGCTGAGCCAATCCTTAACAGCGTGCTTCCTTCTTCAAGGGCAATCTGATAATCAGAGGTCATACCCATCGACAAATAGCAGAAATTTTTACACACTTCAGGAAAATCAACCTTGAGTTTGTCGTAATAAGTTTTTAATTCCCTGAATTCAGATCGCACAATGGATTGATCGTCAACATTGGAAGCCATACCCATGAGGCCTTGCCATTGAATATTTTTAAAGCCCAACAGTGCAGAAGAGCCGAATAGTTCATTGGCTTCCTCATAGGAAAAACCGAATTTGGTTTCTTCGCGGGCTATGTGAATTTGAATCAGGACTGCTTGCATCCGATTGAGTTTGGCTGCTTGCCGGTCGATTTCTTTCAAAAGTTTAAAACTATCAACGCCATGAATAAGACTGATAAACGGTATAATAAATTTTACCTTGTTGGTTTGAAGATGACCAATAAAATGCCAATTAATGTCTGATGGAAGTGTTGCATGCTTCTCGCAGCATTCCTGAACATAGTTCTCTCCGAAATCCCTTTGTCCCAGATTATAGAGTTCTTGAATAAGCTTGGCAGGCTGCATCTTGCTCACAGCAACCAGGTCCGCACGATATGGTGCCAGGTCCATTTTTATCCTGGAATAGCTTTCTGAAATCGAAATCATGATGCAAATTATAGCTAGCAATTGGATTGACCAAACAGTGAGTTAAAGAATTTCAAGACTTATGAGGGAGGGATGGTGAATAAATGCCATGATTTTATTGATTAAAACAATCATAAATTAGAACTTTATAGCCTTGGTCTTGTTAATGGGCAATCAACTAGTCATTAAATTTACTCAGCAACAGCTATGAAAAGAATATTTAAATATACAGGTATCGCTTTTACGGCACTTTTAGGAGCCTGTTCCCGCCCTGCAGAGCGACCAGTTGAAAAAGGTAATATGACTTCACAAAGCACTATTTACAGCATCCCGGTGATTGACATCAATGGGAAAAGTACAGATCTTTCCAAATACAAGGGCAAGAAGATGTTGATTGTCAATACAGCCAGTAAATGTGGGTTCACGTCACAATACAAGGACTTGCAAAAATTGCATGAGGAATACGGGGATAAAATTGCAGTATTGGGATTTCCTTGTAATCAGTTTGGGGGCCAGGAACCAGGAACTTCGGAAGAAATCGTAAACTTTTGCGAAAGGAATTATAATGTGAGTTTTCCTTTATATGAGAAGGTGGAAGTGAAGGGGTCTGGCAAATCTGCGCTTTATAGCTGGTTGACTGATAAATCGAAAAATGGATGGAACGAGCAGGAACCCAGCTGGAATTTCTGCAAATATATCATTGATGAGAATGGCCAGCTATTGGCATTTTATCCTTCCAGGACAAATCCAATGGATGAAAAAATTATTTCTTTGCTGAAATAAATTCTTAAACCCTTCTTAAAATTCAGGGGCTGGCATGCAGTTTTAATCACGCAGTGAATGCAAAACTAATCCACTTCTCAGTTTGGGTTCAAACCAGGTAGTTTTTGGTGGCATGATTTGCCCGCTGTCTGCAATGTCGATGAGTTGTTTCATGCTTACGGGGAAAAGAGCAAATGCAACTTTCATCTCACCCGAATTAACTCTTCTTTCAAGTTCGGAGAGTCCTCGTAGGCCACCTACGAATTCAATGCGCTTATCGGTCCTTAGATCTCTGATATTGAGAACTGGTTCAAGGATATGTTTTGATAATATCGTTACGTCCAATCCAAGGATTGGATCATTGTCATCATAGCTCCCTTCACGTGCCTTGAGTTTGAACCATTTTCCCTCGAGAAACATTCCAAATTCATGCAATGTAGAAGGCTTGAATTCAACCGTACCTTTCTTCTCAACAACAAACTCCTTGTCAAGTGCATTTAGAAATTGATCAACATTCAACCCGTTAAGGTCTTTCACCACCCGGTTATAGTCCATGATCGCAAGTTGATCATCGGGAAAATGAACGGCTAAAAAATAGTTATAGGCCTCTTTGCCACTATGATTTTTATTTTCATTTCGCAGATCTTTGCCAACCAGAGCAGCCGCTGCTGTGCGATGGTGTCCATCAGCAACGTAGGTATTAAGTGACTTAAATTCCGCTACGATCTTTTGAATGGTTTTATCATCACGTATCACCCAGAAGGTGTGTCCGATTCCTTCGTCGGCAATGAAATCATATTCCGGTTTTTCTTTTACTACTTCTTTTACGATGTCATCCAGTGCCTGTACTTTTGGATAGGCGAAAAATACGGGCTCGTAATTCAACATGCTGAACCGTACATGTTTTTTTCTATCTTCTTCCTTATCCGGTCGTGTGAGTTCGTGTTTTTTTATCACATCATTAAAGTAATCTTCAATTGAAGCAGCGGCCACAATGCCATATTGTTTACGGCCATTCATCGTCTGCGCATAAATATACAGACAGTCTTTTTCATCCTGAAAGAAGATTCCATCACTGAGCATTTTATTGAAATTTTCTTTCCCTTTCTTGTAAATTTCCGGAGCATAATGATCGAAGTCATCAGGGAAGTCAATTTCCGGTTTTATCACATGGTAAAATGAATATGGATTCCCGGTGGCTTCCTGTTTGGCTTCTTTTTCATTCAGGACATCGTAAGGTTTAGATGCAATTTTTTCGGCAAATTCTTTTTTAGGTCGAATTCCCTTGAAGGGTTTGATGATAGCCATTGTAGTCTTTGTTTTTCTAAAAAAATAAATTTAATCAGCTTAACTTTAAAATTTCTTCTATGGCTCCGGTTACTTCCACCATGTCATCTAATGTTAATTCACCCATGTGCGCGATACGAAATGTTTTATCTTTTAATTCACCATAACCGTTTGAGATCATCATACCTTTCTCTGCAAGCGATTTGTTAAGTTGTCCGACATTGATTTTGCGGGTGTTTTCTATGCAGGTTACGGTGAGTGATTCAAACCCGGGTGAAGAGAAAGTGCGAAAAAAATGATTTGCCCAGTTGATGGTAAATTCTGCAGTTTCGATATGACGGATAAAGCGATTTTCAATTCCTTCCTTGAGGATACGGTCCATCTGGAAGTCGAGTGCAAATAAATGAGAAAGAGAAGGAGTACAGTGATACTGATGATCCTTCTCATCAATAAATTTAAGTAATGTTTTAAAATCGAGGTAATATCCCCGCGCACCAATTTGCTGAAAGCGTTCCTCTGCTTTTGGAGAAATTGATGCCAGCGAAAGGCCCGGAGGGAGGGCCAATGCCTTTTGTGATGAGCTGATACAAATGTCAATGCCAAGGCGGTCCACTTCAAGCTTTATTCCCCCCAAAGAACTCACGGCATCTACCATCCATACCACATCAGGATACCGTCGCATGACGGATGAAATGGCTTCAATCGGGTTTGTCATGCCAACTGAGGTTTCATTATGGGTAATTGCTACCGTATCATACTTGCCGGTTTTCAGATATTTTTCAACCGTCTCCGGGCTAGTTGGCTGACCAGGTGTTTCCTCGTGTAAATCGGCATCGATGCCATTAAGTTTTGCCAATTCCCACCAACGTTTACCGAATGCTCCGATAGAAAATACAATTGCTTTCCTCAGCGTGGTACTGCGGATGGCCCCTTCCATCAATCCGGTGCCGGAAGATGTACTGAAGACAATTTTATTTTCTGTGAACATCAGCTGCCGCATTTTTT
The DNA here is from genome assembly GCA_963775555.1 of uncultured Bacteroidota bacterium. Lineage (GTDB taxonomy): Bacteria > Bacteroidota > Bacteroidia > AKYH767-A > 2013-40CM-41-45 > QQVM01. Next base: position 1,534,012 of record CAVZJJ010000004.1, on the reverse strand, counting down.
CAGTAATTCTACGCTGGAGTTCGCTTGCTTCCTTGGTACGATGCCCGATCATAGGCGTTGCCATCCTGGCCAAGACATCAGGGTGGACCTGGGTAGGCCCTGGAATGAATAGCTTTTTTATTTCCATATTATTTTAAACTGAGTAGTATTTGTCAAACAAAGGTCCTGGATGATTTCAAACAGTTGTCATTGATGATGGGTGGCAAATGTACGAAAGACCGTCCGATAAATGAATGCCTGAGAGTTATGCAAAGCAGGTAAAGAAAAATAAACATCCTCGATTTATTCTTTGTCACCAAAAGCTTTCGGAATATTCTTTTTAGGTTTCCATGATGAACGGATATCCACATCATTTAATAGAAGCCAACGGCCGCGCTTAAACTTAAAGGCATCATAGCTGCCATCCGGTCCATTTAATCCTGAGACTTCAACATCGCTCCCATGGCTTTCAGAGCCGGAGAGGTGATCAAAGACAATCATTTTTTTTTGCTCCTCGTAGCGGAGTACCATGCTTAGGCTGGCCATGAATGAGAATATGACACGGTTACGAAACACTTTTCCGGCTTTAAGAAGCGGATAGCCTAGTTTAGGTATTTCCTTGTCAAAATATAATACATCTATTAATTTCTGTGATGTTTTAGTGTCTTGCCCTTTCCATCCAAGTAATGTATAATAGACTTTGCCTGCTTTTTTTACCGGAATTATTTTGTAATAAACACAACCATACCAGCGATCGGTTTTTAATTTTTCCGATTCCGGTTTCCTGATTACAGAACTGGAGTCTCGTAATGCAAAGAGCTTAATCTTACCATTTTTATCTCTGACCTGCAGATAGCCATAGTAGGAATATTCTGAACCATCTGTGCTGGCAACTGTCCAAGTATAAAGTCGGAATTTATTATCAGGGCTGGTTTGGACAGCTACGTTTTTAACTGTGTCAAAATCCATTTTGAAGGATGCCGGCATCTGTAGGGCTTGGAATAAAAGCAAGTCGAATTTGCTGTTTGCCAATAAGCGCGTTGAATCATCAGCTCCTTGTTGCATGGAATAAATCAACGTATCAACATAGAATTTCACAGAGCTGTCTTGCTTTTGCCGTACTTGTGCATGGCTGAAGGTAAGAAACGAAGAGCACATCAATACTGAAAGTAGGGATTTCAGTGAATGAAAAATCCGGGATGGATCTATGCTGGAATACTGTTTCTTCATGCTTGTAAAAATAAAAAACCGCAACTCAATAACGAGTTGCGGTATTTAAAATTTTAATCTGAGAATAACAATTATGCGACGTGCATACGATCTTTTTTCGCAAGCAGATCTTCTTTTGTTTCCCGGTGGTCAGGATCGTCAACACAGCAATCTACAGGGCACACTGAGGCGCACTGTGGTTCGTCGTGAAAGCCGACACATTCTGTGCATTTATCTGTAACGATGTAATAAATGTCCATGGACACTGGCGTTTGAGCAGTGTCTGCGTCCACTTCTTTACCATCAAGGGTTTTAAACATCCCTTTTACCGAAGTGCCGTCAGAAAATCGCCATTCCGCTCCACCCTCATAGATGGCATTATTTGGACATTCCGGTTCACAAGCTCCGCAGTTTATACATTCATCTGTTATCTTAATGGCCATACAGTTTTTCCTTTCTACTTTTAAAGTTTAATTTCGGAACAAAATTAACTAGAAAAAATTCATATCAAAATAGAGAGTCCGTAAATTTGTTTTCATGCAATATTTGCTATTCCTCTGAATTACACCATTTTCTGATGCCAATTAGCCTTGAAAGTAGAATTATGGCTTTTTCCAAGCTGGGAAAAGAGTTTGAAGCGATAGCAGATTTGCTGGATACCAGCCCGGATGATGTACAAAATGATAATTTGGACATTTTTAAAATTCAAGTCCAAAGCACGCAAATGAATCCCTGGTTCACGAGGGAAAATATTTCATTCGCATTCCGGACATGGAGTTCCCTTCTTTCTAAGGAGAAAATCTCTGAATGGTTGAAGGCCTATCATCTTCCTGAATTGCCGGCGAATACGATAAAGCGCATTGCGCTGGTAAATGCCGGTAATATTCCTTTAGTTGGCTTTCACGACTTTCTTGCTGTCCTTTTATCGGGCCACCGCTATATTGCCAAGAATGCATCCGACGACCCCTTTTTACTACCCTTGGTCGCTTCCCGTCTGATAGCAATAGAACCTTCATTCAAAGATTTCATCACATTCACGGATCGATTATCTGAATTTGACGCTGTGATTGCTACCGGAAGCAATAATTCTTCACGTTACTTTAACTATTATTTTTCCAAGTATCCACATATTATCAGAAAGAACAGGAACGGAGTCGCAATTCTTGATGGAACGGAAGAAACTGGTTCACTCAAACTTCTTGGAGATGACATTTTCCGGTATTTCGGATTAGGTTGCAGAAATGTATCGAAGATATATGTTCCGGAAGGACAGGAGTTCAATACTTTCTTCGAAGCAATGTATGATAGAAGTGCTGTGATGCAGCACAACAAGTACATGAATAATTTTGAACATCACAATGCAGTCTATCTCCTGAAGAGAATTCCGTTTTTGCAAAATGGATTTCTAATATTGAAGGAAGACACTTCAATTGTATCGGCTGTCGCTGTTCTCCATTACGAATATTACTCTTCGCAGGAAAGTTTGAAAAGAAAACTCCTTGAGAATCGAGAAAATATTCAATGCATCGTTACCAAGGTTAATTGGATTGCGGACACACCGGAACTCAGGCCGCTGCTTGTTGATATTGGGAACTCACAATTGCCCGGACTCAACGATTATGCAGACGGGGTGGATACGATGGAGTTTCTGCTTAATTTAAAAGAAAAAAAAGATTCATTCCATCGCGGAATTTGAAAGGAAATGTTTATTTATTTTTCACAAAATTAAACAACCTGTTCCAGCGTATTTTTTGCAGGAACGATCCTTTTGTATCCCAGCTCATCCAGATGAACACGGCTTTTCCGACAACATGATCTTCCGGAACAAATCCCCAGAAGCGGGAATCGGCAGAATTGTGTCGATTATCTCCCATCATAAAATAATAATCCATCTTAAAAGTATATGTGGAGACTTCTTTTCCATTCACAATTATTTTTCCATCCCTTTCTTCCAGAATATTTCGTTCATATTCGCCAATTACCTTTCTATACAAGGCAATGTTTCCGGTGTTGATATTGATTGTGGCTCCCTTTTTTGGAATCCAGACTGGTCCGAAATTGTCCACGTTCCAGTTGAAATGTTGATCAGAAGGGAAAATGAAATCCTGATAGGCACCCGGAGGAACAGTATTGGCTTCCACTTTCAGCACATTTCCAAAAGACCTGAGATCTTCAGCAGCAGATTGGGTTAGGTTAAAATTATATTCAACCGGTGAAATCATTTCGCCGTCATTTAAACCTATCCGTTGAATGGCCTGCTCGCTGAAGCCTGTGCCATCAGTGACAACATGATAAGAGGTCTGAGAATGAGCAGGTGGATTTGTCTTTACTCCATTCAGGTATACGATTCGTTCGCGTACTTCAAGTGAGTCACCGGATATTCCAATGCAACGTTTAATATAATTTTCTTTTTTATCTACAGGTCTTCCTTCATTTTCTGCAGGCCAGTTAAAAACCACACAATCTCCTGCTTTGACAGCCCCAAAACCCGGAAGGCGGTGGTAACCGATTTTAATCCATTCCAGATAGGATTTTCCGCCTACCAAAGGAAGGGTATGGTGAGCGAAAGGGAAGGAAAGCGGAGTATTAGGGATACGTGCTCCATAGGAGACCTTAGAGACGAATAAAAAATCACCAACAAGTAAAGACTTTTCCATGGAAGGAGTTGGTATGGTATAAGCTTCTATGAAAAATGTTCGGATAATGGTTGCAGCGATAACAGCGAAGATGATTGCGTCAATCCATTCCCGGGTGGCACTTTTCCTTTGCCCTGGTTTTGTTTTAAGAAGAAACCAAACACCAAGAGTGAAAATTCCAAAAATGATGTCTTTAATTAAATCCCAGTTTATTCTGAATCTTGCCATTTTGATTTCTTATCAATTAAATAAATGAACTCCGGTGCTAAAGTAGGTTCTGTCTTAAGACCAATTGGTTAATAACCAGTTAATTTTTCACATCACAAACTTAATAAATCCTTCATCCCAAACACACCTTTTTTATCTGTGATCCACACTGCAGCTGCCAATGCACCTTTGGCAAAGCCCTGGCGGTTGAAGGCCTTGTGTGTAATTTTTATTTCGTCCTCTTCAGAGAAGTACTTAACGATATGGGTTCCTGCCACATCATCCTCACGGGAGGAGAATATGGGTAATTCTGTATCAAAATCCAGAGAAGATCGATCAATGTTCTCATCTCCTGTATAATTCCTCCAGCTCTTCAGTCGTTCGACGCGTTCTGTTATTTGTTCTGCAAGAGTAATTGCAGTACCGCTGGGGGCATCTAGTTTTTGAAGGTGGTGGCATTCGTGGATGAGAACTTCATTGTAATTTTGATGGGCATTCATTAACGATGCAAGTCGTTTATTGATCTCAAAAAAAATATTGACTCCTATGCTGTAATTGGAGGCATAAAAAAAGCTCTGATTCTTTTCAAGGCAAATGCGCTTTAATTCCGGAAATTGATTTAGCCATCCGGTAGTCCCGCAAACGACAGGAACATTCAACTTCAAAGCAACGGAGAATATTTTCAAATGCACTTTCCGGCTGGGAGAATTCAATTGCAACATCCGCGGATTTTATTCCTTCTTGTTCCCACGTCTCATCATCAGCATTATCCAACCTTGCAACAATTTCATGCCCATGAGAAATTGCTATTTGCTCAATGGTTTTCCCCATTTTACCATATCCGATCAAGGCAATTTTCATAGTCCAGATATTATTTTAATGTGAATGTAAGCCGAAGTCCTGCAACCGTTTCCCCATGATCCAATTGTCCTACAAATGGATCGGTGCGTAAGCTGAGATCTTCACTGATATCGAAATTCTTTAATTGTGCATCCACGTATGCATCAATGATATTGAGGGTATACAAGTACACCGGTGAGAATATAACAAAGGTCACGGTTTCTGCGGTAAAAATCCTTACGTACACTTAAATCTTCATTGGTGTAAAATTGGGGAATCCATCAACGGTTAGTGAGTCATTATCACTACGGTAAAGTAGAGCTGTTTTATACTTTCGGTAGTTCGTGTTGTTGAAATCAATAAAATAAACCAAGGCTCCAAAACCTGCATAGATGATTGGAATTTTCCAGTACTTATGATTGCTTGCCTGTCCAAGGCCGGGGAGTAGTGCAGACTGTAAAGCGATTTTGTTCGAACGCTTTTTCATAGCCAGGGTAGCCGAATCCGGTTCTTCTTTGGCCTTAACTGGTGTTGCTGTATATGCAAATAGAAACAACAAAAGCAACGGAATTTTCCAACCAAAGAAAAAAACTCTCTGCATACAGGCTGAGATTTGAGATGGAATAAAAGGGGTGAAAGCTTCGATCGTCTGGACTTAATAGTTGATAAGATCCAAAATGCGGTTCAAGTCTGCCATCGTTTTCAAAGGGGATCGTGATTTTCCCTCGTCCATTTTGACTCCGCTGCAGTTTTACCTTTGTTTCGAAATGACTGCTCAGGATATTCTGGATTTTTGAAAATTCGAAGGACAATTGATTTTTATCCTGATCACTTTTCTTTTTCCCGACAGATTTTTTTCCGTATTCGCGTGCTCTTTGTTCAACATCACGCACATTTAACTGCTGATCCATGAGTTCACGGAAAAGTTGTATTTGCCCAGCAGGATCCTCTACTCCCAGGATAGCACGTGCATGACCCATGCTTATTTTTTCATCACGGATAGCTGCCTGGATAACCGGAGGAAGTTTAAGGAGACGCAATAAAATTGGTCACAGTACTACGACTTTTTCCAATTCGATCACTCATTTCTTCCTGAGTGAGTTTGCATTCATCGATCAGTCGCTTGATAACTGATCGCCACTTCCAAGGCATTGAGATCCCTGCGTTGAATATTTTCAACGAGTGCCATCTCCAGCATTCCCTGATCGTTCGCAATGCGAATATATGCAGGAATTGATTTTAATCCGGCCATTTGGGATGCTCTGAAGCGACGCTCTCCTGAAATAATCTGGTATTTATCATATCCCAATTTCCGCACAGTGATCGGCTGAATGATTCCCTGCTGTTGAATGGACGTGGCAAGTTCTGCGAGAGCCTCTGCTTCAAATTCAGTACGTGGCTGGAAGGGATTTGCTTCAATCTGCTCCAATGAAATTTGTGCGACAGAGCCAACCAAAGCATCTTTGCTTTCAGGATTCGGTGTGATGTGTTACATCCGTATCCGCATTCTCTAACAATGCACTCAGGCCTCGGCCCAGTACGCTTTTTTTATTGCTCATCGGTTACGGGATTTTTTTATCGGCTTCTTTGATTTTTGTCAGATTGTTCTTTTGTAGAATTTCGCGGGCAAGATTCAGGTAGTTGATAGAACCTTTGCTGCTTGCATCATGCATGATAATGGTTTGTCCAAAACTCGGAGCTTCACCTAAGTTTTGTATTTCGTTGAATGATGGTATCAAACACCATTTGCTGGAAATGTGTTTTCACTTCTTCAACCACCTGATTTGAGAGTCGTAAGCCTGGAATCATACATAGTGAGAAGGATTCCTTCAATTTCGAGTTCTGGATTCAAACGACTTTGAACAATTTTAATTGTATTCAGGAGTTTCCCTAAGCCTTCCAATGCAAAGTATTCACATTGAACAGGGATAATGACTGAGTCGGCAGCAGTAAGTGCATTGATGGTAACGAGTCCGAGTGAAGGCGAGCAGTCGATAATGATGAAATCGTAGTCATTCCTGATTTTTTCAAGCACCTCTTTCATTTTCCTCTCCCGGTTTGGAAGGTGGATCATTTCAATCTCAGCACCAACAAGATCGATGTGGGAGGGAAGCAGAAATAAATTCGGTGTCTCCGTCTTCATGATGATATCCTTCGGATTGGCTTCGTTGATGATGCATTCGTAGATGCTGGTCTTGATGGTTCGCGGATCATATCCCACGCCCGAAGTTGCATTTGCCTGCGGATCGCTGTCGATCAGCAAGGTTTTATATTCAAGGACGGCCAGACTTGCAGCCAGATTCATAGCAGTTGTTGTTTTTCCAACTCCTCCTTTTTGATTTGCAATGGCGATAATTTTTCCCATATTCTTCTTTCTGTTTGTGGTGCAAGATTCTTCAGATTAAGCTTGCTTCAGGTGTAGAAACGTTCTGACCGTTTCTTATATTTCGATTGTCTCACCGATTTTCATCAGGTGAAGTTCTTTTCCTGCATGATTCAAATTTTTGGATGGCTTCTTTGTGGTCAATTTTGATGTAGATCAAAGGTATCGTAATGCATTCCAATGATTGTCTCGCACCGGATGAAATTCAGAGGCAATGACTGCATTATCGACACCCATGGTGAAATTGTTACCCAGAGGAAGGAAAGAGAAATTCATTTTTTTATAGTCACCAATTAATTTCATGTCATAATGCAAGCTGTGTCTCCGGCATAATAGAAATTCCTCCGGAGCTTTCAATCAAGAAACCCATTGGATTTCCACCATAAGTTCCATCCGGTAAGCTACTGGAATGCACTGCATTAACACATTTTACTTTACCAAAATCAAAGATCCAATGCCCACCGATATTCATCGGATGCGTATTTATAATTCCTTTATTTTGAACCCAGGATGAATTTCCCAATTGCAAATAACCATGGCATTGGTTTGTCTAGCTAATTCAATCAAATCCGCTGTATGATCTTCATGTCCATGTGAAACAAGAATATAATCGGCCTTGATGGATTCGAAATCAATATGCTGAGGCCTTTGGATTTGGGCGGATAAAGGGGTCAAAAAGAAGTTTTTTGCCATTTACTTCGACTAGGAAGCAAGAATGGCCGTAGTAGGTTATAAGCATAGGTATTAACAAGCTGCAAAAATAAGCGTTTTAAGCCAGCTTGCCTCTAAAGTTACCAACATCAATCAAATGCATGTTGAAAAGAAGAAGCTTTTTATAACATGATTATGTTCATTAGTTTTTGAGATGTCGAGCTGCTCTATCAGATATTAAACATACGAAAATTCATTCATGTATAATAAGGCAATTAATAAAATGAAAAATCTCCGGTCGATTGAACGGAGACTTTTTTTGATTAAATATTAAAATTTTTATTAAGCATGTCGCAAATCCGAAAATTCAATTGGGATCTTTGTGCGAAAATTATTAGCCGAGATCATCAAAATTTACATCACTGAAGGGAGATGCAGGTTCTGAAGCTGCAGTGGGAGCAGATGGTTCCGTATTTTGTTTTGATGCCCTGTGTTCAAAAGTGTGCAGTATTCGGATCTTCAGGCTTTTAAGGTGCCAACATGTTGAATGGCCTCCTGCAATCCTTCACTGAATTTCTGAAAATCTTCGCGATATAAAAAAATTTTATGCTTTTCGAAAAAAGCAGTGCCGTCATCCCCAATTCTTTTTTTACTTTCAGTGATTGTCAGATAAAAATCGTTCGCTTTTGTGCTTTTTACATCGAAGAAATAAGTTCGCTTTCCTGCTCTGACTGCTTTCGAAAATACTTCCTCGCGCTGATGGTTGTTCTCTGACATAAATTAAGTCTAGTTTGTGATTTGGTTACGGAACAAAAATAGAAAATTATTTAGAAGTGCAAATTCTGCAATGCCTTTTTGAATGCCTTGATTATCAGAGCGTTAAGCTCCTTATTAAAAGCGATTTCAATTCATCTAAAGGCAGATTAGAAGCTCAGAATTTTTGTTCCGCGAGGTAGATTTTTCGAATGTATATCAGCCATTTACCGGCAAACTTTCTCCTTTAAAAATGGGCCTGTAAAAGATGTCTTCACATTAATTCAAGATCATCAGGACTTCCTTCAAATACAAGATTTCCGCCTCTGTTTCCGCCTTCAGGTCCCAAATCAATTACCCAGTCAGCACATTTAATCACATCAGGATTGTGTTCAATCACAAGAATGCTATTTCCTTGTTCGATCAGCATGTCGAATGCATTTAATAATTTACGGATATCCTGAAAATGCAAACCAGTAGTTGGTTCGTCGAAAATAAAATAAGTATGATCATGATGGGAACCTTTTCCAAGAAAGGACGCAAGTTTTACTCTTTGCGCTTCACCGCCGGATAAGGTGCTGGATGATTGTCCGAGTTTAATATATCCAAGACCAACATCAGCAAGTGGTTTTAACTTTGCTGCAATTTTATGTGTCATGTCCGAAGATTTAATCGGACTGCTGAAAAATTCGATGGCTTCTTCAACGGTCAGATCTAGAATATCGGCAATGTTTTTTCCCTTGTATTCAACATCAAGGATTTCGTGCCGTGAACCTTTTTCCATGACAATTTTCGCAAAGCAAGTGAATGTCGGCCATGAACTGCATTTCAATACGTACTTCTCCTTCTCCTTCACAAACTTCACAACGTCCACCTTCTACATTGAATGAAAAATGAGAAGGCTTATATTTTCGTCCCCTTGAAAGTGGAAGATCAGAATACAATGCACGAATTTCATCATATGCTTTCACATAGGTAACCGGATTCGATCGCGAAGATTTTCCAATTGGATTCTGATCAACAAATTCCACCGCAGTAATCTTATTGTAATCGCCACTGATTTTATCAAACATGCCGCTTTGTTCTCCATAGCCTCCATGAATCTTTTTTAAGGCAGGATACAAAACTTTTTTAACGAGGGATGTTTTACCACTGCCGCTGACACCGGTCACAACAGTCAGAATCCCAAGAGGAAACCGGACGTTAAGATTTTTTAAATTATTTTCCCTTGCACCTTCTATTCGTACATAATTTTTCCATGTTCTTCGACGTGTTGGCAAAGCGATTTTTTCGCGTCCACTGAGGAATTTTCCCGTCATGCTTTTATCGTCAGTAAGAATTCCTTCAAAATCTCCCTGAAAGACCAATTCGCCACCATTACTTCCTGCCTCAGGACCGATGTCTATTAATTGATCTGCAGCATGCATGATTTCTTCATCGTGTTCAACGACAATGAGTGTATTTCCTGCATCACGCAATGACTTCAAGACACCAATCAGACGATGAGTATCGCGTGGATGTAGTCCGATACTTGGTTCATCTAGAATATACATCGATCCTACAAGACTGCTTCCCAGAGAAGTTGCAAGATTGATGCGTTGAGATTCTCCTCCGGAAAGTGTATTGGATAAGTCGATTCAGACTTAAATAACCGAGACCGACATTATTTAAAAAAGTGAAGCCGGTTACGGATTTCCAACAAGATTCTTTTTGAAACCTGTTCCTCGTAATCATTCAATTTCAAGTGTCTGGAAAAAAGTTGAGTTTTCTTCGACAGGTTGAAGTACAATTTCGGTGATGGATTTACCGCCAATTTTACATAAGAAGCATCACTGCGTAAGTCGTGTTCCCATGACAATCCGGACAATTGGTTCGGCCTCTGTAGCGGGAGAGCATCACCCTGTACTGAATCTTATAGGCCTGTGCTTCTACCCATTTGAAAAATGCATTCAATCCTTCAAAATAACTATTCCCTTTCCATAAGAAGGCTGTCTTTCATCAGGAGTCAAGATCATAAATTGGACGATGAATTGGGAAATCAAATTTATAGGAAGTCTTGATAAGTTTTTCATTCCATTCTTTCATTTTCTCACCTCGCCAGCAAACAATAGCGCCGTCAAAAACAGATAAGACTTTTATCAGGTATCACGAGATCTTCATCAATGCCGATGATAGAACCAAATCCTTCGCAACGCTTACAAGCACCGTAGGGATTGTTAAAACTGAATAATTGCGTACTTGGTTCTTCAAAAGTAATTCCATCTAGTTCAAATTTATTTGAAAAATGAATTTGAACGATTCTTTCTTTTCAGCCAGGATTTCTGCGGTGCAATCTCCATGTCCTTCAAAGAAGGCTGTCTGCATCGAATCTGCAATTCGTGAATTATTTGCTTCATCATCTTTCATGATAGAGAAACGATCGATGATCACTCTGATGATGTTCCTGGACGGGAATGAAGTGGTGGCGGCTAGTTCAACTCTTCGGCTCTTCCTTCTTTTTCTTCTTTGCCGTTTTTTTTTCGCCGTTGAATTAAGCCAAGAGAATCACTTAGCTGTTTCAGAAGCGTGCATTGTTCTTTGGAAAGCAGTTCTTCTATCTTATAAATTTTATCTGAAATACTGACTCGAACAAATCCTTTTTGAAGGAGGACATTCAGCTCTTCTTCAATGGATCTTCCGGGATGCAGATAGAGTGGAGCGGATAGAATCACTTTAGTTCCGTCCGGATAATTCCATGAGTCACTTCATCACATCTTCTACAGTATGTCTTTTCACTTCTTTGCCGGAAACCGGTGAAATGGTTTTTCCGATGCGTGCAAACAGTAATTTTAGGTAATCGTAGATTTCCGTCGAAGTACCGACCGTAGAACGAGGGTTGCGTGTATTTACTTTTTGTTCAATTGCTACAGCAGGAGAAATACCTTTGATGTAATCCACATCGGGCTTATCCATTCTGCCAATAAACTGTCGTGCATAGGAACTCAGACTTTCAACATATCTTCTTTGTCCTTCTGCATACAAAGTATCAAATGCCAGTGATGATTTTCCCGAACCTGACAATCCGTGATGACCACAAATTTATTTCGGGGTATGGCAACATTGATATTTTTCAGGTTATGGACCCTGGCACCCTTAATAATGATAAATTTTCTGGGATCAAGATTTTCAAAGTAGAAGAAGAAGACATAGACTTTGACAATCTGCAAAGGTAAGAAAATAGGATGCTTTTTGGATCTGGAGCACTCACTAGTTTCGAATAATGTATGCAGATTAATTAATAAATCAGGGCATTTTAGAAAGATATGTTGAACTTTGTAAGAAAAGTGAACTTAATTTGTTAAAAAAAATCCTTGTACCTATTGCATAATTGAATTCTGATGTTCTATATTTGATCTAATACAATTCAGGGCTAATACTCGTCAGCAAAATTTAATTATAATTTCACTCATAAAATCAGGAGGCACCATAGAAAACTTCTACTTTAATCTTTTACAAACTAAATTAAAGCTAGAAGCAATATGGTTAAACCTCATCTGATGGATGATAAGGATCTTAGTAAGTCTTTATCAAAACGGCGATCAAAGCGCCATTACCGAACTCATTTGACGTTACAAACAACGAATCTTCACGGCCATCTTTTTCCTGGTCAAGGATCGTGAATTGGCGGAAGACCTCTTTCAGGAAACGTTCATTAAAATCATCACCAGTCTTAGGAAGAACCACTACAATGAGCAGGGGAAATTTCTTCCCTGGGCATTGCGTATTTCCCATAACCTGGTGATTGATCATTTCCGAAAGGAAAAGCTGATGCCGCTCCAGCATGATTCTGAAGAATTCAGTGTCTTTGACATACTTCCTCAAAAGGAGCGGAATCCGGAAGAACGTATCATCCAGGATGAGAAAGTAACGATGGTCCGCTCTTTACTTGATCGCTTACCTGCTGATCAACGAGAAGTCGTAATTCTGCGTCATTATGCAGGATTGTCTTTCAAGGAGATATCTAAAATGCTGGATATCAACATAAATACAGCTCTTGGAAGAATGCATTATGCCATTTTGAAAATGCGTGAAATGCTTGTGAAAGAGCCGGTTCGTTAAAAAAGAAGATTTTTTTTAAGGACACCACAATATTCATTTGGCAGGATGCGTTATAAGAGGAACATTCTAAATCCTCTATGCATGCTTCAAATCTCTACTAGAAACAATTTAGTACGTTACGCCTACAACGAAACAGGCCTTTTGGAGGCTGATCAGATTCAAAGAGCTATTGATGGTGATCCTCTGGTTCAACAGGAATACAGAGAATTAGTTGAAGTGATTAATATCCTTGATACTGTCATGATGGAGCCTTCTCAGGCGACTATAGACCGAATCCTGGCATCTTGTTAAATTCAACAAAGTAAACCTGCTCTTGATTTAGTAGGTATACATAAAAAAAACAGCGGATCGCAGATCCGCTGTTTTTTGTTCTCTCTAACCAAATTTGCTCTTTATTCAATCATAGGCCCGGTGTATTTGAATTTAAATTCAATTTATGCTAATGATGGACTTTGATCAAGCTTTTTAGGTGCATCCTTGGCATGACAGGGTGAAAGTTAGTTTCTGCATGGTAAAATGCACAATTGACTAAGATGCATTCTTGGCAAAGTCCATTCTTTTGATTTTAGAATTCCAATGAAAAATTCTGATCCCTAACCGGACCCCGGTCTTTTTCCATTTTTCTGATGATTACCTTTGTTGGAATGACAAAAAAGGAAAGATACACCATCATTCTCAATTACTTTCAAAAGCACCGTCCCTTTGCAGAGACAGAGTTGGTGTATGCTAATCCCTATGAACTACTGGTTGCCGTGATATTGTCTGCACAGTGCACAGATAAGAGGGTAAACATGGTAACTCCAGAATTCTTCCTGACTTTTCCGGATGCGGCTACATTGGCAAAATACGATGCCGCCGAAGTGTACCCATTTATTAAAAGTATCAGCTATCCCAATAACAAAGCAAAGCATTTGGTGGGCATGGCGAAGATGTTACATAAAGATTTTAAAGACATAGTTCCTTCTGATGTAGAACTTCTGCAAAAGCTCCCGGGAGTAGGGCGGAAGACTGCCAACGTAATTGCTTCAGTTGTGTTCAATATGCCTGCCATGGCAGTTGATACACATGTATTCAGAGTGTCTGCACGACTTGGACTAACCAGTAATGCAAAAAATCCTCTGCAGGCAGAAAAGCAATTGGTAAAAAATATTCCTGAAAACCTGATACCACTCGCGCATCACTGGCTCATCCTTCACGGAAGGTATGTCTGCCTTGCGCGTAGTCCAAAATGCCATGAATGCGGGCTGACTGATGTTTGTACCTATTTTAAAAAGGTAAAACAGAAGAAATAATTTCCCGGAAATAATAGACAGGATGCCTATTGTCATCCATGTATATTGTACAGGTTAGTTCGATTGAAATTTTATTCTTCCATCTTGATGAGAAAATATTTATTCATTGGATGGTGAATGAAGTTTGTATAGCTTTGTTATTACAAGGGATTCAAGTTGCAAATATTTAAATCATTGTTATGCCTTTAGATTCTTTTTCGAAGCAAATATGCTTGAGGCGGATTTGGATTTTTAAACAAAACTCCCTGCATAATATTTTACTTCTTTATCCGGCTTTAATTTTACTTACTTGTATCGGATTACATAATAAGGCTATTGCGCAGGCACCTTATTTCCTGCAGGATGGAACCCGGTGGGTATATTATACCCAGGAGAGTTCGGAGCCAAATATGACTTTACTGCATTATATCCAGGAGGAAGATTTAATTCAAGGTGATACTATCATCAACTCCAAGGCATATAAAAAATTATACATCCGGCGGGAAATTACAGAACACATTATTCCACTTTCAACCTATTCGACATACTTCTCTATCCTAGACCCTCTGTATCTGAGGCATGATACCATTTTAAGGAAAATGTTTCTTTTTTCTGATACAAGTGCAGCTGAAATTGTTCTGTGGGATTTCGGACAGTCAATAGGCGACACCGTGCCAATGTTGCCAGCTAATGGAATCGGCGGCAATTGGGTCATCGATTCCATTGAGCCCTTTATTCTGTTTGGGGTTCAAACCAATAAATATTACTTAAGGGATGTATATTCTCCCCCTGGTACCTTTTATTATGATGATTATATCATAGAGGGATTGGGTGGTTCAAATGGACTTAGTTTTTTCCAACCTGTTGAAGCTGTAGTTTCAGGTGGCATATATATGACGCGGATTCTGTGTTTTCAGTTGGGAGATAGTGTTACCCCTACGGGTCCAAGTTGCCCATTTTTTACGGGCATACAAGGTGAGACACCGGATATCATCCCGGCAAAGATATATCCCAATCCTTCTTCATCCGGATTTTTTATACAGCGATCCAGGGAAAATACTTCTCCCGGAACTTTTCTTAAAATCTATGACCTGAGTGGAAGGGAAGTCTACCGGAAAACCCTTAGTCAAAACCCGGAGTATATTAATTTTCATGAAGCTGAAGGATTTTTTATCTGGCAGTTGCAAAATTCGGAGAGAGTAATCAGCCAGGGTAAATTAATCATTAAAGATTGAATCCCTTTTTTCAGGCTTAAAAACTCCATTTGAAACGTATAAAGCCGTTATGAGACATGGCTTCAAAGCTGTCATTCAATTCTGCATAATAGGATTGCCAGATAATATTTACATCAAGGTTGGAAGCCATGTTGAATTGAATTGATGGCAAAATGAAAACCATGTTACTTCCGGGTGAGTAAAAGGTGCTAAGGTTCCCGATTAACAAGGGTGTAATCTCCTTTGATACAGTCAGAATAAAATTCCATTTTGTCGGCATCAGGCTCTTCGGGCTTACCTGAAAGTTGATCATACTCAAATCCTCTAACTCCTTGTTTATCCCTGAAGTGTTCAAGAGAAAACCCATATTCATATACCAGCCATTATTAAAGAGGTAATCGGTTTCCATTGTAAAATTGGTCTGACTGACTTCTTCATGGTAAGGGGCGAAATACTGGACTTCTCCTTTAAAACCTGCATCAGCAATGTGTCCTGACCAACCGGCACCTGCAGTAAATTGTTCAAAATAAATTCCACCAGAAAATTGAAAATCATAACCCGATGTATTAATAAAATACTTAACCGCCGCTACTGTTTCTTCAATTTGATTTTCTATAGCTACTGCTATATCTATAGATGACATGTCAGTGTGGAGATAAGTGAATTTTAGCGCATCCCTGCCGGATCTTTCTTCATAATCAAAGTCAAGAAAGTTGTATGCATTAAATATGTCATTCGGATTCCAGGTTGTGCTTATACCCCAATTAATTCGTTGTCTGCCTATCCGTGTTAACCATTTTTCTGAATGGTATTCCATCCAAAGACGTTCAACGTTGGTAATAAAAACCAGGCTTTCCTTTTGTATCCATACTTTCGATAAATTAACACTTTCACCTTCGTTTGCTAACAAATCACTGAAATCCGGAATGAGTGCTACTTCTTCACCCCAATATAAACGATTTCGGAATTCGGCTGCTCCTTTGAAAGAGGATGTAAAGTCGAATCGCAAATTAATTCTGTTGTGGATCAGGTTATTTGTGATCAGGTTTTCAAAATTTTTATCATAGGTAAGAGATTGCATATCTTTGATATATCCATTGACACTAAGAATTTTGTTCTGTTCAATGGTAAGTGAATCCTGGCTAAATAGAAACAAAGGATAAATTGCAAGGAAAAAAAGCAGAGGCAGGAAGAAGTTTATATTCCTTGTACTCATCGGCTTGAAGGAAATTGATTTGTGGTATGCCCAATGTTTATGTCAACGTGTGCAGAGTCAGAATGGATTTGTCCATCTACGAGAGTAATTACTCTTTTAGCTCTTTCAATTACGCGGCTGTCATGGGTTGAGAAAATAAAAGTGATGTTTTCTTCCTGGTTAAGTTTGGCCATAATATCCAAAAGATTGGCAGCTGCTTTTGAATCAAGATTCGCAGTGGGTTCGTCGGCCAGTACAAATTGTGGTTTGGAGGCAAGTGCCCTGGCCACTGCAACCCTCTGTTGTTGACCACCGGATAATTGTGAAGGGCGGGTGTTGATCTTTTCATCCAAATTGATCTCATGAAACAAACTCATCACCCTGGCTTCGATTTCTTTCCTTTTCCTGCTTTGTAATTGCATGATCAATTCCACATTTTCTTTCGCGGTGAGAACAGGTATCAGATTGAAGGATTGAAATACAAATCCAATATTATGTAAGCGAAAATCTATTAATTGATTTGGAGTAAGACGTGTAATATCGATCCCGTTGATAAGGATGTTTCCGGAATCGGGTTTCTCCAGCCCGCCAATAAGATTCAACACTGTAGTTTTTCCGGAACCGGATGGGCCCACAAGTGCGGTAAACTCACCTCGTTCCAGATGGAGGTGAATGTTTTTAACTGCATAAACCGGAATTGTTTCAGGATTAAATGTTTTACTGATATTATGTGCATCAATTACAGTTTCCATAAAATTGTTTTCATATAATATTATTGCCTTAGTGCATCTGCGGGCTCCAATCGGATTGCTTTTATGGATGGAAACAGTGCTGAAAACAATGCAGTGCAGGTAACAATCATCATTACAGAAAATACACTTGAATACGGAAATTCAGGATATATTATACTGCTAAATCCAAAACCGGACATTGCTGCTCCTGAAACGGAGGAAATGTCTATTCCAATTCCCGACAAGTAGTAGATGCTGATGAAAGCAGTTATAAACCCTAAGGGAACTCCAATCATTGTGAGGAAAATAGTTTCATACAATACCAGGCTAAATATCTTTATACGGTTCATGCCCAGAGCTGAAAGCATACCTATTTCTCGCGTACGTTCCAAAACTGACATCAGCATGGTATTAATGATACCAAACGCGAGTGCCAGCATAATAATAATGATGATTATATTGGAATATTGGTCAATGGTACTTACCATCATGTTTGTTTCCGGTGAGTTTTCTTTCCAGTTTTTTATGGAATAGTTTGGATATAAGCTTTGCAGATTTTGCTGCATTGCTTCCATGTCTTTGTCGTTCTTCAACAGAACAGCTATTTCATGAAATGAATCAGGAGTGTTTAAATAGGTAGTCAGGGTGTTTTTCTCGACATATACCATACGTTCATCAAGAGGACTGTTGTTAGTCTGGTAAATTCCCGCCACCCGGAATGCCCCTGAAGTAATATTGCGTTCTTTGTCGGTGAAAGTCAGGACCAATTTTGAACCGATTTTTAACTTCATTTTGTCCGCAAGCTTCTTTCCGATCACGATTCCATTTTTTCGATTTGGATTCAATCCTTCACCGGCAATCATCTTTTTGTTCAATAAGGAAACTTGGTTTTCTTCTTTTGGAACGACTCCGTTGATTTGAATACCCGCGCTGCCGGTAACAGTTGACAGCATCCCCTGAGTCACAGCACGTGCACTTGCCATT
This sequence comes from uncultured Bacteroidota bacterium, assembly GCA_963775555.1. Classification (GTDB taxonomy): domain Bacteria; phylum Bacteroidota; class Bacteroidia; order AKYH767-A; family 2013-40CM-41-45; genus QQVM01. Next base: position 1,515,861 of record CAVZJJ010000004.1, on the reverse strand, counting down.
TCAATGCGAGAGTCGCTCTGCAAATGATTCAATAACTCGTTACCCCTGACAATTATAAACGCAGGATCGTAGTCGTTTTTAAATTGGGGATCATGAATCTGGATATGGGCCACTTCGGTATCTATCACTGTGCGAACTCTTGAGAGTAACATGCCTTCGTAGAGAGCCAATACAAATAGTCCTGAAAATAGTCCGATGAGAACTGATAGCATTATAATAAGACTACGGACCTTGTGTCTCCATATATTTCGCCAGGCAATAGATAGGAGCATAGTTGTTGGGTTATTTTTTCATTGCGTTTACAGGATTCAAACGTACTACCTTGAATAAGGGGTATATAGATAATATAAGACCCAGAGCAATTACAATCAATCCTTGGGTGATGAAAATACCTGGATCTGTTGATGTAGGAAAAATTGGCTCGAATCCAAATTGTTCATAAACCTTAGCCATCTCTCCTTTGAATGTGATAGGGTATTTGTATAAATAATAAATGATAGGGATGCTGGTGATTAGTCCAAATGTGCATCCTGCAATTACAGTCATTATTGATTCCATAACAACTAGTTGCATAAGTCTGGTTTTTTTCATTCCAATGGCCACCAGCATACCCATTTCATATTTTCTTTCAACCATCATCATTAATAAAGTTCCAAATATCCCAAAGCAGATCAGGATATATAAAATACCCTGGATGATATACATGCTTGCTTTATCGGTATTGATGTGTTGAACTATTTCTGGCATCATTTCTTCCCAGGTCATAGTTTCATAATCAGGACCTGTTTTCTGTCGGATTTCTGTTGCGGTAGAGTTGAGTGTGCTTACAGATTTTAAAGATAGAAGGTATGATGTCAACATTTTTTCTGCACCGTAAAATTCACGGGCATTCGAAATGGTCATAAAAAGGGAGTGATCGTTGAGATCCGGAGATCCGAATTTCAAGAAGCCTTTTATTGGATATTTACCTACAGCAGTTGAACCATGATAGCCCTGCCCAATCAATATTATAGTATCATTCAGGGTGAGTTTTAGCCTGCTTGCCAGTCCTTCCGAAAGCAAGATGCTCTGATCATCTTCAAGTAAATATTCTCCATTGACAATTTTATTTTGCAGTCCTGTGATCAGTCTTTCTTGGGCTGGAGAGATACCTACTACCATGCATCCTTTGGTCAGATCCCTGGAAGAAGCCAGGGCGAAGGATTCCAGTCTTGGTGTAATCGAGACAATATTTTCATGATTAAGGAGGGCTTGTTCAAGCTGAGTTGATTCTTCGAAGCAATTGTCTAGTATTCTTTCATCCCAATATCCCTGCTTGTGCACTTGAATATAACCACTGTAGAAGCTCACAACATTTTTTATCAAGTTGTCAAAAACACCATCTTGCAGACTGCTGGTTAATACAGATAAGATGACCGCAAAATAAATTGCAGCCATGGAAATAGTAGTTCTGCTTTTATTACGCCACATATTTTTCCATGCCATCTTTACCAGCCACATATTATTTCAGGTTGCGCATACGATCTAAAATGAAAAAGTTGTCATCAATACTTCTGTTAAATAGTATTTTGGTATATATAATTTCTGTTTTTTGATTTTTTTTGTCAGCAGGGATCATTTCCAAATGTGTCGGTATAAGTCGGCCATCCATTTCTTTCACATTGTCCGCATTCATGGTGTTGATTAAAATGCCTTCCTCATCGTAAAACCTCGTATGAAGTTCAATGAAATCCTTTTTGTCAATACACACAATTAATTTCCCCCAAATTACTGCTGCTTCAGGTTTAGGAACCATTTCTATAAGGTGGCAACTTCGTCCCATTATGATCGTGTCACCAATTAATGAATGAGTATAATCTTCCAGCAACGATGATTCTTTTACAAGATCGTCGTTCGTGAAATCTGTTCCCATCCAGGACTGTGTCATCATGGAAGGAGGAAGTTTAATGGATCGTTCCAATGCGGGAATCCAGTTCCAAACTTCTTTGTTCCTTTTTAGAAATACAATTCCCTTATCCTTAACAGGCGAGAGAATCAAAATCATGGCATAGCTGCTTCCTTTCATCCATGTTTTTAAAGTCATCTCCCGCTGCCAGGTGGGACGTGATGTTCGGATAAGTAATTCTGCTTCAGAAGTTTTTCCTCGCATTTTATCATCCGCTTTTCTGACGATATCTTTCGCATCCTGAGAAAAAGTTGAATGGGATATAAAAGGGGTAATTAGTAATAATAGAGCAGTTCTTAAGCCATGGCTGAGACTTGAAAAAGTGATACGATTCATTGTATAAGAATCTTAAAATAATTCCTACAATCTGATAAGTTAGATCACTCTATTTGATGATACTGGTCATGTAGTTCAAGATGAGAAAAATGACACAAAAGCAATTCTTTCGCTATTTCTTAATGTGAATACAGGTGATTTCAGGCAGATGTTAAAGCCACTATTGATTTTTACTTCTCATTGCCATTGCTCTCCACAAAGTGCGTTATTACGGAGTCGCTTTGAAGTTTCACTTTTAGCCAACTATTGATATTCTGCTTGTCTTCGTCTTTGAGTGAGTTTTTCAATATTGAAAATATCACTATTTCCATTTCTTTTTGGTCAGATATACTGTCTGAAAAAATAAAGGTCTCAGAATAGGAACATGAATAAATGGATGGGTAAAGTGGTTTAATTTCTGCCAGGATTTGTTTTCCTAACAGAGGCCTGTTTGCTATACTGTCAATCTGTTTTTCCTTTAGTTTAAGTTCAAGTGTGATTGCCGTTAATTGGTTTTTTAATATTTCATTTTCATTGGTGCTTTTCTCGTCTATGGCAAAGCCCTGGTCGATTACAAGAACAGCCTCCTTAAGATTGAAAAATTTAGCTTTCTCACGAATAAGATTTTTACTTTCCTCAGTTAATGATTTGCCGGCATATATTAATCGGATAGATTTTTTCTGAGCATCAATTTCATTTTTTAAGAGATAGGCACCTTCGAAAACTGATATTTCATTGGAGAATCTTTTTGCACTTTCGGTGAAGTTTTCTTTTTGGACGAGATTGTAACCAAAATAAATACTTGGGATAGTTGTAATGATAATGATGGCAGTGATATATCTGTTTACCCTCTTTTTACGGTCGGGGTCTACGTGGGCAGCCAGTGGAAATTTCAATATTCGTGATATTATCACCGCAGAAATGGCTATAAAAACTGTATTGATTGTAAAGAGATAAAGAGCACCAAAGAAGAAATTATATTGGCTGGTAGCTAAACCATATCCGGCGGTGCATAAAGGAGGCATTAATGCCGTTGCGATAGCAACTCCGGGAATTACATTTCCTTTATATTTTGTGCTTATAGCTACAATACCCGCTAAGCCTCCAAACAAGGCAATTAATACATCATAAATTGTTGGGCTTATTCTTGCCAGTAATTCGGACTGGGCGGTAGAAAATGGACTTAATGCAAAATAGATTGTAGAAGCCAGCAAACTGGCAAGCACGGCGAAGCCATAGTTATTGAGTGATTTCCTGAACAGTTTAAAGTTGTAGGTTGCCAGGCTGTATCCCATTCCATTAATTGGTCCCATCAGAGGGGCGACCAGCATAGCTCCAATGATCACTGCAGTTGAATTGATGTTAAGTCCAACTGATGCAATGATAATTGCAAAAACTAAAATCCAAAGGTTGGCACCCTTAAAAACGACATTTTTTTCTATTTCCTCATGAATCGTTTTATAATCTTCAAGATCTTTTTTAAGATCCAGGTTGTTAAGAAATTTCAGCTGCATGATAAAACGATGGTTAGAAAATATTTGTCCCTTCAGCTAATCAATAAATAGAAGTATTATTTGAAAAAATCGAATAAAGTTTCGTAGAATATTATGTCAGGCAAGTTCAATTCGTTTGTGCTTATTTATATAAACTGGCAGCGATATTTTCAGTGATTGATTTTGGTACAAAGTTCACCATTTTTGCTTGAAAAAGGTTTAAAAATCCGGGAATAATTTCTGCCTTATTATTCATCATCCCTCGAATAGCTATCCGGGCCACATTCTCAGGACTCATATTGAATTTTGCAGCACGATTTTTCATTTCCTCAGTTGTCATTCCGGCTGCATCCATAAAATTAGTTTCGGTTGGCCCGGGGCTCAGACAGCAAATATTGACTCCTTTTCCTTTGAGTTCATGCCTTAGCGAGCGGGTGAACTGCAGGATAAAGCTCTTTGAAGAACAATACAGGGCCAATGTTGGAACTGCCTGGTAGGCAGAAGAGCTTGCAACATTCATCAGGTATGATTTCGTATTTTTCTTCAAAATAGGTAGGAGCCTATAGCTGAGTTGAACGGCAACATTCATATTAATGAACATCATCTTTTCCTGTTCTTCCAGATTTAATTTTTCAAAATTACCCCAAAGAGCATAACCGGCATTATTGATTAGTATTTGTAAATTTATTTTATCCCTTTCTATTATTTGTAAAATATTCGTGATCGATGCAGGGTCGGTGAGATCTATTGCAAGATATTTTACTGATATTTTATATTTACTTTCTAAATCCTCCGAAATGCTTTTCAGGAGATTTTCAGATCTTGCAACGAGGAGCAAATTAAATCCTCGGGCGGCAAGTTCGGTGGCCAAGGCTTTTCCAATTCCCTTACTGGCTCCTGTAATCAGTGCTGTTGTCATGATAGCTTCTGGTCTATAAATTAAAAAATGGAACCAACGTGCATTAGTTCCATTTCAGAAGTGTGGAGAATAGTTACCGCACTAGTTTTATAAAGTGATGATAAAAAGGTGTGGTACTATCATTTGTTTTCGGCATAAATTTACCCAGAATGATAGGTATATACATAACACGTCTGCGGCTTTCTGCACCAGTATAAGGCGATTGAGCAACTCGATGCCAAATACGTCCATCGTGAATAACCATATCTCCAGCCTGGGCATCGACAAGCATTTCTTCCTTGTCTTCCTCGTTGTTCATAAAGTATGCTTTCTTGAAAAGCATATTGAACATGTTCTGTGTATGTGTTCCGGGGATGATACGGAGTCCTCCTTTATCAGAGGATGAATTGTCAAGGTATAATCCGACATTGAGCATCGGCATAACTTTTTTGCCATAAAAAATATCGCGCATACTGTCAGTATGCCAGCCCATTTGGCGAAAATTACTATTCGGAATGTTTACATAATGATTTACGATCACTCCGTCTTTTTCGTTTTCCGCAATACGTGCACCTTCGGGGAGTAATACCTTAAGATTTTGTACGCGGGAACTGGATATGAAGTTATGGATCGCTTCGCTGAATTGTGAAGTAAATGGGAAGCGGTGAACAATGTCATTGTTATTCTCGTCCTTGCCGAACTTGATGGGCACACCATTTATTTTTTTTATCCCTTCTTTGATCCATTTATCCTGAATCTGTTCTGTGGATTCGATAATAGCTCGAATCTCTTCAGGTCCGGCAACAGATTGAAAGTGTATGAAGCCGTTCTTTTTAAAAAAAGAAACCTGCTCGGCGCTTAATTGTTCGCCCAGTGTGAATTTTGGATAGGTCTTAGTACTCATTCGGAGATTAGTTATTTGAAGGAGTCATAGTGTTAGTATCCAGCATAATCCAAGAATATTTTAAAATGAGAGATATAGGTAAGCAGGAATGGTTCATTAGGATAATTGATAAATAAGGTGATTAGAAAGACGCTTAAGGTCATTCGACAGATGAGGTTTAAAATTCACAGTCAGTGTCTGGTCTAAAAATATTGCGTTTCCTTTCAAAAATGAGTTACAAATATAGAATATTCTTTTCAAATGCAAAGTGTGTCAGGGATTCACAAGTTGATTATTTTTAAAATTTGAGGGTTTGGACACCCGTGATTAGTAACTAAGGCTCATCTACAGAATTCAGGGTGATAACGATCTGATAAAGTCAGAAACCACCAGAAAGTGTGGAAACATTTCTCTTTTAAAGAGTTTTACTTCAATTTGAAAGTGATGGAAAATTGAGTGAAAATTTGCTGCCGATATCCTTCACACTTTCTACCACTATTTTAATATCATGAAAATCCGCAATTGTTTTTACAATTGGCAAACCGAGTCCATAACTCATTTCATCATCCGGTCTGAATCGTTTGAAGCGATCAAAAATGTAGGGAATATGCTCCGCCTGAATTCCGACCCCGGTATCTGCGATGGAAAGTTTGTAGCCACCTTCAGCAAAGATGCCGGTAAGAGTAATATTTCCACCTTCTTTATTGTATTTCACAGCATTCGAAATGAGGTTGAACAACATGGTATGGAGTAGGGAGAGATTAGCCGGGCCATATTCCGGATCACCTTCAATATCGGATATTATTTTAATTTTTCTTTCTTCAAACCGATCATCCAACTCTTCCAGCACTTCATTTATCAGGCTTTTCAATCCAATTTTTTCGTTTTTTAAATACTGTGCATTTTCAATTTTTGAAATGTATAAAAGTGCTTTTACTATCCTGGTCAGTCGGGATAAAGTTCTCTGCGATTCGGCAAGTTGCGACATCACTTCATTGGGAATGCCCGGTTCATTCATCAGATTTTCCAGCCGGTTTTTCAGGATGGATGTAGGGGTGAGCAATTCGTGGGATACATTGGTGATAAATTCCCTCTCAACCCGGAATGTCTCCTGGATTTTTATCATCATGTCATCTATGGCCTTGTCCAGTTGAATAAACTCGGTGGTGCTTGTTTTTATTGGACGGGGGTCGAATTTCTCAGGATGACGAATTTCGTGTAATTTCCCCTTTACAATTTTATGAAAAGGTCTTAATAAAATTTGCACAAAGCCAAAGTCAAGGAAAACGAAAACGAGAATCACGGCAAGCATGATCCTGAAGGAAAACTTCCTGATTGTTCCATTGAGCTGGTCCACCGTGCTCAACCCTTCTCCAATTTCAATAGTATATAACTGATTGTCGTAAATGAATGCCTCGCCGAGAACGCGGTGTTTTACAATCTCTTTTTCTATGATGCGTTCGGTGTTCACTATGGTGTGTGCCCCGAAATCTTTTGGCAACATAGCAAGAGGTGAGATTGCAACATATTCTTCTTTGAATACATTATAACTTTCAAAGCTGCAATCCTGATCCAGGGCGATCTCATCTAATCCGCCAATCTGTATCATGCGCATAATTTTTTCCAGACGAGCCTCGAGCCTTTTATCGATATGGTTATAAACGATCTGTTCAATTACTCCTGGTAGAAATAATCCAATCGCAAGGATGATGAGTACCTTGGAGAAGGCATTGTAAAGAGCAAGTTTAACCTGAAGTTTCAAAAGCAAATAAGATTGAACTGAGGAGGAGGGAGTGTAAAAAAGAAGCGGGTTATGCCATGTTCAATCTATAACCAATTCCACGAACCGTTTCGATGAAGTCTGCATTTCCAACTGCGCCTAATTTTTTACGTAGATTTTTCATATGAACATCTATGTAGTTGGATTCATAATCGTCTTCCAGTACATCACCCCAGATATGTTCGGTAAGTTGGACCCGGGTAATCACTCTGTTTTTATGCAAAGCCATGTAATGAAGCATATCAAACTCCTTTTTAGTGAGGTTAATAAGAGCTGAACCATGATGGACAGTTCGGTTTTGAATATCCATTACATAATCCTGAATTTGAATGGAATTGTTTTTTAATCCATGTTTTCTCCTGAGAATGGCTTGCATACGCGCCTGTAGTTCAAGGAGAGAAAAGGGTTTTGCAAGATAATCATCTGCACCAAGGTCGAGGCCGGCTATTTTATCGTCGATCGTTCCGCGCGCCGTTAACATGATGAAAGCGGCATCTTTGCCTCCTTCTTTGGCTTCTTTCAAAAGCTGCAGTCCGCTGACATCGGGAAGTCCGATATCCAGGAGCACGAAATCATAGGAGTTGATGAAAATTTTTTCGGAGGCACTCTTACCGTTAAAGGCCACATCGCAATGATATCCTTGTTTCGTCAGAAAAATTTCAATCTCGTGTGACAGCTGGCGTTCATCTTCAACAATGAGTACATTCATAGTATTTCTTGTTAAACAGTATTCAGTATATCAATTAATAGTGAACATGCAATTTTAATTTCCTCATCACTTATTATAAGGGGAGGAGCGATGCGCATACAATTCGGAGCAAATAGAAACCAGTCGGTAAGAAGCCCAACTTCGAGGCATCTCCTGATAATCTCCTGATTGATTTGAGCATTTTCAAATTCGAGGCCTAAAAATAATCCTTTTCCCCGGATCTCACGAATTTTTTTGTGTACCAGAATTGTCCGGAATAATTTTTCCTGCTCTTTTATTTTAGCTCCCATCTCCGGATTTTCCAACAACAGAAGCAAGGATTCAGCAGCAGCGCAGCAAACCGGATGCCCGCCAAATGTTGTAATGTGCCCTAAAGCTGGCCGATGCGTGAAGGATAACATTTTTTCCCTGGAGGAAATGAAGGCACCAAGTGGCATTCCACCACCAAAGGCCTTGCCAATTAGAAGAATGTCGGGAATAATGTCCAATTCTTCAAATGCAAAAAGTGGCCCCGTCCTTCTCATGGCGGTCTGTATCTCATCCAGGATCAAGAGTGTTCCGGTTACTTCACAGTGATCCGCCAATTTTTGAAGGAACCCGTTTTCAGGAAGAATCATTCCGGCTTCTGCCTGTATGGGTTCTACAATGACAGCAGCGGTTTCTTCCGTGATGAGAGAGATTTGTTCAAACGAATTGTAATCAAGTATGGAAATTCCTGATAGTAATGGACGAAAAGCATTTTTGATAGTTTCGTTTCCGCAAATGCTAAGTGATCCCTGTGTGCTGCCGTGATAAGCATTTCGAAAAGATGCAAATCCGGTACGACCAGTAATTCTTTTTGCCAGTTTCATAGCGCCCTCTGTAGCTTCTGACCCTGAGTTGGTGAAATAGACACTGTTAAGTGATTCGGGCAAGAAGCTGCAAAGCCGGCTGGCAAGTCTTACCTGAACAGATTGGATTAATTCTCCATACACCAAGAGGTGCATGTGTTTATCCACTTGTTCTTTCACCGCCTGATTAATAAGAGGATTCCCATGCCCCATATTACTGACTGCTATTCCGGAAATCAAATCAAGGTACTTTTTGCCTTGCCGGTCATATAGATACATTCCTTCGGCCCTGTCGATTTCAAGTGCCAGTGGGAATGGGCTCGTCTGCGCAAGGTGCTCGAAAAATAATTGTCTTTCACCGGACATATGATACTTACCTTAAAAAGTAATGAGGGAAATCGGTTGGATATTATAAAAATAATTTTTTACTGCCGGTTTTCCACTGATACGAAGGTAAATAAATTAGGAATAGACCTAAGCCTAAAAAGCAAAGCTCAAATATTTTATTAATAGAATGAATGAGTTAATAAGCCATATTGATTCACAAGGATGAACTTATCTCGTCTAGCATTACTATTTCACTCATTTCAGCATTTTGTGGTTTTTGAAAAAAATGTTTTTTATGTAAAAGTCCACGAATAGTCACTTTGGTTATTTGGTTTTCCACCTTTTCAAAAAAGAGATCAATTTTCATGGATTGTTTTCCCCATGAAAATCCTGACTCTGCACTTATGCTTCCATCCGCTTCATCCACTGTAATGATACGCATTCCAAGCCGTGTGAGGGCATCTTGTGTTCTTCGGAATACTTTTTTAAGGGGAGATTGGAAAATTGAACTTCTCATGGTGGTGGTGGTTAGGTCAGTTTGATCGATTTGGCCTTGAGGACAAATTCTATTATCCTTTAACTAGCACGGGCATGCTTTGTTTGATGAATAGCTGTTGAAATTAAAATGTGTATGGAAATCTCTCAAAAGTAAAAAACTAAAAAGCAAATAGGGGATTGGAGGTGAAAAACAAGCATTCCATTCTTTATTCGTCTTAAAAAGCTTGCTGCCTCAGGAAATGTCAGGTAAGAATCAATCAGTTTTTGTTTATATATTGAGTTTCAAACAGCATTATGTTAAATGAAATGGGAATTACTTCATTTTTACTTGCACAATTTTTGAATTTTTACAAACAATATGATGATGCTGGCAATACATCACCCTTATTGTCATTCCCAATTAGAGAAAAAATATGAAGCTTAATTTACTCCTTTTAGTTATTTTATTCTGCAGCCTGTCTCTGCATTCCCGCCAGCCAGGAGCAGGTATGAATCTTGGCTTGTATAGAGAAGTTCAGTCTGCACCCGATTCACCCCGACTGGTTTCGGTGTTAGTCAAAGGCCTTGCAACTTGTGTTGCAGAGCAGACCCGGATATCTGGTGGAAATGTTGTTGCCGTAGCAGGTGATATTTCTTCCATTCGTATGCCGTTGAAAGCAGTTCCTGCAATGTTGCAATGTAACTGTGTGAAAAGGATAGAAGCATACCCGGAAAGGATGCAAGTGTTGAATGATACTATGAGAATGTTAAGCAGAGTGAATGAAGTGCAAATGGGGATCCCACCTTTGAGTCAAGCCTACAAAGGAAAAAATATATTAATGGGTTATATTGATTCCGGGATTGATCTGCATCATCCGGATTTTCAAGACAGTCTTGGAAACACACGTGTCGCCTGGTTATGGGATATGACCAAACCGCTGGCAGCGAACACTCCACAGCCTTATGGTTATGGTCAGGAATGGAATGCAGCTGATATTGACAATGGTCTCGCTGCTTCACATACTGGAGAGGATGTGTTTGGACATGGTACTTATGTTGCGGGTATCGGTTCCGGGAATGGCCGTGCAGTAGGACATTTTGAAGGTGTTGCACCAGAGTCCGACTTGTTGATTGTTTCTTATGATTTTGATGCTCAGGATACCGTCCCTCGTATGGCGCATGCCATTGATTATTTATACGCCAAAGCAACACAACTTGGAAAGCCCTGTGTGATCAATGCATCCCTGGGTGATTATTATGGATCCCATGATGGGAAGGATCTGCAATCTCAATTCATCAGCAACCTTATTAATTTGCAGTCAGGACGGGTAGTTGTCGCAGCTGCAGGAAATATTGGACTCTATCCATATCATGTTGGCAAAACCAGCAGCGTTGGAGACACCAGTTTTACCTGGTTCAAATATAATACGTCTTATGCAGGAGCATATGTCCAAATCTTTGCCGACACCGCTGATTTCAATCAGATTGAATATTCAATCGGAGCTGATCAGGTGAGTCCGTATTTTGAATTTAGAGGAGCTACTCCTTACTCGGGAATTTCTTCAACAGTAAATAATGTGGTGACGCAAAATATATTTAGTGGACCGAATCGGATTGGTATAGTTCAGACAGTTGCATCGGTGAATGAAGGGGTATATGAATTGGAAATCTATGTTGTTCCGGATAGTACAAGTTATAACTGGCGATTTACCACTACAGGGACTGGTCATTTCGACTCCTGGTCATTCGACTGGGAATTTCAGAACCTTCCCGGTACGGTGGCTTTTCCTCCCATCGTAAATTATCACCTTCCGGATACCTTTCAAACCATTGTAACGGGAATAGCGTGCCTGGATAATGTGATTACCGTCGGCAATTATTACAATACCGACCGGCATGTAGATGTGAATGGCACATTGCAGATCTCTGCCGGTGATCAACCGGGTAATCTGGCCGGCAACAGCAGCCGTGGGCCGACACGCGATGGGAGAATTAAACCTGATATTTCAGCACCGGGTCATCATATAATTTCTGCCGGGGTACTCACTCAAATACCGGGAATGATCGCAGCCCAGCCATACAAGGTTGCACAAGGTGGCTTCCACATCACGGGAGGCGGCACATCAGCATCTGCACCTGTAGTTTCAGGAATCGCTGCATTATACCTCGAACAGAATCCGGCTTCAGATTGGATGGATGTTAAAGATGCTATCACATCCTGTGCAGCACATGATCAATTTACATGGGGGCCTTTGCCAAATAATGCCTGGGGATATGGTAAAGCGGATGCTTTCGGAGTCCTGACTGCTTGCAGCCCTGTGGGCTTAATCAATCAAAACGGAATAGAATTTTTTCCTGAATTGTATCCGAATCCCACCAATGGGATGATTCATATATCTGTTCCTGAGAACCTGGATGCATTGCCAATGAAGCTTGATATCATCGAACCTTTAGGAAGGATTGTGAAGTCTATTCAGGTGAGCACTCCGGACATCATAATGGATTTATCTTCCTGCCCGGATGGTGTTTATTGGCTGAAGTACACAAATGGCATGATGATTACCGGATACAAAACCATTATCTTGCAGCGTTGATTCGGTCAGGACAGGTAATCTGTCTCACAAATTTTAAATAGTAGATTTGTTTCACTCTGAATATCGGGAGCTTTTTTTACTTTTGATAAAAAAAATATGACAGAACGTTTTCCGGAAAATGAAATCAAGCCAGTGGAAGAATTACTGTCTACCGGAAAAAAGATAGTCATCACGACACATCATCGGCCGGATGGGGATGCAATGGGGTCCTCTCTCGCCTTGTTTAATTATTTGGTCTTGAAAGGCCATTCTGTTTCACTGCTTACTCCGAGTGATTATCCTGAATTTCTTCATTGGTTGCCGGGAAATAATCAAGTATTGAATTTTGAGCAAGATTCAGGAATATGCGAAAGACTCGTTGAGAAGGCAGAAATAATATTTTCTCTTGATTATAATTCTTTGAACAGAATTGAAAAGATGGAAGGTTTGATTCGATCAAGCAAGGCATTGAAGATTCTTATTGATCATCATTTGCATCCCGAACAAAACTTTACACATTCCTTTTCATATCCGGCTGCCTCATCTACCAGTGAACTTGTGTTTCAATTTATTGAAGCACTTGGAGATATAAAATTAATAAACAAACCCATTGCCGAATGTCTGTATTGCGGAATCATGACCGATACAAATTCTTTCCGGTATGCTTCCATGCGTTCTGATACCCATAGAATCATCGCTTTACTCATGGAATCAGGAGCAGAGAATTTCAGAATTCACGAACGAGTTTATGATAGCTCAACTGAAAACCGCTTGCGCCTGCTTGGTTATGCTTTGAAAGAAAAATTGTGCGTTTTGAATGAATACAGGACAGCATACATAGGACTGAGCGAAGCGGAGTTGGATATGTTTAATTTCAAGACCGGTGATACTGAAGGCCTGGTTAATTATGCTTTGAGTATTGAAGGCATCCTTCTGGCTGCTTTTTTCTCTGAAAAAGAAGGCAGTGTTAAAATTTCCTTTCGGTCTAAAGGTGATTTTTCAGTGCAGGAATTATCCTCCTCACATTTTTCCGGTGGAGGTCATCGAAATGCTTCGGGCGGCAGATTGAACGCTCCTCTCGATGAGGCAATTAAAAAGTTCCTGGATATACTTCCACTTTATCAGAAGCAATTGGTTCAAAGATGACGAAGAAGGATTGGTGGCCCTTCCAAAGGGCTGAAGTTTTGTTTTCGATGGTCCTTTGCCTCATTATACTTTCATTGTCCGGTTGTAAGCAGAAAGTGAAACAGGTCGCAATCAATTTGGATGACTTCAGGAAAGAAATGCTGGAAGCCAATCAACGGTTGGTACAAAGCGAATCGCATCAAATTGATAGCTTTATTCAGCAGCATGCTTTCCATATGGACGTTACTGGTACCGGTTTGCGCTTTGAGATCATAAAAGCAGGGAAACAAAGAAAGACTCAACCCGATGACGAGGTTGCGATCCGATATAAAGCATGGTTGTTGAATGGAACTCTATGCCTGGAAACAAAAAGTGATCAGCCGGAAGTTTTGAAGCTGGGACGGAACATGCAAATCAAAGGTGTGGAAGAAGCCCTGTTGATGATGACGGAAGGGGAGACTGTACGCATTATTGTGCCTTCTTATCTGGCATATGGAATGAAAGGAAATGGAGACTTGATTCCGGCAGCCGTATCCTTATATTATGAACTTAACTTGATTGGGATAAAATGATGGCAAGAAATAAAACAGTGATTTCTCTGATGTTAATGATATTTGCTTTGTCCATTATCTCTTGTAAAAAAAAAGGCAGGGAATATAAAACAGATTCGGGGTTTAAATATATTCTTTATACTGAAGGGAAAGGGCAAAAACCTCAACTCGGGGACTATGTTACTATTGAATTAGTATACCGTACACAGAAGGATTCTGTGCTCTTCGACTCCCGGAAAAATCAAAGCCCGATGCGATTCAAACTGGAAAGGATTCCTTTCCAGGGTTCTTATGAAGAAGGACTTACCTTTTTGTCAGTAGGCGATAGCGCAACGTTTTATGTTCCTGCCGATTCCTTGTATGAATTCTATTATAAAAATAAGGAGACAAGGATTCAACAGTCGGCCACTGTATTTACACCACACTCCTTTCTCCTTTTTGATGTGAAACTTATCCGGGTTCAGGATTATGTAGAAGCAGAGCAGGAACAAATGATGCTCTTAAGTAGTGAAGAGAAAAATGAAAAGGAATTATTAACACGATTTCTTTTTGATAAAGACTTTAAACCATCGCCTGATAGTGGCATATACTATTACCGCAAAATTAAAAGTGGTACAGGAAAGCCTGTGCGTAACGGAAAGTTTGTTACTGTACAGTATACAGGTAAGTTTTTGAATGGGGAAGTTTTTGATTATTCTGGTACAGGAGGAAAGCCTGTAACATTTGTCTCTGGTGCCCGTCAGGTCATTCAAGGATGGGAATTTTCAATCCTTGGCATGCGCGAAGGGGACAGGTCTGAAATATTAATCCCCTCAAAGTATGCCTACGGTTCAGATGGCTTAAGGAATGCTTCTACCGGATCGTATAAAATTCCTCCCTTCACTCCATTGATTTATGATCTGGAGGTGATGAGTGTGGAGGATACACTACGGCTGGTAAAAAAATAAATCTTTGCAGGATTAGACACCCATTAAAAAGACACAGGGTTTCTTGTGGAAAGAAGGCGTATTCTTCTTCCAGTTTTTTATTTCTTTTGTTCGGATCGTTTCGTTTTGTCCTGTGATATCACAGGCAATACACAATTTTGAATCTTCATGACAACACGTGAGGAGATCATCCAGTAATTGCATGTTCCGGTAAGGTGTTTCTATAAAGATTTGCGTCTGACCTGTTTTTAAAACAGTTTTTTCCAGTTCTTTAATTCTCTGTTGCCTTTGTCTGGGTTCACGGGGAAGGTATCCATGAAAGCAAAATGATTGTCCGTTGAATCCACTTGCCATCAGTGAGAGTAATATGCTGGAAGGCCCGACAAGAGGGACAACATGAATTCCTTTTTCATGTGCTAATTTTACCAGATCACTACCCGGGTCTGCAACGGCAGGGCAACCGGCTTCTGATAACAACCCGATAGAGGTGCCTTGAACGAGGAAGTCGAGGAGAGGAGGTAAGTCCGATTGCTTACTATGCTCATTGAGGAGATGAAATACAAGTTCTGCCTGCGGTATTGGAGTGTGCGTTCGTTTAAGGAAACGCCGTGCTGATTTTTCATCTTCCACTACAAAAACATGAAGTGAATGCACAGTTTTAATCACTGACTCAGGAAGTACTGTAAAATTATCTTCTGCAAGAAAGGTTGGTATAAGATACAAGTTTCCCTTAGTCATTATAGCTGGTTGAGGTACGATTCACATGCATCTTCCAACAAATGAAAGACGGAAATAAAACCATCAGCTCCGCCATACCAGGGATCCGGCACATTTTTGTCCTGATGGTTTGGAAGATGATTCAAGATCAGTTCCACTTTTTGACGATCAGTTTCAGAACGGGAGATGGCGATAATGTCATTAAAATTACTTTGGTCCATTGCGAAGATTTTATCGAAGTCATCAAAATCTGAAACGATAAATTGTCGTGCGACAAGGTCGGAAATGTTCACGCCAAATTTATGTGCTGCGGAGATGGCCCTTGGATCAGGATTTTCACCGGCGTGCCAGTCACCTGTTCCTGCAGAGTCAAAATATATATTCAGCTTTCTTTCCTCCGCTTTTTTTCTCATAATACCTTCTGCCATCGGCGAACGACAAATGTTTCCAAGACAAACCAATAGTATTTTCATTCTTTTACTTTCTGTTGATGAGAAAGACGTTTTTTCAGTTTCATCTACATGAATATACCTGACCTTTGTTGAAAGCACATACTGCTTTTCCCGTTAATGTTTTGGATAGAAAGGGATTGTTAAATGATTTTGAACCTATGTCATTTTCATGAACATTCCATGTTTTATTAAGATCAACAAGGGTAAGATTTGCCGGGGCCTTTTCTTTTATTATTTGCTTTTGTTGGCCAAGTATCTGTCTCGGACCATCAGTAAATTTGGCCAGGATTTCTTCCTGACTCAGATGTTTTTTTAATGCGGTAAAAGCTGCAGCAAAAGTGGTCTCAAGTCCTTCTGCACCAAACGATGCCAATTCAAATTCTTTTTTCTTGTGTTCCACATCTTCCGGAAGATGATCTGAACAAATTGCGTCAATAGTTCCGTCTTTTAATCCTTCAATGATAGCTATAATGTCATCGGAACCTCGGAGTGGAGGCAGGACTTTGAAGTTTGTTTCAAAGTTCTTCAATTCTGTATCATTCAAAGCGAAATTCAGGACGGAAACATCTGCAGTGACCTTCAATCCGCGCTGTTTTGCGTTACGAATTAAATCAACAGATTTACGCGTAGAAATGGTAGAAAAATGAATCTCTGCTCCTGCATATTCCGCTAGAAACAGATCCCTGCTGAGCATAATTTCTTCGGCAATTGGAGGGATTCCTCTTAAACCTAGTTGTGTGCTTATTATACCTTCATTCATCTGGCCATTAGAAGCGATGCTTTTGTCATTTGGATATGAAAATATTTTCCCGCCAAAATTCTGCACATAAAGCAAGGCACGAAGCATCAGACCGGCATCTTGAACGGATTTTTTATCATCGGTAAATACTTTTGCGCCGGCACTAAACATATCATACATCTCGCTGAGATCTTTTCCCTCGAGGTTATGTGAGATCGTGCCTGCAGGGTAAACATCGACAAGTTCATTGCGGGTTCTGCTGAGGATGAATTCTACAGATGAACGGGAATGAACAGGAGGATTCGTTGAAGGCATACATAACACTCCCGTGAAACCTCCCTTTTTAGCTGCCAGGCATCCGGAGATAAGGTCCTCCTTGTATTCGTGTCCGGGTTCTCTGAAATTAACATGAAGATCCAGCCAGCCGGGTGTAAGGTAGAGTCCGGCCCCTTCAATGAAATCATTTGAATTTAATTGAAGACTTCCTGGTTCTCCCACTTGATCGATAACGCCTTCCACGATGGCAACATCTTTACACATTCCTGAATATGGAGATCCCGGAGAAAGAATGTTTACCTCGCGAATCACTGTTTTCATTGGACTTGAGTTTTTACAGATGTCGGATTAAAAAACAGAAGCAAAAGAATTTCTATGCCCAGGAATATCAATGCGAAGGCAATAAAGTACTTCCAAAGACGAGTTCCTTCTTCTAATTGCGTAAGTTCATGTGTGAGTTTTCCTGAATCGGCCTCCAGCAATGCCATTTTTTTGTTCCCCGATTTAGAGATGAGCTCTTCTAATTCACCTTGTGAGTAACATGAAAGATCTGATTCACTCCTATCGTAATTAAAGGCCTGAATAGTAATAAGCCTATTTCCTTCCATCAAAGAATAATTGCCGGCTTCCCGAACCTGATCTCTGACGGATAATACCCAGTTGTTAGCTATCATTTTATTTTCAGGAATGATATCAAACTTTAATTCAGGATTAACTAAATGAACAACCTGGTCATTTGAAACAAGGGTGTCTTGAGGTACTTGAAATTCCGGGTCCCTGCCAATGACTAATGGAGCTTTTACCTGGGATCCGCCCTGCAAGGCGGCTTTTAGCATAACCGGTACAAACAAAGCATGTCTTTGAAAATTACTGAAATCATCCTGCAAAGGAACAGCAAGCGTAAAGACCTGACCCTTTCCGGATTTTATAACACTTAAAAAACTCTCGCCATTCTGAAATTTAAGAAGTGCTATTTCCGGTATACGGGTATTTTTTTCAATTGAAAAATACTGATGAACAAGTGGCAGGTCAATATTATCAGGCAATTTCTTTCCTGTTTCAAATACATCGGAAAAGAGAGGGTGAGCGCTTTCTATTTTGGTCAATTTTTCTGCACTTGGGTTTAAAGATTGAAATGGATTGGCATTCAGATCGAGCAATAAGGATCTATAGCTGCCTAAATCAGGGGTAGCCGAAGGAATAATGAAGAGAGCACCGCCCTTTTTAACATAGTGTTGTAATTCTTGCTCCAACCCGGATGAAATTTTTTCAACCTCATTCAGTATAATGAGTTGCTGGGAGTTAAATGATGAATAATCGACTTGAGAAGAGGCAACAGAACGGTAGAGGAAATAAGGATCATTTCCATAAAGCGACTGGAGGAACTTGTCACCCTGGTTTCCATTGATGGAAAGAACCTGGATATTGGCAAGGATATTAAAGTTAAAGTAATAATCATCATCAAAGATGACCGGGTAGTCTGTGATATTCAATCGTGCCGCCTGCCAACCGCTTTCGACAGGCGTAAAGTCTAAACGTGCTTCCACAGATGAATTGGCAGGGATATTTACACTGCCAAGTGCTTTCTGAACACTATTAATCGTGAGTTTAAGAGGGATATTTTCAACGCTTTTCTCACCGGAGTTTTTTAACTTTACTATCAGTTCAGTTGAATTATTTAATTGAATAACCGGAGTGCTCAGATAGGCAGTATCAATGGATACATTTTGAAGGCCTGTAGATTTTAAATGGATCAAACGGATATTGAGTTGACTGTCCGGACGCAACTCTTTAAAATCACTTATTGATTTCTGAAAATCAGTGATAAGATAGGAGGTAGGAGAGGATTTTTTTTGCAGATCATTTGCCAATAATACATCTGATTGCCTGGCTATAACTTCACGTAAAGTCCGTGATGAGGAGCCCGGCTTAATGTCTTCCAAATCCTGTAAAAACTCATCCCGGTTCACCAGTCGCTGATGTCGTGCCTCAAAATCATTGGTTAGAAGTTGAAATTGATCAGAGACCTTATAAGCCATGGCAATCTCCCTTGCTTTTTGTTTGGCTTCTTCTAATAAAGCACCGTTCTTTCCCTGGGCATCCATACTGTAGGAATTATCAACATACACGCTGATTTTCCTGTTTGCCTCTGCCTTTGATTGTAGTGCTGAAGGGAAATAGGGTTGGGCAAAAGCCAAAACAAGGCAGGCAAGAGCAAGAAGCCGTGCGAAGAGAACAAACAGGTGTTTCAATTTCGACCTGGACCGCGTGTCTTGCTTTATTTCACGCAAGAAGCGCACATTGGTGAAGTACAATTTCTTAAATCGCCGGAAATTGAACAAGTGGATAATAATAGGAATCGCTAAGGCCAAAAGGGCGAACAGAAATTCAGGATAGATAAACCGCATTGCCCGCAAATATACGGATTCAAAATTTCTCAAACACACCTAATCCGAATAGTGCATAATCAAATTTTACCGGATCTTTTGCATCAAAACGTCGGAGTTGTCTGGTAAGCTCCATTACTGCCTGCCAATCATTCTGTTTTCGTTTTAAAAGGCCCAGCTTACGTGCAACACGGCCCGAATGCACATCCAGCGGGCAAAGCAAGATAGCAGGATCGAAGGTTTTCCATATGCCCAAATCCACGCCTTGACTGTCCTTTCGAACCATCCATCTTAAAAACATATTGAGTCGTTTAGCAGCTGAACCACGTGCCGGATCGGAAAAATGTTTCTCCTGGCGTTTATTATGAGGGAGTGAAAAGAAAGTCTGGCGGGCTTTTAAAATCCCCTGTTTAACTGTTTCTTCAGAAAAAATATAGTCTTTAGAATTTGAATCGGAATTTGAAAAAATGGTCTCAAGACCATCGTGAACAATATAGATATTTTTGAGCGCTTTCAGGAAAAATACACAATCCTCTCCATTAAAAGTCCGGTGTACGAATTTCCGAAAAGGTGTGAGGTCTGAATTTTTGAAAGCAAGAATAAAACGGTGAGGGTCTCGATCCATTTTATCGATCAGCAGCATCGAATTTTTCAGTATACTTCCTCTTTGACCCCAGGAAATCGTAGCGGTCAGGAATGCAGCAATCTCAATATCTTCCTTCTTAGAAAAAAGATGAGGAATGGAAACAGGGTCTTTATCAATGAATGCTGATCTATTGTACAATAATGATTTCTCCTCCAGGAAAGCTCCCAGATCAGCAAATTTCATTGACCTCATTCCTCAAAGGTAATGATAGAAGCATTTAGAATAGCCAATGAAAAGCAATCAGACTGCAAATAAACAATACCGAAAGATCAATGAGAGCATACTTGATTTTTGAGAAAGTCATGTTTTCTTAATTAGAAGGTTAGGTTGCGGTAATTTTTACTTGTAAACTAATTTTTCAGTCGCATTAAGCAGAGACATGGGATTTGCGCTTTTTATATTCACCGCCTCGTATAATGGAAAGAATATTTCCCATTTGAGTCAGCAAAGTCTTTTCCAGGTTTAGAAGTGTTGGGTCTGAAACCCTATCCCCATAACTGATACTGAATGGGGCATTTTCGTTGTTTTCGTTTTTTTTAATGTGTACGATTTCCATAATTTGGTATTTAAGTGGTTGGTATAAAATATTTCGCAGGGCTTGGTTTATTAATGGCTGATAAACTCTCTCAGCTGGAAGGCATCAAGGGGCTTAATGAGATAACGTACTACGCAAGGGTTCATCAATACACGGTGTTTTTCACCGAGATCGGGCAGGTTCGTTAGTACAACAATTTTGCACTTGTTCTTCACGAAGTCAGACATGCTCTCAAATTCTTCCAGGAAATTTAGGTCCTTTAAAGAATTCATATGCAGGTTGATAAAGATGAGCTCCGGTACTTCACTCAGTCTTTGAATATTGTGCAAGTTTTTAATTACTTGATGAGGATTGGGTTCCAGTTTTACCTCCCTTGCCACGTAACACGCTTTGAGTATGGTCTCTGTTATCCTGTGATCAGTTTCATTGTCATCAATCACAATTGCCTTTCTGAATCTGGGAATGGGCCTGTGGTCAGGGGCCTCGATGGATGGTAAGTGTTTTTTGGCTTTCATTTCGGGAGGTGTTTCTGTTAGTTGATAAACAAAAGTAATCCCGTTCCAAGCCCCGAAAAAGGGACAAACTGTAAATAAATAGACATCCGGACACCATCCAAAAGGATGGGCCGGACGTTCAAATTTGATCTAAAATCAAACTTTATGTTTCATATTGCTTTTTACTTGGTTTATCCAAATTTTATTTTGTTTGTGTATTAATAACTGTATATCAGCTATATAATAGCTATTTTCATACTGTTCTTGCAGATTAAAAAAAATACCCCAATATTTGTATAATGAGACATTAGTATTTTACCGCTTCTTCTGGATTAGGGTCAGAAGTGACGACAATGTTGTCATACCCGCCAGAGGTTTCTTTATCTGAATTATTGATCAATAGAAACTCTTTATCCCCCCCCAGTTTATCATAGTTTTCATCCGATTGGATGATTTTCATGATTTCCGGGTCAAGATTGGAAAGGTTCGATTTACTGTCCAGATTATAACCCCAGGAAAGTAAAAGTGCAATGATGAATTCCAGCATGTTTATATAATTTAATTGTTTACTCAATAATAATAAGGATCGGTAGCTGCGAGGGATCAATATTTGCCAGAAAATTACATTGTAAGAAATTGGATCATTTAGTCGAAAATCAATAGCATGAACAGCCTGAATTATCTGAAATCAATTTTAATCACCCTTAAACCCGAGGAGCTGCATTCTCTCGAAAAATTCGTTCTGTATAATGCGGAGCCGGAGGAGTCTTACAAATCAAAAACTGCACAGTTGATTCGGCTACTTCTGGAGCCAGAAAACTATTCAGCAAACGACATACAGAAAACTATTTATGGAAAAGTAAATTACGCTGCGTTTAATAAACTGGTAAACCGTTTAAAAGAAAAAACGCTTGAGGTACTGCTATTTAATTCAAATCTTCAAAGAGGTTATTATTCCAATCGGAGCCGAACCGTGTTTGAACTTCGAAAAAGAATGATACAAATTGATTTGCTGATACTGAAAGGTGTGAGACAAAATATTTTGAATGAGATTGATTTGACGATAAAAAAAGCTACCCAATTTGAAATCTATGACATCTTAGTGCAAGTATTGTATACAAAACAAAGATTCCAAGGTTTAGATATGGGCATAAAGTCTGCAGGGAGAATTAAGGAACAAATTAGTACAGCAGAAATGAAATGGACTGCAATTAATTCTGCCCAGGCAAAATTTAACGAATTGATTTCCAAAATTAGCGTATCATCCAGTTCTGATTCCTATAAAAAAGAGCTTACCAATGGTTTGAGCTTTCTTAAGAAAACTTACGAGGAGACATCTGCTCCGACAATTGGCTACTATTACCTACTACTTTTAGTTGAAAAGGCACAAATTGGAAGAGAATACTTACTTGCAGGAAAGTATTTGATGGATTTGCAAATCTTAGTTGAGAATTCCAAATCAGTGTATAGTGAGTATCGAATGGGTTCAACAACTTTAAATATTGCAAATAATAATATCTTTCTTAAAAATTTGCATGGTTCGTTAGATAAAATAATCGTCTCAAAGAAATATTTTATCAATCAACCACTTAATATGTCAATTCTAAATGAGCTTGAGTTCTACAATTTGTTTTATCTTGGTGAAAAAGCTAAAGCAGAAAATTCCCTTAAATCGCTTGTAAAATATTCTCGATCACTCAATTCTCCATTTCTTCTAAATAAAAGAATATTCTATGAAGCATGTATGGAATTTATTAACAATAAATTCATCAACGCTTTATCAATATTTAAAGACTGTGAAGAAATAGACAAAGACAAGGAGGGCTGGAATATTATTAAACGAATAATGATCACGCTTTGCAGAATTGAACTGGAAGAGTATGAAAGCGTTGATTTGAAATTGTCCAATCTGGATAAGTTTATTAAAAGGCTATTAAAAACAAAAAACATTCGGCCCCGATACCTGCTCATTATTCGCATACTAAGAAAGTTGATCAATGAGAATTTTAATTATGCCAAGGTATATTCTAACCGTAAAAAGTACTTTGAATTACTTGAATCGGACGATGCCGATTATACCTGGGAAATTAAAAGTCCGGAACTGGTTGTTTTTGAAGAATGGTTCAAATTCAAAATAGCGAAGCGGAACTATGATCACAGTGAAGTGATGAGAAACAAGTTTGAAAAATCTCATAAAAAAGACTGAATAGATGGAGTTGTCTTGCAAGGTACTGATGCCGTTCTTAGTGCCCGGTGAAATGGACTAACTATTCTCATATCCTTTTTGTATTTGTACTACTTTCTTCTGATGCACTATTCGCCGGAACTGAGTTGCAAAATAATCTAAAACCCACCAGTCCTGACAATAGCAAGTGTGTCAAATTATTTTGCCCTCAATATCCGGTTAAAATTTACCGGGAGGACGGTGATGCTTCGGCCACTTTTATAGTATCGAAAAATACCCTGCTGGAAGAGGCTTCCTCAATTCAACTTTCCGGGCACTATAACCTTGGATTAATGATAACTCGTCCTGAATGTATTTGGGATGTTGGGGTACATTCAGATTTGGGTTACCGCTATTATTTCGATAGCCTCTGGTCAGTAACCGAAAATATGTTTTCCGTAGATGCCTTTCGCTTGAGTTCACCTGACAAGAAAATTAATCCTACTTGCATATTCCAGCTCAACTCGCCACTTCTGAATTCATATTCAATGATGAGAAATGCAAACGATTCCTATCGTAAGATTAATTCGGGTGGATTTTTCAATCCCGGAGAATTTCAGATTTCCTATGGATATTCCTGGCGATTTTGGAAATACAGTATAATTAATTTTTCGCTGGCAAGCATTAAACTTCAGTCTTTAATGATATATAAAGCTTCGGATGATCCTTCCGGTTTTGGATTATATGAAAGGCATTGGCAATTGGATTATGGCGGCGGTGTTAATATCCATATCCTACACGACTTTCTGCGAAGATTTCGTTGGGATAATCAAACACGTATCTTTTTTAATTCACTGGATAAGGAAGCGATTCGGATTGAATTATCGAACCGATTGCGTTATAGATTGTATGGGCCCCTGGCTATTTCGGCAAATTCCAGAATTTCTTACTTACCTGTGGTTTACAGTAAAGTTCAGATTAGGCAGGAAATTCGTTTAGGTTTTGAATGGACCTTATCTCCGAATTAGTAATGCATAATAATTAATTGATCAATCCTTTCACTTCAGCTTGAATAAATTTATTGACTTCCAATTTTGTTCACATTGGGTTCAGCAGCAATATTCATTTGTAAGTTCAAGTAATAAGTGCAATTTTTTGTGAGAAGACTTGGTTAGGTGTTTGATAATTAAATTTTCTTACTGGTCTGTTATTAATTATTGATTCTACTATTTGAACATCTATGTCAGGTACTTTCAATAGGTCTGTTTTCTTTGGGAAGAATCTGCGGATTAATCCTATTCTGTTTTCTACAGTTCCTTTATCTTGTGAGGTATAAGGCCGGGTAAAATAGGTAGTAGCATTCAGCGATTTTCCTATCGATTCATGTTTACTAAATGCCTTATCGTTGTCAAATGTAAGTGTTTTAACAATTCCCTTTAATGAGATTAATCTACGTTTAATTTCGCGCTTTATTATGATGCTGTCTTTCCCGGCTAACCTTGTGAGTTTGGTTTTCAGAGATGCCCGATCCGTCATTACAAGCAAAGCTCCCTGATGATTTTTTCCCATCATCAGATCTACTTCAAAATCTCCCAAGCGCTTTCTTTTATCTACGATTTTCGGACGATTTTCAATAGACACTCGGTTTGGAATAATACCCCGGCTATCTCTTCTTAATCCGCGCTTTCTTCTTCTACGTCCATGTGCTAAGTGCATATACAGTTTCTTGTCTTGTCTATCTTCCTTACAATTACTTTGCTTACAACGCCAAATCCACTTGTAAATGGTCTCGTGGCTGACAAAATCCCCTAACTCATTTTTGCCAACGACATGAATTAATTCCGGACTGAATTTTATACTCTTCATCCAGAGACGCGTCCACACTTTCATTTCATCGGTAAATCTTTCTTTTTTCATTTTGATTTGATGCCGATGATCCGTTTTCCGTTGTGCATTTTCAGCTGTGTAAACCAAAGCTCCTCTTCCACGTTTTGGTATATTCCGTTTAAGTTCTCGACTTATCGTGGATGGCGATTTATTTACAATTTTCGCAATATCCTTTTGAGCGATTCCGCTTTTTAATAAGGCTTCAATCTGATATCTTTGTTCAGAGTTGAGATGGGTGTAGTTTTTTGACATAAGCAATCCAAAGATGAAGCTTCTCAGCTTAACTTTCACCTGGGACAATTAAAAGTCCCAAGGTGAAAGTTTAAATCTTTAAATTGCACTTATTGGTTGAACACGGCATTGAGTTAATGCGTTTATATTTTATTTCCAGCATATCGAATACTTGCTTCGGACTCATCTGATGGATCGAGCAAATCCGAAAGAAGTTTTTCATGGTAATGTTTTGACCATTTTCCCAGCGCCAATATGCGGTACGATTCAGGTTGTTTTCGTAACTGAATAATTCAGCAGATCGAAATCCTTTATCCAGTCGCAGTTTCCGAATTACTATCCCGAGGTCAATCAGCATTTCATCTTTGATGTGTTTTTTAGTGCTCATGATTATTTAGTTTAATTTATTGCGCTAAAATAGCCCAGAGTGTATCCTGGAGGCAGGAAATACTCCTGTATGCTTTGACATCCCAATTAAAGAGTTTAATTTTATTCCGTAGCAATGATGAAATTCTTTTGAGGACATTTCCAGTCCTAATTTGACATTATAATAATAATTTAATTCAATATACTTATGCGCGAATTCGATGATTTAAAGAAAATTGTTGGTAAACTGACGGAAGAAGAATTCAGGAATGAACTGAGTTTGATCAATGTAAGACCCGATAAAAAATCCTATTATATTCAATTGATTGAATTGGTTAAAGAGTTCCCTGAGATAGATGCACAGGAAGCTCAGAAACATCTTTATGGCAGAGCTAAATCGATCGCCTTTAGACAAATGGTTCACAGATCCAAGGAGCGCTTGCTGGATTGCTTATTATTAAAGGATTCAATTGAAAAAAGCCCATATTACGATGACCGCGCCAAGGAAATTTTAATTCTGAGAAAAAGGTTGATGCAATACGATATACTCAACTTGCGAAATTTAAATGATATTTCTATTAGGTTTATTAATAAAATAATTTATAAAGCAAAATTATTTGAGTACTATGACGTATTGGTTATTGCATTGTATAAAAAATTACGTATTAGCTTATTCATTTCCACAAAAGAAGATTATAGTTTGCAATACAAAGAGATTGAACATTATGAAGATTGTCGAGTAACTTTCCATAAATCTGAAATATATACGAGAAGATTATTATGGCATGTAAATTCTAAGGAAAATTTAATAGCACATAAAAAAAAATTACAATTAAATATTATTGAGTTGGAGGCGGATGTAGTAAGAACAAGGTCAAAGTCAATATTATACAATTTGCTCATTCTGAAGGTTGAAAATAATGATATGCTTGAGCAATATGAAGTTTCAAAAGTAATTTGGCGTAAAATAATTGGCTTGCTTGAATCAAATAAACATTTAAATTCGATGTATGGACAAGGTACTGCCTTCATTAATCTCGGTACAGTTGAATTAAGATTGTTTAATTTTGAATTGGCACACGACCATTTTAGAAAGGCATTTTATTTTCTGAAATATTTAGAACCAAATAAATGTGTTGTTTACCAATCTCAATTCCTTCTTGCCTTTTATAGTGCAGATACTAAAAATATCGAACATTTTATCGACATTTTGAATACATATCTCTATTCAGGTATCCTGGTTCATTATTTTGCTGCTACAGTTCGATACCATAATGCATGTCTTCGATTTATTCAGCAAGATTATCCTTCTTCATATCTTTTATTGCAAGATGTGCGGGAGCTTGAGCAGGAGAAGGAGTCCTGGAATATTTCTATTCGTATATTAAGTATATTGAACCAGATTGAATTGGAGAACTTTGAGTTAGCGGATAGTCTGATCGAAAATCTTCGCAAGCATCATGAGAGAGTTCGAAAAACTTTACCTATTACTAAAAGAGACCAGTTAATTATTCAAATCCTGGTTGCATTGTCCAGACATAGCTTTAATTTTCGTAAAACTTTCCGTCTTAAAGGGTCATCATTTCACCATCTTGATTCTATAGAGGCGGTATATGCCTGGAAAATATTAAGTCCTGAAATGATAGTATTTAATGAGTGGTTTAAGGCAAAGCTGGAGGCTAAAAAATACGATCATTTTGAAGTGATGCCGGCCATGAAGAAAAAATTCGCTTCCCTTCATAAAGGCTTCGTACCTTTGGCATCAGATGCCGAAAGTCCTCAATATAACTGAGTTTCTTGCAGCCATGGAAGCACCCGGGCAGCTTTTACTCGATGCTCGTAGCCCTAAGGAGTATTTACATGCTCATATTCCATTTGCATATAATGTACCCCTTCTAAATGATGAGCATCGACATGAAATAGGCATAACTTTTAAAAAGGAGGGTAGGGAATCTGCTGTACTGAAAGGTTTTGAATTGGTGGGCCCGCTTTTTGTCGAAATTATTAAAAAAGTGAAAGAACTCAGTGAAGGAAGGCTTGTAATGATTTATTGTTGGCGAGGGGGAATGCGCTCAGGCATTCTTGCCTGGCTGCTTGAGATGGCTGGCTTCAGAGTGTATTTATTGAAAGGGGGGTATAAAGCATACAGGGCTTTGGCATTGCAGTCTTTTCAGGAGCAACGAAAAATAATTGTACTAGGTGGGAAAACAGGATCTGGGAAAACAGAATTGCTCGATCATTTGGCTGCACATGGGGAACAGGTAATTGACCTGGAGAAATTGGCTTGCCATAAGGGTTCATCTTTTGGAGCATTGGGTCAGCAGCCTCAACCAGGGAATGAACATTTTGAAAACCTGATTTTTCATGATCTCCACAAACAGGATCCTACTATAGCTCTGTGGCTGGAAAATGAGAGCCGTTCCATTGGAACATCGAAAATACCGGATGCCCTATTCGAACAGATGCGCAATGCACCTGTCATAGAAGTGGATGTTCCAATATTTATCCGGAAAGAAAGAATCTTGAACGAGTACGGAAGTTTTCCTGTCAGTCAGTTGAAAGAATGTACGGTTCGCCTGGAGAAACGCCTTGGTGGCCTGCGACTTAAGTTGGCAATTGAAGCACTGGAAAATGACAGGAAAGAAGAGTGGCTGGATTATCTATTGGAATATTACGATAATACTTATGCCTATGGCATGACTCTGAGGGCGAAAAACAAATGCCACAGTCTTGAATTAATGGAGAGTGAAGTATATTATAATTTTGCGGAACGGTTAAAGAAACTAAAAGAAACAATGTTTACAACATTATTTGCATGAATACAATTGAAACATTAGAAGCAATTCGTCTCACTGCCTTCAGCCATGGATCTGGCTGTGGTTGTAAAATTGCACCGGCTGTACTGGAAGAAATTTTAAAGGATCATTCGCCACGGGAGTCCT
This sequence comes from uncultured Bacteroidota bacterium, assembly GCA_963775555.1. GTDB lineage: Bacteria > Bacteroidota > Bacteroidia > AKYH767-A > 2013-40CM-41-45 > QQVM01. Next base: position 1,487,193 of record CAVZJJ010000004.1, on the reverse strand, counting down.
TTAGCCAACTTCTGGTTGGTAATGAATCAAAAGATGATGCAGCCATTCTGGATATTGGAACGGAAGAATGCCTCATCAGCACTACTGATTTTTTTATGCCCATTGTTGATGATCCTTTTGACTTTGGCCGTATTGCTGCTGCCAATGCGATTAGTGATGTGTATGCGATGGGAGGGAGGCCTGTTTTGGCTTTGGCTATCCTGGGAATTCCAATTAATAAATTGCCGGTTTCAGTAGCTCGGGAAATCATTGCCGGAGCCAAGGCCATTTGTAAAGAAGCCGGTATCCCGCTTGCCGGAGGACATAGTATCGACAGTCCTGAACCAATTTTTGGTCTGGCAGTTAACGGACTGGTAAAGAAAAAGAACATTCGAAGAAATAATACTGCACAAGCTGGTGACTTACTTTACCTCACAAAACCACTTGGACTTGGGATTATGGCCAGCGCTTTGAAAAAAGGTTTGATCCGCGCAGAAGATTTAAAAAATGCAGTGGAAGTGATGACTCAATTAAATTCGATCGGCTCGGTTCTGGCTGAATATGACGAAATACATGCCATGACTGATGTCACCGGTTTTGGACTCTTAGGGCATCTGATTGAAATGTGTGAAGGAAGTAATGTATCCGCAGAAATAAATTTCAAGGATGTTCCATTATTAGATGGCTTGGATTTTTATACGGGGCAATTTATCATACCTGATAACATTTACCGCAACTGGAACGCATTTGAGAAAAAGGTACAGGGAATTTCAGGTCCCGCTTTTATGCCACTTTGTGATCCGCAGACAAGTGGAGGATTGCTTATTGCGGTGGATCCGGTATTTCAAATGGAGATGAACAAATTTGGAAAATCTTTTGGTAATCCCATTGGCAGACTAATTGCTAAAAAAGAATTTGTGGTGAGTGTGAATGAACAATGAGCAAGTCCTTATTTTAATTACACCTATTTTATTATTCTGTAATTAATAAGTAACATAATGTGGTTTTTTATGGACTTGCTAAGCAATAAGGAATGATTGTATTTTTTCAATGAAATCTACAACAATTCGAGTATTTGGTTACAGGGATCGCTTTGTCCTTAGAGATAAGTATAAATCCATCTTAAGAGCGTACATATCTTGATTTTGGATTTTTTCGTAACTCTTCCGTATGGAATCCGACTATTAAATTGAAGTGACCATTTAAGAAACGGAACCCCGGCATAGAAAAATAAAATATTGACAAGTTTTTTATAAAAAAGCTTTACTCTTTAATAAAAAATTATTTTTCCTGTTTGCAGACTCTGATTGTCTTTAGTTATGGAAAAATAATAGATGCCTGAAGTAAATTTCTCTCGTTGAATCCGTAAATTATTTTCAAGAATTATTTTTTGAAGTATAAGTCTCCCTTCCAAACTATAAAGCTGGAATGAAAAAGGAAATTTTAATGTTGAAACCATGGACCGGATTACTAAATATTCATTCGCCGGATTCGGAAACACTTCAAATTGAAAGGAGTTCCTTAAATCTGAAATTCCCGTGGTGCTGTCGGGTATATATTCCCAGAGATCACTTTTGCACACATTGTTACTGTCGTTACCTAAACCGACAAAGGCGCGATTACTAATTGCAAATGAAGTATTATTCAGAGTGACAGCACCCGGATAATCAGCCATACGGCTCCAGTTGTTGATTAATGGGTCATACCTCCACATATCATGTTGCTGCTCACCATTGCTTCCACAGAGTATATATCCTTTTCCGAATAAGTTAAATGCTGTAGCATTGGAGCGTGTTTTTCCCGGGAGGTCGGCAACCTGCGACCATGAATCTGTTGAGATATTATATTTCCAGAGGTCTTTTTGATAGTCATGCAGATAATCATAACCTGTTCCAAAGTACACGGAGGAATTGGCGCTGAAGGCAACACCCCACCTACGACCAATCACAGTAAAGTCTGTGGCATTGGCAAAATTCCTGCGCAGGGTCCAGCTAGTATCCGCAAGAGGGTCGAAGCGCCAGCATTGTTTTACGTATGAGCTCGTTCCATCATATCCACCTATAATATATGCACTTCCTGATAAGACTGTTACTGCTGCATCTTTCCTTCCGTTACTGCTGGTACTTCTGTATTGACCCAAATCTTGTTCACGGGACCAGGAATTGATGAAGGGATTATATTTCCATAAATCCTTCAGAAAGGATATGGAGTCGCGCCCTAGTCCAAGATATCCGGAACTATCAATGCCAAAACCCACCGCTCCGGTTCGGGATGTACCAATAAAATCGGCAAGTTGGGTCCATGAATCTGTTGCAGGATCATATTCCCAAAAGTCTTTTAAAAAGTTTCCGGTAGAATCCTCTCCGGTTCCGATGTAAGCCTTATTTAATATGCAAAAGCCAACTGCAGAAGTGCGTGCCATCCCGGAATGATCAGTTTTCTGAATCCAGGAATTGATGCCTTGCCCGGAACTTTCTCCGGCAAGAAATATGGTGCAAATCAATATAAAGAGGGGAAATCGAAAGGATCTGGTTAGCATAGCAGAGAAACAGTGTATTATAAGATATTAAATTCTAGTGGAGCAGGGAACCATCTTTCATTACCAATTTCCTATCAGCCATGCCTGCCAATTCATCATTATGTGTTACGATCACAAAAGTTTGTCCAAATTTGTCACGGAGTTCAAAAAATAATTTGTGCAGGGATTTAGCTGCCTGAGAATCCAGATTACCTGATGGTTCGTCTGCAAAAATTACTGCAGGATTATTTACGAGTGAACGGCATACAGCAACGCGTTGTTGCTCACCACCGCTCAATTCGGATGGACGATGATCCTGCCGATTTTCGAGATTCATAAGAGTGAGCAATTCAATCGCTCTCTTACTGGCGGTGTTGGTTGATTGCCTTGCTATCAAAGCGGGCATCATAATGTTTTCAAGAGCGGAAAACTCCGGTAATAAATGATGCGACTGGAAAATAAATCCAATTTTTTGGTTCCTGAAATCGGCCATCTTTTTCAGCTTCAACCTGGATATTTCAGTGCCATCAATCCAGATTTTTCCAGAATCGGCTACATCCAATGTTCCCAGTATATGGAGCAATGTGCTTTTTCCTGCACCGGAAGCTCCAACTATGGAAACAATCTCCGATTTCTGAATTTCAAGATTGATTCCTTTCAGAACTTCAAGACTATCGTATGATTTTCTGATTTCTTCCGCTTTAATCATAAAAACAGGAGATTTAATTCTCCTCAGCGAAAGTAGTTAATCCTCCTGAATGAATACAGATTTCTATGAAACCCTGGGCTTTTTCTTATGTATTTTCTGGTAATCCAAATAATATAAAACCTTTAGAGAGATGGAGTTGATTTGAGGTTCATTTAAGCTTCCCGAAAAGTTTCTGATATAACCATTCTGGATTTCCTGGTTATCGATCAGAATTTGATTTTTATAGGTAATTAAAAAAAAACTGCCTGGGGCAAATTGCCAATTGTAAACGAGGTCAGCATTAATGTAATTTGAATTAAAATTTTCATCTTGATTCCATGAAGTTTTAGTCAGGCCACCGTCAGGTCGCAATTGATAAAACTGATCGTATTCCCCCTGAGACCAATAGTGTCTTGTAGTCAGAGAAAGGGAGATGTCATTTTTAAATAAATACCTTGTTGTAAGCGTGTTGACAATTGTAGTAATTTCTCGTTGCCCGAAAATTGGCTGAGTTCCAGACTCATCTTCAAAATCGACAAAGCCCGCATCATTTTTATATTTGTCAACATTTAAGTTAAATGATACAGACCATTTGTCACTGATTCGAAGTCTGGGTCCGATGTAATATCCCCATGCAAGGTATTCAATGCTTGAACCATTGGTCCCCCTGCATCCAAAATCAAAAGCAAGCTTTTTATTGTAGTTGCTGGTAAAATTAATACTGCCCCATTGATACATTGGAGTACGATAGTATAAGCCTTCCACACGCGGCTCATAATAATCCCTTCCTTCCGTCAGACTGGCACCAAAGTCTGAGAAAATTGACCAGTTCGAATTAAATAGAAGAAAAAAGTTACTGCCGGCTTCAAAATTTGTTAGCTGATTGCTTTCACTTAATCTTCCCTGACGATTTAACCAACAGGAAAGGTTTCCATATTTAAAGTATTTCCAGAATGGGTTGAATTTATAAAACGTAGTATAAAAATTTGCGACAGAATAATCGTGTTTGAAGTTATACCCCAAATCATTTTTATCAAAAGATTTGTCACTTACCTCATAGGAGATGCCATATTGTGCCGATCCTTTAATTTTATCCAGACTTGCAAAATATTGATTTCCTACCGTTACTTTTTTTTCGGAGTTCAGTTCATTTAATCCGGAGATTTGCTCGTAAATCCTGCTCATTGTATATCCGCCTCTGATACGATGACTGTTCTTTTTATTTTCAAGCGATAACTCGCTTGCTGTCACATTTGCATCTCTTGCACTTCCTTCCCTTAGCACGTTGGTATTAGCAATGTAAAATTTGGAATTGTTTTTTAATTGTTGATCGAGAATCAGGACATTGAAATTGCTGAGTGGTTCGGTTTCAATTTTTCGTATACCTCCGTCAGCCTTACGAATAGTTGCATAGGTGGTATTAGTCACAGCATTCAAAATACCAATTCCTAATCCTTTATCTGTCCGTCCGGAAAGTTTGGTAGCATTGACTAAGCGTGCCTTATCAGGATTATGTTCGATTTGTTCTCCTTCCTCAAGCATATCGGGAACTGAATAAAATAAAGTAGGAGTTTCCCCGATTCTTCGTGAATAAAATAAATTCCCTTTTGAAAACAGATCAGTACCTTCATTGAAGAAAGGTCTTCTTTCTTCATAGATCGTTTCAAAAGCCGTTAGGTTTTTAACCTTGTTATCACTTTGAACCTGGCTGAAATCAGGTAGGAGTGTTACATCGAGTGTGAATCGTTCATCCAGTCCCACTTTTAAATCTGCTCCCCCTGAATAAGAATATGAATTTTCGTAGCCTTCAATTCCATCGGAAGTATAAATCGGGCTATTTTCTGCATAGACCGAAAAATAGGGTGTGAGTGAAAACCTCAAAGGAGGGGAAATACCATTCATTCCTTCAAGTGTTCCCCAATACATCATCCTGTTCTGAACTTCTTTTGGCGTAAGTGACCATTGATCATATTCGCGATTTCGCCGAATCAGTCTCGCGAATTGAAGGCCCCAAACTTGTTCATCTTTGGCCGGAAATCGAATGGCAGAATACGGAATTCTCATTTCCAGGCTCCATCCATCATTCCTTATCTGTGTTGCACTTTCCCAGACGGCATCAAATGATAAATCATCGTTGTATGACTCGCTTTGAACTCCGGAAACGGTAACTTCAAAGACGTATCCTGTCTGTCGGGTGTTATAAGGATCAATGCCCAGTCGAAATGCATCTGAATTAAGCGAATATCCCTCATCCCTGTTACCGAGTTCCTGAAGAATGCTATCAGGAGAAGTATCATACAGCATCGCACAGACATACAAATTTTCATTATCATAAAGCAGTCGCACAACCGATCTCTGACTTACCGGAAAACCTTCCGCAGGCTCTAATTGTAAAAAATCACCTGCAGCTTGCGCATTATTCCACATTTCTTCATTGATAATACCATCAATTTTTAAACTTGAATCGAGCCGGGTGGCAGTGTAGATTTTTTTGACGTCCTCAGCTATTTCACCGAGCGAAATTCCCGGTAGGATAATCAGATAAAAGATTAAAGGCAGATTGCGCATACTCAGTTGGACTGTTTAACAAACCTAGTTAGGAAAGAAGCCGATATGGGTTAATAAAAAGTTAAATAAAATCATAAACTGTACATAAAATATTTTTTTTATTCGCATTAAATTTGATGTTTCTTTACTGTCAACTATTAAAATAAAAAATCGTATTCATATGTTCATCGCCAAACCAAAGATTTCTGAATTATCAGATTATTATAAAAGCTATCTTCAAATTGTCCCTGAAAATGATCTCCTCACTGCTTTGGAGGATCAAGTTCATCATACAACTGAATTTCTTAAAGGTATTTCAGACTTAAATTCTATTATAGCTTATGAGCGCTGTAAATGGCAATTGAAAGAAGTAATCGGTCATCTTTGCGATAGTGAAAGGATTCTCACTTACAGGGCGCTTCGTTTTTCCAGAAAGGATGAAACTCCTTTAGCCGGTTTTGAAGAGAATGATTATATCCATAATTCAAATTTTAAAGTAAGATCCTGGGCGTCCATCCGGGAAGAAAAAAAAATTATAAGTGAGGCAAGCTTGATTTTCTTCAAAACCCTTGATGAAAGTGCATACGATTTAACAGGTCTTGCTAATGGAAATAACGTGAGTGTCCGTAGTCTATTGTTCTTTGTTCTTGCACATGAAAGGCATCATTTAAGGGTTGTTGAAGAACGGTATTTAAAAAAGAATTGATTTATTCTAAAAATTGTTCATACTAACTTCTTAGTAGGGTTAAAATCTTGCTAAAAAAGACCTGAAATCTGCCCTTTTTATGCTACTTTTGCCCGAATTTTAGTATCAATTCACTTGAAAAATTATAAAATCCAATGAATATACATGAATATCAAGGTAAATCTATTTTAAAATCATTTGGGGTTGGAATACAGGAAGGTCTTGTAGCAGATACACCTGAACAGGCCGTAAAAGCAGCCAAGGAACTCAATAAAATTACAGGCACTGAATGGTGGGTAGTAAAAGCGCAGATCCATGCAGGTGGAAGGGGTAAAGGAGGTGGTGTGAAACTTGCAAAATCTTTGGATGAAGTGAGAGAAAGGGCCACGTAATATTCTTGGGATGAACCTGGTTACTCCGCAAACCGGCCCTCAGGGGAAGTAGGTTAACAAAGTCCTTATTGCACAGGATGTTTATTATCCCGGAGCTTCTCCTACAAAAGAATTTTATGTGAGTGTTTTGCTCAACCGCCAGACAGGTCGCAACATTATTATGTACTCCACCGAAGGTGGAATGGATATCGAAGCCGTCGCTGAAAAAACACCACACCTGATTTTTAAAGAAGAGATTGACCCTAAAGTTGGCCTTCAGGGTTTTCAGGCAAGCAAGATTGCATTTAATCTTGGCCTTAGTGGCAATGCCTTCAAGCAGATGGTGAAGTTCATCACCTCTCTGTATACGGCTTACGATGCAATCGATGCTTCGCTTTTTGAAATCAACCCGGTTTTGAAAACTTCAGACGATAAGATTATTGCTGTAGATGCGAAAGTGAATTTTGATGAAAACGGGTTGTTCCGTCACCCTGACTATCTTGCGATGAGAGATGTCCGTGAAGAAGATCCTACTGAAGTGGAAGCAGGTGAACACAATCTGAATTACGTAAAGCTTGATGGAAACGTTGGTTGTATGGTGAATGGTGCAGGTCTTGCTATGGCAACCATGGACATCATCAAACTTGCAGGTGGTGAACCTGCTAATTTCCTTGACGTTGGTGGTACTGCAAATGCAGCACGGGTAGAGCAGGCTTTCCGTATTATTCTGAAGGATTCAAATGTGAAGGCAATACTTGTTAACATCTTTGGTGGAATTGTTCGTTGTGACCGTGTTGCGCAGGGAATAGTTGATGCCTATAAAAATATAGGAGAAATCCCTGTTCCGATCATAGTTCGACTTCAGGGAACCAATGCCGTTGAAGCAAAGAAAATCATCGATGATTCCGGACTGAAAGTCTTTTCTGCAATTCAGTTGAAAGAAGCAGCTGATCTTGTTAACGAAGTACTCAGTAAATAAATCTGATGAAGGTATTACCCAACGAACTGGCCTTTCTCGCAATTCCCGAGCCGGATTTGGCTTCTTATGAGAAAGCAAAATTTGTTATTCAGCAAATTCCTTATGAGCATACCTCATCATACCTGATGGGAAGTGCAAAAGGACCTGCAGCCATGGTGGCAGCTTCGCATTTTGTTGAATTTTACGATGAGGAACTCGAAGTTGAATCCTACAGAAAAGCGGGTATTGCCACGTTGGAATCTCTGGATTTTGCGAACACTTATGATGCTGATGCCATGGATTTAATTGAGAAGCAGACGGACCAGCTCATTCGGGATGATAAGTTTGTGGTTTCTTTAGGTGCAGAACATTCCATCACCTATGGTTTCGTAAAATCTCATGCAAAAAAATATCATGACTTAACGGTGTTGCAAATTGATGCACACTCTGATCTCCGAGAGGCCTATCATGGTAATCCTTATTCACATGCATCTGTCATGGCAAGGGTCACATGATATGAACATTCCAATGGTACAGATTGGGATTCGTGCGCAATGCAAAGAAGAAGCGGATCTTATTCGCGCATCAGATAATATTCACACTTTTTACGCACATCAGATTAGGAAGAATCCTCATTGGATGCAGGATGCAATAAATAAACTTTCCAATGATGTATACCTTACAATCGATGCTGATGGCTTTGATCCGGCTGTTATTCCTGCTGTAGGTACCGCTGAGCCCAATGGATTATTTTGGGTGGAGACACTGGAATTTCTCAAAGAAGTATTCAGGACAAGAAATGTGGTTGGTTTTGATGTGGTGGAATGTGCACCTATAGAGGGTTCCATCCTTTCAGAATATACCCTTGCAAAATTAGTGTATCGATTAATCGGGTATAAGATTTTGCAGATGTATTGATTTTTATATAAATTTAGAGGGCAGAATTCTTTTTCATGAATCAAAACTCTCAGCCATGAAAGATTTTAAAATCGACAATAAGGGCTCAGGTCGTTTGTTTTCAAATAAATTTCTTGAGCAACTTACCCGCACTCATTTTCTAATTCCTGTCTTATTATATTATCTTATTTCTGTTGTCTTTATAACGTATTTACTTCTTTATTCAACTGTTCAGCCACTGAATATTCTTTGGATTTTCCCCACCGGTGTATTGCTCTTCAGTCTGGTTGAATACCTCATCCATCGTTACATTTTTCATTTTGATGCAAAATCGGAGAATGAACAAAAAGTTCAGTATAACATCCATGGAGTGCATCATGAATTTCCAAGGGACAAAGATCGTTTGGTAATGCCTCCTGTGTTGTCAATCACCATTGCTGTCTTGTTTTTTCTTTTATTCCGGGCATTATTTGCTGAAAATGGTTTGATATTATTTGCCGGCTTTACTTCCGGTTATAGTTCCTATCTCCTGATTCACTATTTTGTTCATGCCATGAAGCCTCCAAAAAATTTTCTTAAATATTTGTGGACACATCACAGCTTGCATCATTATCATTCTGTGGAAACTGCTTACAGCGTAAGTTTTCCTTTTTGGGATTATCTCTTTGGTACGATGCCACGGGAAAACCGGCAGGAGAGTAGATTGCAGGAAGGTGAAACAGCGAATTTACAGAAGTAATCGTGGTAAATTTCTGCCCCGGCGGGAAAAAGGAGGGCTAAAAAATCTACCTTTACCGACCTAAAGATTTCTATGAAAAAGATTTTAGTGGCTAATCGCGGTGAGATTGCTCTGCGAGTAATGCGTTCCGCAAAAGAAATGGGAATTCTTACTGTTGCGGTTTTTTCGGAAGCTGACCGGGACGCACTACATGTCAGATACGCGGATGAAGCGGTATTTATTGGACCTCCTGCTTCCAGCCAGAGCTATCTGGTGATAAATAAAATTCTTGATGCTGCTAAATTGACGGGTGCCGATGCGATTCATCCAGGTTACGGGTTTTTATCGGAGAACGCTGATTTTTCAGATCGTGTGACTGCAGAAGGCCTGATTTTTATTGGCCCTTCCGGTGATTCCATGCGCAAAATGGGAAGTAAATTAGCTGCCAAAGCAACAGCAGTGGAGTTGAAAATTCCTTTGGTTCCTGGTACAGCAAGTGCTATTGAAGATATTGCTGAGGCTAAAAAGATTGCTCAAAAAATCGGTTTTCCTATTCTTATAAAGGCCTCTGCCGGTGGTGGAGGAAAAGGAATGCGTATTGTTTCAAATGAAACTGAATTCGAGGAACAAATGAAATTGGCTGTAAGTGAGGCGATCTCATCCTTTGGTGATGGTGCTGTGTTTATTGAGCGTTATGTGGCTTCACCAAGACATATTGAAATTCAAGTTCTCGGTGATACTCATGGTAATGTCGTACATCTTTTTGAACGTGAATGCAGCATACAGCGAAGACATCAGAAAGTGATTGAAGAGGCTCCTTCTTCAGTATTGACTCCTGAAATCAGAGAACAAATGGGAATTTGTGCCGTCCGAATAACAAAAGCCTGCAATTACGTAGGTGCCGGGACAGTTGAATTTCTATTGGATGAAGCACTCAACTTTTACTTTCTTGAAATGAATACCCGCTTGCAGGTTGAACATCCTGTAACGGAATATATTACCGGACTCGATCTGGTCAAAGAACAAATTCGTATCGCAATGGGACTGCCGCTTCCTTTCAAACAGGACGATCTCAGGATACAAGGGCATGCAGTAGAAGTGAGAGTTTACGCAGAAGATCCTGCAAATAATTTCCTGCCAGATATTGGCCGGCTTCAAACTTATAAGATTCCTCAGGGACCGGGTGTCCGGGTCGATGATGCGTTTGAAGAAGGAATGGAAATCCCGATTTATTATGATCCCATGATTGCAAAACTCATAACTTCTGGCGCAGACAGGAAAGAAGCGATAGAACGAATGATTCGGGCAATTGATGACTATTGCATCACCGGTGTGGAAACTACATTGCCTTTTTGCAAATACGTAATGCAGCATGATGCGTTTATCACCGGAAAATTTGATACTCACTTTATAGCAAATTATTTTACTCCCGATGCGTTAAAGCATCAGAACGGGGATGAAATGGAAGTTGCAGCTATGCTTGCTCTTCAAATATTGGGTACCAATAAAGCAAAAACCAAAATGGCGGGTGGTGAATCTGATACTAACCTTTCTGCTTGGAAAAGGAACCGTAACATACCCGGGGAGTTTCGTTTTCTTCCATATTAAACAACATATCTATTAATTTTCATTCGGCATAATCATTGAAGTGAGCATATCCATGAAAAATACAAAGTACTTTATTTTCTGTTTTTTTCTTCATGGATCGTTTTTATTGAATTCCATAAATGCTTTTTCTCAGGAACCAAAAGCACTGCCACAAAATGGGGCTTATCGTTTACCATATATTATAGAAGGGGAAGATACTATTCCGGTCGTTAATTTACCTATGGTGGATATCGTGGATATGGCTAATCCGGATTATATGAAAAACCTGCAGGCCTACTATCGTTTAAGATACAATGTCCTGAAGGTGTATCCATATGCGAAACTTGCAGCCGTGAAGTTAAATGAAATAGAAGAAGGCATGAAGGGTATGTCGAGCGAAAAAGAAAAAAGAAAGTACAGAAAAAAAGTTGAAGAAGAAGTACGTAAAGACTTCGAAGAACAAATTAAGAAGTTAAGTATCAATCAGGGGAATGTGCTTATTAAGTTGATTGATCGGGAAACCGGTCATACATCCTACGAATTAATTTCCCAATTAAAAGGTTCGTTCAACGCTTTTTTCGCGCAAGGACTTGCCAAATTATTTGGACATAACCTGAAGGATTTGTACGATGCTGATGGTGAGGATAAAACTATTGAAATGATCGTACTGCAAATTGAAGCCGGAAAGATTACTTTATAGTCCAATTACTATTCTTGATTCATAAAGCTCCGGGAGTTATCAAGTCAAAAAATATTGGTTACTTTTTGTTTAAAATAAATCTGCCATTAGAAATGATTCTGTTTTTAGTTGCAAATTCTGTATGATATATGCCCGAAGCTAAGTCATGCAGATCAAAGTCAGTAGGGCCAATATTTGTAAAATCTTTTTCGAAAACCAAAGTGCCGGTCGTAGAATAAATTCTACAGCTAATTAATTCTTCAGAATTTTCTATTCTAATTTTCAAAAAACCATCGGTTGGATTGGGATATAAAATAATACTATTCTGAGAAATTAATTCTTTCCGGATAGCAACTGGAGAAAGTGTTTCAAAAAAGTTAATTGAAATGTAAACGTAATCCTGTCTGAGATTACTTGAATCCACAAGTACAAGACATCCATCCATATCTCCGTTGCCATAACTGTTAGTACTTCCGGCAATGGCTAAACCACCATCCGGGGTGATAAGGCAACTGAAAGCTTCTTCATCTGATGCTCCGCCAAAACTGTGCGGTTGCAAGGAGCCACCAATTGAATCGATTTGTATCGTAAACATGCTTCGGCCGCCGAGTCCATGTGGACTTTTCATTCCGGTGGCAATAATATCTCCATTGTCCTTTACTAACACGGCATTCATATAGTCGTCTTCAGGATTTATACCCGGCGGAAGCGTCCATAACACATTTCCGTTTGAATCGCATCTCAGAATCCATACGTCACTATTTAACGAGTCAGTGTATACAGTTCCACCAACAAGAATTAATTCAAAAGTGTGAGTAGTGGCAATGGCATTTAGATAATCAGTTCCATAAAAAGTCATCACTTTCTCCCATACCAACTGTCCTGAAAAATCCAGCTTTACCAGGTAGCCGTCAGCGTCCGTGCCATGGCGGGTTCCACATAAATATATTGAATTACCCAATATCGTAATCCCTCTGAAAGAATCATCTCCGTTCGTTCCAAAATTTTTCTGCCACAGTATGTTGCCCTGAAGATCAAGACGCAATACCCAGGCATCAGTTCCTCCACTTGAAAAACTGTAGCTTTCCCCACAAACAATAAATGTACTGTCAGGAAGAAGAGCCATGTCATGAAAGAAATCCCAGTCGCTGCCCCCAATCGCCTTTTCCCAAACTACGTTCCCGTTTATATCAGTTCTGCATAAGTAACCATCGTATCCTCCATTTCCGAAAGAATTGGAACTTCCTGCCACCATGAATCCTCCGGAAAGGGCTAAGATGGCAGAACCCTGATCCAACAAGGAGCCTCCTAATACTGTAGACCAAATGTGCTGGCCGTTTTTATCGGTACGAACAAGGTAAACAGAGCTGTTTCCTGGCCCATAGCCATTCGTGGTTCCGAGCAAAGCAAAGCCACTATCGGAAGTGATTACCATATCACGGAATTCCTCTGTTTTCGTCCCGCCAAAAGTATAAAAGCTTGCAGTATCTAATAAAACGGCAGGCATCCCAAAGGAGGGAGATGAAGCAAAGCAAAGAATGCTACTTAGTAAAATTAATAGCAGAGAAGATGGTTTAGTCTTTTTTCTCATGGAAATTTTCTGAATCTACCTTAAGGATTGGTAAAACGAAAGATACTCAATCCAAATAATTTAATCGTGCTGCCTGACAAACAATTCGAGATCATTCGTAATTTAACTGCTATAACTAGTCATCACCGGAAACGGGATGCAACAACCATGTCTTTGTTTCCAGGACTGTATTCATAAAAGCCATTTCCACTCTTAACGCCAAGGTGCCCTGCCATTACCATATTTACCAATAAAGAACAAGGTGCATACTTTGGGTTGCCAAATCCTTCATGCAGTACACGCATAATGGATAGGCAAACATCGAGTCCAATAAAATCAGCCAGTTGCAGAGGTCCCATTGGGTGTGCCATGCCCAGTTTCATGACGGTGTCAATCTCATCAACTCCGGCAACGCCTTCCTGCAGGGAAATAATCGCTTCGTTGATCATCGGCATCAGTATCCTGTTAGCGACAAATCCGGGGAAGTCATTTACCTCCACGGGAACTTTTCCCAACTTTTTCGAGAGTTCAAAAACTTTTTGCGTTACTTCATCTGAGGTTGTATAGCCCCTGATTACTTCAACCAGTTTCATCACCGGAACAGGATTCATGAAATGCATTCCGACTACTTTATCCGGTCGTTTTGTTTGTGCAGCAATGCGTGTAATCGAAATCGAAGAGGTGTTAGTTGCTAAAATGGTTTGGGGACCTGAAAGTCTGTCAAGTTCGCTGAAAATTTTACATTTCAAATCAATGTTTTCGGTAGCTGCTTCAATGATCAGGTCGGCAGTTTTCACACCTTCTTCCATATTTGTGAAGGTGGAGATGTTTTTAAGCGTATTTTCTTTTTCAATGATGCTTATTTTTTCCTTACTCACCATCCTGTCCAGATTTTTACTGATCGTCGCTACGGCTTTTTGAAGTGCAGATTCTGAAATATCAACGATGTTTACTTTTAAACCATTTTGTGCAAAGACATGTGCGATACCATTTCCCATTGTTCCTGCGCCAATGACAGTTATATTATTCATAAGAATTTAATTTAGTACCACATAGGTACGTTAGATTTCAATTTTTTGAAATGGGAATCTACCCCTTATCATTTTCCTGACCTTTTGAGGATGATCATGACCGTATAAATCATTATTTTAAAATCGACAGCAAGTGACATGTTTTCGATGTAAATGAGATCATATTTTAATCGCTCAACCATTTGATCTACATTTTCGGCATAGCCGAATTTAACCTGTCCCCAACTCGTAATACCCGGCCTCACTTTTTGCAAATGACGATAGTGCGGAGCAACTTCCATGATCTGATCGATAAAATACTGCCTTTCCGGACGAGGGCCAACAATCGACATATCACCTTTCAGGACATTAAAGAATTGTGGAATTTCATCAAGACGGATTTTTCTCATCCACCTTCCAAAACGCGTCACTCGTTTATCTTCCGTACTTGAAAGTTGCGGACCCAATCGCTCTGCATCAGCTACCATGGATCTGAATTTATATATGCGGAATGGTTGTCCGTGAAGGCCTATGCGGTCATGGCTGTAGAATAGGGGCCCGCGGGATGATAAGAGGACTCCGATCGAAGTAAACAGATATAAGGGAGAAAAGACAGTAAGAACAAAAAAGGAAATTACGATATCAAACATTCGTTTAATTGATTGTTGCCAGATCGGCATCAAATCAGGGGAAATTTCAATTAGTGGTGCCCCAAAAATCGCATTCATCTTCACCGACCCTGAGAGAATGTCGTACATGTCCGGAATAATCTTAACAATCACGGGTAAATCTTCCAGTTCATTGATAATTTTTCCAATGTTTTCATGCTCCGAAGATTCCAAAGCAATGATAGCTTCTTCTACTTTGTGACGTCGAATAATTTCACGCAGGTTTTGGATGTCACCAAGATGGGGGAGCTGTTGTGTCAATAAGTGGTCGTTGTTTCCGTCTACATGCACGAAACCAATGAATTTGTTTCCTTCATTGGCAAATTCAGTCTCCATTTGCTTTAAAAGGTTACTCGCGTTCTGATTGCTACCAATCAAGATGGTAGGAAAACCAATTTCTTTGCGGTGTATTCGATGGATGGTTTGTGTAGAAAGAATGAATCTGAAAATAGCTGTCAGAATGAAATGCAGGGTGAAAAGCGTGAAAAAAGTATGGTAATAGGTTTTATAACTGATTACAGTATCATCAAGGAGCAAGGAGAAAAAAATAATTAAGACACCAATTGCCGTGACGTACAAAGTCTGACCTAATTCCCTCAACCGGCTCTTTCGAAAGATGTTTCGATAAGCCCCAACCATGGCATAGATGGCTACCCAGAAAACCGGAAGTAGTAATATTCCCAGGTAGAATTTTTTATCAAGAACAAACACATCGTAGCCGAATTTTTCCGATTCGATGACCAGCTTTCTGTAAACGTAAAACATTCCCCATGCAATTGAGGCGGATAGCCAGTCCGCGAATATGTGTTTGAAGGTTTGCTTTTTCTTATTCATCAATACAGCACTTTCAGGTTGTCAAGATAGATCTCTGCGCTACTCTGTCCCAAAGGTAAACTTGATTTCAAATAAATTTTATAATCGATAGCATTGTTAAAAATCCCACCGCCGGTGCTCAGGTTAACATAGATTTTATTCCAGGTTGCAGAAGGCCGGATATTGATGACCTGGGATTGAACTATACCGGTGGCAGAACTAACAAATACTCCTATGGTAAACTCAACGGTACATTTGTAATCCAATTCAACATACACAGGAATGGTAACAGGTAACACAAAAGGTGTGGCTGAGGCAAACTCAAAAAATGAATGATTGTTATCCAAAAGCACATATCCGGAATTCCCTTCCAGTGCATTGGGATCTGAGGATGAAGTAATCGAGAATAGAGCTGTGTTTGCTGTTGTGGAGATTAACGAAAGGCTCCCGTCATCAAAATCTTCGAGCTGGCAAAATACAGTCCCTTGCAGGTATGTCACCTGGGGGCGGATGAGGTTGGTTTGATTGGGTTGAAGATTCAATGTGGTATCAAAGGTGTTCGTCTTTGAGTAGGCCGCCCTTACTCCGGACATTCCATTCTCTTTTATGCCTGCACGTATACTGATTTTTTGAACGCCTTGACCGAGTACGGGAATGCTAAAAGGGTACTCGTAGGTGCCAAGATAATTTTCATTTATGTAGACCCATGCGTCAGAGAAATTACTCATCGAGCTTCCTTCGGTTGCATAGGTAGTTATCAGTGAGGCGGAATCAATTTGCAGATAGGAGGGGACTTGCTCTTCCGGATTTATCACTTCGCATCCCTGAAGGAAAAAAAGAACAAGAAAAAATGTCAGATTTTCCCTGTTTAAAAGTGATGGATGATTTCTCCTATGTATATTCATGATGATGCCCTCATCAGGCCATTACATTGAGAGATGAATTCAATTTTTCCATCACCTGGTGGGCAACTTGCAAGGCAAGGTAGCCGTCTTCAATAGGCACAGGGACCGGTTTATCATCTAATATTGAGGCAGCAAATAATTCGAGTTCCATCTTGATGGAGTTCACAGCTTCGATATTCGGCTGATCAAAATAAATCAGCTTTGAACCTTTGTCAATTCCAAGATCAATAGTGATATCCAAGGGTCCTGCTTCTCCTACAAGTGTTTTTAATCTTACTACTTCTGTTTTTTTATTCAGGAAATCTACAGCTATGTAAGCATCACGCTGAAAGAAACGACTTTTACGCATATTCTTCAGTGAAATGCGACTGGCAGTAAGATTGGCCACACATCCGTTGTCAAACTCGATGCGGGCATTGGCAATATCGGGGGAATCACTTACTACGGCTACGCCGCTGGCACTGATTCGTTTTACAGGTGATCGAACAACGCTCAGGACGATATCAATATCGTGTATCATCAGGTCGTGGATGACTGATACATCAGTTCCTCTTGGGTTAAATTCAGCCAGTCGGTGTGTTTCAATAAACATAGGCTGTTGAAGGAAATCTTTCGCTGCAAGAAAAGCCGGATTGAATCGTTCTACATGCCCAACTTGAACCTTTATGCCGGCTTCACGGGTTAGTGAAACGAGCTTTTTGCCTTCGTCCACAGTCTGCGTCACCGGTTTTTCGATAAATACGTGTTTGGAATTCCGGATAGCCATAGCGGCATACTCGAAATGAGCTACAGTAGGAGTTACAATGTCAACAGCTTCTACCTGTGCAATTAATTCTTCAGCAGAAGCAAAAGCGGGGATCCCAAACTCGGCAGAAATTTTCCCTGCATGTTCAAGATTGTGATCATAGATCCCAACCAGCTCAACTGTTTTTATTTCCTTCAGGAGGCGGATGTGGATTTTACCCAGATGTCCGGCCCCAATTAATCCGATTTTCAACATGTTTTGAAAAATTCTTCCTCTTTGCGACGCGAATTTAGCAATTTTACCAGCTTTTCGAAAGATATATATTGCCTTATTCTACTTGTAAATGTTGATATTTAAAGATAAGTTCATCCAAAGAGGACGAAAGCTTAGGTTTCTTTGCATCCTCAAAAACATGATATGACGCAGAAAGACGATACATTTAAACACCAGGGAATGCGGAAAAAACTAATCGATTCCATTCGTGAGAAGGGAATTGACGACGAAGCTGTGTTGAGTGCTATGATGCGCGTACCAAGACACTCCTTCCTGGACAAAGCATTTCTTAACCAGGCATATACTGATCAGGCATTCAGGATTGGAGCAGGACAAACGATTTCACAACCTTACACGGTGGCCTATCAGACTTCATTACTTCAAGTCAATAAAGGAGAAAAAGTACTCGAGATTGGTACTGGAAGCGGCTATCAGACTTCCATTTTACTGGAGATGGGAGCAAAAGTTTATACTATCGAAAGACAAAAGGATCTCTATGATACTGCCCGGTTACATCTCAAAAATCTTGGCTATGCTCCTAAGTTTTTTTATGGAGATGGCTTTAAAGGTTTGCCGGCTTATGGTCCCTTTGATCGTATCCTTGTTACTTGTGGTGCGCCATTTATTCCGGAGGATTTAATCGCACAATTGAAAACAGGTGGTATAATGGTGATCCCGGTTGGTGGAGGTGAAGTTCAGGTAATGACTACGATTTTAAAGACCTCGGATAGCACTATTGAAAAACATGAATTGAAGAATTTTAGATTTGTACCAATGCTTGAAAACAAAGAGTGGGGTAAACAATAGAGTGCTGCGCTTTTTATTGAGGAGAAAAATTCTGTAGTAGAATATAATTATTCCTTTTTTTAAAATTGAATCCTCGTCACATTCCTGGCCAATTATAGCCTGCCATATCATGCAATGGAACATTTTTATTGCACGGCTTTATTTAACATAATTATTCGCCAATGAGAAAGTTGCCTAAATAAAAAAGGCTTCCGGTGTGGAAGCCTTTTTTATTGATATTTAGATAATTACTTAAATTACTTAAATGATATTTAGTCTTAATTAATTAACATCCCACCATACTCTGGTATCCTGAAGATCTGGACCTTGACTGGAAATGGCAGCTGAGTAATTTCCACTGTTGAGGGTTTGTTCGTCAACGGCATATTTCATACGGAGAGGAATACCTGTTCCTTCAAGAAGACCATCAGCAGGGAGTTGTAAGATTCCAAAATCTAACCTTCTCCATTCGCTCCATCCCTGGATACCTTGGTTGTACAAAGCAATCCATTTTTGTTTTCCTATTTTTTCTTTATAGGTAGCACCGGAGGCTGCATTCGTATAGTCTACGCTAGGCTGGGCAAGATAAGCTGTGATATCTGCAGGAGTTGCCGGAGCACCATTCAATGTGGTCCAGAATTCAATGCTGGCTCCAATACCCGCATCATAATGTCCTTGTGCTCCTGACACTGCCCATCCTCTTGCAGCTGCTTCAGCGAGCATGAATTCAACCTGAGCATAGTCCATAAAAATACCAGGGAGGTCTGCTGCGTAAATCAGACTTGAAAGTTGTGAAACTGCAGAGTTAGGTGTTGCAGCTGCATTTCCTTCGCTGAGTCCGTATACTTCTCCAACCCATGTATCTGTAGCAGTGGCCTTCGCATAATAGCAGTCAAGGCGTGGATCTGTTTGTGCTACAAGTATGTCTAGCATGATATTACTTGCTGCATAGTCCGTTCTTTTATCATTGTATTTATTGTAATAGACTGGGTTTGCATCACTTCCAACTCCATAAGGAAACAAGGCATTATCAGCGTTAGAGTCAAATGCACCTGATGTTACAGCTTCTTCAAACGCTGTTTGAGCAGCACCTGCATTGGCGTCAGACATTCTCAATGCCACACGCATTTTAAGCGAATTTCCAAATTTCTTCCAGAGTGACATATCTCCGTCATAAATGAGATCGCCGGCAGGTCCTGCTTCTCCTTCGTTGATAAGTGACAGTGCTGTATTAAGTTCAGAAATTAAACCGGAATAGATATTCGACTGGTTATCATATTTAGGTGCACGGGTTTGATTGGGATTTAATGCTTGCGAATAAGGGATGTTTCCCCAACAATCAGTCATATTCTGAAGCAACCATACTCTTAAAAAAGTAGCTACCGCTATCTGGTTAGCAGGAAAACCGGATGCAGAGGATGCACCTGGATCGGCTTTACAGTTATCAATGATTCGGTTCAACTCGAGCAAGCCACCTACATTTAGAGTTCCCGTTCTTCTCCCACCTGCATTTCCTCCTGCATAGAAGAGGTTAAAATATGAATTGGTTGTGCCTGTCCGGAAATTATACCTGCTTTCAGAGCTGTACTGATTGGATGACCAATATTGACCTAATTGATTTCCAACATTTCCTCCCCACCAAATATCGAAAGTATTATCGGATAATCCCCTTTGTGCACCAGCCAGATAATAGCTGTTCGGTACATCTTTAGGATTGTCCGGATCATCATTTATTTTTTCAAAGTCCTTCGTACAGGAACTTAGCATTAAGCTTGTCCCAAGCGTTAGAATCAGGCTGATATATTTTATTGATTTTTTCATAGGATTGTTTGCTTTAATTTTTGGTTAGAATGTTACATTAAGACTCACACCGAGAGTGCGAACGGTTGGTAATTGTCCGCCTTCCAATCCTTGAATATTGTTGCTGGAAACAGCGGATTCCGGATCAATATTTGGAATGTTCTTATGTAATATTGCAAGATTTCTTCCGATGAATGAAATGGACACACCCTGAATGGTAGTCTCAGCGAAAAGTTTCGCAGGAAGCGAGTAGGTCAGCGTGATTTCACGGAGCTTAATGAAAGAAGCATCATACACATCCGCAGCACTTATAATGTAACCTCCATCCAGGAAGTAATGGTCAATAGCAGCGATGTTACCTGTATTCACAGTTCCATCTGAGGTAGGATTACCTTGTGCATCAACACCTGTTTGTACTACTCCTTCCAAAACGAGTCCATTCGTGCGGATATCTCCTTCTGCGGTTTCTTTCAAAGTGCCGGAATATTTACCCCATGTGTTAGAGAGTGAGAAGAGGTTTCCACCATCCTGAAAGTCAACCAAAGCATAGAGTCGAATTCCTTTGAAACTCACCCAGGTATTTACACCACCCGTGAAGTTTGGAAGCACGGAACCCAATGGTTTTACTGTAGCTGTCCTGGCATATGAATTGGTAGAAGGATCCACAATCTTATTTCCGTTCGCATCATATGCATAATCATAACCTACGATTTGTCCGTATTCCATACCTGGACGAGCCTGGAAAGTGACTGAAAACGGAGCATTTTGAATAAGCACGCTTTCCGTTTCTTTTCCATTCTCATCAGTGAACAGTTTTTCTACCATGTTTTTGTTTTTTGCATAGTTAAAACCTAATCCCCATTCAAAACCAGTCTTCGTTTTAACCGGAATTCCCTTTACCATCAATTCAACTCCTTTATTGGAAAGTTCTGCTGCATTGTAGAACTTAGAAGTATAACCTGTCGCAGATGATTGTTGCACAGGGAAGATGACGTCTTTTGAAAGTGAACTGTAATAAGTCAAATCAATTGAAGCCCGCCCATCAAGAAAAATCAACTCAGTACCAATTTCCCAGGAATTTGTTTTCTCTGGTTTCAACTCTATGTTGTTAGAACGATTCGGAACAACCGCAGTTGCATATCCTGCAATGTTGTCTGAAACGATTGGCCTGGTTTCAGTGGCAGAATAAGGTATTGGATCTATCGCTGTGCTGGCCCAACCAGCTCTTAATTTACCATAGCTTAACCATTTTGCCTGAACCAATTCAGAGAAGATAAAACTACCCGTAACAGAAGGGTAGAAGTAAGAGTTATTATCAGTTGGAAGAGTAGAACTCCAATCATTACGTCCTGTCAGATCTAAATAGAGGAAGCGCTTATATCCCAGAGAAGCACTGGCGTATATTGAATTCCTGCGAAGCTGGCTATGCAGTGGAGTTGACTTCAGGTTTCCAACTGAATTTGTCAAAGAATAATAGTTTGGAACATTTAGTCCTCCTTGTGTCTGAGTCAAATTATTGATGGTTTTCCTGTCCTGACGGTTAAGACCAACCAATGCATTGAAATCGAAATCTTCATTCAATGAGGTTTTATAAGTTAACATCATCTCATAATTGTTCTCCTGAAAAGTAATATCATTTTCAGAATATTGAGAAATATTGGATCCGCCTTTTGCAATTCGCTCCTGACGACCATCGTTATAATAATCAGTTTTCAAACTTCCGATTACATTTAATCCATGTCCGAGATCATATGCAAGAGAAGCTAAACCGTAAACGCGATTTCTTACGTCAGTTTCGTAATCTTCATAGCAAGTCCAATATGGGTTATCCCAGTATAGTGGGCTCAGGTCATCCTCAGCATTCATATTCCAGGTTCTTTGTGAACCGTCAGGATTCTTATAATCCTTTAATTGAGTCATATCAATCTGACGTTCCCACCACTGGGTGAAGTTAGATGATATACTGTTGTAACCGGTGAAAGGGCGTCCTTTTGTGTTTGCCCTCATATAATTCACAGATACATTGCTGGTAAGTCTCTTTGAAAATTTATTGCTTCCGTTAAAACTCAATACATTTCTGTTCAACGAAGAATTGGGGACTGTACCGGTTTCATTCATGTTTGTATAACCCAGACGGAAAGTGGTATTTTCGTTTCCACCGTCAACAGAAATACTGTTGTTGTGAGTGATCCCAGTTTCATAAAAGTCTTTGATATTATCCGGATGTGCCACCCATGGGGTGACCTTTCCATAGTTAGGCATGGAAGGATAGTAACTGTCCCATTGTCTTACCAACTGTCCATTCATCTCAGGGCCCCAGCTGCCATCATATTCGAAATTGGAACGAAGTAGCTCCCGGATCAATATCACTTGGGATAAAATCTTCACTGGCACCTCCACCGTATCTGTTTTGATATTCAGGTAAAACAGAAACCTTGCTGAAAGTTATTCCTGAACTAAGAGAAACACCAATGGGTGATTTTTTTCCACCCCTTACCCGTGCAGTACCTTTTTTTGTAGTAATGATGATTACTCCGTTCGCTCCTTGCGCTCCATACAATGCAGAGGCGGAAGATCCTTTGAGTACGTTAATACTTTCAATGTCATCCGGATTAATATCCTGTGCTGCGTTACCAAAGTCGTAACCCTTTGCTCCACGCACCTGATCAGCGGTAGCAAAATTACTGTTGTTGATAGGCACGCCGTCCACAATAAAGAGTGGTTGATTTTCATATGAAATTGATCTCACACCGCGCAATAGGATGCGGGAGGAGCCTCCTATATTACTGGAACCCGTGATGGCCACACCTGCTACTTTACCCTGCAAAGAATTGATGAAATTGGTCTCTTTTGCTGTGGAGACATTTTCACCGGTCACAATTTGAGTTGAATAGCCAAGCGACTTCTCTGATCTTTTTACTCCCAAAGCGGTAACAACCACTTCATCAAGTTTCAGTATGTCTGCATCCATTGTGATATCCATGACATTTGACGATCCAATAGGCACATCCTTTGTTTTCATTCCAATACCTGAAAAGCGGAGTGTCTTCGCAGTTGCCGGAACGGAAACCTTATAATTACCATCAATGTCAGTTGAAGTACCTATGGTAGTTCCTACCACCAGGATGCTAATTCCAGGAATACTAAGATTGTCGTCCGAAGAAATAATCTTCCCTGTAATTTCCCTTTCCTGTGCAAAGGCTTGTAGGCAGACAAATGCCAACAAAAAAGTTATTAGAGTACATGATTTTTTCATAAATTTTAGTTTAGGTTAAACACGCGTTTCCTGAAATTTTGGTCAAATTAAACAAATTTCAAATCAGATTAACCAAATTTAACTTAAAAAAAAGACGAACTATTAGCCAATCTTTTGAATTTGAAAGCCATTCTTTTTGAACAGCATGTTCATAAAGTTCATTTATATTGAAATAATCAAACAATATCATGGTTTAAGTCAAAATTCTTTATAAAGGCTCTAATAATTTAGAAAGTACAAGGGATTTGAATTTCAAGCAATTTTAGACTAATCTATGAATAATGAGATCCTACCCATGATATGGTGCTTCTAAGGCTTTAATTCTATTTAAATCCTTTCAAAGCTCTGGTTTAAAAACACAGGTGTACTTTTAAGTTCCTCAACACAAGGCCAATCAACAACTATACGTGTATAACTCTCAGAAAAACTTGACTGATAATTGACTTTCGCACTAAATTTGACCCCAGTTAACCCAATAAAACCCAAAAACACAGAAAAATGAAAAAACTTATTCTTACCGTTGCATTGGCTTCAGCAGCTGCTTTTGTTAGTGCACAAGACATGATGTCAAAAAGAGGTACACCAATTCTTCCGGAATCAGGGGATTGGAGCATAGGATTTGATGTTGTGCCTATTGTGAAGAGCTTTGGAAATATGTTTAACAACACCGGTTACTCAGCAAATTCTCTTTTCCAGGAGCAACAAACTCTTGTTGGAAAATTGATGATGGACGAGAATACCGCTTTGCGTGTTAAATTACGTATTGGTACTGGAAGTACTAAAATTGAAAACCTTGTAGACCAGGATGGTTCTACTGCAACTCCGACTCCAACTGTAGTTGACAGTTGGAAAGCATCAGGAACTGCATTCAAAGTTGGTGCAGGTCTTCAGAAATACCGTGGTAAAGGTCGTCTCAAAGGCTATTATGGAGCTGAACTTGGAATCATGTTAGAATCAGGTAAGCATACCTATGAATATGGTAATGCTTTTTCTACAACAAACACTGCTCCAACTACAACTGATTGGACTTACCAACTTCCTGATGGAACGTATTCAAGTGCCGCTGCAAGTGGACGTGTAACTGAAGAAAAAGACGGTTCTACTTTTGGTTTTTATCTGCGTGGTTTTATTGGTGCAGAATATTTCTTTGCTCCTAAAATGTCTATCGGTGCAGAATACGGATGGGGACTTGATATGTCCAGCACTGGACAAGGTGAAGTCACTGGCGAAGGATGGAATGGAACAGGCGTTACTACTTCAACTATGAAGACTGGAAAAACTTCTAACTTCTTTTTAGATGTGGATAATGCAGGAGGTGCGATTGTGCTTTCCTTATATTTCTAAATCATTCTTATCGAATTAATAAAAAAGTCCTCCGGATTCCCGGGGGACTTTTTTATTGTATAACGTCAGCATTGTTAAAAGGTCAATAACTTTAGTTCATTGAGAATTCCATAGCTATATAAATATCAAAAAGTTAAAGCCCAATGACTACTTTTCTTATTCATCGAACTACTTTCCTAATTTCCCTCTCCTGATCTTTTTTCTTGAGATCTTCTCTTTTATCAAAGGTCTTTTTACCACGAGCAAGAGCTATGTCCAGTTTGGCAAATCCTCTTTCATTAAAATAAAGTTGAACAGGGATTAATGTGCTTCCCTTCTCTTTGAGTTTTGATTCAATCTTTCTTAATTCAGCTCTGTTCAGGAGTAATTTGCGAAGTCTTTTGGGTTCATGGTTATTGTATGACCCTTGTTTAAACTCACTGATGTGCATGTTCTTTACCCATAATTCACCGTTTGTTAGAATACAATAAGCTTCACTGAGACTGGCTTTCCCTTCCCGTATTGACTTAACTTCTGTACCGGTCAACATGATTCCTGCCGTATAGGTCTGCAGCAGGTGATACTCGAAGGAGGCCTTCTTATTTTGAATTACAATTTTTTTAAAGCTCATACAAACACCGGGGAATTCGTGCAATTTACAAATAAGGACCTTCCCAGTAGTAATTCCAGTTTTTTAATACTGAACGGAGTTAAAAGTTCCTTTATTAAGGAATTGCCGGCGCCTGAACAATCAGGACAGGAATTGCTACTCGGTGCCGCACTGCGCCCACAGTGGTTCCAAACACAAAATCTTTCATCCCTCTGTGACCATGTGCACCCATCACGAGTAAATCGGCATTAAATTCATTGACCAACTTTGGGATAGCCCTTTTCGGATTTCCATAACCAAGTTTAATGTCTGCATGGTAGCCTTTCTCAATAAGCTCCGATGCATATTTTTCCAAAAATTTCTGATCCGATCTTTCCTCATAATCCCTTATATCCTGTTGCATCATCAGAGCTCCGGCAGACTCCACAATGTGAATAAGCAGATAATGTCCACCCTTGCCACCTTGTTTGATCGCATTGGCAATATTTAATGAATCCATCGACGAGAAATCAACTGCGATGGCTATCTTATGATATGGGCTGGTTTCGAGTGAAGCAATGATTTGGCCTGAAGCATGAGGCAGTAAACCATGTGATTTTGTTTGACGATGAAAAAAAGGACGGAAAGTGATGTACAACAACAAACCCAATGCTGCGACGGCAAGTGGGACCACCGAAATCCATAATAGGATGGGCGTATCGCTACTTGAAAGCCATCCAAGAATCTGGTCAAAAACAAGTTTTACATTTAGTATCACTATGATAGCTGCTGTTATCCAGGCAAGAACCTGAACATACAAAGGAATAGTAAAATCCTTCATTTTGCTACGGTCACTTACGAAATGAATGAGAGGGATAACGGCAAAACCAAGTTGCATACTGAGTATGACCTGGGATAAAATAAGCAACCGGCCCGTTGCTTCTTCTCCAAAATAAATAATGGTGAATAAAGCGGGAATAATGGCAATGACACGGGTTAATAAACGACGGATCCATGGTGCTATCCTCAGGTTCAGATATCCTTCCATGATTATTTGCCCGGCCAAAGTACCTGTAATCGTAGAGCTTTGTCCGGCAGCAATCAAGGCTACGGCAAAAAAGGTGGGAGCCCAGGTGGTTCCTAATAGGGGTTCAAGGAATTTATGCGCATCCTGAATTTCCGCGACTTCAAACATTCCGTTTTTAAAAAAAGTAGATGCTGCAAGAACAAGTATGGCAGCGTTTACCAGAAAGGCTACATTTAATGCAATTGTGGAATCAATAATGTTAAAACGGATTGCTCTTTTTAAATCTTTATGCGTGCGCTTAAATTTTCGTGTCTGAACCAACGATGAATGCAAGTATAAGTTATGAGGCATTACAGTTGCTCCAATGATGCCAATGGCAATGTATAGGGCAGCATTGTTTGGAATAGATGGAATAAATCCTGTGACCACTTCTCCCAAATCAGGTTTGGCAAAAATCATCTCGGCAAGGAAGGCCATCCCGATTATCGATATAAGACCAAGTATAAATGCTTCAATCTTCCGGATTCCATAATTGATAAGGAAGAGAAGTAAAAAAGTGTCCAATACCGTGATACATACACCCCAAATGAGTGGAAGGCCGAAAAGTAGTTGTAATCCTATGGCCATTCCTAATACTTCTGCAAGATCACAAGCAGCAATTGCTATCTCTGCCAGAAAATACAAGGATAAATTAACCGGTCGTGAATAAGTTTCTCTGCTCGCCTGTGCCAGATCACGTCCACGAACAAGCCCTAAACGGGCACTCAAACTTTGCAGCAACAAAGCCATGAGGTTCGACATCAGCAATACCCATATAAGGGCGTAGCCGAACTGTGATCCTCCTGCGATATCAGTTGCCCAATTCCCCGGATCCATATACCCCACACTTATAAGATATGCAGGGCCTATGAATGCAAGTAATTTCCTGAATCCTCCGGGATGGATATCAGTATCTATCGACTCATGAACTTCTCCAAGCGATGGCTTGTTTTTGTTTTTTCCCGACATGTCAAGTATTTTCTTTTACGACAAGAATATTTTTTGCAACGTCATGGCTGATATGAAGCAAAGGACCTTTCCTGGAAAAAACAAGATTTAATGATTTGTCGAATTCCAGAATTTCCTTCACAGTAATTTTTTGCCCAAGAGACAATCCATGTTTAGATAAGTAACGTAAAAATGAGGTGCCATGATCGATTACTCCGGTAATTGTCACTTGTTCCATTGGACGTGCTGCAGATAATGGATACGTAGGTACTGGATGAAAATTTCCTTGTTCATCTGGGATTGGATCCCCGTGTGGATCAAAACGTGGTTTGCCCAGGTAAGTATTTAATTTCTCTACAAGTTCTTCGGATTTGATATGTTCCAGTTGCTCTGCCATGTCGTGTACCTCATCCCATTTGAATCCTAATTTTTCGACAAGAAACAATTCCCATAAACGATGCTTCCGGATGATTGTAATTGCAATTTTTTTTCCGGAGCTGGTCAGTGATACTCCCTGATATTTTTCATAAGAAATTAGTTTCTTTTCGGAAAGCTTTTTTAACATATCAGTCACAGATGCCGGAGCAGTTTCTACTAACTTTGCTATTGCTGTTGTGCTGATTTTCCGTTCTCCTTTTTCAAGGAGTTTGTAAATTGCTTTCAGATAATTTTCCTCAGTGAAAGAATTCATTTTGTCGTGTAACAGGTATTGGTCCCTGAAAAGTTTAGACAAATCTAAATAATAATTTAGACTATTAAAATAATTTGGCTAAATTGGGTTAATGTCTTGATATGCAGCCATGTGTCTAATTGTGAATTTGAGCGGAGCACACATTTTGTAAATATTCGAATGCTTAACTTCGTCCCTTCATGAAAATTTACCAGAGAATCATTCGACCGCTTTTGTTTCTTTTCAATCCGGAAGCTGCTCATCATCTTGTTTTCAATACTCTAAAACTGCTTTTTAAAATCCCGGGTTTTTCAACTTTGATCCGTTTCTTTTTTGCTAAAAAGTCAGAAAATCTTGAACGAACAGTTTTTGGAATCAGATTTCCAAATCCTGTTGGAATGGCGGCAGGTTTTGATAAAGACGCAAAACTCTTTGAAGAACTTTCCTGCATGGGTTTTGGATTCATTGAAGTAGGGACAGTTACACCAAATGCCCAGCCTGGAAATCCAAAACCCAGAATGTTTCGACTTCCTGACGATAATGCCTTGATTAATCGTATGGGCTTTAATAACGAGGGTGTTCAGTCAATGGTAAATCGTTTAAAAGGCAGGAACCCACAAATTATAGTTGGAGGAAACATCGGAAAAAATAAAGACACTCCCAACCAAAATGCTGTTCATGATTATGAAATTTGTTTTCGTGAGTTATTCGATTGTGTAGATTACTTTGTGGTGAATGTGAGTTCTCCAAATACTGCCGGATTGAGAGATTTGCAGGAGAAAGAACCGCTGTTAATTATTTTGAAACGATTGCAGGAGGTGAACAAGGAGTTAAGTCCAAATGCCCGACAGAATTCACAAAACCGCTTGAAGCCGATCCTGTTAAAAATTTCCCCTGATCTCAGCAACCTTGCATTGGATGAAATCATTGATGTCTGTTTAGAATGCCATCTGGATGGTATTGTTGCCACTAATACCACTATCGAGAGACGTGATTTAAATTCAAATGAAGAAACGATACTAAGAGCCGGAGAGGGTGGATTGAGCGGAAAACCACTCACTCCGGTCAACAGAGGTGATTCGGTATCTCTCCGAAAAAGCAAAGGGCCATTTGAAATTATTGGAGCAGGAGGAATTCATTCTCCGGCAGATGCGAATGAAAAATTACTGGCCGGTGCAAGTCTAATACAAGTATATACCGGCTTCATTTACGAAGGCCCCTGGCTTGTGAAAAAAATTAATACCGAATTGGAGAAAGTCTGAAAACTTTTTCAATCGTGTGCTTGCTTTTAGATGGAAGACCAAATCGAACCACTTGAATTAAAAACAGATATACATTGGTTCGAATTCAGGTATAAAAATACTCTGAAATTATTTTATTCAATCTTAGCTGAAGTGGAAAGATGTTTAAGGACTTTTGCCTCAATATAAAAGATAATTTCTTCAACCACATTTTTTGTCTGATCGCCGGTTCGCTCAAGTTTCCGGATGGTTGAAATGATATGGAGGGCCTGGGTAATATTATCCGGATGATTTTTAATAAACAATTCCAAGACAGAATTTGCTTTTCCGTTGATTTCATCGAGTACATCGTCTTTTTTAAATACCCCTCTTGCCAGTTTGGTGTTCTCCTGATCAAATGATTGTTGAGCATCCTTCACATTTCAATCGCCACGGTAAACATTTTTTCAAGTTCGGTTACTTCTAATAAATCCTTATCGAAAGAAACTTCAGTTTCCGCAACATAACGTGCAATTCCATCTGCAATATCCCCAATTCGTTCCAGATTGGAATTGATCTTGAGCACAGCCAGCACAAATCGTAAATCAATCGCAAGAGGATTGAAGAGTGCAAATATATTTTCACAATCCTTGTCAATTTTCAACTCCAATGCGTTTACCCTCTTTTCATTAAAGTTCACCTCGCGTGCAAGTGATTTGTCAAAACTGAGCAGTGCTTCTTTTGACTTTTGCAACTGAAAGGTGACGAGCAAAAACATTTCAATGATTTCTTCCTTCAGTCTTTTAAGTTCAATATCGAGATGTGTCATTGTAAGCTGGATTTTTCGGAATGTGATTTTTAATTAACTAAATTGCCTGTACTTAATAATCGAAAACGGTACATGGCCACAAAATTAATAGGACCATGTATATCCTGATAATTTATTTTACCCAAATCGCCCTGTTACATAACTTTGAGTCTGCGAATGTGTTGGGTTTGTAAAAATTGTGGGCGTTGTGTCAAATTCAATCAATTCTCCTAAGTAGAAGAAGGCTGTTTTATCGCTGACTCGCCCGGCTTGCTGCATATTGTGTGTCACAATAATAATGGTGTACTTTTGCTTCAATTCATAAATGAGTTCCTCAATCTTTGCAGTTGATATCGGATCTAAAGCGCTGGCCGGTTCATCCATAAGTAATACCGATGGTTCTATGGCCAGTGCACGGGCGATGCATAATCTTTGTTGCTGTCCTCCCGAAAGTTCGAATGCCGATTTTTTCAATTTGTCTTTTACTTCATCCCATAAGGCTGACTGTC
Organism: uncultured Bacteroidota bacterium; assembly: GCA_963775555.1. GTDB lineage: Bacteria > Bacteroidota > Bacteroidia > AKYH767-A > 2013-40CM-41-45 > QQVM01. Next base: position 1,456,607 of record CAVZJJ010000004.1, on the reverse strand, counting down.
GCAAAGATGTTTCAACGCGTTCCTCAATAAATCCTGAATGATTAATGCCATTTACCCGTAACCCGTATGCAACATTTTCAAAAATAGTTTTTGGAAACGGATTCGGTTTCTGGAAAACCATCCCCACCTTTTTTCCTAATTCATCAATACGCATCCCGGCTGCTTTCTTATTGATGTCCTTTCCGTCAAGTAAAACTTCCCCCTTAATCTTGACATTCGGAATAAGATCATTCATGCGATTAAATAATCGCAGATAGGTTGATTTACCACAACCGGAGGGACCAATGAGCGCAGTAACTGTATTTGCATCAAACGACATTGTGATTCCTTTCAAAGCATGAAAGTCACCATAATAAAGATGCACATCATTTGTTTCTATCTTATGCATTGTAATTTCGTTAATTCATTTTTACTTTATTCCCAAAATACCGTCTAAGCATATTCGCAATAAGGTTTAATATCAATACCAGGAGCACAAGTACAAGTGCCGTCCCATAGGCCATATCTCTTGACTCTTCCATTTTGGTTCCGCTCGTGGAAATCACATAAAGATGGTAGGGCAGAGCCATAACCTGATCGAAAGATACTGTCTGGCAGTTTTGGAAGAAAATATGCCGCCACCGTAAATAGAATTGGAGCCGTCTCACCACTTACTCTTCCAATTGATAATATCAAGCCGGTTAATATGTTCGGAAGTGCAATGGGAATAACTACCCTGCGTATAGTTTGTAGTTTGGATGCGCCAAGTGCAAGACTTCCATGACGGAAACTGTCATTTACAGCAATTAGGCTTCTTCAGTAACCCGTATCACCACAGGGAAGTGCAAGCAGTCCCAGAGTTAGTGATCCTGCCAGTATCGAATCGCCAAAATTCAATGTGTTTACAAAGAGAGACATTCCAAACAAACCGAAAACAATGGAAGGGATACCTGCCAGATTATTTGTCATCAATTTAATAAACCGTTTATACCAGGAATCTTTGGTGTATTCATGAATATAAATTCCTGCAAGCACTCCAATGGGAAAGGCAAATAACATGGATCCGGCAATCAGATATAAAGTACCGATGATGGCCGGATAGATACCACCTTTTGTCATACCATCCTTTGGCATTTCAGTTAGAAATTCCCAACTCAGCATATGCCAACCGCGTACAAAAATAAATTCAAGGATCCAGACTAAAATGCCGATAACCAGCAGGCTCAGAATCCTGAATACCCAGAAAGCAAAAATCTCTTTGTTTTTTTTAGACATTTTTTAGTGCTTCATTTTACGTTTGGACGATATATATTCTATCCAGAGATTTATAGCTAATGTGATAAAAAACAAAATACATCCCAAGGCAAACAGTGCTTTGTAATGTACACCTCCCTGCGGAGCTTCACCTAATTCGGCAGCAATAGTTGCAGGAATGGTTCGAACCGGCTGCAATAGTGAATGAGGCATAACGGCAGCATTACCTGTAACCATTAATACAGCCATTGTTTCGCCAATTGCTCTTCCGATTCCAAGAATAGCTGCAGCCGTGATGCCGGACATGGAATAAGGTAAAATCACCCTGGAAATTGTTTGCCATTTGTTTGCCCCTAATGCGAGAGAGGCCTCTTTCATACTCCTGGGAGTATTTCGAATAGCGTCTTCAGAAACTGTGATAATGGTTGGAAGGGCCATGATGGCAAGTACAACGCTGCCGGCAAGTGCTGTTTCCCCAACCGGTAATTTAAAGATATCGTGAATGAGTGGTACGATAACAATCAGCCCAAAGAAACCATATACAACTGAAGGAATGCCAGCAAGTAATTCGATTACAGGTTTTAGTATTTTCTGAAGCCTAGGATCTGCAATTTCAGCCATGTAGATGGCTGTCGCGATTCCAATGGGTAATGCGAAAATAATTGCGAATATGGAAACCAGAAGTGTTCCTAATATCAGAGGCAGAACCCCTAACTGGACAGCTGGCTCAGCGGTAGGGTACCATTCTTTACCAAAAAGGAAATCGGGGATGTTATTTTTATCAACTTTAACAAGTTTCCCTTTTAGCTCTTTTGCCAGATATGTCTCCGGATATACAGCAAGTAAATTTGGAATACTATCTACTAATGTGTTAAGCTTTTCTGGTAGAAATTCGAAGTCGGCGCCAATTTCTTCGTCTGTGAAATAATCACTTATATTATTTATGGTGAAAGTCAGAATGGGTTCGTCCTTGCCGCCAATCTCATTCCAGTTAGTTACATTTTGGTCGAAAATATTTTTGATTTGTCCTGCAGTAAGATGTTCAACAGGGTTTGTATTATTCACAACAATCACATTGTGATTTTCCAGAGGAGAAGTATTGAAAAGTGCTAATCCTTCCCGGAAAAGAAATACGACGATCAACAGTACCGTAAAACTGGTCACCGTGCCGCTGATCATGAGGATGCCCTCAATCAGTTTTTCAGTAAAACGTTGAAACTTTTTTTTCACGCTTAAGACACTCTTAATATGTAAGCAACAATTTTGTAACGTTAGTCAAAAAGACGCAGGAAAAGCAGTGATCCACAGATGACCACTGCTGTCTTCCCACCTAGCAAAAAATTATTTTAAGGGTATATAACCAACTTGTTCTACGATTTTCTGACCTTCCGGACTTAGAATGAAATTAAGAAAGGACTTTATGGCCGCTTCTTTTGAGGTGGGGTAATAATAGTACAATGGCCGCACAATCGGATAGCTTTTGTTCTTTGCATTTTCCATGCTTGCCATCACGTATGTTTTACCTTTATCATAGGAAACAGCAATATCTTTTACCTCTTTGTTTAAATAAGCAAGGCCTACATATCCGATAGCGCCTTTTGTCTGGCTCACGGATTGAATGATGGCGCCGGTAGCAGGCATATTCAAGGCAGAGGCCGTATAATTTTTCCGCGACATAACATGTTCTTTGAAAAATTCATATGTACCGGAGCTTGACTCGCGGGAGTAAACAACAATTGACAAATCTTCTCCACCTACTTCTTTCCAGTTTTTAATTTTACCGGTATAAATTCCTTCCAATTGTTCACGCGTGAGTTGTGAAACTTTGTTGGCAGGATTTACGATAACTGAAAGTGCGTCATTCGCGATGATAACTTCTTTGAATGCTTTTCCTGCGTCCTGCAATTTTAAACGTTCATCCATTTTTAGTTTTCTGGAAGCCATCGCAATGTCGGTGGTTCCATCCATCAATGCCGCAATTCCAACACCGCTTCCCCCTCCAATCACAGTAATACCTGATCCTGCATTTTTTTTCATGAAACTTTCCGCTTCTTTCTGGGAGAGAGGCAAAACAGTATCGCTCCCTTTGATGACGATTTTCTGAGCATAAAGAGAAATGGAAACGCAGAGAGCAATAACAAATATGGATATTTTTTTCATTTTTTTGGTTCTTATGATAGATTTAGATTAAAATTTTACCTGTACGCGCAGCGTAAATACATTGTCATGAAGGTCATTCATGTAACTGGGAAGGGTAGATGATTCAGGCGCATTTTTTGATGTCTCGTTTTTTACCATGTCATAATACGCAGTAATTTTCACCTGAGAATCCCAGCGATAGGCTAGGCCCAAACCCCATGTATCGTAACGAAGGTCTGTCAAAGTAGCTGACTTATATCCGCTTGAAGTTGTTTTGCCGATATCATCTCCCTTCACATCCATATTTGGATCGAACCAATCATATTTTATAATAGCTTGCAAAGGACTGCTACCGATGTTCTGAAGGAGATAAAAATAGGCTCCATTAAAGGAACGCTTATAAAGTTGTAATATCGCTATGTTTTTAGGGCTGGAATTAGAAATTGCTGTTCCTGTTTGATCTCCCTGAATGTATTCTGCACGGAGTGTCGTTATACCGGGTGTCCATGCAATACTAAATTGAGCATCAACTCCCATATATTTTCTATCGGCATATTTTCCTCTGAATGAGCCATTTTCAACCTGATAGGCTTTTGTACCATTAGCATCTGTACTCATGGAATAAATGGTATCAACATCTGCCCGGAAACCACCGTCATAAATAGAAGCTCCAAAACCATACTTTATTTTTTCTGAAGCAGAAGAGCGGTTTATTGAAAGCCGTCCTATAAAATCTTTCTTTTTGTCAAAATCACTCGCATCGGCTCCTGCAGAAGGTGCACCAATGCCATTGAAGAATCCACCTTCAAGACGCAACCAACTCCAATTGCTGGTTTTAGGTCCCTGGATGGCAAGACTTGCTCCAAGGTCTCTTTCTCCGGGAAATAGGATTTGCGACATCCTGCCACGTTCCGGGGATTCACGCTGACTGGAGGAGTAACCGACTTCATAACCAAAAGGCCTGTCGAACATTCCTGCTTTTAGTTGAACCCATCCTATCCACTTGTCAGTTAAGAGCGCATATGCATCCTTAATAGCGAGGCCTTTTTCAGAAACATCAAATTGCAATACATATAAGGAACTGGATACTCCTCTTTCATCAACAGGAGTAGCATAAGCAAATTTAATACGACCTCTGCGAACAGAAAATCGTTTGTCTACTCCATATTTAAAATCGCCACCGGCAAATGAGGCCTGACCTGCTGAGTCAGCTACCTGATATTGGGCTTGTACATAACCTGAAATTTTTAATCTCTTTAGTACTTCAAGTTTTGAGTTGATGGCCTGGACATTCGCAGTAAGTGTATCCATAGGACTCTGTTCCGCTTCCTGGGCTTTCGCATATGCAACACTCAGTAAAAGAGCAAAGGCAAATAGTAGTTTTTTCATAATGGCTGCTTTTATTTTACCTGCAAATTAACAAGCCTTATGTTGTCTCAATATGCCTCCAATGTTATGCGAATGTTAAATGTTAACAAATTGTATCTGGGATGTGAACTTTTTTTGACTTTTAAAATCTATAAGATACTGATAAAGAGTAATTTGTTCCATAATTATAGCGGGATATGCCTGAGTCAACATCAGCCGCGTAGCGACCGTTTTGATTTTGATCCTGATAAAATATTCCAGGTTCATTCAGGAGATCGCTGATGGTAAATTTAATTTCCCCCTTTTGGAATATTCGTTTACTCACTTGAAAATCCAACAGATTTCTGGGTGATTCTTCAATACTCAGATAGCCAGAGTTACCTACCTGATAGATTCTTTTACCTATTCGGTTGTAGATTACATTAAACCCTATACCTGATTTTCCTTCGACATACATGAGTCCTCCATTTATAACATAAGGGGATTGCCCTTGCATCGCCCGGTCGCCGCCTGCTCTGAGGTCCTCCGATTTGTCGACTCTTGATTTAATGAGAGCGACATTGCCATAAATGCTGAAATTTTCCCACTGATTCCAGCTAAGCATAAGATTCATGAAGTCGAAATCTTTTCTCCATTCAAATTCAACTCCATAGGCATATGAGCCTGTTGCATTTTCGAAACTAATGTTTCTTGAACCTGCCCCGGAACTCTCTACTACCGGTTCGATGGGGTTGAAAAACTTTTTATAAAAAAGTGACGCGGAAATAATTTGTCCGTTTTTTGGAAATGTTTCAAAGCGCAAATCTGCATTATAAATTTCAGTTCGCTTTAGAGAATCATTTCCATGAACCGAAGTTGCTGTGCTGAAATCGTAAAATCCAAATGGCGCAAGCTCTCTGAACTCAGGACGTGCCACTGTTTTGGAAAGTGCGAACCGTACGTTTGATTTTTCTGAAACAGAGAAATTTGTATTGATTGATGGTAGAATATCTAGGTAATTTGTTGCCACTTTGATAGTGTCATTGCTGTAACCGAATGAATTTAATTTTTGGATAAAGTTTTCGACTCTTAATCCCCATACTATTTTTAACTTTTTTCCCAAAGGATTCTCAAATTGTAAGTAGGCTGCATGGATATTCGAATTAGCCGTGTAATGATCCGATGGGTTAGTGATTTCATCGATTCTGAATCCTTCGTTTCCGATATTCGAATTGTCGAAAATAGAATCAATAGGTTGCTGTAAAAATGCCCAATTAAATTTTCCGGGATTTGTTACCACATAACCTAATACCCTTGCATCGAATATGCGATCTTTATATTGTTCGGAATAGCCAGCTTTCAGTGAATGTCCGTTTCCCAAAAAAGAAAGAGGAAAAGTAAAATTGAGCTCAGCATTATAAATAGTTTCCTTCAGATCTGAATAAAATTTTCCCGCATAATTGGGTGATGCATTTCCAAAAGGAACATAAGCATACATGGAAGTATCTTCGGATGAGTTATCAATATTTCTGTAATAATACATCCGGCGGAGATTGGGTATTGATTGTGCGGATTTATTTATACTACCGTACCATTGGATTTTAACCCCGGAGGTTGGAAGAAAATGATTGCCTGAGACTGTTGAATTGTAGAATGAGCTGGAAGAATATTTAAGAGCAGAAGCTTCAATATACTGTTGGTTCTCAATATCGGTTCCACTTCGGACAATTGTCTGGTCTTCAGCATTGACACTGTAAATATTTTTTAGACTGATTTTATTGTTTTCATTCAATTTGCAGGTTAGGTTAAGTAACCCTCCCCAGAAAACATTTGATTTATACTGTTCATCTGCAAAGTCATAATTTTTGGAGCCATCAAAATCATAGTCACTTCTTTCAACTTCTGTCATTTTTCGAGATGCCGAATAACTTAATGCCCCAATAATTCCGAGTTCTTTTTTTAAGACTTTTTTATTTTGACCAAACGAAAACTGGTATGACTGGTTGATCGGTGATTTTTTCTTGTCCTCAATGGCCCAATCATTGATGAGTTTTTTGGAGGCTTCAATTTTGGAAGCGGTGTTTGCTTTCTTTAAGGTTTGTGAATCAGGAAAATCATCAGGTAAGTCCCTGGTGCCATCATCCATGCCTGTCCAATCTTTCTTGCCACCTTGGTAATCTTTATAATCTTTGCCGGTACTTAATGAGTGGAATCCTGTTCCTGCACTGAAACTTAGAAACCCCTGATCTGGTATATCACGGGTATTCAGTTGTAAAATTCCTCCGGCGAAATCACCTTGCAATTCGGGTGATGCTGTTTTAACTATAATCAGGTTATCAAGCAGAGAAGATGGAAAAAGATCAAACGAAAAAGCCTTCCGGTCAGGTTCTGTACTGGCAAGGGGAACCCCATTTAAAGTTGCATTGTTATAGCGTTCATTCAAGCCACGAATAATTACAAACCTTCCATCCTGGATACTGGCTCCGCTTATCCTCCGGATTACTTCACCGCTATTCTTATCTCCTGTTTTCTTTATAGATTCTGCTGAAATGCCATCCTGTACTGTAGCACTTTTTTTCTGCATGAGAAGAATAGAACCAATACTTTCTTTTTTCAAATCTGCAGTTATTGTTACCTCGTTAAGGAGTAAGTTGCTCGACTCCATGCTTATGTCCAGATGGGTAGCAGTCTTGGCAGTGATAGTGACTTCAGGTACCATTTTCGAAGTATATCCTATATATCGGAACACAGCTGTGTATTTACCAGGGGGTATATTTTCAATTTTATAATTTCCATCCAGATCAGTTACTGATCCCAATGTCGTCCCTTCCAGCATGACCGGCACACCAATCAATGTTTCGTTGTTTGCTTGATCAACAATTCGCCCACTCAAAATTCCTGCTTCATTTGTTCCTGCAGCGCTGGCAAATTGGGTATTAGTAAAGAGAAGGAAAATGGATAAAATTATACCACAATTGTATTTTTGTTTCATGTTCAGATTGTCCTTTATGCCGGCTAAGATATGGCTGGCATGTAAACACAACTTTAATCATGCATTATTGCAGTGTTATTAAAAGTAAAAGCCGGCTTGAGCCGGCTTTTACAAAGAACCAAAATCAACTATTGCAACATTAATTTGTAATTCGATTGGCCCAATTCGGTTTTCACATTAAGCATGTATAATCCGGCAGTTAAATTGGCAGTCTCGATATTAATCTGATGGGGTCCTGGATTCATTGGTCCTGAAAAGACATCACGAACAAACCGACCTTGAAGATCCGTGAGATGGATATGAACGTTGGATGATTGTACTAATTGAAAACTTACCTGTGAATGGGAATTTACTGGGTTAGGGTAAACGTTGAAATTCTTGATCATTGAATTTTCCTCAACCCCGGTCAGTACATATTGAGTATTCTGACAATCGAAATCTGCCCAACCTGCTGTCCAATCATTTGTACCGAATGCTCCACTATATGTGACAACTTCAAAAAATGGATCGTTCAGGTATGATGAACCAAAACTGGAATTGCTTTGCAAGGGACTTGATGGGAGTGGGATGAAAGATGGGTTGTCGTAATTAAATGGATTTGTCAATTGCAGATCGCTGCTGTTTGGCAAGATGGAATTGTTGAAACTTGCCTGGTTAAACCATGTAGTAATGTCCCAGGTGCTTCCACTTGCTATAGCGAGTGGGGTAGTACAACCTGCAATAATATTGTTTTGATATTGCAGTTCATTAATGGTGGCATTTGCTTCGCAGTTCGATCCATCAATCAACAAACCTGTAGGATAACCGGATACAGCTGAATTAAAGATGGAGGTTTTAACACTTCTTCTTAAGTGTGCTCCCCGTTTGAAATTGCTGTTAATGTTTGTTCCGGCATCAATCATAGGGCCAACTAAAGTAACGTTGGAATAAATTGGATGAGTGATTGGAGTATTGGTTGATCCTGTGCCATCATTATCTGACTCAAATCCGTTGGAACCTGAGATGTCGGCGATATTGGAATCACGAAGAGCTACAAGGAACTGGCATTTGCCTGTGAATCCGAAATCCGTATCGAAATCATCATCCAGTCCGCGAAAAGCGATAATGTGCTTCATGTTCACGGTTCCTCCGAAACATTCGTATGAATCATCTCCGGAATAGCTTACCATCACATAATCTATGATAGTTGCGGATCCGACTCCGCCCATTGTCAATCCGTTGATTTCATTGTTCGGCATGAATGCGATTCCCGGGAATTCTATACGTACATACCTTAGTATTCCTGAATTATCAGCAGGATCCGTACCACCATAAAGGCCTTTTATGGCATCTACTCCTCCTTCAATAACTTTCTCGCCTGCAGGGTCATTTATGGGTGCATTTCCACAGAGAATGATTCCACCCCAATCTCCGTAAGTTCTTGATCCTGCGGGTTCATTAGAGGTAAAAACGATTGGATTCGACGCTGTACCATCCGCCCACAATTTAGAACCGCGCGTTACTATTAAACTTCCCTTGCTTGCTTTGTCTCCTTTGATGATTGTACCTTCCTGAATAGTTAATTCTGCATTGTTGGTAACATACACAAATCCACTCAGCAAGTAAATGTTGTTATTCGTCCAATTCGTATTGGTCGAGATGTCTCCCGAAATAGTAATAATTGATTGTGCATTCGCTTTGAAGACCATTAATGCAGCAGCGGCCAATAGGATTAGTAAGATTTTTTTCATGGTTGTTTTTTTTGAATAATTGATTTTATTTGAATGCAAAAATACCAGTGCCATATTATGGCGACGTTAACACAAGCTGAACGATAAATTATTTAAACGTGAATGATATGTGAATAAAAAAACAGTCTTTCCAGGGTTAGGAAAGACTGTCAAGAATAAGAGGCAATTGCTTATGATAAAGAGAATTTAAATCGAGAGAGGCACATAACCCACTTCTTTAACAATGTCCTGACCTTCCGGGGAGAGAATAAAGTCGAGAAAAGGACGGAACTTAGCATCTAGTTGATTATCATAATAAAAAAACAAAGGTCGCGAAATTGGGTAGGTTTTATCCTGGGCAGCTTCAATACTTGGCATCACATAGGTTTTTCCTTCATCATAGGATACTTTCAATGCCTGAACATCCGTACTTTCATAGGCTAATCCGATATATCCGATGGCTCCTTTGGTTTGACTCACCGATTGCACAATAGCACCGGTTGCAGGCATCAATAAGGCATCATTTCCAAAGTTCTTCTTGTCCAATACATGTTCCCTGAAAAATTCATAGGTTCCTGAACTTGTTTCTCTCGAATAATAAACTATTTTTAAGTCAGAACCACCTACTTCTTTCCAGTTTTTTATTTTGCCGGTAAAGATGGCCTCCAGTTGTTCACGGGTTAGTTCTTTTACCGGATTATCTTTATTAACAACAACGGTTAATGCATCATTCGCAATATTAAGTTCATGAATAGATTTATTATTTTGATTCAGTTTCATTTTTTCATCCTGCTTTAAGGAGCGGGAAGCCATTGCGATATCCGTTGTACCATCCAATAAGGCCGCGATCCCTACACCGGATCCTCCGCCAACGATAGATATGTTTGCCGAAGTATTCTTTTTCATATATACTTCTGCCAGTTTCTGTGCAAGTGGGAGCACAGTATCAGAACCTTTGATGACTATTGTAACTTCTTGACCTGCTTCATTAGTGTTGCTTTTTTTTTCTTCTGTGTTGCTACATGAAACAAGCAGTGTTGTTGTAAGCAGTATTGATAGTATTTTTTTCATAAATTAAGTGGTTTTTGAATAATTCTGAATTAATGGAAGACTTGAAATGATTAGGTGATTTCTAATTTTAGTGAACGATTATTTTTTTCTTAGGAACAATATTTTCAAAGTAAATCCGGACGTTCTTAATGTGAAATTAGGCATTAAATCGGTAACCAATTCCTTTTTGTGTACTGATAAAATGATTGCCTATTTTTTTTCTTATTCTCCGAATGTGAACATCAATTGTTCTGTCATTTTCATTCGATTGCCTTTTCCAGACTTTTTCGAAAATCTCTTCTCGTGTAAATACTTTTCCGGGTTGACTCACCAATAAATGAAGAAGCTCAAATTCTTTTTTAGAAACATGTACGAGCTCCTGGTTTAAGTAAATTGTATAAGATTCTTTGTCGATTCGGAGCCTGATTTCGGGTCGTCGGCTTGGCTGTATAGAGATTACCTGATTAGTTGAATTCAGTCGGGTAAGAATTCTTTGAACAATTGCTTCGGGCCGTAATGGCCGCATAATAAAATCATCAGCGCCAGCTGTAAATGCGGCAACTTCTGTTTTTTCGTCAGCATCATCTGAAATAATAAGTACCTGCATGTTGCGTGTGACGATGTTCGATTTGATCAGGAAGCATAGTTCGAAGCAAGCCACATCCTTATGCAAAGTATCCAGCAGTACCAGGCCAGGACTGCTTTCCATGATGAATTGCATGGATTCAGAAAATCTGGACATCAGTTTAACATCAAATCCTTTTGTAGATAATGTTTCTGACAGGAGCTGAATTTCGGGAGAAGATTCTGCAACCATTAATAGATTAGGGTTATTCATCCTCATTCAATTAATTAATTCTCTGATCATTCCCAGCAGCAGGGAAGGACGGATAGGTTTAGTGATAAAGTGATTGCCTCCTGCATCCATGGCATTCATACTGGTATATTCGTCGGAATCAGCTGTTAAAAAAAGGACAGGGATGTGTTTCAAATTATCATCCTTCCGGATAGCACGACAAGTGTCGATTCCTGTCATCTCAGGCATCCTGATGTCCATGATGATCAGATCGGGTTTGTTGATAAGGGCGGACTCAAGGCATTGCTTGCCATTGTATGCCTGAAAAACTATGTATTTCTCTTTTTTCAAATTATAGCTTAAAATCTCAACTACATCCGGCTCGTCATCTACAACAAGTACTTTGAGGTTTGTATTCATGGATTGCTTTTTAACGAAAGTATTCCTTTCATGTGAACACTGAATTAACCCTATGTGAACAAACCGTTAATTCTTAAATAGTTGTATATTAGGACTTTATGATATATTGTGAATACTTATTGATCAATTGCTAATAGGCCTGTTGATAATCATCGGGCCTGATCCTGAATCCGTTTTCGAAGGGTACCGCCTCAAAGGAATTGATGAGGTGTTGAATAAATACTAATTCTGATTTTGGATGAGAGGAGAGCATGCCATCTGATGTGTTATTTTGCACCGCGTCTACCCTTATGAAGAACATCTCATTTGATTCTGTAGCACTAATTTCCAACAGCAGGATATAGGGAGAATCGGAGCACCTGCTTCTTGCGGAAATCTTTTTCAGCTTCAGATCTTCATGAAGAATGAAATAGTTGAGTCGGATAAGTACCATTTTGCACTCTGTCCAGAGGTCACGGTGCTTTGAAGTGGGAATACATGTGTACATTTTTTTTATTGTAAAGAAGTACTTCGTATGTTGAGAAATAATTAACACAGTGTTACCGTTTAATAAAAATGCAATCTATTTTCGTGTAATCTGAGATATGGCATCAAGAAAGAAGAAAATAAAACGAATACTTTGGATGATCGTTGGAGTACTAGTGTTGGTCACCGGCATGTTCGGGTGGAAAATCTATGAATATGTATTTACTCCCAACGTTCGTAGATTATCGCCATCTTCGCTATATATTTTGATTCCTACAGGTTCTGGAATTAATGACGTTGTGAATATTCTTAATTAAAAACAATTGCTCCTTGATGAGAAGTCTTTTCTATTCACGGCACGTCAACTAAAGTATTCGGAAAATGTAAAACCAGGAAGGTATCTCGTAAAGAGTGGTATGAGCAATAAAGAACTTATCTCATTGTTGCGCTCTGGCCGGCAAGTTCCATTGAATTTGGTTTTTAACAATATCCGAACAAAAGATCAATTGGCTGATCGGATTGGAGAGCAGATCGAAGCGAGCCCTAAAGCTATTTTGAATTTAATGAATGATCCGGATTATGTGAGTGAGTTGGGATTCACACCTGAAAATATTCTCTGTCTCTTTATTCCCAATACCTATGAGATGTATTGGAATACTTCTGCAGATCAGTTTATAAAAAAAATGGTCAGGGAATATAAAAAGTTCTGGAACCCGGCTCGTGTTTCTAAAGCCAATGAGATCGGATTTACTCCTTTGGAAGTTGCCATATTGGCTTCCATCATCCAACAGGAAAGCAACCGCTCTGACGAAAAACCGGTCATTGCCGGTGTCTATATCAACCGGCTTCGGAAGAACTGGAAACTGGAGGCAGATCCAACATTAGTGTATGCAATGGGGAATTTTGAAGTGAAGCGAGTGTTGAGTGTTTATAAAGAGATAGATTCTCCTTATAATACCTATATGTACAAGGGTTTACCACCAGGTCCGATTTGTTTGCCTACACCTTCTTCCATAGAATCAGTATTGAATTATTCAAGGCATTCTTATATGTATTTTTGTGCTAAAGAGGATTTTAGCGGATACCATAATTTTTCCGCCAATTATTTCCAGCACATTTTAAATGCAAGAAAATTTCAGAAAGCTTTGAATAAAAGAGGAATAAAGTCATGAGATGAGAATTATTCTTTTATATGTTTTTTTTCTTACTTCACTTCTGACTGCAGTTGACTGTACAGCCATGGAGTCTCCTGTATTATTATTTCTTAGCCGACAGGACCAGGCAGACACCCTTGGATACAATATTGTGAATGAATTACCGGTAATCGTTTATAAGGAAATAATGGCAGGCAGGGTTGCTTTGTGGGATTCTCCCAATAAGGAAATTCAAATTCAACCTTCCTCATTGAAAAGACTAGAGACATCAAGCGGAGATGAATTCATCCATGCCCGACAACTTTTTATTTATGAATTGTGGGATCTTGATAAAAAGAAAGGAGCATTGAAAACTGTTGGATTCTACTTTTCCAGCCGCACGACACAAGGGGAGGAGGTTTCCTATGGATTTGTGGAGTACGCACCCCTTGAAAGTCTTTTCAGCGCAACCAGTATTCCTTCCAATTCAAATGGCAATTGTGACCTTACATTTTATGAAGCATTGAAAAACAAATATTATTTCTACAATGTGGTGCAGGTAGGAGATAAAAAAATAAAAAGTATCAAAGAAGCCCTTTCACTGAAAGAGGAAGTCAAGCTCTTTGTTAATCAGCGAACAGTAGCACAAAACCATGACTGCAAAGATGTCTTTTATCGAATTGAACCAGGGAATTCGAGCGATGCGGAAGCGAAATCCTTTCAGTTCTTACAATCAGTTCAGAAGTTTTTTAATGAGAACAGGGAAGTATTTTATAATTTGGGAGGGAACAGAATCCGCAATTTTGTTCAACCGCAACAGGTAATAATAACCGGTGTTGAGGTCCATGAGAGATGGCGTAAGGCAGGGGACAATATTGAGTCAGAACTGTTGTCTATACAGGTATATGCAGAGAATCAGGCTCTTGACGTGTTGCCTGCGGACCAGCTCCATTTATTTGACCTTCTTGTTGATTTCAAATCTGTTTCTGACTTTTTAAATGAAAAAGAATTTTATTTTCGCATTACAAAAATTAACAATCAGGAGATACTGGAATCTCAATCAGCGGCTTTTCTAAAAGGATTGAATTCCTGGAAATGGAATCAGCTCACAGAATTTGTACGATATGAATGAGTCCTGTATTTGGTGATTAATAAAAAAAAGAATATGAGCAAGATTAAATTCGGTACGGATGGCTGGAGAGCCATAATTGCTAAAGATTTTACAGTCGACAATGTGGCTCGTGTAGCAGAAGCAACCTCCAATTGGCTGTTAAAACATTACCCGCATCCCTCTGTGGTAGTAGGCCACGATTGCCGTTTTGCAGGTTCCCTTTTCGCTGAAACGGTGGCAAAGGTTCTGGCCAGCAAAGGTATCCGGGTTTACCTGGCAAAGGGATTCGTATCTACGCCCATGATTTCACTTGGAACCGTTCAACGGAAAGCTGATCTGGGCATTATCATCACTGCATCACACAATCCTCCTTCTTACAATGGTTTCAAATTGAAGGGCTCTTATGGAGGCCCCTTGGCTCCGGTTGATGTGCAGGCAATTGAGGATATAATTCCAAATGTTTGTACAGTGAATTATTCCCATTCATCTCTTGATGATTTGCACAAGAGTAAATTGCTTGATTATGTAAATCTTGAATCTGAATATATATCACATGTCGAAAAGAATTTTGACCTTGATGCCATACGAAATTCAGGATTGAACCTGGCTTACGATGCCATGTACGGTGCAGGCCAAAATGTGATGCGTCGTTTATTTCCGGATATTACTTTTATCCACTGCGATGATAATCCCGGTTTTCATGGACAGGCACCGGAACCAATCGATAAAAACCTGAATGAGTTTAGAAGCCTGATCAAGCAAGTTAAAACTATTGATTGCGGTCTCGTGACCGATGGAGATGCAGACAGGATTGGAATGTATGATGGGCAAGGCAACTTTATAGATTCGCATCATATTATTCTTCTTCTCATACATTACCTGGTAAAATATAAGGGAATCAGAGGGAAAGTATGTACTGCGTTCAGTACAACCCCAAAAGTTGAAAAGATGTGTAAGCACTATAATTTGCCTCTGGAAACTGTGAAGATTGGTTTCAAATATATCTGTGAAATTATGCTGAAGGAAGACGTTTTACTTGGAGGTGAAGAGAGTGGAGGGATTGCCATTACAGGCCATATTCCGGAACGGGATGGAATTTGGATGGGATTGGTTATTTGGGAATTCATGGCTAAAAGCGGAAAGAAACTTCCGGATCTGATTCAAGAAGTGTATGATATTGTTGGTCCATTTGCTTTTGAAAGGGGAGATCTCCATATTAATGAAGAAAAGAAAAATAAAATTGTGGATAACACGAAAAAGAACTTCTACAAATCTTTCGGAAAGTACAATGTTAAAAGAATAGAAGATATGGATGGTTACAAGTATTTCTTTGACGACAATAATGATGAATGGTTGCTCATAAGAGCATCTGGAACTGAGCCTGTTCTGCGTACATACGCAGAGTCCCCAACCCGTGAAGGTGCATTTGCAATACTAAAAGCAGCAGAAGAGACATTACTCCATTGATAAAAATCTCATACCATGGCTCACGAAATAGATTATACAATCGTTGGAGATGATATGCAGGCGGTTGAAATTGAATTGGACCCAAACGAGGCTGTCAGGGCGGAGGTTGGGGCGATGCTGTATATGGAGGGATCCATACAAATGCAAACAAGTTCAGGCGGAGGAATATTTCAGGGCTTGAAACGAATTGTTTCAGGAGAGAATTTTTTCATCACATCCTTTTTGAATACAGGAATTAATAAAGCAAGAGTCATGTTTGCGGCTCCTTATCCCGGGAAGATCATTCCACTTGACCTTAAACAACTCGGAGGAAATTTTTTATGTCAGCGTGATGGGTATCTCTGCTCTGCTGAGGGAATCGAAATTAATGTTGAATTCACAAAAAGGATTGGCGCCGGATTGTTTGGTGGAGAAGGATTCATCCTTCAACGGTTAACAGGTGATGGATTAGCTTTTGTTCACGCCGGCGGAACTGTTATACAAAAAACTTTGCAAGCAAATGAGACACTTCGTGTTGATACAGGTTGCTTAGTTGCCTTCCAACCCTCTGTGGATTATGACATACAGTTCATAGGAGGTGTCCGAAATGTACTATTCGGAGGGGAAGGATTGTTTTATGCCAGCCTGACCGGTCCAGGTATTGTCTACCTGCAAACCCTTCCATTTTCACGTTTGGCAGATCGTATTATATCTGCTTCCCGTTGGGCAGGGTCTAAGGAGGAATCTCGCGGAATTGGAGGACTTTTAAGCTCCTTCTTGAGTGGTAACAAATAAAAGGGTGATATTTCCTTTTTAGTTACTTTTTGACCGTTTGTTTTCCTTTTTCTCCTGGGTGAAGAGAATAATTCCGCTTGCATAGGCAAGAATAAATAGGATAGTGTAAATCATCTTTTTGTTTTTTAACTGTTAATTCTAATTTCTGGTATTAATTGAATCTGAATTTTGTTCCAATTCTAGCTTTTTCATTGATTCCGGTTCTTTTGACTCAAAATGACTGGCAAACCTGTTAAAAATGCTGTTATCACTGGAATTGGTCTCATTGGATTGCTTCTGATTTAACAGAACAATATCAAAATGCACCATTGCAAATGGTATTTCAATAATATTATGTAAATGCCTGATATATATAGGCTAATACACCATTATTAAAGCTTAAAATTTAAGTAAAAAAGGCTTTTAATGGATATTACACAGAATAAATGGAAGTATAAAAGCCTTAAAAAACGCTAAATATTACAATTGTAATCATCTCCGTCTATTCCAAGGATCTATTTGGCTTTAGCCAGCGTTTAAAAAGAGTGTTCAAAGAATAAAAGATTAAACTTTTTCAGCAATCCCGTAAGATTGATTAAGCAATCAACCCCGTAAGGTTGAAAAATAAAGCCCAGCCCCGTAAGGCTGGGTTTATTTTTTTGAATTCATCAGGCGATAAGCACTTTCTCACTTGCGGCTACTTTATGGTAGACACCGAAGATCAAGGCATTGTAAAATAGGTCTCCAAATAATTGGTTCTTAAAAAATGGAATAGCCATGGTATAACTTTCCATAGCTCCTTGAAATGTGAGGGGATAAAGACTCAGATCGGCATACCAGAAAGGAAGATTGGTGACCGCGAAAAAAACACTGGAGGAAAGTAAAGAAAGCATGCCAATTTTTATAGCTTTCGGTTGTCCTTTCACCCGGGTTCCAAGCCACACTGTAAATGCAAAACATCCATAAACAGGTATCATAGAAAAATGTAGCCCCAGATATAAATCGGTTAGGAAGAGTACTGTCAAAGGAAGAAGGTACGCCCACTTGTGATTCCTGAAAGTTGTACCGGCAAATAAGAGCCATTGCCCCAAGGGCCGTGAAATTATAAGGATGGGGCAAAAGACGAGTAAGGGCAGCAAACAGTATTAGGCTGATTGAAATGAGAAGAATGTTCTTAGGTTCATTTTGTTCTTTCATAATGATAGTTTTGATGACTGCTTCAAAATTACTAATTTTTTCCGTCTAGAGCTTAAAGACTATTTTGAAATACAAACTCCTGCCTCTGGTGGTAAAACCACGTATTTCGGCATACTCTTTATCAAGAATGTTCTCTATTCGGGAGCTTATCAGCAAATGTGTTCCAAAATTATAGGATATAGAAAAATCAAAGAGGGTGTAATCTTGAACTGAAATGGTATTTAAGGCTCCTTGTGGTTTAATCTGCGTATCATAGTAAACATCCTGGCGATCATCGATAAACTTAGTGACAAAATGAGCTTGAAGTTTTCTGATTCCTGTATAAATGACTTCAATTTTTGCCGAATTGGGTCTCCTGATTAATCCACTTTGCTTAGTTGTGGATGCGTCAAGAAATTGACCATTATTATATAACTGAACGTGTGTTCCTGCATAGCGGCTTTGAAGTTCTGCAGTATTTTTATAGGTCATTTCTCCGTTTAACAAGCTTAGACCGGATCCAATATTCAGATTTTTAATCAACTGAAAAAGCAGACTGATTTCAAGGCCATATGTTGTTCCTGAACCAACGTTTAGATAGGTATCACCTCTGTAATCGTCCCTGCTTAAATCGGCACCCAGGGATTCAATAGGGACTGCTCCGTTCCAGAGATAGGCATATTCGATTTGATTTTTATTGGTTCTCTTATATAAAGAAATATTGAAAAGGCCGGAATCCTGAATTTTTTTCTTGAAACCTATTTCTGTGGAAATTGATTTTTCTGAATGTAACAAATTATTGCCAAGTGTAATTCCGGATCCATCACTTCCATCCCATGGAGTATAATAAGTGGGGGAATACAATTGATAAAGTGAGGGAGCATTGTAGCCGGTACTATAAGAGAAATATAACAATGATTTTGAACCAATCTTCCAGCTGGGATTAATTTCATATGAGAATTGCTGACTAATAATATCGTTCAGGTCATAGCGACAACCAGCCACAAGGTTAAAATTCTTTAATCGAACTGAGAGAATTTCCCCCCGTACGTCAGCTTGAGTATACAAACTGGTTGTGAGGGTTGAGGGATTCGGTTGACCAAGATTGCTGGTCTTTTCATAAATGAAAGGAGGAAAGGGGTCGGAATAAAAAGCGGCATACAAATAATTGTCCGATGTCATTTCCTCGCCGGCTACTTGCAAAACCGAGGATGAGATCCATTTGGCTGCTTTTCCGATGAAGCACCATATCCATGTTGGCAGTTCGCCCATGATACAAATCTTCGGTATATTGGTGATCATAGAGCTGATTCCATGAAATCAGTGATGAATCATTGATGGCATGTCGCTGATTCCATGACAAACCTCCCGTAAATGTCACATTTAAATCTGAGAGGAGTTGCTTGGTTGAATAGGCCGGATAGGGTGGAACGTTTAAAATTTAAGACATAATTATCATCATCAACATAGGCTGACTTGTCAATGTCAGTTTCCATTTTCGTATACCTGTAATTTAATCCTAACTCAGTATTCTTTCTCTTATATCCTAATGATACCCCGGTATTCATTTTTTTCCAATTGTCATTATCACTTGTTTTATAAATTGTTGGATCAGTTACGGTGTCCAGTGTCGCATCCAGGCCGAGGCATTTTGAATAATCGAATATACCTCTAAGATAAAATCCATTTGAAAAGGTATATCCTGCTTCTGCAAAGGGGTTCAGAAGAGAGGTGCCGGTGCCAAAGGTACCTGTGGATAGGCCGGAAGACATTTGCCACCCTTCCTTTTTTGCTTGTCTGGTTGTAATATTTATTACACCGCCAATTGCAGAGGAACCATAGAGCGTGCTATGTGATCCTCGTAGAATCTCTATTCGTTCAATATCATGAAGCGGAAGTTCACTCAGGTCAATAGTATTGTTCACAGTCGAGGCATCGGTGATCCGTAAACCGTCAATATAAATCGCGGTTTGGTTACTATTCGCTCCTCGAAGAAAAATGCTCTGATTGCTTCCCGGTGTCTGGCCGGTGCCGGTCACATATATTCCTTCCTGTTGTGAGACAATTTCTGCCAGAGAGTGGAATTTGTCTCCGCAAGAAATGTCTTCATCAGTAATGACTGTCACAGATCTTCCTGTGTCGTAGACCTTTTTTTCTACACGGGTTGCAGATATCGTGATTTCATTGAGTTGCTTAACAAGTGTGTCCTGACTTCTACAATAGTCAATACTGAAAAAAAATAAAATGAGAATAATTAATCCACGGTAAGTTTTTTTTTGCATGTACATCACAGTTAATTTAAGTGTGAACCATGGCAAAAGAATAAAAGGGCGGAATGAATGGAACGGAAACTCCGTGTTTTCACTCGTGCTTTTTACCCGAAAGCCTTATGATATTACTAGAATGGCAGGTCTTCTGACTTACTCTTATTTTCGGCACCTTCCCGTGATAATTTGCACAGTGGTAAAAAACCGAAACTCATGTGAGCTTACAGCAGCGGGAACTGTTCACGAATTACACGTGATTCCCTTTTCATTCCGGAATTTCCAGAAACCATTCAATACGCAAATGTAATGCAATTTATTTCCCGACAATGGTAGTAGCTAAAGTTTTAAATGGATGCCGTTTTCTTCCAGCCCTCTCCGATACCTTTGTTAAAGTATTTGTTAAGCAAATCCAACATCCATTTTATCTGCCGATTGCGAACTTTAATAAAATCATTAAAATAGATAGGATGACATCCGACTACAGCCTTAGCTTCTCTGGCAGTGCGGCCTAATTCAAGAGAGGGTTTAGACTGCAAAATAGCCATATTAATTCCGTCGAAAAGTATATTAAAATAGAGGGCATACTCAGGATTATACTTGTAATCAATCCCGATATAATGTAGTTCCAGTTTGTTCGGGTATAAAACATAAGAAGCAAAGGCAATCAATTTATTATTTAAAAAATATCCGGTCATTTTGAAATCAAGACCCAGCGCTTTAAATAATTCTTCGAAATAGACATCATCAATAATGCCCATTCGAACTGTCTGTTTTTCAGAAACCTGATGAAATAATTCCTTTATTCGAAAGCGATGTATGTTAAACTCGTCTTGAGAAATTTCATGTCTTACGACACTGGATCCTTGTTTCAGTACCTTTCTGAGTCTTTGAGCATATTTATGGGTGAGAGCTTTTTCATAGTCTGATAATGACTTCCAGTTTGGATTAATTTCGAGTTGCATGGTAAGATCTGTCTCGAACGGATCAAATCCTTTATCTGCCAATAACGATTGATTGAAATTTTGAGGCAGATCCTTCAGGACAAGAATGTCATACTTCTCAATCTTGGAATATATTCCGAGTATATCCAGGATCAAATCTGGTGTCACTAATTTTTGATCAAATGAAAGCGGAGAGAAGTCAACCGAGAATAAACATCCGGCAAGTAAAACCCGGAATGAAGAAAATCTCAAAATTAATAATGCCAGTCTGTGAATTAATGATTTTCTGGAAAAGTAAAAATTTCTGTGGTTGAATTGAAGGAGTTGAAAATAGATTACACCACACAATTTAGCATTAGGGTCTTCAGGGTATATGAAAAGATATCTAAAATGAAGATCAAGAGGTTGCGCCTTTTCAAAAAGGAAGAGCATCTCAGGGCGTAAGTGCGAGTCGGGACTGGTTATACTTTTCCATTCGTCATTCAAATTTCCATCGAGTAATGAATCCTGGACGCGAATTTTATAACCTTTGACATGAAATTCGTGCAGAAGCATATTGGTAGAACAATCGGTAAGGTATTTGGATTCCTCTGAATTATAAAATTAAATTAAGCAAATTTGGTATGTCTTTAAAAATCAGTTCAATTTATTAGAAGGTATCTTAAATTAAAAAGATCATTAGTCCTCACAAATAGAAATGTTAACCGACAGTTTGATAATTGGCTGATGGTAATTAGGGAGTTTCAAAAATAAAGGACGCATCTTATCAGAGCGTCCTTTATTTTTATCAATTAATTATTCTTTTAAGCGACTGAATCAACTCATGGTTTTAAACGAGTGAGCAACTGAAAGAATTTATTTTCCATCAAAGCAAAGTCGGAGGCTTCAATGAGCCAGTCACCGGTAAGATCTTCAGGTAAATAACCGTAAGAAAATTGTGTAATTTTAGTTTGCAGTAAATTATAATCCGTTATATCGATCACTCCATTCTGATTGATATCGCCAGAATGAAAGGCAAAAATCCCGGCAGCCATTTGCCTCATATTGTTACCATAAGCTTTGCCTAAGGAGTCGCTGAAATTATAGAGAGTATCGGGATCATTGAATCCGAATGGCACTGAGCTCCAGGTTTCAAGGCTGGATCGGTGTTTTACTACAATATAATAATCCTGGCCAAGGATAGGTTGTGCAAAGTAAGCAGTTGCAATACCGTGTGTATTTACCACGGTTGGATAGCTGTAAAGAATGGAATGAGGTGCCAGTTTTGAAGCCAGACATATTGTAACGCTATCTGTAATGGTGTCCTGACTGAGAGGATTAATAGCTGTAACCATTGAATCAGGACCTCTGTAAAATCCTTCAATAAAAAATTTCACGTGAAGTGCATGAGCAAGGGGCTCAGTGGCAAAAGCGATATTTCCACATCCGCTGGCAGCTCCGCTAGCATTCGTAGGTGAAACTCTCCAGAAATACGTTGCGCCTCTTTCAAGTGGTCCAGAATGCACGCTCAAGGTAGTAAGATTACTTGCAATAGCGATTGAAGGAGGATTAATGGTATCAAGGTAAACCGTGTAACTATTTGCGTTAGTGACCGCATTCCATGAAAGCATAATTCCGGAAGCCGGTACATCTGTAGTTGCCTGTGGGGGTAAGAATCCGGAACTGCAACCCGGGACTGGTGATGTAACACATATTGAAAACAAGCCGCTTCCACTGCCCAGGGCATAATGGTAAACGCGAATGTAATATTGGTTTCCAATGAGTAGATTATTCATTGTATAAGATTCAATACCTCCCGTGGATGTATTGTTCATACATGCAATGGGTATCAAACTTCCACAAGTACCTGAGAAAACTTGTAGTACAGCATTAAAGCCGGATCCGCTTTGAACAGTTACAACTTCAATTGTATTGAGGGCCGTAAACTTATACCATACATCATCGTCCGGATTTGTACTTGCGGCAGCACAAGTTGGAATGCCTGCAGATTCTGTAGCATAGCTTGTTAATGTTCCAGCAATTGGATTGCAATTTAAATTAACGGGAAGATTGATTGCGTTAGAACATTCATCGTTTTGAGGAGGAAGTGGTGTTTCGTTAATGCAAATCGAAAATCTGCCGTTTCCGCCGGCCCAGCCGGATCCTGAATGGAAGACACGAAAAAAGTAAGTTTGACCTGGAATGAGATTCGACATGTTTAACGATTCTGTGGAACCGGTACCGGTAGTATTTGCACAATTCAGGGAGGCCATTGCACTGGAAAATATCTCAATCACCGGATCATAATTTCCGGAGCCGGCTACTTTGATAGTCGTGAATTGATATGTTGCAACAAACTGGAACCAGACATCGTCATCAGCAATTCCTGAACAGGCAGAGATTCCTGAACTGGTTGCATTGGCTGAAGAATAATAGGTTCCGCAAAGATTAGTGCAGGGCGCTGTGTTCACTGGCAGTAAAAATGCACCGGCAGGTTCATTATTAGCAACCAGGATTGGCGGAATAACATAAGGAGTATACACACCGGGAGTAAATGTAATTTTTGTATTACAATCAGGAACGCTATTGAGGGAATTTGCCGGATTACCACTAAAATATCTGGTGTTCGGAGTTTGTTGCGTAATTAGTTCTCCTGCAGCCAAAGGATTACTGATAGAGATGGCGTTTATTCCACAGGAAAAAGTATACAAGAAATTATTCGTTCCATTAAATCCTTCCATTTGACCATAAACAAATTCTATTTGGTTAGTTCCTTCATATAATTTTATTTGGAAATTTAAATTCGGGCCTGAGTTTCCATAGGTTTCCATGCCGGTCCATTCTACAGTCAATACTCGACTTCCCACAGAACCAGTTGTCAAATAGTGCATCGAATTATTCAAACTGCTTAGGTTTCCTGGATTTCCCTGGCATACGAGGTCTTCATAAAATGGAGCAAGAATTGCGGGAGAAGCACTGGCACCTGCATCTGATAAGTTTGCATTGTTGTAATTATATGGAGAAGATGATCCGGCACCGGTGGATGTAGTGGAGGTGTTCAGAGTAATGAATCCATTTGTAGAAATTAAAAAGTTTGAGTAAGAACCATTTTGGTATGTAAAAGGAAATCCAATGGGTAGGATTTCACTCAAATTATCGTCGGAATTGTTTGTCCCATTCTTCCAGGAGGAGTTGGTGTTTCCTGATAAGGCTATTGAATTATAGGTTAAACCTGTAGTTCGATTGATTTCATAACTTAGCAATGGAGCTGTAGAAAATGTCTGCTCAGCACAGCCTATAGCAGCCCCGAAAGAATTCAGTGGGACTACTTTCCAGAAGTACTTTGTATTCCATGATAAGGTAGGAGTATTAAAACTTGTGTTTACTTGATTGGAAGAAACCAAAGGTGGGTTCGTTGTGGAACCAAAGTAAACATTATACCCTGATGGTATGCCGGCTCCGGCTGACCATGAAAGTGTAGGCGTAAGGCTTACACCTTGATTTCCTGCAGCAGGTGTTAAATTAATGGCACAAGCAGGAATCCCGGTAGCGACAGGAGGCGCAAAGAGATGACTCCGGCCGGAAAGAATTGTGCCAGTGTTGTTGTTGGCTTCAATAGAAGTGCTGGCAGTATTGCTCGCCGCTGTCACACTTATAAATTCAGAAATTGAATTGGCTAAACCGATAGAATATCCGGCGTTAGAAAAGTTATTTACAAATCCGGATCCATAAACAAATTGTATTGAATTGGTCGTTTCAAAAAGCCATGCCTGGCAAGTAGCATTTGCATTACCATTGGTGTTTTTCGGCACGGTTACTTTCCATTCAATAATCAGTTTGCGGTTAGGACTGCTTCCTGTTAGTTTGTAATGTACATATCCATCAACGCCTGTTGCCAGGTCATCCCAGTAGGGTGTAATCTTGGGATTATCAGAAGCTGCAGTTAACTGATTTAATGATGCAGTAGAAACTATTGTTGCGCCAAGGCGCATCAAGCCGTTTGAATTGACAGAGAATTGAGTATAGGTGCTTCCGGCAAAATTAAAAACGAAGCCGATGTTTTGAACAACAAAATTTGCATCATCGCTAGCTGATGATATCATAGGCGTGAAGCCCGTACTGATATTATCTAAGGCTACTCCGGTCGATGTCGAATATACATATGTGCTAAGTTGTCCTCTGGCTGTATTTATTGATAGAAATATCAATAGAGGAAGAATGGAAAAAGTCAACCAAGTTCTTCGAGATCTAATAGTGCGTAGTTGTTTCATTTCATTTAAGCTGGTTAGTGATGAGCTTGATTTATTATTGGTTGAAGAATACAGAGAGAAATGCAGTGAGCCTTGTGTCCTTACTGAAAAAGCTTAAAGTAAATTTATCAAAAATATCCTGCCATAATCCATTTTCTTAAAATTATTTTCTTCTGATTTCTTTTCCATTTAAGTACCAGTGACTTTCAAATATACACTTTTAACGGGTGAATATCAAGGTTTTTCTCAATATTTGGGTATCCTCTAAGCTTGTTTTCCTTAGACGATTTTCAAAACAGTGAAGCTCTACCCATTGATTAAGTACATTTACCACTTAATTCTGCCTATGCAACTATTTGAAAAATCAGAATTTCCGCTCGCCCAATCCGGCTCTTTCGACCAATTGGTACTGGATTATTTAGAAAATGACGCTAAAATTCAATTTTCCTTTGATTTTACCCCTGATTTAAGCGGCTTAAATGCAAAACTTGAAAGTCAGAAGAGCAGAAGGCCGGATAGGTCTCTTCTGGCGGAAGTGTTAAAAGATCAGTATGCCTTTATTGACAATAAAGATGAAAAGTCCGGAATCTTAGACCAGATTTCATTGTTAAAAAAGGATGAAACCTATACAATTTGTACCGGACATCAATTGAACTTATTTTCAGGACCGCTTTATACCATTTTTAAAATAATTACTACGATCAAGGCAGCCAGTGAGTTAAGCAAGAGCTCTGGAAAAGTAATTCTTCCGATTTTCTGGTTAGCAACTGAGGATCATGATATGGATGAAATAGACCATGTATTTTTATACAATCAACGTTATGATTGGTTAACGGATTGGAAAGGTGCTTCAGGGCGGGCTTCATGTGAAGGCATTGTTGATTTGTTAACACAGCTGCGTGCTAAATTTGGTACCTCAGAAGGGGCCACCAAATGGCTCGGTGTTCTTGAGTCATGCTACCGCCCCGAGTATTCTCTTGCTCATGCAACCCGAAGATTCATCCATACCCTTTTTGGAAGTTACGGGCTCTTAATCCTAGATGCAGACGATCCCCGACTTAAAAAAAAGTTTGTTCCTGAAATGCTCAATGACGTTTTCAATCATGTTGCACTGGAGAATATAAGTGCAACGATTGAAGAATTAGAGGAACACTATAAAATTCAAGTTCATCCAAGACAGATTAATCTTTTTTACTTATCGGAGCATAGCAGGGATAGAATAGAGTTTAACGGGGACATTTACCATGTTCTGAATGGCACTAAAACCTGGACACGTTCTGCACTTGAACAGGAAATTACAGAAAACCCTGAACGATTTAGTCCCAATGTTGTAATGCGGCCACTCTACCAGGAAAAAATTCTACCTAATGTTGCAGTAGTAGGTGGGCCTGCTGAGATCGCGTATTGGTTGGAATTGAAAAAATATTTTCTACAAGAAAAAATTTCTTTTCCGGTTTTACTTTTGCGAAACAGTGCAATGTTTCTGGATGAACAGGCTTTCAAGCGTATGAATAAATTGCATATTCATTTGAATCAGGTTTTTGAAAGCACGGATGAGTGGATACGTAATTATTTAAAGGGAGGAGAGATCCAGCCATTTTCAGCAGACAATACATTGTTGCTTATCGAAGATGAATTTTCAAAACTATCGAAGGAACTTGAAAAGATTGATCCTACCATCAAAGGAGCATTGGAAGCTGAACAACAAAGGATAAAAAAATCATTGCTGGGTATGAAAGAAAAGGTGCTCCGGACAATGAAGAAAAAGAATGAAACTGAAGTAAATCAGATTCACAAACTGCGGGATCGCTTGTTCCCGTTTGGAAAACTTCAGGAAAGAACTGAAAATATATTGCCGTTTTTATTTAAATATGATATTGGTTTTATAGCTGAATTGATGAAATCATTTGATCCTTTCAACAAGAAAATAATTTTATTTAACGAGAAGGAACCTAAAAATGGACATAAAGACCAATAAAGAATTAAGAGAAGCTAAATTTGATTTTCTATGATTAAAAAAGAGCCATTACATAAGCGCCTGAAGGAATATCAGAAACATCAGAAACATTCCTAATCCCATGGCAAATCTAATATGCAATGGTGTCTTGTACCAGCGAGTACGCTTTCGTAGTTTGGCTGAAATCGCAAAATACAAAGAAACAGCAGTCAGCAGGAAGATTACTAAATGAATAGGCAGACCTACAATCTTCCTTGGTATTATAGTTCTTAGCATAATTTCACTTTCAATCGAAGAATCATTTACTAAGAGACAAATTGCCCAAAAACCCCAGTAAAAAATAACTGGGAATATAAATAGGAAGGCCGGGTAAGCCATATCCGGAGAACGTTTACGGACAATAGTGTTCATCACTAGATCTTTTTTCACTCCAGTAGTACTTTTTAATTGAACTATCGAAAAAATCGCAGAGAAAAAGGGGAATGAAAGATTGTAATGTATTACAAATCACTTCAAACGTACAAAGAATTTTAACCCAAAGCAAGGACAAAAAAAAGAGTCATGTTACAATTAACATGACTCCTTCTTTTTTCTGATAATTGAATTCCTAATCGAAAATTACCTTCCCGCTTGCCAGTACTTTAGACTGACTTTGGATTTTATAAAAATAGACCCCATTATTTAGATCTTCTGGTTTAAGTGGAAAGCTGATAGGGCCGGATATATTATGGATTTGCTCATCAAAAACCTTTGATCCCAGGATATTAAATAGCTGAAACCTGATTTCTGCAATATTTTCGCTGCTTTGAATGAACAGTTTTGATTCCGCGGTAACCGGATTTGGTGCAACAGTTACATTCCATGAATTTTTAACAGAACTTTTAATTCCCGCATTCATGCGCCATATTTCATTGATAGGTTCTGATGTGGCACTATTTGCAGTATATGGAAGACTATACATATCCTGAAGAGTTCTGAGGAAATCGTAAAGGTCATAACCCAATGTGGCATAGTTTCCAGTTTCAACCATCGGACCCACGAAAATGCATGGAATACGATTATAAAAAAGGGCATTATCTTCGTCAAAAGTCAAAATAAAGAGACTATTGTTGTTTTGAGCCCATGAAATATAATTTCCAAGGTTTTGTCTTACCCACTCATCACCCGATATTATTCGGGATGGATCAGTTCCATTATGCATATCGTTATTCAGGTTGGGTATTATTATGCTAACGTCCGGTAGAAGGTTGAAATTGGTCGGGAAATCAGAAAAAGGAACATTGCAGGTGCTGGGTATTTGATTTGTTCCATT
The DNA here is from genome assembly GCA_963775555.1 of uncultured Bacteroidota bacterium. GTDB lineage: Bacteria > Bacteroidota > Bacteroidia > AKYH767-A > 2013-40CM-41-45 > QQVM01. The sequence goes on along the minus strand of CAVZJJ010000004.1, from coordinate 1,428,110 downwards.
GCCTTGCCAGTGAGTCCAGGGACTATGTTTTCTTGCATATGCGCCAGAGGTAGCCACCGTAGATCCAACCGTGGGAAGATCCTCTGAATACCCTTTAAAACTGAAACCAGCTTGGATTAAACTGGCTCCAAGATTTGGGCTTGTCCAAGGCGTCCCTGGAGGCACATTATTGTCTACGACTCCTTGGTTGCTTCCGGAAAACATCATTATGTAATTCGGCTGGCTTGGATGTGTCAAGGCATAGAATTCCTGCAGATTTGCTCCATGGGCTGCGAGATAATCGATATAGGGAGCATTGGAACTTCCTACCACTTGTGGGTATCCATGGTTTTCAAGGATACAGATCACCACATGATCAGGGCGTGGAACTGCTGCAGAGACCATGCTCGACAGCAAAAAAATCTGCATAAACAGCAGAGATAATATAAGCCTGAATTTTTTTGAAATGAAATTGAAATGTATACGTTGTGTTTCCATCTTTGTTTTTTTAAGCGATCCCTCAATCGCCGGATGTTTTGTTTAAACAAATGAACTAGTACATTTTGTGTTGCAGATGAAGTGGAAATTGGGGAGAAGTAAGGAATTCACAGAAAGTGTACTAAAACCGAAAAAAGCAAGTGTGTCAATGATTAACTTTAATTTCACTTTTCAGTTAATTATATATCGAGATAATTTGTTATCAGCTATTTACATCATAATTAGGAGTGTAGATGAAGGAAGCCTGGACTTAAAATGAAATTAAATCTGTATTGTGTTTTCGGCTTACACTTGTAGGAGAAGGAGATGTTTGAAAGGATATTCATCCATTAAAATTGATCTCAACAGGATTTTTGTGATATTCTTCCTTAAAACTCTTGTTGATTCTTCTACTTTTGCACATGCACCAAACTATCCTGATTATAGATTTTGGATCGCAATACACGCAGCTGATAGCACGAAGGATCAGAGAACTGAATGTGTATTGTGAAATTCATCCTTTCCACCATCTGCCCGAACTTTCGGACAGGGTGAAAGGCGTTATTCTTTCCGGAAGCCCTTCTTCCGTAAGGGATGACGAAGCCCCCCATGTCAATCTTTCATTATTTAGGAAGAAAGTACCTGTATTAGGAATCTGCTATGGGGCTCAACTTCTTGCAAAGACAGAAGGAGGGGAAGTGAGTCCTTCAAAAATCAGAGAATACGGCAGGACTAAACTACGGCCAATTGTATCTGATTCTGCTTTATTCCGTCATGTTCCTGAGAATTCAACGGTTTGGATGTCACACGCCGACACTATAGAAAAAATTCCTTCATCGTTCATACTTCAGGCGAGTACCGTAGATGTTAATAACGCAGCATTCAAAATTGAAGGAGAAGAAACTTACGGAATACAATTCCACCCTGAAGTAACTCATTCCGAACATGGATCACAGATTATTGAAAATTTTCTGGTGGGCATTTGCAATTGTGATCAGGATTGGACACCTGCCGCGTTTGTTGAAGAAACTATTCAGGAATTAAAGAAAACTCTTGCTGATGATCAGGTAGTGCTAGGTTTATCGGGTGGAGTTGATTCATCTGTTGCTGCCATGTTGCTTCACCATTCAATTGGGAAAAACCTGCATTGCATTTTTGTAGATAATGGACTGCTACGCAAAAATGAGTTTAGTGCCGTCCTGGATTCTTACCAGCATATGGGACTAAATATCACTGGTATTGATGCTTCCCAGGAGTTCTATAAGGCATTGCATGGTGTGACAGATCCGGAATTAAAAAGAAAGGCAATAGGACGTGTATTTATCGAAGTGTTCGATCGGGAAGCACACCGTATTAAAGATGTCAAATGGCTTGGACAAGGAACCATTTACCCGGATGTCATTGAGTCAGTCAGCGTGAAGGGGCCATCCGCAACAATAAAATCCCATCATAATGTTGGCGGACTCCCTGATTTTATGAAATTACAAATCATAGAACCTTTGAAAACACTCTTCAAAGATGAGGTGAGAAAAGTTGGCAAGGAGCTTTCAATTGAACCGGCAATCTTGAACCGGCATCCTTTTCCGGGTCCCGGTCTTGCTATTCGCATCCTGGGTGAAATTACTCATGATGCGGTTCGAAAAGTTCAGGAAGCGGACGATATCTTCATTAAAGGACTCAAGGAATCGAATTTGTATGATGAGGTTTGGCAGGCAGGTGCTATTTTGTTACCCATTCATTCAGTTGGAGTAATGGGCGATGAGCGAACTTATGAAAATGTAATTTGTTTAAGAGCTGTTACTTCTGTAGACGGAATGACTGCCGATTGGTGCCATTTGCCACATTCGTTTCTTGCTTCAATATCCAATGAGATAATCAATAAAGTAAGAGGAGTCAACAGAGTAGTTTACGATATCAGTTCTAAACCACCTGCGACGATTGAATGGGAATAATTGTTAATATTATTAAAGAATAAAATGAAGACATTGATCGGTTTGTTGATGGGGGCTTTTGTGATTCTGGTGACCAGCACCGGCTACGCGCAGCAAAATGTGCTTTCAAAGAAAGATACCAGTGAAGTTCGGTTTGTGAATTCAAGAAAATTCTGGATATATAAAGTGGAGAAGGGGGAAACGATGTTCTCGATTTCACAGAAATTTAAAATTCCTCAAGAGGAAATTCGGGAATTTAATCCTGATATCGAAACAAATGGATTGAAAGCTAAAATGAAGTTGTGGATCCCTGCATACTCCTGGATTAATAAAAAAAGTGCGACTAATAAAGAAGCGGAAATCACAGATGATGAAAGAATGCTTAGTTCTCGTCGTTTTCGTATTTTATTTCTTACATCTCTGAATTTGTCAAAAGTTTATACAAATCACGATGAATCCGATTCTTCCTTTGTAAATGAGAGATTGCCTTTAGAAATAAAGGAAAATCTGGAATTCCTTGAGGGAAGTCTGATTGGAGCTAAGAAATTTTCTGATAAAACGCACGAAATGGAATTGATCATTCATGACACGGAGGGTGATTCATCGAAGATTAAAAGAATTTTTTCAAAGCCTGACATGATTTCAGTGGATTTGATTATTACAAATGAAAGTGGATCAAGTTTGCGAATGATAAATAACTTCTCTGCCAATCACCATATTCAACTTTTTTCTGCAGCAATTAACTCAACGGATATTATTCGAAATAATGAATTCGCTTATGCTTTGTCTCCTTCTTCCTTGATGCAATGTCAGTTGATGGGAAGAACGGCATCTAAATTATTTAAAAATACTAATCTATTATTGTTAAAAACCGGTATTAGCAGAGAGGATGAAAGGGTTTTGGCCTTCAAAGAGGGCTGGATGGGAATTTACCATAACACGCCAATTAAAAACGTGAATTTTTCAAAAGGATATACCTTAGCAGTTAAGGACAGCATGCAGAAAAGTAAACTTAATGTGTTGTTCGTTCCCTCATCCAATGAGGATATTATCTCTACGTTGCTTTCCTCTCTCAGGGACCTTTCTGTAGATTATTCTTTGGCAGTTGTTGGCTTGCCAACATGGTTGTATTCTCAAAGTATCGACCCTGTCCTTTTTAATACCTGTAATACATACTTGTTTTCGGCAGGCTACGTCAATTATTCCGAAAATAATGTAATTGAGTTCCGAAAGGCATTCCGTGACCACTACCATACCGAACCGATGGATGCTGCTTATATAGGCTATGATGCAGTCCAGATTGCATACGAGAAATATTTCCAGGTAGGAAAGAAGAAGCTCAAAGATCCGGGTAAAAATGCGATCAAAGGGATTTATTCTTCATATCAATTCAAGGAATCAGAGGCAGGGAATTGCAGGGAAAATCAAGTTATTCAGCTCTATCAATTTAAAGAAGCTGTTCCGGTCTACATAAAAGTAGATTCAGGAGATTGATTCGCCCTTCATCATCTGTTAAACTTGAAATAGCTTTGTAATTGATGATCTATTTCTTAACCCAAAACTTGCCACATCTTGAATTTGCAAGTCTGAAACTCATTTAAAAACGATCTTTTACCTTGGAAATTCGGTGGGGGAGACCGGGCTTAAATCCTGAAAGGAGGGAGGGTGATTGAGAAAGAAGAGGGGCTTTCCCTGCGTTTTCAGCTCAATCGTTTCCTATTGAAACGCTCAATTTTCAAGCGTCGACTGAGATAAATCGGCTGACTAATTATCTCGGATTCAATTATTAATTATTTTATTGCCTTTATAATTACACGGAATCCAAGGAGTTTTTTGATCAACGAAGTCCTTTAAATAGGATAAACCGATTATTTTAAATTTGCGAAAATGGGCAACAGTGTGGCTGAAATATCAGCCCCATTTGAGTACATAGAAAATCCAAATCATGGCTGAGAGTATCCACAAAAAAGCGACAACTGAGGACCCGCCTTTGCCGAAATAAGTATACCAAATACCTCCGGAATTTGAAGGAGAAGAATGATCTTGTGACATGAATGCTTTTATTTAGCTTGAGGCAAATATCAAAAAAACTTTTGGTTTTTACTTGGAAAGCATTTTAATTTTTTCGACATATTTGGTATCCTCTGCATAGTATTTCCCTAAAAAACTCAGGTATTTATCGGTGAGCTTGAAACATTCATCTTGCCAGAATTTATAATCTCGCACACATTCTTGCCAGTTTGCAAATACTGCATAATGATTCTGATTACGGTATTTTTTCAATTCTTCCTGTGTGCCTTTGATTACAAGGTTTGATTCAGGCAGGTAAATTCCAATGGCGGCAGTCTGTCTGCGAAATGGATAGCGCATTCCAAGTAAATTGTTTGTACGCTTTGTCAGATAGGATTCTAAATGAGCAGATTCAATCAGAATCTGAGCATATACCTGTTCTGGACATATAATATGTTGAGCATCCAATTCTTCCCGGAGTGACTCTTTAGTAAGAGGTACTTCTTGCTCAACCTGATAATGGCTTGACCTGATGGTAGTCTGGGTCAGATTTCCATTAAAGGAAAAGTCATCAAATGACAGGATAAAGAAAAAAATAAAGAAGAAGAATGCGAAAATATGATTCCAGGTCCGTGAATTAAATAAGATAGTTGGACGCAGGTATGAATCACAATGCTGATTTAAGCATAATGCAGTATCTTCTTCAATCAGATAAGTCTTTGTTTTACAACAGCTCGTTTTCATATCTTTTTTTTTTGAAACCGTGCGAATGGTTTTTCAAGGCTGTTTATCAAACTATAAGTTAAAAGTATCCTCCGCATCACCGCTTTGAGAACCTTTTTTGGTAGGTTGGTTGAAAATACCTTTGAATGGATACGCTGACAGGGCGAATGGAACTAATTGAAAATGAGCAATTAAATGCTTCCTTTTTCACTAAAATCACAGCAAAATCACAGCAAAGTCTGTTTTTAGTAAAAACAAGGCGATCAAGGATACTATGTATGTAACCTAAATCAAAAAAACATCTAAATTTTAACAGAAAAGAAGCTAATGTAAAATCAATGCCAAAATTTTCAAAAAATGGCCATTTTCTAATTATTGATTTTATAGTTTTAATTTGATGAAAAAAAAGCTCTGTTGAATTCCGGGGACAGGACAGGACTAGCACACTGAAGATTATGCAACCAAAAGCGCAAATATTCTCAAGTCGTAATCTATTAGGACGATCAATTAATCTTGACGCTGCAAAAAATAAACTATCAATTAGACGGATGCTCAAAAAGCGATCAGATCATTTCAGTACTCCGAATAGATTAGATTTATAGTATTGCCAAGAATGCATTCGCTTGTTGCAGGCAATAGTTGGAGAATCTCAATTTCGGGAATTGAATGCCAATATTATCTTTTAAAAGTGGAATTTGGAAGAATATTGGATATAATGGCCTTTTTAGCTATTATTCTGTCCTATAATTAATATTATGTTAAATGAAGTTTGTGCGATTGTCCCCCCACAAATGAAAAAGCCCGGTTTTTAACGGGCCTTTCAAATTCATTTCATTCTTCTTTTTACTCATTCTTTTTTTCAAGTAAAACTTTAATTTTTTCATATTTCTCCATCTCACCTGTCCTGACATAAAGTTGCTTCAAAGAATTCAAAGTGGCGTTATACATCATTTGTTCCTCTTCTGTCTTATTATTGTTTAGACGTAATGCTTCTTCCAAATATGGTGCAGCTTCTTTAAATTTCTTCTCAAACTGCTCCTTCGCTTTTAAGAACTCATCATTGGCTTTTATTGAATTAGCCGCATTGGCCATACCGGCTGCCTGATTGAAATACATCACTCCCAAATTATAATTCGCATCCAAATAATCAGGATTTATCTCCAGCGCTTTTTTATAATCCAAGGCTGCACTCTCATAATTTTTCTTGCTTTCATGCATCATTCCGCGATTCATATACAATAATTCATTATCCGGATTTGATTCAATTGAATTGGAGAGTTTCTCAATTAACACGTCTGTTTTACCCTGTGCCAGGTAAATATTCATTTCCTCAGTTATTAAACTGGTATTGTCGTCAAAAATTGCCTTCCCCTGTTCGATATATTTCAAGGAACTTACAGTGTCCTTCTGTTCCAGATGAATTTTGGCCATATTTAAATAAATCTTAGGGTCATTGAAATTTCTGTCAATTAATTTTTGAAAGTGCTCCTTTGCTGTGGAAAGATCATTTGCCTTAATAGCGGTATAAGCAATATTTTTATCCACTACATCTGCCGTGATATTGTTCCTTTTTAAATTATTGTCTTCATCAAGTGGTATAATGTCAAAGATCAGATTGTAGTAACGCATGGATCTTGAAAAATCATCTTTCTTTGCGGCAGCGATGGCTTTATCAAATAATCCAATTCCACATACCCAAACAAGTTTCTTGCAGTCGTCCACGTATAATTTTTTCTCGTCTGTCTTCAGACAATTTATAAAACTAATGGCTGCTTTCTCAACCGCATCCTGATCGAGATGGTTCCATGCTTTATCAGTATGGATTGCCAGGTAAGTTTTGCCCCGGTAATACCACATTTTTGGATTGTTTGCCGTTTGCTCATTTTCTGATGCCAAATCAATCCACTTCTTTGCATCAGCCACCTCATTATATTTAAGGGAATTTGCGGCACTTTGGACATTATTACTCTGTCCCTGGCTCAGCATCGGCAATACAAACAATACAAACAAAATACTATATTTCATAAGGTGATTTTTATAATTATAGTTAATAGGATTCCTATGTAGACAATTCAACATAGGGAACTAGTCCAGTTCTACTTCTTTTACTTTTCCGTAGCCAAGCTTTTCAAGTTTGTCTTTGATCATATATTTATTTCCAACTACCAGGATGATCATTTTATCAGGACGTATATACTTTTTGGAGATAGCATTGATATCAGACTTGCTGACTTCCTTTAATGTTGTAGACTGTTTTTGTGTGAAATCTTTTGAAAGATCATAGCGGATAATTTGTGACAGGAAACTTGCCTTTTGTTCAGGTGTTTCATACTTAAGTGCGTCACTATTCAGCATCGAACTTTTAGTGAAAGCTAATTCTTCATCACTGATTCCATTTGTTGAATATTCATTCAGTTCTTTCATAATTTCTGTTATGCAGGAATCGGTAGCATTTAAACGTACACTGGCGAATACAAAAAATGCACCGGGATATTCAGAGCCATAAAATGAAGAACGGATACCATAAGTATAGCCTTTTGATTCGCGTAGATTAAGGTTTAACCGGCTGTTGAAAGAACCACCTAAGGGAAAGTTTGAAATTTTTGCCTTGAAATATTCTCCATTGGCATCATAAGCTAATCCCGCTTGACCAATACTTAATACCGATTGAGCGGCATCATCTTTATTTGCGAGATAAATTTGAGTTTTGGGAACATCCGGGAACCCCGTGAAAACAGGCATAGTTACATCTTTCCCTTTCCAGGCATTCAAAAAGTCTAACTTTGGAAGCAATTGTTTTTCCGGTAAATCGGATACCACTACTAAACTGGTCACCTTTGGAGAATAATATTCCTTGTAATAATTTTTAACGTCATCCAAAGAAAGTTTCTTCATGGTTTTTTCAGACGGATACGCACCAAAGGTGTTATCTCCATATAGAATATTATTAAAAAGTTTATCCGCTGTTGCCTCTGCTACCTTCTTCTCGTGCATGAGTCCTTCCAGTGCAGCCTTTTTAATTCGTTTGAAGTCATCATCAATAAATCCGGGGTGTAGCAGTTTTTCATCAAGTAAAGCCAATGTTGAATCAAGGTTTTTACTCAGACAGCTGATAAAAATAGTGGTATTATCATCATCGCCATTAAATATTATTTGGCTACCTAACTTATCCAGTCTGGCACTTATTTCTTCCGTACTCGACATGGCAGTTCCTTCGTTCATCATGGCTGCCGTTAAAGCGGCAAGCCCGGTTTTTTTCTGATCTGCTGTAAAGACGTATTCACCTCCACGAAGTGTTAATAGCATAACGACTTTAGGAGCTTCCGTTGCTTGTGTGCCGATTATTTTTAATCCATTGCCTAACTGCTTCGAATAATAGTCAGGAACTACCGGAGTTTTAGGCGTCGAAGGCAATGGCTTTTTACTTCTGTCAAAATTATCTTTTGCCTTTTCATACTTCAGATTTGCCATCTCTGGATTGGCTGTAATTTTGACATTAGCATACGGATTAACACTTTTGACAGAATCTTTGGATGTGGATGTTGGATCTTTGGGGAATACGTTTACAATGGCCGCACTCTTACCTTTAATATACTTTGTAAAAACCCGAACAATATCTTCCTTCGTGACTTTGTTATATCGCTCAATTTCATCCGAGAAATTAAAGGGCTTGTTGAGGAAAGTCTGCCAGTTAGCAAGCATGAAGGATTTTCCTAAAACACTTGTAGCGCCGTCTATTATTTGTGATTCACGAATTGTTTTTACACGATTCAATGCTTCATCTGTAATTCCGGTTTTTTCAAATTCGTCAATAGTAGCATGTATTTGCTTCTCTGTTTCATTAAATTCTTTACCAAGCTCTGAAAAACCAAATGTCGGATAAGTGACTACCATAATCTGAAATTCACCTGCAAGTTCAGATGTCGGATGACTCACACTCGCTTGTATTGCTTTTTCTGATTTCACAAAATTCTTGTAGAAAATTGAATTGTTTCCACTGCCTATCATTTCAGAAAGTAGATCCAAAGCGGGTTCATCTCGGTGATACTGAGGGACTGTAGGAAATGTCATTATAGTCATCGGAAAATATGTGTTGTCCACATAGTTGGCATACTGATCAGTCGAAAGAATGGGTACAGGAACTTTTAGTTTTTGAACATCCGGGCAGGGCTTAATGGGGCCAAAATACTTTTCAACCAGAGCAACGGTTTCTTTTGGATTTACATCTCCTGCAATACTAAGAACAGCGTTATTAGGACCGTACCAGCGAAGGAAAAAACTTTTCAGGTCATCCACAGTAACACGGTTCAGGTCATCTACATACCCGATGACCGGCCAGCTATAAGGGTGACCAGCTGGGTAAAGTATTTGATTAATCACTTCCACAAATGCCATGGCATAGGGTTGATTCTCCACATTTTGTGCCTTTTCATTTTTGACGGTGGCGCGCTGAATTTCGAATTTAGGTTTTGTTACCGAATCGAGCAGAAAACCCATGCGATCTGCCTCAAGCCACAGTGCAGTTTCCAGGTAATTACTGGGTACCGTTTCATAGTAATTTGTTTTATCACGTTCTGTATTTCCATTCATTGTGCCTCCGGCTTCGCTTACGATCCGGAAATGTTCTTTATCCCCTACATTCGTGGAGCCCTCAAACATCATATGTTCAAAGAAGTGTGCAAATCCTGACTTTCCGATTTCCTCACGCGCAGAGCCGACATGATAAGTGACTACCACACTCACGATAGGGTCAGAATGATCTTCATGAATAATAAGTGTCAATCCATTTGACAGCTTCCACTTTTCATAGTTGAGAATCAGTTTGTCAGGATTACCTTCAACTTTTTCAATCAGTTGTGGTTGGGCATACACTCTTTGAAAACAAAGAAATGCGGAAAGAAAAAGTAAAAATAGAATTCGAGAGCTTTTCATAGTTTATTGTGATCTAGGATGTTTTTTGGCTCGACAAATATATTTTATTTCAGTGATTTTACCTGCTAAATAATCCTCCGCGAGTACTTGTTTTATTGCTAATTTTAGTTAGAATTTGAGTTTTTTACAGGAAATCTCTTTTGTTGCCATTAAAAAGGCCCGGCAATTGAATCACCAGGCCCTAATTCATGAATAATCAAGGAGCTTATTTTTTGGTCATCTTGTCAAGTTGCTCGTATTTTGTCATTTCCCCAATCCGGACATACAATTGTTTTAATGAGTTTATAGTGCCTTCATAGATGGCCTCATCTTCTTGATTTTTCCGAGGGTTATTTTCCATTGCTTTCTCCAGATGAGGTTGGGCATCCCGGAATTTTTGTTCGTATTTCTGCTTCTCCTTTTCAAATAAATCATTTGACTTAATATTATTGGCAGCATTAGCCATCTCTGCTGCCTGATTGAAATACATCGCACCTAAATTATAATTGATCTCATAATTGTCAGGATCTATTTCAATCCCTTTGTCATAGGACTGTTCAGCCTTCTTCATCAATTCTGAGGCATTGGATGGCTTTGGAAGCTCATTGCCACCTGCATCCCTGGGATTCGCTAAATTATCATAGGTGCTACCTAAAGCAAGGTATAAATTTGGATTTGCGGGATCTTTGGAAATTGCCGCATCTAAAGCCTGAGTTGCCTCTTCATTTTTACCTGTGCTTAGGAGGATATTAATTTCCGACAACATCAGATTTAAACTATCCGGATAGACTTTTCTACCATCACGAATTACCCGGAGTGCCTGATCCATGTGTTTCTCCTGTTTGTGAATATTTGCTAAAGCCAGAAAAATTTTATCATCATCATATTTCATTTGAATAAGACGTTCATAATATTCTATTGCTTTTGCAGTCTGTCCGGCACGGTCGGCTGAATAGGCCGAATTCAAAATTGCAGAGGTATCGCCCGGATTCATGCGTTGAACTGTTTCAAAAGAAGCCAGCGCTTCATTGAATTTCTGATCTTTAAAAAAGTCGACTCCTTCTCCAAATACTCTGTTCATCAGATATGGAATCCTGAGCGTATTGATCTCAACGACCCATTCATTTTTCGGATCCAATTCAAGAGATTTTAAAAAGGATTCATAAGAAACTATCAGGCAATTTTTACATAGGCCTCCATAGGTTTCATTCTTATAAAGTGACATATAGATCAGCCCGCGGTAATACCATGTTTTGGCCCATGTGGAAGTTTGATCATGCACACTAGCCTCCTCAATCGCTTGAAGGGCTTTGTCATATTGCTGATAAGGTTCTTTGTAATAGTTGTATGCTGCCTGAACTTTTGACTTTTGAGCATACATCATACTTGTGCTGGTAAAAAGCACCAACAAAAGGAGTAGATTCTTTTTCATAATGTGAAAATCAGATATGAAATGAAAGACTTATTCTGTTTGAGGGTTACCCGCTTCAGCTTCAGGCGCGGCATCATCCTTTGAATCTTGATCAGAATCCGGGTCATCTCCAAGAAGTGTCGCTTTTTTTTCTTCTTCATCGACTTCTACCTTGGCGACGGAAGCAATTTCATCATCATCATCAAGTCGGATTAATCGCACTCCTTGTGTTGCCCGCCCCATGATTCGAAGTTCATCTACATTCATCCTGATAGTGATACCTGATTTGTTAATGATCATCAAATCATCATTATCCTCTACGCTTTTTATAGCAATCAGGTAGCCGGTTTTATCAGTCACGTTAATTGTCTTCACTCCTTTGGCACCTCGATTTGTTTTCCTGTATTCATCCACTTCAGAGCGTTTTCCATATCCTTTTTCAGACACCACGAGCACCGATTCTTTCGAAGTATCGGATAGACAAATCATACCTATTACCTCATCATCTGCTCCATCAAGTGTTACACCTTTTACTCCAATGGAATTACGTCCCACTGCACGAACATTTTCTTCATCAAAGCGTGCCAATTTACCTTTTTTGGTAGCCAGCATAATTTCCTGCTTTCCATTAGTAAGTTTTGCTTCGAGCAAGCTATCTCCTTCTTCGATATTAATAGCGTTAATTCCATTCAGGCGTGGACGGGAATAAGCCTCTAGAGATGTCTTCTTAATAGTGCCATTACGGGTACACATGGTGATGAAGTTATTATTGATATATTCTTCATCAGCAAGTCCCTTTATATTAATGCACGCTTTCACTTTATCATCTGGAGGAATATTGATCAGGTTCTGAATCGCCCTTCCTTTGGATGTTTTATTTCCTTCAGGAATCTCATATACCTTTAGCCAGAAACAACGACCCTTTTCGGTGAAAAAGAGCATGTAGTTATGGTTAGTAGCCACATAGATATGTTCAACAAAATCTTCGTCCCGTGTGGAGCTTCCTTTAGCTCCCCTCCCACCTCTGCCCTGAGTCCGGTATTCCGTAAGAGGAGTACGTTTGATATATCCAAGGTGGGAAATTGTGATAACGGCTTCATCATCAGCAATCATGTCTTCCATTGAAATGTCATCGCCTGAAAACACAATTTCCGTGCGCCTCTCATCCCCATATTTATCTTTCATCTCAATCATCTCATCCCGGATAATTTCCATTCTCAAATTTTCATTTGATAAAACGTCACGGTAGTACTTAATGAGTTTCATGAGTTCGTTGTATTCAGCCCTGATTTTGTCGCGTTCAAGACCGGTCAGTCTTTGCAAACGCATTTCGAGTATGGCCTTTGACTGTATTTCACTTAAGCCAAAAGTGGCAACTAATCCATCTTGTGCAATTTGAGGCGTTTGTGAAGCACGAATCAATGCGATAACTTCGTCTAAATGATCCAGGGCAATTAACAGACCTTCAAGAATATGAGCACGTTTTTCTGCTTCGCGTAACTCATACTCAGTTCTTCGGATCACCACTTCATGGCGATGGTTTACATAATGAACGATAAGATCCTTCAGGTTCAAGGTCATTGGCCGTCCATGAACAAGTGCAACATTATTTACACTAAAAGAGGATTGAAGAGAAGTGTATTTGTAAAGATTATTCAGAACTACATTGGACATTGCATCCCGTCTGAGTTCATACACTACCCGGATTCCGTCCCGGTCACTCTCATCGCGTATATCACTGATTCCTTCAATTTTCTTTTCATTGATGAGATCAGCAGTTCGCTTGATCATCTCTGCCTTGTTTATCTGATAGGGTATTTCAGTAACAATAATTCTTTCACGGCCATTATCTGTGATCTCGATACTTGCCCTGGCTCTTAACACAATCCTCCCGCGTCCGGTCATAAAAGGCTTCTTTGACTCCAGCGTAACCATAGATAATTCCGGCTGTTGGAAAATCAGGGGCCTTTACAAATTTCATCAGTTCCTCCATCGTAATTTCATGGTTCCCTATATAGGCAAGTATGCCATCTATCGTCTCTGTTAAATTGTGTGGAGGCATATTGGTGGCCATTCCTACGGCAATACCCGAGGCACCATTGAGTAACAAGATTCGGTATTTTTGACGGAAGAACAGTAGGTTCCTGAAGAGTATCATCAAAATTTAATGTGAAGTCAACAGTTTCCTTATCGATGTCAGATAACATTTCTTCGGCAATTTTTCGAAGTCTTGCCTCAGTGTAACGCATTGCTGCAGGACTATCACCATCGATGCTTCCAAAGTTTCCCTGGCCGTCTACCAATGGGTAGCGTAAACTCCATTCCTGTGCCATTCGAACCATAGCATCATATACGGATGTATCACCATGAGGATGGTATTTACCCAAAACCTCACCGACGATTCTTGCAGACTTTTTATGAGGCCGGTTACTGAATACTCCAAGGTCCAGCATTCCAAACAAAACCCTGCGGTGTACCGGTTTAAGACCATCACGCACATCCGGTAATGCCCTGGAAACAATAACTGACATCGAATAATCGATGTAGGCAGTTTTCATTTCCTCTTCGATATTGATTAAAATTATTCTCTCTCCGCTAGACATATTTTTGTATGCTGTTTTAATGAAATTATAAGGTCGGAAGTGCTCATTGGGTCCAATATTTAAAAGCTATAGGAATCAATGAACACAACCGTCAATTTGCTTTATAGACTGAAGAACCATTTATCTTTAAAAAGGTAAGAAATTCTCCTGTTTTCTGCCATTTTGCAGGTGTCGAAGATACAAAAATCTCAGGTATTTTGCAGGAATAAAACGAACAGAAAAGTGTTGAAAAGATTGCATGACCACTTGACAGCTTGTAAGGTATAGCACGTTTATTGCAGGACAATGAGCGGTATTAGTCGATATTGTTCATAACTTGTGCTTAATTGAGCGAACCAAAAGATAATCTCAAGCGTTAAAAACTAGTAAAAACAAGCAAATTGTATGGAAGCTAAATTTTCCCCTCGTGTTAAAGACGTTATATCCTTCAGTAAGGAGGAAGCTATGCGGCTTCAGCACGATTATATTGGAGCTGAACACCTGCTTCTCGGTCTCATCCGGGAAGGCGAAGGTATTGCGATCAAAATACTCAAATCTCTCGGCATCAATCTTGCTGAACTCAGGAAGTCGATTGAAGGTACTGTGAAAGGGAGTGCTGTTGCAAATACTAACATGGGAAATATTCCATTAACAAAGCAGGCAGAGAAAGCTCTCAAAATCACTTACCTCGAGGCTAAAGTGTTTAAAAGCGATGTTATTGGAACTGAGCATTTACTGTTAGCTATTTTGAAAGATGAGGATAACATTGCCACACAGATATTGAATCAGTATGGTATTTCATATGAGATTGTAAAAGAGGAATTGGAGGTATTGAAAAGTAATTTTCGTTCCGAGGCGCCTCACAATCCATCAGAGGATGATCCGTATGCAAAAGATGATGAGGGAAGCGGTAGCGGCAATGCAGGTGGGAAAAAATCTTCAGATGCAAAATCAAAAACTCCGGTTCTTGATAATTTCGGTAGAGACTTGACCAAAGCTGCAGAAGAAGGACGCCTTGACCCTATTGTTGGTCGTGAAAAAGAAATCGAACGCGTTTCTCAAATCCTTTCGAGGCGCAAAAAAAACAATCCGATTCTTATTGGTGAACCCGGAGTTGGTAAATCTGCTATTGCTGAAGGTCTTGCACTACGGATTGTACAGCGTAAAGTGTCCCGTGTTCTTTTTAATAAACGAATTGTCACATTGGATCTTGCCTCTCTTGTTGCCGGTACCAAATACCGCGGCCAGTTTGAGGAACGCATGAAAGCAGTAATGAATGAACTTGAAAAATCTCCGGATGTGATCCTGTTCATTGATGAAATACATACGATTATTGGAGCTGGTGGTGCTTCAGGTTCTTTGGATGCATCAAATATGTTCAAACCTGCTCTCGCCCGTGGTGAAATCCAATGTATCGGTGCAACTACACTTGATGAATATCGCCAGTATATAGAAAAAGACGGAGCACTTGATCGCCGATTCCAGCGTGTATTGATCGAACCCGCTTCGATGGAGGAAACACAGGAGATACTTCACAATATCAAGGAACGTTATGAAGAGCATCATAATGTTAATTACACCCCTGAAGCCATCAAAGCGTGTGTGACTCTTACTGCCCGTTATATTACGGATCGTTTCCTTCCAGACAAAGCAATCGATGCATTGGATGAGTCAGGTTCCAGGGTTCACATCACTAACATTCACGTTCCTAAAACTATCCTTGATCTCGAAAGCAAGGTTCAGGATATAAAAAATGAAAAAAACAAAGTAGTTCGCAGTCAAAAATATGAAGAGGCAGCGAAATTACGGGATACCGAAAAGCAATTACTTGAGCAATTAGAAGTAGCCAAGAAGCAATGGGAAGAAGAAACAAAGAACAACAGATATACTGTTACTGATCATGATGTAGCTGAAGTCGTTGCTATGATGACCGGAATTCCTGTAACCCGTGTTGCACAGACAGAAGGACATCGTCTGGTGAAAATGGGTGAAGAAATAAGGGGGAAAGTGATCGGACAAGATGAGGCGATAAAAAAAGTAGTCAGGGCTATCCAACGAAACCGTGCAGGATTAAAAGATCCGAACAAGCCAATCGGAACTTTCATTTTCCTTGGACCTACAGGTGTGGGAAAAACTGAACTGGCTAAGGTAATTGCTCGTTACTTATTCGACTCTGATGATGCATTGATTCGAATTGATATGAGTGAGTACATGGAGAAATTCGCGGTTTCACGACTTATTGGCGCGCCTCCCGGATATGTTGGATATGAAGAAGGTGGCCAGCTAACAGAAAAAGTCCGTCGTAAACCCTACTCTGTTGTACTCCTTGACGAAATTGAAAAAGCACATCCGGATATCTTCAACCTTTTACTTCAGGTATTAGATGAAGGTACGCTAACTGATAGTTTGGGACGTAAAGTGGATTTTAAAAACACTATCATGATCATGACTTCCAACATTGGTTCCCGCCAGTTGAAGGATTTCGGTCAAGGAGTAGGTTTCCAGACAAATTCGAAAACCATTCAGGCCGATGATCATTCACGTGGTATCATTGAGAATGCGTTGAAGAAAGCTTTTGCTCCTGAGTTTCTGAATAGAATTGATGATGTAGTGATGTTTAATTCACTGGAGAAGGAACACATACATAAGATCATTGATATTGAGTTGGTGCATCTTTACAGACGTATCACTGAGCTCGGTTACAAGATAAATCTATCTACTGAAGCAAAGGATTTTATTGCAGACCATGGATATGATCATAATTATGGAGCCCGTCCTTTGAAACGTGCTATACAGAAATTCCTTGAAGATCCACTGGCAGAGGAAATAATCAAGTCCGAATTGGTTGAAGGCGATACCATCCAGGTTAACCTTGATAAAGAAAAATCGGAATTGACAATTTCTGTTTTGAAAGCCAATGCTACCCCTCCTGCAAAATCAGGTTCAGGTCGAAAAAAGAAAAGTGATCAGGATCAGGAGTAATTGCTTCTGACTACAAAAAAGGGTTATTGATTGATTTCAATAACCCTTTTTCATTATTTGAGTAAAAATTATTTCAGGAAGAAAACTTTTCCATTACATCCTGGCTGATTCCGGTTGTTGAATATCCTCCGTCATGATATAGGTTTTGCATAGTGACCATCCGGGTCAGGTCAGAAAATAATGAAACGCAATAATCGGCACATGCATCGGCACTTGCATTTCCCAAGGGCGAAATTTTATCCGCAAAATTGTAAAAATCTTCAAATCCTTTGATGCCACTTCCAGCTGTGGTTTTAGTTGGTGATTGAGAAATCGTGTTTACACGGACATTCCGGAATTTTCCATAATGATAGCCAAAACTCCTGGTGATAGATTCGAGCATTGCTTTAATATCAGCCATATCTGTATAAAAAGGAAAAACTCTTTGGGCTGCCATATAGGTTAAAGCTACAACGCTTCCCCAGTCATTTATTGCATCCAACCTCATGGCTGAACTTAGCATTTTATGTAGAGATAATGCCGAAACATCAATACCTTTTAAGAAGAATTCGTAATTGCTTTCCGGATAGGAAATGTTTTTACGTATGTTAACTGACATACCAATTGAATGAAGGACAAAATCCATTTTGCCACCGAGTATTTCCATGGACTTCAAATACAGATTGTCAAGGTCCTCAACCGAAGTTGCATCCGCCGGTATAATTTCAGAATTGGTTTCTTCGGCGAGCCTTTTAATTTCTCCCATTCTCATAGCAATCGGAGCATTTGTAAGAATAATCAAAGCTCCTTCCTGATGACAACGTTGAGCAACTTTCCATGCTATTGAATTTTCGTCTAAAGCACCAGAAATAATACCGCGTTTACCTTTTAAAAGATTGTGTGACATATGCAGGGATAAATTGATAAAGGACAAAGATATATTTTGCAGGCAATTTTTGCCAAAATAACAGATATTTTAAAGATTCGTCCCAAAAAAGGTAAAACAAGACTCTAGCTGACCAAATTCAAGTATGTTTTAGGCTTTCATAAGCTCTTTTGCATTTGCCATGGAAACTGCTGTTGGTTTATCCCCGCTTATCATTCTGGCTACCTCCATGACTCGTTCCTCCCTGGTAAGTGATTTTACGCGGGTAAATGTTTTTTTCGCAAGCACTTCCTTATATACGAAGAAATGCGAGTCACCCCGGCCTGCAATCTGAGGAAGATGAGTTATAACTATCAATTGGTGTCGTGCAGACATGTCTTGCATCAGGTTGCCGATTTTGAATGCTGTTTCACCGGAAACACCTGTATCGATCTCATCAAAAATTAATGTTGGCAGCTCAATGAGCTTAGCGACTGAAGATTTCAGGCAAAGCATAAGCCGGCTTAGTTCACCCCCACTTGCCACTTTGCTAAGGTCTGAATAGGCCACTCCCTTGTTGGCCGAAAATAAAAATCGAATGGAATCTCGTCCCGATGGTCCGATTTCCCCATCAGGCAGTAATAAATTTTCAATTTTTAAAATTGCATTAGGCATCCCTACTTCTTTTAACAGCTTTTTTATTTTTTGCTCGAGTTCAGGGATCGTTGTTTTCCGTTGATGAGATATCTTTTCTGATTTTTTTAATAGTTCTGATTTCAATTCTTTACACTCATTTTCAGCAATTAAAATTTGAGCTTCCAAGGTCCCAATACCCGATAGTTTGGCGTTGAATTCATCTCTGAGTCGAATCAGTGCCTCGACTGAACTCAGTCTGTGCTTTTGTTCAAGCCGGTAAATCTGATTCAGGCGATCGTTAACAATTTCTAGCCGTGAAGGGTCTAAAACAACCAATGCTCCCAAAGATTCAAGTTCTCCGGATATGTCCTTCAATTCGATTTCTGTGCTACGTAAACGATCAGCCAGGGCATTAAATTGCTGGTGAAAACTACTCAAATTCCGAATCTGAAGTTCGGCCTGATGAACTTTTTGAAGGAGGTTGTCCTCACTTAGTGAAATTAAATTATCGACAGCATTAAGACCGGATCGAATTTCCTCCGCATGTGAAAGTGTCTGTAATTCTTCTTCGAGATTTTCTTGTTCCCCGATTTGAAGCATTGCTTCATCCAATTCAGTAAATTGAAACTGAAAATAATCCTGATCCGCTTTGGCCTTCTTTTCGGTATTCAAAAGATCGTCAAGCTCACGCAATTTCCGTGTATAGTTTTGGTAGTCTTTCCTGTAATCTCCCACTTCATTCTGCACCCCGGCAAAAGCATCCAGTGTAGAAAGTTGAAATTCGGCTCTGTTTAAAAGCAATGTTTCATGTTGAGAATGAACATCAATTAACAAACTTCCCAATTCACGCAGTAGTTGCAGATTTACGGGAGTGTCGTTGATGAAAGATCTTGATTTTCCTTCAGCAGTAATTTCTCTTCGAAGAACAATCGATTTTTCAATATCTAATTCATTCTCTTTAAAAAAGGCGTAAAAGTTAATGTGGGATTCGTCGTAATTGAATTCCCCTTCTACGATGCTTTTCCTGCTGCTATCCAAGAGAGAAGATGAATCTGCTCGTTGTCCAAGAATTAATGCCAATGCACCAAGGAGGATTGATTTACCTGCTCCTGTCTCACCTGTAATTATGTTTAAACCGCCGCGAAAGTTCAATTCCAATTGATCAATCAAGGCGTAATTTTGAATGGATAATCGTTTTAACATGCAGTGAAGATAAGCAATGAGGATTGGCAAAATAACAGCAGAAATGAAAATTTATTTAACCCCTCCACCTCCCATCATGGATTTGAGGTTTTCCTTTGTAGTATATGTATAGCCCTCAGGGATTTTGAACAAATCATCTTTAACATCCATTTCAGTGACACTCTTGGTTGTCATTCTTATGTGATTGCCATTTTGAAGTAATTCATATTCAAGCATACAACCATCGATGCCGTCGAGACCATTTGCCTCAGCATTATTTGCAACTATCTCTTTGGAATACCAAACATCAAATGAGACCTTTTTTCCAGCATCTGTTTGAGTCACTTTTGCTTTCTGGCAAGTATAACCGGCAATTTTCTTTTCTCCACTGAGCTTCTCTACTTTGAATGTACCTGAACCTTCCTTGTCTTTTTTAACTTCTTCGTTATTAATTTCCATGGCGATTTTATTACCCATGAAATCCATAAGTAATGTTCCCTTTTTCAATTTGTTGTCAGAGATTATTGTTGTGCTACCCATAGACATATTCATCTCTATCCGGGTTTTATCACCTTTGAAGTACATTACTGATTCAACAGGTAGCATGGCCTTTGTTTCATCATCCAGACCATCTTCCAGATAGGAAATTTCGTAAACAATTTTTCCTGAATTTATTCCATGTGGATTATCAGCAGCTTCTACCTTGAGCATTGAGAAAATCAGGAGAAAATTAAGGAGGGTTATTTTTTTCATCGGTGTGTTTTTGTTATTTATCTTAAGTGGGAGTCAATTTCGATTAAAATTAGGGAAAATCCATTGATTTGAATCCTGCAATTTTAGCGATAATGGACAAACCTATTATAAGTAAAATTGGCAAACATGTGTTGGGAAAGAAAATTTGTATGTTTTCTTGCCTAATTTATCGTTTTCAATCGAATATATCGCTCTATATAAAGTTATACTGTGAAGGAATTCTTCTTGAAAACCTTGTTCATATCTTTAAAGAAAGCAAGGGATACTCATCTGAAGAGGTTCTAATTTTAAAACCTATTATAAATATTCCTGTTCATGGCAAACCGACTAAAGGCCGAGGTGAGTGAAGAAGCGCCTGTACGTAAAGAAAGAGGCAAAAAAGCCAAAAGCAGTAGCACATTTAGGGAGAAAATAGAGTCTTTCCGTTTCTTTCTTCAAGATGAGCGGACCATAAAGATTTTTGGGATTTTTTTGCTCATGACTGCTTTTTTTATGACTGTAGCATTTGCATCCAACCTTTTTACATGGAAAGATGATCAGGCGATTGCAGGGGCTGATTCAATATGGAAATTGTTTTCAAGATCCGATGTTGCAGTCGAAAACTGGTTAGGAAAAATCGGAGCGGTTGCTGCTTTACAATTTCAGAACCAATGGTTTGGTATCTGCTCCTTTTTGTTTCCTTTCTT
Source organism: uncultured Bacteroidota bacterium (assembly GCA_963775555.1). GTDB lineage: Bacteria > Bacteroidota > Bacteroidia > AKYH767-A > 2013-40CM-41-45 > QQVM01. The sequence goes on along the minus strand of CAVZJJ010000004.1, from coordinate 1,407,003 downwards.
ACTTACTCTATTTGGAGTAAAAATTTTATGGGATGTTACATTGCTCCCCATCGGAAAAACGATTAAATATTCACTCTTCACAACAGTATGGTTGTCTACTTTTCTGGGTTACATCTTTCATAAATCTCCGGACCTACTGATGCTGGCAGGAGGATATGGTTTTCAGATGAGTCAACTGCTTACCGGACTGGTAGGATTCATTGGAACCGGTGCTTTGCTTGTTTTTTCCTTCATCGGATTTCTTGTTGCAGCTTTTAATATTCCATTGCGAAAAATGTCTCCAATTTCAATTGAGGAAGGCGATCCTGTGGTGGAAAGCGAAATGGAAGCAAATGGAGATTCGATAAACGCAAATGCCATCAAGGAACAAAACGGAGCGAGAATTGTAGAGTTGGATCTGGACGATGACGATGAAGATGGAAGAGGAAGAGGAAGATGATGATGGTGAATCTATTGATGTTTCAATGGAAGAGGATGAGGAGAGAAGACGATGAAGTGGATGAAGAAGATGAGGAGGATGAAGAATCAGATGAGGTTGAACCTGGACTGAAACTCACAGAAGATGGAGTTACTTTCGAAGTTCAAACCATTGCTGAAGAGGACATGGTCCTCATTGATGGTTCGGAATTGCCACATGCTCAGGGAGATTACGATCCCAAGCTTGATCTTTCATCTTATAACTATCCTCACTCTGGATCTACTGGAAAATTATGGTGACAAGAAAATTGAAGTCAACAAAGAGGAGCTTGAAGCAAATAAAAATCGGATTGTTGAAACGCTAAGTCATTATAATATTTCCATTGAGAAGATCAAGGCAACAATAGGCCCAACTGTCACCCTTTTTGAAATCGTTCCTCAGGCAGGAGTCCGTATTTCTAAAATTAAAAATCTTGAAGATGATATAGCACTCAGTCTTGTCTGCTTTAGGAATTCGGATCATTGCTCCGATTCCGGGAAAAGGTACCATTGGTATTGAAGTGCCGAATCAGAAAGCCGGAAATTGTTCCGATGAAGTCGATTCTGGGTTCTGAGAAATTTGTCAATTCTGATTACGAGCTACCAATTGGTCTTAGGGAAAACGATTTCGAATGAAGTCTTTGTCGCTGATCTTAGCTAAAATGCCTCACCTATTAATGGCCGGTGCAACGGGACAAGGTAAATCAGTTGGACTGAATGCCATTCTGGTTTCACTTGTTGTATAAGAAGCATCCTTCACAGGTGAAATTTGTTTTAGTAGATCCCAAAAAAGTTGAATTGACTTTATTCAGGACTATTGAAAGGCATTTTCTTGCCAAATTGCCGGTGAAGAAGATGCCATTATAACGGATACCAAAGAAGGTGATCAATACCTTGAACTCATCTCTGTATGGAAATGGATCAGCGTTATGAATTACTTAAGATAGCACAAGTAAGAAATATTAAAGAATATAATGCAAAATTTATTGCACGGAAATTAAACCCATCAAACGGACATAAGTTTCTTCCCTATATCATTCTGGTAGTCGATGAATTTGCCGATCTGATTATGACTGCCGGAAAGGAGATCGAAACTCCGATTGCCCGATTGGCCCAGTTGGCACGTGCTATTGGAATTCACCTCATCATTGCAACGCAGAGTCCGTCTGTAAATATTATCACAGGAACTATAAAAGCAAATTTCCCGGCACGTATAGCATTCCGTGTTACATCAAAAATTGACTCCAGAACTATTCTCGATACCGGTGGTGCTGATCAATTGATTGGCCGCGGTGATATGCTGTTATCTACAGGGGCTGATCTGATTCGACTCCAATGTGCCTTTGTTGACACACCTGAAGTGGAGAAAATCACAGATTTTATTGGACGTCAGCGAGGCTATTCAGATGCTCATCTTTTACCTGAATATGTTGATGAAGCCGGAGAAGGCAGTCGAGATATTAATCCGGAAGACAGAGATCCTTTGTTTGGAGAAGCAGCATCCATTATTGTTCAACATCAGCAAGGATCAGCATCGCTGCTGCAACGACGGTTAAAATTAGGGTATAACAGGGCGGGTCGAATTATAGATCAGTTGGAAGCAGCCAAAATTATCGGACCCTTTGAGGGAAGTAAGGCAAGGGAAGTATTGGTAAAAGATCCTATGACACTGGATCAAATGCTGCATGGGCAGAATTCTAAGTCATCATGAAGTATTTAGTACACTGCTGATAATCAGCTTCTGAGGAATTTTTTAAGAGTGTATATTCTTGATTTTCTGATGTTTCCATTTTTTGGAACGTTTTTTGCATCCTCGGCTGAATAGTTAAATTTGTTATTAAATCTCTGAATACTTACGCCATGTTGAAGAGTAAACTTGCCTTCCTCCTACTACTTCTGTTTTCATTGGGTGCTTCAGCTCAAACTCAGAAGAGTGATAAAAAAGCTCAAGACATTTTAAAAGGAGTGAGTACAAAGTATAAATCTTTCAAGTCATTAAAGGCCACTTTCACTATTCTTATTGAAAATCCAAAAGAAAAAAAGAAAGATGTTCAAAAGGGCACCCTTTATATAAAAGGGAATAACTACAAACTGGAAATTGCAGGTCAAGATGTTATTAGTGATGGAAAGACACGCTGGACCTATGTAAAAGATGCAAACGAAGTACAAATAGATAATCTAAAAGTGGATGAAAACAGTATTACCCCCAGTAATATTTTCACCATGTACGAAAAAGGGTGGAATTCTAAATTTACCGGGGAACAGAAAAAAAACGGAGTAGCCTATCAAGTCATCGAACTGGTACCTGTTGATCCAAAAAGCAAAAATGTTTTCAAAGTAAAATTGACCATCAATAAAAATGAAAAATTCATTTCTTCAGCGCAAATCTTTGATAAAAACGGAAATGTACAATTGATTTCTGTCGATAAGTTCAGCCCGGATGTCATTAAAGACGAATCCTTGTTTTCATTCCAGTCCGATAAGTATCCAGGAGCTGAGGTAATCGATTTGCGTTAAAATTCCTTGCTGAATTTTATGGTGTTTTATCTTTAATCAGATACAATTATTCTGATTTTTTTGTATATTTAGATAAATAAATAATTATGGGAAAATTTGCAGTGTTTCTCCTACTCTTTGTTTTTACCGGACACGGAAATGCTTTTTGCCAGACTGAAGCTAGGCCTCCTGAAAAAAAACCGGACCATCAGATATATTTCAAGCAACCGGTGAAAGAAATTAATTTCATCATGTATGATAAAAGCTTCCTGCCTATTCAAGGCGAGTTATCGGAAGATAAAAAATCAGTGATTTTAAAAAACTGGGATAAGGGTACCCGGGTGCGCGTGAAAGTAACCTATGAAGACGGGTCGGTAGATGAGATTGTTAAGAGCCCATGCTATATCGACCCGGTTATCTTATGATGTACAATTTTTCAGGTACCTGAAGGAACTGGTTCGGCGTACAAGTCAAAATCTTCTGCCTTTATGACTACTGCATCACAAAAATCTCCCTTTTTTAAGAAATATTTTTCAGCATCTATTAATACCTCATTATCTACTTCAGGCGAATCGAATTCTGTCCGGCCAACGAAGTAGTTTCCTTCTTTTCTGTCAATCAGGACTCTAACTTTTTTTCCAAGCATTTGCTCATTCTTTTCGAGTGAAATCTCCTGTTGGATGGCCATTATAGCGGATGCCCTATCCTTTTTTACTTCTTCTGGTACATCATCTGTTAAGTTAAATGCATGGGTGTTTTCCTCATGAGAATATGTGAAAACTCCTAACCGATCGAATCGGGTTTCTTTTACCCATGCTTTCATCTCCTCAAAATCCTCTTCTGTTTCGCCAGGATAACCTGCAATTAAAGTCGTTCGAATCGCAATTCCGGGTACTTTCTCCCGCATCTCATTGATTAAATCGATGGATTTCTGGCGGGTTATTCCGCGCCGCATACTCTTCAGCATACGATCACTTATATGTTGCAATGGAATATCCAGGTACTTGCAAATATTATCCCTTTCCCTCATTACGTCCAGCACATCCATTGGGAATCCGGACGGGAAAGCATAATGTAGACGGATCCAACCGATCCCGTCTACATCAGACAATCGTTTCAGGAGCTCGGCAAGATTTCTTTTTTTATAGATGTCCAGGCCATAATAGGTCAGGTCCTGTGCGATGAGAATCAATTCGCGCAAGCCACGTGATGCCATGGTTTCTGTTTCTTTTACCAGGTTTTCAATAGGCACCGAAATGTGTTTTCCCCGCATGAGTGGTATAGCACAAAATGAGCAAGGTCGGTCACACCCTTCTGAAATTTTCAGGTAGGCATAGTGAGCCGGGGTGGTCAGGAATCGCTCTCCGATTAGTTCGTGTTTGTAATCAGCCCCCAATGATTTTAATAAATCCGGCAATTGTCTTGTCCCAAAAAAACTATCAACATTAGGTATTTCTTTTTGCAATTCGGGTTTATAGCGTTCGCTCAAGCAGCCGGTGACAATTAGTTTATCAATTTTTCCCTGTTCTTTCGCCTTGGCAAATTCCAGAATTGTATCAATACTTTCCTGCTTTGCATTGTCAATGAAGCCGCAAGTATTGATGATGATAATGGAGGCATCCTCCTGAGTAGATTCATGGCTAACATCAAATTTGTTTGCCCGCAACTGACCCATGAGTACTTCCGAATCATAGATGTTTTTTGAACATCCCAGTGTGATGACATTAACTTTGTTTTTCTTCAGGGATTTCGTTCTCATTTTATCTTTAAGAAAAAATTAGCAGGATTTTAAAAATCCGGCGAGCATTTCAATAAATTATAAGGTAAAAATACCGGTATGTCAGGTTTTATCTGCTTTGGCTTGTATCGAAGAGAGAAGCTACAAATTCATTTCGGTCAAAGAGTTGCAGGTCTTCTATTTTTTCACCAACACCGATGTATTTTACCGGAATTTTAAATTCATCAGAGATTCCAATCACGACACCTCCTTTGGCTGTACCGTCAAGTTTTGTGAGGGCCAGTGCATTTACTTCGGTAGCTTTTGTGAATTGTCTGGCTTGTTCGATGGCATTTTGTCCAGTGGATGCATCAAGTACAAGGAGTATTTCATGTGGTGCATCCGGGATTACTTTTTGAATGACTCGCTTAATTTTACTGAGTTCATTCATCAGGTTTATTTTATTGTGCAGTCGACCTGCAGTGTCGATAATCACAATATCCATATTCTGTGCAACAGCAGATTCTACAGAATCGAACGCTACGGAAGCAGGGTCTGAGCCCATTGCTTGCTTTATAATGGCCACACCGGCACGTTTACTCCATATATCAAGCTGATCTACAGCTGCTGCACGAAAGGTATCGGCTGCTCCCAGCAGAACCTTTTTGCCATGCTTTGTAAATTGATATGCTAACTTTCCAATGGTCGTTGTTTTTCCTACCCCGTTCACCCCTACCACCATGATGACATAAGGTTTTCCTTCCGGTTTGTTGAATTCCCAGGATTCAGAGACAGGTGAATTATTTTCTGCCAGTAGTGCGGCGATTTCTTCCTTCAACAATCTATTCAGTTCAAGGGTACTCACAAACTTATCCCTCGCCACTCTCTCTTCAAGACGCTTAATTATTTTCAAAGTCGTACCAACACCAACATCTGAGGACTACTAAAATTTCCTCAAGGTTATCGAGAACTTCAGCATCTACGCTTGACTTGCCAACAACTGCTTTTGCGATTCTTGAAAACAGATTGGTTTTGGTTTTTTCCAAGCCCTTTATCAAGACTCTCTTTTTTTTCTTTTGAAAATAACCCGAAAAGACCCATTGTTTTTATTAATAAAAATGAATAATTAACTTTCTATGGATGCTTAGCATGACGGAATGAAACAAAATGAAAAAAGCTCCTTTCATGCAGAAAGAAGCTTAACATTTTTTAAAGCATGAAAATTATTTCTCCTTTAGAAAATCCTTCACATGATCATTGTGCACAATCTCTTCTTTGAAGTTATAGGCTCCTGTTTGAGGATTTTTTATCATTTTAATAACCTTGGAAAATTCTTTTCCTTTTCCACTTTTCAAGGTTGCAACTACTTTCTTTGCCATGACTGCTTTTTCTTATGTGTTTTGTAAACCAAGAGTTTTAATGAACAAGCTTATTTGATTTCTTTGTGAATGGTCATTTTCTTCAAGAATCGGATTGAATTTCTTCAACTCAAGACGTTCCGTCGTGTTCTTTTTGTTTTTGGTAGTGATGTAGCGTGAAGTCCCTGGCATTCCGCTGGTCTTATGCTCCGTACACTCCATGATGACCTGAATTCGGTTACCTTTCTTTGCCATGATTTAGTTATTTTTTTGACGCCAGGCGTCAGTTATTTTTAAGGGTTGCAAATATACGAAATAGTTCTAAAAATCAAAAGCAAAAGCCATTTATTTTTAAATTTTTGGGCCTATTTAGTGTCGAAAATCGACTTTTCTTTCATTATTGCCTCTATCTCTGTTGTTTGACGAGGGAGCTGGGCGGAAAGATTTTCATGTCCGGTGTCGGTGATCAGGATATCATCTTCGATACGGATACCAATATTCCATAATGTGGCATCACAAGGGCTCCCCTCCGGAAAATAAAGTCCAGGCTCGACGGTAATGACCATTCCAGGCAGTAGTTTTCCCGGAATTCCGACATCATGCACATTGAGACCCAGATAATGGGATGTAGCATGTGTATAGTAAAGGTCCAGATCTTTCTCCTTTTGGATGATTCCTGATTCGAGTAATCCGTCTTTTAACACCCGTCTGGCGGCAATATCAGGGTCATAAAATTTATTGCCGGGTCGACATGCTTCTATGGCAGCGTTTTGTGCTTTAAGTACCAGATCGTAAATTTTTTTTTGATTCGGAGAGTATGTTCCATTTACCGGAAGAGTCCTGGTGATATCTGCTGCATAGCCATGGTATTCGGCACCCATGTCCAAAACGATCATATCTCCATCATTAAGTTTCCGTCTGTTGGTCTCGTAATGTAAAATGCAGGAATTTTCTCCTCCACCACAAATGCTGGGATAAGCCGGGCATTCAGCTCCTTGGTTTGCAAAAAAGTACTCGCCAACCGCTTCCACCTGGTATTCGGTCATACCAGGATGCAAAGCTTTCATCATTTCCTTATGGGCAATAATGGAAATGTCAATGGCCTTACGCATGAGCACGATCTCATCCTCCTGTTTGATTTCTCTCATCGATCGGAGAATTTTTCCAAGCAAATAATCATCGTGCCGGTTTGAGGGATATTCAGATTTGGTCTTGAATATTTCTATAAGGTCGTACAGGTCAAAGGGGTCAGTTCTGTCGTTGCTTATTCCTTTCGGGAATCCGGTGTAAAGAATTTTTTTCGTGTCATCGAAAAGACCTTTAGTTTCAGCGAACTTTTCTGCAGAAAGTATACAACTTATGCCTAGTAAAGCAGCTGCTTTATCCGATGCTGTCCGCTTGCCCTTCCAACTTTCTTCACTAGAATTTTCGGGTTGAACGAAGAGAAGTTCATTGCACGTTCTACCCTCTACATTATGATCTTCTTTCCAGATTATCAGTATTGAATTCGATTCTTTAAAGCCTGTGAGATAATAGAAATCGGGATTCTGATGATATTCAAAATCCACATCGCCGGATCTGTTCCTTTCCGGGTTAGAGAAAAGTATGGCACATGAACTGTCAGGAATTTTAGATCTTAACAGCTCCCTGCGGCTTTTATGGAAATTATTGGTTAGAAAATCTGTCTCATAATTAGCTGTTGAGCTTGGTTGTCCTTCTACCCTAATGACAGGTAACAGATGAAAGAGTACGAGAATCATCAGGTATTTTACTTTATTATTTATAAAGTGAGGCATGATTTGTATAAATATAGGAATAAAAAAAATGCTAAATTCAGTGATGAATTTAGCATTTCGTTTGTGTGAAGTTCGTATTAAATTCTTCCTTTTTTTATAGCTTTCTCGATAGTGGCAGTGATGCCATTTTTATCAATTGTGCGTAATGCAGATGTAGATACTTTTAAAGTAATCCACTCTCCCAGTTCAGGAACGTAAAATTTCTTTTTATGCAGATTCGGGTTAAACTTGCGTTTAGTCTTCTTGTTGGAAAAAGATATGCTGTTTCCGGTTATTGCCCGTTTTCCGGTTAAATCACAGATGCGTGCCATGGCTTAGGTATATTTTTAAGAGGCGCAAAGATACATTTTTTCTATTGTAAATCCCAAAATGTTTAAATATTAACTGAATTAATGGGAACCTGAAAAACATTCATTTTGTCCAAAAATGAATATAAATTAATGATAATTAGCTGTTTATAGTAAAGAATGGCATCAACTTCAATTTAATTCCTCTTTCAGCATTTTGCACAACATATGAAAGCAAAAAAGGCCAGTTTGTTCTATCACATTATAGCGCTCTGTACCGAGCTGTAATTTTCTTGTAAGTGAAGAATTGGGGCCTTCAATTGCAATCCAAACTGTTCCTAAGGGTTTGTCGGCTGTAGCACCTGCAGGTCCAGCAATTCCGGATGTAGCAATCGCATAATCGGTACCGAATTTTTTTCTGACAGAACTAGCCATCGCTCTTACTACTTCTTCGCTCACTGCTCCGTGAAATTCCAATGAGGCAGAATCAATATTCAGCCAGGATGTTTTAATTGAATTGGCATATGCAACAACAGATCCTATATAATAGTCTGAACTGCCGGGAACAGTCGTGATTCTATGCGCAAGGTACCCGCCGGTGCAACTTTCTGCAGTTGACAAGGTGCATTTTTTAGCTCTTAGCAGGTCACCCAAGATCTTTTCAAGGGTATCATCTCCCCTGCCGAAAATATATTTTCCGGCTAGTGACATAAATTTCTGTATTTCAAGTTCCAGGTCTTTTCTTAATAATTTTTCAGCAAATCCGGAAGCAGTGAGCCGCAATCGGAGGATTCCTGTCGATGGCAAGTAGGCTAATTTGATGTGAGGAGGTAAATTATCTTCCCAGGGAGCAAGGAGTTCCGATAGAAATGACTCACCGATACCCTGTGTCAGAATGGTTTCATGTAATACCGGAGGCAGTTCGAACATCTCCTTAAATGCGGGTAACACATGTTCCTTCATAATGGCCTTCATCTCGTGAGGTACACCCGGCATTGAAATGTAAATTTTATTATTTTCATCAAACCACATTGCAGGTGCGGTACCTAACTTGTTGAGAAGGGTTTTACAATTTGAAGGCACCTCAGCTTGCTTTTTATTCAACTCAGAGACTTCTCTTCCACGGGCTTTGAATAGCTTTTCGATATTTGCATAGGATTCTTGATCTAAGCGAAGTGATGTATTGAAGTAATTGCAGAGCGTTTTTTTAGTTATGTCATCTTTCGTTGGTCCGAGGCCTCCTGTAATAAGTATTAGTCCGGCTCTACTTGAAGCATGGTTCAAGGAATCCATTATTTCTTGTTCCTGATCAGACACTGTGGTAATAAAACGAACTTTTAATCCAATTTTATTCAATTCCCTGGCCATCCATGCGCTGTTTGTATCCACTACCTGACCAATGAGAAGTTCATCGCCAATAGTAATGATTTCAACGGAGGATTGTTTGGAGGGAATAACTTTGCTCATGGTTCGTTAATTTATATCAAGCATAAGCGAGAAGCCTGGCTTTCTGCGGCGAAGATAAAGCTTAGTACCTATTGATAATTTTATATTAAGATAAAAAAATGCTACAATTCGTTAAGCTTTTATTTTCTCCATGCAAATCAGGTTCTTTCATTCCGCATTTGCATTGATTAATAGTATATTTGTATGGCAGGCTTTTTGTAAAATCTGTATTATATAAACCACATCGTATATGGGCAATTTAAAATGGATCATTCTCCTTGGAGTTCTGCTCCCTCTTCTCTCCTGTTCTCAGGCAGATTACCGTAAAATAACAAAGGAAATTGATAAAAATATAAATGGAGGGAAAACCCTCAGTAATTCAGATATTATTGCAGGCCTGAAAGAAGCACTGGAGATAGGAAGCAAAAATGCCGGTGCTTCCACATCAAGATTGGACGGATTTTTCAAGAATCCGCTAATTAAAATTCCATTTCCTCCTGAAGCTGTTGAAATGGAGAAAAAACTTCGGGCAATTGGAATGAATAAGCAGGTAGATGAGTTCATTCTTACAATGAACCGTGCAGCTGAAGAAGCATCCAAGCAGGCTGCACCGGTTTTTATTGATGCGATTAAAGGAATGACTATTACAGATGGATTGAGTATCCTCAGGGGAGCCGATACTGCTGCGACGGCTTATTTACGACAAAAGACCTCATCTAATCTGCAAGTCAGGTTTAAACCTGTAATTCATAGTGCCACTCAAAAGGTAAATGTAACGAAGTACTGGAGTCCCTTGATGAATACCTATAACTCCATTCCATTAGTAAAGAAGGTGAATCCTGATCTTGATGCTTACATTACTCAAAAAAGTTTGAATGGATTATTTAAAGTGGTTGCACAGGAAGAGACAAAGATCCGTAAAGATCCTGCTGCCCGCGTGACTGATTTGCTGAAGAAGGTATTTGGCAGTTGATCAAGGAAGCAAAAAAAAGCCTCAAATTGAGGCTTCCTTTTTTTTAATATCCCAAAGAGATTTTGTCAGGATCCCCTTCATCGGGTCGAATACTCATCACCGGTATTTTTGAGTGATTGATTATTTGCTGCGCAAAATTTCCAATAAAGATTCCACTTCCTTCCTGATCGGTCATCATGATGATCAGATCAGCATTAACCTGAGAAGCAAAGTCCATGGTGATGGATGCTGCATTGTCGCCTTTGAACATTTTGACTGTGTAGGCTACTTCATGTTCATCCAGGTATTCTTTCACCTGATGAATTTTAACATCAAATCGGCGTAGCATATCGATGTCAGACATGGTTGCCATGGCTGCGATATGAACTACTGAATTATAATGCCTTGCAATCTCAACGGCATGCTTAACTTTTTGACGTGAAGAAGGTGAGTTATCAATAGGAAGAACAATATTTTTAAATCCAATTTTTTTTGCGTGGGTTTGAACGGAAATCAGCGGACAGGGTGCGCTCATCACAACCCGGTAGGTATTGCTTCCAATCAGGAATTCCTGAAATCCGCTAATACCATGTGTTCCCATGATTATTACATCCACGCTCAGTTCATGGGCAATACCAACAATCTTCTTATAAATCTTGCCAACCTCTGTTCGGTATTGAAATCCAACGCCTGTTTCCCTATGAAGTTTAGTAGTAAGCTCTTTAAGCCGATCGTTGGCTGAAGATTCAATTTTTTGCTCGAACTCGGATTGAGATTTTCCGAAAGCCTGGGTAATTGCAGAAGTGAATGAGTATGATTCGATGACATGCAGGAGAATAAGCTCTGCCTTATAAAGTTTTGCCATGAATACAGAATGCTCCAGTGCTAGTTCTGCAGTTTCCGAAAAATCGTAAGGAATTAGAATTTTCCGAATTTGAAATTTCTTGTTCATCGTTGTTCGTGTTTAGACAAAGATATTAATATTCGAAAGGTGATGACGTGGTATCCTTTCTTTCTTTTGGATGGATGCTTAGCACGGGAATGTCAGAATTATTAATAATTTCCTGGGCAGAAGAGCTGATAAACATAAGATCAGTCCAATTCGTTTCCTGTTGGGTCATGATCATGATAAGGTCAGATTTGCTCTTTTTTGCATAGAGAATTACTTCCTCCGCTATATCATCGCCCAGGATGAAATCAAGAGTACAGTGGATATCATTTTCCCTGATATGCTCGTGCACCTGCTTCATCTGACGCTTCAGTTTATTCACAATGAATTCGTCATCTGTATTTAGTACTGTTATAAGATGAATAGTTGATCCGAATAACCTTGCAAATTCAATTGCATTCTTTACTTTTTCCTTGGTTTCTTTTGTTACATCCAGAGGCAAGACAATGCTTTTACAGCCTGTCCGGTGTTTTTTACCTTTAATTGTGATTACCGGACACGGCGATTCCCTGACAACCCTTAAGGCATTAGAACCAATGAATTTCTTCAGACCCGTGCTCCCATTGGTTCCCATTACGATAAATGAACAATTTAGTTCTATTGCCGCTTTCTCAATTGCTTCATAGACCTTTCCTTTCCGGATCATTGTGCTCACCTTAACACCAATTGTTTTAGTGGTTTCATCAGCCAGCTTACGGAGTTCTTCTTCTATCTTCTTCACCAATGTTTTATCCTCCTTTTTTTGAAAAAAAGGCAGGTATGAGCTTTCTTCAATTACATAGATGAGGGTGATATCAGAGCGCGATAATCTGGCAAGGTTGTACGACTGACCAAGAGCAATAAGTGATTGCTCAGAAAAATCGACAGGTACAAGAATATGATTGTTGAAATTCGACATAAAGGGAAATAAATTCTAATATTGTGAGCAAATTTAAATGATTCAAGCACATGAGCAAAATACCGGAGTCAGAACTTATCCTCAATTCAGATAATAGTGTTTATCACTTGAACTTGTTGCCACATGAGATTTCAGATACAATAATAAATGTTGGTGATCCAGACCGTGTGGCAATGGTATCAAAGTTTTTTGACAAAATTGAAGTCCAAAAACAAAAGCGAGAATTCGTAACTCATACAGGTATGTATAAAGGCAAGCGAATCACAGTTTTATCTACTGGTATCGGAACAGACAATATCGATATTGTATACAATGAATTGGATGCTCTGGTAAATATTGATCTAGAAGCAAGAACCATTAAAAAACAGCTTAAATCTCTAAACCTCATTCGTATAGGGACTTCCGGCTCTCTTCAGAAGGACATTCCTGTCGATGGGATTGTGTTTTCACAATTTGGGATGGGTCTTGATGGCTTGCTTAATTTTTATAAGATGAATAACGATGAAGAAGAGACTGAAATTGTGCAAGCTTTCAGAAAACACTATCCAAATGAAGGAATTTTACCACAATCATACATTGCCCGCTGTTCTTCCAAATTGGAAGCCGATTTGAGTATGGGTATGTATAAAGGAATAACTGCTAGTTGTTCAGGATTTTATGCCCCTCAAGGTCGTGTATTACGTTATGAACTGGCCAGGCAGAATTTTATTCAAACATTACATAGTTTTCAACATAATAATCGGCGCATTACAAATTTTGAGATGGAAACCGGTGCCATGTATGGACTGGCAAAAATTCTCGGACATCATTGTTGCAGTATCAATGCAATTGTCGCGAACAGGATTACTAATGAACACACCCATCACGGCGATGAGACGATGAATAGATTGATAGAAATGGTATTGGATCGTTTGTCAGCTATGCAATAATTGGGCTGGTAATTTTCTTATTAATGGCATGATATAGCTTACATATTTCCCGCAATGGCTCTATTTTCAAAAACACGGGAATCATCATGGAAGAAAAGGAAGGGCCTATGTAAATCCAAGAACCCTCACCTATCTTCCAGAAAGTCATTCAATTTTTTACAATTTTTTTGAAAACCGAATTCTGGCCAGTGGAGAATTTTAAGAGATAGATTCCATTTGGCAGTGATTGCATATCCAGGGTATAATTTAAACCAGTGGAATTCGGGATCCAGCTGTTAATAGGTGCTCCCATCAGATTATAGAGTGTGATTTCGTCAATTGGTCTTTGATCGGAGCTGATTTTGAGGAAGCGATTAGATGGGTTTGGAGAGATTTGTATTAGTCCGGAAGGCACAGACTCAATATTGCTGCTCGTGCGTTTTAATTCAATGTCCAAGGTAGTAAGAGATGCTGTGTTCAGGTTAACACCCGAGATGAGCTTGGATTCATATCCGATTTTTGAAAATTGCACATCAAAGGTTCCGGGATCAGCCACGCCGGTGTAATAATTTCCGGATCCATTTGAATTCTTTTGAATTCCTGCAGACATGATTTCCACAGTTGCTGCCGGAATGGGAACGCCAGTTAAACTATCGGTGATTAGACCTTCTAAGTAGCAGGCCCGCTGATAGACAGGATCAAAAATATAAAAGACACCGGGGTTCATATCAGTGGCTATGATTACGCCGGAAGATAAATAAGGATCGGCATCCCAGAGAAGAATTTGACCGGTTGTATAATTACCCACCTCTATCAGATTGGAAGGTCTCGAGGCGTCGACTAAAGTAAGCTGACTTCCATAACTCGGATTAACCAAATAGTCGTTTAAAACACGGACATTATGAACTTCTGAAGATGAAAAATTAGTGGTCAGATAAGAATCCAACAGGGTGATGTTTGAAAGGTCAGAAACATCGAAAGAAGCCACCGGTTCATTGTTCCTTTCATCGGTTGTAAATAATGTAAGGCCATCATCACTTAACCAGGAATTGTGGTTGAAATTACCGGGTGTTGGCTGAGTAGCTAATAGTACCGGATTGCTGCGATCCGAAATATCGTAAACGGAGAATTGGCCAGCCTGAATATCACTTGTCCAAATGGTATCGCCTCTGACATAACTATCATGACAATAATAATTTGTCACCGCACCGACAAATACCGGATTCCAGGGGTCTGAGATGTCACAAATGAGAACACCTCTGCCTTGGGAAATAATATTATGTCCGTTGATATATATAAATCCATTTGCACTAGTAATGGTATGTGCTGAAAAGAGTTGATTGAGAATCGGGCCATCTCCTTTATATATTTTACTGGGAGCGCTATCAGGAAGATAACTCAGGTTAACGATCTGCAAGCCATCCAATACTCCTGTGGAATCGCGACCTTCTGTTACCACATAAGCATACTGACCCTCTACTTTCACTTCCCTCCAAAGGTTATTAATACCAGGAACCTGAAGGACGATTACCGGTGAAGCGGGTGTGGTAACATCCACGACAACTAAACCACCGGATGCGCCCAACAGTGCATAACTTTTTCCACTATTCTCATAATGCCAGCAACCTGCAAGTGATTGTGGTGCGAATGAGATACTTGAAAGCAGATTCAGGTTTTTAGGGGCCTGTGCAAAGGATGAAATGCTAAAAGATAAGGTGATGGCCAATGCCACAATTCCCGAATATATTAGTTTCATTATTTATTTATTTATTCAATGATGAATTTTCCATTGCTAATTGCACGCTCACCATTCAATATTCTATAGAAGTACATACCTCCGGTTAATGCCCCTCTGTGAAGAAATAATTTGTTGCTTTCCATAGGAAGAGAAAGTACAAGCTGGCCAAGAACATCCAGAACATTCAGGGTTAAGGGTTCTGTGAGTTTGCTTTTCAATTCCAAAACTGAATTATCCGAAAAAGGATTTGGATATACAATTGAAATCTCATCATTCTGTGCCAGCAATGGAATTCCAACCTGAAGGTCGTAGCGCAGTGTAGAAAGGTCTTTTTGATTTTTGCCATTGCCTATGGAAAACCCCGTAACCCAAAGAGAATTGGCTCTAAGAGCCATTGCATTTGGCTCATCATCGCCACCAAGTGCACCATCAAAAATTGAAATCTGAGATTGAACCCCCAGACTGTCATAACGAATAGTTACCCAATCAATATTGGTTCGCCCATTAAGGGTGTCATTCTTTGAGTATCCTGTTACAAAGACATTTCCAGCAGCGTTTGTTGTTATTGCTACCGGAATGTCGTCACTGTTGATTGGACCGTTATAGAAAGGTGGATTGAGCCAAATCTGGTTCAGTTGATTGTCGAATTTAATTGTCAGGTAATCGTAGTTAGCTACCAATATACTTGGATCAATATCGGTTTGGAAGGTCACATAAATCTGATTAAAATTATCATGAGTCAGTGCAATGGCCCTGTCATTCCCAAGTCCTGTGCCATCATAAAAGAAAAATGCAGTTGGGACTCCGGATGAATCGAATCTTACCACAGCTGCATCATCAGTTGCAGCTCCGGAACCAGTTTGCGAGTAACCACACACAAAGATGTTGTCATTGGAATCGATGGTCATGTCAACTGAGCGGTCATCGTTTGCAAAAGGGCCATTGTATAAGGCAGGAGACGGCCAGACCGGGTTTCCGTTAGAAGCCATATACTTTAATATGACAAAGTCATCGTCATTTAATTTTTCAGTACGGCCACACACAAGTACATTTCCGGAATTGTCCAGTAGTATTCGAGCAGGTTCATCCTTTAAATTGCCTGTTCCGTTAAACTGTTGTTGCCAGATCAGATTTCCGTTGGTATCATACTTAATCGTCATGATATCATAATTGTCGATGGTGTCATTTGGATCGCTGTCAACTCTGCCCGTAATATAAACATTACCTGCAGCATCAACCACCAGTGATTCAGCACGGTCCGATTGATTGGCTGAAAAGTTGTAAATTCTTGTCCAGGCTGTATCACATGTCTGTGGGTTCCATTTCATGGTAAACATGTCGCTTTTTTGTCCAACACTTTTAGTATAGCCAGTAGCATATACATTAGCATTTGCATCCAGGGCAACACCCACTAATTCATCATCATCACTTTGAGAACCGTTATATAGAAAGGTGCACACAGTATCTCCTGAACTTAGCAATTTAACAAGGAAAATATCACGGTTATGTCCATCTCTGAAAGAATAGCCGCCAATGTAGGCGTTTTCATTTGCGTCAATTACGATAGATCGTCCGCTTTCTGAAAAATCGCCTTCGCCATTATAATTTTGGAGCCAAATAACATTTCCGGAAGGGTCGTATTTTATTACAGTAGCATCTTTTTGAGTTATTAAATTTTCACTTCCCCCGGCTACATATACATTTCCTGTTCCATCAATAACGAGTGAAGATGCTACATCACTTCCACCGGATATTGTACCGGAATGAAATTTTGTCCATTGTCTGACACCACCTGTAGTAAATTTCACAGTCATGAAATCATTATCCGTCACAAGAACATTTGTGTTAAAATCGGCCTTCCCGGTTACAACAACAAAGCCGGCTGGATCCCAAGCCAAATCATAAGGTTCGTCATTTTCGGCGTTACTGCCTTCAATTCTGGCCCACTGAGGTGTACCGATTGAATTATACTGAATCACAACGAAATCGTAATCGATGAGAGCAGAATTATCGACATCCACCTGACCGGCGATATAAATGTTATTGCTTGCATCGACTACCATTTTTACCGGCCTGTCATTTTGATTAGCAGGGCCGTTGTAAAACTTACTCCAAATAATATTACCGGTGTTGGTATATTTAATTGTCCGGAAATCCTGATTGTTACCATTATCACTTCTGCCGGTAACAATTACATCTTCTACATTATCAAGCACGATATCCACTCCCCTGTCATCACCACTTCCACCATTGTATATTTGTGTAAAGAGTACAGCACCGTTGGTTCCATCATATTTAAAAGTCAGCATATCATCGTCGCCACCATTGAAGGAACGACCGGTAACAAAACAATCACCATTTGAATCCAATGCCAGGGCAGCAGCTTCGTCCTTGCCGGAAGTGACACCAACTCTTGAATATTGAACTTTCCAGATTAAAGCACCTGAAGGGGCGAATTTTAATGTAATATAATCCATGCTGCCAGGTACTGCATCCGGTTCGGCATTTCCTGTGATAAAAATATTTCCATTTCCATCAATAGCCATATCAGTAGGAACGTCGTCCATAGAAGATGGACTATTCCAGGTAGTATCCCATTGGCGGAGTCCATTCATATCATATTTGATCAGGTATATATCATCCTGTGTAATTCCTCCATCTGTGTAACCTGCGACATAAATGTTTCCCAGTGGGTCCATTGACACTAAAGTCGCTTCATCATCACCACTTGCTTTTCCATTTTTAGTGGCCCACCAAAGTGTGTCGGCATTCGCATCGAATTTCACAGTTAAAAAGTCGCGATAATTTCCCTGTCTGAAAGTGTATCCTACTCCAACAAAATTTCCGTTCCCATCGGAAACTATTTTATTGAACCTATCGGAATTGTCGCCGGTTCCCTGCACATTCTTTTGCCACATCATTGACAAGGTTTGAGCATGAGAAACCTGGCTGAATACAGTCATTATCACGAAAAGACAAGAAAAACACTTTAGTTTCATGTGCTGGTTTTTAATTTTAAAATGATATTTTTTTGGAGAAAGAAGGTCAATCTACAAGCAAAGATACAAAAGAAGCTTGGTTTCTTTTACCATTTTTTGTCAGTGGGAAGCCATAATTTCAACCCTTGTGACTGGGAAGCCAAAGGAAACCTGACGTTTTCAATAGGTTTCGTTTTCTTTCAATTTGTTCAAACAAAATTTTGTTGAAAATTCGGGGATAGGAAAGGTATCCTTTTTGAGGTCAGGGGTGTTAAAGGTAAGGTATGAAAAACATCAACCCGCTAGAAATTAATGCACTGATCCGGCTTCTGGATGACAATGACAAGGAGATTTTCCAGCATATTGAGGACCGACTCATCCATTTTGGCAAGGAAGTAATTCCGATCCTTGAAAATGCATGGCGAAGCTCACTGGATGCTCTAATGCAGGAAAGAATTGAAGCGATCATCCATAGGATTCAATTCGAAGATCTACAACATCAGATCCATGTATGGTCACATTCCGGCTCACAGGAACTGGTAAAAGGTGCTATCCTGATTGCTCGTTATCAATACCCTGACCTTGATGAAGAGGCCATACAGAAACAACTGGATAAAATGCGAAAAGATGCCTGGCTGGAGATGAATGATCATCTGACGGCCATGGAGCAAGTGAAGGTTTTGAATAAGATATTTTTTGACATCCAGGGATTTAATGGGAATACTCAAAATTATCATGCTCCACAGAATTCTTTTATCAATATAGCCTTGAGACGAAAAGAGGTAACCCACTCATGCTTTCCCTCTTATACCTGGAAATTGCACGAAGTGCCGGAGTTCCGGTCTATGGTGTCAATCTTCCGGAACATTTTGTACTGTGTTATAAAGATGAACTCAATGACCCGGCAAATATCAGTGATCATTCCAATATATTATTTTACATAAATCCATTTAGCAGAGGTGATATTTTTCACCGAAAAGAGATTGACAGTTTCCTTCAGCAGCTAAGAATACAGCCTGAAAATCTGTATTATGAACCTTGTTCAAATAAGGATATGATTCAGCGACTCATCCGAAATCTCATGAACTCGTACCATAAGCTTGGTTTTATGGATAAGGTTGAAGAACTGGAGCAATTGATGAAAGCCACGGTATAAGAAATGATTCTATATAGAAAAAGCCCGGTTTAATCCGGGCTTTTTTTTTGTGGAAAAGATCTTCTTTCAGATTTCAATTTAAAAAAAGAAACGCAAATTTTTAACCTCGGAAAAGTCATAACTTCCGCCTTTTCCTGTGCTTTTCAGAGCAGAATTATCCTGTTTATCAAATTCCGATCTTTCAAGAATATTAATTTCAGGGAGTCCCTCCTTCTTCAATTCTGCATTCAACTTTGGAATATTTTTAACCCATAAACTACCCGCTAAATCCTGTTGTTTATCGAGTTCGGTTTTAATGCGATGTATTTCTGTCGAGTTGTGATTCACTTGGCCGTCCTTCGTATGAATTCACAGAAGCATAAAGTTCGCTCAGGCGCTCCCTGATCTTTTCTTCTCCGGTTATTGCTTCTCCTCCTTTTGTTGCTACTAGTTCTGTTCTGATTTTTTCTAAATCTGCCAAATTTTGATTCAGTTTCTTCATTATACCTGAGTTCTTGCAATTCTTTTTGAATTGAAAGGCATTGCTCTTTTCAGAAAGAATTTGTTGATTCAAAAAGGCAAGGTCTTCAGACATGGTAAAAAGTTCTGTAACCATTTTTTTGCGTAAAGAAAGATCCTCCTTACTATGTGGTGAGGCTGGATCAGCAACAAGGACTAAATCTCCCTGGATAGTTTTTTCACCTTTTGTTATTTTAACGGTATATGTTCCCGGGTCACAAAGAGGTCCATAAAAGCCAGCTCCATCCAGTTTGACCCCTTGAGCTACGCGTGGTGGTTTCGTACGCATTCCCCAGCTGATCATATTAATTCCCTTTCGTTTCGTTGCAGGTACTGTTCCCAAGGATATGCCTGCTCTGATCAAAGATTTCCACCTTCAAATCTCCGCTGGTTACTCTCTCCTTGAGATAATACATGATCCGGGCCTCTTCTGAAGAATTAGCTCCAACAAATCCACCGGCATTCGGGAATGCTCCACCCCAATGCCCATTGGTAGCAGGAAATTTTTTGACTTGAGAATTGAAATATCCGATTTCAACAAATCCGGTGTTAATTGTCTCAGAGCTGAAATATCATCAACGATCAGAATTCCGCGGCCATGAGTTGCAAGAATAAGGTCATTTGAAGAAGGGTCAATCTGGATATCCCTGACTGCCACCGGAGGAACTTTTGCCGTATGTTGTGCCCAGTTCAAACCACCATCAATGCTAATAAAGAGTCCCATTTCTGTTCCCAGAAATAGTAAGTTTTTGTTGATAAGATCCTCCCTTATTTTATGGGCATAAGCGCCTTTTAATTCGAGGGTATTGAGGAGTTGCCAGCTTTTTCCTAAATCCCTGCTCATGGCAGCGTAAGTTTTCATATCACCGTACATGTGATTATCAAATGTCGCGTAGACTGTATTTTTATCAAAGCGACTTGCTTCAATGCTCGAAACCCAAGTCTGAGGAGGAATTCCTGATAATGTTGAATTTATTTTCATCCAGGTTTTTCCACCATCCTGAGTCATTTGAAAATTACCATCATCTGTACCGACAAAAATTAAATTTTCATCAAGTGGAGAATCACAAATCGTGAAAATAGTACAATGATTTTCTGCGGAAGAATTATCAGTTGTTATTCCTCCACTCTCTTCCTGCTTTTGTTTTTTTGGATCATTACTAGTCAGATCGGGAGATATTTTATCCCATGAGATTCCTTTATTCCTGCTTCTAAATAAATACTGAGACCCCATATACATCGTAGACTGATTTGAAGCACTAAGCACGATTGGCGTGTTCCAGTTGTAGCGCAATTTAGCTTCACCGGATTTAACCTGTGGTTGGATGTCTGCATATTCATTTGTCTTTCTGTTAACACGAAAAGCATGCCCCCCCTGGTATTCAGAATAAACGATATCCGGGTTCTCCGGATCAGGATGAACCCAAAATCCATCACCACCACCAACATTTTTCCAATCTCCATTCTTTATTCCCCCTATGGATTGTGACGGTGCAATCCAGGATCCATTGTCCTGCAATCCACCGTAAACATTGTAGGGTTTTGCCTTATCTATCGAAACATGGTAAAATTGAGACACAGGAAGATTGTTTAAGAAAATCCAGTTGTTTCCTTTATCAAGACTCATATATACTCCCCCATCGGTTCCGAGGTACATGTGTGAAGTATTATTGGGGTTGATCCACAGGGCATGATGATCCACATGCACCCACCCGCCTGAAGAACTAGCTTCTGAAAACGAGCGACCACCGTCATCACTTATGGAGAAAGTCCATGCCGGGCGATAAACCCGTTTAGAATTCTTCGGATCGACTCTTATCACTGAAAAGTAAAATGGGCGACCTGAAACATTTGAGTTACTTCCTTGCTCCTGCCAGGATTCACCCTCATCGGTTGACAGGAATAGACTTGTCTGATTAGCTTCAACAATTGAGAACAGGTTATTAGGTTCACTCGGGGAAAGCGCCATAGCAACTCTTCCAAATTCTCCAGTTGGTAATCCTTTGGTCAACTTTTTCCATGTTTTACCTCCGTCTGTACTTTTATAGACTCCACTCCCCTTACCACCTGAGGTAAAGGAATATGGAGTACGCCTAAACTCCCAGGTACTAGCATAAATTGTTTCCGGCTTTAATGGATTTATCAGAATTTCTGCACATCCGGTTCTTTCATCAATAAACAAAATATTGTTCCATGTCTTGCCCCCATCTGTTGTTTTGAATAAGCCCCTGTGTTTGCTGTTACTCCAGAGAGGACCAGGAGCAGCAACATAAACTATATTTCCATCGATGGGATGAACAGCAATACGGCTGATGTGTTCGGTGGAATCAAGGCCGGCTTGAATCCAATTTTCTCCACCATCGCTTGACTTATACAATCCGGTTCCGATGGAAACAGAATTCCTCATATTAGATTCACCGGTTCCAGCCCAGATAATTTCGGGATGGTTCTGGTCGATGGCAAGATCTCCAATACTTTGGCAGAACTTGTCAAATATTGGTTTGAAATAGGATCCGCCTGAAGTTGATTTCCAAATTCCTCCCCCTGCAGTTCCAACATAAAGAATCCTGGAGTCAGAATCTACGGCTTCAATATCCGTAATTCTTCCTCCCATCACAGCAGGGCCAATGTGTCTAGCTTCAAGCATCCCGAACATCCCTGAATTGATTGGGGATTGAGCATTGAGTGCTGAGTTTATTAGTATTCCGCATACTAAAACAGAGAAGTATTTCATAAGAATAAAATTAGAGCATAAAAAAAACGCGGAGAAGATGGTTCCGCGTTTTTCATTTTTTTATTATTTAGACTCTCCTGCTGCAGGTTGGACGGCTGAAACGAGGGCAGGCATTTTAAAAATTTGATCATCAATAAGAGGATTAATTTCAATGGAATCTATGGTCATCGTCTGGCCCGTTGATTCATCATCACCACCCCTGATCTCAAGACTAAAGGGGAATTTGATGCCGTCCACATCTTTGTAATTGCTGGGTATGGTAGAACTTTCAATTTCCTTGTCCTGCATCTTTATTTTCGAAGTTTCCTTAAGAGTCAGATAAGAAGCTGCATCCAGGTACATATACGTAATATCATTGTTTTTACGTGTTACTTTTAACTTGTATGTATCTGTTCCTTCCATGTCTTCTTTACCCAGGTATTCCACAGTATTTCCTTTATCCTTATAGTTGTATAAGTCACCGGTAAAATCAGCCTGCTGTTTCGAGCTTTTCACCTCTTCAGGTGACATTCGCTCAGGATCGGTTTTTCCTGTGAAAGGAACAATGCTCCATCCGCTGTCCACATCCAATGCCTGAATCATGGTCATTCCCTGTACTTCCAATTCGAAGCGAAACTTATTCTTGTCTTTAAAAAACATGGTGAATGGAGCTTTCATGCCGGGGGCAATATCAATATTTCCGGACATCTTCACTGATTTGAGACTTCCCCATTTTTCATTGCCACCCGTTGCTTTCAAGTGTTTTGAAATAATTTCGTCAGCGGATTGAGAGAGTGCCGAAAAAGAGATGAGGAAAGAAATGCTGAGCAGAGAAAATAATTTAGAGTTCATTTGTTTGTTTTGGTTTGGGAGCAAACTAAGGTAGAAAAAACACAGGATCGTGTTAAAAAAAGGTTAATTTATCGATTATTTATCCCGCATTTAATAATAGAGAGAGTTTTTGAGGCTTTGATAGATGCAAGCAAATGTATTCTGTACCGCAGCCTACAGTTCGGGAGCGTAAATGACATTATATGAAGGTTAGCGTACTTCCCTCTCCATGCCGGAAAACTGAATCTCGTACAACTGCTTATACAAGCCATCTTTTCTGAGTAATTCCTGATGTCTTCCTTCTTCAGCAACGCAACCCTTCTCCATCACAATAATTTTGTCTGCGTTTTGAATTGTGGCCAGTCTATGTGCAATAATGATGGAAGTACGATTATATGTGAGTTTAGTTGTAGCTTCCTGGATAAGCTCCTCCGATTCATGGTCTATGGAAGAAGTTGCTTCATCAAGAATAAGGATAGCAGGATTATATACATAAGCACGGATGAATGAAATCAATTGCCTTTGGCCGGTAGACAACATGGCTCCTCTTTCCATAACATTGAAATCATACTTCCCCGGTAATCGCTCAATAAATTTGTGAGCTCCTACACTTCGTGCAGCTTCGACTATTTGTTCGCGTGAAATTGAAGGATCTTTCAGAGAGATATTATTTGCTATTGAATCTGAAAACAAGAACACATCCTGCAATACCATTCCAACATTCTTCCTTAGTGATGCAAGTTTGATATCCCTGATATCATGTCCATCCAGAGTGATTTTTCCCCGTTGAAATTCATAAAGCCGTCCTATAAGATTTACAACTGATGATTTGCCCGCTCCTGTTGCTCCCACAAGGGCCAGTGTTTTACCAGTTTCAACTGAAAAGCTTAAATCTCTCAAAACCCATTCTTCCGTATTATCAGGGATATTAGCTCCGGTTATCTCATTCTTGTTTTCTAAGTGTAAATCTTTGTATGAAAACCACACTCCCTCGAACTTCAGATTGCCTTCTAGCTCTGAAAATTCCAGTTTCCCTTCGTCTGCAATAAATTCTTTTGTATCAAGCACTTTAAACACTCTTTCTCCGCTTACCATTCCCATCTGTAGCGTATTAAACTTGTCGGCCAATTCACGAATCGGGCGGAAAAGCATATTAATGAACATGATAAAAGCAATTACATTTCCAAGTGTGACTTCATTTTGAATGACCCCTTTTGAGCCCCACCAAACTACCAGTCCTATTGATGTAGCCGTGAGCAATTCAACTACCGGAAAAAATACGGAGTAGTACCAGACTGAACGGATATGCGCCTTCATGTGTTTTTTATTAATTGCCACGAAGCGTTTCAGCTCTTCATCTTCCCTGTTAAATATCTGCACGATGTTCATCCCTGTGATATGTTCCTGAACAAATGTGTTTAGGGCAGCTACCTGTGTTCGTACTTCGCGGAAAGCCGCTTTGATGCCCTTTTGAAAAATTCGTGTTGCCACCATCAGCACAGGTATTGTGGTTAAACTAATTAAGGCCAGGCGCCAGTCGAGGTAAAACATCGCAAAGACAATGACAAAGAGTTGCAACAGATCACCGATAATTGAGATCAATCCCTCACTAAAAATATCGGCAATTGTTTCAAGATCGCTTACTGCCCGTGTCACCAAGGCACCAATTGGAGTATTGTCGAAGTATTTAAGCCGCAAGGTTGAAATATGTCTGAATAATTTTGCCCGCAAATCCTTAATCACTGATTGCCCCAGCCAATTTGTTATATAGGTGTGATAATATTGAATGAGGCTTTGTAACATCAGCAAGCCAACCATCAGCATTGTCATATTCAGAAGCCCTCTTCCATTGGGTTTCAGGATAAAATGGTCAACAGTGTATTGAATGAGGAGGGGCCTTAAAGGAGATAAAAATGCAAGTATAAAAGTCAGACCAACAGCCGTCCAAAAAGTTCTCTTATATGGCTGAGTCATGCGGAATATCCTTCTCAGAAGAGGCATGTGAAAAGCCTTACCGCTGTGTGCTTCTTCTTTTTTCATACATTGAATGGATATTGAACATGAATAAGTGAAAGTCCATGAGCAGGTACTGACGGGCCGGCTTCGCTTCTCTTACGACTTTCCATAATGTCTTTCAGTTCTGCAACGCCAATTCTTCCCCGTCCACCTTCTACAAGGGTACCGACAATGGCACGAACCATATTACGAAGGAAACGGTTGGCGGAAATCCTGAATACCAAATAATCCTCCATTTGCTCCCAGTAAGCTTCAGTGAGTGTACAATTGTTCGTTCGTGTTTGTGTTCGTGATTTACTGAAACAGGAAAAATCTGTATAATCCATCAAGAAGGCCGATAATTCGTTAAGAACGGGAATATCGAGTTGATGGGGAAAATACCATGCGGTATGCCTTAAAAAAGGGTCCTTTAAGTGGTAAATTCTATATTCATAGGTTCTGGAACTTGCATCGAACCGAGCATGTGCCTCAGGGTGGACTTGTGTAATTTTTTGTATTGAAATATCCGGGGGCAGAATACAATTTAACTGATGAACAAAAGTGAAGAATGAATCATAGGAAATATGTTCCTCGAAATGTGCGTAGAATTTCCGGGCATGAACCCCGGTATCTGTCCGGCCACAACCCACCGTTTGGATGTCTTTTTGGAAAAGAATACTCAGGGATTTATTCAGCTCCGCCTGCACTGAGTGAGCATTTTCCTGAACCTGCCAACCGTGATAGGAAGTACCGTCAAATGAAAGTTGAATAAAATATCGCACGATTAATAAACTTGAAAGTATTTCAGAGGATCCGCATCTTCAATTAGGATCATACTGCAACTGTTTTTATTGGCAGGAAGAATCAGGTTTAATTATAAATGCCCATATAGGATTTCCTTTCTTTATGATTTCACCCGGAAGAACAGCAAGCAATCTAGAATGGGTACCCGTTGTTCCGGCTCCGGGTGAATGTTTTCATGGACCAATCCAAATTAATGAATCCTGATATTTAATGCGGATATTCAATTCGGGCATGATAAATGCTGATAAGCATCTTTTTGAATATTTTCCTGATTTCGGTGAGGTCTCTCAGTGTAACAGGAGAATTATCATATTGTTTTTGCTCCATCTGATTATCTACAATCGTATCTACCAGTCGGCTGATGGCATTGGCATCAGGATTTTGGAGACTACGGGAAGCAGCTTCCACAGAATCTGCCATCATCAATACAGCACTTTCCCTGGAAAATGGGAGTGGACCCGGATAACGGAATACTTCTTCATCAGGCACTTTCTCCGGAAAATTCTTGAGAAAGGAGTGATAGAAATACTGGAGCATGGAAGTGCCGTGATGAGTGCGAATAAAATCAATAATAGGTTCAGGGATGGAGTGCTTTTTAGCTTTCTCAATACCTCTGATTACATGACTTTTAATGATTCTTGCACTTTCCTCAAACGGCAGATCATCATGCGGATTGGACAATGAATTTTGGTTTTCGATAAAATAAATTGGCATATCAATTTTTCCGATATCGTGGTACATGGCACCGGCCCTTACAAGAAGTGGGTTCCCTCCTATCTGAAAGATGGCCGCTTCCGCAAGATTGGCAACTTGTAATGAGTGTTGAAACGTGCCGGGTGCTTTCAATGACAATTCACGAAGCAGTGGTGCGTTTGAATCGGACAACTCCATCAGGGAGACATCGGATAAAAATCCAAATGATTTCTCAAAGATGAAGATCAATGGGAAGGCAAACAGAGTAATAATAGAATTACCGAGGAACCATTTCAAATTCATCCAGTCAATACTTTTGAAGTTGGCTTCGTGCAGGATCGTAACGCCAATGAATGATACCGAATAGCTTAAAAAGATCATCAGGATTGAAATAAAGAATTGCACTCTTCTGCTCATGCTAACAATGCTGAAAATTGCTACCATTCCTGCAATGGTTTGAATGAACATGAATTCAAATCCTGAAGGTGCCTCAAATCCAATGATGAGTAATGTGATGATATGTGTAAAGAGTGCGGTGCGTGTATCATAAAAAGCACGAACGATAACAGGAAGAATGCACACAGGTACAAGGTACAAATCAAACATGTTTAGTTTTCGAGCCCAAAGAAACATGTAGGTGATCAATACAATTAATAACATTAACAATAATATCCTTGAGTTATCATCGAAAATTTCTTTTCGAAATTGAAAAAGGAATAAAATTAACATACCAAGAGAAAGCGAAACCAATATAAAATGTCCGAGGAACATCATCCATCGTGAAGATTGGGAAAACTCCTGATTCTTCATTTCATTTTTGAGACTTTCCAGTTTCTGGAATTTTAATTCATCAACGACCTCTCCTTTCAGAATAATCACTTCGTCCTTCTGGACAAGGCCACGGGAAACAGAAATTTTATCCAGGGCCTGTTTGGTCCATTTTCGAGTGGCCTCATCATCATAGATGAGGTTATGGCTCAGTGCATTTTCAAGTAGTGGCGCCAGTAAGGAGTGGTCAGCTTGAGATATCCGATCCAATTCCTGGCCGATAAATTCATAAGCAGATTGTATGGTAAAAAAGTCGTTGAGCTTATGCTCCTCAGCAACATTATCATGGACGGTTGTAATTAAGCCATCGGGATTGTTAAGAGGAGAACGATCATTCAACAGGATAATTCCTTTCTCATAAATCATCCTGAGAATATTATTGCCTATTTCCTGCTGAAGATTTTTAGCTTTTTCGAGTTGTGCCAATTCCCTTGGATGTGCCTGATTTAATTCGAATCTTTTGTTCCAAAGTTCATCCAATTCCGCAGTGAAGGATTCCAGCTTACGTTCCAGAATTTTTGGTTCGTATCTGTAGAATGCCTGAGCATTTCGCATTACTTCTGCCCTTTCTTCATTCAATTCAGCTTCCGACTTATTGATAGCGAAATCCAGAGGGGCCATCAGATTTTCAAAAGCCCAGGGTTTGCCTTTCTGATACGCATAGTTAAATTGCGTCTCTTTTGGTAAAGCAATAGCAATCAGCAGGATAGTTGATAAAATGAGAGCGAATTTGAATACGATCTCATGCTTATTGGAAAGGCGGATGAAATAACTTTTCATATTAATATACCCGGAAATTGCTTCGGTGAATTTGATCGATTAAATCGTTGGATTTCCTAAGTTTTGTCAAATATATGAACAGTTTTATTAAGGTAAATTAAGAAGTGAGCGTTACAAGTGAATCTGTTTCAAAGATTTCCGAAAAGGTTGGACTGCGTCCTCTTTCAAGGTGTAGCCGCAATTATCGAATTGATCATCAGCTAAATAATTGCTTGTGACTCAGCCAAACGCACAAATGGAGTGCATGTACGGAAGATGATTAATGCGGGTTTGGACATTGACACAGTAGAGTATTATTTTTTGATAAAATATTCCTTTATTAAAATGAGTAAATTGCAGTCGAAAATCAGAATCTAAATCTCCATAGAAATGAAAGAAGTTGTAATTGTTAGTGCAGTCCGTTCTGCTATTGGAAGTTTTGGAGGAGTACTATCTTCTCTAAGTGCCACTCAACTTGGTGCAGAGGTTATCAAAGCTGCCATGGAAAAAATCAGTCTGGAACCAAAAGAAGTCCAGGAAGTTTTTATGGGAAATGTATTATCTGCAGGGATTGGTCAGGCTCCCGTTACTCAGGCTTCTACCTGGGCCGGTATTCCGAATACAGTTCCTGGTACAACCATCAATAAAGTATGTGCATCCGGAATGAAAGCAATTGCACTGGCAGCGGCTTCCATCCAATCGGGTGACAACGACTGTGTTGTTGCCGGAGGTATGGAAAGCATGAGTAATGTACCCTATTACCTGGATAAAGCCCGGACCGGTTATAAGTTAGGCAATGCCACCTTGATCGATGGTCTCGTAAAAGATGGACTTTGGGACGTGTATAAAGATTTTCATATGGGTGTGGCAGCCGAGTTATGCGCTACCGAATGCAAGATAAGCCGGGAAGATCAAGATAACTATGCTCTGGAGTCTTACCGAAGGGCAAAGCTTGCTAACGAAAAAGGTTACTTTAAAAATGAAATTGTTCCAATGGCTATTCCTGTCAGAGGAAAAGATCCATTAATTGTTCAGGAAGATGAGGAGCCAAAAAATTTACGCGCTGATAAGGTTCCTACTTTGAAAGCTGCGTTTCAGAAAGATGGAACTATTACCGCAGCGAATGCGTCAAAGCTAAACGATGGTGCTGCAGTATTGATATTAATGAGCAAAGAAAAGGCAGCTGCACTAGGATTGAAAGCCATCGCCCGTATTCTTAGCTTTGCGGATGCCCAACAAGCTCCGGAATGGTTTACCACTACACCTGCTAAAGCTTTGCCCAAAGCTATTTCAAAAGCAGGATTGAGTCCGGATCAAATCGACTTCTTCGAAATAAATGAAGCATTTTCAGTGGTAGCCATAGCAAATAACAATCTGTTGTCACTTAATCCTGATAAGGTAAATGTTCATGGAGGAGCGGTTTCACTTGGACATCCACTTGGAGCCTCCGGTGCCAGGATAATTGTCACTCTGATTAATGTGCTGAAACAACAGGGTGGAAAAATAGGTGCTGCCGGAATTTGCAATGGTGGTGGCGGAGCCTCTGCTATGGTTATTCAATTAATTGATTAAGCAGAATAATTTATATCGGGCACTTCTGAAAATTTCTTCAGGGGAATAAATCACCCGCGTAAGTTGGACTATAATTCTTATTTTTTTATTCATGTACCGTATTTGTCATTTAAGCATGATTCCTTTACGGAATCATGCATCTGATCGAAGTGAAATGGTTTCTCAACTTCTTTTTGGGGAAGTTGCAGAAGTCTTAGAGGAATTTGGTTCCTGGCAGAGGGTGAAATTAGAATACGACGGGTATTCAGGTTGGGTAGACAAGAAACAAATGTTAAACATTTCAGAGGAAGAAATTGAAGAAATTAATACTTCCCCATCTCATACATCAACCGATCTCGTTCAATTGCTCGAGCTTGCTTCCGGTGAGTTTGTACAAGTCGTGATGGGCAGTTCTCTTCCGCTTTTCAAAAATAAAATGATTCGTCTTTCAGGTACCTCATATAAATACGAAGGCATTGTTTCACAGCCAGGTATTCCGACTCCTGAAAGATGGATGGAATTTGCCATCATGTACTTAAATGCCCCATATCTTTGGGGAGGTCGTTCGCCGTTTGGAATTGACTGTTCCGGTTTCACTCAGATGGTGATGAAACTTTGTGGAATTCGTATAAATAGAGATGCCTCACAGCAATCCGAACAAGGAATTATCCTTAATATGTTGGATGAATCCCGACCCGGGGATTTTGCATTCTTCGACAATGCTGAAGGTAAAATTACTCATGTCGGAATCATCCTTCCTGATGGACAGATCATCCATGCGAGTGGGAAAGTACGAATTGACAAATTAGATCATCACGGAATTTATAACACCGCGCAAAAAAATTACACTCATAAGCTTAGAATAATAAAGAGAATTATTTGATTTTTATTTTTCAAAAAACAGCTGAAATTTTTCCTTTTTAGGTGTATTTTAATCGATTTAGCGGTGATTAGAGTACTTGCTTTATTCAAGTATTATATTTTAATTTTGGGCATTCATTTTTAACTAAATCCAAATTTTATGAAAATCAAACTTCTACTTTCAAACCTGGCGGTAATTTTACTATTATCTGTTGGTATTTCAAGTCATGCACAAAATGCCGATTTTAAATGGGGTCTTGGATTTCATGGTACCCTTATTGAACCTAAAACTAGTTTGGGTGATGATTTTTTCAAATTTGAGTTCAACAGAGGTAATTTTGGACAAGGTCTTTCTCTGAGTCGTTATTTGAATCCCTCCTTTGATTTAGGATTGAATTTTCTCTATGGACGTATGACTCAGTCGCTTGGAGTTTATAGGATGAATGATCGTTTCTATACCGGTGATTTGAAATTGCGTTATAAATTATACAATGGATACATGCTGAAAGAAGAGGCATTTATCGGACCTTACCTCACGGGAGGTATTGGGGTCACTATGGCAGAAGTGGATGCACTGGGTGAATCAGAAGGAGGATTGAATCAGGACATCACGCAATTGGATTTATATGCCGGTGCAGGAATTCGTTTCAGGTTTTCAGAGTTTGTTAGTCTGGATTGGCAAACCGGTCTCCATATGCCTGGCGATAACAGATGGGATGCAAATACCGGTGGTGATAAGGATCAGTATTTGGAACACTCTCTTGGGATCATTTTAAATCTTGGTCAGGCAGTAGATAGTGATGGTGACGGTGTAAGAGATCGTAAAGATAAGTGCCCAAACACGCCTCCAGGTGTGAAAGTAGATGCAGCGGGTTGTCCACAGGATGCGGATCAAGATGGGGTTGCTGATTATTTGGATGAGTGTCCGCTTCTAGCTGGCTTGGCTGGTCTGAAAGGATGTCCGGATAAGGATGGAGATGGCGTAGCAGATATTAAGGACCGTTGCCCTGATGTTCCAGGTTTGATGACGCTTGAAGGATGTCCAGATTCGGATGGTGATGGTGTTGCTGATCTTGATGATAAATGTCTTAATACAAAAGCCGGTTATAAAGTTGACATCAACGGATGTCCATTGGATAGAGATGGCGATACTGTGATAGACGAAGAAGATGCTTGTCCTGATCAAAAAGGATCTCCTGTCCTCAAAGGTTGTCCTGACCGTGATGGTGACGGCATAGCTGATAAAGAGGACAGATGTCCGGATGTAGTTGGAATTCCTTCAAACTTCGGTTGTCCTGAAATACCTAAAGAAGTCGTTACTCAAATAACAAAGATTGCAAGTAAAATTTTCTTCGAGACAGGAAGTGATAAATTAAAACCTGCTTCCAAAACACAATTAGAAGATCTGGCAGATATTTTGAATCAGTATAAAGAAGCGAAACTTGTTATTGAAGGTCATACGGATAATACCGGAAATCCTGAGAAGAACGTTACGCTCTCTCAAAAGCGATGCGAGTCGGTAAAAACATATCTTGTTACAAAAGGAATCGATGCTAATCGTTTATCCGCCACAGGATTTGGAGATACCCGTCCTATTGATGATAACAAAACTTCTGCCGGCCGTGCAAAAAATCGCAGGGTTGAATTGAAGACACAGTATTAAAATGGCTTAGTACAAAAAATCCCTCCAAATTGGAGGGATTTTTTTTTAATATGTTTTCAGGCAACTATTCCTGTTCATGGTAATCCGATTCTTCATGGGTCGTCCTGGGAATAGTATCCCTTTCACGTGCCTCTTTATCCAATTCATCCAGACTAAGGTGATCCGTTGAGGAAGTAATCAGCCATACTTTTCCTGATTTTCTGAAGATCTGTACATGCAAACCCAGTTTTTCGGATATAATTTTCTCCACCTCTCCTACTTTCATCGAGCCGTTTATAAGGACAGGTGTTGAATCAATTCCGGAGGAGACTTCTTCAATCCGCAACCAATTATTCAGCACATCACTTGCAGTATATCCGGCTTTTTCTTCCTTCTTAGGTTTAAAAAATTCGATCTTTAAATAATTGAATCTCTTTTGAAAGTCAGTCTGAATTTGAGAAAGTTTTGTCGATTTATTAAAGCTAATTTCCATGTGGCTAAATTTTAAACACCGAATTTACAAAAATCAGCCTTTTACAAACCTGCTATTTGTCATGTAATATTGCCGTTAAATGTAATTTTTACAGTCATTCTGTCTCAATATATTTTATTCCTGTGTCAATTTGTACCGATTCGTTCTAATTTAAGAATTGGAAAGTTCTTTGTTATAGTCAGCATGAACTATTAATCATATAAGTAAAGCTATCTATTATGGACTTCAATAATTTCACTATTAAATCGCAGGAAGCTATTCAACAAGCACAGCAACTTGCCGAGAGTTTAGGACAACAAGCTATTGAACCAGCTCACCTGTTAAAGGGTATGATGCAGGTAGATGAAAATGTAATCCCTTTTATTCTAAAGAAGGTTCAGGTAAATCCTGATAAGCTTCTCACTGAGCTGGACACATTGATTCAAGGCTTACCTAAAGTGACTGGAGCCCGCATCTATTTGAGTGATGATACGAACAAAACAATTCAAAAAGCAGTAAGTTTGGCAAAGGGATTTGGTGATGAATTCGTCTCACTCGAACATCTTTTTCTGGCTTTACTTTCATCTAAAGATAAGACAGGAATTCTCCTTCGCAACGAAGGGTTGACGGATAAAGACGTAAAGGCATCAATTTTGGAGCTTCGCAAAGGTTCGAAAGTGAATAGTGCAAGTGCAGAGGAAACATATAATTCTCTTTCTAAATACGCACGTAATCTTAACGAACTTGCCCGCCAGGGGAAGTTAGATCCTGTTATTGGTCGTGATGAAGAAATCCGGCGTGTATTACAAATACTTTCGAGGCGCACAAAAAACAATCCAATCCTTATTGGGGAACCCGGGGTTGGAAAGACAGCTATTGCCGAAGGCCTTGCCCACAGAATTATTGATGGAGATGTCCCGGATAGTTTAAAGGCCAAACAGATCTATTCACTGGATATGGGAGCTTTGATTGCCGGAGCCAAATACAAAGGTGAATTTGAAGAAAGACTAAAATCTGTTGTGAAGGAGGTAATCAGTGCTGAAGGTAATATTGTGCTTTTCATTGATGAAATACATACCCTTGTGGGTGCCGGTGCCGGTGAAGGTGCAATGGATGCTGCAAACATTTTAAAACCGGCTTTAGCTCGGGGTGAATTAAGAGCCATCGGGGCCACTACACTTGGTGAATATCAAAAGTATATTGAGAAGGATAAGGCATTAGAGCGGCGATTTCAAAAAGTAGTTGTAGATGAACCTTCAACTGAAGATGCTATTTCGATTCTTCGTGGTTTGAAAGAGAAATATGAAACACATCATAAAGTCAGGATCAAGGATGAAGCGATTATCGCTGCTGTGGAGTTGAGTGAACGGTATATTTCAGACCGATTTCTACCTGACAAGGCAATCGACCTGATGGATGAAGCTGCATCCAAACTTCGTTTGGAAATCGATTCTGTTCCGGAGGAATTAGATGAAATGAATAGACGAATTATGCAACTGGAAATTGAAAGAGAAGCTATCAAACGTGAGAATGATGATCGCAAGCTGAATGATTTGAATGAAGATATTGCCAATCTGGATGAACAGCGCCGGCAATTAAAAGCTAAATGGGAGTCTGAAAAAGAAGTCGTTCAGGGAATACAAAATATTAAAGAATTTTTGGAGAATCTGAAGATTGAAGCGGAACAAGCGGAACGTGCCGGTGATTATGGAAAAGTTGCAGAGATCCGTTATGGACGAGTACAGGAATCTGAAACCAAATTAGTAGAACTTGAGAAAAAGCTGGGTGAATTGCAGCATGAAAAGGCGCTTATCAAGGAAGAAGTTGATGCAGAAGATATCGCTGAAGTGGTAGCACGTTGGACCGGGATTCCGGTAAGTCGTATGTTGCAGAGCGAGAGGGAAAAGTTGCTGCATCTTGAAGATGAGCTTCACCAGAGAGTTGTAGGCCAGGGTGAGGCTATTTCAGCTTTGAGTGATGCAGTAAGACGAAGTCGTGCCGGTTTGCAGGATGCAAGAAAACCGATCGGCTCATTTATTTTCCTTGGAACCACGGGTGTAGGAAAAACGGAACTTGCAAAAGCCCTTGCCGAGTTTCTGTTCAATGATGAAAATGCATTGACCCGGATTGATATGAGTGAATATCAGGAAAGACATGCAGTGTCGCGCCTGATTGGTGCTCCACCCGGCTATGTGGGATATGATGAAGGCGGACAATTAACCGAAGCTGTCCGTAGAAGACCTTATTCAGTCATTTTGTTGGATGAAATTGAGAAAGCGCATCCGGATGTTTTCAATATCCTTTTACAGGTACTTGATGATGGCCGCCTGACTGATAACAAAGGTCGCACGGCAAACTTTAAAAATACAATTGTCATCATGACTTCAAATATTGGTTCACATATTATTCAGGAAAGTTTCGAAGACATGACCGAACTGAACCATGACGAAATTCTG
Organism: uncultured Bacteroidota bacterium; assembly: GCA_963775555.1. Taxonomy (GTDB): domain Bacteria; phylum Bacteroidota; class Bacteroidia; order AKYH767-A; family 2013-40CM-41-45; genus QQVM01. The sequence goes on along the minus strand of CAVZJJ010000004.1, from coordinate 1,371,765 downwards.
GCACGTACAAAAAAACAAGTGTATGAACTTTTAAGAAAAACCATACGACCTGAATTTCTTAACCGTATTGATGAAGTCATCATGTTTCAGCCATTGACACGCGATGAAGTCAGAGAAATTGTAATTCTGCAATTCAAACAAATCCAAAAAATGCTTTTAGGAAATGGTATTGAATTGTCAGCTTCTGAAGGAGCTATCGACTGGATTGCTCAATTGGGTTATGACCCTCAATTCGGTGCCCGTCCATTGAAACGGGTTATGCAGAAAAAGCTGTTGAATGAGTTGTCAAAACAGATATTATCGGGGAAAGTAAGAAGTAATGATCATGTTGAATTGGATGTTGACAAGAATCATGAATTTATTTTCCGCAATGTGGGGAATGCAGTTGAGGTCTGAAGCCACACTCTGAATGATAAGGAAGTTCCAGTTTAGATTTGGTTCAGACAGCCTTTGTTTTGTAAAAAGAAAGGGTGAGATGAGTATATTTGTCTAAATTAATCAATATGAAAAAACTGATCCTCTTCCTCGCCTTTTTTCCACTTTTCACCAGCGCGCAAACAAGATCCTGTTGCGGGAAAAGTGCTACTGAACAATTTGGCCAGTTGGCCATGAATAACGAATTTGCTGCCGGTCATGAAGCGCCTTTGCCATTCACATTTTCTCCACTTTCCGGTCAAATGGTAACATTCCTTTGTGCAGACAGCATTAATTCAACTGCTTTTGAAATAAAAGCAAAAGCAGCTACCAATAACTGGTTGATTATTGTACACGAATGGTGGGGTTTGAATGATTATATAAAGCAAGAAGCCGAGCGCATACAAGGAGAATTAGGGAATGTGAATGTATTAGCTATTGATTTATACGATGGAAAAATAGCAGAAACAGCTCCATTTGCGCAACAGCTTATTGGAGCAATGAAGGATGAAAGAGCCAGGACAATAATTCAGGGTGCTATTGCACATACAGGTACGAAGGCCAAAATATATTCTTTGGGCTGGTGTATGGGTGGCGGTTGGTCTCTTCAGACGAGCTTGTTAGCCGGATCTAAGTCAGCGGGATGTGTGATGTATTATGGCATGCCGGAATCGGACCTTGTTAAATTGAAAAAACTTAATGGCGATGTCCTTAGTATATTTGCTAAAAAAGATGAATGGATCAACCAGGATATCATGAAAACATTCGAAGCTAACATGAAATCCGTCAGGAAGAATCTCGTCACAAAAGTTTACGATGCGGATCATGCCTTTGCGAATCCCAGTAATCCTAAATATGACAAGATTGCTGCTTCAGATGCTCATCGTTTGGCCATGGACTTTTTAAAGCAGCGATTGAAATAAAATCCAAAAGCGACATGGTTCCGATTCCGGTACGGGAATTAAGAGCTGAATCATATCTTTTTAATATTTCTGATCTTGACGTCTAAAATACAACAGGTCCTCACGCGCTACTGGGGCTTTAGCCAGTTCCGTCCATTGCAGGAGGATATTATTCTTTCTGTACTGGCTGGTCATGATACGCTCGCATTGATGCCTACAGGTGGTGGCAAATCCCTGTGTTTTCAGGTACCTGCAATGGCTATGGAGGGTTTATGTCTTGTCGTATCTCCATTGATCGCTTTAATGAAAGATCAGGTAGATGGTTTAAGACAAAAAGGAATTCCTGCTGTTGCCGTTATTTCAGGCATGAGTCGCAATGAAATGGATATCGCAATGGATAATTGCGTTCATGGAAAAATAAAGTTCCTATACCTTTCACCCGAGCGCCTCAGCTCGGAGCTTTTCCTTGAGCGCCTTCAGCGAATGAATATCAACCTGATTGCGATCGATGAATCACATTGTATTTCCCAGTGGGGTTATGATTTTCGTCCCTCCTATTTGAAGATTGCAGAAGTGAGAGAACATTTACCCGGAGTTCCCGTCCTGGCATTGACGGCCACGGCAACCCCGGAAGTTCAGATAGATATCAGGAACAAACTTAGCTTTTTTGGGGATGCCGTTTTTCGCAAAAGCTTTGAACGTAAAAATTTGTCTTACTTCGTTTTGAGGGAGGATGATAAATTGCATCGAATGCTTAATGTTATCAGAAAGGTTCAAGGTAGCGGTGTTATTTATGTACGAACAAGAAGAAAGACGAAAGAGATCGCAGAGTTTCTGAAACGAAATGGAATTTCATCCGGTTCCTATCATGGTGGACTCAGTTCAGTGGAAAGAACGAAGGTGCAGGGAGAATGGATGACTGGAAAAATGAGCGTGGTCGTAGCTACGAATGCCTTTGGGATGGGTATTGACAAGGGCAATGTTCGATTTGTAATTCACTTGGATCTTCCGGAGAGCCTGGAAGCGTATTATCAGGAAGCCGGACGTGCCGGACGTGATGAGAAGACCGCCTATGCCGTCATGCTTTATAATGAATCAGACAAAGCCGATATGGAGCAGCGTGCCAGGACAAGTTTTCCTGAAATAAAACGTATCAAAGCTGTTTATCAGGCACTTGGCGAATTATTTCAATTTGCCGATTGGTTCAGGTCGCGGACAAAGTTATGATTTTCGTCTTGCTGATTTTTGTAGTCCGCTATGATTTGCCCATCCATGAAACCTATAATTGTTTAAAGGTTCTTGAATTACAAGGCTTGATCGAGCTTACCGATACAATTGCACTTCAATCGCGAGTTCATATTATAGCTCATCGTGATCAATTGTATGAATTCCAGGTAAAGAATCCTCCCCTTGATCATTTTATAAAAATTTTACTTCGATCCTACGAAGGGCTCTTTGATGATTTTGTTTACATCCAGGAAAGTCAGTTAGCCAGGAGAATGGAGACAGATGCATCAGAAATAGTAAAGCATTTAGATCATCTCCATAAATTAAATGTGATCAGCTATGTACCATCGAATGATATACCTCAACTTACTTTTTTGGAACCACGACAAGACGTAAAAAACCTTGCATATCGAAAAGAAAAACCTGAGTGAAAGAAAGGACCGCTTTCTAATCAGAGCCAAATCGGTTTTAGAATATGCAGCTGAAAATTCCCGTTGCAGAAGCCAAATGTTACTTGCTTACTTTGGCGAAGAAACCTGGCACCGTTGTGGAGTTTGCGACTATTGCCTGGGAAGAAATAAAACCGGTGTTAGCGATCTTGAATTTGATCATGTGAGCCAGCAGGTTGAGGCATTGCTGAAAAATCAAAAGTATTCTCTTCATGAATTGATGAGTCATTTAACAGATTCTAAAGAAGATGTGAATTTAAAAGTGGTGGAATGGATGTTGGATAACGATAAAATTAAATATACGGGTGAAAACCTTCTTGCCTGGAATGTGACAGGTAAATAAATTGGTATTTGTGCATGAATCGATCAGCACCCGTCAGCTTGGATTTTTTTGAAAGAAAAGATGTCGTTCGGATAGCCCGCGAACTGATTGGTAAATATATTATTACTGAATTCGGGAATAGAATCACCGGTGGAATTATTACGGAAACTGAAGCTTATGCAGGAACTGTGGATCGGGCAAGTCATGCATACGGCGGAAGACGAAGTAATCGAACTGAGGTCCTTTACCGTCGCGCAGGAACCATATATGTTTACCTCTGTTATGGAGTGCATTCCCTTTTCAATATTGTAACCAATATTGAAGGTGTTCCACATGCCATTCTTATCCGATCGATTTTTCCTGTTACAGGTAATGATGTGATTAGAAGAAGAAGAAACAAGAGCATTTCCATCCCTGAATCAGCACTTTGTATCGGACCCGGTAATGTCAGTCAGGGACTTGGGATCAGTTTGAAACAAAACGGCACAATTATAGGCCATTCCGCAATCCGGATAGAAGACAGAGGTTTAGTTTTTAAGGAAGACCTAATCAGGTCCAGCCCTCGTATCGGGGTGGAATATGCCGGGAAGGATGCAGCCCTCCCCTATCGTTTCTACATGAATCACAAGGAATTGGAAAATGTGAATTTATTGTTCCGATAATTTCATTTTCTTTACCGGCATGATCGATTTCCCACATGTTGTCCTGCAACCGGCAAAAGACCGTTCAGTACGCTTGTTTCATCCCTGGATTTTTTCCGGAGCAATCAAGTCTATAGAAGGAAATGTGGAGGAAGGCGACATTGTTGAGGTTTATACTCACGATGGAAAATATATGGCTACCGGACATTTCCATGAAGGTTCCATCAAAGTTCGAATTTTCTCTTTTGAAAAAACTGATTTTAAGTTTGATTTTTGGAAGAATAAACTTCAACGCGCCGTATTGCTCAGAAAGCAACTTGGTTTATTAAATAACCCCGGCACTACTTTGTTCAGACTGGTTCATGCAGAAGGAGATGGATTGCCAGGTCTTATCATTGATATTTACGGTACTGTTGCAGTGATTCAGACTCATACTATTGGCATGTTTAAGGCCATCACTGATATATCCGATGCATTGATGCAGCTGGAAGAACTTTCGTTGGACACCATTTATGACAAGAGCGGTGATACATTGCAAAAGCAAACTTCTTCCATAAGTAACAATCGTTTTGTATCAGGAGACAGGTCAGATACGGTGGTGCTTGAGAACGGAATTCAGTTTTATGTGAATTGGGTGGAAGGGCAAAAAACAGGGTTCTTTATTGACCAACGTGAAAACCGAAAACTACTTCAACGTTATGTAAAAGATAAAAAAGTACTGAATACATTTTCTTATTCAGGCGGATTTTCCCTGTATGCGCTGAATGCAGAAGCAGCCCTTGTTCATTCAATTGACAGCTCACGAAAGGCCAAAGAGTGGGCAGAAAAAAATGTTCTCCTGAATGAAGTCTCTGAGAAGCATACATTCTTTCAGGAAGATGCGTTTGACCACCTGAAATCCTCCAGTTCATTTTATGACGTAATTATTCTTGATCCTCCGGCTTTCGCAAAGCACCTAAGTTCTGTTGACAAAGCCATGATTGGCTACCGGAACCTGAACTTGGAAGGATTTAAGCGCATTGCTCCGGGAGGTATTCTATTTACCTTTTCATGTTCTCAGGTCATTGATAAAACCATGTTCAGAAAAGTTGTCTTTCAGGCAGCTGCCCAATCCGGCCGAAATGTGAAAATTCTGCATCAACTCACTCAGGCCCCTGATCATCCTGTTTCTCTCTATCATCCGGAGGGCGAGTATTTAAAGGGTCTTGTTTTATATGTGGAGTGATGCAGAATTGAATATTAGAATCCGGTACGGTAAAATTTTCAGGATTATAAGATTATAAATTCCAACTCATGCGGGGTCAATACGTACCTTTGCCAAATAAATAAGAATTTTGCAAGTAGGTGTTTCATACAAAGAGATATTGAAGATTGCCTATCCGGTCATGATCGGAGCTTTAGCGACAACAATATTGAATGCTACTGACACCGCATTTCTGGGTCGCATCGGAGAAATTGAGCTGGGGGCATCGGCTATCGGCGGAGTCCTTTATTTTACCTTGGCTATGGTAGGAGCTTCACTGGGTATCGGTACCCAGATATTGATTGCACGAAGGGCGGGTGAAAAAAGAGAAACTGAAATTGGTAAAATCTTTGACCACAGTTTCATGATTCTATTGATTTTGGGAATCATGCTTTTTCTCCTTTTGTTTTACCTTTCTCCATACCTTTTGCAGCTTGTTATCGGTTCAGAAGAGATAGCAAGATCATGTGAGCAATTTATTAAGTTCCGTTCTTTTGGCATTATTTTTCTGATGATTGGTACGGCATATAGATCTTTCTATGTTGGAATTGCCCAACCCAAAGTATATGGCATTTATGCCTTCATCATGTCCGGCTTGAATATCCTACTTTGTTACCTTTTTATTTTTGGTCATGCAGGCTTGCCGAGGATGGGTATTGCCGGTGCCGGTCTGGCTTCCAGTCTCTCTGAGTTTCTTTCGTTGTTATATTTATCTATTTACACTTCAATAAAGCCTGGCGTACATAGTTTTAAATTATTTCAATTTCGCCGTTGGGAATTGGCTATTTATAAAAAAATAATTAACCTCTCTGCTCCGCTTGTGATGCAGAATCTTTTGTCAATGGGCGCCTGGTTCGTTTTCTTTTTGTTCATTGAAAAATTGGGCGAGCATGAGCTGGCAATTTCGAATATTGTTCGTGCTGCTTACATGCTAAGCATGACACCCATGTGGGGATTCTCAGTAGCTGCGAATAGCATGATAAGTAATATCATTGGTCAGGAAAGAAGAGAAGAGGTAATGCTTCTGCTCCATCGTATTCTCAAGCTTACTTTTATCAGCACTATCATCATGGTTTTGATTAATGTGATTTTCGCAAGAAATATCCTTGGTGTTTTTACTTCGGATGTAAAACTCATCCAGGATTCTTTCAGCACATTTGCAGTAATTAATTTTGCCATGTTCTTCTTTTCTTTGGCCATTGTTTGCATCAGTGCGGTGAGTGGAACCGGTGCTACCAAAACAGCTCTGTACATTGAAATGGGCGCCATTATCATATACCTCATTTATGTATATCTTACCACTTTTGTGATCTCACGCCAGGTTGAAACAGTTTGGTTTTCAGAAATAATATACTGGGGTGTTACCGGCCTGGCTTCTTACATTTACCTTCGTAGTCACCGCTGGAAAAAGATCATTTTGTAAATTAAAATCTTCATCCTTGTCATGAGTTCTAAATTGCGAATTATATTTTTTGGAACACCTGATTTTGCTGTTCCTTCTCTGGATATATTGGTGAAGAATAATTACTCTATTGCTGCAGTGGTCACAGCACCTGACAAGCCTTCCGGGAGAGGACAAAAAATCACTTATTCTCCTGTGAAGGAATATGCAATCTTGCATGGAATTCCGGTCCTTCAACCTCTTAACCTGAAGGATGAGGCTTTTATAAATGAACTTCGTTCAATCCGTCCGGATCTTCAGGTGGTTGTTGCATTTCGTATGCTGCCTGAAGTAGTTTGGAAATTACCAAAGAAGGGGACTTTTAACTTGCATGCATCATTATTGCCGCAGTATCGTGGAGCTGCTCCGATTAATTGGGCAGTTATAAATGGGGAGACAGAAACGGGTGTGAGTACTTTTTTTCTACAACATGAAATTGACACAGGTGATATACTTTTTCAGGAAAAGAAAGGTATTGGCCAGAATGAGACTGCCGGAGAAGTCCATGATCAATTAATGAGCATTGGGGCTGAACTCGTTTTAAAGACGGTTAATGCAATTGCTGTAGATTCCTTTAAGGCGCACAACCAGTTGTCATCTAATGCAGAGATCCCGTTAAAACCCGCGCCTAAACTCAACAAGGAAAATACCCGTTTGGATAACCGGAAACTTTATTACGAGCTGCACAATTTTATTCGTGGTTTAAGTCCTTATCCTGCCGCGGGTGCAGAATTATTCAATCCCGGAAGTGGAGTAAGTTTTTCGATTAAACTATACAAATCCGAAGCCCATGAAGCAACTCATGATAAAGTGCCGGGGACCATTGAAACCGATAACAAAAGCTACCTTAAAGTTTATCTTCAGAAAAGGATATCTGAACCTGCTTGAAATTCAATTAGCAGGTAGAAACAAGGTGAACGTAAAGGATTTTCTAAATGGCTTCAAACTGGAAGGAATGTGGATACTTCGATGACGATTGAAATATATCTTTGTTTTGCGAATTTCCTTTTCAACCCTGTTTTTGTTGATAAATTCAGTGCAGATTCATTTTCTTGAGCTTTGATTTCTTCAATTTTGAGGCAATGAAAAAGTTGGTAGTTTTTACCGGGGCCGGGATTAGTGCTGAAAGCGGGTTAAAGACTTTTCGGGACAGTGACGGACTTTGGGAAAATTATCGGATTGAAGAGGTTGCTACTCCACAGGCTTGGCAGAAGAACAGGAAATTGGTTTTGGATTTTTACAATTTGCGCCGTAAGCAAGTTGTAGGAGCTTTACCCAATGCTGCTCATTATGCTATAGCCAGTCTGGAAAAAAATTATTCGACTTCTGTCATTACTCAGAATATAGATGACTTACATGAGCGTGCGGGCTCGAGCAATATTCTTCATTTGCATGGAGAAATAACCAAAGCCAGGAGTACAAAGAATCATGCATTGATCTATACGATTGGTGGAAAGGAAATTCAGGAAGGAGATGTTTGTGAGTTGGGAAGCCAGCTGAGGCCGCACATTGTTTGGTTCGGTGAATTAGTGCCTGAACTTGACAGAGCTGCTGAAATTATTTCAGAGGCAGATATACTTATTGTTATTGGAACCTCCCTCCTTGTATATCCGGCAGCAAGCCTGATTCATTATGCTCCCGGTGAATGTAAAAAATACCTCATCGATCCCAAGGAGAATCCCATTGTCAGAGGCTTCACAGTGATTCAGAAGAATGCCGGAACCGGAGTGCCTGAACTCGCATTGAAATTGCAGGCTGAATTAAGTTCCGGCGAATGAGAAAATAGTAGCATTGCAAATTCGTTCAAAAATCTTTTATTCGCATCAAGAAGAATTATCTAATTTAAATTACCCTTATCATTAATGGAACAAAGTTTTCTCGATTCTGAAATGTTCAGATGGGTGGTACTACCCATCCTGATCTTTTTTGCCCGTATGTCGGATGTAACACTCGGAACCCTAAGGAATGTTTTTATCTCTAAGGGATTTAAAAATATAGTTCCTTTAATAGGTTTTTTTGAAGTTTTAATTTGGCTGATTTCGATGAGACAGATCATGCAGCATCTCGACAATCCCTTATGCTATATTGGTTTTGCCGCAGGCTTTGCAGCCGGGACCTATGTAGGAATGACACTTGAGCGAAGGCTTGCACTAGGGATGCAGGTTTTAAGAATTATCACGCATCAAGGATTCGGAAGATCTCATAAAGGCATTGAAAGCTGAAAACATTGGGGTCACGATGATTGATGGCCATGGGGCGAAAGGACCTGTAAAGATCATTTTCACAATCATGAAAAGGAAGGATATAGAAGGTATCCGAAAGATAATCAGAATCGCATAATCCGACTGCTTTTTATTCGATTGAAGACATCAGGGCAGCGAATCAGGGTGTTTTTCCTAAAAAAAGCACTTTTAAAGGCACTATTGACCACATTCGAAGCATCTTTCCGGATGCTAAGGAGAAATAAACATATTCAATTGTCAATAACATTTTTAATTCGACTGAATGTAAAGTTACTTGAATTTATACCTTTGTATGATTATTAACTCACCTGAACTACAACCAAACCATTAAACCAACAGAAAAAATGAAAACAAGAGCAATTACAGCATTTATGATTGCTGGTGCACTAAGCTTCACAGCTTGTACCAAAAAAATTGACGAAAAAACAATGAGTGAAATCAATCAATTTGGAACTGAGTGGACTGCTCTGGGCGAACAAGCCAGTACATGGAGCCAGCAATTGAGCGAAACAGCTTCTCAGGCAACTGAATTTGCTGCTAAGCAAGCTGAAATGATCAATGCTACTGCCACACATTAAAGATGCAGCAGTTAAAACACAAATTGCCGAAATGTCAAAAGTTTCCACCGAAGATGCCAGTAAGTTGAACAACATGGTTAATGAGTACGGCACATTCAAGACTACTTGGGACGAGACAACTCAGCAGTTCAATGAGTGGAAAGACAAAATTACCAAAGGTGAAATCACTTCTGAAGATGCGATAAAAGGTCTTGCAGATTTCAAAACTCAAATGAGTGATGCTCAGACAAGATTTGAAAGCTGGAACACAGCTTATGCTGAAGCAAAAAGTTCTTGCGATCAGAATATGGCTGCAGCTGATGAGTTGGCAAAAACAATGGAGCCGACCAGCAAGAAATAATTTTTAGTACAATTACTAAAAAGCCTGGGTTTTAACTCAGGCTTTTTTTATGTCATTTATTTCCTGTAATTGGTCCAGGAGTTTTTTCGAAAAATTATTAAAATATCTTTTCTTCCTGAAGGCACTTACCCAGCGTATTCCATGGATAACATCTGTCAAAAATATTTCATCCGCAGTCAGCAAGTGTTCAACTTCAATGCCTGATTCAAGCACTTTTATTTCCCTTGATTTCAGAAATTCGATAATTGTCTCGCGCATCACACCGGAAACGCAAGCTTCGCTGAGTGCAGGAGTGATAATTTTATTTCCGGATACTATGAAAATGTTCGAACTGATGGATTCTGCAATTCGGCCATGGGTATTCAGTACGAGGCAATCCCCTCCTCCTGTTTTACGATTGTACAAACCAGCCATCACATAGTAGAGTGCATTGGAAGATTTCAGGTTGGACAACCTGCTAAGGGGTTTTTGTATTTCTGTATACACTTCAATCCGGATTCCATTTTCATTCATTGAATATTGCCTTTCATGGAGCGGATCTGCTTCTATCAGGTAAGAAACCTGGTTGGATTGTGGAGTATAAAGCCCACCGTCATTACGAAAAATTTCCAAACGTATTCTTCCATTTCCTTTCAGGTTGTTAACCTGGTCAAGATGCCGGAACGACAAATATAAATTATGAAAAGTGAGGTCATCATGGGGAAGCATTCCTAGCAGGTCCATGCTTTGCTGAAGACGTTTGAGGTGTTTTTCAAAATGGAGAATTTCCCCATTCATTATCCGGATGGTTTCAAAAATTGCATCCCCATAACGGAATGCACGGTTGGAAGCCGTGAGTACCGGTTGGTTCGCATCGATAATATTTCCGTTAAAATTGATGAATGTAAGCGACTGCATAATTATGCCCTAAAGGTACAGGAGTCATGTGTCTTGTACACAGACATTCCTAAAAAATAATTAACTATTTATACCCGCTAATTATTTGTTCACGATTTCAGCGGTGATATCCAGCAAAGAGGAATTTGGTTGAATACGAAGCGCTTGTAATCCGACTTTTTGCGCCGCGTCCACATCTCTGGCTGCAGTCTCCTATAAACCAGCTGATTTTCACATTCACTTCAAATCGTGCGATGGCTTTTTCAAGCAGCAAAGAGTCCGGTTTTCTGCAGATACATTTGCTTTTATCAGGGTGATGGGGACAGTAATAAATTTCTAAAAAAGTGATACCTTTTTCCTTTGCTTTTTTATTTAAATGATGATGGAGGAATTCCACATCTTTAAAGCTGTATAATCCCCGGGCAATTCCACTTTGGTTACTGATGATGATAAATTCAAAACCTTCTTTTTGAAATAAAACGAGTGCTTCAAATAGTCCTTCATTAAAAACAAAATCTTCCAGCCGCCAGGTAAATTCACCCCTTTCCCGGTTGATAATGCCATCACGATCCAAAAAAAGTATTTTGCGGGTGTCAGAGGACATTGCTTGTATGAATAATTTGCTGAATAAATCCGATAAATAATGCAGGTTTTAGAAGAACGGTAAAAAAGAAAACATACAAAGCACCCCAAAGGTGGGCATCATGATTTACATTTCCCTGTCCTTTTTTACTCATATAATAGCAATAGAACAAGTACAGTACCCCGAAAATTATCCCGGGCAAACATAAAATTCCGTACAGGCAAAGTTTTTGGAGAGGATTGAAGAGAATGAAAGAAAATACCACGGCGGAAACAGCACCGGAAGCTCCGAGGGCATTATAGGATGGATTATCTTTCTGTTTTTTAAAAGTTGGCAACACAGATGCCATCATCCCTCCCACATATAATAAAACAAAATACACGTCTCCCTTTTCCCCAAAGACTTCCTGGAAATACTCTTCCAGAACAAATCCAAAAGAGAACAAAACAAACATATTTACGAGGAGATGGATCCAATCCGCATGAAGCAATCCACTGCTGACAAAGCGATACCATTCTTTTCGTTGTTGTATTATATAGGGATTAAAGATGTAACGATCGAGAATGCTCCTGTTTTGAAGAGCAAGTGCGGATACAACAGAAGTAAGAACGATGATTAACAGGGTTATCTTCATCTGAAAAAATTAAAGACAGGCATCATACATTAAATCGAAAATGCATGATATCTCCATCATCTACAAGATACTCTTTACCTTCAATGCTGAGTTTGCCGGCATCCCTGCAACCTGCTTCTGATCCGTACTTAATAAAATCCTGATAATGGATCACTTCCGCTTTAATGAATCCTTTTTCAAAATCAGTATGTATCACTCCGGCAGCCTGGGGTGCAAACATGCCTTTGGTGATTGTCCATGCACGGACTTCCTTCACCCCTGCTGTAAAATAGGTTTGCAAATTCAAGAGACGATAAGACGCCTTGATGAGTTTGGATACACCGGATTCTTCCAGCCCAAGATCAGACAGAAATGCCTCCCTGTCTTCAAAGCTATCCAGCAAGGCAATTTCAGCTTCGATGGCTGCGGCAATCACAAGAACCTCCGCCTGCTCATCCTTTACAGATTCCTTCAACTGATCCACCATTTTGTTGCCGTTCACCACAGAGGCTTCATCTACGTTACACACGTACATTACCGGTTTTGCTGTTAATAGAAAAATGTCAGCAATAAAGCGTTGGTCCTCTAAACTCACCGGGGCACTTCGGGCTGACTTTCCCTGTTCAAGGTGATTTTTATAAATGGTAAGAACTTCCAAAGCCCTTTTAGCATCTTTATCAGATCCGGCCTTCACAACTTTTTCAGTTCGGGAAATTTTCTTTTCGATAGAATCCAGGTCCTTTAATTGTAATTCAGTGTCAATGGTCTCTTTATCCCTGACAGGGTTGATCTGCCCATCCACATGAACAACATTGGGATCTTCAAAACAGCGGACCACATGTATGATGGCATCACATTCCCGAATATTACTTAGAAACTGATTGCCCAAGCCTTCACCTTTGCTGGCTCCCTTTACTAATCCTGCAATGTCTACGATTTCGATAGTTGTAGGCAACACCCGCTCTGGTTTAACGAGTCGTTCTAATTCCACCAAACGTGTATCAGGCACTGTAATGACCCCGACATTAGGTTCTATGGTACAAAACGGAAAGTTGGCAGCCTGGGCCTTTGCATTCGATAAACAATTAAACAAAGTTGATTTCCCCACATTTGGCAATCCAACTATTCCACATCTAAGAGCCATATTAATTTTGATCTTTATTGAATATTCTGTAAATAATTTATTTTATTTTCCTGATGCCGATAGAATTTTCTGATACTTGAGAGAATTTGCCGGATCTACTAAAGACAACACAGGTACGACCTGATTTTTTTCATCCATTTGTGCCTGAGAATAAATGTTGACGATCTCATCTGCCTTGGCATTAAAAAAGATCTGCATTAAAAAAGAATTGGGTTTATCAGAAAATACGCTTCGTAAGTCTTTAATACTTTCTGTGATTACTTGTCTTGCATCGAGTGAATTATCTGTCATTTTATCCAGGCCATTCCGATGATACATATAAAATGTATTTCGGAGTGGCGCGAATGAAGAATTAAGTAAATTCTCAGTAATCCAGTAGCGATTCCTTGTATTCTCAAAAGCTTTCCATCCTCTATCCGGCAAACGTGAGGCGTTGTTTACAATCGTTTGTGCTTTTACGAAATAAGGGGTTCCGCCTTCGCGGGAGAATGAATCATAATCAAGACCTATCATCAGATAAGCATAGTAACCGAGAACTGCTGTCAGGTTGGAATAAATATTAGCTTCATCAAAATCCAGCACCTGATCCTGAACATACTTAAAGGTAAAGTCATTGTCCTGATGATTGAACAAAGGGGTGTTGAAGGAGGACATATAGACAGGCCGGCGGGACTGTATCTGAATATTGGCCTTGAACTCATCAACAGAAACACGTTCAGAGATAGTAATTATTATACTGCACTCTATTCTTTCCTGGTTGAGGAACTGGTCATTGGTCCAGATATGGTTATTCAGGAATTCGCGAATTGAAGTCTGAAGCGTTTCATAAATAGTTTTATCGCTTGCCTGAATCTGAGGAGACAAAACGCTAATCTGGCAATTCAATTCCTGAGCACTTGCTTTCTCAAGCAAGAACAGGTTGAAGAGTACAAGGAAAAATGTTTTCATGCACGTATGCATAATCTTATGGTTTATAGGTGTCGAATTTCCACTCATTATTTGTTTTCTCATTTCCCTATAGATACTTCAGAATTCCAATATGGTTTAATCCAATATACCCAGGTGTGGGAGCAGGAAATTAATAAGATCATGAGCCACTTCATCCTTACTTTTAAGTTCAAAAGAAGTTACTTTACCGGATCTGTCGATGATACTTATTTTATTTGTCGCTGTTCCAAAACCAGCTCCTTTATCCTGTAAAGAATTAAGAACGATAAAATCGAGATTTTTATTTTTTAGTTTGCTTTTAGCGTTTTCCAGTTCATTGTTAGTCTCGAGGGCAAATCCAACCAGTAACTGTCCCTGCTTTTTTGTTGCACCCAATTCCGAAAGGATATCCGTGGTAGGAACCATCGGCATTGGAGGCACCTCTTTACCTTTTTTAATTTTTTCTCCGGCAACGTGTTCGGGACGGTAATCGGCTACTGCTGCAGTCATAATAATTAGTCGGGAATCTGTAGCGTACTTCCTGCAGGCAAGAAGCATTTCCTCAGCTGTCTCAACATCTATGCGAAGAATTCCGGGATGAGAAGTTGTCATGTGCGATGGGCCGGAGATCAATGTTACGCGAGCACCCTGGTTAGCGAGTGTTTCTGCAATTTTAAAACCCATTGTGCCGGTGGATCTGTTTCCGATAAAACGGACAGGATCTATAGCTTCATAAGTCGGTCCTGCAGTGACCATGGCATGAAGCCCGTTCAGTGGTGATTTCTTTTGAAAATACTCCTCTAAGACGGCGAAGATTTTCGATGGCTCCTCCATTCTACCTTCTCCCGACAAACCACTGGCAAGTTCGCCATCAGCCGGAGCAATTATCCTGACATTCCTATCCTGCAGGGTATTTAAATTCTCCTGAGTTGATGCATGCTTCCACATATCAAGATCCATGGCGGGAGCGATAAAAACCGGGCATCGTGCGGAAAGGTAGGTCATCAATAATAAATGATCACATATTCCTGCAGCCATTTTCGCAATGGTGTTGGCGGTAGCTGGAGCAATGATCATGGCATCAGCCCACAATCCAAGATCGACATGATTAGTCCATCGGCCGGATTTATCTTCGAAAGCATCAGACATCACATCATCCTTCGACAAAACAGAAAGCGTCAATGGGGTAATGAAATCTTTTGCAGATGGTGTCATGATCACTTTCACTTCAGCGCCTGCTTTAACAAACAAACGCACCAGTAAAGCTGATTTATAGGCAGCTATACTTCCGGTGATACCAAGTATAATCTGTTTGCCTTTCATGAATCTTGATTCTGTTGATATCGTGTCTAATTAAAAAAATCCAAAACGAAGGTCTTGGATTTTTTTTTAATCTGATGAATAGATTTTTTGAAAAATCAGATGATTTCTTCGTTCGAAGGCTTGCGGTAGTATATTTTATCCTCCTGAAATTCCTGAATAGCAATAAGCGTTGGTTTTGGCAGGCGCTCATAGTATTTTGAAATTTCTATTTGCTCCCGGTTTTCAAAAATTTCTTCCAGGTTGTCAGAACTTGTGTTGAATTCTGATAATTTGGCGTTCAATTCCTCTTTCATCTCAGATGAAATCTGGTTTGCGCGCTTTGCAATAATAACGAGTGATTCGTATAGGTTTCCTGTTTCGGTGTCGAATTCAGGGCTATTACGTGTTACAGTGGTGGTAACATCAGATTTATAACTCATGGTATCTGGAATTTATGGTTTTTTTAGTTTACGGCACTCGCCCCAAAGGAAGGCATTTTATCAAGTTTTTTTCTGATGTCAACAGCTATATCTTCCGCTTCTTTTTTATACTTACTTTCAGGAAAGGACAGACTGAATTCCCCGAATGATTTAAGAGCTTCATTATACCTTCCTTCACGTTTATCTTCTATACTCCCTTCCGCATAAAAATAGGCGGCTTTGAAAGAAAAATACAAAGAGATTTCTCTGTATTTCGTAGAAGGAAAATCATGAAGAAGATTATTAAAGGTAGTAATAGCTGCCCGGTAGGATTCCATGTTATAATACAATCGGGCAGTTTCAAACATCTTGGTTTCAAGTTTCGCTCTCAGCTGATCAATTAATTCATTGCATTTTTCAATTCTGCTGCTTCCGGGGTATCTGTCTGTGAAGAGTTGAAGCTGGCTTATTGCTTTGTAGGTATTGGATTGATCGAGTGAATATTCCGGTGAATCCTCATAATAACAATAGGCATTCATATAAGCGCATTCTTCAGCATATTCACTTGAAGGGAATGTTTTCGTGAAGTTTTCAAAATCATAGGCTGCAGATTGGAAATCCTCCAGACGATAATTAGTATAAGCATAATAGTAATATGTGGTTTCTGCCTTACGAGTTCCACGATACACTGTAATCAACTCTTCGAACAGGGGCAATGCCTTGTAATAATCGCCTTTTTTATAGAGGCGGATAGCCGCTTCAAGTTTGGCTTCCATATCAGTTCCTTTCAAGATGCGGTTGTAACTGCTGCAACTTGTAAGTAATGTGCTGAAAACCAATAAAATAAACGATATTTTTCGAATCATTAGCTTGCAAAGATAATCAAATTAATTTTGATTTCCCATTCCAATTGAATGGAAGAACGAAAGAGAGGAATATAAATTTGCCCAGATTTGAGCCGCTGTTTTCAATGAATCCGACACGTATTCGGCCAGAGCATCATCCGGCTGGTAAACAGAGAAACCCGTATGAATTCATCAGATAGAAATTATTCAAATGAAGGTCGCCTTGAACATAAAGTCCTTACGGTTACTCGTTTTTTATAATTCTGATCGTTGAAGCGATGCCTTCGTCTGATGTTAAGCGGACGAAATACAAGCCTGCAGTTAAATTTTCCCCGACAGTTACCTCCCCTGCATTTGATTCAGCATGGTGTTTCTCGAGCACCTTGCCAAATACATCTACAACTTCAAGGATGAATTGATGTCCTGTTTTGACAACTTCATACCTGACCTTAGCAGAACTATTAAATGGATTGGGAAATGCTTTTATTAATTCCGATGACTGTTTCTCTGTTCGCTTAAGTCCGACATTTAATTGTCCGCTTAATCTGAAAAGATCAAAACCTCCTTCCAAAATATGACCCGGATTTACATCCGAAATGTCCACCATGAGTTGCATCGTTGCTGTAGGAGTCAGGACTGAACTTATCAGGAAATTGCTGTCATACCAGCTTGAAGTACCCGTTGAATTTATAGTTACTATCTCGAGTTGAACTGTACTTGTACCATTTGACAAGTAAATAATCATACTGTCATTGGGATTACCGGACCCTAAGGTGTTTACAAACCAGCGGGAGTATTCGATGGAAGGGTTTATGTAGATGCTGGCATCAAAGACAGGAGAAACCAATAATGTATTTCCATTATCAACGTCATGATTATTATAAGGTCCTGAACCATTATCCGTCACAAAGCATTTGTTTGAGCAATCGCCTGTTGCGTCATTCCCGGGATTGATAATGTTGTTGTTTCCATCATAGCTGGCAAGAGGAACGGCGCGCTCCCATGCATTAGGAGAAGTTCCGGAAACAGTCCAACCATAATCAAAGGTAAAATCGTCGTACCAGCCGATTGCTAATTCCAACTGAACCGGAACTGCTGAATTAAAAGTCTGGTTCGTACACTTCGTGATATAGCCCCATTTTCCGCTTATGATGTCATAGTTCCCCGAAAACACAGACGGAATTGAAAATTCTCCTGCAGCATTCGTCGTCGCAGTGAAGTTAAAATCAGCATTCTCAATCAACACACTGGCATCAACCAAAGGCAGACCACTTAGACTGTCAAGAATGGTACCTGTAATCTCAAAACTTGGCAATGGTGTGAGATCGACATCAAGGTTGGTCACAATCCCATTGGACAAGGAAACGCCACTTACAATTTTTGTTATATATCCGGCTTTGGACACTTCAACATCGTAATTTCCCGCTGTGAGCAATCCGGTTTTGTATTCACCGTATGAATTAGTGATGCGATTAGCCGTGGTGCTAAGAATATCCACCTTAGCCCCGGGAATTATTACTGCAGTTACAGAATCCCTGATGAGACCTTCAAGATAGCATCCCCGAATGTAGGTAGGCGTAAATACGAACAGACCATTTACGATATCGGAAGCTACGATGGTTCCTGATGGCAGAAAAGGATACACTCCCCAGCAGCCGTTAGTACCGGGTCCGCTCCCTTGTGGATAGGTATCATACTTTGCAATTTCAACCGGGTTTTCCGGCCGACTCACATCAACAATGACAACCCCCTCCTTGTACCATGAGGTGACGGCATAATCATTTAAAATATGAGTATTATGGACAACTGCTCCTGAACCTGGAGCTGTCTGGTATCTTGAAATCTCACGGATATTTTGAAGATCTGAAATATCATATCCACCTAAATAAGATCCATTGTTTTCATCCGTCGTGAAAAGTGTATGGTGGTCATCAGAAATCCATGTATTGTGAGTAAAAGCAGTCGGAGTGGTTTGTGTCGCCAATAAAACAGGATTTGATTTATTGCTCACATCCACGACCGTAAAAAAGCCCGAATAAATGTGAGCTTCATACATAGTATCATTTTCCACGTAACCATCATGAACATAAGAGTCATTGCCTCCACCCGGAAAAATGTATTCCCCGGCATACACAGGGTTCCAGGGATCACTAAGGTCAAGGAATAAAGAATTTCCGGAACCTATGTTACTTCCATAGAGGTACAAAAAACCTTTCGCTGTATCACAATGCAAGGCATGAATGGATTGAAGTTGCCCTGCTATACTTCCATCGCCTGTGTATTGATGTGAACTCACAGCAGCCGGCAAATGACTCAGGTCAACGACCGTGAGACCTCCCCCACCTTCAGTCGTTACATAAGCAAAGGTCCTGTAAGTCTTCACTTCCCGCCAATCATTCACAGGACCCGGTACTGAAAAACGTATGATTGGATTTGCCTCATCAGTCACATCGACAACATCCAAGCCATTTCCTGTACCTACCAATGCATACTCATTATTGAGCGAGTCAGTATATCCTCCAATATTGGCCAGGGCTGTTGATCCATAAGACAAATTAGAACGTAACTGAAGATTTTGCGCAGTCATTAACTGGCCGATGAGAAATGCTGAGAATAGAAAATAATACTTCATTGATTTTTTTTCGCAATAACGAATGATTCGTTGGATTGCACAACAAAGTCAAGTAAATAATAAGGATATGATCAAATCTTGAAAATTTGTTAAAGCGGAAAATCAGGTTCTGATTTACCGTTTGATACTCGAATGAATCTTGGAAAGCTCTAAATCTAGCTGATATTAACAAGATATTGATGTCAATAATTTCAAATAAGGAGAATATGTCACTCTAGTCAATATTCAGTAAATTCCATATTATATTTAATATCAAGTTATTAATAAATGTCTATTGAAGCAGTTTACAATAAGTAATAAGTGGTAATTTCAGTACAGACCACTGATGAAATCAAATTTCAATTGTTGATTAAATTCCTCAAAAATTCGTTGAATTCTTTGGTTTTCATCCAAAATACTTACTTTTGTTTCAAATTGAAGTAAATAATGTGTTTCTTCGGTTCCAGATTTTCTCACAATAATTATTTAGAAAATCGATCTTTTTATCAGGCAGAAATTACTGGGAAAGTAAATCTGTGAAAAAAGAGTGCATAACAACTAATCTGACTACCGTGGATTTATTTGAAAAAATTAAAAAGAACAGAGGACCGATTGGCCAACATGCAAAAGATTCGCATGGATACTTTACTTTTCCAAAACTGGAAGGTGATATTGGCACGCGGATGATTTTCAGAGGAAAGGAACGACTTGTTTGGAGTCTCAATAATTATCTTGGATTGGCTAATCATCCCGAAGTGCGGAAAGCCGATGCCGAAGCAGCCGCAAAATTTGGTTTTGCCATGCCGATGGGGGCACGCATGATGTCAGGCAACACCAATCAGCATGAGCAATTGGAAAACGAATTGTCAGCTTTTGAAAAAAAGGAAGATACCATTCTATTAAATTTTGGTTACCAGGGAATGGTTTCGGCCATTGATTGCCTGGTCGACCGGCATGATGTGATTGTGTATGACAGTGAAAGTCATGCCTGTATTATTGATGGCGTGCGACTTCACATGGGGAAACGATTTGTATTTCCTCATAATGATATTGCCAATTGTGAAAAGCAACTTGAACGTGCTTCTCGTATCGTGAAAGAAACCGGAGGTTCGATTTTGCTCATCACTGAAGGTGTTTTCGGAATGAGTGGTGATATGGGACGGCTTAAAGATATTGTTGCCCTGAAACAGCGCTTTGATTTTCGCTTGTTTGTGGATGATGCTCATGGATTCGGTACAATGGGAAAAACCGGAGCGGGTACCGGTGAAGAGCAAGGCGTACAAGACGAAATCGATATTTACTTTTGGAACCTTCGCAAAAAGTATGGCATTAATTGGTGGATTTATATCCAGCAATGAAGATGTGGTTGAATACCTCCGCTACAATATGCGTTCTCAGATTTTTGCCAAGTCCTTACCCTTACCTCTGGTCTTAGGTGCACTAAAAAGGCTGGAACTATTGCGGAGTAAGCCGGAACTGAAAGATAATCTCTGGACTATTGTGAATGCACTCCAGAATGGTTTAAAATCAGCAGGCTTTAATATTGGAAAGACTCAAAGTCCGGTTACACCTGTCTTCATGAACGGAAGCATTGGCGAAGCCACCAATCTGATTTATGATATGCGAGAGAATTTCGACATATTCTGTTCCATGGTTGTCTATCCTGTTGTTCCTAAGGATGTCATAATCCTTCGACTGATTCCAACCGCAGTGCATACCATGGAAGATGTAAATTATACCATCGAGGCCTTTAAAAAAGCATATGTAAAATTAAAGGCAGGAGAATACATGTCTGATAAAATAGCTGCATTCTGATTGACTTGTCACACGAAAACACCGAATTTAATTAACACACAAATTAATACTGCTCCAAATCAAATCAACATTAATCTTTTAAACTAAAAAACAATGAAAGAATACGAAAAAATCAAAATGCTCGTAGCAGCCATTGAAGAAGATGTTATCAAGTTTTCTGAAAAAGGAAATGCTGCAGCCGGAACCCGTGTTCGCAAGGGACTCCAGGATATTAAACGTGCTTGCCAGGAAATGCGTGATGCAATCCAGGATGCGAAGAAAAGCGATGCCCCCGGCGCGTAATTTTTTCTTTGTTACGATAGAAAAAAGCCCGGTTTATAAGCCGGGTTTTTTATTGAGCGATTCAGCATCCCTCCTTTTTCTTGCTTTTTAGTTACTTATTGATGCATATTTATTTGAAAATTTATTCTCCACAACAACTCTCCTATTCACAGTAACGTCTTTTTAATCCTGCTGATCAATTCGGAATAAAATTAATTTCGACCGCTAAAAAATCCTTTGGGGCCATTACCTGGCTTTAATCGCATTAGCCTGTTCAGTAAAGTACTTTTTTACCTGTGCCACCACTTGATTGTTTGTCATGCTGTCAGCCGCTTCAACATGTTTCAATTTAGCTCCAAGTTGGGCTTCACTCCTTATTTTTTTACTCAATTTTAACTTTATCTCAGCAGGCCCAAACAGATAGAGTTCATCGGCATCTTTAATAATTTGCACAACCTGCTTAAGGTAACGTTCGATTTGTTGATCCTTTCTTTCGTTGAACATTTTTTCATTATTAATATGCTGCCCACCCATGAAAGTGCCTTTATTCCCTTCCTTTTCATGATAAATTCTATTTTCAATTTCTGCTTCAATTTCAGTTACTTGTTCCTGGCCATTTTGAAGGTTTACGA
This sequence comes from uncultured Bacteroidota bacterium, assembly GCA_963775555.1. Lineage (GTDB taxonomy): Bacteria > Bacteroidota > Bacteroidia > AKYH767-A > 2013-40CM-41-45 > QQVM01. The sequence goes on along the minus strand of CAVZJJ010000004.1, from coordinate 1,349,937 downwards.
TGATAGCTTTGGAACCATCTATCCAAATTCCGGTTTGTTTTTTCATGATTCTATGGTTTGTAATATTTCAGGTATACAAAGTATCGGTGTCGCGGAATGAAAAACGAGATCACGGCTGATACTTTTATTAAGTAGAAACTCCATTAAAGTATGCTTCTTCGGCATAGTAATGAGCAGATCAGCAAAGTTTTCTTTCACAAAATGGTCAATGGCCCCCTCAATATCATCGGATATCACTGTATGAAAACTATGAGGAATGGCATGGAACAATTCACCAAGATTCAATCTTTCAAAAGCTTGCTTTACAGAAAGTACTTCGTTTTCGTTTTTTCTTACGGAGAAGAATAAGATTTCTGCATTAAAGAGTAAAGCAATTTCCTGTAATGAAGCCAGCGATTTATTGCTATTTATTTGATGAAAGTCTGCAGCAAATACTAACTTATTAAATCCAAGGTATTTTGCACTTTCCGGAACTGCAAGTACCGGGATCGTTGATTTTCCTATTATACTAGACGTGTTGCTGCCAAAGAGCATTTTTTTTAGTCCGGTTGCTCCCTGGGTACCCATTATCAACATTCCAACATTATATACTCTTGATCTGTTTAATATCTGATCAACAGTTGCACCCATCACTGCTTCATATTGAATTTCCAATCCTTCGGGTCCATGCAGGTGGGATTCAAATTCCGCCATCTTTTTCAGTTGACGGATACTGTCTTCCTCCAGATCCAACACACTCATGGGGCCTTGTTCCGATCTGGGTACCGCCACTGAAGTTTGATAAACATTTAGCAAAATTATTTTCGCTTTTGTTTCCTTCGCAATTGCTATTGCATAGCGTGTAGCATTGTATGAACACTTTGAGAAATCCGTGGGAACAAGAATGGATTGCATGATTATAAAAGTTTATTTTACTAAGTTATATTCGATTTTACCTGCGTATGTTCAGTTATGAATTATGTCTATTAAACGCATTCACATAAAGAAAGGCAATTTACTGGTAGTTCTGAATGATATATGTTGGCACAGATAGTGATTCATATCACAATGCGTATTCAGGCCGGAATAATTGGTTTATACATTTAAATTTTCTTTGCATCCATTCCAAATATTTAAGTTGATGATGCCTGTAAGCAGCGGAAAAGAGATTAAAGAGTTTAGCGTGGGTATAAAATTTGACCTGGTGGTTTAAAGAAAAAATCCAATGCCTCTATCTGATTTTTAGGACTCCGCTTTGAAATAAATTAGCGAAAAAGAATGTCCCTGCAGGGCCGTAATTGAATTTTAGATGACCGGATTTTTTCTTGATCTGCTTACGAAGCATCTTTAACTATTAACTATATGAAAAACAATCAGATAAAAGGTCTAAAAAGTTGGCCAAACACCTAAGAAACCAGAAAACTGCAAGGCCCGATTTTGGAAAAAACTGCACTGTAAACGGTAAAATTCACAGTGCTCTGAAAAAAGAGCTTAACCCGAAATGATCGTAAGTTCGTTGAGCATACTGAAGACTCTAAGACCCCAGTTCATTAAAAAACAAAGTGCAGTGTATACAGTAATCGTACACATGCACTGAAAAAAAGTAGCGAGGGGGGAGTCGAACCCCCGACCTCAGGGTTATGAATCCTGCGCTCTAACCATCTGAGCTACCTCGCCGGGAATGGGGCTGCAAATATGAACATAGATTTTATTTCTGCCAAGAAAATATTTAAGACCTTCCTTCTTCGTTCAGCAATTTAGTGCTATGCTTAATCGTTCTTAGAATGATAGTTATGACTAAAGTTGATATTAATACAGTAAATCAGATTTTTTCCAATGGCCAAGGTTTTCCATCTGCACAAGCCAATCAGAAATTCAACATAAACGAATCCGAAGACAGTTGCAAGGATACCTGAATACTCCCTTCTCAGAACACTCTTCATTGAAAAGCTCGTATTGCTTTTGATAAATTTAGAAAAATCAAGGTATAAAAGCGGGTACTTTTTTCGACCATTGCAAATAAACATCTCCGAACTTTCTTTCTAAAAACCTCTCCTCAGCAAACATAATACGCTCATAATAGATCCAGTATAGGAGACTGACAATAATGGCAAATGAAAAGTTCTGTGTGAATAGTACAATCCCGATCCACATCAGATAATTTCCAAGGTACAGGGGATGTCTCACCATGGAATAAATCCCACTGATATTGAGAGATTCTGCAACTTGTTCCTGGGTATTTCTTCCTGAGGTACCACGGGGAGTTGTTCCAATGGTATAAGCTCTCACGATCGCCCCTAAAATGCTCAAAAAAACAGCCGTATAATTTACAAGAGTTACTCGTTGTGGATTAAGTACGCTATAGTCAAGCGCACAAACAGCCGGAATTGCCAGCAAAAACAACAGAACGGGGATTTGACCCCTGCGTTTAAAAAGCCAGTTTCCCTGACTTTCAAATGAATGTAATAAGGCCATATATAATGCCGCGAAGGTAAGTCAAAGATTCTGAAAGTCTAGGAAATAAGTAAATTATTAATCTCAATATAGCAAAATTATACCTATATTGACGCGCTGACAAGCAGATGCAGCGAGTATACATTTTTAATATATTCAAAATAATTGTGAAGACGGAATCAAAGACGACCAACAAAGAAAAATTCTCGCTTGAGTTTGAGATCAAATCCTCTCCCAAGATTCTTTATAACTATCTCAGTAATGCCAGCGGGCTTGGAAGAATGGTTTGCTGACAAGGTAAATATCCGAGAAGGAGATTTTATTTTTACCTGGGAAGGAAGTGAACAAAGAGCCCGCATAGTAAGCAAGAAAGAGAACCAAATGATCCGCTACAAGTGGATTGATGATGATCGTAGACAAAGAAGACGAGACTTATTTTCAGTTTGACATTGTCCAGGACGAAATCACATCGGATGTAGCGCTAATTGTAACCGATTTTTCAATACCTGACGAAAAGGAAGAAAACTCGCTTCTTTGGAATAGTCAGATTCACAACCTGATGCATCACATCGGATCCTGATCAGGAAAAAAATTTAATTAGATTCTTTAAAGGTATTCAGCGCTGAAGTGATCACTTGATCGTATCTTTTAGTTTCCAGACGATGGCTAAGTTTAAGGAAAGGCATTTTTCATTCAGGTCCTCCCTCCTTCCATCTTCTAGAAATTCATCCAATAAAATATAATTATTGATCTCAAAATGATACTGCCAGGGGGTATCGTTCACACAGATATAAAAATCCCTGTTCTTGTAATAAATGGATTTGCTCATACGCTATTTAATCTTCCGTTTTCCCAGGCTGCGCCTTGCAGATGAAGTGTAAAGGAAAATCCATTTCCCCACCAAAACATAGATCGAAATGCAAAAACCGAACTTGTAGTAAACAATCTCGGATAATCCAGTACTATATAGGGCAAGATTAAGGTAATTCTCTCCACGAAAAATTTTACCTGTCTTTGTGTTTATTCCTTCCTTCAACAAGATTGATCCATCTACTACCTTCTCCTTTAATTCCGTTCTCAAACGTCCGAACAGATCCATCACTTTACGCGTTGCTGCTAATTTTACCGTGAAAAAGCGATTGTTTTGCATTGCATCTAATTCCTCATCAGTAAATTTCAATTTTGTAACTTGCACCGGTCCCTTTTTGGCCAAAGATAGTGTGAAGAAATTAACCCTCCTTGTTCTCCGTTCTTTTGCAGGTCCTCTGCTCCTGACCTTTCTTATATCGCTTTTTGTATTGTTGATGCAGTTTCTGTGGAAATACATTGACGATCTGGTGGGAAAGGGCCTCGATTGGATAATTATTGGGAAGCTAATGGTCTACGTTTCTGTTACACTGGTTCCAATGGCACTCCCCCTTTCCATTTTATTATCGTCCATTATGACTTTTGGCAATATGGCGGAGCATTTTGAACTGACAGCATGTAAATCAGCAGGAATGTCATTGCAACGGGTGATGAGGCCACTGATCATCACAGCCATCCTAATCTGCATCACAGCATTTTATTTTTCTAATGTTGTCCTGCCAATGGCTAATCTTAAAATGAATGCGCTGCTGTATGATGTAAGACAACAAAAACCTGCATTGTATATTAAGGAAGGAGTATTTTACAATGGTATTGACGGTTATTCAATAAAAATCGGTCAAAAAGATTCAGATGGTAAGACCTTACGCAACATCATGATCTATGACCATCGGGAAAATCGCGGGAATACAAATCTGATCATGGCTGAATCCGGTTCCATGGTAATGTCTCAGGATGAGCGCTTTTTGATACTTACCCTCAACAATGGAACCAGTTATGAAGAGAAGCAAAACAATCCGGGGAAAAACAATAAACCCCTGATGCGTTCTGAATTTGACGAGCAGGTTGTGCGTTTTGATCTAAGTTCCTTCAAGATGACGAGAACCAACGAACAATTATTCAAAGACAATTACCAAATGTTGAATATAAAACAGTTGAGTTCTGCTGCAGACAGTATTGAGAAGCGTATTGAGATGAAGAAGAGTGAAATTTACGACAGGGCTGCTATTACCTATTTACTTGTTACGGATTCCAGTCGCAGAGCCCTGCCATCAGGAGATAAATTGGAATTAAAAGAAGATAAATTAATTAGTAATTTCCCAGCGGACAAACGAGGAATGATAGTGAATTCGGCTCTGCTTATCTGCCCGAAATATGAAGAGTCTTACTGATGATATGGTTGATGATATCGAGGGTAAAGAGAGGACGCTTGCGAAGCATAGGATTGAATGGCATCGCAAATTTACCTTGTCATTTGCCTGTCTGATTCTCTTTTTCATAGGCGCTCCCTTGGGAGCCATTATCCGGAAAGGCGGATTGGGACTACCGGTGGTGGTTTCCATCCTGCTCTTTGTAATCTATCATGTTATATCAATCAGTGCAGAAAAATTTGCCCGTGAAGGTGTCATTCCACCATTTGAAGGAATGTGGATGTCATCTTTTATACTCTTGCCGGTTGGAATTTTGCTCACTTACAAAGCTACTACAGATTCATCCATTTTCGATCGTGATGCCTATCTGAGATTCTTTAAAAAATTCTCCATTAAAAAAAACACTTGAGATAATCAAATCCACGAATTGTTTTGAAGCTGCTCCAAATTTGTCATCGTGTTCCTCACCCTCCTCTGGATGGTGGAAATATTGCTATGCTGAATCTTGCAAAAAGCATGATGGAGGCCGGATGTGAAGTTCATTTATTTGCTCTTAATACATTTAAGCATCACGTAAACTCATCAAGTCCTCACCGTCTTTTTTTTGGAAGATTTTCATTATCAATCTGCAGATATTGACACCAAAATTTCCATTTCGGGAGTTATTAAAAACTTGTTTTTATCCGGTTCATATAATGTGGAGCGATTTTATACTAAATCTGTAGAAGAAAGGCTTGCAGAAGTTCTTCGTCATGAGGAGTTTGATATCATTCAGCTGGAAACTTTGTTTACTACTCCATATATAAATGTAATCCGCAAATATTCAAAGGCAAAAATTGTGCTTCGTGGCGCACAACAGCGAGCATATTATTTGGGAACGCCTGGCAAAGATTGCATCCTTTCCGTTGAAAAAATGGTACCTCTCCTTCCTTGCCGGCAGATTAAAAAAGTACGAGTTGGAGATATTGGGCAGGATTGATGCCATAGTTCCTATTACTAAAATTGACTCAGCTGTTTTTAAGTACTCCGGATACAATGGCCCTTTACTAACCGTACCTCTTGGGATTGATATGAAGGAATATCCTCTTCAGGATTTTAACCCATCCTTATCCTTGTTTCATCTTGGCTCTATGGATTGGATGCCCAATCAGGAGGCTGTCAGATGGTTTCTTTTATCCTGCTGGCCGGCTATCCATAAAAAATTTCCCGCATTGAAACTCTTTCTTGCCGGCCGTGGTTTTCCAAGCGAGTTGTTAGCCATGCAATTTCCGGGAGTAAGTATGGAAGGAAAAGTTGATGATGCCAATACCTTCATGCTGAATAAACAAATCATGATTGTTCCATTACTTTCAGGGAGTGGTATGAGGGTTAAAATTATTCAGGGTCTTGCATTGGGCAAAACCATTATATCTACATCGATTGGTGCAGAAGGAATTGATGTCCGCGATGGAGAAAATATCCTGATTGCAGATAAGCCTGCTGCATTTTTAGAAAAGATTGAATTTTGTCTGAGCGATCCCGAGCGTTGCAGGCAGATAGGCCTTAAGGGAAGAAAATTTGTATCTGAAAATTATTCCAACCAAATTATCGGGGAAAATTTGCTTCGTTTTTATCAGGAACTCTGCTTTGAAGCCTCAGCGGCAGAAGTTGAGAGTAGATAGTTTAATCTTTACCCATACGGATAGTATGGCCAAGTTTATCCCTCTTTGTTTCTAAATATGATTTATTGTGTTGATTGGATTCAATTTCAATTGGCAATACTTCCGTGATTTCCAGTCCATAACCAACCAGTCCTGCCCTTTTCTTCGGATTATTTGTCATAAGTCGCATTTTGGATACACCCAGATCGCGCAGGATTTGTGCACCAACACCATAGTCCCGTTCATCACTTCCAAAGCCCAATTCGATATTGGCCTCAACGGTATCTCTACCATTCTCCTGCAGCTTGTATGCTTTTAGTTTATTAAGAAGACCGATTCCTCTTCCTTCCTGATTCATGTATACAATCACTCCTTTTCCTTCTTTCTCAATCATGTCCATAGAAGCATGAAGTTGAGGCCCGCAATCGCAACGGCATGAGCCGAAGATATCACCTGTCAGACAGGAAGAATGTACCCGGACCAATACCGGCTCGTCGATGTTCCAGGTTCCTTTTACCAAAGCCAGGTGATCCTGCCCTGTAGTGATTTGTTTATAAGCATGAAGGTTGAAATCTCCCCAGGTAGTTGGCAATTTGACTGATACCTCTTTTTGAATGAGACTTTCTTTTTTCAGTCGATAAGCAATAAGGTCTTCAATCGAAATGATTTTCAGATTGAACTTCTCAGCAATCCGAATCAGATCAGGCAATCGGGCCATACTGCCATCCTCATTCATTATTTCAACCAATGCCCCTGCAGCTTGAAATCCGGCAAGTCTGGAGAGATCAACAGTCGCTTCAGTATGACCGGTTCTACGCAGAACGCCTCCTTTTTTGGCCATTAAAGGGAAAATATGTCCCGGTCGCCCGAGATCCTCCTTTTTTGTGTTTGGATCAATTAAAGCCCTGACCGTCTTTGACCGGTCACTTGCAGAAATTCCGGTACTAGTTCCAAAGCCGAGCAAATCTACAGAAACAGTAAACTGTGTTTCATGATTGGAAGTGTTTTTCTTCACCATGAGCTGTAAATCCAGTTCATTGCAACGTTCTTCGGTAAGAGCGACACAAATTAATCCTCGCCCGTGTGTAGCCATAAAATTAATTACTCTCAGGACTGGCCATTTCAGCATGGAATTATAAAATCGCCTTCATTTTCCCTGTTTGCGTCATCGACTACGATGATCACTTTTCCATTCTTTATAGGTCATCCAGGGCTTCTTCAATGGAATTTAGCTTAAACATAATTGTAATTTGATTCTCCTGCAAAGTTAGTAAAGTTCTGTCGAAACGCATTTTTGTTTTTAGAATCAATTATTTCCAGTAAAATGAGCAATAATATTACAGCAGAATTTCACTTAAAAATGACCTAAAATTAAAATTAGGGCGAAGTTATAGTCTTTGAATCCACTTCCTGCTTCAAATAGGTCAAAACTGACACTTGTAAGTCGGATAAGCATTTAGACTACTTAATACCTCAGCATCATAGTATCATTGCTATATAAACCTAAACAAAAGCGTATGGTTTACCGGTAACCCCGTAAGGTTACTCTCAAACGCTGCACAGCCCCGTAAGGCTCGGCAGCGTTTGTTTTTTTTAAGCATTTGACCAGTCCGCTATGGAGAATCTATAAATCGGTTAAAAGCGGATTTTAAGGATGAAATTATTGGCCCCCAAAAAATAATTCTGAATTGTAAGGTTTTATTTAAATCTGATCACACAGGAATTTCTCAGTTTGTATTCTTGTATAACAAACACAAAATAAATCTAAAACGCGTATGGTTGAACACAAATGACAACCTACCAGGTTGATCAGTAAAAAGCCGAACCCCGTAAGGTTCGGTTTTTTATTTTCAGACGTTTCTGAAATTTAATATTACCTTCTTTTCGAATTTGGTATAAGTTGAAAACCAAGATAGCAAGGTATTCGAATCTTGCAGTCTCTCATTCCGATACTCTTGAGCATATGCTATGATGAACAATTTTTAGGAAGGACAGGAATCAATTGGTCGATTGTTCTGCCTGCTTTTTCCGGTCCAGGAGTTTTAAGCGGCGCAACAGATCAGGAAAGTTATTGAATTCTTGTCTGAAAAAGACACCAAAGCCCTGTGTATAGGGAGCTGAATAATTCAACACATTATCCGTGTTGGATCTGTTAAACCCTTTCAGACGGAATCGGCCGTCTTCACTTACTTTGTATTCAGCATAAAAATCACCTATAAGGTTATTTGTATTCTGTGTTGGGTCGTTGGTGTACCCAAAATTTCCTTCGACGAGAAGCCGATCATTAAGAAGTGATTTAGCAAAGAGAAGCTGAATCTCTTCATTGCTATAATTATCCTTTGCCTTATAATTGAATCCAATGTTTACGTTCGTACTCAGTCGCCCGAGCCAGTTGCTTACCTGGTTGCTTAGCAATTCAGCTGCACTTGCGCCGGCTCCTCCTCCAGCGTCTATCCATCCTCCGCTGACTGACTGAGTAGCGGGAGGCGAAAACTGGTTCAACAGAAGTAAACTGAACATCTGTTTACTCACTTCTGCTTCTGAGGCAAGAATACTGGTCACAATACTTTCTCCTGTTGGATCCAAACCCCGAACGAAAATTTCATAATTAATAGTTGGGTTCAGGAGTTTCTGGGTGAGAAAAAGTCGACATTCCACAGGAAGTCTTTTTTTATAAGTAGAATCCTGTACAAGATTGTATAATGAAGATGTGTACAAAACATAAACAGCCTCTAAATCTACAGTTGCCTGGTCGGGATCTCCAGCCCAGGTAATTTTACTGCCCGAATCTATATTAAATTTCTTATTGATAAGGTTTTGAAGTGTAAACAGGTACTCTCCTTTGGAAATGGTATATGTCCCATACATATTGAACTCCCCGCTTGGGTTTATATCCAGTCGTATGCTTCCATTTCCTGTGGCGGTGATGATATCACCAAGTGTTTCATCAAAAATAAGATTGATTGTTGCCGATGGATTCATATCCAGATTCATGTTCAGACTAATTCCCGGATGGTTAACAAGGGTCCTGGGTTTTTCATCGTATTCATAATTAGTGGTTCTATCCACAAAAGTGATAAAGTCACTTTGGACTACTTCCGATGAATTTCCCAGCGGTATATTTATCAGAGTACCTTTATTTGGAGCAAGATTAATATCCATTCCTATTTGTTCCAAGGGGCCATAGAAATGAGCATATCCGCTGACATAAGCATTTCCATAGTATAATGAATTCTGATAACTGGTTGTATTAAGCATGTTGAAATTATTCGGGTAAACTTCAACATCAAAAACAAAGTGGTCGAAATAGTTGTGCGAAATGCTGCCTTTAACTTTTGCTTCGTTGTTATTTTTATCAACAAGGGTAATTCCCGTTAAATCAAATTCATTTTTTTTCACTTTCACCGTGTTTGAAAAGCTATACTTTGTATTCAAATAATTAACGATGCAAGAAGCTCGAGTAAATTCAACTTCTCCTTCTACAATGGGTTTGCTTAATGTTCCGGTAAGCTTAAGGTCCGCGGAAACTTTTCCTCTTACTTCAGAGAGGATCTCCTGAACATAAGGCTCAATGGAGCGCAGATAGAGATTGGCCACGTGGACATCGAATTCCAAATTGTTATCCTTTTTGGAAGCATAATAATTACCCCGGATATCAATAATCTTAGCAGTTCCTTTTGTGATCCCGATATTGGCTACGACAATTTTTTGTTCATTATTATAGCGGGAAATTATTTGTGCATTGCCCAGAGTATCGTTGTTCAGACTAAAATCCGAAACAGTCAGATCAGTTTCCACCTTTATATTTGCCCGGGCCTCATTTAAAACCATACTCCCGTTAATCATCCCACCTAGAACACTATTACCGGTTTGCAGAAGTGGATCCAGGTTGTTAAGATTAAAATCGCGAAATGTAACACCTAAATTTTCTTCTGCTGATTTGCCAATAATACCATCTATTTCGACGGATTCATTGCCGTTCGTAAAATACAATTTACTAAATTGAATCGTACTGGAGTCGAATGAGATAAGATTGCTTTCACTAATATTCCAAGGTTTATCGCGAAGAGTGATAATTGAAGTATCAAATTTCAGATCAAAACGATAGGCAGATGAAAACTCAATACCCGCTTTGACATGAGCACGATTAGGAAAACTGTCAGTGTCAGAAAGGTGAAGGTCCAAAGTGATAAAATTATTCTTTGCGGTGGATGTAAGATGTATTAATGGAATGTATGCTTTATCCGTAAAATTCAACTGGCTCAAAAAAGCATCCATTGATAATTCCCGGTTATCGGCATTTATTTTAATATCTATGGAATGAAATACCAGGTTATTGTACTGAATACTTGGAGAAATAAGATCAAGATCGAAAGTTTGGTTACTGGAATTCACAGTACCATTAATGTAAGTCATGGGGTCAATTGTCCAGGAAGGAAAAAATGTTTCAGTAATTAAAGCAGTGTTTTTTAGGTGAATACTGAAAGAAAAATCCTGAATACCCGGATCTGAACGAACCGGAAGGATCACAGAAGGCATGTATCGAGGAAGAATTTCTTTCATTGCATCTCCCAGTTGGGCGAGTTTAAATTTCCCATGGAAATTGGCATCCATGAAATCTGAAGTAAGAACAAAGTTGCTTTGATCCATTCCTTCCTTTTGGGCAGTTAATGTTACATTAGCCAGACGGTACATCGTGGTGCCGGTCTTAAGAAATGTGTTTTTAATTTCAATGCTTCCTTCAAGGTTGTCGAGTTGGTTGCCTTTCAGAGAGGAACTAATCGATGTCTGAAGAATATTTTCACCGGGAAGATCAATTAAATGCAATGTGTCAAGATTGGCTTTTTCCACAATTGCATTGAAATTAAAAATTGGTAATGAATCCCTGAAATCAATTGCACCCTGAAAATCGAGTCCAAGATTATCTTCGTGAATGCTTACAGCCCCATTGAAAAGTTTTTTTGCAAATTCTCCATCTACCTTCACATTTCGATAGACGTAATGACGGAATTCCATGGAGTTGACTACCCCTGTCATTCGTGCATCGATATTATCCAGTTGTAGGCCACTTCCCTTCACTTGTGCATTTAAGGTGATAAACCCAAAATCATCTAAACCGGTAAGGCGGCCAATATTAAAATTAGTGGCTGAGAGATGTCCTTTATAGAAATATCCTGAAGTTTTAGCATCGTGCTTCAGATTCAAGTCTGATGAAAGATATCCAAGTGCGGTATTGATGTTTCCATAAGCAACGAAGTCGCTGTAAAATCCTGTAAATTTTCCTACAAATTTCACTGTGCCCAATTCAGCCATGTTTGCAGGCAGTTGAATTGTTTTTCCTTCTGTAAAAGGGTAGATTGGGAAAAGTTCGACATCATTTTTATTGGTACGTATCAGGTCGGCCTGTACCTCCATGAATGTTTCGGAAATGTAGGGCAAACCATAAAGTGAAAGATCACCCCTGAATTCAGAATAAGTTCCCCATTTGAGAACAACATTTTTTCCTTTGAACTTATTTACGGTTCCACGAAAACTTCCTTCCAGTTCCACAGTTCTATTTAGTCCCCACAGGTCCTGGGCAAAATAGGCGATGTCATCAAATGCAACAGATGTTTTCGTAAAACTGGCATTCCATCTTACCTGCTTTGTGAACTCTTCAAAATCCGGGAAGCTGTCGTAATCGAAGGTAAGATTTCCTTGTATCTCGGTCATTGGAGTTTTTATGTGGAGTTTTTTGAATCTCATCTGGTTGAAGGAAATTTTTGCTTCAGCATCGAAGTTCTCCACACAAAACCCACTGTGTTCCCTAAATGCTAATTTCTTTACATTCACAAAAAGCGAATCTCCGGAAAATGAAATATCATTAAGGTCACCATTCAATCCTGAAATTGCGATATCGGAAAAGTTAATTCCTACAGGTAAAAGTGTATCTCCCTCAATCTTTCTTTGAAATCCCACATCGGAGAGTTTAATATTTTCGAACACAATATCCCATTGATTTTTAGTCGTTGTATCCACGGCGGTCTCTGCGCCCGAAAAATATTGCATTAAAAAATAGATATTGTCATGCTCCTCACCTGCATATCTGTTAAGGTGAAAAGTTGTTTTATCCAGTTCTATCTGGCTGACAATTAAACGTTTTTTAGAGGTGCTGATGTCTTTTACCTTAACGACCAGAGCTTTTGAATAAAGGAGAGTATCGCCGTGTAAATCCTGAATGAATACGCCCTCTAAATGAAATCCTGAAAGAAAATTAATGTGAACATTCTCAACAATAATTTTTGTTTTTAACTCTTTGGAAAGAAAATCGGTGAGTTGAACAGCCAGCCAGGTCTGGAAAAATGCAAATTGCAGGAGGACAATAAAACTACTCAGGAGTAGTAGAACTACTCCAATTATCCATAACGCAAGTCGTTTAATATTTTTGATACTTTTGAATTTTAAAATCCAGCACAAAGACTCTGCCTTAACGCAACAACCATACCGTACCGTGCCTTCCACTCCACTTTATATTCTTGGTATTGAATCTTCATGCGATGAAACTTCTGCTGCAGTCCTTAAAGACCAACGTGAGATATCAAATATTATCGCGAATCAGGATTTAATTCATCGACATTTTGGTGGTGTGGTACCCGAATTGGCATCCAGAGCACATCAGCAAAAGATAGTCTTGGTGGTTGAAGAGGCCTTACGTGTTGCAAATATAACCAAAAACGAACTCTCAGCAGTCGCTGTGACAATTGGTCCAGGTTTAATGGGTGCCTTACTTGTCGGTGTCTCCTTTGCCAAAGCTTTTGCCTATGGACTTGGGATCCCTTTGATCGGTGTGAACCATATGCAAGGCCACGTCCTTGCTCATTTTCTTGAAAGCAAGGATGAGCATCAAAAGCAAGTTCCTCCCCTACCATTCTTAGGAGTGACGATCTCCGGTGGCCACACACAAATCCTGATGGTGACTACTCCTCTGGATATGAAAATCCTTGGTCAAACGCAGGATGACGCCGCAGGAGAGGCCTTTGATAAAGCTGCTAAAATTCTGGGGATGCCCTATCCCGGTGGGCCCATGATTGATCAAATGGCTAAAAACGGCGATCCCCTGCGTTTTCGTTTTCCAAAGCCACAAGTCCCGGGTTTCGATTTTAGCTTTAGCGGATTGAAGACCGCATTCCTCTATTTTATTCAGGATAACCTGAAGAAGGATTCTGATTTTATAATAAAGAACGAAGCCGATATTTGTGCTTCCATTCAACATACCATCGTTCAGATAATTTTAGATAAAATAGAATTTGCTGTTCAGGAAACAGGGATCCATACAATAGCCATTGGTGGCGGTGTAAGTGCCAACTCTTATCTAAGAAAATCACTGAAAGAATTGGCTAAGAAGCGCGATTGGAATGTCATGATACCTCCCTTTGAATATTGCACCGACAATGCTGCTATGATAGCAATTGCGGGCTACTTCAATATAAAAGCAGGTAATTTTTCAGATTGGAGCCTTGTTCCTCTTGCCAGGATGCCTTTTTGAACAGGCAAACTCAAAACTTAAATGATACATCACAATCTAATTTTTAGAATTGTTATCCTGAAGATTCTCCTTTTGTACCTGATTTCATGCGGGCCCGGTAAGCAGGAAAAGAATCCCATTAAGCCAGATCCCTCCCCAACAGGATCCGGTACTGTAATCAGAAATTTTATCGGTGGTTTGTGGAGTGTCTCAGACGGTAATATGTTGAACAATGAGGGATTTTATTTTCAGAATGACGGGATCGTTCGTTTTGTTGCAAGCGAATTTGAAGGCCAATGGACATTGTTGGGAAGCGATTCACTTAAAATTATATGGCAGGGCTACAGTCTTGAAGCGGAAACTATTTGCTTTAAAATTGATTCAATAGCAATGGATCGAATGGTCCTTAGTTCTATGGATGAAACCAGGATTTACAGAAAAGTGCCATTTGGAAGAGATGAAAATGGAATAGTTCTTCATGGTTTTATGGGATCTCTGGAAGCAGGTGAGGTAAAAGTATATCCCTTTGAGTTGGTCTCTGCCAAAGAAATTGATATCGAATTGAATAGTACGAATCCGATGGTTGTGTTTCGTTTTTTTGAGGGCGAAGCAGAATTGTCTTCTACCGGTTTAAGGAAATGGAAAGGAATTCTTACCCATGGAGGTAAATTCCGGCTGGAAGTAATTAACACATCACTCAAAAATTCCTCTGCAAGCCCGGAATTTTCCCTCAGAGTGACCGGCTATTAAACCCAAATAATGCTATAGAAAAAAACAAAGGTGATTTTCAATTCAGGACCAAAGCATCCAGTGAAAACAGTCCGGCCTTAAATCGCCTTCTATTGCAGAAGCAGGGTTAGATTCACGTGACCTCTTATGCTCCTGGACCATTAAATAAAAAGACCTCCCCTTATCAAGGAGAAGTCTTTAGTTTGTTTACGAACAAATTTATCTTGAATAAACTTGAAGGGCTGTGATGGTTTAGAGAACTTTATCTACGACCAAGACGTAACCGTTGCTCGCTTTTACAGTGGCTAAAATATTTGCACCATTAACCTGAACTTTCCCATCTTTAACGCTAAAGGTCACTTTTTTCCCTCCGAACATTGTTATCTCCTGACCATCCTTGAAATCTCCAGCTTTGTAAGAACCCACAATTACATGGTTGTACAAAACATTTTCAAGATCAGTCTTTTTTTCCTTTTTCATTAAATCATCCAAAACACCTGCTGGCAAAGCTGCAAATGCAGCATCAGTTGGCGCAAATACTGTAAAGGGGCCGTTGTTGGACAAGGCATTCACAAGTTCGGCGGCTTGTACTGCTTTTACCAAGGTGGTATGATCCTTAGATCCCACGGCAATTTTTACAACATTGGGTTGTGAAACATCATCAACAACAGTGGACTGACCACCAGTTTGTACTTCTTCTGTAGCTGCATCCTGCGTATCGGCAGTTTCGGAAGTTTTGCTAGAACAAGCTAAAAAGTTAACAGTCATGATGGCAACCAGAAGGTTAAATAGAGTTTTAGTTTTCATTTGCGTGGAATTTAATGAATAGGTTCAATGCCGAAATTAGAATACGATACATTGAAAATGAATGATCTTCATCATGTTAGTACTGATTTAAATCATTCATGAGGTTATAAAAGCATATTGAGTTTGTCCTTTTTTACCTAAAAAATTGACTTCAGAGCCTGAATCGATGAAACTTGATTACCAGATTTTTACCCGCAAGCTATCTGCTCTCCACATATTTGCTCCTTCCTTTAATACCAAATGCCTCGTAGAATTCAGGGACATTTGCAAATGGACCATTCACGCGGAGGAAATTTGGTGCATGTACATCAGTCATCACTTGCATAGCCAATGCCGCATCACGAGCATGTCCTAACCAACCCATTGAATATCCTAAAAAGTAACGTTGAGTCGGGGTGAGCCCGTCGATCTTGTCGTTCTTTTTATATTGCTCAGTTTTTTTAAATGCTTCAAGTCCAATTACCACACCACCCAGGTCAGCGATATTTTCGCCAAGAGTTGCTTCTCCATTGATGTGTATGCTGTCCAGTACTACGTATTGATTGAATTGATCAACAAGAAGTGCAGCTTGCTTTGAAAAACGAAGCAGAATCTTCATTGGTCCACCAGTTATTTAGATTTCCATCGGCATCAAATTGTCTTCCCTGATCATCAAATCCATGAGTCAATTCATGACCAATGGTTGAAGCCGCAGCATAACCATAAATGATCGCATCATCAGCCAAGCGAATCCGGAAGTCCCGGGATAAGAAAAATTGCTGCAGGAAGTACGATTTCGTTATTCGAAGGATTGTAATAGGCATTGTAGGTCTGCGGAGTCATATCCCACTCTGTCCTATCTAACGGGTTCATGCAATTTATCTAATGTAGTAGGTATACTGCCATCGTTTGCAATTCATCACATTTTCTGCATAAGAATTTCGTCCAATCGTCAAGCTTGGAATAGTCTTTCCATTTATCCGGATAACAAACTTTCCGTGCTGATTTTTGATAGTTTGTATAAGGCCTTTTCCTTTGTTTGCTTGCTCATCCAATCCAGACCTTCGATTCGCTCTTTATAGGTTCCAACATATTTTGAACCAATTTATCATATCGATCTCGCATACGCCGATAACATATTTTGCAACATATAATTGACCAAAGCATCACCAAGATAACTTTCCTGATGGTCGAGAGACCCTCTTCCATCGTGGTCTTTGTGCGGTAACTCCGGAAAGAACTTTTCCATAAAACTCAAAATTTTGTTGCATCAAAGGCATGACTTAACTCATTCTGCATAATTATTGATGAGATTCCAACGCAGATAAGTCTTCCAGTCTTCGATTGAAACAGACTTTAAGACTTTTATTCACCTGCCGAAAAAATTCAGGTTGTGCAACGATTACAGTATCAAGACCACTCATGTCCAAGTTTGCCCATCATGTCTTCCAATTCAGTTCCGGAACCTTTGCAGAAAATTCCTTTGTTGACATTTTATTATAATTCGCATAAGGATCACGTAGATCCTCCAGTTTTCTGGAAGCAGCAGCCAGATCTTTTTTCAATGCTAAAGACAATATTGCTGCTTTTCTTGGCGTCCTTCTCATCCTCTCCCAGAAAGAAAACATCTTTTGTAAGATGCTTTTCATATTCAGCTCGAATATTTATAGTCCGGCTGTCATTATTAAAATAATAATCACGATCAGGTAAACCGATTCCACCCTGATAAAGGTGCACAGCATACTTGATTACTGTTCATTTCATCCTGATAAATGGCGATATAGAATAAGGGTCGTGATGTAATCTTTTGTAAATCGCGAATCATATCCAGAACTCCTTGTTTATCTTGTATTGCATTAATTTGTTCGAAGTAGTCTGGACAATGGTTTGAATGCCATCCGCTTCAATTTTTATAGTATCCATTCCGTTGCCCAGAAATCTCCAATTTTCTGAGAATTACTTCCCTTCTGCTGCATCCGTTTGACCGGCAGCTTCTTTACATAAATCTATATAAGCTTATCGTAATTATCATTTTGACAGATTGGCTATTCCCCATCTTTTTTCGCTTTCCGGAATTGGATTGTTTTTCATCCAGTTCCCGGTTGCATATTTAAAAAAATCATCTCCCGGACTTGACTGTACTGTCTATCCATTGCCAAAAAAAATCATCTTGAGTGAGATCATTGCTTACCGAACTCTTTTTTGAGTTGCACGAAGTAAAATACAGTAAAAGAGGAAGGACGAAACGGATGGAATAATTTGTAATGCAGGACTTCATGATAATTAATGGTATTAGAAGATTTTCAGATATACATATTTTCGAGGCCGATCAAAATCTAATAATTCAATCTATTTCAAAATAATAATCATTGAATTATAATTTTATTTTACCTTTCCCGACATCTATGCGATTTACTTCTTGCTTTATCTGTGACAATCGAAAGACAGGCAATCATTAATTTCGTGCAAATTGACTTATGAAAAAAATAGTCCTTCCCCTGGTCATTGTTATGCCTGATACTTGACAACTTCCTTTTCTGATAAACCCCAGATCTTCAGAAGGAAATAAATCGGAACAAGACAGTACGATTCACTTTAAGGAAGAAAGGCATTTGAAAAATGTCAGGCAACTTGACCTTTGGAGGTGACAATGCTGAAGCTTATTATAGTTTTGACAGTAAGATGTTGGTTTTTCAAGCTACAAATCCGGATTGGAGATGTTGAATGTGATCAGATTTTCTATTCAAAAATTGAACCCTTTTCACCTGTTATGGTAAGCACCGGAAAAGGAAGAACAACATGTTCCTATTTCTTAGGTGGTGATAGTCTTGATATTGTATGCTACTACTCACCTGGATGCAAATGAGTGTCCACCAAAACCTGCGCCACGGGCGGATCATAAATATGTTTGGCCAATCTATCCAAGCTTCGACATTGTTGTTGGTGATCTGAAAGGAAAAATTGTGCGACAATTGACCAAATGAAGACGGCTATGATGCAGAAGCTACGGTGAGTCCTGATGGGAAAAATATTGTATTCACATCAACACGCAGTGGAGATCTCGAATTGTATACGATGGATACTGATGGAAGTAATGTGAAACAGATCACCAATGAACTAGGTTATGACGGCGGAGCATTTTTTTCTCCTGATGGTAAGAAACTTGTTTTCCGTGCATCCCGTCCAACGACAGAAGCCGAGATATAAAGAATACAAAGATTTGTTAAGTCAGGATTTGGTGATGCCAACCAATATGGAAATCTATACATGTAATGTTGATGGTTCAGACATGAAAAAAGTAACAAGATTAGGAGGAGCCAATTGGGCTCCTTTCTTCTCCCGGATGGAAAAAGGATTATTTTTTCCAGTAATCATGTTTCGAAGGGCTATCAATTTCAATTTATGGATGTGCAATCTTGATGGAAGTGATCTTGAACAAATCACGTTATGACAAGGTTTTTGATGCATTTCCGGTTTTTTCGCCTGATGGAAAGAAAATTGTATTTTCGAGCAATCGTAACAATGGCGGTACGCATGATACCAATCTTTTCATAGCAGATTGGGTTAATTGAAAGATTCGAATAGTTCTGCTACTTTCGCATCGGCATAGGCCCTACGCTTTTCGCCATATATTTTATTTTCCAATATGAAACCTGGAAGAATTGTCAGCATTCTGATTATCATTTTTATTGCCATCGTGCTTTATGTCAACAAGTGTGGGAAATCCAATCCTGCGACAGGTCCGACTCAAAAGGGAGGCACAACAAGCGCGATACAAGTCAACGGGTTTATTGTAAAGCCAAGTACCGTTTCAGAAATTGTGCATGTCACGGGTTCCCTCCTTTCCAATAAAGAAGTGGAAATTAGAAATGAAATTGGAGGTAAACTTGTAAAAATTTATTTCCAGGAAGGTGGATATGTCAACAAAGGTGAGTTACTCGTAAAAATTTACGATGAGGATCTTCAGGCACAACTTAAAAAGTTGAAGCTGGATGAGCAATTGCTTAAAATAAATGAAGAAAGATTGCGCGATTTACTTTCCATCCAGGGAGTAAGCCAGCAGGAATATGATGAATCACTGAATTCTCTCCAACGGGCCGCAGTTGAAATTGAACTTTTACAGGTGCAAATTTCTCGAACGGAAATACGTGCACCTTTTTCAGGACATGTAGGACTTGAAGCAGTGAATGAAGGTTCTCTGCTTGCGATAAACACAAGGATCGTTACTATTCAGGAAACAAATCCAATGAAGCTTGAATTTTCTGTTCCTGAACGTTACAAGTCATCCATTAAGCTGAATCAAACGGTCGATTTCACACTTGAAGCCGACACACGGGAACATGAAGCGAGAATTTACGCAATGGAGCCAAAGATTGATGCCATTACCAGGTCAGTTTTGATACGTGCTTCTTGTGCGAATACAACAGGTGAATTGACACCAGGTGCATTTGCGCGCGTGAATGTTCCGCTGAGTGACATGGAATCTGCATTGATGATTCCATCGCAGGCAATAATACCTGAATTAAAAGGATATAAATTGTTCCTGCAAAAAAATGGAAAAGCAATGCCTGTAAAAGTAAACCTCGGGATAAGAAATGATTCCACTGTGCAGATGCTTTCCGGTATCGAACCGGGAGATACAATACTAACGAATGGAATCATGCAATTGCGTCCTGAAATGCCGGTGATTGTCAAGATTGATTGATTGTTTTTTTACCTGAACCGAGGATATGAGTCTTTCTTCAATCAGCCTGAAACGTCCGGTATTCGCAATGGTGATGTCTATCATCATCCTGCTTTTTGGACTTATTGGCTTTGATTTTCTGGGTGTACGCGAATACCCTTCGCTCGATCCTCCTATCATCACGGTCAGAACAAATTATACCGGAGCCAATGCTGAGGTAATCGAATCACAAATTACGGAGCCCCTTGAGAAAGCAATCAATGGAATTGCAGGAATACGTTCAATTTCCTCTTCCAGTAATCAAGGATCAAGCGTGATTACCGTTGAATTTGGGCTTGAAGATTGATCTTGAAGCAGCAACCAACGATGTGCGGGATAAAGTATCCCAGGCGCTGCGGCAATTGCCACAGGATATCGATGCCCCTCCCGTTGTTACCAAGGCAGATGCAAATAGTGACGCCGTCATCTCCATGACAGTTGTAAGCAATACCCGAAGTCAACTTGAGGTAAGTGATTATGCAGCGAATATCATCCTTGAAAGGTTACAAACCATTCCCGGCGTAAGCACAGTGCAGATTTGGGGTGAAAAGAAATATGCGATGCGCATATGGCTTGATCCTCTGAAGCTCAGTTCCTACAATCTTACGGCTTTGGATGTTGAAAATGCCATCAACCGCGAGAACATGGAATTGCCAGCAGGCAAGCTGGCAGGAAATACCACCGAACTCACGGTGAAAACTATGGGCAAGCTTACTTCAGAGGAAGAATTTAACGACCTCATCATTGCTTCTACAGGAACACAGAGCATACATCTAAAAGATATCGGATATGCAAGTCTTGGAACAGAGAACGAAGAGACCATTCTAAAAGAAAGTGGAACTCCCATGATTGGAATGGCTATTGTGCCACAACCCGGATCCAACTACATTGACATCGCTGACGAATTTTACAAACGCTATGATCAATTGAAAATAGATCTCCCAAAGGACTTTACCTTAAACATCGCACTTGATAAAACCTCGTTTATTCGTCAATCCATTTTCGAAGTAGGTGAAACACTCCTTATTGCATTTATCCTTGTCGTACTGATTATATTTTTATTTTTCAGAGACTGGCTGATTGCATTAAGGCCTTTGATCGATATCCCGGTGTCACTGATAGGTGCCTTTTTTATTATGTATGTTGCCGGCTTTTCAATAAATATCCTGACCCTTCTGGCAATCGTATTGGCTACCGGATTGGTTGTGGATGATGGCATTGTAGTGACGGAAAATATTTATAAGAAACTGGAGCGAGGAATGAAGCCGATGGATGCTGCCCGCGAAGGATCCAATGAAATTTTCTTCGCTGTAGTTTCAACATCAATCACTCTGGTAGTGGTGTTTTTACCCATCATTTTTCTCCAGGGTTTTGTTGGTCGTCTCTTTCGGGAATTCGGAATTGTCATGGCCGGAGCCATTCTTATATCGGCCTTTGTCTCCCTCTCTCTGACACCGGTGCTAAATGTATTACTAACCCGCAAAAACAAAGGGCATTCAGATTTTTACAATCGGACTGAACCATTTTTTCAACGAATGAACGATAGCTATCGTCGTTCGCTCACTAATTTTATGAAGCAGAAAAGGTGGTCCATCCTTTTACTGGTTTTACCGATTGCCATGATTTTCGGTTTTGGCGCGCTGCTTCAATCAGAACTGGCACCTTTGGAAGACAGGAATTGGTTAAGACTTGCAGTTTCTGCACCTGAAGGAACTTCGTTTGAATACATGGACGATTACATGGATCGTATCAGCAAATTCGTCACTGATTCAGTACCTGAGAAGCGCGTTCTGTTGACCGTCACGGCCCCTTCCTTTTCCGGTTCAGGAGCCGTCAATTCGGGTTTTGCGCGATTGTCGCTTAAGGAAGCGAAAGACAGGAAAAGATCGCAACAGCAAATCGCAGACTATCTGGGTAAGCAGTTACGAACATTTCCGGAAGGAAAAGCATTTGTTATCCAGGAACAAACAATCAGTGTAGGCGGAGTTTCACGAGGAGGGATGCCTGTGCAATATGTCCTTCAAAATGCTTCATTTGAAAAAATTAAAGAGCAACTTCCCAAATTTCTGGAGGAGGCCTATAAGGATCCAACTTTCCAGGGAGTTGATGTAAATTTAAAATTTAATAAACCAGAACTGTTTGTTTCCATCGACAGGGATCGCGCCAATGCAATGGGAATATCAGTTTATGATATAGCACAAACATTACGATTGGCCTACAGTGGCAGCAGGATTTCCTATTTTACCATGAACGGTAAACAATATCAGGTCATGGTACAGGTCGACAGAAAGAACCGCGATGAACCGCTGGATCTTAAATCCTTGTATGTGAGGAACAATAATGGAGAATTAATTCAAGTTGATAATGTTGTATCACTTCAGGAAGAGAGTAATCCTCCTCAGCTCTATCATCATAACAGGTATAATTCGGCGACTGTTTCAGCGGGACTTGCTCCGGGAAAAACTATTGGTGACGGGATCGATGCAATGAATAAAATATCAGCTTCCGTTTTGGATGATAGTTTTAATACTGAACTCACAGGCCCTTCCCGTGATTTTGCAGAAAGCAGTTCCAACATTTTATTCGCATTTATACTCGCCCTCATTCTCGTTTATCTCATTCTAGCAGCGCAGTTTGAAAGTTTTATTGATCCCATCATCATCATGCTTACAGTTCCTCTTGCATTGGGAGGAGCTGTATTTACTTTATGGATGTTTAATCAGACAATAAATATATTCAGCCAAATTGGAATGATTATGTTGATCGGACTAGTCACCAAAAACGGTATTTTAATAGTTGAATTCGCCAACAAGCAAAAAGAAGCCGGTAAAAATGTTACTGACGCCGTTATTGAGAGTGCCACTTTACGGCTGCGTCCAATTTTGATGACCAGTTTTGCGACAATTCTCGGGGCACTACCTATTGCCATCGGACTGGGGAATGGAGCACAAAGCAGGATGCCAATGGGGATAGCTGTAGTAGGAGGACTTGTTTTTTCTCTCATCCTGACCCTCTATGTAATACCGGCTATGTACACCTTCTTTTCAAGAAAGAAAACATTTCATGATTAACAGAGATCTCTTAGATGTACGGATAGGTTTATTGAACTTTCTGCATTTAATTTTTAGCAGTAAGAGAGCCTTGAAAATTGCCATGGGAATTATTATCCTATTCATTACCGGTATGGATTCTTCCCATGCACAGGATTCAGTCTTCACATTTCAAACTGCTGTCAGGATTGCACTGGAGAAAAATTTTGATATACGTATCGCTTCCAACGATCTCACAAAATTAAAACAACTGGATCATCCTGGCGAAGCCGGAATGTTACCTGAACTGAATCTGAATGGCGCTTACAACAGAGCAGATAACACCACAAAACAAAAATATTCGAATGGCGATGTTGTTGACAGGAAGAATGCCATTACTGAGAATGTGAATGCCGAAGCGCAACTCAGCTGGACTGTTTTTGACGGATTAAAAATGTTCAGCACACGGAAAAAGCTGGCAGAACTATCTGCACAGGGAGAAGTTGCATTGAAAATGCAAATGGAGGATGTATATCTTAAAGTGATTCAGTACTATTTTGAGATCTCAAGGCAACAACAATTACTTCGCAGTATTCAGGAAGAAATTGTGCTTGCCAGGGAGCGACTTGTTATTTCAGAAAGACGATTCAAGAATGGATCCGGTTCGCGCCTGGATTTACTGCATTCAAAAACCGACCTGAACGGAAGGCTTTCAGCCGGTATGACTCAGGAAGCAGTATTGTCATCTGCAATCATCGAGTTAAACCGGCTTTTGGCCCTTGCGCCTGAATCAAAATATACAGTGGAAGATTCGGTTGTGATTACTTATAATCCATCTCTAGCAGATTTAAACAGGCAATCGGAGCAATTGAACAGTGTCCGTTCTTATTACCGAAAAGAATTGATCATATCAGAATTATCTTTGAAGGAAAGTGGAAGCCGGCGTTGGCCGCAGGTAAAATTAAATGGCAACTATGTATTTTCACGGACCAACAATGATGCTGGTTTTATTCTATTAAACAATAACCAGGGATATAATTACGGCATTACCGCCTCGGTTCCACTTTTCAGCGGATTCCAGATATCACACCATGTGAAAAATGCCCGGCTGGATGTGATCAACTCACGATTAAAGATGGAACAGGTTGAAGAAGAAATAAAAGCAGGATTACTTATTGCTTACCAGAATTTCCAGGATGTATTAGCTATCCTTCAACTTGAGGAAGAAAATATAGTATCATCCAGAGAAATCCTGATTATTTCACAGGAGAGATTTAAATCCGGTTTAAGCACCATTCTGGAATTAAAGGTGGCCCAAAGTGCTTTTGAAGACGATATGAGCCGATTGGTGAATGCCCGCTTCTTTGCAAAAGTGGCAGAGGGAAAATTGAAACAGCTTTCCGGAGAACTAATCAGGGATTAGTATTTTCACGGTGCTTGTTTTGAATGTTTTTTCATCAGGCGAATCAAAGTTATATAAAATGAAATCAGTCGATTGTGCGTAAACAAATTATAGAGACAAGTACACTTATCAGTCAGGCATTTCTGGAGTTTATTCAAAACCAAAAGGCCGTAGGCATTTTATTGATTTTATCTACATGCTGTTCCTTAATACTTGCAAACAGCAGTTTTTCCGAAGCATACATTCATTTCTGGCATTATGATTTAAGCCTAGCTATCTCGGATTTCCATTTCAAAATGAGCATCAATCATTTTATCAACGATGCTCTGATGGCGGTATTTTTTTTACTGGTTGGGCTGGAAATCAAGCGCGAAATTTATGGGGGTGAATTATCTTCAATCAGGAAGGCGGCATTGCCCTTATCCGCAGCTATAGGAGGAATGATTATTCCGGCAGCCATCTATACCGCTTTTAATTCAGGAACCCCTGCACAGGACGGCTGGGGTATTCCAATGGCTACCGATATCGCCTTTGCTATTGGAATACTATCGCTGTTGGGTGATCGCGTGCCTGTGTCCTTGAAAATTCTCCTTACGGCTCTCGCTGTGGTTGATGATTTAGGCGCAGTAGCCGTGATTGCATTTTTTTATACGGATTCAATTTCACTTTATTATCTATTATTTGTTGGTGGAATGCTCGTGCTGCTCCTTATCATGAATCAGTTTCGTGTCAGGTCCTTATTACTCTATCTCCTTATTGGCTTAGCACTTTGGTATTTTTTATATATGAGCGGGATACACGCCACATTAGCAGGCGTCCTTCTTGCATTTGCTATTCCGTATAACAGAAAGTCTGACAAAAATCCTTTATTAAGGCTGGAACATGCTTTGCATAGTCCGGTCAATTTTATAATTATGCCACTGTTTGCACTTGCAAATACAGCCATTGTTCTGAAGAGTGGCTTTATACAGCAGTTGGCATCCATGGAAAGTTTGGGGATTTCACTGGGTCTGGTGCTTGGAAAACCCATAGGAATCTGCCTTTTTATCTGGCTGATTGTGCGTAGCGGTATCAGCCAGCTACCTGAAGGCACAAATTTTAAACAGATGCTCGCTATTGGCTTTTTAGGTGGAATCGGATTTACCATTTCCATTTTTATCGCCATGCTTGCCTTTGATAGTGAGGAATACATCGTAAATGCTAAAATTTCAATCCTTTTTTCTTCGCTTCTTGCGGGACTATTTGGATACTTTTTACTGAGATCTTCCATTCGAAGGAGAAGCTAAATGCATAAAATCGGCATTCCATCCTATCGGAATTAGAATACCTCTATGGCCGGAAAGCTTGATTGGTCGGCGATTTCGGACTTGCCTTGTACAGTTAATTTTTGTATAATTGATATTATCTATTCATCCGTCAGAATCATGAAAAGCATCATTCTTCTCTTTTTACTTTTGTGTTTATCCATTTTTTCAAGGGCTCAAACCATAAGCAAATTAATCATAACGGATAATTTATCTTCATCCAGTAAATTCGGTTACGGAAAACCAAAACCTGCAGCCCCAAAGGATCAGTTTGTGATGGTGGAAGAAAAAGGAACACAGGTATTGTTTTATGCCGAGATGCTGCCATCCGACGAGCTTTCGGATATTTACAAACTATTATTTACAGCTTACCGGCTCAATTCAGGTACAAATGAGTGGGTTGACGAACGCTTGCTTGAGGTAAAAAAGACTTCTACTTATGCACTTACTGCCATAAATTTTTTCAACGAGGGACAATATAAAATTGTAGTTAGCACCAATGAGAATAAAGATCACATTTTGGCTGAGGGTAATTTTCACATCAATAAAAATTGAAGGAATTATTCTTGATTAGGCCCTATCCTTTTTTTTATTAAAACTATCCTGAAACATTTTTGAAGTCCGGGAAATAAGGATATAATCATCCATTTATTATCTTTGATGAAAGTCCTCAATTGTCGGAATGGTTTCTTCATAATCGAATATTCAGAAACATTAATTCAATAAAATCCTCTCTCTTATGGAAGCACAACAAATTGTTAAAATTGTTTCGGAAGAATTGAAGGAGCGTAATTCATTTGAATGGCCCGAATCCTGGGCAGAGCGGATTGAAGAATTGATTGTCGATCCTTTTTCCGGAAATTTTTTCAATCCTGAAACGCAACAGTATGAAGATTTCTGGATAGTTGCTAACCTGGATCCGGAGAATATGATGACCGGTTATCTCGTTATCTATGATGTGGATACTGACCTGTTCGGACTAGCCACAAAAGGTGATTTGTTTGAGGACGGATCGGGACTTGTTGTGGGTCTATACGGAACTTTTGCTAAAACCCTTGAAAATGTGGACGTTTGAAATTCAAGGATTTGAGAAGCAAATTGCACCTGCTTGGGAAAGATATTCAGTTGCAAAAATCTACGGAAAATTTTCCTTTTAAGGATTATATTTTCTGAGCTCAGGTCCAGGTGCCATTTGCAAATTATCACCTTCGTCTAAAACATTAGTATCCTTTGACTGTTGACTTGATCAATTCAAACTATGCAATTGAAAAAAAATTGCATAAGGTGGATTTACTCATTGCAAGAAGTCTGAACCAATATAAATGAAACTAAATACGATCTTATCATTTATTGCACTCTTAGGCCTTTCATGGAGCGGATGTGCACAATCTGATGAAAAAACAAGCGACAGCATGGAGAATATTTCAAGAAACCCTTCTAATCCTGATACCGCAACATTTGGGGGAGGATGCTTTTGGTGCACCGAAGCCCAATTCCAATTGCTCGACGGGATCATTAGCGTTACTTCAGGATATTCCGGTGGTACCGTGAAAAATCCTGCTTACAAAGAGGTCTGTACCGGAAGGACAGGGCATGCTGAAGTGGTTCAGGTCGTTTATGACACCACACTTTTAGATTATGAGGAATTGCTACAGGCTTTTTGGCAGTCCCATGATCCTACACAACTTAACAGACAAGGGAATGATGTCGGTACGCAATATCGCTCAGTAATTTTTTATCACAATGAATTTCAACATCAGCTCGCTCTGCATTATAAAAACCAACTCAATGAGTCAAAAGCATTTGAAAATCCGGTAGTCACTGAAATTTCTCCCTACCAGGCATTTTACAAAGCTGAAGAGGATCATCAGAATTATTACAATGAAAACGGGAACCAACCCTACTGTCAGTTTGTGGTCGCGCCTAAGGTAGAAAAGTTCAAAAAAGTTTTTAAGGATCAGCTTAAGAAATAAAAATAGTGACGTAAACCATTCGTTTGATAAAATGATCAATTCGTAAAATTATTCCTGGTGATCGATATCCCATGCGTCGAAAAGAGTTTGTAAGAATATGTTCTCGTGCTTTGTGATTTCGTCGTCTGCTTTCACCAACTCCACTGCAAATTTTAAAAAACGCGTTCGCTCCTGTTCTTCTGAATCCTGAAAAAAGTCATCCATGCATTTTTGGAAATGCAGGATATAATCTTCCTGATTCAATTTACTCAAAGCATCGATGGCACCGTCCAACTCGACCCGGAAAGGATAATTTTCTACCAGGTAATTTCGGATGATGAGATCTTCTTTTGGACCGAATTTTCCATCGACGGCGGAAAGTAGCTGCAGCATGTGATAGCCAGCTTCAGTTTTATTAAATTTCTTTGTCATATCTCAAAGAGTATTCGTTGAATCTACAAGGTATATATTATTAGGAAGAAATACTAAAATTGAAGGTCTTTATAATGACATCTTCAAAGAAAATAAAAGCTTAAAATTAAGGTATAGATCGTATTGTCATCAATTTTAATTCTAACTGCTTCATACTGAAAGCAGATACAAATCTGAATGAATCAATCAGGGGGATATTAAGGGCCATTGGGACGAATAATAGCCGCTGTTGACTCCATGAAGGATTCATTGTTTGTTCCTATCTTTACAAGCATAGAAATTATCATAATGTCTGATATTATTCATCTCCTTCCCGACGCTGTTGCCAATCAAATTGCCGCAGGTGAAGTTATTCAGCGCCCTTCTTCCGCGGTGAAGGAAATATTGGAAAATGCTGTTGATGCAGGAGCTACACGCATTGAGTTGTTCATCAAAGATTCCGGAAGAACCTTGATACAAATTGTTGACAATGGTTGCGGCATGAGCATTACAGATGCCCGGCTGAGTTTTTCAAGACATGCCACCTCTAAGATTCATACTGCCGACGATTTATTCTCTATACGGACCAAAGGATTTCGGGGTGAAGCCCTTGCTTCTATCGCCTCAATTGCCCAGGTAGAATTGAAGTCACGAAAGAACAGAGGAAGATATCGGTACCTGCATTCAGATTGAAGGTGGTGAAGTAATTAGTCAGAACGCGACCGCCTGTGTCACCAGGAACTACCATCAGCATCCGGAATTTGTTTTTTAATGTGCCTGCACGGAGAAATTTTCTCAAATCAAATACTGTTGAAGCACGGCATATTATTGATGAATTTGAGCGCATCGCCCTGGCACATCCGGAGGTTGCCCTGTCGCTCCATCAAAATGGAATAGAAATTTTTCAGCTGCCTGTCTCCAACCTTCGCCAGCGCATAGTAGCCGTCTATGGCAGCCATTATAACGAACGTCTGGTTCCTGTCACCGAAGAAACTTCTTTATTGTCTATTTCCGGCTTCATCGGCAAACCGGCATTTTCCAAAAAAAGTCGTGGAGAGCAATTTTTCTTTGTCAACCGCCGTTATATCCGTGATGGATATTTAAATCATGCTGTGACTAATGCTTTCGAGGAATTGCTTCCGAGAGATAGTTATGCCAGCTACTGGCTGTATATTGATATTGAACCTTCCCGCATCGATGTTAACATACATCCAACAAAAACCGAAATAAAGTTTGATGACGAACGCTCTGTTTATTCAATTGTGCGAGCAGCCGTAAAGCGATCACTCGGACAGTATAGCATCGCTCCTGCCATTGATTTTGAAAAGGAGAATTCATTCGAGCTTCCTCATGCCATGCGCTTTCAGATTCCTACAGCAACCCGGTGTGACAGTCAATACCAGCTATAATCCGTTCCGTAACGATTCAAACAAATCCATTGCATCCGCCGGCTGGGAGAAAATGTATGAGAATATTTTAGTACCGGCAGATCCCGAGTCAGGCCACATCCGATTTACCATCTCAAATCCCCGGGCTTGAAAAAGAAAGTACCTCATCTGACTCTAATAGAGAACAGGTATTTTCTTTCAATTAAGCAAACAATTTATACTCTGTCCCTGTTGAAGGTGGCTTGCTTTGTGTAGATCAGCAGGCTGCACATCAGCGAATTTTGTTTGAACAATATAAAAAACGACTGCAGACGGGTTCGTCGGCTAGTCAACAAGATTTGTTCCCTGAAACCCTGGAGTTCAGTGCGGCTGATGTAGCCTGATGCAGGAACTAGAAGAGGAAATTCGTGCTCTCGGTTTTGATATCAGGGAATTCGGAGGTAATTCATTTGTATTGCATGGAGCGCCTCCTGAAGTGTTGAAAGGCACAGAAAAAGAGATTCTGGAAAAAATCCTGGAACAATATAAATCCGGAGAGTCTCCTTCGCTTGGTGATAAGAGGGAAATTCTGGCGGCATCCATGGCTAAAAGTGTTTCCATTCGTGCCGGACAGACACTCTCGACTGCTGAAATGAAGTCTTTGGTAGATGAACTACTAACCTGCGATAAACCCGGTCATGGCATCCATGGGAAACCGTGTATGACTCTGTTGAAAACCGAAGAAATCAGAGATCGATTCCGATAAATAATTGCAGACCTTCATGGCTTATCCGCGCTGATTTAATCAGCTTAAACCTTGTGATACGCTTCTTTGTTTTTATCTGATTTATGAACTACCAACAATTCAGGCCCAGAAGTTTTAACGTACTTCCCGAAGTGGTTAAAAATCTTCTGATTATTAACGGAATCCTTTTCCTTGCAAAAGTGGTCATGGATAGCCGTGGTTTTGATTTAAATGATATCCTCGGTCTCCATTATTTCGGTTCTGAAAAATTCAGAGCTTTTCAACTGGTTACTTATATGTTTATGCATGGAAGTTTCATGCATATTCTGTTTAATATGTTTGCCGTATGGATGTTCGGTGCGGCCATTGAAAACGTTTGGGGGCCAAGGCGATTCCTCACATTTTATATTATCACCGGGCTAGGAGCTGCAGTGGCACATTACGGAATTGTCTATTTCGAGATGCAACCTGCATTGGCTTATTTCGATAACTATATCGCCAATCCCAGTCTTGATGGCTTGCAGGCCCTGGTCTAGTTCGGATGCCTTCCGCAGTTTCTCATCTGCCGATATGGTTGATCACTACAATGCATTTACGCGTGAGTTCAATAGCATGCTCGGAGGAAATCCCGAAGAAGCCCTGCGACTCAGTGTAGATTATATGAAGCAACTTCGTGTCGATGCACTTAACGCACCTGTCGTAATCGGTGCTTCCGGAGCTGTATTTGGACTCCTTCTTGCCTATGGAATGATCTTTCCAAACAGTATCATTTATCTTTATTTCGCCATTCCAATAAAGGCAAAGTATTTTGTAATTCTTTATGGTGCACTGGAATTGTTTTCAGGTATCGCACAAGTTCCCGGAGATAATGTTGCTCATTTTGCTCATCTCGGCGGGCTGGTCACCGGCCTTCTGCTTATTTTATACTGGAAAAATAAAGGCAAACAACGAATGGATTTCTAAGGATGTCAAGCGTACTTTCCGGCTTGAATGAAAAAGCCATTGAGTGATTAATAATTTTCCTGAAGGCTTATTTATCGTACAAAGATTTAATATGTCAGAATTGCTAAATTCAATACGATCAAATTTCCGATTTACTGATTCAGTGCAACGCCTGCTGCTGATCAATATAATCGTCTTTCTGCTTTTCAGAATTTTGAATGCTATCACCACATTATTTATGGTGAATTTTATAAGTTTTGAGAATATCTCATATTGGCTTGCAGTCCCGGCAGATCTTTCCAAATTATTGATTCGTCCATGGACCCTTATAACCTATATGTTTTATCACTGGGATTTCTTCCATCTCTTTTTTAATATGCTTCTTCTGTTCTGGATGGGAAAAATTTTTCAGGAATACCTGGGTGCAAAAAAACTGGTAAGTACTTACATCCTCGGCGGGATTTCCGGAGCAGCACTTTATATTGCGGCTTACAACTTATTTCCCCTTTTCTCAAATCATCTATACAACTCATTTGCACTAGGAGCATCTGCAAGTGTACTTGCAATCATTGTCGGTGCAGCTACCTTGCTACCGGATTACCCAATTCATTTGTTATTAATCGGACAGGTAAAATTGAAATGGATTGCCCTCATTATCATTTTGTCCGACCTTATCAGTATAAGCGGAAATAATGCAGGCGGACACCTTGCTCACATAGGTGGAGCTCTATATGGATTCATCTACATCCGTCAGTTGAGAAGTGGCCGGGATATTGCCGCATGGTTTACAAAACTGATACAGTTTTTTAAGCCGGGTAAGAAGCCAAGAATGAAAGTACACAGGAGTGCATCAACAAGCGATGCAGAGTTTATCGTAACAAAAAAATCACGGCAGGAAAAACTCGATCAGATTCTGGATAAAATCTCTAAATCAGGATATGGGAGCCTGAGTCAGGAAGAAAAGGACTACCTTTTCAAAGCCAGTAAAGAGAAATGAAGAAACACAGGATGTCTAATAAACGAAAATCAGAGCATGCGGAGGAATAGAGAGCAGAAGACTTCCTGGATCAATAGGTTGATGTGGATATTGAATATCCTTGCCATCATCGCTCTGGTATTTTCCCTGTTAGCCGCCTATGTAAGCCCTGCTACAATATGGTGGCTATCGCTATTTGGCCTTGGCTTTGGTCCCCTTTTCCTGGTTAATGTACTTTTTCTTGTGTACTGGTCTCTGCAGCGCAACCGACGTGCAGTAATAGTCTTGTTTTTTGTATTTCTGGGATTGACGCGAATGCCATCTATTTATCGATTTGGCTGGGGATCTGATGCTGATGGCAAGGAGAGTGTAAAAAAGAATTCATTGAAGGTGATGTCATTCAATGTTCGGCTCTTCAACCTTTACAATTGGTTTCATAATACCGAAACCCGGAATATGATTTTCGAATTCCTTAAAAAGGAATCCCCTGATGTTGTTTGCTTCCAGGAATTTTATTCCTCCGAACGTAAGAATCCCGAGTTTCGAAACGATGATACTTTGCGGGAGCTTCTTGCTGCCTACTCTCATATTGAATATACGCTGACACTAAGAAATACAGATCACTGGGGAATTGCCACCTATAGCAAGTATCCGATCATCAGGAAAAAGTCCGTACATTTTCAAGAACGGGGTGGCAATATTTTCATCTACTCTGACATCGTTAAGGGTCAAGATACTATTCGTGTTTTCAATTCACACCTTGAAAGCGTCCGCTTTAAGTGGGAAGATTATAAATTCATCGAAAATCTTGGAAATGATGAAGTCCAGCAAGATGAGCTGGAGGGCGGAATAAAAATATTACGGCGACTGAAAAGAGCTTATCAAAAGCGGGCAAATCAGGTAGAAGTTCTGCACGACACGGTTCATTCCAGTCCTTATCCAAGTATATTATGCGGGGATTTTAATGATACTCCCTCCTCCTATACCTATAGTATATTGGCAGATAATTTAATGGATGCTTTTAAAGAAAGCGGACGAGGGTTCGGAACTACCTATGCCGGTCCATTTCCCAATTTTCGGATTGATTATATATTCCATGACAAGCGACTGCGTGCTACTAATTATTTAACACATGTAGCTGATCTTTCCGATCATTATGCCATCAGTTGCACCCTGGAATTGCGTTCAAAATAATTAGTATTTTCTCACATACTTCAGGACTAACAGATTCATGGCATTGTTTCCAAGATTGTGGATATTTTTCTGTGTGAGTCGCAGGACTTTATCGTAGTATAAAATGATGACGGGAGCATCGTCAATGACCATCTGATCCATTTGCTTGTATAATTTGGCGCGCAGTGAATCAGAAGTTTCAACAGAGGCCTGCTCATACAATTCATCGAATTTTTTATTCCTGTAGTGCATGTAGTTTGGACCTCCAGGTGCAAAGTTCTTTGAATAAAATAAACAAAGGTAATTTTCTGCATCCGGATAATCAGCTATCCAGGATCCTCTGAAAAAAGTCAGTTTTTGTTCTGCTACCATTTTCCGATGAATAGCTGCCTGATTCACGTCAATACGAATTTTAAAACCGAGGGACTCCCATTCGCTTTTGATAAATTCACATAGATCCAGATAAGTGGAAGTTGTACTCAATACGATTTCAGGTAGTCCTTTGCCATCTGGAAAACCTGCTTCAGTTAGCAAGGAAGCTGCCCTCTTTGGATCGTAGTCATATCCCTCTACTCTGGCCGAATCAAAATAGGGCATTCCGGGTGGTACAAAGCCGTAAATATCCCGGTGTGCCCATGTTATTCCTTAAAAAAGTCATCATCTTAGCTTTGTCAAAACCAAGACTTAGGGCCTGCCGGATTTTCTTTTCCTGAAGTGGCTGAGAAAGATCCTGGAATCGATTCTTTCCATGAGGATACCCAGATATTCTGTGTTCAGGTATGGAAGAGTCTGTAAACGAAAACGTCCCTTATGTCGGTCTTGTAACTTCCCATCCCGTGTGAGAAGATCATCTTTATAACTGGCATCCAAGTCCTGAAATAAAATCGAGATTGCCTTTAAGAAATTCAATGAATGCACTTTGTTTGTCATTGATAAATGAAATTTGTACTGCATCGAGATAAGGTAAATGCCCTGTCACCATCCTTTCAAAATAGTTTTCGTTTCGAAGCATAATTAAACTCACACCTTCTTTCCATATTGAAAATTTGAAAGGTCCTGTTCCACAGGGGTTCCTCCTGAACTCAGGGCCATATTTCCGAACTACCTCAGCCGGCACAACTGAGCAATAAGGCATCGACAAAAGTGATAAAAAGGCAGGAAATGGATGAGACAGATGAATTTTGAAAGTGGAATCGTCGAGGGCATAGATTCCTGTCAAATTCCCGTTTGCGTCTTTGCTTACTGCATTTAACACCCATGCACCCGGACTGGCAACGACAGGATCCACCAATCGCTTCAGACTATATTCAAAATCCTGAGCTACGACTTTACGCGAGGATATGCTTTGATTTTCCTGATTTTGATTTGATTTAAACAGCTTATTATCATGAAAGTAAACATCGTTTCTTAAATGAAAAACATAGGTTTTACCGCTATCGGAAATTTCCCAACTTAAGGCAATGGATGGGACAACTTGCAAATTTGTATCCAACTGTACCAGCCCATTGAATAATTGAGTGCAGGCCCAAATACTTGCCTGATCCTTTGAAAATGCGGGATCCAGTGAAGTAATGCCTGATGCTTCATTATACCTGAATACGGTTTTTCCCGTTTCAGATCCGGTATTCTTTCCGCAGGAAAGCATGAAAGACATTACAATGGCAAGCAAGTAAATCAGTCGCATGCTGCAAAGCTATCGTCTATGCCTTTATTCCATCTTGCTGAGGGAATTAATTATTAACGACTTACTCTCAAAACATTCTTTCTTCGGCCTGTGCGTAATGTCCGGAAACAGCCTGAAGAGGATTGCCCATTTGGCTTGCTTTCTTAACTTTGTGGCCCTCATGGAAATTCACCCCACCGTTTCGTTTCATACCCTGGGCTGTAAATTAAATTTTGCAGAAACTTCAACCATTGGGCGGCAATTGAAGGAAGATGGCTTTGAAAAAGTGGACCTTGAGGAAGGTGCTGATGTGGTAATAGTGAATACCTGCTCAGTAACCGAAAATGCCAACAAAGAATGCAGGGCTGTTATTCGCCGGGCTCTGCAATACAACCCTGATTCATTTGTTGCTGTTATTGGCTGCTACGCGCAACTGAAGCCGGAAGAAATTGCGCTCATGCCCGGTGTTGACATCGTTCTTGGGGCCAGTGAAAAATTCAGGATTCAAGACTATTTGCAGAATTTCAAGAAAAAGAAAAATGCTGAAATACACAGTTGTTCTGTTGATGAAGTAGATCAATTTGTGAGCTCATATTCTTTGGGTGATCGGACTCGTGCATTTTTGAAGGTACAGGATGGTTGTGATTACACATGCAGCTATTGCACAATTCCATTAGCCAGGGGAAAAAGCCGAAGCGATTCCATAGAAAGTGTCGTAAAAAATACGGAAGACATTGCAGCCCGCGGGGTGAAAGAAATCGTACTAACAGGCGTGAATATTGGAGATTTTGGCAGCGTTCATGGTGCTGAATCATTCAGGCAACAAAATAATTTTCTTGATTTGATAAAAGCACTCGACAGTATTGAAGGCATCGATCGTTTTCGAATCTCCTCTATTGAGCCAAATTTACTGAATGATGAGATCATTCGTTTCGTGGCTGCATCAAAACGATTTGTTCCTCACTTCCATATTCCCTTACAATCGGGTTCTGATAAAATTCTCGGACGTATGAGACGCCGCTACCGAAAAGAATTCTACAGTGACCGCGTAGATGAAATCCGGAAACGAATTCCTGATGCTTGTATTGGTGCGGACGTAATTGTTGGTTTCCCGGGAGAAAGTGATGAAGATTTTCTGGAAACATATAACTACATTAATGGTCTGGATATTTCTTATTTGCACGTATTTACTTATTCAGAGAGAGAAAATACTGATGCAGTAGCGTTTGGAGAAATTGTTCCGATTCAAATCCGAAAGCAACGAAATAAAATGTTACGCATACTATCTGAAAAAAAGTTAAGGAGTTTTTATGAATCCCAGATTGGTAAAACAATGCCCGTCCTGATAGAGGGAGACAGAAAAAAGAACAGAATGCATGGCTTCACACCCAATTATGTCAAGGTGAGTTTACCCTATGACCTTTCTTTGGTGAACAGTATTCTCTCAGTACAATTGAATAAAATATCGGATGATGACTTTTCTGTTGAGTCCGTACTTATACACGAATCTGCTCCTGTTTCCGTCAGCTTAGAAAATTAATTGACTTACAAGTACGATTTAATTAATATTCCGGTATGAACAATTGATGTTAATCGGGTTCTTTCCATAGAATTCTCATAAATGTATCCCGGCCTTTCCGATTTATTTAATGATCTTTTTGGAACGAATTTCACTGTTTCATTTCCGCCCATGTTTGGAACCATGGTGGCTCTCAGCTTTCTCCTCGGAGCATGGATTATGAAACTCGAATTAAAGCGAAAGGAATCATTAGGACTATTAAATCCATTTTCAAGGAAAATTCTTACAGGTAAGCCGGCATCTCCTTCCGAACTGATAGGGAATGGTATTTTTGGATTTATCCTTGGCTTCAAATTGTTCTTCATCATTCTGAATAGTTCGGATTTTTTTTCGGATCCTCCGGGATCAATACTTTCCCTTAAAGGCAATTGGTGGGGAGGCATTCTCGTTGCAGCAATCTTTATCTATCTTAAATACCGAGAAAAAGCAAAGGCAAGACTTGCCCAACCAAAGCTTACTGGAGAAGTAGTTCACCCCTATCAGGCAGTTCCGGAAATCACTATGGCTGCTGCACTTGGTGGTCTACTGGGAGCGAAGATATTTCACATATTCGAATACTGGTCTGAATTTATGGCTGATCCGCTGGGCATGTTCTTCAGTGGAAGTGGTTTAACGATGTATGGCGGACTTATCGTTGGCGCCATCACAACCATTTTATATGCACGATCTATAGGCATTTCTGCATTGAACATGTGTGATACGGCGGCCCCGGCACTCATGCTAAGTTATGGAACAGGTCGAATTGGTTGTCAACTTTCCGGTGATGGCGATTGGGGCATTGTGAATTCTTTGACTAAGCCGGATTGGATGAGTTTTTTACCCGATTGGATCTGGAAATTTAACTATCCCCACAATGTCATCAGCGAAGGAATTCCGATTCCCGGCTGTGAAGGCCGATATTGTTACCAGCTGGCTGAAGCTGTATTTCCGACACCATTGTATGAAAGTGTCGCATGCATTCTTTTGTTCTTCGTTCTCTGGTCAGTCCGTAAGCGCTTCCTGATTCCCGGTGTAATTTTTTCTCTCTACCTTATCCTTAATGGCATTGAAAGATTCCTTATTGAAAGCATACGTGTAAACTCCAGGTATCATATTGGGGATTTTTCTTTCACCCAGGCACAGCTTATTTCGACGCTCCTCTTTTTAACAGGAATAATTGGAATTTGGTATTTGAACAGGAAGAAATCTAATTCCTGAAAAATTCTAATATTAAATTCAACCAAACTAAAACCAATGCAAGTAGATCTCAGGGAATTATGTATGAAGGTGATTGAGCTCACAGCAAAAGTTGGAGTTTTTATAAACACTGAGCGCGGCCGCTTTCAGATTGATGCTATCGAAAAAAAGGGACACAACGATCTTGTTTCCTACGTCGACAAAGAGTCTGAAAAAAGGCTGGTAAGTGCCTTGCAGGATTTCCTTCCCGGCTCGGGTTTTATCACCGAAGAAAAAACACAAGTGGAGAACCGAGCGCATTATACCTGGATTATTGATCCATTGGACGGAACCACCAATTTTATTCATGGTCTCCCCTGCTATTGCATCAGCATTGCATTGTTGGAAGGAGAAAAACCGGTTTTAGGAGTTGTCCACGAATTAACCCGGGATGAATGTTTTTATGCCTGGGATCAGGGAGGTGCTTTTTTGAATGGGGAAAAAATTCGTGTTTCTGATATCAGGCAGCTCAGTGATTCCCTGATGGCTACCGGCTTTCCTTACCACAACTATGACCGCATGAAACCCTATATGGAAGTCTTCGATTATTGCATGCGAAATACACATGGTTTACGCAGACTTGGATCGGCAGCGGCTGACCTGGCCTATGTTGCATGTGGTAGGTTTGAGTCTTTTTATGAGTATGGATTAAATTCCTGGGATGTAGCTGGCGGAGTTGTACTTGTAAAGGAAGCCGGAGGACGGGTTTCAGACTTTAAAGGAGAGGACAACTTCCTATTTGGAGAGGAAATCATTGCCTGCAATGGCGGTGTGTTTGATGAAATGCTCGAAGTTGTGAAGAGTAAATTTAAAACCGCCTAAAGAAGAGGGTTCTCAATTTCCGGTGACTCCATAAATGAGGTCTGCCTGGAATTTTTTATCAAGTACATTCAGCCGATCCGCACTTGCTTTCGAGATCTTAATGACCAATCCTTCATTATCATTGGTCTCCTGAAGAATTCCGACAACCTTCACAAATACCGAACTGTCATTGATAATATTTGTGACTTTAATAATTGTCCCAATAGGCGCTGTACGGTGCAATGCGTAATATTTATTAGGATTAATATCTTCGTCTTCAATCCAAGAAGCAAGGCCTTGTTCCTTGATTTCCTGACGGCCGTTGGCAAAGGAGTATTTTTTATCGTTTTTGTTTTCTTCTGCCCTTGATTTCTCCGGTTCAGCAGTTTTTAAAATAATAGTGGTTTCCTTTTTTTCCAAAGCATCTTCAACCTTCGCAGATTCACCGGCTTCTTTTACGGTCGGGATCTTTGCGGATTCCACATGAGAATCTTTTTTTATTACTTCTACAGGAGGTGTAGAATCAGTTTTCTTAACGGTTTTTTCTTCTTCGTCCTGCGTTCCTACAACTAAAACCTGTCCAACACTGATCGTATTCCCGGTCAATTGATTCATGGACTTAAGCTGTTCAACTGAGATGGAGTACTTATTTGAAATGCTGAATAAGGTTTCAGAGGCAATGACAGTATGTGTTTTTTTCTTTCCGGTATTAGTTTGTTTATCCTGCTCAGGCTCTGCTTTCTTAACTGGTGTATCAACATTACTTTTATCGATATAGTTCTTTTGAAAGCGAGGATCATTGACCTTAGCTTTTCCCGGGATAAGTACTGTCTGTCCAATTATTAATTGATCCGGAATATCCTTGTTCGCTAACCGGAGTTCAGAGTAACTGATGCCGTATTTTCTTGCAATGGAATACCATCCTTCACCATTAACAACCTGGTGGCGAATAAACCGAACTCCTGATATCGTTTCAACTCCAACCGAATCAGATGGCAAAGAAGCAGATGATTGAAAGCCTGCTGCCAGAATCACTATTAAAATCATAATTTTCATAACCCAACTATTTCCGGACATCCTGTAAAATTACATTAAAGCTTTGGTTGACGTGCATTTTTTAGCCATAGAAATGTCCGTTTTTTGAACAAAATCATAGACCCTTTGTATTCTGCAAAGTAAAATTAAATATAAAATAACAGATAAAGCCTAAAGAGAAATATCTGCACCCCGCTTACGAATCAGCTGAAGGCCAATGTAGGTGACAAGCCCGTTCAATATGAGTAATTCAAATCCAAATTTATATCCATTGAGCCAACTGATGGAATGATCATTCAGGATATAACAGATAAGAGGAGACAAAAGACAAATGAATGGAACCCAACGGTCATGTACAGGAGCTTTAGAAAATAATCCAAACGCATACAATCCCAGAAGCGGTCCATAAGTATAACCGGCAATGGTGAAGAGTTTATTAATTACAGCATCGTCGTTGATAATTCTGAATAAAACAATCACACCAAGTAAAATAATTGCAAAAGACAAGTGGACGGTGTATCGTACATATTTCTGTTTTTTTTCGGGCCAGTTGTGTTTTTTTATACCCAGAAAATCAATGCAGAATGACGATGTGAGTGCTGTCAATGCCCCATCGGCACTGGGGTAAGCAGCAGAAATTAATCCAATGATAAAAAATACAGCCGATACAGTACCTAAGTGATTTAACGCGATTTCCGGAAAAAGATCATCCGTTGATCTCCCCTGAAAGGACAGCCCTTTACTCTCGGCGAAGAGATACAGGAATACTCCCAGTGATAAAAAAACAAAATTGATTAGGACTAAAACGAAACTGAAACTGAACATGTTTTTTTGTGAATCACGGACATTCCTGACACTAATATTTTTTTGCATCATTTCCTGATCCAGTCCGGTCATCGCAATTGCGATAAACATGCCACCAAAAAACTGTTTAAGGAAGTAGGATCTTTCATGCCAATCATAATTTACCAGACGTGAATATTTGCCATTAAATACTTCTGAGAGTGCCTGTGAAAATGAAAAGTTTAATTCATTTGTAATGAAAATAACTGAGAGAACAACCGCCAATAACATGAATGTCGTTTGCAGGGTATCGGTCCATACGATAGTTTTTACTCCTCCTTTATAGGTATAGAGTAATATTAAAAAGATAAATGCAGCCACTGTGAACCAAAAAGGAATACCCCAGCCATCAAAAACAAAGGTCTGCAACACATTGACGACAATATAGAGCCGGAAAGCCGCTCCAATTGTTCTGGATAAAATAAAATAGAAAGCACCGGTCTTGTAACTCCAATTGCCGAATCGTTCTTCCAGGTAGGAATAAATGGAAGTCAGATTCATCCGGTAGTACAAAGGCAGTAATAATAAGGCGATCACTGCGTATCCGAACAGATAACCAAAGACCACCATCATATAGGAAAACTGGGTACTCCCTACCCATCCCGGAACCGACATGAAGGTTACACCCGATAAGGATGCCCCAATCATTCCATAAGCCACCACATACCATTTAGATGATTTGTTTCCTATAAAAAAGGATTCGCTGTCTGCATTTCTGCTGGTATACCAGACCACAACAAATAGCAAAACTGAATAAGCGGCCACACAGGCCAAAATCAAAACTGGGGACATAGGGAATGCTTGTGTATACGAACCGAAGTAAGTAATTTCGCTTCCAATTCAGAACGCTTCGGTTCCCTATTTATCAACAAATCAAATGAGCAGTTTTCCATCCAGAATATTAGAAGAAACTATCGGTGAATTTGCCCGTTTGCCGGGTATCGGAAAGAGATCGGCTCTTCGGTTGGTTTTGCATCTTCTCAAAACCTCCTCCGATGATTCAAAACGGCTTGGTTCTTTGCTGCTTCGTTTGCGTGAAGATGTGATTTATTGCAAGCAATGCCATAATATCAGCGAAAAGGAAATCTGTGATATCTGTTCGAATCCTAAGCGCGATAACTCACTAATCTGCGTGGTGGAAGATATCCGCGATGTGATTGCCATTGAAAACACCCAGCAATATTCCGGACAATATCATGTACTTGGAGGAATCATTTCTCCCATGGAGGGAATTGGACCCAATGATCTGGCGATTGACTCCTTATTACAGCGATTACTGTCCAGGCCGTCAAGCGAGGTCATTCTTGCTTTAAGTGCAACCATGGAAGGCGACACTACATCTTTTTACCTTTTTAAAAGGATACAACAATTAAATCAGGTAACACTTCGTTTTTCTACCATCGCCAGAGGAGTATCTGTTGGAGATGAACTTGAATATGCAGATGAAGTAACACTTGGAAGATCCATATTGAACAGGGTTCCCTATGAAACCTCAC
Source organism: uncultured Bacteroidota bacterium (assembly GCA_963775555.1). Classification (GTDB taxonomy): domain Bacteria; phylum Bacteroidota; class Bacteroidia; order AKYH767-A; family 2013-40CM-41-45; genus QQVM01. The sequence continues at coordinate 1,307,952 of CAVZJJ010000004.1, read as the reverse complement.
TTTCCCGGTGAAAAACAAATCCCATAGCTCTATTATCATAATCCAGCCTTAACTTTCAGCAGAAACCCTTTAACAAATTTTGGATTGAAGCTTTCCGTCATTATTGTTAATTACAATGTCAAGTATTTCCTTGAGCAATGTCTGCATTCAGTTGTGAAGGCATGCTCTGCACTCCCTGCAGAAATATTTGTGGTTGACAACAACTCTGTTGACGGCTCGAATGAGATGCTGCGCCAGAAATTTCCACAAGTACATCTAATCGCAAATACTGAGAATACAGGTTTTGCGAGGGCGAATAACCAGGCTATGCGTATTGCGAATGGAGAATATGTACTGTTATTGAATCCTGATACGGTTGTTGAAGAAGATACTTTCCGGAAGATAATTCATTTCATGGACGAACACCCTGAAGCCGGAGCTCTTGGAGTAAAGATGATTGATGGATCAGGGAAATTTCTACCCGAGTCAAAAAGAGGTCTTCCTACTCCTGCAGTAGCATTTTTCAAAATGTCAGGCCTATCTGCCCTCTTCCCAAGGTCTAAAGCTTTTGGCAGGTATCACCTTGGATTTCTGGATGAAAATAAAACCTGTACTGTGGATGTACTCGCAGGTGCTTTCATGCTGCTCAGGAAATCGGCCCTTGATAAAGCAGGACTTTTAGATGAGGACTTCTTTATGTATGGAGAAGATATTGATTTGTCCTATAGGATCACGAAAGCCGGTTATAAAAATTATTATTTCCCGGAAACCCGCATCATCCACTACAAGGGTGAGTCTACTCGTAAAAGCAGTGTAAATTATGTCTTCGTATTCTACAATGCGATGATCATCTTCGCCAAGAAACATTTTACAGCGCGCCATGCTTCTATTTTTGCCATACTTATAAGGGTCGCAATTTACTTCCGTGCCGGAATTGCACTGATACTCCGTCTGGCTCAAAAGACGTTTCTTCCTCTGGCGGATTTTGTACTGATCTACGCAGGCTTTTATTTCCTTAAAGAATATTGGGGGAGTAATATGGCAATTCAATATCCGGCGGAATACATGCTCCTCACGGTGCCGGCTTATATCCTTCTTTGGATCGTTTCTATGTTTTTCAGTGGAGGTTATGATCATCCCGTTCGTTTGTTTAAGGTTGTCCGTGGTATCCTGACAGGCACTCTGTTCATACTGGTAATCTATGCTCTTTTACCGGAACAATACCGGTTTTCTCGTGTACTTATTCTGCTTGGGGCGACCTGGGCCAGTATTTCCGGCATATCGCTGCGTCTTGCGGCAAGTATACTCTTTCGCAAGAGTTTTGCTCTCGCAGGTGAAACCAGGAAGCGATTGCTCATTGTCGGCAATGAAGAGGAAGGATCAAGGGTATTATCTCTTCTTAAAATTTCTGACACCTCTCATAATTTTATCGGATTTGTCAAACCTAAAAGTGCTTCTTCAGTAAATACTGAACGCTCCAATGGAGAATTCTCTAAATACTTTTTGGGTTCAGCTGAAAAGCTGAAAGACATTGTGGATGTCTATGCCATTGATGAAATTATTTTTTGTGGGAAAGATATTGCCTCCAATGAAATCATGAATGCCATGTCGACAGGGACTACCAGGAATGTGGAATACAAAATTGCACCCCCTGAAAGCTTGTTTATTATCGGATCCAGTTCCGTTGACAATCCCGGTGAATTGTACGTGATAGATATCAACAGTATCCTCCGTCCGGTGAATAAAAGAAATAAAAGATTGCTGGATATATTAATCTGCTTTGCTCTTATTCCATTTTCACCGGTGCTACTTTTATTTCTACACAAACCATTTGGGATTTTCCGAAATATCATTGAAGTGCTTTTGGGTCGAAGATCATGGGTTGGATATGCAACAGGAGCCGGACTCTCTTCAAATCTTCCTTCTATCCGTGCCGGAATAATTTCTCCGGCCGATGGCCTGAAGCAGGAGCTGGATTCAGAAACCATTTCCCGTTTAAACTCTTTGTATGCAAAAGATTACAGTGTTTATAAGGACCTGGATCTTATTCGAAAAGCGTGGAGAAATTTGGGCAGAAGAAAAGAGTAAAATCCGCTTTAATTTGTAAATTTGTGAACAATAGGATTAAATTCAATTGCAGTTTTCTATATGCATTTTAGTTCACTAAAATTTAGATAAAAACCATGATCAACCTGGTCATGCCCAAGATGGGCGAAAGCGTTGCAGAAGCAACAATTTTGAAATGGCTTAAGAAAGAAGGTGACCGAATTGAAGCCGATGAACCTGTGCTTGAGATCGCGACCGACAAAGTCGATACAGAAGTTCCCTCCCCTTCCGCAGGCATCCTTTCAAAGCGATTGTTCGAAGAAGGACAAGTCGTCAAAGTTGGTGAAATCATAGCCCACCTTTCTGCTGATGGCGAACAGGCCATTGAATCTTCGCCAGCTCTGGAAAAGCCTGCCCAACCCGGCAATGGTAGTCCACAAAAACCATTACCGGTAAAACATGAGCCGGTTCCTGTACATATAAGTGAAAAAGAAAGTATACATTCCATACCCGGACGGTTTTATTCCCCGCTCGTAAAAAACATAGCGAAACAGGAAGGAGTGAGTTTGAAAGAGCTGGACGCTATTAGCGGATCGGGTGCAAACCACCGTGTCACCAAACAGGATCTCATTCAACACATCGGAAACAGGTTGAAGAATGGTACTGACGCATATGTAATCTCACCTTCTTCCTCTGAACAAGCAAATGAGTCAACTCAGGTAGTTTCTGCCAGTTCAAGTGGAGCGACAGAAATCATCGAAATGGATCGCATGCGAAAACTCATTGCGGACCACATGGTGATGTCAAAACATACATCGCCACATGTCACATCTTTTGTAGAAGCAGACGTAACCAACATTGTAAAATGGCGCGAATCTGTTAAAAAAGACTTTGAAAAGAAAGTCAACGAAAAAATAACTTACACACCTATCTTTATTGAAGCCATTTGTATGGCTATCCGTGATTTCCCTATGGTGAATATCAGCCTGGACGGTAATAAAATTATCAAGAAAAATTACATCAATATCGGAATGGCTACTGCACTCCCAAGCGGGAACCTTATTGTACCCGTAATTAAAAATGCAGACCATTTAAATCTGATTGGCCTGACAAAAGCAGTAAACGATTTGGCCGGCAGGGCAAGGATAAACAAATTGAAACCGGATGAAATTCAAGACGGAACATTCACACTTACGAATGTCGGGACGTTTGGGAATGTGATGGGAACTCCGATTATTAATCAACCCCAGGTAGCTATTTTAGCTGCAGGTGCAATACGCAAAAAGCCCGCTGTAATTGAGACTCCGGAAGGTGATACTCTTGGGATTCGTCAACTGATGTTTCTCTCCCTGTCCTATGATCACAGGGTAGTTGATGGTTCATTAGGCGGTAGTTTTCTTAAACGCATTGCCGACTACCTCGAAAAATTTGATGTTAACAGATCATATTAATATTTATCAGAAGTTCAAATAGGTATTTAAGTTATAATATGTCGGCGCTTATTGGTGTATTGCATCTTGCCGATACCAGAGGATACGGTATTCGACACTCTCATCAGCATGCAAATGAAATACAATATTAAGATACCCATTTCTCATTTTTATGTTCTTTCAAGGTGATGGCAATAAAGACTTTTTCATATTTTCTCAGAACTGGAATCTTTGCAATTCTTATCATCTATGGTCCTACATATGTACTTGCACAAAAAGCAAAACCCGGCAGAGTTTTAAGTAGTGATGAAACTAAACTGATTAAGAAAGATGCGGCAACACTCTTTGCCTCCTCAGAATTTAAAGGCGCTCTCACTGCCTATCAGGAATTGATAGTGACCGATCCGGAAAATGCTGAATACAATTACCGCCTTGGTGTTTGCCTTCTTCACACTAATCAAGAGAAAGCCTCTTCTCTGAATTATTTGCTGCTCTGTTCAAAAGCGAAGGATCCTAAAAAAGATCTCACGTTTTACCTTGGACTCGCTTACATGCATAACAATGACTGGGATATGGCGATCACTTCTTTCCTTGACTATAAGAAAAATGCAGGGGGTAAATTAATTAAAGATTTTCCTTCAGTAGACCGGCTGATGGAGATGTGTGAGAATGGCAAGGAACTTTGCAAGCGACCGATTAATGTAAGTTTTGAGAATGCAGGAAAAATAATAAATACTCCCTATGAAGAATACAATCCCTATATTTCAGCAGATGGTAAACAACTCGTTTTTTCTTCAAGGCGGAAGGGAAATGTTGGTGGTTTCATAGAGGATCTTGGGATTTTTACTTCTGATATTTATGGTTCTCAATGGAAAGATACGGTCTGGACCAAAGCGAGAAGTTTCGGCGGGCTTATCAATGGTGAATGGGATGAAGAACTTGTGGGAATGAGTCCTCTGGGAGATATGGCATTCATCTATTTTGACAATGTGGAGTTTTTTGGTGATGTAGGTTATACGACTCAACGAGGTAAATCCTGGCTCAAACCGGTCATGTTTAACGAAGCCATCAATTCAAAACAGTTTGAAGGAGCTGCATGTATTTCATTGGATGGATCAACTCTCTATTTTTCGAGCAACAGAAAAGAAGGTCATGGAGAAAATGATTTATGGATGGCTAAAAAAGATCCTAATGGAATTTGGGGTTCTGTAGAAAATCTTGGTCCGGAAATAAATTCGAAGTATGATGAAGACTTTCCATGGATCTCGCTTGATGGTAAAACACTCTACTTTGCTTCCAAAGGGCATAACAGCATGGGAGATTTTGATTTATTCAGGTCAACACGCGATGAAAAAAGCGGAAAGTGGAATAGCCCGGTAAATCTGGGTTATCCAATCAATACAGCCGATGATAATCACACCATTTCGTTTACCGGCGATGAGCGTTTTGCCTATATTGCATCAAGTCGCAAAGATGGTTTTGGCAACCTTGATATCTGGCGTATCGAGTATACAGACACTCTCGATCATCCTTTTAAAACCTTGATAACAGGAAATGTCATCTCAGAAACCGGTACGCGTATTACCCTCACTAAGGCAACTTTGGAAAATATTACCAGCCAGGATATCCTTGAATTTAAACCCAGTAGCACCGGCAACCAGTTTGTGCTGAATGCATCACCGGGATCCTATAAATTATTGGTTGAAGGGTCAAATTTTATAAGCACCAGCGTAGATCTTATTATCGAAAATGTATTCCCGCCTCAGGAAATCTCAAAACAAATAGTTGTTAAGCCCTCCAAAAAATAATCTATGTCACTCCAATTGAATTGTCCTTTAGTTTTTTTAGACCTTGAAACAACCGGTATTAACATTGGCACCGACCGCATTGTCGAGATTGCATTGTTGAAAATCAGTCCGGATGGAGCCCAGGAATCAATTTGTATGCGGATCAATCCTACAATACCAATTCCTATTGAATCTTCCAGGATTCATGGTATATATGATGAGGATGTAAAAGATGCTCCCAAATTTCAAAGTGTTTCGGTAAAATTTCAGGAATTTCTCAAGGGTTGTGATCTGGCCGGCTACAATTCCAATAAATTCGACATCCCTTTACTCATTGAGGAATTTACCCGTGTTGGAATTCAAATTGATTTATCCACCATACGACTCATAGACGTACAAAATATTTTCCATAAAATGGAACAACGCACATTATCGGCCGCCTATAAATTCTATTGCGACAAAAACCTGGAAAATGCTCATAGTGCAGAAGCGGACACTTGGGCCACATACGAGGTATTAATGGCTCAGTTGAAGAAATATGATGTATTGGAAAATAATGTTGAATTTCTGTCTAAGTTCAGCAGCATCAGTAAAAATGTAGACCTGGCAGGAAGAATTGTCTTAAATGACAAGGGTGAAGAAGTGTTTAATTTTGGAAAATACAAGGGAAAGCCGGTACGCGATGTTTTCAAAATGGAAGCCTCTTATTACGATTGGATGATGAAGGGAGATTTTGCCACCAATACCAAACAAGTTATTACCCTGCTCAGAAAGAAGGATAGCAGTAAATAAAATAGAAATTTCAATCATGAAAATTATCTGCATCGGAAGAAATTATGTTGAACACGCTCAGGAACTAAAAAATGATATTCCTGCGGAACCTGTGTTTTTTCTAAAGCCGGATACTGCTCTTTTACCAAAAGGCAGGCCCTTTTACCTGCCGGATTTTTCAAAGGATATACACCACGAAATCGAGTTAGTGTACAAAATTAATAAAGAGGGAAAACATATTGACGAGGAATTTGCTCCACGATATGTTGATCAGATCACTGTTGGTCTGGATTTTACAGCCCGGGATATTCAACAGCGCCAGAAAGAAAAAGGATTGCCTTGGGAACCTGCCAAGGCCTTTGATCATTCAGCACCTATAGGCGATTTTATTGGTATCAGCGAACTAAAGTCTCCGGATAACATCCATTTTCACCTGGAAGTAAATGGGAAAAAAGTTCAGACCGGTTCAAGTACATTGATGATTTTCCCTATTGCAAAAATCATCAGCTATGTATCAAGATTCATTACACTTAAAAAAGGAGATTTAATTTATACCGGAACTCCAAGTGGTGTTGGCCAGATAAAGGCCGGAGATATTTTAGATTGTTTTCTGGAAGGTGAAAAAAAGTTGAGCGTGATTGTTCGATAAAGTTCCGTCTCCGGGACTTAATTCCTGGTTTTCTGTGCCAAATAAATGACACATTAATTCACTTTGTGGTATCGGTAAGTGTGGCACCTACATCCATCGTATTTCCACTCTCTGCTTCATTCATGGATTCCTTTGTCATGTTTACTTTCCACTTGCCTTCTGCACGTAATAAGCTCAACGGAACTTCTCCATCCTGCCCTTCTTCCTTATAAATAACCACAGCGTTATCACCGTCAATTTTCTCGTCAAGAATTACAAATTTGATTTCGTTTTTTGATGAATCCGGAACCATTTTCGCAAATCCACTCATCATGCTGAGCAGTTTTCCCGTATCCTCTGTGCCATACTTTTTTGCACCCTCAAAATCATAAGATCCAATGGCATTCAGATATTTTTCAGCCACGGCCTTAGGAGAATCTCCTCCGGAACAGGAAAATAAAAGGAGTATGCAGGAGAACAGCAGTGATTTAGTTAGATATTTCATGAACTGGGTTTTGATTTGAATTTTTTATAGGATATGCATAAGAATACAATTCCTGAATTTGTGGATGCAGAAAAATATTATCACAGGAAACATACTCATTTCCGGATATGATGGTCAAATGTACAAAATTATTTTCCCGCAGAACTTCCTTAAATACCTTGTAAATCATTTCTGTACAATACATTTTATCATCACTGGAGAGGTCAAAATGCGTATCAAATTCGATTCCAAGTTGAAAAAAATGTCCTGCCAGCGAATCGATGGCACCTAATTGTTCTTGTGAAATTTCAGGCCTGAAGATCCCGTAGCTTTTTGCGAATTGTGGGGAACAAAACCTCTTGAGCCCTTCTTTTTTCATCCTGTTATCGGGATTTCCTTCACCACCTACGCAGTGGTACACGTAGACTTCTCCATTTTCAATGTGGACGATACCTCCATGGGTAAAACGCGGATCTTTTCTGTTAAATTGCTTTAATGCTTCACTGATAAAGCCCTTCCCTTCCCTGAAAATAAGATCTCCAGATTGAAGTTTTAATGTTTTTGGAAATACAGGAAGAAGTCCATCCTTCGATTTTTGGGTATCGCGACGAAATATTTCAGTTGAAGAAAAAGAGCATAATACTACAAGGCCCAGAAAAACAATCACAACAAGTCTGTCAGAAAGTCTTTTCATGATTTTACATTCGCTCCGGTACATTTATTCCTAGAAGTCGTGTAGATTCTTTAATAACGGCTGCAGTTAATTCGCACAGGCGCAGACGAAATACCGATGTAGCTAAATCGTTATCATCCACAATTACATGGTCATGATAAAAATGATTAAAGGACTTTGCCAGATCATAAGCAAAGTTGGCCATAATCGCCGGACTTAATGTATCAGCAGAAATCCGAATCATTTCAGGATAAGAATAGATCAGCTTTAAAAGAGCTTTTTCCTCCTTTGACATGATCCTCTCCGGCAGCACCGTATTTTCCTCAATTATTTTTTTACCTTTTCTGAGTACAGATCGAATTCTTGCATGTGTATACTGAATAAAAGGTCCGGTATTTCCGTTGAGATCAATACTTTCTACGGGATTAAAAAGCATGCGTTTCTTCGGGTCCACTTTTAGAATAAAATATTTCAAAGCACCCATTCCAAGGTCATGATAAAGTTTTCTGGCATCCTCGTTGTCGTAGTCATCCAATTTGCCCATGGCCTTAGTCGTCATCTCAGCTTCTTCGACAATTTCACTGATGAGTTCATCGGCATCAACTACTGTTCCTTCACGCGATTTCATTTTTCCGGAAGGAAGATCTACCATGCCATAAGAGAGATGATACAAACCATCAGCCCAGGGCCTTCCAAGTTTTCTGAATATTTCTTTCAGCACTTTGAAATGATAGTCTTGTTCATTCCCCACGACATAAATCAATTTTTCAAGATCAGGAAATTCATCAAAGCGCAACTGTGCTGTTCCCATGTCTTGTGTGATGTAGACGGATGTTCCATCTGCACGCAGCAGTACTTTTTGATCGAGTCCCGCTTCAGAAAGGTCAATCCAAACCGACCCATCCTCTTTCTTGTAAAAAGCATTTGAAGCAAGACCTTTTGCCACCAGGTCCTTTCCTAGCAGGTAGGTTTCGGACTCGTAATAGGTTTTATCGAATTGAACTCCGAGAGAATTATAGGTCTGTTCGAAGCCATCGTACACCCATCCGTTCATTCTTTTCCACAAGGACAAGGTATCGGGATCACCTGCTTCCCACTTTCGTAACATCTCCTGAACTTCTAGCTGCAAAGGAGCCTGCTTCTCTGCTTCCTCCTTTGACATTCCTCTCTCCAAAAGTGCTTCAACCTGGATTTTGAATTTCTTATCAAACAATACATAGTATTTTCCGACCAGGTGATCTCCCTTCAAGCCCGTAGAATCGGGTGTTTCATTGTTTCCGAATTTCTGCAAGGCCAGCATGGATTTGCAAATGTGTATTCCCCGGTCATTCACAAGGTTCACCATTATTACCCGGTTCCCGGCAGCTTTCAATATCTGCGCCACGGAATAACCCAGTAGATTATTACGGACATGTCCGAGGTGCAAGGGTTTATTTGTGTTTGGAGAAGAATATTCTACCATTAGAGACCTTGCAGACACGGGCTTTTCAAATGACCTGGAAGGATCAAAAATCAAACCGGTATCCCTGCTGGCTTTCTGAAAATAATCCATCCAAAGATTCTCGGCTATCACCAGGTTTAAAAAACCTTTCACAAAGTTGAAGGATGTGATCACTCTACTATTACCAAGAAGAAATGTGCCGATTTCTTCTGCAGTATTTTCAGGACTCTTCTGACTGCTTTTTGTAAAAGGGAATACGACTAATGTAAAATCCCCTATAAATTCTTTTTTAGTTTCCTGGATTAGTATGTCGTCGGAGGAGATTTTCAGTCCATACAATGACTTCAGAGCTTCGGAGATTTCATTCCGGATTGCATTTTCAAATCGCATAATCATGATGGTTTAGATTCAGGTGATTAATTTGACAATTGGTTTGCCACACGCTGAAGAATCTCAAAGGTATTTTCTGCCATCAGGTTTTCTTTATCCATAGTTGGGTTTACTTCGGCAATTTCAAAGCAGCATACTCTTTCATTCTGAACAAGGCGCACAAGCAAACTCCCCGCTTCCTTCTCTGTGATTCCATTTCGAACGGGCGTTCCTGTTCCTTTGGAAATGGATGAATCCATGGAATCCACGTCAAAAGAAATATAAATCGACTGACAGCGGCTGAGGTAGGCCAATGTATCCCGTGCAATTTTCTCTACACCGTTTCTCTTCACATCGTTGGTGCTGAATATTTTTACCTTATTCTTTTTGAGCAAATAGGATTCTTCCGGTTCAACATCCCTCAAGGCAATGTAAACAAGGTCGGTCCAATCAATTTTTGGTGTAATGTTGCCTATCTTTTTGATTCGTGACCAAAATTCAAGTGTTTCCTTATCCGGTTTATTCATCTTGTTCGTGGAATTGTCTTCTCCAAGAACAGCGGAAAGCGGCATCCCGTGCATGTTACCGGAAGGTGTCGTCCAGGGTGAGTGGAGATCCGCATGGGCATCAATCCAAATGACTCCGATCCTTTGTTTTGGATAGGCCATTTTAATACCGGATATCGTTCCCGCGGCAATGCTATGGTCACCCGAAAGCAGGATAGGAAATTCATTATTCTTCAATGTATTCCTTACCAGAAGGGCGGTTCGCTCCAATACGGTCAACAAACCTTTGATGCGTTTTGCGTAGGGACTACCTGGCGATTCGAAGAGCATCTGATTTTCGGCAGGCACTTCCACCCGTTCAAACTTCTTGAATAAATTACTTCCATAATCCAATGCGGCGATCTTAATGGCATCCGGTCCGAGACTTGCTCCACGGGTTCCGGCTCCTATTTCCGACTTCACTTCAATGATCCTGATCTTCTTCATTTTGATACGATGAAATAATAATATTTTCTATTTCTTGTTATGATAATAAATTCATGTTCGTTACATTAGCAAAAAATAACCAATCCGGGTGACTTACATTTTCGCCCGAGAACGGATCAAACAACACCTCAGGACTAAAATGAAGAACACCTACCGCGATCTGATTGAACAAACTTTCTATTTTCCCCAGGAAGGATTTGAGGTTATTGATAATCAACTTCACTTTAATGGGATTGACCTGATGGAAATCATCAAGCAATATGGCACTCCCCTTAAGATATCCTATCTCCCTAAAATCGCTTCGCAAATTAAGAAAGCCAAACGGATTTTCAATGTGGCCATTGCGAAGGCCGACTACAAGGGCTCGTATACCTATTGTTATTGTACGAAGAGTTCTCACTTTTCGTTCGTTTTAAATGAAGTAATTAAGCATGATGTTCACCTGGAAACCTCATCAGCTTTTGACATCCCCCTGATCAAGGCACTTTATGCCGAGAAAAAGATCAATAAAGATATTTATATCATTTGTAATGGTTATAAAAGGCCCCAGTACATTGATTACATCGCAGATCTCATCAATACCGGATTTGAGAATGTGATTCCTATTCTGGATAATATGAATGAGTTACCACACTACGAAAAGAAAATTAAAGGCAGAAAAAAGGTAAAAGTGGGTATCCGTATTGCTGCAGAAGAAGAACCCAATTTTGAATTCTATACTTCACGGCTGGGAATCCGCTATGACGAAATTAAAGAGTATTACACGAAGTATTTAAAGAAAAATGGCCGTTTTCAGCTAAAAATGCTGCATTTCTTCATTAATACCGGAATCAAAGACACCGCCTATTACTGGAGTGAACTCAATAAATGTGTAAATGTTTATTGTGAGCTGAAGAAAATTTGTCCAAGTCTTGATTCATTGGATATTGGAGGTGGGTGGCCAATCCGTAAAACGCTTGGTTTTGAGTATGATTATGAATACATGGCTGAACAAATTATTAAACAAATCCAGTCGACATGTCGTTCACAAGGTGTTCAAGAACCGAATATCTTTACTGAATTCGGTAGTTTTACAGTTGCGGAAAGTGGTGCAACCTTGTTTTCTGTTATTGACCAGAAACAACAGAATGACAACGAATTATGGTACATGATTGACAGTTCATTCATCACCACCCTTCCCGACACCTGGGGTATAAAACAAAAGTTTATTTTACTCGCAATTAATAATTGGGATAAGGATCAGGTTCGGGTTAATATCGGAGGCATGACTTGCGATAGTGATGATTACTATAATACGGAATCTCATGTCAACCAGGTTTATCTCCCAAAGCTGGAAGGACTGGAGGAGCCATTATATATTGGCTTTTTCCATACCGGTGCTTACCAGGAAAGTCTGGGAGGATATGGCGGCATACAGCATTGTCTGATTCCTGCCCCCAAGCATGTCATTATTGATCGCAATGAAGATGGCGAGATAATCACCAAGTTGTTTGCAAAAGAACAAAGCGCAAAGAGCATGCTTAAGATTCTAGGCTATTGAGATATAGGAACCCAATGAAGCCTCTTTCGGAGATATTGACTGTGATGCTGACTTAATTTTTCAGCGATACCGTATGAGGCAGGTTAACCAATAAATTTCCTGCCTCCCACTCGAGCTTCTTGATAATTGGATGCTTTCTCTCCGGGCAGTTTAGCAGAGTACAAATGCTGCAGGAAGCAGGCGAACAAGGATCTGTATGAATGAAAAATTCTACTCTGTTTCCAAACTCTCTCCGAATAATATCCTCTACTTCTTTCACTTCAAGGTGTGTTGCTTCCAGATTTTGATACCAGGGCAAGGTCATGTGAGCATCGATATGAATAAAAGCGCCGTATTTTAGAACGCGCAAATTGTGAATGTCGATCCAGGCCGGCTTCCTTTCACGGTTCAATACCTTAATCACATCGTCGAGAATATCGAAGTCGGCTTCATCCAGTAAGCCCGCCAGGGAATTTCTAACCAGGCGGTATCCTACTACCAGGATATAGGTCCCGAGTATAATGGTGAGAATCGAATCCAATATGTAGAGACCGCTCCACAGTATAATTGCAAGTCCTCCAATCAGGCCTATGGAAGAAACAGTGTCAGACAGAAGATGTTTGCCGTCTGCGACAAGTGCTGAGGAATTCAGCTGCTTTCCTTTTTTTAACAGCAGGCGACCCATATAAAAGTTCACCAAGGCAGCTCCTGCAGATATGATAATACCTACACCAATTTCTTCAAGAACCTGAGGTTTGAATATTTGAACAATGGCCTTAATTATCATGCTGCCCCCGGCAAGCAAGATCAATGCCCCTTCAAATCCTACAGCCAGAAATTCCATTTTCCCATGACCGTAAGGATGATTTTCATCTTTGGGTCGGGCACTGTATACTAATGAAAATAAGCCAAATGTAGCAGCAGCGATGTTAATAATTGATTCGAGGGCGTCCGTTAAAATTGCACTGGAATGGGTGATTCGCCAGGCAATAAATTTGGCAACAGTCAACAGGAGACCAATTGCCAAAATGTTTCGCATGATGCGAATCTTTTGGCGATTTTCGTCTTGAAGTGAGGAGGTGGCTTCCATTACAATTCAATCTCAGTGGCACCGTAGCCGAATTTTTCAGGTGGAGCTTCGGTCCATCGCACTCCGGGATATTTTTTCAGTTCTTCCCGTATGGCATTTTTCAAAATTCCTTCACCAACTCCATGAATAAATGTAATTTTATGTAATTTATGCAGAACAGCCTGGTCCATTTCATACATGAATTGATTCAACTGATAAGAAATAATCTGGGCATTGCTCAGTCCTGAAGGGTCTTTCAGAAGCTCTTCGATATGAAGGTCTACAACCCTTTGCCTGGAGAGAATAACAAATTTCTCCTTCCCTCCTTTGTTTTTTGAGCCGGAAACAGAATCTGCCTTGCGTTTTTCGCTCTCCATCTCCGAAATCTTGTACTTTTCCACCAGTACAGAAATATCTATTTCCGGTTCCTGTTGCAAAACATAAAGAGGCATTAATAAGATTTCACCGGACCTGCCCTGCAAACGGGTTTGATAATCCGGATGTAAAAAATCATTGGAGGAGATATAAAAATATTTTGTGACAGGGGCTCGTGGACGGTATTCCTGTTCCCCAAAGAACAAGAATTGAAACTCAAACCCATTGAATCGATGTAATTCATCCTGGGAGTAAATGCCAAGGAACTTTTCAGAGCGCGACCTAATGGAGGCAGCTCCAATGCCCTGTCGTAAATTCCCGAATTGCCGGGATGCTGTAAAAGTCAGTGAATAAGAAGTATTGTTTACCAGTAAGAGATCTATATCCGTGGTGAGCAGAGCTTTCTCATTGTGGAGGCGTACTGCAGCGTATATGGTTTCATCATTTTCCAGAGATGAAACAATAGATAATGCCTGAGATTTAGTAGTATCAACTGTTACATTCCCTGTCAACATATCCTTCTTATTGATTTTCTCCAAAGCGGGATCTTCCATTTGAGAGGTGTCGAGACCAAACTCAATGCGCACCACACTTGAATCTGACACGATATGGGCGAATCCATCATCATCGGTGATCTCAATACGGCCATTGGATATGATTTTTGTCACCTCACCCTCTACAGCATCATTAAGAAATCGCACTCTGTCACCCTCTTTAAATTTCATTTGGAGTCAAATTTAACAAATCGGTCTTTTAGAGATTTCTGGTTAAAATTAGGTCAAATATGCTCTCTTTGTATGTTATGAACAACATATTATGCAAGAATTTCATGCAATCAACCAATTTAAATTAGTTGGATTGCGTACCTTTGTAATCTTAATTAGGACTTCAAAAAAGTTGAAGCGTAACGAAATGCTTTATTTAGTTTTTCGGTTTATATGAAATGGGATTGATTCAGGAATTAGTTGATTTTATACTTCACATTGATGTTCACCTTCTGGAGATGGTGGGCCGGTATGACAACCTTACATATCTTATTTTGGCGCTGATCATATTTTGTGAAACAGGATTGGTTATTACTCCGTTCCTACCGGGTGATTCCCTGCTCTTTGCCGCCGGGGCACTGGCAGCTGCGGGGTCACTGAACATTGGATTGCTACTTCTCATTTTATTTCTAGCTGCATTTGCCGGAGACAATACGAATTATGCAATTGGTAATTTTATTGGCCATAAAATCATGGGAGCAAAAAGAAAATTAATAAAACCTGAATACATAGATCGCACACATGCTTTCTACGAAAAGCATGGTGGCAAGACAGTGGTGATCGCACGATTCATGCCGATACTAAGGACCTTTGCTCCATTCGTAGCCGGGCTTGGAAGCATGACCTACCGTCGTTTCTTCGGATTCAGCATACTTGGAAACACATTATGGATTGGAGGCATCACCCTTCTGGGATTTGCCTTTGGTTCTCATCCTTTTGTAAAGAATAATTTTTCACTGGTTGTTATTGGAATAATTCTTTTATCCTTATTACCTATGATTTTCGCTTTCTTGCGAGCTAAACTAACAAATTATACTGCGAAATAATTCACTCACCTAAAAATTCATCTGCGAAATGAAACATTTTGGTTTATTTGGTCACCCTCTGGAGCATTCTTATTCAAAGAAGTTTTTTACCGAAAAATTTTTAAGAGAAGGTAGGGAAGATTGTGTCTATGAAAATTATGAATCGTCAGACATCTATGAAATTAAAAAAATTGCCCATGAGAATCCTGAATTGCTGGGGCTAAATATCACTATTCCTTTCAAACAGGAAATTATTCCTCTGCTGGATAATCTTGATGATATCTCCCAGAAAATCGGAGCAGTAAATACGGTAAGAATACATCGGCTGGAACAGGGAAAATTTGAATTGCATGGCTTCAATACAGATGCCTGGGGATTTGAGCTGGCTATACGTCCTATTCTCAGACCCCATCACCGCAGAGCCTTGATTCTGGGCACAGGTGGCTCTGCCAAAGCAGTGAGTTATGTGTTCCGGAAATTGAACATCGAACATTTCTTTGTCACACGGGAAGATTCCCGCTTTCATTATTCGTATGCTGATTTAAATCAGAATACTATGAAGGCATTCCAAATCATTGTTAACACAACACCTTTGGGGATGTATCCTGATGTGGATTCTTTCCCAAACATTCCTTATGAGTTTTTAACGCATAAGAACTTGTGTTTCGACCTTATCTACAATCCCGCTCAAACTCGGTTTTTAGAAAAAGCTAAAGAATCAGGAGCCTTTATCCATAATGGATTCCGAATGCTTCGCTTGCAAGCTGAGAAGGCCTGGGAAATCTGGAATACACCCATCTATGTCTAAATAATTCTAAGAAAGCAAAAAGCCAGCCGGAGTCCTTCTGACTGGCTTTTTTCATTTAGCAAGATGGATCATGGCCTTTGAATTTTATTATCTAATTTTAAATTTATTAATTTAAACTATGCCTTTTCGAATCGAATCAGAATTCAAACCCACAGGCGACCAGCCGGATGCCATCCGACAGCTGGTTCAAGGACTGGAGAGGGGTGATGCTGCACAAACGCTTCTCGGTGTGACCGGTTCCGGAAAAACATTTACTGTTGCCAATGTGATTGAAAAGATCCAGAAGCCCACACTGGTTTTAAGTCACAACAAAACACTCGCCGCCCAGCTTTACGGAGAATTCAAGCAGTTCTTTCCTCAAAACAAGGTTGAATATTTCGTTTCTTATTATGACTATTACCAGCCGGAAGCTTTTATCCCGAGCACTAACACTTATATTGAAAAAGATCTTTCTATTAATGATGAGATCGAAAAGCTCCGTTTGAGTACTACCACTTCCCTCCTCTCAGGACGACAAGATGTATTGGTAGTAAGTTCGGTATCCTGTATCTATGGTATCGGAAATCCTGCAGATCTGAAAAGCAATACTATCCTTGTAAAAGTGGGTCAAAAGATCAGTCGAAATGCTTTCCTGCATAAATTGGTGACTTCGCTGTATTCTCGTTCCGATATTGAATTCTCCCGTGGAAAATTTCGTGTACGCGGAGAGACTGTTGATATATTTATTGCCTACGGTGATGTGGCGTACCGGATAAACTTTTTTGGGGATGAGATCGAAGAGATTACATCCATCGATCCGCTCTCTGCGAAAACCTTGGAAAAACATGAAGCAGTCACCATCTACCCTGCCAACATATTCGTTACCAGCCCGGAAAAACAAATGGAAGCAATCTGGCAAATTGGAGAAGATATGGTAAAACAGGTCGAATATCTCCGGTCACTTGGCATGCACCTCGAAGCAAAGCGACTTGAAGATCGTGTGACCTATGACCTGGAGATGATACGCGAGTTGGGATATTGTTCCGGGATTGAGAATTATTCCCGGTATTTCGACGGGCGTGATCCCGGATACAGACCATATTGCCTTCTCGATTATTTCCCAGATAATTTCCTTATGATAATTGATGAAAGTCATGCGACCATCCCACAGATTCGTGCCATGTATGCAGGCGACCGTTCAAGGAAACTCAACCTGGTTGAATATGGATTCCGCTTGCCAGCGGCGCTGGACAACCGACCACTCAAGTTCGATGAATTTGAATCCATAGAAAAGCAAGTCATCTATGTGAGTGCGACGCCTGCGGAATATGAACTCCAGCAAAGCGGTGGTGTGCTGGTGGAACAAGTAATTCGTCCGACCGGTTTACTTGATCCTGTTATCGAAGTAAGGCCCAGTATCAACCAGGTGGATGATTTAATGGATGAGATAACCAAAACTGTGAAGTTAGGGGAACGAATACTGGTCACCACCCTGACGAAAAGAATGGCTGAAGAGCTCACGAAATACCTGTCAAACCTGAATGTAAATTGCCGCTATATCCATTCCGAAGTGGACACTCTGGAGCGTGTTGAAATCTTGCGTGATCTTCGCTTGGGAAACTTTGATGTATTGATTGGGATCAACCTGTTGCGAGAGGGACTGGATTTGCCGGAAGTAAGCCTTGTAGCCATCCTGGATGCCGATAAAGAAGGATTCCTCAGGAGTAATCGATCGCTCACCCAGACCGCTGGAAGGGCAGCCAGAAATATCAATGGCAAAGTTATTTTTTACGCAGATAAAATGACCGCTAGCATGCAGCTGACCATCGATGAAACTAATCGACGTCGTGAGAAGCAGATGAAATATAATGTTGAACATGGCATTACGCCGCGTCAGATTACGAAATCACGGGAAAGTATCATGGGACAAACTAAAGTTGCCGATTCCAGGATGGCAGAAGAGTTTGCTTATGTCGAGCAGGACCGACTCAGTGTAGCTGCAGATCCAGTTGTACAGTACATGAAATCAGACGAGTTGAAAAAACTGATTTCACAGACAAAGAAATCAATGGAAAAAGCTGCCAAAGAACTTGATTTCATTGAAGCTGCCCGTCTGCGTGATGAGATGTATGATCTTGAGAAATTGCTGGCTAAACAATACTAAATAGCTTCAATTACTTTTTGAGACGCATCTTACGCTTTAGAAGGCGAAGTATAGATGTCCCGATTTTGTCCGGAAGCCGAACTACTTGCATTGGATGTGTTTTTATGTCGCTATGCAATAGATCTTTTTCTATTGCATAGTTTGGGTTAAATTTTTTTCCATTTTAAAAGTTATCCTTCCGAAAACAGGATGAAGCTCCTCCCCGCTTGTTTGAATGAATCCGGATTTCTTGTAAAGAGAAATGGCGGCATTTAATGGCGTTGCCGTTTCCAAAATTATTTTTTCGAATTTCATTTTAACGGCCAGCGAAATTATTGCATCCAGCAATTTTTTACCTGCTCCAAAACCCTGCATGTGCGCAGAAACTCCCATCTTTATTAACTCCACTACCTGATCTGATATTTTATTCAAAGCTGCCGTTCCGATAATTTCATCTTTGTATTTCGCAAAAAGAATTTCACCTCCTGAAGCAATGATTTTTTCCGGATGGTCCAAGATGAGAAGATCCTCTTCCGTCACATAATAATAGTGCTCTAACCATTCCATATTCAATTTTTTAAACCAGGGCGCCAATGAGGGATGATACGGAATGATTTGTATGTCTCTGCAGAAAGGAACTTTGTACTTCCCGGACTCAGCCGGTGGAAAAGCAGTCATAAACCGGGAAAAATTATATTAATTTTTAACAACCAGACAACTTGCAAGGATGTCATGTAAGGCCTGTTTCTTTTCGGTAAAGCCGGCCATCAGATAACCAATGGTAAGTGTCATGCCGCTTATAATCTTTGCAAAATACCGACCAGTGGCATTAAGGAATGTAATCCGCTTTCCCTCCATATCGGTAACTTTTATATCCAGAGCCAATTTCCCAACCGTGGCTTGTCGTGAAGATGATTCCATCACCGCATAATAGAGCCAGTTTATCACTATGGAAATAAAAGCTATAATAAATATATAGCTGATAAATCCACCTACCATCATAAGTTTTTCTTCGTCGCTGATATCATCCATACTTAGTCCTATGAAACTGCTTAATCCGGCGGTAAGTCCTGTAAAAAAAATAATGGGGCCTATGATGAGAAAACTGAAGAACGCCAATATAAAATCATCGATGAGATGTGCGCCGAAGCGCAGCCAAAATCCGGCATACTGAACAGGTTTCTCTGAGCTATCACCTTGGTAAACTTTTTCCATGAGCAGATTTTTTTTAAAAAAGATAAAATTATTGAAAACTGAATATAAATTCTCTGAAAACAAGAATTCATATTCCAAAGATACGTTTCAAGTTTAAGAAAAAATATTTTCATTCAGGTCACCAACCGTAAAATTTAATCCCGGACCTACGGTCAATTCAATTTCTCCCCCAAACAGATTGTATTTACCAAAAGCTAATGTGGAATTTCGCAAGCAATCTGAAACAGATTGCAACGAAATAGTCGGATTTAGTGTGAATCTGAAGCCAAAAACATTGAATTTTCTCGTTTTACTTATAAAATTATCAAGGTTACTGCCTAAGTTTTTGCATCTCATCAAAATCCAATTTCCAAATTTTCTATATTGTAGCAGGTTTGATAATTTTTACTTTAATTCCCTGTCATAAACTCAAACAGTCCATAGAAATGATGAAAGAAATTACCGTCGAAGAATTAAAAAGAAAGTTCGATAATAAAGAAGATTTTCAACTTATCGATGTTCGGGAAGAATTTGAGTATGAAATATGCAATCTGAAAGGAGAACTGATCCCAATGGGATCTATCTTTCAAGAGGTAGAACGCTTATCCCGCAACATACCCGTGATCATCCATTGTAAAACCGGGGGCAGAAGTGCTGTCGTAGTTACGGAATTGGAAAAGCGACATGGCTTGCAAAACCTTTACAATCTAAAAGGAGGTATCATCGCTTACGCCAGACAAATTGATCCCGGCATGAGTACTTATTAAAACAACTTAGTATTGTTTTGATCAGAATTAGAAGTACAGCCAGTGCCAGACCGGATTTCCACCTTCCCTGAATTCAATAGCTGGTGCAGGCAGGTGGATGATATTGATTACTTTAAAAAACGAATTTAGAAAAGCGGATCTGAATTTAACCCTGGAAAAATCCAGATCAACACTCAGGTAATATTGTTTGTAGCGATCATAATAGGGTATCACTACTCCGTCCACTTCCGTTGGATTTTCATGCCCTCCTGTCATACCTTCGGCTCCAAATCCAAAACCGATGCTGATCCATCTTGGGAAACGACTTTCTTGCCTCATCCATGAACTAGGATTTACATTTAACCAATACGTAAGTCCATTATAGTCCTTTAGAATATTTTCAGGCAGAGTACTTCCAAGCAGATCCGGCCGATATGTTGAGTATTGAGTCTGATGAAAAGAGTACTTCAACACGATCCGCTGCTCTTTCCAAATCAGTTGCTGGGATGCAAATGTGAGTATACCCAAAGTATTCGCCATGACATCCCCGGGAGAAAAACCCCATTCTGACGAGTATCCATCAAATACTTCAATCGTGCTTTGGTATACGAGAGAAATCCCAGAACCATACAATGTGGAACGTGTATTATTTTGACCGGTCCAGCTAAAGGACCTCATCATCATTTTCGCAATCACGTAAGCATCCCATGTATGTCCGAATTTATCCATCCCCTCCCACTCACCATTGTCATTAAAAAAGTGAAAATTACTTTGAGGATAGTCTTTGTACCATTGTGTATACAGCCAGTACATGCTTATGGGATATAATCCCACAACTGTGCCAACGAGTAATCTGGTTCTTGCTTTATGTGGCGATGGTGCATTTTCGAAACAGCCCCAAGTATCCTTTGGAAATTGCGAAGTTGAATCAAGCACAACGAACGGCTCTGGTTCAGATGCATTACATTGAGTCATACCATGCAGCGCCACTGCAACAAGGATTGCAGTGGAAAAGATGAGAAAGTTTATTGACAGACTTCTTTTCATCGCATCAATAAAAGTCTGCCAGTTTTTTCTTTAATTTCTCCATTGCGAATGGAATATTTCAGCTTGCATACATAAATTCCTTCTTGTTGTGCACACCCATTCATAGTACCATCCCATCCGCTTAGTATACTATTGGAGCTAAATACAAGTTGTCCCCACCTGTTGAAAATGTTCATTTCAAAGGAGGAAACTAAATTTCCAATTGCACTGAAAATTTCATTCACTCCATCGTTGTTGGGTGTAAAGGAATTGGGTAATAGGATATCACCCAGGCAGTCTTCCTCTATCAGTATTGTATCCGAACCCGTGCAGCCTAAGGAATTCTTTATTGTGACAGCCACAGTTGCACCCGAGTAGGCAATAAAAACAGAATCTGTCGTCGCATCCTGCCACACATAGGAAGCATATGAACCCGGATAAATGTTTATTGGATTTCCCGGACAAAGAACAGTGTCTGCGCCGAGTGAAACAAAAGGAAAGGCCTCAGGTCCATAGCCAACATCCACTGAAGTTGAGAGTGTGCAGGCACCAGGTGCAGAAACACTCACAATATAATTTCCACTCGACAATGAGCTGGCCTTCTCTGTTGTCTGGACCGGGATTGTATTCCAACTATAAGAAAGAACCGAAGGTGGATTTGGCACTACTGCAATTGCGGAACCATCATTTCCCTGATCACAGGTTACAGGAAACACCACGGTGTTGACCGATAGGATTTCAACAAGTGTCGTAGCTGCACTTGGTGGAATGCAGGCACTGCCTGAACTGAGTGAAACCGAAAAAATTCCCGGGCCCGAAAACAAATGTACCGGAGCAGAGGACTGACTGGTGTTGTCTGGTGAGATTGGATCACCAAAGTTCCATAACCATTGATCATGACAGTTCTGATGATCATCCATGAAGGCAACCTGATTCAAACCTTGACATGCATAGGAAACGGTGTAAGGTACAGGTGCAGACTCAGAAATCTGAAACAGATCAAAGGCTATTCCGTCATAGTCATTACAGGTAGTACCCGATCCCATCGTCATGCGAAAAATTACTGAGGGTCTTCCTGCAAGTTGTGAAGCGCAATGCCTGGCATCCTTCCATTCACCAAGTCCATTGCCACCACGACAGGAACCACTGCTCGGTTGAATGGTTCCCGACCATCCGGAGGATGTGTTGGTAAAACCAGACAAGTTCGTCACATTTCGTATAGTGTACCAGTTTTGATTTACACAATTATCAGTTTCAGTGGCAGAACCCAGAGTTTGCCAGGAAGTTCCATTGTCGATGGAGAATTGCAGGTTTCCTCCATCATATTGGTTTTCCAGTTCCCAGAATATTTTTAAACTGATTACAGGAAAATTCAAATTGGAAAAATCAAAACAGGGACTTTGTACCCAAGAGCGTTCACCATAATTGTAAAAAGCAGCAGTTAAACCACCGGAAACCCAACATTGTGTTCCACTTCCCGAAGTATTAATTGTTGGTTTTTGAGGGATTCCAAGGTCCCAATCATTACTAAGTCCACCTGAAAACCATCCTCCGGGTCCGTTTTCGAAATCTTCAGAATATGGAAATGAATTAATCGCGGTGCTACATTGCCCACGTAATTCCACCTTCCCAAAGAGGAGAAAACTGGCACAGAGAGAAAAAACTAATGATTTTTTTAGGAATACCACCTGCCTGCTGCTACGTATTGCAAAGCAAGATAAAGATTCTGTTCTGATAATGCTATAATCCCGTCTTATGCATTAGAAGGCGAAGTATAGCTGGTCCCGATTTTCCCTGAGAGCCGAACGAATTGCATTAAATGGTTTATCCCGACTTAGAAATTCACCTTTTGGGTGAGCGAAGCGAAAGCCAATAGGATTGATTTTCTTAATCGCTATGCAATGGATTTTTTTCTATTGCATAGTTTTAGATAAAGTAATTAGCTTACTTCGAATTTACAAAAAAGACAGTTCGTCTGTTTTTAGCGCGGCCTTCTTCTGTATTGTTTGATGCAATGGGTTTTGACTCTCCGAATCCCTTATAACTCAAACGGGATTTGTCAATACCCTGCTCCATCAGGAAATTGTACACAGCCCTGGCTCTGTTCTCTGACAGAATTTTATTCGCTGCCGGATTTCCAATATTATCAGTATGTCCATGCAAAGTAACATGCAATCTCGGATTCAATTTCAGGTAATCGGCAAATTCTGCGAGGACCGCCTGAATAGTGTCATTGATCTGATACGAATTGGTTGCAAAAAAAATATCGTTAATTGTGTACTGTCCTCCCACCTCAAGTTTTTTAAGTTCTATGTCTTGATTTATTGGTTTCTCATTGGAAGTATCCTTGGAAGAGATGTACTGAGACTCAAACGCATATCCGTCCTTTTTCACAGACAATATAAGGTCGTGACTAAAATCTACAACAAAAGCAAACTCCCCGCTTACAGAATCCACATCAATCTTTGTAAGTTTTTTAGTGATGGCATCCCGCACCTCAATTGTTGCGGCAATTGTTTCGTCATTTGATTTTCCGTTCACATCACCTTTTTGAAAATATACTTTGTTAGGTCGAACTTCCGGGCGTAAATTGAAAGAATAGATATCATAGCCACCCTGGCTGGTATTTAATTTATTTGAAGCGAAGTAACCGGTTTTTCCATCTGTACTCACGAAAAATCCGACTTCATCGGATTCAGTGTTTATAGGGTAACCAAGGTTGACCGGTTTACCCCAATTTCCATTATCATCCATCTTACTCATGAAAATATCATAGCCGCCTAATCCCGGCAAGCTGTCGGAGGAGAAATAAAGGGTTCTGCTGTCGCTGTGAAGAAAAGGAGATTTATCATTTCCATTTGTATTGATTTCCGGGCCAAGCTTTTTTGCTCTCGTCCAGTTCCCGGAGACATCCCTGGTGGTCATGTAGATGTCGATCCCAGTCAAAGAATCGCGTGCTGATGCGAAGTATAATGTTTTCCCATCCGAGGAAATTGATGGTTGCGAATCCCACTGTTTCGGATCGTTCACTAATGGACCCATATTGGTAATATCATTCCAATAGCCATTTTTAAAGTCTGAATAACAGATATCAAAATTTCCCTTATCATTCACAGTAAAAAAAAGATGCTTATTATCAATTGTAATACTGGCACCACCTTCGTTATTGCTTAAGCTCATATTAAACGGGTAGTCCATAGGGATCCCGGGATCATAAGTACCATCACTTTGAATATGTGAAATCATGAATTTCTCCACACTCTGAGGAGTGAGCATATTTTTATCCTTCATTTCAAATCGGCGTGTAAAAAAAGCCAGTTCATTATCAGGAGATATATAAGGCAGGTATTCGGGATCCCGTGTTGAAAGCCGTTGAACCGGCTTTGGATCGAAAGGCACAGGATTCGCGAAGAGACGGGATTTGACGAGAAAAGATTCCGCTTTTACTGCATGCTCTTCATTGATCCTGTCATAAGTTAAAAATTTCGTAAGGTTCTTTTCCGCCTCTTTCCATTTTTTGAATTCAAAATAATACCAACCTAATTGAAAATAAACTTCGGGATCGAGTTCCGGACATAATTCTACCACCTTTAAATAGCTTTGTTCAAAGGTTTTGACATCCTTTTTTTTAAGTGCAATACTTCCCTGCAGAAAATAAGCCAGGGCATACTCAGGATCCTCATCGATGGCCTTTCCAACAGAGTTTTTTGCATCCTCATATTTTCTCGATTTGTACAAAGAAGCAGCCTCATCGTAGTAACGCAGGGCTTTCTTATTCAATGAAGGCTCACAGGAATTTTCCTGACCGTACACCGGGAAACACGCAAATAAGCATGCAATAAATATGTAGTTAATGGAAAATCCGAAGTGAGATGAATTCGAAAACATAAGAAAGTAAACTATTACTTCTTGAATGGATTAATATCTTTCAGCGCGTCTTTGGCCTTTTGGGTTGCTTCCTTCTCTGCCGCTTTCTTTAGACTATCGGCAGTCGCTTTTGCTTTTGCCTCCTGTTCTTTTTTAATGCGGTCCACCTCTGCCTCTGCTTTGGCCTTTTCTGCATTTAATTTTGCATTGGCCTCATCTTTTAATTTCGCTGCTTCCTCTCTTGCCATCGCTTCTGCTTCCGCCTTCTTTTTGTCAAACTCCTCCTGTGCCTTTGCCTTTAAATCGTCCATCACGTTTGCTCCTTGAGCTTTCAGGTCTGTACCAACTTTTGGATCATCTACAGTTCCTGTGATGAGTATGGTCACCGGAACGACATCTCCTACACTCACATTGGCTCCTTTGGCATTTGCCTGAGAAACCAGGTTGTTTAGAATTGCATTGGCTGTACCACCAAAAGCAGAGCGAGGAATTTCCATGGCCATTGTATAATCTATGGTCTGATCAAAGCCATTCGATCCTGCAATGACTCCCTTCATTCCATTCGCATTTACGTCCATGGGATCGACATATACACGGCCATTAATGAACTTGAAAGAAGGGTTTACAGGTGCTATTTCCACTGATTTCCAGGATGGCATCTGAAGCACATCCGCTACTTTGTTGAATGCAGGAAAATTCTGAATGATAATTCGTGATGTGTTCAACTTCCCGCTTCCTGAAAGTGTGGAAAGTACAGGACTCATCTGCTGGTCCAGATCCCCTTTCACTGACATGTTCGCAGAAAATTTTCCGGAACATGCTTTTGCTATGGGCGCTAATTTCCCGACAGTAGAAAATGTAGTTACCGTCTTGCTGATGTCAAAATCCCGAATGGAGAGCTCCATTGAAAATAAAGGTTTCCTGATATTGGCACTATTGTATTGCCCATTAATATTCATACTTCCATCCATTAACTGCATGCCAAGGTTTTGCATGTCGATGGCTTGATTTCTCACCAGGACATTTCCTTTTACATTAAACATGTTAAAATCCTGGTAGATCAGAGTGCCAATCGATGCAGAGAGAGTAAAATCAACATTAGCAGGTACTTCAATCACAGAAAGAGAACTGCTATCTACCGTTGTGGCCGCGCTCTCGTTTCCTTCTGTCATCCATTCATTCAAATCAATTTTTGTGGATTGAAGTATTAGGTTGCCTTTGATGGTTTCATCCTTCAAAGCATAGGCAAGGAAATTCTCCAAAAATCCTTTTACCTGGAAATCACTTGTTCCGGTTTTAGCATTCAGCGCATTGAGACTTACGTTTCGGGGGTTAAATGAAAGGTCTAACACAGAAACGGACACAGGGTTCTTCATTTCAGCAGCACTATATTCCATGTCCTTTATAACAAGGTTTCCGGAAGCAGTAAACTGTTCGTATTTCTTCTGCTCAATAGCCGACATTCTTCCCTTCGCAGTAAGGTCCGCTGTGATGACACCGGAGAGTTTGGTCCCTGCATCAAGAGCAACCAGTTTTTGAATTCCATTCAGGTCGATTTTCCCCTTCACGAAAGCATCCAGGTCGGGATCACTGACAGGAGTTTTCAATACTAATTTCGCATCAAACGGGTCTCCGGCCATCTCGACATGCATTTTCTTAAGATCAATGAGTGTATGATCAGGAATTCCATCCGGGTTGTTTATAAGGAGATCTACAAAAACATTCTTCACTGCTGAAGGCAATGAAGGATACTGGAACATTCCGTTTTCGATTTTCAGGGTGAGTCCGAATCCCGGCATTGAAACAGCATTGTACCTCCCTTTCAAGAATCCGGATAAAGCCAGTGTACCGCCGGTTTTCAGGGTATTAAAATCCTTATTATAAATCGCAGGAATCATTGAAATAAAATTCTTAAAATCAGATTTAGCTGCAGAAAAATCAAGTTCCATGTCAATGTTGGTGTCAGGCATGGCAACCCAACCGTTCACGCCGAGGTCCAGTTCATTCAATCTGACTTTATTTTCGAGGAACGAAAACTTGAAATTCTTCATGTCCATGTTCAGCTTGGCCTCGATGACAGTTTTTACTCCGGCGAGGTAAGGAATATTATCATACTTCATGACAGTTGATAACACATCTGTGTGCGTGTTAAGTTCAAAAAGATCCTGTGTAAAATCTCCCTTGCCTTCATGCTGCAAACCATTCAAGCCAAGATAAAAGCCAAGTGATTCATCGTTGTAGACGATTCGTCCATTGTGAATTGCATATTGTTTTAATTTTGCTTTGAAGGTACCGGGTTCAGATGCTGTTTCCGGACCGGCAGTCGCCTTTGCAATATCCCAATTAGCCTTCCCATCCTTTTTTACCAGGAAATTCATAACAGGATCTTTCAAGTCAACTGAACGAATGCTGATCTCATCTCCCTTGATCACACTCATGATATCAATGGTGAGGTTCAATTGTTTTGCATAGATCAAGGTATCCCCCTCGAAAGGTTCCAGATTGATGATACTAAGATTTTCAATTCTGAGTGAAAAATCAGGAAAACTTCGGATCAGGGAAAGATCAAAATTCCCAAAATCCATTTTCGCATTCAGATTTTTATTTGCCTCTTCTTTTACTTTACTTACTATCTTATCCTTAAAAATAAATGGGGCCGCAACAAGTAAAAGGATGAGAACCAGAAGAGAAATTCCAGTCCATTTAAGAAACTTTTTCATGAAATGATGAGATTAAAGAGTGGTATGAATTAAAACATTTTGGAACTACGATTTCTCAGATAATGATCAGCAATTACAAGTGCAGACATGGCTTCGACAATAGGTACCGCACGAGGAACCACACAAGGGTCGTGGCGGCCTCCCGGATTAATGGATTGGTTTTCTCCTTTAGCATTCACCGTTTTCTGCGCTTTCATGAGCGTAGCAACCGGTTTGAAAGCCACGCGGAAATAAATATCCATTCCATTGGAAATTCCTCCCTGTATTCCTCCGGAGAAATTTGTGGAAGTGCGGATTTTTCCGGAAGTATCAAAAATAAAAGGATCATTGTGCTCGGAACCTTTCATCGCAACTCCTGCAAAGCCACTTCCGTATTCGAATCCATGTGCTGCATTAATACTCATGCAGGCAGAGGCAAGATCAGCATGTAATTTTGAGTATACCGGTTCTCCCAGTCCTGAAGGCACATTTCGCAAGACACAGGTGATTATACCTCCGCTTGTATCTCCTTCTTCTTTCAAACTTTTAATGTATTCGATCATTTTTAAGGAAGTGCCCTCATCTGGACAACGAACCAGGCTTGATTCTATTCTGCTAAAGTCAAGATTCGAAAAAGCAAGATCACAGGAAATACTGCCAATTTGTGACACATATGCATGAATCTGAATATCCAGTGATGACAGCAATTGTTTAGCGATTGCACCTGCAAATACCCTGACAGCGGTTTCGCGTGCAGAAGATCTTCCACCGCCACGGTGATCACGGATACCATACTTTTCCTGATAAGTAAAATCAGCATGCGAGGGCCGGAATGCCTCTTTAACTGCGTCATAATCAGAAGACATGACATCCCGATTGCGGATGATAAAAGCCAGAGGGCTGCCCAGGGTAGAGTTTTCAAAAAGTCCGGACAAAATTTCAAATTCTTCCGTTTCATTCCTGCCTGAAGTAATTGAAGACTGCCCTGGTCTCCGTCGGGCTAATTCCTGACGGATCAGATCAAGATCGAGTTTTAATCCTGCGGGGCAACCATCTATCACTCCTCCTATGGCCGCACCATGCGATTCTCCAAAACTTGTAAGCTGAAAAATTTTACCGAAAGTATTACCTGGCATAGCCTGTAAAGTTAGCTAAAAGCCCATCCGCAAAATCGAAAAATGCAGGAATAATTAACGACTGTTTGTTAATCCCATCTCTCACAATTTTCTACCTAAGCAATTTTTCATTCCGGGATTTTTCCGGCCAAATTGAACAAGGGCATTAATCAACCAGGCACGATTGAATGCCTTCTGCATGAAAAGTTTATTCCTCAGTTCCTTGCCTAGTTTGCTATAAACTGCCTTATCATACGCTGAGATTCTTTCCGCAGAAAAATCGCCCGATCGAAAACAATCCTCGGCTTGCCTTGAAGCGAGATATCCGCTCCACATGGCATTTCCAATTCCCTCTCCGTTTAAAGGATCTATGAGAGAAGCTGCATCACCGCATAACATATAACGATTACCCGAAATAGTTCTAGTCGCTCCGCCCAAGGGCAAACCAAAACCATTGAGTTTTCCAATTTGGCTTGCATTTGCAAACCGCTCAGCAATTCCGGGAGATGAATGAACTATCTCATTGAAAGCACTTTTCAAATTGATCCTTCTTCTGCCTATGTCCTCTGACAACATCCCGAATCCTACATTCGCACTTTTTTCATCTATTGGAAAGATCCAAAAATATCCGGGGAGGAAGTTCTTGACCAAGTGAACCTCTATGTAATGCTGATTTTTAATGCCTTCGATACCGGTATAGTATGCTCGTACTGCGCCGGAGTAATGCTTCAAATCCACTTTGAAGCCGGCCAGTTGTTTAGCAACTACGGACTGCGCTCCGTCACAACCGATCACTATTTTAGAACAGAGTCTTTCTCCAAGATCATTTTGAACACACATCCTATCTTCTTCCCGGACGATTCGCTGAACATTAAAATTCTCGAGCAGATTTGTTTGCCCCTTTTCTTTCACCAGTTCCAACAGAAAATTATCAAAATCTTCACGTTTGGAGACATAGCCGGAATTGACAAAGCCCAGATCCACGGATTTGCCGTTTGGTGCAAAAAGGGTCCAACCGGAAGAAATATTTTTCAAAGGAAAAGATTCCAGGCGTCGGGCATACTGAGGATCAATCAGGTTTAACACCTTGTTAACACGGCCTCCGATAGCATCCCCACACACCTTATCCCTTGGAAAGTTGGATTTATCGATTAAGGCAATCTTCAGCTGCTGATTCTGGAAAGATAAGGCACAGGCAGCACCTGCCGGGCCTGCACCAAGGATGATAACATCGTAATATGTAGTGGAGGACTTAATCGTTTAATTGCTAATTTCAACGCGAATTTATTACAATTTCCGTGAGCCTGCTTATTTATAATATTCATACACTCGTACATACAGAGCAAATCGCCAGGGCAAAATACCAGGGTGATGAGATGTCCTCGCTTTCAACACAGAAAGATGCTTATCTCTATCTACTTAATGGTAAGATAGAAGAATTTGGAAAATCTAGTCCGGATAGGTTAAATGCCATACGGGCAAAAGATCCGGGCATTAAAGAACTCGATGCGGAAAATGGCCATGTATTTCCTTCCTGGGTGGACGCCCATACTCACCTTGTATTTGCAGGAAGCAGGGAGATGGAATTCGCGGACAGGATCAAAGGTCTATCCTACGAAGAAATTGCATTACGTGGTGGTGGAATTTTAAATTCCGCAAAGGTACTGAGGGAAACTTCTGAAGATGATCTTGTGCAAAGCGCGCAACGAAGACTGGAAGAAATTACCAGACTTGGAACAGGAGCTGTTGAGATTAAGAGCGGATATGGATTATCAGTGGAAAGTGAGTTGAAAATGCTGCGTGTTATACGTAGGCTAAAATCGGATTCTCCATTGATTATCAAAGCTACTTTTCTGGGAGCCCATGCCTTACCTTTGGAATTTAATAACCGAAAAAGAGATTACATCAATCTCCTCATTCGGGAGATCATGCCAGAAATTCAGAAAGAAGGACTTGCCGACTTTTGCGATATTTTCTGTGAGAAAAATTATTTTTCATATGAGGATACGCTTGAAATCATGGAGGCCGCAAAGAATTATGGAATGACTCCAAAAGTTCATGCAGAACAGTTGAGTCATTCAGGTGGAATTAAAGCCGGCATTGAAAGCGGAGCAATAAGTGTTGATCACCTTGAATATGCTTCCGAAGATGACATCCTGTTGTTGAAGAATTCAGCAACCATGCCTGTCTTGTTACCCGGTGCACAGTTGTTTCTTGGCCTTCAAAATCCTCCTGCAAGAAAAATGATTGCGGCGGGTTGTCCGGTAGCTCTTTCAAGTGATTTTAATCCCGGAAGTTGCCCGAGTGGAAACATGAATCAAATGGTATCCCTGGCCTGCATCTTATATAAAATGACTCCTGCTGAAGCCATCATTGCAGCTACCAGCAATGCGGCTTATGCAATGAATATAGAAGACATTTCGGGTAGCATCGCGAAAGGGAAAACTGCAAATGTTTTTATCACACATGAAATTCCTTCCTTTGCTTTCCTGCCTTATTCCTTTGGCAGCAACCTGGTGAGAACTGTAATTCTTAATGGAGAGGTTCAATAAAATTTTCATGAGGATCCTATATCTTCGCAGAATTATTTATTCAAGCAATGAGAGCGTGAGCAAAAAAACGGGAATAACAAGGTATGAAGTGCTGCATTTTCAGAAAAAATTCCTGACGCTGCTGCTCATCCTTTTATTTTCCGCCTGCGGTCCGAAAAAGGAGAAAGAAAATCTGGCGTCTGATCCAACTCTCATAAGTCAGGTAGAATGGATATTGGGTGAATGGAGCAACCAAACAAAAGAAGGTACCATTGGGGAGAACTGGAGAAAGGTAAATGATTCGCTATATCAGGGTGAAGGATATGGTTTGCATGAGAAAGATACTATTTTCAAAGAAAGCCTCAGCATATTAGTGCATGAGGGAGAATTGTATTATGTTCCAGTAGTAAGTGGGCAAAATGACGGGCAACCGGTTTGGTTCAAAATAACAGATATTCATGAAAATTCGTTCACAAGCACTAACCGGAATCATGATTTTCCTCAGATCATACGTTATACACTGGAATCACCCTCCATTCTGCTTGCAGTCCTTGAAGGACCACTCGGAGGGAAAGAAACATTCCGGGAGTTCAGGTACAGAAAAAATACACTGCGTTTGATGCCCTGATCACGATGAAGATCGAAAGAACTGCACGAAGAGTTGAATTAATTAAAGTTGAATCGCCTCAATAAATATTGAAACAAGAAAAAATAATTTCCAGGAATGAAGAAACTGATCGAATGTGTCCCAAATTTTAGTGAAGGACGGGATATGAATATCATCCGGCAGATCACTGATGCCCTTGAAAGTGTAGAGGGTATCAAATTACTGAATGTTGACCCTGGCAAGGCAACGAACAGAACCGTAGTGACATTAGTAGGGGATCCGGACTCAGTAGTTGAAGCCGCTTTCCGGGGAATTAAAAAAGCCGCAGAACTCATCGATATGAGTAAGCACAGCGGCGAACATCCAAGGATGGGAGCAACTGATGTTTGTCCCTTAATACCCATCAGCGGAATCAGTATGGAGGAAACAGTTTTATTCTCGAAACAACTTGCCGAAAGAGTTGGAAAGGAGTTGGGCATACCGGTTTATCTATATGAAGCAGCACAAAAAGATCCCGCGCGGAAAAATCTATCAATAATACGAGCAGGGGAATATGAGGGCTTTGCTAAAAAAATAGAAGATCCTCTTTGGAAACCTGACTTTGGCCCTTCAGCATTCCCACTCAGATCGGGAGCTACTGTGATTGGTGTCCGCGATTTTCTCGTGGCGTTTAATGTAAATCTTAATACCACTTCGGTACGTAGGGCAAATTCAGTTGCCTTTGATGTAAGGGAGAACGGCAGAAAAATAAAAAATGATAAAGGCGAAGAAGTCAGTCAACCGGGTACCTGCAAATCCGTAAAAGCGATCGGCTGGTTCATTGATGAATATGGAATCGCTCAGGTGAGTATGAATCTAACAAATATCTCCATCACTCCGGTGCATATCGCCTTCGATGAATGTGTAAAGAGTGCCTATCAGCGGGGCATGCGAGTAACCGGTTCTGAATTAGTAGGTGTCATGCCACTCAAAGCCCTCACCGATGCCGGAAAATACTTTCTGGAAAAGCAAAAGCGTTCATCCGGTGTATCAGAACAGGAACTGATCCGCATTGCGGTGAAATCAATGGGCCTTGATGAGTTGGGCCCCTTTAAAGTAGAAGAAAGAGTTATTGAGTATTTATTAAAAGATACTCCGGGAGAACGCCTGATAAACATGTCTCTCTGTGACTTTGCAGATGAAACAGCCTCAGAGTCGACCGCCCCGGGAGGTGGCTCTATTTCCGCTTACATGGCTGCATTGGGCGTTTCACTCGGAACAATGGTTGCTAATTTATCCTCACATAAAAAAGGTTGGGATGAACGATGGAAAGAATTCTCTGACTGGGCCGAAAAAGGTCAATCATTAAAAGTTCAACTTCTTCAGCTGGTTGATGAGGATACATCAGCCTTTACTAAAATCATGGATGCTTTTGGTCTGCCAAAAGTAACCGAACAGGAAAAACAAAAACGGACGGATGCCATACAGGATGCAACCCGCTATGCGATAAATGTACCTCTAAGGGTAATGAACGTGGCATTTTCATCTTTCGAATTGATCAAAGCTATGGTCCGGGATGGAAACCCAAATTCTGTAACCGATGCCGGTGTTGGTGCACTTTGTGCCCGATCCGCAATTATCGGGGCCTACCTGAACGTCAAAGTAAATTGTATGGGATTAAAAGATGCCGTTTTTGTCAGTAAAGCCCTTGCGGAAGCTGAAAAAATCATGGCAGCCGGGATTCTTGCTGAGAATAAAATTCTCGAGCAGGTACATCAAAAAATCAAATAGATGCAACTACAACTTTTATCCAGAATTTTCGTTTAAATTCATTGAAAGTGCTGATTCGAATTAAGCCAAGCTTTTAAAAATAAATACAGAGTATTGCTATGTTTACACGCAAGGCGTTTACCCGTTTTTTCTATTCATTTCCAATACAACTGGTAATCGTTCTTTTAAAAAAGAATCAAATACTCCTTATTTATTGGATTTTTCTCTTTGGATGGATCACAAATTCGTTCTCGAAAACTTTCGGTATCCCCTACCTCTTCCTGGACCCAGAATACATGGGAATCGTTGGATTTACTTCTTTCTTCATTATGGGATTTACTACAGGGAGTTTCGTCATGGTATTTAATATCTCAAGTTATATCGTCAATGGTTTTCGTTTCCCATTCATCGCTACATTATCCAAACCCTTTCTGAAATACACGATGAATAATTTCATCGTCCCTGTCATCTTTGTCATCACCTATATTTCTTTCATTATTTCTTTTCAGCTGAACAACGAGTACCGAAGCCTCTGGGCCGTCTTATCGCAGGTGATCGGGATTTATTTCAGGTTTCGTTCTGATCATTCTGGTTACCCTAACCTACTTCTTCAGAACCAACAAGGACATAGTACATATGTTTGGAGTGGAGACCTCCGACTCGGATCCCGAATGCCCCTTTTGCGAATCACCTTCTTGAAAAAAATGACCAGAACAAAAGGCGTAAGCGCTTATTTACAAAACGTCGTCGTAGTCTGAATAAGATATGGAGAGTCGACACCTATCTTTCATCTTTCTCTAAAGTCAAAGCTGGTAAGGCAAACTGATCACTATACAAGGGAAATGGTGGAATCTGTTTTTCGTCAGAACCATCTGAATGCTGCAATCATTGAGATTATAGTCTTCGTTTCCTTCATAGTTATGGGGCTGTTCAAAGACTATTCGATCTTCAAACTTCCTGCAGGAGCATCAGTGATTGTGATCTTCTCCATGTTTATCATGCTCAGCAGTGCATTTCGATTCTGGTTGAAAGCATGGGCCACCTCTGTTCTCATTGGCGTGTTTCTTCTGATCAATGTATTATCCAAAGTACGGGGTATTTTATTCTGAGAACAAGGCCTACGGAATGAATTACACTGCTTCGCCGTCCACATACAGTATTGACCGTTTTCACGGACTGGATGATCAGCACCTGGTAAAGGCCGATTTTGACAGCACTATATGATATCCTCAACAGGTGGAAAGAAAAATTTCATAGGTGAAACAGGTAAACCCAAAATGGTGTTTGTTAACTGTTCAGGAGGAGGCCTTACGTGCTTCCATTTGGGCCTTTCGTATCATGCAGGTCGCCGATAGTTTAAGCGACAGACGTTTTTCACGATCCACACAGTTGATTTCCGGTGCTTCAGGAGGAATGATTGGTGCTGCCTACTACCGGGAGCTATTTCTTCAACAACCGACTGGGTTTATTAAAATCAATTAATTCAGAAAAAAGCATCGACAACATCGGTAAGGATCTGCTTAATCCGGTTGCTTTTTCTGTTACTGTGAGTGACCTCTTTTTTAATATTCAAAAATTCAAGCGACGGAAATACACTACACAATAAGGACAGAGCTTATGCATTCGAAAAACAGTTGAATGAAAACACAGGATCCGTACTGTCCAAAAGACTATCCTCATATCGGGATCCGGAAGCCAACGCACTCATCCCAATGATGATTTTCTCTCCAACTGTAGTCAATGATGGACGGCGCTTGATGATTTCTCCTCAGCCTATCTCTTACCTTTCGAGCCATGTAAAAGACAGCAGTTTTAATTTCGACTGGACCATTGATGAAATTGAATTTCAGAAAACTTTTTCGCGATCAGGATGCGGACAATATTAAATTCACATCGGTACTTCGGATGAATGCCACATTTCCTTATATCCTTCCCGCAGTTAGTCTCCCCAGTCAGCCTGTAATTCAGGTGATGGATGCCGGTATACGCGACAATACCGGGCTGAAAACATCACTCAAGTTTCTTTATATTTTCAGGGAATGGATCAACGCTAATACGAGCGGTGTGATTTTCGTTGATATCCGGGATTCTCATAAGTCGCGCCCGGTAGAAGAAAAACCGCGCATGTCATTCATGGAAAATTTTATCACTCCTCTCGGAAATATTTATGGCAACCTTCTTACCATTCAGGATTACAATCAGGACGAAGCCTATGAGTACGCCAAATCATGGTTCTCCACTCAATTCGACTTTGTGATTTTTGAATTACCGACAAAAGAACAGGACATTTCTCTGAGCTGGCATCTTACCACACGTGAAAAACGTTCAGTCTATAATTCCATTAATCTGCCTGCCAATAAAAAAGCAGTCAAAGACCTGCTTCAACTTTTACAACCAAAGCAGGAAAAAAAGGTGAATCCTTCAAAGGAAGAAAGTACGATTCAGCCTCCTTTTGAGGCCGACGGAGAATAGAGTTTTTTCAGTATATACTCTCCTCCCATTTAGGAACAGATTAATAGTCCAGCAACCTGCGTAATGCTTCTCCAAATCTTCCTCTGGGTAGAAAGTTCATCTCCAGAGCCGCATTCATAGGGATCGGCGTTTCCAGACTGGCACAACGAATAACCGGGGCATCCAATAAATCAAAACAATTCTCTGCAAGGTGCGCAGCTATTTCTGAACCAAAGCCTCCTGCAAGCGTATCTTCATGAAAAATAATCACCCTGCCTGTTTTCTCTAAAGACGAGATGACACATTGCTTGTCCCACGGAATTAAAGTCCTCAAGTCAATTAAATCAGCTGAGATTTCAGGATGTTCGGCCAGGTATTCCAGTGCCCAATGTACTGCGAAACCATATGCGACAATGGTCACATCGCTGCCTTCCTTCACAAGGCGTGCTTTTCCAAATTCAATCGAAAAGTATTCATCTGGAACAGGTCCGCTGATACTACGGTACAATGCCTTTATGTTCAAAGTACATTACAGGATTAGGATCTTCCACTGCAGCAATCAACAAGCCCTTGGCATCCTCCGGGAAGGCAGGATAAACCACTTTGAGGCCGGGCGTATGAGTGAACCATGCTTCATTGGATTGTGAATGAAAGGGCCCTGCAGTGAACGCCAGCACCCGTTGGCATCCTTACCACGACATCCACATGCTGTCCCCAGCGGTAATGAGTCTTGGCCAGATTGTTTATAATCTGATTGAAGCCACAGGTGACAAAATCAGCAAACTGCATTTCCACAATCGACTTCATTCCGTGAATTGACAAACCCAGTGAGGCACCAATGATCGCAGATTCACAAATCGGCGTATTACGTATTCTGGCTTTGCCAAATTCTTCAACAAAGCCCAAAGTAGCTTTAAATACACCACCATATTCAGCAATATCCTGACCCATGATTATCAGCTCCGGAAAGCGCTGTAAGGATTGTCTCATTCCATCACTGATTGCATCTATGAAGCGCTTATCAGAAGATTTTCCTGAAACTTGAGCAGAGGCTTATTGAACTCTCTTTGTACACGTCCTT
The DNA here is from genome assembly GCA_963775555.1 of uncultured Bacteroidota bacterium. Taxonomy (GTDB): domain Bacteria; phylum Bacteroidota; class Bacteroidia; order AKYH767-A; family 2013-40CM-41-45; genus QQVM01. Next base: position 1,270,823 of record CAVZJJ010000004.1, on the reverse strand, counting down.
CAACTCAATTTCTGTGTCGATTTTAGGTTTATCCTCGGCAAAAGTAATCTCAAGATTACTTTCAATACTCTTGCTTTATATCCTTACGAATCAGAACAATATCAGCTTCTGTTCAATATTTTTTCTTTGAGTAAAAAGTTCTCAAAATTATTGATTGGATCTTTTTTAGCCCACTCTTCAATCAAGGCAGGCGGAACATATTTAGTTCCTGAGGCCTCTTCATGCCCCCTCATCCTGAAAGTCATGCATTCCAGTAAAACCGGTCTTGGTTTTTCTCGGATACTTTGCGCAAGATCTTTAATGGCTGAAAGGGTTTCAAGAATATTGTTTCCATCTACCTGGACGGCTTCAATTCCATAACCAATTCCTTTATCGATGAATTGCTTCATCCGGAACTGTTCGCTGGAAGGAGTCGACAATCCATAGCCATTATTTTCGACAATGAAAATTACCGGGAGATCCCATACAGCAGCAACATTAATACTTTCATGAAAATCACCTTCGCTTGCTCCGCCATCACCGGTAAAAACTGCAGTAACTGCTTTTTCTTTTTTCAAAAGATGGCCCAGTGCGATTCCATCAGCAACACCCATTTGTGGACCGAGGTGAGAAATCATTCCGATGATTTTGATATTCCTGGGTTCCGAAATGAAAAGATCGATCTCTTCCCTTCGTAAATCCACCTTCTTTACCTTGCCATTGAGAAAATAGTCTGTTGAAGTGGCATTTTTCGTGTGGTAAATACACCCAGATTCCTGTGCATTGGTAAGATATATTCATCAGGATTTAAGGCCAATCCACAAGCAACAGAAATTGCTTCCTGTCCAATACCGGAAAACCACTTAGCAATTTTACCCTGCCGCAAGAGAACAAGCATTTTCTCCTCAATCAGCCGTGGTCTCAGAAGTTCCTTGTAAATTGACTTTAATTGATCATCCGAAAAGCCGGATCGTGTTGTACTTTATCACTGGAATTGATTTGCTTGCAAACATATTTAAAATAGACCGTATCTTTGTATTTTGATTCCAGCCAATATGGACATTCAATTGTTAATGGTCATTCTCATTTTTTGTGTCGCACTTGGTTTTCATTGGCGAAAGCTTTCTGAGAAGTGTTGGACATAAAGACAAAAGTAATTGTGCTGGCTGTGATCAAAACCAAGAAGTTCTGAAAAATCCCCATTAAAATAAGCGCATAAAAAAAAGGAGCCCTTTTAAAGACCCCCCTTTTCTTTCTTTGAGTTGAACCCGCAAGAATTACTTTGCAATTGTGTCAACAGCAGTTTCCATTCATCTGAATCCTGCATAACCGCTTGTTCTGCAGCAGCTTGTTGAGCTTGCTCGGCAGCTGTAATTGAATCTTGTGTTGCTTTTTCAGCAGCAGCTTTGTCTTCAGCGCTTGGTCCGCATGCAACGATAGCGAACATAGAAGCTACTAATAAGGTAGAGAATACTTTTTTCATTTTGTTGTTAGGTTTGTTTATAGTGGGCGCAAAATTAGTCATTTATAATGCACCTACAAGGGTAAATGTGAAAATAATTAACAAATAAAAGCTAATAACAAAAATTCATTTTGCTTCCAGAATGTTAAAAAAAGGGGGAAACTAACTGATTTCCCCTTTTTAGACTAAAGCCAGGCTTAACCCCGTCCTGAAGTGACTTTCTTAGTCTCTTCAATTTTCTTTTCTTCCTTGTTCTTTGGTTTTGGCTTGCTCACGCTTTTCTTGGCTGCCTCAGCTGCAGCAATAGAATCTGCAACCATTTTTTCAGCAGCTGCCGCTGCTTCCTGAGCTGCCATTTCAACGGCTGCAAGGGAATCTGCTCGCATTTTTTCAACATTAGCAATAGAATCCTGTATCGCCTTTTCAGCAGCAGCCTTTTCTTCTGCGCTTGGTCCACAAGAAATCAATAGTTGCCATCCCGGCAACTAAAAGAAGTGATAATACTTTTTTCATTTTAAGAGTAGATTGGATTGTTTGGTTTTGCAAAGATATTACTTTATTTCCACGATTTAGTTTCATTATTTTATTAATTTCGCACCGTAATCCAAAAAACCTTAACCAATAACTCAATAAAAATTAAACGATGAAAAAACTGCTTATTTCACTTTCCTTTGCTTCCCTGTTTCTGGGTATAGTGTTTTTAAACTCTTGTACCAAGGATGATACTACCCCTCCGGTGATTACTTTGCTGGGAGATGGATCTCTTGAACTCTCCTCTCAATACCGCCAGCTGGGCCGATCCGGGGGCCAGTGCAAATGACGATGAGGATGGAACCGTGACCGTTACTTCAGATAACAGTTCAACCAACCCAAACCTGAACCTGGTTGGAACCTATACCATCACTTACACAGCTGTTGATGCCGCTGGAAATGTGGGAACTGCTATTCGCAGCATCCGTGTGAAAAACGATGCTGAGAACTTTGCAGGCAACTTATTCTGTTCATGATACTTGCCCCGGTGTCGTCTTCGACTACTCGCAAACAATCTCGGTGGATGAGACATTAAACAACCGTGTTCACTTCAGTGAATTTGCAGATTACGCTAACAACAGTACTATTTATGCAAATAAACTGGGTAATGGATCTCTTGAAATTCCTGCCCAGATCGCTACCAACATAGGCTCCGGAACCGGATCTTGTTCTATTATTGACCACCGTTTTACCGGTGTTTCCTACACTGCAACCACTACAGGTTTTGTTCTTGTCTACGATGATGAGGCTACTACTCTGGGTTGTCTTGGAACTACACGTTGCACAGCTACTTATACCCTTCAGTAAGCGAAATTATCATCTAACAAAAAAGCCGCCTCCTGGGGTGGCTTTTTTTATTTCATCTCAGCCCTTACATTCGCAGTTGTGCCCCTAAAAAGTAATCTACGCTTACTGGTTGAAAGGACCCTGGTCCTGCTCCTGCTCTTGTCACTCTGCAGGTTGCTTTTCCTTCTATTGAATTTTTCATATTTCGACGAATACAGTGCAGGGAGAATTCTGTCTTCCTTTTTCTACGGATTACGCTTCGATATTTGCGCCCTTGTAATCCTGACTATCCCATTTATCGTCCTTCACCTTCTTCCCTTTCCTTTTTTCTACCGGAAAGGATATCAGCTACTGTTAAAAGTGCTTTTTATAGTTCCCGGAATTTTCATGCTATTACTGAATTGCATAGATTTCGCTCTCTTCCGTTTTGCAGGTAAAAGAGCAACTGCAGATCTCTTCCGGATCATGGCTTTTGGAGAAGATTTCACCAATACCGTTCCGGGGATGGTTCTTGACTTCTGGTATCTTTTATTGGTCTTTCTCCTGCTTTCTGTTTTGCTGATTTATTTATACAAGCGCATTTCGATCTACAAGAGCAATGCGAAGTCGACCGATGCAAATCGCCCGGGTGTATTTAGCCGTATCCTTCAGCATTTGTTTGTGCTTGCATTGGTAATAATTGGCTTCCGGGGTGGAATTCAATACAAGCCCATTCATATTCTCACTGCCGCCAAATATGGCACCGGACAATTTGCTTCCCTTGTGTTGAATACCCCTTTTACTTTTATTAAAACCATAGGAAAAAACTCATTGGAAGAAGTGAATTACTTTGACGAGACTACACTTGAAAAAATTTATCCTGTGAGAGTGACACCCCCAGACTCAATTGCCTTCCGCCCTCTGAATGTGGTGATCATCATCATGGAAAGTATAGGCTCTGAATACATTGGCAGGTTTAATAATGGTAAAGGGTATACTCCTTTTCTGGATTCCCTGATCGACCAGAGTTTCGTCATCCGGCATGCATTTGCTAATGCTAAACGATCCATCGAAGGAATTCCGGCAATACTGGCAGGAATCCCGGCCCTGATGTCTGATCCCTTTATAACCTCTTCCTACTCTGAAAATACTTTCAGCAGCCTTGCCTCTATGTTGAAAAAGAAAGGATATTATAGTTGCTTTTTCCATGGAGGAACTAATGGCACTATGGGTTTTGATAATTTTACCCGCTCGGCCGGCTTTGATCGCTATTTTGGAAGAAGTGAATACGGAAATGACAAAGATTTTGACGGGACATGGGGAATTTACGATGAACCTTTTCTCCACAAATTTGCAGATGAATTAAGTAAGTTCCGGTCGCCTTTTCTTGCCTCCTTATTTACACTTTCTTCACATCATCCCTATAGCATTCCACATGACCTGGAAAGTGCTTTCTCCGTCGGAACACTTCCTATACATCAAAGTGTTCAGTACACAGATTATTCCCTGAAGTCATTTTTTAAATATGCTTCCACTCAGGAATGGTATCAAAACACTTTATTTGTTCTTTCAACGGACCATACAGCGATTTCTGAGAGTTCTTTTTACCAAAGCCGTGTAGGAATGTACTCCATTCCACTTATCTTTTTCAGGCCGGATGGTTCTTTGAAAGGCATCCAGGAAAAAACAAGCCAGCAAATCGATATTCTACCGAGTGTACTCGATTATCTTCACTATGATATTCCTTATTTCGCTTTTGGGAAAAGTGTATTTGATAATAGTTCCAAAGGATTTGCTGTAAACTTTATTAATGATACCTATCAGTATATCAGCGATGATTATTCGCTGATCCTGGACACGATGCAAAACAATTCGCTCTTCCACTACACGGAGGACAGAATTTTGAAGCATAATTTAATTGATATAGACACCTTGAAGGCCGAAGAAATGGAAAAAAATATCAAGGCCATCATTCAGGTTTACAACTCATCATTGATCAATAATAAAATGTTTTATTGAAAAACATGAGAAGAAAAATCCGCTTTATTATCAATCCGCGTTCCGGAGCTAAAAGTAAAAGAGCACTACAGCGAATGGATTTTGAATGGGATTGATAAGGTCCGGTTTGATCCGGAGATCTGCATTACCCAATCAGCCGGACATGCTACTGACTTAAGCGCAGAAGCAGCACGTTTAGGCATTGATGTGGTTGTCGCTGTTGGTGGCGATGGGTCTGTGAATGAAACTGCACGAGGAATTCTTGGAACGGATACTTCACTTGGAATTATTCCAACCGGCTCCGGAAACGGGATGGCCAGGCATTTAGGGATACCAATGAATTTTAAAAAAGCTCTGCAGGTGCTCAACATGGCAACGAAAGACAGGATTGATACCGTTTCCGTGAATGAACATTTTTGTATTGGCACATTCGGAATTGGATTTGATGCCCATATTGCTCATCTATTTTCGATGTCATCATCCCGCGGCTATTTGACTTATGTTAAACTGGTACTTGGTGAATTCTATAAATACCCTCCTCACCAATATAATCTCATCATTGACGGAAAAAGTGTTTTTGTTGAGGCCTTCCTGCTTACTTTTGCTAATTCATCACAGTTCGGGAACAACGCAGTAATAGCACCCTTTGCTGACGCTAAAGATGGATTGCTGGAGATATCCGTGGTAAAGGAATTTCCTGCCATGGCAGCCCCCCATCTCATCTACCGGATGATGAAAAATCACCTGTACCGATCCAGGTATTTTGAAGGATCACAAGGGAAATATATTGTAGTAAAAAACAATCAAGAACTCAAAGGTCATATTGATGGTGAACCGATTTCATTCCTGACAGATATAGAGATTAAGATTAATCCGCTTTCATTAAATGTGTTGGTTCCTTCATGATCTTGTAGATATGAATTAAGTATTCTATGGTAAAGTCGTTTGTTAAATTTTTGAAAAGTTTTTCCTGGGCCTTATCAGGTATTTCGCTTGCCTTTCGTACTCAGTTCAACTTTCGGTTTCATGTCTTTAGTACCGTAGTTGCCCTTTTCCTGGCTATTGTATTAAAAATATCTGCTCTTGAATGGTGCATCGTACTTTTCTGCATCGCTTCTGTGATTACAGCAGAACTTCTCAATACATCCATGGAATTTAACACCGATCTGATTTCTCCCGGTTATCATGAAACGGCAAAAAATGTAAAAGATCTTGCAGCGGCAGCGGTTCTGGTGGTTTCCATGATATCAGCCATCATCGGCGGTATCATCTTCATCCCAAAACTCTTCACCATGTATTCTGTTATTTTCACCTGATTTCTCGACCGGAAAATCCTGCTAATTTTAATTTCCCGGATTTTATTAAAATTCAAATGGCAAAAAAAAATCAAGCAAAAGGAGGTGTTGTCTATTCAACGAACCCCGACTTTTCTTATGAATCGAGACCGCTACAGGGAACTGTGACTCTGCCTCCGGCTCAACAGGATCTTCGGATCTCGCTTGACAAAAAGAACCGGGGTGGAAAAGCAGTTACGTTAATCACCGGATTTCTCGGACTGGATTCAGATCTTGAAAAACTGGGGAAAGAACTAAAATCGAAATGTGGCGTAGGGGGTGCTGTAAAAGATGGCGAAATCCTAATTCAGGGTGATCACCGTGATCGCATTTTGAAAATACTCACCGAAGCGGGATACAAAGTAAAAAAATCAGGAGGATAAGAATTTCCATACTGATTTATTTTAATCTTACTTTTTACCTTCCCTGATTTTTTTATACAAATTGATGGCAAGGACCAAGACAAGGGAAAAGATGGTTAAGCCGATAAGTCCGTATAACCAGTTTCCGGTTCCTTTCAAGACCACGATGAAAATGATAGCTACGAGGAAAATCGTCGCCACTTCATTCCATAACCTCAGTTGAAATCCGGAATAACGGATTTCGTTTTTCTGAAGCTGGGAAAAAATAACTCCACATAAAAGATGGTAGATGCTTAATCCTGCAATGAAAACCAATTTCAACAGCAGGTAATTAGGAATATTCCATTTGTATAGTGTATAGAGCATCCAGAATCCAAAAATATAGGTGCCAATAGCTGAAGGCCATGTGATGCCATACCAGAGCCGCTTTGAAGCAAGCTTAAAATGTGTTTGAAGAATGCTGCGATCCGGTTCTGGTTTTTCTTGTGCTTCAGTATGGTAGATAAATAATCTTACCAGATAAAATAGACCTGCAAACCAGGTCACAACAAAAATCAGGTGAAGTGCTTTGATGTAAAAAATACTCATGTTTAACTAAGTTGAAGATTTGTTTCTAATGATTTAGCCAGTACCCTTTCATAGAGCTTTTCATAAATGGGTAAGATCTGCAAAATATCAAAAGTTTTGGCATGTTCAAGTGCCTGTTTTTTAAATTGCAATAGCCGATCATGGTCTTCAAGAATATAGATGGCATTTTTTGCCATATCCTCTACATCTCCTACCTCACTCATGAAACCTGTTTTTCCATGTACATTTAGTTCAGGAATACCGCCGGAGTTTGAAGATATCACAGGCACCTGGCAAGCCATGGCTTCCAGTGCTGCCAAACCAAAACTTTCCGTTTCAGATGGCAGGACAAACAAATCACTGATAGAAAGAATTTCTTCAACAGCATCCATTTTTCCGAGGAAACGGATATGATCACAGGAAGAGCTTTCACGGCATTCGTTCTCAATAGTACTCCTGTCAGGTCCATCACCAATCAGTAATAACTTCACAGGAATTTTCTCAAGCACCTTGTTAAAAACTTTGATCACATCCCCTACCCTTTTTACCGGCCGGAAATTGGAAGCATGAACAATCAGCAGTTCACCGTGTGGAGCGATAGCTCTCCGAAAATGATCTTTGTACTGTTTGGAAAATCGGCGCAAGTCGATAAAATTCGGGATGACCTGGATCTCGTTGTCGATCTTGAAATTTTTATAGGTATCGTCACGCAGACTGGCCGAAACGGAAGTAACGGCATCACTGTGATTTATAGCAAATGTTACGACGGGATTATAACTTGCATTTTTCCCGACAAGAGTGATATCAGTTCCGTGAAGTGTTGTGATAAATGGCAATTTCATTCCAAACGTTTCCAAAATCTTTTTTGCCATATAGGCTACTGAAGCATGAGGTATAGCATAGTGAACATGGACCAGATCCAGTTTTTCGAAGCGTGCCACATCCACCAACTTGCTGGTTAGTGCAGTTTCATAAGGAGCAAATTCGAACAAAGGATAATCAGCGACACCTACCTCATGATAATATACATTTTCAGAAAAATGCTCCAGCCGCACAGGTTGGCTGTAAGTAATGAAATGAATTTCGTGTCCTTTCTCCGCCAGCGCTTTTCCCAGCTCTGTTGCCACAACTCCACTTCCCCCAAAGGTGGGATAACATAAAATTCCTATCTTCATAATTGGATCTCTTGCACACGTTTCAAAGTGCAGGGTGACAAAGGTAGGAAATCAAGGCCTTAAAAAAGAATAGTTTTATTGCTCATTTGGCCAGAATAGCATCATAAATGGCCTGTTGAATGTCTGTGCGAACATTCATCTTAGCGAGCTTGTTATTCGTGGCATCCGGATATACCCGATTGGAGAGAAATATATAAATGAGATGATTTTCCGGATCCGCCCAAACGCAGGTGCCGGTGAATCCCTGGTGACCAAAAGTTCCCGGCGAGGCATCCTTGCAGGTTGGGCTCTGCTTTGCCGGATCAGGTTCTGGTTTGTCAAACAATAAACCTCTTCGGTTTTGCATATCGGGAAATTGCTGACGGGTAAACTCTTCTATTGTTTTTGTTTTAAGGTATTGTCGTCCACCATAAGAACCTCCATTCACCAGTAACTGCATAATAACGGCCAGATCGTTCGCATTGCTGAAGAAGCCCGCATTACCACTAATTCCGCCCATCATGGCTGCAGCTGGATCATGCACATAGCCATGAATCAACTGGTGCCTGAATTCTTTGTCATTTTCAGTAGGTACCAAAGCCGATAATGGAAATTTTTCTCTGGGAAGAAATCCTGAATTAGAAAGTTGGAGAGGCTCATAGAAATATTTGTCGAGGTAATCTTCAAAGCGCTCATCAGCCACATTTTCTACTAACTCTTTAATCAGAATTGGCCCAAAATCGCTGTACACATATTTACCTGCTTCACCTAGCGGTGATTTGTAAATCCATTGGATTAAGCTGTCGGTATAATCATTACGGATATAGATGCTGTCAGCTACAACCTCGAGATAGTTTTCCGATGCGGTGCGATGATAAATTTCCGGATTTAGTGAGTCTGCAATCATGGTTTGCTTCCAAAATGGTATCCAACTTTGCAAGCCTGCCTGGTGAGCCATGATATCCCGGATTTTCAGATTCTTCTTATTTGTAGATCGCAATTTAGGGAGATACTGTGATAAGGGGCGATTTAAGTCAATGCCTTTCTGCTCATACAATTTCATCATTGCTAATGCAGTGGCGACAACCTTTGTAACTGAGGCCACATCGTACAAATCCGATACCGAAACAGCTTGTGTACCTTCATAGGTTTGTTTTCCGAAGGCTTTGTTGTAAATCACTTTCTCATCTTTAACCACCATGACCTGGCAACCCGGCATAGCTCTTGCTTCAATGGCCACTTTCACGAGGGTGTCAATTTTTTGAAGGCCCAATGACGATACGCCGGCATCCTCAGGAACGGAATATTTCAAGCGTATAGGCGGACCTGTGATTATTCCTTTACCACGACGGTATAGTTGCGTACTATTTACCGGCAATTTCCCTTTTACCGGAAGCCCCCCCATCACTGCCTGAGCGGCAAATTCATGGCTGAGCGGAAAGTCCTCATAAGCCAGGAGAATTGCCTGCGCGGATGCTAAATTTTTAAAGCGACTCAGTGTATAAGCATTACCGAAGTCAACAAAGACTGTTTTGTAGGTTTTGAGTATCGTGTCTATGAATTGTTGTGCGGCATCCGGAATTCCAAAATTCGTTTGTGCTTTCATTGTGGTGCCATGAAGACTGAGAATGATCAGATCATAGTTTGCCATGAAACCTGCCATGGCATCGAACATGCTGACTGGAGCATCTTTTTCTTCAGCAAAAACATCTATTTGGCCATAGGATAATAATTGCTCCTGAAAGGCATTGTTTTTCTTGTCACCAATTACAATGGAAGCAATGCGTAGCGAATCAAGTCCGCGAAGAGGCAGTATTGAAGATTTATTGGATAATATCGTGAGCGACTGCTCATACATTTTACGCTCCAAATAAACGGCCTGAGGCGAATTGAGGTCCGAAACTAAATTCGTAGTATCTATGAATAACGGTGCATTCAAACCAGCCCAGTACTTAGCCATCAAGACTTTTTTCACGCGGGAGTCTACTTCCTCTTCGCTGATCTCACAATTTTCAATGGCCAGATGAATTTCCGAAATTGCTTTGCGCACATCTTCCGTATAAAGAAGTACATCATTACCGGCTACCAGTGCCAGCTTATCCAACACTCCCGGCTGATAACAGGCACTTACCGCCTTCATGTTTAAAGCATCCGTAAACACAAGTCCCTTAAAGCCCATTTCATTCTTTAACAAACCAGTTACGATATGAGGTGATAAAGTAGATGGCAGGTTCGGCGTACTATCCAGGGAAGGAACGGATAAATGAGCCACCATGATGGAACTAAGACCTTGCTCAATAAGTTTTTTGAATGGGTACAATTCAACGGAATCAAGCTCCGCTCTGCTCTGGTAAATCGTAGGAAGTGTAAGGTGCGAATCACTGTCAGCGTTTCCATGCCCTGGAAAATGTTTGCCATTTGCAAGTATCCCCGCTTCTTGCATGCCCTTCATATATAGTGATGCCTTTTTGACAACCAATTCCGGATCATCACCAAAAGAGCGACTACCTATGATTGGGTTTTGAGAATTAGTATTGATATCAATATCCGGAGCGAAATTTATATGTATCCCCATCCTGCGGCATTGAAATCCAATTTCCTTTCCCATTTGATAGATCAGCGAATCTTCAGGAATAGCAGCAATGGTCATTTGTCGCGGGAAACGAATCGTACTGTCCAGGCGCATTGATAAGCCCCACTCTCCATCAATACCGATGAGCAAGGGAACTTTCGACAATCGTTGATAATCGTTGGTGAGCAAAGCCTGACGTATGGGCCCACCCTGGAAAAAAATCAAGCCGCCAATGCCCCAGTCTGAAATCAATTTCCGGATTTCGTTTATATGCGCAGAGTCTTTATTGCTCCAGGCGGCCACCATGATTAATTGAGATATCCTCTCTGCTCTGGACAGATTACTGATCACGGAATCCGCCCAATGCTCTGCTTTCTCAGTGTAAAATGGCGGCAATGTACCTGCTATAGTATTTTCAGAAGTAAATCCGCAAAATAACAGAACCAGAATCAGTGAGTACAGTCCTTTCCGAAAGAGTATAAATTTGCCTTTACAATTCATCTCGTACAAAAATACGATATCCGGCCCCTCTTCATCTCTTGTCTGAGGCATCTTCTTAACAACATTATAACTGAAATTGTCAATTATTTTCGAAAGAATTCGTCTTAAAAAAAAACTGTGTTTAACTTGGCGCTCATGAATAGTTCCGGAAATAAGTATGCTATACTAGTGCCATTGCTCCTATTTGCTTCCGGCTTGATTATTCGAAAAATGGGCTGGCCATTTGCCGCAGCCATCCTCGTCATCGGTGGAATTTGGGTAACGGCTTCCTCCATGTTCAGTGGCGTTAAAATAATCAGGGCAAATTCAAAAGTCAGTGGAACCTGGATTCTTCCTGAAGAAATCCTGTTAGGAACTTGTCTGGCATTGATTTTATTTCAGCAACAATATTGGATCTATGGGCCGCAGCTAAGCTGGATTTCTGCACTTCTCTTCTTTTGCATTGCCGGCAACAGAGTGCTTAGCATGCGGAACAAGTTATATTTATCAAGAATACGGAAAGCCGGATGGGCGCATTGGTTAACAAACTCTTTCTTTGCTTTACTTGGATTTCTCCTGTTCACAGGACTTTTTATGAATCCCAGAACTTTGCATAACTTTTATCGGGCAAGTACCTATGAAGAATTTCTTCGAAGCCGATATCCGGGCTTAAGCATCGAAGCAGCCGATGTCCTTATTGACAGGTATCGCGATAACTCTGAAGCAGCAAAACAAAAGGCACATGAATATTTTATCCTGGCCCGGAATGTTGACAAAGAAAAAAAATATGAGATTGCCTTAAAGCTCTATAATCAATCCATAGATTTGGATCCGGGAAATGCTGATGCTTATTTTTATCGTGGTTACTTAAAAATTCACCGCTTAGAGCTGAATAGCGACCTCGCCTTCTCCGCGGTTATCGATTTTACTGAAGCTATCCGCCTTCGACCGGATCATGCTGATTCCTATTTTCAACGTGGAGCGACTTTGGGATACCTGGATAAGAAAACACGTGTTTGTGAGGACATGCATGCAGCATTCAGACTGGATTCAACATTGGACATCTCATTCTTTGTAAAAAAGTTCTGTCCGGCCGACTCATCAGGTACGCCGCAATTTCACCTTTGACTCCTCCCCTTTAAAGATTCTTTCTATGTTTCTCTGATGTGTAATGAGCACAAGTACCGCAACCGCCAGTGAAAAAATATTTATACTGGAATTAGTCGAATAAAAAACCATGATCACCACGGGAAAAGTAATTCCGGCCATCATGCTGCTTAGTGAAACATAACGACTTGATGCCAATGTGATCATAAAAACAAGGGCACAAAAAAATGCAGCTTGCGGATGAACTCCAATCAAAATACCAAGCATTGTGGCAATGCCTTTACCTCCACGAAAACCAACATATACAGGAAAAATGTGGCCCATGAGCCCACACACGGCGAGTGCCAATTCAAAATCGATAAATTCCGGTGAATCCGAACTATAATCACCAACGATGAAGGCAAGTTTGACTGCCAGGAGCCCCTTCAACACGTCCATGATGAGCACGGCAATTCCAGGTTTTTTGCCCAAGACACGAAATGTATTTGTGGCACCTGCATTTCCGCTACCATATTCCCGCACATCAATCCCGTAAAAAGTTCTTCCTACCCAAACTGCTGAGGGTATGGAACCAACCAGATACGCTAATATTAATCCGAATATGTTTGAAAGTGTAAGCAATTTTTTATACTTATTCAGATTTTGATTGCATGAAATCCGAGTATTACTCTTTATGCAAACAAAAAAATCAGCAAAACTCCTTAGTCGGCAGTTCAATTATTCTTTATTTTTTAATAAAATTTAATGCCTCTATGCGGGTACAATCATAACCATTCATTCCGAAATAGTCAAACCCGTCACTTATCCATTTCCGGTTCGGGCGGTTGCATTCGTTTTAAAAAATTGCGAACAGCCCTGTCAGTCGACAAAATATACTCAAAATCAGCTTTATCTTTCTCCTTATGAACTCTTTTCTCCGGCTTGAGTTTCTCAATTGCTTCATTAAAAGCACTGTATGAACTGATACTTTGCATTAAACCTCTGGTATAACTGAAATAGTACCAAGTTCCCTTTTCAGGTTCCAGATAAAAATTGAATACGTCGCCACTGCGCTTATGGACAATTTCCACATAACCTGGCACCCTCCGGTTAATGTTTGTCTTATCAATATTACTGATTCCTATGGTGCCAGTCGAACGATAAGTTCTTGATTCATTGTTCCATGCCAATTTTAACTCGGTAATAAAAAATGTATGTCTGAGTTCTTCCGGTATTTTTTTAAACGAACCGTATAAATTCAGTTCTGTAATCATTTTATCCGCTTTCTCTTTTCCTGCGATTTCTGCGAGGCCCCTTTCAAATGTTGAGCGGCCAATATCCTGAGTTGCCTGCATAGAAGGATTGGTTGACAAGTTATCACTCATTACTTTTAGGGCATCTTCATTGAAAAAGAAATCAAGTGTCATCAGCAGATCAAACTCTGTATGGTCATTATTGAGGTTGTTAGTGACGTTTCCAACTGTTTGAATGTTTAATTGGCCGAAATCAGTTCCGAAGTGTATGTTTCCTTCACCATAAACCATGCATTTGGAATCATCCAGACTCAGAAAATTCCCTGCGACTCCAGGCTTCTCAAGTTTTTGCTTTGTTGTAATCCGGTACTGTTTTGTAGCTTTATCGAAATACAAAACCCCTTCCGCATTGATTATTTCGAGGTCACTCGGTTTTTGCTTGGGCATTAAAAATGCTGCGTAAATTCCCGTACTGTCGCTGGTTTGAGCAACGGCAGCGGATAATTTCACCCCTGCATCTGTGAGTGGAGAAGAAATGGGAATGGATACATTTCCCGGGTTGATTTCTCCATTAAACCGGATCCAGTTCTGTTCAATTTTCTCACAATGAATATTAGGTTTGGCATAACCTGAAAAATCAAGATGCTCCTTTGAAGCTATCAGATGCACATTGCCTTTAAACAAAAATTGCGGACTCAAAGGAAAACCTTCAGCCGGATTTAGCTCTGCATCTGCGTTGGTTTGGAAAGTAGTATCAACATACACCTTCTCAAAATGAAAGTGATGCTTGACACTGTTTTCATCCACATAATCATAGTCGCCTGATCCTTCATAGCGCTTTCGTCCCAGGATATCTACTTTGGCATTATAAATTGTGTGGTACTTTGTAATACTATTGGCCACTATTCTTGCATCATTTAAGGTGCGCATTTTAGCATAGCGTTCCACTACTACCTTACCACTGTCAGGAATTACAGAGGCATCCGCAGTCTGAATCAAAGCAACTTTTTCAGCTTTAATCAAATAGTCTTTCAAGGAATACCGGGCAAATGGGGCTTTGAACCGGAGTGAATCCTGATGTGCCTCTACACTAATAAAATCAGATCCGGTAAGACTCAAACCTGTATTGGTGGTATCTTCTACTACCTGTGCCGTAGAAGAAGAACTGAGTTCTATTTCCTTCTGATCCATAAACCATTTAAACTGATCAATGTAACAGATGTATTCGTTCAGAGGAAAGCTCACATAAGAACCACCGCCATTGGATTTGAATTCTCCGACACGCTGTATAAAATCAATATGCGAATTCACATTATTCGTTGAAAATGCAAGTGCAGCTGTGTTATCAGAGGTGAGTCGAAAATCGGAAGTATCCGCATCAAAAATATCTGATTTATAGCGAATAAGATTTGACTGCAGTTCACTCGCAGAGAATGTCATTATACCATCACCAATAAGGCCTGAAGGACGTAATTTCAGGTTCCCATTTAGTAAGGATTGACCATCATACATGTCCATGTCCAAGGTTTTCTTATTCACAAACATCACATCCTGCTTAGGTTCCCAATGCACATAGACATCCTTCGCTTTGACGGAAGGGAATTCTATACCATTAAGTATTTCTTTACGGTTGGTCCATTCATTTATATTCGAATTCATAGAGTCCGGCAGGAAAAGCAGATCGTTAGACAGACCCAGTGATGTGAGGTAATCAATCTTTCCATCACCGTGTAATCCTTCATTGCTTAACTTGACAGTGTTGGTGAATTTACCCTTGCCGCCATAGGCCGGCCAACCTGTTTCACCGGTCTCCCTGATCAAACCAAGCGACAAGTCAGTTTGCAATCGAAGGGTATCTCTGAAATCCGGGAAAATTCCGGCACTCACAAATTCTCCATTGAAAAGCAAACCGGCTCTGCTAAAATTATCGAGGGAATCAATGGTATATGGATCCAGATGGAAATAAAAATCATCCCGCAGATACACCCCAGTTTGAATAAATGGTTTATCGTAATAAACATAAGAGTCTTTCTTAGAATTAAATATAGGATACTCCGGATAATTATGTAAGCCGGATTTATTCCCGGGCGAATCAATCAGCAAGTCACCGTTAATACTTTCAAGTACCGATCGCACAAATACCAGTCTCCGGTTACCGTAATTATCCACATCAAGCGGATCCGGGCTCTCCACTCTTAAGCGCAGGGAGTCCACATTGTCGAGGTTAATTTTAAAATTCTGGTAGTCAAAACTGAATTGCTTTCCAAAAAAATCAAAACGACCTGCTTTCACTCTGCCGGCAAAATAAAAATCACGATTCTTCTTGAGCTTTATTTCCTGGTCGCTTGGATAAATCACCACATTTTGAGAATCACTTAAAACAATTGGCGCCAACCCACGCAATGTAAGTTCAAAATTCAGGAGGTTGATGCTTGCATTCGGCTTAGCATTGATGATGGACTCGAATTGAATCACGTCGTAATCAATTTTTCCAACGTTTGCCAAAAGATAATAATTCAGACGATCCTTAATGACAGCTTTATCTTCAACTCCATCATACGATACAAATCCCTGGTTTGAGAAGGTAATAAGCATGGTTCGGACTTCATTAGCAGGAAGTTTCATCTCCTTTGCAAGATCCTCAGTATATATTACCTGAGAACCGGATTTCTCAGCAAATTTTTTAACAGTGTACAAAGGATGTACTTCGCTCAAGCTTTGCAATTTCAGAAATCGTTGTTTCCTGAAGTAGTTGCTGGATTCAAATGTTGCCTTGCTTTCTCCAACTCCACTGATCATTTTCAGATCAATGATGGGATCATCAATTTTCCAGTATAAGCCATCAAAATACATGTCGATTTGATGGAAAGAATCAAAATAAGGACTCTTCGATTTACCTTCTTCGCCGCGAATAAGTGCTAACTCCCGGTCGCTTACAATATACTTCAGTGAAAGCCCGGGATGAAAGATGGAATCCCCTTCGAAGAAAATATTTACAGCTGCATTATCAGAAGTAATCTTGTCCTTGCGGATGACAAAACCTCTTGAATAAGCGATGAGGAAAGGTTTGTTTTCGCGACGAAAAAAAAGTTGCGCATCTTCATCTTCAGTTCCTGAGCCAATCATCTTATTGCCATTCATCGAAAAGCCGCCCTTGTAGTCAATATCCGGAACAATATTTTTTATTTCCATACCGGCTGTATAGGATATAAAACGCGGATAGGTGGCATTTTCAGTGCTAACATTTGCGAGAATTTTGTCCCTGTAACTTCCTAACAATGGATTTTTAAAGTAAACACTATTGGTGAATAGTACAGAATCAGCTTTGTACTCACTACTGCTGACATCGATTTGGAAATTAGAAAGTGTGGCATGAATAGTAGTTTCATCAAATCCGGCGCGGGTCCAGTTAACCTTTCCCCCTTTTCCTGCAAAAAGTTCACGGGTAGGATATAAGGAACCTTCTGTACCATAGATTACCGAAGAGTCGCCCTTCGATACACAAATCAGATCCATCTTCCGAAAAACAATCTTTGGAATGGTATCAAATTCAAAGACATAATCTTTGCTCAGAGTGTACCATCTGGTGGAAGGAGAAGAATAGAGCGAATTGTCCCGGAACAAATTATTACATGCTATAATATAATTTGAAAAGTGTTTTGATGGCATCAGCAGTAGCTTGTCCTGGCTGTCTTGCCATGCTGTAAAACTGGCTGCAGACTGATTACTGCCTATGAAACTCACTAAGGCATTCAGATAGTTTTTAAAATCCGGAAATGCTTTCATGCGTTTTTTCAGCATCGCATTGCTTGTCTTGTATATTGACTGCTGCTGCTCCTGATTGAATTTTCCTCCATTCCACATTATGGAGAATTCCTCATGTATTTTTTCACCTTCTTTTTTATCTGTTTCAACTAAAAAACTTTTCATTTCAGAAAGAAAAACAACCGGGTCGGGAGTGAAACTTTTCAATCCTTGAGCCTGAGCAGAAGCAGACAGAAATAAAAGAATTGCTAAAAAAATGTTGATGAATTTAATTCTCATTGATCTGATTAATTGTGGAATATGAAAGGCATTTCCAATTTACCGTCATCGGTATGGAAAATTGCTTACTGATTTCTTATCAGGCGAAGCTCCAAACTCCTGAACAATTTTTTATTTCAAGCCCCCTTTGAAATGCATCACCATCCAGTTGAGGTGGCTGCTCTCAGCATGTACTTTTAAACCAAATTCTGCAGCTCTGTCGTATATCAGTTGGCGGTCTTCCGTTAAAAATCCGCTAAGCAGAATATCGCCACCCGGCTGAAGAGCTGTTGCATACACAGGCATGTCAGACAGGAGGACATTTCTATTGATATTCGCCAGGATAATATCAAATTTTAACCCGTTCAAAAGACCTGCTTCACCTTTATGGACCTCAACATTCGATGTTGAATTCCGAATACAATTTTCCCGGCAATTTTCTACCGCCCAATCATCATTGTCAACAGCGACAATTCGTTCCGCCTTGAATTTGGAAGCGAGGATAGCAAGGATGCCACTCCCACAACCCATATCGAGTACAGTTTTTCCTTTCATTGGCAGGGAAAGCATAAATTCAACCATCAGAGATGTGGTTGAATGGTGCCCTGTTCCAAAAGACATTTTGGGTTCAATAATCAACTCGGTCTCGAAATTTTCCGGAGGATGAAACGGTGCCCTGATATGCACTTTTCCTGCGATCGTTACCGGCTCAAAATTACTTTCCCATTGGGTGTTCCAGTTCTGGTCTTCAATAAACGTTTTTTCATAGCGGATATTTTCCATTCCCGGAATTTCAGAAAGCAGTTGTGTCAAGAATGCTTCATTAAAATCCTTCGCAGGAATATAGGCGTTCAAACCTTCTTCCCTTTCAGTAAACATATCAAAGCCGGATTCTCCCAACCAGGCAAGCAGGATCTCACTCAATGCCGGGTCATTATAAAAACGAAGCTCCAAATATTCCATTTTAAACTGTTCGGGAGATGAGCATTTTTTCCATTATTTGGATAATAGCAGTAAACTCGGATGCTCTCAGGGAAGAACCTCCGATTAAAGCTCCATCCACATCAGGCGCAGAAAAAATATCACTGGCATTCGCACTGGTAACACTACCTCCGTAGAGGATGGAGATATTATCACCTATATTATTCTTGTAATATCCATTGATTTCTTTTCGAATGATAGAATGCATTTCCTGAATCTGATTCGTCTTTGCAGTCACACCGGTTCCTATTGCCCAAACAGGTTCGTATGCAATTACACAACTCAGTAACTGTGCCTGATTCAAATGAAACAATCCTTTATTCAATTGTTCCCGGATGGTTTGAATATGAATTCCTTTTTCTCTTTGATCAGCAGTTTCTCCGCAACAGAAAATGGGTATTAGAAACTGCTCAAGGATTCTGTTGACCTTCTCTGTCAAAATTTCGTTTGATTCATGCTGTTCACTACGCCTTTCCGAATGTCCCACGATCACGCATTCAACTCCAATCGAACTTAGCATGGACGCAGATACTTCCCCTGTATGAGCCCCGTTGTTGAAGCGGGAACAATTTTGTGCTGCGATGGAAAGATGTGTAGATCCCTGTACACGGGAAACGATGTCACGGAGGTATATAAAAGGCGGAGAAAGCACTATCTCAACGAGGGCCTCTTCCTCCATTTGATCAACTATAGTATCAACCAATGAAAGCGCTTCCGCATAATTCAAATTCATCTTCCAATTGCCGGCAATGATCTTTTTTCTCATGATACATTTATAATAATTACCCTAAATAACGAATCTTCTCCCGTTCTGACAAGTCCGGTCCATTTCACTGCTCAAAGGATCTAATCCTCGGATCAAGTAATCCGTTAAGCAAATCTGCAATTATATTTAATACAATAAATACCAGTGAAATAAACAGGACAATTCCCATCACCACCGGCAAATCATAATTCTCCAGGGCAGTCACGGTGAGTTTGCCTATTCCATTCCAGCCAAAGATAAACTCGACAAAAACTGCGCCTGCCAATAAAGAACCCAGCCATCCACTAATCGCTGTCACTACGGGATTTAAGGCATTGCGGAGAGCATGTTTCGTGATCACGACACGATTACTCAATCCTTTGGATTTCCCTGTGCGAATATAATCCTGTGATAAAACTTCAAGCATGGAACTCCGGGTGAGCTGAACGATGATGGCGAGCGGCCTTAAACCTAAAACAATTGCCGGAAGAATGAGGTTCTTCAAGGCAAGATATTCACCACGAAAAGGATCTACCCCTGTTAATCCGCCGGTCATGTCGAGACCTGTATACCGGGAAAGTAGAAATCCAAATATCCATGCAAAAATGATGGATGCAAAGAACGATGGAAGTGAAACTCCGGATATGGAGATGATGAGTGCAAGACGGTCAATCCAGGTATCTTTTTTCAACGCCGAAAGAATCCCAAGGCCAATACCGGCAATGGTAGCCAGTAAAATAGCCGCAAGTGCAAGTACTGCTGTATCAGGAATCCTTTCAATCAGAATTGTGCTGACTTCTGATTTGTTCTGATATGAACGACGTAGGTAAGGTGTTTTTAAAACGATTACTTTATTTGTTCCAAAATTAAGGAGTTTCCAATATGATGAATATTTCTCAGGAGAAAGATAAATATGGCTGGAAGTCAAAAACGAATGAACTGAGAGTGGACTAAGGTCGTTGATGTACAATAGAAACCTTCGGGATACAGGTTGATCAAGTCCCAGGTCGCGGTTAATTAAAGCAACAGAAGCACTATCAGCCCTCTGCCCTAACATCATGCGAGCCGGATCAGCAGGCAAAATATTAAAGAGAAAGAAGATAATAATGATTACCCCGGACATGACGAGGACTCCATTCAATATTCGCTTTATGGTAAATTGGAGCATTCGGTGAGAGTAATCTTAAAATTTCAGCTATCAGACCACATAATTACTGATTTCCCAACTTCTAATTGACATAATATTCCCGGATTTTGATTTTTTACTCACAACAGACTATTGAAATTAAACCGATTAATGAGTCCTACTTCATTTTAAGCTCTAATATGATTTATTAGCCCGATAAAATGCGTGATTGCTGTGTTAACGACCTTTTTTATTGTTTTTTTCTTTTACATTTGAAACTTCTTGAAAAACCGATCCATTGATCCTACCAAATCCATTCATGAAGAACTTATTAGTCCGTTTAAGTCTGACTGTGATTTTCCTTTTCACAGCCTGTATTTCAGCCTTTGCCCAACCCGTAGCCGCTTTTTCATCTGATATAACTGCAGATTGCTCCCCGGCTCGTGTCAATTTTACTGACAATTCAACGGGTTCACCGACCAGCTACAACTGGGATTTTGGAGATGGAGGAACTTCTGTCCTGAAGGATCCTTCGCATACTTATTCCATCGCAGGGGTATATACAGTGACCTTGTCTGTGAGCAGTGGCACCGGCAGCGATACTGAAGTAAAAACTAATTATATTACGGTATGGAGAAATCCATCTGCATCTTTCAGCATCAGTGAAGACACAGTTTGTTCAACTACGGGGATCACTTTCACCAGTACTTCAACTCCCGGGGATGCCATCATCAATCAATATAACTGGTCCTTTAATGACGGTTCGGCTCCGGTTACAGGAGTGAACACAGTTAACCATCAGTTTATTTTCTCCGGATCCAGTATTCAATTGTTCTTTCCGAATCTTCTCATCAATGACGCGAATGGTTGCAATAGCAGTATTTCGGATACAGTTTTTATTTTCCCCGAACCCACAGCGAACTTTACCCCAAATCCATCCAGTGCATGTACTACACCCGCTTTCATTTCATTCATTAACAATTCGCTAAACACCAATCAATTTAACTGGAACTTTGGAGACACTGCAAGCGGTTCAAACAATACTTCTACCATACAGAATCCTTCTCACACCTATAACAACTCAGGAAGTTATACCGTTACGCTGACCGCAGGTGTACTGGGATGCAGTGCCAGCCAGACGGCCATTATCAACATAGCTTCACCTGTTGCCAACTTCAGCGCTTCAGATTCTGTAATCTGTTACGGGGATACAATATCTTTCACCAGTACCGGAACAAGCGGAAATTATTTTTGGGATTTCTCAGATCCTGCGAGTGGAGGAAATAATACCAGTACACTTCCCGATCCTACGCACGTTTTCGCTACACCGGGGACTCATCTTGTGACTTTCACAGTATCCCTTGGAGTTTGCAGTGATACCTATACTAAAACTATTACGGTACGTCCTTCTCCGGTTCCATACATTTTTGCCCCTGTTGTATTTGCTTGTGATACAGTATTTACAGTAAACTTCACTGACACAAGCAGTACGCATGTTGCATGGTCATGGAATTTTGGAGATCCGGGTAGTGGTTCACAAAACACTTCCACACTTCAAAATCCTACACATAGCTTTAATTCATTCGGGAGCTATGACATCACACAAACTGTTACAGACAATTTTGGCTGTTCCGCCACTGCAACTTTCTTCTCGTATATTCAGATAATCCGCCCTACTCTCAGCTTCACTCAACCTGACAGTGGCTGTGTGGGTTCAAGCTTTAATTTCAGTGCAACTGTCAATTCTCCTGCGGATCCGAATATCACAAATTATACCTGGAGGTTTGGTGATGGTACAGGTCCTCAAAACGGCGGAACGAATCCAACAATTTCTCATACCTTCAATTCTGTCGGCATTTTTGATGTAACACTTATAGTCACCACACAAACAGGATGTACTGCTACGCTTGTTCAAACAGCTTATATCAAAATTGGCACTCCTCCGAATGCAAATTTTAGTGCCACTCCCCTGTCGATTTGTTTTAAAGAAAACGTTCAATTTACAGATCTCACGCCAAGTCCTGTAACGGGTTGGCAATGGACATTTGGCGATGGCGGCGGTTCCACCTCTCAGAATCCTAATCATCAATACAACGTTGACACATCGGGCACCATTGATCCTTTTGATGTTGAACTGATCGCTTATTACAATGGCTGTCCGGACACCATCGACATTCAGGATATGATTATTGTTCAAGGGCCGATTCCGGATTTCCGCATCGTGTACAACTGTCCTAATCCTTATTCGGTTGCTTTTACAAATCTTTCTGGCGGCGCCACGAGCTATTCATGGGATTTTGGTGACGCCTCAGCACCTTCAACACAAACAGATCCAAGCCATGTCTATGCCAGTCGTGGAAACTATACCGTTTTATTGAGTGCAACCAGTTCTGTAAGTGGTTGCACCGTTGATACAGTGTATCAGGTTAGCGTAACCGAACCCAATGCAGTGCTTGTGACTGATACGAGCATCGCCTGTCGGCCCGGTATCATCAATTTTACAGGAAGTGGTTCTACAGATGCAAACCAGCAGGTTTGGTATTTTGGAGAAGGTATAGCCGGTGTTCAGGATACTGCTTATGTTCCGGATACTTTTCATCAATACAACAGCACAGGATTTTTCAATGTACAGTATATTATCACTGACATCCACAATTGTACAGATACTGCAACTAAGCAAATTCATATCATTGGTCCTACTGCAGGATTTACAGCAGCCCCATTTACAGGTTGTGCACCTATTACTGTCTCATTCAGTGATACCAGTAAAACCGAAGGCGGAGCCATCTCGCAATGGACGTGGAACTATGGTACCACGTCACATACGATTACAAGTCCACCGGGAAATGATACACTCACATTCTCCATCCCCGGATTGTACACCGTAATTTTAACTGTAACAGATGTAAATGGATGTTCAAATTCCGCAACCGCGACAAATTACATCCAACCCACCAAGCCAGTTCCATATATCACTCCGATGGACACAAGTTGCAACAATGTGCAACAAACCTTTACTGCATATCCTGGTGCTTTTGTGGCTTCTCCTCTCACTTATGATTGGGATTTCGGAGATAATACAAGTGCTTCCGTTCAAACTACGACCGTGAATCATACTTATACCAGCAATGGATCTTATCCTTTGAAATTGATCGTAACAGATGGAAATGGCTGTGTTGATTCCACAACCAGCAATATTTTCATTTACACTACACCTGCCAGTTTCAGTTCAAATCTGAACGATACCTGCGTTGATAACAATGGGCTGAAAAAAGCCCAGGTGATTTCTGTTTTCACGAGCGATTATACCGCCTATGCAAGTAATTATACATGGAACCTCACTGCCACTACGCTCTCTGATCCTTCACTGAGTTCCGCCTATTATACTTTCGATCTTCCAGGAACTTACGACGTAGAACTCATCGTGACGAACCGTTTTGGTTGTTCAGACACAATGTTAAAACCCGGTTTGGTGGTTTTGAGTGGGCCCTTGGGTGCTTTCTCCTTTGTGCCTGACTCAGGTTGCCGCCCTCTAACTGTAAATTTCCAGGGTTCCGCCACGAACGTCAACTATTACGCCTGGGATTTTGGAGATGGCACTGTAATTCCATATACATTGGATACGCAAGTGACTCATACCTATACAACAATACGCAATTTCGTACCTCAATTTTATCTGGCCTACTTGTTCGACACCCTGAACAATGAAGTATGTATGATTCGGGTGTCCGGTACGGATACCGTCAAGGTTACCTCACTTGTCAATGTAAATATTCTTGAGGATTCGATTTATGTTACAGATGGCGAACGCGATACCTTGCATGTGTTCACTGCGAATCCATCCGGCTTACCACTGACTTATGTCTGGAATCCGGCAGGTTTTGTGAATCAGGATCCTGTGGTATCGAATATATTTTATGCCACAACCAATGGAACCGATTCTTACTATTATGTGGAAGTTGCCTATGGAACAACAGGTTGTTCAGGCATTGATTCGGTACTTGTACTTTATAAACCCTGCGAAGGTGTCCTTAAAATTCCGAATGTTTTCACGCCAAACAATGATAGTAAGAACGACACCTATTACATTGACGGACTGTGTAATTTCGAAGATTTCCATTTTGTAATTTACAATCGATGGGGGAAAATCATTTATGAAAGCACTGAAGCCGACTTTAAATGGGATGGCAAGACAAACGGAGGAACTGAAGCTTCTGAAGGTGTTTATTACTATGTTCTCCACGCTAAATCAAAAGATCATACTGGATATATCCAATTAATCCGGGAGTAATTTGACTATTGCAGTCATACGGGAAGCAGTAAGGAACGATCCTTTTTTTTCTTGCCTGCTGTTCTGATCGGTTTATCCTTTTTGTAATGTATAGGTTCAAAAAAAACCTGTTACATCGGATCCACGTCGATGTGTAATTGCACTCTGGAAAAATTTTTGTCTTTATAAAAATTTAAGATGCATTCCCGTATTTTATTTTTTGCCTCGTTGGGGGAACTCCCCCTCTCTATCTTCAGTAAAAACAGCTTTAGGTATTGATTTTTTATTCTTGATACTAAAGGTATATGCGGTCCGAAAACCCGGTTACCCAATTTTTCGCGCAGCAATCCGGCAAATACTATCGCTGCTTCATCGAGTAGTTCCCATTCCCTGTGCTTTAATAGAATTTCAATCAGTCTTGAATGCGGTGGATAATGGAATTTCCGCCGCTCCTCAAGATCTCTGGCATAAAATGCTTCATAGTCATTCTTTACCACATCATTTATCACCCAGTGATCCGGCTGTTGGGTCTGTATGATGACGTTCCCTTGTTTCTGCTTTCTGCCACACCTCCCGCTTACCTGAGCCATCAACTGAAAACTTCTTTCAAAGGCTCTGAAATCAGGAAAGTTGAGTAGTTGATCTGCATTGATAATTCCTACAGTACTCACATTATCGAAATCCAATCCTTTGGTGACCATTTGTGTCCCTACCAGAATGTCAATTTTCCGTGCTTCAAATTCGGCAATAATACGTTGAAAAGAATTTCTAGTCCTTGTCACATCCAGATCCATGCGTGAAACCCGGGCTGCAGGAAACAGCAGGGAAATTTCCTCTTCAATCTTTTCGGTTCCGAAGCCCCTCACGTCGACCTGGTGATCTCCACACTGCTGACAGGTGGTTGGCACCTGCTGAACAAAGCCGCAGTAATGGCATTTTAACTGATGACCGGATTTATGGTAAGTAAGCGTAACGGAGCAATTCTTACAATGTGGTATCCAGTTGCATCTGTTGCATTCAAGGTATGGAGAAAAGCCACGCCGGTTTTGAAAAAGTATCACTTGCTCCTGCTTACCGAGTGCGGTTGCAATCGCCTGCATCAATTCAGGCGAAAAGTGAGACTTCATCATCTTCTTTCGCTTGGCTTCACGGATATCCGAAACAATAATGGCCGGCATCTGTATGCCACCAAAACGTTCTGACATCTTCACAAGTCCATATCGGTTCAGCCCTGTGTTAAAATAACTCTCAAGCGAAGGAGTTGCTGAGCCCAGGATCACTTTGGACCCATGTATTTTTGCCAATACAATAGCCGAATCACGCGCATGATATCTTGGCGCCGGATCAACCTGTTTATAGGAAGCGTCGTGCTCTTCATCAACAACAATTAATCCCAGGTTGCTGTAAGGAAGAAAAAGTGCAGATCGGGCACCCAGGATCATCTGTGCTTTATCCGTTGAACCTTCTTCCCGACCAAATGCAAGCACATTGTTCCATATTTCCACACGCTCATTATTACTATACCTGGAATGATAAACCCCTACCCTGTTACCGAAATGTTTGCGCAGGCGCGTAATAATTTGTGTGGTCAGGGCAATCTCAGGCAGTAAGTACAAAACCTGCTTACCGGAACGAAGTACTTCATCAATGAGATGGATGTAAACTTCTGTTTTCCCGCTGGAGGTTACACCATGAATATATGCAATATCCTTATCCTTCCACACGTCCTTTATTTCCGAAAGGGCAAGCTTTTGTATTGAATTAAGATCGTGTAAAGCCAGCTGTTCTGTTGAAGGAATATGTATCCTGTCCACCCGCACCGCTTCTTCATCCAGGATGCAGTTCTTAATCAATGTTTGCAGGGATGAAGATGAAAAATTAGGATCCGCTTTTAAATCGGATTTCTTAACATAGTCATTTTGTTTATCTGCATACAGATATTTAAGAAAAACCATGAGCGACTCCAGCTGTTTTACTTTCCTTTTATCTTGCTCTAATTGCAGAAAAAGATCTTCCAGTGATTTATCCGTCCGGTAATTAGAAGCCAGACTGATTCGCTGCTCCATCCTGGGCCGGTAGCTCTCTTCAATCTCTTCTGAAAGAAATATGGCGCCTTTCTCCAGCATCCCATTTAAAATACGATGTACATTGCTTTTATTCAGAATGCGTGAGACTTCATCTACAGATAATTCATTTTTATCCTCCAGAGATTCAAAAACAATAAACTCTTCGTTTGAAAGAATGCTTTTTTCCGGATCAAAATCAGGATTAAAAATGACCTTGGTCTCACTTTGCAATTTCAAAGCGGATGGAAGAGCAGCATTCATCACCTCGCCGGGATGGCACATGTAATAATCCGCAATCCAATCCCATAAATCAAGCTGGCGTGAATTTACCAAGGGAACATCATCCAATACCGACAAAATATCTTTGATGTTATCTGCCTTCGGCTCCTGGTGAACGTTTCGAATCAGGGCCGAATGAATTTTCTGTTTTCCAAATGGAACAATAACTCTTTTTCCGGCACTAACGTATTGAATAAATTCTGCCGGGACACTGTACGTGAACAAATTCGGTACGGGCACAGGGATTACTACATCCACGTACCATTCACTTTTATCCTTGTGATTCCTTTCCATTCTGAAAATCAAATCTTGTTCATCCGCAATTTAAAAACATGCTAATTCAGTAAAAACGAATTAATTCAATACTGCAACTTCGAGGGAAACCATTCAATTCCAGCATTCTCCGAAAGTTTAATTGAATTCTTGTTTTGTACGAATTATGGAACACAATATTACTTCATTTTTTCATTCTGTGTCGAATTTGCAGACAGCTCAATTTCCTTTCTTATGTTTGCAGCATATGAAAGCCCGGACTTTTCTGCACTACTTCTCATTGCTCTTCTGCGGGGTACTATTGTCCTTTTCCGGTTTTTCACAAGACAAAAAAAAAATCGAGCTATTGAACGCTGATGTTAGCGAATTTGACGCATCAGTGAATGAAAAAGCCACAAGACTGCTGGGTCATGTGAAATTCAGGCATGAGAATGTCCTCATGAGCTGTGATAGTGCCTATTTATACCGGGAAGACAACCAATTAGAAGCTTTCAATAACATTCGTATTACCCAGGGAGATACCCTGACATTGACGGGGAACCATTTGTTGTATGACGGGAATACCCGTCTTGCTAATGTACTCGGTGATGTGGTATTGCAGGATCGTAAAATGACACTTCGCACCAATCAACTGGACTACAATATGAATGAAGACCTGGCTTCTTATCATGATAGTGCCAGTATTGTAGATGGTGAGAATACCCTTACCAGTGTTCTGGGCTACTATTACAGCAATATTCATGAATTCTACTTCCGTAAGGACGTGGTGCTGGTCAACCCGAAATATACCATGACCGGCGACACCTTACGCTATAATTCCATGAGTAAAACATCTTTCTTCCTTGGCCCAACCTGGATCCGGTCTGATGAAAACACAATCTACTGCGAGGATGGATGGTATAATACCGAAAATCAGACCTCTTTCTTCCGGCAAAATTCTTTTCTGCAAACGAAAGGGCAATTGCTCAAAGGCGATTCTGTTTTATATAACCGCAACTCGGGCATCGGAATGGTATTCGGCCATGTATCCATTTATGACTCAACAAATAAGATTGTAATCAGTGGTGAATACGGAGAGCACCATGAGCAAAGCGATTCTTCCTGGGTAACCGGAAGGGCACTGCTCACACAATTCTATGAAACCGATACCATGAATTTGCATGCAGACACGCTCATGGCAATTGGTGTTATCGACCCATTGGATTCAACAAAAAAAACCAGAAATATTTTCGCTTTTCATCACGTAAAACTATTTAAACCGGACCTTCAGGCGAGCTGCGACTCCCTTGCATATCTGCGCAGCGATTCCACGATTCACCTTTTCCATGATCCTGTCCTCTGGTCAGGATTAAACCAGCTCATCGCTGATTCAGTAACCCTTCAGACCGCCAACGGAGAAATTTCAAAAATGTATATGGTTAATAATGCGTTTATTCTTTCCCGCGTCGACAGCTCAGACAAAGCAATACTGGATTCCTTACGGTTCAATCAGATCAGGGGAAAAAATATGACCGGCTATTTCAATCAGAATCAATTGTACCGCATTGAGGTAACCGGCAACGGACAAACGATATATTACGCAAAAGATAAAAACGACAAGAATTTCTCGGTAAACCGTGCCGATTGCAGTGACATGGTCATCCTGGTCGATGGAAATAAGGTAAAAAGCATCACATTGCTGAATGCCCCTGATGGAAACCTATATCCTATCCGTGAGTTATCCACCAAAGAATTGCGTCTGAAGGGGTTTTCATGGCAGGCGGAAAAACGTCCTCTTACAAAAGAAGACATCTTGCACCCGAGGTAATGGAATAATGTAATGTGAAATAGCCTTTTTTATTTATTCCTGTAAATATTCTTCCTGGAATATCTTAAGAAGAATCAGGAAATACGAAATCAATAAGGGTCCAAATATAATACCGGACACTCCGAAGAGCTGCAAACCCACGATTACCCCAATAATGGTTACCAGTGGATGAATGTCAGCAAACTTCTTTTGAAAAATAAACCGGAAAACATTATCAATAACAGAAATAATTAAAACGCCATAGAGCAGAATGGCAATACCCTGCCATATATTCCCTGAAATAAATTGAAAAATGGAAGCCGGCAGCCATATCAACGCAGAACCTACAAGCGGTAAAAACGAAAATAAGCCAGTCATCACGCCCCAGAATACAGGTTCAGGCAATCCGAAAATCCAATACCCAAACATCGCAAAAAGTCCTTGTACTAGCGCCAACAAAGGAGATCCCAGAGCATTTGAAAAAGTCTGTACTTCCAACTCATGTGAGAAGTCCGAAATTTTTTGTGAAGCAAAAGGCAGATGACTTTCTAAAAAAGCTTCTGTATTTCCAACATTGATCAGAAAAAAGAACAAAAACAAATACATCATTGCTATTTCGGAGATAATCGCTAAAGAAGCACCCAGAAATTGAGTGATGTACCCACCTGCTTCATCCTTCAAATTTTGCAAAGTTTCTGTTGAAATAAACTGATAACCTGTAAGGTTGAAGATACGATTGTCAAGGTCGCTTAGTACTTTCATGGTTACAGATCCCTCATTGAAAAACAAAGTGATCTTAGGAATGATCATGTAACTGCTCACTAAGATGGGCGTCATTATTATTAAAAAGGTGAACAGACAAATCAAAAGAGCACAAAGATTTTTATTCCATTTTTTTTCGATGTAAAATTTTCGCATTGCGGGCCGGAACAATACATACAAAATAACCGCACCCAGAAATGCTCCCAGGAAAATTCTCATGGAATAAAATATCATTGCTCCGGATAGAAGCAGTGAAATCAGTAGAAATTGTTGGGCAAATTTTTTATTGTTATATTTAGTTGTCATAAAGATTTAATATTGTGCCACAGGGCCAATTCTTGCTCCAGCCTTTTTAAAAGGTAAAGATGAAGAAAGAAAACGAAAACGAAAAAATCAGGGTGGATAAGTGGATGTGGGCGGTGAGGTTGTTTAAAACCCGCTCATTGGCCACTTTGGCATGCGAACAAGGGAAAATTTCAGTGAATAACATGCCCGCAAAAGCTTCCCGCATAGTAAACGTAAACGATCTCATCGGAATCAGAAGAACAGGTATTACTCATCAATACAAAGTATTGAAAGTCATCAGCAACCGAATCGGGGCGAAATTGGTACCTGAACATCTTGAAGACCTCACCCCACAGGACGAATTAGAAGCTTTCAGTACCCGGACAAAGCGATTTTCGATATTTCGTGATCCTGGCACAGGAAGACCCACAAAAAGAGAACGCCGGGATTTGGATGAATTCCTGGACGGGCCTTAAGTATCCCGTTTTTTCCCAGCATTCAAATGAATCGGCTGCCTTTTCGTTCCTTTATTTTGTTGATATTTCCTGAATAATTCACATGTGTGATGGTCGGTGACGAGAGGTCAAAAGACCTAATTTAGGATCCAAAATAAAAAGATCGAAATATGACAATTGAAGAGCTGAAACGCATTGCCAGTCAGGTACGAAGGGATATTATACGTCAAACGAATGGGGCCAACTCCGGGCATCCAGGTGGTTCACTCGGTTGTACTGATTTTCTGGTTGCTTTGTATTTCGGCATACTCAGACATAATCCTGCATCTTTTTCAATGAATGGCAAAGGGGAAGATGTTTTTTACCTGAGCAACGGACATGTATCTCCACTTTGGTACAGTGTGCTGGCAAGAAGTGGATATTTCTAAACCTCCGAACTCTCCACCTTCCGAAAAATCAATTCAAGATTACAAGGTCATCCGGCAACTCATGAAGGCCTTCCGGGTATTCGTGTAGCCAGTGGTTCTTTGGGACAAGGGATGAGCGTTGCAATTGGTACAGCTTTGTCTAAAAAACTGGATGAGGATGACCACCTTGTCTATTGTTTATGTGGTGATGGAGAAATGGAAGAAGGACAGGTTTGGGAAGCTATTATGTACGCCGGAGCCAAAAAAGTGGATAATCTGATTGCAACCATTGATGTAAATAATCAACAGATCGACGGCTCTATTGAAGATGTCATGCCCTACGGTGATCTGAAACCTAAATTCGAAAGTTTTGGTTGGATGGTGCTTGAGACAAATGGGAATAATATGGAAGATATTCATGGCACTATAAAAAAAGCAAACTCACTCACTGGAAAAAAACAACCGATAGTCATCCTGATGAAAACAGTCATGGGCCAGGGTGTTGATTTTATGATGCACACACACAAATGGCACGGTGTTGCTCCGAATGATGAGCAAATGAAAAATGCACTTTCTCAACTTGAAGAAACCCTGGGAGATTATTAATCTAAGTCCTGTCAATCCAGTCTCTGTGATCAATTTAGCAGGAAGAAATATTAAAAACGGAAATTTTAGATTCGCAAAATTTTGGCTGCGTGTATTTATTTCCTGCTTACTGATTTTTTTATTCTCCATCAATGTGGTTATTGGCCAGCAGATTTCTAAGAGCAAAGGCCCTACCCTTACCCGGATCGAATTTCTATTCGATGGCTCTCAAAGCATGTATGGTCGCTGGCAGAGCGGAGCAAAAATTGACGTAGCTAAAGAACTTATGTTTCAATTGCTGGACAGTTTGCGTTATCTCGACAATATCGAACTGGCACTACGCGTATATGGCCATCAAAAGCAATTTCCACCACAGGATTGTGATGACAGCAAATTAGAGGTTCCTTTCAGCAAAGGGAATATGCAGCACATGAAAAATGTGCTGAAGAACATCGTACCAAAAGGGACAACGCCCATTGCAAGATCACTTGAACTCTGCGGGAATGATTTTCCTCAAAGTGAATCAAGAAATATACTCATTCTGATTACAGATGGAATTGAAGAATGTGGCGGCGATCCTTGCGCAGTTTCTCAGGCACTGCAACAAAAGGGTATTTTTTTAAAGCCCTTCGTGATCGGAATGGGCATTGATGAGTCCTGGAAAAAGACTTTTGATTGTGTTGGAAGGTATTTTGATGCAACGAATGAAGTTAATTTTAAGATGGCACTGGATGTAGTCATCTCTCAGGCTTTGAATTCAACCACCATGCAGGTCAATCTTCTGGACATATACAACCAGCCGACTGAAACAAATGTGAACATGACTTTTTATGACCAGCAATCGGGGAAAGTAAAATATAATTTTATTCATACACTGAATACAAAAGGAAATCCCGATACACTGGTCATAGACCCTCTTCCCGTTTATAGAATTGTTGTCCACACCACTCCCCCGGTTTCAAAAGATTCAATCGTATTGACACCCGGAAAGCATACCACGTTGGAATTGATGCTCCCAAGGATATTTCTACCTGAAATTTGACAATCCGGCTGAATTTAAAAAGCCCATGGCAATTGTCCGGCGACAGGGTGAAATGAAAACGCTGGATGTTCAGGAATTTCATTCCACGGAAAAATACCTGGTTGGAAAATACGACATTGAAGTACTTACTTTACCAAGGATTATACCTCGAAAATATTGATGTAGCACAAAGTAAAACGACTACCGTGCAAATTCCCAGACCGGGAATGGTGACTCTTATGACCAATAATCAGGGCTATGGAAGTGTTTACGTGGAGGAAAGAGGCCAGCTAAAGTGGATCTACAACCTGGATGACAACAGCAGCAAGGAAACAATTGTTCTGCAACCCGGAAAATATCATGTGGTTTATCGTCCTAAAAACTCAAAGGAATCAATCTATACGGTTGAAAAAGATTTCTCGGTTGTATCCGGTGAATGCAATATCGTTTTGCTTATATTAATAAAAAATAACTCTGTGTAAATATAAATTACTTGCAAATGAACACACTCAACTACACTGAAAAAAAAGATACACGTTCCGGCTTCGGAGCAGGACTGCTCGAACTGGGCAAAAGCAACCCCAATGTTGTCGCACTGTGTGCAGATCTTACCGGCTCCCTGAAAATGGATGCTTTTGAAAAAGAATTTCCGAAACGATTTTTTCAGATCGGAATTGCTGAAGCAAATATGATGGGAATTGCTGCCGGTCTTGCAATTGGCGGAAAAATTCCTTTCACCGGAACTTTTGCGAATTTTTCGACCGGACGTGTTTACGATCAGATCCGCCAATCCATTGCTTACTCAGATAAAAATGTAAAGATATGTGCTTCGCATGCCGGTATTACTCTTGGTGAAGATGGAGCGACGCATCAGATACTTGAAGACATTGGTATGATGCGCATGCTTGCCGGGAATGGTAGTAATCAATACCTGCGATTATAACCAGACCAAAGCAGCAACCATTGCTATCGCAGAACACCATGGTCCTGTATATCTTAGCTTCGGCCGCCCTGTGGTTCCGGTATTTACTCCAGCTAGATCAGAAATTTGTTATCGGAAAAGCCATCACATTCCGTGAAGGATCCGATATATCAATTTTTGCCACCGGACATATGCTTTGGAAATCGCTTGAGGCAGCAGTGATGCTTGCCGATAAAGGCATCAAAGCGGAGATAATCAATATACATACCATTAAACCTTTGGATTCGGAGGCTGTCCTACGTTCAGTGCGAAAAACAGGATGTGCGGTGAGTGCTGAAGAGCATCAGTTTTTTGGAGGATTAGGTGATGCCATTGCTCAGATGCTTTCAAGAAACTTCCCGGTTCCTCAGGAATACGTTGGAATTAATGATTCATTCGGTGAAAGTGGAACACCGGAGCAACTCATGAAAAAGTACGGACTCGAAGCGGAAAATATTGTCAAAGCTGCCGAGACTCGCACTTCATCCGAAAGAAAGCGGAACTCTCCACTTCCTGATCCCGTAGTTGCATTTCCCACGTGCGAATATTTTTTATGACGGAATTCACAGATACTGAACTACTCAGACAGTTTCGCAACGAGGAAACAAAGCACTATGCTTTCAATATGTTGGTACAGCAGTATCAACAGAAAGTCTATTGGCACATCCGCAGGATACTCATTGATCATGAAGACTCCAATGATGTCGTTCAAAATGTTTTTATTAAGGTATGGAGGTCACTGGATAGCTTCCGGGAAGATTCAAAATTGTTCACCTGGATCTACCGGATCGCAACGAATGAAGCCATCTCTTTTCTAAATCAAAAAAAGAAGCGTTTTTTTATTCCCATTGTCAATGTAGAGCATGAATTATCCGATTCACTTCAACATGATGTGCTTTTTACAGGGGATAAAATTCAACTAATGCTTCAAAAAGCTGTCTTGAAGCTCCCAACCCAGCAAAGAATTGTCTTTAATATGAAATACTATGAAGGCATGAAATATGAAGAAATTTCTGAAATATTGGGTGTTACAGTGGGTGCATTAAAGGCATCCTATCACCATGCGGTAAAAAAAATTGAAAAATATGTACTTAGTGATTAAACCATTTGCACCTGATAGCATCTTAAGAGCTATGGAGTTAAATCCATAATAAAGAATGAAAAAGGACTTAAGCAATAAATTTAAAGCACTTCATCTTTCTGATGATTCAACAGAATCGGCCGGCAGCAATCAATTCAAAGTGCCAGATGCTTATTTTGAATCACTTCAGAGCGAGATCATTTCCAAAATTGAATCACTTTCCGAATTGGAAACTGTCGCTTCCAAAAATCAGTTTTCTGTTCCTCCGAATTATTTTGAAGAACTCCCAATCCAAATTCAACAAAAAACATCTATTGCCGGCAAAATCCAGCTCTGGAAAGAATGGATGGCTTTGTTGATACGTCCTCAAATAGGATTAGCATTTGCATCCCTGATACTCATCCTTTTTTTGGGATTGAGAACTCGTCAAACTGTAATCGTTGAATCCTCAGTCGAACCCATCACCCTTGAGGACCTGGGCAATTCACTATATCTGAATGATGTGGATGAATTTACATTGATTGACATACTTGCGGCACAACAGGAAAGCGATGCCTCCAACACTTCTACAAATCCCTATGTTCAGTACCTACTCGAAAATGATATTGATATTTCACAAATAGAAAATAGCTTATGAAAACTCTAAGAAATAGTTTGTTAATTGGTTTCCTTTTATGTGTGATTGTTGTCAATGGACAACAAAAACATCCGACAAAGGAAAAAGTGGATGCAATGAAGATTGGCTTTCTTACAGATCGTTTGTCACTGAGCCCAGAAGAAGCACAAACCTTTTGGCCGGTATATAATCAATACCAGGCAGAAATGGAAAAACTGAGAATGTCGAGACGGGATGATCATCAGTCTGCAAAAGAGAATATGGATGAGATGACAGATGCCGCTGCAGAAAAATTTGTGGATGGAGAAATCGCCTTCCGGCAGAATGAATTGGATATCATGAAAAAATATCATCCCCAATTCAAGAAAGTACTAACTCCTAAAAAGGTAGCTAAACTTTACAGAGCTGAAGATGATTTTAAAAGAAGATTACTTGAGATGATTCAAAATCGTCAGGATGGAAAAAAACCAGGACAAGGACAGGGCCCTGGACGGTAAGAAAAACATGGCCTGTAATAAAAACCGTTTTAATACCTCGTGTAACACTGAAGACCAGCGGAGGCGTAGTAGAGAATTAATCCTTTTGGGATGAAGATGCAATCTCCAGTCTCCTGTCAGACAAGATTCGCTCAGCTAACTTTTACAGCATAAAGTTCCTTCAATTTTTCAAGTACAATATCTATCTCCTCCCGGGTATTGTACTTACTGAAAGAAAACCTGACGGAAGGACGGTCAATATTTCCGTAAATGGCTTTAAGTACATGGGAACCTGTGTTACTGCCGGAAGAACAAGCACTACCACCAGAACAGGCAATGCCTGAAATATCGAGATTGAATAAAAGCATTTCAGAATTATCCGAAGGAGGAAAAGCAACGTTCAATACAGTGTATAAACTGTTTCCGCTTGGATCACCATTAAATTCAATGCCTGGAATATTTTCCTTCAAACGCTCCATCATATAATGTTTCAATCCAAGGATATGCCTTTGGTGCGATTCCATTTGTTCATGAGCTATTTCCAATGCTTTAGCTAATCCGACAATGCCATAGACATTTTCTGTGCCCCCGCGCATATTTCGCTCCTGCGCTCCGCCATGAATGAAAGGATGAATTTTTATTTTGTGGTTGATGTATAAAAAACCAATTCCCTTGGGCCCGTGAAATTTATGCGCGGCACAAGTCACAAAATGAACAGGGATTTCCTGTAGATTCATCGAAAAATGTCCCATCGTCTGCACAGTATCACTGTGAAACAAGGCATCATGACTTGCGCAAAGCTCAGCAACATCTTTGATCGAAATCAGGTTGCCCACTTCATTATTGGCATGCATAAGCGACACAAGACTTTTCGGATTCTCTTTCAGGAGTTTTTCAAGATGCTCCATATTTATTCTGCCCTTTTCATCCAGCGTACACCAGACTGACTGAAATTCTTCCTTCACGCTCCAGTTCCGCGAGGGTGTGAAGGACTGCATGGTGCTCCAGGGGAGAAGAAATGATATGCTTGATCCCAAGGTCCCTTACACTGCAAAAGAGTGCTGTGTTATTAGCCTCTGTGCCGCCTGAAGTAAAAAATATTTCCGCCGGAGAAACATTCAAGGATTGGGCAACTTTCTTTCTGGCCTGTTCAATCAAACTACGTACTTCCCTGCCGAAGGAATGAATGCTGGAGGGATTACCAAACTGATTCCTCAGAACCGGGATCATCGCATCTACAACTTCAGGATCTACAGGAGTTGTGGCAGCATTATCCAGATAAATTTTCATGCTCAATTTTTCTATTTGTATGGAGTACGGGAAATTGCTCTTAGGATTCCCACCAAAATATTCACAGGAATCGTTTTGGAATTTCTATTTGATCATCTTTTCACTGATCATATCCTTGATATCCAGAATAATTTTTTCAGCCAGATTTGCAGCAGTGGTTTGTGACTGGCTTTCTGCATAGATTCGGATAATAGGTTCGGTATTACTTCTGCGCAAATGAACCCATTCTTTATCGAACTCTATCTTCACTCCGTCAATTGTATTTACAGGCTGTTTTTGGTACTTTTCCTTGATACCATCAAGGATGGCATCAACGTCTATATCAGGAGTTAATTCGATCTTATTCTTGGAGATATAATAATTGGGATAAGAAGCACGCAACATGGAAGTACTCTTTCCTGATTTAGCCAGATGAGTTAAAAAAAGTGCTATGCCCACAAGCGCATCCCGTCCATAGTGCAAATCAGGATAGATGATACCGCCGTTTCCTTCACCGCCAATAATGGCATCATTCGCTTTCATGGCTTCCACTACATTCACCTCTCCCACTGCAGCAGCGAAATAGTTTCCACCTGCTTTTTCTGTTACATCCCGTAGTGCCCGGGTTGATGACAGATTCGATACGGTATTACCTTTTTTATTTTTTAAAATATAATCGGCAACGGCGACAAGGGTATATTCTTCACCAAACATTTCACCGTCTTCGCAAACCAGCGCAAGCCGGTCAACATCCGGATCAACGACAATTCCCAAATGCGCATTCTTTTTCTTCACTTCCTGAGATATATCCCTCAGGTGCTCCGGCAAAGGTTCTGGGTTGTGTGGAAACTGTCCATTGGGTTCACAATACAATTCAATGATCTCTTCCACGCCAAGTGCAGTCAGTAGCGGTGGCAATACAATTCCTCCGCTTGAATTGACACAATCGATCACGACACGGAATTTTTTTGCTTTGATGGCTTCAATATCCACCAAAGGCAATGCAAGAATCCGTTCTATATGCTTAAGGTGAAAATTTGGGACAGATGTAAATTTCCCGAGTTTGTTTACTTCAGCAAAATGAAAGGCATTGTCTTCCGCGATTTGCAAAACCTCCTCGCCGTCCGAAGCCGAAATAAACTCGCCTTTACCATTCAGGAGTTTAAGTGCATTCCATTGCTTGGGATTATGACTGGCAGTGATAATGATTCCACCATGTGCATTCAACTCAACGACGGCCATTTCAACCGTGGGCGTTGTGGATAACCCCAGATAAATTACATCCAGGCCGAGCCCTTTCAAGGTGCCCGCAACAAGATTCTGAACCATCTCGCCTGAAATGCGGGCATCACGACCAATTACAATAACGGGCTTTTGAGAAGAATCATTCATGGTTTTTAACAACCATGTTCCATAGGCAGCAGTAAAACGGACTATATCGGGCGGAGTCAGGCCTTCTCCTGGTTTTCCTCCTATCGTACCCCTGATTCCTGAAATAGATTTTATAAGTGCCACTTCTTGCTTCTTTAATTTTTTAGCTTGCTGCAAAGATAATTTCTTTCCTCTGTTTTTCTTGTGTTTACAGGGCTTTCAGCCAGAATTTATTAACGGATGTTTTTTTGTAGAAAGACAGATGTCCCAGGATCAGCGGATAATGATTTCAAGTTCTTGCAGAAATCAAAGCTTATAAAAATTCAGAATATAGCAATCCACTTCCCTGCTATTTTTTCATTAGGAAGGCTCTGTTTTTAGGAAAAGGGGAAATTA
Source organism: uncultured Bacteroidota bacterium (assembly GCA_963775555.1). Lineage (GTDB taxonomy): Bacteria > Bacteroidota > Bacteroidia > AKYH767-A > 2013-40CM-41-45 > QQVM01. The sequence continues at coordinate 1,232,046 of CAVZJJ010000004.1, read as the reverse complement.
GATAAAAAAAATAAAGCACTGTAATTCAGTGCTTTATTAAGTCAAGTGAACCCGGAGGGAGTCGAACCCCCAACCTTCTGATCCGTAGTCAGAGTACGGTTGTACTAGTTGTATCAAACAGCTTAAAACAAGGGACGCATGTCCGTCCAAGCAGTCTGGGGTTTTATTTTAGTGGCGAAAAGGAAAGTTTAGAGTGAATCCCATCGTAGCTGGTTTAAAAAACCCGAACCGCCCGTACTGAGCGTGTGGTGCCTTTATTTTCGTTGGCTTGGCTGCCATCGCCGAAGTACTGACTCCAAGCGTCGATGGCGCTGTACTCAGTAGAACTCCAATAGTTGGGCGGAGTAAAACCGCCAATTGAGTTCTTGTATAGATATAGTTTATTCAACTCATCTTTGCTCGGTAAATACCAGTCGCTATATCCGTTTAACACTAAATCATAACACAATTTTGCTGCATAGCTTCCGGCACCCTGGACTGCAACTATTGCATTTGTATTGGCATTCCCAGTTCCGATTGTTGTGCTGGTAGTTCCTGTCGTTAAATTACATCCATTATACCACTGTATGCCAGTGCTTTGATCCGATGGTGCTGCTATCAAGCCATGAGAAACGTTAACATCGTAACCGGGGTCGCCAGGCTGTAAAATGTAAGCAAGTTTACCGCCGAGGTAGGAACTTCCAATCGCTGGTAAAGTTGTACTAGCAGTAGTAAAATTGATCTCATTGCCATAAGCTGTCCCTACACTATTACTTGCATAAGCCCGCGCATAATATAGCGTATTGGAAATTAGATTTGTTAAATTACTGCTGTATGTTCCCATACCAGTTCCGTCTGTCGTTTTGCTGTTAGCAACCGTGGGATTTGGAGAAGTGCTCCAGCATACCCCTCGTGCAGTTATGGGTGTTCCGCCATCATTGCTAACATTTCCGCCACCGCTGGCAGTTGTAAATGAAATGCCACTCATAGCGTTTGAAGTGAGGATCGGTAAACAACCACCCCAAGTAGGAACTCCATTACAATATACAAGTGTTTGTCCGTTACCTCCTCCTGATACAGAAACCCATGATGTGCCATTATAGTAAGCCATATCGCCAGCGAGCATATACATTACCTTGCTCGTCTGTGGCAATATCATTGATGAGCTCATCAGGAATGTGCGGTGAGGGATCATAGCTGGGCCCTCCTACACGGCTGAGCCATTGGAAGCTCTGCGAACTTGCTGAGTTATTGCTCAGGGTCAAGTATAATACAGTAAAGAAGAGAATGCGGGGTAGAGCCATAATCTGTGTGGTTTGAATTATGAAATTATCAAATTACAAATTCAAAAACGTAGGTCATCCAGGAATCTTTGAAGTCTTGGGTAATTTCTTGTGAATGAAAGCTTCGAATCGCAAGCTATATTTCTATTTCATTTTTATGCTGCGTACATTAAACCCACAAGTTCCATTCTGGATGACTGTATTCGAGGGGAAAGAGGAAGAGAATTAACCCACAGGATTCCTTCTGAATTTTCCAGCGCACAACGACTTTAGTAAGCGCATGGGAGCTATTGGCGATTTGCTTTACTCGCCAGCCACCATAAACTTTCCGGAATATCGCTCAACAGAGTTCTGCAAGGCATAATGATACAACCCGGACGGAAGTCCGTTCAATTCAAGCGACTGTTCTGTAGTATGTGCAGGAATGAATATTTTTCTCACCTCTCTTCCCATCAGATCAAAAATACACAGCATACTGGCCGTGGATAAATTTTCAGGAAATTTAAATCGTACCCTATCTGTGGCAGGATTGGGATAAACTAAAACAGTTCCTTTATTAAGACTCAACCCATCCTCTATCCCAACTGTACATAATGCGTTACCCCACTTGATAATAAAACCATCGGTATAACCACCGGCATAAGGCACGGTATTACCATTAACGATAAGGTTACCCGCAAAAGCTCCGGCAAAAATAATATTATCAGCTGCATCACAAACAGTACGACGAGGTTCGGTATTACTTCCACCATTAACAGTCGGGACGGGTGTACCACCTAATATTGTACCGTTGTTGCTGAATTCGGCGACAAATAAATTATCAGTACCACTGCCAGCAAAGCTATCTGGTCCAATAATAACCGGACCACTAAAAAAACCTGAAATAACTGCATTGCCGTTACTCTTTATTGTAACCCCGCCGGTTGAACGTGCAATCGAATTAGTATGAAGATTCCTTGCCCATAATATTTGCCCTAGTGCTGTCACTTTTGCTACAAAAGGGAAATCAACACCAGGTCCCGGGCTAATCGAATTGCGCATAGTATCGGTTCCTAGTACCAGTCCATCGTATGCCCCACCCGTGATAAACAAATTTCCAGTTTGATCGAAAGCAACGCCATATCCCTTGGAAAAGGAAGGTACATTTAACCCATAATGAATGTACCATTGAGCTACTCCAGAAGTATCAAGTTTGATACAGAAGAAGTCGTAAGAATTTGGGGGAGATATTTTTCGCATTATTACCCCACCAATTATGTTGGAATCTAATGGGTAATCGCCGACAAAATAAAATTCTTTATCCGCACTCATCTTCATATCCCTGAATCCTCCACTATAACCATCCGTTATTTTTAACGCTTTTTCTACATTTCCTGAGGGATCAAAACGGACAACATAAAAAGCGGCTATCACATTAATGCCCGGAAATAACGCTCCTGGCACGTAATTATAAACAAGTACATTAATTTTACCCTCTGAATCAATCACTATTTTTTCGCCAAATGATCCAGAAGTAGCTATTTTCCCCCAGATAAAATTGCCACTGGTATCTAGCTTAGCCAAAAACATGCTTCGTGTATTTACATGATAAACTGTATCGAAAAAATTGATTTGTCCTGTTGGCCCGCTATTCCCATAGATCTCTCCGGTTATGTAAATATGACCCAAGCCGTCCAAGGCAAGAGAGATGCCATTATCGCCATCACCGGGATTACCGGCTACACGGTACCAAACAAGATTCCCGAAACAATCAAACTTGCACAGAAAAATATCATTGCCTCCGTAAGTACTTATGGTTTGTCCATTAATATTTGAATTGTTTCTAATCCGTCCGCAGGCATATACATTACCTTGCTCGTCTGTGGCAATATCATTGATGAGCTCATCAGGAATGTGCGGTGAGGGATCATAGCTGGGCCCTCCTACACGGCTGAGCCATTGGAAGCTCTGCGAACTTGCTGAGTTATTGCTCAGGGTCAAGTATAATACAGCAAAGAAGAGAATGCGGGGTAGAGCCATAATCTGTGTGGTTTGAATTATGAAATTATCAAATTACAAATTCAAAAACGTAGGTCATCCAGGAGTCTTTGGAGTCTTGGGTAATTTCTTGTGAATGAAAGCTTCGAATCGCAAGCCATATTTCTATTTCATTTTTATGCTGCGTACATTAAACCCACAAGTTCCATTCTGGATGACTGTGTTTGTGGAGGGAAGAAGGTGAGAATTAACCCACAGGATTCATTCTGAATTTTCCAGCGCACAACGACTTTAGTAAGCGCATGGGTGCTATTGGCGATTTGCTTTACTCGCCAGCCACCATAAACTTTCCGGAATATCGCTCGACAGAGTTCTGTATGGCATAATGATACAACCCGGACGGAAGTCCGTTCAATTCAAGCGACTGTTCTGTAGTATGTGCAGGGATAAATACTTTTCTTACCTCTCTTCCCATCAGATCAAAAATACACAGCATACTGGCCGTGGATAAATTTTCAGGAAATTTAAATCGTACCCTATCTGTGGCAGGATTTGGATAAACTAAAACGGACTCTTTATTGAAACTCAAACCATCCTCTATCCCAACTGTACATAATGCACTACCCCATTTGATGATAAAACCATCAGTATAACCACCGGCATAAGGTACAGTATTACCATTAACGATTAGGTTGCCATCATATGCCCCGGCAAAGATGATGTTATCGGCAGCATCACGGATGGTACGGCGCGGTTCGGAATTCGTGCCTCCGTTTATTGTTGGTACGGGTGTACCGTAAAGTATAGCTCCATTGTTACTAAATTCTGAAATAAACAGATTGTGACTTCCACTTCCCACAAAAGAGTCTGGTCCCATGATGACCCGGTCAATAAAAAAACCTGAAATCAAAGCATTACCATTACTTTTCACTGCTAACCCTCCAGTAGCACGTGCAATGTCATTGGCGTGCAGATTCCTAGCCCATAATATTTGTCCCAGTGGATTGACTTTGGCCACAAAGGGAAAATCATTTGGCGATGTAGGAGCTAATGAATTGCGCATAGTATCAGGTCCTAATACAAGTCCATTGTATGCTCCACCCGTGATGAAAAGATCACCGTTAGCATCAAAGGCACATCCGTAGCCATGCGAAAAGGAAGACACGTTTAACCCATAATGAATGTACCATTGAGCTATACCTGAAGTATCAAGTTTGATGCAGAAAAAGTCGTAAGAGTTTTGGGGAGAGATTTTGCGCATTATTACCCCACCAATTATGTTGGAATCTAATGGGTAATCGCCGACAAAATAAAATTCTCTATCCGCACTCATCTTCATATCCCTGAATCCCCCACTATAACCATCCGTTATTTTTAACGCTTTTTCTACATTTCCTGAGGGATCAAAACGGACAACATAAAAAGCGGCTATCACATTAATGCCCGGAAATAACGCTCCTGGCACGTAATTATAAACAAGTACATTAATTTTACCCTCTGAATCAATCACTATTTTTTCGCCAAATGATCCAGAAGTAGCAATTTTCCCCCAGATAAAATTGCCACTGGTATCTAGTTTAGCTAAAAACATGCTTCGTGTATTTACATGATAAACTGTATCGAAAAAATTGATTTGTCCTGTTGGTCCGCTATTCCCATATACCTCTCCCGTTAGGTAAATATGACCTAAACCGTCAAGGGCAAGAGAGATGCCATTATCGCCATCATCTGAATTTCCTGCTACACGGTACCAAACAAGATTCCCGAAACAATCAAACTTGCACAGAAAAATATCATTGCCACCGTAAGTACTTATAGCTTGTCCATTAATATTTGAATTGTCTCTAATCCGTCCGCAGGCATAAACATTCCCTTGCTCGTCAGTGGCAATATCATTAATGAGCTCATCAGGAATGTGCGGTGAGGGGTCGTAACTAGGCCCTCCCACACGGCTAAGCCATTGGAAGTTCTGGGCCTGAACATTATTAAGGATCATTAAAAATAATATGGCGAGGGAAAGATGGAAGTTTTTCATAGTTCGAATTAGTGTTTGTAAGGATGCTCTAATTTAATATATTTTTCTGTATGCATGATTAGCCCCAAAACAGGCAATCGAAAAATCTTCTGCCTGTTTTGGGGTAATACAACATAATATGTCAAAATTAATTCAATTTCTATTTCATGATAACCAGCCTTTTTCCTGCTTTTTCACCGGAATCACTAATAATCTGAACCCAGTATATTCCGGGAGATAAAGAGTTTGTGTTAATTTCTCTGATACCGGACCCTTCGCTCAAGTGAAGACCAATTAATTTAACTCCTTTTGCGTCCATTACTAAGAGCTTCTCCGCTTAATGTCACCAAGTTATAAGAAACACCCACTGTGTTGGATGCGGGATTTGGAGCCAATCCTAGAGCTGTCGAAATTATAGTATTGTCTTTCTTAATTAAGTTGGAAGTAGGCTTCGCAAGCCGGCTTGGAGTACATCCATAAAGGCGATCCTCTTGATAACACACCTGAAGGAAGCAGAATTTTCCCGAAGCAGAATCATAAGCATTGATGTTAATACAAAGTTCATGGGGAGGTGGCACAAAATAGAAGCGTCCAAGAATCACATTTGTACCATTGCTTAAGGTGGTAGGCATTCCGGTCAATGTTCCAGTGGGAACGGAAAACCATACTGTAAGGTCTGCGTTAGTTGTTATAGTAAGGCTAAACTCATATTCATCTTCGGTATTACCGGTGCATTTGACGTAATCAAATTTTGCATTCATGTCACATTCCCCGGGCCATACGCAATTCTCCGAGGCCGGTAGTGGTTGGCATAGCGTATATAAACAATTGCAGTCTTTGTAGTCAGGATTTGAATTCTCGAGATTGAATTCAAAACAAGCTGCTTTGGTTCCGGGTAAATAAGGAACAAAAATTCCTTCCATGGGATTTGTCGGGAAGTCCACAGTGGTTGTAAAAGTTCCATCAGGTGAGCTGATAACAAGTGCGATGTCTGTTGCAGAACAATGGTCTATTAAATTCTGTGGAAGCATGATAGTCACATGATAGTAGATAAGGGCATTAGCTGCTTCAAACATGCATTCCACCTTTATTTCAGGCTCATTATTAAAAAATTCACAGGCACATGATTTAATACTGAGATAAATTGGATCCGATGTGGCATAGCAACCTTCATCAGTTATCGCATAGAGTTGTACTGTGTAATAACCTACATCCATGCCACCTAATACTAATGGAGTGACAATTCCATTAGTACCACCGTAAGTATTTGTTGAGCCATTACTTGTAACCTGCCATTCCCAGTATTGATATGAATGAAAGCGATCCCCGGGAATCGTAATTTCATCTTCCTTACAAAAATCAAAACAACCGCTAAGGATAAAGCTGAAATCAGGATCAGGATGCACCAGATAATCTTCATAGGAGTTGCATCCATTTACATCAGTGAATGTAGCACGGTAGATCCCTGAATTATAAACTTGCAGTACCGGTCCGTTGGATCCATTGCTCCAATTCACAAAATTGGTGCCTGCATTGGTCGCGGTAAGTACCACCATTTCTCCTTCACAGGCAGGACTTGCATTACTTGAAATGATTGGATTCGGCGGATTTGGGTTCACAGAGAAGGAAACCGAGTTAGTTCTGCTGCAGGAATTCGAATTACTTGTTAAGTTTAGGGTGACCACATAGTTCCCCGCAAGTGCCGATTGAATCAGAAAAGTAGAAGAAGTTGGATTGGTAAATCCGGTAAAGTTCGAGCCATCTTTAGTGGCAGTCCATAAATATGTGTATGAAGGACCTTGATTACCCGAAAGCTCAACTCTATCTCCTACACAATACCTTAGCTCACCATTGATAATAGGGAAGGGAACGTTGTCTACAGCCACGTAAGCAGGTTCTAACACCTTCACTTCGCAGCCGGTCAAGCTATTAGTCATTGTTACCGAATAAGCACCAGTTTGATTGACAAAGATCTGGCTGCTCGTGGCTCCGTTGGACCAGAGAAAGCCATCGGGATTTGATGATAATACTTGATTTAAGCTAAGTACTTGTGAACCACCGGGGCAGAATGAAATAATTCCTTGAGGATCATAATTCGCACTGAGATCATTTCCATTCACAACGACCTGAGTTACCTGAGTTGAAGTATAACTACAACCGTAGAAGTCGGTAACGGTGAGGGTGGGGAGATAAATGTCAGGGTAATCAAACACTCGTTCTGTTTGTGGGCCAACAGCTGGAAACAATGAAGAATAGGCACCTCCGCCGAAAGACCATGAAGCGTTTACAATATTGGCGGCACCCGTTCCGGTGTATGTAAACTCAACAGAGGTGAAATCTTCGCATACGGGATTGGTAGAAATGCTGAAGGTAGGTATGATCGACAGCTGAACAAATGGAAACTAATTTCAGTTTGGAGACCCAAAAAAAGCATTGTCTGGATTATGCTTCGAAGAACAAAATGATTCTTGTATCCGAATTTGGAGGGACATACGAAAGTGCCAAAACCTTGAAGTACGGAAAGTATTGTTAATTGTGTGAAGAGCATGCACCCACTAGGAAAAATAAGCTGTAATCCCCCTTCAATTGAAACACCGGAATAATAATAAAAACATACACTATAGTGGCACTTACTCTGGCAGTGTCCACGAAGGTGTCCACTCAACACAACACCCTGAATATTCTATTGATATTCAGGGTGTTGAGATTTAATCAGTGAACCCGAAGGGAGTCGAACCCCCAACCTTCTGATCCGTAGTCAGATGCTCTATCCAATTAAGCTACGGGTCCATTATTTGAAGGCCGCAAAGATAGCTTAAATATTATTTCTACAAATTCTTTCTCAACTACGTGCTTTGTAATACTTCAAAGCTGTTGGCATGAAGGCCCTTAGGTTCTTGATTCGTGTCTGGTCACTCGGATGTGTGCTCAAGAGCTCAGGTGGTTTCGCGCCACCCTGAGCAGCCATTCGTTCCCAAAATGCTATGGCTTTCTGAGGGTCATAGCCAGCCATGGCAGCAAATATCAGCCCCAATTTATCAGCCTCCGTTTCATGTGTGCGCGAATAGGCAAGTATGCCCAAGGAGGAACCTACACCGTAACTGGTGAGAAAAATATTTCTTGTTTGTGTACTTTGCTGAGAGAGGGCAATGTCCAGACTCAGTCCGATTCCTGCTGCCAGTAATTGTTGACTCATACGCTCATTCCCATGCCTGGCAATGGCATGTGCCACCTCATGCCCCATGACTATAGCGAGGCCGGATTCATCGAGCGTTAAGGGTAAAAGTCCTTTGTACACTACTACTTTTCCTCCTGACATGCACCAGGCATTGGCTTCTTTTGAATTCACAAGGTTAAACTCCCAGGCATATCCCTGGATTCTCTTCCCTTGTCCGTTTTGATTCATGAATCGTGTAACGGCAGATGATATTTTCTGTCCAACAACTTTTACCATCGCTACTTCAGGTGTACCTGTAAGCGGAGGATTTCCTTTGAGAAAATCCCGGTAACTGGTAAGACTCATTGCCATCAATTCACTCTCCGGTAAAAGATTTACCTGTTTGCGTTTTGTGATTGGCACGCGGCTGCAAGCAGAAACCAGCAGTATGACCAGCAGGGATAATATGACCTTCTTTTTCATATATATAATTATTTATACTCCTACCCCGTCGAAAAGCTGCGTAGAAAATCAAATGAGACTGATAATCCCTGTTAAAACAATTAATGAATAACCGCAGACAGACCTCTGTCGCACAATGCCACACGCATAGGATGCAAGCTTGAAAAAGAACCACTTTTTACTGCACATTTTCCATTATAATGAACGATATATGTGCATTGTTCGGCTTGTATCAAATCATGTTTGCATATTTCAACGAGTGATTCAATCACAAATTCAAATGTGTTCACATCATCGTTGTACAAGGTGAGCACACGCTCACGCGCTTCAGTTTTGGAAGTAACTTCTATTTCATTAAATTCGAAATCGCTTTCCTGGTTAGATCGAATCATGTTCTTTTTATTTGTGTTTTCACAAATTTAAAAAAAAAGAACTGAATATCCTTGAAAACCTATTCATTCTTTGGTAAAACACCAGAAAGAGGCACTCTTCTGCCATTTGAAATTGCCACGACAAATGCATCCTTCACTCCTTTTCCAACTATTTCGTCTTTGAGAAGAAGTGCATCGTCGTAATTAATAAAATCACCGGCGTAAAAAATATTCAATCCCCGCTCATCCGTGATTCGAACAATTCCTTTATCACTTATTTTTAAAAAGGCCTCCACCGTTTCAAAAGGAACATTATTACGGAAAGCACCTAACTGAACCCTGTATTGTATTTTACCGGATGAAGATGGTAGATTCACATCAGGAGTTGAAATGCGCTCTTCCCGTACCGGAACAAGTGCATCTTCGGTGCGCGGGGTTTCAGTAACTCTCGCCGGCAAAGCAACTTTACTATTTCCTCTGAAGGCCACTACGAAAGCATCACTTACACCGGTTTGAATTGCATTTTTCTTCGCGATTTCCGCCTCGTTAAGGCTCATATATCGTCCTGAAGTAAATCGATACAATCCTTTGGAAAGAGCTTCTGTATAGATTGGCTCCAGTGTACTTAAAATTGATGGAGGATTTGAATTCCGGTACACCCCTACCTGTACGGAGTATTCCAAAGGTCCTGATGCTTCCAGCAATTCCTTTGCAGGCATCGCTGAATTTCCATAAAACAACTTTTCATCTGTATCCTTTGGACCGGAAATAATTTTAGCCGGGATCACATTCAACTGATGCAAAGCTGCTATCTCTTTTTGCATTTCTCCGGCATAAGCAACACGACTGTCTTGTCTGTTCAGAATTTGATTTGCTTCGGCGAGAGAAACTCTTTGTCCATTATAATAGGCCACAACAAAAGCATCTTTGTATTGGCGAGACCTCAGTTCCTTTTTTACCAGGTTGGCCGGCTCAAAGGTTTTAAACAATCCCACACAATAACGTATCCATCCCGGCCGACTTGTTTCCGCACTTACTGGCTGAAGATTTCTAAATGCATCATCAGCAATTGGTTTCCTGAAGGCGCCAACCTGAACTTTAAAAACTAAGCCTTCCGGCAAGCCTGGGTTCAATGGAATCGGGTTGACCTTGCTGTATTTCGGCCCCAAACCTTTGCTGTACATCTCCACGGCAAATCTCTCCAACTCAGGCGGAGAAATTACATTCTCATTGCTTATTGTTGCGCTGCTGATTTCCGCACTTTCAGAGTTGAAAGATTTTTGCTCATGCGCACGGCTTGCATCTGCTTCATTCCGCTTCGAAGGGGCTGCCTTTGACTCCCTGCTTGTGGCTGGTATTGCGCTCAGTTCCTGTGCCTGCGATCTATTCGTTGTCAGGCTAACTTCCTTCTTCAACGACTCCATATTCGCCGTCAATGCTTTTACTTCTGTTGTCTTTTGTTGAGAGGCGGATAATTTTTCATGGGAAAGTTGTTCATGTTTTGAGGACTTCATTCCCAAAGAATCTGCCTTGCTTTCCAAAGCCAGGCGCTTCACCTCATTGCTCTCATGCCGGGCACTGTCCATCAAATCAACCTGCAATTGTTTCTCTTCAACAGCTTGCTTATTGAGGTTAATTCCTTCAGCGAATAAATCGATGGTTTCTACTTGCTTTGTGCTAATCGCTTCACGGCTTTCCACATAGGCAACATACTTTGGATGATTTACATCGATGCCTTCCGAAATATCTTGTTGTCTTTGGTCTTCATCCGAATGTAAGACGTGATCTGCCTGGACCTCTTTTTTCAGAACCGGTTGAGCACTATTATCTTTTGTAGCTTTACTCTGCTCCGGATTAATTGCAGTTTGCTGCACAGCCAAACTCTTATTTTCCTGATTTGCTTTTAGATTGTCTTCTCTATCTTGTTGAACAGGATCAGGAGAAGCCAATTCAGATTTAGAAGCCTGAGTTTTGGTAGTTGATTTAATTTCCGGAATTACACCCTTTATATTTTGATCATTTGATATAGGTGCTTGTGTCAATTGAGCCGGGATGACAGATTCATCTGCAGGATCAGAAATACTATTTTCTTTTCCGGGCAAAGTACTTTTCTCTTTTGAAACAGATTTTTCAGTAGTGTTTGGAAAATCGGAAGGAGTATTCAATGCCAGCGTAGCATCAGGAACAATTACCGTTTCTGATATTACTAGCATCTCCGTAAGACTGCTATCCTCTGCTTTTGCTTCTTCCAGATGAGTTTGAGCAAGATCGTATCTATCACCTGACTCCCGGCTCAAGGCATTTGAAACCTGCACCAGACTGTCCCTTTCAGGACTTCTTGGCATTTCAAGAATACGTGCCTGTAAGCTGCGAGATTGATTCAACAGTGTCTCTGAAACCTCAACATTTTTCTCGTAGGACTCGTAACTGATTTTAGCTTCAGGCTGCAATTGTTCGCGCTGCGTTTCCGTCAATACATATTTGGTATTTGTCGTTCCAGTTCTGTTGATGGCTTTAACAGCACTTTGATCATTTGCTTCAGTGTTCGGAATTCCAGATGCAGTTTGTTTACTTGCAGCAAGTCCATTCACATTTTCTGACGAAGTGTTAACCGGCTCTTGCAATTTCAACTGAGCATCTCTTTCCTTTGGATCCATTGGTTCCGGGACCGGAGATGAATCAGATTCAGTACCTCTGACTTTTGAATTTGCTTGTACTTGGTTTTCACTTACCTGAGGCAAACCAGCTTCTTCAACTTCTGATTTCTCCCCTTTTGCATCTGCATTTCTGCCCTCCACAGTCGCTCCGGCTGGTGCAAGAGTTGATGTATTTTTATCATATAAAGGCTCAATGTTCGCCTTGTCAACTTCTTTGACTTCTGTCAGATTTTCATCTTTCACAGCTTCCCCGGAAACCGGGGGATTTGACATCTTACTTTCCGCAGTTGCGACATTTTTATCTGAACTTCTGATTGGTTCAACAATCTTCAACTTAGGATTAGTTTCTCCAACATTTATTGAGTCGCTGCTAATTTCATTTTTGCTTTGCGAAATACCCTGTTCTTGGGAAACTGATTTTGATTCATTCTTGCCGGGTGTGATTTCCATTGCAGACTTTTCAGTACCAGCCTTTGCCTTCAATGAAAGTGCCGGTGTACCTTTCTCCGTTGCAGGTTTTATCGACTGAGCAAGTTCGACACTATCCGTGGTGATTACCCGATTTGCATTTTGCAGATCTGTTCCTTTCTGAGAAACGGCAACAGCTGGCGAAGCTGTTTCCTTTTCTGCAAGTGAAATATTTGCATCATCCTGCTTTGCTCCGCTCTTGTTTGCTTCCGTTTGTGTCACCGGTAATCCTGATTTCTCAGACGCTTGTGCAGTTTGATCTACAATGGCTTCAGCGGGCGACAATTTTCCAGACTTATTTTCTGTGACAACATTTTCACCGGAGACCTGCTTGTTTTCTGCATCAGTCACTATCGTCAAATCCTTTTCACTCTGTGAAATGGATTTTTCTTTGTCCGGAGTTATATCCGGGCTTCCTGTCAATCCTTGTGATTTAATAACCTCTGCCTGCTGATTTTGGTCTGGACCTTCATTTTGTATTTCTTTCTCGCCAACTTCTTGCATACTTTGTTTCGAAGCATTATCCGCGATTCTCTGTTTGGCTTTTATTTCAGAACCCGGAATTGATTCTTTGCCCACTGGAGAAATGCCTGTTGGGAATTCTGATTCATTCATTTTCCCGGAAGCAGCAGCTTCAGAGTCCATTTGTTCGTTCGCTTTTTCATCCTTTTTCGCCAGGTCATCTGCCTTAGTTTTAGGGCTAATGACCATGTCATTTTTTGCAGTGTATGAGTCTGTTCGGCTGGTATTGCGGAGCATCGCTTCAGCATCTGTTTTTGCAGCGCGCGACTCGTCCCTCTTTATGGAAGCTTGCAACAGCAAATCCTGCGATTCTCTTCGAAGCACGATAGACTCATCTTTTAATTCCTGCGAACGATTCTTCAACTCTGCTTTTTTATAAGTATCCGCAGGATTCAAGTCCGCTGCCTCCTCATCCAAAGAACTGGCCAAGCTATCCTGAAGTTGTGCAGCGGCATTTAATTGGGCAGCGCGCTCTGTCATCCTTTGAGCTTCCTCCTGAAGACCTTGTGCATCATCCAATGCAATTTTGGCCAACTCATCATTGTCAATATTAAAATCAATAAGCATGGAAGGGTTCTTTTCTTCCTCCTCCACAATCTGAGCGCGTTCTTTTTCCTCCTGCATTTGTCGAACTTCCTCAGCACTTAACTTTTGAGCCTGGGTGGGATCGTACTTATCTTTTTCTTCCAGATGGATAGTCGGCAAACCGCCTGGCAAAGATTCTTTAGTGTCTGAACCTAATTCTGTTCCTGAGTTTTCGTCAGAAGGTAAACCTTCGAATCCATAGGTAGCCACAGATTGTGGCTTTGCAGGAATCAGGGATTCCGGTTCTGGACTTCTCTGTTTAGGATCGTTGACATAAACAACTTTATCATCAATGCGCACGGGAATCATCCGGGTACTGTCCTGCCCGGAGCTTTTAATCGACGAAGTATTTACATCGGTCGGAGAATCTCTGAAAGCAAGAACCTCTTCATTCTCAATTATAGCCACCGGAGTAAAGAAATTAGTAACCGTCATCTGTTCCTTTTCCTTATCTCTGTTTAGCTTCACTTCCTGCCGCATACCCGCCACTGCAAGATCAGGCAGTGAAATCTGCTCCGCATGTGGCAAATAGCTTCCTCCTTCAACGACAAGGATGTAATCCCTTCCCGGAGGCAATACCAATTCATACTTTCCTGATTTTGGATCAGTACGAACAGAATTCACAACTGCATTGTCCGACGAACGCATAACGGTTATTCTTGCATCACGACGCGTGGCCTGATCCAATGAAAAATAAGTTCCGGAAATCACAGCAAAGCGGTTGCGCACATCTTCGCGACTAATTTTCCTGACTGAAACTTCATTCAGTTTGCATTCATAACTTGTGCTGTACGTGGCTTCATCTCCATTTAGATTCGGTACGTAGAAAAAATCATCGGCGGCGGTGTTAATAGGAACACCCAGATTTTCAGGAGGTGACCACTGTCCGGAGTTATAATCAAAGACCGACTTGAAAAGGTCAAATGCCCCCATGCTATTGTGTCCACGGCTGCAGAAATAAAGCGTCTTTCCGTCACGATCCAGATAAGGGTAATCTTCATTCTCAGAAGAATTAATTACCGGGCCCAGATTTTCAGGTATTCCCCATTGCCCGTTTACCATTTTACGGATCAAATAAATGTCGGTACCCGTACTGCCGCTCTTTCCATAACTGCTATAATAAATGTTTTGACCGTCACGGGTAATAAACATCAAAGGGTTAGCTTGTTTGGTTTTATCCATTGAGCTTAGAAATTGTTCCGCTGCAGGTACCAATTTCCCGGAAGTGGAAGAAAAATCGTAGGCTAAATAAAAATTGGTCCGCTTTGCTTCCTGTGCACTCAGAATGGCGATACTTTTTCGGTCATTCATCAATGGAACTGCATTTGCGCAATTTGAGAGCAGCAAATCCAGTTCATATTTTCTGGCCTTTGCAGGTGTGGCAGTTTTTTTAAACCGATTGAGGGCTTCACTTGCTTTTGAAAAATTATTACCCATCATATAAGCACGACCAAGATAGAGCCAGGCTTCCTCCGGTACTGGGGGATTTTTGGTTGCAAATTCAAGGTAAGGAATTGCGCTGCTTTTCTCTTTCCCTGCTTCGACCAAACTCACTCCGAATCTGAAATTCAGAATCGGGTCCTTCGGATAAAGACTAAGGAGTTGGGAATACAAAGGTGCTGCTTCAGTAAATTGAGCATTCAAAAAATGTTTATCCGCCTGTTTCCTTAAATCCGTTTCAGACGCAGGCGATGGCTGAGCCAAAGAAGCTGCTGAAATACAGATCAGGCATAAAATGAACCAGTATTTTATTCTGGCAGGCATGGTTAGTTCAGGGTGCTTATTTATCGTTATTTATACTGTATCCGGAAGGCATTGTTGCTGAAATTAAAGCCAGCTTGAAAAATTGCCCCTTTATCAATAACACAGGTGTAAGAAATTCATTCATTTATCTCCATTTTTCTCAAGAGTAGCTACGAACAGTGTGTCTCCTCCGATTTCTGCTCCTTCATAATATCTTGAAGATACACATTTCAATGGGAGATTCTTCTCAAAATATTCAATATTCCCTTCGTTTTCTTCCTTAAAAACTGAACATGTTATATAAATCAGCTTCTTGTGCACTTTTAAGGCAGGTGTAAGATTTTGTACTATTTTTCTTTGCAAGGGAATGAATTTATCGGATAGACTATTCACATCAAAAGTGCTCAATGCCTCAGGGCTTCTTGCCCAGGTACCTGATCCGGAACAAGGAACATCAGCGAGAATTCCGTCAAAAGAATCATGAATCATCGTCTGTTCCTGGCTGAGATCAATCTGCTGAATTAAGAAGGGTTTCAATTTTGCTTTTTTCATCCGCATCCGGAGGTTTTCCAATACTGATTCCCTGGCATCGGTGACGGTTAATTTCAAGTCGGGCTCCCTGTCGAGAAGTAGCAGACTTTTACCACCGGATCCTGCACAAGCATCCCACCATGACTCTCCGGGCTCCAACGGGAAATGCCGGGCACATTGTTGTGAATTAATATCCTGAATTTCAAAGTATCCATTTTTATAACCTTCCAACTCATGGACAGCACTTGAGTTTTCGAATGACAAGGTTAAAGGAGAAATTTCAGAAACCTGAAAGCTAATTTTTTTTTCATCCAGTTCTTGAAGCACTGTTTCTCTGAAAAGATTTCGAATGCGTATCCAAAGTTTTGGTTGGATCAGAAAAGAGCGAAGAAATTTTTCACTGTTAATTTCCATCGAGAGGAGATCCGAAAAAGGAAATACTCTATCTAATTTGAATTCCGGGAAGGCACTTTTTACTTTATCGAGTTTCATGTCCAGACTGAGTGCAAGGTCCTCCGGAAGAAAAGGAGAATACTCACGAAGAATAAAATCCAATATAGGGTTGCCAACCGAACTGCATAGAAATCCACCGATGGCAATCCTTTCCGCAAGAGGCAGGTCCGGATAATTCATTCCGATACGGAAATAATTATACACGTCTTCCCGTGTCCGCCTTCTGTCGCGGGAACCCATGTTCCTGCGCTTATGAAACTCTTGCCTGAGATAAATGGAAAGAGGCAAATCCGAACGGTATTTTTTTATCAACTCTTCCAGTCGATCCAGATAAATCTTCTCCCTCATGATACAATTTCGTAAATCTTCTGAATTGGAATGGAATGCGATGTCTAATTACATTTCATTGCAAGAGGCGGAGTGCAGTTAAAATACTTTTTTCAATTCTTGACGTGATATCCTGAGCAGGAGAAGGAACAAATTTTTCGCCAATAATTTTCTCATACAGCTCTATATAACGTTTTGAAATTTGCTGAACCCATTCATCGCTCATCGCCGGAACGACCTGTCCTTCCTTACCCTGAAAATTATTTTCAATCAGCCATTGGCGGACAAATTCCTTGGACAATTGTTTTTGTGGTTCTCCTCGGCCTTGAAGATCTTCATATGAATCCTTATAAAAATACCTGGATGAATCAGGAGTATGAATCTCATCAATCAACAATATTCCGGATTCGTCTTTACCGAATTCATATTTGGTATCAACGAGTATCAAGTCCTGTTTGGCTGCCATTTCAGTTCCGCGCTGAAATAAAGCCCGTGTATATTTTTCAAGCATGATATATTCTGCTTCAGGCACAATTCCCTGCCGTATAATTTCTTCCCGCGAAATATCCATGTCATGACCTTTCGAGGCTTTTGTGGTTGGCGTAATTATGGGCTGTGGAAAAGGATCATTTTCGCGTAAACCTTCAGGCAAGGTCACCCCACATAAAACTCGTTTTCCTGCACTGTATTCTCTCCAGGCATGACCGCTAAGATAGCCCCGTATAACCATTTCAACTTTATAGGTTTCGCATCGGCGACCTATGGTGACATTCGGATCCGGAACATTGAGGATCCAATTTGGAACAATATCACGTGTGGCTTGAAGCATATGCGCAGCTATCTGATTCAGCACCTGCCCTTTGTAAGGAATTGCGCGAGGTAAAACCACATCGAATGCAGAAATTCTGTCGGTTACCACCATTACCAGAATTTTATCTGCAATGGTATAAACATCACGTACTTTCCCTTTGTAAAATGAAGTTTGAGCAGGAAATTTAAAGGAAGTTCCTGACAAGGTGTTTATCCTGATGCCCGTATCATTCATTATTTATCGGTTATATGCTTCAATAATTTCTTTGACCAAACGATGTCGTACAACATCTCCTGCATCCAGATAAATGAAATCGATGCCTTTTACATTGGAAAGGATTTTAATGGCCTGCACCAATCCTGAAGGCTGATTACGAGGAAGATCAATTTGAGTCACATCACCTGTCACAATAAATTTCGCGGAAGGTCCCATCCTCGTGAGAAACATTTTCAGCTGACTTTCAGTTGCATTCTGTGCTTCATCCAAGAATAACAAAAGCATTATCAAGAGTTCGGCCACGCATAAAAGCAAGTGGAGCAACTTCGATAACACCGGTCTCAACATAGCTTTTTACCTTTTCGCCCTGAATCATATCATACAATGCATCATAAAAAGGACGCAGATAGGGATCAATCTTTTCTTTGAGGTCGCCGGGAAGAAATCCAAGATTTTCTCCTGCTTCAACTGCAGGTCGTGTAAGAATAATTCTTCTTAATCTCTCTGTTCTTTAAGGCCCTGACAGCCAAGGCAACAGCTGTATAGGTTTTACCTGTACCTGCAGGTCCAATAGCGAAGAGAATATCATTCTTTTCAGAACTCTCCACCATTTTTTTCTGGTTCACAGTACGGGCTCGAACCATGATCCCATTCTGGCCGAAGACCAGTACATCGCCTGTAGGTGCCTGTGGTAGCACCTTCATGACCATTTTTATCGGCAAGAAAATGCTCGACATTATCCGGTGTAAGACTGCCGAACTTTTGATAATGCTGAATAAGACGGTTGATCTTTTCACTGAAAATGTGAATGTTTTTCTCATCACCAATTACTTTAATTTCATTACCCCTGGCTACGAGTTTAAGTTCCGGAAAATTCTTTCGAATCACTTCGAGGTTACTGTCGTTAACTCCAAAAAATTCAACGGGATTAAATGTGTCGATCGGAATAATTACTTCGCTCAATTTGTTTAGGTTTAGAATTATGAGATGATATGGAAGTCAGGGCTAATGATCTGTAGAACTACCTATTTCCTCATTTTATTTTCGTTTCAATACTAACCAAAACTCCCTACTTTTAGCCTTTCAAAAATCACAAGTTATCAACAAGAGTTATGAAGAGAGCTATACCTGTTCTGACCATGACAACCGACTGGGGGCTCAGGGATCACTATGTCGGCATCCTTCAAGGGTCAGATTGCTGCAGACGCGCTGCACATCTTCAAATCATTGATATCTCGACATGAGGTTGAACAATTTGACATTCTTCAGGCTTCCTTTCTTGTTAGAAATGCATTTCCCAATTTTCCTCCGGGTACCGTTCATTATATCGGTCTTGACAGCAATAATGTTTCAAGAAATAATGAACACATATCTCCCATACTTGCCATAAAATGCATGGAACATATTTTTATCGGTAGTGATAGTGGAATTTTTTCTTTAATCCTTGGAAACGAAGCTTCGGAAATATTCAAATTGAATCTGGCTATGAAGTCCGGAAAGGCATCAACGGCATCAGGCTTAGTCAGTTTAATAGGAAATATAGTCAATGGCCATCCCCTCGAAGAGCTAGGTTTGAGACAGGAAGGATTCCTCCAAAGTTACCTTGCCCAGGCTGCTTTCGATGCTGACAGCATCCGGGCGATTGTAATGTACATTGATAGCTTTGGGAATGCCATCATCAATATCTCCCGTCCGGAATTTGATAGAGCAAGAAAAGAAAGAGCATTTACCATCTTTGTGCGACGTTCTGAATATAATATCAGAAGGATCAGTACCACTTATGAAGATGCGATCGTAGGTGAGATCGTCGCATTCTTTAATGAGGACGGCTATATGGAAATCGCATTGAACAGGGCTTCAGCAGCAGGACTCCTGGGCATTAAAGTAATGGACTCAATCAGAATAGAATTTCATGATAACCAGAATCGTGAAAATGACATTTGAAGCCGGAAAAGTCGATGAATTTCTTGGAATTTTCCATGAAAATTCTGAAAGCATCAGAAATTTTCCCGGATGTAAACACCTTGAACTCCTTCATTCCCGGGACTTTCCGAACATTTTATTCACATATAGTTTGTGGGAAAGCCCTGAAAAGCTTGATGAATACAGGCGATCCGCCTTATTCCAAAGTACATGGAAAAAAACCAAAAAGCTGTTTTCTGCGCCAGCAGAGGCCTGGAGTCTGATCAAACCATACAAGTCTGGTGATAAATTTTCTTAAATTCTGAAATATTTATTGTATCTTTCAATAATATTGCAGTCGAAAACCCGATGTAATCCTTGTCCGTAAAGGCATATGGACATTTTGCACGTTATATTAGTATCACTCACCATGATTTGAAGTGAGTTCACAAAAGAAAATTAATTAATCACCCCAGGAACCATTATTTTTACTGCAAATCATATTCTAAATCAGAAAAAACAACCCAATTCCATACATGATGAAAACAATTTACTCAAGCTGTGTTTCAAAAGTTCTGCGAAACAAAATTATTCTTATGTTACTGTTCACCTCTCTGTTTGGTGCACAGAAAATTTTCGCCAGTCACGCTGCCGGCGCAGATTTAACCTATGAATATATAGGAAACAATCAATATATTGTTACCTACACCCTTTACAGGGACTGCGGCGGTATCGATGCACCAACTACTAAGGTAGTTGAGTACGGTTCTGTGAGTTGCGGGATTGCTTCCAGCACAATTACACTAAATCAGATACCGGGTACAGGGCAGGAAATAACTCCTACCTGCTCCACTGCAGTAAGTACATGTAATGGTGGAACCGCGACAGGTATTCAGAAATTTGTTTACCAGGATACCCTTACACTGGCAGCTGGTTGTGCTGACTGGCATTTTAGTTCTGCCGAATGTTGCCGGAACAACACTATTACTACTTTAAACAATGCGAGTTCAGATGACCTTTTTATTGATGCTTATCTGAACAATACCAATGTCAATAACAGTTCTCCTACTTTTTCGAATGTACCGATTGCCTTCATGTGTATTGGCCAGGATAACTATTTCAATCATGGTGTACTGGATGCCGATGGTGATTCACTCGTATATTCTTTTATCGCTCCTCGCGATGACGCCAACAATCCGGTGACCTATAATCCAGGATATTCCATTGCAAACCCCCTCACTTCCATCCCAGGAGTCAGCATTGATCCTGTGACCGGAGACATCTTTATGCATCCTACAACTATTGAAGTTGCTGTAATTGCTGTACTTATTCGTGAATACAGAAACGGAGAACTTATCGGTAGTGTAATGCGCGATATCCAGATTTATACAACAGCATGCACCAATAGTCTGCCTGCTGCCACAGGTATCGATGGAAGTACCGATTTCCAGACCTCTTCATGCGGTGGACAAATCTGTTTTGATGTGTATAGCAGTGATCCTGATGCGAACGATTCATTGACAATGACATGGAACAATGGAATTCCTGCCGGTTCATTTACCATTGGCGGAACCTTCAACGCTCCTGTTGGTCATTTCTGCTGGACACCAACTGCTTTGGATGCCCGCCCGGCTCCATACACATTCACAGTTACTGTGAGAGATAATGCATGTCCATCCAATGGAGTGCAATCCTATTCTTTCTCTATCCAGGTTTCGAACCTGAGTATGACACTCACATCATCTCCTAGTGTACTGTGTGCAGGTGCACACACAGGTACGGCCTGTGTATCTGCTCAGGGTACAGGACTTAGCTACTTATGGACCGGCCCTAATGGCCTGGAGTTATTCACTCCATGTATCAACCGTCTTTATGCCGGAAACTATACCGTAAATGTAATGGATGCCACAGGTTGCGTGGGTACAGAGTACTTCAGTATCGCTGAACCTCCTGCTCTTGCTCTCAGTGTTACAGGTGTAGATGCCGGATGTAATTCACAGTTTGGAAGTGCTACTGCACTCCCTACAGGAGGAACCGGAGCTTATTCTTATCTGTGGAGTAATATGCAAACTTCTGCAACTGCCACTAATCTGTTACAGGGACCTTATTCAGTTGTGGTTCATGATGCAAATCAGTGTTCAATCACAGGCAATGTAACTATAAGCGGTTCGACACCAATAACAGTGACTATGACCTCCACTCCTGCTACTTGTGTGGCAAATGATGGATCAGCAACAGTAACTGTAACCGGTGGAACCGGATCCGTTACGTATGACTGGACACCAAACGTGAGTACTACCAATACAGCAACCGGCTTAATTACCGGACTCTATGAATGTGTGGTTACGGATGCAGGTGGATGTACCGTGACTGTAAGCACAATCGTTGCGAATGCTGCCGGAATAACTGCTACTATACTTTCTTCGAGCGATGCAACTTGCCAAACCAGTGAAGACGGAGCAGCGACTGTAGGTGCAACAGGTGGAACAATGCCTTATTCTTATCTCTGGCCAAACGGTGATACCACTGCTTCTGTGAACAACCTTGCCCCTGGCACTTATCTCGTTCGTGTGGAAGACTATCATGGATGCCGCGCATATGCCAGTGTAACGATTGGATTCACCAATGCGTCTCCTGTTATTGACCTTGGACCAGATACTGTTGCCTGCATAGGTACAAGTCTTGTACTGGATGCCGGAGCAGGCTTTAGCAGCTACCTCTGGTCAGATAATAGCACCAGTCAAACATTGACAGTGAGTTCAGATGGTACCTATTCTGTTTTAGTTACAAATTCATCCGGATGCCAGAATTTTGATGCCATCATGGTAAGCTTCATACAATGCCCTGCTATTCACAACGGAAATGCTGTTCGTTACAATAACTTTGAAGCCTTCACGGTTTCTCCAAATCCATTCAGGGATCAGGTTGTTGTTAATATTGCGAAGTTGAAAGATGCTAAAGTCAGGATTCTTGTTATAGACGTTTTAGGCAATCAACTTTACAGCAGTATTGATCAGTCAGATTATGGCTTCAACAAAACCGTTGACCTTCATAATTTCTCAGCGGGCATCTACCTGATGCGCGTAGAATATGCCGGTGAAATGAAGACTATTCGTCTTGTTAAAGAATAAATAATATACCCGAAATTTTAAAAGGGCTGATTCTTCCGGAATCAGCCCTTTTTTTGTTGTATTCGATAGTAAGAAGCTCATATGGAGATGGATATCTGGCTTTATGTCAGTTCGTTTTTGATCTGATTTTACCGATTTCATATCTCTCGGAAGCTAATAATGCTCATTTTTTTGTATAAAATGAGCCCTGAAAATGCTGAAAGAATGCAGCCTTCAATCCAGAAAATACTTTTCAAAGGGCCCATTTTATTGATTTTTCAAAATTTATTTATGAAAATACGCTTTAGATGAGCTGTCATTCGCCACAGATATACAGCCATTTACACCCATTGGACCCACACAAACGGAAGAAAATTGAAATCAGGCAGTCAAGGGGCTACTTTGACCAAGATTTCAATCTCATTCACCAAATATGCGGTCCTCACATAATCATCCAAATCAGTCCATCGGAGTTTACGGCTTCATTCTGTTGATTTTCATCTTTTGTCTGATGTTAATCATTCACCAGGATGCAAATGCAAGCCATATGCTTGGTGCTGAATTGACCTATAAACACGTCTCAGGAAAGAAATACCTCGTTAATTACACATTATACAGGGATTGCAGTGGGATCTCTGCTCCTGCTAATATGAACCTTAAAGTACAATCTGAAAGCTGTTCCTCCACCTCGTTTTATTCCCTGGAACTTGACATCAATTCTGGAAAAGAAATTGGTAAGCTTTGCCCCTCAGCTCTTACTACCTGTCAGGGAGGGTCTTTCAGCGGAGTTCAAGCTTGGAACTATTCATGCGAAATTGATATCCCGGCTAACTGTCCAGATTGGAAATTAAGTGTTACGGATTGTTGCAGAAGTTCAAGTATTACAACGATCTCAGAACCTTCCTCTTCCAACATTTTTCTGGAAGCTTTTCTAAATAACACATACGGTTCGAATAACTCTGTTACTTTTCTTAACTCCCCCGAGAATCAAATTCTCTTAGGACAGGATCAAATTATTCAGGCAGCTGCGAAAGACGAAGATGGCGACTCCCTGGTTTATTTATTGGCTGCTCCCCAAGCATCATCTGATCAGACTGTAAATTTTTTAGCACCATATCGTGCGAATAATCCATTTGGTTCAGAGATGAGCCTTGATGTTCACACGGGAGAAATACATATTAATCCTACACAGATGCTGACAGGAATATTTTCCGTTCAAGTGCTGGAATACAGAAATGGAATCCACATTGGAACAATCAGCAGAGATATGCAGGTGAGTGTGCAGGCTTCATCCAATTTGCTTCCTGTATTGAGTGGAATTAATGGAACGTCTGTAAAATCAATAAGCGCTTGTACCGGAACTGCTTTATCATTTTCAATCTTTTCAAATGACCTAAATTCGAATCAACAACTGAAAGTAAGCTGGGAAACAAACATCCCGAACGCACAGATCAGCACAAGCAATGGATTGCACCCGGTTACCAACTTCAGCTGGACTCCAACAAGTGCGGATGCCATTCAGGAAGCTTATGTGCTTACACTTACTGTACAGGATGATGCCTGCCCTTATTATGCAGCTCAGACCTATTCCTATTCAATTAACGTGAATGACATGAAGATGCAAACCGAATCAATTCATGTAAGCTGCCCCGGTGGATCTGATGGATCAATTTCCACACTTGTTTCCGGTGGAATCCAGCCCTATTCATTTAACTGGACGGATTCGGATGTGGATGCTTCCCAAAGGGATAATCTTTCCGCCGGAACCTATTCTGTTCATATCATAGATGCAGCAGGTTGTTCTTTGAATCAGGAATTTGAGATCAGCACCCAATTTAGCAATCCGGTTGTTAGCCTTAGCGGTACAATTGCAGGTTGTGCAGGTCATCCATTGGTTCTGGAAGCAGGAAGCGGTCAAGCTTCATACATCTGGTCAGACAATTCAAACAATGAGTCACTTGAAGTGAATGCTCCCGGAACTTATAGTGTAGAGGTGACCAATTCATATGGATGCAAGAGCACCGGTAGTATTGAAGTCATCTTTCAGGTTTGTTCAGGTATCGAGCGCGAAGAAATGCCT
Source organism: uncultured Bacteroidota bacterium (assembly GCA_963775555.1). GTDB lineage: Bacteria > Bacteroidota > Bacteroidia > AKYH767-A > 2013-40CM-41-45 > QQVM01. Next base: position 1,207,398 of record CAVZJJ010000004.1, on the reverse strand, counting down.
GCTCCAACGCTTAGCTTCTACCCCAACCCGGTAAAAGACAAGGTGAGCATCAAGATTGAAACAAGCAGCACTTCAGGAATTTTATTCACCATTTCAGATATGCAGGGAAAAGTAGTTGCAACTTATCAGGAAGGAAATGAGCCGGGTTTTGATCATGTATTGGATATGAGTCAACTTGCTCCTGGTATTTACTTTCTTTTGGCAAGTACCGGTACGGAACTTCAAAGTGTTAAATTCTGCAAACTGTAATTGAATACAGCATCCCGCTAATTCTTTTCCTATTTGAATTTTGAAATTTCATTATAAAAATATTCTTCAGGACTTTCTTTGAATCAATGCTATCCGGTAAATTCCTGTTTTATAAGTCCATGCCTGTGAAACGTTTATAAAAAGGTCTAAATCAGATCATTTTATTTTTTCCACTAATTTTTGAATTGTGGCCTTCCAGCTTTCAATCTGTTCTCGCTTTACTTTTTATTCTCAGAGGTTCAGAACATTCATCAGAGTGATGATGAGAGGTTAGCATTAAAAAACTATTTTTGAGCCGTAAATTAAACTCCGTGTTCGTCTTACTCCGAAAAGAAATCAGCACCTTTCTGTCTACATTGATGGGCTACATGGTCATCAGTGTCTTTCTATTCATTGTGGGTCTGTTTATCTGGATCATCCCCGGGACTGATTTTAACCTGCTTGAAAACGGCAGGGCTTCCCTTGACACACTGTTTATCTTAGCTCCCTGGGTATTCTTGTTCCTGATTCCGGCGGTCACCATGCGCATGTTTGCCGAAGAACATCGCAGTGGTACGATTGAAACGCTTTTTACACGGCCCTTAAGTGATCTTCAGATTGTCATGGCAAAATACGGAGCATCCATCATACTCGTCATGTTATCACTCATCCCCACCCTGATCTATTTCTTCAGCGTCTACTGGCTGGCTTCGCCCAAGGGAAATATAGACGCAGCAGGAATCATGGGCTCTTATCTGGGTTTACTTTTTTTATGCAGCGGGTTCACTGCCATCGGAATATTTACGTCATCGATCACACATAACCAGATCATCTCTTTCCTGCTTGCAGTAATTCTTTCTTTTTTCTTCTACAATGGATTCGATGTGCTTTCCGAATTTCAACTTCCAGTCGGGTTGCGCAATGGATTGAGTTCACTTGGAATATCTGCTCACTATTCTTCAATGAGCCGCGGAGTTATTGACACAAGGGATGTGATTTATTTCCTTTCCCTGTCCGGTTTTTTTGTGATCCTTACAAAATTTAATCTGGAAAGAAGGAAATGGTAAACTCGCTTTGCTCAAATCGAATTTTGATGAAAGAAAAAAGAAATATACGGAAGCAAAATATCTTACAGCTGTTGAGTATAACGGCTATTCTGCTTTTCCTGAATATTATTTCATCACGCCTTTATACCCGCTTTGATCTTACTTCGGAAAAAAGATATTCCCTCTCTCAATCTTCTAAAGTACTTGCATCTGAATTGAAGGAGATGGTGTACTTTAAAATATATCTCGACGGTGACTTGCCACCCGGATTCAAACAATTGCGCAACGCGACACGTGAAATGCTTGATGAGTTCAGGGTCTATGCAGGAGATCGTATCGAATATCAGTTTATCGACCCCTCAGCAGGAACCGATGATAAAGAGAGGTTGAAAATTTACAAGCAGCTCACTGAAAAAGGACTTCAGCCGACTCAATTGGAGCAACACGAGAAGGGTTCCCGGTCACAAAGTCTGGTATTTCCTGCCGCACTGGTAAGTTTTGGGAGCGCAGAGATTCCCGTCCAATTGCTTAAGAGCAAAATTGGAGGAAGCCCTGATGAGATGCTGAACCATTCCATCGAAGCATTGGAATACGAGATCGCCACAACTCTTCGCAAGCTAACCACGCCTGTCTCCAAACGGGTGGCATTTTTGCAGGGACATGGGGAATTATCCACCCGGCAAATCTCAGATGCCGCGAACACCATCAGCGAATTTTACAAGGTGGATACCGTTAACCTGCAAGGACAACTTCATGCCCTCGATGATTATCAGGTGTTGATTATCGCCAAACCACAAAACAGCTTCGAAGAAAAAGATAAGTTTATCATCGACCAGTTCATCATGAAAGGTGGTCGCGTATTTTGGCTCATTGATAAGATGCAGATCAATATGGACAGCCTCACTGAATCCAGTACGAATGTCGCTTTGCCAATTGAATTGAATCTGGACGATCAGTTGTTCCATTATGGAATCCGGGTAAATAACGACCTCATTCTTGATCTGCTTGCAGCACCAATCCCTGTGGTTACTGGCTATGTCGGCAATCAAGCTAAGCAGGAACTTTTTCCCTGGTATTATTTTCCATTACTGAATCCAAAAAGCAATAACCCTATTGTAAAGAATCTCAATGCTATCAAATCCGAATTCATCAGCACGATTGATACCATTGAAAGTAAAGAAATCAACAAGACCATACTATTGACAAGTTCTGAATTCTGCAAGGTGCAATTCCCCCCGGCCCGCGTGAGTCTGAACATCTTGCAGGAAGATCCGGATCCAAGCCAATTCAGAAAACACTTTTTACCGGTTGCTGTTTTACTCGATGGCCAATTCAGTTCCAATTTTAAAAACAGGATACCGGCTGCAATCAGTCAATCAAAGGAAATTGATTTTCGTGAAAATAGTATGCCGGGGAAAATGATTGTAGTTTCCGATGGAGATATCATTGCCAGCTATGTCAGTAAAAAAGGAAGCATATATCCTTTAGGTTATGACCGCTTCACACAGCAATTCTATGGAAATAAAAACTTCATTTTGAATTGCATTGATTATTTGTGCGATGAAACAGCCATCCTTGAACTAAGAGGCAAAGAAATAAAATTACGCATGCTGGATCCTGTGAAGACCGCCTCCCCTGCATTTTTATCCTGGTTGAATGTGCTCCTTCCCGTTATCCTGGTCATGTTATATGGGATTTTCAGAAATATGTGGAGGAAGAGGATTTATGGAAAAACCCCGGGACGGAAATAATATCATATGAAAAAGAATAACGTAATCCTTCTAATCCTGGCTTTGGCACTTGGGGCACTCACAATCTATTTTGTGAATAGAAACGAAAGCAGTTCCATCCGGACGGAATTAATGGATTTTGCGGTGAAAGACAGCGCCTCCATCACGAAAATATTTCTTGCTGACAGAAACGGCAATAGCGTGTTGTTGAAACGAAAAGACATTGGTACCTGGACACTGAACGACAGCTTTCCGCCACGACCGGATATGTTAAAAAATTTGTTGGAAGTGGTCTATGCCGTCTCTGTCAAGTCACGAGTTCCCAAGTCCGGATTCAACAATGTAATCAATAGCCTGGCCGCTGGAGGAATAAAGTGTGAAGTATATCTGAAGGACGAACAAAAACCCTTCAAAGTGTATTATGTCGGAGGTCAAACTGCTGATGCCTTGGGGACCTTCATGATGCTTGATAATTCAACGGTCCCATTCGTAATGGAAATCCCGGGATTCAATGGTTATCTGACACCCTGGTATGATCCTCATGCAAGTGATTGGATAGAGCCGATGGTTTTTCGCTGTGAACCAGGGCAGATCATGCGGCTTACTCTAAATTATCCCTCCTTCCCTGAGCGTTCCTTCATTCTTGAAAAAGCAGGCGACAAATATTTACTGCAGAAACCGGCAGAATCGAAAACGATAAAAGATATCGATTCGGTGGCTGTTGAAAACTACCTTTCACTTCTACAGGCAGGTATTTTATGAAGTGCGCGAAGAAAAATTGAGTCCGGCACAAAGAGATTCATTGCTAAAAACACAGCCCTTAAACGAAATTGAACTTGAAACGCAAGATGGACTTATAAAACGTCATCAGCATATTTCCAATGCCAATCAATGAATCATCCATGACCATCCAGGACTCCCTGGGAAATCCCCTGAAGTATGATGTAGACAGAATGTATGGTTTTATGCATGACAAGAAGGAGTGGGTGGTGATTCAGCATTACAGTTTTGATAAACTCTTCCGCAAAGGCGACGACTTTCTGTTCAATAAAAGCAGACGATCCGTTCAAAGCGTCTTGTAATTTCATTTATTATACTGTTATTCAATAGGATATCTAATTTTTTTCGGGTTTTCACCCGGTATCATTTCTCGCCAAATTGATTATTTTCTTTGGCAGATAGGTGCGAATCGTGTAGGTTTGCAGGCCTGATGGATATCGTCCACAGAAATAGGAACGTGCAATTTGCAGGCACGAAAATACATATACCAACAAGCAATCTCTACAACAAACCAATTAGATGAAATTTATAGTTTCCAGCAGTACACTGCTCCGTCAACTTCAACTGATCAGCGGAGTGTTAAATTCGAGCAACCCCTTACCTATTCTCGATAATTTCCTATTCTCCGTTCAGAAAGATACATTGACCTATATCCGCTTCTGATCTGGAATCAACGATGACCACTGAAGTGAAATTACAGAAGCAAAACAAAATGGAAAAATTGCCATACCGGCAAGATTGCTTCTGGATACCATGAAAACATTTTCAGAGATGCCATTAACATTTCTGATTGATGACAAAACAAAAGGCATTGAAATTGTATCCGACGACGGCAAGTATAAACTTTCCGGTTTTGATGGTGAGGAATTTCCGAAAACGCCCTCGATGGATGGAAGTAAGTCCCTGGATATCCCTGCCAGTGTGATGTTGAATGCTATCAACAAAACATTATTTGCTACAGGAACTGATGAACTAAGGCCGGTGATGACCGGTGTATTTTTTCAATTATCAAAAGACGATATCACCTTTGTAGCCACAGATGCACACAAGCTGGTTCGTTATAAAAGAACAGACCTTAAGTCGAAACATGAAGGAGCCTTCATTGTTCCCAAGAAGCCATTGAATCTTTTGAAGAATATCCTGATGAGCGGCGAAGAATCTGTGAAAGTTAATTATACAGAGAACAATGCCTTTTTTGAATTCGCCAGCAGTTCACTGATTTGTCGTCTGATTGATGGACGGTATCCAAATTATGAAGCCGTTATACCGGCTGAAAATCCAAACAAACTCACTATAGGACGAAAGGAACTCCTTGAATCAGTACGCAGGGTTTCTCTCTTCGCAAATAAAACAACACACCAGGTTCGCTTACGCATTGCCGGAAGTGAATTACAAATTAACAGTGAGGATCCTGACTTTTCCAATGAAGCCAGTGAACGTCGCACCTGTGATTATGACGGGGAAGACATGGAGATTGGTTTCAACGCACGATTCTTGAGTGACATGTTGAGTAATCTTGATGTAGATAAAATTGTTCTGGAAATGTCAGCGCCAAATCGTGCAGGCATATTAATCCCTTATGAAAGAACCAATCCTGCCGAAGATGTCTTGATGCTTGTGATGCCGGTCATGCTAAACAACTAAACCCATCTAGTGCAGTTAGTTCGGCTTCCCGAGAAAACCGGGACAAACTAATCATCGCCCTCTAATGCATAAGAAGGGTTAAAAGCAGATTAAATTTTACCTTATTAAAAACCCCGGTTTCTTTTGATACCGGGGTTTTTATTTTCTGGAAATGCAATTGTGTTTCACGTCCGCCTACCAGGGCGATAGCAATATTGAATGTCTTTAAGATTCATGCGGAACCGTCAAGATGATGAAATATCACCAAAGCCAGGCAGAATAGAATGAACAATTTATTAAACAGGTTAACACGCTTCATGCTCTAACTTTTTAATTCATCAATTCAGCACTGTGGATGTCTTCAATATCAATACGTGTTCCGAGAATCCGGTGCGCATTAAGATCCTGATGAGACTTTGCCGAACGATATGCAATCAGGTTTTCCTCAGGAATAAAATAATACTCAACTCTGGCATCAGTTATATTATACCGGACAATGATCATTCCCTGATTTGAATTCCCGTCTTTAAAGGTAAACAGTCCCGGATGGTGAATAATTTGCTGTATTTCTCTCCTACTCATGATTTAGATTTTTAAGTTTTAATGAACAATTCAAAAATACCCTATTGAGGGCCGGACTTCCATTTTCTTTGGTAGAATGACCAAAACTGTGGGGAAATGAACCTCATATCCTGGTAAACGGCGAAAATGGCCTAAAAAGAGAACCCCGCCAGTTCTAAAACTGACGGGGTCTCTCGTCTAACCAAAAACCACTCTTAACCACTCTTTTGAAATTTCGTCGAAATACCTCTTTTAAATTATTCCTTATATATGTATAACCGTTGATCGAATCAGTTGATGTTCCTTTTTTCTTTTGCTATCAGGTTCTTTGTTCCTGATTTATATAGCTTTTATATGCATGGCAAAGGATAATGTTAAGCCGTAAATAGCTTAAATCTTACATATTAATAAAACTTTATATCCAGATTTTTAGCCCCACCGATGGACAATAATTCCTACAGATATTGGGAAATAAAAGACTGGAAGGCATTCGTCAACCATTAATCCAAAAAATGCAGGGACATTGTTTCAAGACAAGAATTCTGTTTCGAATACAAGTTTGTTTTTAATCCTCAATGAAAAGATTCGAAAAAGAAAAAGAAGATCCATCAAAAAGCCCTTTATCACTCAGTTTTAATTGAGGAATTACCAACAAAGCCATAAAAGACAAAGTCATAAAAGGAGCTCTCAAAGTCGATCCCAGCATCTTGGCTTGATTGACCTAATCTTGAATATAATTCTCCCACTTCCTTACAATCTTTATCACTCATTAGTCCGGCTACGGGTAATAGGCAAGCACTTCATGATCGCTGCCGATTCACCACGGCTAAACCACCTTCCGATTCAATAAGAAGGTTCACGGCAGTACAAATAGAGTCATCGTCCGCACCAACACAATGATATTGTGAGAATCATGCGCAACACTCGAAGCAATTGCTCCGGACTTTAAACCAAAGTTTTTTATGAAAGCCACTGCAGGAATTTCATTAGAATACCTGTTCACCACAACGATCTTCAATATATCGCTGGAAGGATCTGCAATAGCCTTTCCCATTTAGGATTTTTGCATCTGTATGCAACTCGGAGGTGATCAGTTGTCCATCCAGCGCTTCGATGACCCTGATTTTTTTTGCTTTGCCTCTACCTTCAAAATCCTTCGGACTTTTTTAGCTGGTGTTGAACTTATTGATTTTTTTATGGCTCCGTTTCGGAAGAAAACATTGATCCTCATGATAAACACGTTTTCCATCAATGAAATGTTGAAAGCACTTTGAATTCTTTCAAATCATTCACCAAAATAAAATCAGCAGGATCACCATACGGAGTAAGTCCAACGGGCAACTTTATAATGCAGAACAGGATTGATACAAGCCGCTTTGCAAAACATCAAAAACATTATGTCCTAAAGCCACAGCACGTTGAACATGGTGATCGATATGTCCGGTGAGCAACTCATCAGGATGTTTATCATCACAACAAAGCATGCAATAATCAGGATGAGAATGAAAGCAAAGAATGTAATGCTTCAAAATTTCTTGCTGCAGAACCTTCACGGATAAGAATTTTCATTCCATGACTCAGTTTTTCCAAGGCTTCAGTCCAGATGTAAAACATTCATGGTCGGTGCTGATACCTGCCGCAATATAATTTCGTGCATCCTCACCGCGTCAAACCCGGAGCATGGCCGTCAACCGGAAGATTATATTTCTTTGCCAGAGTCAATTTTTCGCATCACCTCTGCATCCTTAAATAAAACTCCGGGATAATTCATCATCTCACTGAGGTAATAAATATCCGGACGTTGCAATAAAAGATCCACGTCATGTGAATCGAGTACATCACCGGCGGATTCAAAATTTGTTGCAGGTACGCAGGAAGGAGCTCCAAAACAAAATTTCAGTTCTGCACCTTTTGCATTTTCAAGCATATACTCTACTCCTTCTATCCCATTACATTCGCAATCTCATGAGGATCACTCACCGTTGCAACAGTACCATGACCCAGAGCGATACGTGCAAATTCATAAGGAACCAGCATCGAAGATTCGATATGAATATGTGCATCTACAAAACCGGGCAAGATATAAGGACCCTGCACAGAATCATCTTCTTCAAACGCTTTTATTTTTCCATCACTATATGAAGAGTTCCAGGAATAATTTTCCTTGAGAAGATGATTTACAAAACGACCTTGACAGAAGAAACTGATTGCATCATTGATTTTTTTATCCTGCCTGTTGAGGATTAATATTCGCATAGAAGACAGATTGTAAATATCCACAATCGAAGAATAAATAAAAACCCCGCCTTTTGAGCGGGGTTTCGTTTCGTGCCCGAAGTGAGACTCGAACTCACAAGGATATAACTCCAACGGCTTCTGAGACCGCAACGTTTACCAATTTCGCCATCCGGGCAGGATAAATTTGGCTCTACAAGCCGGGTCGATCTGCTTAAACAAATCAACCCCGGTAAACGGTGTGCCCAGGGCGAGACTCGAACTCGCATGGTTGCCCGCCACCCCCTCAAAGTGGTGCGTCTACCAATTTCGCCACCTGGGCAAGGTGATTATACCGGAAATTAAATTCCGGTAAGGGTACTGAGGATGCGGGATGCAAAAGTATACTTTTTCCTGAAAAAACAGAAATATAAAGGAATTCTTCAGAAAGATAAAGCAATTCAGGAATCAGAATGAAGTACCGGATCTTCTTAAGTGAGCATGCCGCCATTCACATGTAAAACTTGTCCTGTGATATAAGTCGACATGTCTGAAGCAAGAAATACAACGGAATTTGCAATGTCATCAGGCGTTCCTCCCCGCTTCATGGGAATGGCTTCACGCCACTGCTTCAAAGTCTCCTCCGGTAATGCTTCTGTCATCTCCGTTTCAATTAATCCAGGAGCAATGGCATTGCAACGAATGTTTCTTGAACCCAGTTCGAGGGCGATGGATTTTGTAAAACCAATGATCCCTGCCTTGGAAGCAGCATAGTTCGACTGTCCGGCATTTCCCTTGACTCCAACCACGCTGGTTATGTTGATGATGCTTCCGCTTCTTTGTTTCAGCATCGGTTTCTGGCAGGCCTTGGTAATATTAAAAACAGAATTCAGGTTCGTTCGAATCACTTCATTGAACTGCTCCTCTGTCATTCGCATCAGCAATCCATCCCGGGTGATCCCTGCATTATTTACAACAATATCCAGTCCGCCAAAATCCGCCAGCACATCGGTGATGAGTTGGTCGGCAGCGGCGAAATCTGAAGCATCCGAACGATATCCTTTAGCTTTGATACCCATTGCGGATAATTCTGTTTCGAGTACTTTGCCTTTTTCTACAGAGGACAAATACGTAAAGGCAACATTGGCCCCATGTTTTGCCAATTGAAGAGCGATACCCTTTCCGATTCCTTTAGAAGCACCGGTAACGAGAGCTGTTTTTCCTTTGAGTAGTGTATTCACAAGCGTGTTTTTTTCAATTACTCAGCATAAACTATGCAATAACTTTCCCTAAAACTTCCGCCATGGTCTTTCCAATAACTGCAGGAGATTCACACACGTGGATACCGCATTCACGCATGATTTTCATTTTAGCGGCAGCAGTATCTTCCGCGCCACCTACGATGGCACCGGCATGTCCCATTCGTCGTCCTGCCGGGGCAGTCTGCCCTGCAATGAATCCGACAACCGGCTTGCGGCTATTCTGTTTTATCCAGCGAGCCGCTTCCGCTTCCAAACTTCCACCAATCTCACCAATCATAATGATTCCTTCGGTATCCGGATCGTTCATGAATAATTCCACAGCTTCCTTAGTGGTCGTCCCAATGATCGGGTCTCCACCGATGCCAATCGCCGTGGAAATTCCAAGTCCTGCTTTCACCACCTGGTCGGCCGCTTCATAGGTAAGTGTACCTGATTTTGAAACGATTCCAATTTTACCCGGCTTGAAAACAAAACCCGGCATGATACCGACTTTACATTCGCCTGCTGTAATCACACCCGGACAATTCGGTCCTATCAATCTTGCTTTTTTATCAGTGAGGTATTCTTTCACCATGATCATGTCCTTTGTAGGAATACCTTCGGTGATCGCTACAATTAATTTAATCCCTGCCTCAGCAGCTTCCATGATCGCATCAGCAGCAAAAGCCGGTGGTACAAAAACGATGGAAACATCTGCACCTGTTTTAGCTACGGCATCACTCACGGTATTAAAAACGGGTTTGTCCAAATGCAGTGTACCTCCTTTGCCGGGGGTTACACCACCTACTACATTCGTTCCATATTCGATCATTTGCTCAGCGTGAAAGGTTCCTTCACTGCCGGTAAATCCCTGTACAATAATTTTACTGTTTTTGTTGACTAAGACGCTCATGGTGAATTTTATCTAGAGATGGATAATTAAAAGATCTTTCAATGGCTAAACAACTAAGAGGTACCCATTTAGCTATTTACACATGCTGAATATCAGGCAGCGCGAAGTTAGTTTTTTTCCTTGAATAGCCATAAACCCAAAAATGCAATAGAAAAAAATCTATTTCATAGCGACTAAGAAAATCAATTCTTATGGCTTTCGCTTCGCTGACCCAAAAGGTGATTTTCTATTCGGTATAAACCCATCTAATGCAATTAGTTCGGCTTCCCGGGAAAATCGGGAGAAGCTATACTTCACCTTCTCATGCATAAGATGGGATAAAACCTTAAATTTGAACAATACTGCTACAAATGCTGGACATTCAAAGAAAAGACACCATACTTGCCATCTCCACACCAGCCGGGGCCGGGGCAATTGCCCTTATCCGACTCTCAGGTAAAGATGCGATTTCACTGGCAGCATCCGCTTTTTCAGCGAGGGGAAAACATAAAAAAAGTTTAAAGGAGAGTGAAAGCCACACGCTTCACTACGGCATACTACAGGATGGTGACACCATCATCGATGAGGTACTGATATCTTTATTCAGAAATCCACATTCATTTACAGGTGAGGATGTGATTGAAATTTCCTGTCATGGTTCGGTGTATATCCAGCAAAAAATTCTGGAATATTTCTTAATGAAAGGGGCCCGCCTTGCTCAGGCCGGGGAATTCACTTTGCGTGCTTTTCTGAATGGAAAAATGGATCTCAGCCAGGCAGAAGCTGTGGCCGACCTGATTGCAGCTGATTCAGCCTCCTCCCATCGTCTTGCCATGAACCAATTGCGCGGAGGATTCTCCAGTGACATTGCACAACTCCGGGAAAAATTAATTCACTTCGCCTCTCTGATTGAATTGGAACTTGATTTCGCGGAAGAAGATGTGGAATTTGCCAGCCGGGAAGAACTAATGAAGACAGTTCAGAAATTGCGGAGCGTCATCCAAAAACTTGTGGATTCGTTTGAAGTGGGCAATGTGTTGAAGAATGGAATCCCGGTGGTGATCGCCGGCCAACCCAATGTTGGTAAATCTACTTTGCTGAATGCTTTGTTGAATGAAGACCGCGCCATTGTGAGCGAAATTCCAGGTACCACACGCGATACGATCGAGGAGGAAATTGTTCTGGGAGGAATAAAATTCCGTTTCATCGATACTGCCGGGATACGCGAAACGACAGATGCGATTGAAAAAATTGGCGTGGAAAAAACTTTTGAAAAAATACGCCAAAGTCCTTTAGTGATATTTCTTTTTGACGTGAATGAAATGACCGCCACAGAACTGGAAGCTCAGTTAAAAGAACTCAGGGAAAAATTATCTCCGGGATTCCAGGTGATTCCGGTAGGAAATAAGATTGACGGCAAGGACCTTGCTTCGCTTCAAAATGAATTTAAGAATACAGCTTCTATTCTCTTCATTTCGGCGAAGCAGCGAATTAATTTATTTTCAATTACAGAAATGCTGACTTCCCAGGTTCAAAGAGGAATCCTGGAAGCGAAGGATACGGTAGTAACAAATGTGAGGCATGCCGATGCCCTGAGAAAAACCTCGATTGCTTTGAACAATGTTTACGAAGGACTTTCGAAAAACGTGAGCAACGATTTTATAGCCGGGGACCTTCGCCATGCCTTGCATTATCTCGGAGAAATCACCGGGCAGATCTCAAGTGATGACTTGCTGGTGAATATTTTTTCCAAATTTTGTATCGGAAAGTAATATCCAATCCTTTCCAAAATCTTTTTCCTGGAAGAGCATTTCCACACGAGCATATTTATCAAAAAATCACTCGCCGCGGTAATTGAGATCACTGCGGAGATCAACCTTTATCATTGTAGAAATGGTTCAAACTGTTAAACTTTGTTCAGTATTTTATTTTCAATAAATCATTTAAAATTCGATAAAAATGAAAACTGATTCCGAAATTAAAAAAGACGTACTCGATGAATTAAAGTGGGAACCATTTTTAAATGCTTCTGAAATCGGAGTAGCAGTCAAAGATGGCGTAGTTACACTTTCAGGAATGGTTGATACTTATACGAAGAAGCAAATTGCCGAAAAGGCAACCCGGCGTGTAAAGGGAGTAAAAGTGGTAGCAGAAGATATCGAAGTAAAATTGTTTTCTTCGAATGTAAAGAATGATACTGAAATAGCACGTATGATTACCGATTCTTTAAAATGGCACAGCGCCATCCAGGAAGAAAAAGTAAAAGTAAAAGTGGAAAATGCCTGGGTGACAATTGATGGTGAAGTCGATTGGGAGTTTCAACGGGATGCCATCAGAAGTACAATTGAAAACCTCACAGGCGTAAGAGGTGTCAGCAATCTGATTACCATTAAACCGGTAATCACAGTGAATGATATTAAACAGAAAATTTCCAGCGCATTCCACCGGAATGCAACCCTGGATGCTGAGAAAATTGAAGTGGAAATTCGCGGTAACAAAGCAATTCTATCAGGCAAGGTCCGTTCCTGGGCCGAAAAAAACGAAGCCGAATCGGCTGTATGGAATGCACCGGGAATTTCCGCAGTCATCAACAAACTGGAGGTTGATACCGCTGTACTTGCGTATTAATTTTCTGCTTAATCACATCCCCGTATGTTTATCTATCAATTTACAGGATAAAATGCGGGGATGCTTTTTTATTCAAATCCTTGATCTTTCGAATGTCATCCGGAATGAACTTATTGTCTCAGAAATTACAATAAATCCAAACGAAATTCACATTGACTCCCCTTGTGAAGATGTATATAAAAAAAGAAAGCCCTGGCCTCTCTCCTTGCCGGACTTTCTTAAAAAAAACTCAATCCAAAAACTATGGTATAGACGCAGTCGAAAAATTAAATTTCATTCAATTTCATTTTAAGTTTTTCAAGTAAAACATTTTCCACCTGATTGGTCGCATGATATGCATTTGCAATTTCTTCTGCTATGTGAAGACAAATCTTAATGGTATTTCTGTCAAGGGCTGTACGATGTTCTTCGACAAAATCGATGAATGAATTGAAAGCTGTTTCCGCATCCATCATTTTTTCCTGATCCAGGTAATCAAATTCAAATTCGGTATAATAAGCAGCATCCGTACCGAATTCATCCACGTGTTTTTCAACGGGTACTAATTCCCGTTTCACAATGTCCTGCAAGGCAGCTTTTTCTGCCTGTGTGATCATCCCATCTATGTCGGCTACGGCATAGAGCATTTTACCAATCTCAGAATATAAATCACTATAGAACATTGCAATCAGTAACTTTCTTGCTAAAATACTCCCAAAGCGAATGAAAGAATATGATTTCAATCATTCTTTTGCCTACTCCTTGCGTATTTTATACACATGGCTGTTTTCAGTTTGTGAATAAATAGAAAACCATACTGCTCCTGATATCAGAAATCGATTCGGGATGAAATGTATAGAGCAAACCTGCGAAAACGCATAAACTTACAACAGTCAAAGGGTTCAAATACTCTCCCCTCAATCGTGTCAGATGTATAATTAAAATAATAAGATTATCCATTTTGTTCGTAAATCCGTAAACGTTGGGGGGCGGATTTTAATCGGTGCACTTGGATATACATGCTAGTTTTTTAATAGGATTATCCATTTAGTTCGTAAATATGCGAGAGAGGGTCAGCTGATTCCAACAGGTACGTTTATTCAATCGTACTTTTCATTATGTTTAATTTAATTCACTGCGGCTAAGCTTGTTCATAGCGGCGCGTGGGCCCGACCAATTGCGCGGGAAGCGTCCACCAGTGCGGCCGGCAGGATCAATTGGTCTTGATTTTTTTGCATACTTTTTTCATCAAGGAAAAAAGTATGAAATGGATCATTAATAATTGAGACCTCTGTTGTTGAGCATTCTGGAACTAAATGACTAATCCTATTTTTTAAAGTTAAATAATTGAGACCTCTGTTGTTGAGCATTCTGGAGCTAAATGACTAATCCAATAAGATAAATCAACCATTTCCTGTATAATAATCCTCCTCACTTAAAAAATCATCATGGGGGTCGGCCAGAAAGGCTGGTTCTGATTCCCGGCTCAGCAGAGCACCGTGTTCATTAAATTTCAAATGATGTAGCGTATTATCCAGGCTCACATCGACATAAAAACAGATTTTCCCTTCTTCTGTTACCGGATCTTTTATATCCATTAAGAATCCTTCCCGGAATTCGTCTTTTACAAATTCGTTAATTGTAAAATAAACAGGATGAGTACTTGAATATTTTCCCATTGTTTTCTATTTAGAATTTGTTCATGAAACAAATGTAATTATCCATTTACTTTTAATTTATGATACCGGATGGTGAATTCAGTGATAAAAATCACTCCCCCTTTTTTTAAGTGAACCCGGCAAAGAAATGATACGAATGATAAATGTTTTCGCTTCATGGAATACATGTCATTGGCTTAAGGGTGCATTACATCTAATTTTGATCTATTCCCGGTACAGGTATAATCCTGATCAGGAGCAACGTTGAGAAAGGAATTTCCGATTTCCTCATCAACCTGAAGGCGGTGAAATAACCCGCCTTCTTCTTTAATATTGTAAAAACTTATCGGCTGTAGATGCTCATTATTCAAAATAAAAAACAATGAAAACGATCTGCATGTTCCTGATTTTTCTGATGACTGCAATAACAGTTGCTGCACAGGAAGTAATTAAAGAAGCAAGCCCGCTTCAGGAAGAAGCTTCAAAGAGTCCAATGAATACTATTGTAGTGGGCATTGTGACGGTTGGATTTTCTGCCCTGATTGTGTGGCTCGTATATTACAAAATGAAAAAGAAAAAAGAGATCTAGTAAAGAGATACATTTTCTTGAAGGCAGATGCCCGGTAAAACCGATGTAAATATCTCATTCATGAAAAAGATTATTCAGCATTATCGGAAACACAGCGTAAAATACTGGGGTCTGCTTGTTTTTTTTGCCCTCCTCCTCTACTTTCTATTAAGCACACGGCATGTACATTGAAGAACGCTTTTAAAGAGCGTATCATTCAAAGCTGACAGTATTCTACCCGATATGGATAAGTATGCTGTCGTTTTCTTCAGTTGTTTTAAAACGTATTAAAGGACGAGAAGCGGGACCCTTCGTTACGTTTCCTTCGAGATTAAAAGTGCTGCCATGTAAATTGCAGGCCAAACCCTTGTTATTTGCTGTAAGAATATTGTCAAAATGACTACAACGCATCTTTAGTGCAAGAGGAGTGTTCGCTTCGTTCAGTACCAGCAAAATATCGTAGTCCAGTTTTTCCGACCGAATGATTTGCATTCTGACGTTTAGGGAAAATCCCGAGCGCGGGACTGTGATGATTTTATTATCTACGCTGGTCTCAAAAACCGGTAAAGAGGCACAGCCGCTGAGCAATGAACCCAGAGTTGAGAAAGCGACAATCCCCATGCAGGCAGAACATGAACTTCTGATAAATTTCCGGCGACTCTCCATTTAGAAGCTATAAGCGATTCCCAACTGAAAGAAATCATTTGTTCGAGTATAATCGCTTGCATCCGGATGCAATGTGTAATTCGGTTCCCCGGTACTTAGATGCTTCCAGTCAAATTTAACTGCCACGTTACGTATGGGCAGGTAAGTTAAACCGGCACTTATATACTGCTGATTGTAGAGATCATCTTTCAAGGCATTATCAGGAATTGTCGACATCAAATCCAAAACCTCGTAACGCGCAAATACAGTCAATTCTTTTTCTTTCCACTTTGTTGTCTCGAGGAGATTATAACCTACTTCCGCCATGTATCCATATAATGATCTGGCAGCATTGGCATGATAGACATCGTTCAATTGGCCTGCATCCGGTATGCTAATATAAGCACCCAGGGCTTTGAAGGTAAATCCTTTCTTGCTGAATTGAACATTCATTTCTCCCAGCGCAACGGGAGTTCCGAAAGGCCCGTGAGCCAATCCAAGAGTGTCCGCTACTGAAGGGCTTAAGCCAACACTCCCTCCATAATAGCCGGACACCTGGAAGCGAAGCCCTGAAACAAAGTATAAAACGGAACCTGTCAGTGCAAGATTTGATGCTGTCGCATCTCTTCCCTCAAAACGTGCTTCTCGTATTCCTGTGCTCCCGCTAATGCCTTCTGCATTCAATCCGTTCATTAGTGCTAAGCTCCAGTTGAGTCCGGGAATTTTATTGCTGTTGCCGTAATATCCGATCCCAAGTTCTCTCCAGGTAGAAGGTATAATCCAGCGTTCAACCATTGGGCGGTCATTGCCATTATAAGAAACAGGTAAGTGATTTTCGTTAATCATTCCAATCCTGGGAATAAACAATCCTGCCAACAAGTAATTGTTTTTGTTCAGGTCGAATTTTAAAACACATTGTTCGATCGCTAATTCTCCTCCACCTCCATCTACCTTTGCATCTTCAACTTCGAGCTCAGAGAAAAAAGTAATTTTATCATTGAAACGGTATCCGACAAAAAGTACCGCCCGGGTAAGATTAATCCGGGCCGTTTCTTCATTCAGGTTATAGGAATATTTTGCCTCTCCATAACCGGATAAAATAACACTCTGTCCGGACGGATCCAGACCTGCATTCAATGAATCTTCGCGATTCAGCATTTGGGCATCGGTAAACAGAGAAATTAAAAGTGCTACAATAATTAATGCCGGCTGTTTCATGTTTTATTGAGTTAATCAGGACACAAATGTATATTTAGAATCATTCTAAACAAATAGAACAGCAGGATATAACTGGCGGCTATTAAAAATTTGACTGGTTTTCAGCACTTTAAACAAAATGCAAAGAATGCTTTTTTACTGACGTTTCCGTCTCCTTTCCATATATTTGAGCATTGCACACAAAGCTGACATGCTGTCGGCTAATCAATCATTTATGAAAAAATTTTTCAAGATCACAGGGATCCTAATCGCTCTGTTCATCCTTGTTTTCTTTTCTTTTGGGCTCTTCGATCCGGAGGTGACTTACAGCACAGACATCCTCATCAACAAACCGGTTGCAGAAACTTACAGGAAATACAACGATCCCGGAACTTTGAAACAATGGATCCCTGGAATGAAATCACTGGAAATCATTGACATTAAACCAGGTATGGTGGGAACGCGAATGAAAATGATCATAGAAAATGAAGGCAGAAAAGTAGAAATTCTCGAAGAAGTGGTGGCCTATGAAGAGAATAAAACTCTTGGTTTGAAATTAGACGCGGGCATCATGACAAAGACTGATTACATTGAATTTTCTGAATCCGGAACCTCAACAGTGATGAAAGCAACCTATACCTGTAAAGGCTCCAACCTTTTTTACAAATCACTTTTTAGTATGTTTAGTGGGTACCTGAAATCCATAGATGAAAATTATTTGAAAAATTTCAAGTCCTTTGTGGAGCGTTAAGCATCATACGAAATAATTAAAAAGAAACCTTAACATCAATTTCAATGGGAAGCGATAATTATAAATATACTTCTGCAGAGTTGGCTTTGAAAGTCATTCAAAGTAATGACCGGGTATTTATCCATGGGAGCGCGGCTACGCCTACCTTTCTGGTTAAGAAGCTGGCAGAACGTGCAGACACTTTACGCAATGTAGAATTGGTTTGTATCAGTGTTTTAGATGATTTTCCATTGGCAAAAAAAGAATTGTCCGATTCCTTCTTTGTAAATTCGATGTTTGTTTCCCAGCCCATCCGGGATGCCGTTCATGAAGGTCATGCGGATTATATTCCGGTATTTCTGAGTGAAATTCCTGAACTTTTCCGAAGTAATATTTTACCCATCGATGTGGCTATTATCCAGGTATCGCCACCGGACAGACATGGTTTTTGTTCACTTGGAGTTTCTGTGGATATCGCCCGGGCAGCCGTCAATAACGCAAAACATGTGATTGCACAGGTAAATTCACGTATGCCAAGAACTCATGGCGACGGCATGATTCATTTCAGTGCAATGGATGCCATGGTAGAAGTGGATGAGCCCTTGCATGAAGTGGCTTATGGAAAAAACCTGACTGAAGCCGACAAAGTCATAGGTAAATACATCGCAGAATTAATTCCGGACAGGGCTACCATGCAGATGGGAATCGGAAATATTCCTGATGCAGTGTTGAGTTTCATGGGTAATCACAAAGATATTGGTGTTCACACTGAAATGTTTTCCGATGGCGTTATACCTCTTATTGAAAATGGTGTCATCACCAATAAATACAAGAAAAAACATCCGGGCAAATGTGTCACAGGATTTTGCATCGGTTCAAGAAAATTATACGACTTTGTTCATGACAACCCCTCCTTTGCCTTTCTTGATATAGATTATGTGAATGATGTATCCATCATCCGCAAAAATCCAAAAATGCATGCAATCAACAGCTGTATTGAAATCGATCTGACCGGGCAAGTTTGCTCTGATTCAATTGGCCCTTATCAATATTCCGGTGTTGGTGGACAAATGGATTTTATGCGCGGAGCAGCACTTTCCAGCGGAGGAAAAGCTATCATCGGCGTTCCTTCAAGAACCAAAAAAGGAACTTCGCGAATTGTAAACTTTTTAAAACAGGGTGCGGGTGTTGTGACCACCCGTGCACACGTACACTATGTAGTTACTGAGTATGGTGTAGTGAATCTTTTTGGAAAAAACCTGCGGCAAAGAGCCAAGGCACTGATCAGTATTGCGCATCCGGATGACAGAGAACTTTTGGAAAGGCAAGCCCACGAAAGATGGAGCCTGGTAGGTGCTTAACAACCCGGCAATACTCAGGAAATAATATCCGGGCTTGCATCAATAATCAATCATATCCATGCCTTCTCCCTGGGGTTGCTGGCTCCGTTGATTTTTTTTCTTTTGAAAAAGATTTGAGTCTTGTTTTCCAATACGGTAACTGAGGGTCAAAGTCGCAATGCGCGATTCACGCTTACGCTCTGAATACGATTCATAGTAATCGCCATAATTTTTTATTCTGTATGCCCGTGTATTAAACACATCCGTAACATTCAGACTTAAGGACCCTTTCCCTTTCCACAAATCCTGTTTAATACCGGCATCTATGCCACTCATCCCCTTGAATTCACTTGTCGGAGAAATGCGGGCTGAAGAGTAATTCCCGGTGACTTGCAGCGCTGTAGTTTTTCCTGCTTTTAAATTAAAATTGAGGCGGGCAGTCCATTGCCTGGAGTCACTCTGAAGATCAGCTTCGATATTATCGGCGTTGATTGTGTTTTGATAAGCGTTCAGTGTTCCCATGACACTTCCTATATTCTTCAATTCATACCGTATCACAAATTCAGTTCCGATATTTTTCGATGAATTATAATTGACAAATGTCAGGGTGGAAACTGATGTGGCTGTATCCAGGGTTCTGAATCGTGAAATTAAATCATCTGTGTACCTGTAGTAAAGAGTAGCGGTAAGGTCAATCGGACCGAACGGACTGGAATAAGCAAGTTCGTATGATTGCACAAACTCGGGCTTCAGTTCCGGATTTCCTGTTCGTAAAAATAAAGAATCCGAATAATCCGTGTATGGATTCAAGGCATGTGTGTTGGGCCTGTTCACCCGACGACTATAACTCACCTGGAGCTCATGCGTTTTCCCAACCGTATATCTTAAAAATGCACTTGGAAAAAAAGACAAGTAGTCATTATTAAAAGTTTCATTGCTTGATAACGATTCACCTTTTGACAAAGTTTGTTCTGTACGAAGTCCTGCATTGTAATCAAACTTTTTCAATTTCCCGGTATACATAACATAGCCTGCCAAAACCTGCTCATCAAAAACAAAGTGATCGCTTTTTAAATTATTCAAATAATATTCAGCGGCTGCGCCATCATAAGAATAAATTAACTGATCATTATCAATGGTTCTCAGGGTGCTTTTCAATCCGGCTTCCATTTTTCCCTGCTTTGCAACGGGTTGCTGCAAGTCGGCTTGCAGGAGTAATGAAGTATATTTGTTGGTATTGTCGCTGAGTTGATAAGGAGAATATCCTATCCCGTATGTAGAGTTCTGAACTTCGCCGTCTTCTGTCTGGTTATTCGTGGAGTATCCTCCATTTGCTGTTAATTCCCGTTTTGAATTCTGCCAGGTCCGCCTGTAGTCAAGATTGACATCGGATCCGTAATTTTTTTCTTCATTCAATGAGCTGCTTTGATATTGATCATAAACCAATTCATTCATATCTGTAAACACATATTGGCTCTGGTCAGGGTCAGTTCCCTTCCGCGTATTTAGCGCACCATTCACACCCAGAGTATTCAATTTATTAATGTAAAAGTCAGCTCCCAATTTTCCTGCGTGAAAATCAGACTTGCGGTGTCCCTGAGATTCGTAGTTATAACTATATGGATCACGACCCGGGAAATAATTCAGTTGATTCGTTTCTCCTGTGGATGTCCGGTCATCATGACGGAAGTTATAATTCGCATAAAGATTGACTTTAGAACTCCGATTATTGAGGCCCATCGTAAAATTATATTTGTTGTTGGTCCCAATACCGGCTGTAAAGTTTCCATTCATTCCTTGCATTTTTTCTTTCTTGGTTACGATGTTAATGATTCCTGCCATTCCGCTGGCATCATACTTCGCTGAAGGGTTAGTGATGACTTCAATCTGGTCAACAGCATTCGCAGGAATTTGATTTATTACCGCACGACGGTCACTTCCAAGCATGCCCGAAGGTTTACCATCGATAAGTATGGTCACATTATCGCTTCCCCGCAATTTCACATTGCCATCAATATCCACTGATACAGAAGGAATATTTTGCATGGCATCTGTAACCGTGCCTCCGGTATTGACAATGTTTTTGTCCATGTTGTACACTTTCCGATCCAGGGAATTAATGAGTTCCGGTTTTTCCGCACTTATCTCTACTTCTTTTAGTTTGGAAGCAGAAGGTTTTAACCGAAGGACTCCTGCATTGTATTCAGGATTCATTGGATTCAAAATAAATGGTTCCAAAGACTGAGTCGCGTAACCAATAAAAGTGATTTCCAGACGCAAGCGTCCCATGGGAAGTTCCTGGATCAGAAACTTTCCTTTGGTATCAGATAGAGCTCCTCCTACAATGGAAGAGTCCCTCATTGAAATAACGGCCACGGAAGCATACATTACTTCTGCCCCACTTGTAGCATCCACTATTGAACCGAAAACCTTTCCAATCTTAGGCATACTCTTCCTTAATGAATCAGGAGTATTTCGCATCCTGCCTGCTCCGGGGTCCTGTCCAAAGAGCAGATGGGAAAACAAAATGCTGAAGACAAAAAGTATATTGAATTTATTCATGCTCATTTATTATTGAAATAATATTGATTCATCTTTAAAAATTTCAGGCTAAGGGACTGCAAAATACGCAAGAGCAGACTAGCTTTGACATAGAAACCCGCATAAAGTTTAGATCATTCACTAATTTCGTCAACATGTCTAAAGAATTCACGCCAGGTTCATTAAAATCGAAAAAAAAGCATATCACCAAAAATGTATCTTTGTCGCAATGACACCTCTGGCAGAAAGATTGCGACCTACTGATTTAGACCATTATACAGGCCAGGAACACCTTGTTGGCCAAGGAGCCATACTCCGAAAATCCATAGAACAAAACTCCATTCCTTCACTTATCTTTTGGGGGCCGCCCGGTGTGGGGAAAACCACACTGGCAGGTATTATTGCCAAATCACTGCGAAGACCTTTTTATGTGCTTAGTGCGGTAAGTTCAGGTGTAAAAGACGTGAGGGAAGTCATTGAGAAGGCCAAACAATATGCCGGTGAATTGAAAGAAGTACCTGGTAGTCCTGTTTTGTTTATTGATGAAATACATCGGTTCAGTAAAAGCCAGCAGGACTCCTTGTTAAGTGCCGTGGAACGTGGGATTGTTACACTCATCGGGGCAACTACGGAAAACCCATCTTTTGAGGTCATCTCTCCCCTTCTTTCACGCTGTCAGGTCTATGTCTTAAAAGAACTATCAAAGGAAGATCTTTTAAAAATCATCGCACAGGCGATGGCAAGTGATGAAATTCTGAAGAGGAAAAAAATCATCCTATCAGAAACCGACTCGCTTTTACGATTATCCGGTGGCGATGCACGTAAATTACTCAACTTGTTTGAATTGGTCGTGAACTCCTTTGGCCCCGGACAAGATGTAATTGTCAGCAATCAGCTGGTACAGGAAATCGCACAGGAGAAAACAGCATTATACGATAAGGGAGGAGAGCAACATTACGATATCATCAGCGCATTCATCAAATCCATGCGAGGTTCCGATCCGAACGCAGCTGTTTACTGGCTGGCACGCATGATCCGAGGTGGAGAAGACCCACTCTTCATAGCCCGCCGCATGCTTATCCTGGCTGCAGAAGATATTGGCAATTCAAATCCTACAGCTTTGGTTATCGCGAATACCTGTTTTGAAGCCTGTCAAAAAACCGGTTTTCCGGAATGCAGAATCATATTATCTCAGACAGCCGTCTACCTTGCCTGTTCTGTAAAAAGCAATGCCAGCTACATGGCAATAGAAAAAGCGCTGGACCTTGTTGATAAGACCGGCGACCTTTCGGTTCCCCTTCATCTGAGAAACGCTCCT
Organism: uncultured Bacteroidota bacterium; assembly: GCA_963775555.1. Taxonomy (GTDB): domain Bacteria; phylum Bacteroidota; class Bacteroidia; order AKYH767-A; family 2013-40CM-41-45; genus QQVM01. The sequence continues at coordinate 1,184,479 of CAVZJJ010000004.1, read as the reverse complement.
ACCAAGCTAATGAAAGAATTGGGTTATGGAGACAAGTACGAATACGATCATTCGCATAATGGCAACTTTGCCGGTCAGGAATTTCTACCGCCTGAAGTAAAAGGCACCCTTCTCTTTGATCCCGGACTCAATTCAAGGGAAGCTGACCTGAGAGAATACCTGCGGAAGATGTGGAAAGACAAATACAAGTATTAGGTCAACCCACATGGATTGTTTTATCAAAAAGCTGGCTGGAAAGTCACCGCAAATATCCGGTTTAGACAAACAATTATTTTGCATATTTACCCCTTGAGGGAAGAACATGAGAGTCATCACTATTATTTTAATTTTTTCCGGATACATCCTATCCTACGGATGCAAAAAAGAAAATGACCACGCACAATGGGACGTTGAGCTCATCGGGCCCCTCCTCCATGCATCACTTTCAGTGAATGAACTCGTGGCTGATACAATCAGACAAATTGCATCTGACGGCACTGTTAGTTTGCTTATAGAAAAATCTTTCTACGACCTAAGACCCGATTCCATTTATCATATCCCTGATACGAGTATCTCCAATATTGTGGTGTGGCCAATCTTTTCCACACCTATTCAACCTAATTCTCCTTTTTACTCTAATGATAATGTCATTTCACTTGGAATAACGAGCGTGCTGTTATCAAAATCTCTTCTGCGCTCCGGCATACTTCACATTTCACTCCAAAACAGCTTACCGACCAAAGTCATTTATACCTATACAATACCTAAAGCGAAAAAAAACGGCCAGGCATTTTCCATTGTACAAGAAGTTGAAGCAAAAGACGCAACCGGGCCCGGAATTTATACCGGAGACTTCGACCTGAGTGGCTATGAAATTGATCTCAGTGGTGTGAATGGAAATCAATTCAACACACTTACTTATAATGTGAATGCCATTTCGGATCCCAACGGAGTAGCCTTTACAATTAACATGAATGATACTGTCATCAATTTAAATTCAAGTCTGATTGATCTGGAACCAATTTATGTAAAAGGCTATCTTGGACAAACGACCATTTCCGAGAAATCCTTTTTTAGTACAGGACTCAGCGACATCATTTATGGCGGACTAATAGATTTGGATAGCATTGTCATGGACCTGGACGTTGTAAACTCCATAGGTGCCGATGCACGAATCTATTTCAATTCATTACAATCGATCAATGACAGAACCGGGACAGTTATTCCTCTGATAGCCCCTTCACTGTTAAACCAGCCCTTGAATATTAACAGAGCACAGGAAAGTGGTCCGGCTCCATCTCCTGTAATCTCATCGAACCATTCTTATCGCCTCGACAATTCAAATAGCAACGTAAAAGCATTTATAGAAAACCTTCCGGAACGAATCAGCTATGATGTGGATCTTTCCTTGAATCCGCTGGGGAACATCTCATTCTATAATGACTTTTTGTACTCAGATTTTCTAATTGATGGAAATCTGAAAATCCAAATGCCATTACGTTTCGCCGCGGAAAACCTGACTCTCGCCGATACACAGGATTTATCCCTCGGCGGACTTACAAACCTGGACCCCTTTGGTCCGCTCAGCCTCACGCTTGTAGCAAACAATGGATTCCCTCTTAATTTCGATCTGCAATTATTCATACTTGATGAGAACCATCAGGTAACAGATTCACTTCTTGTTCCGGGTCTTATCAGAAGCGCACTCCTTGATTTCAACTATAAAGTAATAGCTCCAGAAATGACTCGCATCGAGATTCCAATTGATAGTCAAAGAAAGGATCATATCCTGAACAGCAAATTCATGGGTATTAGGGCAGGCCTGCTTACGCCTGATTATCCACAACACATTCAACTGTACGACACGTACCGCCTGGATCTCCAGCTAATTGCCAATGGCACTTATTACATCCGTTAATTTGTGAGAAAACTATTCCTGTTCATCCTTTTGATTATTTCCAGTTGGAACTCCATCTATGCCGGCAGACCCGGCACTGAATTATTTCAAGCCGGATCCGACTATAAAATCATGTACGCCATTGATGCTGATTATTTCTTTGCTTCAGATGCCATCACCAACCAATTTGCAAAGGAATATTACCTGGGCGGATTTATAAATAATGAGATGAAGGACGAGGTAAGTAAAAATCTGTTTCGTAGTAATACAATTGGTTCGGAATTTAATACAAGCATTACTGTTGCCCAAAAACTCGACACGCTCTTCGGCCTGAGAAATGGAACATCCTTCATACGGTTGAGCAACCGTGGTCATCAGGATGGAAAATTTGAAGATGATTTGTTTGAAATTTATTTTCGAGGAAATAAAAACTACGCGGGTAAAACAGCCGATCTCGGTCCATTTCATTTCGAATCATTTATCTACCAGCAGTTCGAATATGGCATCGAACAAAATTATTCCGCAAAAGACAAAAGTATAACATGGTCTGCCTCGCTTGCACTCAACATCGGGCAGAAATACAGTTACTTCGATTCCCCGGGAACAACTTTATACACTGCAGCCGATGGCTCTTACTTTGATGTGGACTTCCATTTAAAAATCCGGCAAAATGATTCCTCGCAGAGTTCATTCGGTAGTTTTAATGGTTTTGGACTTTCCGGTGCCGGATATCTTATCATCAAAGATAAAACTCAAAACACCTGGAGTTTTTCAGCAGACAATTTAGGTTTCATCAGCTGGACAAAAGAAAGTTCGGAGATTCCAATTGACAGCACCTTTCGCTTCACAGGAATAGACGTCACCGATCTCCTCGATTTCAGTGATACCATTCACACTGAAATTACCAGTGACAGTGCCTACGTGCAGGCTTTTCTAACAGAACGCAGTAAAAAAGCATTCACCAGCATGCTCCCTTTTCATTTGAGAGCATCCTATACCGCTCAACTGAAACCTGAGAAATTATCAATCCTCATTGGAGCAGAACACATTCTATTCAGCGGTGCAACACTTCGCGGCTTTGCTGAAATGAAATATAATTTAGCCAAAAAACACCAGGTAGCTTTTAATCTGAGTTATGGCGGATATACTTTCTGGAATATAGGGCTCTCTTACCGCGCAATAATCGGAAAATCATGGATATTCAATGTCGGAAGCGACTATCTGAGTGCTATGATAAAGCAGAATGGATTAGCTCAGGGAGCTTTCGTATCTTTGCAAAAGTATTTTTAATCTTCCGGAAATATTCACACACAGGTTTCTGCATATTTTAAATTCTCAGAATCCTTGTATCTAAATAACCTTAAAAATTATTTATTCCTCATTCAATAATCTATGCTTTCCCATATCCCCTACATAAAACACATCAACACCGGCAGCTTCTTTCTTCTGGCAGGCCCTTGTGTTGTTGAAAGTGAAGAAATGACTCTTGGCATTGCTAACAGGATAAAGGAGATCACTGAAAAACTTAAAATCCCTTTTATCTTCAAAGCAAGTTACCGTAAGGCGAACCGCACACGTTCCGATTCTTTTACAGGCATCGGAGACGAAAAGGCCTTGAAAATTCTGAAAAAAGTTCGTGAAGAAATGGCTCTGCCTATAGTCACCGATATTCACGAGAGTTATGAAGCGGCACTCGCAGCTGAGTACGTGGATGTACTTCAAATTCCTGCTTTTCTATGCAGGCAAACGGAATTATTACTTGCTGCCGCCGCCACTGGGAAAACGGTGAACGTAAAGAAGGGGCAGTTTTTAAACGCCGAATCCATGAAATTCGCCGCAGATAAAATTCGAAATGCAGGAAATCCCCATGTGATGCTCACGGAAAGAGGAACCATGTTGGGCTACCAGGATCTTGTTGTGGATTTTCGGGGAATTCCGGTTATGAAATCATTTAATGTACCCGTTATATTGGATATTACACACTCCTTACAACAACCCAATCAAAGTTCAGGCGTCACAGGAGGCCGGCCGGAACTTATCGAGATTATCGCCAAAGCAGGAATTGCCGCTGGTGTTGATGGCATCTTCATTGAAACACACCCTGATCCGAAAAATGCACTGTCCGATGGCGCAAATATGTTACCTCTTCAAAAACTGGAAGAGCTGCTCATTAAATTACTGAGAGTCAGAGAAGCTGTAAAATAAATTTATACGAATTACGATGAACAAAGTCCTGAACTTTTTTCAGTTTTTGTTGTTCTCCTGCGGAACCCATGAATTATGAATGCCAAATTATACACGTTATTAATTTTCATCACCTTCTTTTCCCTCCGCCTCACGGCTCAAAATAGCAGTATAAAGGGCAAGGTGTATGATTTAAACACCAACCAGGCATTGCCTTTTGTAAATATTGCAATTCTCAAAACCGACTTCGTTGCAATTACTGATACCAATGGCTATTACAGGATAGAAAATATCCCCCCGGGTGTTTACAATGTTTCCTGCAGTTTTATAGGTTATAAATCCTCCATTCAATATGAAATAAGGATCACTTCTGTTAAAATTACTGAGCTTGATTTTGTCCTGGAAGAAAATGCCACAGCACTTCAGGAAGTAACCGTCACCGCTTCCCCATTTAATAAGACTGAGGAAAGCCCCTTGAGTGTACGAACCATCGGCAGTTCCGAAATTTACAGGAGTCCTGGAGGAAACCGGGACATCTCCAAGGTGATACAATCTTTACCGGGTGTTGGTTCTTCCGTTTCCTTCAGGAACGATATCATTGTAAGAGGTGGAGCGCCCAATGAAAACCGATTTTTTCTAGACGGCATAGAGGTACCCAATATCAATCATTTTGCAACTCAGGGTTCATCAGGAGGCCCTGTGGGAATGATCAATGTAAATTTTATCCGGGAAGTTGATTTTTACTCCGGGGCCTTCCCGGCCAACAGAGGGAATGCATTAAGTTCAATAATGGAACTTAAACAGATCACCGGAAACACTGAAAAATTATCAGGTGTTGCTATGGTGGGCTCCAGCGACATCGGAATCACCCTGGAAGGACCCATGGGCAAGAAATCTGATTTTATTTTTTCATTGCGACGATCCTACCTTCAATTTCTTTTTAAAGCATTGAATCTTCCTTTTCTGCCTACATACAATGACCTGCAGTATAAGCAAACGATCAGGTTTAAAAACAAGAGTACGCTTACTTTCATCGGACTGGGTGCCATCGACGATTTTGTACTGAACAAATCGGTCAATGACGGGCTGAGTGATCCCGAAGCAGTTGACCGCAACAATTACATTCTTGGATACTTGCCGGTCAATACACAATGGAACTATACAGCCGGAATAAATTATAAAATTTTATCTGCTCACGGTTTCACCAGTTTTGTTGTAAGCAGGAATCATTTGAATAATTCATCAACCAAATACACAAACAATATCGAGGAACCTGAAAACCTCACACTGAAATATAATTCCGCTGAAATTGAAAACAAAGTAAGACTTGAAAGAACTGTTTATAAAGACAACTGGAAGTTTAATTATGGCGCCGGCTATGAACATGCCCTTTATACCAATTCGACCTTTCAGAAAATTGAGAGCCAGGGGGCCGTCGTGACAATGGATTTTGACTCGAAACTTCCACTGAATAAATATTCCGCCTTCCTCCAGGCCGGAAAAAAAATATTGAATGAAAAGGTTGTTCTTTCAGCCGGTATTCGTACCGATTTTAACGACTATTCAGATGAAATGAACAATCCTCTACGTCAAATCTCTCCACGGTTCTCGATGAGCTGGTCGCTTACAGAAAAACTGTTTTTAAATTTTAACGCCGGCCGCTACTTTCAATTACCTCCTTATACGGTGCTAGGATACCTGGACAGTTCAAATACTTTGGCGAACAAGGCAAATGGTGTCAAGTACATCCAATGCGACCATTTGGTTGCAGGAATTGAATACAATCCAACGACTTTTTCAAAAATAACTGTGGAAGGATTTTATAAAAAATACGACGCCTATCCCCTGCTCATTGACGACAGTATTTCCCTGGCGAACCTTGGGAGTGACTTTGGCGTGATCGGTAATGAAGCTGTGAGTTCCGTTTCCAAAGGTCAAAGTTATGGTGTGGAATTGTTTGTTCAACAAAAATTGAGCAGCAATTATTATGGCATCCTTTCCTACACATTTTTCCGGAGCGAATTTCTTGACAAACACAATACATACCAGCCATCTTCCTGGGACAATGGCCATATCTTAAACCTCATCATTGGAAGAAAGTTAAAGAAGAACTGGGAGATAGGAATGAAATTTCGAATGCTTGGAGGAGCTCCATATACCCCCTATGATATTCCTCTTTCATCGCTTAAAGAAGTGTGGGATGTTACCGGACAAGGAATCCCGGACTGGGATAAGTTGAATGAGGATCGATTCTCTCTCTCACATGGATTGGATGTTCGAGTTGATAAAAAATGGTTTTTCAGCAAATGGTCGCTCAACGCATACCTCGATATACAAAACCTGTATAATTTTCAAACCAGCGGTCAACCCTACCTGAATGTAGAAAGAGATGCAGCGGGAAATCCGGTTACTGATCCTGATAATCCTGCTTCCTATAAGACCTACCTGATTAAAAACACGAGTGGTACGGTTCTTCCGTCAATAGGAATCATGCTGGAATTCTAAACTTGCTCTGGCAGGTGATGGAAACACGGAATTAATTTTAATCAAAAGAACCGGATTTGATCACTCGAATTCTTTTTACAAAATTCTTTCCCAAAAATTCGATAAAATAAGTTCCGCTCGAAAGCGTCTCGCCTGACTGACTGATTCCGCTTTGCGAATAGTTATCTTCTACCAGCCGACCACTGATATCATAGATCCGTATTTCGATATCGCCGTTGGATCTGATATTGAATGAGGATGAAAATGGATTCGGATAAATAATTATTTTCTCTGACTCAAGGGTGTTTGTTTCGATGCCAGCACAAGCATCGAAAGTTACTTCTATCGTATCAGTGGCAGTACAACCAAGTGAGTTCGTGACCATAACAAATACCGTTTTTGTTCCGATACCAATTCCGGAATTATCCACTTGAATGGAATTACTTGATTGACCTGTGGACCAGAGTACTGAAGAAAATCCGGTTCCTGCATTCAATGTAAGCGTTGATGTGTAACAAAGAATCGTATCAATCCCAAGAAAGACTGAAGGCGCTGTATTCACGGTAATCTGGGTTGAATCTGACGCTGAACAACCCAGGCTATCAGTATAGCTGTATACGATTATATCATAGCCGATACCGGCTTGTACAGGGTCGAAAATCCCGGAGTTCACCCCTCTTCCGGAATATATTCCACCAGCAGGAGTACCATTGGTCAATGTAAAAGGCAAGGAATTCTCGCAAACGGATGAGAATGTTGAAATAGATACAACCGGTGAAGGATTTACTTGCAAAGAAATCGTAGCCAGAGCCTGACATGAATTGATATCAGTACCGGTCACAGAATAAATAATTGTGGCTGCAGGAGTCGCAGTAACTGATGAACCCGTAAGCGAAGATAAACCGGAAGCCGGAGACCATTGATAAGTGAGTGCTCCGGAAACAGAAAGCTGGGCAGCACCTCCTGCACACAGTGAGTCGCTGCTGGCCTGCAAGTTCATGGTAAAGCTATTTGCCACCTGACTACCAACAGGAAACTGGTTGACATTGTAACCACTGGTAGCTCCAATTCCATTGTATTCAAAAATGGCAAAATGATATGTTTGTCCAAGGCTAAGTCCGCTTATAGTTGCCTGATTCGCACTTCCATTATACACTACAAAATTTCCATTGCCTAAGTTCGCTCCGGATCCAAATACCGGCGAAGCTGCATAGTAATTTCCATCCACAGGCAATTCATCCACAGGGCTGCCGGCTTTCGCGACGACGATACGACCGTTCCCATTACCGGAAGTCCATTGAACTAAGATATCCTGGCAAGTCGAATTGGAAGTTAAAAGTGACGAAGCAGCCTGCGTAGGTGGGACGGCAGGCGCAGGACTGATTTTTGAAACGAAAAGGTCTGCTAATGGCTCCCCTTGAATCGATGTGGAACCGAAAGTAGCAAGATCATTAAAGAAACCTGTTGCCAATATCGAACCCATCGTATCCGTGGTGATTTCAAGACCAGCGTCTCTGTTTACCCCTCCGGCAGTCCGTACCCATTGAACCTGGCCATTATAGTTATACGCTGCAATCCAGATGTCACGGTTTCCGGCACTATTCACATTGGTTGCATCGAATGAGGCCTGGGCATCAAATTGTCCGGTAAAATAAACAAGATGATTCTTGCTGTCAACAAAACAACCCTGACCGAAATCTTCATAGATACCTCCGGCTCGTTTTGCCCAGGCGAGGTTACCACTGATGTCATACTTGGCTATAAAAATATCACTGCTTCCGGCGCTGGTCAAATTTACATTTCCGAGCTTGGTACTCTCCAGAAAATAACCCGTGAGATAAGCGTTTCCAAATTCGTCGGTGCTTACTCTTGCTCCCCTGCTTTCGTTGCAGCATCCACCTATTGGCTTCACCCACTGAAGCGATCCGCTTGTATCATATTTTGCGATCGCAGTACTCATGCTACTCCCGGTAGTACTTATAGTCGTGCTGCTGAATGTGGCAGAGCCGGTGAATAAAGACACGAGATAAAAATTTCCCTGTCTATCCAATGTGATTCCTGCACCACGGTCGAATCCGGATCCGCCTACTTTTTTAACCCAAACCGGATTTCCTGCAGGGCTGTACTTGGCAATGAAAGTATTTTGAGATGTTCCATTCAAGGACAGAGAGCCAAAATTCACCACTCCATTTAAACTTCCGGTGAAGTATGAATAACCTTGTGCATCAGTAGCAATGGCATAGCCGCGCGAATCACCGGTACCTGCGCATGCTTTTGCCCACTGCAGAACTCCATTGGTATTATATTTTGCAATGAAGATATTATTTCCACCTAATGCATCCAAAGTAACCCCGGAACCGAAGGATGCTGTTTTTTCAAATTCACCTGTGATGTATGAATTGCCCTGAGCATCCACACCGATGCCAAGCCCGATGTCACCGTCCGTACTTCCTGCAGATTTTACCCACTGCAAGACTCCTGAGGGAGAATATTTTGCTACAAAAATATCGTGCTGTCCATTGCTGGATACAAGAAAACCGTTCCCGAAATCCGTCGTGTACTCAATCTGACCGGTCACATATACATTACCTTCTAAGTCTGTAGCAATACCATTTCCGTATTCATATCCCGGTGAAATTCCTGAGCGTGTCCATTGAAATGTCTGAGACATGCCTACATTCGTCACGCATACTAATAAAATCAGGCACGCATTCCATGCGCAACCTGGTAAAAATCTTTGAACGTTCATGTTGAAACCTTTGATAATGCTGAAATTAAAATCAATAGCAACTGTTAAAATACAATTTTGAAGGATCATAAAAAAATGATTTTTATCAAATCATTGGGCCTTCCATGTTCTTGCACCATTATTAAAATTTATTATTCCTGAGCCGGAAGAAAAAAATGGTTTTTTAGGAATTAATTCAACAATTTCATGCACCGGCCTTCAGAGATGCACCATTGGTGAAGAAATAAATTTTTCTGTCCAAATAAGTAAATTATCCAAAACTGGCTCTGCTGACTGATTTCAGAAGGATCAAAAAGATTATTCCAGGGATAAAATTTTAAATTCTGTTCTGCGGTTTAGAGTACGTCCTTGTTCGCTTGCATTATCAGCGATGGGCTTGATGTCACCAAAACCAACTGACTGCAAATGTGCTTCAGGAATTCCATGCTGAAGGAGATATTCCTTTACCGCATTCGCCCGCTTCTCGGATAATTGCTGATTGTATTGCTTCCCTCCTACATTATCGGTGTGACCGGATATTTCTATTTTCAGCCTAGGATTTTTTTCCAGAAAAGAAATTAGTTTGCCCAGTTCTGAACGTGATTCATTTTTGAGATCGTATTTATCAAACTCAAAGAAAATATTGTTCAACACGACACTTTGTCCCACCTTGATGGGTTTCATGGCTACATCTTTCAGATGAGGGTCTTTTGAACTTTTTACATTTTTCAATTGAAAATTTTCACTGTAAAAAAGATAGCCGTCCTTACTCACATTTAATGCATAACTCTTGCCTATAGGCAGGCAGACCAGGAATTCACCATTTCCAACATTTGAAGTGGAACTCACTACCATTTTGTTGGTTTCAAGATCTATTAATTCGAAGGAAGCTGCTAAAGGTTTTTTTGTTTCTGCATCATAAACTTTTCCTTTCATGTAAGAAACCGGCTGTGGCCGCATGGCTTCAGGCAGAGCAAATTGATAAAGGTCGAGGCTGCCAAAACCATCCGCACGGTCGGAAGCGAAATAAGCGAACTCACCGTCGGGACTTACCAGCAATGAATTTTCATCACCGCCGGTATTTATAGGAAAGCCGAGATTGACGGGATCACCCCATTCTCCTGTAGGAAGCCTCTTACACATGAAGATATCAAGTCCTCCGAGTCCGGGATGTCCATCGGATGAGAAGTAAAGTGTCTGATCATCCGGGTGTATAAAAACAGACATTTCATCTCCGCTGGTATTGATCTTATCGGATACTGAAACGGGCTCACTCCATTCGGAATGATCTCCTATACTTGTGACCAGAATATCACGCTGTGTTTTACCGTCGACTCCCTTGATGGCACGGACAAAATACAAGGTGCGTCCATCAGAGGAAAATGACGGCTGACTTTCCCAAACACCGGTATTGATAGGGAGTTCGAGGTTGCGGGGAGCATTGTACTTGTCACCCACTTTCTTTGCAATAAATAAATCACAACTTCCTTTCGTCTTTCTTGCACCATAACTCTCCATCATCTCTTCACATGCAGTGAAAAATAAATATTGACCATCTGCAGACAGTGAAGGTGCGCCTTCATTCCCATTCGTGTTAATTTCTTCGAGAGGCTTTGCAAGGCCCCATTCTTTTCCGGTGAATGTGCTTACATAAAAGTCTTCCTGCATATTCTTTCTTTCAGGAGATAAAGATTTTCCCCGACGTGTGAATAAAAAGGTATGTCCATCTGCGGTTATTGCAGGAAAGTACTCCGCATCCTTCGTATTGATGTTCGCACCCATATTTACAGGGTTGAAAGGAACCGGATTCTTTACTGCTTGTTCTGAGAAGATGGAATTCTGAATCATCCTTTTTGCAGTGACGGCCAAGCCAGGATTGATCTTTGGCATGGCGAGAAATTTCTCATAATTTACTGTGGCATCCGCATAGTCGCCATTATAAAACTGAGCCTTGGCCAGAGAATAATAATTGTTCGGAAAAAAATCGGGATTCAGTCGGATTGCTTCCTGATAAGAGGCTATTGCCTTGGGATAGTCCTTGGTATCAGAATAAATATTAGCACGCAGCATATGCGCTTCAATGAATTTCGGGTCGGCTTCAATGGCTTCATTCAAATAAAGCAATGCTTTTTCATCCATGCGCTGATCGTAGACTTTCAATGCATTCTCGAAGGCGCGTACCGCCTTAGGAACCGAACTGGTATAGCTTTTTTGCGCTGAAACCGACTGGATGAAGAAATAATTCACCAGTAAACCGAAGAACAAAGCAAGATGTAATATGAATCGCATAGTCAAAGGAGTGTATGGATATCAAAGATAAGGCCATTAAAAGACGAATGCGGCAAACATCATTTAAATTACACAGAGTTTTCAACGGAAATTTAAACGATACCTCAATTCAATTCCAGTATTGCTGAATCATTTACTCATGGAATTTGCATCACCTTATGTGTTTGCAGGGAGATTTGCCATTCAGGATGGACCTTTACAAAATCGATGATCCCGGGTAATACTCTGTGTTGAACGGAATATTCGGGTTGAAGAAATAGTTTACAATCAGGTTTGACTTCTTTCGCATGTTGAAGTGCCCAGTCAAAATCACTCTGGTTAAAAACTACAACTTTTAATTCGTCCGCTTTCGCTAAGGTACTCTTCAGTGGAGCTTTGAATTTTTTTGGTGAGACACAGATCCAATTCCATTCGCCGGAGATCTCATAGGCCCCTGATGTTTCAATAAACAGCTCAATTCCATTGCTGCGGAATAAAGCAGTTATCGGCTCCAGATTATACATAGCCGGCTCCCCTCCGGTTATCACTGCACGATTCGCTCCTGCACTGATTACCTGCTCAAGAAGAAATTCCGGAGTATGCATGGGATGTTTCGACGCATCCCAGGAATCTTTTACATCGCACCAGACACAAGCCACATCGCATCCACCCAACCTGATAAAATATGCCGCTTTACCGGTATTAAATCCTTCACCCTGGATGGTATAATAATGTTCCATCAGGGGAAATTCCGCATGTAATTTTTTATCAGACATTATCAGCCGCCCGGAGCGTGTTTTTTAATAAGCCAATGATCGTCATTAGTCCGACTCCTCCGGGAACAGGTGAAATATAGGAACAATGCGGGGCCACTTCGTCAAAACATACATCACCCACAATTTTAAATCCGCTTTTTGTCTTATCCGATTTCACGCGGGTAATTCCTACATCGATCACAACAGCTCCCTCCTTCACCATGTTTCCGCGGACAAATTCCGGCTTACCAAGTGCAGCAACAATTATATCAGCAGAGCGTAGAATTTTTTCAATGTCCCGCGTTTTGCTATGGCACAATGTTACAGTACAATTTCCCGGGTATGCATTTCTGGACAGCAGGATACTCATCGGCATCCCGACAATATTACTTCTGCCAAGGACTACGCAATTTTTTCCGGATGTTTCAATCTTGTAGTGCTCAAGGAGAAGCATGATACCATAGGGAGTCGCGGGAAGAAAAGTTGGAAGGTGCTGCACCATCCTGCCAAGGTTCAAAGGATGAAAACCATCCACATCTTTCAGAGGAGAAATCGTTTCGGTTACACGCTGAACACTGATATGAGCCGGCAAAGGTAACTGAACTATCAATCCATCAATTCCTTTATCATTATTGATCTCTACAATCTTATTAATTAATTCATCTTCACTAATGCCGGCATCGAAACGAATCAGTGAAGAATCGAAACCCACTTCCGCGCAGTTTTTCACTTTGCTCGCTACGTAAGTTTCAGAGGCCCCATCATGCCCAACAAGAATGGCACACAAATGCGGGGCGCGTTTACCATCTTTCATCCGAAGTCCAACTTCGTCGGCCAGTTGTTTCTTTATTGCTGCTGAGGTAATTTTACCGTCAAGGAGAATCATGTGCTGCTGTGTGGATGAGTAATTCAAGGGTTAATTAACGACGCATACCGGGCATGTTGCGCATCATTTTGGCGGCCTGGTCTTTGTTAGACATCATGCGCATCATCTTTTTCATCTCGTCAAACTGTTTCAATAATTTATTCACTTCCTGCACACTGGTACCGCTGCCATTAGCTATTCTTTGCCGGCGGCTTCCACTGATGATGGCCGGGTTGTCACGCTCCATCATAGTCATTGCTCTGATGATGGCTTCGATATGCTTGAATGAATCATTGCTGATGTCAATATCTCTTACTGCTTTTCCCATACCGGGGATCATACCAAGGAGATCCTTCATGTTCCCCATTTTTTTAATCTGCTGAATCTGCTCGAGGAAATCATCAAAACCAAATTGATTCTTGGCGATCTTCTTGTGCATCTTTGCCGCCTGCACTTCATCAAATTGCTCCTGTGCCTTTTCCACAAGAGAAACGATATCACCCATGCCGAGGATACGGTCGGCCATCCTGTTGGGATAGAAAATATCGAGTGCATCCAGCTTTTCTCCGGTACCGACAAATTTAATTGGCTTGTTTACGACAGACTTAATGGAAAGTGCCGCGCCACCGCGGGTATCACCATCCAGTTTCGTGAGTACCACTCCGTCAAAATCGAGACGTTCATTGAATGCCTTTGCAGTGTTTACTGCATCCTGACCGGTCATGGAATCCACCACGAAAAGAATCTCATTCGGTTTTACCGCTGCTTTGATGGCTGCGATTTCATTCATCATCTCCTCATCGATGGCAAGACGACCGGCTGTATCAATGATCACCACATTGAGATGATTTTCCTTTGCAAAAGCAATTCCTTTACGGGCAATTTCAACGGCGTTCGTATTGCCCGGTTCTGCATATACAGGCACATCGATTTGCTCACCTAAAACTTTTAGCTGATCCACAGCGGCAGGACGATATACGTCACAAGCGACAAGCAATGGATGCTTTTGTTTTTTTGACTTTAAAAAAGAAGCCAGCTTACCACTGAGGGTTGTCTTACCCGAACCTTGTAAGCCGGACATCAATATTATGGATGGGTTAGAGCTGAGATCAATTTCCACTTTATCACCACCCATCAATTCTGTCAATTGCTGGTGGGCAATTTTGATCATGAGCTGCCCTGGAGAAACTGCGGTCAACACATTCTGACCAAAAGCTTTTGCCTTTACCTCATCTGTAAACTGCTTTGCTACTTTATAATTCACGTCGGCATCAAGCAAGGCTTTACGCACCTCTTTTAAGGTTTCCGCGACATTTATCTCGGTAATTTTGCCTTCTCCTTTGAGGACTTTGAAGGCCCTTTCAAGCTTATCGCTTAGATTCTCAAACATATTATTATTCGGATTATTTTTCTGAAATAGGTACTTCGTTAAATGAAATCAGTCGGTGAAGATGCTTAATTCAACAAGCATCTACCAAATCTGATTTTGCGTCTGCAAAAGTAGTAAAATAGGGTGGAAAATCAGTGTTTTGGTCGTTTTTCTGCTTTTCAAAGAGTTTTAAAGGTTTTGTTGGCATTTAGTGGAGTTCCTTGGCATCGATATGTTCATGGTAAAAGACCAATTGATCCTTCCATATCAGAAGCGGATGCTGTCCGCACGATTGGTGGGGTAATTTGATAATCTGTGGTAAAAAATTGATATAAGTAAATTGATATTTAATTCTTGCGCAAGTTTGTCATGCAAATCGAAAGGTGTTTTAATTTAGTATACGGTAAGTGTTCGTTATTTTCCTTTTTTTCGCCTGTTCATAAATTTTCTGTTAAAATTTAACTAATGTTCGTTTGGTTCATCTACTTTCAATGAACCTTTCTGAAATCCGTTCATTTTCACCAAAAAATTTATAATCATGAAACTCCCCGCTTTTTTGCTAAGTAAAATTCTCTCTCTCTCTCTCTCTCTCTCTCTCTCTCTCTCTCTCTCTCTCTCTCTCTCTCTCTCCCTTTAGTTAGTAACGGGCAGGACATTACTTACGAAGTAAGTGATTACCATAGTTACGGTGTAAGTTGTCCGGGTAGCAATGATGGCTGGATTACCATTGTGGTAATAGGGGGAACTCCGCCTTACCTGTACAATTGGAATAATGGCTCAACCTCCAGAGATCAAACAGGTCTTTCCGCCGGTTTTTATCAGCTCACTGTTACGGATGCAGGACTGAGTACCATCAGCATGGATTTTGAGATTACAGAACCTGTGCCAATGAGCACTGTACTTCGTGCACGGGAATATGAAGCGGGTTATAACATCTCTGAAATGGGAGGCAGCGATGGGATGATTCGATCAGAAATTTCGGGGGGTGTACTTCCCTATTCTTATCTCTGGAGCAATGGCAGTAAAGAGCATGAGATCAATGGACTCAGGGCTGGTACTTATTCTCTTACAACCACATCCAGAAATGGATGTAAAGACTCCGCTTCGGTAACACTCACAGAACCATCCGCGCTTCAAATCGTGAGTATTACCAGCCCGAGTCAGCACGGTTACAATATCAGTTGTTTTGAAAAAAAGGATGGCACAATAAATCTGACCGTTACCGGGGGAGCGCCACCTTATGAGTACAAATGGATTGATGGATATTCAAAGGAAGATCGAACCGAATTAGGGCCGGGAACTTATATTGTAGCGGTAACGGATTTTCAGCAGACGAAGGCAATTGCTCAGATAGTTTTAACCGAGCCACCGCTATTAGAAGTACAGTCAAGCCCCTATGTCTATCCAAATGGCAGGAATGTGAGCTGCTACGGTTGTTCAAACGGTATGATTACAAGTACCGCGACCGGCGGCGTAACCCCTTATACCTATCTATGGCAGGGCGGTGTTGCGACTGCAAACCGGTCGAATATTGGCACTGGTAACTACAATCTGGTGACTACTGATGCAAATGGCTGTACAGTAGAAACGGCAGTACAACTTGAAGGCCCGGAAAGAGACGACTGGACAATGTCGGGCAATGTCGGAACAAATCCACCAATGCAGTTTATCGGAA
Source organism: uncultured Bacteroidota bacterium (assembly GCA_963775555.1). GTDB lineage: Bacteria > Bacteroidota > Bacteroidia > AKYH767-A > 2013-40CM-41-45 > QQVM01. The sequence continues at coordinate 1,168,275 of CAVZJJ010000004.1, read as the reverse complement.
CGTTGGATAATAAGGATGTGGTGTTTAAAACAAACAATGCGGAAAGGATCAGAATCAAAGCAAATGGTATATTGGAAGCCATGAGTGGAATAAAATTAACGGGTTTGGCCGTTGACTCTTTCAGTTCTGTCTATGTAGATCAGGATGGTGTATTACGCATCGGAGAACCAGGAACAATTACTAATCCTGCACAATGCAAAGCACCGGTTAATACCTGGTTTAGAGATGTATGTGCACCCTTGAATAGTAATTCTGTATATAAATACCCGCTCACAGGAAGCGTTGGAATTGGAACAGAATTACCAACTGCGAAATTGGAAGTAGTTGGAAAAGGAAAGTTCACGAGTTTTACGAATTCTTTAAACTCAATCGCCATCTCTCATAACGGTAATGATGGAGAAATCGACTTGCTCGGAGCAGGTAGCTTACTCATAAATGGGCAAGGTTCGGCGAATATTAATTTGTGCACAGGTGGAGGAAATGTTGGAATAGGAACAATTTCTCCGAAAGAGCGATTACAAATTGGTAATCGTTTTACCTTTCATGCTGATGATATAAACAATATGATCGGTAGTAATAGCTATTTCAACGGAACTATTAATAAAAGAATTACTGCCGGGAATGCCTCAAGAATTAAATTTACGAATGATGGTGAAATTCTAATACAAACTTCCATCTCTGGTGCACTTGAGACTGATATAGCTTGGATTGATGGAATAAGATTAAAAAGTGATGGCAAGGTAGGTATAGGAACATTTACGACCAGCACTTGGGATGGTACAGATTACAAGTTGTATGTAAAAGGTGGAATTCGCACTGAAAGTATCAAGGTGGACTTGTCTTCAAATGGTTGGGCAGACTACGTATTCGCTGACAATTATTCGCTCAGATCAATTAAAGAATTGCGTATATTTATAAGTGAAAACAAACATCTTCCGGGAATACCAACTGAAGCAGAAGTTCGCGAAAAGGGAGTGGATCTTTTGGAAATGCAAATTAGGTTGTTAGAAAAGATTGAGGAGCTCAGCATTTACATTACACAATTAGAGCAAAGAATCGAACTAATAGAAAATTAATCTCCTTACTTGGTCTGCTTAAAGGTTGAAAATATATAGAACTAATTGATGTTGTCAAATCATACCAAGTTTTATTTAGAGATAAAAACACGAAAACTATTTCTAGTTTACGTTTTGAGCATCCTGTGTCTCTCAACAAACGCCCAATCTTGGCAATCACTTGGAACAGGTGTTGATTTCAGTGTGTATGCTTTGAAAGTTGATACTATTAGTGACGAATTGTATGTTGGCGGCTGGTTTACGAATGCAGGTGGTATACCGAGTAACGGCATAGCTAAATGGGATGGGACAAATTGGTATTCGTTGAATGGGGGTACGAATAATGGTGGCCAAGTTCGGACGATTTTTTATTTTAATAATGAGATTTACGTAGGCGGAAGCTTTGACAGTATCGGAGGCGTTGCTGCAAAAAATATTGCTAAGTGGAATCATGTTTCCTGGCAGTCATTGGGCGATGGCGTTAATTCTACAGTACATGCAATAAGTACTTTTAATGGAGAAATTTATGCTGGTGGAAATTTTGACAGTTCTGGCAATCAGCGTGTTCCTTTTATTGCTCGTTGGGACGGAATGCAATGGCATAATCTCAATTTCGGGTTAAATGGTCCTGTGTATTCTATGATGCCATTTGAAGGTGAGCTTATTATAGGAGGTGATTTTAATCAGGCTGATACATTACAAGTAGGCAGAATCGTTAAATGGACAGGATTTAACTGGAGTCCAATGGGAGTAGGATTTAACAACTTTGTAAGGAACTTTTATATTTATAAAGGGGAACTACATACCTGTGGTGATTTTTATTATAATGCTCCTTCATACATAAGGTATGTAGCACGCTGGGACGGATCAGCGTGGCAGGCGCTAACTGCACCGGGAGTATCCGGTTCTCTAAGTCCGGGTATTAGTGATTTGATCGAATTTAACGGACAACTTCACATAACTGGTTCTTTCACATCACCTCGTGCAGTAGCAAGATATGCAGGTATCACCCTTGATTCTCTTGAACATGGCTTGTCATGGACTGGTAGTTGTTTGGCAGTTTACAAAGGCGAATTAGTTGTTGGAGGATATTTTGCTTACGCTGGAAATCAAGTGCCGTATACAAGCGGCTTAGCCAGATGGGTTTTGAATCCTGGTGTCAATGAAAAGAGCCCACTTAGTGGATTGATCTATGTACATTCTTCTTTAAACACTCAAACAATTACACTTCCCTTTATTAGTCAATCTTCTTCCTTTATGTTTAATCTGTTTGATTCACAAAGCAGACTCATCAGAGAAATTCAGGTTACTAATTTTGATCATATTGATATAAAAAATATTTCTCCAGGCATTTATATTTATCGAATAAGCACTCTTGATCAGGGAGTTTATTCCGGTAAATTAGTAATTCTTTAAAACCAAAATGCAAATAGCAAGAGCAAAAATAATTATGCTTCTCTTCATGACTCTGATAAGCATTGAAGGGAAATCTCAATCCTGGCAATCACTTGGAACAGGTGTGAATTTCAGTGTGTATGCCTTGGAAGTTGACACCGTGCGAGACGAATTATATGTTGGTGGTTGGTTTACTCATGCAGGAGGTATTTCATGCAATGGGATTGCCAAGTGGGATGGGTTAAATTGGTATTCACTACTAGGAGGATGTAACTTCGGAGGGAACATTAACACCATTTATTACTTCAATGACCAAATATATGTTGGTGGTAGATTTGATAGCATCGGCGGAATCCCTGCACGAAATATTGCCAAATGGAATCATTCCACATGGCAGGCATTAGGAGATGGATTTAACCGAGATGTGCATTCAATCTCCTCTTTTAATGGGAATATCTATGCAGGAGGGTCATTTGATAGTTCAGGGAACCAGAATGTGAACAATATTGCCCAATGGGATGGTAGTGATTGGAATGTTCTTGGCTCTGGTGTTGATGGACCGGTATATTCAATGATTAATTTCGGAAACGAATTAGTTGTGGGAGGAAACTTTATACGTGCCGGTACAATAAACTCTGCAGGAAGAATTGCAAAATGGAATGGAAGTGATTGGTATGGATTTGGGAATGGATTCAACAATTATGTTTTTAGTTTTTACGTGCATGATGGAGAATTATATGCTAGTGGAGCATTCGCAAATTTTTCACCACCGAATATTCGGTACATTTCGCGATGGGACGGTTCGATCTGGCAGCCAGTTTCGTATCCTAATGTAATAGGAGCAATGACACCAGCGATTCGCGATATGATAACTTTCAACGGACAGCTTATGTTTACTGGAAACTTTACTACGCCTCGATATATCGCTACTTATCTTGGATCTTCTATAGACTCTCTTGAGCATGGGCTATCTTGGGCTGGTTCATGTCTTGAAATATATAAAAGTGAACTTATAGTTGGTGGATACTTTTCATATGCAGGATATAACATAGCCAATACAAATTCTCTTGCTCGATGGGTATTAAACCCAAGTATAATTGAAAATTCAAAGGACTATCAGCAGGTATATCTTAATACATCTAACGGTTCACACATGATCGTTTTACCGTTCGGAACTGAACCGAAAAATTCAACATTGAAAATATTTGATCTTCAGGGAAGACTGACAAAAGAAATCAAGTGGTATGAGGAAAAATATCTGCAAGTTAAGAATATACCTTCTGGAGTTTACATTTATCAATTTAAAGTAAGCAATAAATCTGTAGTAACAGGTAAAATATTAATTCATTGAAAATCGACATGAAAAAATTAATACTTATTGTAATGTCAATACTCGTGTGGACTTTTACTTTCTCACAGGATATGATCAATGCCTATAAAGCTTCTGACTATATTGGCCAACCAGGGGTTCCATACTATAACCATCCTTTAGGCAATGGGTACTTCGCCTATCCTAATGATCGCCACATTACCTACAATGGCGAATATGTAATTTACGCAGGTAATTTACCATTTTTTAACAGTAACACCCGACCCTTTCTTGGGCCCTACGACCCTGATAATTTTATAAAAACTTATACCATTGAGACAGTTTCTTTCCCTTTTTCTACGGAATGTGCTTTTACTACTGGTTGTGCAGACTTAACTTTAAATACAATACGAGATTTGTCAATGCCACCTCTTAATTCATATGACCTAAATACAATGTCTTGGAGTTACGGAGGAGGAAGTGGGTCGTGTAATGGACCTGAGTGTAGGCTTAAAAATACTATTCTCCAAAAAGAAGTTCATTCGAGTGGCTATACTCAAAAAGCGGCTTCTGACCCCACGACAATTGAAGGTCAATCACTAGTAAGCTCCTTCTTTGTGAAGAGTTCACCAGCTGCTCATACTCGCGATGTGTTACCACATACAGTTTTAAAACACACAATTACTTATCACTGCGGAAATCTCCCAACTAGTCAACCCATAGCATCAATCTCATTTATATATGATAACACCAGAGGGTATATGCGAAAATATCCTTTCTTTCCGACTAACACAGACAAGTCTGGTCAGAATTTGTTTTATGACATTCTGTTTGTTCCAGTAATTTTTGATGCAAGTGATCATGGAGATTATGCTGCAACTGAGAATTGTAACTTCTATGGGGAAACAACGAGCCAGGCAACGTATTGTTCGGTGCAAGGATATTCAAACATTAAAGGAGGTTCAATTGATTATTTTCCTTTTACCGAACTTTCACGCGGATGTCAGTTTGCGGGCTTTACAGATGTGACAGGTACGAACCAAATATACAGAGATGGAACTGGACAATATAACATTCAAACACCACCATTCTCATTGGTTGTGAATACATTTGCCAGAAATTTTGATGGCACTTTGTTTGCCGGATTGGAACCGGCGCAAGCGCCAGCAACTGGTATGGCACAAATTGGTGCAGACCTTGGTTATGTTTTCCCGGTTCATAATTATTTTGTGGATAACTCAATCGACTTGGAAGATATTAACCAAAGTGAGAAAAAAATTTATAATCCATCAGAGGTTGATATCACCGCACCAGACCTAAGATTTCCCGCGAATTACACATTTCTTACTGCTCGTGGAGTTTATGCATACATTGATGATTATACAGCACAAACTGCACTTCCAGAAAATGACTTTGCATTTTATAATAATGACCTGAGAAGTTTTCCGATTGAAACAGATCTACGATATGAAGGCATAAATCCAGATTATTTAGGGCATCCAAATGATCCTCGCTATTCTTCTATATATCGCTTAATGAATGGAAGTAAGCTCACCATTGAGCCATGTGTACACATCTATGATTGCACATTTGATGTAAATCCGGGCGCCGAAATGGTATTTGAGAACTGGCCGACAAATCAACACAATGTAAACCGATATAATGTTCTTAAAAATGGAGGCACAATTACGAAAAGAGACAATAGCTTTTTATTTCAGAACAGAAATGAAGTTGAATTCATTCTGAAATTCGAAGCAGGTGATTTTATCCGTGCAGGGGAATCGGTCGATCTCAGTAGCCCAACAGGGACTTATTCGGTTTTGGCTAATTCAGAAGTTCATTTCACTGCCAATAATTATATCGACCTTCAGCCCGGCTTTAATGCTGATGCAAATTCGACTTTTACAGCGTCAATAAATTCTATTGTAATTCCAGGTTGTCCACCACAAAGAAAACGAAAACCACAAGGAGTAGACAACGATTTGCTACCAGAATCTAAAACCTACAAGTTTTTTCATGCGTCGCCAAATCCTGCAACGGACGAGATTTCACTCATGTTCGGAATAAAAAATAGCACTTCAGTTACATTATTAATTTATGACGTTTACGGAAAACTGGTAAGTGTAATTGCAGAGAATAAATTTCTCAACTTCGGCGAATATTCATATAAATACAAAATTGGAAATTTAAGCAACGGTATTTATTTTGCCCGATTGTCAACTGCAGATGAAACGGAAGCAATAAGATTTATAAAGCATTGAAAACTAAAATTTATTTACAAATAGGAATAACCATTTAGTTCGTAAAACTAATACAGGCGGGTAATTTTTTAGTTGCATACGAATGCTCGAATCTTACAATAAAAAATTTAGAGTTAAATGGAAATTCTGACAATCTAAGCTATGGTGGCCACTTTAATGATGGCATCCAGTTACCTGCAAGTGGAATCGTATTAAATTCATCACGATTCGTGACCATTGAGAATGTAAATGTTCATCACTTTGGGCAGGATGGTTTGGTTGCTTTGGATAACCTTATCGATCCCTCGCTTATCCCCGCAACAATTTTTAACAGGATAATGAATTTAACGGTTATAAATTCTAAATTTGACTGGAACGGAAGAATTGGTTTCTATTGGGGAGGTGGGAGATTCGTCAACGCGATCAATTGTGAATTTAATAATAACGCAATCACCCGCTTCGGATCCAAGGCAGCCGATGGACTGGACTACGAGTATTTCGGAGGCAATCCAATGGAAAATGGAAATTTTGAATACTGTGATTTTCTTTTCAACGCTGCCTATGGTATTGAAGTGTATGCGTCCAATCAGAATCTTGCCGTCAATCAGACCTATAGAAACTGCAATTTTGCAGCAAGTGAAGGAACCTATAGCGCGACGCCTAACGGGAAAAATTTTACGTTTCGTGGATGCAATTTTTTTGGACCCGTAACGCATGCATACAACGACCGAGTGCGTTTTGGATCCAACCATATCAATAACGCCAAGTTCATTGGTTGTCGATTTGCCGAGGAATTAAATGGATTCAGTTTTAATATGGATAGCTTGGATAATTGTCCAACTGTTCTAAATTGGGGAGACAAAAGTTGGCTGGTAGATTTTTCCACAGGTGCTGCAGGCGCTTTTTTTAATCATTGCACTTTTGAGTCAAACAAGGAGATGAAGCTGCTCAATATCGAAGGCGGTCCGGATACTTTGGATACTACCAATTTTGTTCGCATGCTAGGGTGTGACCTTACGAATCATTTTGTGAATAGCAATGATTTGGGTCGGGTTTACAGTGTCGATGTTCAACAATGCCGGCTAAATGTTCCTCATGGTGGTTTAGAAATTTATAGAAGTGGTTGGCCGGATACTTTTTTTATAAAAGTAGTGGATCCTTCCCTGGCCCAGCTCTGTGTTCCTAAATATACAGTACCTGCTTATCCAGATAGTGTGCAAGATGCGTTTACATGTGATTCTTGCCCAACGATCTATTTACCTGCCTTCTGCCCTGCAACCATTCCCGGTTGCAGCCCATGTCCCAGATATCACGAAAACAAAGTCGCCGTAACCGAAAATTCTGTAAGGCTATTTCCAAATCCAACAAACAGCAAAATTACCATAGAAGGTATTTTAGAAAATGAAGACATCGTTTTTTATGACCTCTACGGAAAACGTCTCTACTATCGGAAGGCAATTAGTTTTACAGAAGAATTCGATCTTTCAACTTTCTCTTCGGGGGTTTATTTAATTTCTGTTGGCAATCGTCACAAATTAAAACTTCTAAAGAACTAGCAGATGAAACAGCGTGTTAAATATTTTATCCTTGCATTGGAAATAATTTCGTTTTTTAGTAAAACCGAAGCGCAATCACTGATCCATCAAAAATGCATGGGAGGTTTCATGGAAGAACATGGGACAGGTATCCGGGAAACACAGGATGGTGGTTTTATTCTCTGCGGTACAAAAGAGTCTAACGATGGCGATGTGACATGCGGCTTGGGATATAAAGATGGGTGGTTGGTAAAAGCAGATAGTGCATTTAATATTCAATGGCAAAAGTGTTTTGGAGGATATAATATGGTTAGTGAATTAACATGTATTGATTTAACAACAGACAATGGTTTTATCATAGGGGGAAATTATTTCGATGGAGGACTGGGAGTCCCACCCTGCCCTAACCACACGGATGAAGATTATTGGGTGATAAAAACCGACAGTGCAGGAAATATTCAATGGCAAAATTGTTATGGTGGAAGTGACTGGGATTTTATTTACGATATTCATCAAACTTCTGATGGCGGATATATTCTCGGAGGTTGGACGAGCTCTACAGATGGTGATGTTATCGGAGCCCATGGTGGTGATCCTGATTTTTGGCTCTTGAAGCTTGACGGGCTCGGGAATATACAGTGGAGTCAGGCATTTGGCGGTAATGGATTTGAGAATTGCAATTCAGTGGTAGAAACTTCGGATAATTGTTTTGTTGCTAGCGGTTCCGCAACTTATTCCTCCGGTGATGTGAGCGGGACACACGGTTACTTTGATTATTGGGTAATAAAAGTAGATAGTACCGGTAACCTAATTTGGCAAAAAGCATTGGGAGGTAGTTCAAATGATGCAGCGGGTGATTTAGTTGCAACACCTGGTGGCGGAGTTTTAGTTATGGGTGAAGCATCATCAAACGATGGAGATGTTAGCTTTAATCATGGAAGTTGGGATACCTGGGCGGTTCAGCTCGACTCCTCCGGAAATATATTATGGGAAAAGTCGTATGGCGGTTCAGGGAGTGAATCTGGCCGCAGTGTGACAAAAGCGTTTGATGGAGGATTTATGCTTCTCTCTGTTGGCGATTCAAATGATGGTGATGCAAGTTGTGCACACGCCTCAGATTTTTGGTTTGTGAAAATTGACAGTATCGGGATTTTACAATTTCAACAATGTATTGGAGGAAGTTATAATGAAAAACCACTTCGGGTAATCTCAACTTCAGATAGTGGTTTCGCAGCAATAGGAGAGACTTGGACGGATAATAATGGGGATGTTTCAGGTAGTCATACTCCATGTTTGCCCGGAGTAGTCCGATGTACTGATATTTGGGTAGTAAAGATCGGTTCCTCCACCTCCGGCATTTCAGAATTAGAAGAAAAAAATAAATCTCTCCAACTGGAATATAACCACCTTGAAAATAAACTGACGGTTCATTGGAAGAGTAATGCTTACGAAAAAAACACACTTCAAATTTTTGATATCACCGGCAGAATTCTTCTTTCAAAAACTATTGATTCTTTTCCGGGAGAAAATAATTTTACTACCAATTTGGAAACAAGCGGAAGTCAAATGCTGATGATAAGACTGCATGGAGAGAATTCTATTTATAGTGGGAAGATTTTGGTGGTAAATGAATAAGGAGTAAGGTAGCAAGTGATATTACGAGGGCAGAATGAGCATGCACTCGGGGCAATCACACAACATTCTGCCAAGCGGGTACCGTCGGTCCCTTCAGTCCAATCGTCCCGTTCACCGCTGCAATCAGCAACAATAGAACCAATACATTTGCTTAGCGGTGAGCTGGACGATATCTCCCACAAAGCGAAACAGTCATCCTGCAAGGATCTCGTGAGTTATGATAGTAATTGACATTTTTCTTAGTAAACACTTATCACTTTATTTCTATCTTCATATAAAATAAAAACCAAGAACAGAGGATAGTACCACGGCAGAATGAGCTTGCGCAAGGGCTTTCGCACAACATTCTGCCGAGCAAAGGTGGAAGGAAAAATCATTCATGTTGAACAGATCAGAAGTAATGATCATTCGTTGAACATCGGACATCTCCCATCCGGTGTCTATTATCTCAAAGCGGGTACCGAAAACAGCGTCGCTAAAATTGTTAAAACAAAACATTAGAATGACTATACAATCATGAAGTATCAGATTTTACTATATTTCTTGCTCGGTGCATCGGTTACAAACAGTCAGCCACTGATTGAATGGCAAAAATGTTTCGTGGGGTCAGATACAGAGTCGCCTCGCAATATCGTAACCAATAGGGACGGAGGTTATACATTAGCAGGAGTTTCCTACGGTCAGGTTAGCGGATATCATCCTGGAACCTGTTGGTCCGGCCTTCCATGTCCGGATTTTTTGGTAGTAAATATCGATAGCTCAGGGAATCAGCGGTGGGCAAAATGTTTTGGAAGTACAGGTTATGATGACGCCTATTCCATTGCTCCGGCATGGGATGGTGGAAGTATTGTGTGCGGAGTTACCGATTCCAATGACGGAGATGTAAGCGGAAATCATGGTAGTGGAGATGCCTGGGTTATTAAGTTGGATTCACTTGGAAATCTTCAGTGGCAAAGATGTTACGGAGGCAGTGGTGCTGAAATTGCCTTTAAGATTATTGCTACCTATGATTACGGATATATAATGGCAGCCTTTTCTAATTCCAAAGACGGAGATGTACCGGGAAATAATAACCCCAGCACAACAAACGTAAGTGAGGATGTGTGGATCGTTAAGCTTGATTCGTTAGGGGATATTCAATGGTCGAAAAACTATGGAAGTATGAGCGAAGATTGGCCTTATGATATCATTCAGACCTCTGATGGCGGTTACGCATTTTTAGGATGGACGCAGGGAGGTGATCAAGATGTGAGCGGAAATCATGGAGGCACGGGATTACTGGTTAGGAAGACTTGATTCAATCGGCAACCTGCTTTGGGCGAAATGCTATGGTGGTTCCTTTTTGGAGGAAGCAAATGCTTTAAAACAAACTCCCGATAGTGGTTTTATTTTAATCGGCTTCACAGCTTCACAGGACGGGCAGGTCAGCTTCAGGTACGATAGCTCTTTTACAGATATTTGGGTTGTTAAAACCGATATACTTGGCAATCTGGAATGGGAAAGATCAATAGGTGGAAGCGGAACAGATAACGGGTTCTATGTATTGGTTGCTCCCGATTCAGGCTATCTGGTCGGTGGAGAAGTGTACTCAACAGATGGTGATGTTACAAATAATCACGGAAATGTAGATGCTTTCCTTGCTAAGCTTTCTCAAAGCGGGCAATTGGAATGGACCAAATGTTTTGGGGGCGGAGGGCCGGAAGCAGGCCATGCACTCATCGAAGCAGATTCCAATAAGTTGATGCTTTTAGGTTATGCTGAATTCGATCATGGGGATGTGAGTGGCACTTATGGCATGGGAGATATTTGGCTTCTCAAGCTCTACGAACCTTCGCCAATTGAAGCGGTCATTGGAATGGACCTAATAATCGGAAGCTGCACCTTGAGCGATACGCAGCAGGTTAGCGTGAGCATCATGAACATCGGTGAACAGGATTTTTTTGATTTCCCGGTCAGCTATTCTATAAATGGCGGAGTACCAGTTACGGAGATGATCGTTGATACCCTCCAGCCGGGAGATACGCTTCTTTATACATTTCTCACCCCTGCGGATTTCAGCATACCCGGTTCCTATATACTTAACGTGAATGTTACCGTTCCCGGTGATGCGCATCCCTTCAATGACAATGCAGAGTTCGAAGTGATATCTGTCGATCATTTATCTATCCCTGTGAGTATGGGCTTTGAAAATCACGAAACCCTTGCCGGTTATCTTGTTGTTGACCAAGACGGAGATGGACGGTCAGGAACTATCAGTACTTTGTTTCCTTACAGCGGGGTTAACTCCTTTACCTTCTGGCCTGCATTAACAATCACACCTGATAACTTACTCTGGACATCCTGTATAGACCTGAGTGCAGCTACAAATTATTTCCTTGCTTATTGGATGAAAGAATACGATTCTATGTATCCGTACTCCATGGAAGTTTACCTTAATACGCAACCGGATTTATCAGGCGCCACAATTATTTCATCTCCATCTGTTCCGGGCGATACATTCTATCACCATGTTGTTGAACCATTCACTGTATCGCAAACCGGAACCTACTACGTCGGTTTCAGGGCCATTGCCTCAGCAGGTACTGCCGCCATTTTTTTAGATGATATTTTAATTGATATCAACACCGGCATTTCATCAGAGCATTTATCACAGGATTTTTTCATTTTTCCCAACCCCTTCCAACAAAAAATCCATATCAGATCGGCAACAAATCTCAAAGGAAGTATAAATATATTCAATGCCTACGGAACCCTTGTTGACGAACACACAATAAAAGATAACCTCTCCATTGACCTGAGTCATTTAAGTGAAGGAATTTATTTTTTAGAGTACCGCGATGAGCAGAGGAGCTTAACGAAACGAATTGTAAAAATGGGAGAATAATTCGATTCTGTTTCCAGTACTGCTATTCGGTAATTTGGAGCCAATGTCTCCGCTACTTTTATTTCACCGATTTATATTGGAACTTGCATTTACATGTTATACTCTCTTGGATTAAACTTTTGATCTCTGTGGTACAATCGTCCCGCTCACCGCATCAATCAACAATACCAGAATCAATACATCGTCTTAGCGGTGAGCGGGACGACATCCCCCAGAAAGCGAAACCGTCATCCTGCAAGGATCTTTTGAGTTCTTATGGTAATTGGCATTTTTTGGGAGGGACACTCGGCATTTATTTTTCTATCTTCGTCTAAGGTAAAAACTAATAACAGAGGATAGTACCGCGGCAGAATGAGCTTGCGCAAGGGCTTTCACACAACATTATGCAGAGCAAAGGGTTGTTGCCGTTGGTAGATTATTTGGCTCCAACGTACCATCGGATATTTTCTTATTCCTGATACATTCATAAATTTTTCATTTTGCATGATTGCGGTTAGAAGTGAAAAAAATCGAAAAAAATTTTAGTTGTAGGTTTTCGTACTTTGGAATATGATTTTTATCACCCACTCGAAATTTTTTCCCGGGCGGAAGAGAAAAAAAATGGCAGAAGACTTGTTAAATTTTCTATTTCTTGAAGGCGAGTTCATTATTAATTCTATTTTTCTAAATCTTATTTAAATTGAAGAGCCATATTTTTTTTAAAATGAAGAACATATGCAATACCCCCCCCCCCCCCCCCCCCACGAAATAATTGAACTAAGTTTCAATGGCAGGGACTACTACGCCATCGAAGAAGTATGCATCAGTGACTGGGAAAATGTTAAACAAATTCTCCTGGCACTTTTCGAGTTAAGTAAAACAAATGGAATTTTAGCTGACGGCTTTGCTTCTCATGCAGTGGACCAGCTTCATTTGCGTTTTCAAAACACTTCTATGGGAGGCAAGGATAAATTATTTGAAGAGAAGCATAAGCTTTTTAAAACGCTAACGGAAAAAGAAAAAGTCGTTTTGTATTTTATTGGTACTGGCAACAAGCGAATTGACACTTCACTGCTGATGAGAATTTCGATCAACACCTTGCGCCAGCATCAAAAGAGCGTCTACCGCAAAATGGGTTTCCACAATAAGGTACAGATGGCGATCTGGTGCAGCAGGTTTTTTCAGTAAATATTTACCGGTTGTTTATAAAAAGAGTCCGAACTCCCCCAGGTGGGGGATTGACAGATCTGAAATCGAAGCATAGGTTTGTTCCTTCAGTGCACGACTCATTTTATTTACACCTGTCCTAAAATTTATTGTCATGAAACTCAAGAACCTCATCGGGCTGTTTGAATTAAGTTTTTCGGTCTTGTTATTGTTTCCAGGGGTGACTCACGCCCAGGAATTCATCGCCACTCCGAGTGACTATCACGGTTATGGTGTCAGCTGTCACGGAGGAAATGATGGATCAATCACTATCCAAATGGTCAACGGACTTGCCCCCTTCATGTATAATTGGACTCATGGTTCGACTTCAATGAATTTGACAAATCTGACAGCGGGAACTTATACACTTACAGTTACCGATGCAGATTTTTCGACATTTACAATGGACATTGAGTTAAATGAACCACTACCATTGAATTTGATTCTCCATCCCAGAGTTTTAGAAGGGGGATATAACATTTCTGAAATGGGTGGGCACGATGGATTAATTGAGTCGGAGGTATTCGGCGGTGCAACTCCATATTCGTACAATTGGGTTGGAGGTTCTGCAGAATCGAGCCTGGGAAACCTTGGAGTTGGAACGTACAGATTGGATGTAATAGACATGAATCATTGTACGGTTAATGCTTCTGCTACTTTAGCCCCGCTCGGCGGAATGTTGTGTGAAAGCCAGCTCGGGAATGTTGTGTGAAAGCCCGTGCGCAAGGTCATTCCGCCCTAGCAGCAAATTAGTGCAAATCTAGGATTAAAAGTATTATAAAATTCAGTAATACAGATTGTGCAAATTAATCACAGAAACTTGCACTGGCCCCTTCCCTCCGGAATAATCAATTGCGCTACTGTACAAATAATCTTCCGGATTGAAATGATTTTAAGAGTTCGTTACTGGTAAATTTTTTGAAGTTCCTAACTATTTCACTCAGATCTGCATTCTTTGCTCTTGCGATTATGTGCATGTGACTGGACATGATTACATATGCAAAAATTTCTAACCCTTTTTTTTGAACACAAAAATTGAGACTTGCACAAATCAAGTTTTTTTGTTCTGGCCTCATTAGTGCATCGGCCCATTCTACAATTGTAGGAGTTAAGAAATAGGCTGCATCTTGTTTGTGAATTTGATAGGCATATGGCATGCAAGGCAAAATTGCATACCTTTAATATAATTTTGAAACTGTATTGGGAGGATTTTAATTGCAGTCTAAATTATTAGATTTGAAAGCGTGTACTGAATCGAAAAGTTCTTGCAAGGGCGGAATGACCTTGCGCACTGACTTTCACACAACATTCCGCCCAGCAGGTCAAAATTGTTAAAACTAGATATTAGAGCCAGAAAAAAATTATGAGATATCTGCCCATACTTTTTTTATTATTAGGTAGTCAGTTAGCAGATAGCCAACCCTTGATCGAATTTCAAAAATGTTTTGGAGGGACCAACTTTGATTACCCGGCAGGTGGCGCTATAATGAATTCTTCCGGCGGATATACCATTGCCGGAGGCTCGAACTCCTCTGACGGTCAGGTGACCGGATACCATCCAGGAACCTGTTGGTTAGGTAATCTGTGTTCTGACTTCTGGGTAGTCAATACCGACAGCTTAGGCAATTTACTATGGGAAAGTTGTTTTGGTGGAACGGGAGACGACCATGCCTATTCAATTGCCCAGGCATGGGACGGGGGCAGCATTGTTTGTGGATATACAGGTTCTAATAATGGTGATGTAATCGGAATCCATAGCCAATACTGGGATGCCTGGGTTATCAAATTGGATTCTATGGGAAATCTCCAATGGCAGCGTTGTTACGGAGGCAGTCGTTCTGAATTTGCATTTAAGATCATTCCCACCGTTGATTCCGGGTATATAATGGCTGCGTATGCACAATCAACCAACGGGGATGTGCCGGGTAATCGAAGTCCCAGAAATTATGATTCCACTATAACCAGCGTTAGTGAAGATATCTGGATCGTGAAATTGGATTCGTCGGGGAATATTCAATGGTCAAAAAACTATGGCAGCAGTAGCAGTGAATGGCCTAATGATATTATTCAGACATCCGATGGAGGCTATGCTTTTTTGGGATGGACACAGGGCATCTCTGAGGATGTGAGCGGGAACAACGGCTTACGGGATGTCTGGCTTGGAAGAATTGATTCGATGGGGAATCTTCTTTGGGCAAAATGCTATGGAGGTTCACAACTGGATGAGGGCATCGCCTTAGAGCAGGCACCAGACAGCGGGTTTATTCTTGTCGGTCACACTTTATCCCATGATGGAGATATAAGTGTGAATCTCGACACGGCATATTGGGAAATTTGGATTATTAAAACCGATATGCAAGGTAGTCTTCAATGGGAAAAAACACTGGGTGGTAGTTGGGAAGACCAAGGTGCATCGGTATTGGTACTAAATGATTCCAGTTACCTGATCGCGGGATCGGTTTTATCTGATGACAGGGATATTTCAGGAAGTAACGGACACATGGATGTCTACCTTGCGAATATTAGTTCAGGTGGACAATTGCAATGGAGTAGATGTTTCGGCGGACCGGGTCAGGAAGAATGTTTTGGAATGTTGAATGTTGGCGATGGGGATTTGCTTATTACTGGAGCGACTTATTCAAACAGCGGCCAGGTGAGTGGCAATCACGGAAGCAGTGATTACTGGTTACTTAAGCTCTATCAGCCTTCTGCGCTTGAAGCGAGTATGGCAATCGAACCCATTACAGGTCCTTGCACACTGAGTGACACGGAGCAAATCAAAATTCGCGTGATGAATCTCGGTGAATTTGATTTTTACAATTTTCCGGTTTCGTATTCAATTAACGGAAGTAGTACTGTTACTGAAATTATCAACGATACCCTACTGCCGGGAGATACTTTGCTTTATACCTTTCTTAGTCTCGCAGACTTTAGCATCCCCGGTTCCTATACCCTTAGTGTGAATGTCACCGTTTCAGGCGACGCTCACGCATTCAATGATAATGCGGAGATTGAAGTCATTTCTGTTGAACATTTATACATACCAGTTACAATGAGCTTCGAAGATCATGAAGTTTTTGCCGGATGGACAAGTAAGGATATTGACGCAGACGGTCGATCAGGAACCATTAGCTCACTCTATCCACACAGCGGAACTAAGACATATACCTTCTGGCCTGCTTTTACGCTTAGCCCCGATAACCAGCTCTGGACATCCTGTATTGATCTGAACGGCTCAACAGATTATTTACTTTCATATTGGATGAAAGAATACGATTCTCTCTATCCGTACTCCATGGAAGTTTACCTTAATACGCAACCGGATTTATCAGGCGCCACAATTATTTCATCTCCATCTGTTCCCGGCGATACATTCTATCTCCATGTTGTTGAACCATTCACCGTTTCTCAAACCGGAACGTACTACGTCGGTTTCAGGGCCAGTGCCTCAGCAGGTACTGCCGCCATTTTTTTAGATGATATTTTAATTGATATCAACACCGGCATCTCATCAGAGCATCTCTCACCGGACCTTTTTATTTTTCCCAATCCCTTCCAGCAAAAAATCCAGATCAGATCAGAAACAAATCTCAAGGGAAACTTAAAAATATTCAATGCCTACGGAGCCATTGTACACACCCACACAATCAAAGAAAACCTCACCATTGACCTGAGTGATTTAAGTGAAGGAATTTATTTTTTAGAGTACCGCGATGAACAAAGGAGCTTAACGAAACGAATTGTAAAAATGGGAGAATAATGCAGTTCTATTTGTAAAACTTTCGTTCTGTAATTTAAAGCAGGCGCATCTGCAGGATTTGTTTATCATATTTTCGGGAACTTACATTTACATCTTATACTCTCTTGGATTAAACCTTGAGTCTCTTCAATACAATCGGCCCGCTCACCGCTGCAATCAAAAATAATAGTACCAATACATTTACATAGTTGTGAGAGGGACGATATCTCCCAGAAAGCGATACCGTCATCCTGAAAGGATCTCGAGAGTTATTATGACAATTGGCATTTTTTAAGTGAACACTTTTTTTCTGTCTTCCACTGCAATAAAAACCAAGAACAATAGATATTGCAGCGGCAGAATGAGCTTGCGCACAGGGCTAACACACAACATTCTGACGAGCAGAGTTTTTTTGTTCTGGCCTCATTAGTGCATCGGCCCATTCTAAAATTGTAGGAGTTAAGAAATAGGCTGCATCTTGTTTGTGAATTTGATAGGCATATGGCATGCAAGGCAAAATTGCATATCTTTATTGCCATTTTGAAACTGTATTGGAAAGATTTTATTTGCAGTCATAATTAATAGATTTGAAGCTCGTATAAAATGCATAAGTTCTTGCAAGGGCGGAATGACCTTGCGCACTGACTTTCACACAACATTCCGCCCAGCAGGGGAGTGCAGACCCGAGCTTAACATTTGGAGAAACAGGCAGCGATGTACTATGTCTTAGAAATTGCCACAATCTTACGATCCAGGGATGGGTACTTCGAAATTCGAGCACTGTAATTAAATTTGATGATTGTTTAGAATACGGTGTTTTCGACAGGCCCTCAGGACAAAGAATGATTGTGGGAAATACAACTGGTTTGCTTTACAGATATCTGTCTACGCCGGGTAATTTTTTAGTTGCATACGAATGCTCGAATCTTACAATAAAAAATTTAGAGTTAAATGGAAATTCTGACAATCTAAGCTATGGTGGCCACTTTAATGATGGCATCCAGTTACCTGCAAGTGGAATCGTATTAAATTCATCACGATTCGTGACCATTGAGAATGTAAATGTTCATCACTTTGGGCAGGATGGTTTGGTTGCTTTGGATAACCTTATCGATCCCTCGCTTATCCCCGCAACAATTTTTAACAGGATAATGAATTTAACGGTTATAAATTCTAAATTTGACTGGAACGGAAGAATTGGTTTCTATTGGGGAGGTGGGAGATTCGTCAACGCGATCAATTGTGAATTTAATAATAACGCAATCGCCCGCTTTGGATCAAAGGCAGCCGATGGACTGGACTACGAGTATTTCGGTGGCAATCCAATGGAAAATGGCAGTTTTAGAAATTGCGATTTTATGTTTAACGCCGCCTACGGTATTGAAGTGTATGCTTCCAATCAGAATCTTGTCGTTTATCAAAATTATACTTCATGCAATTTTGCAGCAAGTGAAGGAACCTATAGCGCGACACCTAACGGGAAAAATTTCACATTTCAGGGATGTAATTTTTATGGGCCAGTGGCACATGCATACAATGATCTGGTTAGTTTTGGTAGCAATCATGTCAATAACGCGAAATTCAACGGGTGTAGTTTTAAGGAGGAATTAAATGGATTTAGTTTTAATATGGATTCCCTGGATAATTGTCCAAATGTTCAAATTTGGGGAGGCAAGGGTTGGTTAGTTGATTTTTCCACAGGTGCAGCAGGAGCCTTTTTTAATCATTGCACTTTTGATTCAAACAAGGAGATGAAGTTAATCAATATCGAAGGCGGTCCGGATACTTTGGATACTACCAATTTTGTTCGTATGCAAGGGTGTGACCTAACGAATCATTTTGTGAATAGCAATGATTTGGGTCGGGTTTACAGTGTCGGTGTACAACAATGCCGGCTATTTGTTCCACATGGTGGTTTTGAAATTTATAGAGGTGGATGGCCGGATACTTTTTTTATAAAAATAGTAGATCCTTCTCTTGCCCAGGCCTGTGTTCCTAAATATACAGTTCCAGATTATCCAAACCGTGTAGTAGATGCGTTTACGTGTGATTCTTGCCCCACCATTTATTTGCCCGCCTTCTGTCCGGCAACTATTCCGGGTTGCAGCCCTTGTCCGAAATATCACGATAATAAAGTCGCTGTAACTGAAAATTCAGTCAAATTATTTCCTAACCCAACAAACAATGCGATTACTATAGAAGGTGTTTTGGAAGGTGAAGAAATACTTATTCATGACCTATACGGTAAACGTCTCTACATTCGAAAAGCAATCAGTGTTACAGAAGAATTCGATCTTTCAACTTTCTCTTCGGGAATTTATTTTATTTCAGTTGGAAATCGGGATAAATTAAAACTTCTAAAGAATTAAACGATGAAAGTTCTTTCTAAGTACCTCATATTTGTATGGGTGATAATTAGCAGTTCAAATAAAGTTGAAGCGCAATCACTGATCCATCAAAAATGCATGGGAGGTTTCATGGAAGAACATGGGACAGGTATCCGGGAAACACAGGATAGTGGTTTTATTCTCTGCGGTACAAAAGAGTCTAACGATGGCGATGTGACTTGCGGATTGGGCTATGAAGATGGCTGGTTGGTAAAAACAGATAGTGCATTTAATATTCAATGGCAAAAGTGTTTTGGAGGATATAATATGGTCAGTGAATTAACATGTATTGATTTAACAACAGACAATGGATTTATCATTGGGGGTAATTATTACGATGCAGGTTTGGGCGTACCGCCTTGTCCCAACCACAGAGAGAATGATTATTGGGTGATCAAAACTGACAGTGCAGGAAATATCCAATGGCAAAATTGTTATGGAGGAAGTAACTGGGATTTTATTTATGATATTCATCAAACATCTGATGGCGGATATATTCTTGGAGGCGAAACGAGCCTACAGATGGTGATGTTATAGGTGCCCGTGGTGGGGATCCTGATTTTTGGCTCTTGAAGCTTGACGGACTCGGGAATATACAGTGGAGTCAGGCATTTGGAGGTAATGGATATGAGGGTTGCAATTCAGTGGTAGAAACTTCGGATAATTGTTTTGTTGCTAGCGGTTCCGCAACTTATTCCTCCGGTGATGTGAGCGGGACACACGGTTACTTTGATTATTGGGTAATAAAAGTAGATAGTACCGGTAACCTAATTTGGCAAAAAGCATTGGGAGGTAGTTCAAATGATGCAGCGGGTGATTTAGTTGCAACACCTGGTGGCGGAGTTTTAGTGATGGGTGAAGCATCATCAAACGATGGAGATGTTAGCTTTAATCATGGAAGTTGGGATACCTGGGCGGTTCAGCTCGACTCCTCCGGAAATATATTATGGGAAAAGTCGTATGGCGGTTCAGGGAGTGAATCTGGCCGCAGTGTGACAAAAGCGTTTGATGGAGGATTTATGCTTCTCTCTGTTGGCGATTCAAATGATGGTGATGCAAGTTGTGCACACGCCTCAGATTTTTGGTTTGTGAAAATTGACAGTATCGGGATTTTACAATTTCAACAATGTATTGGAGGAAGTTATAATGAAAAACCACTTCGGGTAATCTCAACTTCAGATAGTGGTTTCGCAGCAATTGGAGAGACTTGGACGAATAATAATGGAGATGTTTCAGGCAGTCATACTCCATGTTTGCCCGGAGTAGTCCGATGTACTGATATTTGGGTAGTAAAGATCGGTTCCTCCACCTCCGGCATTTCAGAATTAGAAGATAGCAAATCACTTCAACTGTCATATAACCACTTTGAAAATAAACTGATGGTTCATTGGAAGAGCAATGCTTATGAAAAAAACACAATTCAAATTTTTGATATCACCGGAAGAATTCTTTTTTTAAAAACATTTGATTCCTTTCCGGGAGAAAATAATTTTATCACTAATTTTGAGACAAGCGGAAGTCAAATGCTGATGATAAGATTGCTCGGAGAGAATTCTGTTTATAGCGGGAAGATTTTGGTGGTAAATGAATAAGGAATAAAGTTACGAGTGATATTACGAGGGCAGAATGAGTTTGTGCCTGAGGTTTTCACACAACATTCTGCCAAGCGGGCTAATTTTAGACTCCGGAAAATTGGAAATTATCTCCTGATCAACATAGATTCGGCTAATTCTCATCAGCTTCCTGTGTTTGAGGAAAAACATTCGAAAAAGTAGTAAAATAGGGTGAAAAATCAGGCTTAGAACTCTATTCTCAGACCATCAAAAGCACATTCTATTCCGGGAGGCAACATTTTATTTACATCCTTATGTCGTCCCATCTGGTGACTCATGTGGGTAAGCCAGGCTTTCTCAGGTTTTAATTCATGGATGAGGTCGATAGCTTCATCGAGGGTAAAATGAGAGGGATGCTTTTCTATTCGTAATGCATTCAGTACCAGATATCGGCTGCCCTCTATTTTCTTCTTTTCAACTTCGCTGATGGCATTAGCATCAGTGATGTAGGTAAAATCATTGATCCTGAAGCCGAATACGGGCATGTTCATGTGCCTTACTTCTATAGGGACAATTGGAATGTCGCCAATCTTAAATGATTTATTTTCTATTGTATTCAGGTTTAGTTTAGGAATTCCAGGATAGGATTGTCCTGAAAAAACATAGAAAAATTCCCGCTTCAGTGCCTCCTGAACATTTACTGTTCCAAAAACCTCCATTGCCTTGCCACTGAGGTAATTATAAGCTCTTACATCATCGAGGCCTGCGATATGATCTTTATGCTCATGGGTGAATAGCACGGCATCCAGTTTTTTCACCTGATGATGAAGCATCTGCTGTCTGAAATCCGGTCCCGCATCGATTACAAAGGTTGTGTTTTCGCTTTGCACCAGCACGCTGCAACGTAACCGCTTATCTTTTGGATCCGGGGAAGTGCAAACTGAACATGCGCAGCCAATCATTGGAACACCCTGCGAAGTTCCCGTCCCAAGAAAAGTGAAGATCATTTTTTAAATATGCTGAAAATCAAGAAGCTTCGGCTTTTGGAATTGGTGTTGATCTGACTTCATCGAGAAATTTGAGATACTTTTCATCCATCATGGTAACATCCAGTTGCAGGTATTGTAATGCCTCGATCAGGTAACCAACTTTCGTTTCAACCGGTGAAAACTTATTCAATACGATTAATTTTGAATGCTCTACAATACAGCTCCCGGATTTAAAATTCCCCTTTTCTGTACGTATTTTATAACCTCCCAGTATTAAAAGCTCTTCTAATTTGTCAAGGGTGGCTTGGGTCAGTTTTATCATAGTCCTGCAAATATACTGATTCCTGTCTTTTTATGATGAAGTTCAGTTCCTTTTCGTTCAACAAAACGAAATTAATTGTTTCCTTTGCCATTCTTTTTACTTAAAGAAAATCAAATCACGTGAAAGTTGCAGTATTAAAAGAAAACAAAGAAAAAGAATGTCGTGTCGCCCTCTCTCCTGATGTAGCAGAAAGCCTTATCAAACAGGGCTTTGAATGTCTGATTGAGAAAGATGCCGGTCTCCTCTCCTACTTTGAAAATGAGAGATACGAAAAAGCCGGAGCAAAAATCCTTACCGATAAAAAAGAGATCTATTCGCAAGCCGATGTGGTGCTGAAGGTGAATGCTCCTTCTCCGGAAGAAATTTCTTTCATGAAAAAGGGTGCGGTGCTCATTTCACTCATGTATGCAGGAACTAACCCGGATCTGGTGAAGGCATGTGCCAGTCAAGGTATCTCCGCATTTTCCATGGATGCAATCCCTCGTATTTCAAGGGCACAGAAAATGGATGTGCTCAGTTCACAAGCCAATCTTGCAGGTTACAAAGCGGTAATATTAGGAGCCGCTTCGTTGGGGAAAATATTTCCCATGCTCATGACCGCGGCGGGCACTATCAAGCCGGCCAGAGTGGTCATCATGGGAGCCGGAGTTGCAGGCCTCCAGGCCATTGCCACTGCTAAACGACTCGGTGCCATCGTGGAAGTTTCAGATATACGCCCGGAAACAAAAGAACAAGTAGAATCCCTTGGAGGCAGGTTCATTGAACTAAAGGGAGATGATTCCGTGAAGTTGGAAGGTGGCTATGTTAAAAATGTATCCGAAGAGTTTTTGAAAAATCAGCAGGCTCTCGTTGGGAAACATATCAAGGAAGCTGACCTGGTGATCACCACCGCCCTTATCCCGGGAAAGAAAGCCCCGGTGCTTGTAACCGAAGATATGGTGAAGGAAATGCGGATGGGTTCGGTAATTGTCGATATGGCTGTAGAACAAGGTGGTAATTGCACCCTGAGTGAAAACAATAAAACAGTTATAAAACACGGGGTGACCATCATTGGGGAATCAAATCTTCCCAGTCTCCTCCCTCTAAATGCCAGCGAACTTTATGCGAAAAACATTTCCGTTTTTCTCATTCATTTAGCAACAAAGGATGGATTCAAATGGGAGCTGGAGGAAGAAATCACAAAAGGTTCCTTAATTGTGCATAACGGTGAAGTAGCTCAATCCATGATCAAGGCTTAACAAACACATTTTTAAAACATATGCCCGTATGCAAAATCCGCATTTAACTATTTGGACGGAAAATTTTACTCAGAATATTGCCGCCTCTACGCTTTCGAAAGGAGATCACCATGGAGAACGATTTTTACATGCAAAGCTTCTGGCCTCTGTGGATGCCCTCAACCGGATCTGCTCTAAAATACATTCAACAGACGAATCCTCCGAATTTTATACCCACCTCTGCGTATACATCCAGGAAGCAAAAAATTGTTTGTACTGGTATGAACGAAGCCTGGATTATGAACTTGTAAACCTGAATAATTCTCAATTGATTTTATCACAGGGAAAAAGCATGATCGACATTCTTGAAGCTACACTGCGAGTAATTAAATATCAGTAAAAAGTAAAATCAACAAGCACATTATGCAAAACTTCATTACGTTCATCGGCGAAAACATGCAGATGATATATATTGTCATCCTCTCTGTCTTTGTCGGTGTGGAAGTGATCGGCAAAGTTCCCTCTGTCCTTCATACGCCTTTAATGTCCGGTGCAAACGCCATTCACGGGGTGGTAATCATCGGATCAATCATTGTGATGTTGAATACTGAAGCCGATAATTTCCTGCTGCTTAGCCTGGGATTTGTGGCAGTGGTATTGGGAACATTAAATGTGGTGGGTGGCTTTGTAGTCACTGACCGGATGCTGGAGATGTTTAAGAAGAAACCAAAAAAATAAGTTAACCAATGACCGGACATCCGGAAAATCTTTGCATGACCAAGTTATGAATCAATATATCCTCGAAATTATCTACCTGATTGCCTCCGTCACTTTTGTTGTCGGATTGAAGATGTTAAGTGAACCCGAGACCGCTCGACGCGGAAATTTATGGGCCGCCTTTGGTATGACCCTTGCCATTGCCGGCACGATTTTTCTCTACCAGTCCGGCGATCCCAACACACACACTTCAAGGGAAAGTATTAAACTCATCTTCATTTTTGGTGGAATCGGAATTGGAACCCTCATCGGTTGGGCCACAGCTAAAAAAGTGAAGATGACGGCGATGCCCGAACTTGTTTCTCTTTTTAACGGAATGGGTGGTGCCTGTGCTGCATTAATCTCCCTCCTTGAGTTCCACCACAATATTGGTCACCCCGAACGAATTGGCGTCATCATGGCCGGAATGATTATCGGTAGTGTTTCCTTCTCCGGATCCATCATTGCCTTCATGAAGCTTAACGGTACTCTAAAAAAAGCATATCGCCTGCCGAACTACAACATCATCAACACGATTCTGATGCTCATCACCATCTCGGCTGGAATTTATCTTACGGTGAGCGGTTCAGATAGTACTGTCTTGTTGATGGCAGTTTTTGCACTCGCAATTATCTATGGAATTTCTTTCGTCGTACCGATTGGTGGTGCCGATATGCCGGTTGTGATTTCCCTGTTAAACTCTTTCACCGGACTCGCTGCTGCTTTCGGAGGATTCTTATATGGCAACCAGGTGATGTTAACCGGTGGAATTCTTGTCGGATCTGCAGGCACCTTGTTGACCGTCGCCATGTGTCGGGCGATGAACAGACCTTTGTACAGTGTGATTTTCGGTGCCTTTGGAGAGACTGCCGCAGCAGCCACCGGAGGACCCGTTGGAGGAAGTATTAAAGATATCAGCATCAGCGACCTTGCCGTCCTGATGAATTATTCCAAAAAAGTAATTATTGTTCCCGGCTATGGACTGGCAGTAGCACAGGCACAACACGTGATACATGAATTGGAAAGTTTGCTCGAAGAACGCGGTGTAGAAGTGAAGTATGCCATCCATCCTGTAGCAGGACGGATGCCGGGTCATATGAATGTATTGCTTGCTGAAAGCAATGTGGATTATGGAAAATTATCCGAGATGGATGAAATCAATCCGGAATTTAGCACCACCGATGTGGTTCTTGTTGTAGGAGCGAATGACGTGGTGAACCCGGCTGCTAAAACCGACCCCTCCTCTCCTATTTATGGCATGCCGATTCTGGACGTCGAAAACGCGAAACATATCATCGTGAATAAAAGAAGTATGAATGCCGGTTATGCCGGTATTGAAAACAACCTGTTTTACGATCCAAAGACCAGCATGCTTTTCGGAGATGCAAAGGATGTGCTGGTGAAACTGGTGACCGAATTGAAGACGATGTAGACCTGCGGCGTTTGGATGTCTATTGGTAGATTTTATTCACCTCTGACTAGCTTAAAGAACCTTCGCATTGCCCCTTTTCTATAGAGCTGTGAATGTTATGCTTTGGTAAAGCCAGAATTAAGAATTCTCTCCCGAGTTTATTTTAAGCAAAAAGCAATTGCCAAAATTCATTACCTTCGCCGCAAATAAATACAGATACTATGTCAAACAAAACATTTACGATGATCAAACCGGATGCCGTGGGCAACAACCACATCGGTCCGATCCTCGCAAAAATCAACGAAGCCGGATTCCGTATTCTGGCTATGAAATACACCCGTCTTAGTCCGGAACAAGCAGGCAATTTCTATTCCGTTCACAAAGAGCGCCCTTTTTACAAGGACCTCGTGAATTATATGTCCTCCGGGCCAATCGTTGCCGTGATCCTCGAAAAGGACAACGCTGTTGAAGATTTCCGTAAACTTATTGGCGCCACTGATCCTGCAAAAGCAGCGCCCGGAACCATTCGTAATTTGTTCGCTAAATCGATTGAAGCCAATGCCGTTCATGGAAGTGACAGCGATGATAATGCAGCTATGGAGGGAAACTTTTTCTTCTCGCAAACAGAACGTTTCTAAAGGTTCTGCTCAGCATCGAGCCTGATTAAAAAACCTTATCGTCTGAAAGGAGATTTCCAATCTTCATTCAGGCGATATTTTTTTATCTGAAAATCACTTCATCAATTACTTTTGCTCCCGCCGCCTCATTGAGAAGTTCGAGAATTTTCTCTCTTGCCTGAAAGAGTTCTTGCCTCAGAGAAGCTGAACTCAAACTCACAAAAAGCTTTCTTTCACGGATGATTAATTCCGTAGTGCGGTGGGCGACCGCTTTTCCCATGATCCCTTCCCATGAATTTACAAGCTTGACCTGTCCCATCTTTTCATCGAGATGATAATTCCTGAGCAACTCATCTACTGCAGATTTAATAGGACGGTCGTTGTTTCGCTTCATAGCTGGTTTAATAAAACAATAATTTTACTCTACGTGAATCTTGTTTCAGGGAAGTTGTTGTTCAGCATCCCTGACAATTTTATCCCTGTATAATTTCCCTTCTTCCACACGTGTGCAAGGCAGGAAAATGCCGAGACCATTAAATATTTCCTTCAGTCGTTGAGGATGAGAGTCTGTGATAATCAATTGACCAAAATTTTCCCGGCTTACCAACTCCATCAGGTGAGTTACCCGCATCTCATCCAATTTGTCAAAAATATCATCTAACAATAATATGGGCGTGGTCCCTTTCATTCTTCCAATAAAATCAAACTGTGCAAGTTTCAATGCAATTAAAAAAGACTTTTGCTGTCCCTGGGAAGCATAGCGTCTTACAGGAGCACCATTGATATGAAAAATCAGATCATCTTTATGAATTCCCACACCGGTGTATTGCAAAATCCGGTCTTTATCACGCGATGAATTCAGGAGTTCCCTAAAATTCTCTGTCCAGAGATGAGACTCATAACGAATATCAATTTCTTCCTTATGTCCTGAAATCGTTTTATAAAATTCATTGAAGATCGGAAGTAATTCTACGATGAACCGGTTACGAATTGCATGGATACGGCCAGCGAGAGGAATGAGTTGTTCATCCCACATCAACAAGGAATCTTCATCAAAACTCCTGCTCGTTGCGGCATGTTTCAGATAAGCATTCCGCTGCGAAAGCACACGACCGTAATTGATAAGATCCTCGAGGTAATTTTTGTCGTATTGGGATACGATGCTGTCCATAAACTTTCGCCGCTCTTCACTTCCCTCGGTAATCAAAATGGTATCCGTGGGAGAAATCATCACCACAGGCAGCAGACCGATGTGATCGGCCAGTCGTTCATATTCTTTTTGATTCCGTTTAAATACCTTCTTTTGATTTCGTTTCAATCCACAGGAAATATTCTCCTCACTCCCATTCACATCAAAGGTTCCCTGTACAACAAAAAAATCTTCTCTGAATCTTATGTTCTGAGCGTCTATGGGATTAAAATAACTTTTGCACATCGACAGGTAATGAATCGCATCCAAAAGGTTAGTTTTTCCCTCGCCGTTATGACCCAGAAATGCATTCACGCCCGGCTCGAAATCGAGTTGTACAGACGGGTAATTTTTAAAATTGAGAAGGTTTATTTTCTTTAAAAACATAGGATTTGCTAAGTTACGCAGGAAGCAGCAATTCCCGCCAGAAAATTGTTATTTATAGAAGGAAGAATTTAAGCAAATTAACGAGATTCTGTGAATAACTCCGCAAAGGATAAGTGGAAATTCCATGCAATTTCTTATCTTTGATTAAGTAATCCTTTTTCGAGAACTCAATCCAAGTATGGAAGAAGAAGAATTCCTCAGCCCGCGGGACGAGAACAATCAGATACGTCATTCCATCGAACGGTACGAAGAAATGATTCGCAACAAAGATGCATACTTCTTTGATGTGGATGCGTTTTTGAATATCATCGATTATTACATCGAAAAAAATGATCCTGTAAAGGCGCTGCAGGTTGTTGAATATGCGCAATCGCAGCATCCCGCCTCTGTCGAGTTTTTACTCCGTGAAGCGCAACTGCTCGCCATGGTGGATCGTTTTCAGGAAGCGTTGAAAATCCTCGATCAGGCAGAGAAGATTACTCCCAGGGATGCAGATATATTCATGATCCGGGGCAGTATCTATTCCCAATTGCAAAAATTCGAATTGGCCATTGAGAATTTTAACAAAGCCATTCCACTTGCAGATGAATTGGATATGCTATATCTCAACCTTGCTTACGTTTATGAAAGTTGGGGTGATTATAACAAAGCTATCGATTACCTGGCCTTAAGTCTCGAGGCAAATCCGGAAAACGAAATCGGCCTTTACGAACTTGCTTTTTGTTTTGAGTTTACAGAACGGTTTGACGACAGTATAGATTTTTACAAAAAGTTTATCGACAAACAACCTTATTCCTATGCCGCCTGGTATAATCTGGGTAATGTGTACAACCGTCTGAACCGTCATGAAGATGCCCTTGATGCATATGATTATTGCATCGTGATCAAGGATGATTTTTCTTCTGCATATTTTAACAAAGGAAACACGCTTGCGAACCTCATGAAATATGCGGATGCCATTGAGTGTTACAAAAAAACCTTTGAATACGAAGCACCCGATGCATTGACCTATTATAACATTGCGGAATGTTACGAGCAGCTCGAAGATCTGCATCGTGCCCGTGACTATTACAAGCGCTCTACCAAATTGGATCCCTCCTTCGCTGAAGCATGGCTGGGAATTGGCATCACGCTGCAGACGGAAGAACGCTGGTTTGAGGCGACCCATTACATACGGAAAGCTTTGGAAATCGATGACCAGAATTCGGAATACTGGTTTGCCATGGGTGATGCCGAATATCATTTGAATAATTTCGTGGCAGCAGAAGCTGCTTATCAACGTGTCATTCAGATGGAACCCGACAACCATGATATCTGGCTGGAATATTCTCATTTACTGATGGCCGATAACAGGGCGGATGAAGCACTTAATCTAATAAATGCCGGTTTGGTATTCCATCCCAATGATCCCGAGTTGCTCTACCGTATTGCTTGCTACCACTACACCACTAATCACGTTCAAGAAGCTTATGAGGTGCTTGAAGCCGCCCTTGATAAGAATCCGGATCTTTGTCATACTATTTTTGAATATGCCCCCGTCATGGAAAATGACAGTAATGTGCTTCATCTCATCGATACTTATAAAAACCGTATATGAATTTTCATCTGGACAAGATACCCAAGCGGACTGCGAAGCCGCGTGCAAACGGATTGACTATGGTGATGGATAAAGGACTGAGCATTCGACAGGCAGAAGACCTCGTGGAAGGTTCGGGAAATTTTGTCGACCTGGTTAAATTGGGTTTCGGAAGCTCTTTCATCACTCCGAATCTTGAGAAGAAAATTCAGGTATATCGTTCGGCAGGACTTCCTGTGTATTTCGGTGGTACGCTTTGGGAAGCCTTTGTGATCAGAAAAAAGTTTAATGACTACATTAAACTTATTGATAAGTACAAAATGACTCATGCAGAAATAAGTGATGGCAGTATCACCTTACCTCATGACGAAAAGCTTGAATATATACGGAAGCTGAGCAAATACGTGACGGTAATAACCGAAGTTGGCTCGAAAGAAGAAGGTATCATCATCCATCCGAATAAATGGATTGAAATGATCAATAGTGAATTGGAGGCAGGTGCATGGAAAGTAATCGCAGAAGCAAGGGAAAGTGGTACTGTTGGAATTTACAGACCCAGTGGTAAAGCTCACGTAGTCCTGATTAACAAAATCATTTCCAAAGTTGACCCTGAAAATGTGATCTGGGAGACTCCGACGAAAGGTGGACAAACTTACTTTATCCAATTATTGGGTGCCAACGTTAACCTTGGAAACATCGCTCCAACTGAGGTGATCGCAGTGGAATCTTTAAGGATTGGACTAAGAAGCGATACGTTTTTTCAATACCTGTAAACATCAAGAATCAGTTCTTGCTTTACACCTGAAAAGCTAAGGGGTTTGACCGAAAGATATAAGTCTCTGGTCAAACCCCTTATTATTTTCAATTAACTATACTCAAGACGGAGAAGGAATCTCCAATTCCTGATTAATCATGCAGGATCGAAACTACCTTTGCTTCTGCACCATTTTCATTCCTTAGGACGAGATTGTAAATCCCATTTGCTAAATTGCTTACATCAATACTACGGCGATTAAGGCCGTTCGTCCATGAAGACAGATCCGAATAAATTACCTGGCCCAATGAATTGAAAATTTCGAGACTTCCATGCATTGAAGCGGGACTTTGAAATTCGAAATTAAGTTGAGTACTTGCCGGATTAGGGTATATGGCCAACGATATACTTCGGTCCAATTCATTTACAGAAACATGGAGGTCCACATCCAGTATTTCAATATCATCAACTGCAGCTTCCACCAAACTTCCGCTATTGGCATCGTCCGCAACAAACCGTAACATGATTTGAGTTGCCCCGGGGATGATGTCATGGACTTTGAATGCATAACGCCTCCAACTATGATCCGGTATTTTAAGATCTTCCACGATCACAAAATTAACACCATCATTCGAAATATAGGTTCTCCATGAATCTGTGCGAGGAGTACTTCCCTGATCATTTGTGTACCATCTCCAATAAGATAAAACAGGTGAAGAATAAGCAGAAATATCAAGCAATGGAGACTGTAAAGTTGTACGACCACCATCTACGTCACTGTTACCTACCGAAAGTGTGGAAGAAAGTGCATTCCCGGTTACTGCACATTGAATTCCTCCCGGAGTATGCTGTTGATCAGTTTGACATATCGCACCGCCGGTTTCGTAACTTGGAACAGGCGTGTCAATGATCCAGTATCCTGAAGTGGCATTATCAGTTGGTATTCCAGTCATCCAGCCGGCTGTTTGATTGGAATCGAAATCTTCGATGACTTCACGCAAATAGTCAACCAAAATAAAATAAGGAATATTTGGAAGAGTTAAATTCGACTCCTGAGGATTAGTGCTTATACTCGTTCCTCCTCCACTGAAAGATTCCAGGTAATACGAAATGAGAGAGCCGGCAGGTTGACCGGGAATCAATGCGGAATAATTTCCAGATGAACCAGGGCTCATTGGAATTTGCATCCAGGTACCTGAATCTACTTTATAGTTCAACCGAACATCAATCGTGTACCATGGATACTGAGATGTCATGGAAGCATTTACAACGATAGGACTCAAAGCTGCCGAAGTTAAAACCTCATTGTGCTCAATATCCACGTTGTTCAACAGAGAAATTCCATGTAACTCAAATGCAGCTAAGATGGCATTATCATGTGGAGTACCATTCGCCAAATTACCATCATCATCATCCTGGTTCAATGCCGACAGTAATATGTCTGTATATACCTGCCCTTCCGTTCCGTCCGGTCCTGTGATCAGGTCGTAGTAGGTGGAGGCAAACAATGATGTCATGTCTGCCCATGAACCTAAATTGAGGGAGACATCATACCAGGCACCAGCGATAATTTCACCATCATCATGAACTTCTCCGGTAAGATCCTGAGGATATACTTTTTTGTTTATATTATATCGTCGTATGAAACTGTTTGCATTATTTACTTCATAGCCGGGACCAAGAATCGGACTTTGTGTAATAGAGAAACCCCATACATCGGCATAGCCCTCACCCATTCCTCCATTATCCCAACTTCCACCATTAGACTGGTAAAACAAATCGTTGATACCATGGCCGTATTCATGATACACCACATCTCCGATCTGAGCCATACAGTTACATCCACCTCCGCTCTCAAAGAAATTGATCTCACTGCCACCGTAATAAGCATTG
This sequence comes from uncultured Bacteroidota bacterium, assembly GCA_963775555.1. Classification (GTDB taxonomy): domain Bacteria; phylum Bacteroidota; class Bacteroidia; order AKYH767-A; family 2013-40CM-41-45; genus QQVM01. Next base: position 1,136,247 of record CAVZJJ010000004.1, on the reverse strand, counting down.
CAGAAGCCTCCGGTCACTTCAATTCGTGTTGGTAAAGGAAAATCAAGTGAAGTAAAAGTTGGAAAAAACGTCTTCATAAAATCATGCACGACATTTACATGGTAATAACCTGAAATGTGTGGTATATTGGTAACAGAATCGAAATTAATAATGCTTTGTCCCGGATTGAAAGAAGCGTTCATGGTGGGAGAAACAGAACCGGCATCGGTGAATACCCTGCTCCATAAACCATCCAGAGTGAAAGTCGCCGATACAGAACCTGCACCCGTAAGATTCACTTCACCTAAGGTATCGGTGTACTGAATTGAACTTCCATCGTTCACTATCAGATTCCGCATGGGAAGGATCTGTGCAGGTTGATAAGGTGAATACAGCGATACTGAGCCGGTCACCGCTACGTCTGAAGAAAAAGGCTGACTGAATCGCACCCTGTTCTGACGATAGATGATCTCCCCCGTATTGGCATCAACCAAAGAATAATAAGAACCGGGTAGTTTGTTTTCATTACTTGTATTCACTGTCAGCTCGTAAACGAGGCGATATTCGTAAATTCCATTAATTGGAAAAGGAAGAATCTTCAAAACCGGAGTTGAAACCTTTTTAATCTGCAAACTAAGATCATTGGTTGCAAATGACACCGCTTGAGCGGCTGATAATGCAGGAGAAGTTGATAATGCGTTAACCTGAAACACGTCCAGGCCAAAAGTGGCGACTTTATAATCAGGTGTCAACTTCACAAAAACATGGCTGTTGAGAATATCAATTCCCAGATATTGCTGGGAATAAAACACGTTGATGTACTTTCCTGAAAAATTTTCAGTTTGGAATTTCAAATCATTAACAGGAACTTCATACCCTGATAATTGGCCCTTCACAAAATTAATAGCCGCCTCTCTTCCATTTGAACCGCCGGTAACAATCGGTTGCCCACTGGCACGATGAGGCATTCCACTGAGTTCATCAAAACTAACATACCAGCTTCCATGCTGTTCCAAAAATGTTTTCCAAACTCTATTTTGCCGTAATATCCTTTGTCTTTTTTGATCAGGTAATTTTTTTGATTCCTGAACATATCTTTTCTCAAAAGGATCCTTAACTGCTAAGACATTAGCGGCTTGTATATTCGATACACTCAGTCCTATTAAAAGGAAGAGAATTGTAATTATTCTCATGTGAAAGTTGTTATTATTTTTAACAAATTAACCGAAAAAGAGCTGATTTTCAAAAGAAAAAATGAGCTACTTCATCTTTAGGCTTAAATCCTCCGAAACATTGAAATTGTCCATATAGATTGTCATGCCTCTGTCAGCAATTCATGTCAAGTGACCAATAAGAATCCTCTGCACCCGGCTCCAAGGGTCATCCGGTCAACAGAAATCCAACTTAGGCACCTGCTTTCATTGCAACTCAGATCCTTGTTCAATTGATCCTCTCTTTCAATTGTCCGGCACAGGCAGGGAAGATGAATAATTAGAAACTGAGTGGAGAAATATTTTAGTAGTTTGCAAAATAAATCAGGATCCGATTCATGAAGAATAGTTTTTCAACCCCCTTGCTTTTATTAATTATTCTGGTAACAAATTATTCCTGCATCAGTTATCGGGCAGTAGAAATCACGAATGTGGAAAATATAAAATTTCATCTGAATGATCCTTCACCTTCAGTGAGTTTTGACCTGCTAATCAGAAATCCAAATTCCAAAGGAGTAAGACTTACCCATGCAGAAGCAAACTTATTTACAAATGAAAAACTTATTGGAATTGTTGAGCTTCAAAAGTCATTAAAAATACCGTCAAATTCGGAAATTGCCGTTCCTTTGTACTTAAAATCGAACCCTCTTAATTTATCTGAACTACTTCCTGTCGGACTCGGAATGCTCTTTGGTGATTCTTCCTTTCTGGTTCGGGTAAATGGGAATATCCGGGTCAGAAAATTCTTATGGCGCCGGAAGTATAATTTTGCTCTCAGTCAGAATATTTCGATTGACTTTTTAAAATCATTAAACATAAAATAATAACTGAAAGATATCACAGAAATTCCAATGGAGATGAGCTTGGGAAATAAATCATTGATCAAACGTCTTGAGCAGGTAAATGCGGATGTAATAAATTCATTTGGCACTCTTTCACCTTCACAACTGACTTGGAAACAGGAATCCTCCGCATGGAACATTGCTGAATGTCTCCAACATATTATCACGTCCAATGAAAGCTATTTTCCCATACTTGATAAATTAAGCAGCGGGTATTTACCGGGTTTTTGGGAAAAAATAAATCCAATGAGCCGTTCCATTGGTAAAAACATGGTGAAGACATTGGGAAAAAACATTACTAAAAAATTCAAATCGCCTGCATTATTTCAGCCTCCAGGCATAAAAATCCCTGAAGAAGTACTTCTACGCTTTCAAACCCATCAGATCTTATTGCAGGAAAAAATAAATTCTTTGTCTTCACTTCCTGCAGACCAGATCATTATTTCCTCCCCCGTTTCACCTCTGATCACCTTGCCATTATCCGACTGTCTGGAAGTAATCGTGGGACATGAGGAGAGGCATCTCATGCAAGCGAAAACCATCACAACATCAAAGGACTTTCCGACTTCGTAATTCTGACTTTACTTTATGATTATTTTCCTACTGATGATTCTTCCATTGTGGGAAAACTGCAAATAGTACGTTCCTTTCCCGGCTTTGTTGAGGTTAAATTTTCTTTGAAAACTTCCAATCTGATTCTTTTCTATTTCTTCTATCACTACTTTGCCGTTTGAATCCATAATACGAATTTCTGTATCTGCCTTTGACGAGGAAACAAATGAAACATTCAATATTCCAGGACCCGGGTTAGGGTATAATGAAAATTCCTCAACTCCCGGTAAAATTTCTTTTTCTGTATCTCCTCCTGATTGCTCTGATTTCACTTCCGCTTCATCATTTTCCGCTTGCTGACGTTTATAAACGAACGTTTTACTGCCATCAGAATTCACAATTTCTTTTTCAAATACCGGAGCCGATTCATTTTTGTCGCCATGCAGCATAATATGCTCTTCATCCCCTGATCCGTCGTTTAAAATAATATGTTTTTCAATCCGCTTCTCCAAATTTTCGGCTTTGGAAATAGAATCACAAGTTATTTTAAGATCCTTCTTGCAGTCCTTGAAGATTTTCATACCATGCTCATCAGACGAAGGCATTTCAAATTCAAATGAGAAGGATTCTCCATCCTCATCAGAAAATTTTATATTGATGTCTTTTATCTTTGCTATTGCCTCCTCAATATTCATATTCCCTTCATCAAAAGACCGGTCAATGTCTTTTTCTAACTCTTCCCGTATATCCTCATCTTCCTGTTTTGACTCAGAACGAATAATAATCCTTCCTGATTTGCCATTTTTCATGTCCAGATTGACATTTACTTCACTTTCGGGGTCTATTTTCTTCAGTATTTCCCGTATACTTGCCTCATCAATAAAATCAAAAGTAGTATCGAGGCGCTCTGTTTTGCCATCAATTTCTTTTACAATTTTTACTGTCACTTTTCCGTTATTGGAGGATGCCCCCTGAGCGAAAGTCATACTCACACTCAATAGTAAAATGGAGACCAGCAGAACAATCCAGGACAAAAATTCTTTCGAGAGGAATCGGGTTATCATGACATTGAAGTTTTGGTTTAATCAAATGTATCCCATTGATTGTTTGCTTCCGGTTAAAATGCCGTTAATCACTGTTAATGTTTGGTTAAATTCAGCCCTGAATTGTTAAGGCTATGTACATTTACCCTGAATGAATAAGCGAAATTTCAGATGGATCCTTGGCTTGATGAGCATTGCTCTGTTGGGCATCATCAGTCTACAGGTTTATTGGATTGCACATGATATTAAATTAAAGGAGCAGCAGTTTGAACAAACTGTGAACCAGGCCATGAATGCGATTGTGGATCGGATTGAAACCAACGAAGCCATGAATATGCTTCATGAGAGGATCTTTGATATTGATCCGGCACAGATCAGCAAAATGATGATGCAAGACACCGCTGAAGAAGAACCAGAACTTATCTACGATACACTTTATGAGATTCCGTCCACCGCCTACCTGACCCCATCCCCCTTCTGGTCGGATCTGGATAATGCGGATATCAATATCGAATTTCATACCCCAGGCAATAAGCAGTCGTTTCTAAGAGTACAACGCAGAAATTACTTTCATCAGGACTCTTTGTCAAAACATACCATTCGTTCGTCGCAGATCATGCGCTTTTATGGCGATTCGACAGAAGTCATTATCCGGCAGAATGAGCAAAAGATCAGGGCAAGGATGGAGAAGCTCAACGAGGTGATGCAGCGAATGGCTATTGAATTTGCTAAACCGGAAGACAATGTCCTGAAACGGGTAAACGTACATAAACTGGATACCGTGATACAACAGGAATTGTTGAAAAGGGGTATAGACCTGGACTATGAATTTGGTGTATGGAACGGCGATAGCAGTAATCTCGTATTTTCAAACGCGGCACTATTCCCTAAAGATATCCTTGAATCAAAATTCAGAATCCTCCTGTTCCCCAATGATATAATTTCCAAACCGGATTTTCTATTACTGCGTTTTCCCAACACGATACAATATGTACTGGCTTCCATGTGGTTGATGCTGGCGGGTTCTTCCCTCTTCACCCTGATTATTGTATTTTCATTTGCCTATACGATAAACGTTATTATTCGACAAAAGAAATTATCAGACATGAAGAGTGACTTCATCAACAACATGACGCATGAATTCAAAACACCTATTGCTACCATATCCCTGGCGGTAGATTCCATCAGGGACCCGAGGGTGTCTTCTAATTCCGAAAAACTGGAATATTTCAGCCGGATTATTAAAGAAGAAAATAAACGCATGAATTCGCAGGTTGAAAATGTTCTTCAGATGGCGCAATTGGACAAAGGTGAATTAAACCTGCACCGGGCCGAATTGAATCTCCATGAGTTGATTCAAAAAGCAGTGGAACTTATTTTATTGCAGGTAGAAAGCCGGGATGGAAAAATTCATCTCGACCTGGGTGCGCAATTCCCTATTATCACCGGAGATGCCATTCATCTGTCAAATGTTATCTTCAACCTTGTAGACAATGCCAACAAATATTCTCCTTTGACACCAAATATATTCATTAGCACGCAAAATACTGAAATGGGAATATTGATGGATATAAGAGATGAAGGAATTGGAATGTCAAAGGAAACGCAAAAGAGAATTTTCGAAAAATTCTACCGCGTCCCCAAAGGAAATATACACGATGTAAAAGGTTTTGGTCTTGGCCTTAGTTATGTTAAAGCAGTAGTTGAGCATCATCGTGGATGGATTCATGTTGACAGTGAATTAGATCATGGAAGTACCTTTAAGCTCTTTCTCCCCTTTAAATAATAAACTCAAAATTATCCAGCATATGAACATAAAAAACAAAATACTACTGGTCGAAGACGACCCGAATTTTGGTTCTGTTCTCAAAAATTATCTTGAGTTAAACGACTACCAGGTGAATTTGTGCACCGATGGATATTCCGGCTATGATCAATTTGTAGCCGGCAAGCACGATATATGTATCCTTGATGTGATGATGCCACGAAAAGACGGATTTACCCTTGCAAAAGAAATAAGGGAAAAGGACCAGCAAATCCCGATCATTTTTCTAACGGCTAAAACCATGAAGGAAGATATGCTTGCCGGTTTTCAATCCGGTGCAGACGATTACGTTACCAAACCTTTTGACTCAGAAGTCCTTTTGTATAAATTAAAAGCCATCCTGAAAAGAAGTCTTGATCGTAATCATGATAAATCACAAAAGGAATTTCAAATCGGGCAATTTCATTTCAATCACGACCATCGCATCATCAAATCAGGGGATGAAAACCAAAAACTTTCCCCGAAAGAAGCCGACCTGCTTCAACTCCTGTGTATTTACAAAAACGAATTGCTCCCCCGCCAGAAAGCATTGAAAGAAATCTGGGGCGATGACAATTATTTTAACGCACGCAGCATGGATGTGTTTATAACCAAGCTCAGGAAATATTTGAAGCAAGATCCTGCTATTGACATCATTAATATTCACGGAAAGGGTTTCAGACTGATTGATAATGCCGAAAGATAAGTTCACCAGTTTTTTCTGATTGTGCTTCTTCTTCCGTAGATTTGACTTTGTTTCTGTTTCGAATAAATTCTGTCAAACGACATGTCATTCTACATTGCCATCATCAGTTTTTTGGTTTCTTTGAGCGCTGCCCTCTTGCTACTGGCCGGTGCTAAGAATATCGCTCCGGACAGACTGAAATTTTTTGGACTGCTGCATACAATGATACTTTTGGCCTTCTTTGCCTCACTGGCAATAGGTTCGCATACTCATCGCTTCAACTACTTCTTCCTGGCCTATATCTGCTCCGGGGTGTTGCTCAGTGGATTGTTCATCCGGTCACACTTCCCGCTTTTTATCAGGATTTACTTTGGCCTTTTTACACTCACCCTCGGAATGTTTTTAATCTCGCCTTCCATGCTTGTCAATTTCCTGTTGACAATGAGCTATTCAGATTCATCCGGTCCGAAATTTTCACTTGGCTCTAAGTACTACCTTGAATCGCAAACTCATGTCAATGAAAAAGAGACCAATCCTCAGTACAAATTGATTTTAAAAAGAGGATTGTATAAGCAAACCATTGAAAGAAACATCGACTTTGGAGGAAAACTCGACTCAGTAAAAGTTTTGGAAATCAATGGAAGCCATTCCATGATCATTCGGGGATATCACAGTACGCTTACATTTGTCAGTGCTGATTCAGACAGTGCAGATGTGGAAGTTTCACTCAGAAAGCAAAAATACGGTGATGTGGAATACAAGCTATAGATCCTAATCTTCACAATCATGAAAAAATTATCCGGCATCAGGCTGTTTATAATATTTTGTGCACTTTCACAACAAACTTTTTCCCAACTACCGGATACCGAAATTTTTCTGGCTCAAATTAAAAATGTAAAGGGTGAATGGAAATTCGGAAATGCTGAAAATATTACCCGACGCCCGGGATATGACAACCAACCTTGTTTTAGTCCGGGTGATGAAAGTCTTCTCTATGTTCAGGTGCAGGATACCACGCAATCCGATATTATCGAATGCGACTTTTCAGGAAGAACCATACGGAAAATTACTTCGACTCCGGAGAGTGAATACTCCCCTACTTATACTCCTGACCATTCCAAAATTTCAGTGGTAAGGGTTGATCAGGATTCCGCACAACGGTTTTATGTATTTCCACCGGATCATCCATTGCAAGCCCGATTCATTCCCGGAAGTGATTCCATAGGATACTTCTGCTGGCTCAATGATAGTTTACTTGCAATGTTTCTGGTTGGAGAAAGATCATCACTCCAGGTACTCAATATTATCACCCATGTCAGGACATTTATAACCTGGGATATCGGCAGATGCATGAAATTATCTCCTGATAAAAAATCAATGTACTTTCTGAGTAAATCAGATTCTGCTAATTGGATGATTAGTAAGTTGAATATTGGTGATCTGAGCGTGAGCCTGCTTACAAAAGCATTGGAGCAAAACGAAGATTTTGCAGTCCTTCCGGATGCTTCCCTGGTTATGGGCTCAGAAGGAAAACTGTATATATGGAATGAAAAGCATTTTCCCGGTTGGACTCAAGTAATGGATTATTCTTCGGCCATCGGTCCATTTTACAGGATTGTAATTAATGAAAAAGCCTCGAGGATTGCTTTTGTGGCCTATGCGGGTAAGAAACCATGAATGATACTTCGAAAACAGACTACCTGATCGTTGGCCAGGGTTTGGCAGGTACGCTTCTCGCTCATTTTCTTCTTGCAAAAAATAAATCTGTAGTGCTGATAGATGAGTACAGGTCTTCGACCTCGTCGCGTGTAGCAGCAGGACTTTTTCATCCAATCACCGGGCGTCGTCTCGTTAAAAGTTGGATGGTAGAAACACTCTATGATTTTGCCTCCGAATTCTATGTTAAACAGGAGAAAATGTTGCATGCAAATTTCTTTTTCCCAAAAGACCTCCTTGAAATTCTTTCTTCAGCACATGAGTATAATACATGGACAGAAAGATTGGATGATCCGGGAATTAACCAATATTTATCGCAGCAAGCAGATCCGACATTATATAACGGCAAGCTTCAGGATTTCTTTAAGATGATCGCCCTCTCCGGTGCCGGATGGATGGACATTGCACGATATCTTGAGGTATCACTACAGCATTTTTCGCGTCTGAAAATTCTTTTATCCGGCAAGTTTGATTTCTCAAAGCTGGAATATCAGGAACTGGGCATTCAATACGGAGATCTTTTCGCTAAAAATATTATTTTCTGCGAAGGATCCGATGCCGTACACAATCCACTATGGAATTGGATCCCTTTTCTTCCCTCCAAAGGTGAAATCCTGACAATTTCAGCACCTGAGCTTCCTGAAAAATATATTTTACTCCGGGGGCTGTTTGTTATTCCTTTGGGGAATCGACGCTTCCGCGTTGGTTCAACTTATAGCTGGGAATTTACGGATGAATTGCCGAGCGAAGCAGGAAAGAATGAGATCCTGACTAAACTGAATGATATTATTTCAGTGCCCTATGATGTGATTGATCACAAGTCTGCCATACGTCCAACCGTAAAAGACCGGCGTCCATTATTGGGGGAACACCCGGACATAAAGAATGTATTTATCTTTAATGGTCTGGGCACAAAAGGAGTTCTACTGGGGCCCTACTTCGCAAATGAATTTGCTGAATACCTTGTTGATAATAAGCCCATCAGGGAAGAAGTAAATATTCTACGATTCAATTCGCTATTTTAGTAAAGCGTCCAGTCGCTTCAATAAAGGAGGATGAGAGTAATGAATGAATACGTATGCCGGATGGGGAACGAGATTACTCAGATTATCAGCGGATAATTTTTTAAGTGCCTTAACAAGGAATTCGGCCCGGTAAGTTTTTCTGGCAAAGGCATCGGCTTCATATTCATGTTTTCGTGAAACAATTTTTGATACAATGCCGAGAAGTGTAGAAACCGGACTATACAATATTCCAAAGGCGATGATGTCAAGATGAAATGCGGAAGCGGAAGCTCCCAAGGCATGCGCTAATTCATCGTTCCCCAGAAACAAAGATAAAATGAAAAGCATAAGCCCTGTCTGCATGATACCAAGGACTATACCTGTACGCGTATGATGGAGTTTATAATGGCCCATCTCATGTGCCAGAACAGCCACCAGTTCTTCTGTGCTGTGCTTCTCAATAAGCGTATCATAGAGTACAATTTTTTTCTTCTTGCCCAGGCCGGAAAAAAATGCATTCGCCTTGGCAGACCGTTTGGAACCATCCATAACAAAAATATTCGTCAACTTAAATCCGGCTTTTGAACAATACTCCTCTATGGCATTACGCAATTCCCCTTCTGCCAATGGACTCAGCTTATTAAATATCGGCAGAAGCAAGCTCGTGTAAAACATGCTGATGAAGACCATGACCAGGGTCATCACCAACCATGCAAGGATCCAGAAATAGGCACCGGTTTGCTGATAAATAAGCACAAGCCCGGCGACTATAGCACCTCCAATCAGAATACTCAGCAGATAGCCCTTTATTTTATCCAACACAAAGAGCCTTGGACTGGTTTTATTAAATCCAAACTTCTCCTCGATAACAAAAGTATGGTAAATACTAAATGGAAGAGATAAGATATCCGCTGCTAATCCAAGCACACCAAAATAAAGGAGGCATAACCACACCGGATCCACGGTGTAATTGCGCAGAAACGAATCAAGTTTACCAAATGCACCGGTAAGCAACAGGAAAGCAAGGAGCAGAAAACCAAAGACGGCCGAGAGCTGTGAAAACCTGTGGTTCACGCGAAAATATTCTTGTGAACGGCGGTACTTCTCTTCGTCATAAATTCCTTCCGCTTCTTTGGGAAGTTTAGGAACAAGACTGGAAATATTTAGAAAATCGATAATACGGTCGAAGAGAAAACCGGCAATCAAGATGATGAAAATAACCAGGAGCAAGTTCGACATCACGAATGTTAATAGGAACCTGAACGCTTGCGGATGAACCATTCCAAACTTAGCAAGCCAAGAAGAATAAAGAAAACCAATTTCATATTGACCAGATCCTGCAATTTATAATGCGTGTATGAAACAGTTTTCAAATCATCCCTTGCCAAAAGATCTTTTGCGAGCTCATCCATGGATCTTGGGTAATACATTTTCCCTCCGGTGTTTACTGCCAGCATATTCAACAGTTGATGATCTGCAACTGTTTCGGATTGCTCTGCATGTAAAGAACTCACACTGAAGCTGCCATCACTGCTGAATACCTTGTCACCTGCATTAACTGTTGCTTTATACCGGTAGTCACCCGCAGGCAAATAACCCGCATTCAGGTTATAAGCACGATCGGTCTTTGAAAATAAATAAGGAAAATTCTTATCGTTCTGATTCGTGATTGTCAGCTTCACATCCGGCTCATTGATTAATTCGTAGCTGTTGTTGTACACTTCCGCATCGAAAGTCACCGGTTCATTTTCAGCATACTCAGTACGCGCAACAAGTCGAAATCGATTCTTTGTCTCTTTTACAATCAGGTTTTGAACTGTTTTAATTACGAGCTCATTGAAGACATTGAAATTCCCATTTCTGGAAAAATCATCAAGTCGCCATCTCCACAATCCCTCACCACAAAGTATCCCTGATTTATCAGAGGAGTTTCCACTGAAGATAAGTAACGGTTCACGTGTTGTGACTGCACCAATCTGTTGTGTCAATAAATCATAATGATCGCTGGTGTAGGAGTATTTACCAAAAGGAGCTAACAAAGGTGGAAATTGCGGAATACCGGACCTCGCTTCGTCCGAAATAGTAAATAAGGAGAATCCGGGATTAAGGGCGGCCTGAACAGGATTCGACTTATCCAAAGCACTGGCAATGCTCAGTGTAGTTCCCAAGGCGTTAAACTGGGCAAGATTTGTTTGCGTGCCCAAAATATACCAAATAGGTAAGCCCTCTTTAATTGCGTTCTGAATGAAAGTAGAAGGATTATTCTCCCGCGATGGAAGGTTGTGAAGGATGAGCAAGTTGTATTCCCTTGCAGATTCATTCACCGTATTCGCCATCTCAATCTTAATGGAATAGTTTCCATTGCTTTCAATCGCTTGTTTTAAGGCGCCAAGATCCGGATGAGGGGCATTGGCGATGAGTAAAATCTTTTGTTTGCTTTCTTTCACCTCGATATAAACATCCCTCACGTTATTGGTATAGGTGACTTCGTCGGCAAGTTGGCTGACCTCCACCCGATAATGCTTCATTCCTTTGGAGTTCGCATCGAAGACCACCGGAATCATTTGCGAAAAACGATTGCCGCTGATTTTAATGGAACGCGTAAAAAGTGTGGAACTATCCTGCTTCACGGTCAGAATGGTCTGGGCGCCGTTGCACCGACGGGCATCGAGATTAATTTCTATCGGAAAGGAATTACCAAGGTAAACGACCCGGTTGTAGTTGAGATTAGAGATTAAAAGATCTTTACGAATATTAGTATCGCCTAATGCCACAGTGTACACAGGTACTTTCGGCCCTTTCAGGTAGAGAGGATTACTGCCTTTATTGTACAAACCATCCGAGGCAATTACCACAGCTCCTACATTGCGGTTGCCAAGGCGAATATTCATCTGCTCATAGAGTCCGTTGAAATCGGTTTGCTTATCGTTGTAATTTGGATCCAGGCCTTCTTTCACTCCATCACCCCAACTCAAGGTACTCACTTCATATTTTTCTTTTAGCTTGTCTAAAAAGCTGTTTACGGCCTTGGGGTATTCCTCTTTGTAGAATGCAGAATCTGCATTCAACAAGATACTCGATGAAATATCCTGAGCAAAGAGCAACAAAGGCTTTTCAGTTTCCCGGGAAAGAGTCCGTATCATCGGCATAAGCAGCAAAAAGGCCAAAATAGAAACAGCTGTCCAACGAAGAATAAATAAAATCCGCTTTAACCAGGGACTCTGATCCTCCTGCACAGGAAATTTTTTGTAAAGCATCCATGCATACAAGAAGCCGGCTAGAATACACACCAGGATCCACCAGTAAGAATATTGTGTAAGAAGTTGAAATTTCATAAGAGGCGTTCAAAGATAAAGATTGTAACGTCAATGAGAATACTATATTTATTAAATAGGTATTAACACGAAATATTAAAACAAAACATCCTCCTTTGAGGGAGGATGCTTTGTTAATCACTGGTTTATAAGCCGGGTCCTGTCTTCCGGCAGATGCCGGAATTTCTATCATTTATCTGGGATGCTGCTCACGCAACACCTCAATCAACCTACCCACCATGGTGTTCCGTTTGAAGGGAACTTGAACGAGCCGTTCTTTTTGCCCGAAGGCAAGCCATGGCTTATTTGGTTTTTCAACTCCTGAGGTTTACCCGAATGTTCCTTGCGGAAACATTCCGTGAGCTCTTACCTCACGTTTTCACCCTTATCCCGCTAAAGCAGGACGGTAATTTTCTGCGGCACTTGCTGTGACCCTGCCGTTGCCGGCTGGGCCCCTTCCCGTTAGGAAGCAGGATGCTCTGTGTTGCCCGGACTTTCCTCTCCTCCGGTTACCCAAAAGAGCGATAGAACCACCAGTGATGTATGGGAACAGTTTGTTGATGCAAAAGTACGAAATTCAGGTGGTATAAAAAACTAAATTGAGCCGGATTGGTTATTGAATAGGCTTACAATGAAAGGCTAAAATTCAATTTGACAGACTCAACTCAATCTTCAAGCTTCCTCAATTTCCTATTAGAAAAGGAGAATTGATCCATTAATGGCAAAATTGAAAACCTTACCTTTGGCGCTGCTCAAAATAATTCAACTACTCTCCTGCACCATCCTTGCACATTAATTCCAATATGATTTCGCGGAAATTTCTTCTTCCTTTTCTATATTTTTTCTTCTCTTTTAGTATTCTAAGTTCGGCTCAAAAACACTTCACCATCAGCGGTTTTGTGAAAGAAGCAGAAACCGGAGAATCCCTCCTCGGCGCCAATGTATATATAAAAGAAAGCCTGCAGGGAACAAACACCAATTCTTATGGATTTTATTCCCTCACCGTTCATGAAGGTACTTATACCCTTGTAATTTCTTATCTCGGTTTTATCACACAGGAATATCCTGTTGTCATGAATAAAGACATACGGATCAATGTAAAATTAGCCACCATCGCCATTGAAACACAGGAAGTCACCATCACGGCGGAGAAAGCGGATCAGAATGTGCAAAGTATTGACATGGGAAAAGAAAAGATTGAGATCGAAAAGATCAAAACTTTACCTGCCTTCATGGGCGAAATTGATGTTCTGAAAACAATCCAATTACTTCCGGGAGTACAATCTGCCGGAGAAGGAAACAGTGGTTACTATGTCAGAGGCGGAGGACCTGATCAGAACTTAATACTGCTCGACGAAGCAAATGTGTACAACGCATCTCATCTCTTTGGCTTCTTTTCGGTTTTCAATGCGGATGCTATACAAAATGTTACCCTCACAAAGGGCGGCATGCCCGCCAATTACGGAGGGCGCCTTTCATCTGTATTGGACATCCAGATGAAAGAAGGAAACAATCAGCATTTTGGCGCCGAAGGCGGGATTGGATTTGTGGCTTCACGCCTCACTATTGAAGGCCCCATTAAAAAAGATACAGGATCCTTCATCATTTCGGGAAGAAGAACTTTTATAGATCTTTTTCTTCAAAAACCCTTTATCAAGGAAGGTTCAAATCTGCAAGGAAATAAATACTACTTCTATGATTTGAATCTGAAAGCAAATTATCGCTTAAGTGACCGTGATCGTTTGTTTCTTAGCGGGTATTTTGGGAGAGATGTTTTTAATTTCAAGAGCCCGGATTCCGACTTTAGCATTAAAGTCCCCTGGGGAAATGCCACCACTACACTCCGCTGGAATCATTTATTCAATAACCGCCTGTTCATGAATACATCCCTGATCTATACGAATTACAATTTTGAATTCGAAGGCGGACAGGAAGGTTTTAGCTTCAAATTATTTTCAGGGATTACTGACTATAATGTAAAATCTGATTTTACCTGGCTTCCGGAGAACAGGCATACCGTGAAGTTCGGTGGGCAATATATTTTCCATGTTTTTGTTCCCAGCAATGCTTCTGCCAAATCCGGTGGTGTGGACTTTGATCTCGGGAAAATTTTACGAGAGTATGCTCATGATGTCGCGCTGTATATAAATGACGAATTTGATCTTTCGGAAAAATGGAAAATCAACGCCGGATTAAGGGGTACCTTTTTTCAGCAGGTCGGCCCTTTTGAACGCTATGTGCGTGATCCATTTACCAGTATTGTCGTTGATACTATCTTCTATACATCGGGTGAAAAAGTCCAAACCTACAAGCACATTGAGCCCCGCTTATCTCTCCGGTATGCCTTAAATGGTTCGTCTTCGATTAAAGCAGCCTTTACACAAAATTACCAATATATTCACCTTGCCTCGCTCTCCGCAATTTCCCTTCCTACGGATGTATGGATACCCAGTTCGGATAAAGTGAAGCCACAGTTCGGAACACAATATGCACTGGGATATTTCCGGAATTTCAAGAACAACACATATGAAACGAGTGTGGAAGTTTATTACAAGGAAATGAAAAACCAGATCGAGTATGAAGAAGGATTCCTGCCTGAAAATACTGTGAACGACAACGTAGATAATAATTTTGTTTTTGGTGATGGATGGAGCTATGGGGCGGAATTTTTCCTGAAGAAAGCGAAAGGGAAATTTAACGGATGGATAGGATATACACTTGCATGGACAGAAAGAAAATTTCCGGACCTCAATCAGGGGAAAACGTTTTCTCCTAAATATGACAGACGGCACGATGTTTCAGTGGTATTAATTTATGAACTTTCGAAAAGATGGACCCTGGGAGCTACCTGGGTCTATGCTACCGGGAACCTGAATACTTTTCCGCAGAGCTTGTATGTTTTATCGAATGGAAATATTGTTCAGGATTACGGGGGGCAAAGGAACAATTACAGACTTAGTCCATACCATCGGCTTGATTTCAGTGCTACATTCAAAAACAGGGTGCATAAAAATTATGAGTCGAATTGGAACTTCAGCATTTTTAACGTTTACAACCGTTACAACCCTTACATAATATATTTTGACACGCAGTACAACCAGCAAAGCATCAGTATACAGGCAAAGCAAATTTCTTTGTTCCCCTTCCTTCCAAGTGTTACCTATAATTTTAAATTCTGACAAACTATAGAATGTACCTGAATGAAAAGCACTGAACTAAAGTTTGTATCACATTCTATAAGCGGAAGATTGAAGGTCCTCCTGATCACTTGTATTTACCTGTTTCTAAGTGGCTGTGAAAAAAACGTAACGGTTGATATCCCGGATTCAGAAACGCAGTTTGTGGTGGAAGGATATATCGAAACCGGAAAAAATCCAATCCTTGTAATTTCGCGGACTCTTCCTTTTTCAGGCACTATCAATACTTCCACTGTGTTTCTACAGACCGTTACAGGCGCCCGGGTGATTGTGGACGATGGAACAGTGACGGATACTCTTGACCAAATTCCCGGATATGGTATCTATACTAGTACACGGATGATTGGTGCAGAAAAAAAAACATACCATTTAAGAATTGAAGCAGAAGGAAAGGTACTCACTGCATCGACCTATATCCCTGCTGCTATTGCATTAGACAGTGTTTGGTTCAAAGTCCGGGGTACACTCGATTCACTTGGTTTCGCATGGGGACATTTAACCGATCCGGATACACTTGGCAACAACTACCGTTGGTTTGCACAGCGTATCAATAAATATACCTATGGAGATGATTTGGGAAAGATGAAAGACTCCATCCTGATTGCTCCAAACGGTTCAGTCTTTGAAGATAAATTCATCAATGGAAAAAGTTTCGATCTGGGGTACCAAAGGGGAAGTACTCCCAATTCCAATAAAGAAGACGATCAAAATGACGAAAGATTCTATTATAAAATCGGCGATACAATCGTCGTGAAATTTTGTACTCTTGACAGGGCACATTTTGAATTCTGGCGAACTGAAGAAACGCAAGTATCGAATAATGGAAATCCTTTTGCCTCACCTGCACCGGTGACAAGCAATATTGAAGGCGGCTTAGGAATCTGGGGTGGATATGCCGCAACTTTTGATACCATAATAGCAAGATAGTACCCTGATTTATAAGACAATATATTAATTCAATGAAATAATTATTTTTTATAATTCTGCTACTTTCCTCCTCTTGTAGCTTAAATTTGCAAAAGCAATTCCACAATAAATATTATTATGTTAAACAAAGACGAACACGTAAAATGCCTCATCATCGGATCCGGTCCTGCCGGATACACTGCAGCAATCTATGCCGCCCGTGCAGATTTAAAACCTGTCATGTATCAAGGACTTCAACCGGGTGGACAATTGACCATAACCACTGAAGTTGAAAATTATCCAGGTTACCCGAAAGGCACTCAAGGACCTGAAATGATGGAAGATTTTAAAGCGCAGGCTGAACGATTCGGAACAGATATCCGGTTTGGCTATGCTATTGCGGTGGACTTCTCCTCCCACCCGCTCAAAGTGGTTGTAGATGAAACCAAAAATATTACTGCAGACTCAGTGATTATCGCCACAGGTGCTTCTGCAAAATGGTTAGGACTGGAATCCGAACAAAGACTAAACGGTTATGGAGTTTCCGCGTGCGCAGTCTGTGATGGTTTCTTTTTCAAAGGTCAGGATGTCGCTATCATTGGTGCGGGTGATACAGCGGCTGAAGAAGCCACTTACCTCTCTAAGCTTTGCAAAAAAGTTTACATGATCATTCGACGTGATGAAATGCGCGCAAGCAAAGCCATGCAACATCGTGTCCAGAACACAGCCAACATTGAAATCCTATGGAATCATGAGACGAAAGAAGTCGTGGGCGACAAAACTGTTGAAGGTGTGCGAGTAATCAATAAGAAAACCGGAGAAGAGCGCCTGTTGAACGTTACCGGCTTCTTCGTAGCTATCGGTCATCAGCCAAATTCAGATATTTTTAAAGGATGGCTCGACATGGATCCTACAGGCTATATTACAACTATGGCTGGTTCTACCCGAACCAATGTGGAAGGTGTTTTTGCTGCCGGAGACGTTGCTGATAAAACCTATCGCCAGGCAGTAACAGCTGCAGGGACCGGCTGTATGGCAGCACTCGATGCTGAACGTTATCTTGGAGCAAAAGGTATTCATTAATTGATCCGGATTTTATTTCCTCTTCATCATTCAAATCATTTCATTCGAATGGATCAACTTATCAAAACCATGTGGAAAGAAGAAAACAACAAACTTCAACGAAGTTTTGAATTTAAGGATTTCATACATGCTTTTACTTTCATGACAAGGATCGCATTTGTTGCCGAAAAGATGAATCATCATCCTGAATGGAATAATGTGTGGAACAAAGTCAGCATATCGCTTTCAACACATGATGCAGGGGATATCGTTACAGAAAAGGACAGAAAACTGGCGGATGCAATCGACAAGATATTCTCGGACTTCGCTTAGCTGAAAAGCACAACACACTTCATTAATATTTGACCACCTTTCTGAGGTACCTGTTGTCATTTGCTTTTACAAGAACAAAATACATGCCCTGCTGCACATGCGACAAGGATGAAAGTGTGATGCTATTCATCATGCCCTTTGTGATCGCCTCTGTTTTCTGCATCACGATTTTTCCAATTCCATCCATGACTTCGATTTCCAGTTTCTGGGAAGCTGCCGAGAAAAATTTTATCTCAAGTATATCATTGAAAGGGTTCGGATAAATACCGACCAGGTTATCACCGGTAGGAAGTTCGAGGATTGTACCTCCAAGCAACAGGTCTGCCAGAATAAAATTCGGGATCCCATAACCGAGTGAATCGCCCGGTGTTTGAAAATAATTCGCACTTTGCTCGATGGCCTTCAAAACTTCCATATTGGTTTTTCCCGGATGCGCCTGCCAGAGACAAGCTGCAGAACCTGCAAGGACAGGACAGGAAAATGAAGTTCCATTTGAAGTGCTGATCCCACCTCCCGCGTCGGCCACGGTTGTCTGGGCTCCTTTTGCCGCTACGTTTGGTTTCACATCTCCATCGGATGAAGGTCCCCAACTACTAAAGCCGGCTTTGTATCCAAACTCGTTCACTGCTCCTACGCATATTATACTGTCGGCATCTGAAGGAGCACTTATATAATGCCATTGGCTATTGCCGTTATTCCCTGCACTTGCAAGTACCAGCATCCCTTTAGATGCAGCCATGTCTGCACCAATGCTCGAAGGGGCGGTGTTCCCGTCCATATCCGCATAAGTATGATCCATGGTGGAATCATCAAATGTTGAATAGCCAAGTGAAGTAGAGATCAGATCGGCACCAACACTGTCGGCAAACTCAGCAGCACTTACCCAATTGTATTCTTCGATGAGATATTCCGTAGCCGCATCTTCAGAACGCAGCAACCAAAAGGAAGCATTGGGAGAAGTACCTACCAATTGTCCCGGGACATTTCCGGCCATGCAGGAAAGTACTGACATGCCATGACTGTTATCCTCATAAACGGATTCTTCATTATCCACAAAATCCCATGTACCAAGGATGCGGTTTCCTAGTCTCAAACTATCAAATGCACCCAACTGATCCACTGAATAAAATCCTGCGTCAAGCACCGCAATGATGATTCCATTCCCGGTATATCCTTTGTCATGGAGATATTCTCCATTCATCAGATGGATCTGGTTGAAGGAGTTCCCATAATCCAAACCTTGTACACGAAGCATGCCCTGATTGACATTCGCCGGAAAAGGATTGTCAAGAATTTTTTTATTGACTGGCACCTGTGGAGCAGCAATCCTCATGACCTGCCTTGCATTATTCACAAAAGAAAGTCCCAGTATGTTCTGAAGAATAGTAGAATCACATTCGATCGTCACACCGTTCAGCCATTTTGTGCTGTTAAGAATACTAGCTCCTAATGCACGCAAAGAATCAATATACACCTGATTTACAGGAAGATCAGAAAATACGACAGGGATATTTTGATTTATTCTTCGCTGAATTGCCCTTGGGGATAAAAAATCCGTTGGAGTTGAAACCGAAAAGGGAGTATTATTTTTATCAGTGAAACGGATAAAATACTTGAATGAACTCACTTCGCCCGTAAAAAACAGTGTAATCAAAAACACAAGTAGGCAGCGTTTGAACATGTCTTATTTTTTAAAATCGCGTATTTCCAATTTGTACTCAGTGCCGTTCAATGTAACAGTTGAACCATCCGGAAGGTTCACAATATTCAAACTATCGATAACCTTGGAGATCAAACCTACATTCTTTGCGTACACTTCTCTTTTAATGATACGGTTTATATTGGAAATAAAATTATTTTGAATGACCGTCACTGTCGAATCGAATGACAGGGATCCCAATGCAAGTGGAACATGGATGTCATCATACTCATATGCTTCAACAGGGTAATTGTTGTATGCGTTCCCGTTCCAGGTTGTCCGTATATCCAATGGGAAAGAGAGTTTAATAAATCGGATATTATCCTCGACCCTTTGTCCTGATGTACTGGTCAACTTGGCTGTCCACAAATTTAAGAATGTCCAGGGATAGGTGCTGTCAATCCGTTTATAGCGACTGATCCTCCATGCAGGTTCTCCTTCGGCATCAGTAAAAGAAGAATCCACTTCCTCCCTGATTTGAAAATGATAGGCCCTTATAGCAGTATCCAAATAGAAACCATCGTCTGTCTCAAGATGAATTATAGAATCTGCATCGTATTCCGTCCATTGACCTTGATGCAGTGGAAAATATCCGGCGTATTGGCTCTCAATATCAGGCACCAGTTTGTCATCCTTGCAGGAGCTTATAAGCATGCAAAAACCTACAAGGGCTGCGCATGATCTTTTTACCAAATTCTCCGGATAAGCTGACATCTATTATTAGCTATTTTGTAAATTTAAGTATTGATTTCAGTTGCATGATGAATTCTGGGATCTATTGTCCTGAACCATAGCGGAGGTATTAATGCAAGATAAATGCAGGAAGCGTAGCCTCCCGGCAAAACCGGACTGTTCTCATGGGAAGCCAAGGTATGATAAGGTTTTGACGCGTAAAAATGGTGATCACTATGACGACTCAAGTCGATAAGAACAAAACGGCTGAGGACTTTGTCACTTTGCCAGCTCAAACCTGCATCCACACGAACATTTTCCGGTCGTGTTAAGCCATAATGCTCAATATAATTTGTGTATTCAAGAAGGAAATTAGCCACAAAGCATTGTATGATGAATACCATCAAGCAGGCTTTTCCAAAGCCGGAGAATATTATAATCCCAAATAGAATCAACAGTACTGTACTCATCAGAACGTAATTCCCTAAATTCCATTTCGACCTTCCGAGGTCTTGCAGCCGCTTTTTTTCAACCATCCATGAAGACTGGATCTGTCCTAAAACCGATCTGATAAAAAAAACATAGACTGACTCCCCCAACCTGGCAGTTGCGGGATCTCGAAGCGTCCCTACCCATTTGTGATGAACTCGCAGGTGATCCACATAAAAATAAATGTTACCTGCGGTAAAAAGAAGAAACTTTCCAAGCAATTGCCAGATCCGGGCCTTTCGGTGAATCATTTCATGAGCCACAATAATTGAGGAAGATCCGGTATGAATACCGGTTGAAATTGCAGCGAATACCAGTTGTGAACCGGTGATTCTTTCCATCCGCACAGATAGCAACAATGCAGAGATTGAAAGCACCTGCATCGCCACATGTGCTATGAGGATAGTATCCGGAATGAGTGGGTTCTTATCAAATTCATTGCTTTTATCCTCCGGCAGAAAAAAATCAAGAATGGCAAGTAAGCCCAGAGAAAAAAGGATGTTGGAAACGACCCACCAGGATCCTATGCTGTTGCCAAGCACGGTAATTATTCCGGGCACCAGGCTCCATAAATACTTTCTATTCCGCTTATAGCCCATTCTCAACTCAGAAAATCCCTGAATTACAAAACTACTCAAAAGCCAGAGCTAATATGCCATAAAAACACCACAATTTTCTCATTCTGTAAACGTTCGGGTCATTGAAAATTCTTTGGTACATTAGCAGTCCAAAAAACCATGTAAATGCGTAATTTCTTCCTGTTTCTGATGATATTTTTGATATATGGGATGACTGCCTCAGGTCAGAACAAATCAAATGGAAACGAAAATCTGGTCCAATTTTCAGGGGTGGTAGTAACAACAGATAGCCTGCTTCCCATACCATTTACCAGCATAATGATCCGGGGAACTTATCGGGGAACCATCAGTGATTATTACGGTTTTTTCTCCTTCGTTGCTAAAATGAGAGACACGATTGAGTTTTCTGCTCTTGGTTACAAACGTATGAATTTTATTATTCCGGATACTCTCACTGACTACCGTTGTTCGCTCATCCAGATGTTGCATAAGGACACCATTCTGTTAAAGGAAGTAGTCATTTTTCCATGGCCTACCAAGGAGCAATTCAAGGAAGCATTCCTGCAATTGCGCATCCCTTCAGATGATATCGCACGTGCCCAAAGAAATATGGATGCTGACCAACTTTACATCCTCTCCAACATGATGCCCATGGATGGACGCATGAACTTTAAGTATCAGATGCAACAACAGTCCGCTAGTTTATATTATGCCGGACAATTACCTCCCAACAATTTGTTAAATCCAATTGCCTGGTCAAAATTTATTCAGATGTGGCAAAACGGCGACTTCAAGAAAAAAACAAAGTAAGGATCAAATCAAACCGAATAATCTGGCGCTATGGTCCTCCATCGATTCCTCATTTTTATCTCAATTATTTTTCTCTTCAGCAAGCAAACACAAGCCCAGAATGCGGAAATACATGGTACGATTCGTGATGCAATGAACAAACCGCTCTTTGGCGTGAGCGTTGCCGTTTTTGGAAAACCTTTCGGAACAAACACAGATGAGAAAGGGAATTTCTCTCTTGCTGTACCGGCGAATGAAACACTTAAAATTTTCTTTTCTTTTACCGGATTACAAAGTGATTCAATTAATCTGACTCTTGCTCCGGGTGAGCGTCGGCAGATTAATAAAAATTTAAAGAATAAGATAGTAGAGTTTAAAGATGTTGTAATCGAGGAACGATCCTTAAAAAACATAAACATCACTCCCATCAACCCTAAAATTGTAGGGATGATTCCTACTCCGAATCAGAGTGTGGAGGATATTATTAAAACCCTCCCCGGAGTTTCTTCATCAAATGAGTTGAGTTCCTCCTATTCAGTACGAGGAGGTAATTACGATGAGAACCTGGTTTACATCAACGACTTTGAAGTCTATCGCCCACTGCTTGTTCGTTCAGGTCAGCAGGAAGGACTCAGTGTCATCAATCCTGACATGGTAGAGTCGATCTCTTTTTCCGCTGGAGGTTTCGAAGCGAAGTATGGTGACAAATTATCCTCCGTACTTGACATTCACTATCGCAAACCAAAAAAATTCGGAGGATCACTTAGTGCAAGCTTGCTCGGTGCTTCACTTGAACTGGAAAACAGGAGTAGGAATGAAAAATGGTACTGGATGACAGGTATCCGTTATAAGTCAAATCAGTATCTGTTGAACACCTTTGATACAAAAGGAGAATATAAACCCTCCTTCACCGATTTTCAATTCGTCACCGGATATGAAATCAGTAAAAATTTCAGCATTGAAGCTTTTGGAAACTTTGCCCGCAACCGTTACAATCTCGTCCCTGAGACACGTGAAACTAATTTCGGAACAATCAGTGATGCCAAGCGCTTCACGGTATATTTTGAGGGCCAGGAAGTGGATCGCTATCAAACCATCACCGGATCATTTTCAACCACCTATCAACCTACCGAAGAAATAAAGTTGAAACTGATCGCGACAGGATATAATACTCAAGAAGAGGAAAACTTTGATATACTGGGACAGTACTTCCTCGATCAGCTCGAAAATGATTTCGGTAAGGAACAATTTGGAAACGTTGCCTTTAATCTTGGGGTTGGTTCCTTTCTCAATCATGCAAGGAATGATTTAAACGGGGATGTTTATTCTGTAGAACATAAAGGTGATTTTATCAAAGAAAACTCTTTGTGGCAGTGGGGAGTAAAATACCAGCAGGAGAATATAGAAGACCGGATGCATGAATGGAACTACAACGATTCCGCCGGATTTTCCATTCCCTCTACAAGAGATAGCATGAATCCGCAGATTATTCTGAATGATGTCGTGATCGCCAGGAATAATGTAAGTAATTCACGTCTCAGTGGCTACCTGCAAAACACATTGCAACTTATGGATACCAACCGGCTGATCATGGCAACAGGTATCCGTGCCAACTACTCTGACCTCAATCAAGAACTTATAATCAGTCCAAGGATTTCATTTACTTATAAACCCGACTGGAAAAACAATATGAGTTTCAGGGCTGCAGGTGGTTTGTATTATCAACCCCCATTTTATCGTGAACTGAGGGATCAGGAAGGAGTGGTACACCCAGAAGTAAAAGCTCAAAAATCCTTCCATATCGTTCTGGGAAGTGATTATACATTTCTTGCCTTTGGTCGTGAATTCAAACTAACTTCAGAAGTATACTATAAAATTCTTGAACAGCTTATCCCTTATAAGATCGACAACCTCCGTATCCGGTATCTGCCTCAATATACTTCATCCGGCTATGCACGTGGGGTTGACTTCCGTTTATTTGGCGAATTTGTTCCCGGCGTTGAATCATGGGCAAGTTTATCATTCCTGCAGACTCAGGAAGACCTTGATGGAGATTTTTATTATAATAGTGACAGTGTGCGCGTTGAGCCGGGATATATCCCACGTCCTGCTGATCAGCACGTTACTTTTGCAATCTTCTTTCAGGATTACCTTCCAAAATTTCCCACCTTCAAGATGCAGTTAAGTCTTATGTTTGGATCGGCACTCCCTTTCGGGCCACCAGGAGACGAACGTTATAATGACATCTTAAGAACGCCAACATATCGAAGGGTAGATCTGGGATTTTCAAAACAAATCATCGGAGAGGATATTCCTAGATCACAAAAGAAAAACTTCTCCAGTCATCTTCAATCACTCTGGATCGGACTGGAAGTATTTAATTTGCTTCAGGTCAGCAATGTCGCATCCTATACATGGGTGACCGATGTAAGCAATGCAAATCAGTATGCAGTGCCCAATTACTTAACCGGTAGGCAACTGAATTTACGAATAAATGCGAAGTTTTAAATCAGCTCATGAAATTAAAAATCTACATCCTTTTTGTATTGCTGTGTTTCAACTTCAGCAATTCCTCCGCCCAGAAACTCACCTTCTGTGAAAGTGTCGACATGGGTGGTAAAGTGAGCGGAGCCAGCGACGTGTTTACTGTAGGTACTTCAGGCGGGTACTTTCAATTGCTCGTCAATATGCCTAAAGAAGTTTCCTCGCGGCATGTGCTCTTTGATGTGTATTGGATAGAGCCCTCCACTCAGAAAGAAGTATTTGAAAATTCTATACGGGTTCCTGTTGATCCTAAGTGGACATGGTTTAAAAAAGAAGTCACTTTTTATAAAGCCGGCGACTATGTCGTGTATGTTTACAATGATCAGGACCAATTGATCAGTGCGGGCAAAGTAAAAATCATTGTGCAATAGCAGTCAAGATCAGCTTGTTGATCCTACCCTATTTTTATCAAAGTTTAAAAGGCGAATCCGTCTCCTTGGCCATGTGATTATACACCACCTTATCCATCCAGGAAGGGAAAAACTTATTAAGAAAAACGGAGAGTTTACCTTCCGGAGTCATTACCAAATCACGTTTTCTCTTCTTCACTGCCAAATAAATGCGATGAGCAACTTCCTCTGCAGACATCATACTTTTTTCATCACGCGGAGATTCCCCCTGTGCAGAACCATCCTTTGAAAGTGATTTAGTCCGTATTCCGGATGCAGTAAATCCCGGACATGCAACAAGCACATGAAGATTTTTTTTCAGGTTTTCAGTGCGTAGTGTTTCTAAAAATCCTTCGAGGGCAAATTTGGAAGCTGAATATCCTGTCCGTCCCGGTAGACCTTTCTTTCCCGCAATGGAGGATATTCCCACCAGACTACCCTTGCTTTTAAGAAGATGAGGCAAGGCAAATTTTGTAGTATACACAGCTCCCCAAAAATTTACATCCATCAACTTACGGATTACATCAAGATCCACCTCTTCAAAAAGTGCACGCATGGAAATACCGGCGTTGTTTATCAATACATCAATGCTTCCGAAGTGTTTTACAGTTTCTTCAATAAGGTGTTTGCAATCCTGTTCCTTGCTCACATCAGCTTGCACCGCGAATAGGTCAGTACCTAATGAGTTTAATTCCTTTGCAAAATTTTCAAGCACATCCATATTGCGTCCAGAGATCACAACTTTCGAGCCCTCACGTGCAAACTCCAAAGCCAGTGCTTTTCCGATTCCTGAACCGGCTCCTGTGATCACCACCACTTTATTGCGCATGAACTATCTGAATTTAGAAAATTTAATATTTGTATATGTTGGTGTATTATTGAACTCTCCCAAAGAAGAATTGGTTTTAAACACTAAAAGCACAAAGGAAGTCACAAAGGGCATAACAATTTTGTAAGCAAAACAATTTTAGAAATTGATTATTTTATCTTTTTAGTTATCAGTAAATATTTTACCCGGATTTAATATTCCCTTTGGGTCAAAAAGATCCTTGATGCCTTTCATAAGTTTCAATTGTGTTTTATCAAAAGCGATATTGAGATAAGGCTTTTGCACATATCCAATTCCATGCTCACCTGAAATGGTTCCGCCAAGCGAAACACATAACTCAAAGATTTCTCTGATTCCCAGTGGGACTTTTGTGTTCCAATCCTCATCACTGATTTCTTCCTTGATGATGTTCACGTGTAAATTTCCATCTCCGGCATGACCGTAACAAACGCTTCTGAAGCCATACTTCTTCCCTATCTTTTTCACTCCCTGCAACAATGTCGACAGTTCGGCTCTGGGAACTACCGTATCTTCTTCTTTATATATCGAGTGAGTCTTCACGGCTTCTCCCGCAGATCGTCTTGCTTTCCAGAGATCCGCCTTTTGTTGTGCAGAATCTGCAAATAGAACTTCCTCGCAATCATATTCCTCGAGGATGGCAGAAATTTTTTCGCACTCTTTAAAAAGTACATCCTTGTCCATGCCATCCACTTCAATCAGGAGATGAGCCTGAATACCATCTTTCAATGGAATCTTTACATCTGCATGCCTCATCACAAACTCGATGCAATCCCGTTCCATAAATTCAAGTGCAGAAGGTGTGAGTCCTGCTCTGAATATAGCGCTCACGGCCTCACAGGCCTTATTCGCATCTTTAAACGGAACCAGCATCAAGAGGTCTTCAGTAGGTAAAGGAATCAGACGGAACACAATTTTTGTGATAATACCCAATGTGCCTTCACTCCCGATCATCAATTGAGTGAGATTGTATCCGGTGGAATTTTTGAGGACGTTGGCACCGGTCCATATGATCTCTCCGGTAGGCAAAACCACCTCGCAATTCAATACATAATCTTTTGTAACTCCATATTTAACGGCCTTTGGTCCACCCGCACATTCAGCGAGATTACCTCCCAGAAAACAACTTCCCTTGCTTGCCGGATCAGGCGGATAAAACAATCCTTTCTGCATCACCGCCTCCTGAAAAACCTGATTAATCACGCCCGGTTCGACAGTGGCCTGAAGGTTTCTTTCATCTATGGCTAAAATGGTATTCAATCTTTCCATGCTAATCACGATGCCGCCGAAAACAGGCAAGGCTCCTCCGCTCAGGCCGGTACCTGCCCCGCGTGGAGTTGCCGGTATATTTTCTTCATTACAAAATTTCAAGATGGAAGAAATTTCCGCAGCAGTGCGTGGCTTGACCACTACTTCAGGAAGGAATCGAAGGTCTTCGGTATAATCGTGAGAATTATCCCTGAGTACATCACTGTCATTGAAAACAAATTCTTTTCCAACGATTGCCCTTAATGATGTGAGATGGCTATCGTTAATTTTTTCGTATCGCACCTTTTGTTGTTTTGATAGAACTGCCTTTCGGCTTATTCGCAGGTTCTTTCTTTAATTGGTAACAGAATAAAGTAATGGTACCTGTAGCTGCTCCTGTATCATCTCCGAGAAAATAAAGTTTGTCACCGCGTACACGGTAATCGAGCATGTGCGAAAGTCCATAAACGGAGGAATCAGCATATTGCCAAATGAATTCCCCTGTGGAATCAGGTTCTGCCACGAAAGGAAGCAATGTATTCTCCGGCTTTACGAGGGCGGTACCCAGAAGAAGTGTGCTTCCATACAGGGAAACGATTTTCCCAAATCGCAGTCCTGCTTCATTCTTAACAAACAATTGCTGAGTCCCGGTTTTATCAAAATGCATGGCCAGGGACGCCGAAGCCCCACGCATATAATCAGTCTGACTAACGGTGAGATATACTCCGGATTTTCCCGCATACAATTGTGTTGTGATGCAATCCGTCATCCCGCCAAAAAAAAGATTCTCCTGCAGCAGTTCGCCATTCATGCTGATTTTAAATACTGGAATATCTGAACGGTCGCTTCCATGGTTGAGATAACCGCTAAAATATAAATTGGAAGAATCATCGGGGGCCATCTGAAAAACCGCATCACTCATTCCGAGCATACCATCGTAAACAAATTCCCATTTCCTGTTACCTGATGAATCGTATTTTTGAATCAACATGTCTGAAGTGCGAATACCGGCATTGTAATTACCCCCTACATATACATTACACGAATCGTCTGTCACCAGCACATTGGCAATATCCATATTTAAGGTGCCTGAAGATCTGAACCAGGAAAAAGCACCATCCGGAAGAAAGCGGTAAAGAGCAAGATTCAGTCCGGAATCCGGCGTGGTTATATAACCACCGGCATATATATTCCCAACCGGATCACAGATCACAGAAGTGGGTGCGTCAAATAAATCAAAGCCGCCATCTACACTTTTTCCGAAAACAGGAACGCCTTCATTTGAAAATTTGACAAGACAAAGATCGTTGTTGTTTTTCTCATTCCTGCTCGTCCCCGCTATAATTACATCACCATAATGATCGAGGCACATGGCTACGGGAATATCATCTCTGTGTGCAGGGCTGTCGTAAAACCTTCGCCATAACTCCTCCCCTTCAGGGCTAAATTTAATCAGCAGAATATCTTTGGTAGAATCAGCCACCCAGGTAATCCCGGCCATGTAACAGTTTCCTAATTTATCGAGTTCCATGCAAACGGCCTGATTGACACTATTCAAAGACGTTTTTATCGAATTCTTCCAAAGCAATGAAACCTGTGCCTTACCGGAAAAGGATAGCATCAGAAAAAAGTTAACGAGAAAAATAAAAAAAACAGATTTTTTCATATAGTGAAGCGATGTACTTGAACAAAGATGAACGGATAGTCCCTCAATAGCTGTTCCTGCCAAATATTTTAACAAGATTGAACGTGGTAAAAATAGTTAAAAAAAATGCCCCGGAGCATTTCCGGGGCATAGGATTATGAGAATTATTTTCAGTTCACGACGATTCGTTCAGTATGTATTGAACTGGATGTCATTAGTTTAAAATGTATACACCGGGACTCATCCCAAGTGCCTTAATATCAATCACTCTGTCATACTTTCCTGCTACAGATTCACTGATTTTTCTCCAATATCATACGCCCCCTGACATCAGTCAGGGAGTAGAAACATCCTCAGAAATTCCCAGTGTATAGGAAATTGTAAACTTGTCTTTTGCAGGATTAGGATATACTTTCAAAGAAGACAATTTTTCGATTTGTTGAATTCCGGAATTGACTGGAAGAATGGTCACAGTATCAATACTGACCGTTGGCCCACAATGATTATATGCAGTGAGGGTGACGATATAATCACCCGGTCCTGGAAAACTGTGTGGAAGCAAAATATTAGTTGTCAATTCCTCTGCAGATCCATCCCCCCAATTCCATATAAGTGAATCAGCTCCCACTGCATTGGCTACCACATTGGCCTGATTGCCGTTCACTGTATACATGTATCCCATAGGAGGAAATGAACCGGCGCTTTGCATGGTTAAAGTGATAGGTACTGCTACCCAATTATTATCGTCATTGATCTCGAGCATATTGTTTTGAGGATCAGTGATAGAAACAATGTAATAATCACCGTTGCAGGCACCGGGAGGAAGAATAATTCCCATTCCATTCAAGCCCGAACTATAAATATCAAGATTGCCTACATAAATTCCCTGATCACGACTACAACCCGACACAGTTCCAAAATCTGAATTCGGAATATCTGCCTTATTCAGTGAGTGACCGCTTGAATCGAGACAATAACCAAAGTCGCTGTCGCAATCACCCAGGTTAACAAGACAAAAACTGACTTTCGCTCCTTCTCCGATTACAGGCCAGGTCCTGGCATCCGGATTAGGTGTTCCGCGACGGAGAGTAAACTCAGCCCAATTGTCAACATGCACGTGACCATGCGTAGGATGATAACTCATAGTACCAGCAGGACGGTCGTAAAATGTCATGCTGTTATTATTCCGATGATACACTCGTTGCGTAATCAATTCTTTAGGTGATGAACCATCCGGACAGGTGCTTGTGGCGCAAGAAACTGCTACAGTATCACAATAGCAACTCCCTGAACCATGAATCTCCAAGGGTCCATAACCGATATTGGGTGTGGCGTTTGCCAAGGTAATATTGCCGGGATATTCTGTATGATCATTTTGAATGCACAAAGCGAAGAAGTCATATCAGGAAGAAGATCACAGATCTGTGGAAACTCCATCAGGACACTGACAACCGGCCGGGTTTGGCGCACTGCACGGACCTGAGTTCACCGAAGGATCAGGAGGAGGATTATTCATAAAAGTAATGTTGACATAATAAAAAGAACCTGTATCAGTGGGAGTAAACACATCTCGTATAATAATTCCCACGTACCATTTGGATCAGAACCATCATTAAACATATTAATGATTCCTGTGGGAAATAGGATCCTGTGAAAGGTGTTGGAGCAAGATTTATCCAGCCGCCGGTACCATTTTCCTGAAAACATGTTCCCGGAAAACCATTCGAACTACCTCCTTTGGAATCTGCCAGAATTTTTATTTTTCCATGCGGTGATTTCAATCGGATGACCAAGATCTGCCGAATACTCATGAGTGATATTCAGGCAAACCGCTCCCATTCCAAACAAGGAATTCATAGTTACAGGAAGTCCACTCACAACTATCGGAATAGAGATATCAGTATTGGTATTGGGAATTGCAAGTGATTGGATTGGTAAATGTCTGTGCCTGTCCAGAAAGGCAAAAGCATAAGAATACCGGTAAAAGTCTTTTCATTTAAATTTGGGGTTTATTGAAGTGTAGCTGGGAGTAAATATAGTAAAAAAACATGGTAAAGCCACTGGAGAGTGACAATTCTGAGAATCTTAATCTATTAATAATCTCATCTGAAAGCGAATTATTTATTAACACTTTTGAAGTTCCCGGGAATCAAATTTCAATTTTTGTACATTTGTATTAAACATCTAAAAACATGCAATATCAATTAAACGGAATACTTAAAGTACTAAAAGAGACTCAGCCCGTAAGCGAAAAGTTCAAAAAGAGAGAATTTGTCATTACAGACAATTCATCACAGTATCCACAACACATCAGCTTCCAACTGACACAGGATAAATGCAGTTTGCTCGACGGTGCTAATGAAGGTGATACGATCACCGTTCATTTTAACATTCGTGGCCGTGAATGGACAAATCCTCAGGGAGAAATAAAATATTTCAATTCACTGGAAGCCTGGAAAATTGAACGAAGTTCGGGCAGCAACAATGGAAACAATGAATACGCTACAAACCAGTCAAACTCTCCTGTAGAAAAAGACGATCTTCCTTTTTAATACAAAATATATAAACGAGCGAATTCTCTGAAGAGGGAATTCGCTCGTTTATTTTATTTAGTTAGTGCACGTGACCGTGTTCAACTTCCTCAGCAGAAGCTTCGCGAACCTCCATGATTTCACCGGAGAAATGTAATTGATGCCCTGACAAAGGATGATTGAAATCCATGGTCACCATAGTCTCATCATATCCCAGAACCTTTCCATTCATCGTGTTGCCCTGATTATCACTCATTGGCAGCATATTTCCCACTTTCAACAAGTCAAAGTCGATCTTATCCTCCACCTTGAAAATATCAAGAGGTAATTTGATGATCGCACTTTCGTCGTTTTCGCCATAGGCTTCGGCGGCTTCAATGACAAAACTGAAAGTATCTCCGGCTTTTTTACCTTCCAGGCCTTTTTCAAATCCAGGAATCATCATCCCCGCTCCAAAAAGGAAAGACAAGGGTTGGCTGGCATCCGCCGTTTCGATGTGTTGTTTCTCCTTCGAAGGAAGGTTTGCGTGAAGTATGTACGTAACAGTCACGACTTTATTCTCGGCTACATTCATTTGATAATTTTTCGCAAAGCTACATTTTATTTAATATTTCGGGATTAAATTAGAGGAAAATTTTACTTAGAATCACCTCATGGATTCACTCACACACACTGTTTTAGGGGCTTGTTTTGGCGAAGTAATTGCGGGGCGAAAAATCGGAAAAAAAGCACTTCTTTGGGGCGCAATCG
The DNA here is from genome assembly GCA_963775555.1 of uncultured Bacteroidota bacterium. Taxonomy (GTDB): domain Bacteria; phylum Bacteroidota; class Bacteroidia; order AKYH767-A; family 2013-40CM-41-45; genus QQVM01. The sequence goes on along the minus strand of CAVZJJ010000004.1, from coordinate 1,104,418 downwards.
CCAACAATCTTGGTGATTTTGATGTGGTGACTGCATTGTGGATGAATCAACCGGGAGCATTGCTCGCCCATCGTGGATTTACTCATTCTCTCGTCTTTTTGTTGATTGTTGCACCACTCATTGCATGGTGGTTCTGGAAAAAGAAGCCTGCCTCTTCAATGACTTACAAAGACTGGCTTGTGCTATGGGGGGGCAGTATGTTTATACATTTATCCATTGATGCATTCAACGCATATGGTACCGGTTGGTTTGAGCCCTTCAGTCATTACAGATTCGCATTCAATATATTATTCGTTGCAGATCCTTTTTACAGCATATCATTACTCATAGCGACCATTGCTTTATTAATTCTCAAAAGAAGCAATCCACACCGGTTAAAATGGGCAAAGGCCGGTTTGCTGATTAGCTCACTTTACCTTGTCTACGCCTTCTATAACAAGGTAAAGGTAGATGCTGTGGTAAAGGATAATATCAGGGAGCAATCCATTTCTGCCAGGAGTTATTTCAGCACTCCGACTCCATTAAATAATTTTCTTTGGTACATCGTGGCCAATACCGACAAGGGATACCTCATTGCTTATCATTCCGTGTTTGATCAAAATCAGTTCCTCCCATTCACATTTTATCAGCGACAGGATTCCCTGCTTGATGCTTTCCGGGAGAATGAAGAAGTAAAAAAACTCATTCGCTTCTCTGCGGGATATTATACACTTGAATTAATTAATGACAGCTTAAAATTCAATGACCTGCGCTTCGGTCAAATAGGCGGATGGGATTCGCAACCGGCTCCATTCGTATTCAATTATACGCTCAACAGGAATGTTAATAATAAGGCTCTGATTCAGCAAGGTCGTTTAAAAGCTTCCAGCGGGCAGGCCATCAGTTCTATGCTGGAAAGAATAAAAGGGAATTAACTGTTCCGGAGAAAGAAGAATGGACGCCTGCTCTCCTTATTAAATACAGATCAAAAAAGTCTAGAGGTCATTCGCATTGGCAATCAATTCCGCGATGTCCATAACTTTTACTTCCCCTTCTTTGTTGAAATGCTTTACGCCGTCCGTCATCATCGTCATACAAAATGGGCATGCAACTGCAATCACATCCGGTTGTAATGCAAGTGCTTCCTCAGAACGATCAATGATGACATCTTTATTTCCTTTCTCAGCTTCTTTGAACATTTGCGCACCGCCTGCACCGCAGCAAAAGCCTTTCGCCTTTGATCTTTTCATTTCAGAAAGTGCCACATCCAGTTTTTCAATCACCTCCCTCGGCGCCTCATAAATGGAATTGCCACGACCGAGATAACAAGGATCGTGAAATGTAATTTTCTTTCCGGAATAGCTTCCACCGTTTACACTCAGCCGACCTTCATTAATCAGGTTTTGCAGGAGTTCAGAATGATGAAGTACTTCGTAATTACCTCCCAGTTCCGGATATTCATTCTTCAGAGTATTGAAACAATGAGGACAAGCAGTCACAATGCGAGTTACTTCATATCCATTTAATACCTGAATATTCATCATTGCCTGCATCTGAAAAAGAAATTCATTTCCGGCCCGCTTTGCAGGATCACCGGTGCAGGATTCTTCGGTTCCCAGAACTGCAAAACGGACACCTGCATGGTGTAGCATTTTGGCCATCGCCCGGGTAATTTTTTGCGCTCGTTCATCAAAACTTCCTGCACAACCAACCCAAAACAACACCTCCGGTTTTTCACCGCGTGTTGCATAATCGGCCATTGTTTCAATTTTAAATTCCATTGCTATTAAGCTTAGTTCATGCTGCCCGGCAGCTATAGGCTTAAGATTCAGTTTGTAGCCACAGTTAAATCGATCGGCCTGTGCAAATTGCCAGGGGGCTCCATTATTTTCAATCTTATTAAACATTCCGCCCAGTTCTGTTGGAATTTTTGATTCTTCCATCACAAGATAACGACGCATATCCAGGATGATACTCAATGGATCAATATTTACCGGACAAGCATCTGTACAAGCATTGCAACTTGTACAAGCCCATAGTTCTTCTTCTGTATATATGATAACAATGATTTCTCATCTCTGTATTCCTTTCCATTTTTATCAATCGCTTTACCTGCCTCTTCGAGCCGGTCGCGTGTATCCATCATAATTTTACGAGGAGAAAGTAATTTTCCGGTTTGATTTGCAGGACAAACTGAAGTACAGCGTCCACATTCAGTGCAGGAATATGCATCCATCAATTGTTTCCAGTTCAGATCAAATACATCCTTCGCTCCAAAGCGTTCCGGTGCTGCTGAGGCATCGGCCGGAGGAGCAGCAGCATGGATCCAGCATGAGTTTTACCTCACGTGTGACACTTGCCATATTGGTGAAATTTCCTTTTGCTTTCAGATTAGAATAATAGGTATTGGGAAATGCAAGGAAAATATGAAAGTGCTTGGAGTAAGGAACATAATTCAAAAAGACAAGAATTCCGATGATATGAAACCACCAACAAACTCTTTCAATGCATACAAGACCTTCACTTGACGAGAGCACGAAAAAAGTCCGGCAAACATGGAACTAACCGGAAATGCTCCGGCTGTTTGAATAATGAGAAAAATCTCTTGACTGAAAAATCTGATCAGCCGCATCCATGGTCAGGAAGGCTGTCATCAATAAGATCTCGGTGATAAGAATCAGATTTGCATCTGTCCTCGGCCAGGCAGTCATTTCCTTTCATCCAAAACCGCTTTCATCTTAATCATATTTCTTCGTATCAGAAAGATGACACAAGCCAGAGTACGAGCAATAGCAAGAATTTCAAAACTTCCGATGAGAAAATCGTAGAGAGGTCCAAGGAAACTGAAAACACGATGCGTTCCGGTAATTCCATCAATAATTATTTCCAGTACTTCAATATTGATGATCACGAATCCAACATAAACAAAGATGTGCAGAATACCGGCAACCGGCCTCACGACCATCTTTGATTGACCCAGAGCGCAACCATGAACATGGTCTTCCATCGCTGAGCCGGCTTATCGGTTCTATCAAGATCTCTTCCAAGTTTGATATTGCGTGAAATGCGCCGAACGTTTTTCGTAAATAAAAATATAGCGGCAATCAGCAAAGCATAAATAGGATCTGAAGCAGCATATCTGCTAATTCGATCTGGTTTTTTTACTTCTTCTTCCCTGAACCAAAGGAGATCACTGAGAAACTCAGGTATCTTTTCGGGTTCAACTGAATATCCTGCAGTAACAAATCAAGATCACGTGCAGATGTATTCAGATGGGTGTACAAACTATCATCATTGACTAACATTCCCAAAGAACCTTCGCCTTTGTTCACCTTGGTAAAAATATTGCTGCAGTTTCTTCAAGTGTTTTTCTTGCATTCTCCACTGTTCCTGCAAAATTTGCCTTCACCAAAGTATCAGAAAGTGCATGAAAGTTGTCGAGAATACCGTTCAATCTTCTCATTGTTATTCTTCAGATTCAAACTGATTGATTCAACATTCGACAAGATATTTTGCAACCGTCCTTTTGGTGAAAGAACAGTATCGAGATTTGATGCAATGTGCTCAATAGAAGATAGTGAATTTGAAATACTCTGAAAGGAATTCTTCAAATTCTGCTTGGTTGTTTCATTGAAAACTGCCTGAACAATGGCAAGACTGAATCCATGGAAGACAACAAACTTTCTGCCTTTTGTTTGAAAGGTGCAACCTGAGAATTCACTTCTTCTGTGAGGCTTTTCTGAATATCTGCAATTGAGTGTATCTCCGTCCTGAAGATCCTCTTTACTGTCTCCAAAAATAATTCGAACACCTTTTGACCCTAGAAGATCAGTTCCATAAATTTCTGCTTCCGAATTCTTTGGGATCTTTAAATCATTATTAATTTGCAGACTTGACAAGAATTCGTCCTGAAAAATCCGGAAGCAATGTAAGCTTTCTTACCATTCCCACTTTCATCCCATTCACATACACTGCATTTGAAGGTGCAAGTCCGTCAACCCGGTTATAAACTGCAAAAACCAGTGTCCGGCTGGTGAAAAAGTCTCTTCCTTTCAGAAAATTTATTCCCCAATAGCCCAGAAGAACCCCTGCAATGACAATAATACCAATTCTTGACTTCCTTTGAAAATTTCATACGTAGCATATTCTGTTCCTCGGCTTTTGAGAACAATCTGTTGAATCTCAACAGATCAGATTTTTTTTAAAAGTAAATATTTTCCTTCAATTAGCTTCTGTCCAGCAATTGCCTTGCTTCTTTCATACTGATCCTCTTCTTATTATGATAAGGAACGATAAAAGCATCTTTAAATCCTTTTTCCCGCATTCTTAACCTGTAGATCAATGGCTTCATCCAAACTGGTGAAACGTTCAACTGTATATTTGTATGTTCCCCTGTCCAGCTTCTTCAATGCATTTTCAATCCCTTTGAAATCAGGATGATCTTTCTTTAATGGCTTGGCGAGCTAGAAGAATCTGAACACCAAAAAGAGTCATCAGCTTCTGAAGGTGGCAATGTTCCTTAGACTTTTCCTTTAATACGATGCTGTCTCCGGCAACTGCATCTGTAATCTTTGGTTTTGTTGAGTTTGCCTGTCCGGTTGATTGATCTGATTTCCTTTTCAGTCTCTGTTCATTTTTGCTGCACTCTTTCAACATTATGCTTGTAGGATTTGAATGCCTGAATAAATTGCTTGGCTGTTTCAGTTTGGCCTTTATCTGAATTCAGATATCTTTCTTCATCAGGATTGGATAAGAAACCGGTTTCAATGAGAATACTTGGCATGGTGGTTTTATAAAGCACAAGAAATCCTGCCTGCTTCACTCCCCTGTTATTTCGTCCGTTCTTGTACAATCTCCTGCTGAATATGAGGATGCCATCTTTAAGGCTCTGATCCAGAAAAGCATTTTGATACAAGGAAAAAATAATATTGGCTTCAGGACTATTGGGATCAAATCCATCATATTGCTTGGTGTAATCTTTCTCCAGCAAAACGACATCATTCTCCCTCTTTGAAACTTCCAGATTGGCTTCGCTTTTATTTAGTCCCATCACCCATGTCTCTGCACCATGTGTGTCTTTATTACAGACTTCCTTTTTCTGCTTCTTATCAAAATAACAAGCCGAATTTGCATGAATGCAAATAAACAGATCTGCTTTTGCGTTATTGGCAATGGTTGCACGTTCATGCAAGTTCAACGAAGACATCTTTATTCCGTGTGTAAATCACTTTTACATCCGGAAAATTTTCTTCGATATAGGATCCCAATTTCAAGGCAATCTTTAAGGGCAATGTCCTTTTCCTTCGATTTGGTTCCCAAACAACCTGAATCATGGCCACCATGGCCTGCATCAATTACCACTCGTGCTAACGGCATAGTGCGTTCTCACAGGAGGTGTAAATGAAGTACACAACACCAAAGCAGCCACAGACATAACAGTCTGAGCAGACTGAATAAATTCCAGACGATATTTTTTCCTTAGTTTTGGCGTCAAAATCACAATTATTAAAGCTCCGTTTGTTGTCGCAAGTATCCAAAATATCAGCCCTGCTTTCCTTGCTGTTCCTGCTTGTTTTTCAACAATTTGCTGTTGGTTCAAGACCCTTTGCTCAAGCTCCCGGATACCTTGAATCCTGAAACAGGAGATACCCTTATGGACAAAGGATTCTCTGACCATAACTCAGGATCCATTCATATCCGACGATAATGCACTTAAGTCAAAGATCAAATACCATGCAAAGGACTCTATTATAGCTGATTTACTAAGTGAAACCGTTCATCTTTACGGCGAAGCCACGGTCGATTATGAAGACTTGCACCTGAAGGCGAACTATATAAGGATTAACATGTCCCAGAAGGAAATGTATGCCGAAGGCACATTGGACAGTCTGGGAAGGTTAATAGGATACCCCGAATATTCACAAGGAGCCCAGAAATTCAGATCAAATGCACTCCGCTATAACTTTGAAACGAAAAAAGGAAGGATTTCTTATGTGATTACACAAGAAGGAGAAGGTTATATTCATGGAGAGGTCGTAAAAAAGGATCCCGATAATAATTTTTACATCAGACATGGACAGTATACCACTTGCGACCTGGACACTCCCCATTATGCCATCTCATCGAACAGATTGAAAGTAATTTCCAATAATAAAATCATAACAGGTCCCGCTTATCTCACCATTGAACAGGTTCCAACACCACTGATCATCCCATTTGGTTTTTTCCCGAATAAAAAAGGCAGGTCCTCCGGAATCATTTTCCCATCCTTCGGAGAATCTGCCGAACGCGGATTCTATTTTCAACATCTCGGATATTACTTTGGCTTCAGCGATATTTTTAATCTGGCTCTGACAACAGATGTATACACGAAAGGTAGTTATACCCTGAATGCAGCTTCTGTTTATAAAAAACGTTACCGCTATACAGGTACAGTACGCCTCAGTTATGCTAACACCGTCACTAGTGAAAAAGAATTGCCCGATTACTCCTCACAAAAAGATTTTCATGTTTTCTGGACGCACACTCAGGATGCAAAGGCCAACCCTTACCGCAGTTTCAATGCTAATGTCAGCGCAGGTTCATCCGAATACTACCAGAATACAATTTCTTCGGTGAATAATTTTCTATCAAATACTTTTCAGTCCTCTATCGCGTATGCACGCTCTTTTCCTGACAGACCCTTCAATCTTGGAGTCTCCATTAATCATTCGCAGAATATTCTCACACATGATATACGAATTACGGCACCTGACCTAAGTTTCAACGTTTCCCGTATCAATCCGTTCAAACGAAAGCATCCTCTGGGTGCTCAGAGATGGTATGAAAAAATCGGCACAAGCTATTCACTGCGCGCTACAAATTATATTCAAACAAAGGACTCCCTGCTTTTTAAGGAATCCAGTTTGAATGAATTTAATAACGGATTGCAACACACCATTCCTGTCTCTACTTCTTTTCAGGTTTTAAAATATTTCACGTTAAGCCCTTCTCTGACTTATACAGAACGATGGTATTTTGAAACGACACAGTATGAATGGAATACTGAAGCCCAAAAATTGGACACTTTCACTGTAAACGAATTTGTAGCTCCGAGAGACTATCAATTCAATGCAGGACTTTCTACCCGGATTTACGGAATGTTCCAATTACGTAAAGGACCTATCGCTGCCGTCAGACATGTATTAACTCCCAGTGCCTCTTTTAATTATCGCCCTGATTTCAGCGAAGCGCACTACGGGTATTATAAAACAGTACAGATAGATACTAGCGGAAATATGTACACCTATTCTTTGTTTCAGCAGAATGTGTATGGCGGACCAGCCGCAGGCAAATTCGGCTCCCTCTCATTTGGGCTTGACAACAACCTTGAAATGAAGGTGCGTGTAAATTCGGATACCGGAGCTACCCTGAAAAAGATTAAAATCCTGGAAAGTTTCCGCTTCAGTACTAATTACAACATGATTGCTGACTCTATGAAATGGAGTCCTCTAAGCATCAGCGGACGTACTACACTTTTCAACCGAATCGGTATAAATTTCGGAGCCACGCTTAATCCTTATTCCTTTGATGAATTCAACCGGGACTACGACCGTTACCTCTACGATGAAACCGGTAGTCTTTTCCGTCTGACAAATGCAAGTTTTTCAATGAATTTTTCTCTTGCTAAACAAATGAAAAAGTCATCCACTAAGTACTCCCGTCAGGAACTTGACTATATCTACCGTCATCCTGAAGAATATGTTGACTTTGATGTACCTTACAACCTCGGAGTAGGCTATACATATTCATATTCAAAACAGGGAAATTTATCTTCCGTAAGTTCCCAGTCAGCGAGTATTAATGGCGATTTAAGTCTTACTCCAAAATGGAAAATAGGATTCAACAGCTGGTATGACCTGGAGCTTAAACGCTTCACAAATTTCGGTATTAACATATTCAGGGACTTGCATTGCTGGGAGATGCGCCTGAACTGGATCCCATTTGGTTATCAGGAGAGTTACAATTTTCAGATCAACGTTAAATCTGCCATTCTCCAGGACCTTAAGCTGATCAAGCGAAAAGATTTCTATGACAATTGATTTTGGAATACCTTATAATGCTCCATCAACAATGAAAAATAGAAGTAACATATTCATTCCCCTGACAGCCGAAGTTTCATCAGAAAATCCTGGTCCTCTGCTTCGCCGAGTTTAAACATCTTCGTGCCGAAGACTGTGAAATTATATTTCTTATAAAATGCGATGGCCCGATGGTTATCGATATTTACACCTAACCAGATCCAATCGTACTTCTCATTCTTTCCAATCTCCAGACAGGAATCCATTAACATTTTTCCTGCTAATTTCCCCTGGTATTCCTTCCGTACATAAATCCTTTCAATCTCCAGTGTCCTGCTTCCGGCAAATTCATCGTAGGTGAGATCGTTGCGAACTTTTGCATAGCCCACCAGAAGATCATTGTCGAATGCAAATAAAAAAGTGTTCACCGACTCCTCCTGCAGTTCCTTCAAAATCTTCTCTTCATCAAATGCAATGCTGAGATAGGCTTGCATATCTTCTTCTGTATTCACTTCTCTCCATGTTTCGTAAAAGGTCTCCCTACCAAGCTGAGCTAATTGCTCACTCTCTTCAGATTTTACTTTTCGTATTGAAATTGTATTCATTCTGCAAAACTAATGACCTGCTTCGAATTTGAAAATTTAGGATTTCTTCATCCGGATTCTATTAACTTCGCCTTTAAATTCGAAAAACATGAAAAAACAGTTCTTTTTTGTCATTTGCATTCTCGGTTCTCTCTTCACCGCATCTGCACAGCAACATATCGTTGCCAGACCTGAAAGTCCTTCATTGCCAGCAGATACTCAAATGATAAAGGATCCGCTGGAAGCCGGACGAACCTACCGGATCATCACTAATTCCAAGGGGGTGATTCTCGAACAAGGAGCTTTTTTAAACGGGCAAAAAGATGGTGTATGGCGAAAATACGAGAAGGGCAATGGCATTGTTTCCAAAGTGGAAGAGTATAAATCGGGCAAAAAAAATGGTGCCTGGTTGACATTTTCTGTACAAGGTCAAGTCACCATCGATGAGACTTTTGTGAATGACTTGTTGGAAGGTCAACGTACAACGTATTACCCGAACAGTCATGTAAAAAGTTACGAGCAATATAAAAATGGCTTTCTAAGCGGATTGCGGACTGGCTATTACGAGGATAATAAAATTCAGGAAGCGTCCTACTATCAGGATGGACAGCGTCATGGGATGAGTAAATGGTATTACAGCAACGGAAACCCAACTCTTGAATATACCTACCAATTTGGTAAGCTTGAAGGCCCTTCGAAGGAATACGATGAGAACGGGAAAGTGAAGCATGAAGGGAACTACACAAGAAGTGAACAAGAGGGCGAATGGAAAGTGTATGAAAATGGGGTGCTCGTAAAGAAGGAGTATTACTCTGCAGGCAATTTGAACAAGGAAGTACCTGTTAAATAAATATAGACAGGTAACAGTTTTGAATCACTCCTTCGAAAATAAACGATTGGTTTTTCCTTTCGACATAAGCAATAAATTTTCATCAATCCAAATCTGATGAAAATTAATCAAACTTCCAGCAAGGCTTTGTGCCAACTATCTTTCAGAGGGACTTCCCATTTTGTATCGAGGTCGATTTTACTCTGAACGAGGTTATTGAAGACAATTGTGTCCTCGGTAATTTCACCTTTTTCCATCCTATTTTCAAATTCGTCTTTTTTAACTACATGCAAACTGCCATCAGCCCAATATGCCAGGTAGAGCCGATCGAGGAGTGTTACTTGAAAATCCTGCTCTATGGACCTTATAAGATGAATAGAAGAATCGATGGAACATCCACCTGCCATGACCTGCTTCTCATCAATCATGAGAATGAGGAATTGATTGTAACGAATTTCAAAACTGGCCTTTAAGGATTCCTGGTGAGCTGTCCATGTCTCCACAAACTCATGCGTTCTCTTGCGGATAATTTCAACCTCCTGATCGGTGAATGTTCGGTTGGCCTGATAAACCCATACGCGGGAATGTGCCGGCATTTCTTTTGCTGAAGTATACATAAGAATTTATTTGTACAAATTTAACAAAAAACTATCCTCCCCGGCCGGAAATAATGCAGCTTATTCAGACTTTTCCAGCTTGTCAAGTGAGAGTTTTCTCAATCCGGGCATCCACATTGCAGAACCAATAACAGCAGCCAGCGCGACCCCGCCCCCAAAGATCACTGAAGGAACCAGGCCCATCAAACGGGCTGCAAAACCTGATTCAAATGCGCCGATCTCATTGGAAGAGCTGATAAACATTGTACTCACTGCAGAAACACGCCCTCTCATTTCATCCGGAGTTAATAATTGGATGATCGTGGAACGTATCACCACGCTCACATTGTCAAAGCCACCGCTCAAAGCAAGAATAAACAAGGAGAAAATAAAATTCTTGCTCAGCGCGAAGACAATCATACAGATCGAAAAACCTGCGACACATATCATTAATTTACGCCCTGAATTGTGCACTGGCGGGTGACGAGTCATATACAAAGCCATCACCACAGAACCTGCAAAAGGAGCCGCACGTAAAAAACCATATCCCTTCTCTCCTACCTCTAATATCTCACTCGCAAAGATGGGCAACATTGCCATGGCACCGCCAAACAACACGGCAATGAGATCCAGGAGGAGTGCCCCTAAGATCGCCTGATTGTTAAATACGAAACGGATTCCTTCCCTGATACTTTTATGAACCCCTTCGTTGAGCACATTGGGTTGAACGGGCTGTGGAGTAATCCGCAACATTTGTATCAGGGCAGCTAAAACCAACACTGCAACCGCTGCATAGGTGAATGTTTTTCCCAGAAAGCCCAACATCAAGCCACCACCCGATGAACCCAATACAACCGCGATATGCCAAACCGTGCTGCTCCATGCAGAAGAATTTGCATAGGCCGATCGTGGTATCAATTGGGTCATAAGAGGCAGTTGAGCAGGGCTATAAAAAGCCCGGATAATGCCAATGAAAAACATGACAATATAAAATGGAATAGCAGATTGCTGCTCCAGAGAAATTGAATCATATTGGAACGAAATAGCCAGCAAAGAAAGTGAACAGATGAGCATAAGAAACTGTACAATAGCCATGATCTTCCTTCTGTCGTTTCGATCCGCTACATGACCACCATATAGCGCTAATCCAACTGCCGGGATAGCCTCAGCCAAACCAATCAATCCAAGTGAAAGGGGGTCCTTTGTGATTTCATACACATGCCAGCTCAGTACTACAAACTGAATCTGCAAAGCAAGCGAAAACAAGAATTTAGAAAATATAAATCGCCTGAAGTCCATGTGCTCAAAGGCCTGGAATGCTTCCCGATTTTGAAAAAAGAATTTTAACATAGAGGTTAAAACAGGAATTCTCCCGCCAAGCTAAAGAACGGCAGGAACTTCAATGTTTTTAAAGCAGAAAAAGAAATTTATTCACATCATTCCACTTATCCGGCAATTTCAGATAACTCCAGCCATCGCATGGATTTTTCATCGATCTCCCTGATCACTTCATTCATGCGTTCTGCCCATTTTCGTAATTCTTCATGCCCGACTTTGTCGTTGCCAAGCTGAAGGCCCAGTGCCCGTTTTTCCTCCTCAAGGCCGGCAATTTCTTTCTCCAGCTTTTCAAACTCAAGTTTCTCTTTGAACGTGAATTTTTTCTTCTCCTGATTTGCTGGAGAAGATTCTTTTGTCTTTTCCCTCTCCGCCTTGTTCTCTTCTGTTCTGAGTTTTGCGTCTATACGCATCTTTTGTTCCTTCTCCAGGTGATAGTCAAAATAAGTACCATTAAAATCACGGATCTTTCCTCCACCTTCAAAAATGAACAAGTGATCGACAAGTTTGTCCATAAAGTAGCGGTCGTGACTCACAACCACCAGGCAACCACGGTAATGTAAAAGAAATTCTTCCAGTACCCCAAGTGTGATGAGATCCAGATCATTTGTGGGTTCATCCAGGATCAGAAAATTCGGATTACGTACAAGCACAGTGAGCAGATGCAGCCTTCTTCGTTCTCCTCCGCTTAATTTTGAAACAAAAGTATGTTGTTGTTCAGGAGGAAACTGAAAGAAATTCAAAAATTGAGAGGCCTGGACTTTCGTGCCATCGCTCAACTGAATCACATCGGCATAGTCACGCACCACCTCAATTACTCTTTTATCTTCTTTCAGGGTAAGACCCTGCTGGGAATAATATCCGAACACAATCGTCTCCCCAACATTTATTTTTCCTGAATCCGGCTTTTCTAGACCGGTGATCAGGTTTAGAAAGGTAGATTTTCCGGTTCCGTTCTTCCCTACAATGCCTATACGCTCTCCGGTTTTAAATGTGTAATCAAAACCATCAAGAATTTTCAGTGCTCCAAAGGATTTGTGCACCTTTTTCATCTCAATGACCTTGCCTCCAATACGGTTCATTTTCACATCGAGTGTTACTTTCTCTTCCACTTTTCTACCCCCGGTCTTTTCTTTCAACTCATAAAATGAATCGATGCGGGCCTTCGACTTCGTCCCGCGCGCTTTAGGCATGCGCCGTATCCATTCCAGTTCGGTACGTAAAATATTCCTGGCTTTATCTTTTTCACTGGCTTCATTTACTTCCCTTTCCAGTTTCTTTTCCAGGAAATAAGAAAAGTTTCCTTCATAGGTATATAGTTGACCATTGTCCAGTTCAATGATTTTGTCGCAAACATTGTCAAGGAAATACCGATCGTGTGTGACGAGAACAAGTGATAAAGCCGATTGCGTCAGGTAGTCTTCCAGCCATTCAACCATCTCCACATCCAAATGATTCGTAGGCTCATCCATCAATATCAGATCGGCCGGTTCAATAAGCACTTTTGCAAGAGCGATACGTTTTTGTTGCCCACCCGACAATTGTTTCATCTTTTGGTCGAGGTGATGTATACTCAATTTTGAAAGCACTTGTCGGATACGTACCTCATAATCCCAGGCATTGGCATCTTCCATTTTCATCATCAGTTCTTCCAGTTCTTTATGAGCTTCCACCGAAGGATTCTCTTCATTTCTTTCGAGGCAAAGCTCATAGTCCCTGATGATCTGAACAACCGGATTATCATCCCTGAAAATTGTTTCCAAAATAGTGAGTTCAGGATCCATCTGAGGATTCTGATCGAGGTACACAAGGCGGATGTCCTTCCGGAGAGTCACCTGTCCGCTATCCGGATTTTCCAGGCCGGCAAGAATCCGCATAAGGGTGGTTTTACCAGTCCCATTGCGGGCTATCAATGCTACTTTCTCACCTTTGGCAATTCCAAAACTGATACTATCGAATAGAATTTTTTCTGAAAATGATTTACTCAGGTTTTCAGCAGACAAATAATTCATGATGGGTTTTCCTGAGTTGAATGTGCAGAATCTAAAACAAAGAATCGGGAAGCACAGTAAATCCCGGAGTCGATTTTTTTTATGGGAATCTCAAATTCTTAGTCCTTACTACCCTTTTCTCCAACAAATTGGTCGGTGCTGTATTTAAAGAGAACATTGAAAGTCGTGAGTGAGCCATAGCAGCGTGTAATATATTGCTGCATGTTCACTTTGTCCTCTTCCGTTAATTTTTCATGTGCATTGATGCGTTGTTCCAATACCCTCAAGCGGTCGCGCAACATGACTATTTTGCTAAAGAAAATATCAATAGGTACCTCCTTCGATTTCAATGAAGAGTCACCGGGGATCATAGTGATCTTCCCTCCCATCCATTTTTGACCAAGTTCAACACGTTGTTGAATGTCAGAATATTTGTTCAGGATGTTCACAAGCAGCACTTCAATATCTGCCAGACTCACAAGATCTGTCTCCTGATCGTTTGCATCCAGCACCTCTAATTCCGTTGAGCTACGTTCAACTTCTCTCATCCCGTGTTGCATGAAGGTGATGGTATAATCTTCCGGTTTCACCTGTACAATCACTCCGTCACCATATTGAGGATGGCGAACACGGGAACCGATTCCCAAAGAATAAGCGTTCATATTTTCAGATTTTTTTGCAAAGTTATCAAATCCTTTAAAACAGAATGAAAAGGCAACTTGATCTGTATTTTAGGTTCACCTGTTGATAATTTTCCTAATTCGTAGCCAATAGCATGATATTCGTCACAAATTGAACTGATTCATCTCCATACCTTTGAAGATTGACCTTCCTAATAAAACGGGGCAAAGACAAAAGAATGAGCATACCAAATCCACACACTTTCCACATTCCCGTTATGGGACTTGGATTCACCATCGACACACCATTGAAAGTGGCGCGCTTTGGAATTGCATCCGTCATCTCCATTATTGAAGATGAACTGATAGAAGAAATGCGACGCTTCCACAGTTTGGAGAATAATTTGGAATATACTGAGATCAAAACCGGAGCCGAAGATGCACGGGCCAGGAGAATTACTTCCTACCTCAACCTAATCAACAGTTTAGTAAATCAGCAGGTAATTGCACTTCGCAAACAGGACTTTGAGGAAGGCAGCGAGATCAGCAAATACTTCGAATTGCTTCCCGAAAACTCTCCGGCGAAAAAGAAATACGGAACCATGCTGAGAATGTCTTCGGGTATTCAAAAAACTTTTTTACAAGATGAACTCCGTGAGAATATTATTGCCGGGGCCATCGATGTAAACATCATGTCAAAAGCTGACCGCATAAACTACTCAGCAACGGGAGAAGAATTGCCAAGGGAATATTCGGATGCTTTAGCTGCCCTGAGAGGTTTCGCGATGAGTGAACTGAGTTCTTCAGTGGTCATGTCGGCAGGATACAACCCTATACTGTATAACTATCTGGAAAATTTTTCGGATTTCTATCCTGCCACGGATGGCTCTTTGAAAAAGAGAATTATACTGAAAGTAAGTGATTATCGTTCTGCCATCACACAAGGAAAAATCCTTGCAAAGAAGGGAATCTGGGTATCAGAATACAGAATTGAATCAGGTTTAAATTGTGGTGGGCATGCATTTGCCACAGAGGGAAAACTTCTCGGACCGATTCTTGAAGAATTTAAACAGAATAAAATCAGCTTGCACGAAGAATTACTCGCACTCTGTAACCAAAATTTGCTCGTCAAAAAGTTGTTCCCTGTTCCGGAAAATGCAGAAATAAAAATTACCGTTCAGGGTGGTATCGGCACGGCATCTGAAAATAAATTCTTACTCGAATATTACAAAGCCGACTCAACCGGTTGGGGCAGTCCTTTCCTGCTGGTTCCTGAAGTCACCAACGTGGATAAAAATACTTTAGAAGCACTTGCAACAGCTCAGCGTGAAGACTTTTATCTCAGCCATTCATCTCCGCTCGGTATTGCATTTCACAGTTTCCGTAAAAGCACTTCTGAAGCGCAGCGTCTCGAACGAATTGCGAAAGGAAGACCCGGCAGCCCTTGCTATAAAAAATATCTTGCTACAAATACTGAATTTACGAGTCAACCGATTTGCACTGCTTCAAGGGAATATCAGAATTTAAAATTGCAGCAAATTGAAAGTCTGAACCTCGATAAAGAAACATATGAAGCAGAATATAACAAGATAGTTGCAAAAGATTGTTTGTGTGAAGGATTGGGAGAGGCCGTGCGAGCCAAATACAACATCCCTTCTCCTCATAAACTCAGCGCAATAGCAATTTGTCCCGGTCCTAACCTCTCCTATTTTTCGGGCATCTTTTCAATGAAAGAGATGGTGGATCATATTTACGGAAGAATTAATCTTCTCGGCTCAAAAAAAAGGTCCAATATGTTTGTCAATGAATTGCAACTATACGTTGACCATTTCAAAAAGGAACTTAGCGAAGCAAAAGGAAAAGTAAATAAAATCCAAGCCCGGCACCTTCAGAATTTCAAAGCCAATTTGCTGGAAGGAGTTGAATATTATAAGGCACTGTCCGCATCATTCAACAATGAAACAAAGCCTTATATTGATGAGTTTGTGAAGGAATTGAATGCTTTCAGAATGTGCTCAGCAACCTGCTCATGCCTGAGAGCATCGAAGTTACAGTTTAAATTACTGGATAATTTCAAAGAAAACTATGACGATGTAAAGATTACCTTTAGCTTTGTCATTTAAATGTCAGAAACATAATGCAGCACAACAATTATCTAAGTTAATCGTTATCTTGCAGGAGTTTTTGTGTTCATGTTTTCGTGTGTGAGCCGTCGGAAGAAGAGCCGACGGCTCTATTTTTTCTGCCAACTCAAGGCAATTTTTCTGAATGCAATTGCAATAATAAACTACTATCCTCTGGCTGTTTTGATAACGTGAGGTCTATTTATAAGACAAACCCCTCCAAATTGAAATCAGCAGAAATAGAATATTCCATGAAAAGAAAGGCAACAAATTCCGTTTTTCAGCAGAATATCATACCTTGCGTCGCTTAAAATCTAGCTTTTATCTTTTAAAATGGACGGTCCCCCCAAATGGTTAGCACTGAAGATAGAGAGCTTCTTGCCGAACGACTGGTTACAGGCAACCTTCACAAGCTGAGAACAATTGTGTGCAACAATTCAGCCGGAAGAGTTGGCTGAATATATCAATTCCTCAAAAGAGATTGATTACAAGAAGATCTTCCAGATTCTGGAAGCTGAAAAGGCAATCAAGACCTTTGAGAACCTCGACTTCGATATTCAGATGGAATTGCTCCACTCCTTCAGCATCGAGCAATTGTCGCATACTCTGAATCAAATTTCTCCGGATGACCGTACCGCACTTTTCGAAAAACTCCCGGAAGAATCACTACAGAAATACCTTTCCCTTCTTTCCGATGAGGAACGAAAAACCGCCAATCAGCTGCTTCAGTATCCTGAAGACAGTATTGGGCGGCTGATGACGCCGGACTATATTGCTGTCCGTGATCACTGGATCGGTACAGGGTGTCCTCGATTTTATCAGAACCTACGGAAAGTCATCTGAAACCATGAATTTTATCTATGTCACTGATCCACAAGGTTTCCTTCTGGATGATATTCGTTTGAATCAATTACTACTCTCTCCTCTGGATACAAAGATCAGTGAGCTGATGGACAAGCAATACGTCTCTTTGGATGCCAGAGCGGATCAGGAAACAGCGATTGATCTTGTTTAAGCAAACGAATCGTGAGGCATTGCCGGTCACAGATTTTAAAGGACTCTTATTGGGAATCATTACCATCGATGACGTGATCGACGTGATCGAAGAAGAAGATACAGAAGATATCCAGAAGTTCGGAGGTACAGAAGCATTGGACGAACCCTATCTGAAAGTTTCCTTCAGTGAAATGATCAGTGCCAGCGCAGGATGGTTGATAGTACTCTTTTTTGGTGAAATGCTCACGGCCAGTGCCATGGGATTTTTCAACGATGAAACTGAATAAGGCTGTGATCCTAGCCTTGTTTGTTCCACTCGATCATCTCTTCCGGTGGAAACAGTGGATTCGCAAGCCGCCACACTCATTATTCGTGCGATGGCTCTTGGTGAAGTCACCTTGTCGGACTGGTGGAGAGTAATGCGAAGTGAATTTTTCAGTGGACTCGTTCTTGGTCGAATCCTCGGCATCATTGGTTTTCTACGGATCGCTGTCTGGACATTATTCTCGGATCTATACGGTCCACACTGGTTACTTATCGGACTTGGTGTTGGAATCACCCTCGTCGGCGTTGTCTTGTTCGGTACTCTGAGCGGCTCTCTCCTACCTTTCTTGCTAAAAAGAATAGGTGTTGACCCTGCGGTCTCTTCCGCGCCTTTTATTGCAACTTTGGTCGACGTAACAGGTATACTGCTTTATTTCACTTTGGCTTATTTTGTATTGGCCGGCACATTGCTTTAGCTGACAAAACTGTACGAGCTATTACAATTTTCCGAAAAACCGATTGATTGCCTTCAGAAATAATTCAGGTTGTTCGATGAACGGAAAATGACCACAGGATTCAATAAAAATATATTCCGATCCCTTTAGACTTCTGATGGAGTTCTTCTACAGATAATGGCGAAACTATGTCTGCTTCAGAACCAATGATCAATGTTGGTATTTTCAATTTTTTCAATTCAGGGAAGAGATTGAGGAAATCAATGTAGAGTCTTTGTTGAGATAACTGGCCATCTTGCTACTTGCAGCATAATTATTCTGAAAATGCAGACTGATTTCGTCGGCTTTTGCCGGATCATAAAAACTCGTTCTTAAAAAGCAGCTGAAAAAAAACAGCCATTGTGTCCGGTACTCTTTTTTTGAATGCATCTGTTTGCATAAGAGCCATAGTTTTTGCCTCAGTAGCAGGATCGCTGCGTCTGCTCATCATTGCAAAAGAAGAGTCTCTCCAGGTCGAAGAAGCAGGTGTTGAATTGACCAGCAGGATGGATTTGAGATGATCAGGATATTTTATTGCATAGCGCATAGCCAGCAATCCTCCAAATGAATGGCCCATAAGATTCATCTTATCCAGTTTGAAATAAATTCGTAGTGCTTCCAGGTCATCCACAAATTGATCAATGGTGATGGAACTGAGTATCTACATCAACTGAAGACTGTCCACTTGCACGCTGATCAAAGTAAATAAGACGATGATTCCCGGAAAGTATTTCCATCTGAGGTAGAAAATAGGAATGATCTAATCCGGGACCACCGTGCAACAATACAATGGGCTCTCCTGTACCGGTCATTTTATAGTATAAACTGGCCCCTTTTACCGGGACAAATCCTTCCTCATCGATATCTTTTGAATTCACAAAACCAAGAGTAAAAAAAGAAAGTAGCAGGTAAACTGATAAGAATTTCATATCGTAAATTACATTAGGTCTAAGTATTTTTTTCTCCGGTTCAATTTCAATTCCGGATGATCACAAATTAATAAATGGATCAATTGCCCGGTGACGAAAATGAAAATAACTATTTCCACACTTCAGCAAGAATTGAAAAGTGGATTTCAGGCAGGAAAGGATCGCTTACAAAAACACTCACTTCTTTGGAGATGAGCCCTTCTTTGCCGAAGGAATCAAACTCCATGCTGATGATGACACTATCAGCCGGTGCAAGCTCCTTCTTTGAAAAACCGGTTTTTATGCAACCGCATGTCGTCTTAGCCTGGTGAATAAGGAGATTTCGTTTTCCGTCGTTATAAAGCAAAAAATCATGGTGACTCTTCTCTCCTTGTTGTATTCGTCCAAAATTAAAAGTAGTCTCAGCAATTCTGGCTCTGGCTGATAATATGGAGTCCTCGGCAGACATCGCAGGAAAAAACTCCTTTATGGTAGCAGTTATATTTACATTTTTAACCGATTGTGCAGGGTCGTTGGTGTTGCAGCAAGATGCGGTCAAATACAAAACCAAACTCATTACGGCCGGCAGCGAACCACGAAATGACAAGCATTCCCTCCTGGGAGGGTTCAAGCTTTCCGGGAACCACTTGAAGCTTAATATAGACCGGAAGATTGGCTCCGGGGCTAAGAGTCAATACTTGATCAGAGTTATTGTACAAGCGGATAGTATCATTCCTGGTTTCATTGTTAAAGACCGTGCCCAATTGAAGCGTTGTCTGCGAAAAACGAAGTCCGCCAATTCGTTTCGGAAAGCGATCATCAAGTGAAGGCTCCGCATTAACAATGCTGCTTTGTGCAAGCATATGGCAGGAAGAGCTCATCAATACACAAAGGAAAATTATTTGCTTAAAATTCATAGGTCGAAGGTACTTATTTCAGAAAAATCAAGGGATTGTCCGAAATTTTCTGAGCCAGATCATCAAGGGCTAATCCATCGAAGGTGCCTGAACTCATAATGAGAAATACTTTGCCTCTGGAGTCCATGCTGAGCAGTGCTTCACTTAAAAGCTTCGCATCCTGGAACACCAGCAAATCTTCTCTGCCAAATGCCTTTTTAACCTGCTCAACACCTAAGGGTTCGAGCTTTTTATGTTCAAGTGTTTTGGGGTTGAAATAAACCATAGCCGTATGGGCATTGTTCATACTGTCCTTATACTGCTCAAGAAACTTCTCATTCAAACTACTGAATGTATGCAGCTCCATGCAGGCGATGAGTTGCCTGTCAGGAAACTGATGTCGAACAGCGTCAGTCGTGGCTTTCAATTTGGATGGAGAATGTGCAAAATCCTTATAGACGGCAACATATTCATTGCCGGCCAGTAATTCAAGCCGGCGTGCAGCACCCTGGAAATCCTGAATTGCGGAATAAAAAAGCGTATCCGAAACACCAAGAAGCGAACAAATCATTCTGGCTCCCTCAAGATTCATCAGATTGTGCTCACCAAAGATTTTCAAGGGAATTATTTTCGAATCAGAAGTACGGAGATAGGTAATTCCCTGTCGGATCTCATGTGGAGGAACTGCATAAGCAACTTTCGTGGCCTTCGTCGCTGAATGGGACACAACATCAGACACTTCAGAATCGGCAGCACAATAAATCAGCGTACCATGCGGAGGAATTTCCGAAGCAAAAATCATGAATTGTTCCAGGTAGGACTCATAAGTCGGAAAGACATTAACATGATCCCATGCGATCCCACTGATTAAACCTATATCTGCCTTGTAAAGGTGAAACTTGGGACGCGGATCAATAGGAGAAGAAAGGTATTCATCTCCCTCCAAAATGATCAACGGAGCATCTGAAAACCGAACCATGGTATCAAAGCCATCAAGCTTCGCCCCTACCATAAAATCAAAGTCCATTCCACACCTTTTCAGAACAAAGAGCACCATGGAAGTGATCGTCGTTTTACCATGGCTGCCACCTATTACTACACGGGTTTTATTTTTTGAATGCTCGTACAAATACTCCGGGTAAGAATAGATTTTCACACCGAGCTCCTTTCCCCGCAACAATTCAGGGTTGTCTTTTCGTGCATGCATACCCAGGACAATGGCATCCAGGCCGGAATGAATTTTTTCAGGAAACCAACCCTCCTTTTCGGGAAGCAATCCTGCTAACTTTAAACGCGAAAGCGATGGTTCTTCAATTTCATCATCAGAACCCGTAACATGCACTCCATTCTGAGCCAATGCCAGAGCGATATTGTGCATGGCAGCCCCTCCTATCGCGATGAAATGAACCTTGATGTCCTTTTTTTCTTTCATTTAATCCCGAAGATAGAACATGTTAAACAAGGTAAGCTGTTGATGAATTGCGGATTTCCACACCTTTACTAACAATTCAAAAATGTTGGAATCAGTCCTCTGATTGATTCATCAGCTTGATTGAGAGACGCCTGCCCTTAAAAGATATTCTTGATAATTGAATCAAAAATAGTAATTTGCTTTCCTCTAGAGATTATAAAAAGAATGAAACTTTATAGTATAGAAACCGGGTTTTTCAAGCTGGATGGTGGAGCCATGTTTGGAGTTGTTCCAAAATCCATCTGGAACAAATTGAATCCTGCTGACGCAAACAATATGTGCAATTGGGCAATGCGTTGCCTGCTGGTAGAATCAGGTAACCGGCTTGTGCTGATCGACAATGGACTTGGAGATAAGCAGGACGCCAGGTTCTTCTCTTACTATTTTCTAAATGGTGATGATACTCTCGATAAGTCCTTACAGAAGCAAGGTTTCCATCGGAATGACATCACCGATGTGTTTCTTACGCATCTTCATTTCGACCATTGTGGCGGAAGCGTGCAATGGAACACATCGCATGATGGATATGAACTCGCATTTCCAAAAGCAAATTATTGGAGCAATGAATCGCACTGGAACTGGGCTACCCACCCGAATGCACGTGAGAAAGCCAGCTTCCTGAAAGAAAATATGCTTCCCATTAAAGAAAGCGGACATCTGCGTTTTCTCAAACCAGGTGAAGATCTATTCGAAGGATTTAATATCAGGATTGTAAATGGGCATACGGAAGGCATGATGCTTCCTGTCTTATCCTATAAGAACAGGAAACTTGTTTTTTGCGCGGATCTTATCCCCTCTGTTGGGCACATCCCTTTGCCTTATGTGATGGCATACGATACCCGGCCTCTCCTTACGCTGGAAGAAAAGGCGGTATTTCTGGAGGATGCCATCCGCGAAAATTACATCCTTTTCTTCGAACACGATCCACTGAATGAATGCGGACTACTCGAAAGAACGGAAAGAGGATTCAAATTGAAAGAGACTGTTAAACTGCACGAGATTTGATTTTTTACAATCCAACGCTATCCTAAATTGACAGTAAGCATAGATTAATACCTATAGGAAAATCTTCTGCGAATCAAATAAATCAATCTCAACATCGCGCCGGAGGATCATTTAATTCAAAAGCCATTTATACACTCAATAATGTTAAGTCTCATCAAGAAAGTTCCGGTTTATATTCTTCGTAAATTACAACAGCGACAACAGAAACAAGCGCAGGCATCGGAGTTCATAAACTGGCTGAGTTTTGCCAATGCAGGGATGCTGGACCAGGGAAATATCTATTGCTTCGAATATGCGATTGAACACCTCCCCTCCGACAATCCTATTGTTGAAATAGGATCTTTCTGCGGTCTGTCCACCAATGTAATCTCGTATTATTTGAGAAAGTACAAAAAGTCAAACAAGTTGATCAGTTCCGACCGATGGGATTTCGAAGGCGCTGAAGTACCTAATGCGCTGCTGGATGGAAGCAATATCAGCCATCAGCAGTACAAGGAATTTGTGAAAGAATCTTATATAAAAAACATCAGCTTTTTTAGTAAAGAAAATTTACCCTTTACCATAGAACAATTTTCAGATGATTTTTTCAAGTTATGGGAATCCAATAAACTTGAAACCGATGTTCTTGGGAGAGAAGTGCAACTGGGTGGAAAAATCAGTTTTGCATACATCGATGGCAATCATACCTATGAATTTGCCAAACGGGATTTTATCAATGTCGACAAGTACCTGGAGACCGGTGGATTTATTCTTTTTGACGATTCTTCGGACTATTCTAAATGGGAAGTACGCCAGGTGATCAAAGAGATAAAAAAGGCCGGCACATACGAGGTTATCATTAAAAATCCCAATTACCTGCTTAGAAAAATATAATTTTCATTCTGTTCTTACAGTAAACGCACCCGATTTAGAAATATTCACAAATCGAATTCCCCGCTTCAGGCATTCCTTTTCCCAGTGCTCGATGGTTTTGTATGAATTTCCGGCATCTGCAATCACAGTTTTTACATGAACACCCTCCAGCCATTTTTCAACAGAAAGAATAGGATTGCCACTCACAATAATAAAATCGATGAAGGAAGATGCAGGTTTTAAAAACTTGTTTTTTTCTTGAAGCACATAAATTCTTTCTCCCTTGAATTTCAGGAAAGGAAGCCGAATTTGTAATTCACCCATAGTTTTATCCTGCCCATCCTCCCCTATGAGAGACATATTATTTTCTGCCTCTATTCCCCTCTCCAATATATAATTTTCTGAAATCCGCTTTCGTTGAGGTGCGTCTTCATTCAAAGAACTGTCGGATAAAGTGATGACCGATGTTCCCTGAACGAATTGAATATACGTATGCTTCGGTACATGAAAAACAATCCAGAATGATTGTCTGATCGACTGGTAATTCTCAAACAGATGCCAACTGAAAAATACGATGATCAGTAAAAGAAAATGGAGAAAATGTTTTGGTCGAATTTTAAGCAGGAACAGAGCAAGAAAAATAATCGAAACATACAATATCCCTGTAGCCAATTTGGAAAGATAGAGCCCCTCGCTGCTTGCTCCAGGCAGTTGGCCAATTGTTCCGACTGATTCATTGAGAAAACAAAGCATTGTCGACAATATTTTTCCCAAAAACATTGCTACATCCCGCCACCAACTTAACAAAAGCACCACAATACCGGCAAAGATCGCCAGAGTGGCAAGCGGAATGACAAGAAGATTTGAGAGCAGGAAGTAATTAGGAAAACGATGGAAATAAAAAATACTCAGTGGAAAAGTTGCGAGTTGAGCTACAATGGAAACACTTGTGATACTCCATACCTGTGAACCCAACCAGGTTTTTGGAGTATAAGCAGAGTGTAATGGTTTATACAAAAACAGGATTCCTCCTACAGCCAGATAGGATAATTGAAAACCCGCTGAAAGAATTAATGCCGGACTAAAAACCATAAACAGGCAGATAGCAGATGCTGCCAGTATATTCAATGGGCTTATGGATCGCCCGAGACTTATTCCTGCAACAAGAAAGGAAAGCATCATACTGGCACGGAGTACCGACGGAGATAATCCGGTGAGCATCGCATAGAACCACAGGCAGAGAATCAGAATTCCGGCTTTGTACCAATTATGTTTCCTTTTCCTGGAAGGAAATTTTAGCAAGGCGCGCAAGGCAGCATAAATCAATCCTACATGCATTCCGGATACTGCCAGGATATGCATAACTCCTGCTGCAGCATAACGTTGTCTTAGTTCCTGATCAATTTCATCATCCTGACCAAGTATCAATGCCGACAACACCGCATCCTCCTGACCTTCTATTCCTGAATTTCTAAGGGCCTGCATTAGATACGATCGCCATTCAACAGCTTTTGTCATAAAATAATTTCCATGACCATGGGACTCGATGAACATCTCCCCACTTTTTAAAAAAACCTGATGATATATTTCCCGGTTCCTTAACCAGGCCTGAAAATCAAATACCTCCGGGTTCATTGGTGCAGCAACCAATTGAGGAGCTTTGAGAAAAAGAAGCTTATCTCCATATTCCGGGAAAGCAAGTGAACTGTCTGTTCTGACGTATACTAAACATCTACCCTGCACCTCTAACCATTCTTTACCTGATTTTACACCTGTTATTTGCACTTCAAAGCGCAGATTTTTCCCTTTTACAATGGGTGCTTCATTAATAATGCACATATAAGCGTCACTGGAATTATTTTTTGAAAAATGGTTAGTATAGGAAATTTCAGATTTAAGCACTGTAAGCAAGGCAGCTGAAAACAAGACAGCCACTTGAATACAAACTCCCGTCAACCAGCGCCAGGAATATTGTTGCTGTGACTTTATCAGGAACTTTAATCCAAGAAGTATTAACAATGGGAAACTCAAGAAAGTACATAGGAGAAAATAATCCGGCTTATAGTACATCGCCAGAAACATGCCGCATAAAAATGCAGGAACTATCCGAATAATTCCCGTGTAATTTCCTCCGCCCATGAGGCGAAAGATAGTTTAGCCAAAAAGATTAAGAAGGGAATATTATAAAAACCTGCTTAGAGTGAGAGGCATAAATGCAGAGGCAGAAATTTTATGATGCCTGAAGATATTTAATCATCAGCTCTGCAGTGTTTCTTGAGGCTCCGGTTCCACCCAATTTAAGAATCAACTCATCATAATCCTTGCGTAATTTTATTCCGGTCGCCGGTTCAAGCAAGGATTGCAACTCTTTCAAAAGGTTTTCTTTGTTCAACTGATCCTGGATCAATTCAGTTACCACCAAACGATCCATGATAAGGTTAACGAGTGAAATGTACTTTACTTTGATGAGTGATCTGGCGATGGTGTAAGAAATTTTCCCTCCCTTATAGCAGACCACCTCAGGAGTTCTAAGCAGAGCTGTTTCAAGAGTGGCGGTTCCTGAAGTCACCAATGCAGCTTTGGAATTCGCCACTAACTCATAGGTGATGCCACTGATGAGCTTCACACCGGAATCCTTTATAAATTCCCGATAAAATTCTTCCGGTAAAGAAGGCGCCCCGGCAACGACAAACTGATATTCCGGGAAAGAATCTATTACTGACAACATGATTGGCAGCATGGACCTGATTTCCTGTTTGCGGCTTCCCGGCAGGATTGCGACGATTGGTTTCTCAGAAAGACCGTATTGCTGATGGAATTTTTCACATGAAAGAAAAGTAGCTCTCTTTTGTTCCAGGGAATCGAGCAAGGGATGTCCGACAAAATCCACTTCCATTCCAAATCGACTATAAAATTCTTTTTCAAAAGGAAGAATGACGAACATTCTGTCTACATACTTTTTAATCTTGTGAACACGGCTCTGCTTCCATGCCCAAATTTGCGGGGAAATATAATAGAAGACCTTTATTCCAAGCGCGTGGGCGAACTCAGCAATACGGAGGTTAAATCCAGGGTAGTCGATCAGGATTAATACATCCGGCTTATTTGCCACCAGATCTTTTTTGCAAAAGGAAATATTTCCGAGAATGGTGCGCAGGTTTTGAATTACTTCGGTAAAGCCCATGAATGCCAGGTCCCTATAATGTTTTACAAGTTCGGCTCCTTCCTCCTGCATTAAGTCTCCTCCCCATACGCGAAATTGGGCCGATGTGTCGAGCTTGTTCAACTCTTTCATCAAATTGGCTCCGTGCAAATCACCTGAAGCTTCACCGGCTATGATATAATATCGCATCAGAGGAGAATTAAAGCAGCTACTAACAATGCATAAATAATGGTTGCTCCGATCACCCCATTGGCTGAACGCTCCTTCCCTGCCCAGAGGAAAAGGAAAAACACCAGCAAATTCGGAACCACGGAGAGACTGATTACATGCGTAAGTACGTTACGGTCTATAAATCCCTGTAACACATCTCGCAGAGTTTCTTCTTTACGAAAGAGGAAAACGTATAAACGGAATGAAAGCAAGGGAGCGATTAATCCCGCTACGATTCCGCTTAGCATGTATTCTGACCAGTGCTTCATCGGTTTTATATCATCCGCATTTTATAAAAGTAAATAATGTAGGCGAAAGTAGCGATCACTGTAATAAACAATACACCTTTTCCTGTTTTCTCCCTGTTGAAGCGGAGCATCAGGAAACGGAAACAAATCATATTAAGGCCCACTGCTATTACCTGGGATCTTGGTGAGCCAAAAATATAAGGATCATTGAGATAGTAGACTACTATATTCCTCAACTGGGAAACCAGTGTATAAAATACAAATAAGAGAACAGCTCCTGCGATAATACCGATTAGGAATGAATCCTTAAACCAATTTTTCAAACTCATAATTCATCGCGTTAAGAAATGGGATCGCGTGGTGAGCCGTAAAATCAAACTGAACAGGAACCAAAGACACATATCCATTAGCGAGTGCCCATTCGTCGGTATCTTCCCCTTTATCATGATTTACAAATTTGCCGGTCAGCCAGTAATATTTCCGGCGGTTGGGATCAAGGCGCTCATCAAATTCCTCCACCCAACTGGCCATCGCCTGCCGGCACACCTTTACCCCTTTAATTTCTTCAAGTGAAAGATTGGGAATATTCACATTCAACAAAGAACCTGCAGGGAGCCCGTTCTTCAACGTATTTTTTGCGACCATCCGTGCTACTGCTTTTGAAGCACTGAAGTCCGCATCGAGTGCATAGTTGAGCAATGAAAAACCTATGGATGGAATTCCTTCAATCGCTCCTTCCATGGCAGCAGACATAGTTCCTGAATAAATCACATTGATGGAAGAGTTAGATCCATGGTTGACACCTGATACACAAAGATCAGGTTTGCGGTGAAGTATTTTATCTATTGCAATTTTCACACAATCCACCGGTGTACCACTGCATTGATACCATTTATGCTCGCCATGAACTTCCACTTTATCCATCCGTAGTGGCTGATTGATGGTGATGGCATGGCCCATCCCCGACTGAGGGCTATCCGGAGCTACGACAAAGATTTGTCCGAGGTCTTTCACTGCGTCCACGAGGGCGTGTAATCCCGGCGCCGTAATACCATCGTCGTTGGTTACCAGTATAACCGGTGGTTCTTTCTTCACTGAAGTGCTCATTGCTATATATCCTTTGAATATGAATTTTCTGGCAGCTTGCGAAGGTAGCTAATTTGTCTTGCTTTCCAGCGATGACAAATACCGACAAGCCCTCAAAAGTTGGATAAAAAAAGAAAGGAACTATCTTAAATAAAAAAAAAACGACCCAACGCACCTGGCGTTGAGCCGTTTCAATCCACAACATGAAAACAACAAATGTTTTAAGAAACCTTTATTTCTTTAACCGGCTTCACTTTACTCTCTTCTTTCTTTGGAAGAGTCAGTACCAGAACTCCATTTTCATAAGCAGCAGAAATGTTTTCCGGATTAACTGATTCAGGCAAAGTGAAAGAACGCTTGAATGATGAATAGGAGAATTCCTTGCGGGTATATTGAACATTCTCCTCTTTCTTCTCCTCTTTCTTTTCAGCACTGATGGTGAGAAGGCCATTTTCCACTTCAATATGGAAATCAGGTTTGCTCATGCCGGGAGCTGCCAATTCAACTTTGAATTCGTTTTCCGATTCATTAATGTTAACAGCAGGTACGGAAGCTTGAGCAAAACGCGGACTCACATCACCATTGAAATAGTCACTGAAAAAGTCAGTTAAGATGGAAGGAACCATTCCTTCTTTTCTAAATACATTGTTGTTTTTTAATTGAACGAGTGTCATTTTTTCCTCCTTGTTTTTTAATTGTTATGCGAAGGAATTTTCAAGATTAGTGCCAGAGCAAATTTCTAACAGAAATTAATTTTTATAAGACAAAATGTCTTTGTAAGTTCAAGTAATAAGTGCAATTTTTTGTGAGAAGACTTGGTTAGGTGTTTGATAATTAAATTTTCTTACTGGTCTGTTATTAATTATTGATTCTACTATTTGAACATCTATGTCAGGTACTTTCAATAGGTCTGTTTTCTTTGGGAAGAATCTGCGGATTAATCCTATTCTGTTTTCTACAGTTCCTTTATCTTGTGAGGTATAAGGCCGGGTAAAATAGGTAGTAGCATTCAGCGATTTTCCTATCGATTCATGTTTACTAAATGCCTTATCGTTGTCAAATGTAAGTGTTTTAACAATTCCCTTTAATGAGATTAATCTACGTTTAATTTCGCGCTTTATTATGATGCTGTCTTTCCCGGCTAACCTTGTGAGTTTGGTTTTCAGAGATGCCCGATCCGTCATTACAAGCAAAGCTCCCTGATGATTTTTTCCCATCATCAGATCTACTTCAAAATCTCCCAAGCGCTTTCTTTTATCTACGATTTTCGGACGATTTTCAATAGACACTCGGTTTGGAATAATACCCCGGCTATCTCTTCTTAATCCGCGCTTTCTTCTTCTACGTCCATGTGCTAAGTGCATATACAGTTTCTTGTCTTGTCTATCTTCCTTACAATTACTTTGCTTACAACGCCAAATCCACTTGTAAATGGTCTCGTGGCTGACAAAATCCCCTAACTCATTTTTGCCAACGACATGAATTAATTCCGGACTGAATTTTATACTCTTCATCCAGAGACGCGTCCACACTTTCATTTCATCGGTAAATCTTTCTTTTTTCATTTTGATTTGATGCCGATGATCCGTTTTCCGTTGTGCATTTTCAGCTGTGTAAACCAAAGCTCCTCTTCCACGTTTTGGTATATTCCGTTTAAGTTCTCGACTTATCGTGGATGGCGATTTATTTACAATTTTCGCAATATCCTTTTGAGCGATTCCGCTTTTTAATAAGGCTTCAATCTGATATCTTTGTTCAGAGTTGAGATGGGTGTAGTTTTTTGACATAAGCAATCCAAAGATGAAGCTTCTCAGCTTAACTTTCACCTGGGACAATTAAAAGTCCCAAGGTGAAAGTTTAAATCTTTAAATTGCACTTATTGGTTGAACACGGCCTTTAATTAAATGGAAGAAAAGTCAAAACGTCCTGTTTGGAAGAAAAAATATTGACAATTTTTCAGGATAGCTACAGAAAACAGAAGGACTCATTCCTCAAAATAAATTACTTATTCAACGTAGCCTTAGCGTTTTTTATCTCCTGATCAAATAAAGATTGAGTGATATTATTGTCATTTTTGAAGTAGTACACACCTCCCCAATTATAAACTATTTTCTGATAGTTAAATACAGAGCCTTGAATTTTAACAACGGTCCTGTATATGGTCCGGTTTGTTTCGGGAATGGTCTCCTCTGTCAGTCCTTCGCGGTAATCTGAATCAATTATTTTCGGAACCACCGTAGTAGGTTTTGTAGCGGGCTTCGCTTTTTCCTCTG
This sequence comes from uncultured Bacteroidota bacterium, assembly GCA_963775555.1. GTDB lineage: Bacteria > Bacteroidota > Bacteroidia > AKYH767-A > 2013-40CM-41-45 > QQVM01. The sequence goes on along the minus strand of CAVZJJ010000004.1, from coordinate 1,074,435 downwards.
TTTCTCCTGCCTTTGCGAGCATTCTTTTCTTCTCTTCAATTTCCGCCATTGCTCTTAGGCGTCGCTCCTCATCAAGCTTTTCCTGTTGAATACGATTAGACAATGCAATTGAATCCTGCACTGCTTGCTCAGCGGCAAGTTTAGCCAATCGTTCATTCTCTGCTTTTGCTTTAAGTTCAGCATCAAATTTCGCTTTTGCCAGTTCTTCCTGCTTTATTTTTTCTGCCTCAACTTTCATCACAGAATCTTGTTCTGCTTTTGCTCTGAGGGAAGCAAGGCGGGCTTCTTCTTCCGCTGCTTTTATTTTTGCAGCTTCTTCCGATTTTGCTTTGGCTTCGGCCTGGGCTTTGGCCTGAGCCTCTACATTAGCTTGTGCGATTGAATCTTGCCTGGCCTGTTCCCTTGCTTTCGCCATGGCTTTTGCTTGTTCATTGGCAGATGTAATGCTATCTGTTATAGCTTTCTTACGCTCACTTTCCTTCGCCGCCACCAAGGCTAACGAATCTTTTCTTGCTTTCTCTAATTCTGCTTTTTGTAATTCTACTTTTGCCAAAGCATCTGCATCTGCTTTAATCTTTGCCTTCTCCGCCAGGTCTGCAGAATCCTTTCTTGCAAGTTCTGCCTTTGCAAATGCATCCGCTTCAGCTTTCAGTCTTGCTTTTTCGGCTAGATCTGCTTTCGCAAGAGAATCCTTTTTCGCCAACTCTGCCTTCGCCAAAGCATCTGATTCGGCTTTCAGTCTTGCTTTTTCGGCCAGATCAGCTGAAGCAATAGAATCCTTTCTTGCCTGATCGGCCTTAGCCAAAGCATCTGCTTCGGTTTTCAGTCTTGCTTTTTCAGCAAGATCGGCTGCGGCCAAAGAATCTTTTCTGGCCTTCTCTGCTGCTTTTTCGGCAATTGCAAGGGCAGCAAGTGAATCCTTTCGTATTTTTTCCTGAGCGAGTTTATCCTGTTCCAGTTTGGACAGAGAATCTGATTCAGCTTTCAGTCTTGCTTTTTCGGCAAGCTGAGCTGAAGCAAGAGAATCTTGTTTTGCCTTCTCGCGCATTTTAGCATCCGCTTCTAATCGCAATTTTTGGCGCTCCGCTTCTGCATTAGCTTTTACAAGAGAATCCTGACTTGCTTTTTCTCTTGCAGCTTGCGTAGCTAAAGCGCGGCTTACAGAATCCTGTCTAGCCTTTTCAATCGCTTTCAATTCTGCATCAGCAAGTGCTGCGGCGGCAGCGGCAGCGCGCACTTTGGCAAGAGAATCCTGTCTTTCCTTCTCCGCATCCGCTTTGAGGGTAGAATCCTGTCTGGCTTTTTCTCGAGCCTGGGAGATAGCCGTTTGTCTCGCTAATTCTGCTTCTGCCTTTGAAATTGAATCCTGTTTTGCCTTCAACAAGACCGCTGCAAGTGCCTGAGCTTTCAGATCGGCTTGTAAGATCATATCTTGCTTTGCCTTCTCCCTGGCCTCTTCCTGTGCACGCGCACTCGCTTCGGCCTGTGCCCTACTAATAGAATCCTGTCTCGCCTTTTCCTGCTCTTTGCGTATTCGGTCCTGCTCCGCTTTCAAAGCCATCAAGCCGGCTTCCTTTTGTTTTACTATGGCAAGGGAATCATTCCATACTTTATTCAGGGAGTCTAAACGCGCTTTTTCAAGAATGCGGTTCTGTTCTTCAGCATCTTTTCTCGCAAGGTCCTGCTCTGATTTAATTTGTTTCGAATATGCCGCATCGAAAATGAAGTCCTGATAGGTTGAACTATATGCAAACTTGGCCACCGGTTTGTTCATGGCAGATGATTTTGACATTCCGGCAAGGTCATCGAACAGGTCTATGTTAAATTCATTCTGTATGATTATATCTGCTTCATCTGCCGGAACCTTAGTATTGAATTCAACACTTTTAGAAACTAGTCCCGGCTTTATGAATGAAATGATATACTCTTTTTGAAAATCAAGATTTACAAAAAAAGTACCATTGTCTTTTGAAGTCAGTGTTTGCATTGGAACACCCGGACAAGTGATCTGAACGATCACACCTCCTACAGGTTTATTGTCTTTACGGATTTTTCCGTTGATTTGCGCGTGTCCGGAAACTTGCGCAAAAACCGGTGAGAAATCCCCACAAATAAGTAGAAAGAGAATACTCAGGAAATAAAAGTGGCGTGCGATGAATGACATTCTTTTTTTTAAAACGAGCGGAGCATTAATATATTTCATTGGCTTGATAAGGCGCAAAACTCCTGAGGATATTTCTGCATTCAGAGCAGAATATCAAGCATCAAGTATAAGTTTCGGGCTTTTAATTTACAATATGCAAAATTAAGAGAAATATGCTACATAATAGTATTAAATAAAATTGGTTCGCATCTTCATATTTAATCCCAAACTATACCATAGAAAAAAATCTATTGTAAAAGATGGGTTAATCCTCTTTTAGTTTCAAGCGAAAACAAGGTCTTTGTTCATTAAAAATTAGTCAAATTCAATCAGAATTTAAATCCCTCTCTCATAAATGCAGGTAAAACTGTTATAAAGTATAGCTGCAATTGTAACCAATATCAGGAATGGAAGATTTTATTTGCGAGCACCATGGATTCAGAGAATTTTTGTTCATCCAGCTCCAGTGTACGGAAACCATTAAAAAAAGAAACCAGGTCTTCTGTAGCCAGATTTCCCACTAACTCATCGTCAGCCATCGGACAGCCTCCAATTCCCCGTAAGGCACTGTCGAATCTCCGACAACCACTTTCATGCGCTGCCTGAATTTTCTCCTTCCAGTTGGATTTATGGGAATGGAGATGAGCACCGAATTCAACCGAGGGAATGGCAGGAATGAGATGGCTGAAAAGCTGTTTAATATTACCCGGATTAGACACACCAACCGTATCAGACAAAGCTATAATTGAGACGCCCATTGCGGCAAGTCGTCCCACCCAATAAGTCACCAGTTCAGCACTCCAGACTTCACCGTACGGATTCCCAAAACCCATGGATATATATATTACCATGGTTTTTTTTGAGGAGCTGCAAATCTTCTGAATCTCCTCCACTCTGATTAATGATTCTTCAATTCCGGAATTTGTATTTCTTTTTTGGAACTCTTCAGAGACCGAAAATGGAAAACCGATATACTGAATTTCATCAAAGTGACTTGCGTCTTCAGCACCTCGCTTATTTGCCACAATAGCCAATAGCCTGGTGGAAGATCCGGACAGATCCAGTTCTGAAAGCACCTCCGCGGTATCTCTCAACTGAGGAATGGCTTTAGGAGAGACAAAGCTTCCAAAGTCGAGGGTATCAAATCCAACTTTTAAAAGTGAATTTAGATAGCGGACCTTGTCGGCCGTGGGGATAAATTCGGGCCAGCCTTGCATGGCATCACGGGGACATTCAATGATTTTAATGGTTGACGACATTATTTGCTCTGATAAAACTCTATTAAATCCGGCAAGCCTGAATCCTGCTGTTTGCCGGAAGTGGGTATTTGCACGAATCAGCTTAGAAAACGCAATTTTCGTGAGCAAATTTACGTCAGAAATTGCGAGTTATGGAAAAAAAGCTATTTTTGCAGCCTGTTTTTGAAAAACAATATATAAAATGGCTGAAAATAAGCAGGAACCGGATTTTGATGTTTCCGGGGCAATAAACAAGACGGAACACTTCATCGATCGAAAACAAGAAAAGCCTGGGAATTATCCTTGTCGCATTATTAATTGCTGTCGGAGGATATCTTTTTTATCAGAAGATATATGTAGCCGGTAAAGAGAAGGAAGCTTCCGGTCTCTTGTTTCATGCCGAAGAATATTTTAAAATGGATTCCCTTGAACCTGGCTATCAACGGAGATGGCAATAATCCCGGACTGGAAGAACTTGCATCAGATTATGGTGTGAGTGCCTCTGGAAACATTGCTCGTTATTACCTTGGAATGGCCTACTTTAAGCAGAAAGATTACGAGAAAGCGATTGAGACGCTAAAAAGTTATGATGCCAAGGATGAAATTACCGGATCCATCGCCTATGCAGCCATTGGAGATGCATACATGGAATTAAAGAATACAGATGATGCCATCAATTACTATGAGAAGGCTGCAAAAGACAATCCCAATAACTTCTCTACTCCAATTATGCTGATGAAGTGGGCAGGTGCTTTGGAGACGAAGGGCGATTTTAAAGGAGCACAGAAAGTATATGAGAGTTTGAAGAAAGATTATGCCTCATCACCTGAAGGAGCACAAATCGACAAGTACATTGCCAGAGCCGAAGCCATGGCAGGATCTAAATAAAAAATATAAACCGGGCAATGTCCGGTTTTCTTTTTTCAGGAGATGTCATCCAAACTAAAAAACCTATCATCCTTTGATACCACTTCACTGCCCTCTCTTAAAGGTAAGAGGATTGGAATTGTCGTCTCCGACTGGAACCCGGAAATAACACTGGCACTGTATGAAGCCGCCAAAAAAACATTACTTGAAAGTGGTTGTGAGGAGAAGAATCTTTCTACTTACCATGTGCCCGGAAGTTTTGAATTAAGTATTGGTGCCCAGTGGATGGCTGAAAACGAAAAACCAGATGCTGTAATTTGCCTGGGTTGCGTTATTCAAGGAGAGACAAGGCATTTTGAGTTCATTTGCCAGGCGGTAGCCACCGGATTGACAAATCTTTCTATTAAATTTTCAAAGCCTTTTATTTTTGGCGTTCTGACTACCGATAATCAGGAGCAGGCACAAGCCAGATCAGGTGGAAAACATGGAAACAAGGGTATAGAAGCTGCGGTGACAGCAATAAAAATGATTGCTCTGCGCGACTAAATTAATTTTCAAGGAAAAATCTTTCTTCCTTTATTTCTGAATTATTATTTTCCCTACCCTTTCGCTGCCGAAACAACAAGAGCTTGCAGGTATGACTTTCCGTTTACGAGTAAACGCATAAAGTAGATGCCGGGTACAATTTTCTTTTCTTTCAAATCAAGGACAATTTGATGTTTTCCCGGTAGCGATGTGCCAGTTTCAATGCCCATAATTTTTTTCCCATCCATTGAGATCAATTCGAGACTCACAGAAGAAGGTTTAGAAATCTCATAGGATATAAAAGTCTGCGTAGTTGCAGGGTTCGGAAATACCATCAAAGAATTTTGCACTAAATCCGGTGTTTCGATGCCAACCAGGGAGCGAATGGAATCTTTATACGTGATCTGCATACCACCTGCAGCAGTCGTATTTACCTGGAGGATTGGAATTCCCTGACCAGCGCCCAGCCACTTGTATTCGTGTGTAGTCACTGGGGGCAAATTGATTCCAAAGCCAAAGGTGTCAAGATAAATGCTGTCTCTCTCCACTACTGTAGAATGTACCCGAAGCACATCAAATGTCCCGAAAGGGGTAGTAAGGCTACCCCATCCATCCACCACATTATCGCGGTTTTTCTTTACTTTATAATAAATTCCCAGTGTGCTTGTGAGATCGATCGAATAACCGGAATCGGAAGTATCTGCATCGGCAAATTGTAAAGGCAATTTATAGATGGCATCGTGCGGAGAAAAGGCAATTGGAAGTGGAACCCCGTTAACGCTTGCACCAAGACCAACTTGTTTATAGGTCGCACTCCCATTATAGTAGAAATTATAGACTCCGGAAAGACTAATGAAGGTGCCAAGGTTAAAACCAGGTGCAGGAGTTGCCTGATTGGCTCTATTACTGTTAAACTGGTTATCAATAAATACAATTGAAAACAGAGTATTCGTTGCAGACTCATCAATGAATGAATCCACATTTTGGGCAGCCGGCTCCAGTTGAGAATAATCCCAGGTATAGCCGGGGCCGGTTAATGCAACATCTATCAATGAAGTGTTTTGAGCAGTACTCACCCGAAAGGTATCATTAGCATGAGTAAGATCGGCAGATAGTATGGAGATTTGGGCATGACTTTGTTGAAAGAAAAAAAGTAAAGCAGCTGAGTACAAAAAAATATTTTTCATGGCTTCGAAGATTTAAGTATAAAGGTACAAAAAAACAGTCCTGCGGATTAGTATTCAGCGCCCGTATAGTTTCATTCAGGAAATTCCCTTTCAGGCTTTCAACATGGCCTCAAAACGGTTCATAGTGGATTTGCTCACAGGAAGTAATGGTAAACGGACAAATTCAGAACAAATCCCCATTACACTTAACAAACCTTTAACGCCGGAAGGATTGCCATCCACAAAAATGGCATGCATCATGTCAAGCAATTTAAAGTGCAGCTTTCTTGCCTTTTCAAAATTTCCATTGAGGCCTTGTCTCACCATTTCAGAGAAATCTTTTGGAAAAGCATTTGCCACGACGGAGATGACTCCATCACCTCCACAGGCAAGGATTGGTAGAGTAATCACATCATCTCCACTGATCACAAGAAAATCTTTTGGCTTATTCTTGATAATTTTCATCACCTTCTCAATATTCCCCGAAGCCTCCTTGATCCCAACGATATTTTCCACACTATGTGCAAGCTCCAGTGTAATTTCTGCATCCATATTACTCCCTGTTCTGGAAGGAACATTATACATTATAACAGGAACAGGGCAAGCCGAGGCAAACATTTTATAATGTTGAAAGATGCCACGCTGAGAGGGGCGATTATAATAGGGCGAAACGGACAAGACAGCATCGATATGTGAAAAGTCAGTCTCCTCGAGTGTCTGCATGAGCTCGAGGGTATTATTCCCTCCCATACCGAGCACAATGGGTAACCTTCCATTAGCCACCTCAATTACAAAATCTCTTACCGCATTTTTCTCGTCTTTGGAAAGTGTAGCAGACTCTCCGGTAGTTCCTAATGGCACCAGATAATCCACCTTGCCGTCAATACACTTTTCTATAAGTTTTTTAAAACATTTAAAATCGATCCTTCCGTCCTTATGAAAAGGAGTAATCAATGCCACTCCTGTACCTTTTAGTTGATTCAGATTCATGTATTCACAGGATTTATTTTCCGTAGAAAATGTTCGGTCTCTTCAATAACTTCTTTTAGTGAGGGCTCACCAGTGAGATGAATCATCATGTTATAGCAGGCAGTATTTTTTTGATCATACCTTCCGACCCGAAAACGCGATTTGGATAAGGCAGTGATATAGCGCAAGGGAAAACAACTTCCGGAATTAAGGTTGATGAGGATATCAAACTTCTGATCAATAAAATTTTTCACAATCGGATCACTCGGAATTAATCTGAAATCCAAATCCTTCCTCGTAAAAAAATCAAGTCCGTATTGTGCGAATTGTGTAGGAGGCAATTTCTTTTTATCCACGTAGCCCATGGCCAGAACATCTTTCTTGTAATTGCTCCGGATCTTTTTCACATAGGCTTTCACTGTTTCATAATCACGTTCATCGGTGGCATCATATAAAATACCAATACTTGAAGCTTTATCAAAATTAATAAGCTCCGGACTGAAATTAAGTTTCTGTGTTTCTTTTAAGAAGCGGAGTTGACCCAAACGGCCCCGGATATTTTTTGAGAGACTCATGCAATTTTTTCAATCATGTTAAGAAAATCCTTTTCATTAATAACAGGGACATTGAGTTTTCTGGCTTTATCCAATTTACTAGGCCCGGAATCCTCACCTGCAATCATATAACTTGTCCTGGATGAAATTCCACTTAGGTTTTTACCACCGTGTTGTTCGATAAGTTGCTTAATTTCATCGCGGCTGAAATTACTGAAAACACCTGAAACCACAAACGATTTACCGTCTAAGACATCACTCAGCTTCTTGACCTGCATCGCACCTTTGTATTCGAGCTGCAAACCGGCATCTTTTAGTTCTTGAATTTGACGTACATTCCTGGATTGCTTAAAAAATGCCAGAATGCTGGCTGCTATCTTTTCGCCTATTTCTTCCGCCTGGATCAACTCCTCAGCAGAGGCCAGCATTATTGCATCCATGTTCCTGAAATGAACAGCCAATTTTTTAGCCACGGTTTCCCCAACATAACGAATCCCGATAGCATATAAAACCCTTTCAAAAGGAACTTTCCTTGATGCCTCAATACCGGCAAGTATGTTTTCCACCGATTTTTTTTGCAAACTAATCTTCTTTACTTTTTCATTTCCCTCCTGAACGATCACTTTCTCTAGTCCGAGTAGGTCTTTTTCCTCCAATTTATACAGGTCGGCCGGTGTTTTGATCAGCCCGTGATCAAATAACATTTCCACCTTCCCTTCGCCCAAACTATCAATATTCATTGCCCTCCGGCTAATAAAATGATCAATGCGACCTTTTATTTGAGGAGGGCATCCCAATGAGTTAGGACAATAATGAAGCACCTCTGTTTCTTGTCTCTCGAGAAGCGTATTGCATTCAGGACAATGTGTGATGTACTTTATCGGTTTCGCTCCAGCTTTTCTTTTCGTGAGGTCCACCTCAGTAATTTTCGGGATGATCTCACCACCTTTTTCGACAAACACAAAATCACCGATGCATAAATCCAGTTTTTCAATCTGATCCGCGTTATGAAGTGTCGCCCTTTTTACGGTGGTCCCTGCCAATTGCACAGGAGCCAGATTAGCAACCGGCGTGATGGCTCCTGTTCGGCCTACCTGGAAAGTAACCGACAATAACTCTGTGGATACACTTTCCGATTTGTACTTATATGCAATTGCCCAACGGGGAGACTTTGCCGTGAATCCAAGATCTTCCTGAGTAGCAAAAGAATTAACTTTAATCACCACTCCGTCAGTATCAAAGTCGAGTTGTGTTCTCGCCTTATCCCATTTGTTCAGGAAGGAAAAAACACTTTTCAGATTTTTTTCCAGTTTCATGTGTTCACTCACCTTGAATCCCCATTTCTTAGCAGTCATCAGGGATTGAAAATGATTTTCAAAAGGAAGTTCATCACCAAGCAGCACATAGAAAAAACAATCGAGGCCTCGCTTTGCAACAATTTTTGAATCCTGCATTTTTAATGTTCCGGATGCGGCATTTCTGGGATTCTTCAATAAACGATCTGCAATTTCTTCCGGATCATAGCCATCCTCAGTTAGCTGGGCTTCCATTTCGGCATTGATTCTATCAAAAGCCGGACGTGGCATAAATATCTCCCCACGGATTTCAAATTCATCAGGAAAATCATCTGATTTCAACTGAAGTGGAATACTCCTAATTGTTCTCACATTCTCCGTTACATCATCTCCCTGAATGCCATCGCCACGTGTAACTGCCTGAACGAGTCTACCCTTTTGATAGGTGAGTCCTATCGCAACACCATCAATTTTAAGTTCACATACATACTCAAAATCATCGCCGATGGCCTTTCTGATTCTTTCATCAAATTCTCTGAGCTCTTGCTCAGAGTATGTATTCCCAAGGGAAAGCATTGGACGCTTATGCTTCACTTGCCTGAATTCTTTAGTTACCGCACCACCAACACGTTGTGAAGGAGAATCCGGTGAAAAGAATTCAGGATGTTCATTTTCGAGGGCTATCAGTTCTTCGAGCAACTTATCAAATTCCAAATCACTTATTACTGGTTTAGATTCGACATAATAATGATAATTATGCTCATCAAGTTCCTGACGAAGTTTATTGATTTTATTCTCGATGGTTTTCTTGTCCATGGTTACAAGCAACAAATTTAAAAGATTGAAGCGTAGAATTACAAGGAGGCAGAAATCATCCTGTCCTTATTATACATATCCTTTTTCAAACGAATATCGGTAAAATGATATTTGGCAAATAAGTCGATCATCTCCTTTCCGAAAGCCCTGTTAATCTCGACGTATACTTTTCCTCCCGGTTTAAGCGATGCGGCGGCAAAGGCGGCAATTTCCCTGTAAAAAATCAAGGGATCTTCTGATGGAACAAATAGCGCAATTTCAGGTTCATGCTCTAAGACCCGAGAGTGCATGAATAATCGCTCCGCAGGGGTAACATAAGGTGGGTTGCTCACAATAATATCCAGTGAGCGATTGTCACCTTCGCCAATGAAATGTTGAAGAAGGGGTTCTTTTCTCCAATGCAGAAAATCCGCAAGCAGAAGTTCAACTCCATTTTCACTATCCTTGACATTAATGGAGGCGATATCCAATGCTGCCTGAGAAATGTCCAATCCATGGATTTTCCAGGCCGGAAACTGTACTGCCAGCGAAGCGGCAATGCATCCACTGCCGGTGCATACATCCATGAGATGAATATCCTGATATCCGGATGGAGAATAGTCATTTATGATCCAACGCAGCAATTCTTCAGTCTCCGGCCTGGGAATCAATACAGCAGGCGACACTGTCATCTTCCTGTCAAAAAACCAGGTATATCCCAGAATATATTGAATAGGAATGCCTTCGACCAATTCGCTCAGAATTCTTTTCATTTCAGTTGCTTCCGGAGCCGAAATCTTTTCTGCGGACCTTAAGATCAGGTCGGCACGAGAGAAAGCGCAACTATGCTCAAATGCACGGAGAATGATTTGATCCAGTTCAGCTTCCTCGTATAAAGAAGAGAGACCCTCTTTATATTCAGCTTGTATTTCGCGGACTATCCCCATGGCTCAAAGGTACATAATTTGAAATCCACCTCTTTTCAGATCTGATCTTAATACGCTAATTTAGCCACGGTGAACAAGGATGAAATGTATATGAAACGTTGTCTCGAATTGGCAACAAACGGACTTGGCTCTGTAGCTCCGAATCCCATGGTTGGAGCTGTGATTGTTTACAAGGACAAAATAATCGGAGAAGGTTTTCATGAGCATTTTGGAGAAGCGCACGCAGAAGTGAGGGCTGTGGAAGATGCATTGCAGAATAATTCCGCTTCACTCCTATCTCAAAGCACATTGTATGTATCGCTTGAACCCTGCTCGCATACCGGAAAAACACCTCCATGTACACAACTGATCATTAACAAGCAATTTAAACGGGTAGTGATTGCCTGCGAAGATCCCTTTGAAAAAGTTCAGGGCCGGGGAATCAAGCTTCTCCGCGAAGCCGGACTTGAAATTACCTTTCCGGTATTGGAAAAGGAGGCCATTTATTTGAATCGCAGGTTCATGACTCACCATAAAAAAAAGCGACCATTTGTAATCCTTAAATATGCTCAAAGTGCAGATCATTTTATCTCAGCCTTGATTCCGAGTGAGGAGGAGCGCTGGATCAGTAATATCTATTCCCGCAAGCTGGTGCACCGCTGGCGCAGCGAAGAACAGGCAGTGATGGTTGGCACGCATACCGCCAGAGTGGACGATCCTGCACTTACGCTTAGGGATTGGCCGGGAAATCAACCTTTGCGGGCTGTTCTTGACCGTAAGTTGAGTTTGCCTCCACAGCTAAAACTCTTTGACCGGAGCGTGCCTACGCTTGTGTTCAATGAATTGAAAGATGAAAAGGAAGAAAATCTTGAATACATTCGTCTTGATTTTACCCTTCGTCTGATTCCGCAGATATTGCATCAGTTCTATCAACGTTCCATTCAATCCATTATCATAGAAGGAGGACAAAAACTACTACAGTCATTCATAGATGAAAATGCATGGGATGAAGCCCGGATATTCAGTACAGAGAAAGTTTTGAAAAATGGGCTCTCCGCCCCCGTTTTCAAGGGCCATCTGATTTCATCGCACAGAATTGCGAATGACCTGCTGAAGATTTATGATCCTCTTTAGCCATCCATATGACTGTTCTTTACCTGAAGATTTCAAAGTAAAAATTGACTGAGCAATTCCCCGCACCCCATTTTTTAGGATACTATAAATAGTTTTAATTCACCCATCAGCAATTCAGATTAAGCATGAAACTCCTGAAAGAAATGTGTGCCATCCCTGCCCCTTCAGGCAATGAAGCAGCGATGACACAATTTTTGTCACGTTACATCGAATCCCAACAGTCGGGATGGAAGGTAAAACCGGAAATCTTTTCCGGAGAAGAATTTCAGAATTGCATCGTTTTGGTTTTCGGACAACCCAGAACAGCGGTATTTGCTCATATCGACAACATTGGTTTTACAGTACGGTACAACAATGAACTTGTTAAAATCGGAGGTCCACATCTGGAAAGTGGAACACAGCTGTACGGCAGGGATAAACTGGGTCCTGTGGAATGCGAAGTCGTGATTGACGACGAGCAACATATCAAATACAAAGCCGCACGGCAGATTGAGAGAGGAACCGACTTATCATATGTCCCTTACTGGGAGGAAGATGAGCAATTTGTACAATGTTGTTATATGGACAATCGCCTCGGAGTATGGAACGCACTTCGACTGTGTGAAACGCTGGAGCATGGAGCAATTGTATTTTCCTGTTGGGAAGAACATGGAGGAGGAAGTGTCCCCTATCTGATAAAGTTTCTTTATGAAAATTACAAGATCCGTCAAGCTCTGATCAGTGACATTACCTGGATTACAGAAGGTGTGCTTCCAGGAAAGGGAGTTGTTATTTCCATGCGGGATACCGGAATTCCCAGGAGGGCATTTGTAGATAAAATTATCAATCATGCAAACCAGAGTCAGATTCCCTACCAGTTGGAAGTGGAAGGATCCGGAGGGAGTGATGGCACTGAAATTCAGAAGCAGGGATTTTCCGTTGATTGGTGTTTCATCGGCGCGGCAGAACAAAATGTACATTCCCCCAAGGAGAAAGTGCACAAGAAAGATATAGAGGGAATGCTTGGATTATACCGGCATTTAATGGATGCACTTTAATAGCATGCTAAGTTTCTGATCAGCATGCATTCAGCACTCCTCCTAAAAATACGGTGAAATCATTTTTATAAATTCAGAGGGTGCGGCACAGGGACGGTTAAGTTCGCGGTTGATGAATACGAGTGTAGTTTGAGCAGTATTTATCAGCACATCCTTTTCATTGTAAGTTTCATATTCAAAGTGAATTCTGGCGGAAGGCAATTCCGGAATCATTGTTTTAATCGTCAACATATCATCGTAAAAAGCCGGCTTCAGGTAATTGATGGAATATTTCATCACGGGTAACAGCACTCCATTATCTTCCAGATTTTTATAGCTGAAACCAAGTGAGCGAAGGGCTTCAACCCGGCCTACCTCAAAATAAGCGGCGTAATTTCCATAGTAAACATATCCCATCTTATCTGTTTCGGCGTAGCGAACACGAATTTGAACTTCACTGATGAACATAATTACATTGAATTTTTACCGGACGACAAAACACACGAAGAAAATAATTACTATTGCCTACTCAATGAGCAAAGAAAAAAATCCCGCATGCGCATATAAATTAATCTGCACTTTTCCCATCCTGTTACTTCTGATATCATGTTCAGAACCGCAGCATGTATCAAAGGTAGAAACATCCGAATATATTTTCTCTGATGCTGGCAAGTTTCCGGAAGATTCTCTCATTGAAGAAACAATAAGGCCCTATTCTGAAAAAATGCGGGCAGATATGGGTATTGTACTTGCACAAAGTGCCCATGCATTGGAAAAAGGTACATCCTGAAAGCACACTTGGAAATTTTGTTTCCGATCTGTGTTTACAGAGAGCAAGACAGGAATACAAGCCACAGACGGACATTCCGCTGACTTTGCTTTCTTTAATAATGGAGGACTTAGAAAATCATTACCTTCCGGAGTGATTACGAAAGGAGATGTATTTGAATTGATGCCCTTTGAAAATGAACTGGTGATTTTAACTTTAGATGGTGGAAGTATAAAAAAATTAATTAACTTCATGGCATCAAAAGGAGGCGACCCGGTAAGTGGTCTCCGTTTTACAATTAAAAGACAAAGAAGCACACAACATTACGATCGGCGGGGCGCCTTTTGACTCGACAAAAATTTACAAAGTCGTTACCTCCGATTACCTTGCCAATGGAGGAGACAATTTTTCCTTGCTGTCGGAAGCAATTAGACGCGAAGTCGTCAATAAAAATCAGGGACGCGATTATACAACATTTATATATACAAGGGAAGACGGAAGAAATAGTCCGTGTACAACCTTGATGGAAGAATCAGTAATGAATAACAGAAGAGATTTTATTCGTACACTGGTCGGCAGTGCCGCATTTCCTCAGCATCGCCGCTTCTCCCTCGACCTGCTCGCCCGGCATGAAATGATTAAACTCACCATACTGCACACCAATGATGTACACAGCCGAATAGACCCATTTCCTAAGAACGATCCGAAGTACCCCGGAATGGCCGGAGTTGCAAGAAGAGCGGCTCTGATTAAAAAAATCAGAGCAGACCGAAGCGAATGTGCTTCTTACTCGATGCAGGAGATATTTTTCAGGGAACTCCATATTTTAATCTGTATGGAGGAGAACTTGAATTTAAGTTAATGAGTGACATGGGCTATGATGCTGCGACCATTGGAAATCACGATTTCGACAATGGAATTGACGGACTTGGCAAAACAATTGCCGAATGCTAAATTTCCATTTCTAAATCTGAACTATGATTTCAAAGACACGCCGATGGAAGGCAGCTGTACTTCCCTATAAAATTTTTCATAAAGGAGGATCTTACAATTGGCGTTATTGGCATTGGTATTGAGCTGGCAGGATTAGTTGATCAAGTTTGTATGGAAATACGATGTATAGCAATCCTCTTCAAAAAGCGGACGATACGGCACTATGTTAAAGAAAAGCTTGAAGTGCGATCTGGTAATTTGCCTGTCTCATCTTGGATATAAATATTCCGAAAAGAAAATATCAGATGAAGTACTTGCCCAGGAAAGTTCGTATATTGACCTCATCATTGGAGGTCACACACACACTTTTCTCGATGAGCCTGTCAGATACAAAAATAAATCAAACAAAGAAGTTTTAGTTGCACAAGTTGGCTGGGCAGGAATTCGTCTTGGTCGTGTCGATTATTATTTCGATGTTCGCAGTCGGAAGAACGAGGCGTTTGGATGTTCTGTAAAAATTAGTGAAAAAACAATAGCAGTATAATTTTTTTTTTACTTTTTTTTGAAGAATATTTGTTAGCGAAATTAAAGTACAGAAATTGTATTTTTTATGTACACTGAAATTTCAACGGGAGAAAAGAAACATTAACAGAAACACAAATACCTAAACACATTTTTCTTGGAAACAATTATGGAGAAAACTTACGACAGTGTATGGAAGAAATGTCTGCAAATCATCAGCGACAACGTAAGTGCTCAGAGTTTTAAAACCTGGTTCGAACCAATCAAACCGATAAAGCTAGACGAAAAGATTCTGACCATCGAAGTTCCGAGTCAGTTTTTTTACGAATGGCTTGAAGAGCACTACATCACACTTTTACGCAAAACCATCCGCCAACAATTAGGCACAGATGGCCGACTTGAGTACAGCATCGTCATGGAGCATGCCCAGGCAGACTCAAAGCCCTACACGGTTAAAATTCCGACCCGAGGTCATGGAGATCTCAGAAACAATCCCGTGAATGTTCCAATGACTTCAGGGAACAATACCATTCGCAATCCTTTCATTATTCCCGGACTTAAAGAAGGTGAATGTTGAATCTCAACTGAATCCGAATTACACTTTTGAAAATTTCATTGAAGGCGATTGCAACCGACTGGCCCGCTCTGCAGGCTATGCAGTTTCAAATAAGCCTGGTGGCACTTCATTCAACCCACTTATTACTGTATGGCGGTGTTGGAATGGGTAAAACCCATCTTGCTCACGCTATCGGCATTGAAATCAAGAATCATCATCCCGGAAAAACTGTTTTATACGTTTCTTCTGAAAAATTTACACATCAGTTTATTGATTCGGTTAAGAATAATGAGCAAAATGATTTTGTTCATTTCTATCAAATGATTGATGTGCTGATTATCGATGATATTCAATTCTTTGCAGGAAAAGAAAAAACACAGGATGTATTCTTCCATGTCTTCAACCACCTTCATCAGACAGGAAAACAACTTATCTTGACATCAGATAAAGCACCTGTAGATCTGCAAGGTATGGAGCAACGCCTGTTGAGTCGCTTTAAGTGGGGACTTGCAGCTGATCTTCAAATGCCTGATCTGGAGACCAGAATTGCCATCCTAAACAAGAAGATGTATCTTGATGGAATTGAACTTCCTAAAGAAATTGTTGAATACATCGCCTACTCTATCACTTCGAATGTACGTGAACTGGAAGGTGCATTGATTTCCATCCTTGCTCAGGCATCTTTGAATAAAAAGGCCGTTACACTTGAGCTTGCCAAGCAAATGATTGACAAGTTCGTGAAAAACACTACACATGAAGTTTCAATCGACTATATTCAAAAGGTTGTTTGCGATTATTTTGAACTTCCAATCGAAATGTTGAAATCGAAGACACGTAAGAGACAAGTTGTTCAGGCACGTCAGATTGCCATGTATTTTGCAAAGAGTCTTACGAAGTCGTCTCTGAGCAGTATCGGGGCACATTGTGGCGGAAAAGATCATGCTACAGTATCTACATGCTTGCAGTACCGTGAACAATCTGATTGAAACGGATAAAAAATTCAAAGCCAGTGTGATGGAACTTCAGAAGAAAATAGCCATCAACGGTAAATAATATAATACTGTTTTATTAAATAAAAAAGCCGCTGTTCCCAGCGGCTTTTTTTTTTCACGAAAAACGCAGTTCAAAGGAATAACTCCAGTGTAGCGCAGGAATCGACTATTTAAATGGAAATTAAACAAGGCTTTCAAATCCGCCCTCTGCCAGAATATCATTTCAATTTTTTATACTTTCGCCGATCTGAAAATTATGAAAATTACTGAAGTACAGTAGCACGAGGACCAACATGAATTCCTGCGTCTTCCCCTAAAATTTACTAGACGATCCTGCATGGATGCAACCCTTGGATAAGGACATCAATGCAGTCTTCGATCCGAAACAGAATAAATTTTTCCGCCATGGGCACTGCAGTCGATTTCTTCTGTGGAATGAACAGGGGAAATGCATTGGAAGAATTGCCGCTTTTATCAACGAAAAGACTTCTAAGAAAGAAAAACAGCCAACCGGAGGCATTGGTTTTTTTGAATGTATCAATGATCAAAAAGCTGCTCATCTTCTCTTTGACCATGCTAAAAACTGGTTGCAAGAACGAGGCATGGAAGCCATGGACGGTCCGATTAATTTTGGAGAACGCGACAGTTGGTGGGGATTGTTAGTTGATGGATTTATATCTCCGGCCTACAAAACCAATTATAACCCACCCTATTACAAGGATTTTTTTGAATCCTATGGATTTCAAATCTATTTTGAGCAATGGTGCTATGCGATGAAAGTAAATGTCACGCCTGCAGGATAAATTTTACGAGCGACATGCAAAAATTGCAACAATCCTGATTACAGAGCAGAACATATACAAAAATCCACATTCGATAAATATGCCGAAGATTTCCGCACTGTTTACAACAAAGCATGGGTAAAGCATGGAGAAGGCAAAGAGCTTGGAAGAAAAACAGGTAAAGATGTTTTTTCGAAAAATGAAACCGGTTATTGATGAAAAAATTATCTGGTATGTCTATTATAAAAACGAACCTGTTGCCATGTGGGTCAACTTGCCGGACATCAACCAGATATTTGGAAAATTTAAAGGGAAATTTGGATTGCTTGAAAAGATCAGATTTTTTCTAATGCTCAAGCAAGGAAGAAGTTAAAAAGTTCATTGGTCTGGTTTTCGGTGTTGTTCCTGAACATCAGGGAAAAGGGGTTGACTCATTCATGATTGTTGAAGGTGCCAAAGTGATTCAAAATAAAACCCATTATGAAGACTATGAAATGCAGTGGATCGGTGACTTTAATCCCAAAATGAATTCCATTGCAGAAAGTTTGGGAACCTCGAAAGGCCGCACCCTGATAACCTACCGTTATCTTTTTGACCGTACAAAGGCTTTTGAAAGACATCCGATGCTATAACAAATCCTATTTCCCCTCAACCGAGGAAGCTTTTCCTTTAGACTTGTTTTTAAAAGAACTGAATCCGGATAAAAAATTAATTCTTCGGTTAAAATAGATTTATGCATTTTGAAGCAGGATAAATCTGCCGAGGAGAGTGAATCAGGAAATCAATTTCTCATAGCCCTTCAGCCATTTGTTGAAGAAAGAAAGCTTCATCAATATTTTTTCAAATAAGAAGATGGAGAATATTGCACAAAGCAATCCTGCAATCACATCCAGAATGTAATGATGACTGAGGTAGATAGCCGAAAACCAAATTCCCAGGACAAAAATGAAAAATATTAATGAGAGCAACCTGTTACCAAGCGAATAGCTGTAATAAAAAACGAGCACTGGATAAGCTGAGTGCAATGAAGGGAGAGCGGCAAAGACATTGGATCCTTTTGAATACATATTTTCAAAAAGTTTTATTCCTGCCAGGTGGTCGAATCGAAGAAGTCCGGCAGCATAACTTTTTGTTGATTCGTCGAGTATGAATCCGTGCAAGTTTACATACCATGGCGGAGCAGCAGGATGCAGGTAGTAAATAATAAATCCGACAATATTTGTCAGGAAGAATGCAAGTGCAAAACGCAGGTATAATGCAGGTCTTTTTTTAAAAAGAAAGAAGGCAAACATGAGAGGAACAGGGATCCAGGATAAATAAAAGAAGGCGCCCAGACTATCGAGAATGGCATTGTGATTTTCTATAAAGTATTCATTAGGAGTTAGTAAGGCACCATTCACAGAAACTCCAAAAATGGATTTTTCAAGATTATAAAGCCCTGCAATATCCACTGAGGCAAAACTGAAGTTCGGAAATAATTTCATGGAATCGTAAATGATCCAATAGACGATAAATATCGAAAAGGCCATCACAAATCGTCTCCAGGTTCCATTCATCAGGTAACCTACATTCACCACGGCAACTAACATGAGCTGATCATTTCTGATCCCAATGCTGGACCAGGAGTAAAGAAGGTAAAGAACAGAGAGCAGGACAAGCAATCCGATTCCCTTCCAACCGCTTTTTTCCTTACTCGAATCTTTAATTGGGATTTGCTTCATTAGGGTTTAAAGTGTTCTATAACTACCTGGTTGGTTTGTGGATCACGTCCCATCATCTCAATATCTTCAACTACGGGAAACCAAAATGTACCTCCATTCAAACGAATAAACACCCTGTCGAGGATGGCCATTTTGCCGTTGATAAAGGTAAATGCCTGGTAATTTTTGTCGTCTCCTACCGGGATTAGGTAAAACTTCTTTTTTTCGTAGGATACAAAATTAAGAACAAATTGTCCCGGTTTTCCAATCAATGGCTTACTGTCAAGCCCATAAGCATAATTTCGCTGAATGAATGATAACTCTGCAGCAGTAGAATCCTCCGAATATCGTAACCAGAAAACATGAACAGGATTTTCCGGGTTCAAGCTCCCATTTTCAAGTAAATTTGTTTCATATACTATGGCATTCGTGTTCTTATTACGCTGAACATAAAAGAGGAAGCGACTGTTTTTAGGAGGAACGGGATAATTTAAACCAGCAGGTAAGTTAGCATCCATCCGAACCTGAATTCCAAGACTCACTTCTTGTCCATTGAAGAAGGAAAAGAAGAAAAGAAGGAGAAAATAGAAGCTATATTTATTTCGCAGCAACATCGTCCGCATCTTCTTTTTTTCGCAAATATACGTAACACGCATATAATCGTTGAATGGCAGTATAATTAGCCAATATCGCCACCAGGGTAAGTGGTACCACAAAAATAGAAATCGATTCAAGAGGGTTGAACGGCCATCCGTCAATTATCCACTTTTTAGATCCACCGGTAAAATGTGCGATCATTCCACAAGCCAGAGCAGAGACACCAATAAGGATGATTCGCTCAGGGCGCTGCATCAAACCGTCTTTACAGGGTATTCCGAGCCCTTCTGCACGGGCACGAGTATAGCTGACCATCATCGAACCGATCAAGGCAACGAACCCAATCAGTGAGCTGATGAAATAATGATGCGCAACAAGGTAATAGCAAATCCCAAGAAACATGAACAACTCACTGTATCGGTCTATTACCGAATCGAAGAGGGCACCAAAGCGAGAAGACATTTTCCCTATGCGGGCAACCTGTCCATCTATCATGTCGAATAATCCGGCAAAAAGGATCAGTGCCTCCAGCCCAGCCCACATAAGAGAGGTCTTCCCTCTTTCCATGCTCAGCGCCCTGAATGAATATAATGGTTACTCCAATATTTAACGTCAGGCCAATGGTGGTAACGACATTGGGTGTTAAACCAAGAGCTAAGCATCCTTTCACCACAGGATCGAGAATGCTGTGAAGTACTTTTTGTGCTTTGTCACGAAAGGACATGATATTTATGTTCAGAAATCAACTTTAAATCTACCACGTATTCCAATACCATCCACACCGGGATGATCCAAATAACTAAATCGCTTCACTACATCAATACGGAATAGTTTGAAGATATTGGCAATGCCAACACTTGCCTCAATATAGGGTTTTTGTTCAAGAGATGTAGAAAGCGGCAAACCATTATCCGTCAATGGAAACTCAAAAACATCGGGATTATACTCCGGATCGTTTTTATGGCTAATCGTGCCATACAAAAGTTTCATTGTTGCAACTTCCCGCCATTTCAATTTTTTTAACAATGGAATTTTATTAAAAATTGCTCCGTTGAAATAATGATCCACATTCAAAGCCACGTATCTATCACTCAAAAATTCAAGAAAATTCATAAGATTGTATGACTGAAACTGGTACGAATAAGTCTGATTTGCTCTGTGTATAAAGAGTAATGGATAAGGAACCGTACCGAAGATCTGACCATATTCAACAAAAACATCTGTATAACCAACTGGCGAGACAAAAAACCGTTTTAATACACTGAAAGCAAAGTTTTGATAATTGTACTCACCTCCCAGGAACCCTTTTATTCCATTGCTGAAACGAAAAGAAAATACCGGATATTTATTCGACATGGGGATGCGGTAGGTTTTCCCTTGGTAAAATTGCTCGTTAGGGGCATATCGCATTGTAAGAATAAATTCAGAAGTAGTCACGGAGCTGATACTTGATTTCAACTGCCCATTTTCATCCACCACCGGGTTAAAATATAAAGTCCCGGCAGGACTTTGTTCCCAGTATTTATATCCGATTCCAAATGAAAAATGATTCCGGAATTCATTCTGGTATTCGGAGTTGAATATCTTATTGTACAAGAGTTTATTATTCTCACCTCTCTTGAATCGAAAGCAGTACATTATCTTCCTGTACAAACTGTAACTCTTGTCCCGGTATTTTTGTATCCTCCTGATAGGAAGCTTTCAGAGTTTTAAGAGGCCACATATCATATTTGTAATTCTTTTTCAATGCATATGTTGCACCCAAATAATATTTCCATTGCTCGTCAAGAAAACCGTAGGCCCCATATGTCTCCAGATTGAATCTTTCGCTGAATTCGTGTGTGGTTCTCCCACCCAGACGGACGCGAACTCCTTCAATCGGATTGTAACTATAAAAAGTATTCACCGGACCAATTTCAAAATAACCTGTGTTCCAGTAACCAGCAAAGAGAAGTACGCCCAAATTCATTGCACGCCTGAAGGAAGGCATTTTTTGAATCGTATCCATCATGGCAATTACCGCGGCTTCCGACCGTGTTAATTCCATGTGTCTCGCTGTCTTCCAGTACTCATCACTATGTTCTGATCAACACTATCAGGTATGGATTCTTCTAATTCCTTATAAAAATTTTCTTCGCGCGGTTGATTCAAGACATATCCAGTATAGGATACGACACGCTTTCCAAATATTCCAAGTCCGTTTGCTCTAATTCCGAAATCAATGGCAATCTCATCAGTGTTCAGCATCCATTCGCCTGGTGCTGCCTGTTTGAAATCCTGAATGATTCTTAATTCCTTAACAAAATTTATGTTGATATCAGAACTGACAGTCATATCATTTTTCCGAACGGCATAGTTGCTATCCAAGGTGATATACAAATCACCCTGGAAGAGAAAGTCAGATTTATTTCTTGGAAAGAACCCGAGACGTACACATCGTGTGGTATCAATAAGCAAGCGTATCAAGAATATAATACCGGTAAAACAGAGGAGCCACATCTGAAATCGGGCTCACAAATTGATTGGTGAGAATCGTTACATTGTTTTTATAAATATCGATATCCTGAACAAGGTATTGAATAAATTTAGTGATCCCCTGGTCATCAAAATACTCATCGAAGGTTACTTTTCGTGTTCCCTTCACAATCTCTTTCTGCTCTTTTGGATCTTTCTTGTAGTAGAGATCACTTAATGTTTCGCTTAAATAGGTCGGTAGTATTTCCTTTCCCTTGATGCTGGTGGTGTCAATATTCTCAAAGATAAACTGAAAATTCCGGAGGAATCTCCTGTTTTTAAATTTCTCGGAGATATTACTTAATCCAATCTGAATTTTCTCATATTTCTCCACCTCTGAAGACTCCACTGCATCCTTGCGATTCTCGTCCTTATGTTCAATCACAAGCTTTATCAACTCTACAGCAGGATTATCTTTATTTCTGTATTTTCTTTTTCCTGCTTTTATTGTCACTTCTTTTAGCTCTTTGCTTTCTTTCTGCAGTTTAATATTCAAACTCTGAGTTTTCCCCGGCTGAATAGTCTTGTGCACAGCCTTGTAGCCAAGGAAAGTAACCCTGATCCCGGTGAATGGCTCAGCATTTTGAAGGATAAATTGTCCGCTAAAATCGGTGGTAGTCCCGAGCGTATTCTTTGATCCTTCTGCAAGGATATTCACAAAAGGTATCGGTTCACCTGTTTGCGCATCTGTAACAACTCCTTTTACGACGGTGAATGGAGCCAATGCTTCTCCCGCGAACAGAAAAAGCAATGGCAAATAAAACCAAAGTATAGACAAGCAAAATTCCTCTCTTTCATCATACAAATACAAATCTTTTTGCCAGAATATAATTATAAGAAAGTCCTATAAAAATAGAAACGAAAATTTTGGAATAGAGATAAGATATACCAATAGATTCAGTCAGAAGATAAACACCGCCTGGTATTGAATACCCAACTTCCTCCTGCCACAAGTCCATAGCGGAATACCTGAACCCGTAGTGACTTATTTTTGGCATTAAACACCCAGTTCCTGTTTAAAAGAAATGCAATGAGGGCACCTGCAGCAGCTCCTAATGCAACAGCATGCACGTACCATATCCCAATTATTTCTTTCAGGAAGATCGTAATGCTAAAATCGGAGGCGGTTGCAATCAGTGCGGTGAATTGTGACTTCAGGTAAGTATAAAAGCTGTCTCTCCTAAGCCCCGTTTTTTGATCTACGGTATCGCTTTCGTCGATTGCTGCTCCGTTTCCCATAGTTATAACATCCATATAATAATTCGTACAATCAGATTCCCCATTACCCCTGCGATGATATCATCCATCATTACCCCCCATCCTCCTTTTAATTTTTCTGCTCTACGGATAAAAAACGGTTTCCAGATATCTAAAATTCTAAAAACTATTAATGCTAATGCCAATTCCTTCCAGCCCGGAGCTACAAGGAAACATGTAATCCACATTCCTGCCCATTCATCAATTACAATCTGAGAAGGGTCTTTCCCCCACAGCTTTTCCAAACGAATTGAACTCCATAAACCAACAAAGATGCCGGAAGCAATTGCTGCAAATTGAATTTCAGGACTGAATTCAATTTGAAGATGAAGAAGATACCAGGTCAGAACTGCAGCCAATGAGGCCCAGGTACCGGGAGCTATTGGCAAGTATCCGATTCCTAAAACAGTCGCACAGAGTTTTTCAACCCGTTGATTCATCAGGCCTCAATAAACTCCTGATAATAATCCAGTCCGAGATGAGTGATCAGATTTTCTCCCTGAATATACCTTAAGGTATTTTCCAATTTCATCAACTGTTTAAAGATATCATGCTGTGGAGGAAGGCCTTTTGCTGTGTGAGGCGATTTAAAATAGAATGACAGCCATTCCTGAATACCACTCATATTGGCACGTTGAGCCAGATCGAGGAACAAGGCCAGATCCAGTACTACTGGGGCTGCAAGGATTGAGTCACGACACAGGAAATTGATTTTTATCTGCATCTGGTAACCTAACCAGCCGGTGATATCAATATTATCCCAACTTTCTTTGTTATCGCCATGAGGAGGGTAATAATTAATGCGGACTTTATGATACAAATCGCGGTATAATTCAGGATGTAATCCTGGTTCCAGAATATTTTCAAGAACTGAAAGTTTCGAAACCTCTTTTGTTTTAAAGCTATCCGGATCATCCAGTACTTCACCATCACGATTACCAAGAATGTTTGTCGAGAACCAGCCACGAATACCCAAAGCACGGGATTTTAAGTCCTGGAGCGAGAATGGTCTTCATCAGAGTTTGTCCTGTTTTGAAATCCTTCCCTGCTATAGGAACATTCATCATAAGAGCCAGTTCTTCCATGGCAGGAATATCGCAAGACAAGTTTGGAGCTCCATTCGCGTAGGGTACTCCGCATTTCAGAGAGGCATAGGTATAAATCATTGAAGGAGCAATGGCCGGATCATTGTTACGCAAACCTTCTTCAAATTTTTCCAAAGACTGGTGAACTGCACTTTGTTCGATATATACTTCTGTTGAAGCACACCAGATCATGACCGTACGGGAACACTGATTTGTTTGCATGAAGTTCCGGATGTCCTGCATCAGGGCTTCCGCCTGCTCCATTTTTGTTTTCAGCTTTTTAACATGTTGGCCGTTCAGCTTCCGTACATAAGCAGGATCAAAGACAGCTGTCATAGGTTTGATTTGCTCTAATTCCGCTTTTAATTTATGGAGATGCTTGAACTCATCAAGAACCCCTGCTGTCAAAGCTGATTCGTAAGCATTGTCTTCAAAAATATCCCATGCACCAAAAACGATATCGTTCAAGGAAGCCAGGGGAACAAAGTCCTTAACAAGAGGATTTCGTTTTTCGGTTCGCTTTCCCAGTCGGATGGTGCCTAATTGAGAATAAGAACCTATCGGAAGATCTGTTCCGTTGCGTATAGCCAGGACTCCGGCCATTAAAGTAGTAGAAACAGCTCCCAGTCCGACAGTGAGTATGCCCAGTTTACCCTGGGCTGGTTTGATTTCAGGATTCATGAAAATATGATTTATAGTTTATCTTTTAAAAATGATTTTTTATGAGAGGAGAAGAAGTTAATCATCAATCAATAAGATTACATTCTATCCTTTTTGCTTCGTTCAATTCTGCTTTAGGAGAAATATCCCTACAGAACTAATTATGTTCCAATTTGAGGCTGCAAGGAATCTATGATAAACCTGCTGACCGCCAATTTATGTTGTTGAATAAATTTAAAATAGGCATTTTCATCCATCTCAAACAGTCCTTTCACCACCGGTTTGGCAATGAAAGGATAGCCCGTCATGGCAAGAAGGTTCAAAAACAGATGTTCCGGGTTTACTTTTTTGACATTTCCTTTCTTTATTTCCAGTTCTACTTCATTCCTGAACTTTACATACAATTTATTCATTTCCATGTTCTTCATTTTCATGAGACAGGATTCCGGATCTTGTGTTAATTCATTGAGTATAAAAAGAGCCAGTCGAGGGGAGGAAATCATCGTATCGATTTCTCTTGCAACGAGGAGTTCTATTTTTTCAAAAAGTGAAATCGGAGAGTTCATGATCTGCTGCATATTATTGAAGAAATTCATGAACTCGTCCTGGAAGATGGTTTGAAATAATTTTTCTTTCGAACGATAGTAATAATGTAATAAGGCCTTGTTCAGGCATGCCTCGTCTGCAATATCCTGCATCCTCGCTCCGGCTAATCCTTTTTCAAGGAAAACCTTCCTGGCAGCATCCAGAATTTTTAATTCAGTGGTCTTGTCGCTTACTTCTAATACTGCCATAGTTTAACCATTTGGTTAAGGGCGCAAATATAAAAAGAAACTGGCTACAAAATAAAAAACAGAGAGGAAGAAATTCAAATTAAAAATTTAGTATGGTTTTGATTATCAATTTATTGAATACTATTTCGTTCATCAATAAGCCTGTTCGCCTTACGTCTGCCTCCCTGCAACTGGATCCCCTGCACCTCGATGAGCGATGCATAATGAATGATAGGAGCAATTCGCAGTGCAGATTGCAATAATTTACTCAAATCAGGCAGTACATGCGTTTCCGAATCTGACCTGGCAATCACAATTTGCAAGTCATCGGTTCCAAGTTCATTCTTCTTCAGAAGGACTACATAGTCTTCAATTTCCTCCTGCATATTTAACACATTAAAAATATTTTGTGGATAAAGTGTCGTCCCATTGTACTTAATCATGTGTTGCTTCCGCCCGATGATTGGGCTCAAACGTGCCGTTGAAATTCCACAAGCACACATCTCTATATGGTAACTGCAAATATCTCCGGTTTTATAACGTAACAAAGGCATGCCTTCAACTCCAAGAGTTGTGATGGTTAATTCACCGGGTATACCGGGACCAACCTGTCGGTTGTTTTCATCAAGTACTTCAAAAAATATTAAGTCAGGCAAATGATGCCCCCCTTTGCCATGACTGCATTCTGTAAAAGCTGTCTGTTGTTCGGTGGATGCATAAGTAGAATACAAATCGACATTCCAATCATCCCTGATTCGCTTACCGAGAGTATTGAGTGTGAAATCCTCATTCCGGATATTTTCGCCAATACAAATTACTTTACGGACAGAACTGGAATTCAGATTTATTTTTTTCTCTTTAGCAAACTTGATTACCGATACAAGAAAGGAAGGAACTGCGATAATAATTGTTGGTTGAAATCTCTGTATTGCATCAACCTGCATTGCAGCATTACCGGGACCGACTCTCACCAAACCTGCCCCCAACCTTCTCACCCCGGAATAATAAGCTATACCGGCCATAAACTGACGGTCGAGCGTAAGCATGAATTGAAAGATATCATCCTTTGTAGCACCAGCCAATAAAAAGGACTGGTACTCATTATAGGCCAGGCGATCAAGATCCTTCCCGGTTAAAGCAATGGTGACTGGATTACCAAGGGTGCCGGAAGTTGTGCAATACTCGGCGATTTTATTTTTTTCGACACAAAGGAAGTCCCAATTTCTTGATTGAAGATCATCTTTTGTGGTCACAGGAATCCGATGCAGATCAGAAATAGTCCGGATTAAAGAAATATCGATATCATTCTGTTGAAAGAGCTCCTTATAATAAGGAGAGTATTTACTCAGATAGAAAAGCATATCCTTCAATCCATTTTCCAATGTATCCCCGCTTGCATTGATGTCTTTCTGTTCGATTCCAGGAATCATGAAATATACTTTGCTAAAAAAATTGAAATCCCTAATGGCGCTAATTTACATAATTCAAATCTAAGTCAGATAAATAAATTCGCTGGTGTCAGTCTTTTCTTCCTATACAGATCAATAACGCCTTTCACATTTTATAATCTTCTTGCGTATATAATCTTCCTCTGTTCGTGTGGCAATTTCTTTACTTAAAGCAGTCATATAATATCCCAGTGCGAGGTCATACTTTTTGTTTCTGTATGCCTGATCACCTGCCATTACATAGGTATCAAAATATTCAGGATTATCTCCAATTAGTGTATTCAGATCCACGTCTTTCTTATCCAGGATTTGCTTCTTCAACTCCCGGAATTCCAGAAATTTCTTGAAATCCCGGGTGAGAAGAAATGTGTCCTGTGGAATTTGCATACCTTCTTCGCTCAATTCATGATTAACTGTGAGTCCGTCCATAGAAAATATCTTATTCAGATCGTAGGCTACGAACTCTCCCAGTTGCCAGGGCGATGTAGATACCCAAACTATTTTCTTTTGTGGTTCGAAAATAACCGCATGATGACAAATCAGTTGGTTGACTGATTTTTCATTTCCATAACCAATAAATTTGTCATTCAGACCCAGTTTATCTCTGAGCACTGCTGCCGTTTTAATCGGAGTATTCTTATTAATCCGACCCAATAATTCGCGGATGCGTTCTTCTCTGTAAACAGATGAACTTTGGCTCATCTGGATGAGGTTTTGCTTTTGGTGAAACAATTCCGGACCCTGATAATGATTGGTACAGACAATTGAATTTCCGTGCTCTTCGTGTATATCGAATGAATCGGGAGTTTTTTCAATGACGACTGCTTTTCCATCTTTCGCGGAGCCGATCATGAAAGATTCTGAAACAAAGGTCTTCCGCTTGCGGATGATGGCAGCAGCCTCATCAATAGTAGTGGCATACTGCAATACCTCCCTGGCCAGTATAGAAACGGGAGTGGCAGAGCCGGTAGGAATTTCAGATTTAGCAGAATTCAAAGTAATGCTGAGGCCTTCATAATTCATACCTGATACTACTCCTATCAATCCTCCCCAGGTTACCATCATGAATTTATTCCCTTTATCCGGATTACAAAACAACACGATTTTATTTTGTGCAAAGCGATCTCCCACATAAAAATCAAAATTCCTTCCTAATATTAATAGGCTGTCTTCAGACTTTTCATTCCATGTGGCAAAGGAGGAACATCCTACCAGCGCCATGTTCTGCAATGCATGCCCAATGTCGTGGGCGGCATGATAATTCATAATCCGCTGGTAAGGTGAACCGATGTAATCGAATTCCGGTGAGGCAGATTGGGAAATGCCATAGATTTCTTCCTTGTACTCTTCTGTAATATTGTCATCGAGATCACGGTTGAACCAGGCAATAAAATACCTGAGAAAATGGCGGTAAAATTCGGAAGGAACCATTTTTATTAATTGTTCCGTAAAAGCCTTCTCCTGTTCGTATACAAGTTCCTTTGATAGTTTACCGCTAACTATCCCTCTTTCGAAAGCATCACCTTCCACATACATTTCCCAGAGACCATCCTTATTTTTCCGGATCCAGTTTTTACCGAGCACGAAACAATTCGTATCCAGCCGGACACGCTCCCAACTGGCACTGGAAGTGTTTTTAATCTCAGGCGGATAATCAATCGCTACGACAGCAAAGTAAATGACCAATGAAATAAGCAATATTCCAAAGGCAAGAAGTGCATATAAACCAGCGCGAAGCCACTTATTTTTCCTGAGCATCGTTTATCATGTTTACGAGTTGCTCCATTCCTAAAATTTCGGAGCAAGTCACTAATGAACTGATGGCTACACCCAGCACACCATGCAGATTGATATTCTGCCCGGTGAACAATAAATTTGGTATCCTGGTTCGTGGGGAAATAAATGTTCTCAAAGGATCCTTATAGTTTTTTGCAATGCCATAAATGGAACCATCGTGCGTACCCATATAATCACGGAATGTCAGGGGTGTAGCACAATAATAAGATTGCACTGCATCCTTCAAGGCAGGAAATCTTTCACTTGCCAGACTAATCAGTTTTTCCGATTTGTCTTTTTTAAACTTTTCGTATTCATCTCCCCGGGTATCCGGCTTAAGCACTGTATTAAAGCTGTCCTTCCATTTCTCCACCTCCTCAAATCTCATAAAGGCAATGAGCGTCAAAGCATCCGCATAGGTTTCAGATTTTGATGAGGCAGAATAAAACAAACAGTAAGATAATGGCCAGGTTTCATCAGTATGATCCATCGCGGCCCAAACGTCATCCTGAAGAAAACAGTAATAATTTGTCTTTTCATATTTCATCATTCCCGGCTTGAGCGTAATATTTATCATGAACGCGGATAAAGAATTCTCAAGGTTTTTGACCCTGTTTCGATACACGTTTCGTATGATATGCGATTCCAGCATCTCAAGGGTACGTGCAGGATGCATGTTCGAAATAAAATAATCTCCGGAATATCTATTACCTGTTGCATCCTCCACAAATTGAAGCTTCCCTCCTTCTTCATGAAATCGGGTTATTTCCGTTCTGTTTTTAACCACACCACCGGCCCCGGTAATAATTTTTGAAAGAAGGCGGGCGATCTGGGAACCGCCATCCACGAACCTCCATGAGCTTTCCACATAACTATTCAAGACAAGAGCATGAACATAAATAGGTGTCTGGTCAGGTATGCCGGCATATAGACCATTGTTCCCAGCCAGCACATTCCTTAATCTTACATTATCTGTAATGGATTCTATAAACGCTTTGGTGTCGATTCCTAAGACACTCTCTTTGCTCAAACCATCACCTGCCTTTAGCTGATACATTGGAAACTTGCTGCATATATCCCGAATCGCTTTGCAATATTTCAGAATGTTCTCCTTCTCTTCAGGAAATTCAGCGGTGAGAGTTTCTGCGAAGCGATCATATCCCTGTGCGTACTTATATTCTTTTTGATCACTCAGGAAAACAATCCGGTCAAATGCTTCTTCATCTAGTCTTTGCAATTTCAATTTATCAAAGATGCCCAGATACTTGAAAATCTTGTAGAGATTTTGCCCCTTTTCCAAGCCCCCGACATAGTGTACACCTGAGTCAAAAATGACCTTGTCCCGCGAAAAAGTCTGAAGGTTTCCGCCGATCTGTTTATTTCTTTCTAATACAGTTACATGATAACCGTTCTTACTTAGAATAGCACCGCAAATCAAGCCTCCCAGACCGCTTCCCACAATTACTACTTCCTCTTTAAGGGTGTCCATTTACCGATGCTTACTTAATGAAAAGATAATATTCGAAGTAAATTTGCTATTATCAATTTTTGATAAAGTAAGCCCCTTATTTTTGGCCAACTCCTCAATCAATCCTGAAGATATGAAAGAAAGTCCTTTCTTTTGCGTCTTATTGAATGCAAAGATGCGTGTTGAAAATAGCTCAGACAGTTTTGTACCGCGGTGTCGGTCTTTTAATTCCTTTACTCCGTCACGGATTACAAAGATCCCTCCCGGTGCCAGGTTTTCAACACAGCGATCCAGCAATTCCTTTTGCTGCGTGGGTTGGAGATAATGAAGCACATCACTTAGAATTATCGATTCATATTGTCCGAATGGGAATTCCATTATATCCATCTTCAGGAAAGATACATTTTCTCCCTTGGAATAGCCATTTTCCGCGACTTCAATTTTCTCTTCATCATAATCAATCCCAATTATCTCGCGATCTGATGAAAGAAAGCCCAACATGTAGGAAAGGAAGCCATAGCCACAACCCAGGTCAAGGATTTTTCCACTCTTCGGAACAAGCTCATGAAAGACCTGATAATTATTTTCCAATCTCAATTTAATTTTCATGTACCACTCAAGTATGGGTCCCTTGAAAATAAAGCTGCTTTTTAAATGTGTAGTAAAAAAAGCGGGAGTTTCCACTTCATCTGCCAATTCCTTGTACTCCTTCCTGAAATATCGGCCTAAGAGTTTAGCTCTTTCTGAATAGGTAGCACCGAAAGTCTTGTCAGCAGCAGCAATTCTCGGGAGATATTTGATTGTAATCTGACTATCCTTAAGAAGAAATTCACCCTTCGTCATGCAGTAACCGGTTCCATGAAGTACAATAGGCAATATATCCAGCTGAAGCTGCTCGGCGAGGAAAAATGCGCCTTTATGAAAACGTTTAATTTTACCATCCGCAGATCGTGTACCCTCCGGAAAAATAACGATCGAATAACCGTCCTCAACACACTTAGACAATCTCAGTACACTATTCTCAGCCCCGTCAGCTACCGGATAATAATCAGCCATCCGGACAGCAAAACCAAAGACAGGAGAGTTCCATACCCATTTGTTAGTAAGAAAAATCAATTTCGGGTTCAGCATTCCAAGAGAGAGAATGTCAAGGAATGATAAATGATTGGCAATGATCACCGCAGGTTTGGAGAAATTTTCACCTGGCTCGTTGATAATTCGTTTCTTAACATTCGCCATAATATAAATGAGCGATCCCATAAAAGTGCTTATGACATAGTGATAAGCAAGCTTCATCTTTTTTCGCTTGAATGGAATTAGTTTGATCAGCACGAGTCCGGAAATCGTGAGCAAAAGAGCTCCGAAAAGAAAATAAGAAAAAGCAAAAATGGACTTGACAAGACCCCATAGTGTATAAGGAGGATGATTTTTATCCGTGGGCCCTTTAATCAGTACCCGAAACAACATCGGCTGTAGCGTTTGAGAAACCAGCCATACAACAGCCAGACCAATAATAGACACAAGTGCTATTGAACGCAATGCGGGATGTTTGGCGAAAATCAGAATGCCAAGACCAACAATTGTAGTTGCAACCGAAAACAAGATGGAAGCCCGGACTGAAATAAGACTTTTCTTTCTCCGTGCATATTCCTGTTGTAAACCATCCATGGTGAATATGCAGTAGTCATCTCCCAACGCAAATACAAGTGTTGAAAGGATGATATTGATGATATTAAATTTTATCCCAATGAGGGTCATAATTCCAAGGATCCATATCCAGGCAATTACCATGGGAACAAAGGATATCAGTGCCAACTCAATTCTTCCATACGAGAGCAGCAGAGCAAAGAACACAAGTAGGGAAGAAAACACTGCAATGAAATTAAAATCTTCACCTACAATCCGCACAAGGGTATCAATTATATACTGCCGGTCAAAAACTGTAAGATCTGTAAATGAAGACAAAGCGGAATATACATCAGAGGTTTTCCCTGTTGAAGGTTTAAGGATCGTTAGTATAAAATAACCCTCCTTGTTTTTTTCAATGAAATTTCCGGAAATGCTTTTGCCAAAGGTGCTGAGGCCGTTCTCTGGCAACGTGGAAAACTTTTTGTCCAGCAAGACACGAAAGTCAGCGAAGGCGGTTGGATTAAAATGCCACTTCTCCCCTTCTTTGATCAAATCGTCCATCACACGGAGTCTTCGTTCCCCGGTCCAGAAATTATTCCAGCGTTCAATTCTCTCCTTTTGTTCCTTTTCTGAAATGATAAAGGATGAAATCCCCGTAAATGAATTGAGCAATCCTTCCTGCTTCATTCTTTTCAATGTCGGAAGAGCAGCTTCACTTTTTGTTAAAGCCTCATCAAGCGTTTTTCCTTCCGCCACTACGAAAACAGATTTGTGGTAATATGAACCAATACGGTTCATCTCTGCTTCGGATGCTTTCAAACGGGGTGACATGTAATTGATTTTATTCATGTCATCTTCAAAACTCACATCCATAGCAAAGTAAAGGAGAAGCGGCGTCAGCAATAGAAAAATCAGAGAAAGCCATTTGTTTTTTTGCAGGTTCAGCAGGATTTTTTCATATCCCGATAATTCAGCTTCCGTATGTGTTGTCTGCTTAGTGGTGGCAGGTATAAAATGCGGCAGGAAAACAAGTGAAGCGAGGGCTGCCCCAATCAGACATAAAGCTGCAAATAAGCCAAGGTCCTGAAGCACCGGTGCCTTAACAAACTGGAGACATAAGAATCCTCCTACCGTTGTAAGGCTCCCTACTGTCATCGGAAAGGCCAGTTCACTAATGGCCTCACGGATATCTCCATGGTAACGATGATGCATCAGGAAATGCACTGAATAATTCACTGCGATGCCCAGGACTACTGAACCTGCACCGATGGCAATTACAGAAACTTCTCCTTTGAAGAAATAAATAAATGCAAGTGCGAAAGCAGCACCGAAAATCACCGGAAAGATCATCAGGAGGGAATAGGAAATTCTTCTGAAAAACCAGACCACCATGATAATCAATAAAATCACCGTCAAACTGGTAGTAAGCAAGATGTCTTTTCGTATTTGTGCGGCATTACCGGCAGCAACCAAGGGTGCGCCAAAATAATTTACTTCCAGTCCACTGAGCTGACCGGTAGCTGCTACTGCTTCATCCAGCTTTTCGCTTAATATAAAATTTTTGGACGTTTCAGAAGATGGATACCTCGGGTTAATGAAAAACAACAAGTACTTATTGTCATGACTGAAGAAATGTTCGTTGTATAATCCGATTTTCTCATCTCCCTGAAAATTCTGCAACTTTTTATAGGCGATGAAATTAAATCCCAGCGGGTCTCGTATAATAAACTTACTCATTCCCATACCTGCCGGCCCGGTGAGGGTTTTATAATTGGATTTTATTTTTTCAGCGATGGCAGAAGAAGTCGTCAGAGAATCAAGCGCGAGGTAGTCCTCCTTTTCTAAAAATAAAGGAAGTTTATCATCGATGGCTTCCAGCATACCGCTGAGTAAACTGTCAGGGGCAAGGTATTGGATGGACTCAATATAATCTCCGGCATTTTCAGTCAGATAAGATACCAGCCTATCACAAAGTAAAACCATACTGTCAGGCTCGGCTGTCCGGGTGCTATCCTTTGAAGAAATTCTAAAGAGTATTCTGTCCGATATTTTTGAATTCTGGTAAAAGTTATTCAGCTTTTCGGTTGACTTGTCCTGCGGCAACATCTGACCGATATTTTCCTGCAGTTTCACTTTTGAAGCGAAGAATATCAAGAGCGCAAGCAGGCCGGTGAAAACAGCGTAAAACAAAAGACGCCGTTTCTCAAAAAAATAAAATATCCTAAGGAACATTTTACCCATCTTGCTCTGTCCTTTTTTCTTTGGTAAACAAGGTCAATAAAACATAGCTACTTGTACCCGTCAATACGGCAGCCAAAATAGCAAGAACAATACTTCCATATACATATTGAATAAAACCATGCCGAATTGATTCCAGTGTAAGTGAACTGTCGAAGTGAATTGCATCTCCAGCAGCTTGTCCAAGCAACAGTCCTCCCATCTTGTAACTCAGAAAAACAATGAATGGAATCAATGGAGGTAAACTGATATTGGCACTCACAATAACAAGCAATTTATTGAGTCGGAAAAGTACAGCCAGCAGCACAGCTGCAAGCATCTGAAAACCCCAGATCGGAAGGATTCCCATAAAAACTCCAAAGGCAAGTGAAACGGAAGAGTGTATCCTGGACTCATTGGATTGAACTATTTTATCCGCGAATCGGATATATGTTGATCGACTGAATAAGCTTCGCAGGAAATTTCGGGGGATGATGTAGGAAAGTGTAATGATGACCAATATCGTATTCAGGACACTGATTCTTGAAAAATCTTTGAATGGACGAAAATGCGAGATCCGGCTTTCCTTTGGAGCATAAAACACTTTTACAGGTACAGAATCAATACGAATACCTTTCCAGGAAGAGCGAACGAGCACTTCAATTTCAAATTCATATTTCTTTGTATAAAACTTCATGTCCTTCATAAGCGACAAAGGATATAAGCGGAAGCCCGTTTGCGTATCCGGTGCCTTCACCCCTGTTTCAAACCAAAACCAAAAGTTGGAAAACTTATGTCCGAAACTGCTTTTTCCAGGAACACCCTCCTGCTTCATGTTGCGGGCACCAAGAATCAGCGCAGGTCCACGTTCCTCCAGCTTTTCAATGAAAGCAGGCAGGTCTTCAGCAAAATGTTGTCCATCCGAGTCAATACTGATTGCATGATCGAAACCCGCTTTTGATGCCCATTCAAATCCTTTTCGCAAGGCAATACCTTTTCCCTGGTTCGGGTAATAGTTTAGGGATCCAAATTGAGGAAACTTTGCAAGCACATCGATGGTAGTATCGGTGGATCCATCATTGATAATAAAAATATCATCGGTATACGCAGCCACACCTTCAATCACCGCAGCAAGTGAAGCTGCATTGTTGTAGGTCGGAATGATGACACATACTTTTAGTGTCTTGAACTTCTGATGGTAAAATTCAATCCTATCCATCTGCTTACTTGTAGACTGCCCTGGCTATCTTGAAAAACACTTTATCCTGAAAAGAAATACTTCCTTCAGCTGTGATGGTACCATCCTCAGCGAAATCATATAAAATGTCCAACACCAAATCAGGGTTTTCGATGGGATTGATGATGGATAGGAATTTAATATTTGCCGCGCGAACCAGGCGCAAACTTTTTTCCGTTTGCTCCTCCAATTGCTCTTTGATCATTTGTAACATGCACACTCCGGGAACTACGGGCGCAGAAGGAAAATGACCTTCAAAAACAGGGCTTTCTCTCAGCAGATGAACCGTACTTCTGCAAGAATTAAGTCCTTGACTTTCAAAAGATACTACTTTATAAAAATGATCACGGAGCATCCTGGCTGTTTATCTGTTTCAGTGCAATATTGAATTGAAATGCCTGATGTGCAATATAAACAGAATCCGGCAAACCGGCTTTAAAACCAGTAAAATTGAGGATAACTTTCCTTTTTTGCCTGGATGCGGCCTCCATACTTTTAAGATAAGAGCAATATTTATCAGTAATTAAATAAGTGAATTCAACACCATCCGGAAATCCAAAATAAAGTAATGAATCCGATTGAAAGTATTTGACTGAATTATAATTATAGCCTGCCTGAATGATCATTCCCAGATCTTTCTTCAATGCGCGGATTACCGGCTTCTTATTTAGTTTCTTGATGCAATGCAATACTCTGAATTCGTTGACAAAAAACTCAAAATCAAAAATAGTCATCCCCATCTCATTGCTGAAAACCATTCGGGTAGATCCATCGGGCATTTTTTTAATAAGCAAAAGGCCACTGAGATGGTTTCCCACCACATCTACACTCGTATTGTACAGAACTTTTTCAAACTCAGGTTTCAGTGTATTTAAACAATCAGTATCCGGATCCGATACCTTAAGGAAAAGATAAGGAGCAGGTCCACAAGCACTGAACAGAATGAGCAGGCTACTGAACAGAAAAAAGCCTATCCGGGATATCCTCATTTAACTTTCTATTTACAAATGTCAAAATAGTACTATCTCCATTGGGTTCATTCATCTCCATACGATGAACAGAATAATCAACTTTATCAATATAAAGATGGATATCCGAAAAGAACTCCTTCATATCCTTTTGGGATGGCGACATCATTAAAAGGTATTGTTTGTCACTTTCGAGAACCTTTACCGAAAAATCTTTGCTGTCTATAGCTGTCCCCTGCACACAATCAACGATGATTCTGTTTACATACTCCAGCAACTTGTTGCTTCTGGAGGAGAGTGTAGTTGTTTTGGTCTCATCACGAATGGTCATCTTGTCCTTGTTGATCACCATGAGGTATTTGTAAGGAGAAGTATATTCCATCCTCACCCGGTTTTGTTTCTTGAACCAGAATTTTCCCCTGGATGAAATCTTTTCAGACAAGACCTTTAGATTTTTTACCTGGCTAAAATCCGCTTCAATGGTATTGGTTCGTGCAGCAGCTTCAGAAATTTCTTTACGAAACATGGGTTCATCCTTCAGCCCATGGAAGCCAATGGGTTGGGCACTGATCGTGCAGGCAACAATTTCCATACATAATAACAGTACAAAATTTCTATACATAAGGACGAATATTTAGAAGTTGATCGAGGCGAACAATACGAAAGCCATCCTGCCTTACTTTATCAAGGAATTCCTGGAGTACTTGCGCGGTAAGCTCCATGGTATCATGGAATAATACAACATCTCCCGCTTTCAACTCTTTTGTACTGTTCTGTAATAATTTTCCGGAATCATGAACTAATGTGTCCATACTGCGACGCGACCAGCCAATTGCAAGAAATTTGCCACGGCGAACAGCTTCTGCAATATTGGGTGTTGTCACGCCATAAGGAGGACGGAATAGGCGGGATTCTTTATTGGTTATTTTTTTTATCAGAGAATTCGTCTGATGCAGTTCTTTAGAAATCCTGGTTCTTGAAAAAAAATCAAAAAAGAAATGATGCGAATAACTATGATTCCCCAACAAGTGACCTTCTCTGTCTATTCTACTGACAAGGTCTGAATTTGCTTCCACTTTTTTCCCAATACAAAAGAATGCAGCCGGAACCTGGTTGCGTTTGAGAATATCCAAAATTATGGGCGTATACTTCTCAGCCGGACCATCATCAAAACTAATGGCAATACTTTTGTTCTTCACCATAGCTTTGCAAAGCACCGGCAGATAGAATTGAGAACCGATGAATGCAGAACCATAAGCCATCAAAGAAACATAGACCAGAGAAATAAAAACAAACACCCAAACCGGAATCAATGCAAAATAGTTCCACAACACCAAGGTGACCATTACCAGAATGAATAAGAGCGAAGTTCGTCTAAAAGTCAGCATGCAGAAAGTAAGATCAATGAATGATGTACATTTTTAAAATTGTTGTGAATGAGAATATGACGGATTGTTTTTCCCGGCTTAAGCATGTTCTCCATTACCGGAGGCCGTGCCCCTTCGCTCAGAATATTGGCGGCCAGGTACATTCCAAATGCTGTTGAAGTAGGATATTCACCGCAAATTTGCTTATAACAATAAACCTGCTCCTTTTCAACAAGAGAAGAATATAAATTTCTTAGGCCCTCATTTTCTTTCCATCCTGCTGTAAACCCTGAAAGGATCAGGTCAACGTTTCCAAGTTGATGCGCAGAGAGCATTTCCATTGCTTTGCTCAACACTTCAGTGGGCGAAGTGAAGGAG
Organism: uncultured Bacteroidota bacterium; assembly: GCA_963775555.1. Taxonomy (GTDB): domain Bacteria; phylum Bacteroidota; class Bacteroidia; order AKYH767-A; family 2013-40CM-41-45; genus QQVM01. The sequence goes on along the minus strand of CAVZJJ010000004.1, from coordinate 1,036,179 downwards.
ACAGTTTGTATTGATTTTATTTCAGCATATGCTGAATTACCACCAAGATTCGTTAGGGTGAAAAAGGCGGAGCCTTCTCCTGCTTCAGCACCTGTTGGAATTAAACTTTGGACATCTCCATTTTTTCTTGCAAAATGACCGAGCCGGTTTAATATTTTATAACTCACATCCGTTAATTCATCAATTCCTCCCACCAAAACAGAATCCACTGCGTTTTCTTCGAGTAAAAGCTGCGCATCTCGTAAAGCAGATTCAAAAGAAATATTCCGGTGAACATAGGTGCTGTTATATCCCTTGCACTTCATACTCAGTGCAATTTGAGATGCAATGGTGTTATGCGTAGAATGAATGAATGCGGTCGGATTCAACATTTCTTCCTTGTTAATGACCAGTTTATTCAAAAACGAAATGGTATCCTCCAGACAACCATAAGCAGTTCCGACAATTACAGCATCCGGTTTTTCAAGATCCGCATCCCTCAGGGAAAGCATAGAGGCAGTCACCCCCATTCTTATAATCCTACTCATGCGACGGATCATCTTAACATCAATGAAAGTAGAATAATCCGGCTCAATGCAACGAAACTGATTGAGGACAGGCAGCTGCATCTCTGCACCCAAAAACTCTCCGCTGAATGTATGTTGCGGTGAAATGACTCCAACACCTTTAATAAAAACTGCCATTTCGTTCTAATTTGAAAAAAGCAAAGAGGTACAGTTTCCCCCGAAGCCAAATGAATTTGAAAGCACATTCTCAATCTTTTGTCCGCGTTGAAATTGTGTTTCAGGAACAATGCTTAAATCATGCATCTGATGGCTGAAGGAAAAATTCGGATATATGATTCCCTGTTTCACTGAGATCGCTGAGAAGACAGCTTCCACGGCTCCACTTGCTCCGAGAGTATGACCTGTAAATGATTTTGTGGAACTTAACCTGGGATAGTTTGGGTGGAAAATTCTTTCAACCGCTTTTCCTTCCGCCATGTCGTTATTCTGCGTACCGGTACCGTGCATATTTATATAGGAGATATCAGAAGGCTTCAAGCCACTCATCTTTAAGGCAGCATTCATAGCCAGGTAAGGGCCATTCCCTTCGTTGGATAAGGCCGTCTGATGAAAAGCGTCATTGGTATTTCCATATCCGGAAAGTGAGCAGTAAGGATCCAATTTCAAATCGTTCACTATCTTCTCACTCATTAAAATCACATAAGCAGCACCTTCTCCCAGATTCAGCCCCACTCTGCTTTCGTCAAGAGGACGGCATTGCTCTTTGTCTACAATCATCAGACTGTTGAAACCATTCAAGGTGAATTTTGTCAGTGAATCAACGCCTCCAGCTATTACAATGTCAAGTTGGCCTGCCTTTATCAGACGTGCTCCCAACATGATCGCATTGGCAGAAGAAGAACAAGCTGTACTGATTGTCGTGATAAAATCTTTGACCCCCAATTTTTCAGCTACAAAATCGGTGGGCTTTCCGCAATCATGATACATCACATCCCTCAGATCTCCGGAAAAAGGATCCTTTGTGAACTCATCATAAAAATGTTCAGTGCGGTCCATCCCGCCAACACTGCTGGCAGAAATAAAACCGGTCCTGTATTTCCGTCCATTCAAATCCGGGAGTGAATCCATAGCTGCCCGGGCAGCATGGTAACTTAACAAAATTGTTCTGCTGAGACGAGCGTCCAAATGATGCATGTCTGCCAGCTCGGAATTACTCAACTTCACTTCTCCAAGAGGAAAAATATCCCTGTGAATAGTGTCAAGATGCTGACAAGGTCCAATACCGGACCTGTGTTGCTCAAAGGAATGGATGCTTTCTTCCACATTGTTTCCTATGGCCGATATAATTCCCAGCCCGGTAAGAAATACGCGTTTGCTCATTTCAATCCTTCTTATTGGCCATGATGTATTTTGCCATGGAGGAAACCGATCTGAAAACTTCCGGGCCTTCCTCCGCTTTTGTCAACTTGATTCCGTAATGCTGTTGAAGAAGAACAATCAATTCTAATGCATCGATAGAGTCAAGACCAAGGCCTTCTACAAAGAGTGGCTGATCATCACCAATTTCTTCCGGATTAACATCTTTCAGGTTGAGTTGTTCAACAATCTGCTTTTTCAGATTACGCATTAATTCCTGCATGTGTGAGTCGTATTTAAATGAATAAATCCGCTTCAGAAAGCGGTTATCCCGTAATTAAATTTATTCTATTGTTCAGGGTATACTGTTTAAGTTGCCGGTTTCACAGACTCCTGGAGGATGGGTCGGGAAGTGTGATACATCTTCGACAAGGTCTGTTCCGAAAACTCTCCCAGGCAGTCTGCGTCTTCCTTTGTGACAAGGTAGAGAAAAGAATCGTAAGAATTCCCAAACAGCTCCACCCAGCCACCAATGCAGACTTCCACAACACCTGTTTGAAGAAGCATCCGGATATATTCAACCTGTTGATTAATATTATAGTAGTCAGAAATAAAGAAAACCGACTCCCCTTTAATTTTGTTACGGATACAAATTTCCCCAATAAGAATATTGGGAAGAGTATAGACGAAAACCGCAGGACTCGCTATCCCCTTTTCCAACATGCTATAATACTTCATGTCCGTATCCAGACTCGAACTTTTATTTGAAAGTACAAGACCAATTTTATCAGCCCCGGCTTTTTCATGAAGCCGGATATCGTGAAGCAGGGCTTCCGAGGTAATAAAACCCAATTTAGAAAGCGCATCCATCTTGTGAAATTTTGGATAAGCAATGCCTAAGGTTCTATAGGCCTCATCTGCAAAATCGTCGAAGGACGAATTATTCCCTTGCAGGATAATTCTATCGTTTTCACTTAAGCATCCATTCCGTATTCCTGCGATTCTACGAATTCCATATTTTTTTTCCATCCTTTATAATGTGCTTTCAATGCGAATCACTTTGGATAAGGTCCCCAGCAATTGATCGTGTTTACGAACAAAAGGATTTTCCAAATCCCATACATATCCGGCAAGAACAGAACAAATTTGACGTTTGATTTCCGGATTGGTAGCTTTTGAGAAGAATATTTCGTGCAAGGTTCCATCATACCATGCCATTACATAAGACCTGAATGTGTTAATTCCCTGCATCATATAATCAGTATATTCCTTTTGCCAATCAACCGCTTTAGCACTAAGAAAGTTAGCGACTAATTTTCCTGCCTTACTCCCGGATTCCATTGCAAAGGTGACTCCGGAAGAAAATACCGGATCCAGAAATTCAGTCGCATTACCGCACAGAACGTAGCCATCTCCATACAATTGCTTCGTAGAAATCGAATATCCTTCGATAGTTCTTGGTGCCAACACAATTTCGGTATCTTTAAACCGGTCTCTGGTATTCACATCAGCAGCAACTAAGGTACGCATCCGCTCCACAGGATCTGCCGGAAACTCGCTGTAGAAGCCGGGATCAGCGACATATCCCACAGAAGTAATTCCATTGGAAAAAGGAATGATCCAAATCCAGGTGCGTGGCTCATGCACCACAACTGTGATACGGTTTCCATCGACTCCTGGAGGACGTAGTTCATCTTTGAAATGAGCGAAATGAGTTTTTCGCATATCTAAATTGGAGGGCTTGTCAAGGTTAAACATTCGAGGTATAACCCTGCCATATCCACTTGCATCGACTATGAAACGCGCCGCTATCTGCTTTTCCTTGCCATCTTTATCTGTAACAGTCGTCACAGAGTCTGTCCCCTTGAACTGTATATTTATCACCGAAGTCTGGTATTCGATTGAAACCCCTTTGGAGCTCAACGTTTCAGCAAGCACCTGATCAAAACGGGCACGCGGAACTTGCCAGGTCCATGTCCATCCATTTGAGAATTGCTCCGCAAAATTAAAGTCACATATTTCATTCCCACGGACAAACTTAGCTCCAAACTTCTCCTGAAATTTTTCTGCCTTTATAGCATCCATGAATCCGGCTTCCTCAAGGTGATCCATCACTCGTGGCAGTAGGCTTTCTCCAATTACAAAGCGCGGAAATTTTTCCTTCTCCACAACTTTGACATTCCAACCTTGCTTATTCAGCATAGCAGCAGCAATGGTCCCAGAGGGACCCGCTCCTATTACCAATACATCAACCTGTTCGGTTTCCATTTGGGGGTATATTATTTTTTACATTTAAACATTGAATGACAAATTCCAATCTGATCAATTCTTTCAACAAAGGAAAAACCTGACGCCCGAATCAAACGGGTGAACAAATCGGAGTGATACATCTGGCTATTACCGTTAGCGATACAGGTAAAATATAATGAGGTCATTTGAAGACAAAAGGCCGAAACTTCATAGGTCTGCTTGTCCCACAGGGGCTCAAGAATGATGACCTCTCCGTTTTCATCCAATGCATCATAACATCTTTTCAGGATGGACACAATTTGTTGTTCAGAAAAACAATCCAGAAACTGGCTCATCCAGATAATATCGAAGCCTTTGGGAAGCAAACTCTTTTCATCGAGCATGTCGATCTCATAAAACTCGGCTCTGTCAGAAAATCCATTTTTTCTTATCGCTTCCTTTGCCATATTCAATTGCCCGGGCAAGTCGGCAATGCCAACTCTCACTTCCGGAGAATAATTAAAACATTGAATCGCCCATTTACCGGTGTTCCCCCCAATATCCAGAATTTTTTTTGGCGAATTCCGAAAGACATTAGAAATTACAGCAGGAAAGGAATCACTCGAATAGAAATGATCAAAGTCGAGCCAGCTCATCTTCGCCTTTTCCGGAAAATGCGACAATCCCTCATAGAGAGTTTTCCATTCACCGAGAACTTTCAGTCCTTCCGGTTTTCCGGATAACAATGAAGTATCCAGGTCAAAGAGTCCCTGGTAACAAACATCATGAGTGAAATCCATATTCACATTTGTCATTTCATCGTGAAGAATAAAATAACCGGTTTTCGTCAGAATATATTTACCCTGATCAATTGTGAGTAAGCCAATCCCTAGTCCGGCTTCAAGAAGTACTCGAACACTGTAGACAGAGAGTTTGGTCTTTGGTTGAATCTCTTCCGCGCTGATTCCCTGATCACCACTTGCTTCAATAATACTCAGCAATCCAAAATTTCTCATTGCCCTTGTACTTTGAAAAACAAAAGGGGCAAAAGCAATCTGTTGAGCGTACACTTTAGCAGACATTGCACTTCGTGTATCTTTTTGAAACATCTCCAATACTGATTCCATAATGATGAATTAATTTATCGAATAAACAACGGCGGCATTACATCCACCAAATCCAGAGGCAATTTTAAGGCAATGATGAAACTTTTTTTCGGTCAGTTCAGTGCACACATTCACAGCAGGCTCAATGCCTCCGATCGAATACCCTGCCGTAGGTATAATGATTTCATTTCTCAGGGATTCGATACAGATCACAGACTCCAGTAATCCGGCAGCACCTAAGGTGTGGCCAAAGTATCCCTTGAGACTATTGAGAGGGACTTCTTCAAGGCCGGATAAATTAACCGCCTTTGCTTCCATTTCGTCATTGAAAATAGTAGCGGTGCCATGCGCAGAAATGAAACCAATATCCGATACACTGAGATCGCTTTCATGGAGTGCTTTGCCAATAGCCATGCTTAACTCTTCACCCGTTCTGGAAGGCCCGGAAATATGATTGGCATCGTTGCTCATCGCTCCTCCCTGCACTTGCACTTGGGCAAGCTGATTACGTTTATCCGGATCAGCTGAAAGCAGAATTGTTGCCGCAGCTTCACCAAGGTTAATACCATCGCGGTCGGAGGAAAATGGCCGGCACTGCCCGGAACTCAATGCCTGAAAGGAAAGGAATCCGGAATATACAAATCGGCTGATTGTGTCTGCACCCACTACAATAGCATTTTTGTAAGGGCCGGAATTGAGCATTCTCCGGGCAACGATAACAGCAGCGAGTCCTGAAATACAGGCAGTCGAAATTACCAGTGGTACATTCGGGTTATTAAAGTAAGCGGCAATTTTTTTTGCAGAAGAAAAAAGGTTCAACTGATCTGAAAGGTCTGATGTATCTCCATTTTCTTCCAATGTTGAAATGCTTCCTTTCGTTGTTGAACAAATAATGATTGTCTCTTTTGCTGAAGGATCTAAATCACTGCTCTTGACTGCGTCTGTAACCGAAGCAATCATCAAAGTTTCAAATTTCGAATACTCATCAGCATTCCTAATTCCCTTCTTGAGATCGCGTATCTGTTCATTTGAGAATACCGAAGCCCATATGGAATCATCGTGAATGTCATTTCGCCGATGGTTTTTCACGCCGGTATTTCCTATTCGAAGCCGCGCGAAATTTTCCTCCGTGCTGACCCCTAAGGGAGAAGTGATGTTGGATCCAACGACAAATACAGCTTTCATCAATTTGTGATTAAAAAACAATATGCTTCTTTTTCCAGATCTCAAAAAAATCAGGACAGGAGAGTTGAAGCTCATTGGTATCTCTTTGCAGAAACACCTGTACACTGTAGCCGTCTGCTAATATAGCCTGACTAACAGGGTCAAATATTTTATAATGGAAATTAAGCTTGGCCGCAGGATTGTATACATAGGTCGTTTCCACTATGGCTATATCACCATATTTCAATGATCTTTTAAAATCACAGTGCACACTCACCAGCGGCGCGATATAACCAAGCTTGTACATTTCAAGGTAACTGAGATTATAGCGTTCACCGAAAGCTTCACGCCCATCTTCAAAATAACGGAGATAATGGCCATGCCAGACGATGCCCAAAGGATCGGCCTCATTAAAACGCACTTTTACCTGATGTTTATCGGTTAACTTCATGGCTTTTTTTTCAAGGCAAAATATTTTTTAAAATTCTCAAAATAATTTGCTTTCAGGACTATACATTTTATGTACTGTGTCCTTCAGTGTGTCATTTTGAACCCTGGCTTTTCCACTCCTTATATAATTTGCTCTTTATTTGCTTGAGGCAACTGTAAATCGAACCGGCCCAATAATTTCTAAATCCAAAACCGGCAGGTTTTCCAATGACACGTTCCGTTAACAGGACTGTTCCGCTTTTCATGTCAACAAATGTTACCCAAATCGCGGACTTCTCGTCCGTTTTACTCAATGCCTCAACAATAAAAACGAGTCCGATACCACTTTCTTTAAGATTGTAGCTTTTCACGGTGGCAGAAATAGTTTCTTTCGAATAACGGTCAAAATCTTTTGCGTCGGAGGAAACTACCTTGTCGGTATTCATCGCAGCATTTAGTTTTTCAATGTATTTCAGATCCGGAGTTACAGATTGTTTGTCAAACGTTGTTGTGAAATCATACTTTTTCGGCTCTTGAACTATCACTGAGTTAATGCTCTTCGCGTAATCATCGAGCTGAGAGGCCTCCACATCAAGAAGCCCCAGGAAACGCATATCGGAAAAATCCACTCCCAACCAGGTGATGGGTGTAGTCGTTGCGAAAACGTCGGCCTTCGATTGAGCAGCCATAGGATTTGAAGAGAACGCTCCCCATAAGATCAGGAGCAGGCAAAAGGTTGAAGTTACTTTTTTCATGATGTTATGTTTTAATGGTTTCGGGTAATAAAAATATTCTCATTTCACACTGTGCTAATAATGTAGTTCCTGTGCTGACGATTCCGCTGATGATCGTAACATCCATTACCTGGTTAATAATTTTAACTTCCGTACGGAGTTCATTGCCCTGGGAAGGCAAATCAAATATCTCAAGATTCTTTATCGCCGCAATGAATCCGAGTGGCACCTTTTTATTTTCCTTCTTACAACCATATCCAACTCCTGCAGCAGCTGTCTGAGCTATATTCTCCACAAGGCCACTTTCAGACAGGAATCCATTCTCACAAAATACACAAGTTGGAGGAATCAGCAAACCACTTATTGAGGTTGTTTCATCCGAATAGAGGAATTTATCAATCATAACCACAGGTGGACGCTGTGGAATTAGTTCAAGCAGCTCATTATCAGAAATTTTCATGGTCTCATGATTCATTCTTTTTCCAAAAATTGTAATAATTGAACCATTGCTCAGGATAACGACGAATCATCACTTCCAGATTAGAAGCATATTACTCCAGGATGCTTTGCATGCTATCTCCTTTGTCTGCATAAAAATACTTTAATTCTGTGGAATAAAAATGATAATGTGTACTGCTTTCCTTAAAAGAATGTACGAATGCAACAGGTACTTTTAGTTTCAAACTTAACAGAAAAGGGCCTTCCGGAAAACGGGCATCTTCACCGAAGAAGCTCAAAGCAAGGTTTTATTTCCGTCCAGGAAGCGATCGGCGTGCATACATACGATTTCATTCGCTGAAAGCGCCTCATTAATTTTATAAATGTGTGAGAGATCCTGTTTAATATAAATGACATTAAAATTCCTTTCTCCGGTCACCTCGTCCAGATATTTTTTAATTTTTTCATCCTCCCCATCATACATCAGTATATTAATGCTAGTCTTCAATCGTTTCAGCATATGTCCTGCCGCCTCCCAATTTCCTACGTGGGCACTCAGCAAAATCCCCCCTTTTCGTTGGGCGACGATTTTGTGAAGATTTTCTTCCCCGTTAAAATCGAAGGTGAAATTGGTTTTCACGTTTGACATTACAGCCACCTTGTCAAGAAGAGTCTGACCGAAGCGATAATAATTCGTGTACAAAAGTAAAACAGATTTTATCAGGCCAAATCCAAGACGTTTCCTATAGAAATAGAAAACCGGTCCTGAGCTGTGCAGGGAAAAGAAAAAATAATAAGAAGCTACGAAACGCAAAACAAAGTAACAAAAACGGAGTCCGAATGTCCTGATCAGGAATACAAAGATTTTGTATCCTAAATGACTTGCTTGCGACTTACCCTTCCAGGAAGGCATTTTTATTTTACCTCTTCGGCAACCCTGGATTGAACGTAGTCATAAAAGTTTTGAAAAGTATGGATGTCCGTAAAATCTTCCGGTTTTACTTTGAATCCAAAATTACTTTCAATGACCACAACTAAATCAATATAATCCAGACTATCTAATTCTAAAGTTTCTCTCAAATTTGCTTCGGGGACGATTTTTTCGGCCTCCACTTCAAATTCCTCTACGAGAAATCCGTTGATTTTTTCTATTATTTCTGAACTAACCATTTTATTTTCCCTGCCACTTTTTTACAATAATCGATGAATTTGTTCCCCCGAAACCGAACGAATTAGACAAAAATACATTAATCTTTTTATCAATTGTCTTAGCAATAATATTTAATTTTGCAGAATCTTCATCCGGATTTTCGAAATTAATATTGGGTGCAATGAAGTTTTCCTGCATCATTAGCAAGGAATAGACTACTTCACTGGCACCGGCCATCCAACACTCATGGCCGGTCATTGATTTTGTTGAGCTTACGGGAGGCTTTGACTCACCGAAAACAGCGTCGATGGCTTTGGCTTCAGTCGCATCACCTGCCGGTGTAGAGGTGGCATGAGCATTAATATAATCCACTTCACTTGCCAGAATTCCGCTATCACGCATAGACATCCTTAATGCACGCACAGGACCATCCACCGTAGGGTTAGAAATATGTCCACCATTGGATGAAAATCCATAGCCAATCACTTCAGCTAATATTTTGGCTCCCCGTCGTTGTGCAGATTCCAAACTTTCCAGGATTACTGTTGCGGCTCCTCCACTGGGTACCAATCCATCCCGATCCCTGTCAAAGGGGCGACTCGCCTTAGTTGGTTCTGATTCGTGTATAGAGAATGCCGACAAGGCATCAAAATTACCCATAGAATAAATATTCACTTCTTGGGCACCCCCGCAAATGATCATATCCTGCAAACCCTGGCGGATGAATAGATAGCCCATCCCAATGGCATGGGATCCGCTGGCACATGCAGCACTGATCGTAAAATTAATTCCTTTCAGCCGAAATATGGTCGAAAGGTTCATGGTCACTGTCGAATTCATGGTTTGAAAAACAGAACCAGAACCAACCAGCATCGTATCTTTCTTTTGCCGAATTATATCAGTGGCTTCAATCATCGGTTGTGCTGAACTGTCATTTCCGTATAATATACCCACTTCATTATCATTCAAATAGTTCTGATCAATACCGGCATTTTTCAAGGCCTCGATCGTAGCCATGTAAGCAAATTCACCTTGCTCGGGAAGCATAATGCGTGACCTTCGATCGAGCAAAGATTTTAATGCCGGTCTTTCAATCAGCCCCGTCAGTCCTGAACGATATCCAAATTCCTTCCTGGCCATATCAAGAACAATCCCCGACCTGCCATGATATAATGACTCCTGTACATCCTGTAAATTTTTACCAATACAAGAATAAATCCCGGTACCGGTAATCACTACCCTTTTCATGCAGCAAATTTAATTAATTTATCCCTATTAAGAATAAAGTCCTCCGTTTACAGAAATCACTTCACCATTTACATAGGATGCACCTGGTGATGCTAAAAAGCCTACAACCTCAGCCACTTCTTCTGCTGTTCCGAAACGTTTCATGGGTATGAGAGCTGACAATTGTTTTTCATCAAGATCGCCGGTCATATCCGTTTTAATAAATCCGGGTGCTACTGCATTCACGGTGACTCCTCTTCGGGCGACTTCCTGCGCGAGTGCTTTTGTGGCTCCTATCATTCCGGCTTTGGCGGCGGAATAATTAGTTTGTCCGGGCAGGCCTTTCAAGCCGGATAAAGAAACGATATTTACAATTCTTCCATACTTTTTCAAAAGCATTGCGATTCAGAACCGTACGTGTGATATAAAAGAAGGCATTCAGGTTCGTTGAGATGACGGTTTCCCACTGTTCATCACTCATCAACATCAACAAATTATCCTGACGAATCCCTGCATTATTTACGAGTACCTCAATATGCTTTTCTTTATTATTCTCAAGCCAATCACCGAGAACTTTTTTAATTTGTTCCTTATCTGCTACGTCAAACTTCAAAAGTTCACAGCTCAGGCCAAGTTCACTAATCATTTCCTTTGTCTTCTGTGCCTCTGAATCATTACTCTTATAATTCAGCAAAATATTATAGTTCATTCTGGCCAGCTGTAAACAAATTGCCCGGCCAATTCCTCTTGAACCACCTGTTACCAATGCAAAATTCATGGATCGGATCTTATTAATGCAATTATATGTGATAAATCGAATAAATAATACGCTTCATTTAGATTCAGAATAACTCTACTTCCTCTTCTTTAAGGTATTTGGTGACTCGTCGGATGTCCATAAAAAGAGGCCTGTCTTCGATAAACTTTGGAGAAAGTTTTCTTAAGTCAGAATACAATTTCCTGGCGGGAGAGGATAGGTGGTCAGCACAATTTATAAATTCTATAGCCTGGATCAAAGCGATCGCCTGGATTGCAATTACCTCGAATGTATTTCCAATCACTTTTCGGGCTACGAGAGCTGCGTTTGCGCCCATACTTACAATGTCCTGATTGTCGTTGTTATTGGGAATGCTGTGAATATATGCAGGCATGCACAATGTTTGGCATTCTGCCACTGTCGAAGTAGCAGTAAACTGCATTCCCTGTGCCCCGTAATTGAGGCCTAGTTTTCCCAGGTTGACGAAAGGCGGTAGCTTTTGATTCAACTTGTCGTTGAGCAGAAAATTAAGTTGTCGCTCTGATAGCATAGCCAATTTGGTGATGGCAACCTTTAGCTTATCCATTTCAAGCGCTACATAGTCACCATGAAAATTTCCACCATGATAGATGTTTTTATTCCCCGAATCGATAACAGGATTATCATTCACCGAATTCACTTCGTGCATCACTACCTCTTCAGCACCTGAAATCGTATCGTAAATTGGTCCAAGAATTTGAGGAACACAACGCAGGGAATAATATTCCTGCACCTTTTCTTCAACAATATCCACTTCAATTTTAGCACCCTGATATAAATGGTCGGTACGCTTTCGGATCATTTTACTGTCGGCAACCATGTCACTCATGGCTTTTGCAATTTTCACCTGGCCAGGATGCATTTTGACCGCATTCAATTCCTTCGAGAAATGATCGTCAAAAGCTTCAACCAGTTCATTCACGCTGGTTGATATCAGAACAGACCAGTTCATCAGCTTTTTTGCATAGATCAGGTTCACTACACCAATCCCCGTCATGGCAGAAGTCCCATTGAGCAAGGCGATTCCCTCCCTTTGATGAATGTCTATTGGTTTTATTTTGACTTCCTTAAAAACATCTGCAGATGCCTGTACTTTTCCTTGATGCATCACTTCGCCTTCTCCAATAAGAGCCAGGGCAAGGTGTGCCAATTGGACCAAGTCCCCGCTCGCTCCCACGCCACCATGCTCATATATGCAAGGAAAAATATTTTTATTAATCAGCTCACAGAGAGTGGTTAAGAGCTCATTACTTACACCAGAATATCCCTTCATCAGGGAACTGAGACGAGCTATCATCAGGGCTTTGGTGTCTGTTTCACTGATCAGGTCACCTGAACCTGAACAATGGCTGCGGATCAGATTGAACTGTAATTGTCGGAGGTCCTTATCAGCAATTTTATATTGGGCCATAGGCCCAAAGCCGGTATTAATACCATAAATCAATTTGCCACTCGAAAATTCTTTCAGGAAGGAAAAATTCTCCTCTGTCCGTACCAATGCCTTATCCGACAAGTTAATGAGCTGCTCTTTGAACAAGAGCAAATACATATCATGAAGGCTCAGGTCCTTTTCGCCAATTTCAATCATAATGAAATAAATAATTGGAGGGTATTATCCTCTGCTTTTCTTGAAAACGATGCGAAAAGTAGCTGAAATTAGTGGAATTAACAATCTTCTACCAAAAAGGATTGACTTATTTAGAGTATGTACAATTGTTTTTTTGTCTTTAAGTGCAATTCACACAATGTACACACAGGCCATAACAAAAAAACTCCGGTTTAACCGGAGTTTTGTGATCCCGCTGTCCCGCAGTTCGCGGGAGAACCCAGGGCCCTCCCGCTAAGGGCGGGATGCTCTACCCTGTTCGATTAATGCTTCTACATACTTTCTCGATTTCTTTTTTTTGATCTCCTGTTCCCGCTTTTTGGCAGTGCCCAAGTCCTCATAATCCTCAGAGTATTTTAGCTCCCAGGGCATGCCGGTCTTAGTAAATTTAGAATGTCCAATATTGTGCTCATAAAGCCTGCGTTCTAAGTCCTTACATGCTCCGATGTAATGCTTGTTCAGCTTTTTCGAAAAAAGAATGTACACACAGGCCATAACAAAAAAACTCCGGATTAACCGGAGTTTTGTGATCCCGCTGTCCCGCAGTTCGCGGGAGAACCCAGGGCCCTCCCGCTAAGGGCGGGATGCTCTACCCTGTTCGATTAATGCTTCTACATACTTTCTCGATTTCTTTTTTTTGATCTCCTGTTCCCGCTTTTTGGCAGAACCCAAGTCCTCATAATCCTCAGAGTATTTTAGCTCCCAGGGCATACCGGTCTTAGTAAATTTAGAATGTCCAATATTGTGCTCATAAAGCCTGCGTTCTAAGTCCTTACATGCTCCGATGTAATGCTTGTTCAGCTTTTTCGAAAAAAGTATGTACACACAGGCCATAACAAAAAAACTCCGGATTAACCGGAGTTTTGTGATCCCGCTGTCCCGCAGTTCGCGGGAGAACCCAGGGCCCTCCCGCTAAGGGCGGGATGCTCTACCCTGTTCGATTAATGCTTCTACATACTTTCTCGATTTCTTTTTTTTGATCTCCTGTTCCCGCTTTTTGGCAGTGCCCAAGTCCTCATAATCCTCAGAGTATTTTAGCTCCCAGGGCATGCCGGTCTTAGTAAATTTAGAATGTCCAATATTGTGCTCATAAAGCCTGCGTTCTAAGTCCTTACATGCTCCGATGTAATGCTTGTTCAGCTTTTTCGAAAAAAGAATGTACACACAGGCCATAACAAAAAAACTCCGGATTAACCGGAGTTTTGTGATCCCGCTGTCCCGCAGTTCGCGGGAGAACCCAGGGCCCTCCCGCTAAGGGCGGGATGCTCTACCCTGTTCGATTAATGCTTCTACATACTTTCTCGATTTCTTTTTTTTGATCTCCTGTTCCCGCTTTTTTGCAGTGCCCAAGTCCTCATAATCCTCAGAGTATTTTAGCTCCCAGGGCATGCCGGTCTTAGTAAATTTAGAATGTCCAATATTGTGTTCATAAAGCCTGCGTTCTAAGTCCTTACATGCTCCGATGTAATGCTTGTTCAGCTTTTTCGAAAAAAGAATGTACACACAGGCCATAACAAAAAAACTCCGGTTTAACCGGAGTTTTGTGATCCCGCTGTCCCGCAGTTCGCGGGAGAACCCAGGGCCCTCCCGCTAAGGGCGGGATGCTCTACCCTGTTCGATTAATGCTTCTACATACTTTCTCGATTTCTTTTTTTTGATCTCCTGTTCCCGCTTTTTTGCAGTGCCCAAGTCCTCATAATCCTCAGAGTATTTTAGCTCCCAGGGCATGCCGGTCTTAGTAAATTTAGAATGTCCAATATTGTGTTCATAAAGCCTGCGTTCTAAGTCCTTACATGCTCCGATGTAATGCTTGTTCAGCTTTTTCGAAAAAAGAATGTAAACACAGGCCATAACAAAAAAACTCCGGTTTAACCGGAGTTTTGTGATCCCGCTGTCCCGCAGTTCGCGGGAAAACCCAGGGCCCTCCCGCTAAGGGCGGGATGCTCTACCCTGTTCGATTAATGCTTCTACATACTTTCTCGATTTCTTTTTTTTGATCTCCTGTTCCCGCTTTTTTGCAGTGCCCAAGTCCTCATAATCCTCAGAGTATTTTAGCTCCCAGGGCATGCCGGTCTTAGTAAATTTAGAATGTCCAATATTGTGCTCATAAAGCCTGCGTTCTAAGTCCTTACATGCTCCGATGTAATGCTTGTTCAGCTTTTTCGAAAAAAGTATGTACACACAGGCCATAACAAAAAAACTCCGGATTAACCGGAGTTTTGTGATCCCGCTGTCCCGCAGTTCGCGGGAGAACCCAGGGCCCTCCCGCTAAGGGCGGGATGCTCTACCCTGTTCGATTAATGCTTCTACATACTTTCTCGATTTCTTTTTTTTGATCTCCTGTTCCCGCTTTTTTGCAGTGCCCAAGTCCTCATAATCCTCAGAGTATTTTAGCTCCCAGGGCATACCGGTCTTAGTAAATTTAGAATGTCCAATATTGTGCTCATAAAACCTGCGTTCTAAGTCCTTACATGCTCCGATGTAATGCTTGTTCAGCTTTTTCGAAAAAAGAATGTACACACAGGCCATAACAAAAAAACTCCGGATTAACCGGAGTTTTGTGATCCCGCTGTCCCGCAGTTCGCGGGAGAACCCAGGGCCCTCCCGCTAAGGGCGGGATGCTCTACCCTGTTCGATTAATGCTTCTACATACTTTCTCGATTTCTTTTTTTTGATCTCCTGTTCCCGCTTTTTTGCAGTGCCCAAGTCCTCATAATCCTCAGAGTATTTTAGCTCCCAGGGCATGCCGGTCTTAGTAAATTTAGAATGTCCAATATTGTGTTCATAAAGCCTGCGTTCTAAGTCCTTACATGCTCCGATGTAATGCTTGTTCAGCTTTTTCGAAAAAAGAATGTAAACACAGGCCATAACAAAAAAACTCCGGTTTAACCGGAGTTTTGTGATCCCGCTGTCCCGCAGTTCGCGGGAGAACCCAGGGCCCTCCCGCTAAGGGCGGGATGCTCTACCCTGCACGATTAACTCTTCTACATACTTCCTCGATTTCTTTTTTTTGATCTCCTGTTCCCGCTTTTTAGCAGAACCCAAGTCCTCATAATCCTCAGAGTATTTTAGCTCCCAGGGCATACCGGTCTTAGTAAATTTAGAATGTCCAATATTGTGCTCATAAAGCCTGCGTTCTAAGTCCTTACATGCTCCGATGTAATGCTTGTTCAGCTTTTTCGAAAAAAGAATGTACACACAGGCCATAACAAAAAAACTCCGGATTAACCGGAGTTTTGTGATCCCGCTGGGACTCGAACCCAGGGCCCATACATTAAAAGTGTATTGCTCTACCAACTGAGCTACGGAATCGATTATTTCTTGAAGCGGGTGCAAAAATAGTAATCTCTACGATTCTGCAATAGTTTGTGGAAAAATAATTGAAAATAAGGTAATTTTACTCTTCTGCTCTCATTGCTAAGGGCTTAAATTAACAAATTATTATGATCAATACATCAACAGTTCAAAAAGCACAGTCGAGAGAGGAAATTGAGAAATGTTTTCCCGCCATGAAGGTGTTGCGTCCTTACCTGAGCGAAAAAACATTTGTGGAACGGATTAATCGTATGATGAATTATGGTTACCAGTTGATTTATATAGAATCAGAACGTGGAATTGTAGGCTCGGCGGCAGGATTTCGTTTCACAGAACTATTGCACTGGGGCAAAGCCATCTACATAGATGACCTTACTACACTTCCTTCAGAAAGAGGAAAGGGACTTGCTTCGAAGCTGCTGGATTATATTCTCGAGCTGGCACGAAAAAATGATTGTGCTCAAATACACCTTGACTCAGGTTGCAATGCGGATCGCTTTGATGCCCACCGATTGTACCTGAAAAAAGGATATAACATTACCAGTCATCATTTTACTTATCTGGTCAAGAGCAGTCAAGAAACTCAGGAAGGAGATTCCATAAGTTTTTAAAATAACGATTCTTCTTAGTGTGTTTAAAGAATCATTTCTCCTGACCTGAGCTTTTTATAAAATCTTTCCAAATCTATTTTCAAGAATGGTTAAACCCTTTTTCATCTCTGTGGTCATAAAAAGAGTTTCAAATTTTATTCAAAAAAAAATAAAAACAGAAAAGATGAAAGCGACAAAAAAACTTATCTACGCAGGGCTCGGTATTATACTGCTCTCAATTTCTTTCAGCATGAGTTCCTGTAAGAAGGAAAAAACAGACACTGAAGATTTCCAAACGAGCGCCCAGGATATAGGTCAGATGGAAAGTATTTTTAATGACGTTGACAACCTGGTTTCTCAAGCTTCGCTCAACGGCACAATGAGTGCACGTTATTCAAATCCTCAGGAAGAGGATCAGTTTTCACTGAGTACCTGTGCTACAATTACCAATGATTCCATCAATGGAATTCTTACTATCGACTTTGGAAGCGCTTGCACTGGCAGAGACGGCAGAACACGGAGTGGAATGATTATTATTCAATATTCCGGTGGCCGCTATTTTGATGCAGGCTCAACACGCACGGTTACATTCAACAACTATTACATTGACGGGCGCCATGTAGAAGGAACACGATCTGTCGTAAACAATGGATTCAACGCGGCCGGTAACATGAATTGGACGATCACAGCGACCAATATGCTTATCACACGCCCTGATGGTAGCTGGCAGGGATGGAATGATCAACGCAGCCGGGAGATGACAGCAGGTTATGGTGACAGCAGCTGGGTCAATGATATCTACCTGATCAATGGCTCCGGTTCCGGTACAAACAGTGCCGGAGGATCATGCACAGCCAATCTAAATAACCTTGTACGTGATAATTCCTGCCATTGGATCACGAGTGGAACAATGGAACATATCCCTTCCGGACGTCCGGCACGTTTGATAGATTTTGGAACTGGTACCTGCGATGATATCGCCACCGTAACACTCAATGGAAATACACATACGATTCATCTGAGGCCATAATTTTGCACTAAGTGTCTTCTGACCCTTTCATAAAAAAACCATCGGAGATCCGATGGTTTTTTTTATCCAATGAAATTCGCTTTTTAATTTACGCCAGGATCTTCAGGAAAATCGTTCATGATGCCGTACACGTGCCCCATGCGAGTGAGAACGTTTCCCCATACGATGGTGGGTTCCTCTATCAATGTGCTGTGAAGGTCTGCTTCAGTGATCCACCAGTTGTCCTGGCTTATTTCTTCTTCAAGTTGCTTAGGGTTCCATGCTGAATAACCCGCGATGAATTTGATTTGCTCAGGGGAAATTTCATCAGCCTCGATCATCAGCCTTAATTGTTTGTAATCGCCTCCCCAATAAACACCTTCGGCTATTTTATGACTGCCCGCGAGATTCGGAATGGAATGTACGTAGTAAATGGAATCAAGCCGCAGGGGCCCGCCCCAATAGACGGGAGCGTCAAATTCCGGGAAATCATCCAGGGCTTCATGTATTTTTAAAGGTGTGGGCTTGTTGATGATGAATCCAATCGAGCCTTTCTTATTATGTTGACTGAGCACCACTACTGAACGCTTAAAAGTTGGCTCCGGATTAAATGGTTCCGAAATCAACAGCGCACCCACTTTGGGTTTAGGTAATTCTTTTGCCTTCTTCTTTTTTCCCATGATTGACTACCTTCCTTTAAACCGGATTATCGGATGTATGTTCCGGTTCTAAAATACTTTGTAAGGCAGTCTGAAATCAAGATATTTATGTGAATGTTAGCGAATTATAATTAACTTACTGTTAATCAGTGAATTGTTTGACCTAATCGAAAGGAAATAGATGCCGGTTTCTAAATTTTTAATTTCAGTTAATTCTACTCTTTTCCTGCCTGAACCAGAACCTGGAATCGTTTCTGCATAGATTCTTTTCCCACTCAGATCATTTATTGAAATTTCCAAAGCCGCTGATGAGTGTGTAGTGAATTCAAGAAGTACCGAACTCGAAGCCGGATTTGGATAGACGAGCAGGTCGGAGAGATCCATTGAGATGTCCCGGATTCCTGAAGTGGGACCAATATCCAGCTGGGCATAAACAGGAAGATGGTCCGACGCACCATACAAAGCATCTGCAACCTGCACTGAGACCGCATAATTTACACCATAGTTGACGGCTTTGTTGTAATGATTGCCATCGTTGCCATATGGAGTGAGTGAACCTGCGACATAATAAATTCCGGTAGGAGCTGCGACCGCTTCCGAAATAAGGATCATATCAAAACGGTCGTCCAGTCCTCCGCCAACAAATCCTCCGGATTGAGTGTCGTGTGTGGACTGGGTATGGTATTGCCGGTAGATGTATTTATTCCATAGAGTATCCTGAAGATTTATTGGATCGATAAACTGTCCTTCATCAAAGGAGTTGACCTGAAGTAATTTTAGAAACGCACTCTCGTTGGTCTTGTAAATATTAAAATCGCCACAAACGACAAAGTCGGTATTGAAGGGCAAAGAATTGGTATACTTCCGAAGAGAATCTACTTCCGCAGCTCTTGCTGCTTCGTTTTGTGATCCACTGCTTGCTTTCAAATGCACTGAGAATATTCGCAGCGTATCACCGGACTCTTTATGGACGAGTTTGAATTCATTAATGTCACGCAAGGCAGTAGGAATGCGTGTATTACTGATAAACTCAAACACGGAATCCTTATAAAAGATTCCATTATCTGTATCGTAACCATTGATAAAGCTGCCCTGCCTATACTCATTTCCGTTGGCGTTCAGTGCACAGTTCAGGAACCATGTGGTGCTATAAGTAGCGGCATTTTCTTGTGTAACAAGTATGTCTGGTCTCAGCTGATCCAGCACCAGGCGATAATGCGGACATCGTTCTGTACTGTCGGCAATTTGATTCGAAGTAACCGGCCAGTTAAGCAGATTCCAGGACATCAGGCGAATGGAGGATACTTGCGCAGAACTAATGAAAGTGGTCGTGAGTAAAAAGAGAGATGCTATTATTTTTTTCAATCGTCCTGAGTTTTAATGTCCGGTGAAATAAATTAAGTCCTGAATTCTGACTCTTGCAATCACGATAAGAAAAACATCCGGATCACTCCTTCCCTGCCGCGAATTTTAACTATTAATTATTTAACGCCGGCAAGTTTCATTTTTTCGAATGTCTTTTTCTGAACTGCTTCTATGGCTTTGTTGAAGGCGCCATTCAGTTCATTGATCACTTCAAAGTACGCGTCAGTATCCCATAGATTTCGGGCAATGAGAGCTTTTAGTTGAATACGGATAAGTCGTTCAGAGGTTTTGAAACCCAGACTATCCATCTTCACTCCTTGCTTCTCTGCGAAAGCAAGAAAATCATCAAATACTTTTCCTACTTCACTGAACTTTTCACGGAAAACCAAAATATCAGGGTAATTGCTTAGCAATTCCTTCCGGTTATTATCCACAAAAGTGAGACAGAAATCATTAAATACACTTTTACGTAAAAGATCTGTATAATAAGAACTACTCATACTGGTATCCATAGGAACAAATAAGTCAGGCATGATTCCACCTCCGCCACGAACAACACGTTTTGCATTGGTATAGTATTTTGTCGTGTCGGCAAACTGAACACTGTCTGCGTTAAATAATTCTCCGTGCTTTAGCCGGTTGGAGAAATCCATTACATACTCTTCATCTTCTCCAAGAACATAAGGTTTCTGGATATTCCTTCCTGAGGGTGTATAATAATGCGCAACCGTGAGGCGAATGATAGATCCATCAGGTAACTGAAAGGGCTTTTGAACAAGTCCTTTTCCGAATGACCGTCTGCCAATGATCAGTCCGCGGTCCCAATCCTGAATGGCACCGGAAACAATTTCAGAGGCAGAGGCAGAACTTTCATCAATCAAAACGGCTAAATTTCCTTTTTCCCATCCACCGCGGGAGGTTGACATAAAGTCTTCATCCGGGTTGTTGCGTCCACGGGTAAAAACAATTTTTTTGCCTTCTGTCAAGAACTCATCTCCCATTTCAACGGCACGGTTCAGGTAACCTCCCCCATTGCCTTGTAAATCGAGAATGAGACTGGTCATCCCCTTTCCTTTCAATTCTGCAAGTGCCTTTTTGAATTCTTCTACGGTAGCATCTGCAAAGCGTGAGATTTTTATGTAACCAATACCCGGTGCGGCCATATAGGATGCATCCACACTAAACAATGGAATCTGATCACGTGTGATGGTGAAATCGATCAGGTCTTCCAATCCACGTCTGTAAATGGCTACTGTTACCTTTGTTCCTTTATCTCCGCGTAATTTTTTGAGAACATCATTATTGGTAATTTTTATTCCTGCCACATTTTCTCCGTCAATCTTTACAATCCTGTCGCCTGCATGTAGTCCGAGTTTTTCTGAGGGACCTCCAACAATCGTTTGTGTTACCATGATTGTATCTTCATGGATATTGAATTGAATACCTATACCTTCAAATTTGCCCACAAGGGGTTCGTTCATCTCACGCAATTCATCCAATGGAATATAGACGGAATGGGGATCAAGTTCTTTAATCATGGCCTTTAAAGCTTCCTCCATGAGTTTGTTTTCATTCACAGTATCTACATAATAATACTTGATGATCTCCAGGGCATGATCCACCTTACTGGGTTGCATCATTTGCGCGAATGAAATATTAAAACCAGAAAAGACCAGGAAACTCAGGAGAAAAGCTCCACGCTTCATTTTAATCAATAATTGAATCATTCTTATCCTTTTTAATTTTTGTTTAATATATGCAAAGATAAGGTTGATCTTGTTAAGAAAGTGTCAAAATGTACAATCTTTCACACGAATGATTGTAAATTCAGGGATTTTACAAAAGATCATTTCTTTTTCATGATACCAAATGGAATACTCAGCCGAATGGCCACATTACGGCCCATATCGCGGATACCTTCCGGTCTCAACAATGAAAGATGACTTGAATAACCCTCATTCAGAATATTGGTGGCGGAAATTGTAACACTCAAAAAACGCTCACCCCACTGGATGTCACCCCCGAGATGAAGATCAAAAAGTGAATATGAAGGAGTGGATGTTTCAAACTCAGCTATATGATCTTGTTCAAAATAGTTGCTGAACACAATCCGGAGAAATGGCTTGTATAAATAATTCATGCGCGTGGATTGAAACTGCAAACTGCAAACAAATTTATCTGCCGGTATCCGGGCAAGATCTCCTCCATCATCCAATGATGCCTGAATCCTGGAATAATCAAGTTCGGCAGACAACCATTTCACCGCTGCGGGATGAATGGCCAGACCAAGCTCTAGTCCGGATATGCTGGCATTTGCCTGTCCATAATAGTATACCGGGATTAGAGAATCACCTGAAGTGGTAGTTACCTGCCTGAATCCTCCAGTATTAATCAAATGAATGTGATCATTCATCTGATTGTAAAAGACGCTTGCATTCAGGGAAAAAGATTTTCCAAGCCAGGAAATTCCAAAATCGATTCCTGCATTCTGTTCATATCGCAATGAGTCACTCCCGAGTTCAAAACGAGAACTGTCGGACGAAAATCCATACGAATAAAGTTGTTTGTAATTAGGCAATGAATAGCCGGTAGCTCCATTCAATTTGATTGAGATATCATCCAGAGGATGGTAGACGATTCCGGCCGAGAAACTCCCCGGCAGGTAATCCATTTTAACATTCGGGGAACGGGGATCCAAACTGTCAATCGCTCCTTTGTATCTTGTTAATTCCAATTGCCGGGTATCTATGCGGGCACCCGCCAGGAAATTCCATCGCTCAAGATCGTAACGCAGTAAAAAGTATGCTCCAATACTATACATCGAAGCATCCGGTATCAATCCTTCAGTGCCATTATTTTTATTGGATTGAAGAATGCCCTGTGTACCGACTGAATATCCAAACTTCTTCAATGGATCAGAATTGAATCGCAAATCGCAGGTCAGCGAGTTTAAAAGAACGGAAACACTTTTTTGTTCAATACCGGGAAGCTCGGGTTCAATTTCCTTATTGGCAGCAGACTGAAAAGAAAGATTTGCATTGATATCAGAATGGCCAACGAGGATTGTATTTTCTGAAGCGATAATATGCGATGCATCTTCAAGATAAGGTCCGTCTATAGATCTCTCCCTTTGCACTTCATTAAAACGAAGCGGATCTTCGAGTGTGTCTTCCTGCCAGCCTATCACACCGGAGAGATCGTGAAGGTAACTATAGGTGAGTTTAGACATTCCCCAAGCCTTTGTAGTACCAATGAATACTTTAGCATTCTGAGTATTGAATTTACTATTGAGTGCAAATGGAAGTGCCTCTGTATTTTTCCGCTGGTCAGAACCTTCACCTTGTATATAACTTGTGTGCGATTGCATCCCCAGACGCAATCCATAAAATATTCCGCTTTCAGACATTCCTTTCAATCCTGCTTCGGTGCCTAATCCTAGTGTATTTGAATGAAAAGTTGCAGCAACATCGCCTTCGATGTTTCCTGCCACAGGCGGTTTTTCTTCTGTAAAGATAAGAACACCACCGGCAGCGTCGGCACCGTATAGCAATGATGCAGGCCCTTTCAGGACTTCCACGCGTTCAGTACCGTTGTCATTTATTCCTAAGGGACTTAAGTCAATCCAACTTTGATTTTCGATCCTTGTTCCATATTGTATTACCTGTACCCTGTTGTTCGATAACCCCCGAATGACCGGTTTGGTGATTGCGTTTCCTTTAGTGATTTTATCCAAGCCTGAATGAAAGGATAATTCACCTAACACATCCATAGCTCCACTTCTTCTGTAGCGTTCAAGTGCATATGCTTCAACAGGCAGTGGGAAATTTGAAAGCAGGGACGTATTGTTTGAAGCCCTGGAAATCTCTTCTCCTTCATGTCCGGAGAATTCCAGGTTCACATGAACAACAGTTGCCGAGTCTTTAATGATTATTGTTTTAATAAGCGTCTTGTATTCACTTCTACTATATTGTACATGATATACACCTGGACCCAAATTCCGGAAAATGTAGGTGCCACCGTCTTTAGAAATATCCACCCGGTTCAATTCAGGAATATAAATCAGGACACCTTCCAGCAATTCTGTCTCCTTTGAGTCGCCGCCAACAATTCCACTAAGTGAATACTGCGCGAAGAGGAAATGCGACGGTACAAACACAAAAAAACCAAGTATAAAAAAGAAATGTCTGATCTTCATTTTATCCTGAATTTGAGGAAGGTCAAAAGTAAGTTTTGAAATTGAATCATCAGCATATTTCACATGTTAAATGGAAGAAGAAAATTCAGAGGTAAAGCTAATTAAATCAGTCACTTATACGAGCCGAGCAGCATGGCTTCATCATGAAAGCCAATTCCTGGTTTATTCCATACCAATATCAAATTCATTAATTACCAAAGTGGAAGTTCAATATTATAAAGATTGTGCAACAGAGCTTCCGGCAAGATATCCTGTCGTCCAGGCAGCCTGAAAATTAAAGCCACCGGTGACGGCATCTATATCCAGTACTTCGCCTGCAAAATAAAGTCCGGGCTGCAATTTGCTTTGCATGGTTTTAAAATCGATTTCTTTGAGTGAAATGCCTCCACAGGTCACAAACTCTTCCTTGAAAGTTGTTTTTCCATTTACGACATATTCATCCGCAATCAAGCTTGCCATAATTTTTCTCAATTCATCATTACTCAATTGAGCCCATTCTTTTTCAGAAGCCGGAAGTGCTTTAGAGAGCAGATATTCCCACAATCGCTTAGGAAGTCGGAATGGATTGGAAGCAGATATTTTTTTCCTTGCAAGAGTAGTACGATAGTTTTGCAGAGTGTTGCGTAATTCCTCTTCTCCGAATTGCTGCAACCAATTTATATGAATGGAAAAATTATACTGAAACTCTTCCAACTTACGTGCAGCCAATGAACTTAGCTTTAAAATAGAAGGACCACTCATTCCCCAATGGGTGATCAATAAAGGACCCTCAGTAATAAATTTTGTTCCAACGATTTTAACTTGCGCTGATTCAACAGCAACACCCATTAGTTCAGTGATCGAATTTTTAGGAATATTAAAAGTAAATAAGGAAGGTACGGGGGGAATTATGGTATGCCCTAATTCGCCGAGCCAGTTAAAACTTTTTAATGAAGCTGAGCCACCGCTGGCAACAATCACAGCATTTGCAAGGAGTTTAGTCTCATCCTGCAAGGTCAATTCAAAACTATCATGCCCCACCCCTTGAATACTTTGCACACCGGAATTCAACCTGATGCCTACTCCGGCTTTTTCCGCTTCGTTCATTAAGCATTCAACAATGCTTGAGGATTGATCACTGACCGGAAACATGCGGCCATCCGCTTCTGTCTTGATTGCCACCCCCCGTTCACTAAACCAGCTAACAGTATCGTGTGGTGAAAAAGCATGAAAGGGCCCCAATAGTTCGCGTCCGCCGCGTGGATAGTATTTCACCAATTCAGCAACATCAAAACAGGCATGGCTGACATTACAACGGCCTCCGCCACTGACACGCACTTTCGACAACAATTTACCGGACTTTTCGAGTATGAGAACTTGCAATGCGGGATTAGTGAGCGCACATGTAATCGCTGCAAAAAAACCTGCAGCACCACCTCCTATAACAATTACGTTTCCTTCCTTTTTCATGCCTGTTTTCCAGTCTGCAATGAACGAAAAAAGAATTATTCTTATCCGGAAAAGCTATATGTCTTTGTCAGGTCAGTTTAAAATCAAATCTTTGCAAAAATGAAGATCCACGGGGAAGACATCCTGAAACTGTTTGAGTTCGACAAAGTGTGTGAGCAAGTCGCCTACCATTGCCGATCTGCCTCAGCAAAGAAAATGGCGATGGCACTGGAGCCATTGGCAGACAGAGAAGTACTGACCTTGTCACTTAAACAAACCGAAGAATACCGCATCACTCTTGCTAATAAAGGCCATTTCCCGGATACAAGTTTCGAAGATTTCGAGATTGATTGCCAGTTGTTGAGTAAGTCCGGCTCGGTATTGTCGGAAATGCAATTCAGTCGGATACGTTCCGCTTCTTCAAGCGTCAATGCAATTTTGAAATTTTTGAACGAGAGAAAAACTTTTTTCCCTTCATTGATTCAGCTTACCGGGGCTGTGTATGAAACCCCTGTAATCATCACGGAAATTGATGCCATCCTGGATGCTCATGCCATAGTAAAGAACAGCGCCTCACCGGAACTTCAGGACATCCGTGATCAATTGATTTCGAAACGAAGAGAAGCCGATAAACGATTCCGCAGCTTTATCAATGAACTGAATAAAAAAGGATGGTTACGCGAGAACGAGGAGAACTTTTATAATAACCGTCGGGTATTAGCCATTCCCTCGGAATATAAAAGAAATGTCAAAGGTCTTATTCACGGCAAGAGTGAAAGTGGAAAAACCACCTTCATTGAACCGGAAGAACTTGTTGAACTGAACAATGCAGTTTCAGAGCTGGAACAAGATGAACGAACCGAAATTATCCGGCTCCTGCGTGAGCTCACGGAAAAATTAAGGCCACATTCATCCTTGATTAATGCTTATCACCGTTTGCTCACTGAGATCGATCTGATCAGGGCAAAGGCACTTTATGCATTGGAGTTAAAAGCCCATTTACCCCGGCTCGATAAAAACTCCCGTGTTGAATTGTACGATGCAGTGCATCCCCTCCTATATCTTAAAAACATAAAACTAAACAAGGCAGTTATTCCGTTGACGATTAGCTTAAGCCAGGAAAACAGAATCCTGATAATCAGTGGTCCGAATGCCGGTGGGAAATCAATCACACTTAAAACGGTTGGCTTGCTACAGCTTATGTTACAAAGTGGATTGCTGGTTCCGGCAAAGGAAAACTCGATCATGTGTTTCTTCAATCACTTCCTGGCCGACATTGGTGACAGTCAATCCATTGAAAATGCATTGAGCACCTATAGTTCCCGCCTCATACGGATGAATCTTTTTCTTCGGGCAGCGAACAACCGTTCATTAATACTAATCGATGAGTTTGGTACAGGAACCGATCCTGAACTAGGTGGTGCTATAGCTGAAGCAGTACTGGAAGAGCTGAATAAGCGCAAAGCCTTTGGCCTGTTCACAACCCATTATACCAATATAAAACTCATTGCAGAAAACCTTCTCGGGGTACAGAACGCCTCGATGCTCTTCGATCCGGAAACACTAAGTCCGAAATACCAGCTCATCACAGGACAACCCGGAAGTTCATATACATTTGAAGTTGCCGAACGGATTGGTTTGCCGCAACACGTGCTGGAAAAAGCCAGGCAAAAAGTTCAAAAGGACAAATTAAAACTCAATACATTACTTGCAGGACTCCACCTGCAAAAAAACAAACAACAAGAAGAGTCAAAGGGCTTAAGAATACAGGAAGAAAAGACCAGAGAGGCGGAAACCCGCTATCAGCAGCTTGTACAGAAGCTCGAAGTGAAAATGGAAAGGGACAAAGTGAAAAGGGAAGAGCTACAAAAACTTGCATTGCTTGGAAGAAAAATGAGCTCCCTCCTTGAAGAATGGGAAAAAACAAAAGACCGCAAAGCGGTAATTAAAAAATTTGTTGGAAGTCTCACGGCAGAAGTAAAACGGAAAGCGGCAGAGAATGCTCCGGCTAAGGTGGAAAAACGGAAGCTTGCACTGATAGAAAAGCTAAAGCAAGAAATTAAAATTGGTTCTCAGGTGAGAATGTTGAAGAGTAAGCAGACAGGTATTGTCGAAGAATTTAAGAAGAACGATGCAGTTGTACTCTTTGGATCTATACGGGCCATTGTAGCCATACAAAATCTGGAGTTGGTAGAGGAAGATTGATTGGTATTTATCACCAACTCCATAAACTATCAGGCAGCCTGCATATATTTATTTCATGAATGCCTCAATAATCTTTTCTACAGTCATTCCTTCGGCTTCGGCTTTGTAATTTCGTACGATACGATGGCGGAGGATTGGCAGTGCTACAGCACGAACATCTTCAATATCCGGAGAAAATTTACCTTTCAACGCAGCATGACATTTGGCACCGATTACCAGATATTGTGAGGCACGTGGCCCTGCTCCCCAGGAGAGGAATGAATTTGCTTCGGGTGCTGCAGAATCGGTATTCGGACGAGTCTTCGCAGCAAGCTTCACTGCAAATTGTAGTACATTATCAGGAATAGGAATCCTGCGTACAAGTTCCTGGAAAAACAGGATCTCTTCGGCACCAATAATTTTTTCAAGTTTTGGTTTATAATCTGAAGTCGTGTATTTAACCACCATTACTTCCTGTTCGAATTCAGGGTAGGTCAACATTACATTGAACATGAATCGATCCAATTGAGCTTCAGGTAAGGGATAAGTTCCCTCCTGTTCGATTGGGTTCTGAGTAGCAAGGACGAAAAAAGGCAGATCCAGTGCATAGCGTTTACCAGCAGCGGTTACTGCGTATTCCTGCATGGATTCAAGCAGCGCACTTTGCGTCTTTGGAGGAGTACGATTGATTTCATCGGCAAGAATGATATTTGCAAACAAGGGCCCTTTAATGAAACGAAAATGTCTTGACTCATCAAGTATTTCCGTCCCGATGATGTCGGAAGGCATCAAATCCGGAGTAAACTGAATCCGGTTGTATGTTAAGCCAAGTGTCTGTGCAATGGTATTCACAAGTAATGTTTTGGCAAGCCCGGGAACACCAACCAGCAGGCAATGACCGCGACTGAAGATGGAGATGAGGACATCCCGAACCACCTCATCCTGCCCGATGATTACTTTACCAATCTCTGCACGTAAGAGGTTATATTTTGCAACCAGGTCCTGGACTGCATCGACATCATTTTTGTAGTTTGTTGACATATTTTTAACAATATTTATCTGCTTGCTGTGTATTTTGGATCTTTAAAAACGACCAGGAATTCAGTGAGAAGATGGCGGTTTGTGAAAAATTTATATTATTTTTTTATAGAATGTTTGTTTGACCAAGGCGGGTATAATGAGAAATTTTTATTGCTTGATTCCCGAATTTATCCATGGTTTTAGAATTTCGCAATGTTTGGACTCATCACTAAAATGAATGTAAGTACTTGATTTTTTATTTTCGACCCATTCTGCCAGGAGTTTATTTTGTTTATCCTGCAATGCCACTTCCTGGATACGCTGGTAATCGTCTCTTAGATTCGCCCTATGTGGAGGATTTTTTGATTTCACCATTACAATACGGTATGCCGGCTTACCATCTGCGGTTTGCCATTATCAAAGGTTGAGAAGCAACATGAAGTGGCATTGAATCCACCTGAAAGAAAAGTAAGCGCTCCATCTTGTCCGGTGAAAGCCTTGTGGTGCCTGTTTCAGGATTCATCATCAATCCGCCATTATTGCGGGTTTCATCGTCATCTGAAAATTTCTGGGCAGCGTCTTCGAATGAGATACTTCCATGTTGATTTGTGTCCGCAGGCTGTCAAGAAATTCAGCTACTTTATAAATGTCTTTGTCATCCGTCTGTGGTTGCAGGAGAATATGCCTTACATTGATCTGATCGCCGCGTCTTTCGATGAGCTGCATGATATGGAAGCCGAACTTTGTTTCAATTATAGGAGAAACTTCTCCGGCTTTGAGGTTAAAAGCAGCCGCTTCGAATTCAGGCACCATGCTTCCCCTTTCAAACATGCCCAGTTCCCCTCCCCGCTTAGCGGTTGACTGATCCTGTGAATACAAAGCAGCATACACAGCAAAATCTTCTCCGGCAAGAATCTTTGTGCGGTATTCTTCAAGACGCTTACGTACCGCTTTCTTCTCCGCAGCACTCACCGGAGGTTTGCGCATGATCTGAGCCACTTCCATTTCCGCATCAATATAGGGTACGCTATCTGTGGGGATCCCATCAAAAAACTCCCGGACATTGCCCGGTGTAGCAGTCACATCCTTTGTAATGGTGCTTTGCATGCTTTGCACCAATAGCTGTTCACGGATCATATCATGCAATTCAGCTTTTAATTCCCGGATTGTAGTGTGAAAATACTCTTCCAGCTTTTCTTCAGACCCGATTTGTTTCACATAGAATCGCATCCGTGCGATCGAGTTCACCATCGACCTGAGTTTCCGACACTTCAATACTGTCCAGATCTGCCTGATTGAACATCAATTTTTGAAGAAGCAATTGGTCGAAAATTTGGCATTTGGTTTCCTCACTTGCTTTCCGCACCTTGCGCCAGATACTGAACATATTGTTTTTCAATATCAGATTGAAGAATGATCTTACTGCCGACCACTGCCATGACCTGATCAACTACTACCTGTGCGGAAACGTGATAACCAGACAATATAAAGAAGCTCAGCAAGTCGTGATCAAAAAGCCGGACTGTATTTTCAGAAGGAGGAATTTGCCTGTTATTTTTTCATAAGGGTTACAAAGGTACGTTTTTAATAAACTTCCACATCACCACTTTTTCGTGCATCTTCATAAGCTTCACGCTCCATTTTTTCAATCAGAGCTAGTTTTCTCTGGTTAATCACCATGTTCCGTATATTATTTCTTTCAAAGCTGAGAGGTGAGATTACTATTTTTGATCATGAATCCTTTGATACTCACCAGATAAATATTGCTGGAATCTTCAATTTCAATATTTCTGTTATTCTGAAGGTATTGCTCTTTATCGTAGGTCTTGATCGGGATCTCTTTCAACAAGATCATCAAATAAAAGCCATGTATTATCGTCCAGAAAATAATTTAAAGCGTACTGATGGCAATAATCCTGCAAGTTTTCTGTCGATTTGTGGAGTTGCTTTTGTACCACTCCCTTGCTTTATTCAGCTTGGGTGATTTTTTATTCAGTTTGAGATAAATTACCTTAATGATATTGTCTTTAAGTTCAAAGTTATTTCGGTTCTTATTCATAGAATTCCTGATCTCATCCTCAGTGACTGATGTATCAAGCTTTTGTTGGATCAACTCTGTTTCATAGGTATAGGTGATAAGTGAATTCCTGTATTCCTCCAATTTCTTTTCCACATTCTTTTTCTCATCATCAAGATTTTTTTCCGCCTTGTGTAAAACGGCTTTCTGCCTGATCCAGTTGTCTATAAAATTTCCTGTGATGGTGATGCTATCGTCTCAGGAGATGCTCCTGCAGGTACGATACCTGCAAGTTCCTCTTCGTAGAGAATATAATCAAAGACACGTGCAACCCTTGTCCTGCCGTCCATATCATCCTTGCTGTTCCATAAATTACAGGAAGAAAGAGAAAAAAGAAAGCAAAAGGAAGGAGCTGATGGCTTTATTCACGAAGTTCATTTATTCATTTAGATCTTAACAGGCAGAAGAATAAAAGTTACCGAGCAAGGTCTGTTAAAAAACAAATCGGCGTTCATTCAAGATGAACGCCGTTTGTTCTTATTTTATTGAATGATAATCAATTCTTGCTGACTGATTCCACTACATCGTCATACACCTTTACAGGATACTTCGCCTGAAGTGAACTGATCCAGGCCTTCTCCAGTGAATTCTGATAGTCGGCAGTAACCAAACCTTTTGCTTCTTCCAAGCGTTTTTGGTTGGGCAGGAATCATCTTTGCACGTTAACAAATA
Organism: uncultured Bacteroidota bacterium; assembly: GCA_963775555.1. Lineage (GTDB taxonomy): Bacteria > Bacteroidota > Bacteroidia > AKYH767-A > 2013-40CM-41-45 > QQVM01. Next base: position 1,004,924 of record CAVZJJ010000004.1, on the reverse strand, counting down.
CGACCTGGTTTTCCTTTGGAATATCTTTTGTCATTCCCGGTTTCCACTCTATCTGATCAATGATCTCATTATTCACCTTTGAGGAACTTTGCCGTACTTCACCTGCAGATTCAACTGAGAATTTTTGTTGATGCGCGCCATTAAAGTATCGGCATCGTCAATCTTTTTCATCAGCTTACGTGTCTCGGCTGCTATATCGCGCATTGGCGCAAGTATAAATGGTTGCTTCAAGACGATCGCCCCACATGTAATTTTTTTTATTCGTTTCATAGAACTCCTTCAAACCAACTGTGTCTTTAACCGCTTTGGACCATACTTTTTTGTCAGTCAATTCAAATAGAAGTATTCCATCACGATATTCCTGCATCAGATTTCTGAAATCGGGATACAATGAATCCAGTTTTGATTCTTCATAAGCCAGACAAGATTCATTCACAAATTCGCTATAGAGAGCATTGGCAACATGTAGCAGCAGATTCCACCCTGAGCGTCGTTTCGACTGATGATCTACCATGTATTTTGCAAAATCCTGCTGTGTGTATGATTTAGTGTCCGAGAGTGAACATAGTATTGTTCAAGCCGTCTGCTTTATCTGTGGTCCATTTACCTTCGAGCAAGGTGGAATCAACACGTGCCATAAATTCATCTTTTGCCTTTGGCATCTCCTTAAAACCATACTTTGCTTTTATCTTGGATATCATTGAAGACCTGCTCAAATCAGAACGGGAATCTTTCTGAACTTTTTGCTTTAGATCCGCCTGCAATTCTTCATAGGTACCCAATGGTTTTTTCTCCAGAAGCTTGATGATGTGCCATCCATAAGAAGTTCGAATAGGTTGGCTGTAGTCATTTAGCATTTTTCAAGTCAAAAGCAGCTCGTTCAAATTCAGGAACCATTCTTCCTGTTCCAAACATAGGCAATGCACCTCCTGATTTGGCAGAACTTGGATCATCCGAATACTGGCGTGCCAGATCTTCAAATTTTTCACCGGCTTTAAGTTTAGTATAGATCTCATTGATTTTCTGTGCGGCCTTTAGTGAATCTTCTTCATTTAGCGCCCGCTGCGATTTTTACCATAATATGTGCCACCCTGACTTCACCCTGAGCCGGGCGAGAATCAGTAACTTTGATAATGTGATAACCGAAACGGGTACGCACAGGCTGTGACAACTTCGCCATTTTTTGTGGAATAGGCAGCTGACTCAAAAGGATAAACCATTTGCATGGCTGAAAAATAACCAAGGTCTCCTGCATTGTCTTTTGCTGAAGGATCTTCCGAATACTTTTTTGCGGTGGTATTGAAATCAGCACCTTTCAATAATTCTCCCCTTATTTTCACTGCTTTATTATAAGCCAGCAAGAGTATCTTTTGGTAAAGCATTCTGATCGCATTTGATCAGGATATGACTTGCACGCAAGATCGGTTTTCATCCTGTTCATAGGCCTCCTTCAATAAGATTTTCGGTAACGTCCTTATCAACCAGATAAGGTTGAGCAAGTTGTTTGCGATATCCTGCTAAGTTCATCGATAAAAGCTTGAACAGTATCCATCCCTAATTCAAGAGCTTCTTTGACTTTCAGTTTGTAATTGATATACAGCTGAAGATATTCTGTAACGGCCTTGTGGCTGTAATCGGTTTCTTTGTTATTATTTTTTTTGAAAACTCTTTCAAATTCACTCTTAGGGATATCTTCTCCTGCAATTTTTAGAATCACAGGATCTTTTACTTCCTGGGCGAAAAGAAAATTATTCAGACTGAAAAGAGTCAGTACTAAAAGGACAGCATTTTTCTTCATGGTTTTTTTCAATTTATTTGGGAGCGCAAATTTAATAATACCTAGGTTCTGGCAAAACGCTGCAAATTTCGCTCTAATTCATTTTTTTACCATGAAGTGAGGATGAACGTATAGATAATGAGCAAGTTACAAATACATCGTTGGATGCTCACCAGAATAAAAAGAAGTACAGCATTCGAATCCCTGATTACAAGTCGCTTAGCGATGATAATTGGGAGCTTCTTTCGTGATGGTCACATCATGAGGATGACCTTCTCTTACGCCGGCTGAAGTAATACGGATAAAAGAGGCCTTCTTTAATTCGTTAATTGATGGAGTTCCGCAATAACCCATGCTGGCACTGAAGCCCACCGACCAATTGATAAAGCTCTTCTCCAACAAGGCCTTTATAAGGTAATCTTCCAACGATTCCTTCCGGTACTAGTTTTTTTACATCATCGGTTTGCGCCTGAAAATAGCGGTCCTTTGAACCTTCACGCATGGCTTCGATGGAACCCATTCCACGATAGAGTTTAAATTTTCTTCCTTCGTAAATGATGGTCTCGCCCGGAGATTCTTCGGTTCCTGCAAGCAGCGATCCAAGCATTACACTGTCGGCTCCTGCAGCGATTGCTTTGGCAATGTCACCACTGAAGCGAATTCCTCCATCCGCAATGACTTTTACAGGAGTATCCTTTAAGGGCTTCTGCCACATCGTACACCGCAGTAAACTGAGGAACACCAATACCTGCAATAACACGAGTGGTACAAATTGATCCCGGACCAATTCCAACTTTTACTGCATTTGCTCCTGCTTTTGCGAGATATTTTGCGGCATCCGCAGTTGCAATATTTCCAACAATGATCTGCAATTTCGGATAAGCTTTTCGTATGGACTTCAAGGCATGTCGACCACACCTTTTGAATGTCCATGTGCTGTATCAATGGTGATAACATCGACATTTGCTTCTACCAGTGCCTTTACTCTTTCTAACGTATCCTTTGTTACTCCTACTGCTGCTCCTGTACGCAAGCGACCAAACTCATCCTTGCAGGCATTGGGTCTTGATTTTACTTTGAGAATATCTTTATAAGTTATCAATCCGATCAATCTGCCCCTTCTTATCGATTACCGGAAGTTTTTCAATTTTGTAATTCTGTAGAATTTGTTCGGCTTCTTTGAGGTTTTTTACACCCGTTGTAGTAATCAGATTTTCTTTCGTCATCACCTCTGTAATGAGCCTATCAGGATCCTTTTCAAACCGGAGATCACGATTGGTACAAATTCCGATAAGTACACGATCCTTATTGAGAACAGGAATACCACCAATACCATATTCTTTCATGATCTGCATAGCTTCACGAAGGCGTGCTGTAGCGGGAAGTGTAATCGGATCATGAATCATCCCGCTTTCACTTCGCTTTACCTTACGTACTTCGGCAGGCTTGCTGTTCGATGCTCATGTTCTTGTGAAGCATACCGATTCCCCCTTCCTGAGCGATGGCAATAGCCATTTCAGACTCAGTAACGGTATCCATGGCAGCAGCAAGAATAGGAATATTGAGACGGATTCCCGCGGTCAGATACGAAGATACATCAACTTCATTGGGCAGCACTTCCGAGAAGGCCGGTACAAGTAGAATATCGTCGTAGGTTAAAGCTTCGCCAAGGAAACGTGAAGGAGCAACTTTCATAGATATGGGTTAAAAAAAAGTTGCACGCAAAAGTACGAAAATTAAGTGGATTATCCGAATAAGGCTTTATCCACTTCTGAAATCGGATTTAGTTGATTCTTTTGATCTAAGAGTGACTCATCAAAAGTTTTGCTGATCAAATCAACGGTTCCAATCAAATAATCCTCCGATTAATTGCCTTCGCCATTGCCTCGGTCGCTGAGTGAACGTGCAACTTTTCATAAATCTTCTTACAGTGAGAATTAACGGTATGGAAAGTAATCTGACACGCTTCGGCAATCATTTTAAAACTCATGCCTTTTACCAGCATTCCTAAAATTTCAATCTCACGGCTTGTGAGTTCAAATTCCTTACCGGGCGAGACTGATGGCTGTTGCTGGAACATTTCCAGTACTTTTTTTGCAATCGAAGCTGTCATTGGTGCTCCCCCTGCCAGCACATCATGAATGCCCTCAATCAATTTTGACGGTGTGGTCTTTTTTAAAAAATAACCATTCGCACTGGCAGCTAGCCAGGACATGAACATTGTATATAATAACAACAATCTGTCCTTATACTATGCTCGTCCATATTAGAACCAAATTCCGCAAGGTGTCCTTAAAAAACACCTTGATGATTTTCATTGAAGTACTCCTATCTCGAAAGATAATAAACTAAGAATTCATCTTTACGTGAATGTCCGGCACATCTACTAATTGAAAAGTAGCCGATGCAAATTTGATTTCACCCTCCGTTGATTCAACTTCTTTTAAAATCCGGGAGAATAACTCTGTCTTAGTAATTCTTCTCTTATTATATTTTACAACATAACGAAGAGTAAATTCAATCCAATTGTCTGTGGCAATAAGCGAAACCATCGGTTCCGTTTGGGCACTTTCCAAAAGATATTTATTTTGCAGCATTCGCCACTTATTCTGTGAAGTTTCAGTTAAATCACCTGCAACCTCTGTTCCAATTTTTAAAAATATCTCTTTCGCCTTTTCATAATTGCTGCCATAATGAATCGGTATCTTTATCTCATCCCACAAAAAAGGAAATTCACCTGAATAATTGAACACCGGCTCTTTAAAAACAAAACTATTCGCTATAAGCACTATTCTTCCATTATACAAATCTCCATCAACCCATTGCCCGGTTTCCATGATAGTTGTTCGCAATACGCCGATATCCATCACATCGCCCTTTATTCCACCCAATTGAACCCGGTCGCCCGCTTTATAAAACCCACCAAATAAAATAGCCAACCAACCTGCAAAGGACATGATCACTTCCTGTAGCGCAAATGCAATTCCGGCACCTGCAACACCCAGTGCTACAGAGAAGTTTCCAATCGCTGTTGAAAACGATGAGCAACAGCACAAAGGTAAGTAAATACCCAACATAGGTGCTTATTTTTTTTGTCTTATACCGGCTATCACTGTCTTTAATTTTTGAAAATAAATTTTTCTGAAATATTTTAATAATTATCCATACAATGGATGCACCAATAAAAAGGGTAATCAACTTCAGTACAAGAGGGTTGTAAAGCCATCCTTTCAGCATCTCTTCCATAATTTATTTATTTAAGTGAACCACCCTTTGAGGGAATGGTATTTTGATATTGTTCTCCTTAAACATTTCAAAAATCCTGATCCGGATGTCGCTTTTGATGTTCTCAACTCTGAAAACTTCTTCCGACCAGAAAAAAACCAAAAACTGGATGGAAGATTCACCGTAATCATTAAAGCGAACAGAAGGAACCGGCTCCTTGAGTACCCCCTCCTGCATGACAGCTGCTTCCTTTAAAATTTTCATCACCAGTTTTATGTCTGAAGAATAATCCACTCCAACAGCAATTTCAAAGCGGGACATCACATTGCTATGTGTCCAATTAATTAATTGGTTTCGTGTTAAATGTGAATTTGGAAGAATGATGTATTTGTCCTCCCTGGTTAGAACCGTCGTGGTGCGCATATTAATCATCTGGACTTTGCATACCAAACCATTTACTTCAATCACATCATTCACTTTTACGGATGAATCGATTAATAAGATAATGCCAGAAACAAAATCACTGAAAAGATTTTGCAAACCCAAGCCAATACCCACCAGAAGAGCAGCCGAACCTGCAAGCAACACAGACAAATTGAATCCTAAAATCTGTAAACCAATAACGATTGAAAAAACCAGTGTGACGTATTTGAATAAACTATAGATTGCAAACTTTCTGGCCAGATCCATTCTCCTCGTCCTGTAGATTGCTTTTTTAATGATCTGTAGTAATAGAAATATGGATGCAAAATAGATCACAAGCTTTGCGACCGTCCATAGATTTATTTTGAAATCACCCAATTGAAGCACCGAATTATTGATTAATTCATTCATATCCGTATTACTTTGTTTTATTTCCGCATTGATTACAATACTTAGCTGAAGGGTCGTTCAATCCCTGACAATTTGAACACACGAGAGAATCCTTAATCCGCCTGGACATTTCTACCGTTACAATCCCAGTTGGAACGGCTATAATAGCATACCCCGTAATCATGACAATGGAGGAAATAAACTTTCCTAAAACAGACTGAGGCACCACATCACCATACCCGACAGTGGTAACAGTAACAACTGCCCAATAAATACTCTGTGGAATGCTTGTAAAGCCTTCTGATCCTCCTTCCACCACATACATCAAGGTACCCATAAAAACAACAATGGTAAGTACAGCTGTCAAAAATATACTGATTTTATGCAGGCTTGCTTTTAAAGCGAGTGACAGGCTCTGTGCTTCTGAACTGAAACGGGCTAATTTTAAAATACGGAAAATCCTTAGCAATCTAAAGATTCTGACAACCAGCAAATAATGGTACCCCACTAAGATAAAACTCAGATAAGTTGGCAGGATACTTAAAAGATCCACGAAGCCCCAGATACTGAATATGTATTTTCCTGGCCGAGGACTGATCCAAATCCTTAATAAATATTCCAATGTAAAAACAATGGTAAGGCACCATTCAATTTTGATGAATATACCGGAATAAGCCGTGCCCATCTCCGGAATACTTTCCAACATCACAATCAATACACTGAACAAAATTATCCAAAGCAGCCAAACATCAAATAATTTCCCTGCCCTTGTTTCGGTACCAAAAACAATTTCGTATAGTTTTTTCCGGCTAATCATCTTCCTTCTTCAAGTTGACATTAAAGCTGGGTGCTTTGTAATCTTTTGACAAATAACTTGCGGGAATACTTGTCATATTTCCATCACGTGCTGACCGATAATGCGGTGAAAGGATTTCAATACCTCTCTCATTGCAAATATCCTGAATGCTTTCGTGCAACTTTGAATAGATTACAGCTTGCCTGTTTGCTTCGCGGGTATAGGCATTAATCTGATATGAAACATAAAAATCTTCCAACCCTGTTTGCAATACAAATGGTTTAGGATCCTTTAAAATCGATTCAACCTGCCCGGCAGCATCAATCAAAGCCTGATGCATATCCCTCCAAGGCACATCATATCCAATCGTTACTGTAGTATGAATAATCAGACCTTTATCCGGTGCATCACTGCTGTAATTAATCGTATGACTGTTCATCACAGTAGAATTAGGAATGGAGATAATCTCATTTTTTATAGTTCGCACACGGGTCACCAGTAAGGATTTCTCAATAACATCACCTACCACTTCTCCGATCATTACACGATCTCCAATTTTAAAGAGCCGCATATAGGTGAGTACCAATCCGGAAATAATATTTGAAAGTGAGCCGGCCGAGCCAAAAGTAAAAAGGAAACCAAGAAATACCGAGACACCCTGAAATACAGGGGAATCGCTTCCAGGCAGATAAGGAAATATGACTACTATCATAAATGCAAATACAAGGACCCTCACCATCTGATAAGTAGGATTCGCCCAATCCGCATAAAAGCCGGGAAGTTTTAAATTACCCGTTTCAATTTCTTTTTTCAGGTAGTATATGCCTCTCAACAAATAACGGAAAACAAATACAATGACCAGAATGGTGATAAGATTCGGCATATAATTCCAGAATCCAAACCAGATCTTTTTTAAGGGATTGAAAATGTATCCAAGAAGGATATCGGCAATATCTTTTGTTCTTGGGAAAATTGCAAAGAGTACCGGCAAGGCCAGGTAAATAATAAATAAAAAGAGGAACCACTTAACGATCTTAAGTAGGTTCAGTATAGTGTTCACCTCCGACTGAGGACCAAATAAAGTATAATTCCGGATTATTATTCCTTTGAATAATTTCCCGGATTCAAGCTGGGTTTTTAGAGCAAGCCATTTGAATAAGCGCTTCAAATAGAAAACGATTACCACCACTACCCCAATTACCAGCAGGGCATAGAGAATTTTTTTTAACATAGAAGCCAAACTCGTCTCAGACATATAATTCAGCACAGAAGAACGTATAATGCTCTTGCATCTTGTTGCCAGTTCATAGGTAGATGTATTTGCCCATAAGGCATCCGTCTCGGAAATACTCATAATGGTTTCATCCCCTAAAACAATATCTACAGTGGATTCTGTTTCCACCAGTACTAACGAATCGGGCCGGGATTTGAAAAGTTCAGGAAGGCTACTGATTCTTTTCCGAATGGCCTCTGCCCTGTCTTGAGCTGAAAATCCTCCTAATCTTCCATAAACAAGAAAAAGAGTATCCTTGAAAAATCCGATAACTGGAGCCCCCTTTGTTGTCAGTCTCAAGGAATCAATTTGTGCCTTCTTCTCTGCAAGTCGTCTTGCTTCCTTACTATTTAGTGCATCGATTTGATTCAACAAATCTATCTTTTTCAGGTTCTCATCGGAAGCTAAAGATTTTAATTCTATTTCCAAATCCGCTTTTTGCATTGAATCACGCAAGCGCTGATTCTCTAATTCAGACAATTTGAAATTGTACTCAATTAGTTTGGCTGCATTCAAAGAATCAGCTAGTTTCGACGAGGTATCACTTTGTGCTGACAAATGCAAAGTGCAAAGCAACACTAAGGAAAAAAGCAGGAAGCGGTATAGTTTTATTCTCATAAAATGGTAAAAATCAGCTGCGCTAAAGCAGGTCACGTTTCATTTCTTTTAAAACGATGTTAAGGTACAAATCAAATCAATTAAATGTTCGGAAAACCATAAAAAATCCTTTTTCCCTCTCAAGCAACCGGCAGGAATAGCGGGAAAGCCTGACAAAAAACAACGGGGCATTGGAGAATTAAACTAGTGTAGTGTAAGGAATTCTATCCGATCAACCTGATATACATCCCCCATAATAGATAATTAGAGATAACTCAACCACCATTTTTCTCTATGCAAGGTTTTATAAGCATCATACCATTTGCATGCAGGGTACAAGGAAATAACTATGATGACCCATATTGCATAAACGATTCCCAGGTTATATCCTTCGCCGGGCACCACAAAATAAAAACGAAATATTGTACCATTACTGCTCAAGTCTGAAAAAGAATGTCCTTTTAAAAAGTAGCTGCATGTCGCTAAAATATGAATGAGGTAAAGGTGTAAGATATAATAGAAAAAGGCCACGCGCCCATATGTCTTCATGACCGATGTAAAATTATTCTGGATTTTTTCAAGATAAGACAGCAGCAACAAAGCCGGACCAATCGTTATACACATATACATTAAGGATGGAGGGTATTTGTTTACATCGATAAAAGAGAAGAAAGTAAACAAACTACTTTTTTGAAAAGACCATTTGACCGGGTCCCCGTATACATTGAATGCACGGATAACTATAAATGATAAGATTAGCATCAAGCCAAGGCGGCTTAGTATTTTGCGTCGTTGCTCCTGTGAATATGCATGTGTAAAATAAATACCGATACAATAGCCGAGAATCATCAGGCCGGTCCATGGAAGAAACGGATAAATAATCTTGACAGAGTGGTTCTCTGCATAAGGATAATTTGCTAAAAATCCATGATGAATCAAATCCCACAATAATCCGGCATGAAAGCCACTTACTGCTTCAGGTATATCCAACAGATTATGGCCTATGGTAATTGCCAGACCTAAAATCAAAACAATAAGATATGGCATCCGAATCAAAAAACCGAGAATCACCATACTTATACCAATGGCCCATATCACCTGCAAGAATACGAACTGATAATGTGGATTGAATGACCAGGCAAATGAAACAATGGTAATTTCTACAAGAATTAACCAGAACCCTCTCTTTATTAAAAATATACTCAGTTCGTTTTTCGACTTTCTGCGACTCTGCAGATAGATCGAAGTGCCGGAAAGGAATACAAAAACTGGGGCACAAAAGTGAGTGATCCAACGCGTAAAAAAGAGTAAGGGCGTTGTTGTTTCGAGATTAAGTGGGTTGTCCACATTCGCACTGATATGAAAATAATCCCTGACATGATCAAGTGCCATGAGAACCATCACAATGCCTCGAAGCACATCAATGGATTCTATTCTTTTGGGTTTTCCGATAGTTAATTCATTCATACTTGCATTATAATAACTGAAATCATTAATGAACCAGTCAATTAATTTACAGCACTGACAGATCCATCCAGCTTAAAATATATTTTCAATATAGTGAGGAAAGCAAGTAAATATAAGAAAGAGTAAAATACTAGTTCCTCGCATGAGCGAAGACTCCCCCCTCTATTTGCTCAGGATTTTTTGGTCCGATTCAGCGTGTCGAATCTCATCAAGATGACTATCCTTAAGGTAATCATAAAATGATCTCTTACTGATTAATGTTGCCGTCAGGTTAGCCGCCAAGGCAGTCAGCATCAGGTAAAAAATCATACCATGATCATTAGTCATCTCGATTACGAGAATTGAAGAGGTAAACGGACTGCGTGTAATGCCAGTGAGCGCTCCCACCATACCACACAGAATAAGCAGGTTGACTTCAGATCCCGAAAGATCCATAAAGCTAGAAACGAAAGCTCCGATACTTGCACCTAAGCTCAATGAAGGTGCAAAGATTCCACCTGCGGCTCCGCTGGTAAAGGATAAGATCGGTCCGATGATTCTTAAAAATGGAATATACCATTCAACCGATTTAGATTCCGTGAACAAGGTTGTAACCATCAGCGATTTCCCTGAACCGAATATCCTTGAATCAACATTTACTGCAAGCACTGCCATAAGCAATCCACAAATCCCGGCGAAAATAAGTACCTGGTATTTCTTTTTCAATTTTTTCTTATTGCTGAAAATAAATAATATGATTCGCCCCATTCCACTCCCTGCAATACCGGACAACAGTGCAAGAGGAATTACTGCAAGTATGAGCCATTTTGAAATATCTGTGGTCTGGGGATAGCCTAAATACAAGTACGGACCCAGAATATTCAGGGCCGTAAGACCTGCAATAATGACTCCGGTAAGTAATGCAGATTTAAAATAGCTGAAGTGCGTTTTAGTAAGTTCCTCTATGGCAAATACAATTCCTCCCAAAGGAGTATTGAATGCAGAGGCAAGTCCTGCCGCTGCACCTGTTACGATCATATTTTGCTTGGATACTTTCGGATACCACTCGGGTAAAAAGTCATTAATTTTTTTAAAAATAGATGCTGAAATCTGAATTGTCGGGCCCTCTCTTCCAATAGCTCCTCCACCAAAAATCATGGTGATGCTTGATAATATTTTAATAACCATCACTCGCAGACTGAGCAAACTCCTGACCTGATGTTTGTGCGAGGGATTACTTAATTCTATGGCTGCCGTTACCTGTGGAATTCCACTTCCTTTTGCAAAAGGGGCGTAACGTACTACCATCCAGGTAGCAGCAATAAAAGTGATAGGCGTGATAATATAGAAAAGCCAATTAGCTGAATGAAAAATATAGGAAGAGCCACGTTCTGCCAAAGAAAATAACATTGCATACAATACTGATACAAGACCTGTGATAATAGCGCCGCCCCAAAAAGGAAGCGCATTCAACACATTTGTTTTAAAATGTGTATTATCAAGAGCATCATACTTTATTTTTAACCGGTCTTTGTATCTGTTAAACCAACGATTCTTCAAGATTTTTTGATATTTTTATTTATCACTTAACTAAAACAATTTACTTCCATTCATGCAATCAAAGTGCAAGTTCATTTCAATCACTTATTTATGAATGCTTTGAATTTCCGTTCCTGCGAAAAAAAATGACACGAACTCAATTTTGAACATTCATCCTTGAAAAAGCTTTCTTCAAATCTTCAGGTCCGGCTGTAAGCATAGCTTCACTGAATCCGAAGCTAAGCTCTTTCTTTCCTTGTTTTATCTGTTCGAAAATCGAATCCACAAAATCACTCACTGGAGGCGCAAAATCGTGCAGTCCCTTACCCCCCAGATCGGTATTCAGTGCAGGAGGTATCAATTCAATCACTTCAATATTTTTTGTCTTTAACAATTCACGCAAAGAAAGTGTGAATGAGTGTACGAATGCTTTGGTAGCAGAATAAACAGGAGTTTTTATCAAAGGAACAAATGATAAGCCTGAACTAACATTCAAGATTGTATCCAGAGCCGGCAAATTAATAAAAAGTGACGTAAGATGAAGGGGCGCCTCTACATTAATTGCTAATTCTGCTTTTGCTCTTTGAAAAAAATCCTCGTCATGAATCGACATCCATTGTTGAATGCCTGCATTGTTAACCAATATGTTTACGTCAGGATGCTTTTCTGATACCCAGCGATACAGTTCTTCGCGTTCTTCAGGAATGGATAGGTCACATTTATGGGTGATGACAGAAGGAAATTCATCACTTACTGCAGTTAATGCTGCTTCTCGCCTTCCGCAGATAATTACAGTATTACCTTCAATAATAAATCGTTTTGTTAAACCAAGGCCTATCCCCGATGCGCCTCCTGTGATTATTATTTTGTTGTTTGAAATTTTCATAGATTTATAATGAATCGATTCAAATGATATACCGGATAATTATAAATTGTAAACATAACAGATCGATGCGAAAACAATCGTGATTGCTACGAAGTTAATATATTAAAAACAATGAAATATATCAGGAATATCGGAACGATTTATTAGAAATTGCTGAAAATCAAATTAGTCAAGTGATTTGAGCCAAAAAGTTCCTGATAAATGTCCCTTAAAGCCTGTAAAGATCATTGAAGTATCCCTGATCCTGATTATCTTGCGAACCTTTCCAGAAACAGAGTTAAATAAATACCAGAATTATGCTTACAGCCATCGAAATTTCCCGTGCTACTAAATTAGAACCAATCGGTAGTGTTGCCGGTAAACTGGGTATTGATAATGAGGACCTCGTACCGTACGGAAGGCATATTGCCAAAGTTCCCTTGTCTTACATCAACGAAGAAAAAATAAAGAAGAGTAACCTGATCCTGGTTACTGCCATCACTCCTACAAAAGCAGGAATCGGTAAAACTGTTACATCAATTTCTCTTTCACTTGGTTTGAATGAAATCGGAAAGAAAACCAGCGTCGCCTTACGAGAACCTAGTCTAGGGCCATGTTTCGGTATGAAGGGTGGAGCCACTGGCGGGGGTTATGCTCAAGTACTTCCCATGGATGCCATCAACTTGCATTTCACCGGTGATTTTCATGCCATCACATCGGCGCATAATATGATCTCAGCATTACTGGACAATCATCAGTATCAGCAAAGACACAAGGCAGTAGAACTGGATTCTATTGTGTGGAGAAGAGTGCTGGATGTGAACGATCGATCATTGCGTACTATCATTACAGGTATTGGTCAGGGAAGCAGGACTGAACTGGTGGAAGCCGGCTTCGACATCACGCCTGCTTCAGAGATCATGGCACTTTTCTGTCTGGCCAGCAGTCTTGAAGACTTAGAAGCAAGAATTGAACGCGTGGTATTAGGTTATAAACAAGACAAATCTCCTTTCACTGTAAAAGATCTGGGTGTAGCCGGAGCCATAACCGTATTACTCAAGGATGCAATTATGCCAAATCTGGTGCAAACCACCGAGAATACACCGGCATTTATCCATGGTGGTCCTTTTGCCAATATTGCACATGGATGCAATTCATTAATTGCGACTCGCATGGCGATGTCGCTCTCCGAGTATGTAGTAACGGAAGCGGGATTTGGGAGCGACCTGGGTGCAGAAAAATTTCTTGATATCAAATGCCGCCTGTCAGGACTCCAACCAAAAGCAACTGTCCTCGTGATCAGTACACAGGCGCTCAAATTACATGGCGGAGTTCCCTATGAAGAAACGAAGAAACCCGATCTTGCTGCGATGCAAAAAGGCATACCTAATATGGAGCGCCACGTGGCGAATCTTCGTGGATTCGGACAAAGCGTAGTGGTTTCGCTGAATCATTATCCTTTTGACTCTGACAATGAAATAGAATTTTTACGGAAATGGTGCAAAGAACGCCATGTCTCTTTCGTAGTGAATTACGCTTTTGAAACAGGGGGAAAAGGTGCTGTTGAACTCGCCCAGGAAGTAGTGCGTGTAATCGAAGAATCGCCCTCCGCCCCTATTTCTTTTCACCTATGATGATGTGGATCCGATTCGCACCAAAATCGAAAAGGTGGCAAAAAAAATCTACCATGCAGGAAATGTAGCTATCAGTCCAAAGGCGGAAGCAAAGCTGAAAAAGTTTGATCGTATGGGTTGGTCCCGCTTGCCGGTATGCATTGCTAAAACCCAGTATTCGTTCAGTGAAGATCCTAAACTGGTGAATGCACCGAAAGATTTTACACTTACTATTCAGGATGTAGTGATCAATGCCGGCGCCGGTTTTATTGTGGCTATTTCAGGAGAGATTATGCGTATGCCCGGATTACCCGAAGATCCTCAGGCCCATCGCATACGGCTTGTAGATGGTGAAATTGAAGGACTCAGCTAAAATGATTTACTCAATGCGGAAATTATGCCTCCGGATAAAGTTTATTGAATCTAAACAGAATTTATTAGAACTTAAAGTGAAAGCTCTTATCAAATCGAATTGCTTTCTTTTACTTATTTGTTTTTAATGAATCAACCCTGCTGCTTATCGTCTTCATTTCCATTTTAAGCAATTCAATTTCATTTTTTAATTCAAGGTATTCAGGACTTGTCATTTTTAAAGAATCGGTTTGCTCAGTATTTTCAATAGTTGTCTTACCGTCTTTAGTATTTATAATAGTCGTTTCTGTAACGACGACCTTAGTGTCCTTATCAGGTGAACTAATCACCTTCGTTGTTTTCTCAGTCGTTGATGTTGTGCTACCTGCGCTTTTTAGTGTTCTGATAAAAGCTACCAAGGCCCAGCGCTCATTATCAGTCAAGGGATCTTTGTAAGAAGGCATTGGTTTCCGTCCCGCAGTAATCTTCCAGAAGAGTGAACCGTCTGTCAAATCCTGAACATCCCTGGAAGAAAAATCACCACAGGAAATATCAATGCTTTCTGCTTTAGTGCCATCTCCCAGTCCTTTTGAACCATGACAGGATTTACAGCTCTTCGCCCAGATATCCTTACCCTCCTTGATCACTACTTCATCAAATTTAACAGGACTTTTCTTTAAAGCTTCCTTTTCAGGAACTTTCCATTCAGAACCTTTTGGCTTTTCTTGTGCATTAATTGCAAGCTGAGAAAGTATAAGCGCCAGTAGAACAAAATAGCCGAAATATTTATTTGGATTTTTCATAATGAATATTATTTAAGAATCACTGTTTAATAATCTTACATTTCATGAGTATCGCATCACTATTTCTTACTTCAAGTATATAGATTCCGCGGGCAAAGTCTGCTGTATTTAAAGTCATTGTGTTAGAGAAATTTGTGTGTAGGATTTCCCTTGATGTTAAATCGTAAATAATAATTTCCGCACTTTCGATCTTGTTATTCTTAATTGTAATCTCATTTATGAAAGGGTTTGGATAAATCTGAAAAGTGTTTTCGTTAAAAGAAATTTCACTTACTCCAACAGAATTTCCTGTTGAATCGCGCTTGTAGTATATTTCATAGTTGCCATCACGCATATCCTTCCAGACAACATGTACAAACGATCCGGATACAGCCACAGAAGGGTAAAATGAAAATGCAGGTTCATTCGTCAGCCTTACATCCGGCCCCCAACTTATACCGCCATCCATAGAATTTTTGTAGTATATTTCATAGTTTCCATCGCGTTGATCAAACCAGACTGCATGGACATACGAACCGGAAACCGCAAGGCAAGGGTAAAATGAACCTCCCGTACCTGTAGATAAACGTGTATCCAATCCCCAACTCGCTCCCCCATCATTAGAGCGTTTGTAATAGGTCTGATAACTTCCATCACGGTCGTCATGCCAGAGCACATGTACAACTGATCCTGACACTGCGACACAGGGATACCTTGAAACAGATGTGTTTGTTGTCATCCTGATATCTGCTCCCCAAGTGAGACCTCCGTCTGTAGACTGTTTATAATAAATTTCCCAATTCCCATCACGAAAGTCGTACCACACAACATGGACAACAGAACCAAATACAGCTACAGAAGGATTCCACGAATCGGCAACATCAACCGTAAGGCGAATATCCGCTCCCCAGTTTAGGCCACCATCCATTGAGGATTTATAATAGATCTCAGAATTACCCTGACGCTCATCTTCCCATACCAGATGCACAGCCGAGCCGTTTAAAGCAATAGAAGGATTCCATAAATCTGCAGCAACATTTGTCAGACTTGTATCCGCGCTCCAATTCAGGCCTCCATCAATGGAATGCTTAT
Organism: uncultured Bacteroidota bacterium; assembly: GCA_963775555.1. Taxonomy (GTDB): domain Bacteria; phylum Bacteroidota; class Bacteroidia; order AKYH767-A; family 2013-40CM-41-45; genus QQVM01. The sequence goes on along the minus strand of CAVZJJ010000004.1, from coordinate 988,755 downwards.
AGAAGATCTCATAAAAACCACCTTGTTCATTTTGCCAAACTACATGCACATCCTGACCGGCAACCGCAACACAAGGATCGTAAGAATAAGAAGTATTATTTGTGAGCCGTGTATCAGAACCCCAGCTTAAGCCCGCGTCCGTAGAGTATTTATAATATATTTCATAATTCCCATCGCGTTGATCATCCCATACGACATGCACTGTATCTCCACTCGATGCCACACACCAGGCATTATTCAAAGATGTATTTGAGTCTGAAGGATCGTTCGTGAGCCTTACGTCCGACTGCCATTGAGCCAGTGAAACCAAAGTTCCCAATAATGCGATTGAAGTAAACAGTAATTTTTTATTCATTTTCTTTAATAATTAATAATTAGAAGATTTAATTGCTTAATGAAAACGCCCCGGAACAATTCTTAGATCATCCCTTAGCTATCAGCTTCGAAGGTAGCTAATTTCCAAATTGGCGAAACATATATGAATACATTTAGACTCGCGGATCCGAAGGGTATTTATATACCTTTAGCTATTGTGAAGGATTTTTGGTTCCCACAATAAGCAGTTAAATATGCATAATATTGAAAGAGCTTCCCCAGAGCACTCCCTTCAGATCCGTTCGCCTGTTTTATGAAAGCATTTCAATTGAAAGAAATCTTTTCTTCAGATAAGTTATTTAAAAGCGATATGAGCACAGATTCCTCTGCATCGAAATTCATTTTTAACTGGTTCTTTTCCTGATTATTTTTAGGGGATTCCTCACCTTTATGAGACTCCGGTTATAACTGAATCATTAATCTGTCATCACTGTTTCTTATGTTGACCCTTGCTCTTTCTGATTGTCACAGCCACCACTTTATACTCAGGACACATCGCTTCGCTGTCGTGTTCATCACTTGTAATGATGTTCAGCATGACCTCAGGAAAATGGAAGGTAGTACTTAAAATACCCGGCTTCACTTCATCGGTTATCCTGGCTTTAATATCCACTTTTCCTCTAGGTGACTCTACGCATACCATATCTCCTTCATGAATGAAATGCTTTTGGGCATCCTCCGGATGGATCATGATAACATCTTCGGTAAGAATATCCACATTACCGGTTCTACGTGTCATCGTTCCTGAATTGTAATGCTCCAGTTCCCTGTTCGTGGTAATTATATAAGGATATTCCTTCCCATTATTGATAAGTTCTTTACTCTCGCTAAAATCGAAATAGTGGAATTTCCCCTTCCCTCTTTCAAACGATTCCAGGTGCAAAATTTCAGTGTCGGTTCCGTCCTTTTTCACAGGCCATTGTTTTCCATTGTCACCCAATTCATCCCACTTTACGCCCGCGAAGAAAGGCACTATTTGAGAAATCTCTTCAAGCATGGTATCCGGTTGATACTCGGCTTGCGGATAACCCATTTTATTCATGATATCCACGAGTATTTGTCCATCACTCTTTGTACCTTCCAATGGCTCGACTGCTTTTTGAACCCGCTGAATTCTTCTTTCTCCATTCGTATAGGTTCCACTTTTCTCCAGAAAGGAAGCACCCGGCAATATGACTGTGGCATAATTCGCCGTTTCTGTCAAAAAGAGTTCCTGAACAACAAGTAAGTCCAGGTTTTTCATGGCTGCAATTACCTTGTTGGTATTTGGATCTGTCTGAACAACGTCTTCTCCCATCAGCCACAGAGCCTTGAGGTTCCCGTCAATAGAGGCATCAAACATCTCCGGAATCTTATATCCTTTTCCGAGTGGAATTTTTGTTTTATAAAAGTCCTCGTATTTTTTATTTATCTCCGGGTCATATGAATTCATATAACCTGCTCCCTGATGTGGTTGACAACCCATATCGGCAGCTCCCTGTACATTGTTCTGCCCTCTGAGCGGATTCACTCCAACTCCTCTGCGCCCGATATTACCGGTGATCATCGCCAAATCAGATATGAGCATAACTGTAAATGATCCCTGACTATGCTCAGTCACACCCAGGCCATGAAACGACATCGCATTTGGCGCTTTGGCATATGCAAGGGCAGCTTCTCTCACAAGGTTCTTATCAACACCGGTTGTTTTCTCTAGTTCATTCATATCCAGCTTCAGAATTTGCTCACAAAATTGAGCATATCCTTCGGTCCTGTTTTCAATAAATTCTGTGGCTTCTACTCTTTCTGTAATAATATAATACAGCATCATGTTGAGCAGTGCTACGTTAGTTCCGGGTTTCAACTGAAGATGATAGGTGGCATATCGCGCCAGTTCAATTCTCCTGGGGTCAATGACGATGGTCGTTTTACCCTTCATCGCGAACTGCTTCAACTTGGCCCCTGTCACAGGATGAGCATCGGTGGGGTTAGCACCAATCACCATAATGCAGTCAGTATATTTTAAATCCACTATGGAATTGGTGGCTGCTCCGGTACCAAATGCCTTTTGCATGCCCAATGCGGTTGGTGAATGGCATACGCGGGCACAACAATCAATATTATTTGTTCCAATGACAGCGCGTACAAATTTCTGCATTAAATAATTTTCCTCATTGGTGCAGCGTGCCGATGAAATTCCGGCTATGGAATCCGGCCCGTACTTCAGTTTTATTTCAGTTAATTTATCCGCAATAAAATCATAGGCCTCGTCCCAGGTAGCGGCTTCCATTTTTCCATTTCTCCTTATCAAGGGCGTGCGGATGCGATCTGGATGGTTATAAAATGAAAATGCATAACGTCCTTTCAGGCAGGTATGACCCTGATTTACCTCCGCGTCATAAGGTGCCTGAATGGATTTTACTTTTCCATTGAGAACAGAAACTTCAAGGTTACAGCCAACGCCACAATAGGTGCATACTGTTCGCACTTTAGTGCCCGCAACCACTGATTTCGATTCGAAAACATCGGAGATGGCAGAAGTTGGACACGCCTGAGCACAAGCGCCACAACTCACACAATCAGAATCGAAAAATGATTCTTCATAACTCTTTACTATATGACTGTCGAAACCTCGTCCAGCCATGTTTAGTACAAACTCTCCCTGCACCTCATCGCATGCCCTGACACATCGGTAGCAATTGATGCATTTGGAAAAATCGGAAGTCATGTAAGGATGGCTTAAATCCTTTTTCCTTTCCAAATGGTTTTTTCCTTGCGGATAGCGTACATCCCTCACCCCCACCTGAGCAGCGACAGTTTGCAATTCGCAATTATTATTTACCTCACAGGTGAGGCAATCCAGGGGATGGTCGGTCAGGACAAGTTCAATAATGTTCTTCCGCAATTTTGTGATTCGATCACTGTGTGTGTAGATGTAAGAATTTGGAATAACAGGCGTGTGACAGGAAGCCTGCGATTTAGCCGGTCCGTTCTTTACCAGTGATACATCCACACTGCATACCCGACAGGAACCAAATGGCTCCAGGTTGGGCGCATCACAAAGTGTGGGTACCAACTCCTGACCAAGGTGTCTCCTTACGAAAGCAAGAATGGTTTCACCTTCCTGAACAGGGTAAATTTTATCATTTATATATGCTGTTACTCCCATTGATATTAGTTTCTAAAATAAACAGATAATTCTTTTTCAAAATATTGCATTGCATTTTTAACAGGCAGAGGAAGTCCTCCACCTAATGCACAAAGCGAACCGGCTTCCATAGTTTCCAGAAGATCCTTCATCAGGAGGATGTCTATTTTATAATCTTCCTTCTGCGCTTTCTCCAGCATTTCATAACCGCGTGTTGAACCCAATCTGCAAGGGAAACATTTTCCGCAGCTTTCGTGTGCGGTAAATTTAAACAAGTGTTCAAGGTATTTAATAAGCGGGTAATCTTCGGGTATGCATACTACTGATGCATGACCAAGGAGGAACCCGGCTCTGGCAAAAGAATCAAAGTCAATCTGAAGATCATTTATTTTACTCATAGGTACCAATCCTCCCAGAGGTCCACCAATGTGCATTGCTTTTACCGCTTTCCGAAAACCTCCACCCAGATCATTAATCACCACGGACAATGGCGTCCCCATATCCACTTCATAGATGCCGGGATTAATAAAGAAACTATCGAGAGAAATTAATTTTGTTCCGGAAGATTTAGCTGTCCCTATTGACGCGAAAGCCTTTCCCCCATTTTTAAAAATAAAAGGAAGGTTTGCCAGTGTTTCCACATTATTTACCACGGTCGGTTTATTAAACAAGCCCTGTTGCGTGGGATAAGGTGGCCTAACGCGAACTTCAGGCCTTTGTCCTTCAATGGAAGAAAGCAATGCAGTTTCTTCTCCGCAGATATAGGCTCCCTGAGCTTTGATTACTTTAAAATCAAAATTAAACCCGGAACCAAGAATGTTTTTTCCAAGTAATTTTTCATTCCTCAATGCATCGATACTCTCTGCAATAACAGTTACTGATTCGGGATATTCTGCACGTATATATACAACACCATGTTCCGAACCTGTGATGAATCCGGCCAGCATCATCCCCATCAATAGAGCATGGGGACGGTTTTCCATGATATAACGATCGGAATATGCGCCCGGGTCGCCTTCATCAGCATTACAAACAATAAATTTTATTTCTGATTTTTCTTTTTTACATGACTCCAACTTAAAAGCCATGGAAAAACCGGCTCCCCCTCTGCCTCGTAAACCGGAATCTTTTAACTGGGAAAGAAGTTCTTCCGGGGATTTTTTGAAGCAAGCAGCAAGTATTTTATAATATTCCTCTATTGTACCATAGTCACTTGTCAATACAGGAGTGCCTTTGCAGGCTACAAGATATTTTTCTTTTGTGGCCTTGTCACCTTTCTTTATACTATCAATTTTATCAATATCCTTTCCGGAAAAATTATTCCCGGCTATATGGAACGCGCTATTCTCATGGCAGCGGCCCAAACAGCACATATCGCCAATTTCGTTTGTATCAAAGTGTTGTTCCAGTTTTCTATGCAAATCGTTCTGAGTACCTGCCACCACGCAAGCGCTGCCATTGCATACATATACTTTTTTTCCCTTATTCTCCGGCTTTAAAAAATCATAAAAAGATACTGTCCCATAAACACTCGACTTCCCAACTAAAAACTCCTCTCTGATCCTCTCACTATCCTCCCTGGATGGACTTCCGGTTTCGGCTGCGGATTTCCCGAGTTCCTCAAACAGATTTTTGGAAAGTCCCTTTCGGGCCGACAGTTCACTTAAATTTTTTGACATTGAAAATAGTTTTTTTTATTCCGCTTAAAAATTCCTTTAACGCACCGGCATCTATAGAGTATTCCAAATAATTACGTGATTTGGTTAAAATGAAATGGCAGATGAATAATTTTCATCCGAATATACTATATGAAAGTTAAAGATACAGAAACAGGAGAAAAAAATGGCGAAGCCGCAATTTTGTTTTCAGCCGGCATCCAGAGCAAACCTAGGAGGCATAAAGAAGGCCCATTTTGCCATGGAAGGCAATGCAGAGTCTGGCCCAGAAGAGTCTGAACCAGGGCAGCCTTTTGATTAGTCTGATTAATCAGTCAAAACAAGTTGAGACTGAATGATAGCTTTGCCTCTTTCAACGGCCGCTTCATTTTCAGGGATGAGGTGATGATGGCGGGCAGGTAAGGATTGTTGAAGACCTTTACGCAAATACTCTGGAGCTATGAGCGGCTTTAATTTGAGAAATGCTCCAAGAATGATCATGTTAAAGACCTTTGGAGATCCCATCCGAGCAGATTCCTCCGCGGCTTCCACCGTATAAATATTGATATCAGTTCTGATTGGGTGACGAACAATTCCATTGGGATCATAAATCAACACGCCGCCTTTCTTCACAGAATTCTCGAACTTATCCATCGACTGCTGATTCAAAATAATCGCAGTGTCAAACTGATTAAGAATAGGAGAACTGATGCGTTCATCACTGAGGATGACGGTAACATTCGCAGTACCACCGCGCATTTCCGGGCCATAGGATGGAAACCAGCTGACTTCCTGATTTTGCATCATTCCTGAATACGCAAGAATTTTACCCATAGACATTACTCCTTGTCCCCCAAAACCTGCAATGATAATTTCTTCGGTCATATCTGTTAATTTTCAATTCAAAAAAACAATTGTTTTAAACTCAACAAATCAAAAATGATTTCTTTCTAACTAATCAAGATCAATTCCAATTTCATTCTTTTAAAATTCAAACCCTGATTCTCCGGCAATACCCGACTATTTTGGAAGCTTTATATCACCCAATGGGTAATATTCAAACATGTTTTCTTCCATCCATTTATTTGACTCCAGAGGCGTCATCTTCCAACCCGAATTGCAATTCGAAACGAATTCAATAAAGGTCAATCCCTTATTTAGTCTTTGGTATTCCACCGCTTTTTGAATTGCCTTTTTTGCCTTGCGCACATTTGCCGGCGTATGCACGGATTGACGGGTAACATAATAGGTACCAGGAAGTTGTGCAATCAATTCGGTAATTTTTAAAGGGTAGCCCATTGTAGTTACATCACGACCCTTTGGAGATGTAGCGGTTTTCATATTCGGAAGTGTAGTTGGTGCCATTTGCCCACCCGTCATTCCGTAGATTCCATTGTTCACAAAGAAGATACTTATGTTCTCACCCCTATTGCAGGCATGGATGGTTTCACCGGTACCTATAGCAGCAAGATCACCATCACCCTGGTAGGTGAAAACAAATTTATCAGGCATCAACCTTTTTATCCCGGTAGCAACAGCAGGTGCTCTTCCATGTGCAGCTTGCTGCATATCTATATCAAGAAAATCGTAAGCAAGCACGGAACAACCTACCGGAGCGACTCCAATGGTCTCTTCCTGCAAATTCATTTCCTCAATCACTTCCATGATCAAACGGTGTACTGTACCATGTCCACATCCCGGACAATAGGACAATGTATTCTCAGTCATCAATGGAGTACGACAGTACACCATATTCTGTGGCTGAACTACTTCTTCTTTAGTTGGAATGTGGCTCATAGATTTTTTCTTTAACAAATTTATTCTCAAGAACATTTAGCACTTCATCGGGAGCAGGGATAATTCCTCCAAGACGGCCGTAATGTTCAACCCCCACAGCCCCTGAAACTGCAAGGCGCACATCCTCTACCATTTGTCCGGCACTCATCTCTACACACAAAATTCCTTTTACTCTTTTTGCCAATTTTACCAATTCATTGGAAGGGAAAGGAAAAAGTGTGATCAGGCGCAACAAACCAACCTTTATACCTTTTGCTCTTCCCAGGCTTACCGCTTTCTGGCAAACACGTGCGCTTGAACCATAGGAAACAAATAAATACTCGGCATCCTCACAATCGATAGCTTCAAAGCGAACTTCATTCTGTTCGATCCTTTTAAATTTCTCCTGCAGTTTGATATTGATAATTTCCTGCTTCACAGGATTCAAATCAAGAGAAGTAATAATGTTCCTTTCGCGTCCGGGAGGTTTCCCGGTGGTGGCCCATGGATATTTTTCGATAATTTCCTTATCAGTAAGGCGGGGTATTGCCTCATCCAATTCCACTTTTTCCATCATCTGTCCGATTGCACCATCCGACAAAACCATCACCTGAATCCGATACTTGAATGCAAGTTCATAACCAAGTTTTGCGAAATCATACATTTCCTGAACCGATGCAGGAGCCAAAACAATCATTTTATAATCGCCATGCCCTCCTCCCTTTACTGACTGGAAGTAATCCGACTGAGAAGGCTGGATAGTTCCCAGTCCGGGTCCTCCGCGAACGACATTCAACAATAAACAAGGAAGTTCAGTACCTGCCATGAAAGAAATACCTTCCTGCATAAGACTGATACCGGGACTGGAAGAAGAAGTCATCACTCTTTTTCCACAGGCTGCACCTCCATATACCATATGGATGGATGCAATTTCACTTTCTGCTTGAAGGACCACCATACCGGTTCGCTCCTTGGGATCGTTCGCTATGAGATATTCCAACACTTCCGATTGAGGAGTGATGGGATAGCCAAAATAACCATCGCATCCGGCCCTGATTACACCTTCGGCAATGGCCTCGTTGCCTTTCATTAATTTAACCTCTTTCATATCGTAATTTAAGATTGACCTACTCTATTTTCATCCTGTACACTGTGATCGCACCATCCGGGCAGACGATTGCGCAATTGATACAACCGTTGCAGGTACTATTCACAGGTGTGGCAAAGTGATAGCCTTTAGAATTCAAGGTATCCGACATTGCAATCACATTTTCTTTGCACACTGGAACACATAATTCACAGCCCTTGCAGCGTTCAGAACTAACAACAATTTCTCCTTTTACTTTTGCCATAAGATTTAATTACTAATGGTAGGAATAATATGAGTGTACAAAAATTAAATCATTCTGGAGTTGCAGCATTTCCCTGATGTACCTATTCTCAAAATTCATCATTTTGTACCCTGAAATATCACAAAATCCTGAAGGAACGCAGGCACGGGATCCTCCCTTTTTATGGCGAAAAACTCTTCCGTCAAAGGAAGCAACACGAAACCAAATCAATGATTTTGTATACAGACAAATTTATTTTCAAAATCCCATTTAAAATATGATAAACCTCATGTATACTGCCTTTTTGCTAGTATTTAACAAGATAGAATCTGGGTAAAAACAAGAGAAATCAATGCACAGTTGGCTCTTTTCAACAAGGGCACTAAAAAATCCTGCGTAGAATCTTGATTTTATAAAAACCGCTTACCAAAATGAGTCCTTTTAGGATAGGATAATGCAGGTGATTTCAGTACTGATAGATCAAAAAGAAACTCATGCTATTATACCAACAAGGAGTAAATCAGCGGAACTCAGCGGGTAAAATTTAAATAAAGCCATACTCAGGGAATAATGAATCATTGTTCAATTGGAACCAATTCATTTTAACCCCGCTTCTTCCATCAGGCGGGAGTTTGATCAAACAAGGTCTGCATCATTTTTCCGAAATCAATTTTTGTTGAAATTTTATTTCGGTTAAAAACAGCTGTCAAAGATTCCATAGGAAACAAACCTGTTTCATGCAATAAATAAAAGATGGCATAAACAGCAGCACTTTTTGCTCCTCCTTTTTCGCGGAACGGAAATGAAATTACTTTTGCTTTTGTTTCGGGAGCTTCAAGAGAACTGTCAATGAATAGTATGCCACCAGACATATTTCGCAAAGTGTTTCTTGCATATTCCAATCCTTCGGAAGAAGTAACGCAAACTAAATCAGGATCGGGCGAACCGGTATAAAGAATTTCTTCAGAGGAAAGTATTAATTCAGAAGCTGAGAATCCGACTCCAACAGTTACTGGATAGCTTCCTTTTTTTGTACCATTCAAACCGGAAGCCACTCCTGCATTTAAGAGTAATTCAGCAGCGCCCTGAACCCCTTCTCCTGCAGAACCACAAAGCAACAAGCGAAGCGGTTTATCCAATTTCGCCGGAGATATAGTTTTGATGGCCTCACTAATATCAAATAGAACTTTTTTGTCCTTTCTGACTTCGGTTTTATGAGAATGTCCGTCTCTATCTAAAAACACCTTTATATCAAGGCCTGCACATTCTACCACTTTCGAAAGCTTCATACCCGGATTTGATTTGACACCATAACTGGGACAAATTTCCATCACTTCCACCAAAGAAAATCCCTTTTTTGAAAAAGCATAGGATAACTGCTTCGAAAAATCGCCAATGCCTTCGATACGTGCAATATAATTCGCACCATCCACTGCAGCTATTAATTTACAGATATCATAACCTGCTTTCTCTGCACCCTCAGGTAAGGTTGGGGTTTTGAAACCCAAAGGAGTATATTCACTGGGTTGTCCACCGGTCATGCCATAGAGCATATTGTTGTGCACTACAACTGTCATATTGAAACTGTGATGCGCAGCATCAATGAGATGTTGCATTCCGATGGTTGCGCCTCCGTCACCAATAAATACAACTACTTTTTTATCCGGATTATCAAGAGCCACAGAAATCCCGGAAGCCAAGGCAACGGAGCGACCATGCAAACCATGAACAGTATGTGTTGTGAACGATTTATCAATAATGCCATGGCAACCGATATCAGTTACCAGAACTAAATCAAGTGGGTCAATTCCCATGAGATGCAGTGCCTTGTTGGTGTTCTCGGCAATGTGATTATGGCCACATCCTTTGCAAAAAGGCAATGCAGCACCGGTTAAATATTGTTTCATTTCCATTTATTTAATCAAAATCTCTTCTATTATTTTCGCAGGTGTGATCATTGCGGCAAATCCGTTCACAGCGGATACTTTTTCATTACCGGCTTCGCCAAAAAGAATCTTTTTATATTGCCCGGAGAAATTCTCTTCTGCAATCACTACTCTTTTATATTTATTAATAATTTCAAAATATGACGGTGAAACCGGAAGCAACGTTTTCGGCAAGAACAATGAAATTTTTTCTCCCCGTCCGCGTAAAATCTTTACGGCTTCCCGGCTTGCTGAGGCAGTGATTCCATATGAAATTAAAAGAGTCTCAGCACCCTCTTCAAAATCGTACTCATAATAAAGATGATTTTCCAGATTCTTCTGAAGCTTTTGTTGTAGTCTCTTTGTATTATCAATGGCTTCGCGTGCAGTGTTTTGAATGATCCCTTTTTTGTCGTGAGTGGAAGCTGTAAACCGAACCTGATGATTATTATTACTCACGGGTAAAAAATCAGGAACGAGCGACTCATCCGTTTGATAAGGAATATATTCTCCGGCTCCGGAATATTGCTTTCTGCTCACTGGAGAAATTTCAGAAAGTTGAGAGATGTCAAAACTTACCTGAGTCATAATTTCCTCTTTCGATGTAAGCAGTACAACCGGCGTTCTAAGTTCAATGGCCATCTTCACAGCTTTGTTGGCTAATTCCCAGCAGTCATTCATACTACTTAGACTGATAACGGGAAGTGTAAAGCCGCCGGAAATACAGCCATTCAGTAAGGAGAGATCGCCCTGAGCACCACAGGTAGCACTGCCGGTTGCCGGGCCCAGGCGTTGAGCAAGTACGATCACCATCGGCAATTCCATCATGTAAGCCATGTTTACCGACTCCAGCATTAAGGCAAATCCCGGAAATGAGGTAGCTGTTACCGGCAGCTTTCCGGCAACAGAGAATCCAGACATCCATTGAAGCGTTGTGATTTCATCAGGTGCAGCAAAGAAAGCTGGGAAGCGATCATGTGAATAGGAATACAGGAGATTTGCAGGTGTGATAGGATATCCCATAAAAGCATCTGCGCCGGAACGCACCAATGACTCAATGATCAATTTGGACCCATCCATTATCAACCTTTTCTCATTTTCAATAATTTGCATAATCTTATTTGTTTAACAAATTGATCCTTCCCTTCTAATCTCCTGTTTTCAAAGAAGAACTCTGAACAAATATAAGACAATTCGCTGATCAGAATATCCCGAAAAAGTTTGGAAAAATTAAAAAAAAATCATCGAATCAGAGTCACACTACCCACTATTTCAATGGGAGTACCATCCGATTTCATCGCTTTAAGGAGGTAGATGTACACTGCTTCGGGGGCTTGTGTACCATTTGTTGAACCGTCCCAGCCGACACGTGGATTGTCGGTATGAAAAATTACAGCTCCCCAGCGGTTGAAAATATCAAGGCTGTAGGTTTTGGTATCCACAAAACCATTGCTTGGATAAAATATCTCATTCAATCCTCCTCCCGGATGGAATGCATTAGGAATAAAAATGGCCGGATCCTGATGAAGACAAATCTCATTGGAACGGGAAGAGTCAAGGAAGAAATAAGGATTACCGAATCCTTCCACTGCTTCGATCACATAACAAAATTCTCCATCGCTGTAAAATTCATCAATCACAGTATCCGTATAGTTTAATGGATCCCCGGGATAAAAAGTAAAAATTGGGACAGCAGACAATATGCCATTGATGCGACGGTACAAATTGTAACGGGACACTGTCCCCAACCAATCAAAATAATCGTTCCAGGAAAGATCATTCGTATATTCAGGCTGGGCCGCACCGGTTAATAGTATACTTCGGCTGATCTGTGATTCAAAGACAGGCAACCCGCAAGAATCAATGCTGCTTACCTTGTAATAATAACTAAAGACTTCTGTATTGGCCGACTCGTCAAAGAAACGGATATTGGAGCTTGCTGAAGCAGGTTGCGAAGCAACAGCACTGAATGGTCCGCTTAAAGAGGAAGAACGTAGCAACTGGTAAGCCGCCACAGCCGCACCTGCATCCACGTAAGCATTCACCTCCACGAGTGAAGGTCCTCTTACACTAACACTCCGTATGTAGGAAAATAACGGTGGCGGCGGAAAGATCGGCACCACACATACCCTGTTGGATGTGGATGAACGCAGGCTGCCGCCTGTCTCTCTGGCCCGCACACGATAACAATAAGCTGAACCTGATATCAAATTTGAATCGTCATAATACAAGTCGCTTGTGGTACCGGCAATGGTCTCTACTCCACCATTCATACTCACAAGTATTTCATAAGAGGCCGGATTGGGCCAATAGGAATAAGAATTCCATCTGAGGCGGACCGACTTCTCACACAATTGAAAGATGGCAGTTATATAAATGGTGCTATGTGATACACTTGGAGCACTCGGGTTATTGCATGAATCAACCGCGTAAGTAGAAAATGACAAGGATCCGGAAGTAGCAGAGACCGTGGAAAATAAAACGGTATTATTTATCCCCCAAACGGTGTCTACCGTGGCGGTGTTTTGCAAAGTGACATACGCTCTGGTATCCGGGGCGGGATTCACATTCCAGCCGATAATAACATTTCCATTCACATCAAGACTCACCGAGTCAAGTACCGGAGATGAGGGTGGTTGCAGGTCTCTGAATAATTCACCGGCTTTGTTCGAAACCGACTTACATCCGGAAGCATCACTTACTTCTATCCTATATTTGATGGTGTCACTGCAGATGGATATTTGATCTGAATAAGTCATCGGTTGCGCTGCAGTGGCCGCATTCACCGAGTCAAGCAGTTTAAAAAAACCAGCCGGGTATTCCCTGTATATTTTGTAGTACACGCTGTTTGTAGGAGTCAATGGATTCCTCGTTGCATTCCAGGTAAGGTTTGCAAAACCATTCGATGGATTAAATACATTCAAGCTAATGGCCTGAGCCGAGTCTGAAATGATATCAGGACTCCCGTTGTTGGTTTTAAAGACGATGTAGTACCAGCTGGGATTGGTATTTGCAAATGCATTAATGTCGGTAACTGAGGTGGTATTATAAAAGAAAATACTGTCGACAGGAGAAAATGGGCCCGAACCGCTGGTACTATGATAGACATAATAGCATCGGAAATCAGCGATATTCAGTCCGGTCTGATCCCAACTGACTGTTACCCCTCCGTTTGCATCCACCATGAGACAACGAATCCCGAAAGCATGTGATTTGATGCTAAAAGATCCCAGGATCAACACAATGAATAAAAAACGGGCGAAAATCCGCATGAAACTTAAATTGATGATAAAAGTACGATTTCGCGACTTGCCTGTCAATTATTTAGGGCCAACGACCAATTCGGTCATGGTATCGGGATCCAGATACTTGCGGGCCAATTCCTGAATTTCATCGGCCTGAATGGTCCTGAGCTTGTGAAGGTATCGGTCGTAATAATCGTAATCCAGTCCGCTCAGGTGAATTGTTTTGAATCCATCTGCAATATGAAAAGCTGTTTCAAGACCCTTCAAGAATGAACCAAGCCGGTAATTTCTCACTGTATCCAATTCTTCCTGGTCCACCAAATTCTCTCTCAGTTCAATTATCTCTTTGTAAATCTCGGTCAGTGCAGCTTCCGTAACGTTGGAGCCCACTTCAGTTGAGATGAAAAAATAACCTTCATCTTTCATTGAAGCCATGGCAGAACCTATTCCATAGGTATAGCCTTTCTCTTCACGGATATTGGACATCAGGCGTGAACCGAAATAACCTCCCAGCAGCGTATTCAACACTGTCATCCCCGGATAATCCGGATGAGAGCGGGTAAACAATTTTTTTCCTATACGTATTGCAGATTGAATCGCACCTTCCTTCTCAATTCGGTGAATTCTCCCCTGTGACTGACTTACTGGAACGGGAGCGACTTGCTGCCCATTGCTTCGGCTCCATGATTTATCGCCAAGTTGATCATTGAGTTGCTTTAAGGTGGACTCATTCACTTTTCCGGAAACAATGATGGTGCAATGTTCGCTCACATATTGTCGGCGGTGATAATCCTGCAAAGTAATTCGTTTCAATGAGGAATAATCTTCAGTGCTCATCACATGGCCATATGGATGCTTCGATCCAAACAGTAATTCAGAGAATTTTCTTCGGGCAATTGAATTTACTTTCTCGTTTTCAACAACAATCCGTTGATTGTTATTCTGGATAAAAGTGGCAAGTTCAGATTCCGGAAAAACTGCATCCGAAATAATCTCCCTTAGCGTCGGCAAGGTCTTTCCAAGATGCTTATTCAGAGTGAATAGATTAATGGAACAATGATCTACTGACTCTTCAGTTCCATAGAAGGCACCGTAATAATCGACCAGATCGGCCAGCTCAAGTGCACTGTGAGATGAAGTGCCTTCAGCGAGCATTCTGTTTGTAGCCGAACTGATGAGTGGCTGATCAGGATCGTAAGCTAAATTTCCGAAGATAAGATCCACTTTAACCAGATCCTGAAAACCTGCATTCACCATATATACCGGGATGCCATTGTCCAGCATATGCCTTTCAGCATGAGGGATAATTATCTTTTCAATCTCTTTTAAAGCGGGTGGAACGGATCGGTCCAGTATTTTTTGCATGAGTATAATTTGTTAAAATTAATTTGAACGCTCTTTGCTGAGGTAATACAACACAGAGCAATTGCTGTCACGGAAAATCTTTCTGGCCTGTTCCTGTATATCTTTTTCCGTCACGGCCTGGTATTTTTTCATTTCTGTATTTACGAGATTCACATCGCCCATGTATTCGGCAATGGCAAGGTTCAATGCTCTGTCAGAAAGATCCATCTCGGAGAATTCCATGGTGGACTCCGCTTTATTGATGACTTTTTGCAGCTCTTCTTCTTTGATTACACCGGTCATGATTTTTTCCAATTCTTCATCAATGGCAGCTTCGGCATCTTTCACTGAAACTCCTTTCACCAATTTTCCGGCGATGACTACGAGGCCCTTATCAAAATCTGAAGTTGTATATGTATCGATTTCACTGAATAAATTTTTCTCTTTCACCAGAGTGTTGTATAAGCGGGAAGACTTACCCCTGTTCAGAATATCCGTGAGCAAATCAACGGCATAAAATTCGTCATCCAGACGTGAACAAGTATGATAGGCTCTGTAGATGGAGTCGAATGGAATATCGCGTTCTACTGTCAGCTCTCTCCGTTCCGTCTGTGGCGGCTCAACAGGATAAGGATTGCGTGCGGGAGTTTTCCGTTCGATGCCTCCGAACCATTCCTGCGCAAGTTCAAAAATTCTTTCGGCCTTTACATTTCCGGCAACCACCAGGATGGCGTTGTCCGGACAATAAAAACGATTAAAAAAGTCTTTCACATCCGGGATGCTGGCATTTTCCACATGTGAAATTTCTTTTCCAATGGTGGCCCATTGATAAGGGTGTACCTTGTAGGCAAGTGGACGTAACAATAACCACACATCACCATAAGGTTGGTTGAGATACCGTTGCTTGAATTCTTCAATTACTACGTTCCGCTGCACTTCCAGACTTTTTGTGGAGAATGCAAGATTCAGCATGCGGTCACTCTCCAGCCAAAAACCTGTCTCCAGGTTGTCGGCAGGAAGTGTCAGGTAATAATTGGTAATGTCATTATTGGTCCATGCATTATTATCCCCGCCTGCCATCTGTAGTGGTTCGTCGTAATCGGGAATATTCACAGAGCCGCCAAACATGAGATGTTCGAATAGGTGTGCGAATCCTGTTTTGTCTGGAGTTTCATCACGTGCTCCTACTTTGTAAAGTATATTCATGGTTGCAAGTGGAGTGCTTGGATCCTCGTGCACAATCACCTTTAGTCCGTTGCCAAGAGTCTTTGTTTCAAATGGTATCATTCGTTTGTAATGCTATTTTTGTTTAATTATTTTAATCTGATTTCTGCTTGCTAAATTTTACTGTTGCACAATTCTTCTTTAGCCGCCAGGAATTCCGCCCACACTTCTTCTACGATCTGAGCTGCCGGTTTTAATTCTTTAATTCCCGCACTGACCTGACCAATCTCCAATTCTCCCTCTTCAAGGTTGCCTTCAAACATTCCCTTTTTTGCCCTTGCACGTCCCAACAGTTCTTTTAATTCTTCCTTGCCGGCACCGCGTGCTTCGGCAGCTTCCACTTCGGCATAAAAGTTATTTCGCAGCAAACGTACCGGGGTCAATTGCTTCATTGTAAGCACAGTATCACCTTCGGAACTATGTATTACTCTGTCTTTAAAATTCTGATGACCGGAGGATTCATGCGAAGCAACGAAACGTGTGCCCATTTGAACAGCATCTGCCCCAAGAGCCATTGCAGCTAGCATTGACCTGCCGCTGGCAATTCCTCCTGCGGCAATTATCGGGAGTGGAGTCATATTGCGAATCAGTGGAATGAGGACCATGGTGGTGGTTTCTTCTCTTCCGTTGTGTCCACCTGCTTCGAAACCTTCTGCAACCAAGGCATCCACGCCGGCTTCTTCAGCTTTCCGGGCAAATTTTGAATTGGCAATAACATGAACCACGGTACAATCATTTTGTTTTAGGAAAGCCGTCCATGTAGAAGGATTTCCTGCTGAAGTAAAAACAATCTTGACTCCCTCCTCTACTATGATTTCCATTATCTTATCAACATTCGGGTAAAGTAATGGAACGTTTACTGCAAATGGTTTATTGGTGGCTTCTTTGCATTTCCGGAGCTGTGTGATAAAAACTTCCGGGTACATAGATCCGGCCCCAATAATGCCCAAACCACCGGCATTACTCACAGCAGAAGCAAGCTCCCAACCACTGCACCAAATCATACCAGCCTGAATGATAGGGTATTTGATATTAAAAAGGGATTTGATCCGATTTTCGTTCATGAATCTGTTCATTTCAATCAAAAAGCCTGATACGCAGCATCGCCAAAAGTAATACTTTTACCACCTCGTAATGTAGAAAGCCACACCTAATTTACCCAGATCTCCCATGAAAGTAATTATCCCGGTGGCCGGAATCGGCAGTAAACTGCGACCACATACGCATACGCAACCGAAGGCACTTGTTCCCGTTGCCGGTAAGCCTATCCTGTCTCATATCGTAGACAACCTGATTGAAGCAGGTATCCGTGACTTCATTTTTATTATTGGCTACCTGGGAAATAAAGTAGAAGACTATATCAAATCACATTATCCCGGTATAGAGACCCGTTTTATTCTCCAGGAACCACGGGAAGGAACAGGGCATGCTGTGTGGCTGACTCGCCATCTCATTGATGAGAAGGATGAAGTAATCATCGCATTGGGAGACACAATTTTCGATGTTCAGTTGCGTGACATCATTCACCAGCCGGATTCGATGCTTGGTGTGAAAAAGGTAGACGATCCCAGAAATTTTGGTGTAGCAGAACTCGATGAAAATGGATTCATCAGGAACCTTGTTGAAAAACCTCCGATACCTAAATCAAATCTCGCACTTGTTGGATTGTACAAAATCCGGGAAGGGAAAAAACTTATGGAGGCCATTGGGGAGATCGTAGAACAAAATCATCGCACCTATGGTGAGTTTCATCTTACGGATGGTATCATGCGAATGATCGAGAAAGGAGCCATGATCAGGACTTTTCCCGTTGAGAATTGGTATGATTGCGGGAACAAAGACAGTCTGCTGGAAACAAATGCTGTTCTCCTGAAAAAAGCCGGTGTAACGCCGCCACGACATAATTTTGAGAATACCATCATCATTCCTCCGGTAATTATTGCTGATCATTGTAAAATCAGCAATAGCATTATCGGACCTAATGTATCCATTGGCGACCACACTTCTATTAATTACTCAATCCTGAAGGATGCCATTATCGGCTCCTACTCCTCCATAGAAAATGCAGTACTGCACCATTCTGTTATTGGAAGCGATGCCGGCTTGCACGGCCTTAGCCAGTCACTCAATTTGGGAGACAGCACTGAAATTGATTTTGGATGAAGCGTGGGGAGAACGCGGAAACGCTAGAACGAAGCAACGTTGAACGTTCAACGTTGAACGTAAGTTCTGAACACAAATAGCTATAAAGTAGATCACCTAAAAACCAAGCATACACATTTACTAATTATGGAAAGAGATACAGAATTATTCAAACTTATAAATCAGGAAAAGAAACGCCAGCAACATGGTATCGAACTTATTGCTTCGGAAAATTTTGTGAGTAAACAAGTTATGCAGGCAACGGGATCTTGTCTGACTAATAAATATGCAGAAGGACTGCCTGCCAAGCGCTATTATGGTGGATGTGAAATCGTGGATCAGGTGGAGCAACTGGCCATTGACCGGGCTAAAACTCTTTTCAATGCTGAATGGGTAAACGTGCAGCCACATTCCGGCTCACAGGCAAATGCCGCTGCAATGCTCGCACTCCTGCAACCCGGTGAAACTATACTTGGATTTGATTTATCGCACGGAGGTCACCTTACACATGGTTCACCGGTGAATTTCAGCGGCAAATTATACCGACCTGTTTTTTATGGTGTCAAAGAAAAAACAGGGCGCGTTGATTATGATGCCATGGAAGTAATGGCACTCAAAGAAAAACCGAAACTCATCATTGCAGGGGCCTCCTCCTATTCCAGGGACTGGGATTATCCACGCATGCGAAAGATCGCTGATAAAATTGGCGCATTCCTGATGGCAGACATTTCTCACCCAGCCGGACTCATTGCACGTGGATTATTAAGTGACCCTCTGCCCTTTTGCCATGTAGTAACGACCACTACACATAAGACACTTCGTGGTCCGCGTGGAGGAATGATCATGATGGGAAAAGATTTTGAAAATCCATGGGGATTAAAAACCCCCAAGGGAGAGATTCGCATGATGAGTGCGATTCTTGACAGCGGCGTATTTCCGGGAACACAAGGCGGCCCGCTTGAACATGTAATTGCCGCGAAGGCCGTTGCATTCAGGGAAGCCCTCAGTGATGAATACCTTGAATACTGTGTTCAGGTTGTAAAGAATGCCCAAACGATGGCAAAAGCATTTATGGATCTCGGTTACCATGTGATCAGCGGAGGAACCGATAATCACGGCATGCTCATTGACCTCCGTTCAAAAAATCTTACGGGTAAGCTTGCGGAAAACACACTCGTAAAAGCCGATATCACGGTGAATAAAAACATGGTACCTTTTGATGATAAATCACCCTTTATAACTTCCGGAATTCGAATTGGAACCCCGGCAATGACTACACGAGGAATCCGTGAAAGAGACGCCGTTAAAATTGTAGAGCTAGTTGATAAAGTATTGATGAATCATGATAATGATACGGAGCTAAAAGCCATCCGAAAAAAGGTTAATACCATGATGGAGAGGTTTCCTTTATACTAGTTGTGTATCAACACATCTTCAATAAGAGAGATTGCTCCCATTCCTTGCATCAATTATTCGCTCTAGTCCTTTCATTTCATAGAGACGAATAAATCTATCTGAATTTCGCCTGAAATTTCCGGAATCATTCCAAAAGATTCCAAGGCAGCTGACAAGCATTAGAATTCGCAAGTCAATTATCCCATCTTATGCATTAGAAGGCGAAGTATAGCTTGTCCGGATTTTCTCGGGAAGTCGAACTAATTGCATTAGATGGGTTTATCCCGACTTAGAAAATCACCTTTTGGGTGAGCGAAGTGAAAGTCAAAAGGGCTGATTTTCTTAGTCGCTATGAAATAGATTTTTTTCTATTACATAGTTTGGGATTATCAACTATTCATTATCAACTATCCATTATCAATTATCAATTATCACTCTACCCAACTCTTATAATAATCTCCTTTCATAATAGAGAGCCCTTCTTTTGTGATCCACAAGGGTTTGAAAGTATCGATCATCACCGCTAACTCCTTAGTCTCCTTCATTCCGATGCCTTTTTCAACCGTACCGGGATGCGGTCCGTGTGGGATACCGGCCGGATGTAAAGTAATCATGCCACGGCTCACTGATTTCCGGCTCATAAAATCACCATCCACATAATAGAGTACTTCATCGGAATCAACATTGCTGTGATTATAGGGTACCGGTATTGCCTGTGGATGATAATCATACAATCGCGGAACAAATGAACAGATTACGTAATTATGCGCTTCAAATGTCTGGTGAATCGGAGGCGGCAGGTGTACACGTCCTGTGATGGGTTCAAAATCATGAATAGATAAAGCCCATGGATATAAATTACCATCCCAGCCAATTGCATCAAAGGGATGAGTGGCATATATATATGGATACATTCTGCCCTCTTTCTTTATCATTATTTTAAATTCACCCTTTTCATCAAAAGTTTTCAGGTTTTGCGGTTTGCGGATATCCCTTTCGCAGAAAGGTGAATGTTCCTCCAGCTGTCCGTAGGCATTGCGATATCGCTTAGGAGTTTCCACAGCGCTGAATGATTCAACAAACAGCAGCCGGTTTGCAGTTGATGTAAATTCTATCTGATAAATAGTACCGCGAGGAATCAACACATAATCTCCATATCCAAAAGTGAGTGAACCATATATCGTATGTAGCACGCCCTCTCCTTCATGAATAAAGATGACTTCATCGGCATCCGCATTTTTATAAAAATAATCCTTCATCGACTTGCGGGGAGCAGCCAGAGTGATATGAAGATCATTATTTACTAATACTGCTTTTCTGCTTTTTAAAAAATCGTCTTCCGGCTTAATTTCAAATCCTTCGAAACTTTCATGCCGGAGTGAATGGCGCACAGCAACCTCAGGAGCCACATCATAACCTTCAGCGGCATCCAGAATCATTGTTGGTGGATGGCAATGGTAGATCAGTGAATACACATTATCAAATCCATGTGTTGAAACCAGTTCTTCACTATATAATGTACCGTCCATTTTCCGGAACTGAACATGTCTTTTTGCGGGAAACTGACCTAAGGAATGGTATTGTGGCATAAGTTCAAGGATTGATGCTGCGAAATTAGTCAATTCTGGTTTAAAGCGGAATGGGGAAAATGTAAGAAATGAAAGAAAGGCCAACTATATGGTTCATTTTCTCACGAATGGCATCATGCTCTTCACTCAAAATCTCCAAAAGCTGCCGAAAATTACCTCTGTGAGGCATATTGATGAAATTATTCATTAATGCATCTTGTTTCTTACAGTTGCAAGTCACATACCGGATGTTGCCAACTTCATTGGTCTCAATACGATTAATTTGTCAAAAGATATTAAAAGATAATTCATTCGAATCAACCGTACTAATAACCCACATATGAAAAAGTCGAGAATGCAGGTACTTATAGAATTTTCTGCCCTGCTGTCGCAACTACGTACTACAGGTAAAACTATCCGTAAAAAGGCCAACTCAAGGTCCAAAAAGGGAAAAGCGGCTACCATTATTTTGCTCTTACTTAGTATCTACACTACTTCGTTTGGGGCAACTTATTATTCACGAACCAACGGAGGTAACTGGACTAACAATACCACCTGGTCGACAGTCGGATATGGTAATGCTACAAATACAGGAACTTTCCCGAAAGTAGGTGATGTAGCTAATATTGGTGATGGCTTCACGATTTACATTGATAATAATGTGAGTTGTGCAACCTTGAATATTGGTCAGGGTATATCCGGTACGCTGGAATATTCGTCTGTAGCCAATTACACTTTAAACGCAAGTGGAAACATCACTATTAACACAGGTGCTAAATTCTGGTACAACTCAGCGGTTAACCGGGCACATGCTTGCTTTGTAGGCGGGAATTTTACCAACTTCGGTTTGGTTGATTTCTATCGCAACTCTGCACAGGCAGTAAACCTTACTGTATACAGTGCCGGTAATTCAATTATCTCCGGTATTGGGACATGGGATCTCAACCTGGTAAATTTGAATAAGAGTACTGTTACTGCGCAAATGATTGTGCAGTCAAATGGCTTTGAAACAAGGACCAAAAATTTCATTGGAACTGCAGGTACTTATATCCATAGTAACACAGGTACTTATGCCATCAATCCCGCCGCTGGAAATTTCACCATCGGTCCGAACATGGTTTTTAAAGTACCATTAGGTACGATGTGGTTCTCCGCAGTTGCCAACTGAAGTGATCTTGCAAGGTGCACTGTACGTGAACGGAGGAGTTGTGAGGATTGGAACTACAGGAGGATTTCAGGGATTGCGCTCAGACCAAAGTGGCGGTGGAATTCCGTATCTTGATGTTAGCAGTGGTACGCTCCTTGTTTATGGGGGAATCACACATGGAACTACATCGGGTTCCGAACCTTTCCGTTTCAATATGACCGGTGGTACAATCAGTCTCAACAGTGGGTCAAGCGGTACCAACCGCCAGGTATTTTATATAAACGACCGTCCTGGTAGTAATTTTACAATGACAGGTGGTACCATAGTTCTTGAGAAACCGAACACTAACGGACCGATGACATTCGACTTCTCAATATGTGGAGCTTTTGGTACGGTGATCTCTACAGGAGGTACTGTTCAATTTGGTAACAATAATACTGCTTCAGGAAAGATTTTCAACTTCCGTCCTTATACGAATGTTGTACAACCTAACTTCATGATAACCGGAAATTCCACGAGGGTAGTTAGCTTAAAAACTTCCTACGGATCAACAGCCAGTTTCAGATTAAGAAGCTTGTATATAGACGTAAACAAAATCTTTGACATCCGTTCCATTGGAGGAACTTTTGGAGATAGCAAAACGATGACTCTTACCAGCACCGCCAACGGTGTGGATGCTCTCTTCAATAATGGTACATTCACTTCCCGAAACAGTACGGTTACCTTTAATCCTTCCGGCGCTCAAGCCATTGGAGGAAGCGTGGTTACCACTTTTTATAATCTGGCCATTAATAATTCCAATAATATTACGTTGAACCGTGCAGCCAATGTCAGTAATTATCTCAGCATGGTGAATGGAAGATTGATTACCACCAATACGAACGTGTTAACATGCTACAGTACTGCTAATGCAAACCTGGGATCGACTTCTACTTATGTTGACGGTCCGATGGTTCATACCATAGCAACTTCTGCAACAGTGAGCAAAACTTATCCAATTGGAAAAGCGGGTTCCTACCGTCCTGCCGTAATTACAATCCGCCATCTTGAATTCAACATCGGTTACATACCGTGGTGAAGTATTTAATTCAGCTGCATCCGGATTGCCATTTGGATTTCCTCCAACAATCGCCAATGTCTCCAATGTGCGTTATCTGAGATTTACCCGTCAGTTTGTAAATAATTTCAGCACCGGACAAATACAGATGTATTATGATTCCGATGATGGAGTAGCCGATAAGAATACATTAATTGTAGCCCAGGATGATGCAGTATCTCTCTGGCAAAACACGGGTGGAGTCGCCACTGCTGCCTGGACAGGAAACATTACTTCGAATGTGTTCAACAAGTTCAACACCTTCTTTGCATTGGCAAACCCTCCAGGAGGAGGAAATCCATTGCCTGTAAAACTGACCAGTTTCACGGCTAAATTAAATAACAGCATGTTGACCTGAACTGGGCCACTGAAACAGAAATCAACAACGACTATTTCACCCTCGAACGCTCTGCGGATAACATTTCTTTTGCTTCAATTGGACAGGTTGATGGTTTTGGAAATTCAACAATGAGGCACTCTTATTCATTTACTGATTATGAACCTTTGCGTGGTATGTCCTACTACCGACTCAAGCAGACTAATTATGACGGCAACAGTGAGTACCTGCCTACCGTAGCAGTGGCAAACATTGCAAGAAAGGAATTTACAGTCTACCCGAACCCATCTCCAGCCTCCAATGTTCAGTTGAGTTATGGCAATGACCAAATGAAATATTACGAAGTTACCGTTCAGGATATTCAGGGAAAAACTATTCCATCCACGGCAACACAGGGAAGAAAATGGAAATATGTCATTGCATATTGATGAATCCTTTATACAATCCGGAGCCATGTACTTTATACGTGCCAGTGATGGAAAGGAAATCCTTCAACAAAAAATTGTACTTTATTAAAGATAGTTTTCATGGTTAGTTAGTTTCTTGGTTAGTTAAAAAGGGGTCTGTGGTTGGGCCCCTTTTTTTTGTTTTATTTTTCATGCTATCATGCAGGTCTTATTGAATTTAAGCAATGTGAAGGGCACTACAATCACTTTGCGGGGCACTTTGAACCCATTAGCAAGTCTAGACGATAATTTTAAAATCATCCGGGTCAATTGATCCCTAACTATTCAACAGAATAAATCTATTGCGCAGTATGCCGGAAAATCAATCCTTTCGGCTATCGCATCACTAAGCCTAAAATTTATTCCTAATTCCGGACAAAGCCATCTAATGCAGGTTTTAGGCTTATACACCCCATCCTAAGTATAGGACGGGGTGATCTCATTGAGAGGTATCTTATTACGGTTTTTTCAGGAATACCTGCATCTTTGAGCCCTTTTCGTATTTTTGTAATCCCAAAACAGTATGAAATGAAACTCGTCAGTTATAGTGCAGAAAACAAAGAATTCACAGGTTTATTTGTTGATGGGCAGATCTATTCATTAAGCGAAAACTCAAAGGCCCTGTCTTTTCCTGAGCTTCCTCAATTGATGCTTGAATTCCTCCAGGGAGGAAAAGCATTTATGAAGATTGCCCGTGAGATTGAAAATGCCATCAGAAAGGGGAATCCCGCAGTCATAGCTGCCAAGATTAATGAAGCAGAGTCTGTTGGCTCCCGTTCCCCATCCCCGAAGTTGCCGTGATGGCTATGCTTTCCGTCAACATGTAGCTGCCGCACAGAAGAAATCGCAAAGTGGATATGATTCCTGAATTCGATCAATACCCGATTTTTTATTTTACCAATCATAATGCCATTCAAGGTCCGGGTGATATCCTTTGTATGCCTGATCATTTCCATAAACTTGATTTCGAACTTGGAAGTAAGTATTGTCATCGGAAAAAAAGGCAGAAATATTAAAGCCGAAGATGCCGATCAATACATTGCAGGATATATGATCATGAATGACATGAGTGCGCGCACTCTGCAGATGGAAGAAATGGTATTGAATCTTGGTCCGGCGAAAGGGAAAGATTTTTCCACGGTGATAGGTCCCTGGCTGGTTACACCGGATGAACTGGAACCATACAAAGTGGCTGCGAAACCCGGACATACCGGAAACTGCCTATGATCTAAACATGAAATGCCGTGTAAACGGGAAACAGGTGAGCTCAGGCAATTTGAAAGATATGGACTGGACTTTTGCCGAGATCATCGAACGTTGTGCCTATGGTGTGGATATTTTTCCCGGTGATGTCATCGGTTCGGGCACAGTAGGAACAGGATGTTTTCTGGAACTGAACGGTACAGGACTGCTTAACGATCCTTCATATAAAGCTCAATGGTTAAAAGAAGGTGATGTTGTGGAGATGGAAATTGATCATTTGGGTCATCTTGAAAAATACCATTGTAAGGAGAAAATCAGATTTCAGTATACTTGCTTTGAAGAAAGATGTCACAGCCAGCCTGATCCTGAATCTGTTCAGATCACAATTATTAATTCAAATTATAAATTTCACACCGAATATTTTTTTGCCGAGTAGATTATATAGAATATGTCAGAAATCATTCCAGGTGTAATCAACGAAAGCTGAAAAGGATCAGATCCTTAAAGCTTATCGTGCCTTGTTGCGTGCACTTGAAACCATCTCTGGGCAAGGGTGACAAGAAACATGATTCGCCTTGCATTTGATATGGCACTGGAAGCGCACAAGGACATGCGCCGAAAAACCGGTGAACCCTATATTCTGCATCCCCTCGCTGTTGCCCTTATCTGTGCCGAAGAAATTGGACTGGGTCCTCTTGCCATCGTATGTGCCCTCTTACATGATACCGTCGAAGACACCTACATGACCCTGGAGGACATCAGGAGTTCTTTTGGTGAAAAAGCGGCAACAATTGTTGACGGGCTGACAAAAATTTCCGGAGTATTCGATAAAGGAACCTCACTTCAAGCAGAGAATTTCCGGAAGATGTTGCTCACATTATCAGATGATATCCGTGTTATTCTTATCAAGCTTGCTGATCGCCTGCATAATATGCGGACCTTAGATTCCATGCAGCGTGAAAAGCAGTTGAAGATTGCATCCGAAACTGCTTATCTCTATGCCCCGTCTGGCGCACCGTTTGGGCTTGTATGCTTTCAAGACCGAACTTGGAAGATCTTGGCTATGAAATATACTGAGCCGGAAATTTATCAGGAGATCTCGGATCGCTTCACTCAGACAAAGCGGGAGACGAAATCGATTCATCAATGAATTTACTGTTCCAATTAAAGATGAGCTCAACAAACAAGGATTTCAATACGAAATAAAAGGCCGTTCAAAATCGATTCATTCCATCTGGAGCAAAATGAAGCGGCAAGGTGTTAGCTTTCGATGAGATCTATGATCTTTTTGCAATCCGAATCATTATTGATGCTCCGGAAGATATCGAGAAAGCCATGTGTTGGAAAGCTTATTCCATCATTACGGATTTCTATCACCCGAACCCTGATCGTCTTCGTGACTGGATTTCTACTCCGAAAGCAACTGGTTATGAATCCCTTGCATACTACGGTAATGGGACCGGGTGGGCGCTGGGTCGAAGTCCAGATCCGTTCCCGTCGTATGGATGAGATTGCAGAAAAAGGATATGCTGCGCATTGGAAGTATAAAGAATCAGCTGCAGAAACGGCACTTGATGAATGGATACAAAAGATCCGCGAGTTGCTGGAGAGTCCGGAAACCAATGCACTTGATTTTATTGATGACTTCAAACTAAATCTTTTTTCGGATGAAATTTTTGTCTTCACTCCAACCGGTGACATGAAATCCCTTCCCTCGCAGGCAACGGCACTGGATTTTGCATTTGAAATTCATACCGACCTTGGAAGTAAATGTATTGGTGCAAAAGTGAATCATAAACTGGTTCCCCTTTCTCACAAATTACGAAGCGGAGATCAGGTTGAAATTCTTACGTCCAACAAGCAGACTCCGAAGGAAGACTGGCTTGAATTATGTAGTAACAGCAAAAGCCAAATCGAAGATCAAAGGAGCACTTGAAGGAAGAGAAGAAAAAGTGTGGCTGAAGATGGAAAAGAAATTCTTGAACGAAAATTCAAACATCTGAAAATCCATTTCAACCACGACAACATCAATGAACTACTGGCCTATTATAAAATTCCCAACATCTGGAACTATATTATCGTATTGCCAAAGGAGTGATTGACATTCAGGATCTGAGAGATTTTGTCCAGGATAAAGGAGCTATTAAAATCAAAACTCCGCAACGAATCGAACATCATTCGCTCGAACAGATCGTAAAGAATGTTCGCGGTTCCAGCGACATGCTCGTCATTGGAGAAAATATGGAGAAGATTGATTATAAACTTTCTCCTTGTTGCAATCCAATTCCCGGGAGATGACGTTTTTGGATTCATTACGATCAATGAAGGAATTAAAATTCACCGAGTAAATTGTCCGAATGCGATTCAGTTGATGTCTAACTATGCATACCGAATCGTAAAAGCCAAATGGACCGAACCAACAACAAATCGCTTTCCTTGCAGGTGTCAGAATGACAGGTATTGATGAAGTCGGTGTCGTCAAGTAAAATCTCGAAAGTAATTTCCAGTGAACTAAAGGTAAATATGCGAAGCATCAGTATTGAATCAACTGATGGAATCTTTGAAGGAACCATCATGCTCTTTGTACACGACACACACCACCTCGATAAATTCATCAAAAAAGTTGAAAGAAATACATGGAATACTTACGGTGAGTCGTATTGATGGTGGGAGAAGTTCTGAATTGAATTAAAAATAAAATGCCAACGACAACAATTAAATCAGAGGTAAAGAAAGGTCTTCACGGATTATCTTGAAGAGCATGGTCAGCGTAAGACGGCTGAGAGCGATTTGCCATTCTTGAAGAAATTTATTCAATGGATGAGCATTTCGATGTCGACTTTCTGTTTGTTCACATGAAGAAAAAGGGACATCGAGTAAGTCGGGCCACGATTTACAATACCATTGAACTTTTGCTGGAATGCAATCTGGTCACCAAACATCAATTCGGAAAAAACATTGCTCGTTTTGAAAAGTCCTTTGCTTATAAGCAACACGATCATCTCATCTGCGAAGATTGCGAACATGTGTTGGAATTCTGTGACCCCAGAATTCAGCAGATACAGAGCATGATGGGAGATATTCTTAAATTTGACATCACTCACCATAGTCTCTCATCTCTTCGGAAAGTGTAGAGAATTGGCCGAAAAAGGCTCTTGCAAGTCACCGAAAAAGCTAATCTTGTTTAAAACTCGATTTAGATGTCATTTTAAACCAATCAATTAATTCCTTTATCTTCGTCATCCATGGACTTTACATACAAAATCAGCAATAAAGGCACTTATGCCATTGTAGAAATGAGCGGCAATCTGATTGATAAAAATCAGGCTACTCCCACTACTGGATGAAATTCAAGAACTTGATCAAATGGTGGAATTACCAGTTTTGTGATTTCCATGGAGAATTTCCGATACCTGAACAGCAATGGATTGAATGTTCTTGTCAACATTCTAACCAAGAGCCGTAAAAACGGCGGTGATACAACGATCTGTAGTGTCAGTGATAAGATCAAAGAACTGTTGATCATCACAAAATTGAACACAGTATTTACAATTACCGAAGATCTTCCTGCTGCAGTTCAACAATTTCAAAACTAATTTTGCGGGTTTCATTACAGGCTTAACATATTCAGGTTATGTGCATTCTGTATTGTTTTGATTCGCATGTGATTTCCTGACTAATCAAAGATTGAGCAAGAATTTATTCGTCAGCTAAATAAAATTCCTAAATTAACATTCATCTTTAACAATTAGATTTTCACATGTCCGTTGACGTACTACTTGGCCTCCAATGGGGCGATGAAGGAAAAGGTAAAATTGTTGATGTGCTAACACCGGAGTATCAAGGTTGTTGCCCGTTTTCAGGGTGGTCCGAATGCCGGTCATACCCTGGAATTTGAAGGAATCAAACACGTACTGCATACTATTCCTTCCGGAATTTTCAGGAAAGACATTATCAACATCGTCGGCAATGGTGTCGTGATTGATCCGATCACTCTTCAGAAAAGAAATCAACGCATTGGATTGATTTGAAGGTTGATGTCAACAAGCATTTGTTCATTTCACGAAAAGCACATTTAATCATTCCTACGCATCGGCTGTCTGGATGCAGCTTCTGAGGCCAGTAAAGGAAAAGAAAAAATTGGTTCAACTCTGAGAGGCATTGGTCCGACATACATGGACAAAACCGGTCAGCAACGGTTTACGTGTTGGTGATATTGAAGCATCCGATTTTAAAGATCGTTATACATCGCCTACGAGATAAACATCTCGATTTATTGACACAAATGAATTATCGAGCATCAAGGTCGAAGCTGATGAAGCTATCTTCTTTGAGGCGATTTCTGAGCCATGCAAAAATTAAATTTTGTTGACAGTGAGCATCTGCTGAACAAACAAATCCGGGAGAATAAGAAGATACTTGCTGAAGGTGCACAGGGATCCTTGCTAGACATTGACTTTGGCTCCTATCCATTCTGTTACTTCTTCAAATACCATTACTGCCGGTGCCTGCACGGGACTAGGTGTTGCACCGAGACATATCGGAAAAGTATTTGGAATTTTTAAAGCCTACTGTACTCGCGTTGGAAGCGGCCCTTTCCCTACTGAATTGCTGGATGAAACAGGAGAAGAGAATCAGGAAAGCCGGCCATGAATTTGGTGCTACGACCGGCGGCCACGGCGTTGCGGTTGGCTGGATATTCCTGCTTTGAAATATACCATCATGATAAATGGAGTTACAGATCTGATCATGACTAAAGCGGATGTATTATGCGGTTTTGAGTCTATCAAAGTGTGTACTGCCTATGATATTGGAGGGAAAATTTTTGACTACTTCCCTTACGATATTGTTTATCAGGAAATAAAACCTGTTTTTAAAGAAATCAAAGGCTGGCAGGAAGAGCTCACTGATGTACGTGCTGAAAAATATTTTCCGTGAAAATTTCAAAAACTATATCTCCTATCTCGAGAAGGAACTGGAAGTTCCAATAAGCATCGTTTCTGTTGGTCCGGATCGGACGCAAACGATTATCAGAGATAAATTTCACAGGAAAGAAACAGCTGCCGAGATCTTATCCATCAAATAAGTTTCTACTCATCACAGAGCCTTGGATTCACGAGTATTGAATCCGCCGGAACTGAATCCTGAGGAACAAAATCCTCGGTCATGATTCCCATACCTTTTAAATCCGGACTTCCTGCATTTACCCATGCTGTGTACCACATAGAAGCAACAGCATAGATAGCCGTTCGCATTCTTCGCTCTACTTGTCCATCCAACATTTTATGAAAAGCGGCGGAATAATCCCTGCTGTATACTTTCATCGTAAGTGTTCCTCTTGATTCATAAGCATATTTTAAATCCGGAGAAAAACTATTATTCAGTTCTCTTTCAAAATTTAAAACGGAATCAAGCGCAACACTGCTGCCACGAATCAAATTCCAGCAGAATTCCTGAACTTTGGGAATGTACTCTACTCGTCCACAAATAAAATCATAGTTATCACCGAAGAGTTCCGGTAACCTTGACTCCCAAAAGCCATGTATCCCATATTGGTTCGTCAGCTGACCGTTATAATTTTCGGTACAATGCAGAGGCACACAAGCATCGCCTATATAATGTCCGAGGTTTGCAGAATAATATAGAATTTTCTTCTCGTCTTTTTCTTTAAAAGCATTTAGTCAAGCGATAATATACCTTGGGTATATACCATGGAACAATACCATAAGACTGCAATGTATCTTCTGTTAATTTTTCCACTGCATCCTTCCAGAAATGCGGTAATGAATCCCAGGAATGTTCGCCATAATGATCCAAATCTATGTAATGGCGTGGAGGTTCCGCCTTATCCGAATGTCTTCGCTTATCCGGATCTACGGCATGCTCTGCTGAGATAAACAATATGGTTTTTATAAAAACCAAACAATTCCGGTGGCAATGAAAAACATGCCATGATAATTAATTTTCTTATGTGCCCAGAAACCCCATGCAAGTGCAGGTTTCGGGAATAATGCACCAAAAATAGTACGGAAATAATTTTGAAAAATAATTTTAAGGAGAAGCACCTTCGTTGAAATATTTGCATGCCGCAATGTGCAACACAGGATATACATATCACAACCGCATCAATGCGGAGAACTTGTTTGGCAATGCAGAAGAAAATTATCAGAAAGAAGACTACCAGCAAGCGTTTCCGCAGAACAGCTGCACAACTCGACCAATGCACCTTTTCGAGAACAGGAATGATTTGCGTTAAATCCGGAGTCAGGCAATACTTGATGTCCTTCTTTAGATTCAGTTTGGCAAGGCGCTCTTTGTGCGAAGAATGTTTCAAAAATTTACCGGATCCTGCTTAGCCATCTGATAAAGATATTTCAAGGCAAGGCAGGCATCACCACATTTAAACTGTTCAGATTTTTCGGTGAGCGCTTCAGTTACAGCACCGGCAAATAATGCATCTTCCAGATTGAATTTGTTCTTCCAACCACTGCACAAGAGCAAGACAGGTCTTTTTTCGTCAATCAGCCAATCGCACAAAGCAGTAATATTAATA
Source organism: uncultured Bacteroidota bacterium (assembly GCA_963775555.1). GTDB lineage: Bacteria > Bacteroidota > Bacteroidia > AKYH767-A > 2013-40CM-41-45 > QQVM01. The sequence continues at coordinate 956,866 of CAVZJJ010000004.1, read as the reverse complement.
AATGATCCGATCACACACTTTATAGGCATCTTTCGCTGCTTCAATTGCCTGTGTACCATTTGTTGTAGTAATGACAATCGTTTGATCTTTTACCTGATCGCCCATATAACTGAATGGAGAATTTCCAAAATCAAAACCTTCCACCATGATGCCGTCACGTTCTGCCCCGACTTTAAAACCTTTTGCCTTGTATTCATTTGCTTCAGCGATTGTGGCTACCGGAATAACTTTCTCAACACCATGCTCAAAGGCAGTACAAATAGCAGAAGTTGCACGAAGAATATCAATGATAACCACGATGCTTTCCTATCCTTGTATACCGGATACAAGTGCGGTGAAAAACAGGCGTCAATTTTTATACTTTGTGGTTCTTCCATGAGGTTTATGATAAAAGAATTCTTGTGTTGACTCCCGATTACATCATGCTTCATTTATTTTCCAGAATGAAATCTACAAGATTAGGCACTTTTTTCACAAAAGGTAGCTTAACAAGCTTTTGCTTTCACCGGTTTGTCCCGGATGATAACATGGACTTCAGTCCCTTCGGTTGCGATATTCCGTAGCCACATATCCCATGGCAATTGGCTTTTTGCAACGTAGGACTTTGAGTTCCTGAAGTGACTTTTCCAATTTCTTCTCCTGTCTTGCTTTGAATACTATAATCATGACGTGGTATTCCCCGTTCCAGCATGTCCAAGCCAACAAGTTTACGACTGACTCCTTTTTCTTTCTGGGCTTTTAATGCTGCTGAATTTGTAAAGTCTTTTGTGAATTTTGTGATCCAACCTAAACCGGCTTCCAGTGGAGAAGTGCTGTCATCGATATCATTTCCATAAAGACAAAAACCCATTTCCAAACGTAACGTATCCCTAGCACCAAGACCAATCGGTTGAATACCTAAAGGCTTTCCTGCTTCAAATATTTTTTTCCAGATTTGAATGGCTGAAGCATTCTCAAAATAAATTTCAAATCCTCCGGCACCAGTATAGCCCGTAGCAGAAATAAGCACATTGTCTACACCAGCAAACTTACCTTTGGAAAAAGTATAATACTCCATTCCTTTCAGATCAATGTCTGTCAATGACTGGCAAGTGCTTCTGCCGCTTTATGGCCTTGCACTGCAAGCAATGAAGTCTTATCAGAAATATTATGCATTTCTACATCATTTGTGTTTTTGTTCTGAAACCAATTCCAGTCTTTTTCAATATTGCTGGCATTAACTACCAGCATATATGTTTTTTCGTCAATACGGTACACAAGTAAGATCATCTACAATACCTCCATTCTCATTGGGAATACATGAATACTGAATTTTTCCGTCGACCAAGTTTAGAGGCATCATTACTGGTGAGTCGTTGAATAAGTTCCAGAGCATGTTCACCCTTTAAAATAAACTCACCCATGTGTGATACATCAAATACCCCAACTCCATTCCTGACTGTTTCGTGTTCTAGCATTGATTCCTGCATAAGAAACCGGCATTAGATAGCCTGCAAAAGGAACCATCTTCGCCCCCAGTTGAACATGAATATCATTCAGTGCAACGTGCTTTAAACTTTGTATCTGTCATTTCCATTTCTTTTTTCAATCTGTTAAATTATATTTTGCCTGATATTTTCAACTCCTCCGGACTTCATCTCCGCCGTGCTGAAGGCAAATTAAACATTATATAGTGTGATTTGCTGCCATTTGGAATTATTTATTTTCAAAAAGAGCTAAAAAATTTTTTTTATTTGACTGAACCGAATAATTTTTAACGATTTTTTCTCGGGTATGGGCAGACAATCTTCTGAAGATAACCCTGCTCATGTATTAATTTCCAAGATAGACAGCCCAGTCTTCTATTGATTTACAGACACATCCATTTATCCCATGATCAACGATCTGTGCATTTACACCTACGTCAGAAACGACCGCAGGAATACCCAGCGCCATATACTGCAAGGCCTTAAATCCACATTTTCCCTTTGACCAGATATCATCCGGCAAAGGCATCAGGCCAACATTAAAATTCAAAAGATCCTCAATTTCAGTTTCCTTCTTCCAAGGCAAATACTTACACGATTTCAACTTAAATTTTGGTGCGACGTCACAAATCACCTGCAGTTCAAATTCTTCAGTCTTTTCCAGTTCCTTAAAGACCGGAACAAGCATTATCCAGATACTGTATGCGTTGAATGAGAACCTGTCCATCCAAAAATGAATTTTATATTCTTGTGATCTGCCGTTGTATTATGGTGTAAGTCAGTATCGATGGTGGTAGGATTATAGAATACCTTGTCATTGAATTGGGCAGCATAGTCCATGAAGATACTGATTGCCCGCAGAAATTTTTGTTGCCCAGCGACAGATCTTTCTGACATTAGAGAAGGACTTAAAAAGTTTCGTGAGCGTACTGTTACTTTCAGATGCATTGGGAATCCAGATAGCATCATCAAAATCATAGACTGTCAATTTTTTAAATACACGTGTGATCAACCATTCAAAAAGCGGTGGTCCAAAAGGAGCCGCTTCCCTATGGATGAAAACCGCATCATACTTCCTCAAACGAAGAAGGTCCAGTATACGTCTGGTATAACCCCTGAAGAGGGCAGTAATTTTCTGCCACCAATAACCGGGTAAATAAAGTATGTTCCATGCTTTCCTGTCAAGGAATGGAGAAATGTCGTAAGCGTATCCTGATTCAGAAAGAATAGAAAGGTATTGTTCGAACCTGAAACGCTGGCTGGGTGCCGCGCCTTGTGGATAAGGAACAATAAACAATATTCTCATATTCAGACCTTTAAATCTGTTTTTCCGAATTCGCCGCACAAATATAAAGAATCAGGCCGAGCAGTCTCAAAGATTCGCACTCATCAATTTGTTCTATCTTTGAAATCCTTTGGAATCCAGGCATGGCATTTAAATTATTTGAGAAAAACACCCCTCGGTGGATCGTCTTTTCCATCGACCTGAGCATCTGCCTGGGCTCACTTTTATTGGCCTATCTCGTACGTTTTAATTTCCGGATTCCTGAAATAGAAATAGATCGTTGGATTTTTGCCATCCCCACCGTGATCGGAATCCGAATACTTAGTTTCTTTTATTCCCGCATCTATCAGGGAATCATCCGTTACACCAGCACCAAAGATGCCTTACGTGTTTTTTACACTATTACAGCCGGAAGCATTGCCATGGCGCTTGCCAACATTGTATCTTATTTACTGATCGGACTCTACCTGGTTCCCTATTCTATTGTCATCATCGATTATTTTACGACGGTTTTTCTGCTCACAGCATTCCGCATCTTGGTGAAAAGTGTTTATATGGAATTAAAAAATCCCTCACGTGACAAAAAAAAGGTAATCATTTATGGGGCCGGAGAATCAGGTGTAATTACAAAGCGGGCTCTGGACAGAGATGCTGGTACCCGGTATAAAATCATTGCCTTTGTTGACGATGATCCATCCAAGACAGGAAAAACACTGGAGGGAGTAAATATCTATAATGCCGACGGTGACCTGGAAGATCTGCTGCGTTCAAATACGGTAGCGCAATTAATCATCAGCATCCAGAACATTTCTCCGCAGCGAAAACAACAAATCATTGAAAGATGCCTGAGTTATGATGTAAAAGTGCTGAATGTTCCACCTGTCGACAGCTGGATCAATGGGCAATTGAGCTTTAAACAAATCAAGAAGATAAAAATTGAAGACTTGCTTGAACGTGAGCCGATCCAACTTCACCACGATAATTTAAGCAAGCAATTAAGGGGCAAAACCATTCTTATCACCGGAGGAGCCGGCTCCATTGGAAGCGAAATTGTAAGGCAGATCATTCCCTTTGAACCGGGAATGCTCATCGTACTGGATCAGGCGGAATCAGCAATTTATGAACTTGAACTGGAAATCAATGAGAAGTATGGTTGGAAGAAAATCGAAGCTGTTATCGGTGACATTCGCCAGGGTGACAGAATGCGCAGGGTTTTCGATTATTTTCATCCCCAGGTAGTTTTTCACGCAGCTGCTTATAAGCATGTTCCTATTATGGAGCAGAACCCTTCAGAGGCCATACTTACCAATATACAGGGCACCCGGATTCTCGCAGACCTTGCTCATGAATTCGCAGTTGAAAAATTTGTGATGGTGAGTACAGATAAGGCAGTGAACCCTACCAGTATTATGGGAGCTACCAAACGGATCGCGGAAATCTATTGCCAGTCGATGAATTCAATTTCTAAGACAAAATTTGTTACCACCAGATTTGGAAACGTTCTCGATAGTAATGGCTCTGTCATTCCACGTTTTAAAAAACAAATTGAAGAAGGCGGCCCCATCACCGTCACCCATCCTGAAGTGACCCGTTTTTTTATGACGATCCCGGAAGCCTGCCAGCTTGTTCTTGAGGCCGGGGCTATGGGTCAGGGCGGAGAAATTTTTATTTTCGATATGGGAAAAAGTGTACGCATCCTTGACCTCGCAAGAAAAATGATCATGCTCAGCGGTCTTACGTTGGGCAAAGACATTCAAATCATATTTACAGGATTGCGACCAGGCGAAAAGATCTATGAGGAATTATTGGCTGACAAAGAAACAACACTACCCACCCACCACGATAAAATCCTCATTGCACGGGTGAGGGAATATGATCATAGTGAGATTTCAGAAAAAATTATTTCACTCACAGAAATGTTTAAGTCACAAAACAATGAAGCCATCGTTAGAAAAATAAAAGAAATTGTCCCTGAATATTTATCAGCCAATTCTGTCTATGAGCGACTCGACGCGAAATAAATCATAGCAGAAAAGCTTTTTGTAATTTTCAAACTTAATTTTAGCTATCATCATGTTCACTCATAAATCTACTACCGAAATTCGCTTTTCCGATATTGACGCCTTTGGCCATGTAAACAATGCGAAGTACCTCACCTACTTCGAACAGGCCCGCATGGCTTATTTCCGCGACATTGTAGGCTATGATTACGACTGGTCCAAAGTTGGAACCATCTTGGCAAAAACTATCGTGGATTTTATTGAACCCATCCATTTGCGCGATCAAATATTTATTTATACCCGCTGCAGCAGATTAGGAAGCAAGAGTTTCGATTTGCAATATAAAATTATAAAAATCGAAAATGAGAAAGAAGTGTTGGTCTCCGATGCCAGTACTATCCTTGTTGCCTTTGACTATGAGTTAAATCAATCCATTGAAATACCCGCAGCATGGAGGGATCTGATCCAGGTTTATGAAGGAGAAAATCTGAAAACTAAGTAAGAGGAATATAAAAAAGAAGGCAGTGGATCGTTTTACCGACCACTGCCAATTTGTTCAACACGGAATTTCGCAGTTTCCGGAAGAACCTTTCAATCCACAACAATTCTTTTCACATCTCTCCTGTTTCCGGAACTTAATTCGGCAAGGTAAATGCCTTGACGAAGCATACCGGGATATAGTGTAATTGATTTTCCTTTTTCAACTTGTATTTCAGCATGACTAAAGACTGTGCGGCCACTAAGGTCCATCAATCGAAATAAGGAGGCCTCTGATGTGCTTTCGTGAAACTTCAGTGAAATAGAAGATGCAGATGCATTTCTGTATAAGCTAAACCCCGTTCTTAAGGTGGTAGAAGTATTTATCCCTTTGGTTCCACCGGCAGTAAAGCTGCCATTCATACCCATGAATTGATGCGGAATACAATGATAGTTGTAGGTACCGGATTCAGATACTTTATATGTGAAGCTTTGGGCACCTGAATTGACTGGTACATTCCAGCCCGCGGCATTGGCAGGAATCATATCCGAAGTTGTTGTGTGTGAACCATTGTTCCATACCCAGGTTACAGAATCTCCAAGCTGCACCTGAAGATTACTTGGATTAAACTCAAAATCACTTACTAAAATCGTATGATTCACGGCTCGCGTGAAACCTGAAATGAGCAGAATGGCCAGAAGAATAAACAGTTTTTTGGAAGCTTTCATCATGGCTGGTGGTGTTGGTAATGATTGCAGGTGTAAAACTACAACTGAGATCAAACGTTAAACCATCAGTTTTGCTGAATGGGAAAAATTGGCATCTGAATAAGAAAAATACGAAAAAGTAGGATTCCGCTTAGCCGTGAATGGTTTCCTTTTTGCCAAATTTGCTAATAATGGTGGCTTCATAATCCAAAAACTCCTGCCAACGCCGATCGATGTCAACACCTTTTGCATATTTTTTTGCAAGAGCAATGAAAAGAGTGTAATGATTGGCCTCGCTGATCATCAATTCCCTGTAGAATTCACGTAAATCAGGATCACTGATATTCTCAGACAGCAATTTAAACCGTTCACAACTCCGGGCTTCTACGAGGGCCGAAAACAACAATCGGTCTGCCAGAACAATCTCGCGCGAATGACCTTTGCGAATAAAAGTATTCAATTCGAAAACATACTCGTCGCGCCGTTCTCTGCCAAGTACAAGATTTCTTTCCTTGATTTTATCGTGTACCATCTGGAAGTGAGACAACTCTTCACGGGCCAGTTCCAGCATCGCATCCACCAGTTCCGGAATATCCGGGTAATTCACCACAAGGTTGATCGAATTGGTCGCAGCTTTTTGCTCGCAGTATGCATGATCTGTAAGAATCTCAGGCAGATTCTTCTCTACAATGTTGACCCAACGGGGGTCTGTCGGTAATTTTAATCCTAACATGATTGTTGCTTAGATTTATCTTAGGGCAAAGTTAAAGAGTAATGTAAGAAATTAATTGAAAATAAAAAAATAATATTTGAAAGCATAGCAACCAATTCAGGCTTATATTTGTAATAGGAAAGTAATTATGTCACCATTAATTCTATACGGAGATAAGTTAAGCGTGCCGGTCACCCGTGAATTCAAACAACTGGTGAATATCTCCATTGCTGCAGGCAAATTTATTCTCATTCACCCCCATTACCAGCTCATTCGTGAAGCAATGCGACTGGATGTGATCGAGGATGTGCAACTAGAAGATTTCGAGGTACACAACTGGCAATTTGAAACCGGAGAGGTCATTTCCTTTGACATGAAGGAGGTACTTTTCTTCTATGCCTTGCTGGAGTTAAGTTGCAGGATATTTCTTTGCGACATCGGCGATGATTTGAAGGAAATGGCAATTGAAAACGGAGACACTAATGAGGAAGAATTCAACCGTGTACGCAGTTTCTATTTAAGACAAGCCGGAAGCTTTTTACAAATGATGAAAAACAGCTTCAGCGAAAAAAATGAATTCCAGAAATTGGTAGCTAAAATTGAACAGCTCAATCTTACCGCCTGAAGATTTATTTTACCCTTTAGATTTATTTTTCTGAAAGCAGAAGAGTCAATCGCACATCAAATTTAAGCTGGCCCACAAAACATTTGACCTGAAAGAGCCACACTTGTCATTCTCCCATATCATTTTCTCCTTCTCCGGAAATATTGAGTGTGGAATCCTGCCTGATAATTAAATCCCTTGCAGGACCATTCAGAATAACTTCGGGCTTCAAATTATCATACTGCTCCTGGCTTATAAGGTTTTTCTTCAGCATAAAATTTGACATGACCCTGTAATAATCCGTGAGATTCGTCTTCAACTGACCCTGCTCATCAAAGCTGGACCTATACCACTTGGGATGCGGTAATAAATGCGCAAGGAAAATGCTTTCAGCCAGGTCCAATTCTGATGGCTTTTTGGCAAAATAAAAATATGCGGCCTCACCAATGCCGTAGATACCCGGTCCAAGTTCAATGATATTCAAATACACTTCAAACATCCTTGGTTTAGAGACCAATCTGTTTGATTCAATTAACCATACGATGAGAGCTTCTTCTGCTTTTCTGGCTATCGTTTTCTTACGAGTCAGAAAAACATTTTTTACCAGTTGCATACTGATGGTACTCCCTCCCCTTTCAAAACGCCCCGCTTTAAAATTTGTGGCAATTGATTTACGGAAGGCATCTTCATTGAATCCATTGTGGAAATAGAAATTGCCATCTTCAGATGTCAACACTGATGCCTGAAACAAGGGAGAAATGGAATCCAGGGAAGTATAAAAAGGGTTCCCTGGCCCTACTTCATAAGAACGAACCAGGCGATCGTTCTCATAAACCGAATGAATAAAGGGAGCATTCATTTTCAAAAGCTTTCCATCGCCAAATTTCGTCAGATGAAAACGCGACTTTTTTAATGAGGAATTGAATATTACACTATCCGGTTCGGCGGCATCGAAATGAAAGTCAAGGGAATATTCCAGGGTGCCATCGCCTTCCACATCACGCACTTCTTCAAACATTCCTTCGGGTAGGGAATAAAAGAAATCAGTCACTTCAAGTGGCGCCGTGCGAATTGACATATCAATCACCTTCGATTTTTCATTTTTAAAACTCAAGTAAGGCTGGACATGGATGCTATTCAACTGCAATGAAGAGGAACTGTCAAGGGACATGGAATGAGCATTGACCGAAATCCGGGAATCAAACAGAACATGCACCAATCGAACAGTATCCCCGGAAATGCGTGTATGGTAGATTTTTAAATTCTCCGTGGAAAAATGCCCGGATAAATCCAGCCTGCCATTTCCATAGTGAAGATCATTCAAAGCAAGATGCACCGTATCGAAGCTGCATCCCAATTGAAAGAGGGACTTTATTACAGGAAGTTGCTGCGTAGAACTTGAAAGCGGAAAGACAGTGATATCAAACTTTTCATCGCGCTGGGAAAAAGAACCGTTCCAGGCCCACTGAAATCGGCTGTTTTCATCTTCCACCACTCCGGCAAGCTTATTCTTATCTGCTTCGTAAAAGGGAATCCTTATTTGTTCATGTATCGAATCGCTGAGATATTCCACCTCTAAATCAAAAACAGAAGATTGCTGCGGAGCATAATTGAATGCTCTTCTAAGCAATCTGTTCATAAAAGAAGAATAATTCAATTCTGATTGCGAAGAATTCTTTTCCTGCTTTGTTTGCTTCTTCAAGAATGAAGGATAATTACAAAGCCCATCTTTGCAGTTGAGAAATAATTTTGCATGCGCCAGATAAAAAGATTTTATCCGCAACTCCCCGGTCATTAATGCAGATAAACTCGGTTCAATACTCATTGAATCAGCTTCAAATAAGGCAGGTTCGTTGTGTTTGACGAGTTTAATCCCTTGGAAATTAATTTTGCATGTTCCACTGAAATCAACTCCATCAATTGTCAGCTTAAGCTGGTAATCTACCAATAATTTTTCTTCGATTCTTTCCAAGACCTTGTCGAAAACAAAGCCCCTGAATAAAAAATATAGGGCAAAGAGTCCGAGAAAAACACTTCCGGTTATAAGAGCCGCTTTCCTTAAAAACTTCCTGTCAAGCATAAGCTGATAGAACACAATTTGACAAAAATTGCGAAACTTTTGTAAGATAAAAATATTTTATTCAGCACAGCAAATTCCTGCCCAAGACATGATTCTGTGGGCAGCATGAAGACAGGATAGTACCTGAATTTTCATTCAAGCACATTAAAATTGCACTTCGTACCTTGTGATCTGTCTTTAAACCGGTAGTATTCACCCTCAGAAGATTATCAATCATTGAGGAAACCATACACATTCCTTCGTTGATAATTTATTCGCTTTTACACATATCATAACCACAAGGACAGTATTTTAGGTCACCGATTAATAAAGCCAATGTTCAGCAAAAAATCAATGGTTCAGTATTTCTTTCTTTTATCCGTTTTCTGTCTCGGATGGTTGCATGGCTTTGCGGATGTTGAAACCCCTGTCATATTGAGTCCTTCTCAACGTGCAGAATTGAATGTGATTTACGACAAGGCCGAAAAAATGTCGAGTCAGAACCTGAATCGCTTTGCGATGGAGCATCTTCAATACTACGACCAGTTGCTTGATTCTTTCAGCACCAGTGAACTTAGTGATTCGGTCGCACTGCTTGAGTTGGAATACAAGCGGTCAACCATGGGTCGTAAAGATGAATTAGCAAAGAACCACTTTGCTATTGAAGAGCTCACCAATGCCAAGGCATCGAATCTTAGACGATATAATAACCTTCTCCGTAAAGCAGGCATTGCCTTTGCTGCCTGGTTTGTTATCCTTCTTATACTTTTACAGATCCGGAAACGCCATCTGAAGAAGCAAACAAGCATTCTCACCAACAGTAACATCAAGTTACTCGCAAGTCAAAACAGAGCTGATCTGGGCAACAAACTAATACGTGCAAACAAGAGCATTTTCGCCCACAATGAAAAAATCTCTGCATTGGCTTCCACCCTGCATCAATCGGTGTTAAAAACAGCTAACAACCCACCTCAAAGTCCTGAAAAGTCCGAAAAGGCGAAAGAGGTTCTGCAAACATCACTGCTTTTGGATTCACAGGCATCAACAGAATTGGAAGTTTCCCGATTTTTAGCATCGCTTGAGAAGGAACCAGGAACTACGACTGAAACACTTGACATTAACAAGGCATGTGAAACAGTATTGGAAGTTGTTTCACGTGGTGCTTCACTGGGTATCCCGGCCGAGATTCTATCTATTACCAAGGACCTCGAAAAAAACCTTCCTAAGATTCCTGCTGTACCTGAAGCAGTCAATGCTTTGCTGTTGAACATCCTCAGTAACGCTTTTTATGCTGTTCAGAAAAAATATGATGAAGGAATAAAAGGCTATCAGCCAAAAGTAGTCCTGAGTACACGGATTCTACCCCGCTTCCTGCAAATACGCATTCGCGACACCGGCAGCGGCATTCCAAAAGATCAACTTGAAAAAGTTCAGGAAGAGTTTTTTTCATTGAGACCTCTCGAAGAAGGTGCCGGACTCGGATTATCAGACAGTCTCCAGCTTCTTAAAGAACCGCATAAAGGGGAGCTCCGATTAGAAAGTGATGCCGAAAGCGGAACTGATGTATACATTAAATTCTACCTGTGAACGCTATGAAACTTCGACTAATTACTTTTTTTCTTGGCTTCCTCCTTAGTTCACTTGTAACGATAAAATCCTACGCACAAACTTCCTTCGAGCTGGAAGAAATTCACGCATCAGCAAAAACGCTTTATGTACAACCTGAAACACTCGATCGTTTGATGGTTCGTATAAGGGTAATCGAAAAAGATCTACCGGCTGAGCAAGTCCCCATGTTATTGGAAACCTATCGTATTATCGCGTCACAGTATGTTGCCAACAACCATTTCAGTCAGGCCTACAAGGTGTATTCCGAGTATATTTCTTTTAAAGAAGGAGCCACCGCACGCAACTTTGTCAGAACAATCGATGTAGCAAAACAAAGTATTCAGGAGAGACGATTAAATGATGGCAGTGAATTGATGAATCTGCAAAATCAGGTGCAACAACTGCAAATAGATAATGACTTGCTGATCAGCAAGAGATTAAATTTTAAAAAATACTTCTCCTTCCTCATCATCGCATTAAGTGCCATCTTCGCACTCATGCTGGTAAAATCCGCCATGAAATTATTTTCAATACGTAATCAATTAAAGGAGAACAGAGAGAAGATGAAGTCGATTCACAGAATCGCCGCATTGGGTAATTTTTCAAAAGGCATTGTGAATCAAGCACGACAAAAGACCGGCTTAATGGAAGACCTGGCACAAAACATTGGCACTACTCTCCAGGAAAATTCTCTCGGTGATAAAAATGATTTAACCCTTTCAGCAGATATCCGGTCACAATGCAAAGGAATTATTAAAGACCTCAATGATACAGGTATTGAGGCATAGGCAACATGGAAACTACTTCTATTCCACCCATCATTTGTATTGGCGCTTCCCTGGTGGATCTAAATTTTCGATGTTCCGCCGCTCCTCAGCTTCACACCTCTAACCCCTCTCAACTTTTCAGGAGTCCGGGTGGTGTTGTTAGAAATATCGCGCATCATCTGGCCCAGCTTGGAAATCATGTGGAACTGCTTAGTGTTTTCGGAAATGATCCTGACGGGCAGTGGCTAATTGAAAAAAGCAGGAATGCAGGAATTGGATTGAAATATTCCGGCAACTTCGATGAACCTACAGGAACCTTTGCTTCCATTCTATCACCGGATGGTGATTTAGCAATTGGGGCTGCAGCAGCAGAAATCAATCTTCGGCTTGATATACCTTTTCTGGCCAGCCGGTCGGAAGCAGTTAAATCTGCTCAGCTGGTCCTGGCTGATTGCAATTTATCAAAGGATACATTGAAATGGCTGATCTCCTTTTGCGACAGCTATTCTATTCCTCTGGTCGTAGAAACTGTTTCTGTTCCGAAAGCTGAAAGGCTTCAACGTTCATTGCCAGGAAATATCCTCATGGTAAAACCCAACCTGGTGGAAATGGAAGTTTTTGGCGCAGATCAAAAAGTGATTACAGAGCTTGATTCAAAAATTTCTTTTCTGCATCGCAGTGGTGTTCGTTATGTATGGTTGAGCAAAGGCGATGAAGGATCCGTGCTATCAGATGGTTCAAAATTGTGGAGTGTGAATGCACCTGAAGTATCCATTAAAGATACCACAGGAGCCGGGGATGCCGCTACCGCAGGCTGGATACATGCTTATCTCCGGGGAAAAGATCCATTGACCTGCATGCGCAACGGACATGCTCTCGCTGCAGCCATCCTCGAAACGGAAGGAGCAGTTCGTGACGATTTGTCCACTGCAATTCTTGAACATTACCTTTAAAAAAACAATCACAGGAATGAAAAAAAGTATCGCCTCTTCCGCTTATTTTCATATCAGTGATGAAGTCTCGTCAGCACTCGAAAAAGGCCAGGCAGTCGTAGCACTGGAATCTACCATCATTGCTCATGGTATGCCGTATCCGAAGAACATAGAAACTGCACAAGAAGTTGAACAACTTGTACGAAGTGCCGGAGCGGTTCCAGCCACAATCGCTATCCTGAATGGAAAAATCTGTGTCGGATTGGATCAGAGCCGCCTTGAATCTTTAGGAAAAAAACAAAATATCTGGAAAGTAAGCTTAAGGGATCTTCCCTTTGTTGTGTCCGGCAAACTGGATGGAGCCACCACAGTAGCCGCCACTATGAGAATTGCAAAGATAGCAGGCATCAGATTTTTTGTTACGGGTGGAATAGGAGGCGTCCACCGCCAGGCACAAAATACCATGGACATCTCCGCGGACCTGACGGAAATGTCCAAAACCAATGTGGCACTAATATCCGCCGGAGTGAAATCCATTCTTGATATTGGCCTTACCCTGGAAGTATTGGAGACATTGGGAATTCCGGTGCTTACCTTCGGACAGGATGAGTTTCCAAGTTTTTATTCCAGAAAAAGTGCTCACGCCACTCCCCTCCGACTGGATAGTGAAAAAGAAATTGCATCCATGATTAAAACAAAATGGGATTTGGGTCTGAAAGGATCTGTATTAATTGCGAATCCTGTTCCCGCCGAGTATGAAATCCCGTATGAGATGATTGAAACTCAAATTCAGGAAGCACTGAACCTTTCAGAAAAAGAAGGAATCACAGGAAAAAACATCACTCCCTACCTGCTTAAAAAAATGGCTTCGCTAACAGATGGAAAAAGTCTTTCCGCCAACATTGCTTTGATTAAAAACAATGCATCATTAGGTGCCCGCATTGCAGTTGAGTTTTCAAAAATTCCTCTTGGCTGATCACGCTGGAAAAGTGGTGAATTAAAATTGATCGAGTGTTTTTTGAATGATCGCTATACACTCCATCAATTGCTCTTCCCGGATAATAAGTGGTGGTGCAAAACGAATGATGTTTCCATGTGTTGGTTTGGCAAGCAATCCATTCTCTTTGAGAGCAAGACAGAAATCCCAGGCATCTTTTCCCTTGTGAGGACGAATTACCATAGCGCAGAATAAGCCCTTGCCTCTCACCAGTTCAATCATCTCATGTTTCATTCCCTTTAATTCCCGCAAAAGAACTTCACCCAATTTAGCAGCATTCTCCGCCAGCTTTTCTTCTTTCAAAACCTGCAAGGACACCGTGGCAACACGCGCCGCCAAAGGGTTACCTCCATAGGTACTTCCATGCTCTCCGGGTTTAATACAAAGCATGATCTCATCATCGGCAAGAATTGCAGAAACAGGAATCAATCCCCCGGAAAGGGCTTTTCCAAGAATCAGGATGTCAGGACGCACGTTTTCATGTTCACAGGCGAGAAGCTTGCCTGTTCTGCCAAGACCTGTTTGAATTTCATCAGCGATGAACAAAACATTTTTCTTTTTACATAAGGCAGCTGCAGCGCTTAAATAACCTTCATCAGGCAAAATCACTCCTGCTTCACCCTGGATGGGCTCCACCAGAAAACCTGCAACATGAGGGTCTTCCAAAGCAGCTTCAAGTGCAGAAAGATCGTTGTAGGGTATTTTGATAAATCCAGGTGTCATTGGTCCAAATCGTCCAAATGAATCCGGATCTGTGGAAGCAGAAATCACGGTAATGGTTCTACCATGAAAATTACCCTGGCATACGATCACTTTTGCAGAATTGTCCGGAAGGCCTTTCTTTTCATACGACCAGCGCCGGCATAACTTTAAGGCCGTTTCTACTCCTTCCGCCCCTGAGTTCATCGGTAAAACCTTATCATATCCAAAAAACTCTGTGATAAATTCCTCGTATTCTCCCAGACAATTGTTATAAAAAGCACGTGAAGTAAGAGAAAGTTTCTGCACCTGTTCAATGAGAGCGGCTACTATTTTCGGATGATTGTGCCCTTGGTTTAAAGCCGAATAGGCAGATAAAAAATCATAATAGCGTGTACCTTCCACATCCCACACAAAAACACCTTCTCCACGCTCCAAAACAACGGGCAATGGGTGATAATTATGAGCACCAAATTGATTTTCTTTTTCAATGGCGGTAGCAGTGAGATGCTTATCAGCAACAATAGGTTTCATAAACAGCAGATTATCGCGCAAAGATACGCATTGAAAGCAGCGAAAGCCAATAAGTTCCCGGCATTCCTGACAGAATGTTTCTGCAAAATATCCAATTTCAATGCTAATTTCGCAGACGATATGGAATCAACAACAAAGCAAGCAGTACTAGAAAATGTAATCATCACCGATACGGCTGAAAACGGACAAGGTATCGGCCGGGTCGATAACATGGTCATCTTCGTCGAAGGAGCCGTTCCGGGCGATATCGCGGATGTACAGATTTTCAGAAAAAAGAAAAACTTTCAGGAAGGAAGGATTTCCCGCCTGGTGGAAGCATCAGCTGATCGCATCATACCTGTCTGTTCGCATTTTGGAACCTGCGGGGGATGTAAATGGCAACACCTCAGGTATGAGCGTCAATTGTTTTATAAGCAAAGACAGGTCGAAGAAGTATTAAAGCGAATTGGAAAAATTGAAGCACCTGAAATTTCTCCAATCATTGGATCTGCCACTCCTTATCACTACCGCAACCGCCTTGACTTCTCCTGCTCCAATAAACGCTGGCTGACAAAAGAAGAGCTTGTGGCCGGCATCCCCATGAAAGAAGATGTAATTGGTTTTCATGTACCGGGACGTTTTGATAAAATTCTGGACATCCAAACCTGCTACCTTCAGGACGATCTTGCAAATCAGATCCGCAACGAGGTGAAAAGATTTTCCATCGAAAATGGTTTTGAGTTTTTTGATGTGATTGAACAGGATGGATTCCTGCGGGATTTAATACTGCGCTCTACATCTACCGGCGAATGGATGGTGATTGTTATTTTCAAAAGTGATCTTGAAAAAGAGAGAATGCTCTTACTGAATCACCTTGTGAAAACATTTCCGCAAATAACTTCTCTGCTCTATATTCTGAATGCAAAACGAAATGCAACCATTTTTGATCTTCCCGTTTATACCTATCACGGAAAGGATCATATCCATGAAGAGATGGAAGGCCTGAAATTCAAAATCAGCGCCAAGTCATTCTATCAGACTAATTCCCAACAGGCTTATGTACTTTATAAAGTGGCAAGGACAATGGCCGCGTTAAGTGGAAATGAACTTGTCTACGATCTGTACACAGGTACTGGCACCATTGCTAATTTCATCGCAAGAGATGCAAAAAAAGTGATTGGCATTGATAATGTAACGGATGCAATTGAAGATGCCAAAGAGAATTCCCGCGCAAACGGAATTTCAAATACGGAATTTTTTGCAGGTGATTTGAACAAAACACTCAACTCCGACTTCATTCAACAACATGGAAAACCGGATGTGATCATCACCGATCCTCCCCGTTCAGGAATGCACCCGGATTCAGTGTTGAAAATAGCAGAATATTCTCCTTCGCGTATCGTTTATATTAGTTGTAATCCTGCAACACAGGCAAGAGACATTGCCATGTTGGGTGAAAAGTACAAGATTGAAGCCATTCAACCGGTGGATATGTTTCCTCAAACCACCCACGTGGAAAATGTAATTTTATTAAATTTACAGGAATGAAAAGTGATTCCGAAACGAATACTAAGAAGTGGATAGGTCCGGCCCAGGGCTGGTTTTCCTTTTTATTCTGCTTTTTTTATATTCTGCTTCCGGACAAACTAATATTAACCCCTCCGCTGATCCCGAACAACAACAACTCGAATGGTGTTTCATATATTCGAATCTTCTTGGTATTGATTTACCTTACATTTCCAATCCCCGGCTATACGATAATGTCAGTCAGTGGATGGGAACTCCTTACAAATACGCAGGACAAGGCAAAAAAGGTATTGATTGCTCCGGATTGGTATGCCGACTTTATCGCGATAGTTATAATATCTCATTGGAAGGCAGTTCGCGCGATCTTTACAAGAAAACCAGCAGCATCAGGAAACAGGAATTGCGTGAAGGGGATCTTGTCTTTTTCAAAATCAGGAAAGGAAGAATATCTCATGTCGGGGTTTATCTTGGAATGAATAAATTTGCACATGCCAGCCTGAGTATGGGAGTGATTGTTAGCGACCTCGACGACCCTTATTATAAAAAATATTTTTATTCTGCCGGAAGACTTGTTAACTGAATAAGCATGGAATAATAATAAGAGAAATTTTATCATTGATCTGAATTTCTACACGAAATAATTATTCATCCGGAAAAAAAACAAGCGGAAATTATGGAACCAAGAACCCTTCTACTCGATCAAAAACAAATTGAACACAGAGTCAACCGCCTGGCTTATCAAATCTATGAAGATAATGCCGGAGAAAAAGAAATTATAATTGCCGGAATTGTTCGTAATGGATATCTTGTTGCGGAAAGACTTGCAGCAACATTAAAAAAAATTGCTCCTTTTTCCATTCGACTCATTGAAGTACAGATCGACAAAAACAGTCAGGTAGAAAAAGAAATTCTAATCTCCATGCAGAGGGAAGAATTAAATGGAAAAGTCGTCATTCTTGTTGATGATGTTTTGAATTCCGGAAAAACTATGATGTACGCTCTGAAACCATTCCTCAGCGCCGACACAAAAAAAATCCGGACAGTTGTTCTGGTTGACCGCAATCACCGTCGCTACCCCGTGGCCATTGATTTTTCAGGGCTTACCTTATCCACTACATTACAGGAACATGTTTCAATAGAATTTGAAAAAGAAACGGTTTCTGCCTTTCTTACCTGATTTCACTTTCTGCTTCTTTGACTTTTTCCAGAAGGGATTTAATATCCATGTTAGCAGCATGGAAAATCAATTTAGATCGTGTGTAAAAAGGTTTTCTTTCATTCACCTGTTCACTCACTTTTTGCCTTAATTCAGTTTCTGTAAGGCCGCGGATCAATGGCCGGTCCGAACCTGAAGTAAGAAGACGTTGCACAAGCATCCCATCCGGTACAGTCAGGTAGATGGTTAGCCCCTGCTCGTTCATCCATTTCATATTGTCATGGAAACATGGCAACCCACCACCGGTGGCAACAACAACTTTCTCCTTCCCTTCCAATGAATGAAGCACTTTGGTTTCGAGATTCCGGAAAGAATCTTCGCCTTGGGAAGAAAATATTTCAGAAACAGATTTTCCTGTCTCCAGTTCAATTAACTGATCCGTATCAAAAAAATCATAACCAAGTTTTCGGGCAAGCAGCTCACCGGTTTTTGTCTTACCACTACCCATGTAACCGAGGAGAAAAATGATCATGATGTTATTCAATAAATTTCCAATAGACAATTAAGTACAAGCTTCGTGAAATCAAAAAAGGAAACAGGAATAATTTATTCTTCTTTGGATGTAAGTCTCCGCATCCGGATGTTCAGCATTTCAACAAACAAAGAGAAGGCCATCGCAAAATAGACATAACTCTTATCAATATGATAATGTATGCTTTCAACAACCAGCAACACTCCGATACAAACGAGGAATGCAAGTGCAAGCATTTTTAACGTCGGATATTTATTGATGAAATTACTCACATAAGGTGCAAAGAGCAGCATCACAATCATGGAAATCACTACAGCCGTGATCATCACAGGGAGATCCCGGCTCAAGTCCTACTGCCGTCAGAATGGAATCAAATGAAAAAATGATATCAATGATGGTGATCTGAAGAATTGCCTGCGTCACAGTAAGTTTCTTTTCTACCGGCTTACCGGTCACTTCATCATGCGCACGCAACTTGTGATAAATCTCACGTCCTGTTTTATAAATCAGAAAAACACCTCCTGAGAATAAGAATTAAATCCCTTCCGCTCGGTGCAATCATACCCCAATGAAACAAAGGATCCACCAGGTGAACAAGCCAGGAAATACCCAATAAGAGCAGTATCCTGAAAACCATTGCCAGCATCAGACCTATCGTTCTTGCTCTCGACTGTTCTTTTAATGGCAGGTAACTGCATAAGATGGCAATGAAAATAATGTTGTCTATTCCCAAAACAATTTCCAGCATGATCAGAGTGACCAGGCCAATCATGCCTTCAGCGGAAAAAATTTCAAGAAGCATGGAAGTGAGGAATTAATAAAAAAGTTAAGTGCATCAAGCCCATCAGCAAAGAAACAGGAAATGCGTTTGCATCGTCAAATAAAGCATTAAAACCCATTGTAATGATTTGAATTTTCTTCAAAATGCGATGAAAATTGTGTCTGACCGCAATAAAATGGTCGGGGTGGCGGGATTTGAACCCACGGCCTCCAGCACCCCATGCTGGCGCGCTACCAGGCTACGCTACACCCCATTAAATTTTCGATTTTGAGCCGCAAATGTATTAAAATATTGATGGAATTCTGGCGGAAAATGTAAAAAAAATTAAAAAATGATAGAATTCGAGGCCCTTAAAGGATAAGGTTTAAAACATCTCATTTCTCTTTCATCCTTTTCTGATCGAAATTAAATAATGGCCTTCAGAATACTTTATTCCTGAGAAATTTTAAGGTGTCGGTTTTCAGAAAATGTACAAACATTAAAAATCTTACAAATGGTTGTGTTCCACTCTATTTAAAATACTTCACTGTGTCGTTGGTGTAGTTTTATCATATGTATAAAAGGTGTGTTCAAGAAGTGCTTCAAACTGCTTCGTCTGCCTTTTTTAACAGAAAATAGCATGAAACGAAAACTACATCTGAGTCGTACGGTATTAATTGCTTTGATGATGATGCTTGGGTTTGTAAAAACCGGATCATCAAGTCATACGATGGGCGCTGACCTTACCTACGAATGCCTTGGAGGAAACACCTACAAGATCACAGTTTCTTTTTACAGGGATTGTATCGGTATTCCGGCACCTGCGAATCCTTACGTAACCATTAGTTCTGCAAGCTGCGGGCAGAATCTTGGGCGTTACTACTTACCCTCGTCCCGGAACGGGACAGGAAGTTACTCCTGCTTGTTCCAGTTCTGTAACAACTTGTAATGGCGGTAGCTTCACAGGTATCCAGGAATGGGTATATGATGGAATCATCACATTGCCGATGCAGTGTACGGATTGGGTATTCAGCTATTCATCTTTGCTGTCAGAAATGCGGCCATCACAACCATTACCAATCCGGGAACGAGTACCTTCTATATTTACTCTACCTTAAATAATGTGATCACCCCTTGTAATAGTTCTCCAATTTTTACCAATAAGCCGGTACCATTCTTATGTCTGGGACAACAATATTGTTTTAATCACGGGGCCTACGATCCGGATGGTGACTCATTAGTATATGAGTTGATAACACCAAAGCAAACTGCCGGGGCAACTGTAAATTACATGGCCCCATACAATGCATCCAATCCATTAAATTCAATTCCTACTACTCAATTTAACACGGTAACAGGAGACATTTGCCTTAATCCGCAAAATCTGGAAGTAACCGTGATGGCCGTTTTGGTTAAAGAATACCGTAACGGCGTATTAATAGGATCAGTTGAAAGGGACTTGCAGCTTACGGTCATGAATTGTGCAAATAATCTTCCTTCACTTACAGGTATAAATGGAACAAACAACTTCTCTATTACTATATGTGCAAATCAAGCAACCTGTTTTGATATCTTCTCTATAGATCCCGATGTAGGACAAACTCTACAAGTGACCTGGGACGATGGAATTGCAGGTGCAACATTTAACACCACCAATACAGCCCGTCCTACAGGTACTTTCTGCTGGACTCCATCCAGTGCTGATATTGGCAATAGCTATATATTTACTGTCCGCGTTATCGATGATGCTTGTCCCTACTATGGAAGTCAGATCTATTCATATACTGTCAATGTAATCGGAATCACAGTGAATGCCGGTCCGGATCAGGCCATTGCATGTAGTGATTTCGCGACTCTCAATGCCGTCGCAAGTGGCGGAACCGGTACTTATACATATTTATGGAGTAACGGCGCCACTACACCCTGGATTACCGTTGGAGAAGGGACGTATTGGGTAACCGCAAGCGATGGAACGTGTTCCGCAACTGATACAGTAAACGTAACTCTGCCTTACATTCCGGTGGCTGCTTTTATTAATTCTACGACTACCTGTATAAATATACCGGTCAATTTTACCGATCAATCCACAACTCCCGGAGGTATTATCTGGAGTTGGAACTGGAATTTTGGAGATGGTACAAGTTCAGGTACCCAAAACCCAAGTCATTTATTCCCGGGAGCAGGTACGTATAACGTTACCCTTATAATAGAGAACACTCTGGGTTGCAGAGACACTATCGTACACCCGGTTGTGATTGCAAATCCACCGGTAACACAATTTACATACAGTAACAGTTGTGTTGGAACTGCGGTAGCCTTCACAGATCAAAGTACTCCATCAGGCACAATAATCAGCTGGAATTGGAATTTTGGAGATGGAACTTCTTCTACTTCACAAAATCCTTCTCATACATATAACAGCACCGGATCCTATACAGTTACCCTGATATCAGGAAATGCTTCCGGTTGTATTGATACAGTTGTTCATACTGTAACCGTGCATCCCCTTCCACTTGCCAATGCAGGTGCAGACCAGTCAGTTTGTTCCGGTTCAAGTGCTACATTGACGGCTTCGGGTGGAAGTTCATATTCATGGCAACCCGGCGGTTCCACTTCAGGTACCATTGTAGTGAACCCTTCCGGTAGTACATCATACGTGGTTACTGTTGGTGATGTGAACGGTTGCTACAATACTGACACCGTTTGGGTGAATGTAAAGCCCCTTCCTCTTGTAAATGCAGGAACTGATGTAACAAGTTGTTCTGGTTCATCGGTAACACTTACTGCAAGTGGTGCAAGTTCATATACATGGATACCAGGTGGTAGCACAAGCGGAACTATCATTGTAAACCCATCCAGTTCTACAAACTATACAGTAACCGGAACAGGCGCGAACGGATGTACAGCGAGCGATATAGTACGAGTGAATGTGAATGCACTTCCCACAGCCAATGCAGGGCCGGATCGCAACATTTGTTCAGGTTCCAGCACTACGCTTACGGCTACCGGTGGCGGAACTTATTCCTGGACACCGGGAGGAAGCACGAATTCAACAATTACTGTAAATCCGGGAGGAACTACTTCCTATATAGTGACTGTTACTAATGGCAGCGGTTGCTCTAAAAAAGATACCGTACAGGTTATTGTTCATAATCCACCTGTATTAACCCTTCAATCGATATTCCTTTGTACCGGCGCCACAGCTACTCTTGATGCAGGAGTAAGTGGAGCAAATTATGTGTGGACTCCGAATGGCGAGACTACCCAAACCATTTCGGTCTCCGCAGGAGGAACCTATGGTGTTACAGTTACCGACGTGTTCGGCTGTGTTGCCAATGCATCAGCTAATGTAACCATGGGTTCTGCCATTTCGATTAGCCTCGACGACGTTTCCTTCTGTCAGGGTGATAGTGCTGTACTCGATGCAGGTTATCCCGGAATGGTTTATCAGTGGACAACCGGACAAACTACACAAAGTATTACTGTACACAATGCAGGAAGTTACGGTGTGACAGTTGACGATAACTCCGGTTGTACAGGATCTATCATGGTAAATGCACAGATCAATCCAATTCCTGTTGCGAATTTCACAACTAACTCGGTATGTGCCGGTGCAATAACAAGTTTTACAGATGCCACTACAATTGCGTCAGGAACGATTACCGGTTGGTCATGGAATTTTGGAGACACCTCCACTTCTACCGACCAGGATCCTACGCATATATACACGAACCCCGGAAGCTATCTGGTGCAACTCACCGTGACCAGTGCTGATGGATGTACACACTCTGTTACCAATACAGTGGTTGTAAACCCTCTTCCGGTCGCAAACTTCTCAAGCACGAGCGCTTGCCAGGGAGGTGCGGTATCATTTACTAACCTGTCTTCAGTATCCAGCGGAATCATTACTTCGTACGCTTGGAATTTCGGAGATGCCGGCAGTTCTACTGCACAGAATCCATCCCATACCTATGCAGGTTCCGGAAACTTCAATGTAAATCTGGTAGTTACAACAGCAGGTGGTTGTACACAAAACGTTTCACATCCTGTTACCATCAACCCATTACCAACCGCCAACTTTACTGCGGCACCGGTTTGTAGTGGAAGTTCAATGCATTTTATAAACACTTCCGGTATTTCAACCGGATCAATTACTTCCTATGCATGGGACTTTGGTGATACACATACTTCAACTCAAACATCGCCTCACCATACATATTCCGGACCGGGAACTTATACAGTAAGGTTTATTGCAAGATCCGGTTTTGGATGTACTGATACGTTGATTAAAACCGTGACGGTAAATCCTATTCCTGCTGCTAATGCAGGTGCTGACCAAACTATTTGCCGTGGAACTACAGCTTCGCTCAGCGCAAGTGGTGGTGTGAACTACAGCTGGACTCCGACCGGTTCTACCTCAGCTAACATAAGTGTAAATCCGGTGAATAATACTTCCTATACTGTTAACGTCACGGACGCAAACGGTTGTACTGCAAATGATGTAGTCCGTGTATACGTAAATGCTCTTCCATCGATTTCCGCGGGACCAGACAAAATACTGTGTACAGGAAGCACTGCGACATTGAATGCTACCGGCGGAAGTACATATTCATGGACACCGGGAGGATTAACCGCAGCAAGCATTACAGTGAATCCTGCATCTTCAACTACTTACTATGTAACAGGTACAGATGCGAACGGATGCGTGGCTACTGATACTGTTTCTGTAACAGTTAATCCACTGCCTGTTGTAAATGCAGGTCCGGACCAGGCAATCTGTTCAGGATCTACAGTTGCGTTGACCGCTTCAGGAGCCAGCACCTACAGCTGGAATCCTACCGGGGCAAACTCCGCTACGGTATTGGTGAGCCCATTGGTAAACACAACTTATGTAGTAACCGGAACAAGTGCAGGTGGTTGTCAGAAAAAAGATACTATATCTGTTACTGTGAACCCGGTTCCAGTGGTAAACTTATCCCCTACATTTATTTGTCCCGGTTTCAGTACAACACTTGATGCCGGAAATCCTGGTGCAGCCTATGTATGGTCAACCGGAGAAACCAGCCAAACCATCAGTGTAAGCGATTCAGGAACATATACAGTAGTAGTTACAAGTACCAACGGCTGTCCTAGTATGGGATCTTCGGTTGTTACATTGGGAAATTCGCTTAACTCCACTCCGATTGTCACCGCCATGTGCAACGGAAACACAACAACACTTCAAGCCGGTAATCCGGGTAGTACTTACAACTGGTCGAACGGATCAACTGCTTCCTCCATTTCTGTTTCTTCAGCCGGTAATTACTCAGTAATCATCACTGACGTGAACGGATGTACGGGCACCTTGATGCACATCGTGAATGTAAATCCTAACCCGGTAGCCGATTTCAGTGTGTCACCGGATTGCGAAGGCTCCAACATTTCGTTTACAAACCTCTCTGCTATTTCAACGGGAAGCATTCAAAGTTATACTTGGGATTTTGGTGACACAACTTCTTCCAACATTGCTCAGGCAAATCATATTTATAACGGTGCAGGAATGTATTCAGTGACGCTTACGGTTACCAGCGCAAGTGGTTGCAGTAATACGACCAGTCGTAACATTGACATCTATCCTCTTCCGGTAGCAGCATTCAGCAGCCCCGCAGTTTGTGATGGAATCACTTCGGTATTTTCCGATTTATCCTCTGTGACCAGTGGAAATATTGTCTCCTGGAACTGGGATTTGGGTGACGGAAACATTGCAAGCGGAAGCTCAGTGAATCATACCTATCCTGGTAGTGGAAGTTATCAGGCCAATCTGATGGTGACTACAGATCATGGATGTGTTGGCAACGCCCAAAACAATGTGCAGGTCCATCTTCCACCAACAGCAGATTTTACAGGTGCTGATGCATGTGCAAATTCAAGCATACAGTTTGCCAATGCATCTGTATCCGGATCAGGTTCAATCTTATTCTACTCATGGAATTTTGGAGATGGTAACAGCACGAGTTCCGCGAATCCATCAAATACATATTCAAGTGACGGAACCTATACAGTAACTTTGACTGTTACTTCCAGTGTTGGATGTACAGATACATATAGTCAGAATGTTACCATCCATCCGATTCCGGTAAATGCTTTCACTGTCGATCCGGTGTGTGAAAATTCAACCTCCGTATTCAACAATTCAACAAGCATCAGTTCCGGTATAATAGCAAATTACTATTGGGATTTTGGTGATAATTCCAGTTCGAATTTACCGGCCCCATCACATATCTACGCTACTGCAGGAACTTTCCCTGTGCTGCTTATCGCCACTTCAGATCAAGGATGTACCGACTCCATAACTTATAATGAAGTCATCCATCCATTGCCGATTGCAGATTTCACGGCACAAAATGTTTGTGCAGGTGCGCCTGTTGAATTCCTCGATGTGAGTAGCATCAGTACAGGAAGTATAAGCAACTGGTCATGGGATTTTGGCGATGGAACAGCATCTGTATTAGACGAACCTGTACATATCTATACTGATCCGGGGTCATATCCGGTAACCTTAACGGTGACATCCGGTTATGGTTGTACCGCGATGGTAACAACAAATATCAATATCTATCCTAATCCTACCGCATCTTTCAGCTCTGGAAATACTTGTCTGGGTGATGGAAATCTGTTCCTGAACCAATCAGGAGTTTCAGGAGGTATCGCATATACAAGCTTGTGGAGTTTCAGCGATGGAACACAATCAACTCAAACAAATCCATCTCACGTATTCACATCGTCCGGAACCTATACAATTCTTTTAACAATTACTTCCGTTCATGGATGCGTGAGCCAGGCAAGCAACACAGCACGGGTATACCTGCCACCGGTAACGATGTTCTCTGCACCAAATGTGTGTCATGGAGCAGCAACGCATTTTGATGATAATTCATATTCACAAGACGGACAAATAGCCACATGGTTATGGAACTTCGGTGATGGATCTATGTCAACAGAAGGTAACCCGACTCACCTGTATGCAGGCACAGGAGAATATTACGTGTCACTTACCACTACCACGTCCTTCGGTTGTAGCAGTCCGTATCAGGATACTGTCAGTATTTATCGCAAACCTGCATCAGGTATTCATGCTTCCAATGTTTGTGAAGGTATTCCTGTACAATTCGCAAATACAACTGTCAACAATACAGGAACCATGATAACCTACCTCTGGGATCTTGGTAATGGTGTTACATCGACCGACTCAACTTTCATATATAATTTCAATCATCCGGGAACGTATGATGTAACCCTTACTGCAACTTCAGCAATGGGATGCTCCGATACACAATTGAACCGTCTATCGGTATATCCTAATCCGCTCGTGAATTTCGCAGGAAGTGATGTATGTATGAACGAAAGAACAAGCTTCGCGAATCAGTCGACAATATTGAATGGAAGCATACAGTCTTACCATTGGGACTTTGGTGATGGAACCTCTTCAACCCAAAAGAATGCCATACACCAATACCCGGGTGCAGGAACTTATCAGGTCAATCTCACAGCGGTATCAGATCAGGGATGTATGCACAGCAATATTGGAGAAGTAGTGGTGCATCCTAATCCAACCGTGATATTCGCAGCCGGTTACCAGGGTTGCGCGCCATTACAGGCAAACTTTAATGATATCTCTGTGATCAGTACAGGAAATATAACAGGATGGTTGTGGAATTTCGGTGACGGTGACGTTTCGACCGATCAGAATGCACATCATACCTTTACGCTGGGTGGTAATTTTGATGTAAGTCTCACCGTAGTTTCCGACTATGGATGCCAGGCGACATATAGCCGACCGGGATCAGTGCGAGTATTTTCTCAGCCGGTTGCTGATTTCACCGCTGATCCAATGATAGGTGATAATATTTCTCCTACCGTTCACTTCACTAATTTGTCGCAGGGTTACAGTGCTTACCTCTGGAATTTTGGCGATGGTTCTTCTACGAGTACTCAATTGAATCCTGTTCATACATTCGGAGATACAGGAACTTACTCGGCTCAATTGATCACAGTAAATACGTATGGT
The DNA here is from genome assembly GCA_963775555.1 of uncultured Bacteroidota bacterium. GTDB lineage: Bacteria > Bacteroidota > Bacteroidia > AKYH767-A > 2013-40CM-41-45 > QQVM01. The sequence goes on along the minus strand of CAVZJJ010000004.1, from coordinate 930,017 downwards.
TGTCGTGATACGCTGATGCGTACAATTGAAATCAGGCCACGCTCCACCCTATTTGCACCAAATTGCTTCACTCCTAATGGTGATGGTCAGAATGATAATTTCAGACCTTACTTCACCAACATGACAAATATTCAAGTCTGGATATTTGACCGATGGGGATTGCTTTTAACCAACTGGGAAGGATTGGAAGGAAACTGGGACGGATTTTATCATGGCTCAAAGTGCCAGGAAGATACTTATGTATATAAAATTAAAGGTATGGGTATTGACGGAAAATATTCAGAATGGGTAGGACACGTTAGTATCGTTTACTAAGATAGTGCGTTTGGTTTTCATGGTGTGTTGGAAAGGCCCCCGGTAGGTACCCGGGGGTCCTTTCTTTTAAAAAGGTACGCAGTACCTTATTGGAATCGCCATCCCGGAGGATAAACCGTCCTGGTATAGGGCCGGGTCCGGGCTAAAGAACGCAGATAGGCGATTTTGTGTGGTGTTCCAAAAAGCGAACGAAGTCGCTTAAAATCTTCGAACAACCTGATCTGCTTGTCGTCACGAGGAGAAAATTCCAGAAATTCAAAATGGGAATAGAACATGAATTTTTTTGTTTCTCTAAATGTATATCCGACCCCCTCTTTATTCAAGATTAATTGGCTTCAGCGACATTGCGCATGGTGAGTGGATGGATCTGGTAGGTAAAGCCAAAGGGCTTCAGGAAAAAATTCAGATATGCTTATAAACGTCAAAACCCTTCCGGGTATGGAAGGGTTCTAGACATATTCACCTAAACAAAACCTGAATTTATAAATCTCAAGTCAGGCTTATGGCAACGGTCAGATAAAAATCAAGTTGGAAACACATTAGACTTGTAGACCAACCGTTACCGAAAAGATCGGGAGATTGATTTGAGGGAATGAGGGGATTCACACAAAACTCCGGATATCTCGTGCCTGCGCTTGAAATGATTAAAATCAAAATTTCAAGAATGACAAAATGAAAGAACTAATTATCAGTGGCAAAATTAGCCATTAACTTCTTTTTTCAATTTATAATTATGCTAACAGTCTATTTTGATTGGTCAACGTAGTAAATGCTGTGGTCAATGAGAATTCAGTGAAATAATCAAACTCAAAACCCTGGAAAAAGCTTAAATTTAGTTAAATTTCTGCCCTTTTTTGATTAGCCGTGCTGTATGCTTAGCTTCGCTTTCTCCTAACCTAGAATCATCAAAAAACTATGAAAAAAGCTGTTTTCATCCTGATATCGATAATTTTTATCCATGAAGGAACAATTGCCCAGGTTCTGCGCTATCCTGAACTAAAAAAAGAAAATCAAGTGGATGAATATTTCGGAACTAAAATCGCCGATCCTTTTCGTTGGTTGGAAGATGATAATTCGGATGCAACTTTAAAATTTGTACAGGCAGAAAATCTAATCACCGAAGACTACCTTGCTACCATTCCATTCAGGGGTAAAATAAAAAGCCGTCTCACACAACTTTGGAATTTCCCAAAATGGTCAGTTCCTTTTAAAGGTGGAAAGAATTATTTCGTACATACCAACGATGGACTCCAGAATCAATTTGTTCTGAATATTCTTCGCTCCGGCCCCGGTTCCAAACCTGAACCCTTTTTGGATCCGAATAAACTTTCAAAAGACGGAACATTAAATGTATCTGATGTCTCAGTGTCGCATGATGGAAAATTTCTTGCCTACTCCAGCTCCAAAGCAGGAAGTGATTGGCACGAAATACATGTTATGAATACAGTGAGTGGAATCCAGTCGCAGGACAAGGTCGAATGGGTGAAATTCTCCGGCATGGCATGGAAAGGAAGTGGCTTTTATTATTCCCGATATGATGCGCCGGATGAATCAGATGTCCTGAAAGGGAAAAATGAATTCCATAAAATCTATTATCATGCAGTGGGAAATCCTCAGAAGTACGACATTCTTGTCTATCAGGATACCAAAAACCCTTTACGTAATTTCGGAGCCGGCACCACTGATGATGAACGATATCTGATCGTCAGCGGATCAGAAGGCACTGATGGAAATGACCTTAGGGTAAAAGATCTGCGAAATCCGAATTCAGAGTTTATCACAATCGTTGAAGGTTTCGAGAATGATTATTCTGTTGATCGACAATGATAGCAGCCGCCTGTTCATACTCACCAATAAAAATGCACCCAAGTACGAACTTGTAATGGTAGATCCTCTACGACCTGATGCGCCATGGAGAACAATTATCCCACAAAGTGAGGATGTCCTTGAAGCTGTTTATGCAGGCCATGATTTACTGATTGCAAAATACATGAAGGATGCGCGCTCGGTGCTGAAACTTTTCACACGCAAAGGCCAGTACATGATGGACATTCCGTTGGAGACGCTGGGAACAGTGGATCAGATCTCAGCTACTACGACTGACGAATTGATGTTTTACTCGCTAACCACCTTCACTGCACCTTCCACGATCTATAGTTATAATCTTAGAACCAAGGAGCAGAAAGAATACTTCAGGCCTTCACTTGATTTCAAGAGTGATGATTATGAAACCAATCAGGTTTTCTATCCCAGCAAGGATGGCACAAAAATCCCGATGTTCATCGTGCATAAAAAAGGTATCAAAATGGACGGTACCAACCCTACACTACTCTATGCTTATGGCGGCTTCAACCTGCCCCAGCCTCCAATCTTTAAGATTGAACGACTGGTATTCTTAGAAAACGGTGGCGTATTCGCATTAGCCAATATACGTGGTGGAGGTGAATACGGAGAAGAGTGGCATGAAGCCGGAACTAAATTAAAAAAGCAAAATGTCTTTGATGATTTTATTGCAGCAGCAGAATATTTAATCCAGGAAAAATATACGAGTCCTTCTAAACTTGGAATTCAAGGCAGATCAAATGGAGGCCTCCTGGTTGGAGCCGTGATGACGCAAAGACCGGAATTATTCAAAGTAGCCTTACCTGTAGTGGGTGTGATGGATATGCTTCGCTATCATAAATTTACTATTGGCTGGGCATGGAAAGGCGATTATGGCTCCAGTGAAGATGAGATCAATTTTCAAAACCTACTCTCCTATTCTCCTTTGCATAACATCCGGGAAGGTGTTAATTACCCGGCTACATTGGTGACTACCGGCGACCATGATGACCGGGTTGTACCTGCTCATTCGTTTAAATTTATTGCGACCCTGCAGGAGAAGTACAAGGGAACTAATCCACAACTGATACGAATAGATATCAATACGGGCCATGCAAGCACCACTGCGCTTGGCTCCAGCAAGCCCGTGGCAAAACAGATTGACGAACAAACGGACAACTTTTCATTCCTGATGTACAATTTGGGAATGAACCCATAGGTACCCTGACTTTTGAACATCCGGAAATGAAAAGTCCGGACACTACGGTCTGTAAACAGGTACGAAATCCTTAACTTCGTGCTACAGAAATAAGTTTTTCTGTCCATACATCATATGAAAATTCGTGTAGGAATTGTTTTTGGAGGAAACTCCCGTGAAAGGGAAATTTCCTTTGCCGGTGGACGTACGGTTTATGATAACCTCAACAAATCATTGTTTGAGGCTATCCCGCTTTTTGTTGACAGTTTCGGAAATTTTATTTTACTGCAATGGGAATACATTTATAAAGGAAGCATTCGTGACTTTTACCCGCCTGTCGCGGCGCTCCCTGAATCCCAAAATGAATTTCAGGTTTATGCTGAAAGTTTGGGAGCGATGTCTTTATCGGAACAGGAAAATTTATTTGAACACAGCGGAAGACGAATCCCCATGGAAGATTTGCACCGTCACATCGATTTTGCTTTTCTGTGCCTTCATGGTCCATTCGGTGAAGATGGACGTGTTCAGGGACTCTTGGAGTTTTTAGGTATTCCCTATTCGGGTTCAGGAGTGTATTCGTCTTCGGTTGGAATAAATAAAGCAATCCAAAAGAAATTAATGAAGGAAAGTGAATTTTCCACACCTCCGTTTCTTTCCATTCATAGGGCCGAATGGTTGATGAAATCAAACCGCTCCGCACTCCGACAAAAAGTTTCAAAAGAAATTGGATTCCCATGCGTTATCAAATCGGCACACCAGGGATCTTCAATCGGCATTACGATTTTGCACGAAACACTTCCAGAAAAACTGGATGAAGCCATCGATCGTGCATTTTTTATCCGCAGCCTGAATATCAATGAATGGAAAAATTTATCGGACACAGATCAGGTGGAGCTTATCAGAAAACTGACCGATATCCGGGAAGGGATAGCTTGTCCCTTGCTCCTGCAAGATTCAGAAGGTTCCCGGATCCTCTACCATCCTGAAGAGGTTCTGGACCAAATAAGAAAAAACTTTCAGAGGGGAGATACTGAAATCACTCTCGCAGGCTGTGATGCGGAAACTGAAGTGGTAATCGAAGGTTTTATAGAGGGAAAAGAATTCTCCTGCATCGTTATTCGTAGAGAAGACGGAACACCTGTCGCTCTGCCCCCTACTGAGATCCGCAAAGGAAAAGAATTGTTTGACTACCGTTCCAAATACCTCCCGGGATTATCCCGAAAAATCACACCGATTCATCTTCCGGATGATCAGATTCAAAGTATTCGCAAGGAATGTGAGCGACTCTTTCTCGCCTTGCAATTTAATGTGTATGCCCGGATCGATGGTTTTATAACACATGATGGCCGGGTTTTCCTGAACGACCCGAACACAACTTCAGGAATGATGCCTTCCTCCTTCTTCTTTCATCAGGCAGCTGAAATCGGATTAAACCCCTCGCAATTCTTATCATTTATCTTACGTACATCACTGGCAGAACGAATGACGGACATGGGAAATATTTCCCTCTTGCCTCGATTGCTAAAGACTACCGATGAGGGATTAATTTCCTTGCGCAAAGAGTCGACGCAAAAAATTCGCGTTGCTGTTATCATGGGTGGCTATTCTTCTGAACGCCATATCTCCGTGGAAAGCGGACGAAACATCTACGAAAAACTATCCTCTTCAACCAAGTACGAACCCGTCCCCGTTTTTTTAACCGGCGATTCAGAGCACTTCAAGCTGTTTCAAATTCCGGTTAACCTCATGCTTAAAGACAATGCCGATGATATAAGGGAGAAAGTCTTTCATTATTCCGTCCACCCAGTGGTTAAGGAAATCATGCAGGAGTGTGCCAGTATCACCATGAAGTATACGGCCACAGACAATGTACTGGAACCAAGGGAAATTAGTTTTCATGATCTCGCCGAAATATCCGACGTGGTCTTCATCGCATTACATGGCCGTCCAGGTGAAGATGGCGCCTTACAAAAAAATCTCGAGGCCGTTGGACTTCCTTACAATGGATCAGGAATTGAATCCTCCCGAATCACCATCAACAAGTATGAAACCAATGAGATCCTGTTTAAAAATGGATTTAATATTGCACGCCATCGTTTGGCTAATATCACAGATTGGAAATCAGTTGCAGCCGGATTTGTGCAATCCATCCTGGCTGATTTTTCATTTCCACTCATTGCAAAACCCGTAGATGATGGCTGCAGCAGTGCAGTGAAGAAAATTAAAAACGAAGAAGAACTCCGGTCATTTGCAAGTTTGATCTTCCGGACACAAGAAGAGTTGAATCCTGTAGAAGCAACATTACTTCAGCTTAAACTCAAAGAAGAATTCCCACGCAAGCAGCAGTTTTTAATCGAAGAGTTAATTGTAAGAAAAGATTCCGTTCATTTCCTCGAAATCACGGGTGGATTGCTCACACGTATTAATGACGATGGAAAACGTGTATACGAAATTTTTGAAGCATCGGAAGCTTTGTCGGAAGGCGATGTGCTTTCCCTGGAAGAAAAATTTCTTGCCGGCGAAGGACAAAATATAACTCCGGCCCGCTATTCTCAAGATCCTGCGGAACGCCAGCGCATTTCTGATAGTGTGAAGGCCGAATTTAAAAGAGCAGCTGAAGTTCTGAATATTGAAGGCTATGCACGTATCGATGCATTCGTTCGCATTTATAAAGGCGGTCGTGTGGAGGTGATTTTTATTGAGGTAAATTCTCTTCCGGGGATGACCCCTGCTACATGCATCTTTCACCAGAGCGCTATCGCAGGCTATAAACCCTATGAATTCATTGACAAAATACTGGACTACGGCATCCAAAAGAAAAAACAACCGGCAAGTACCCATTAACTGCAGTTATGTCTAATTTAATAAAGTTTCTCACCAGCAAATCTCTATTCGTCAATATCCTTCTTGCGCTGGTTTTGGGTCTCCTCTCCATTTACGGAGTATATTCCTGGATGGGTAAATTCACTCATCACGGAGAAAGCATTTCAGTTCCTGATTTAAGGGGGATGTCCCTGGACACACTCGAACATTTTCTGGAAGACAAAAGTGTTCGATTTCAAGTGATCGATTCCTTGTTCGATGGCAAGAAAGGGGCCGGAACAATCTTAGAACAGGATCCTGCTCCGGAATCAAAAGTAAAAGAAGGCCGGACAATTTATCTTACGGTAAACTCCGCCTCCCCTCCAAAAGTAAAAATGCCGGACCTCATTGATGTATCTTATCGCCAGGCAGAGGCGATACTCCAAACCTTTGGATTGAAAGTTGGAGAACTTACCTACGAACCCGACCTTGCAAAAAATGCTGTGCTGGAACAAAAATTTAAGGGCTCCAGTATCAAACCGGGCGTTGAAATATTCAAGGGTTCCATGATAGATCTCGTTTTAGGCGATGGACTTGGAAGTGTTTCTACCGTCTCAGTTCCTGAACTATCCGGATTAACCCGTGGTGAGGCCATATTTGTATTGAAAGGATCCGGATTGAATCTAGGCACAGCATTTTATGATCATGGGACGCGTGACTCCACGGAAGCTAAAATCTATATGCAGGTTCCGGAACCGGGCAATAATTCAAGTTTAAGTCAGGGAGACGCAATTGATATTTATTTAAAATGATCTTTTTTAAACAGAGATCAAGCATTTCAATTGCACCGTTCTGATTCATGCTTTTAGAAAAAAAAATTCCCGTTGCAGACCTGCTGCTGCTGACATTAAGCCTCTAAGAATCATTGTCTTCGAAAGTCTGTGAAAGCATGATTAACAACTAAATATTACCTATTTTTACAATAATTCAAAGTTGAATACGCTCTGGTATGAAATTCATTAAAATGTTCAATTGCAGAATCCATTTGTTCCTATTTGTGCTGATTAGCTCCTTCGTGACAATTTTCACCCAGAATTCGTCTGGACAGGAGCAGGTTTTTCCGCTCAATTCAAACACAAGCATTCAAGAGTACCTGCGAAATCATCCCAATCAACTTTTTCATCGTATGAGCGCAGGAGACACGCTGATCCTTCCCTTCATAGATGATTTCTCCCGCCCGGGTATTTATCCCTTTGATAGTTTATGGGAAGACAATGACGTTTTTATTAATTCTACATTCGCTGATAATCCTTTGACTATTGGTGTAGCTACCTTTGATGGATTGGATGCATTCGGCCGCCCACACGACAGTTTATCAAATACAGATGCCATATCTGACTATCTCACTTCCCGCCCTATTGATCTTGGAGGTTTGCAAGGAAATACCAGTGTATGGTTGAGCTTTTTTTATCAACCTCAGGGATTGGGTGATATACCTGAAAGCAATGATTCATTGGTATTGGAATTCAGGGATACCAGTGGAACATGGATACATCAATGGTCTGAAGCAGGGAAAGCGGATACAGCTTTCAGCCGTGTAAACATCCAGATTCTTGACGATGCCTTTCTGTACAAAGGTTTTCAGTTCAGATTTTATAACATTGCTACAGTGAATGGCAACAGAGATCACTGGAACCTTGATTATGTGATTCTAAATAAAAATACTGTGGCGAATGACTCCATTCGTGATAATGCTTTTATCAATGACAAGGGATCACTACTCAGCGAATTCACAGCCATGCCTTATGCGCATTATGCTTCACTTTCCAACCCTGGTGGAGCCATGAAATCAGCAATCATTGATAGCGTAAGGAACATTAACTATGGTGGAACATCTATTACCTATGTCGCCGAAATTTACAATGAGCAAGGCTTTATTGACTTTGCTTCAACGCCCAGCACCCAGGGATCTGCTTCAAATACCGATATCGAATTCAATACGCCTTTAAACTATTCCTTCCCCACGAACCTCATGGTTGATGACACCCATTTTCTCCTGAAAACATATTTCAGTCAACCGGGAATAAATACCAACGCAGACAACGACACCAGCTATCATTATCAATATTTTAAAAATTATTATTCCTACGACGATGGATCGGCAGAGGTCGCCTATGGCATAACAGGTAACACGGATGTGAAAATGGCTTACCAGTTTGATGTGAAGATGGCCGACACCCTGCGTGGGGTACAGATCTATTTTAACCCGGTTGGTTTAAATGTTCATACCAAACTATTCCAACTGGCTTATTGGGATCATGTGAGCGTTGCCAGTAACTCCGACAACCTGGTCTATAAAATGATTAATCTCAAGCCGGCAAATATCGACAGCATCAATGGCTTCGCGACGTACCTCTTCGACCAATTGCTTGTTGTACCGGCCGGATCGGCCTATGTAGGTATCATTCAAAATGAACCACAGACATTATATGGCATAGGCCTTGACAGAAATACCGATTCCCGTTCAAAAATGTTTTATCACGTCGATGGATTCTGGGCGCAGACACAAGTAAGAGGGTCCTGGATGATCCGGCCGCTCTTCGGCGATACACTTGGCTCATTGGTTTCGATTCCTGAGCTCAGTGTTGATTTACCGCGATTCAATATTTATCCTAATCCAGGCAAGGACTGGGTGGAAATAGCAGTTGATGAAACTTCTCCTGACAAATATGCTTACGAGATCACGAATCTTCCGGGAGCCTGTATCATTTCCGGAGAATTCCATTCCTCTCAAAGGATCAACACTTCATCACTTGCTGAAGGCTTGTACTTCGTAAGGGTAAGAAATTTAAAATCCGGCTCTTCTTCTTCGCGAAAACTAATTATTGAGCGTTGAGTTTTGTTTATTCCCGAACGAAACATTTTACTGCATAGAAAATATTTTATTACCACGGAGATACAGTTCGTGTCAAGAGTAAAATAAATCAAACTGGTTTTGAATTGTACCATTTGATCTCCTGCCGCCATTTGCATCGTCGTAATGAAACATATACTTTTTAAAGAACACTAATTTCAACCTGATGATTACTGAAGAGCTGGATGCCATTGAGCAGGATGAATTATACGAACACTTTCGTTTTATTGTCGATAAAGGACAGTCAATGCTTCGCATTGATAAATTCCTTCTAAACAGACTTGAAGGAACCTCCCGCAATCGCATTCAACAGGCCTGTGAAGCAGAATGTATTCTTGTCAACGGGAAATCGGTCAAATCAAGTTACAAAGTAAAACCACTCGATCAGATACAAGTGGTGCTCCCTGAACCGGTGAGAGTACTTGAACTGATTCCTCAAGATCTTCCAATTGATATTTTTTATGAGGATGATGATATCGTAGTGATCAACAAGGCAGCGGGGATGGTAGTACATCCTGCCTATGGGAATTACACAGGCACCCTGATGAATGCTCTTGTTTACCATTTTGATAAACTTCCACATCAGGAAAATAATTTACACCGGCCCGGACTGGTCCACCGTATTGATAAAAACACATCCGGCTTACTTGTTATTGCCAAAACTGAATTGGCGATGACACATCTTGCAAAAGAGTTTTTTGAACGCACCATCGACAGGAAATATCTCGCCCTTGTATGGGGAGATTTCAAGGAAGATGAAGGTACGGTCACGGGAAATGTGGGAAGAAACCTGAAAGACAGAAAAGTGATGGATGTATTTCCTGATGCTTCTCATGGAAAATATGCCGTTACTCATTACAAAGTTGTTGAACGATTCAACTATGTAACACTCATTGAATGTAAACTCGAAACCGGAAGAACACACCAGATTCGTGTACACATGAAATACATTGGTCATCCCATCTTCAATGATGACAGCTATGGTGGAGACAGGATTTTAAAAGGGACCACATTTACAAAATATAAACAGTTCATCGAAAACTGTTTTAAGATTTTACCCAGGCATGCCTTACATGCTCAAACACTCGGATTTATTCATCCAAGAACAAAAGAGAAAATGTTTTTCGAATGTCCATTAGCACCTGATATTTCAGAAGTACTGGATAAGTGGAGGCATTATGTCAAATATCAAAAAGAGTTGTAAGTTTCGTTGATAGTGGATAGTGGATAGTGGATAGTGGATAGTGGATAGTGGATAGTGGATAGTGGATAGTGGATAGTTGATAATGGATAATGGATAATGGATAATGGATAATGGATAATTATAAAAAATTAAATAAAGTACTCCTTGCAACAGTTGATTTTTTTGCAGCAAATAAGAAATTAAATATCCCGAATTAATCCCTGCGTTTATTTTGAAATTGTCTCAGCAGCTGAGCTTATTGTTGACGGATCATTCGACTTATTAAATATTTTTTCGTAGTCTTTCTATAAAGACATTCTTTATGATCCCAACTAAATGCTATTGAAAATTGCAGTTTATAAAATTAGCTTATATAGCAGATTATGCGGATAAGCAGGAATTTATCTGCTAAAACCCCTGATTAGGAATATTTTTTCGTATTTTTTTTCAATCCACTCAGATCAAATTATCCCCCTCATTTTTTGTGACTATTACCATTCATTAATACTGAATCTATCAAAGAAGATAATTTTCGATTCTGCTGGAACAGAAAATCGCAAGGAGTCAATAAACATTTTGGATGAATGAAGGCATTGTTTCTTACACTTTGTAAAAAAATACTTTCGAACCAGACATGATTAATTCCGTATGTATCAATGTGCGAAGAAAAATGACTTGAAAATAATTTTTAGCTGCGTTCATGGCGAAAGCTTCAAAAATAAATTTACGGATTTTTCATTCATCATATTAATCCAGATAAAATGCGATACAAGAAACTAAAATTAAGTGCCCTCTTCCTATTAAGCATAGGACTGCCAGGAATAAGGGCGCAAGAAGCTGTAATTGCTTCGGGCGGTAACGCTTCCGGGACCGGAGGCTCAGGCAGCTATTCCGTAGGACAAATTGCCTATACCACGAACTCCAATTCCAATGGTTCGGTGGCACAAGGTGTCCAACAAGTCTTTGTGATTACAGTCGTCACTTCAATTGAAGAAGCCATGGGAATAAACCTCACTTGCATGGCTTATCCAAATCCTGCAGCTGACTTCGTAAATCTGAATGTAGAAAACTATGACGCAAGAACCTTGAATTATGAATTATTCGACATTCAAGGGAAGCGCATTGCTGCAGAAAAAATAGAATTCAGGGAAACTAATATTGATTTGAGCATTCTTGTACCATCTACCTATTTTCTAAAGGTGATACAAAGCAACAAAGAAGTTAAAACATTTAAAATAATCAAAAATTAAATAAAATGAAAAAAGCACTGAGCGTTTTATCGTCCTTATTTTTAATATTAACATTATCGGCACAGAGTCCTGAGAAAATGAGTTACCAAGCAGTTATCCGTGATGCCGGTGGAAATCTGATCACTACCCATTCAGTTGGTATGCGAATAAGCATCTTGCACGGGACTACACCCGTATATGTTGAAACACATGCTACCTCTACAAATACAAATGGTCTGGTAACAGTAGAAGTCGGGAATGGAAACTTTGTTTCAGGAATTCCCTTTTCTACCATTGACTGGTCAGGTGGCTCCTATTCTATTAAAACAGAAACAGACCCAACCGGAGGGATAGACTATCCAACTATTGTAGGCATCAGTCAACTATTGAGTGTACCCTATGCATTACATTCAAAAACGGCAGAAACTATTTCGGGAACGATTACAGAAACAGACCCCACATTTGTCCTCTGGGATAAATCCACAGGAATTAGTATCACCGCATCGCAAGTGAGCGATTTCCAGACCAGCGTAGAGAGTAACCCCTATGTAATCGCCAATACCGCAAAAAACAGTTACCCGACTGCAGATGCAGCAAAACTTGCAGCCATTACTGGAATAAATACCGGTGATCAGGATATAAGCGCAATGACACACTCAAACCGTTCTGCTTTGGATGCAATTTCCGGAGTGAACACAGGTGATCAGGATGGAAGCGAAACCGTAGTACAGGCGGGAACAAATGTGACTATAACAGGAGCAGGAACCATCGCAAGTCCTTATGTCGTAAACTCAGCGGGAGAAGAATTCACCCATCATATCGGTGAGTTATTTGAAGGAGGTATCGTAGTGGCTGTCTGGAAAGAAAGCGGAGTTGAGCATGGATTGATCGCCTCATTAACGGATGTAAGTGCGAATGTTCATTGGAGTAGTATATACAGTGCCCTTATAGGAACAACAGCGCAAAGTCCCATTGATGGACAAGCCAACACAAATGCTTCGATAGCGCAAGGAGATATAAACGGAGCAGCCTACCGTTGTAATAATTATACATCCGGCGGATACAGCGACTGGTATTTGCCTGCCTCCTGGGAATTAAATAAGTGCTACGATGCTGCCTTTATAGTAAATAACGTGTTAGGTGCCACGGACGGCTTCCAATTCTCCAACTACTGGACTTCTACCGAGCATATTGGAACAAGTGCCTGGTACAAATCATTTAGCGAAGGGCAAACCTTCTACAGTGCCAAACAAGGCACCTGCAGGGTTCGGGCAGTCAGGAGATTTTAACTGAAATAAAAAGTTATGCCGGATTTATTTGTAGAGCTTAATCCTGTCAACGATTGATTTTACTCAACAAATAAATCCGGCCTTTTCATGCAAGAATAAAAAAGTTCAATAAAATAGCGATATGCTCATTAAGATTTCCGAAAATCAACTGAGCACATCAGCAACATCCCCTGAATAATCATTCACCACATTGTACAAAGTGTCACGTTCAACAGGATTCCTCCCTCCCCTGCGAATGAGTTCAACAAGCTGTGATGTCGTCAGACTGGGATTCTGTTCTTCCGCACCGGCCATGGAATATATTTTCGTGGTATCATCTATGGTTCCATCCAAATCATCCACACCAAATGCCATGGAAAGTTGTGCGGTACTCCGGCCAATCATGGGCCAATAGGCTTTTATATGGTTGAAGTTATCGAGGTAAATTCTTGAAACAGCATAATTTTTTAAGTCTTCCACTACACTCACTTCAGGAACATTCGACATCGCATTGTCCCCATTCCTGAACTTTAATGGAATGAATGTGTTGAAACCTCCTGTTTCATCCTGCAATTGGCGCAATCGTTCCATGTGTTCAACGCGATGGGCGTAAGACTCGATATGCCCATACAAAATAGTTGCATTACTGTGCATTCCCAGGGTATGAGCGATGCGATGGATTTCCAGCCATTCCTCAGAACTGCATTTATCATTACAGATAATGTTGCGAATTTCTTCATCAAATATTTCAGCGCCTCCACCAGGTAATGAATCCAGTCCGGCCTCATGAATTAACTTCATGCCTTCTTTCATGCTCAGCTTCGCCTTGCGAAACATATAATGCAACTCAACGGCAGTAAAACCTTTTATGTGCAAATCCGGACGGTGTGCTTTAATCTTCCTCAATATATCAGCAAAGTAATGCAAGTCCATTTTGGGATGAACACCACCAACGATATGAACTTCTGTCACAGGCATCCCATCGTATGCTTTTACTTTTTCAAGCATCTGCTCAGCAGTCAGCTCCCATCCTTCTTCCTTTTGTTTTAACAATCGTGAATAGGAACAAAAATTGCAACTGAAAACACAAATATTTGTAGGTTCGATATGGAAGTTCCGGTTGAAATAAGTGACATTACCATTCTTACGTTCGCGAACAGCATTGGCAAGAGCACCCAAAAAACCCGGCTCGCCTTTTTCAAATAACAGAAGCCCTTCCTCAGGGCTGATACGAATTTGCGATTGGATTTTCGCTGCAATTGCAGCTAATTCCCCTGAAAGCCGGGGGTCTTCAATGAGCGACTGGATTGAGGTAGAATTCATAAAATTACTTCGTGCAAAGATACAATTTACCTCTTAATGAAATGGCCCTCAATCAAAGACGGGGAAATCGATTATCAGTAAAATCTTGCTAATTTCTGACAAATCTAAGCACTATTTCATGTAGTTTTTCATAAAATAAAGGTTCATTTCATGGTATACCTTGAATAGGGTTGCATATATTTGCTTTTAGTAAGCATTTAGCTAAACAGATTTAAAATTTATTGCGGTATGATACGAATTCTGCTTGTTGAGGACGAAGAGCATTTACAGGAAGCCATAAAGCTGAACCTGGAACTGGAAGGATATAAAGTAGTTGCGGCCGGAACAGGCACAGAGGCAGTAAGGGTTTTCAAACAGGAAAGGTTCAATCTTGTTGTGCTCGATGTAATGCTCCCTGAAATGGATGGTTATGCAGTATGTGAAGCAATCCGTATTCACAATACCAGCATCCCTATATTATTTCTTTCTGCAAAGAATGCCAGTGAAGACAAGATTCTGGGACTCAAACGAGGTGCGGATGACTATATGACAAAACCATTCAACCTGGAAGAGTTCTTGTTACGCGTGAATGTATTGGTGAAACGCAGCATGAGCCGGGAAGAGAAAAAAGAAATTGACGATGTATTCCGTTTCGACGACAATGAAGTGAATTTCATGACCTATGAAATTCTTGGAAAAGATAAAACACCAATCCGGCTGACAAAGAAAGAAATTGCGCTCCTTAAATTGCTCATTGAAAGGAAAAATGAGGTAGTGTCAAGAGAACAAATACTGGAAACAGTATGGGGATATGATATTTATCCTTCCACCAGAACCGTAGATAACTTTATTCTCGCTTTCAGAAAATACTTTGAAAATGACCCGAAGGAACCCCGTTACTTTTTCTCCGTGCGCGGGGTGGGCTATAAATTTGTCTGTGAATAATGGAGAGACGTATTAAAGATACCGGAATTAATCCCTGATATCTTTTGGAACAATAAAGTCAACCGGTAAGACATACTGCACGCTTACAGGATTTCCTCCCGCTGTTCCCGGTTTCCATTCCGGCATCAATTTCACTACACGCAATGCCTCGTTATCGAGTAATTCATTCACACCGCTAAGAATTTTCTCGTCACGAATCTTTCCTTTTTTATCCACTAAAAATCCTATATATACCCGCCCTTGTATGCGTTTGTATTTTGCGGAATCTGGATAGGTCAGGTTGTGCTTTAAAAATCGCTGTAAACTATCTGGCCCGCCCGGAAATTCCGGCTGCACTTGTACCACAGTGACTCCAAATCCTGCTTTTACAGTTTCCGAATTCTTGGTTTCCTGTGCATGTACTGTAATAAAAAGGAGTAAGCTCAGGGCTGATACACTTAACTTTCTTTTCATGATGGAGGTCTTGTTTCCCGGATGTAAATATGCACTCACATCCCCAAATTAATCCTTGGAGTGCTATGGCTTCATACGAATATTCTTCAAAATTGATACACATTTAAACAAAAAAGCATTCAGGAAATTGAGCCAATCCTTTGTCTTTTCTGCAGAAATACAATGCAATTCGCATTCCTCTCATCTCTTCTTAGTACATTTGAGAAAAGCAGATTAGCATGAAAAAAAGAAGTTTAACCGGAATTGCTTTATTAGTGAGTTCCACCTTGCTGGCGTTTTTTGTTTGGCCGGGAATTTTCTCAAATGAAAGCGGCGCTTCGACTGAAAAAATAATCCAAAAAACCGGCGCATGGGAATCCATGCAGTTTATCAATACTGCAAGAGCTTATCCTGAACAGGACATACCTCCTGGCGCTTATACAGAAGCAAATCTGTTTTACAAGAATAATTTTGGTGCTCAGGAAAGTCGCTCCCGCATCACTGCTTCTTCCTGGTATAGTTTAGGACCTACCAATATAGGCGGACGCACTCTTTCAATTGCCATTGATCCTTTTGATTCTGATATTGTCTGGCTGGGTTCTGCTTCCGGTGGCCTATGGAAATCCACAACGGGAGGTCTAGGGGCAAATGCCTGGTCCTATGTTCCCACAGGATATCCTGTGCTGGGGATCAGTTGCATCGCAATGCCACCCAACAACCCTTCAGTCATGTATATTGGTACCGGTGAAACCTATTCCTATGGAACATCTGTGAATGGCCTTTTAGAAAGGCCCACGAGAGGTAGTGTAGGCATGGGAATACTGAAATCAACAGACGGTGGCAATACCTGGTCACCCAGTCTCGACTGGCAGTACCAGCAAAAGCGAGGTGTATGGGATATCCAAATCAATCCTCTGGATCCAAACATCGTGTATGCGGCAACAACTGAAGGAATTTATAAGACAAGTGATGCAGGCGCCAACTGGACACAGGTATTTCATGAAATTATGGTGATGGACCTGCTACTCGATCCTTTGGATACCAATTACATTTATGCAGGTGTCGGAAATGCAGGCAGTCCAAATTCAGGGATTTACCGTTCAAGCGATGGAGGTACGAACTGGACACGCTTGTCTGCAGGGCTTCCTCCTACTGGAAACACAGGAAGAATTACTCTCGATATAAATAAACAGAATCATAATTCACTGATCGCTCTGGTCGCTGATTTGTATAGTACCATTGGCATATATAACTCCAGGGACAAAGGTAATACCTGGACCCCAATAAATGGTCTTACAGAAATTGTATCCTATCAGGGATGGTATTCAAAAGGTCTTTACATGTCTGACATTGATTCCAACTGGGTGTACTTTGGCGGGGTATGGTTGTTCAAATCTGAAATGAATGGCGATTTTCCAAATTTACTCGCCAACACTTATGATGTACATGCGGACATCCATGACATAGTTTCGAGTGCCTATGATCCGGGTAGACTATACATCCTCACCGATGGAGGACTCTACCGCAGTGATAATTTTGGAAACACCTTCTACCCATGCACTGATGGCTATGTTACTTCACAGGCATACATTGGCTCCGTTTCACACCAGGATGAGAACATCATGCTTGCAGGATTACAAGACAATGGTACTGTCCTCTATACAGGTTCACCCTATTGGGAGCCGGTTATAGGGGGAGACGGAGCTTTTAATGCCATCGATCCTAACACTGATCAGGTGATGTACGGATCTTACCAATATTTAAACCTGGTGAAATCCTGGGATCAGGGTTTTACATTTCATGATATTCTGGATCATCCTGCAAGTTCGTTTGGCGGAAATAATGTCGCATTCGTTGCACCGCTCGCCCTCTCCCCTTCGAACTCTTCCATTTTGTATGCTGCATGCGATAGTATGCATCGCAGTAATGACGGAGGAGATAACTGGTATTTCACCAACAATGATTTATTGGACGGAGGAAATGTGGCCCTATGTATAGCTGTATCTTCAACAAATCCGGATTCCATTTATGTGGCAACAGCTCCGGGAGATTTACGGCCAATGCATGTGCAACGCAGCGGTGACGGAGGAAGTAGCTTTACTGATATTTCAAACGGTTTACCAAATCGCTACCCGAGGGACATTACTGTAGACCCTCGCGACAGTAGAATTGTGTATGTCGCGTTCTCAGGATTTGGTGCCGGACATTTATTCAAATCAGTAGATTCCGGCAGCAATTGGACAGACATCAGCACAAGCTTACCGGATATTCCATTCCACTGCATTACCCTGGATGAATTGCATCCCGATACAGTCTTTGCCGGTTCTGATTTAGGAGCATTTGTGTCTGTCGATGCCGGAATTTCCTGGGATGGATTAAATCTTGGCTTACCAAGTGGTGTAATGGTTTTTGATTTGGTGTATTCCTCCTTTGATCACAGCCTTGTAGCCTTTACCCACGGAAACGGGGTTTACAGAAACAACTTGATAAGTTTACCGGTTGGCATTTCAGCGGCTTCAGCACAGACATCGTTTGAATTAAACCTCATCAATAACAGTGTTCGTGATTGGCTCCATTTTCGGATAAATGCAAGTGGTAGCATGCATTGCAGCATATATGACAGTGAGGGAAAAATCGTTCATGATGAATCCCTGGAACACTCAAATGAAAGTACGGAAGAATTTTACCTCAGCAAACTCAGTCCGGGAATTTACTTCCTCAGTGTAGAAAACCGGGGACGAATACAGACAAGAAAATTTATCAAGATCTGAAACTATGCTACCTTTGAGGATTCGCTTGAGTCAGCAATAGAGCAGCTTAACTCTTAGCATCTTTTGCAGTCAAATTACGTTTACCCTGCTCTATCACAATTTCGTGCATCCTTTCAACGATGTTAAGAGTAATCGGGCAATATTCAATATTTTGCTTGTGGGTGCCGGTGATGAAGAGTTTAAAATCTTTCAACTGGGTATGCGGAAATCCACTGCAGTCTTTTGGACGAACTGGATAAATAGAACACTTGTTATCCTTGCGCAAAAACTGGCAAGGCGTTTTTTTATTCATGATATCGCCTGTTTCATCCAGATAAAGATACTTGTCAAAGTACTCGTTATAAGTCATCCCGATATGCTTCGCAATACGCTTTACATCCACTTTAGTGTATGTGGGCGACATCGTCTTGCAACAGTTTGCACATTTCAAACAATCGATCTTCTTGAAGGCCTCTTTGTTTAAAGCAGCAGCCAGGGAATCCATACCCCGAACTTTGCGTATCATAAGTCCTTTTAAAAATGTGTTGTACTTCTTTCCTTTCTTCCGGTTGGTTGAACGAAGATATTTAATCGGTTCCTTAATCTTTTCAATCTTAGTGGCCATGTATATTTTTTATTGTTTTGATAATTATGTTTTCTTGTTCCGTATTAGCGCGACTTTCAGTCGTTGCAAAAATAGAATTATTTCTTTCACTCCTAGTTAATAGTTGTCTTGAGCCCAACCACCACACCCCAATTGCTGCTTTGACCTTCTGCAAAAGTGGTATATACATCAATTCTAATGAGGTTCAATTTCTCAAGCCCGAGCGTCAATTCAGAATAATGCCCTGCAGCAGCGGTGTGAAAGTAATGAACTCCTGCCACTTCATTTAGTTTTAATTTTCGGATTAGTGGAATTTTATTCAGGAAAAAACCGCCAAAATTGTGCTCCACATGGCCTTCTACAAATGTCTCTGTTGTACTCCATGCATAATAGTCCAGGTTACGAAAGTCAGTAAGGCCGAAAGAGCTGAACCAAGTCTTATTTCCATTAAAATGATGTGCATCCATGAAATACATGTTCTCCTTCCTGAGAAAATCGCCAACCGACAAAAGGTATTTAAGACGACCCATTAATCCAAGCTGTACTTCATCACTCACTGAGGCCTTAATCAGATCATAATCCGTATCGGCATTAAAAACTGAAATTCCCTTTCTATAGAAAAAGCGAAGCTCGGGATACTTTGCTCCTAGATTGTATTTTCCTTCGGGACGATCAATATACTCTTGCCTGAACCGTACACGGAGCTCTGCTTCCAGTGACAAAGATTCGTTACGGATAAAATGGAAATCATCCGTCTCCGGATGAATTGGATCATTGGATGTATACTCACGATCTACTTTGTTTACAATGGCATAATCGCTGGTATTCTCAAGTGGAATCCTATCTGCATATTCCACATTTAAACCCAGACGGATACCGTTCCATAATTCCGATGCATGACCAATTTTACCATAACGTTTCTCATACACCTTCATGTAATTTTTTCTTGCCAGCAATGAATACAAGGAATTCACCGAAGGGCTGATGGGATTGGATGCATTGAACTGAATCACATCGCTGCCTCCTTCAACATTCAGAACGGAATTTCGAAAGGGATTATACTTGTATTCCCCAAGAACTTTTCCATTCAGATGATTATTCGAAAATCCGTAACGGACAGAAGGACTCACTATGACACTTTTTATCTCCGGCTCTTCCCATCGCTTGGAATATGATAAACCAAAGGTCGCGTTCCATCCTTCCACAGTATTGAACTGTATCCCTTGCAGCAAGGCGGAATAGGAATAGTTCTCATGATGGTAGCTGTCTGTATAGCTATAACCTGTCAAAACATTGGAAATTTTGAACTTGTTGCTGATTGCATCCATCGAATCCTGATAAGCTTTGGATTCATAGATCACCCGTGTGCTGTCTTTGCGGTGGTAATCTATGCTTTCTTCGGAGGTAAGTGGTACAGGACGATTTTCCTTCCAATAGCTGCTGTCTCTGGTATTGGATTCTTTATTTACTTTCAACACCTGTCCATCAAAATATCCTTTTTCGAAACCCGGATTTAGTTGATACTGACTAAAAATACCAAGTACGATACCATCTCCCTTGAAACCAAATAAGCTGAAATGATAAGTATATTGCGTGTTAAAGAGCATCCAATTCTCTTTTCCAACCGGAACAAAACTTTGTTTGACCCGGAAGGTGTCAATGAATTGCAATTGCTGCGCCTTCGTTATCTTCAGATCAAGACTGTGAATTCTCCAGCTATCATCCAAAATAAATATATCACCACTCCAGACAGGATCATTTTCCCTCTTGGGAATCACCTTAATTTTATTTACGGTATATCCATTTTCCATAAAAGTGCCGTCCAGTCGGTAGTCATAATAAAATAAAGCGCTGGAAGAAATCGGAGAAACAATACCCCGGGGAGTTATGCCTCCAATTTGAATCAGATTTTCATAATAGTTAAGCAACAAATCCGAGGCCTGGTTAAAACTATAACCCTTGGGATCTCCGCTCACAGTGGAAGAAATCATTTCTTCTTTGCTGTGATTCGGTTGACGGAAAGAAAAATCCGAAACAGATTCACTCAGATAAAATATCCGTGTGACCGTGTCTATAAACTGATCCAGCTCCACTTTCTGACCAAGAATTTTTTTTGGATACTCATTCAGTTTCTGAGTAGACTTCACATAAGCCCTGCAGCGGTACTCTTCTACTTCGTTGAGGTAGTCCTTCCTCCTTTTCTGCGCTTTGCGAATGATGGCATAAGCAGGATCTTCAGCACCGGCAACGATGTTCACTTCCGCAAGGTGATACGACTCAGGAACAAGCGTCACATGGTGGGTCAGGGCCTCTTTAATTAGTACTATCAAATCGATTTTTTGCTTGAAGCCGATGAACCTGTAAACGATCTTATATTCACCGGGTTCGAGATCCAAAACGTATTGTCCTTCCAGGTTGGTCGTGGTTCCAAGGGAACTGCCTTCAACAAAAACACTGGCAAATGCCAAAGGGCTTCCGTTCTCTTCCGAAACTGTTCCACTCAGGCGAACAGGCAACGCGTAAACAACAGCGCAGGCACAATGAAAAAACAGCAGAAAAAAAATTCTTTTATAATAATTTGTCATATACCCCTTTTATTCCAAGAATGAATGCACTCCAGGTAAACCTTTCTTTTTCCTTTCGCACATTGGCCGAAAACTCTTCTTCTTTATGCTCAAAATAAAAGTTGTTGATGGCTCCGGCAATTGCTGACGGATTAGTTTCTGTAACGTATCCTACGATTTGGTCGCTCACTATTTCCGGCAAGCCGCCAACATTAGTTACAAGCATTGGACGTTCAAAGTGGTAAGCTATTTGAGTAATCCCGCTTTGTGTCGCAGTACGGTAGGGCTGCACAATCATATCGCTGGCACAGAAATAATATTTCACGTCTTCTTTCGGAATAAATGAAGAATGAAATATTACACGATCCTTCAAGCCAAGACGATCGACCAGATCAAGATAGGGTTTTTCATCTTCATAAAATTCACCGGCCACAAGCAGGTGAACATTCAGGGCTCTCAAACCTTCATCAGCCAAAGCTTCCAGCAGCAAATCAAGTCCTTTGTAAGGGCGGATAAATCCAAAGAATAAAATAGTCTTTTGACCCGGAGGAATTCCAAGACGCTGTCGTGAATCTTCTTTTGAAACTGATGTTCCAAAAATATCATATACCGGATGAGGCAGGAATATAGCAGTTGCATCGGGAATAAATTCCTTCACTTCCTTCATCACGGATTTTGACATGGCGACAAAGGCATCACAGGACTTAAGAAAATATCTTGTTAGCATCCTGTCTCCAATTCTCTTTTCGTGAGGGATCACATTATCTGTGATAGCAATCACTTTAATTCCTTTCTTCCTCAACATCCGGCAGATGCTTCCCAGCGCGGGAGCCATGAATGGGAGCCAGTAACGTACCACCACGAAGTCAGGCTTTTCATCTAAAATCTTCCTTGCCGTGGTTCTCCAGCTGAAAGGCTGTATAGAATTGATGGTCGTATGTATCGAAAATTCAGTGGGTGCAGCATCCTTTGTAAACTGGGATGTACCAGGGAATAAAAAAGAAGGATATTGATAAGAAAAAGAATAGATACACGCATCCAGCCCGGCCGCCAGAAATCCTTTGCAGAGTGCTTCGTTAAAATCTGCTATTCCACCCCGGAGTGGATGCGCCGGTCCGATGATGACAACTTTCAAAGGCGAATAAATTTTTAGGAATAATAAAAATGATCCGGAATTTATTCCCGGATATTCAATTTCTCCCGGATAACATATTGATTTCTATCAGCGGCAGACCGGGAGATCAACTCTCCGAGAAATCCCGCCAGAAACATTTGCGTTCCTATCATCATACACGTGAGTGAAATGATAGAAGGAAGGTCGATTGGTAATCAGTCGTGCCGGCAGATTATAATAAACGCTGTACAATTTACTCACTCCAAGGTACATGGCGGCAAGAAATCCAACGATAAACATAATGGATCCAAGCAATCCAAACAAATGCATTGGCCGTTTTCCAAATCGGGATACAAAAGTGATTGAGATCAGGTCTAAAAATCCATTGACAAATCGTTCCAGTCCAAATTTAGTCACACCGTATTTTCGTGCACGGTGCTCAACTACCTTCTCTCCTATCTTCGTGAAACCTGCCCACTTAGCCAGCACAGGTATGTAGCGATGCATCTCGCCATACACTTCAATGCTTTTCACTACATCTTTCCGGTAGGATTTTAAACCGCAATTAAAATCATGCAAATTATTGATGCCAGACATTTTTCGGGTCGTCCAATTAAAAAATTTACTCGGTATCGTCTTGCTGATCGGATCGTAGCGTTTCTTCTTCCATCCTGAAACCAGATCAAAGTCTCCTCGACACTAATCATTTTATATAAGGCCGGTATTTCATCAGGACTATCCTGAAGATCAGAATCCATCGTAATAATTACTTCTCCCTGAGCATGCGGAGAATCCTTCGTTCAGGGCAGCAGATTTTCCGTAATTCCTCCGAAAGCGTATGCCTTGGACTGATGAGTTTTTCGCGGCTTCCTGTGTAATGATTTCCCATGATGTGTCCTTACTTCCATCATCAACGAAAATAATTTCGAATGATAATGAATTTTCTTTCATCACACGAGTGATCCATTCCGTCAATTCAGGAATAGATTCCTCTTCATTATACACCGGAATGACAACAGAAATATCCACAAGGAAAGAATTAACCAATATTGGATTGGAAGGGTGTATCATCTTTTTTCATGAACACTGAAATGATCAGGGAAAAAAGTAAACCAATGAACGCAGATCCGACGATTGAAAAAACAAACATCCAGCCGGGAGTCATAAATTTATTGGTGTATTCCAGAGCCATCTCCATCGTCTTTTCATCCATGCCCTGCTCGATCATCCTTTGCTGGCTAGCTTCCAAGAGTTTGTCCATCATATCAGGAGCAATAGTGGTAAAAAACAAGACCGTAAAAGCACCTGATATAATTCCACCAAAAATGGAAATGAGGATTCCGGTACCAAGAGATTTGCCATAAGATATATAGCCGCCTAAGTCCTGGTCGCGATAACTTTTTATTCCTAAAACCATAAATAAGACCAGAATTGCATATCCAATCCACTGAGGAACATTTGATTGAAGATCCGTTCCCATGAAATAAAATAGGAGGAAAACAGCAGCTGCTGACAATCCGTAATATGCGCCGTAATTCATCGCGACTTTCGTCTGAGAACGAGGGTTTTCCATGATTCAGTTTTTTGTATTCTTGCAAACCTACATGAATTCCATGAGTAGACAAAAAGAAATCAACCACTTATAAAAGCGAGTTTTTAACAACAATTGGCTGATTTATTTCCATATGTAGAGAGGTATTCTTACTTTTGCGTACGGGTAAGTCCTATACGACCAGCTCCTGTGAACCTCCCCAGGCCGGGAACGGAGCAAGGATAAACGGTTGAGCGGTGCGATATAGTTAGCTTACCCGTTTTTTTTATAAAGCATGGTCAGAATCCATTCTATAGCAGGAACCTTGAATTCTGCTTAAAACTCAGTACGATACCCGAATTCAGGGTCTAATTTTCTTCCTGATTAGTGTGAAAGCTTCAAATAATAAATACCACCTGAAAAATCAACAAATCTACATAGCATGAAATTTTTCATCGACACCGCGAATCTTGATCAAATTAAAGAAGCCGAAGACCTCGGCGTCCTGGATGGAGTTACAACAAATCCTTCACTCATGGCCAAAGAAGGAATTACCGGTCATGACAATATTCTAAAACATTATGTAAAGATCTGCGACATCGTAAGTGGCGACGTGAGTGCAGAGGTGCTTGCAACCGATTACAATGGCATCATCGATGAAGGAGAAATGCTCGCATCCTTGCACAAGCAGATTGTCGTTAAAGTTCCAATGATCCGAGAAGGGGTCAAGGCCCTGAAATATTTTTCCAACAAAGGAATCAAGACGAATTGCACACTTGTTTTTTCTGCCGGCCAGGCACTGCTTGCTGCCAAAGCGGGCGCGACTTACGTCTCCCCTTTTCTGGGCAGGCTGGATGACATCAACCAGGACGGCATCGACTTGATCCACCAGATTGTTCACATTTACAGCATGTACGATTTCAAAACCCAGGTACTTGCGGCGTCAATACGCAGCCCATTGCACATCGTGCGTTGCGCGGAAGCCGGTGCCGATGTGGCTACTTGTCCGCTCGCAGCTATACTCGATCTCCTGAACCATCCCCTTACTGACAGTGGATTGGCAAAATTTTTATCGGATGCTAAAAAATTCACTGCACCAGCCGTGAAATAAATTCTGATCCCTGTTATTTCTTTGTCGGTTTTATGATCCTGAAGATATTTCCTGAAAACATCAATGAAAAATTCATTGAAAAGGCCGTCAAGGCCTTGAAAGATGGAGGCATCATTATCATCCCTACGGATACCGTGTATGCGCTTGCCTGTGACATTTACAATAACGAGGCAATCGATAAAATCTGCCGCTTCAAAAATGTAAAACTGGAAAAGGCGAACTTTTCTTTTGTCTGTTCCGATCTCAGCAACATTTCGGAATTTGCCAAACCCTTCAGCACCGAAATATTTCGTATGATGAAAAATACATTGCCTGGACCTTTTACCTATATCCTCAATGCAAGTGGCAAGGTACCGGGTATTTTCAGGTCTAATAAAAAAACAATAGGTATCCGCGTACCGAATAATAGTATCGCCCGGAGGCTAGTGCATGAACTGGGCCATCCACTCATGGTAAGTTCCCTCAATGCGGAAGACGCGATCATGGATTACCTGAGCGACCCTGATGAAATTGATGCAACACACGGTGAAAAAGTTGATTATGTTATTGACGGAGGCCCGGGATCATTGGAACACTCTACAGTAATTGATTGTACCGGCCAGATTCCTGTGTTGATAAGGGAAGGAAAAGGACTGGTCAACTTGTAATTTGAGCTCCTTACTTAATTTGAATTTATAAATTAGTCTGTAAAATTTATTTTCTTGATACAAGATCATTCATTTTCCATTTCCAATCAAATTCATCATAATTCACAATTTTAGTTTGATTAACCGAATAACTTTAAAGATCACTCAGATCGAATCATCCAAATAAAACTTTGGAATTATTATTCTAGATTAACAAACCCGCAAATGCATCCGGCAAGCATCCCACCAGATCCATCGCGGTCATTGCATTGGCCGTGAATTCTTCCATGGCCACATCACCTGCAAGTCCGTGTAAAAATACACCCAGCTGTGCCGCCTCAATGGGAGAATATCCCTGAGCTAATAAACCAAGTAAAATACCGGTTAAGGCATCTCCGCATCCCCCTTTTGCCATACCCGGGTTTCCTGTTGAATTAAAATATACCCTTCCATCCGGTGATGTAATACATGTATGTGCGCCTTTTAAAACGACTATCACCTTATATTTAATGCTGAACTCTTTTTGCTTCAGATGCCGGTCGGAATCATTCGATGCGATACCTGCCAGTCGATCAAATTCCTTTACGTGAGGTGTGAGTATTGAATTCACAGGGACTAATTTCAACATTTCAGGATGATAAGCAATGGTGTTGAGTGCATCAGCGTCAAGTATTAGTGGAAACTTTACTTTTTGCATTGCTTCTTCGAGAAGTCTTTTGAATCCCTCCCCTGTTCCCGTTCCAGGTCCCAACGCAACGGCATTATAAGGCAATAGCTCTACTGTCTCGTCAAGCGTATCTTCTCCTCTATCTTCAATGACCATGGCCTCGGGAACGACAGTCTGAACTATCGAAACACCACACTTAGGAACCTGAACGCTTAACAGCCCTACTCCACTTCTGAGGCAAGCCGATGCAGCAATCACCGCAGCTCCAATTTTTCCCTTGCTTCCACTGATCAACAAGGCATGTCCGTAGTTCCCTTTGTGAGAAAACTTCTTGCGCGGCTTTAAAATGCCTTGCATTTCATACTGACTGATGTAATTCAAATTGGTAGACAGCCCTTCAATAAATTTTTGATTTAAACCAATTTTCAGGAGATGCCATTGTCCGATATATTCATCAGATGATGGAAAGAGAAAACTAAACTTGGGGAGCTGGAAACTGAGTGTGTGCGTGGCACGTACTATCTGTTGAGTCGGTGCAGGTAATTGATCAGGAAAAAGTCCGCTGGGTAAATCAATGGAAATAATTTCCGCACCGGAATCGTTCAGATAGACAACCAGGAGAGCGGCTAGTCCTTCGATTGGTTTGGATAAACCGGTGCCAAATAGCGCATCTACAAGGACTACATGTTCAGGAATAAAAGGGAAATCATTTTCAGTATTTAATTCCGTGATAGCTCCTGCATCGGTCTCTCGTAATAATGATTCATTGGCTAAAAAATCATCCGATCTTCTACTTTGTCCTCCCAGTATAAATGCCCTGATGCTATATCCGGATTTCAAAAGTATGCGGGCCATTGCTAAACCATCTCCGCCATTATTCCCGGGACCACAGAAAATCCAGACGGCTCTCTCCTTTTCAAAATTATTTTCCAGCCAGGTACAACAAACTCCGGCAGCCCTCTCCATCAGGTCGAGTGAAGAAATTTGTTCCTGTTGAATGGTAAAGCGGTCAACTTCCCGGATCTGTTCTGCAGAAAGTATTTTCATAGATTAAATGTAAGAATAAAAATGAATCGGCCTGAGTACGGGGATCGAAAACAAAGATCTGCGAAATTAAACGTTGAAAGCTGATTGGTAATCGTAATTCGTTAAACGGTACACGTTGAACGTTCAACGTTGAACGGAAAAGATCAGCCTATGCATGCTCAAAACAAGAATGACAGGCCTATTAACCCAAGCTTCTCATTTCCCCAAACTACTTACGCCAATACCTGTATCCTTCAAATGTTTTATCAAATGCGAACCATCTCCATGCACTGTATATACATTTTTAGTCTTTGTCTTTTGAACAAGGGTAAGAACGTCTTGCCAGTCGGCATGGTCGCTAATCCTCAATATACGGTCACAGGAATAATAGGAACGCTTCCATCCGGTAGCGAAAATGCGGAGGACTTCTTTGTTCCTCGAATAGCGTGCAAAATGTGAAGGAGGCAGAATATAAACGGCATTGGAACTATCCAGAAATTCCTGTCTTCGGTAAGGTAACCAGTTACCCAGACTGCGATTATGTTCTTCATATACGCGATGAAAAGCGGCCACCCCGTTATGAACGTACACTTTTTTATCAGGGCAATGGTCCGATAACAGTTTGGTGATGCGTTGGGCTTTTCCCACAGCATAGGCTCCGATAACGACATTCTGATCGGTCTCATTCAACTGAATAATTTCAGATACAGGTTCCGGGTGTTGATACTCCGGATCAGCAAAAGTTGTTTCTGTGATGAGATGATCACATTCTACAAACTCAAATGCCTCGCAGCTGTTATCATCCTGCAACTTAAAATCTCCGGTATATAAATATCTCTCATTCTCATATTCGAGCAGTACCTGTGCACTTCCCAGAATGTGCCCTGCCGGATAAAAACTGATTTTAACCCCATTGATAATAAATACTTCCCTGAATTCCCGGATGTGAAATTGAGATCGAATGGATGCATTGTATCTCATTCCCATCAATTCACGTGTCCCCCTGGTGCAGTATACCTGTGCCGTGTTTGGCACTGCATGATCTCCATGTGCATGGGAAATTACTGCTACAGGAACAATCTTTTTCGGGTCAAGAAAAAAATCGCCGGGTATGCAATACAAGCCCGTCTTGGTGAAAGAAATAAAATCGTTGACTCCTGCCATCTGAATTCAGAACAATCAGTTCCCTTCTTTTTTTGTAAATTCCTTGATCAATTGTTCATGAAGAGACAGTACCTGAGGGATCAGCATTTCCTTTTCATCATTCTGAATAACAAAATCAGACCGCTTTGTTCTTTCCTCATCAGTCCACTGGTTTTCCATGATGCGCTCCACTTCATTCTTCGTTTTCCGGTCGCGATCACGAATACGCTGCATCCGCAGTTCCGGTGTAGAAACAACCGCGATAACCCGGTCGCAATCTTTGTCAGCACCGCTCTCAAAAAGAATGGCCGCTTCTTTCACAACATAAGGTGCCTCTTCATGCATTGCACACCATTTTTGAAAATCTTTCCTGACAAGAGGATGTACCCAGGAATTTATCAACTTGAGTTTTCCGGGATCAGAAAAAACCACTTCAGCCATCTTCTTCTTGTCGATCTTTCCATGTTTATCAAAAACAATCTCCGAAAATTCCTTCTTTATCTTTTCGAGCAAATCGGGATTATTATCATATACTTTTTTTGCTTCCTGATCGGCATCATATACCGGAATTCCAAGGAGTCGAAGTACAGAACATACGACTGACTTGCCACTACCTATACCTCCTGTGACACCTGCGATTTTCATTGCTTTCGTAGAATATAATCAACACCCTCAGGTTCCAATATCACCCCGCGTACAAATGAGGGGTTTTTCACAAGTTCCACTTTTAGCTTCTCCGGGTGCATTGCGCTAAGCATTTCTCCATTCACAACGACTTCAAACATCTGGTCTTTAACATCGTTGTATTTACTCAAGGCAACCATATAGCGTATGTTTACCTTATCCGGAAAAGTTTTCAGTGAATAGCCGGTCTGAACATTAATGGCTTCAATACGCACACTCATTGTTCCTTCTGTGAATTTCTCTACAGGAACATTCACATCTATTTTATCAATATTAAAAGAAAGCAATTTGTTGGTCTTCACCCCCACATTCTTTATCACATTGGCTTTCACCCCTGACAACTGAATCTCTTCAGTCTCTACTTGTGTAAGGGAATTGACAATGGAAGGTGGACCCGACACTTCAATGCTATCAGGGGAAAGACTTATATCATCCGAATAGTCGTACTGCTTATCAAATTGTATGTTCATGTTTAAATGAACAGGAACCTTTCTTGTAATCAGATCACTGAAATAAAATACAATGGAATCAGGTTGATAGCCAAATACAGAGATCTCCGGGCCAAACTGTCTCGCAAAATCAGCTGAGAACACGCGGGTAGGAACAGCCAGAACCTCATTTTGCATCATACGTCCACTCTTCAATCTTGACAGTACATCGATCTCAAGCGGCTTTCGCGTCTTAATAAAATTATAAGCAAGGATACGGAAACCCGTTGCCTTGATCTGAAGGGAAATGGAATCCGGTAGATCGTTTACAATCACCTTCCTTCCCGGCAGATTCGTGTAAACGATCGGAAACGTAACCGTAGCAGGATAATCCCTGGACAATGCAAGAAGCAGCCAAAATACAGTGGCGATAAAGAAACAAATCAACACGATATACAGTCGCCGGCTAATCCGGAAACGCTTGGGTTTTTCTCCCTGGCTACTGGCTTTATATTCGTCTTTCAAAACTTAAGGACAAGGTATTCCTCTCAATAATACAAAAAAGATTTGTCTTATCTGTTCGGCATGCTAAAACATGCGATGGCTACTACTTTGCTGGTACCGGCTGATCCAGAGACTTGGTAGCATCAGCAGATACCGCGGATTTTTCGATGCGGACTTTAACATCGGTAGCTACTTCAATTAAAAAAGTACGATCATTGGAATCCACAATTCTACCATGCATACCTCCGATAGTAACCACTTTAGCACCTTTTTGAAGTGACTCCCTGAAGGCTTTTTCTGTTTTTTGCTTCTTCATTTGGGGCCGGATCATGAAGAGATAAAACACAACGATGATGGCTACAAGAAAAACCATTTGCATCATTCCACCACCTTGTGGTGATGATTGAAGTAAGATTGATAACATGAATTCTGTTTTTAAGTGGGTTAAGGG
Source organism: uncultured Bacteroidota bacterium (assembly GCA_963775555.1). Taxonomy (GTDB): domain Bacteria; phylum Bacteroidota; class Bacteroidia; order AKYH767-A; family 2013-40CM-41-45; genus QQVM01. The sequence continues at coordinate 899,405 of CAVZJJ010000004.1, read as the reverse complement.
TTGTCTGATCTTATGTGCAACGCAATTTAATCTGCATCCTGCACTTCGGCACTAATGGCCAGGACGGTGGTATTCGGTAAAGTATTGGCAATAAGAGTAACGGTCTTGTGTTGTATTCCAACACGGCCCTGACTGTTGAATGTTACATTGATGACTCCTTTTCCACCGGCGGGAATAGGATCTTTTGGCCATTCAGGCACTGTACAACCACAACTTCCATTGGCTGCCCTTATCAGGAGGTCGCCTGTCCCTGCATTTGTAAAACGAAAAGCAAAAGACACTTTTTCTCCGTCAATGATCTTCCCAAAGTCATGAACCGTATCCACAAAAGCAAAAACCGGTACGTTTCCTTTTGCAGTACCGGATGCAGATGCGGGATTTTCAACAAGATCCGGATTAAGCGCATTTTCCGGAACATTTGGATTTTGATTCTTAGGTGCGCCGCAGGCGAAGAGTAATAACATCGCGCCTGACAAGAATAGATATAGTTTTTTCATTTTAAAATCGATTTCAAATTTATTATAGGGTGTGTATCTGAAAGATTTCCTGAAATAAATTACTCAACATTTTAGAACTCCGTTTCATCAGCCTATAAGTCCCCGGCCAGTCTTCACAATTTTTCCCTGCTCTTTAAAATCAATGGCCAGCTTATCAATCACTCCATTTACAAACTGCTTGCTTTTTGGAGTACTGTATTCCTTTGAAATATCGATATACTCATTAATACTCACCTTTACCGGAATGTGCGGGAAGTGTATTAATTCGGCGAGGGCCATCTTCAGTATTAAAATATCCATTAGAGCGATTCGTTCAACGTCCCAGTTTTTAGTCCGGTCACTGATCGCCGCTTCATATTCTGGATTATTTAAAATTGTTTTTGTGAAAAGGATCCTGACAAATTCTTTATCGTCTTCATCATCTTTATAGAGTGGAGACAAGGTAAATTTACCGGTATCGTAAAAACTTTTTATCATCCGGATGATGATGTGACAAATGAAATCCAGATCATCGAGCCAGAAAATATTCTCTTCTTCAATCTGGTGCCCAAGTGCTTCCATCTGAAGAAAATGCTTTTTGATCAAGTCCACCAGAAAATCCCGCTCATTTACATTTTCTCCCCGAATCAATGAACGATACTCTTCTGATCGTTTCATTTCATGATATACCTTCCGTACGAGATCCTGATTTTTCTGCCAGGATAAGTTGTAGCGAGCCACTTGTTGCCTGAACTCATCGCTCTCCGCCAACTGTTCAATGAAACTAAGTTTGTATAAGCGATACTTGGCATCCAGCTCTTCCTGGTTTGGATAAAATTTCTGACCCAGTTCTCCTTCATCAAGCCGGTCGGTTTCAGCCAGCTCCTGTAAAAACAAGAGTAAATAGATATAGAGTTCGTTTACTTTGTCAATACTGCGGAATAATTCACGCTCAGCAATGGCAAGGTCTCCTTTTTGTCCCTGAAAAAATGCGTACAGCGCCTGCAACACTTTTATCCTGAGTTGTCTTCTGCTTAGCATATCATGGAATAGTCAATTATTTTAAATAGAAGAACGCCTTCTGTAAAAACCTGGAAACAAATGGGAAATCTATCAGGCACCGACAGTACGGGCTGCTGCAATGCGCAATTCCGCCATCTTTCTGGCTGCTTCGCCGGTGGTAATGCCCTCTGCATTTGCCAACTTGAAAATTTCAAGAGTGGTCGTATAAATTTTCTTCGCTTGCTCCAGTGCCTCGTTCCTGTCGTATCCCTTCAATTCAGAATAAACATTAATGAGTCCGCCTGCATTGATCAGAAAATCGGGAGCATATAATATTCCTTTTTCTGAAAGCATCTTGCCATGAATACTCTCATCAGCAATTTGGTTGTTTGCGGCTCCCGCGACCACGGCACATTTAAGTCTCTTGATGTTGGCTGTATTTAAAGTAGCTCCCAAAGCACAAGGGGCATAGATGTCCACATCGAGATCATATATTGCATCCAGAGCAACCACTTCAGCACCGTATTTATTCGCGATGGCAGCAAGTTGCTCCTGGTTCATATCAGTGATGTATGCTATGGCTCCTTCTTCCCTTACCAGACGGAGCAGATTTTCCCCGACATGGCCCACACCTTGTATGGCCACTTTTTTTCCTTCAAGACTGTCAGAACCAAAACTCTCTTTTGTAGCAGCTTTCATACCCATATAAACTCCATAGGCAGTAACCGGAGAAGGATCACCACCTCCACCCATGGATTCAGGCAAACCTGTCACATATTTTGTTGACTCACGAACCGAGACCATATCTGTAGTTGAGGTACCAACATCTTCTGCCGTGATATACCGTCCATTCAATGACTCAATGAACTGCCCGTATTTGCGGAACATTTCGGGCGATTTATCCGTGTGAGAATCTCCGATGATCACCGCTTTCCCTCCACCAAGTCCTAATCCGCTGATTGCGGCTTTATAGGTCATTCCACGTGAGAGACGCAAAACATCGGTCAGTGCCTCTGCTTCGGTCTTATATGGCCACATCCTTGTTCCGCCCAGGGCAGGGCCAAGCGTAGTATCATGAATGGCTATAATGGCTTTAAGTCCACTTACCCTATCATAACAAAAAGTCACTTGCTCGTGCCCGGCGAAAGAAGGATTACCAAATACTGAATTATCGTTAGTTTTCTTTTTATTTACATCTTTCACTTCTATCATGTTATTGTGCTTTGATTAAATTTACCTCCGAATTTACGAAAGCACGGCAAAGGTAGAGTTATTTTCTGAGGCGACAAACAGGCCTCTTTCAAGCTGATTATGAAATCATTAAAGCACCTCAACAAATATTTTTTAAAGTACAAATGGCACTTGCTTTTAGGGACACTTTTTGTGGTTGCCCAGAATTTTGGCGCTATTTATCCTGCTCAGGTAGTGAGAAAATCACTGGATGAGGTAGTACTGGTGATAAAAGAAACAAAAGAGTCAACTAGTCCGGTAGAGAAACAACAAATCATCGACACCATCACACATCATGTCTTTGTTTTTTTTCTCACCATCATCGCGGTGGCTCTTTTACGCGGAGTTCTCATGTTTCTCATGCGACAAACATTGATCGTCGTGTCACGTCGTATTGAGTTTGATCTTAAAAACGAAATCTTTCATCAGTACCAACTCTTGTCCATGTCCTTCTACCGTAGAAATAATACAGGAGACCTGATGAACCGAATTAGTGAAGATGTAGGAAGAGTGCGCATGTATATTGGTCCGGCGGTAATGTATAGCATCAACCTTATCATTCTATTCATACTGATCATGATCAGTATGCTACAGGTAAATGCCACACTTACCCTGTGGGTGCTGGCCCCACTCCCCTTCTTATCGGTGTCAATTTATTTCGTGAGTGACCTGATGAACAGGAAAAGCGAAGAGATTCAACAACAACAAAGCCATCTCAGCACCTTTGTTCAGGAGGCATTCAGCGGCATCCGAATTTTAAAATCTTTTGTCAAAGAAGAAACTACGTCCGACCGTTTTGAACAGGAAAGCGACTTGTACAAAGTAAAAAACATGAAACTTGTTCGTGTTAATTCCATGTTCTCTCCGCTCATGTTGCTCCTGGTTGGCCTCAGTACCCTGCTGACAGTTTACATCGGTGGAAAAGAAGTAATAGCAGGAAGAGCAACACCCGGTAACATTGCGGAATTTATTATCTATGTGAATATGCTTACCTGGCCTGTGGCCGCACTGGGATGGGTCACTTCCATCATCCAACGAGCCGCCGCCTCTCAGGAAAGAATTAATGAATTTCTGCACCTGGAACCTGAAATACGTTCCGGCACTTTGCCGGAATCAGTCCTAAGAGGGCGTATCGAATTTAATCACGTGAGTTTTGTCTATGCAGATTCAAATATTCAGGCATTAAAAGACATCACCTTTTCAGTCGAACCGGGACAGTCCCTCGCAATCCTGGGCAAAACCGGTTCCGGAAAGTCCACAATTGCAAGTCTGCTCCTTCGCATGATGGATGCCAGTGAAGGAGAGATCCGGATTGACGGATCACTAATCAATGAATGGCAACTCTCTTCCCTGAGAAAACAAATTGGTTTTGTTCCTCAGGATATGTTCCTCTTCAGTGACAGCATCGGCAATAATATCGCATTTGGCTTGAGTGAGTCTATTCCGGAGAAAGAAAGAAAAGAAAAAATTGAAATGGCAGCGCGGCAGGCGGTCATCTATGAGAATATCATGGATTTCCCACTTGGCTTTGAAACCCGCCTGGGAGAAAGAGGAATCACACTTTCAGGAGGACAAAAACAAAGAGTGTCTATTGCCAGGGCAATCATTAAAAAACCTTCTTTGCTTTTATTTGACGATTGTCTGAGCGCAGTAGATACACGCACTGAGGAAAAAATTCTTAGAAATCTGAAAGAGCTTATGCTCGACCGTACTTCAATTATTATCAGCCACCGCGTTTCAACCGTTAAAAATGCGCATCAGATAATTGTTCTCGATAATGGCCAAATCCTTGAACAGGGAGATCATCAGACTCTAATCAATAAAAAGGGCTTGTACAGTGAGCTGTATGAAAATCAATTACTGGAAGAAGAACAATCAGGCAGCAATTAATTCATAATTTAAGCATGGAAATATTTCCAAAGCTCATACTGTCATATCAAATTTTCAGGATTCCTGTCTAAAGCAGGATCTAGAATGGCATGTTATCATTCGGCTCATTCGCATCTTTCATCTCATTCATCCTCGAACCGACGATCAGGCGGTTGCTCTGGTAGTCCATCACACTTCCACTGGGTGCTTCAGACATTCCTGAACCTTCCAGGTCAGTAAATTTCGCGAGGTGATTGATAAACTTCAGTTTCACCGTGTCTAATGCGCCATTTCTGTGCTTGGCGATGATTAGTTCGGCAACTCCCTTGGTTGAAATGTTTTCTTCGTCGTATTCCAGGCCATAATATTCCGGACGGTAAATAAAAAGAACCATGTCGGCATCTTGTTCAATGGCTCCTGATTCACGGAGATCGCTCAATTGGGGTCGCTTTGAAGAACCCCGTGTTTCAACGGCACGACTCAACTGTGAAAGTGCAATGATCGGAACATTCAATTCTTTTGCAATGGCTTTCAGCGAGCGGGAGATCAAGCTGATTTCCTGTTCCCGGTTTCCTCCGCGGTGATCCACTTCAGCACGCATCAATTGCAAATAGTCGATGATAATCAGATCAATGTTATGCTGCGCTTTCAAACGACGACACTTCGATCGAAGGTCAAAAATAGACAGTGCCGGAGTATCATCAATAAAAATCGGTGCATCGGATAGCTTCCCGGTCATCGACACCAGGTTATTCCACTCTGCCTGATCAAGATCGCCTTTGCGGAGTTTGTCGGATGGAATTGCAGTCTCGGAAGATATCATCCGCTGAACCAACTGAATGGAAGACATCTCCAGAGAGAAAACCGCCACCGGTCTCTTGAAATTGATGGCCGCATTCCGCGTAAGTGAAAGTACGAAAGCGGTTTTACCCATACCAGGGCGGGCTGCAATAATGACCAGATCCGATTTTTGCCATCCGGAAGTGATCCTATCAAGATTTGTGAATCCGGATTGTACGCCTGAAATACCGCTGCTGTGCAAGCGGGCTGCTTCAATTTGCTTGTGCGCCTCGCTCACCATGGTACTCATGGCCTGATAATTCCTGCGGATATTCCCCTGGGCAACATCAAATAAATTTTTCTCGGCCCGATCAAGCAATGTAAAAACATCACTCGTATCTTCATATGCATCACGGATGGTTTCTGAAGAAATCCTTATCAACTCCCGTTGAATATGCTTTTGCAAAATAATCCGTGCATGGTATTCAATGTTCGCTGCCGAGGCAACACGGTTCGTTAGTTGAGTAATGAAAAATGGTCCGCCTACAATATCCAGCTCAGCTCTTTTCTTCAATTCATTGGTGACCGTGAGTATGTCAATGGGTTCGGACCGATCAAACAACTGACGGATCGCAATGAAAATTAATTTGTGACTGTCACGGTAAAAGACTTCAGGAGTGAGAATGTCTATGACCGCGGTAAGAGCATCTTTTTCCAGTAACAAAGCTCCTAATACAGCTTCTTCGAGATCAAGGGCCTGAGGTGGCAATTTGCCAAATTGCTGCGACTGCAAAGTAGAGAAAGCCGGCTTTGTGCCAAGTCTCTTTCTTGCAATTGCTTCACCGGAATTGGTAAGTTCTCCTGATTCTGACATGTGTATTCAAATATACTGAAAGGGTCCGTTTCTAAAACTGTAGCCGGATTATTTTTTTCCGGAAAGGGATGCGAAACTAATTAAATTGAGTTGGTCGTAAAAGCTTGTTAATAAATATATTTTTAAAATTAAATTATCAGTCTCTGACCTCAACAGTTTATCACCAAGAATTTCGTTTATGACATTGGTGATTGAAATCAACTTAGAGGCCTTACTTTGACCGCCTTATCATCTGATAAAAAATTGTTAATTTACATCTGTGTTTTTCAATTTCCTCAAAACGGCTGTTTTTAAAAACCGGAAATTTCAGATTTCCATATACCTCCTTCTGGCATGTTTGCAGTTGACATGTAAAAAAGAAAATGACCAGGATCCGGTCATTGAATTTCTGAGACCTTCTGCGTTTTTAACTGTTTTGGCTGGAGATTCGGTTTTAGTTGAAGCTCGTGTCCAAGATGATGGACCACTCAGTCAGGTTTCTATCCAATTATTGAATCTGGATGAAGTGCCGGTGACCAGTGCAATGGTTTATCATCCTGGTAACAATAGCTTTTATATCAACACTTTATATGCCATTAACAACACTTACCTGGAAAGCGGAATCTACCTGCTTACGATCTATGCTTCCGATGGAAAGAATAGTTCGCGGGTGGCAAGGGAAATCGAAATCCAGGCAATTCCGTTAGAAAGAAAAAAAGTATTTGCCTTCACATCAACATTGAATTCGGTTCAAATTCATTCCCTTGACTCCGGGCAGGGATATACTCTGTTTAAAAACCTTCCAGGCGATTATGCCGGTAGTTCTCTCAGCTCTCGTTATCAACGTATCAATGTGCTCGGTCGATCTACCGGACCATTCACTGTGCTGGATGCCCCAACCGGAAATGTATTTTACCAGGTTCCAAGACCTTGTCCTTTAGGAGATAACTGCTTCGAAAAACTGCTAAATTCTCAAGAGATGAATTTCATCGCCTATAGCGATGGAAATATTAAAGGCTTTAATGAGGACGGACTCCAGCGATTTGCAGTTCAACAAGATGGCTATTTCATACCGGGAGCAATGTTCCGCTCCAGTAGCTATTTCTATGCGGAATTGTATTATAAAGCCCAACAGGAGTTTCGGATCGGAACCTTTTTCTACCCGGGCGGTGCTCCGCGCCAGGAATCTGTCTTGGATTTAGATGTGATGGGGATGTTTGAAAAGTCTACTGATGAACTCTACCTCTTTGGTCATTCTAATGGAAATTCTATTGTGGAAATCTACAGCCGGATTACAAACAGGACTACCCTACTCAGGAATTTGGGCCCTATTGAGATGTTCTCTGTCTTTGAAATGGCTCCTCATGATTTTTATATTGCTACGAACCAAGGGATATGGAATTATAAAACAGATCAAAATCTTCTTTCTCAATTTCAGCTTGGTCAGTCACAAATGCTTAACTATGATCCTATATACAATGAGTTTTTTATCGCAGAAAATAATTCCGTAATCGTTTTGGACGGTGCCTCTCTGGTTGAAAAGCAGCGTTATACTCTCCCCGACTCAATTGTTGACATCCGGATTTTGTACAACCGGTAAGGTGTTTATTATGTTGGAAAATTTTAAAAAAAATTGTAGTTGAAAATGAAGCACCTAAGTTTAAATCCGGAGGATATTTATTTTTTTCCGGCTATAATATATGAGAACACCTTAGATAGGGTTGAAATTTGCCGGATTTGTTATCTTGCGTCACAAAAGCAATTCTACAAATGAATTTCCTTGATTTTGAGAAACCTATTGCTGATTTATTGGACCAGATTGAAAAACAAAAGCTCATTGGCGAGAAGAGTCAGGTAGATGTGAGTGTCGCTGTACGTCAATTAGAACTCCGGCTCGAAGAGACGCGAAAAAAAATCTATACCAACCTGACTCCCTGGCAGCGTGTCCAGCTTTCTCGTCACCCTGATCGTCCATATACCTTATCATATATTGAAGCCTTAACTGAAAAAAACTTCGTTGAGCTTTTTGGTGATCGCACTGTTAAAGATGACAAAGCCATTGTCGGTGGCTTCGGATTCATCGATGACCAAAGTGTAATGTTGATTGGTCAGCAAAAGGGAACAACAACCAAGCAACGACAGTTTCGCAATTTTGGAATGGCCAATCCGGAAGGTTATCGTAAAGCATTACGACTGATGAAGCTGGCTGAAAAGTTCAACAAACCTGTTATAACACTCATCGATACTCCCGGTGCCTTTCCCGGCCTGGAAGCAGAAGAGCGAGGTCAGGGTGAGGCTATTGCCAGAAATCTTTTTGAGATGGCTAAATTAAAAGTGCCTGTCATCTGTATCATCATAGGTGAAGGTGCATCAGGAGGTGCCCTGGGAATTGGAATTGGAGATAAGGTGTTGATGTTAGAGAATACCTGGTATTCCGTCATCTCTCCTGAATCCTGTTCATCTATTCTTTGGCGGAGTTGGGATTTCAAAGAGAAAGCCGCCGAAGTTCTTAAGCTTACTGCAGAAGATATGCTCAAGCAAAAACTTATTGATGGAATTATTCGCGAACCAATCGGCGGGGCTCATACTTTCCCTGAAGAGATGTTTAAAATTGTGAAGAATGAAATTAAAAACCATCTCTCAAAATTACTGAAAACAGACCGCAAGGAATTAGTGAGAAATCGAATCCTGAAATTCAGTTCAATGGGTGTTGTTGTGGAAGGATGATTAGATGTGTTGTGCCTGTATCTCCGGATAAACCGAAATTCCAAGAATAGAATCTCCGGTATTTATTAAACAAAATAATTTTTCGGTCCAGACCAGGCCATGATTACTTTCCCTCCATGCAAAATAAATATCGGCCTCAACATCCTCTCCAAAAGAAGCGACGGTTTTCATTCGATTGAGACTGTTTTTTATCCAATAGCCTGGACGGATATCCTTGAAATTGTCCCCAACGAACATGGCAGGGAGGCTGTCGATTTTCGCTCAACAGGAATTCGTTTATTCGGACCGAAAGAGAAAAACCTTTGTTTAAAGGCCTATCATCTCCTGGCAGAAAAATATCCTTTACCTCCGGTGAAAATGCATTTGCATAAGTTGATTCCGGTGGGAGCCGGCTTAGGTGGCGGGTCTTCGGATGCCGCAAGTACTTTGCTCCTGCTAAACCGGCTTTTTAAACTTGGAGCGGAAGATGCTGAGCTTGAAGAAATGGCAGTGACCCTGGGTAGTGATTGCCCTTTCTTTATAAAGAACAAACCGGTGATCGCAAGTGGAAAAGGTGAAATCCTCGAGGTAATTAATCTTAAAATGAAAAATTATTTCATTGTAATTGTGAAGCCACGGGTTCATGTAAGCACTACTGAAGCTTATTCAATGGTGAAGCCTTCCAGGCCCTCTCGTTCACTTCACGAATTGGTTCAGGGGCCTGTAGAGGAATGGAAAGACCTTGTTCAAAACGATTTCGAGAAAACCATTTTTGAAAAATATCCCGGTGTCCGCAACATTAAAAATAAAATGTACAAGCTTGGTGCCGTCTATGCTTCTATGAGTGGCAGCGGCTCGGCAGTTTACGGCATTTTCAATCAGGAAAAAAACCTGCGCGCATATTTCAGGAGTTGTACACTTTGGCAAGGATACATGAATCATTCACAGGGTAAAGGATAATTACTGAATACGCTTTAAACATATATAAAGAAGCAGGTACATTGAACGCTCTTAAAATTTATAAATCTTCCGCAGGTTCGGGAAAAACTTTCATCCTTGTGAAAGAATATTTGCGGCTGGTACTGCAGCATCCGGAAGATTACCGTCATATCCTGGCTGTTACCTTTACAAACAAAGCAGCGTCCGAGATGAAAGGACGGATTGTGGAAGCTTTGGTGGAAATCAGCAAAGGGAATGGCAGTGCATTGCGTGATGTGTTAGCTGAGGAACTGCCCGGGATCAAACTCGACAAGCAGGCAGATAGAGCGCTAAAACTTATTTTACATAATTACTCTTCCTTTTCCGTTAGTACCATCGATAGTTTTTTTCAACGTATCCTGCGTGCTCTTGCCCGAGAAATGCATCTCCCCCTGCGACTGGAAGTCGAGATCGGATTAGACGATGCCATTCTTGAGGTGACCGACAGATTATTAAAGGAAGTCGGAATCGATCCCGACCTCACCGAATGGCTCGGCGAACTTATCCTCCAAAAACTTGAAGACGACAAAGGATGGAACGTAGAATCCGATATTCATCTGGTTGCCAATGAACTTTTCAAAGAGCACTACGACGAATCCCGCACGCTTAGCCGGCAACGTATCCGCGAAATTTACGATCAGCTAAAAACAATCCGCAGAAATTTCGAACAGAAAATGAGGGAATGCGGAAATAAGGCAGTCCGGGTTATGGAATCCTCCGGATTGGCGGTGGCGGATTTTGCCTATGGTAAATCCGGTGTGATGGGTTATCTCGATAAACTGCGAACAGCTTTTTCCCCGGATGACTTCAAATTGAAAGTCCGGGCGCAGGCGGCTCTTGATGACCCCGAAAAATGGTCGACCAAAAGTTCTAAGTTAAAAGAGCAGATACAAAGCGCGGTGGCAGGTGGTTTAGGCGCTTGCCTGCAGGAAGCAAATGACATCTTTCAACGTGATTACAAAGAATACCTTAGTGCCAGTGAAGCACTCCGTCGAATTTATATGTTCGGTATTGCGAATGATATCATTAAAAAATTCAGCGAGTATAGGAATGAAAATAACGTGATCCTTTTGGCCGATACCCCAAAGATGCTCAGTGAAATCATCACCGGCCAGGATGCCCCCTTTATATACGAGAAGGCGGGAAACCGATACAAGCATTTACTCATTGACGAATTTCAGGACACTTCCTCCTATCAATGGAAGAACCTGCTCCCACTGATCAACAATACGCTTGGATCCGGAAACATGGCTTTAGTAGTTGGTGATGCCAAACAATCCATCTATCGCTGGCGGGGAGGAAATATGAACCTTCTGGTCGTCCAAATTTTGGCAGACCTCCGCCATTTTCAGGAACTGTATCGTGCGGAAGTCCTTTCCACCAATTTTCGCTCCCGCAATGATGTGGTTGAATTCAACAACGATTTTTTCAAAGCTATGCCGGAGATCATAAGACAAGGCGTGCATCCTGATGGTCATCATCTTCTCGACCTTGCTTATTCAAATGACTTGATCCAATCTGTCGCCGGTAAAAATAAAAAGCCCGGCTATGTAAAAATTAATTTTCTGGAGAAAGAAGGCGAATCCTTCACCGAAGAAGATCAAGAGGATGGGGAAGATGACAATGAAGCCACGGGCTGGAAAGATACAGCGATGAAAAAAATGCTGGAAAATATCCGGTCCCTGCTAAAACAGAATTACGCCTACAGAGACATCGCCATCCTGGTGAGAAGGAATATAGAAGGAAATGAAGTTGCTCAATACTTGCTTGAACAAGGCATATCACAGATCATTTCTCCTGACTCCCTCTTGATCGCTTCCGCGCCACGAATTCGTTTTCTTGTAAATGTGATGCGCTTTCTTTCGAATACAAAGGATGCGATCGCACGCAGTGAACTTATCTATTATTATACAAGGTACATCCTGAAAAATCCTACAGGAGATTATCATGCTGTTTTCAGCGACCATCTTGTATTGAAGAAAAAGTCATCCACTCCCAAAGAAGGAACATTGTTTCATGTCGAAGGCTTGGAAGATACTCTCTTCAATAAATTGCTGCCTGAAGAATTCACACAGAAAATGGCTTATTTAAGCAAGTTGCCTGTGTATGATTTGTGTGAGCAACTTATCAGAATATTTTCTTTCAGTCAGCAACCCGATGCTTATATACAACGCTTCCAGGATCTTGTCCTGGAATATACCGCCAGCAACAACAGCAGTCTGGATGGTTTCCTGGATTGGTGGAACGAAAGTAAATCAGTGAAAAATTGTTCTGTACTGATTCCTGAAAATGAAGATGCAATCCGTATCATGACTGTGCACAAATCAAAAGGATTGCAATTTCCGGTGGTGATTATGCCCTTTGCCGACTGGCGTATCCTCCCCCGTTCCAATGATCTATTCTGGGCACATGCCGCAGAAGAGCCGTATGCAGAAATGGGAAGGGTGGCTGTATTAATTTCCAACCGTCTCCTGGATACTTATTTCAGTGCGGCATACCAGGAAGAAGTCATGCAAACTGTTATCGACAATCTGAATGTATTGTATGTTGCTTTTACACGTGCTGAAGAACAACTCTATGTCTATTGTCCTGTTAATACGGGAAAAGACAAAGAAGTTAAAAATATCCCTTCCCTGCTATGGCATACCCTCGAAGCAGCCAATTGTAAAGTCTCCGATGGCGTTTATGAGCGTGGCGATGTTCATCTGAAACAAGAAAAGCAAGATGCGGTCAGCTCTGTACAATGTGAAAAACTCAAGGTTTACACCTGCAACCTTTGGCAGGAGAAAATCGGAATCACCTCACGGGCAGCAGGCCTGCTTGAGATACTGGGCGAAAAAGTGCGGGAGAAAATAAATTATGGACTCCTGATTCATCGTATCTTGTCTGAGGTGAAGGTCATATCCGACCTTGACAAAGCCATCGACAGGATACTTTTTGAAGGTATGATTTCTCTGAACGACAGAGAGAATATACTGTTAGAAATTAAGGAATTGCTCGCTGTGCCCGGGATCAGTCATTTCTTTTCACCGGATTGGGAGGTGAAGAACGAACAGGATATCATCCTGCCTGAAGGAGACACTTTGCGTCCAGACAGGGTCCTGATTCGAAAAGATCAAACTCTGGTTATAGACTTCAAGACAGGGAAGGTCTCTCCTACGCATGAAAGACAGATCAAAAACTACGCTTCTGTGCTTCGAAACATGGGCTATCCATCTGTTAAAAGCTATCTTGTTTATATCGGAGACAAGAAAGTGATTGAGGTAGAAGATCAACTTTAATCGAACCTGAAAACCTTTCTATCGGATCTGAATTACATCAAAGAATTTGCAACTCTGTCAATAAACTTGTAGGTTTGAATACGATAAGAAAGCCATGTATACCTCCCACAATATCAAAGTGAGTCTGATTGATGATGATCCTAACATGTCTGAAATGCTCAAGGATTTCTTTCAGGAAAAATATCCATCTTCCAACCTCACTGCTTTTTCTTCCGGTGAGACAGCATTGGAAGCTATGTTTGAAGCTCCCGATCTTATAGTACTCGATTACCATCTCGACTCAGTGGATGCCGCTGCCATGAATGGCTTGCAAGTGCTAAAAAAAATTAAGGAACGTTTTCCGGATGTGCCTGTTGTCTTCCTTTCGGGGCAGGAAAAAGCAGAAGTGGCTGCCAATACCATGAAATATGGAGCATACGACTATGTCGTGAAAAACGAAAATGCATTTCACCGGCTTGCCTTGCTCACCAATAATATCCTCGGTCACTATACCCTGAAAAAAAACCTGGGTACTCAGCGATTTTTTAATGTTCTTCTCGTAATTATAGTTATCGCCTTGCTTATCGGGATTGTCTTTATCCGAATGCGTTAAAAGCTCGTTTCCATATACCTTGTCTACCGGTTAACCGGCACAGTTTTAAACTCTTTTTACTATTAAAGACTTAGAATGCACCCCTGATTTTTTTTTCAGATAAGTTGAAAATTCCCTTGCGTTTTTTAAACCGAACTGTAACCCGGTCTCTGCTGATCGAGGCCCAGTCCAAAGAATTGCACTGCTTCGCAATGCAATTTTTTCTACTAAAGTTTGGAATAAAAAAAACCGGTGGGGTTACCACCGGTCTGAACCAAGCCCTGGAAAATAAATCTTACAAAAGATTCCAGTTAAAATGACAACCGCTGCGACCCGGTTATCAATTGACCACATTTCATCCTTTATTATGTTCAATAAAAAAGGGAAGAGATTAAATGAAATGTTAATTGGTTGTACAATTTTACGTCAGAAGCACGGACGGAGAAAACATCAATGTATAGATGGTCCGATTATTTGGATAAGTGGTAAGTTTCGGCTGATAAGCGGTAAAAAACTAAACTTTGGCAAGTTGTTCAAGAAAATCATCCTTTTTACGACGGGAAACGTCCACTTTGCTTTGATCGCTCATGATCACGTATCCACCAAAGCCTTTGATGTATTTGACCAGGTGATTAATATTAATCATGTGACTGTGATGAATTCGGATAAACCCAAATTCAGCAAGTAAAGATTCATAGTCTTTGAGCGAGCGGGTCACCACTACCTTTCGCTTGGCAGTCAGGAAAAAATCGGTGTAATTTTTATCACTTTGGATGCGAACAATTTCTTCAATAGGGATAAATAGAAGTCCTTCAAAAGTGGGAACAGCCACCTTATTGGCCAGTTTATGGTGAACCCGCACTGCTGAATTGTTTACTTTGGATCCTAAACGGCGCTGCACTTTTCGCAAGGCCGTATTGATATCCATCGGATGGATCGGCTTTATCAGATAATCCAGGGCACTGTATTTTACCGCCTCCAATGCATATTTGTCGTGGGAGGTGATTACAATAATCTCGAAATTGATGGTTCCGATTTTTTTTAAAACATCAAAACCGCTCCCGTCTGAAAGCTCAACATCTAAAAATACAAGTTGGGGATTAAGTTTGTTGATTTTACTCACTGCGGAACTAACCGTTCCACAATGACCTAAGACTGACACCTCAATACTGGAGCCCTCGAGAAAATCCTGAAGCATCGCTACACTCAATGGATCATCCTCTACTATCAAAGCTTGAATCATACCATGCTAATGTAAAAAAATATTTAGCATCAAAGCGCCGGGCTCCTGAAATAAAGTCGAAGCAAGTCCAGACTTTCAAGTTCATTGAGCTATAGGATAAATGGGGATTCGATTTTATTGCCTGAAATAGTTCAATCAAGTATCGAGATTTTAGCTAATTATTAATCCAAATAAGACGAATATGTTTCTTTAATAAATTTCAAAATATAACTTTATATAATGCTCATATTAATTTGATTTTCAAATATTTAAATAGTTTAATAAAATATAAATACCTCCCTTAAATCACATTTCAACCTGGATTTTGTCATGGGCAATCCTGGCTTGTTAATGCCATGTACAAATCTCTGTAGGCTTTATAATTTGTACCTTTGCAAAAAATATATTCCATGTCAAACGCGATCTACAATATTTCCCCGGCCATTAATGAACCGGTTTTGAATTATGCTCCCGGAAGTCCTGAAAGAGAAGAAATAAAATCAACCCTTAAAAAAATGCGTGCTGAAGTCCGCGATATTCCTATGTATATCGGAGGTAAAGAAGTTCGCACCGGGAAGACAGGACGGATGGCTCCGCCGCACGACCATAAACACACCATTGCCAACTTTCACCAGGGGGATAAAACTCATATCGAATTGGCGATAAAGGCAGCACTCGCTGCACAACAGGAATGGGCCTCACTTTCATGGGAACATCGGGCCTCTATTTTTCTTAAAGCCGCCGACTTGCTCAGTGGCCCTTATCGTGCTACCATCAATGCCGCTACCATGATTGGCCAAAGTAAGAACGTATATCAGGCAGAGATTGACGCGGCCTGCGAAATGGTGGATTTCCTTCGCTTCAATGTACAGTACATGCGCGAAATTTATACTCAACAACCGATTTCTTCCAAAGGAATTTACAACCGGGTTGAACATCGTCCATTGGAAGGATTTGTATTCGCCCTCACTCCATTTAATTTCACTGCCATCAGCGGAAATCTTCCTACAGCCCCCGCCATGATGGGTAATACAGTGGTTTGGAAACCTGCCAATACACAAATCTATGCCGCAAGTATATTAATGCAGGTATTTATTGAAGCCGGGTTACCTCCCGGCGTGATAAACCTGGTTTATGTTTCCGGTCCAATGGCAGGAGAAGTTATTTTTAATCATCCTTCTTTTGCAGGTATTCATTTTACCGGATCTACCGGTGTTTTTCAGGATATCTGGAAAACCATCGGAAACAATATTCAGAAGTACAAATCCTATCCCCGCATTGTCGGTGAAACCGGTGGTAAAGACTTTATCATGGCGCATCCTTCAGCTCATGTTCCTGCTCTGGTCGCTGGATTGACGAGAGGTGCATTTGAATACCAGGGACAAAAGTGTTCAGCTGCTTCACGGGCCTACATTCCGGCAAGTCTTTGGCCGGAAGTTAAAAAAGGCATCATCCGGGATATACAATCTTTCAAAATCGGACCTACTGAAGACCTTTCAAATTTTATTAATGCCGTAATCGATGAGAAGTCATTTGATAAACTGGCTTCTTATATTGATCAGGCGAAAAAAGATAAATCTGTGGAAATCATTGCCGGAGGCACCTATGACAAGAGCAAGGGTTATTTTATTCACCCTACAGTGATTGTCTCCGAAGATCCCAAATATGTAACCATGTGCGAGGAACTTTTCGGACCAATTCTCACGATCTATGTTTACGCAGATGAAAAATTTGAAGAGACCCTCGATCTGGTTGATAAAACAGGGGCATATGCATTGACCGGGGCTATTTTTTCTCAGGACCGCTATGCCATTGATCTTGCATCTAAAAAGCTGGTGAATGCCGCAGGTAATTTCTACATCAATGATAAATGTACCGGGGCGGTTGTTGGACAACAACCATTCGGTGGCGGAAGAGCTTCAGGAACCAATGATAAGGCCGGCTCAATCTTGAATCTGCTCCGATGGGTATCCCCTCGAACTATCAAAGAAACTTTTGTTCCGGCTACGGATTACCGTTACCCTTTCCTTGCAGAAGAGAAAACCAACGGTTCGACGGGAAAAGAGACAGTACAAAGCAAAGCCAGCGCAGTCTGACCTTACCATAGTCGGATTTCTGATTTGGATATCAGGGATTGATTTCTCTGTTAAGACCATTAGCTATATTGATTTTCAAATAATTGGATGACATCCCGGTTTTTTGAAATTTTCCATTTGCCCTGAGCAAATAGCTTTCATTTTCCTCCGTTTATTATTTCGGTCAGCTTCAATTCTATTAAAGCGAAGCCTGTCCGCAGAATTTTACATGCCTGAAATAAATTCGAAAAAATTTCCCGATGTATTAAACCATCTGAAAAAATCTTCGTACACAAGCTTTATTATCCCGGGTATCCGGAAGCAATCTCATTTACAGGCTGACAAATAATACAGATAGATAATTTTAGTTTTGATGAAAAAGAAGAAAGAGCCTGTATTCCTGAAATACCTGTACAAGTGCAGAAATAAATATTTCCTCACACTACTGGGCTTCATCGTATGGCTGAGCTTTTTTGATAAGAATGATTTTATCACCACCAGCTCTTACCGCTCCCAACTCAATAAGTTGAAAGCAGAGAAAGAATTCTACGAAAAGGAAATCATGCGTAACAAGGCTTACCTGATTGATCTTCGCAACAACCGTGAAAATCTTGAAAAATTTGCCCGCGAAAGGTATTTCATGAAGAAAGACAACGAAGAGGTCTTCGTTATCTTAGCTGCAAAAAGTTAATTAACCCATCTTATGCATTAGAAGGCGAAGTATCGCTTGTCCCGATTTTCTCGGGAAGCCGAACTAATTACATTAGATGGGTTCATCCCGGCTTAGAAAATCACCTTTTAGGTGAGCGAAGCGAAAGCCAAAAGGATTGATTTTCTTAGTCGCAATGCAATAGATTTTTTTCTATTGCATAGTTTAGGATTAGAAAATTCTATTACCTGTTGTTCTTATTTGCCAGGTAACCTTTCAAAGGATTTACCCCTTAACGATATTCCCCAAATACCCTTCGCATCACATCGGATATTTCCCCGAGGGTGGCATAATTTTCTACGGCGACGATAATCCCCGGCATCAAATTACTTCCATCTTTCGCCGCCTGCTCCACTACTCCTAAACTTTCTTTCACCTTCTGATTGTCGCGTTGCTTTTTCAAAGCGACAATTTTTTCCACCTGTACCTGACGAATGGAATCGTTCACTGAAAACACCTTGTCGAAAACCGGTTCATCCATTTCAAATTGATTCACCCCAACGAGAATGCGCTCTCCGTTTTGAACGGCTTTCTGATATGCATAGGATGCTCCGGCAATTTCATTTTGAATATAGCCCGCTTCAATCGCCTTCACAGAGCCACCCATGGCATCTATCTTTTGAATATATTCCCAGGCCTTCTTCTCTAATTCATCGGTAAGTGTCTCCACAAAATAAGATCCCGCCAAAGGATCTACCGTTTCTGTAACTCCACTTTCGTATCCGATTACTTGTTGCGTCCGAAGTGCAATTCGTGCTGCTTCCTCTGTTGGCAAACTCATTGCTTCATCGTATCCGTTTGTATGAAGCGACTGCGTGCCACCGAGTACTGCCGATAATGCCTGCAAGGTGACCCGCATGATATTATTCATAGGCTGCTGGGCTGTTAAAGTAGAACCTCCTGTCTGCGTGTGGAAGCGGAGCATCATCGCACGATCTTCCGTTGCTCCCAGGTCTTTCATGATGTAGGCCCACATTCTGCGCGCAGCACGGAATTTAGCTACCTCCTGAAATAAATTATTGTGTGCATTGAAGAAGAAAGACAATCGCTTTCCAAACACATCGATATCCAGTCCTTTTGCAAGTGCTGCCTGCACATATGCCTTGCCATTGGCAAGTGTAAATGCCAGTTCCTGTGCAGCAGTTGATCCGGCTTCTCTGATATGGTATCCTGAAATGGAAATGGTATTCCAGCGTGGAATTTCTTTGCTGCAGTATTCAAAAATGTCGGTAATGATCCGCATGCTCGGCTGAGGAGGATATATATATGTACCCCGCGCGGCATACTCTTTTAGAATATCATTCTGTATAGTACCGGAAATTTTACTCAGGTCCGCTCCTTGCTTCTTTGCCAATGCAATATATAAGGCAAGCAATATGGAAGCTGTTGAATTGATGGTCATGGAGGTGGTGATTTTCTCCAGGGAAATGCCACCAAATAACACTTCCATGTCTTTCAGACTGTCAATTGCTACGCCGGCTTTCCCCACCTCTCCCTCCGACAAGTCATGATCGGAATCGTATCCAATCTGCGTAGGAAGATCAAAAGCAACCGAAAGTCCGGTCGTTCCCTGCCCTAATAAGTAATGATATCGTTTATTGGATTCTTCAGCAGTAGAAAATCCTGCGTACTGTCGCATAGTCCAAAGCCGTTTGCGGTACATGTCTGATTGTACACCCCGGGTAAATGGAAACTGCCCCGGTAGTTCCTTTTGTGCTTCGTGTTCAGTATATACTTCTCGGATCTCTATACCGCTGTCAGTACTAAACTTTTTCTCCGGGCTTGATTCTTTCTTCATGAAATCAGGAATAGAAATTGTGGAAACTCCTCAATCGTTAAAAAATAAACGGCCGTTTATTCCAACAGCTGCCGGGCTTCTGACTTAATAAAATCAATGGCATTTTGAGTGGGAATGGTATCCAGATTCAAGGCCTCTTCAAAAATCTGACTGCTCATTTGCATACCATTGGCATTATTTCCTGCTTTACCATAGGCAAGATGGAAAAGTTTGATCATTGACTCTTTTGCCTCTTTTACTTCCTCCCATGCTGCTTCCGAAACATACAACTGCTGGCTCAGATTATGCTCATATTCGGCACGCACCGTAGCAAGCAAATCAGAATGCAATTGAGTAGCCGACATCCCATTTCGGCTTACCCGCAACAGGATACTGTTTGGAGAAATTCGCTCCAGAAAGAGAATCAACCGTTCATAGGCCTGAAGTTTTAATGGTTGAGATTCCTTCCAACGTGAGTGCTTCTCTTCAGCCATTTTTAATTTCAGATCACGTTCCAGAAAATTTTTAATCTCTGCCTGTTGCGCATCTACAAATCGTTTCATCACCATAAACATGGCAACGAGTACCAGCATAGCAGGTACAAAATACATCAATACATCACTGAGTTCATTCATGGCATGCGGGCTTCAGTTTCAATAGGATTATCAGATTCATTTCAATAGTAATATTCAACGAAATCGAATCGAAAATATTTTTTCACTTCCTCACCAATCACTACCAGGCACGGTGGATGGTCGTGAAGTCGAACAGATGACGAAATATTTCCTTATCAGCTGCACCAAAATTTTCTTTTCGTCTTTCATAGACACGCTGAGCAACTTCCATGGCCTCCTCCAGCCGGTATGTACTAAAGCCCTCCGATCCACCCCAGGAGAAAGAAGGAATATATTTAGGCGGAAATCCGGTGCCGAAAATATTTGCGCTCACGCCAACGACAGTTCCGGTATTAAACATGGTATTAATACTGCATTTGGAATGATCTCCCATTATCAGTCCGCAAAATTGCAAGCCGGTATTTACATAGGCTTCCGCTTCATAACTCCAAATCCGTACCGAAGAATAATTATTCTTAAGATTTGAATTATTTGAATCCGCCCCCAGATTGCACCATTCTCCTATGACCGAATTACCAAGAAACCCATCGTGCGACTTGTTTGAATAGGCGGAGATCACAGAATTACTAACCTCTCCTCCTACCTTGCAGTGAGGGCCGATGGTGCTTGCTCCATAAATTTTAGCTCCCATCTTTAATTGCGAATGTTTCCCGAGAGAAAATGATCCGCGTACCATTGCTCCTTCCATCACTTCAGAGTCTTTGTCAAGATAAATATAACCAGTGCTTGCATTGAGCATGGCACATTCTGCCTTTGCGCCCTCTTCCAGAAATATATTTTCTGAATTCATGCATTTATTAGTGGACGATATGGCCTGCGACTTTCTTCCATTTGTAATTAAATGAAAATCATCCGCGATGGCTTTTTCATTCTTAGTGAAAATGTCCCAGCCATAACGAATCCGAACGAACGGGGCCCGGTAATCCACTGGGTTGGAAGGGAGGATGTTTTTCCAGGAAGCGTAGGATTGCACTTCATCGGCGGAAGCCCGACAGGCAAGAAGGAGCTCTCCCTGCATCAATTGCTCCCCTGACTTCAGCGAAAGGATGGCCTCTTTCAATGTCGGGTCAGGCAGGACGGAGCCATTAATTAAAAAATTGTCACTGATGATCTTTTGGGGGAATTTTTCGCTGAGATACTTTTCTGTCATCCAGGAATAATCTCCCGGCAGATATCTCTGCCACTTTTCCCTGATTGTCATAATCCCAACCCGCAATTCCGATACCGGACGGGTAAAAGTTAGAGGTAATAATGCGGTACGGGATTCATCATCAAAAAGCAGAATATTCATCAGGATAGAATTAGGAGCTCAAAAATAACCATTGTTATCCAAAAAAAAAGTCTCCGTGGTTGAAGCGGAGACTTTATTAATAGTGTGAGAAAGCTTATTTGGTTACTTCTTTCTTCTTAGCATAACGGGAACGGAACTTATCCACACGTCCAGCTGTATCGATCAACTTCATCTTTCCGGTATAAAACGGATGAGACATGTGACTAATCTCCAGCTTCACCAGCGGATATTCTTTGCCATCGGTCCATGTAACAGTGTCCTTCGTTTCCACGGTAGAACGCGTAATAAAGCTATAATCACAGGAAATATCTTTAAATACAACCATGCGATAGTTCTGGGGATGGATATCTTTCTTCATTTTTTCTCCTTTTAGGGTTGCAAATGTACCAAATAGTATCAGATTTCCAAAGAAAAAAAGAGAAAATTCGTACTCACGGCCAGAACGTATATTACTGCATATCAATATGTTACAAATTTATTGAATACCCGTCATAAAAAATCTAAGAAGAATCCGGGCGGATGGATCGAGGCGCAAAATATCATATTAATAATTCCAAATCCATGCTACATCTACTTGACAAATTAGCAGTTCTGCTCTATCTTGGATCTCTGTTTGGCAAAAACGCATTTGCCTGAAATCGCACCCCCACCAAAACAATTATTAATTTTGGGATTCACCTCTAAAAAATATGGGTGAATGTAAATAGCTCCGAAGGTATGAAGGATGAAATTATTTCCAAATTGGAAGAACTTGTAAAGGAAAACATTCAAGAAGAAGTATTTTCCAAAGCGGATGAATTAAAAAACAGTTACCTCACGGAATGTGAAAAGATTCACCAGGATCTTCTGCAAGCATTTCTGAATGAAGGAGGAAATGTTGATGACTTTGAAGCACCGAAAGATCCGCACGACGACCGCTTCAATGAATTGCTCCACATTCTGGCCGACAGGGAAAGGATGCTGAAGAAAATAAAAAACGAAGAAGTTCAGTCACGTATAAAAGCGAAAGAAGAAGTCATCGCTACACTTGAAAAATTAATTGCCGAAGAAACCAATATCGGCAAGGCATTCTCACAGTTTAACGAGCTCCAGACAAAATGGAATGAGATCGGTAATGTGCCGAACAGGGAATACAAGAATATTCAAAGTATTTATCACCGGCATGTACACAACTTCTATTACAACATGAAGTTGAGTAAGGACCTGCGTGAGTTGGATTTCAAAAGAAATCTGGAACACCGCCAGCAACTCCTTACTAAAATCGAGGCCCTGCTTCAGATCGAATCAATCAATGGCATTGAACGGATGATCAGCCTGTACCGTATGGAATGGTCGGAACTGGGACCTACTCCACCTGAAACCATTGACGAACTTCGCAAACGTTACCGCGAATTGATCGGACAAGTATATCAGAAAATCCGTGATCATTATCAGGAAAGACAGAAAGAAGAACTTGTAAACCTCGAAGCAAAACAGGCCCTGCTCCTCAGAGCACAGGGAATCGCTGCTGAAAATTTTGACAAGCCAAAACAATGGCAGACGATGACTGACACCCTCAATGGCGTATTTGAGGAATGGAAGAAAATTGGTTATGGCCCTAAAAAAGAAAATGAAAAGATATGGCATGAATTCCGCAATGCACTGAACACTTTCTATGGCAAGAAGCGAGAGTTTTTTAATGCCATCAAGAAAACTCATAAAGAGAATAAGGATAAAAAAATAGCTATCCTTGAAAAAGCAGAAGCAATCGCAAATACTGAGGGTGAAAAATGGGAGGATGCTACAAAGGAAATCCTGCAATTGCAAAAAGACTGGAAAGAAGCAGGACATGTGGAGCCATGGGAAGAGAACAGATTGTGGAAAAAATTCCGCGATGCCTGTGATAAATTCTTCAGTGGTAAACGTGAACAGTTTAAATCCCGCGATAACGAACAAATCACCAACCTCGAAAAGAAAGAAGAACTTGTTAAGCGGGTGGAGTCATTTGTTCCATCCGGGAATGTGGAGGAAGACCTGAAATCACTTCGCGGTTTTTCTGACGAATGGAAAACCATCTCTCATGTTCCGTTCAAGGAGAAACAAAAAATCTGGGAACGGTTTAAAAATGCACTCGACGCCAAGTATGATGGAATGAAGATGGAAAGCAAAGATCGGCACATGCATAAGTTCAGGAATAATGTGGAAATGCTCAGCCGGTCAGATGAATCAGGTCACCACATGCGCAAAGAGCAAAACCTCATCAAGGACAAAATCCACAAGTTGCAGGCAATGATCAACCAGTATGAAAACAACCTGGGATTTTTCCGTAACTCTAAAAATATGGGAGGTCTCCTGGCGGAAGTTGAAAGCAATTTGTCCAATGCCAAAGACGAGTTGAAATTATTGCAGGAGAAACTGAAAATGTTTACTGAGGTGAGACTGTAAAATGAACTGTGCTATTTAAAAGTAAAAGTAATTTTTACCTTTAAATAACCACAGCAAAATGAAAGAAAAAAACGAAGAGTATGAGGCACTCAAAAAGAAAGCCTTAGAACAATTTAAACGAGGCGAGCCCTTGCTTGGAAAAGACGGAGCTTTCGCTCCGCTGCTCAAAGAATTTTTAGAATCAGCCCTGGATGCAGAAGTCGAAGAGCATCTCGATGAAGTCGAGCGGACGCGTGGCAATCGCCGCAATGGCAAGAGCAAGAAAATTGTAAAAAGTTCAGAAGGAAGTTTTGAGCTTGAAACACCCAGAGACCGAGAAGGTACCTTTGAGCCAGACATCGTCAAGAAGCGAGAAACGATTCTTGCCGATAATTTGGAAAGTAAAATCATCGGGCTTTATGGTCTTGGCATGAGTCTGCGAGACATCTCTAACCACATTAAAGAGATGTATGACACAGAAATTTCAGCAACTACTCTGAGTGGAATAACCGACCGCATCATTCCTCAAATCAAAGAATGGCAATCCAGGCCATTGGATGAGGTCTATTGCATTTTATGGTTGGACGCCATGCATTACAAAGTAAAAGAAGACGGAAGAGTTGTCAGCCGGGCTGTTTACAACATCCTTGGTATTACTACAGAAGGAAAAAAGGAACTGCTTGGAATGTATCTCTCCGAAAGCGAAGGAGCCAACTTCTGGCTTAGTGTGCTGACGGATTTACAAAACCGTGGAGTAAAGGATGTGCTGATTGCCTGTATAGATAACCTCAAAGGCTTTGCAGAGGCCATCGTAAGTATTTTTCCGGGGACTGAAGTCCAAAGCTGTATTGTTCATCAGATACGTAACTCATTGAAGTATGTGGCGAGCAAGAACCAAAAAGAGTTCATGGCTGATTTAAAACTGGTTTATCAAGCCGATACCAAGGAATACGCAGAGGAAAAACTGGTGTCACTTGAAGAAAAATGGGGCAAAAAGTATCCTGTTGTAATTTCCTCCTGGAAAAATAACTGGCATAAACTCTCTACCTATTTCAAGTACGCCAAGCCCATCCGAAAGCTCATTTACACGACCAATACCATTGAAGGATTCCACCGACAGGTCCGTAAGGTTACTAAAAATAAAACGGCCTTCACTTCAGACATGGCACTGCTCAAGCTGATTTATCTTGCTCATCGAAATATCAGCAAGAAGTGGACACAGCCCATGCACAACTGGGGTATTACCGTATCTCAATTATCCATTATCTTTGGACAGCGACTCAAACTTCAAATACTCGAATGACCATGAGTTTTAACAGGCATACTTCCGAAAGCATAGGCATAAAAAAAGAGGCTGAAAGAACAGCCCCTGTATATGCAATCGGATTAAGCTATTCCTTGTTGAGTTGCTCTCCAGCAGAGCTCAACTCCGCTTTGCTTAATGAAGTAAATGTAGTAAATCTAAATAGCACAGTTTAATTTACACTCCCACTGAGGTGCAATAATCTACTCTGATTCCACAGGCTTTTTACGGTTCAAAATAAATATTTTTTCGTATCAATTGAGTTTCCGTTATGACTCAAGGTATTGGATTTAATGTCCATAGTGATCTTGCTTTTCCAAGCATGAGCGGATGATAAGATCTATTTGATTAATTCTATTTGATTTAGATTTATTTGTAATTTTAAAGTGTAAAAAAAAACACTATGAAAAAAATCTACACATTCATTCTTGCCACTTCGCTGCTATCTGCAACTACAGCGAATGCACAAACAATTTTTTCTGAAAACTTTGATGATATCCCCACTCTGCTTTCATCCGGCGGATGGACTCAACAAAACAACAGTGTACCACTTGGTCTTGAAATATGGCACAGTGGTCTGTATCTTGCCATCCCGGCATACAATGGAGCAGACACTTCATATGCCGAAGCAAGTTATGAATCAACTGACGCCCTGGCATCTGGTAATATCAGCAACTGGCTGATTACTCCACAAATTAATCTTAATAACGGTGACCTCATCAGCTTTTATACCACTTCGTATGGCAACTCAACTTATCCTGACAGACTGGATTTAAGACTGAACCCACTCAACAACACAAATGTTGGATCTGCCGACACTTCTGTGGGAGATTTTAATATTTTGCTTTTACAAATTAATCCTGACCTGCTTCCGGACTCCAGTTTATATCCGGAGAATTATTGGGGTCAGTTTTCAGTACCTGTAAGTGGGCTATCCGGCCCCACCACTTGCAGGATTGCATTCCGCTACAATGTTACCGATGGCGGTGGTGCAGGAACTAACAGCACCACGATAGGCATTGATGCCTTCACAATAGAGTTGCCGGTGGGAATTGTTGAAGCAAATTCAAATTTTGAATTAAATGTGTATCCAAATCCAGTCTTGAACAATTTAAGCATTGAATTTTCGAAACCCTTAACAGAAAATGGAAAAGTGAACATTTACAATGAACTGGGTCAAAACGTTTCCGCTTTCAATGTATCTAAGGGACAAATAAAAGCAATGTTCAATTCCGACTTCCTTTCAAAGGGTTCATACACGATGGTATTGGATCTAGGGGACACCGTAACAAAGAAATTATTTGTGAAAAACTAAAATTGTGCCGGGTAAAAGTGAAAATTCGAATGGTACTTTTACCCGGCATGATTTATTTTATTCAATGCATTCTATCACCCCTTTTTCGTTTACATCCCAATAAAAATTAGCCTGGAACCCCAATTATTATCAATTACAATTTTCAGAAATTATTATCGTTTACCCTTTTCCTGCAGGATATAAAATCAGTACGAACTTCTGTTTTCCTATTCAATTTATAGCATATCTTTGCCGTCCATGAAAATAACAGTTTTCCGGATTTTCCTGCTTATTTGCCTTTCATTCATCTTCCTCAGCTCCTGTAAGAAAGAGGAATTTGACACCAGCAATTCAAGCAAGCTTGCATTTTCCCAGGACACAATTCTTTTTGACACTGTTTTCACTTCAGTGGGCAGCTCTACAGAGCTCTTCACCGTCTATAATAACAGTAACAAATCCATTCGTATCAGCTCGCTCCGCCTCGCTTTGGGCAGCTCCTCCCCTTTTCGCTTAAACGTAGATGGAATCCCCGGAAGGGAATTTCAGGATATTGAAATAAAGGCAAATGATAGTATTTTTATTTTCGTAGAAGTAACCATAGATCCCAACAACCTGAATACCCCTCTTATCGTCACCGACTCCATCGTGTTTGAAACGAATGGCAATCTGCAGGATGTAGACCTGGTAGCTTGGGGACAAGATGCTTATTTTCATGGCCGCCCGGGGGCGCTCTATTTCCTGCCATGCAATGATGTCTGGAACAAAGACAAACCACATGTTATCTATGGATATGTGATGGTAGACTCCGCCTGCTCCTTAACAATAAACGCCGGAGCTATGGTGCATCTGCATCCCGGTTCAGGACTACTTGTCTTATCTTCCGGAACGCTGAAAGTAAATGGAACAATATCAGAACCCGTCAATATACAAGGGGATCGCCTGGGAGAAGCTTACAAAGATGTACCCGGACAATGGGAACGTATCTGGCTTTCCAACATTACACGTGATAATCTGGTGAATGGTTCGAACCAACCGGGACCCGGAGCACTCAATTCGGAAATTAAGTATGCAATAATTAAAAACGGAAACATTGGTTTACAGGTGGATACTTTTTATTCACCTGGCCAGCCAAGTCTGCTTCTTGAAAATTCAATTATTAAAAACATGTCCAATGCAGGGATTTATCTGCGTGGTGCAATCACAAAATCGTTCAACAGTGTTTTTGCAAATTGCGGAGCCCAGAATGCGATATGCCTGTATGGCGGTAACTATAAATTCTACCACTGTACTTTTGCCAATTACTGGAACAGCACCATAAGACGGGATCCTTCCATCTACCTGAATAATTATTTTATTGATAATAATAATGTAAACGTCCGTCAATTGGATGCCTACTTTGGGAATTGCATCGTTTATGGAAACCTTGATAACGAACTTACGCTCGACTCCTTCCCTAATGCAGCATCCGGTTTATTTAAATTCCATTTCGATCACGCTATTTTGAAAGTGGAAAATGCTTTTCCAACGAGTAATCCGATAAATTACACTTCGATTCTCAGGAATGCGAATCCTATTTTCAGAGATTATGAGAATAATAACTATGAGCTCGATTCCGCATCCTCACCTGCAATTGACGCAGGTTCTCTTCCTGTCTTATCCATTGACCCGGTATTAAATTTAGATCTCAACGGAAATATAAGACCACAAGGAATTTTACCTGATCTTGGGGCTTACGAACGAAGATAATTTAATAAGCAGGTGAATTCCGCTTCTTCCATTCTGATTTCCATTGCTTACATGCCTCCCATCTCCTATATCAGGGAGTGTATTCGCGCCGACAAGCTTATTATTGAATCCAGGGAACATTTTATAAAACAAACTTATCGGAATCGCTGCCATATCTATGGTGCAAATGGCTTACAAACCCTCATCATTCCGGTAAAGCATGACCAACTGTTTTCAAAACCCATCTCCGAAGTAGAGATCATCACCGACCAGCCATGGAATAAAATCCACTGGAAGGCAATCACATCGGCTTACCGCAAGTCTGCATTTTTCGAGTTTTACGAAGAAGATTTGAGTCGACTCTTTCATGTTCCGGAAATTTCATTGTTGAATTTTAATCTCAAATGCTTAGAAGCAATTTTCAAACTTATTCAATGTCAACATCAATTAAAGCTCACGGAGCACTATGAAAAGGAAGCCGCTCTTCACGAGGATTTACGAAACGTTTTTCATCCTAAAAGAAATCCATCTGTAGAATTTCCACGGTATCATCAGGTGTTTGAAGATCGTCATGGCTTTCTTCCCAATCTTTCGATTCTCGACCTCCTCTGTAACATGGGGCCATCAAGCAGAGATTATTTATTGAAGCAATCATAATTTCCAGAAACAATCCGGATTTTCCATTGTGATCGCTTATGTTTATTTTTTTGTACATTTATAAAAAAATAAACCGATCATGAAAAAATATTACATCCTTGTTTTCTCATGCATTTTCATGCATCAATTTTCACTTGCGCAGTTTACAAATGACACAACCGCCAACTACATCATACGCGATAGTCTTGGGACGGAGCAATTGACACCTTTAACTGCAACCACTAGCACCGGGAGAACATACATCAGTTGGTTTGACAGCAACAACTCAAATTTTGAATTGAGAATGCAGCTACTTGATGCCAATGGAAATAAACTATGGCCCGCGGAAGGCTTGGTTGTAAGCAGCTACTCACAATCAACTGCATTGTTTCGTTATGATCTTAAAGTTGACAGGGAGAATAATGCCATCGTTGCTTTTCAGGATACCCGCTTCGTCGACTTGAAAGTCGTCGCGTATAAAGTTGATCAGGGTGGAAATCTGGTCTGGGGAACTACAGGTGTTGAACTTTCAGATTCTTCGGCTGAAGGACTTTCACCCACAATTTGTGTCACTCACTCCAATGATGTAATCATCGCATGGAATTCGGATATCGGTTCTTCCAAATGGATTTCCTATCAAAAAATATCAGCAGCAGGAAACCTGCTTTGGTCACAACGCATTTTCGACAATGCCAATATCAATAAATTTTCAAGAGCTGTGATGACTCCATTTGGCCTGAACGATTTTATGATGATGTACGTACAGGAAGTTGGAAGTTTCCCGGGAGTGACCTCCACCCTCTTTACACAACATTTCGATACGAATGGGGATGCCGTTTGGACGCTGCCTGTCCAGGTTTCAACGAAAACAATTCCTTACTTTGTCTTTCCCCCCATTGTTTCTGATGGACGTGATGGATTTTTTGTTGCTTTTAATACCTCCAACCCTGTTAATATCTCCCTGAATGATGTCTACGCTCAGCATGTTGACTCTGCAGGAAATTTGTGGTCGGCAACTGGAACAGAAGTGGCCAATTCTACCACCGAACACAAATCTACCGGAGGTTTTTGTTTTAATGAATCAAACAATGAACTGTATGTATGTCTTCAGGTACTTGATGGTGGACAAGGAAGTTCAGGTGTGTTTATCCAGGGTTTAGATTCCACCGGGGCTGTCTTATTCGGCGCAAATGGAATACAACTGAAAAATATTGACCCGGTTTACTACAACCCCCATGCCCTGGTGGATGCGGGGAACGGACTGATTACAATTTTCAGTTATGGAGGTTTCGGAACCCAAAAACTGGCTGCTGTTAAAACAGATTACACCGGAATTTTATCCTGGGGATATGAGCCTACTATTTGTAATTACAACAGTAATAAAGATGATTTATCTGCCGGACTTTTCATGAATGACCAAACAGTGATTGTCTGGATGGATGATCGTCTGGATGCAGGAATTTATACTCAGAATATCTCCGGGGATGGCACCTTTGGAATCTTCACCGGAGTCACGAAAAAAATCAATCCTCATTCAATAGCTTTATACCCCAATCCATCATCTTCAGCCAAACTGATTTACACCAGCGCCAAATCCGGAGAAGTAATACTATCCATCACAAATATGGAAGGGAAAGAATGCTCCCTAAAAACGTACCCTGTAACAAGTGGCCGAAACGAAATATCCTTGGAAGAAAAGAATTTAAGTGATGGAGTTTATTTGATATCACTGATTTCGGAAGATGGCATCAGCTATGTTAAATGGGTTAAAAAATAAAACACCGTTAATAGATTTACTGGTGGCCAATTGCCACGAACACTTTGTGAAAGCAAGGATGATGAATGCGTAAATTGAGCTAACGAATTCTTACAGAGATAGTATTTCTGCAATTCGCATCAATTCGTAGGGAAAATCTTTCTTTTGATTTACCACAGTACTAAAAGGCGTAAAGACCAGTTTATTGTCTATGATACCGGACATCTCTTTGCTGCGTCCTTCAAGCAAGGCCTCAACCGCTGAGACACCCAAACGGCTTGCAAGTACACGGTCAGCGCTGGTAGGGCTCCCACCTCTTTGCATATGGCCCAGTACGCTCACGCGCGTATCAAAATAGGCGAAACGCTTTTTCACTTCCTTGGCAATCTTATATGCACCACCGGCATCGTCGCCTTCAGCAACCATTACGATCATGGATGTTTTTTTCCGGGTCCAGCCACGCTCGAGAATCTCAATAATTTTTTCCATCCGTGTAGAAGTTTCAGGAATCAAAATCGCTTCTGCTCCTGCACCTATTCCACCGAACAAGGCAATCATCCCCGCGTCGCGACCCATCACCTCTATAAAAAACAATCTGTCATGAGAGTCAGCCGTGTCCCGGATTTTATCCACCGCTTGCACTACTGTATTGACAGCAGTATCGTAACCAATAGCAAAATCGGTCCCATAGATATCATTGTCAATGGTCTTAGGAATCCCAATCACCGTAACCGGATGCTCAGCGGTAAAAACATCAATGCCACGAAACGAACCATCCCCACCTAATACAACAAGAGCGTCGACACCATTCTTGACAATATTGTCATAGGCCTTCAATCGCCCTTCGGGGGTTCGGAAGCGTTCACTGCGCGCTGTCTTCAAAATTGTGCCACCCCGTTGCAGGATGTTGCTCACGCTGTGCGAGTTCATGTCAATGAACTGATCATCGATCAATCCCTCAAATCCACGCAGCACTCCGCAAACCTGCAGGTTGTAATAAATCCCGCTCCGCACGACTGCGCGTATGGCTGCATTCAATCCCGGACAATCTCCTCCTGTAGTGAGGACGGCAATTTTCTTTATCATTTTACAAAATTAATAATTATGATTTTAAATTCGTAAATCGCAATCTTCTATATTCTAAAGCAGCTTGCTGATCTAAAGAACAAATGAATAATGTTCTCAAACTTTCCGTGATAAATTTAAATAAGGATTATTTTGATCATTGGAAAAATTCTCCAAAAACTGAAACTCTAATCCTGATATTAAAATAGCGCTACTCCACTTCTGTCTGCTCAGGTTTGTGCTTCCTGGTCCCGGCATACATCTCGAATTTCATAAACCGGCATTCAATGGCGCCGTTAAATAGGGGAATTTTCCGGGAAGGGTGTAATCCAATCTTGTGTGAAGCTTCCTTATTCGCCGTCAATACCCAAGCTGTAACACCTGGGAATTTCTTTTTGAAGGCGGCCCCCAGATCCGTATATAATTGAAAGAGGTCTTCTGTAGTGATGCGCAATCCATAAGGTGGATTGCAAATAATGGTAGAAGGCAATGTATCCGGTGTATATCCTTGAAATGACATGCAATGCAAATCAATATCCTTCTCCAAACCGGCAACACGGATATTTTCACTGGCTCCTTCTATCACAAGATGATCACGCTCAATACCTGTAATGCGGAAAGGCAGCCCTGCTTTTTGTCCGGCAATAGCATCTACCCGCAGCTTCGCCCAAATCTCCTCATCAAAATCTTTCCATCGTTCAAATCCAAACTCAGTCCTGAATATTCCGGGAGCAATATTTCTGGCAAGCAATCCGGCTTCAACCAGAATGGTACCACTACCACACATCAAATCGACCAATGGAGAAGCTGCATCCCATTTACTCATCAAAACCATTCCGGCAGCGAGTGTTTCATTCAGGGGAGCATCGCCCTGCTGCTGACGGTATCCCCGCTTATGCAGTGATTCACCCGAACTGTCCAATGCGATAGAAGCAACATCTTCCGATAAATGAACATGTACACGTAAAGTGGGTTTCCTCAAATCCACATTTGGTCTTTGCCCCATGCGGTTACGGAATTGATCCACGATACCATCTTTTGTTTTTTGTGAAACATACAGTGAATGCGTCAGTTTTGATTTATTCACTACGGCATCAACGGCAAGAGTATCATCCGGCTCCATGTAGCGGTTCCATTCAATGCGCTTAATTCCTTCATACAATTGTTCTTCATCCGCGGCCGGAAATTGGGAGATGGGCTTCAATACCCTCAATGCAACCCGGCTCCATAAATTGACTTTGTACATCATTTCCATGTCGCCTTCGAAGAGAACTGCACGTACCGCTTTTTCAATATTTCGGGCTCCCATCTCTTTTAATTCTTCAACAAGCAAATCTTCAAAGCCAAAAGATGTCTTTGCAATCAGGGGAAATACTTCATTTTTTTTCTGCACCACGATGAATAAATTTTAATTACACAGAGAATGTACTTCTCTACACTTAAATGTTACGACCGCAAGAAAAAAAGCTGCATCCAATCAGCGGTCTGCTTGGATGAAACTAGGGATTTCCCCTTGTCAACCAACCTTTTTTAAAGAAGAAAATCACCTGAAGAATTACGATGAGCAGCATGAAGACCATCACACCGATATATCCATAAGGAGAATAAAGTTCAGGCATGTTAAGCGGAAGTGAGCTTCCATCCACCGGATTGTTTCTTGAGAAATTCATCCCATATACTCCAACAATGAAAGTCAGTGGAATAAAAACCGTAGAGATGATAGTTAATACTTTCATCACCTGATTCAACTTATTGCTCACGCTCGAATGATAAATATCCATCATCGAAGCGGTAACCTCTTTGTAACTTTCAACAAGATCCAGAACCTGAATAGCGTGATCGTATGTATCACGAAGGTACATCCGTGATTGTTGCGGAAAAAACGAAAAATTACTTCGTAATATCTCATTCAGCTTATCCCTTTCACTCCAGATGGCCCTTCGCATCAAAATAAGGTCGCGTTTGATTAATAACACCTGATTGAGTGCCGCCCTTGTTGGCTGTTCGATTAGTTCTTCTTCCAATTGATCCAGGTGTTCACCCAGTTTTTCAAGGATAGGAAAATAATTATCCAGCACAGTATCCATCAAGGCATAAGTGAGATAACCCGATCCTGATTTCCGGATCAAACCCTTTCCCTGACGCAAACGGTTACGCACCGGCTCCAGTTGATCTTCATAATTTTCCTGAATAGTAAGAACGAAATTATTGCCAAGAAAAATACTGAGCTGCTCGTTTCGCAAATTACCTTCTTTCTCTTCCATCACCCTGGAGATGATAAAAAGATAATCGTTTTGATCCTCTATTTTTGGCCGCTGATAAACATTCACAACATCCTCCATTTGCAGGCGGTGTATTCCGAAGGCTTCTGCGAGTTGTTCGAGAAAAATCTGATCGCCAAATCCCTTAACATCTATCCAGTGCATCTTATCAGGCGATGCATTCACGATATCCTTTATCTCTGCGACGGTTTTTAATTCCTTCTCGGCAAACCCGGTTTCGTCATACAGAAATGAAGTCACCATAGGCTTTAAAGCATCCGGATGTACCTGTATTATTCCGGGCGAAGAACCCGGTGGAGAATGACGGTGCTTTCGGGCTTTTCTGGCTTTACGGGCCGGTGATCGGTTTTTCATAAGCTATTCAACTGCTGATGTTCATAATTCAGACAGAGGCTTGATTTGACGATGTTAAAAATAGACACATTTGGTCAATTAAGAAAGGAAAAGAAATTTTACATTTTAGCATCTTAATCGAATCAATTGATCAGAAAAGATGAGTATTAATCTAAAAAACATTGCCTTATAAAATAGCCCTACATGTTTCTCGACCCCATTGATTGGATAATTATCGCCTTGTACCTGCTTCTTTCCCTTGCCATTGGCTTGTATTACAAGAACAAAGCAAGTGGCAGTATGAAAGATTTCTTTCTTGGAGGCAGAAGTTTTCCCTGGTGGCTGGCAGGTATATCCATGGTGGCAACGACATTTGCAGCAGACACACCACTGGCCGTAAACGAATTGGTCGGGCAATATGGAATTTCAGGAAACTGGCTCTGGTGGAATTTTCTCTTTGGCGGTATGCTCACTACATTTTTCTTTGCACGCTTATGGCGAAGAGCCGAAGTGATGACAGAAGTAGAACTCATCGAATTTCGTTACAGCGGAAAAGCCGCGGCTTTTCTTCGCGGATTCAAATCGCTCTATCTTGGTTTATTCATGAATTCAATAATCGTTGGATGGGTGAATGTGGCGCTGATTGCCATCCTCCAAATTTTCTTTGACATCCCAAATGAACAAGCACTATACTATGTTGCAGGAGCAATGATACTTACATCACTGTACTCCGCCATGAGTGGCCTGTGGGGTGTAGCCATCACCGATATGGTGCAATTTGTTATCGCCATGACCGGATGTATCATTTTAGCGGTACTGGTGCTGGCTTCTGATAAAATTGGTGGTATTGATGGATTGAAATCAAAACTACCCTCCTGGTCCATGGAGTTTTTCCCGCACATCGGCAAGACCAGCAGTGCCGGACAAATCGCGTCTACGCTCACGATATCATTAGGTACTTTTCTTGCTTATATCTCTGTACAATGGTGGGCCAGCTGGTACCCGGGAGCTGAGCCGGGCGGTGGTGGTTATATCGCTCAACGGATGATGAGTGCGAAGAATGAAAAGCATTCCATTTTCGCTACACTCTTTTTTCAGATTGCACATTATTGCTTGCGACCATGGCCCTGGATTATCGTCGGACTATGCACCATCGTTCTTTATCCGGACCTTTCCTACGCAGATAAAAAACTCGGCTATGTAATGGCCATGAAAGATTTTTTACCTCCCGGGCTGAAAGGACTGCTGCTCGTTGCTTTCCTGGCAGCGTATATGAGTACCATCAGTACACAACTCAACTGGGGAACCAGTTACCTGATCAACGATTTCTACAAACGCTTTTTGAAACCGGAAGATAATTTCGCTTCTGTTGCTCAGGCAGAAAAACATTATATCAAAATCAGCCGTCTTGTTACCTTTCTTGCCATGGCCGTGGCTTTATTTGCAACAACACAAATTACAACCATCAGCGGAGTATGGAGTTTTATCATAGAATGCGGTGCAGGACTAGGCTTGGTACTGATTCTTCGATGGTACTGGTGGAGAATTAATGCCTGGACTGAAATAGCGGCAACCCTCGCACCATTCATCGGATACACACTCACCCGTTACGTGTTCGGACTTCAGTTCCCAAACAGTTTTTTCCTCACCGTAGGATTTACCACCCTGACGTGGATCCTTGTGATGTACCTTACTGCGCCGGAAGACTCAAAAGTATTGCAGGCATTTTATAAAAAAGTGAGGCCGGAAGGCTGGTGGGGTCCCGTTCGTGACTCACTGGAAATGCCCAAATCCCCTTCACGCATGACCGGCCTGGTACTTTGCTGGTTATTTGCTGTGATCATGACCTACTCTATCCTGATCGGAACGGGAAAATTTATCTTCCATGAATGGAAGGAAGCCTTGATTGCCGCTTGCGTTGCATTGGTAAGTGGTATCCTGCTGGTAGGACGCGTGAAAGCCACAAAAATCTTCGCGGATTAATATCCTGAAATCGCAAAGAAAATAGTATCATTAACAGCAAATATAAATATACACTGAGAGCAAAGCGATAACACATTGAATGAAAAAACGCTGAATGAAAATGAGTATTTCATCTTAAATTTATACTCTGTGTAATTA
Source organism: uncultured Bacteroidota bacterium (assembly GCA_963775555.1). GTDB lineage: Bacteria > Bacteroidota > Bacteroidia > AKYH767-A > 2013-40CM-41-45 > QQVM01. The sequence continues at coordinate 863,032 of CAVZJJ010000004.1, read as the reverse complement.
ATAAACCGCTCGAAATAGTTAACTAATAATAATCCTGGAATGATCTCCAAAGTAAAACCAATGGTAAGTGATAGAAATGAAAAGAAAGATTGGTTTGAAACCTGGTTCGATTCTCCTTATTATCATATACTGTACAAAGATCGTGATGAAAAGGAAGCCGAGATTTTTCTTGATAAACTAATTTCTCATCTTCAATTGAAGAAAGGAACAAGGATACTGGATGTGGCCTGCGGAAAGGGCCGTCATTCCTTGTACCTCAATAAAAAAGGATTCGATGTGACAGGCTATGATCTGTCTGAACAGAGTATCAGGCATAACCTGAAGCTTGAAAACGAAATGCTTCACTTTTACCTTCATGATATGCGAGAAGTTTTTCGTGTCAACTACTTCGACATTGTACTTAATCTCTTCAGCAGCTTTGGTTATTTTGAAAAGGCCCACGATAATTTTCGATGCCTTCAATCACATGTTTCTGCCTTGAAAAAAGGCGGCCTGCTTATAATCGATTACTTCAATACAGTAAAGATCCGTGAAGCTGGAGAGCAACGTCATGAAAAAGAAGTGGACGGTATTCATTTTAAAATTCACAAAAAGCTAAGCGGAAATCTTGTGAACAAGGAAATAAAATTTCTGGATAAGGGAAAGCAGTTTGTATTTGAAGAACACCTGACACTTTTTGAGAGAGAAGAATTTGAGAGGTACTTTAAAAAGCTTGGGCTGTCCCTTAAGGGCACTTATGGAAATTATGCCTTAGACACCTATAATCCCGACAGTTCCGATCGAATGATATTCATCGCCAGGAAAGAATAAACCGACCGGCGGATTAAAAGCAAATCCTAATGGAAAATAATAGATTATCTTTGCCGCCATCAAAATAAATGAGAATCCCTTTTCCTTGATACACGAAAATAACCCATGCAATTAGTTTCTTACCTCCTCCTTTTTTTCAGTATTGTGATGAGTGGAGCTTCTGTGTTTGCTTTTCGAAAGATAAATGCTCAGGCACTTAAACTGCTACTGGCTTTCAGTGGATCCTTTTTATTTGCACTCTCCATGATGCACCTGATACCGGGAGTCTATCAGGGCAAGGATCCCTCAATCGGCGCCTACATCTTGCTTGGCTTTTTCATTCAAATATTGTTGGAAATTTTTTCCGAAGGAATAGAACACGGCCACATCCATATTCACAAACATCAAAATGCCGCATTCCCTTATGGCATGATGATCGGACTTTGTTTACACAGTTTCCTGGAAGGGATACCGCTCGTGCAAAAATTCAATAACGAAAGTGTTGAAATGAGCCTGCTTGTTGGCATCATCTTGCATCATATTCCGGTGGCCATCGCACTGGCTACCATGCTGGTTGACTCCGGCATCAGCCGGATGCGAACACTTTTCTTTCTTGACTATATTTGCAACTATGGCCCCGGCAGGTGCCTGGAGCAGCAATTTGCTCAATGCCTCTTCGTCCGTCGATATTTCCATATACTACGATAGACTAATGGCCATCGTTATTGGAATCTTCCTTCATATCAGCACAACCATTCTCTTTGAATCATCCGAAGGTCACCGGTTCAATTACTATAAGTTTATGGTAATTCTCCTCGGTGCAGGACTGGTCTTTTTAATCTGATATTTTTGGCATCAAAAAAAAGCCGTCTGGGTGACGGCTTTTGGATCTTTTAGTTGAGCGCTTGTACAGCGGCTTTAATGGCTGCCATATCCGGAAAATCTCCCGGTGAAGGTAAAACCTGCATGTACCGGACAACTCCATCCTTATCCAATACAACGGTTGCCCGTTTCGCGACATCCTTGTAGCCAAAAGCAAATTCATGCTGCACCAAATCGTAATCCTTGATGACCTGCTTATTAAAATCGGATAAAAGTTTGTAACCTATTTTTTGCTCTTCAGCAAATTTCTTGAGTGCAAAAAAAGTATCAACAGAGATTCCCAGTACTTCAGCATTCATGCCGGCATAGGCCTTGTAATCCTCCTGCACAGTACACATCTCTTTTGTACAGTTTCCTGTCCAGGCCATGGGGAAGAAAAACAAGACTACATTTTTTCCCTTAAACTGATCCAGGCTGACTTCTTCTTTTTCAGTATCCAACAAAGTAAAGTTGGGTGCTTTTTGTCCTATTTGTAACATAATATTAATAGTTAAAATGAAATTTAATTTCGCAAAATTACTGAATTATTTTCAAATCAATTAATTTGCGACGGATAGAATACAAATAGTAAAAACCTGAGAACCAATCAACCGGAATGTTTTTTGGCAGCATTCCAATGCACATCCATTTCAGCTAAAGTCATTTCGCTCAATTGTTTGCCTTCCTTCATAACGGCTTTTTCGAGATACTGAAAGCGCCGGATGAATTTTTTATTGGTACGCTCCAGGGCTTCTTCCGGGTTAATATTTTTAAAGCGGGCATAATTGATCAATGCAAAAATCAGGTCACCAAATTCTTCTTCCGACTTTTGCTGATTTCCCGATCTAGTTTCATGCAGGAACTCATCCATTTCTTCCAGGACTTTATCCCATACTTGTTCGGGCTTCTCCCAATCAAAACCAACACCTCTGGCCTTTTCCTGTATACGAATAGCTTTAATCATGGAAGGGAGGGTCTTAGGCACTCCTTCAAGTACCGATGTCATACCTTCCTTTAACTTCAATTTCTCCCAGTTCTGCTTCACTTCAAGGTCATCCTTCACCTTCACATCTCCATAAACATGCGGATGCCTGTGAATCATTTTTTCACATTGAGTATGAATTACTTCGGCAAGGGTGAATAATTTCTGCTCCTCAGCAATCTTGGCGTAAAAAATAATATGCAGGAGTATGTCTCCCAGTTCTTTTTTTATCTCCGGAAGGTCCTTCTCCATGATGGCATCCGCCAATTCATAGGTTTCTTCTATCGTAAGATGCCGAAGTGAATCCATAGTTTGTTTCTGATCCCATGGACATTTAACACGCAACTCATCCAAAATGGTGGCCAGCCGTTCAAAAGCCTCTGCTCTTTCGCTCATTCATGTTTAGTTTGAATGCACAAAATGCAAATAATTCTTCAATCCTCATCTCCATAATTAAGAATGAAATACCGGGATCTTGCTTAAAAAAACAATGAGCGTACAAGAACATTTTCCCTCGTATTATTCCTGAAATCTCAAGTACCGTTTATTATATATCGAACTTATTCAGCTTCTCCGCTTTTAAGTCTTATCTGAAAAACCTTATTGATTTTTTTTCTTTGACAAATAAGTGATTGTGCACACTCTCATTGTACTCAATCTTAATGCCTTCCTTATCAATTCACCTTCAATTAAAAACCTGATCGAAGGAATATCTCACATTACTCCATAATTTGATAAACTGAAGTCATGAAAGATGCGAAAATCAAATACCTGCCTGCCATCACTGACCCTTAACAATGTCGAAAATCCCCAACAGGTATTCAAAATGCTTTATCCTATTCACAAAATCAAAATATCAGAAAAATCCACCTGTGCAGATTGCACTACTTTAGCCTGATTCTTCCCTTGGACAAGCTCAGAACATGCCCTGCTGGCTATTTAGCACATTTGATCACAAAATTGGTGTTTATTAAAATTAAATAAACTGCCGTGTTCAACCAATAAGTGCAATTTAAAGATTTAAACTTTCACCTTGGGACTTTTAATTGTCCCAGGTGAAAGTTAAGCTGAGAAGCTTCATCTTTGGATTGCTTATGTCAAAAAACTACACCCATCTCAACTCTGAACAAAGATATCAGATTGAAGCCTTATTAAAAAGCGGAATCGCTCAAAAGGATATTGCGAAAATTGTAAATAAATCGCCATCCACGATAAGTCGAGAACTTAAACGGAATATACCAAAACGTGGAAGAGGAGCTTTGGTTTACACAGCTGAAAATGCACAACGGAAAACGGATCATCGGCATCAAATCAAAATGAAAAAAGAAAGATTTACCGATGAAATGAAAGTGTGGACGCGTCTCTGGATGAAGAGTATAAAATTCAGTCCGGAATTAATTCATGTCGTTGGCAAAAATGAGTTAGGGGATTTTGTCAGCCACGAGACCATTTACAAGTGGATTTGGCGTTGTAAGCAAAGTAATTGTAAGGAAGATAGACAAGACAAGAAACTGTATATGCACTTAGCACATGGACGTAGAAGAAGAAAGCGCGGATTAAGAAGAGATAGCCGGGGTATTATTCCAAACCGAGTGTCTATTGAAAATCGTCCGAAAATCGTAGATAAAAGAAAGCGCTTGGGAGATTTTGAAGTAGATCTGATGATGGGAAAAAATCATCAGGGAGCTTTGCTTGTAATGACGGATCGGGCATCTCTGAAAACCAAACTCACAAGGTTAGCCGGGAAAGACAGCATCATAATAAAGCGCGAAATTAAACGTAGATTAATCTCATTAAAGGGAATTGTTAAAACACTTACATTTGACAACGATAAGGCATTTAGTAAACATGAATCGATAGGAAAATCGCTGAATGCTACTACCTATTTTACCCGGCCTTATACCTCACAAGATAAAGGAACTGTAGAAAACAGAATAGGATTAATCCGCAGATTCTTCCCAAAGAAAACAGACCTATTGAAAGTACCTGACATAGATGTTCAAATAGTAGAATCAATAATTAATAACAGACCAGTAAGAAAATTTAATTATCAAACACCTAACCAAGTCTTCTCACAAAAAATTGCACTTATTACTTGAACTTACAACTCCTTTCATCAGCTTCTTTCAATAATTCGTTCAATTTGAAAAAACGAACAGTCTTTATGAATCATCTTCCCACTTAGATTTAACAAACGACGTTACATTGACAGAATTAGTGTTTTAAAAATAGTAGTGATATATGTTAAATCATCATAATACGCCGAAACTGGCATGAATAAAGGGATATTCGAAATTAACGTGTTAAATATTCGTCTATATCAATAAAAATCTATATACTTGAACTCTCAATTTTAAAACTCCTTTTTTACCGAATCTATTGTTCAGAGTTAAGTAAACACAAATAACCTTTAAACTATTTTTAAATTATTACTGCAGTTGTTCTAATTATTCAATAAATTAACCGGGTTTTAATTAATATTATCTTATTATTATTAATACCCCGGAACACAGGCAGGATATAGGTTTCATGTAGTTTAATGGTTAGATAATATAGGTCATAAAAAAAAATATTTTTTTGTAATCCCGCATTATTAATCATTTATATCGCTATTATTGGTACATATTTTTACGAAACACAAAACTTAACGCCACTCAGAACAAAAAACATCAAAAAAGCTTATTTTTATTTTGAGGATAACGAAACGGAATCTTTTGTTTACAGTTATTCAGGGTAAAATCATGTAAGGACAAAGCCTCATCAACAGGATCCAGTCTTTGGATAATTTCTTCCTAAAATTTAAAAAAAAGCAACCCTTCTTTCGTTTAATTCAAATAGCAGAACTGCAAATTCTGTCCTTGTATTTTATTGCGAAATTTTTAGCGATTTAAAACTAAAATTTTATATCATGTATACTTTTTTTTATTTGTTATCCCCCCGAAACCCTGCAAGGTTTCTATTTGCATATAATACCATTCAATCCCTCCAGTTTTCACAGTTAATATCCGGGAAGCAAATTTCTTCCTTACTCATTCCTATTTTCTCTGTACGTCTTTCTCCTTTCAGGAACAAGAAAGGAACTCTTCATATCAATCAAAAACTATTTTAGTTTCCACAAAAATGTCAAGAAACCACACTACCGACACAAGACTACTTTTTTCTTTTACACTTTTTTCAACTATGAAGCATCCTCCCGGGCCCGAAGTAATGACCCGCATAATTCTCCGAAACCACACTAATTCATATATCATGAAACACATCATTACATCTCAAAGAAGTAATTCGCAGCAAAATGCATTTGTAATTTTACTCTTAACAATTCTGGCTATGACCAATCAACTACTTTCAAAATCAAGATCCTTTTTAGGAAAAACTGCAGTTGCCGGATTGACTTTTGCATTGCTTTTTTTAGGAACTTCAGAAAGGAGTTTCGGACAGGTTAATATTGCGGGAGGAGGTACTATCAGCGAAAATTTTGATGGTATGACAGCTACTAATACTGCTGCTTTACCTTCCGGTTGGAAAATGGACAAAAGTACTACAGTAAGATTGGTTGGATCCTATGCTGCTGCTGTTTCCGCCACTGAACAAATTGGTGGAATAAATATTAGTGCAACAGCAGGTAATGGATTGTATAATTTTGGTCTTGGGGCAGCAGGTGCAGGAACTGAAAGAGCAATCGGTGGATTATCTTCCAGCTCCGCTTCAAAAAGCGTCAATGCTTACGTTGATCTTTTTAATAACGGACCTGGCACTATTTCAGATTTTACAATCTCATATAACGTAGAAAAATACAGGAAAGGCTCAAATTTAGCAGGTTTTAGTATACAGATGTATTACTCAACTAATGGAACAAGCTGGACAAATGCTGGTGCTAATTTTTTAACCAGTTTCGCAGCTGATGCGGATAATTTAGGTTATGCAACAGTGCCCGGAGCCACAACCCCGGTGCTATTACAATCCCTTATTCAGGCAATTCCTGCAAGCGGACACCTCTACCTTGCATGGAATTATTCAGTTAGCTCCGGCACCACTACCTCCAATGCTCAGGCTCTGGGAATTGACAATGTTACAATTACTGCAAATGCACCTGCATCAGCACCATTTGTAAGCAGTCCTACAGAAACATTAATTGGAAGTACTATAGCAACCCTTGGTGGTGATGTAACAAGTGATGGAGGCAGTGCTCTTACAGCAAGTGGTGTTGTATGGAGTGAAACTTCCATAAATGCAAGTCCGGAAATTGGAGGAACAGGTGTTACCGATGTAACTGGTCCTGGAACCCTGGGTGTCTTCACCGTGAATGCAACAGGAATGCCATCTAGTACACAGATCAGCTATTCTGCCTATGCCTCAAATGCAAATGGAACAAGCTATACTACTCCTACTACTTTCTACACTCTATCTGCGGGTCTTTTAACACCCCCAACATTAACAGCTGCATCAGCCACAGTTGATGCAAACTTTGATATAACTTATACTGATGATCTTGCATGGAGAACAGCTGTAACCAGCGTAATGTACGGTGCAACAACTTTAAGTCCTGGTACGGATTACTCGTTAGCTGCCGGAACACTTACTTTAAAGCCAAGCGGAAATGTTGCTTTACAGGTTCCGGGCACAGAAACTGTTTTGGTTTCAGCTACAGGTTACAGTGATGCCGGCATCAGCCAAACAATTGGTGTGGGAGCTGATAGTTACCTCGAAATGAATGTTGAGCCAACAGCCCCTGTTTTGAATGGTGGAAATCTGGCCACACAACCTTCAGTATTCATCAGAGACCAATACGGCAATGCTACAGCAAGTACAGCAACTATAACTGCCAATACCGGTTCAGGTTCATGGACACCAACAGGAACTATTACAGCGAATGGAATCGCAGGTACTGCTACATTCAGTGGATTAGGCGCAACAAGTGCTGCTGCCGTTACCGGAGCAACTATCGACTTTACAAGTCCCGGTTTAACACTTGTAACTTCAGCTCCTTTTAATATCCCTGCTCCTCTTCTACCTGCAGATCATATTGTATTTGTTGCCGTTCCTTCAACAGGGATAACAAATACCAGCCTCGGTTCTTTCACTGTTCAGGCCCTCAGGCCAGATAATTCAGTCGATAATACGTTTGCAGATAACATTACAATCAGTGTTGCCAATGGTTCAGGAACCCTCACCGGCACGCTTACCAAAACCGCTTTTTCCGGTATAGCCACTTTTAATGATCTTCAATTGGATGCAGCTGATACCTACACTTTAAATGCCAATACAGGTTCATTCAGTCAGATCACAAGCGGCTCCATCCTGATCAGACCTGCTATTGCGAGTTGGAACTTCGAAGGGGTCACTACAACAAATACCGGTACAACAGTAATTATTTCCGGTGGTTCTGATGTAGCAGATGCAGGTGCCCAAACCGGCGGATCTTCTTTTACAGCTGAACATACAAGTGCTTCTACGGTATGGTCGAACCCTGGCGGATCCGGATCTTTAAAATCGGTAAGTTCGAATAACTGGTCAATTGGTGATTACTACCAGTTTCTAGTCAACCTGAATGATTATTCTGATATATTTTTAAACTTTAATCAATTAGGAAGTAATACAGGTCCGGCTAATTTTAAAGTTCAGTATAGCACTGATGGAATATCTTATTCAGACTTTGCATCCAATACTTATACTTTGGCAAACTCCAGTTGGCATTCACTTGAATTCGACCTGAGCAGCTTGACAGTTTTAAATGGTGCTTCAACTGCTTATTTCCGTCTGGTGAATACTTCAACCACTTCAATAAATGGACTTACCGTAGGAACAGGCGGAACCGGCAGGGTTGACAATGTTGTACTCTCCGGTACCTGCAATGTCCTTTGCCAGAATGGTGGTACCGTAACTGTTAGTTGCGGATGTAACTGCCCATCGGGTTTCTCAGGAGTTCATTGCGAAATAGTAGCATGTACCCCACCATCAGCACCAACTGGTCTTGCAGCTCAAAGTTTCTGCGGAGCACCAACCATTAATGATTTAGCAGCAAGTGGAACTGCACTCATTTGGTACGATGATGCCAGCGCAGGAACTGCCTATAGCGGCACAGATCCTTTGGTAAGTGGCAATCATTATTATGCTTCACAAACAGTGAGTGGATGTGAAAGCACTTCAAGACTGGATGTCACCGCAACCGTCACTCCTTATGTGGTCACAAATACGACTAGCGGATTAAGTTACTGTACTATACAAAGTGCCATAAACGCGGCAGCTACCTTAAGTGGTCATACGCTGCAGCTTCTTTCAGGTGTTACTGAAGGATTGGTCACTATTAATAAAGACATTATAATTGATGGAAATGGGTTTACCCTCACCTCCACTTCAGTAAACTGGGGAATGTATGCATCCGTTGCGGGTGTCAGCATTTCGAATTTAACCATTACTGCTGCCGGGACTTTTGGTATCATCACCAACTGCGGTGCAGATAACCTGGCTCTGACCAATGTAACCGTTACTGCTTGTGGCGGAAGCGGTATTGCGCTGGCCGGTTCCGACAATTGTGTACTGACCAATATTACTTCCACCAATAACGGCGGAAATGGTGTTTCTGTAACCAATTGTGACAATACAACTATTAATGGTCTCACCACTTCCGGCAACACCTTCGGTGTTTTTGGTTCTGGCGTTGGCTTGTTTACATCAAGCACAACCTGCCCTCCTGCAGGCATCAATGGATTTGCCTTAACTGGCACAATCAGCATTGCTGAAAATCCAAGAGTTTATTCTCAAAAAGCAAATGCTGCTGATGTGATCACCGGACTGAGTGGATCTTCCATTTCATGGGCCGTAGGTACCAGCGCTTTGGATCGTTCATACTGGCCGGATAAAGCGACTTCATATTTTGTAGTGAAATCACTCTTCGAAGCGCCATATAACTTACCGAACACCACATTATTTGTTGAAGAGGTGGCCACTGATAATTTATATGTGGATGACAATCCTGCCGGAGATGCAGTGCCTCCAATGCTGATTCAAACCGGAGTAAACTTTGCTGCGGCCGGTAAAACAGTCTTCGTGGAAGCCGGATCCTATGCTGAGAATCTTTCAATCAACAAAGCCCTTATATTAAGCGGTGCCAATGCAAATAATGCATGCGGTAGCCGTGGTGCTGAATCTGTCATTGCACCTGCCAGCGGACCTGCAGTTTCTATTACTGCTTCCGGTGTAACTCTCAATGGTTTTGAGATTACAGCGCCTTCCGCTACCTATGGTGTGGTCTGTGGAAATACTTCCAATACCAATGTGATCTTTAATAATATTCATAATATCGGAACTACAGTTACCTCTGGTAATGTTCACGCCGTGAATTATACAGTGGCCAATGCAGCCGCTACTTCGAATGTCACTGTATCTGACAACTGCTTCAATAACATCAGCAGTACTTTACTCAGTGGCTGGAGCGCCAGCGCTATCGGCATTTTGCAGTCTCCATCAACAGGTGTATTGACAGGATTGAATATCGAACGCAATTCCATCAACAATGTAAATGTCAACACCGGTAACTGGCCTACAGGTAAAATTGCCTATGGTATGCAGATCAACGTAGGTGGTAACGGAAGTTACATGACGACTACAGGCAAAGTGGTAAATGCTATGATCAAAGACAATGAACTGTCTAACATCAGCGGATTTATCGCCACAGCCATCGCAATGGAAGGAAATACTGAAAACGCCGCTGTAGAAAACAACATCGTTTCCAACCTCTTCGGACGCAAATTAGATGTGCGTGCAGGTGGTGGTTATGACTTAAGCGGTCTGAAGTTTGAAAACAACAGATATTCCGGAACTGTCACAGTAAGAAACAACAGCTTCCAGACAAATACATTCAGTCATGATGGTACACCTAACTTAGGTTATGCTGTATCCAATTATGTTCCTGTTGCCAATGGTGGCACTGCAACCCTTGAATGTAACTGGTTTGGAACTGCTCTCAATAGCGAGATCCAGGACAATGTTACTCTCACAGGCAAAATCTTCAATAAAGATCTTTGCGCAACAAGTTATGCGCCTTACCGTGCAGACGGCACAGATGGATCGCCTGCTGTAATCGGATTCCAGCCTTCAGGAGCTTGCTCTGCACCATGTGCATTGGCAGTTTCTACTTCAACCACAGTTGCTACTTGTCCTTCACAAAATGACGGAACAGCTTCTGTAACTGTCACCGGTGGTGGCGTGGGCCCTTACACTTATTTATGGTCCAACAGTGCTACTACAGATGCTATCAGCGGGCTCAGTGCAGGTACTTATAACGTTACTGTTACTGACATCAACGGATGCACTGCTACAGCAAGTGCAACTGTAACAAACAGTCTGGCAGGTCCGGTTCACAATACAAATACCGGTCTGAACTATTGTACTATTCAAGCGGCGATCAATGACCCACTGACTTTGAACGGTCATCTCATCACTGTGGATGCCGGTACTTATGTGGAAAATGTTGTCGTTACTAAATCGCTTACTATTCAGGGAGCAGGACAAGCAAATACATTCGTTATTCCTGCCATTTCTGATCCTAATTGTGGTGGTGCAGGCGGTGGTTCTATTTGTGCCGGTGGAAGCTATATCTTCCTCATTCAGGCAAATGATGTAACACTGCATGACCTTACCATTGACGGTGATAACACTTCCCTCACAAGCGGTATCGTTGCTGGAGGAGCGGATCTGGATGCTCGTAATGGTATCATCACCAACCACCTCCTGGGTGTGTATCAAAACCTGGTAGTATACAACGTAACCATTCAGAATATTTACTTACGTGGTATCTATGCTTCTTCTGGCGGATCCTTCAACTTCCACGACAATACCATTAATAATGTACAAGCCTCTACTTCCTCAATTGGATTGTTCAACTTCGGCGGCTCCGGTACATTTGCTGATAATAATGTTAGTAATTGTAATGATGGTATTGCCTCCAACTGGTCTACCGGAACAGTTTTTTCCGGAAACACAGTAAGTACTTCCGGAAGTGGTATTCATACCGATAATAATGGTGGTTCCGGTGGTGTTGCTGATACCATCAGAAACAATACTGTTCAAAACAGTACTTTATACGGTTATGGTATATGGGTGTTTGCCCCTTACAGAAATGTTCATGTTTTGAACAACACCGTTAATAATGTAGATGTAGGTATAGCCTGCGCCGGTCAACAGGTTGCAGTTACACCTGTATTCTTTGAAAATAGCATTGACGGACAAAACAAAGTCAACAGTACCGGAGTTTATATTACTACCAGCTTATGGGGTTATGGAAGTTCCAACAACACTGTTGATTTCAACAATAACTATGTAGTGAATAATGCAGGTGACGGTTTCTACCTCGAATCTGAAGCCGGACAAGTATTAACACTTAATGCACATAACAACTCCTTCACAGGCAATGCACCTTACGCATTGGAATACGGTGTAGGCGCAGCAGGTGCGGGTACTTTCGCAGTGGATATGACTTGCAACTGGTGGGGAACAAATGTTCCTGCAACTGTGGCATCTACTATTTCCGGTGCCATCACTTACATCCCTTACCTGCATGACGGAACTGATAACAGTGGAAACATCGGCTTCCAGCCATTGGCTGTTTGCTCTGCTCCTTGCGCCCTTGTACTTTCGGGTTCTTCTATAGATCCTACTTGTCCTTCATTCAATGACGGAACAGCTTCCGTAGCTGTCTCAAGTGGTGGCGTGGGTCCTTACACTTATTTATGGTCCACTGGCGCTACTACAGCTACAATTAACGGACTCAGTGCAGGATCTTACTCTGTAACCGTATCCGATATCAATGGATGTACTGCTACAACAAGTGTGACTGTAACAAACAGTCTGGCAGGTCCGGTTCACAATACCAACACCGGTCTGAACTATTGTACTATTCAAGCGGCGATCAACGATCCTTTAACATTAAACGGACACCAAATCACCGTTGATGCAGGTACCTATTCCGGAAATATCACAGTCAACAAATCACTCACTATCCTTGGTGACGCAGGAAATGCTAATCCGGGACCGGGAGTGAATGCTCCGGTTATTGATGGTGGTAATGCTCCGGGTGACGCTTTCCTCTTATCTAACGGAGTTACCGATGTGACAATACAAGGTTTTGAAATGAGAAACTTCACTTCAAACGCTCCAGGTGTAGGAAATGGAATTTCAGCATGGGAAGCTTCTACGTCTAATATTACGATTGCAGACAATTACTTCCACAACTTAGGATACAACGGTGTGCTTGTTGGTAATGATGGAGCCCCTGGAAACCACAACAATTGGTTGATCACAAATAATATTCTTGAAACGTTTGAAGCTTATGGATTTGAATTGACAAATGCTTCTAACTCTGGTATTGAAAATAATATTATCCATTCTGATCTGACCTCAAATCCTGCAACTTGTATCATGGTCGATGCAAGAAGAAACGAATCAGGGATCACAATTAAAAACAATTTGATCGATGGTGCATTTGGTACTTCCATTGCTCCTGTCTTTATTTTCGCTGATGACTTTGAAACGCCAAATGCGAATCTGAATAATGTACTTATTGAGAACAATTTATTCTCAGTTAGTACACAGGGAACAGCGCCTCATATTTGGGTGTATAATTATGCAGGTACAGGAACTGTAACCGGCGTTACTATCGCAAATAATTCTCTGTCAAAATTAAAAACGAATACTCCTGCAGTAATTAATGCAATTGACAACTATTGGGGAAGTGCCAATGGTCCACTTCATGCAAAAAATGTTTACAATGTTGGATCCCAGGGTGGAGCTATCACTGTTTCAGGAAGCGGCTCCATTCCAACTTTCTGTCCTTGGTGGTCAGGTGTCAGCGGAGTTGCGGGTACTCTTACAGGAACCAGCTTTGCTCCTATCACCAATAACGATGCCCCAATTGAAAACTACAGTAATTTTACGGATGCCCTTGCAGGTACAACAACCGGTGGTATCATTAATGCTGTTTCTGGAACCTACGACGAAGACGTAAATATTAACAAGTCCATCCAGCTTCTTGGTGTCGGTGCTGCGAGCACCTCCCTCCGTGGAGTCATTGGCGGCGACGGTGCAACTGTAAGGATAAGTGCAAGTAATGTTGAAGTTGCCGGTTTCGCCATCACACGACTGGGCAACAATCTAACGGACTGGAATAACCCGGCTCTTAACTCTGCAGGTATTGCCATTCAAGGAGCCTATAGCGGGACACTTGTTCATGACAATAACATCTTTGGTAACCGTACCGGAATTGATGTGAATAACAGTTCAACTCATACCTTCCGTAACAATACAATCAATGACAACCGTACAGGATTAATTTTCCGCAACGTCACAGATAACCTGACCATTGTTGAAAATGAAATCAAGGAGAACTGGACAGTTGGTATCCTCTTCCTGGATGCAAGCAGCGGAACTAACGTCCCACTACAAACAGCTCTGAACTGTACTATCAGCAATAATGATATCAGCGGAAACTGGTATGGCCAGATAGTGGATCGTCAAACAGGCGGATCACTTCCTGCACCTGGTGCAAATCTTAAAAACTTCACCTGTAACTGGCTTGGCACTACTTCACCTGTGATCACCACAGCAAGCAGTGCAGAACCTGGTTATGCAGCACAAATACCATTAGCATACGGTGGTACTGCTGTAGCACCGGGTGGACAACCTGATATCTGTGGGGCTGCCTCAGCAAACATCGTTTATATTCCTATGCTTACTGCAGGAACCGATGCCAATATAGAAACGACACCAGGCCGCGGAACCTTCGGTTTCCAACCTGCTGCTTCTTGCTCTGCACCATGTGCATTGGCAGTTTCTACTTCAACCACAGTTGCTACTTGTCCATCACAAAATGACGGAACAGCTTCTGTAACTGTCACCGGTGGTGGCGTGGGCCCTTACACTTATTTATGGTCCAACAGTGCTACTACAGATGCTATCAGCGGGCTCAGCGCAGGTACTTATAACGTTACTGTTACTGACATCAACGGATGTACTGCTACAGCAAGTGCAACTGTAACAAACAGTCTGGCAGGTCCGGTTCACAATACAAATACCGGTCTGAACTATTGTACTATTCAAGCGGCGATCAATGACCCACTGACTTTGAACGGTCATCTCATCACTGTGGATGCCGGTACTTATGTGGAAAATGTTGTCGTTACTAAATCGCTTACTATTCAGGGAGCAGGACAAGCAAATACATTCGTTATTCCTGCCATTTCTGATCCTAATTGTGGTGGTGCAGGCGGTGGTTCTATTTGTGCCGGTGGAAGCTATATCTTCCTCATTCAGGCAAATGATGTAACACTGCATGACCTTACCATTGACGGTGATAACACTTCCCTCACAAGCGGTATCGTTGCTGGAGGAGCGGATCTGGATGCTCGTAATGGTATCATCACCAACCACCTCCTGGGTGTGTATCAAAACCTGGTAGTATACAACGTAACCATTCAGAATATTTACTTACGTGGTATCTATGCTTCTTCTGGCGGATCCTTCAACTTCCACGACAATACCATTAATAATGTACAAGCCTCTACTTCCTCAATTGGATTGTTCAACTTCGGCGGCTCCGGTACATTTGCTGATAATAATGTTAGTAATTGTAATGATGGTATTGCCTCCAACTGGTCTACCGGAACAGTTTTTTCCGGAAACACAGTAAGTACTTCCGGAAGTGGTATTCATACCGATAATAATGGTGGTTCCGGTGGTGTTGCTGATACCATCAGAAACAATACTGTTCAAAACAGTACTTTATACGGTTATGGTATATGGGTGTTTGCCCCTTACAGAAATGTTCATGTTTTGAACAACACCGTTAATAATGTAGATGTAGGTATAGCCTGCGCCGGTCAACAGGTTGCAGTTACACCTGTATTCTTTGAAAATAGCATTGACGGACAAAACAAAGTCAACAGTACCGGAGTTTATATTACTACCAGCATATGGGGTTATGGAAGTTCCAACAACACTGTTGATTTCAACAATAACTATGTAGTGAATAATGCAGGTGACGGTTTCTACCTCGAATCTGAAGCCGGACAAGTATTAACACTTAATGCACATAACAACTCCTTCACAGGCAATGCACCTTACGCATTGGAATACGGTGTAGGCGCAGCAGGTGCAGGTACTTTCGCAGTGGATATGACTTGCAACTGGTGGGGAACAAATGTTCCTGCAACTGTGGCATCTACTATTTCCGGTGCCATCACTTACATCCCTTACCTGCATGACGGAACTGATAACAGTGGAAACATCGGCTTCCAGCCATTGGCTGTTTGCTCTGCTCCTTGCGCCCTTGTACTTTCGGGTTCTTCTATAGATCCTACTTGTCCTTCATTCAATGACGGAACAGCTTCTGTAGCTGTCTCAAGTGGTGGCGTGGGTCCTTACACTTATTTATGGTCCACTGGCGCTACTACAGATGCAATCAGCGGACTCAGTGCAGGAACTTACTCTGTAACTGTATCCGACATCAACGGATGTACTGCTACAACAAGTGTGACTGTAACAAACAGTCTGGCAGGTCCGGTTCACAACACAAATACCGGTCTGAACTATTGTACTATACAAGCGGCGATCAATGACCCACTGACTTTGAACGGTCATCTCATCACGGTAGATGCCGGTACTTATGTAGAAAACGTTGTCGTTACTAAATCACTTACTATTCAGGGAGCAGGACAAGCAAATACATTCGTTATTCCTGCCATCTCTGATCCTAATTGTGGTGGTGCAGGCGGTGGTTCTATTTGTGCCGGTGGAAGTTATATCTTCCTCATTCAGGCTAATAATGTAACACTGCATGACCTTACCATTGACGGTGATAACACTTCCCTCACAAGCGGAATCGTTGCAGGTGGAGCGGATCTGGATGCTCGTAATGGTATCATCACCAACCATACCTTAGGTGTATACCAAAATCTTGAAGTCTATAATGTAACTGTACAGAACATTTACTTGCGTGGTATGTATGCTTCGTCAGGAGGTTCATTTAATTTCCACGACAATACCGTTAATAATGTACAAGCCACTACTTCCTCAATTGGATTGTTCAACTTCGGTGGTTCAGGAACATTTGCTGATAATAATGTTAGTAATTGTAATGATGGTATTGCCTCCAACTGGTCGACCGGAACGGTTTATTCCGGAAACACAGTAAGTACTTCAGGAAGTGGTATTCATACTGATAATAATGGTGGTTCCGGTGGTGTTGCTGATACCATCAGAAACAACACTGTTCAAAACAGTACTTTATACGGTTATGGTATATGGGTGTTTGCGCCTTACAGAAATGTTCATGTTTTGAACAACACTGTAAATAATGTGGACGTGGGTATGGCTTGCGCCGGTCAACAGACAGCAGTTACACCTGTATTCTTTGAAAATAGTATTGACGGACAAAACAAAGTCAACAGTACCGGAGTTTATATTACTACCAGCATATGGGGTTATGGAAGTTCCAACAACACTGTTGATTTCAACAATAACTATGTAGTGAATAATGCAGGTGACGGTTTCTACCTCGAATCTGAAGCCGGACAAGTATTAACACTTAATGCACATAACAACTCCTTCACTGGCAATGCACCTTACGCATTGGAATACGGTGTAGGCGCAGCAGGTGCAGGTACTTTCGCAGTTGATATGACTTGCAACTGGTGGGGAACAAATGTTCCTGCAACTGTGGCATCTACTATTTCCGGTGCCATCACTTACATCCCTTACCTGCATGACGGAACTGATAACAGTGGAAACATCGGCTTCCAGCCATTGGCTGTTTGCTCTGCTCCTTGCGCACTTGTACTTTCGGGTTCTTCTATAGATCCTACTTGTCCTTCATTCAATGACGGAACAGCTTCTGTAGCTGTCTCAAGTGGTGGCGTGGGTCCTTACACTTATTTATGGTCCACCGGTGCTACTACAGATGCAATCAGCGGACTCAGTGCAGGATCTTACTCTGTAACCGTATCCGATATCAACGGATGTACTGCTACAACAAGTGTGACTGTAACAAACAGTCTGGCAGGTCCGGTTCACAATCAGATGAGCGGTTTGAATTATTGCACCATCCAGCTGGCGATCAATGCTGCCAGTCCGGGCGATGTGATTATTGTTTCCGCCGGCACTTATGCCGAGAATGTATCAATCAACAAGGCTCTCACATTAAACGGTGCCAATGCAAATAATGCATGTGGTAGCCGTGGTACTGAATCTGTCATTGCACCTGCCAGCGGACCTGCAGTTTCTATTACTGCTTCCGGTGTAACTCTCAATGGTTTTGAGATTACAGCGCCTTCCGCTACCTATGGTGTGGTCTGTGGAAACACTTCAAACACCAATGTGATCTTTAATAACATTCACGATATCGGAACTACTGTTACCTCTGGTAATGTTCACGCCGTGAATTATACAGTGGCCAATGCTGCCGCTACTTCAGATGTCACTATCTCTGACAACTGCTTCAATAATATCAGTAGTACTTTACTCAGTGGATGGAGTGCCAGCGCCATTGGCGTGCTGCAGTCTCCTTCTACAGGTGTACTGACAGGTTTGAATATCGAACGCAATTCCATCAACAATGTAAATGTCAACACCGGTAACTGGCCACTAGGTAAAATTGCTTATGGTATGCAGATCAACGTAGGTGGTAACGGAAGTTACATGACGACTACAGGCAAAGTGGTAAATGCTATGATTAAAGACAATGAACTGTCTAACATCAGCGGATTTATCGCCACAGCCATCGCAATGGAAGGAAATACTGAAAACGCCGCTGTAGAAAACAACATCGTTTCCAACCTCTTCGGACGCAAGTTAGATGTGCGTGCAGGTGGTGGTTATGACTTAAGCGGTCTGAAGTTTGAAAACAACAGATATTCCGGAACTGTCACAGTAAGAAACAACAGCTTCCAGACAAATACATTCAGTCATGATGGTACACCTAACTTAGGTTATGCTGTATCCAATTATGTTCCTGTTGCCAATGGTGGCACTGCAACCCTTGAATGTAACTGGTTTGGAACTGCTCTCAATAGCGAGATCCAGGACAATGTTACTCTCACAGGTAAGGTCTTCAATAAAGATCTTTGCGCAACCAGCTATGTCCCTTATCGTACTGATGGCACAGACGGATCACCTGCTGTAATCGGATTCCAGCCTTCAGGAGCTTGCTCTGCACCTTGTGCGCTCATACTCTCTGGTTCATCCACAGAGGCTACTTGTCCTTCACTCAATGACGGAACAGCTTCTGTTGCTGTCTCAAGTGGTGGCGTTGGTCCTTATGAATATCTCTGGTCTAATAGCGCTACTACTGATGCAATCAACGGACTGAGTCCGGGAACATATACAGTGACTGTATCTGACGTAAACGGATGTACTGCTGCAGCAAGTATCACAGTATCTATCTTGTCGGTGACAAATGTGTCGACACTTACCTCCTATTCTACAATTCAGGCGGCAATCAATGCAGCCACTGCCGGAGATACAATTCAGGTTTGTGATGGAACATTTAATGAGAACCTGACGATTAACAAGGCCCTCACATTAAATGGTGCCAATGCAAATAATGCATGTGGTAGCCGTGGTGCTGAATCAATCATTGCCCCTGCCAGCGGAATTGCCGTTTCTATTACTGCTTCCGATGTTATCTTAAACGGATTTGAAATTACTGCTCCTTCCGCCAATTATGGTATTGTCTGTGGAAACACTTCCAACACGAATGTGATCTTTAATAACATTCATGATATCGGAACTACTGTGACCTCTGGTAATGTACATGCCCTGAATTATACAGTGGCCAATGCTGCTGCTACTGCAGATGTCACTTTCTCTGACAACTGCTTCAATAATATCAGTAGTACTTTACTCAGTGGATGGAGTGCCAGCGCCATTGGCGTGCTGCAGTCTCCTTCTACCGGTACACTCACCGGACTGAATATCGAACGCAATTCCATCAACAATGTAAATGTCAACACCGGTAACTGGCCACTAGGTAAAATTGCTTATGGTATTCAGATAAATGTAGGTGGTAACGGAAGTTACATGACGACTACAGGTAAAGTGGTAAATGCAATGATTAAAGACAATGAACTGTCTAACATCAGCGGATTTATTGCCACAGCCATCGGAATGGAAGGAAATACTCAAAACGCTGCTGTGGAGAACAACATCGTTTCCAACCTCTCCGGACGCAAATTAGATGTTCGTGCAGGTGGTGGTTATGACTTAAGCGCTCTGAAGTTTGAAAACAACAGATATGTTGGAACCGTCACAGTGAGAGAGAACAGTTTCCAGACAAATACCTTCAGTCATGATGGTACACCTAACTTAGGTTACGCTGTTTCCAATTATGTTCCGGTTGCCAACGGTGGTACTGCCACCCTCGAGTGTAACTGGTTTGGAACTGCAGTCTATAGCGAGATCCAGGACAATGTAACCCTCACCGGTAAGATCTTCAATAAAGATCTTTGCGCAACCAATTTTGCTCCTTATTTAACTATCGATACAGATGGCTCTCCGGCGACAATCGGCTTCCAGCCAACCGGTGCTTGTTCAGCTCCTTGTGCAATTGTACTAAGCAGTTCCTTTACAAATCCTGTTTGTTACGGAGGAAGTGATGGAACAGCAACGGTATCTATTGTGAGTGGTGGAGTTGGGCCATATGCTTATTCTTGGTCGTCAGGTTCAACCCTGGCTACTGCCACGGGTCTGGCGGCAGGTACCTACATTGTGACAGTTACTGGTATCAACGGTTGCGTTGCAACAAGATCAGTAACATTAACTAATCCGGCACCGCTTGCTTTAACCTATTCGCTGACTGCTTGTAACTCTGTAACTCTACCTTGGGGTCAAGTGGTTACTACCTCTGGAAGCTATACCCATCATTATACTGCGGGCAATGGCTGCGATCTATTGGCAACTGCTAATGTGACTATTAAATTAAGCACATCCAGTTCACAATCAGTAACAGCATGTAACAGCTACACCTGGAATGGAGTTCCTCATACTACATCCGGAACCTATACTACCACAGGATTTATAAACAAGGCTGGTTGTGACTCATCAGCTACTGTTGTGCTGACAATAGTTACCAGTTCAAGTTCCAGTACATCAGTCACTGCATGTGATACTTATACCTGGAATGGAGTTGAACATACTACTTCAGGAACCTATACAACCCTTGGTTTCACTAATGCCGCTGGTTGTGATTCATCAGCTACTGTTGTGTTGACGATCAACTACAGTTCAGCTTCCAGTACATCTATAACAGCATGTGATAGTTATACATGGAACGGAGTTGAACACACTACATCAGGATCCTATACCACAACCGGACTAATAACTGCTGCCGGTTGTGATTCATCGGCAACCGTTGAGCTGACAATCAACTATAGTTCGACTTCCAGTACATCAGTCACTGCATGTGATACCTATACCTGGAACGGAGTTGAACATACTACTTCAGGATCCTATACTACCACAGGCCTTACTAATGCCGTCGGTTGTGATTCTTCTGCTACAGTGGAGCTGACGATCAACTACAGTTCGACTTCCAGTACATCAGTCACTGCATGTGATACCTATACCTGGAATGGAGTTGAACATACTGCTTCAGGATCCTATACAAGCACTGGTTTCACTAATGCCGCTGGTTGTGATTCTTCAGCTACTGTTGAACTGACCATCAACTACAGTACGGCTTCCAGTACACCGGTGACCGCATGTGATAGTTATACATGGAACAGTGTGGTTCACACTACTTCAGGAACCTACACCACCACCGGCCTTACCAATGCTGCCGGTTGTGATTCTTCGGCAACGGTTGAGCTGATCATCAACTATAGTTCAACTTCCAGTACATCAGTAACAGCATGTGATGCTTATACCTGGAACGGAGTTGAACATACTACTTCAGGATCCTATACTACCACAGGCCTTACTAATGCTGCCGGTTGTGATTCTTCAGCAACTGTTGAACTGACCATCAACTACAGTTCAACTTCCAGTACATCAATCACTGCATGTGATACTTATACCTGGAATGGAGTCGAACATACTACTTCAGGATCCTATACTACCACAGGCCTTACCAATGCCGCCGGTTGTGATTCTTCGGCAACTGTTGTGCTGACCATCAACTATAGTTCAACTTCCAGTACATCTGTAACCGCATGTGATAGTTACACATGGAACAGTGTTGTTCACACTACTTCAGGAACCTATACCACCACCGGCCTTACTAATGCTGCCTCTTGTGATTCTTCGGCAACTGTTGTGCTGACCATCAACTATAGTTCAACTTCCAGTACATCTGTAACCGCATGTGATACTTACACCTGGAACAGCGTTATACATACCACTTCAGGATCCTATACCACCACCGGCCTTACTAATGCCGCCGGTTGTGATTCATCGGCAACAGTAGTATTGACAATCAAGTACAGTTCTACTTCCAGTACATTGATTACTGCATGTGATAGTTACACATGGAACAGCGTTGTTCATACTACTTCAGGATCTTATACAACCACCGGCCTTACTAATGCCGCAGGTTGTGATTCATCGGCAACAGTAGTGTTGACAATCAACCATAGCAGTGCTTCCTCAGAAACAGTTTCAGCTTGCGGTTCTTATACATGGTCTGCAAATTCAATGACCTATACCACAAGTGGAACCTACACGTACACCGGAGTGAATTATTCCGGTTGTCCACATGTATTTACTCTTAACCTGACCATCACAAGTTTGGCAGTGACAGCAACCCCAAGCGGTTCTATACTTTGCTTCGGTGGAATGGTAAACGTAAATGTCTCAGCAAGTGGCGGTGCTCTTCCATACTCAGGAATAGGTGCCTTCATACAGGGTGATGGTACAATTATATATACCGTAACTGATTTTCTTGGTTGCTCAGGTTCAGCTTCCTTAACTCTTGTTCAACCAAGTAAAGTGGAAGGTACTACAAGCACTACCCCTGCCAATTGCGGTTCATCTACCGGTACAGCTACAGTGACGGCAATGGGTGGAAGTGGTAGCTACTCCTACTTATGGACAAATTCACAAACTACAGCTATAGCAACCGGATTGCTTGCAGGCACTTATTCTGTAACCATCACAGATGCTAATGGTTGTACAGGAGCTGCCTCAGCTACTGTAGTCGGAGCTGGTATCCTGCCGGATCCTGCGGGAGCGATCTCAGGACCTTCGGGTGCCTGTCGCAATACATGTGGCATTATCTACACCGTTCCACCTGCTTCAGGAGCTACCAGTTATACTTGGACACTTCCTGCCGGCGTTTCAGGTTCTTCAACCACCAACAGCATCACATTGTGTTTTGATAATACTTATGATGGTGGATTCATTTGTGTAACTCCTGTAAACTCATGCGGAAATGGTGCTCAATCATGCATAAACATTCCTGTTATAACTGTGAGACCTGCACAACCTGGTTTCATTGTGGGCGACCCTAATCCATGTGGAAATACAGTGCATACATATACACTTCCTCCAAGTGCAAATGCACTCAGTTATACCTGGACCGTAAGTGGTTCCGGTGTCACAATTCTCAGTGGCCAGGGAACTAATTCCGTTCAGGTAAGCTTCCCGACAGGATTCGGTCAAGCGGTAATTGGCGTATATGCTTCCAATTGTATCGGAACAACTTCAACACGTTCAACTACGCTGACAGGTATACCAACACATAGTAGTGTATTATTCGGTCCTGGTTATGTTTGCGCAGGGACAACGGGTGTTGCTTATTCCATAAGCTCAGTGATCGGTGCAGGTACGTCTTACGTTTGGTCAACAAGCGGTGACATGTCCGTAGCCGGTCCGCAGGGAAGCAATAGCATGACTGTGAACTTTGGACCAACCTTCACTTCCGGATTATTATCAGTTACTACATCCAGTGCTTGTGGATCTTATACAAAGAGCTACACCTTACGCTCAACACCTCTGCAACCAGGATCAATTGCTGGTCCTTCTAAGAACCTGTGCGGACTCACCGGAGTAACCTATAGCATCCCTGCTATTGCAGGTGCCACCGGTTACAATTGGACAGTGCCTGCAGGTGTGAACATCACGGCAAATACAGGATTATCGATTACCGTTAACTTCACTCCGGCTTTCACAGGATCAGGAAACATCTGTGTATCTGCTACAAATGCATGCGGAAGCAGCGCGGTACGTTGTTATGCCGTTACTGCAACACCGAATGCAACTGCTAACATTACAGGAGCAATCTCAGTTTGCAAGTCGGCTTCATCTGTCTTATACACAGTGCCAACAGTAGCAGGTGCTACCGGATACGTTTGGTCCATCACAGGTGGCCCGAGTCTGACATCGGTTGATACTGCCGCTACCGTGAACTTCACAAGTGCAACTGCCACATCGGCTACATTGACAGTAAATGCTACAAACTTCTGTGGTACAAGTACTCCAACACGTATCACTATTGCAGTGAATCTGGGTTGCCGAGCTGTATCAAATGAAAACCTTAGCGCTACTGATTTCAATGCATATCCAAATCCAACATCAGGTCTGATGACTGTTAACTTCCAGGCAAACAAATCTGCGAAGTACACAGTGAAGGTGACCGACCTGTTGGGTAATGTGATGATCAGTAATGTGATCAGCGCTTCTGAAGGTCTGAATATGCAGGAACTGAACCTGAGCAATGTTGCAAAGGGAATGTACCTCTTGTCAATCCAAACCGAAGGAGAAAATTCTCAGACACTGCGTGTTGTAGTTGAGTAACAGATCCTCAGTTCCAATTTAAAAAAAGAAATCCCTCCGTAAATGGAGGGATTTCTTTTTATTCAGGAGGTAGTGATGTTGCCAAAAATATCCGGATGACTCTACTTTATCTATTGCTATCCTGTTTGCTTTTGTTTAAACAGGACTTTGGCATTGCAATGAAGGATTCTAATGCAGCGGGTAATTTTGCCATCGTGGTCCAAATTCAATAAAAGATTATTTTTAAAACACTTACTATATATTCATGCTAAATTTACTAACTGATAATTATAGGATTAGTCATTTAGCTCCAGAATGCTCAACAACAGAGGCCTCAATTATTTAACTTTAAAAAACCAGAAGGCATACCTTAATGCACCGATTAGAATCCGCCTCCCAACGTTTACGGATTTACGAACTAAATGGATAATCCTAGATAATTATTTCACATGGATTTATTCTTAAGTTCGCGGTCATTATAACGGGACTAATCGACAAGAAAATTGAACACAATAATAGAAGCGAAAAATATTTTAATGACTTGTTAAAGATGTAATCATTGTAACTTACAATACACAAAATATCGGTAAAAATAAAATATTACGAATTAGATGAGAAAATTAAAACTTCAAGTGCAAATGACCGTTGACGGCTTCATTTCGGGAAAAAACGGAGAAATGGATTGGTTGTGTTTCCCTTGGACAGACGATATTATTAGCTATGTAAGAGAAATTACGGACCCTGTTGACACGATTATTTTAGGAAGAAAACTTGCAGAAGGTTTTATTCCGCATTGGGAAAATGTTGCAAAAAATCCAAGCGACCCTGAATTTGAAGGCGGCCTGAAATATACAGCGACGCCAAAAATTGTATTTACTAAAACAATTGAAAAATCAATATGGAGCAACACGGAAGTCGCAAAAGGAGAACTCGTTGATGAAATCAATAAACTCAAAAAAAATAAAGGAAAAGACATTATAGTATATGGAGGTGGGACATTTGTAACTTCACTGATTAACGCAGGACTAATTGACGAATTTCATTTGTTTATTAACCCAACAGCAATTGGCAACGGAATGACAATTTTCAAAGGCTTGGACAAGAACCAAAATCTGAAATTGAAAACTGCCAAACAATTTGACTGCGGAATTGCATTGACTTGTTATGAATTTAATGGGCAAAACCAATAGGAAGAAAAACAACGAACTGCTAATTGCAGCCCTAAATAATTTTTTATCGAATCTATGATACTAAAAAAGGAAATTGAAACGAGTTTCTATTTCCTTTTAGCAAACCCTTGTCCAGCAAGGCTTCTCAGGGTTTTTACCAACTATTTTTGTCTATTATATCTAAATAATGGAGACCGCTGTTGTTGAGCATTCTGGAGCTAAATGACTAATCCTTTCGTTTTATGAAACCTCTCTTGGAGTGCTTTGTGCTTCCTTCGTGCCCTTTGTGTTTAAATTTTACCACTAAGTTCACAAAGGAAGCACAAAGTTCACAAAGAATAATCAAATTTAGTTTTAGGATTATCCATTTAGTTCGTAAATCCGTAAACGTTGGGAGGCGGATTCTAATCGGTGCATTAGGATATACCTTCTAGTTTTATAAAGTTAAATAATGGAGATCTCTGTTGTTGAGCATTCTGGAGCTAAATGACTAATCCTATAAATTTATTAACCCCTATTGCTCTTTAACTAAACTCCTCACTGAATTTATACCACCCTCATTCATCCGGAGAAAATAAACCCCGGGTCTCCAGCTCTCTGTCTCCAATTGAATCTCATTTTTATCATGGCCTGGAATGGTCTGAATTAATTTTCCCAAATTATTATAAATGCTGATCTCAACCACTTCAGAACCTGGAGCCAGCAAAATACTAAATCGATTCTTGAATGGATTTGGATAAACACTTACTTTATCCAATTTGTCCGCTTCTGAAATTCCCACAGAAGTCATAGTATAACAGATGGAAGTATCTGAACACAGGCCTGATGTGACAAGTACCGCATAGCTTCCATTTAACATGGGATGATAACTTTGACCGGTTTCATTCAGGATAGGTAAATATCCATTGTTACAATCAAGCCATTGATAAGTCGCTCCGCCCTGATCGGCCATAAGTGTTTCATTATTTATTGTAACCGTTGTAACCAGAGGACCCGCTGAGAGAATTAATTGAACAATTGAATCACAGCCGGCTCCAGGAAATCCTTCCATATAGGATCCCGCAGCAGATAAAGTCTGCGTTCCGAATTGATAGCTGCCACCTGGGCATAGCGTAGCAGAAGTGACAGTATATGTGCTCGTACCTCCTACGAAGTTTGATGTTGTTCCGATTAGTGCCATCCCATTGATGCTGCCATCAAGGTGTCCACTCAAATCCTGCAAGGTGCTGATCCCCGTGTTCAGACCACCGCTCGTTCCCTGATTGAAGGTATAGTATAGCAGAAGTCCATTCGAAACAGGATTGATACCTCCATGATATAAACAGGAAATATCGGAAATGGAAAGTGAATTGTTCCACAAACTTACTTCATCCATTAGCCCGGTAAGTTGATAATTGTTAACAGAGTAAGGAAGGTTTCCAATGTAAAAATTTTCATTGCTATTGAGAATCATACCAGATGCTGAAATGGAATCCACAATCTCCCCATTATGATAAAGTCTTGTCTGCATTCCATCATACGTAAAAACAAAATGATTCCATGTGTTCAAATCCATACCGGCATAAACGATATCCGCTGCAATCCCGTTGCTATTCCGAAAACGAGCTTCAACGGAATTGGGCCCGATTTGGACTATGTAAAAATCGGCATCTACATCATTTCTGAATCCGCAAAATCCATCAAAGTCAGGAAAAACAGGGTTGGCATTTTCCGGATATACCCAACAGGTAATCGAAAGCTGGGTAGAACCGGTGATGAGAGAAGATGCGTTCGATGTAATGACCTGGTCATCTATGCCATCAAAATCAAGAGCATTTTGAATTTGTGCTTGTATAATAAAAGGGAAGAAAAAAAGAATGAAAAGATTCAGACTGATTTTCTTTGAAAGAGTAATTTTATTTTCCATCGTTTGAGTTTTTTGTCTGATCAAATGTAAAAGAAAATCGGGTGCTATAAAACCTGGTAATTGACAATCCGGCAAAATCATGCTTCAGTCACTACACCCTGAAATAAAATTTATCTTCCTAAAGTAACTAAGATTATTAAATTCAGACAAAAAAAAACTCCCGTGTGGAAACGGGAGCTTGTTTTACATGGAAATTATTTTCTGTTTTTAATTGAGTTTATATGGGACGATCAATTGAAACTCTGGTATGCGTACAAAGAATTGCTTTTTATCAATAAGTCGCTCCATAAGATAGGTGCCGTACATTTTTCCCATTTCCGAGTCAAGATTGCATCCGGAAACATACTGATAACTCTCCCCTGTTCCAATAATCGGCTGTTCCCCGATTACTCCTTCTCCTTCTACCTCCCTGTTAGATGCGGCTGCATCCAGAATAAACCAATGCCTGCGTTTCAATTGGATCGAGTAATCACTGTTGTTGGTAAGCGTGATCCGGTAAGCAAAAACATGTTGATTCAACATTGGGTTGCTTTGGTCCGGCCGATAGAAAATCTCCACGCTGACCTTAATTCCGGAAGTTACTTGAGTAATCATAAACTGAAGGATTTACCTGTTTTCTTATCTCAAATATATAAAAGCGACCCCGAAATTTGAAAAATATTTGACGAAAGCAGGCCTTGAGAAGGTAAATGGCGTAAAATCTCTTGTTGAAGATGGAAATGTCCTGGTAATTTCTGGCTGTCTGGAAATCTCTATAAGTCAATGATAGCGCCTCATTGGGCAGATTCAGATGTTGCTGAACCTTATCACAAAAAAGGAAATAATCACTAAAAAGATCAGAATTTCAAGCCCGGCAGCAAGCCGGGTGTAAAACAGAACCTGCCGGTGCTGCTTATTACGGAGCAGAAAAAGTCGTAAGTATCGGTTAATGAGAACCATATAGTGAAGCCAAGATATATATTTATTCTAAGCCAGCCAATGTTTCAAAAACTTGTTCATACTCAGACTCAGAAGTCTTCAATTTTTCACTGTTTTCATTGAATTTCTCCAATGTTTCCTGAAACAAAGCAGGATTCCCATAGACTCCGGGCTGTGACAGCTGTTTCTCGAGCTTCCTGTTTTTCTGCTTTTAGTTTTGATAAATTAACTTCAAGATTCTGAAAACGCTGCTGCAACTTCCGCTTTAACTTTTTCTGTTCCTCGTTTTCATTATTCTTCTCCCTTTTCTCGTCGGCCTTGGGTTTTTTCTCCGTCTTCTGTTTTAGTACGGCTTGTTTTTCTGACAAGACAATTTGTTGTCGTGAATACTCGTACTCTTCATAAGTCCCGGGATATTCTTTCACCTCATGATTTTCTATCCACCAGATTTTATTGGCAAGCTGGGAAAGAAAATATCGATCGTGAGATACGATAATTATACTTCCTTCATAGTCCTGCAAAACCTTGATCAGTATTTTCACCGATTGCATGTCAAGGTGATTCGTCGGTTCATCAAGTATGAGAAAATTGGCCTTGCTCAGGATTGTTTTTGCCAAGGCCACACGAGACTTTTCTCCTCCTGATAAAACCCTGATCTTTTTAAATACATCATCTCCTGAAAACAAGAAAGCACCGAGTAAGGATCTTAACTCCACTTCTTTTCTGTCCGGTGCAAAATGAATCAACTCCGTTAACAAATCATTGGAAAGATTCAACGCCTCCAGTTGATGCTGTGCATAAAATGCAGGAACTACATTGTGAACTTGCTCGCCCCTTCCTTCATATGGTTCCGAACCATTGATCATACGAAGCAAGGTGGATTTTCCCCTTCCATTCGCGCCAATCAATGCGATCTTATCCCCACGGTTAATACGTATTTCGGTATTGTGTAATATATTCAGATCTCCGTATGATTTATCCTTAATATGCAAATGCGAAATAAGTTTTCCGGGTTGTTTGTCAATATGAAATCCAATATTGATCTCCGGTGTGCCATCATCTACATCTTCAATTCTTTCAATTCGGTCGAGCATTTTAATCCGCGATTGCGCCATCTTGGCCTTTGATGCTTTTGCCCGGAATCGATCGATCAGTTTCTCTTGTTCCTTAATATATTTTTCCTGATTCTTAAATTGAGATCGCTGCAATTCATCTCTTTCTGTTTTTGTCTCCAGATAGAAAGAATAATTTCCACTGTATCCCCTGATTTGCTGCCCGGAAATCTCGACGATTTTATTCACAACCTTGTCAAGAAAATAGCGGTCATGTGAAACCACGATCACAGTTCCCTTGTAATCCTGAAGATATTGTTCTACCCATTGGATAGAAGGAAGATCCAGGTGATTCGTCGGCTCATCCAGCATCAATAAATCAGGCTGCTGCAACATCATCCTGGCTAGCATGACTCGCATCCTCCATCCTCCGGAAAATTCATTCAAAGGCCTGTTGAGATCGGAGGTTGAGAATCCGAGTCCTTCCAATAATGACTCTGCCTTGGGACGTAGGTTATATCCATCCAGCATATCATATGCCTGCTGCTTATCATGCAGTGTATGCAGAATTTCATCGGAATGGTCATGTTCCAGCTTCTCGAGCAATTCATGGATCTCCTTATCAAGACGTAACGCATCCTGGAAAGCCTGCATGGCAACCTCCAAAATGGTTTCAGATGAAGTATAACTGAGCAAATCCTGGTTCAGGAACCCTATGCTCATGTTCTTCAACTTGGAAATCTCGCCTTGCTCAAGGGCATATTCTCCATTAATTATCCGTAAAAGCGTGGATTTACCGGTTCCATTCAGGCCAATCAGTCCTATTTTTTCACCGGGATTGATCTGCCAGGTGGCATCTTTATAAAGATACCGCCCTCCAAATTCAAATCGAATATTATTTAGCGTTAACACGGGTGCAAAAATGAGAAAATTTAGGACAGCTTCGGCTATTCATCATGAAAACAATAGAATAATCTTATTATTCTTCTGAACTCTCCTCCTTCGTTCAATGAATGCTCCTGCTTTGGCAATCATCCGGGTTCATAAAAATCTCATGAGAAATTAAATTCATGGTAAAAAATTTATTCTCCGTATTAAAAATTGCATGTTTATGATTTCAAATTATTGTCTTAGTTTCGCAAAAACATTTTACTAAACTCAAAGCCATGGGATTTGTATCTGAATTTAAAGACTTTATCAATAAAGGAAATGCTGTCGATCTTGCTGTCGGTGTAGTTATTGGTGCTGCATTCGGAAAAATTGTCAACTCCATCGTAAACGACATTGTAATGCCACCCATTGGCTTGCTAATTGGCGGAGTGAATTTTAAAGAAATTAGTCTGACACTCAAAGCAGCATCCATTGATGCCGCAGGTGTTGCCATTCCGGCTGTGACCATGAATATTGGAAACTTTATTCAAATTCTCATCGAATTTATTATTATTGCTTTTGCCATTTTTCTGGTCGTGAAGGGATTGAATAAAATGAAAAGAGCCGAAGCGGTTGCGCCATCCTCACCACCTCCTCCAACTAAAGAAGAGCAATTGCTTGCTGAAATACGGGATCTTCTTAAAAAATAATTCCTGATTCAAATTACCGGGGAATAAGAACTTCTCTTGTTCCCTGGAATTCTCTTGACAATTAACAAATGTTCATCTATAAAAAAACCGGAAATGAAAAATATATTACTCCTATTCTCCTTTATATTACTGATGTCTACACTGGTTTTCGCACAAGATGCCGAACCGGACACTTCCTGGAAGAAAGGTGGCTTTATAGGTATCAACTTCAATCAGGTTGCCCTCTCCCAATGGGCACAGGGAGGAGATGATAACCTCTCCTTTGCTACATCAGTAAACCTTTTTGCAAATTATGAAAAAGGTAAAAATCTTTGGAGTAATAATCTGGACTTTGCATACTCTCTGGTAAAAACCGCAAGCGATCCTTTCAGAAAAAGTGATGATAAAATTGAATTCACTACGAAGTATGGTCATAAAATTGGTGAAGGTAAATGGTACTATGCAGCGCTTCTGAATTTTAAGAGCCAGTTTGCTGATGGTTACAATTATCCGGATGATTCCAATATCGTGTCAACTTTCATGGCTCCAGGATACCTCACACTAGCCCTTGGTTTCACCTATAAACCTACTGAGCATTTTGAAGTCTTTATCTCTCCGGCCACCGGTAAATTTACTTTTGTGAATGACCAAACTCTTGCTGATGGAGGTGCTTATGGTGTGGAAGCGGCAACAATTGAAAATGGTGTCATTCAAGCGGGCACGGGCAGTAAAACCCGGGCTGAATTTGGTGCTTACCTGAACATGAAATACAAAAGAGATATCATGGAAAATATCACCTTCACCACCAAACTGGAATTGTTCAACAATTACACAGACTCTGATAAAGACAATGCCAAAAATATAGATGTCAATTGGGAAACTACCCTGCTCATGAAAGTAAATAAATTCATCACAGCTTCTATTCTCGTACAGCTTCTGTATGATGCGAATGTGATTGAAAGAACTCAATATAAGCATGTGATTGGTGTCGGCTTGGGATATAAATTCTGATTTTAGATTAAATTGATTGTAAATTCTAATTTATCTGCCGGGTATCGCAACACTAAGAAAAAACCGTCCATCCGACGGTTTTTTCTATTTTTACACTCGTACTTAGCATTCTAATAATGAAATGTCTGCTTTTAGCTGCCGGTGGAGCACTTGGAACACTCTTGCGTTTCGCACTCGTCAATGCTAGTATTGATTATTTCCGGCAACCGGTATTCCCCTGGGGAACTCTGGCAGTGAATCTGTCCGGATCTTTACTGATCGGAATTATTGCAGGTCTCAATGAATCCGATCTCCTGAACCCAGGCCTGCGTACCTTTCTGTTCATTGGGCTCTTGGGCGGTTTCACCACCTTCTCCTCTTTTTCCTTCGAAACACTCCAACTTATCCGGCAATCTCATATAACACTGGCTATTACCAACATTCTTGTCAGTACTTTGGGTGGACTTCTCCTCGCTGCATCCGGATTTTTTGCTTCCAAATGGTTGCTCCAGATATTTCGATGAAATTTTATATCCTCGGTTTGGGATTGTTACGAGAGGGTTTAGGTGTTCACATATTAACATCTTCCATGAATAACTGCGCATCCTGCACGTAGGGTTGAAAATGTTCTTGCGTACTTTTACAAACACATGCAAGCGCGAAAATTTAGTATAACTAATTTAATTTTATTGTGGATATGTTTCAGCTCAATGCTCCCTTTCTACGAGGCAAGTGGACAGGCTTATATTCAGGCCGCTCGTTTTACTGAAGCAAAATCAGGCATCACGGCAATAACCACTGATAAATCCAGAGAACTCCTGGTCTGTGGTGATCAAAAAGGAAACTTGTACCTGAGAAGTTTAGTGGATGGCTCCTTGCAAAAAACCCTGTCTTCCCATTTCAACGCTGTAAATACCATCAACTTCAATTCAACAGGTCGCCTGATGATCTCCTCCACCGTCGATGGAGAAATAAAAATCTATGATTTCGAAAAAGATAAAATTATTCAAGGCATTTATTCACCGGACTACAATGGTATCCGCTTTGTATTATTCTCGATCGCTGACGGATTCATTTATTTCAACAGTAAAAACAAACTATACAAAACACGATCTGACCTCACGCAAAAAGTCGAACTTGTTCTTGAATCCAATGACAGTTTACTGGCAGCGGTCATCACACCGGACAGGAATTCACTGATAGTATCAAGTGGTACACAATTAAAAGTGATCAACACACGCTCCGATATTCTTCGTCAGGAAATTTCTACCGGGGGCTCCTCAATCGAATACATGACTCTTTTAGGTGATTCCTTGCTGGCCGGTTGGAGTACTGATGGTATTATCCGATTCTGGCCCTATCAGTTAGGACAATTAGCAATCCAACCTACACATTGGTTTAAAGCCGGCATGCCTGCACATATGAACTTTTCTGCAGACGGACTCTCGATGGTGAGTGGAAATATTGGCAACTGGGCACGCGTATGGAAACCCTTTTCAAAAATAATCTCACAGGAATTATTTGGTCACGAAGACAAAGTTACCTGCTCTGCATTTGGTATCAATGAGAAATCACTCTTCACCGCAAGTCTGGATGGCTCCGTGATATTATGGGAATACCGAGACAAACCCCTGGATCAGGTTTTCACACCCGCTCCTCTGCAGCAAAAGGCCCCCGAACTCATTCCTCCTCTTCAGATTGCTGCAGTACCAGAAGCCACAGCAGTTCCGGAGGTGATCATGAAAGAAGAAAATACACCTTCGGTCATTCAAGGTAGAAAAGTAATCGGAACTGAAAAAGTTGAAGTGACATCGCCCAGCATCACCATTTATGTGTACGACAATTCTTATATGGATGGTGATACCATGTCCCTGTTTTTCAATGGAGTCTGGATACTCGATCATTATGGCGTGACAAAAAAGAAAAGAGCAGTCGAACTTCAGTTCAAACCAAACACCAATAATTATCTGGTGCTTTTTGCCAACAACCTGGGAAAGAGCCCTCCTAATACAGCAGCAGTAGAAATTGATAATGGAAAATCGAAGCGTATTTTTCGTCTCTCTTCCGACCTGAAATCCTGTAGTGCGATAAATTTCATCTATAAACAGGAAAATTAAGCATTCGCGGAAAAAATCTCTTCCCATTCAAAAAATTCTTCTTATTTTCAGCCCGTTAAAAAATCCAAAAATGATAAAGAAAAATTTACTCTTATTAAGCCTTGTTCTAATTTGTATGAATGCAAATGCCGGCTGGACTCCTATGGGGACAGGCTTACCCGGAAAAGTTAAGGCCCTGACCGTCTTTAACAGCAGCATCTATGCTGGAGGCGAATTCAGTTCTCCTTCTCATGTGGCAAAGTGGAACGGTGCTGCTTGGGAGCAAGTAGGGAATGGATTAAATGGGAATGTAAATGCTCTGGTTGTTCACAATGGCAGTCTTTATGCTGGAGGTGATTTTACCACTGACGCATCGGGTGCAAATCAAATTCGAAGAATTGCTGTGTTAAATAACAGCAATAATACATGGGAAGAAGTTGGCGGAGGACTAACCAGCGCCAGCGTCAATGCCTTACTAAGCGATCCTTCAGGCTTGTATGTCGGAGGGAATTTTGGTGTTTATCAAACAACAACTGTAAGTCGTATTGCTCTATTTAATGGCTCCACTTGGTCTCAACTTGGGACAGTTGCAAATTCCGGTGTTGTTAATGCGATTGCAAAATTCAACAATGAAATATACATTGGTGGTTCAAGTGCATTTTTTCCGAATGGAGTATCTAAGTTAGCCGGTGGCACCACTTGGAGTGTACTTCCTGGCGGCTTGAACGGTGATGTTCTGACATTGGCCGTTTTCCAAAATAAACTGTATTTGGGTGGTAAATTTAACAGCCCGGGGCAATTTTTCTCAATGTATTCAGGTTCAGGAAGTATTGGTACAGCGGTATATGCATTAAATCCTCTTGGTTATTTAAATGCTCTTTATTCATCACCTCTAAAATTATTTGGTGGCGGTGCATTTACTTCATCTACTTCAGCTGGCATCTCCTTGCCTCATTTCTTTTCAGTCACCTTTACAGGTGCCAACAACCTGTCTGCAGAGGGGAGTAACTTCAATGGAAATATCAATGCAATCACTTACTTAGGTGGAAAGGTTATTGTTGGCGGAGAATTTACCCAAAACGGATCCAGCCCAATGAGCAGGGTTGCCATTTCAGATACTACAATTGATGTACAGGAAATTTCATCACTGGTAGTCACTAAGTGCTTTTACCCTAACCCTGTCACGACAAATGCTGTATTAAAAGTTACTACAAATGAAATTGTCAATCATCCAAGCCTTTTCATTTATGATAGTCAATTTCGCCTGATTAATTCACCTTCTCAACTGAATCAAAACGGCAAAGAGATTGAATTTCGAATTTTCTTCAATTCCCTGGCTTCTGGACAATATTTTTATAGTATTATCGATGAAAATGGACAAAATCTTCTTGTAGATAAATTCCTTATTGAATAATCTGTCATAACATGATTTATTAAGAGCGACATTTTTGTGTCGCTCTTTTTTTATATTCGTAGTTCAACATAATGTACGCAATCCTCGACTTAGAGACCACAGGTGGAAACGCCATCCATGACAAGATCACAGAAATCGCGATCTATTTGCACGATGGCTATGGTATTGTGAAAGAATATACCTCACTCATCAATCCGGAATGCAACATCCCTCCTTTTATCTCCAGGCTTACAGGGATCGACAATGAAATGGTGCGCGATGCTCCAAAGTTTTATGAAGTAGCGAAAGAAATCATTGAGTTCACGGAAGGGGCCACCATCGTAGCTCACAATGCTCCATTTGATTACTCATTTCTTGCCCAGGAGTATAAATCACTCGGCTACACTTTTTCGAGAGACTATCTTTGTACTGTTCGACTCAGCAGGAAAATCATACCGGGTTATCGGTCTTACAGTCTTGGAAATTTATGCAATACTCTCGGCATTCCGCTGTACAACAGGCACCGTGCTGCGGGAGACGCTTTGGCTACCGTAAAATTATTCGAGCTGCTCTTAGCTAAAGATCCTGAAAAAGAAATTTTCAGCTCGTTCGTTAAAAACGATTACCTCCACCTCCGCTTTCCCCCTGAATTCAACCGTAGTATCCTCGAAAAGCTCCCAGAATCTCCCGGTGTTTATTACTTTTATAATGCAGACAATACCATTATCTACGTTGGGAAAAGCAATAACATCCGGAAACGTGTGCTGATGCATTTCAATAACAAACAAACCCGGAAGGCCATTGAAATGCGCAATTCGATTCGTGATATCACCTTTGAGATCACCGGCAACGAACTTGTTGCATTACTTCTAGAATCGGAAGAGATCAAAGTCTACCAACCTGTTTTTAACCGCTCGCAAAAAAATTCATTTTATAATTACGGGGTTTTTCAGGAAATGAACCAACAGGGTTATTGGCAATTATCTTCCGGTAGAGTACGTGCCAAGGATAAACCAATCATCATCACACGTACGCATGATGAGGCCAAATCCATATTGGAAAAAATAGCGCTAAAATTTGAACTTTGTCAAAAGCTCACCGGCTTGTACGAAATTTCTCATGCATGTTTTCAATATAGCATCAACAGGTGCAAAGGCGCCTGCATCGGGAAAGAAGATGCCGGTGAATATAACCGGCGGGTTGAAGCTGCTCTCAGAAGTCTGGATTATAAGCACCCGAATTTCATGATCATCGGACCCGGACGAAACGACACGGAGAAGACCGTTGTGCAAATTGAAGAAGGCAAGTACATCGGTTTCGGTTTCATCGAACCGGAATTTGCCGGCCAATCCATTGAAGCACTAAAAGACGCAGTTGTGTCCCGTCAGGATAACCGCGATGTTCATCGGATTATTCGTTATCACCTCAGTCAGAAAACCAAAGATGTGATTGTCCACTACTAAAGTTTATTAAATTGACACTTTCAAATTCAATGAAATTTAAATCTGCACTGTTCATTCTGCCTTTCCTTCTTGCGTTTAATAATGAACCAGGAGATGGCTTGTTCGGTATCAGGTTAAAAACAATTTCAAATGAAAATTATTCCTTTGATGCATTAGCAAAAAACAAAGGAAGCGTGATTGTATTCCTCCTGCCTGATTGCCCTGCCTGCGAAAGTTATTCCAGGACCTTGAATGATCTAAGGGCAGAATACAAAAATTCCGGATTTGAATTCTACGGTGTTTTCCCGGGAACTTTTAATACTACCGATGAAATGAAAACATACCAGACAACATACCGGATAAGTTTTCCTTTGTTACAGGATCCGGAAAATATTCTGGTGAAAAAATTAAATGCCAACACAGTACCTTCGGCTTTTTTAGTTGACAAGAATGGGGCAGTACTTTACAAGGGCAGAATTGATGACTGGTTATACGCACTTGGTAAAAAAAGGGCCGTGATCACTAAACATGATTTACACGATGCTCTCAGTGCAGTCAAGAATGGGAAACCGGTTAAAGTAAAAGAGACAACTCCTATAGGTTGTATCCTTGAATAAGAATGAAAAATATTATTTCAAAAAAACCGGTACTTGCATGAACTATTTTTCCGGCTCCCTTTTCTTCAGATTGTCATGCATATTCTTTGGAGTCGTTTTCTATTCATGCCAATCAAATCAATCAGAAGAGAAGGGAATAAAAAATCCTACATTTTCTGAACACATAGCTCCTTTAATTTATAAGTACTGTACTCCTTGCCATCGTCCCGGTTCAGGTGCCCCTATTGACCTGATCACCTATTCAAATGTAAAATCACGGCTGCGCACGGTTCAATTAAGCATACAATCCGGATTGATGCCACCATGGCCCGCAGACCCGGACTATGTTTCCTTTCGCGGTGAAAAAGTAATGTCGGTACAAGAAAAGAACCTGCTCGACAAATGGATCGAAGATGGTGCTCCTGAAGGAAACCCTTCACTTACTCCTCCTCCTCCGCAGTTCCCGGAACAAAGCCTGCTCGGAGTTCCGGATATGGTATTAAAAATGTCTTCCCCCGTTTTTCTCAAAGGAGATAATCAGGATAAGTTCCTGATGATGAAAATTCCCTATGAACTTCCACGGGATACTTTCATTCGCGCGATTGAAATCATTCCTGGTAATAAAAAACTGGTTCATCACATCAATGCTCATCTTGTCCAGTATGATGAAAACGAAAAAACATCTATGTCTACAGGATTGCCTTTTGTGGATACTGAAAAAATGGACAAGCAAAAGGCCTATGAAAAACTCGATCTGACCAACGATGATGGGACCTACCCCTTGCTCACTCCATCCGTGAGCAATTACTTGCCGGGAGTAGAAGTTGCAGGTTATCCGGCAGGGATCGGAGGCTATAAGGTGAAACGCCGTGGCGTACTCCTGCTCGACAATATTCATTATGGCCCCAGCCCTGTAGATACTACCGACCAGACAAGCTTCAATATATTTTTTAGTCCAATACCTCCGCAAAGACCTTTGAAAGAAATGATTCTTGGCACATCCGGTATTTCACCTGTGGTTCCTACTTTAGTGATCCAACCCGATACTATTGCGACATTTCACACAACATATACCGTCCCTCAGGATATTTCTATTCTCACCATCAACCCGCACATGCATTTGCTCGGTAAAAATTTCCACGCTTATGCAATCAATCCTTCCGGTGATACGATCCGCCTGATTCGCATAAACGACTGGGATTTCAGATGGCAATATTTTTATACATTCAAACGGGTTGTAAAAATTCCGAAGAGCTCCGTAATTTTTGTCAGTGGCACATTTGACAATACTGCTCAAAATCCATTGAACCCCAATCATCCCCCTTCACTTGTTTCAGAACGGGATGGCAGTATGCGCACAACAGATGAAATGTTTCAACTCATCATCACCTGGATGCCTTACAAACAAGGAGATGAATTGATCAGTCTGGAAAATTTTAAATAAATAACTAAGTCCTGATATGCATATGACTGATTCCCTGAAGTTCACTAACCCAAAAGAAAGTTACCGCATTCTCCAGCCGAATGCACCGGAAGAATGGGAAGCTTACTATCGCCTGCGCTATGAAATATTACGAAAACCCTGGAATCAAAAGGAGAATACCACAAAAGATGAATGGGAAGATCAATCCCTGCATTTTTTAGTAATGGATGACTTGAATGAACCAATAGCTACAGGAAGACTGCAAATCAATTCGTCCACTGAAGGACAAATCCGGTCCATGGCAGTGCGTGAAGAATATCGCAACAAGGGAATTGGGAACCTCTTAATAAAAACACTGGAAGCAGAATGCGCTAAACGAGGAATAACAACGATTGTGCTTGATGCAAGAGAACCCGCTTTAGACTTTTATAAGAAAAATGCTTATGTCGTTGTGGCTGATTCGTATCTCTTATTCGGCACGATCAAACATTTCAGGATGACTAAACAAATAAATAATTCCCCGGGTTCATTTTAGATTATAAGAACTCTGCCCTTACAACCGGCTTCAACTTGTAAGCACCATTTCCTGTCTGATGTATGCTCTGGAGCGCATCAAAATCCATCACAAGGACATAAGGTGTATTTGGCTGAAGCACTTCGTGAATATTTAGTTTTAATCCGGTTTCATCCTGACTTGAAATGGAGAGCGGATAGCTGACTCCCGAGACCACTACCCTGTTGTTTACGCCAAGAATGAGTCTCACCTGACTGATGAGACCTGCCGGTAGTTGCTGGGCCATTACAAGTGCCGTATCCACATTGTCTTGCAATTCCAAGAGATTGTAAATACCCTGGTGTGTTTGCAATGACTGCCAACCACCCATGTCAGTATGGACTTCTACATTTAGAACTTCAACCAATACACTGTCAAATGAAGCAGGTGCATCCTTCAGCTGAATACTCAATGTAGCGAACTTGTCTTCGTTTTTAGTGCAGGAAAAAAGCAATATTGTCGCGATATTGAAAATCAACAAATATTTCATGCGCAGGAATTAGATCTGCAAGGAGCGATCAAATTCTGGAGTAGACATGAACTAAGCCTATTTTGCCTTTTTCAAAGCAAATGAGAAGGTGCTTCCAATGCCGCTGCTGCTTCTCACGTTGATACTTTGCTTGTGCGCTTCCAGAATGTGTTTTACAATAGACAGACCAAGGCCTGTGCCGCCCTGATCCCTTGAACGGCTCTTGTCCACAC
The DNA here is from genome assembly GCA_963775555.1 of uncultured Bacteroidota bacterium. Classification (GTDB taxonomy): domain Bacteria; phylum Bacteroidota; class Bacteroidia; order AKYH767-A; family 2013-40CM-41-45; genus QQVM01. The sequence goes on along the minus strand of CAVZJJ010000004.1, from coordinate 822,845 downwards.
GATAAAAACGTTCAAACAGTCGTGGAAGATGTTGCGGGTCTATGCCAATTCCATTATCAGTTATCTCAACGAGAATGCTTTCGTCCATATCATAAAAACCAACCATGGTACTGCCTCCTTCCTTTCCGTATTTGATAGAATTAACTATCAGGTTGATAAAGACCTGCCTGATACGCTCTTTATCTGCCATGACGAAAGCAGGGCGAAGACTTTTTTCTTTGAATTCAAGAGTTATTTTTCTTTCAAGTGCATGTAATTCTTCGGATTCAAAAACATCATTCACCAATTCATAGAGGTCGAAAGTCCTGATGTCGAGAGTAAGCTCTCCGGTTTCCAATTTTGAAATCTCCTCCAGGTCTTCCACTATAAGGCACAATCGCTCAGCTGATTTCGCTGCACGTTGCAGATAGTGAATGTTCACTGAAGCATCATCCAGCCCGCCATCCAAAAGCGTATGTATGTAGCCTTGAATATTAAAAATAGGTGTCTTTAATTCATGAGATACGTTTCCCAAAAATTCCTGACGGAATACTTCCAGCTTTTTCAATTCCGCAATCTCATCTGAACGGTTCTTATCCCACTCTTGAACTTCTCGGCTCACATTTCCGATAATGTCTGTGTTGAGTTGTAATTGCTCAATGGTCTTTTCCTTTGAATCCTTGAAACGACTGATTGTTTTATAAATAAGTTTGATTTTTCTGTAAATGAATGCCTCAAGAAAAAATATAAAGATGATATAGGCGCAAATAAAAGTAAGTGTAAAAATGATCAAAACCGGCAACCAGCTTGTGCTAACTTGCTCCAGCTGCCAAAGGATAAACACTGTAAAAAAAACAATCGATGAAAGCGATAAAGCGGAGAGAAATGCTATTTTCTGAGGAGTAGGATTCTTTACTGTCATGCTCATTTATTTTCGCAGAAAAGGTAAACATCAAAACATAAAAAACAATGATTCATAATGATTAATTTACAAATCAAATTTATAACCAATGCCCTTTACCGTTTTAATCATATCATCGCCAAACTTTTCACGAAGCTTTCTGATATGAACATCAATCGTGCGGTCCCCGACAATTACTTCACTTCCCCATACTTTGTCAAGTATCTCATCACGTGTAAATACCTTTCCCGGTTTTGCCGCAATCAAAGCCAGCAATTCAAATTCTTTTCTGGGCAATTCGATTTTCTCATCACCTTTCGATACAATATATTGTTCCCTGTCAATTCGCAAATCACCGGCTAGCAAGACGTTTTCATTTTGTAAAGCATTTCCATTCCGGCTCTGATATCTCCTGAACAAAGCATTGATTCTGCTCAAAAGTACCTGGGGTTTCACCGGTTTTGTAATATAATCATCGGCCCCTACTCCAAAGCCCGCAACCTGGGAATAGTCTTCATTCCGGGCTGTGAGAAAAACAATCATCGTATCCTTGAATTCAGGAAACTCACGCAACAAACGACAAGTTTCTATACCGTCCATTTCAGGCATCATAATATCCAGAATAATGAGATCTGGCAGCTCCTTTCGGGCCATTTCAATTCCCTGCTTCCCATTTCCGGCTAAAAAAACCTGATATCCTTCTTTCTTGAGATTATAGTTGAGAAACTCCAGGATGTCCGGTTCATCATCAACAAGCAGTATTTTTAATTTATAATCGGCCATTGTAAAGTTTTTGTGAAATTATTGTTGGCCTGTAAACTCAATGTTACGCGAAGTTAATCAAATGGTTAATGAAAGGTTGCATTCACTGAAAGAAGGAGCCAAACTATTGTTTTAACTGCTTTATTTGCTGATATAGCTTTAAAGCCTGAGAATTTTTGGGGTATTTCTTCAGAAAGTACTTGAGCATACTCTCAGCCATGGAGAACTTTTGCTGATAAACCAGCAAACCTGCTTTATTCAGCAGTGCCTGTTCATTTATCGGATCAAGGGCCAAAGCATGGTTATACATGTCCTCCGCACCTCGTACATCCCGATCTTCTGCAAGAAGCAAGTAGCCGTAATTTGTATAAGCAGGCACGTAATCAGGATTTTCACGTAGTAGAAATCTAAAATTTTCTTTTGCTTCTTTCACCTGCCTTGCATCGTGCTGGGCCGATGCAAGCTTATTTCGAAAATCCGGTTGATAAGGAGCAAGCTCAACAGAACGGGCGAAATAAAGCAGCGACTTGCTTAAATCCCCCTCTCTCATGAAGGCCTGTCCAATACGGTAGCAAGTCCAGGCATCCGTATTATCGGATGACACCTTGCCTTTGAATCCATCACTTCCAACAGCTACATCAGTATATTGAATTATACGGAGAAAATCATTCTTTAAAAATGCCCAATGAACCAATGTTTTAAAATGCTCCCGTACTTCCCTGCTGTTTCCATCACTCACATAACGTTTTGCAGAATCAAGAAATGCAGGATTGGAAGTAAACTTCTCATAGTAAGAAATAAATGCCTTCCCTCTGGTAATTGAATCTACATCGGCATTGTTAATGCAAACCAGTCCGATAAACTCCCGGATTTTTTCAACATTCCTTGCAGGTATTGGTTTACGAATAAAATGATCGGTAGTCACCACGTGTGGAATATCAATTGCGCCGCTTTTAGGCATGTGACACGCAACACAATTATCGCCTTTGGATTTTCTTTCTGCTTCTGATGCAGAACAGACGCCTTCGCTTTTCAACGCATGACGAGGATTTGATGTACTTACACTTTCAGCCGAATGACAGCCCTTGCATGCCCGGTTAAAAACATCTGTTCCGGTGTGTTTCACACTTACGTGAGGATTATGACAGGTGATACAGGTTAATGCATCCTTGTATGGTCGCAATGTCTTTGTGCTGCTTGCTAAATCCACACGCGCAAGGGAGAAAATATAACATTTACTCATTTTCAATCGCTCGGCATGGGATGCCATGATGTGGGCATCAGGATCGCCCTTATACACCGGCATAAACACATTCATCACAGTCGAGAGTTTCATGCCGGGTTTGAAATCAGCAAATGATTTCCCATCATTCAACACGGCATTTCCCTGAATGTGACAACGCTGGCAGACATCCAACTGCAATGAAATCGGAAGCTTGGATGGGTTCACTATGCTATAGTCAATCGCTGTACTGGTATCGACTTTAATACCTGCATTTATATCAGCTAAATGTTTGCTGCCCGGACCATGGCAACGTTCACAATCAATGCCGGCAGGCACTTCCACGTATTTATTTTCTGATCCCGGGACAAGTTTCGGCATTGCATTGTGGCAACTCATGCATTCGAGTTCAATTTTTCGGGAGAAACGGCTGTTAAATCCACCTTCAAATCCCGGAGGTAGATCCCATCTGGACTCCTGTGTATAATAAGTAACAGGAACCTGGTAGAGATATCCGTTCACATTCCGGATATGTGAATTTGTATGTTGACCGGAACCTACGATATAATCTACTTTCTCCTTCCTGCGATATGTGGTATCCTTCCCGCGGAGAAGATATTCTAAAACGAACAAGGTATCATTCTGCCAATATGGGTGATATCGGTAACCATTCACGCTATCCATCACCCCGGAATTCACATCAAAATGAGCAGCAGACTTTTGATGGCTCGCCTTGTCAAACGACTGGCCCATTCCAGTCTGCACATAGGAATCATAAATTGCAGGATGGCATTGCCGGCAGGTATTCATCCCTACATAAAAAGTAGAATCCTGCAGACTGGCATAGACCTGAGGCCCGATTTGTTGTTTGTGTTGAGTATCGAAATTACAACTGAAAAAGAAACTGCATGCTGCAAAAAAAAGAATCCGCCTGAAATTTCGGTTATGATAGCAAAACAAGGTATGAGTCATGCGGATCGTATTTCAACCGAAATCTATTTACGAATCAACTGCATGTTGTACTCATCATAAAATTTTCCGTAGTGATATACCCAGTCTTGTTTCAAGCCGGTGACCTCAAATCCAAGACGCTTAAACAGTGCCAAGCTATTCTCATTATCGACTCGAACATTTGAATACAACTGATGGAGATCAAGCACTTCAAACCCATAGTCCATGATCAGATGCAAGGCTTCAGTAGCAAAACCCTTTCCACGATCATCCCGGTTTGCAATTAGTATTCCTACACCTGCCCGCTTGTTCTTTGGATCAAAATCAAAAAGATCCACACAACCAATGCACTTTGTTTTGCCATTCTCTTCCTCCTCTTCCTCGTTCAGGAATTTCAGGTCAATCATGAGGCGAATTTGTTTATTGGTATAAATATCCTGGTGTGCCTGATTCACAAATTCTTCCAGAACAAATTTCGAAAATGGGACAAGAGTTCCACTCACACTCCACACTTCCGAATCATTCTCCCAACGATACAGTAATTTCAGATCGGAGGGTTCAAGTGCCCTCAATTGTATAAGTTCTCCTACAAGTTGCATAGTGCTTTCTCTATTTATCCAGAGCGAATGTACGAATACTAGGTCAATATTAGTGTTCCGCCACTCAATCAGTTTATAAACAAATGCAGGTTGACAGATATTTTATGCGAATACGATCCTGTTTTCATGGTCAAATGAAAAGAATATTTAAATACTTATTTCGCCCTCAAAAACAAGCATCGCAGGTCCTTCGAGCCAAACCTCATTGAATCCATGAGGAGATTTAAGGGAATGTACCTTCAGCTTTCCTCCCGGACAATTTACAGTTACAGGATCCATATTTGAAGGAACCCATTCGTTGGCAAGGGATATCAGGGCGGAAGCAGTAACACCTGTTCCACACGAAAGGGTTTCATCTTCAACTCCCCGTTCATAGGTACGAACTGCAATTCCATTTTCAGAACGTTGTACAAAATTTACATTCACGCCTTCTTTGCGAAAATAATCATTGTAACGTATTTCACTTCCAGCTGATTTTACATCCAGCTCATCAAGATTATTCACCTCGATCACCAAATGAGGAGAGCCGGTATCCAGCCACCAACCATCCATTAACTTAACAATCTCATTTACATCCTTCATTTTCAGTTTAACAACAACCGGATCAGAATTGGTGAAAATGGCTTCATGTTTTCCGTCCGCAGCCAGAAAATCAGCATGATCTTCAATGATGCCCAATTTTTTTGCAAAAGAGGTAATGCATCTTCCTCCATTACCACACATCGAACTGGGCTTTCCGTCTGCATTGTAATAAACCATTTCGAAATCAAGATCAGGTGAGTTGCGTAACAAAATCACACCATCTGCTCCGATACCAAAGCGACGATCGCAGATCGAAACAATCTCTTCAGCATTGAATCGCATGGAATCACCGCGATCATCAAAAAGGATGAAGTCATTTCCTGTTCCCTGATATTTATAAAATTTATATTTCATTTGTCAAGGCGTGAACTGAACTCCTTGTCCTTCACCTGCTGATACGATGTGAATTCCTCTGTGGGTTCAAGTATAAAATAATTGTCGAAGTAATGAAGATAGAGTTTTTCATCCTGCCTGAATAAAACAACTGCATCGGGTTCTTCAAGGCCAAAAACTATCAATTTATTCCGCACTAGCTTATATCCCCGGTAATTAATTGGCGAAATCCAGAATTCGACGATAAGTGATGAATTCTCGGCCGAGTCCTTCTCCTTGATTTCAAGTCCGGCAGCAGGATTTAGTTTCGCTGCAACTTCCTGGCTCAGACTGGATTCTTTTTCTTTTTTCTTTTTAGCGGTACTCGTCTTCAAACTACTGTCTTCACGGATAATTAAGCGTTGTGATATCAGAAGTTGATCTTGCTTTACTACTAATTCGTTGTTGGTCACCTCCTCGTCACTTCTCTGCAAGGAATCCTGGTCTTCTTCAGAGCTGTATTGACTCGACTGATCTTGTTGACCAGAACCTTCCTGCTTTGTGCTTTTCCCTTGATCTGATCCATCTTCCCGGCGCTTTTCACTTTTAGATGTTTCCTTCTCCGGTTCAACTTTTGTGTCGCCGGAGCGGCTAAACCAGGAAAAGGAAATTGGGTGTTTTTTTCCTCCGGATGGATCCGGACCAATGTAATTCCAGAAAATAATTCCGCCTGAAGTGAGCACCAGAAATGTTAAAATCAATTTCAATCCAAGTGGAACCAGCGGTTTTTTATAGGAAATTGTTTGAAGTAAATCATGCTGTAGCTGTTTGTCTGCACTTCGGATGATTCCTTCTACCAGCAGATTCTGAATACTCACTGAATCACGGAACATCTCATCTGCGTCAAGCCGTTCCATGAACTTTTGCAGTTCAATACCACTAAGTGTACCATCAAGATACCGGTCAATCAACAGCCGTTCTTCCAGGGTGATTGACATGTCAATTCTTTTGAAGGTTCAAACGGATTCGCACCATGCCCTCGAGGCGGATGATTGCTTTATTCACTTCATATTGGGCGATGACTGGATTACTATATTCAAATCGTACTGCAATTTGTTCAAAACTGAGCTTTTCAGCATAACGCGAGAAAAGTAATTTACGCGTGTCATCTTCTTGTATCTCCACACACAAAGCCACAGCTTCTTTCTGGTTGTCGGAATAAACGGGACCAATCCGATATCGACTTTGCTTGCTCTTTAATTTCTCCTCCTTGAAAAATTCTTCAAGACTATTATAGAGGTAAGATTCAAAATCCACATGTACCGACAAATGTTGTTGCTGAATTTCCCTGAAAATCTGGAGCAGCACTGAAATAAAAATCTGCGGCGTCTTATCGTCAGGCACTCCTTTTCGGCGCAGCCAACGCCGGGCCGGCTGGAAAAACTTCCGGCAGATATAAAACAAAACCTCCTCTTTCCCGTTTTGAATATCGGAGATAATCTCCGGATTGGAATACCTAGACATGTGAAGCGCTCAGGTCGCAAAGTTACATCAAAAAGATGGATTGATTATGGTGAAATCCTCTGCGAGTCATTGCCTGCATCATTATCGTGGACTCAACCAGAAGGTCTGCCAAAAGCGAAGAAACGGATTAACATTTCTTAACCATTTAAGCTATGGAAAAGCCGGATTCGTTCATACTTGCTTCACGAATCGACTCTGAAATTTGCATTAATAAATCTTACCAGGAAAATAAAAATAATAAAATGAACTCCATGATGAACAAATTGAAAAAAAATTTCGGAACATTCAGTCTGGCTGCGGTGGCCGGTATTTTTGGCGCCTATTTTTACATGCAGTTTTTTAGCCCGGAGGCGACTTACCTTTCTCAGAGTATTTCTGAACGACAAGCCCCTTGGAAGTACGTTAACTATACCTCTGGAAATAATACGGGGCTCACGGATATCCCGAATTCTGAAGGCCTGGCGCACACCCCTGCCATCCTTACAGATTTTACCAAGGCCGCTGAGATGACCGTACACGCAGTTGTTCATGTAAAAACAACACAAACCAACCAATACACCAATAATTTATTCGGCAATCCATTTGATTTTTGGGGACGCCAAAGTCCGGCGCCTAAACAGGAAGGATCTGGTTCAGGAGTCATTATCAGTGCCGATGGATACATTGTGACTAACGACCACGTAGTGAGTAATGCCGAAGATATCAATGTCACCCTCAACGATAACCGAAGCTTCCCGGCACGTGTTATTGGAACAGATCCTTCCACGGATCTTGCCTTGCTTAAAATCGATGAAAAAAATCTGCCCTATGTAAATTATGGTAATTCGGATAACCTGAATGTGGGTGAATGGGTATTAGCCGTAGGCAACCCTTTTAATCTTACCTCCACTGTCACGGCAGGAATCGTTAGTGCGAAAGCAAGGAATATTGGCATCCTTCCCGATCAATACAAGATTGAATCTTTTATTCAAACTGATGCTGCCGTGAATCCCGGTAATAGCGGAGGTGCTCTTGTTAACACAAGTGGCGAGCTTATCGGTATCAACTCTGCTATTGCTTCCAACACAGGATCGTATACCGGATACTCATTTGCCATTCCAGCTAATCTGGTAAGAAAGGTGATGAATGATCTGGAGGAATTCGGAAGCGTGCAGCGTGGTTTTATCGGAGTCAGCATACGCGATATTGATAGCAAGCTGGCGGAAGAAAAAGGAATAAAAGATCTGAAAGGTATCTATGTTGCCGGGCTTACACCCGGAGGAGCAGCCGCTGATGCCGGTTTGAAAGAAGGTGATATTATCACCAAAATCGGGGAGACTCCGATCAACTCCACTCCTCAGCTGCAAGAACAGATTGGCCGCTTCCGTCCGGGCGATAAAGTCAATGTACTTGTATTAAGAGATGGCTCCGAACGCAATTTTACTATGGTTCTGAGAAATAAAGAAGGTGATACGCGACTGCTGAAGGCGGATCAGGTGCTTAATTTATTGGGCGGAACTTTTGAAAATGTGAATAGTACAGACCGTAAAAAACTGGCACTTGAAGGAGGTGTGAAGATTTCCAAGCTGAATGATGGAAAATTAAGGAGTTCCGGAATCCGGGAAGGCTTTATCATAACTTCTGTTGATAAGAAACCAATTCGAAGTACCGAAGACCTTGAAAACGCATTGAAAACAAAGCAAGGTGGGGTCTTGATTGAAGGAGTTTATCCAAACGGAATGCGGGCGTATTATGGCTTTGGTATCTAAATTATTGCATTTATAAGAAAAAGGGAGGCGAGAAGGGCTTCCCTTTTTTTATCAACAATCCCAGCTACTTATGAACCTATTCTAAACAAAAACTTGCTTCGCCTTGTCTGAATTGATACCTTTGCCTGATTCAGTAAAAAAACAATTTCCCTAGTTTTTTGTTCTTTTTTCAAGGTCAACTCCACAAAACCAACTATGCGTCAGCTAAAAATAACCAAATCAATTACCAACCGCGAAAGTCAGTCGCTTGAAAAATACCTTCAAGAGATCGGTCGGGAAGAGTTGATTACTGCAGAAGAAGAAGTTCGTCTGGCAAGAAAAATTAAAGAAGGTGACCAAAATGCACTGGATCGGCTGACGAAAGCAAATTTGCGTTTCGTGGTTTCTGTTGCAAAACAATACCAGAACCAAGGTCTGAGTCTGCCGGATTTGATTAACGAGGGAAACCTCGGTCTGATCAAGGCTGCTAAACGCTTTGATGAAACACGTGGATTTAAGTTCATCTCCTACGCCGTTTGGTGGATTCGTCAGAGTATCCTTCAGGCATTGGCCGAACAATCACGTATCGTTCGCCTTCCTTTAAACCAGGTGGGTTCACTGAATAAAATTTCAAAAGCTTATTCAAAACTCGAACAGGAATTTGAACGGGAGCCTTCCCCGGACGAGCTTGCAAAAATTCTCGACATCCCGACTGAAAAAATAGCTGACACGATGCGTGTAAGCGGCAAACATGTATCCATGGATGCCCCCTTTGTTCAGGGAGAAGACAATAGTCTGATCGATGTACTGGAAAACCATGATTCGCCACGGGCTGATAACCTGCTGATGAATGAGTCGCTTCAAAAAGAAATTGAACGCTCTCTCAGTACACTCACTGAACGTGAACGCGAAGTGATCAAATTGTTTTTCGGAATCGGAATGCAACATGGTCTTACTCTGGAGGAGATCGGAGCAAAATTTGATCTTACCCGTGAACGTGTCCGTCAAATCAAAGAAAAAGCTATTCGCCGACTCCGGCACAAATCAAGAAGCCGCTTGCTAAAAGCATACCTCGGTTAAAAAACGATTTTAATGTATTTCTGAATTTCTTCAAAATCAGCTTTCATACTTTATGAAAGCTGATTTTGTTTATTATACCATCCTATCACAAACAGTTCAATAAACATTTCATCCATGGCACTAGATAATATTCAAAGCGACCCGAAAATTAATTTTAAAGACAAGTATGAATCAGAGCTTTCTGACTGGATTCAACTTGAAAAGACTGCCATTTCACTCATTCATGTTACCGGATCATTATGGTTCGACAAGTCGGTCGAACTCATTTTATTTCGGAATCAATTGGTCGACAGGAGTGCAAGTGAAATCCTCAATCTCCACCAGTACGCAAAACAGATAATAAAAGTACCAATCAATGTGCAGGATACACTTATGCTGGCCAATGAATTGCTGAAGCTGAATCTGGCTCCTTCAAGGATAGACATTGGCAGAGTAAATGCAGAGTGGATCGCTGAAAAACAAAACTATAAATCAGCAGCGGATTTTATTGCGGATAAATTCAAGTCATTCATCGGAAAAGAGAAAAGGGTAATGATACCGCGTGATGTAATTCTCTATGGTTTTGGCCGCATCGGCCGACTTCTGATGAGAGAGTTAATTGCCCAGGCAGGTAAAGGAGAGCAATTGCGCCTTCGGGCCATCGTAACCCGTAATAACAGTGATTTGGATATTACCAAAAGAGCTGACCTTCTGCGCAATGATTCGGTGCATGGGGCTTTTTTGGGTACTGTAATTGAAGATTTTGAACACAAAGCACTCATCGTAAATGGACAGTCGGTTCATATGATTGCTGCAAACGATCCTTCTAAAATAGATTATGAAGCCTATGGCATCCACGATGCGCTTGTGATTGACAACACCGGAATTGTAAGAGATCGGGAAGGTCTTAGCCTACATCTCAAATCAAAAGGAGTCTCCAAAGTTCTGCTCACTGCACCCGGAAAAGGCGATGTTCCAAACGTAGTTTATGGCGTGAACGAATCTGCATTTGACAGGGAAAAAGAAACCGTTTTCTCAGCGGCCTCATGTACTACAAATGCGATTGTTCCGGTGCTTGCCGTGATTGAGAATGCACTTGGTATCGAACGAGGACATATCGAAACGATTCACTCCTATACGAATGACCAGAATTTACTGGATAATTATCATGCGAAATATAGACGTGGCAGATCTGCAGCTTTAAACATGGTAATCACAGAAACAGGAGCCGATAAGGCAGTCGCGAAAGTAATTCCTCCTCTGGCAGGTAAACTTACCGGAAATGCTGTCCGGGTTCCAACACCGGACGTATCGCTTGCCATTCTCAATCTTACCGTCCGGAAAGAAACTTCAAAGGATGACGTGAACGAAATTCTTCGCACAGCTGCTTTACATGGGAATCTGGTAGAGCAAATTCAATATTCGGTTTCAAATGAGCTGGTATCAACTGACCTGGTAGGAAATCCATGTGCGAGTATCGTTGATAGTCCCGCTACCATTGTTTCAAAAGACAAAAAGAGTCTCGTTCTCTATGTCTGGTACGACAATGAATATGGATATAGCCGTCAGGTGGTGCGTTATGCAAAATACCTGGCCGATGTGATCCGCTTGATTTACTATTAATAAAAAGGGGCTGATTATTTCTGTGGTTCGTCCACTGTCTGTGGTTCGACTAAAATATTACGAACTCGAGTGAAGGGTAACGGATAGGTGCTGAAAAATTTCAGCCTCTGAGGAAGAAATTTTCGAAAACACAGGTCTCAGAGCTTATCGGGGGCCATAATCAGAAACTGTCATTTTGTATTCCAGCCCTTTCACCACGATACCATTTCTTTTGCCCAGGTCATCGCGTTGCTTAAAAATCATTCCTACGCCTGCCGCATATTTTTCCATCCCGTAAATGCGCTCGATGTAATTGTCATCTTCTCGCTGAAGGACCGAAAGTGTTGAATCAAATCCAATGCCCCCAACAGTAGCCGGAGTGTGAAAGTCCTGATAGGTATAAAGCTCTTCTCCTTCCCTGTTGGCATCATTCCCATTCCAGGTGATAGTGGTGTTGATAGGAAAAGCCAGCTTGTGATAAGAAATATTCTCTTCCACACGATAGGCACCCGCAAGATTTAAGTTCTGAGTCCAAACACTCACCAAGGTCCAGCTATCAGTAATTGATTCCCTTTTATAGCGAATCAAAATCTGGGTAGCTTGACCCTGACCATTATAAAAAGTGCTGTCTATCTCTTCCCTGATCTGAAAATGAAAAGAATAGACCGAATCATCGTTGTTATTGTCATTTTCCCCATGGTAGATCGAATCCACATCATACTCCACCCATTTCCCGCTTTCCACGGGAAAATAATTATAAGAAGGTGAATCAGGAAGTACTGAATCTTTCTTACAGGATGTACTAAAGAATAGTACCGACAGAAAAAGGTAATATCGTTTAAGAAACAGGTACGATGATTTCATGAGGCGCATGCTTTGCAATGAAGCCACCTCCAATCACATCATTGCCGTCATAAAAAACGGCACTTTGCCCGGGAGCAATTGCACTTACCGGTTTGTGAAAAGAAACTTTAACAAAATCCCCCACTTTTTCGAGTGTACTATGAGTGCCGGGATCCTTGTAACGAATCTTTGTAATGGCTTCAATGGTTTGGTCTAACGAAGCCAACTTGATAAAGTTTGTACTTTTTACCCACATATCTTGCCTTTTCAGCTCCTCAAACGAACCTAATACGACAACGTTCTTTTCTGGCTGAATATCAGTAACATATAATGGCTCACCTACTGCAATTTCCAGCCCCTTTCTTTGTCCAATTGTATAGAAAGGGTATCCTTTATGTTTTCCCAGAATTTTGCCTTCATGATTGATAAAATTACCGCCCATCAGCTTTTCTTCTATACCTTCCACCTGCCTCTTTAAAAAAGAACGGTAGTCATTATCCGGGATGAAACAGATTTCATAGGACTCGTTTTTCTTCGCCAGTTCATGAAAACCCATATCCACAGCCATCTGTCTGATCTCTGATTTATGGTACTTTCCCACAGGAAATAAGGTCCTGGAAAGGCATGCCTGGCTAACGCCCCAAAGCACATAACTTTGATCCTTGGTTTCATCTTTGCCTTTACTCACTACGTAGCGACCTGCTTCTTCCCGCACATTGGCATAATGCCCGGTGGCAATGAATTCGCAATCGAGCATATCGGCCCTTTTCAAGAGGGCCTCCCATTTGATATGGGTATTACACTTTACGCATGGATTCGGTGTACGGCCGGCCAGATATTCATCTACAAAATCATTAATCACGTGATTCCCGAATTCTTCCCGAATATCTATGATATAATGAGGAAAGCCTTTTTCTACGGCGATACTTCGTGCATCATTAATAGAATCAAGGGAACAGCATCCTGTCTCTTTTTTAGACCCACCCGCTGAGGCATAATCCCAGGTTTTCATGGTCATTCCAACCACTTCATAGCCCTGATCGTGCAATAGCACTGCTGCTACTGAACTATCAATACCTCCGCTCATGGCCATTAAAACTCTGCCCTTTTTACTCATTATTAAACGATGGATTTTCAATGATCAGCATTTCCCTCAACAGAAAAGCCGGAATTTACGAGGATGTAAAGGTACCAAATTTATGGAGCTGAAAAAAAACTCATTTATCTTCTTCTCTGGGATTCAGCAATTTGCCTTCAGAATATTGCTCCTCCTTTTCAATATCTCCGTTTTCTTTTAGAATCACCCAAATTCCATGTTTTAAACCGCCCTCATAGCTTCCTTTCTGCCAGATATTTCCATTCGGATGAAATACCAGTGCCTGCCCTATGAATTCGCCATTTTTCATCGTGGCCTGGATCTTTTTTGATCCTGATTCAAAGTACTCATTATAGGGCCCGGAAATTACATCCGCCTTATAGGTGACTTCACGCGACATTTTTCCATTCGGATAATAAACAATGGACGGCCCTTCTTTTTTCCCTTTGTTATAAAAATCCTTTGCAGTCAAAACACCCTGTGCATCAAAATAAATCCAAAGACTGTCCTTGATCTGATTCATGTACTTCCCTTTAGCAATCAGCACACCTTCTGTTGAATACACTTCAGCATCACATACTTTTGTGTTCCCCCGGTAAATGAGGCGGGCTTGCATCTTTCCGTTTTTATGATAGGAATGAAAAGTGCCAATTGGAATGTCGTTGCGGTACTCCCCTTCTGAAAAAAGTGTATCCGTATCGTAGTATTTTCTCCACAACCCTTGCTTGGATTTATTCTTATCCAGCCGGTTGATAGTATCCCCTTTGAAGACCTGATAAGTTTGGGCGAATGTCCTTACTGACACCGTACTGATAAATAGCATCAGCAATACGAGAAATATCTTTTTCATTAGGACAAATATACGTGGGAGATTGAATATTAGATGTATTGTAACGAAAAAACATGATTTTCATTGTTTTTGAAAATGATGTGCAGGAATTTCACAGGGGCTTTGACGGATAAAAATTTTATTACATTGCGTGCTGCAAAATTTGCCAAACCTATGAACACACCCGCTGTTAAAACAGGCCACCCGAAAGGTCTTTACGTTCTCTTCGTTACAGAAATGTGGGAACGCTTCAGTTACTATGGCATGCGTGCCATCTTCGTTCTATTCCTGACCAAAGCGATGCTTTACAGTGGAAAGGACGCTTCTAATCTTTACGGTAGTTATACCGGTCTTGTGTACCTGACTCCATTGATTGGAGGTTATATCAGTGACAGGTACTGGGGTAACAGGAGGAGTATTTTCATAGGTGGTTTAATGATGGCTCTTGGACAATTCCTGATGTTTTTCAGCGCCAGTTCCCTGGGAACTGCAACAGCCAATATGGCTTTGCTGGCAGGACTTACCATGCTGATCATCGGGAATGGTTTCTTCAAACCAAATATCTCTACTATGGTTGGGCAATTATACACCAAGGACGATGTACGTGTGGACGGGGCTTTCACTATATTCTATATGGGAATTAATCTTGGTGCATTCTTCTCTCCTTTGGTTTGTGGTGGCTTGGGAGATACAGGCAATGTGAACGATTTCAAATGGGGATTTCTTGCTGCAGGAATCGGGATGATAGTTTCAGTAATTACTTTCGAGTTACTTAAAAATAAATATGTGGTTGGTCCGACAGGAGAAGCTATTGGCCTGCCTCCGGGACATTATACAACTGCCGAGCAAAAAATCCAGAAGAAAGCAGATGCTCCGAAAACAAACATGAATAAGTTATTCATGATTCTTGGAATTGGAATGGCTCTGGTTTTTGTCTTCAATAAAATCATGGGATTGGACCTGATCGGTTCATTGATATTTTCTTCCGCATTAGCGGTTCCTGCTTTGATTATTTCTGATGGCTCATTGACAAAAAATGAGAAAGACAGGATATGGGTTATTTTTATCCTGGCATTCTTCGTCATCTTCTTCTGGAGTGCTTTTGAACAAGCCGGTGCCTCACTCACCTTATTCGCTGATCAGCAAACGGAACGTCATTTAGGTGCATGGGAAATGCCGGCATCATGGTTCCAGTCCATCAATCCTTTAGGAATTATTCTTCTCGCACCTTTGTTTAGTACCTTATGGATTGCTTTAGGAAAAAAGAAACTCGAACCTTCTTCGCCTTTGAAAATGGCTATAGGTTTAATACTCCTGTGCCTGGGATATGTAGTCATTACTTTTGGAGTTAAAGGAGTTGATGCTGCGACTAAGATATCCATGTGGTGGCTCGTTGGTTTGTATGTCTTACATACTATGGGTGAACTTTGCCTTTCGCCAATAGGATTGTCAATGGTGTCTAAATTAGCACCTGTGCGCTTCGCCTCCCTTTTGATGGGAACCTGGTTCCTTGCTAATGCAGCAGCCAACAAACTGGCTGGTACCTTGAGTTCTTTGATACCTCCCGGAGCAGGGGAAGCAGCGGAAGCCCCGGTGGATTTTCCCGTTCTTCTTGGTTATCAAATCACCAACCTCTACGAATTTTTTATGATCTTTATAATCATGAGTGGTGTGGCTGCAGCTATACTTATATTGATCTATAAACGATTAATCAAAATGATGCACGGAGTTCATTAATAGTATCACTCTGAACTGGTCATCCGGTTCCGGGTATTTACTATAAGTTGAGAACAACAAGAAATCAGGAATTACCTATGCATAATCTATTCAGTGCCGGAGCAATGTTTGACTTCGGCACTGTTATTTTTACGGAAGAAGACATCATCGACTTTGCCAGGAGAAATGATCCCCTTGATTTTCATCTCGACAAGGAACATGCAGAAGCCCATTTTTTTAAAAAACTGGTTGCAAGCGGACAGCATGCCTTCCATCACTTTTATGTACATCACTGGATACCTCGTTTTGGTTCCACTGTACTATGCGGTTTATCAGTTGAGAATTGGAAATTTCTGAAACCAATGTATGCAGGGCAGCCAATTCATTGCATTTTGAGGATAAATTCTGTTATTGGCCATGAAGGAAGAAGCACACTTACCGTAAAGTGGCTGTTTGAGTTTCTGAACGAAGAAGGTTTTCATTTTCAGCAACTTGAGATGTCAGTCTTGCATCGCTCGCAACCCGCACTAAAATAGGGCTGCAGTCTTCAAGCTAATTTCATCCTCTTTCGTTATCTTGCTGTCAATCAATCTTTCTATGAAAATAAACAAGTTTATTCTCCTCCTTATCGCTTCTATCTTCCTCTCGCCAGTACTAAAGGGGCAGGAAAAAGCCGGTACCGGTATTCACTGGATTAGTTTTGAAGAAGCAGTTGCAAGCAACGACAAAGCACCAAAAAAAATATTTGTGGATATGTACACGCATTGGTGCGGTTGGTGCAAGCGCATGGACGCTACGACTTTCGAAGACCCTGCCGTTGCTGCTTACATGAATAAATATTTTTATGCTGTAAAATTTAATGCTGAGACCAAGGACAGCGTCCTGTATAAAAACAAATACTATCAGTATAAACCCGAGTATAAATCCAATGAACTGGCCGCGATGCTCTTGAATGGGCAAATGAGCTATCCTACTTCTGTCTACTTTGATGGAGAATCCAATCCTATCGGACCTGTGCCCGGATATCTGACGGCATCCCAATTTTTACCTGTTCTCCGCTATTTTGCAGAGGATATTTATAAAACCACAAAGTGGGATGAATATATTCAACAGGCAATAAAATAAATTCTAATACGCTTGCAAATCATTTGCTCATGGAACTAATGATTTTTTAGTACACCGGTGTTTTATTGAGGTTCAAAATCATTGCTTTTATCTATTATCCGCTTCAGTGAGATATTCACCTATTGAGAAAAAGTGCGCATTGGCCCATTTGTAGAAACGAATTAATTCAATACTTTTGCAACCCATTCCGGAAATTCGGAAATATATGGTGATTGTAGCTCAGCTGGTTAGAGCGCTAGATTGTGGATCTAGAGGTCGTGGGTTCGAGCCCCATCTTTCACCCCAAAGCCCTCTGATTCAGTGGGCTTTTTCGTTTACTGTTGATGCTCATAGTCTGAAATCAAGCCCGGGACTCGTTTGATAAGGTGGTTCAATTGTACGATCTCAAGCCATTAAACTAATCGTGAATTGACGGAAACACCCCCATCCATAACATTATTTTTTTTCCGGCTTTCTCCTTATTCCCCTAAATTGCAGAGATGAAAAAAGATAGCAAGGTATTACTTCAGGTAGAAGGAATGGATTGTGCTAATTGCGCACAAACTATCACACGCTCTCTCAAGAAAAATGGCCTTGAAAATGTGAATGTAAATTTTGCCAGCGGAGAAGTGACTTTTGAAATTGTACCTCCTGAAAAGATTGATTTGGCCGTGAATAAAATTCAGGATCTCGGTTACCATGTCATCGAAAGATCCGACAAGGCCCAAAAGCTGGTTTCAGGAGAGCAACATGAGCATTTAGTAAAAGGAACATCGCACCATACAAGACGTAAATTTTTATGGTCGGCCTTGTTCACCTTACCTCTGCTCCTGCATATGGTGCTGAGTGTAGCCATCCTGCATGAACCACTTTTCCAACTTCTGCTGTGCCTGCCTGTGATGTTCATTGGCTGGGGACACTTCGGTAAAAGTGCATGGAATTCATTGCGTGCAGGTTTCCTGAACATGGATGTACTTATTACCCTGGGCTCGAGTGCCGCCTTCTTCTATAGTATCGTTGGAATGGTGCAGCACGCAGGAACCTCAGATGTCTACCGTTTTCTCTTTTTTGAAACCGCTGCAACTATTATCACATTGGTTTTGCTTGGGAATCTTATCGAACAGCGTTCCGTGAAGCAAACCACCACTGCAATTCACGATTTAAGCCGATTGCAGGCAACTACTGCAAAAAAGATTTCCACGATCAATGGCAAGGAAGAAATTGCTGAAACGGATATTACAAATGTTCAGGAAGGTGATATGCTTCAGGTAAACACAGGCGATAAAATTCCGGTGGATGGTAAAATTCTCCTAGGACATGCCCTTATCGATGAATCAATCATCACCGGCGAAAGCTTACCTGTTATGAAAGATGTTGATGATCCATTGACAGGAGGTACTTTAGTGGAATCAGGAAGTTTCCGGATGATAGCCGAGCGGGTTGGCTCTGACAGCACCCTGGCGCATATCATTGATCTGGTCAAGGATGCACAAAACAGCAAACCTGAAATTCAAAAACTCGGCGACAAAATCAGTGCTGTGTTTGTTCCGGCTGTTATTGGAATAAGTATTATCACATTTATAACTTGTCATTTTATTTTTGATATACCAGTTCCAAAAGCGCTGATGAATGCCATTGCTGTGCTGGTAGTCTCTTGCCCTTGTGCAATGGGACTGGCTACTCCTACTGCTGTCATGGTGGGACTGGGCAGAGCGGCACGACAAGGCATCCTCATCAAAGGAGGACAAACCTTGGAAATGTTTTCTTCGCTTCGGACTATTGTTTTTGATAAGACAGGAACACTCACAACCGGGCGTTTTAAAATTAAATCCCTTCAGGTATTGGATGGTGATGAAGAAGAAATAAAAGCAATCCTCTATTCGGTAGAACAACATTCTTCCCACCCTATTGCACAGTCGCTGCTGGAAGAACTGAAGGATTACAAGGAAACAGCAATGAGACACCGATGGCTGGAAGTGAAAGAGGATAAAGGCATTGGACTAAATGCCAGTGATGATCAGGGTAATTTATACAGTATCGGTTCTTACCTTATGGTCAAGCACTTTCATACGGACGACACTCACAACATCTACATCCTGAAAAATAACAAGCTGATTGCAACACTTGATCTCGAAGACGAAATCAAGAAAGGAACTGCAGAAACTATAAAGGCATTACAGAAAAGTGGCCTCCGAGTGTTAATGATCAGCGGAGACAGGAAGAAAGTTTGTGATCATGTCGCATCGGCTATAGGCATAACAGAAGTTCACAGCGAACAATTACCGGCGCAAAAATTAGCGCTGATCGCTGCCCTTTCCAGGGAGGCACCGACTGCCATGGTGGGAGATGGAATAAACGATGCCCCTGCCCTTGCAAAAGCCACCATCGGAATTTCAATAAGTAACGGAACACAAATCGCCATACAAAGCGCGCAGGTCATCTTACTGCAACAACAGGAATTAGGTATCCTGTTGAAAGCAATAAGTATCGGAAAAAAAACATATCAGACCATTAAACAGAATTTGTTTTGGGCCTTCTTTTACAATGTCATCACTATTCCCATTGCGGCAGCCGGCTTTCTCAGCCCAATGATAGGCGCATTATCGATGGCCTTTTCCGACATGGTGGTGATTGGCAATTCAGTGCGCCTGAGGTACAGGAAAATAGAATAAGTTGCTTGGGTCAATCCGGAATTTTCCTTCTACATTTACCGACAATCCGGCATGAACGTGAAGGGGTCAAATAAATCTTACATTCTGATGCTATCGAAGTGGTATCCTTATTCACAGGATCCGCAATTCGGAGTATTTATCCGAAAACAAGCGATAGCTATATCTCTCTTCCGTGAGATTGTAGTGTATTCTTCTCATGCCCATTCGAATCCTGAAAGTCCTTCTTTCGAATTAAAATTGGAAACCTTCAATAAACTTACGGAATACCGGATGTTCTATAGGAAGAATACTTCCTTTTTATCTCCTCTTATTAATTCAATAAGGTACTTGCAGGCATGGTCTAAGGCACGGAAAGAAATCTGGAAAAATCATGGCACACCATCAATTATACACGCATATATTCTTTTGCGTCCGGCGATACTTGCTTTTTTTACAAGCAGAATTTATCGGATTCCATATGTGGTGAGCGAACAGTGGTCCGGTTACACCACAGGTAAATTTCTGCAAAGACCATTTTTGGTACGCTCCTTAAGCAAATTTGTTTTTCGCAAAGCGAAAGCTCGCATTGTGGTATCAGAGTTTTTACGTTCCTCAATGGAACAACTGGGCTTTCATCAACCTATTGAGGTGATTCCAAATGTCATTGAAATTCAAAATCCAAAGGAAAGAAAACCTTCCGGAAAAATTCAGGTACTTGTGGTTGCTGACCTTGTTGATGAAATTAAAAACATCAGTGGTTTGTTAAATGCATTTGCTAAAGCAAAATCAGAAATACCCAATATTTTTCTGCAGATCATAGGACACGGGAAGGATGAAAAACTATTAAAAAAAATGTCCGAAGAATTGGGACTTCTTCCGGATGCCATGCAATTTGAAGGATTAAAAAACAATCAGGAAGTTTACGAAGCATTGTGGAATTCCGACTTCTTAATTATGAACAGTCGTTATGAAACTTTTTCGCTAATCTGTGCCGAAGCTTTCAGTTGTGGGAAACCTGTTATCGCAACACGCTGCGGAGGTCCGGAGGAATTTGTAAATGAATCCAATGGAATTCTTGTTCCGGTTGAAGATCAGGATAAATTATATCAGGCAATCATTAGAATGTCAAATTCCTACAAGAACTACTCGTCCGAAAACATCAGGAAAAATGCTCTTGAAAAATTTGGAGCAAATAGCGTAGGATCCCGTTTTGACCTTCTTTACAAGCGATTGATCTGAAATACTTACAGATTTGCTTTCTCTTCTCATTCGTAGGGATTTTCATCACAGATGAAAATCTTACAAATAAATGACAGAAAAGCTTGATTCTGAGAGCAAAAACATGATTGAATTTCTTTGTTATCGATAAACTTTGCGTAAATTTGGGCGAAGAAAAGAACCAACCAAATCTTATTGTCTAACTAAATCAAATTAAACAAATGAAAAAAATTCTACTAATCTGTTTGTCTGTCGGGATCGGATTTTCCGCCAGTGCACAACAGATTGAAAAGAGGCTTCCTGCGGGCTTCCAACAAGCTGAAATTCCGACCCACGTCAAAAAGCAAGCAATAGTAACTCACAAGAATGCATTCCGTCTGGATAATGCAGTTCCATTGAATAATTCCCAAGCCAGAAAAACGGCTGCTCCTGCGGGCGCTAAGACTTCTTCAGTGCAGTCGACTGTTATGCAAGAAGAAATCATTGGATTTACATACTATGATCTTCAAACCAATAATACCATAAGCAGACGTCTTGTGAAAAACGACGATGGTTCACTATCTGCTGCATGGACGTTCTCTCCAAATGCCACTACTGACTTCCCTCAGCGTGGAACAGGATACAATTATTACGATCCTGCCACACCTACTTTTCCATTCACCAGCCATTGGTATTTTTCACCAGACGGTCCTGGCGGAGATTTTCCTCAAACAAGAACTGAAGGTGCATACCGAACCGGTTTCACAAATATTGTCGCTACTCCTTCCGGAAAAGAGCTGACTGTTGCACATTCCTCTACACTAAATCACATGTTGCTGAATTCTCGTCCTGCTAAAGGCACAGGTGCATGGTCACAACAGACAACTGCACTTGGAACAGGAGTAAATAACGACACCTGGTCGAAAATGGCAAATTCAGGTGATACTATTTATGTAATTGTACAAGGTACAGGTGTACAGGATCCTCCGGTTCCACTTTATGGCCAGGATGGTCCGATTTTATTTTCCCGTTCTGATGATGGTGGCGCAACCTGGCCAGTACTCAGGACTGTGATAAGTGAAATTGATTCCAATTTTTACGATGGTTTCGGTGCTGATAATTATTCGATTGATGCCCGCGAAGGCACTGTTGCAATAGTAGTTGGTGACCTTGGAACTGATGTAGTTTTACTTAAATCATCAGATGGCGGAGCTAGCTGGACAAAAACAATTGTTCTTACCTGCCCTATACCTTTCTTCAACTTTGACTCAATGATTACTGACATCAATGGAGATGGAACAGTTGACACCATGCTGACCAGTTCCGGTGACCCCCAGGTCTTGGTTGATAATAATGGGATGTGTCACGTTTGGTTCAGCACTTCTGAATGGTGGAGAGATTCAACACATGATGCAGGATTCCTGAGTGCATACATCACTGATGCACTCATGTATTGGGACGAAACAATGGCTACGGATGGTTTTGTTCAAATAGCATCGACACAAGACTATAATGGTAACGGAACTATTGACTTCCCGGCAGATACTACTTGTGCTCGTGCTTATGGCCGTTACGGATTCAGTATTACAAGCAGACCGTCAGCTGGCATTGACGCAGCTGGCCACATGTACGTTACTTATATGGCCATCAACGAGGCTGCAGACACAAGCATTTGGCATCAAAGTCATACACACGTATATATGACCTCATCTCCTGATAATGGGCTTACATGGACCTATCCTTACGATTTAGTGCTTCCATCAACTATGGGAGGTGATGGTGAACTACAGGAATGTGCATTCGCAGCAGTTGCACGAGAAGTGGACAACTGGGTTTATGTGTTATATCAGCGTGATGCAGCGCCAGGTCACAGCTTAAGTACTGAAGCATGTGATGCAGCTAATAACGTAGCGGCAAACGATATGGTATTCGTGAAGGTTGAAGCAGCAACTATCAGTGTTCCTGAAATTTCCTCAAAAGAAGCGCTTTCAGTTTCACAAAACTTCCCAAATCCAACACGTGGAATTACTTCCTTCAATGTAGGCATCAACAAGAGTTCTGATATTACTGTCCAGGTAACTGATTTAATTGGAAAAGTAGTATATACTTCTACCAAGAAAAATGCAGCTACCGGTATTCACACTTTACAATTGAATACTTCCAACTGGAATGAAGGCATGTACTTCTATTCAGTTCAGGCACAAGGCCAGAAAATCACCAAACAATTGATTGTTCAGTAATTTTATTCTGAAATAAAAAAAGAGGCTGTTTCCTGATGGAAGCAGCCTCTTTTTTTTGCTACTTAAATTATTATTGGAGGAGACTGCTATTACACAAAGAATAAACGATTTCTCATGAATACATTCGGATTTCTATCATGGCTAACTAAACGGCTTAGAGAAGATCCCCAAGGAAAGCTATTGCCGGAGTTCTTTCTACCGTAAAGCCTTCAGCAAATTGCAGCTTAGATTGTCGGCCCATTTCTTGGGCTCTTGCCTCCAGAAAATCAAGAAATTCTTTTGAAGAAATTGCTGTTTCCGGTTCAGGAGATCCGGGCTTATAAAATTGAGAAGAAAATGCAAGTACAGATTGCATCCTTTCATTCCACACAGAAGATACATCCACCACAAAATCCGGCTTTATATAACGGTCCTGAATATAATGGTATACCGCAAGCGGTTTCCATGCATCCTGAACTTTCTCATCCTCTCCCAGAGTGATCACTTTGACAAGTCCCGACAAAAATATTGCATCGGACACCAATTTACTTGCATGTCCGTGATCAGGGTGCCGGTCGTTCACCGCATTGCATAATATTATATCTGGTTGATACTTTCTGATTTTCTGAACAATCGCCAAACGACTGGGAGCATCATTTTGGATAAAACCATCGGCTAAATTCAAATTTTCACGGGCAGATAAGCCAAGTATCCGGGCCGCCTTCTCTGCCTCTTCCATTCGAATTTTCTCAGAGCCTCGTGTACCCAATTCACCACGGCTTAGATCAACGATTCCGGTCTTTAAGCCTTTCCGGGCATGCAGAATCATAGTTCCGGAGCAGGAAAGTTCAACATCATCAGGATGAGCTCCAAATGCAAGAATATCTAATTTCATATTTAAGTCGCTTTAATTTGGCTTGGCCTAAGATTGATTTCCTGGCCACAAATCCGGCACAAAGGTAAAAAACCATTGTGAGCATAGCTTTTTCTGCCTCTATTTTCCTACTTTCGGATTCGAAAACCTCCTCCAAAAGCAAGGAGATGAATTTGCATTTATCCAGCTTATGAAAATCACATTTTACGGGGCCGCCCGCACTGTCACAGGCAGTAAGCACCTTATTACCTTGGATGATGGCCGAAATATCTTACTTGACTGCGGATTTTTTCAGGGACATGGCGCCGATACAGATTCTCTGAACCGTAATTTTGGCTTCGATCCCGCGTCCATTGATTTTCTGATCCTTTCTCATGCTCATATTGACCATTGTGGAAATATTCCCAATCTGGTTAAACAGGGCTTTAAAGGTAAAATATTCAGTACAGCAGCTACTCGTGACCTCTGTACCATTATGCTGGCAGATTCGGCACATATTCAGGAATACGATGTTAGTTATCTGAACAAAAGAAGGGAACGCGACGGAAAATCCATTCTCAAACCCATCTACACAATTAAGGATGTAGAAGAGTCGCTTAATTTCTTTCATACTATCCCTTTCAATAAACTGGAACAAGTTGACAAAGGTATTGAACTGGAGTTCACTCACTCCGGTCACATACTTGGAGCAGCTGCCGTCAATCTGATCTTGCATGAAAATAACACGAGCAAAAGAATTTTCTTTTCAGGAGATATTGGACGCCCGAACGATAAAATACTGAGAAAACCGGAATCATTTCCTCAGGCAGATTACATTATCTGTGAGTCCACATACGGAAACCGGCTTCATGAAACTTCTGAAAAAACAGAAAAACGATTACTCGAAATTGTCACCGACACCTGTGTGAAAAAGAAAGGCAAGTTGATCATTCCGGCATTCAGCCTGGGCAGAACACAGGAAATTGTTTATGCCCTGAACAATCTCTCCAACTCAAAAAAATTACCCAATATTAAAGTTTATGTAGACAGCCCGCTGGCAATAAATGCAACAGGAATCATGCAGGCGCATCCTGATTGTTTCAACGATGCAATGAAACAGACACTTCGGGAGGATCCAAACCCTTTCGGATTTGACAATCTTTTTTATGTCCGAAAGGCCGAAGACTCCATACGCTTAAATAATACCAAAGAACCTATGATCATCATTTCCGCATCAGGGATGGCGGAAGCAGGCAGGGTTAAACACCATATCAGGAACAACATTGAACACACAAACAATACCATCCTGATGGTGGGTTATTGTACTCCTGACAGTCTGGGAGGACGTCTGATAGCAGGTGCAAAGGAAGTAGGCATATTCGGGAAAAAATTTCCAGTAAAGGCAAGAATAGAAACACTTAATTCATACAGTGCACATGCTGACTATGAAGAAATGCTGTCTTATCTCTCATGTCAGGATGCTTCCAGAGTACGCAAAACATTTCTTGTACATGGAGATTATGAAGCACAAATTGAATGGAGGGAAAAACTACACGAAATAGGATTTAAAAAAATTGAGATTCCGGAATTGAAAAGCTCCTGGTCGCTCGACTGATAGAATCTATTAGAAATTATTTCGGATTTTTTTATCGAAAAATAAACAGATCAATTAATAAGCATATACAAAACATGATACTGCAGGAGGTAAAATTTTTAATCAGGAAAGAAATCCTCCAGGAGTGGAAACAGAAATATGCATTCCAGGGCTTATTGCTCTATGTGGTATCCACCGTTTTCGTTTGCTATTTGTCATTCCGCCAGATCATCGACCCCCCAACCTGGAACGCATTGTTTTGGATCATCCTCCTGTTCTCAGGTGTGAACGCGGTGGCTAAAAGTTTCATGCAGGAAAGTCGTGGAAGACTATTGTACTATTACACCCTTGCGGATGCCCGGTCGATTATACTGGCGAAAACAATCTACAGTTTACTCCTTATGATTTTGCTCTCCATGATCAGCTTATTTTTTTATACGCTTTTTGTTGGTAGCCCTGTTCAGAATTATCCGATGTATTTTATGGCAATGTTGCTTGGAAGTGCTGGATTTGCTTCCGTACTTTCCATGGTAAGTGCCATCGCCTCAAAAGCCGGGAATAACGCAACCCTCATGGCAGTGCTGAGTTTCCCAATACTCATACCTCTTTTGATGACTACAATCCGCTTATCAAAAAATGCGATGGATGGTTTGGCCTGGTCAGTCAATGTAAACTTCGTGATTATATTGACCTCCTTGAATGTACTTGTCATTGCACTTTCTTATTTATTGTTTCCTTATCTTTGGAGAGAATGAAAAAACAAATCCTCTGAATGATGGGGTTTAATCTACATTAAGCTTTCATTTTTAAAATAAATTACTGTCTCAAGCACAACCTGAAATTTTTTAAATCAATTCTGGTACATCTAACATGAATAAACAAGATAAAAAATCAGGATACTCATTCCGCCTTCAATGGTGGAAATGGCTGTCTATTATACTTGTATTTTATACTGTAATCGCAGGCCTTCTTATTGAAGTGCCAAGACTTCCTATTCTTCATGAGAGCATTCGCAATCTCTTCTTTCATGTAACGATGTGGTTCGCGATGATAATCATGATGATCGCCTCCGTACGATATGGCATTGCCTACTTACGGAGCGGAGACCTTGATGATGACATTAAAGCAGAACAGTGCGTCTACACCGGAATATTCCTTGGGATCCTTGGAATCATAACCGGAAGTATATGGGCTAAGTTCACCTGGGGAGCGTGGTGGGTGAATGATGCTAAATTAAATGGCGCAGCAGCTACCTTGCTGGTTTATCTGGCATACATCATATTGAGAGGTTCTATGGATGACGATCACAAACGCGCCAGAATTTCTGCTGTATATTCAATTTTTGCCTTCACGCTGATGATTGTCTTTATCATGATTCTTCCGCGTCTGACAGATTCATTACATCCCGGAAATGGAGGTAATCCCGGTTTCGGGGCTTATGATCTTGACAGTAAAATGCGCACTGTCTTCTACCCTGCTATAGTGGGCTGGGCTCTCCTGGCGGCCTGGCTAACAGAAATAAGAGTTCGTCTGAAAAGAATTAAAAATCTCAGGGAGAATCCATGATAAAAAAAACATTTCTTTTATTACTCCTTTACAATTTTATTGATGCTAGTGAGTGCTTTGCCCAGCAGAAATTTCAAGTCACTTCACTTACACGAACAGAAAACAATATCATCGATATAAATCATTCGCTTAATGGCGGCATCATTAGTCTTGGAGAATCCGTACAAAACGGAACTTCATTTATAGAAGTTCAAAAAATGCTTAGCGATTTTTCTCAGGCATGGGCTTTTTCTTTTTTTTCCACTGATTCAGTCATTCATCCGACAACATTTACAGAATGCAATGATCAAGGATTGATCTTTGCAGCCCAAATCATGCAGTCAGACAGCACAGGGTATCCTGCAAGTGATATTCTTCTGTTCAAAACTGACGAAAGCGGGCAACTGATTTGGAGCAGGCGAATCGATCACTTCCGTTCCGATAAACCTCGTTCGATCATCAGGCATCCCAATGGCAGTATTTATATTGCTTCACAATCGGCGGCTTCTTCCCTCAGCCCTTTAAATAACATTTCATTGATACATTGCGACAGCACCGGCAATCCTCTATGGTCAAAATCCATTGGAGGAAGTGGTGATGACATACCTTCCAAAATGATTCTTACCTCCGATTCCAAACTTGCCGTCGGGGGTACATCAACCAGTTTTTCAGCGGGTGCCGGATTTTTTCTCACTAAATTGGATACCTCTGGAAATTATTATTGGTTTAAAAATTATTTTACCGGCTTTCAGGATTCCTGCAATTCCCTGCTTCAAACAAATGATGGTGGATTTATAATGCTTGGCAGTGGAGGACTTGATGGCAGTGATATTTTGTTAATTAAAACCGACCCTGATGGAATTGTGCAAACTGCTCGTTCCTATAACCTCGGATTTGGCACAAACGCAAACTTTGATAGTGGCCTCAATATTATTATGACCGCTGATGGCGGATATGCATTATCAGGAATTACCCGAATCAATGGCTCAATTTCCCCTTTTGTTTTCATCATCAAGCTTAGTCCAAATCTGATTGTTGACTGGTACAATACCTATGGCTTCCAATTGAAGAATAAGGCAGTAGCATTTCTTCAGATGCCTGATCAAGGTTACTTAATTGCCGGAAGCAGAAAATTTCCCAACTCCACAGTTTTTAGAAATCTAATGATAAAAACTGATTCTGTGGGAGAAAGCGGTTGCCTTCAAACAACGGTTGACCTGACAGAGAATACCGAAACCCCCTTTACCTCTCCGGTAAGTCCTGCAAGCCTAAATACTATTCAACATGCATTTACTTTTCCTCTCCAATCTGCATTACCGCTTTATTCGAGTGATACTAGCTGTTTTTTATTAACAGGACTTGAACTGCCTTCGAACAAGCCTCCAACGCTAATGGCCTATCCAAATCCATTCACTGATCAAATGAGCATTGAATTTATAGATGACCAGTCAAATATTCCCATAGACCTGTTCGTTTACGATCACATGGGTCTTGCATTATACCGGGAATCATTTCCTGCAAATGAACGCAATCATTCGATTAAACTAAACCTTTCGGATGGCATCTACTTGCTTACTCTGAACAGGAATAGTAAACAAATCTGTACTAAAAAAATAATTTGTATCCATAAATAACTTCAACTAATTATGAAAGCGATCACAAAAATGGGTATGGCCTTGATGCTTAATTTTCTTATGCTTACCCTTTTCACACAGCAGGCAAAAGCGTCGGATATTGAGATGGCAGATCTCATGAGGTCAAACGGGATGATCTATGTCGTTATCCTTGTACTAAGTATCGTCTTTGCAGGAATTATTGTATTCCTCTTTCTCATCGAAAAGCGGCTTAAAAAACTTGAAAAACAGAAGGATTGAGGAGAGTCTGTACAGGGCATCTTCACGAATGCAACAGTTTTTTTACTGATTAAATGTTACCTTCGCATAGAATAATTTAGAGCGTAATAACAGATGAAAAAATCCCATATTCTTGCTATTGTGGTCATTGCCGTTGCTATTGCCGCTATCATGAGTACCGTGGCTGATTCAAGCACCTATGCATCCTTCAGGGTAGCAGCTGATAATCCATCACGAACCTATCATGTGGTTGGCCGTTTGGACAAGGATAAACCACAGGAATATCGCCCGGAAAGCGATGCAGATCTTTTCACTTTTTATCTAAAGGATAATGATGGTCAGGAGAAAAAGGTGGTACTTCAGAAAGCCAAACCACAGGACTTTGAAAAGTCTGAACAAATTGTTGTCGTTGGCAAAATGAACGGAGAAGAATTTATTGCAAAAGACATCCTGATGAAGTGCCCTTCAAAATACAAGGACACAAAATCTGATGTTGAATCAATGTCTGCCTCCTAATTTAATCATTCAATTTTCATCTATATATTAACGTGAATGGATATCGCCTATCTTGGTGAGCAACTGATTTGGGGAAAGGTTGGCAACTTGTTAATCATGCTTGCCTTTACTGCCTCCTTACTTTCAACCGTCTCTTACTTATTTGCTATACGCACAGGTGAAAATTCCTGGAAACAAATGGCCAGGAAGTCATTCGCCGTGCACACCCTCTCCATTTTTGGAATTTTCGGTTTGCTGTTTTACCTGGTAGTCAACCACCGGTTTGAATATCATTATGTATGGGAACATAGCAATACCGAAATGCCCTTGCGCTATATTTTTGCATGTTTTTGGGAAGGACAGGAAGGAAGTTTCCTTCTTTGGATGTTCTGGCATACTATACTTGCCTGGGTTCTAATCTTCACAGCGGGAGAATGGGAGAACGGAGTCCTGTTTATCATCTCAATGGTACAAGTCTTCCTTACTTCAATGGTATTAGGAGTCGTAGTACTTGGACATAAGATCGGAACAAATCCATTTATCCTTCTTCGCGACCATCCTGATTTTTCAAACCTGCCATTCATCCAAATGCCGGATTATCTGAGCAGGATTCGTGATGGTCGGGGACTCAATCCGCTACTTCAAAATTATTGGATGACAATCCATCCTCCTACTTTGTTCCTCGGCTTCGCATCCACTGTTGTCCCCTTTGCATTTGCAATGACTGCCCTGATCAGAAAAAAATATTCGGAATGGGTAAAACCTGCTCTGCCCTGGACATTTTTTGGAATCATGATTCTGGGTACCGGAATATTGATGGGTGCTGCATGGGCTTACGAATCACTCAGCTTTGGTGGCTTCTGGGCTTGGGACCCTGTAGAGAATGCTTCCCTCGTTCCCTGGATGACTATGGTTGGACTCGGGCACGTAATGCTGATATATAAACACAGGGGCACTGCTCTTGTTTCTTCCATTGCTTTAACAGTGATCACCTTTTTCTTTATCCTCTATTCCACTTTCCTGACACGTAGTGGAGTGCTGGGTGACTCTTCAGTGCATGCATTCACAGATTTAGGGATGAGTGGCCAACTGCTTATTTATATGTTATTCTTCCTTGTGTTTGCGGGTGTCCTGTTGTTTATAAATAGAAAAGGATTAAAAGACACGGAACCCGAAGAACATTTTTCATCCAGAGAATTTTGGATGTTTATCGGAATGTTGGTCCTGGTAATCGGAAGTCTGCAAATCACATTCACAACTTCCACGCCTGTTTTCAATAAACTTTTTGGAACAAAGCTGGCACCCCCTGCGGACGCCATTGAACATTACAACCGCTGGCAGGTACCTGTAGCAATCATGATTTGCCTGTTGATTGCTCTTGGTCAGTTCTTTCGGTATAAGCAATCAGATTGGAAACAAGTAGGA
Source organism: uncultured Bacteroidota bacterium (assembly GCA_963775555.1). Taxonomy (GTDB): domain Bacteria; phylum Bacteroidota; class Bacteroidia; order AKYH767-A; family 2013-40CM-41-45; genus QQVM01. The sequence continues at coordinate 792,205 of CAVZJJ010000004.1, read as the reverse complement.
AAAAAAATCCTTCCCTCTTTGCTGATTGCCCTCTTTTTAACTCTTGGTTCTATTTTCATCCTTAAGCAATACCCTGTCCCTTACTACGTCTTACTCTTTGCTTCAATCTTTGCAGTTCTGGCTAATCTTGATTATCTCTTCCGTGTTACAAAAGGAAAAATGAGTAAATCAGGAGCCTCCATTGCACACATTGGCATCGCCCTGATTCTTCTGGGATCACTGATATCGAATTCAAAAAAAGAAATTATTTCCAGAAATATAAAAAACATCGATCTAGGAGAAAATTTTTCAAACAAAGAAAATATTCTCATTGAGCAGAAAGTGGACACCTTGCCCATGGGAGATTATTTTGTAACCTATACACTTAAAGAACAAAAAGGAGTTAATATATTTTATACTATAGAATATTTCAAAGTCAATGAGAAAACAGGACTAAAGGAAAAATCCTTTGAGCTGAAGCCATTCATACAATTAAACCAAAGAATGGGAAATGTGGCGGAACCTGCCACAAAACGATTCTTTGACAAGGATATTTATACTCACATTACCTATGCTGAAATCGATAAGTCCACAGGAGAACAAGGAAGCGATGACTATCTTGAACCTAAAACATTCCAGGTTGCCGTTGGTGATACTATCGATGCCAGTAACAGTTTCATCATTCTCGAAGGACTTAACCGGGACATTAATACGGAAATCATGCACCTGGGACCTGCTGATATTGCTGTTGGAGCTACCTTGCGCATTGTTGATGTGAATAATAAAAAATACTCTGCTGAACCTGTATTCATTATCCACGACTTCAGTATCTATAGTTCCGATGCCCAGATTCCCGACCTGGGATTGAAAATAAGTTTCGATAAAATTGATCCTGCAACTGGTAAAATTGAATTATCACTGCAGGAAAGGAAATCAAATAAAAGAAACTTTGTGATCATGAAGGCCATCATTTTCCCGGGAATAAATATTCTCTGGATGGGTTGCCTACTAATGATCATTGGGATTTTAATTTCCATTCGAAAAAGAATTAAGCAAAGAACTTCTTCCACTCCATCCGGCTCATCATGAAAATAGTATTGATTGGTTCTGGAAATCTGGCAATGCATCTCGGTCCGGCTCTAAAGAAAACCGGACACCAAATCGTACAAGTAGTGGGCAGAACCGAAAAAAATGCCATTCGCTTGCCAAAAAATTATCCTGCAAGCACACTATTGACCCTGAAAGCATAGCCAAAAAAGCAGACGTATATATCATTGCGCTTCGGGATGAAGCCATTTCAGAATACATAAAATATATTCCTTCAGGAACTGGACTCGTACTTCATACTTCCGGATCCATAGATATCAAGGTATTCTCGAAGACAATTGAACATTTCGGAGTATTCTATCCTGTTCAATCCTTCTCTTTAAGTCGTAAAATTAATTTTTCCAGGGTCCCTTTATGTCTGGAAGGCAATTCTCCAAAAGCGAAAAAGACTTTACTTGCTTTGGCAAAATCAATCAGTGATAATATCCATTGGGTGAACTTTGAGCAACGCCAAACCATTCATCTTGCAGCGGTGTTTGCAAACAACTTCAGCAATCATCTTTTTACAATCGCTGAAGAATTGCTTGGCCAAAAAGGAATATCCTTTGATTTATTGCGCCAACTGGTGATTGAAACAGCTGCAAAAGTTCAGAAAAGCCCGCCACATGACATGCAAACAGGCCCGGCCCGACGGGGAGATACCAGCACGATAGAAAATCATCTCAGCTTGCTGAAGAACAATGCACAAACCCGGAAAATATACGAAATCATTACACAAAGTATTCGGGACCATGATGGCCCCCGCTTATAATTTTATTTTAGTCTGTTTCTTATGCCTGAGAATTTTAAACAAAAACTTCATACGGTTACATCCTTCATCTTTGATGTCGACGGTGTATTAACCAACGGCTCCTTACTCGTCATGCAGGGAGAACTTCATCGCATCATGAATATCAAGGATGGATATGCACTTAAAGAAGCCGTGCTTGCCGGGTTTCAGGTTTTCATAATATCAGGAGGAAAATCAGAGAGTGTAAGAAAAAGACTCAGTGACCTTGGATTAAAGAATATCTATCTCGGTGTAGAAAACAAAAAAGAAAAACTGGAAGAAATAATAGATGAATTCGGACTAAAGCCCGAGAACATCTTATATATGGGTGATGACCTACCCGATTATGAAGTAATGAAAATTTGTGGTGTTGCCTGCTGCCCTTCCGATGCAGCTCCCGAAATAAAATTAGTCAGCCATTATATTTCCACCTTAAAAGGAGGCGATGGATGTGCAAGAGAAGTGATTGAACAGGTCATGCGCCTCCAAAATAAATGGCCGTATTCAATCCGTAATACCAGCTTATGATCAAAGCTATTTTCAAACTAATCAGGTTTCCTAATCTGCTGATAATTGCACTTTCTCAATTTCTAGTACGCTATTTCCTCATTTTACCCGCTTTTGAAACTGAATCCGTTATCACCGGAGAATTTCCTGCGCATCTTTCACGCATCGATTTTAGCTTGTTGGTTATTTCCACTCTGATAATCGCTGCAGCCGGTTACATTGTGAATGATCTGTATGATATTGAAACTGATAAAATCAATAAACCAGGAAAAAACTCGATCGGAAAATTAATTTCCGAATCAATGGCAAAAAAGATTTTTATTGTACTCAGCGCTTTTGGAATCGCAATGGGTTTTTACCTTGCCTGGAAAATTGACAAATTGCTAATGGGTTCCATCCACCTTTTCACTGCTGTTTCTCTTTGGATGTATGCCTCCTACTACAAAAAGAAATTCCTGTCCGGTAATATTCTTATTGCTTTTCTAAGCTCCTTGTCATTACTGATTGTTGGACTGTTCGAACCCGAGTTTTATAGAAATTTTATTTATCTTCTGCTCTATTCAGGCCTTGCCTTTTCAATCACTTTGTTGCGTGAGATTATTAAAGATATGGAAGATGTCGATGGTGATGAACTTACTCAATGCAAAACATTGCCGGTAAGATTAGGAATATCAAAATCTAAAAAAGTTGTTTATTTTTTGATAATTCTTAATTTGACCGTGTTGGTGTATATATTGTATCACTACTTTTATCAAAATCCGGTGTTTAACTTTTGGATGATGGCCAGCACATTTGCCGTTCCGTTCATCGCGTTGTTCGCGCTGATCAATATGGCAGAACAAAAAAAAGATTATTTCTATGCAGGACTATTTACAAAAGTAATTATGGTTGCGGGAATCCTGACCATGATTCCGCTGTACTATTATTTTCTGAGATGATCCGGTTCTTCGCAAGTCCACATTGCATTTTCCAACAACCCTGAATCCCATCAAAAGAATGGACCTCTCCTCCAGACATTTAATCTTAGGTTCTGCATCTCCAAGAAGAAGACAACTCCTTGAAGGCCTTGGCTGGAAAGTCGATGTTATTGTAAAGGAAACCCCAGAAATACCTCCTCCGCAACTCAAAAAGGGCGATGTAGCCACTCATTTAGCAGAGCTAAAAGCGAATGCATTCAATAGCGTGCTCACCGATACAGATTTGTTGATAACAGCAGATACCATTGTCTGTTTGGATGACCGAATTCTGAACAAACCTGAAAATGAAAAACACGCTTTTGAAATGATAAAGAGCCTGGCTGGCCGGGACCACCAGGTATTCACAGGAGTTTGTATAAGCAATCCATCAAAACGCGACTGTTTCAGTGTGGAAACAATCGTTCACTTTAACCACCTGAGCGATTCGGAAATTCTGGAATATATCGCGCACTATAAACCCTTTGACAAAGCTGGGGCCTACGGAGCACAGGAATGCTTACCTGAAAGCATGAATCCTTGCTCCCCTGAGGAACTTGAATTTATCAATTCAATCGGACAGCCGGATTATTTTCGGAGAACACTGGCCATGGATGGCAAAAAACATATTCCGATAATTCAACGTATCGATGGCAGCTATTTTAATGTGATGGGATTACCCGTCGTGGAAGTCTGGTCACATTTGCAGGAATTTCTTAAATCATAATTGAAGACGAAAAATCAAATTTTTATTCATATCCTGTCAAACTTTTAATGCGTCCATCTGTAATGTCCCATAATTCCATAGAAATATGAAATCAGCATATTATAAAATGCATGCTGCAATATTCCTGTGGGGCTTTACAGGATTACTTGGAAAACTGATTGATCTCAATGAGGGCATGCTGGTTTGGTACCGGATGCTGATCAGTTCGGTCGCCATAGGCATTATCCTCGCCGCAAATAAAAAAATCCCTAAACTGAAAGGAAAAGAACTGGCCCGAATCAGTGGCATCGGTATAGTCGTCATGTTGCACTGGCTTGCTTTTTATGGTTCTATTAAATTGTCAAGCATCAGTGTTGCCATGATTTGTCTTTCTTCCATAGCACTTTTTGCTTCAATCATAGAGCCACTGGTCAATCGAACACGCTTTGACTACACCGAAATTCTTTTCAGTCTGTGTGCTTTGGCAGGAATTGCAACAATTTATCATTCTGATACCTCCGCTTCGATGGGAATTATTGTCGGTGTGGTGAGTGCACTTCTGAGCGCTACATTCTCGGTACTCAACAGGAGAATCGCATCGAAATACGAATCTCTCACGATCACATTTATTGAGCTTGGAAGCGGATGGCTCTTCCTGACATTACTTCTTCCTCTCTACTTTTATATTCAACCCACAACTAAATATATACCGGATTCACCCGATCTCATCTACCTCATGATTCTGTCCCTGGTTTGCACTGTGCTAACCTGGATACTTTCACTACAGGCATTGAGGCATGTATCAGCTTTCACGATGGGACTGGCATTGAATCTTGAACCGGTGTACGGAATAATCCTGGCTGTACTTTTTGCGGGAGAAGGCAAAATACTGAACAGCGGATTCTACTACGGGGCAGCTATTATTTTAATAACCGTTCTCCTGCATTCTATTTATAAGAATAGAAAAAACCGAAAAGTGGATTTACTGATGCCTTGATAATTCCCAGTCATCAAAGACTATTCATTCCAATCTGAAAAACCTGAACCCGTTTTCGTGACACACTTAATTATTCCAACGTTCCTTTACTAAACTTTAGCAGCTGCTATTCCTGTATTGATCACCTTAAATGTAACCCAAATAATCTGGAAATTGAAAATAAAAAAGGCCGTCATAAAAATATAACGGCCTTCTCTATTAAATATATTGTTTTCAATTAGAATACAACCACAAGTTTTGTAATGCTTTGTGTTCCGTTTGAAACGGCTTTGATCATATAAGTCCCTGCACGCAGTTGACCAACCTGAATGTACTCGATATTTGTTCCTTTAGTCAGATGGATATTTCCGGAGTAAACCTGACGGCCTGTCATATCATACATCTCAAGCGAAGTACTGCTTTGAGTTGCTGAGTTGATATGTAATTTGATCGTGCTTTCATTCTCCTGGTATGCATAAACAGCCAGTTTTACACCTTCAACTTTCGATATTCCAACTGTGCTACAACGTGAATCTCCTGGTGCTGCAATATCCGCCATCACAGAATTTCCTGTAAACGTGCAATTGGCATCAAGAACAACGTCGTCAAGAAAAACTGTTGGCGTAACAGCAGCAGTTGCATTTCCAAAAACAACCGGAGTCCAATAATAAACGCCATAAGGAACACCTGTACCAATCAGGGCGCCATCATTGATGAGACGGCGGATGCTGGTAGCGGTAGCAGGTGAAGTGATATTGTAGGAAGTAATATAGCTGGGTTCCAGAATTGGATTCACACTACCTGTGATATCTGCTGAAGAAATCACCCAGCTCACACCAAAGAAATCGCCTACAGAAGGAGATCCAACACCTGTTGATGTAACGGTAAGTGTATCACCTGAACAAATCAAAGAGTCAGAACCAACGGCAATACCAGGGCTCACAGAGAGGTCACTGCATAAAACCGGTGCGAGATATTCGAACCTGTAAATTCCATCTGAAGTAGGGCTGGTAGTAAATCCACCTGTCCACATATGAAGTGAATCAACAACGCCTAAAGCGGTCCGCTGATCAAGTGTCTCTATTGTATTCCAGGTAACTCCTCCATCATCACTGTAAGAAGAACCTGAAAATCCGGTAGCCGCTCCTGTGCTCATTATACGCGAAGTTGTTCCGGGAACATACTTCAGGTCAGAGCCAAACATAGTTCCGGTAATTGTAGTTGCAGTCCATGTATCTCCTCCATCAGCTGTATGCTTCACGGTGTTAACTCCGGTTGTATTGTTATACAAGCGGACAAAACCGTTCATATTATCATAGAAGCATAAATCGATTGCTCCATTGACAGGAACAATTATTCCGGTACTGGAAACAGTCCAATTCAAACCTCTGTCAACGGAACGAAATACGCGTCCTTTGTTGGTATCAAACCATATTGTATCCCCCTCCACACAATAATGGCCAACAATTCCTGCTTCATTGTTCAATGATAGTGGAACGTTTGCCAATGGAACACGTACCCAGTTGTCTCCACCGTCAGTGGTAGTATAAATTTCGTAATCAGCAGTATTCGGATCGCCTAAAAGCACACCATTATTTGCATCCCAGAAATGAACACTATTAGGGAAAGCATCGGCATTGCTATAGATCAAACCGGAGTCCTGTTGAGTCCAATTGGCTCCTCCATCTGTAGTCTTCCAGATTCCACCACCATGAACTGCAGCTGCGTCATAAAATAGTGACCACGCTGTATCTGCATTAAGGCCATAAATCATGCACCAGTCAAAGGTCGAAGGAGCGGGTGCAGTACCTGCTATCCAATTTAATCCACCATCGATAGTCCTTGAGAAGTCGTGGCGCTTTACAGATGTATCTGCACCATCGTATGCACAAATCCATAAAACACTGGTATCTACAGGGCTTATATAACGAACGCCTGATGATATCGGTGTAAATCCAGTTGCCTGGCTCACCCATGTTCCCTGCGCACTCACTGCCAGGTTAATCAAAAACAAAGAAAATACAAGTAGTAATTTTTTCATGCCTCAAGGTTTTTAGTTTGGAACGCAAAATTAAGAAAAATACCCTGATAAAAAGCAATGCTGGAAGATTACAATTAAATGAAAATCACTCTAATGGCAAAGATGAATTCTAAAAATAACTTCTAGCTCCTTTAAAACAGACATAAAACGGGGCTTTGGGGTTGCTTTTATTGCAAATTTGTACAGTTACAGCTAAAAATATATTCAAAGGCTTAATACAAAAAGTAGCTCTTGATTTCCAATTCAAATATCCCCTGAAGAATATCTTCTGAGGGAGAGTTGAAATTACGAAGTAAAAGAAGTGGAAACTGTGCTTAAATGAATCAATTATTCTATGATATGTAATGACAGGGCAGGAATCGAACTTCTGTTACGAGATTTTATTTTTCATCATGAATAATCTCTATGTTCAATGTAATAAAATACAACAATCTAAAACCTTCTCCTGGTGAAAATATTTGTTTAACTTAAGCAACTCATTAGAATCTAAATGAAAAACGAAAATTTGCAAATAAAAAAAACTCTTGACTGTATAATAATTTTTATCGCTATAATTTTCAGTGCCCCTGCACAAACGCCCACTGTTGGATTATTATTGAATGATATAAATTCATTTGATGGTTATACCTTGTTTGCTCCCAATACATTCAATAAAACATACCTTATTGATAACTGTGGGAACACTGTAAACACCTGGCAAAGTTCATATCCACCGGGATTGTCAGCTTATTTGCTTCCCAATGGAAATTTGCTTCGCACTGCTCACATTTCCAATTCAGTCTTCGCAAGTGGCGGAGGAAGTGGAGGCCGACTCGAACTTTTTGATTTTTCCGGAAATGTGATTTGGTCAACCAATTACTCCGATAATTCTCATCACCAGCACCACGATGTGGAATTTCTTCCTAATGGAAACATCCTGATGATTGCATGGGAATACAAATCAAGTGCAGAGGCAATTACCGCCGGAAGAAACCCTGCTCTTCTTAATGCCAACTTATGGCCCGATCAGGTTGTAGAAATTGAGCCAACTGGCTCTTCAAGCTTTAACATTATTTGGGAATGGCATAGCTGGGATCATCTGATTCAGGATTATGATTCTTCAAAAGCAAATTTTGGAGTTGTACAGGATAACCCGGAACTGATCAATATAAACTTTAGCAATTCAAACAACCAGGATTGGATGCATACAAATTCCATTGATTACAATCCATTACTTGATCAGATTCTGCTCAGCATTCACAACTTTCAGGAAATTTGGGTAATTGACCATAGCACTACTACAGCTGAAGCTGCCGGTCATAATGGAGGAAACTCAGGGAAAGGTGGGGACTTGCTCTATCGTTGGGGAAATCCAGGAGCATACAACAGAGGCACCCCGGCAAACCAGAAATTCTGGGGTCAACACGATGCCCACTGGATTGAACCCGGATTGCATGATGAAGGAAAAATTATGGTTTTTAATAATGGGATAAATCGGCCGGGGGGAAATTCTTCTTCCGTTGATGTTTTAGAACCACCGCTCGATTCAGCCGGTACGTACCTCCTGAATGGAATTTTGCCCTTTGGACCGGACTCCTTATTATGGCAATATGCAGGTAATCCACCTGCTGCATTTTACTCCTCCAATATTTCAGGAGCTCAACGATTAGAAAATGGAAACACCCTGATTTGCGTAGGTTCCTCAGGAAATTTTTTTGAGATCGACACTATTGGAAACACGGTATGGAATTACATCAATCCTGTAAATTCAATGGGCCCTGTAAATCAAGGTGCAATCCCGACAGGAAATAGTGTGTTCAGGTGCACACGGTATTCCAGGCATTATAGCGGTCTTGTTGGACAAATCCTGCAGGCAGGACTCCCCCTTGAATTGAATCCATACCCCTCCTCCTGCCAGCTTTATACATCAACAGAGGATGATGTATTCCCCTTTTTATCGAATACAATAAATATTTTTCCTAATCCTGCTACTAAACAATTTACAATTCTGAATGAGGATGAACGAGAATTAGCAATCACCATCGCTGACCTTCAGGGAAGAATCTATGAGAAAGTAAAATCTCAAATTCATCAAATAACCCTATCAACCAATTCACTCCCTTCAGGTATATATATAATTAGTGTTGAAACTCCTTTATCATATCAACATATAAAAATCATCAAAATCTAATACTACTTTGAATTCACCTTCATGGTTTTTTTCCCTTCATGCATTGTTAAAAAGCACACACAATTAAATTATTATTTATTTCATGAATTTATTTTGGAAAAACATTATAGTTCAAACTGTTCTACGCAACACAGCCAAACAAGGTCAACCCATTGAAGACTATTCTTCATTTGAACTAGCCAAAGGGTTCCGCGAGTTAAAATTGATGGCATCTAATGCGGTGAAAGACATTTTACTGGTATTGACCGGAATCACATCAGCTGCATTCGGCTTGAAAGGTTTTCTCCTCCCCAATAAATTTATTGATGGTGGTGCGACAGGAATTTCCCTGTTGATAGCTGAACTATTCTCATTCCCCTTTGCGCTGTTACTCATACTGATTAATCTTCCATTTGTCTTATTGGGCTATAGAATGATCGGCAGTCAATTTGCAATCAAAACAATGCTTGCAATCACCGGCTTGGCTCTCTGCACGGCATTCGTTCCATTTCCGGAAATCACAAATGACAAATTACTGGTAGCTGTATTCGGCGGTTTTTTCCTTGGAGCAGGAATTGGATTATCGGTTAGAGGCGGGAATGTAATTGACGGCACAGAAATTCTCGCAATTTCTCTTTCCCGGCGCTCAGGAATAACATTTGGTGATGTAATTCTTGGTATCAATGTGATCATCTTCTCTGCAGCTGCTTATTTACTTTCTCTGGAAACGGCATTGTATTCAATAATAACCTATCTCGCAGCTTCAAAAACAGTAGACTTCGTTATTGAAGGAATTGAAGAATACACAGCATTTACCATTATCTCCACACACAGTGATGAAATAAGAGAAATGATTATTCATAAGCTTGGACGAGGCGTCACCGTATATAATGGAAAACGAGGGTTTGGCAAGCATGGTCATTCCAATGAAATTGATATTATTTTTACAGTAATTACCCGTTTGGAAATTAGCAAACTCAATGCCCACATTGAAAGAATCGATCCGAACGCCTTTGTTGTTATGAGCAGTATCAAGGATACCAAAGGAGGAATGATTAAAAAAAGGCCATTAAAGAATAACTAATAGTAATTTAATACTTTTAATTAAAAACAATAGACAGACATGAAAAAAGAAAATACTAATTGTCAAAGCTGTGGAATGCCTTTGAAGAAAGATAAAAATAAGGGCGGAACAAATGCTGACGGGACAAAAAGCATGCTCTATTGCTCACTTTGTTTCCGTGAAGGGAAATTTATTAATTCCGAGATGACCGTGGATCAAATGCAGTCGCTTGTCAAAGGCAAATTAAAAGAATTTGGCTTCCCCGGCTTCCTTGCTTCGCTCTTTACAAAAAGGATCCCAAAACTGGAGCGTTGGAAATCGAAATAGATTCTTGCTTCCTCTTTCTGTCAAAATGAATATTTTCTACCCAAAATAATTCCCTAAAAATAACAGTCCATTATGAAAGTTATCATCGAAACACCCGGGTTTAAAGCCAGCCCTTCTATGCGGGCCTTTACCACCGAAAAGGTTGAAAAAATTTCACAACTGAATGATCAGATCGTTCGTGCTCAGGTGACACTCCAGCATGAGAGCACTGTGCGGACCGACAAAATATTCTGTGAAATCAACCTCTACGAAGGAGGAAAAAACCATTTCGCAAAATCCTCTTCTTCTCTCTTTGAAGATGCGATTCTGAAAACAGTAAGTATCTTGAAGAGAAAACTTCGTAGGAGCAAAACCAAAAAAACTCATTCCAAGAAAAACCGCAAAGAAAACACGAAGGATTTTGTAATTTGAAATTATTATGCATAAAAAAAGGAGCCTGTTTTACAGGCTCCTTATCTTATTACGAGTGAATTCCGAAATTATTTCTTCTCATCCTTCACTTCTTCAAAATCAACATCAGTCACTTCCGCATCACCTTTGTTTTCCTGTCCCGGAGCAGCTCCTCCATCCGCAGACGGACCTTCCGCCTGTTGTGTGGCCTTGTACATCTCTTCTGATGCTGCTTGCCATGCAGCATTCAAACTTGCTAAGAGCTGTAGTCAATGGCAGCGATATTGCGATCCTTATGAGCATCTTTGAATTCGGAAAGTGCTTTTTGGATAACCTCTTTTTTATCGGCTGAAATCTTATCACCATATTCTGTAAGCTGTTTTTCAGATTGGAAAATCAAAGTATCTGCCTGATTCACTTTTTCAGTTTCTTCTTTTGCTTTACGGTCTGATTCGGCATTGGCTTCAGCTTCCTCTTTCATTTTTTTAATCTCTGCCTCATGTCAAACCGGATGAAGCTTCGATACGGATATTTTGAGATTTTCCTGTTGCTTTATCTTTGGCAGTTACATGCAAAATTCCATTCGCATCGATATCGAAAGTAACTTCAATCTGAGGAATTCCGCGTGGTGAAGGTGGAATACCATCAAGGTGGAAACGTACCGATTGTCCTGTTATCTTTTGCCATTGGTCGTTCTCCCTGCAAGACATGAATTTCAACCGAAGGCTGATTGTCGGAAGCTGTAGAGAATACCTCACTTTTCTTAGTAGGAATAGTTGTATTGGACTCAATCAATTTTGTCATCACACCACCCATTGTTTCAATACCCAATGAGAGAGGTGTTACATCCAGCAACAACACATCTTTTACTTCACCGGTTAGAACTGCACCTTGAATAGCAGCTCCTATAGCAACCACTTCATCAGGATTCACACCCTTTATGAGCGGCTTTACCGAAATATTTTTCTACCAATTGTTGAATAGCCGGAATACGAGTTGATCCACCAACTAAAATTACTTCATCGATTTCTGAAGGATTTATTCCTGCATCGGCAAGAGCTTTTTTACATGGCGCCAATGTTCGTTGAATTAGATCATCGGCAATTGCTCAAATTTGGCACGCGTAAGTGTTTTTACAAGGTGTTTTGGAATTCCATCAACCGGCATGATATAAGGCAGGTTAATTTCAGTTTGAGTAGAACTCGATAATTCAATCTTTGCTTTTTCGGCTGCTTCTTTCAAACGTTGCAGAGCCATTGGATCTCTACGTAAATCAATTCCTTCGTCCTTCTTGAAATTCATCAGCAAGCCAGTCAATAATTTCCTGGTCAAAATCATCACCACCCAGATGTGTATCACCATTGGTAGATTTCACTTCAAATACTCCATCACCTAATTCAAGAATGGAAATATCAAATGTACCTCCACCTAAATCAAATACAGCAATTTTTTCGTCTTTGTTCTTCTTATCCAGACCATAAGCCAGTGATGCTGCTGTTGGTTCGTTGATGATTCGTAAAACTTTCAAGCCTGCAATTTCACCTGCTTCTTTTGTTGCCTGACGTTGACTGATCGTTAAAATATGCAGGAACAGTAATAACCGCTTCTGATACTTCATATCCTAAATAATCTTCAGCAGTTTTTTTCATTTTCTGAAGAATCATTGCAGAGATTTCCTGTGGAGTGTACAGACGATCACCAATTTTTACTCGTGGTGTATTGTTATCGCCTTTCACTACTTCATAAGGTACTCTGCCAATTTCTTTTTGCGTACCTTATCGTAGGTCTCTCCCATGAATCGTTTAATGGAAAAAATAGTGTTCTTAGGATTGGTGATCGCCTGTCGTTTAGCAGGATCACCTACTTTTCGTTCGCCATTCTCTATAAAAGCAACAATTGAAGGTGTTGTTCGACGTCCTTCACTATTTGGAATAACAACAGGCTCATTTCCTTCCATAACGGCAACGCATGAATTTGTGGTTCCCAGGTCAATACCTATTACTTTTCTCATTTTTATGTGTTTTTGAGGTGATTTATCTATTTATTGACCACAAAAGGTCAATCATTATGCCAAGACGGGCAATTGAGAAAATTTGGCAGTAATGACAAAAACTTAGAAATATCAATAAATTCCAATGACAAAGAGGCACTTCTAAAATTGAAAATGAGGTCTCTTGGTGCATGGTCTTCCTGCAGGAATCCTGACGTTCGCTGATTCATATTCCTGAATTCACTCCATATTAGGCGGCTGGTAAAAAGACCTACTCCATTTTCAACTGTAGTAAAAAGCGGGGGATCCTGTAAGCTTGTATTGGAAGGAGAATTCAATTGCTGATAAGTATACAAATCTTCTGATCCGGCAATCATTCTGAACTCAACTGCCTTATACCCGCTTGGAAGATTATCCAACGTTCTGGTAACTCCGCTTTTAACAGGAATATTGCTGCCTAATACAACAAAAAAATCCGGTCGGTAATAGGGAAATGCGATCTCAGCACTGGTGGTGGTGTACTGGTCAGAAAAATTCCAATCTACACTATGTAAGAAAGTGACCCTGCACTATCTGTCTCGGTATAATGAAAACGTATTACCATCCCATAAATTCTACCATTCAAACCCGGGAGGAACTTGACTGAGAACTGAGCAGGTGCTGAGAAATCTGCATCGGAACTACTGGGATTGATCACATTCCCTATAGTCACTATACGCGTAAGTGAAGTTGCTGTATTTCCGGTTTCGGTGTTCTTCACTACAATATTGTACATACTTGCACTGTTCAGAGGGTGATTCGTCAGACGATAGTAAACCTGATATGGACTATGCAAAAAGCCCTTCATCCTTTGGTATACTATCGACCCTCTCAAGCAAAAAAGTTTACTGAACATTTCCATTCACTACTTCTTTCGAGGTTACTTCGAGCACATCTGCATAATTAATCGAATCAGGTTGTTGAGCCATTATTAAGGCATTTCCTTCGCCAAGAAAACCTTTGCTGATCCGTATATATTGAACACTATCGTTCAAGCATTCAATAAACCATAAATAACCATAGTCTCCTTGTAAGGTGCATTTAGATCAAAGTCCGTCTTACAAGAAGTAAACAAGTAAGAAATAACGCCAAGAACAGAATAAATTTTTTCATCGCTGCAAATCTATATTTTTTCATGCAACTTCACAGGAATTTGTAGATTTGATTGCGAATGTGATTTGAAATGACAAAAATATGACCAGTATAGGCTATATATTGATTTTCTTTATTTGTTGGACAGGAATTCCTGTCAACGGACAGTTGATTTCTGAAACCTTCACAAAGAGTGATTTTCTCTGATTCTTTTGACTGAGATAATGGAATCTGGAAAATAATGTCAAATGCCGACAATCTATTTTTAATTCAGGAAGGAAAATATATTCTGCAAAGAAAGAATTCAAAATCAGCTTATTCCGTTTTTCCAAAATGGGAAAATACAGAAAGCGCCTTTGAAATTGAATGCCTCCATTACTGTGACCTCAACCGAAGGGCCTGAATCAGGAGCCGGACTGATATTCATGGCACAATCTGATGGAAGTGGTGCATTTGTATTTGAGATTAATGCCATGAAGCAGTACCGTCTCAAACAATTGGTAGGTGTTAACTTCAGATTGTTGACCGGTAATATTAAAACAAATGGCTGGGTAGATTCACAATTTCTTAATGGGAAAAATCAAACAAACTTTTTTCAAATACGTATCTTCAAACCGCAATTACGATATTTATATTAACCAAAATTACATTTTCTCATTTACTGAATTTGCCTACAAAACCGGAAATATAGGAATTAGTGCAGGCCCTTCTTGCAAGTTCACTGTTGATCAGATTTCAGTCTAGGTTCGAATCCAATAACGATGAAATATGACGAATTCCGGTGTCATCCAAAACCAAGGACTTTCAACTCCGGCAGACTCAGCAATCATTCTTATGGAGGAACTTCACAACTTCAGAAGGAAAATAGATTGTTGAGAGATTCATTAAAGATTTTAAGAAGATAAAAGAAGTCAAAATCAAAAAGCACAAAAACCGATACGATTTAACCGAACCCGTGAAACATCCGGAATAATATTTAAATCACGTCTTATTACAACTTAGCCTATCTGCAAATTCCCAGCAATAATATGTCAACAGCAAAATCGGAAGACAAAAAAATTACCACGCATACTCTTCAGGAAATGAAGAAACGTGGTGAAAAAATCAGCATGCTCACGGCGTACGATTATTCAATCGCACGCATACTTGACGATGCAGGAATTGATGTATTGCTAGTTGGAGATTCTGCCTCAAACGTGATGGCCGGACATGAAACGACTCTGCCTATCACTCTGGATCAAATGATCTATCATGCCTCATCTGTAATCCGGGCAATCAAACGTGCACTTGTGGTAGTCGACCTGCCATTCGGAAGTTATCAGGGTAATTCAAAAGAGGCACTTAATTCATCGATCCGGATCATGAAAGAATCAGGTGCCCATGCCGTAAAAATGGAAGGAGGCATTGAAATAAAAGATTCTATTGAACGTATTCTTATCGGCCGGCATTCCTGTTATGGGACACCTTGGCCTCACTCCTCAATCAATCTATAAATTCGGAACATATGTTGTACGGGCAAAAGAAAAATCTGAAGCACAAAGACTGATTGAAGATGCTCATCTCTTGTCAGAAATTGGTTGTTTTGCCCTCGTACTTGAAAAAATTCCTGCACAACTTGGCAGAGCAGGTTGCAAACGAAATCAAAATTCCTGTAATCGGAATAGGAGCAGGAAATGGTGTCGACGGGCAAGTGCTCGTATTCCATGATATGGTTGGAATCACACATGAATTTCATCCACGCTTTTTACGTCGCTATTTGAATCTCTATGAAGATATTAAAGTCTGCCACTGAAAAATATATAGCCGATGTGAAGAGTCGGAACTTTCCCAATGAAAAAGAACAATACTAAATTTTATCTTCAGATCAATTAAAAAGTGCCAGTCATTCTCTTTGGCTGTAAAATTGCTGAGTATCTTTCAGAAATAAACAATCAGCGACTGTATAATTAAACAATCATTTAATAGATGACCCTTAGAAATTCTATACGAAGACAACCATATCATTGCAGTAAATAAGCGATCCGGTGATATTGTTCAAGGTGACAAAACCGGTGATCAAACTTTAGCATGAAATTGTCAAAGAATACATTAAAGAAAAATATCAGAAACCCGGGAGGTGTTTTCCTGGGTGTTGTTCATCGTATTGATCGGCCGGTAAGCGGAGTTGTACTTTTTGCACGAACGAGCAAAGCACTCACTCGACTGAATGAATTATTCAGGGAAAAGAAAGTAAAAAAAACGTACTGGGCTGTCGTTAAAAACAAACCTCCTTGCGGATTCGGGAACACTTATTCATTTCCTGAAAAAGGATCAGGTAAGAAATAAAAGCAAAGCATACGAAAAAGAAATAAAAGGGTCACAACGATGCTGGCTCGACTATAAAGTACTTGCAAAATCAGACAATTATTACCTCTTGGAGATCAATCCGCTGACCGGCCGCCATCATCAAATACAGAGTCCAACTGGCTTCCATGGGTTGTCCTATCAAGGGTGATTTTAAATATGGTTTTGAAAGGTCGAATGAAGACGCATCAATACATCTTCACAGCAGAACAACAGAGTTTTTTCATCCAATAAAAAAGGAAGATGATCAAACTCACAGCTAAGACCACCGGATGATCCGGTTTGGAACTATTTTGAGAACTTAATTGAAGAGCGGGGTGAATAAACGCCTCGTGCAAATCGTGCTTATTTTTATTTCTTATCCAGATAACGCAGTTTTCACTTCATCAAATGACGGAAAATCATTTTGATGCCACATGGCTACAACTGTTCCTTTTTTAAGCAACATGAGCCCGGGATTTGAACGTACCATTGTTTTCAATGTAGTTGCATCACATGAAATAATAATCAAACGTTGAGTTATGATCATGACGGAACTTCTCCACCTCTCCTGCAACACTGGAAGTCAAGCCAATAAACTCAGTACCATTTTTCTGACATAAAGCGACAAAGTCATTTACCTTTTGAACTTTTGAATCTGAAGCATTGATATCATATGCGACCAATAAAAAGACCTCATCCTGATTTAAAACATCCGAAGTAAAATCGGTTCCGTCTGCGGTCACAATGGAAAAATCATGAATGGGTGGCTTGTCTCCTTCTCTGATCACCTTATCTTTTCTGATCAATAAATTTATAGGTTTCGTCTACAGATTTAATTCCTTCCATATCCAATTCCATCTGCTTACCATCCTTTTCATAAATAAACATCATAACCACACTGTCGGTTACGGCACCGGGAGGAAGTTTCATTCCTTCAGGAATATTTTTCCCAACGGCATAAGGTCTGAAATCAATTACCGGAAGATGTCGGATGCAATAGCATAGAGAAAAGAACAGAAGCCAAAAAGCCAGCGTAAGCAAAGTAGGTAGAAGATTTTATTCGCCAAATAATGGAGAGATTTGTTTTCGTTTTGATGAAATATAACAAGAAAAGCAACATGAGCAGAACAACATCCTTCATGAAAGATTGATAAGGTGTAAGATGCAATGCATCGCCGAAACATCCACAGTCTTTTACTACATCAAATTTCCATGAATAAAAAGTAAGAAAAGTAAAAAATACAATCATGATCAATGATGACCATGCTGTATGAACCATCTTTGCGCCAATGATCATGGCTACTCCTAATCCAATTTCAAATGCACAAATTACAACGGCCAAGAAAAGTGAAGCAAAACTTAACCATGGCATATGAAATACCTGAAATATTCATCAAGTTTATAGGAAAAGCCAAGGGGATCATTCGCTTTTATGAAACCCGAGATAATAAATAAAACTCCAACGAGAAGTCTTGAGATGTTTGCAATAATTTTCATATAGTAAATGATTCTAAATTTGATGTTGGTACATTGAGAAGCAGGAACTAATCAGTAATAAGTATTTAAAGAATTCAGCTGCTTCCTTCCTCCTGCTTTTAATTAATGCAAAGGCTGCATAATTGATCATATCATAATAATTTGCTGCAACACCTTCGCTGATTAAGGTTGCTACCTTTATTATCCTCAATCTGTTTGATACGCATCAACTTCATAAGAATCAGATCGGTCATGGAACTTGTTCTCATTCCCCGCCAGGCTTCTCCATAATCATGGTTTTTATCTTCCATCAGTCTTTTCGCTTCGACACTATGCTGCTCAAAATGACTAAACACTTCCGCCTCAGGCATTTCCAGATTAGCATCATTTCCCATTTCCAGTTGAATGAGTGCAATAACACAATAATTTATAATTCCGATAAATTCAGAATCGACCCCATCTTCCACTCTTCTGCTTCCCTTTCTCTTCAATACTACGTATTCTTTGGGCCTTGATATATATCTGGTCAGTAATAGAACTGACCCTTAAAATCCGCCATGCAGTTCCATAATCCTTCATTTTCTTAATAAAGATATCTTTGCATCCGGCCATAATCCGGTCATACTGAGCAGATGTTTTAGAAATTGCCATATAGTTCGTGATCAGTAGTCCGGAATCTTTGAGCCGGAAGAAATATTTTGAACTAAATCCATGAAATCATTTGACTATTTGCCTGCTAATCAGCCATTCAATCTATGATCAAATGTATACAAGCCCCGCGAAGATACAGACTTTAACATGAAGAAAACCTTAAACTGCTCGTGGTCGACTTCTGGATTTATCAACATCAGCTGTCATGGGAATTTTAAATCTAACACCGGATTCATTCTACGACCATGGCAGGAACAGCTCTGTAGAAAACTACATGGAGCAAACCGAAAAAATGCTCCAGGATGGAGCTCTATTAATTGATATTGGTGGACAATCCACCCGGCCGGGTGCAGCTTCTTAAATGCTGACGAAGAATGGTCGCGAATCGGAGAACCTCTCTCAAATTTGATAAAAGAATTTCCGAATGCAATTTTTTCAATCGATACCTTTCATGCATTGTAGCAGAAAAAGCAGTTGAAAAAGGAGTCGCCATGGTAAATGATGTATCAGGAGGCAACTTCGACAAGAACATGTTTTCGACAGTCGCCAGATTGAAAGTTCCCTATGTGCTGATGCACATGCAAGGCAGACCCGAAACAATGCAAATTGAACCACATTATGAGGATGTAATTCAGGAAATATTGAACTTCTTTACAGACAAAATTCAACAACTCCGGGAATTTGGCATTCATGACCTTATCATTGATCCGGGATTTGGATTTGGAAAAAACCGGATCACAATTATCAAATTCTGAAAAACTTTGAAGTCTTTAAAACCCTTGGATTCCCTCTACTGGCAGGTCTTTCCCGAAAGTCAATGATCACCGTGTACTGGGCATAAAAACAGAAGAATCGCTCAATGGCACAACTGTGTTAAATACAATTGCTTTAATGAATGGAGCTCAAATTTTAAGAGTTCATGATGTGAAAGAAGCCTATGAAAGCATACAGCTCGTGGAGAGATTAAAAGCTGTTTAAAACTTCCCCGACAGATGAAATTAGGATTTTATAAAAATGTGCAACTTCGATACATTAAATTCCATCGAGACTATGGATCTTTTTGACATTGGTTTCCTGACAATCCGTCTGGTAGATCTTGATTGATATTGCTATCGTCACCATACTGCTCTACAAACTATACAACCTTCTCCGGGGTGGAGTTGCTATTAATATATTCATTGGCTTACTCACAGTATATGCTTTGTATTGGATTTGCGTAAAAGTCCTGAGCATGGAATTACTCGGTACTATACTGGGCCAATTTATCAGTCTTGGATTCATCGCACTGATCATCGTTTTTCAACAGGAAGTGCGACGCTTTTTAATTGTCCTGGGAACAAATAATATACTTTCAAAGAACACTTTTACCCGTCAAATTCTTGCCCTGGAACTGGCAAATGGCCAAAAGCACTCCGTTAAACATAACGGCCATTCTTAAAGCCTGCAGACAAATGTCTAAAACCAAGACCGGAGCCATCATTGTGCTTGCCAAATCTTCCGAATTAAAATATTATACCAATACCGGAGATACTATGAATGCGGAAATTTCGCATCCCTTATTGAAAGTATTTTTTTTAAGAATTCACCTTTACACGATGGGTCAATCATCATAGTAAATAACATGATTAAAGCCGCCCGATGTGTTTTACCGGTAACTGAAAATGTGGAATTACCGGGTCATCTTGGCATGCGGCACAGAGCTGCAATTGGAATTACGGAACAAAGTGATGCATTGGCCATTGTTGTCTCAGAGGAAACTGGTGATATATCCATTGCCAAAGAAGGACAAATCAGAATTAATGTAAGTCTGGAAGAACTGGAAAGAACATTGCATGAAGAATTTGGAAATTAGATCCCTCTTTTAAATTACGCTAAGAAAAAGAAGTATTATAATTGATTCTGAGGAATTGCTGCACTATCCTGTTTACTCTCAAACATTCGTATCAAATCTTCATCACTGATGCCGGCAGCTAATTGGTCATAAGAAGCTTGCGCCGATCCTGTAAGTGGATCGGAAGGATATTTTTCAATGAATTCCAGGAACAATTTTTTCGCTCCTTCTTTGTCCTCGATAGCAGTTTCAAGAATAAACGCCTGCATGAATAAAGCAGCGGAAGCTTTATTTGATTCAGGATACCGTTTTCTCAACAGCTGCAGCGATTCCAGTGCTTTCTGAGGTTGTTTTACACCTAATGCAAGATCCGCTGATTTAAAAAGATATTCGGGAGAACTATTGTCTTCCTGAAATTGATCGGCAAACGTAATGTAGAGATCAATGGTAGATAAGGCAATTGAATCGTTCAGGGTTTTTAGGGAATCACCAAATAAAATAGTCTCATTAGATCTGATTTTATTTGCAAGTTTTTCTTTTGGGCTTTCACAAGCAATTATCGTCAAAGAAAAGAATAGAATTAGAAATGCAGTTTTATTTTTCATGTTTGCCGGAGTATTTTAATTCCTATAATCAGAGAACTGTTTAATGCCAGAAAGAACTCGCATATCTTATACCTCTACACAAATAACAAAGAATTATTTTTTCAAAGCCGGAAATTTCATTTTATAATCGACATCCACATTTCCCTTTGAAATATCTATAAGTTTATTCTTTAGAAGTCTTCTTCTGAGTGGTGAAATTCTGTCTGTGAACAAAATCCCTTCAAGATGATCGTACTCGTGTTGGATAATTCTGGCGGCTAATCCCGAGAACTCACTCTGTTTAAAATTCCAATTCTCGTCATAATAGTCAATCAATACAGTTTCCTTACGTTGAACATCTTCACGGATATGAGGAATACTCAGACACCCTTCATTGAATTTCCATAGTAATCCTTCTTCAGAGCGTATCACAGGATTGATAAAAACTTCCCGGAAGTCCATCACTTCTTCCTCTTCAAATGGAGCGCCATCCGCAACAAACAAACGAATAGACAATCCTATCTGGGGAGCTGCAAGTCCAACACCTTTGCTATGGTACATGGTTTCGAACATATCATCCACCAGTTTATTCAGATCCGGATAATTCTTATCAATTACGCCTGCCTTTTTCTTCAGGATCGGATCTCCGTATGCCACAATTGGAAATATCTTATTTTGTTTCATTCGATTAATAATCAACGTGTCTTATTTTCCATCCATGACTGAAGCAAAATCACAGCGCTGGCCTGATCGACAAGATCTTTGCGTTGGCGGTCCTTTTTCTTCAATCCACTTTCCCGTAAAGCAGCTATTGCGATTTTAGAGCTGAAACGCTCGTCAATTCGTTCTACAGGAATTTCAGGAAATGCTTTCCGTAGAAGTTTAATGAATTGTTCCACTTGTCCAGTGATTTCTGAAGGGGTATAATTCATTTGACTGGGTTCTCCTACAACAAAGCAGGCAACGGATTCAGTAAGTATGTAAGATCGGATAAATGCGATGGTTTTATCAGGATGAATGGTTGTTAAGGCCGTGGCAATGATCTGGTTCGGGTCAGTTACCGCAAGGCCTACCCGCTTCGTACCAAAATCAATTGCCATGATCCTTTCCATAATTTTGTAAAGATAAATGAAGTTTGAGGTTGGTAGTTTGAACAGGGAAGTTTTTCTTTGTGCAATATTAAAGAATCATGAAAGAAATCATAGAAAAAACATGGGAAGACCGGAATCTGCTCAAGCAAAGTGATACTCAGGATGCCATCCGTGAAGTCATTGAACAGCTGGATAAAGGTATCATCCGGGTGGCAGAGCCCACCTCCAGCGGCTGGAAAGTCAATGAATGGATAAAAAAGGCTGTGATCCTCTATTTTCCAATTCAAACCATGGCTACCTTACATGCAGGTCCTATGGAGTTTCACGATAAAATGCTGCTCAAATCAGATTACGCTAAACTCGGAGTACGCGTAGTTCCTCATGGAATAGCCCGTTATGGCGCCTACCTGGCTTCAGGAGTGATTTTAATGCCTTCATACGTGAATATTGGGGCATATGTGGACAGCGGAACAATGGTTGATACATGGGCCACGGTTGGCTCCTGTGCACAAATAGGCAAAGAATGTTCACCTCTCCGGCGGAGTTGGGATTGGTGGCGTTTTAGAACCGGTTCAAGCTGCCCCGGTGATCATCGAAGATGACTGCTTTATCGGTTCACGTTGTATTGTAGTGGAAGGGGTTCATGTGGAAAGAGAATCTGTGCTTGGTGCCAATGTAGTGCTGACAATGTCGACCAGAATTATTGATGTAAGTTCTTCACATCCCATTGAAAGCAAGGGACGCATTCCCGCCGGCTCAGTAGTAATACCCGGATCCTATACTAAAAAATTTCCTGCAGGGGAATTTCAGGTACCTTGTGCTTTAATCATTGGGAAGCGAAAAGAGAGCACTGACAAGAAGACTACACTTAACGAAGCCCTTCGTGATCACAGCGTCGCTGTATAATCCATGCTGAAAAAGATACTCCTCCTTCAAACTGCCTTTCCGGGTGATGTTATCCTCGCCACAGCGGTCTTGGAGAGTTTGCACCAATCCGATCCGGGGCTGGAAATCGACCTTCTGATCCGGCAAGGGAATGAGGATTTGTTTTCCGGTCACCCTTTTGTTCATGAAATTATTATTTGGAATAAGCAGAAAAACAAATTCCGTGATCTGCTGAAGCTCTTGTTCCGGATCAGGAAAGAAAAATATGATCTGGTCATCAACCTTCAACGCTTTGGAAGTTCCGGATTTCTTACTGCCTTCTCCTCTGCCAAAGAGACCCGTGGTTTTAAGAAGAATCCCTTCTCCATCTTCTTTTCAAAGAGATTCAATCATATAATTGGTGATGGACAGCATGAAATTGCACGCAACCATTCTGTTATTTCAGATTTGTGTAATAAAGATCCTATGCTTCCCCGTCTTTATCCTCAGGATATTGATTTCCAATTTGTAGAATTACTTAAAAAGAAACCATACATCTGTATTGCTCCATCCTCAGTTTGGTTTACTAAAAAATTTCCAGAGGAAAAATGGACCACTTTTATTCAAGAGCATGCAAGACTTCATAAGGAGGAAATGATTTATCTCATCGGATCTCTTTCGGAACGGGAACTGTGTGAAAGGATCCTCAGAGCTGCTAACATTTCAATGATTAAAAATCTTGCCGGAGAACACACTTTTCTTCAATCAGCGGCATTGATGAAAGATGCTAAAATGAATTATGTGAATGATTCCGCCCCATTGCATCTTGCCTCCGCCATGCAGGCAAAAACAACAGCCATTTTCTGCTCAACCATACCTGCTTTCGGATTCGGGCCGCTATCCCCGGAATCGCACATCATTGAAACAAAAGAAAAATTAAAATGCCGCCCCTGTGGCTTACATGGATTCAAGCAGTGTCCGGAAGGTCACTTTCAGTGTGCATTTACAATTGAAATTAGTCAACTCATTCAGCCTCATGGATCCATTTCAGCTTGAAATAAAGAAAGCAGTTGAGGTGCTTAGAAATGGTGGAATAATTCTATATCCAACGGATACTGTATGGGGTATAGGTTGCGATGCTACAAATGAAGCAGCCGTAAAAAAAGTATTTCAACTTAAAAAAAGAACAGATGCCAAAAGCATGATTGTTCTGGTGGAAAATCCAAATCAATTGAATTCCTATGTGAATCAGATACCTGAGCAGGCATGGCCTCTCATCGAATACTCTGAACGCCCCCTCACCATTGTGTATGATGGAGCAAAAAATCTTGCACCATCAGCAGTGGCAGAAGATGGCAGCATTGCTATCCGAATTACCAAAGATGATTTTTGTCGAAAACTTATCAGCCAATTACGCAAACCGATTATTTCCACTTCGGCGAATTTGAGTGGAGAAAAAACGCCTGCAGCTTATCACGAAATATCATCAGATCTACTTGCCCTCGTTGATTATGTAGTAAATTTGCGACAAGAAGAACGTATCCAAAAGCAAGTTTCAACCATTATACGACTTCGGGCAAATGGTCAAATTGAATTTTTGAGAAAATAATCCGGGGAATACTATAACATTGAAAGTAAAAAAAAGAAAGATCGATCCTGTCTTTCGAACAAGAATGAAAAAACACCTGACTCATCCAGTATTTGCTTACATCGCTGAAGAAGCTGCCGCGATGAATACAAACGCTTTTGTCGTAGGTGGTTATGTACGCGATATTTTCCTTCACCGCGGTTCTAAAGACATTGATATCGTGGTGCTGGGAAGCGGTATAGAGCTGGCAAAAAAAGTCGCAAAACGCCTTGGAGATAATGTGCATGTAAATTTCTTCAAGAATTTTGGCACGGCTATGATTAAGTATGAAGACCTCGAAATTGAATTTGTGGGTGCACGCAAAGAATCCTACCGTTCAGAGTCCAGAAAACCTATTGTCGAAACAGGTACGTTGGAAGATGACCAAAAGCGTCGGGATTTTACAATCAATGCAATGGCAATTCACCTCCACAAAAACAATTTTGGTGAACTAATCGACCCATTCCATGGCATGGAAGATTTAAAAAATAAAATTATACGCACCCCACTGGATCCGGATATTACATTTTCCGATGATCCTTTACGAATGATGCGTGCCATCCGCTTTGCAACTCAACTTCACTTTACAATCGAGCAGTTTGAACTTAGATGCCATTGTGAAGGAATGCGGAAAGGATGAGTATTGTTTCCATGGAAAGAATCAGTGACGAACTCAATAAAATAATAATGACCAGAAGCACCTCCATCGGCTTTGACCTCCTTTTTAAAACAGGACTGTTGCAAATCTTCTTCCCGCAACTATGCCTCCTCTATGGAGTAGAATATGTAAATGGTCAGGGACATAAGGACAACTTTTATCATACACTACAAGTGCTGGATAATTTGACAAAAGAATCAGATGATCTTTGGTTACGATGGGCTGCTATTTTACATGATATTGCAAAACCTGCAACCAAGAAGATATGACCCAAAGCCGGATGGACATTTCATGGCCATGAGGATAAAGGGGCACGAATGGTGAAACACATTTTCAGGCATCTAAAATTGCCCATGAATGAAAAAATGAAGCAGGTAGAAAAGCTTGTTCAGCTGCATCTCCGTCCGATTGTGCTTGCCCAGGACATCGTGACAGACTCCGCCATTCGTCGCTTCTTGTTTGATGCAGGCGATGATATTGATGCCTTAATGAAACTATGCAAGGCCGATGTAACTACAAAAAACGAATATAAAATAAGAAAATACAAAGACAATTTCAGAATCGTACAGGAAAAGCTGGTAGAGGTTGAAGAAAAGGACAAGGTTCGCAACTGGCAACCACCCATCACAGGAGAACAAATAATGCAGACTTTTGGGCTTAAACCGGGAAAAGATGTGGGCATAATTAAAAATGCCATACGTGAAGCCATCCTTGATGGTGAGATCCGCAATGAATATGAAGAAGTTTTTGCTTATATGGTGAAGAAAGCTGCAGAGCTCGGCTTTAATATACTGCCTCTGCCAGAATCCGGAAAATAAAATTGTATTTTTTTTCACCGGGATGTGCAGGAATAAATTTTCTTTCTACTTTTGATACTGGAAATTCATTTCACTATGGCCATATACCGCTTCCGCATTACCTTTGAAGAATTCGATGATGTTTCCCGCGACATAGAAATACGTCCGACACAAACATTTGACGATCTCCACGTGGCCATTCAGGAAGCCATTGGTTTTGATGCTTCTCAACCTGCCTCTTTCTTCATGAGTGATGTCAATTGGAAGAAAGGAAAAGAGATTAGTTCCAGACCCTTGTCTGAAGATGAGAGTACAAGGATTACAACCTTGTCAAAATCCCGGCTCTGTGATTCTATTTCAGATCCCCACCAGAAAATTTTATACGAATTCGATCCGGCTAATACCTGGTCTTTATATGTGGAGCTTATTAAGATTCTTCCAAAAGAAGAATTGGTTGCAAGCTATCCGCGGTGTGTCAGGGAAATCAATGAAGCGCCAAAACAATATGGCAACAATACTCCCGGTGTACTGCCTGTTCCTGATGAATTTGACGAGGCCGATTTAGAGGACGATATCGTGGACGATATAGAAGAAGAGGTGCTTGGTACAGATGTTGAGGATATTCCCGAAGGGGAAGAACGGATTGTCGATTTTATCGATGTAGCAGGTGCTAATGGTGTTGATGTTGACAGTGAATTAGAAACAGCAGATGAAGATATGCTGGATGACGATCCTGCTTCGGAAACTGACGAATTTTAACGGGCATTTAAATTTCGTTTCTCCGCTCATTTTTTTAGACCCATTTAATGCCTACCCTGATTGTTATTACAGGACCAACGGCAAGTGGAAAATCCTCTCTGGCAATTCTGCTTGCTCAACATTTTTCTACCGAAATTCTAAGCGCTGATTCAAGGCAATTTTACAAGGGTATGGACATAGGAACCGCAAAGCCGGGAAGAGCAGATCTTGCGCTTGTGAAACATCATTTTATTGACTCTCATGAAATTTCCACAGCCTACAATATAGGAGAATTCGAAAAAGATGCCTTGGATGTTCTCGATAAAATTTTCAAAAAAAAGGATGTCGCCCTGCTTGTAGGCGGAAGCGGCTTATATATCAGGGCAGTTTGTGAAGGAATTGACGATATACCAGGAAGAGATGAAAAAATTCGCAATGACATCCTGATTCTATTGGAACAGGAAGGCTTACATGCATTGACTAGAAAACTGAAGGAACTTGATCCGGAATATTATAATACTGTAGACCTTTCCAATCCGCATCGGATTATACGGGCTCTGGAAGTCTGCATGGTGACTGGAAAAAAATATTCCGGCCTTCGTAAAAAAAAGATTAATAAAAGACCTTTCAAGATTGTTAAAATCGGACTTCTTCAGGAAAGAGATGTAGTGTACCAACTGATTGATGAACGGGTGGATGAAATGATCGAAAAAGGCTTACTGGAAGAAGCAAAATCATTGCTGCCATTCAGGCATATGAATGCACTCAATACTGTTGGTTACAAGGAATTATTCGAATATTTCGATCAGTTGATTTCGCTTGAAGAAGCGGTAAGTCGAATCAAAAAGAATACAAGAAACTATGCTAAACGTCAAATGACATGGCTCCGTAAAGAGGAAGGAATCAAATGGTTTGGCCCATCCGATATTCCACAAATCATCGCCTACCTCGAAGAAGCTATTGCTTCGTAATCGATCTAACAGAAATAGAATTCCTCTTCGCCACAAAAACGACGACAACCTGAGACATGCTTTTCAAGGCCACTCTATACCTGAATTAAAATCGGTTTTGATTCCCTTATTTTTCAGGAACCAAAACGAACTTGGCATAATTATCAGTTTTCAAATATTTATTAGCAAATATTTTAAGGTCTTCTGCTTTAAGGTTGTTCACCCAGTCGGTGTAGGTGTTCAGGTCAAAAATATCTTCACCACTTTGATCGTTAGTGGATATTGTATTCAACCAAAACTGGTTCTCCTTCAATCCGGATTCCCGCTCACGTAAAGCTGTTTCTTTAATTTTAACCAGATTCTTTTCGTCACATACATTTTCTTTTACTTCGTTAATGACATCCCACACAGCCTCAATCAGCATGTCCACATTATCCGGTGAACATCCAAAATAAACTATCGTTTCAAGATTTTCATTTGGAAATTGTTTAGGCCGGGAATAACAACTTACGCCATATACTCCACTCTTATCCTCACGAAGTACTTCGCGTAACCGATGTTAATCAACTTCGATAATGCAGCAACTTCATTTCGATTATTTCTGTTGTATTCAAATGCAGTATTAAACCTAAGCATCACAGTAGCTTTTGGTTCCACGCCTTTCTTGACTGTTTTCTCGACTTTCCCGTTCGGATATCTGGTACCAACATCTTTCCACTTTTCCTTCTTATTTAGGGAAGGTAAACTTCCGAGGTACTTTTCTACCAGAGGCTTTAAATCTTCCGGATTAATACTGCCCACAAATACAAAAGTAAATCCTGAAGCATCAGAAAAGCGTTCCTTATAAATTCTGTAAACCTTATCAAAGTCAATTTTACTTAAGGTGCTTAAAGTCCTTGGTTGGTTTCGTGAATTATAACCGGACATAACATAAGACACAGTATCAAAGAAAACCGACTGAGGGTCTGAACTCCTGTTTTGCAAAACACCTTTTTGCTTATCCAGGTAGGACTCGAATGCTTCAGTATCTTTTCTGGGCTCTACGAAATATTTATAGGTAAGCTGCAAAAGCGCCTCCAGGTCCTTGGGAGCACAACTTCCATTAAATCCTTGCTGTAACTCGTTAATGAATGGGCTTACATTTACTATTTTTCCGGTGAACATTTTTTCAAGTGCCGTTGCATTAAACACCCCTACTCCAGTTTGATCGATAATATTATCTGAAACAGAGGCAGACCAGAAACTCATCAGGTGAATACAGAGACCATCCACCCCATGAATATGAAGTAAATAATATTTCATCATTTTTAAAATCAGTTGGTTTAACCAGGACCTTCACTCCATTATCAAGCGTCCACTCAGTCATATCAAAATCTTTAACAGAGCTGGTTGTCTTGATCTTGCCACCTTTGAGTGTTGCAGCTATAAGAGGTTGATCCGGGACCTCATCCTTATAGGCTTTTAAGTCAAGCTTGGAAGTAGAGAATAATCTCCTTAATCCTGGTGTCTGATTGGCATTTTCGTCGACTCCTTATCAGGTGCTGTGATGATGGCGACACAATTTTCCCCGGTTGTAATCCACTTTTCGGCGAAGGCATTCACTTCCTCAAGTGTTATTCCATCCAGGTACTTTTTATAAATTTCCATTTCCAATTCTATCCCGGGAATTGGTTCTTCCTGTAAAAAATTACTTACATATTCCCGTGCAAAATTTCTCGATTCGGTTTTCGTACGCTCGTTATAGGCCTTTTCCATCTGGCTCATCATATCTGCTTTCTGACGCTTTAGTTCCGATTCCGTGAAACCGAATCTCCGAACACGTTCATTTTCAGTCACAATAGTTTCCAGAGCTCTTTCTATTCCGTCCTCTTTACAAGCAGCAACAGAATAATAGGCATATTTTGTTCGCACCATGTCTCCATAGCCGCTTGCTGAATACATAAATGGAGGGTTAGCCAATCTTTGTAATTCGGCAGTGCGGGCATTTAACATTCCGGAGAACAAAGTTTATGCTATACCTGTCCGGTAATCAGCAACGGTTTTTTGAATTTCCCTAGGTTGCTTATAAAACAACTGTACCATGCCATATCCGGCTTCTTTATCTGTTGCAGTGGCAACCAAAATTTCTTTATTGTCCGCTACAGGATAACTTACAACCGGACGCGGGTTCTTCACAGGAGGTACATTCGCAAATTGTTTCTTGATTTTAGCCTCCATTTGTGCCGGATCAAAATCACCAACAGCAATAATTGCCATAAGATCGGGACGATACCAATCACTGTAAAAAGCTTTTAAAGTGGAACTTTTACAATGCTCAATGATCTCTTTTTTTCCGATTGGTAAACGCACAGCATAACGCGAATCCTGAAAAATTGCAGGCCAGTATTTTCTTCGCATTCTTTCATCAGCGCCCTGACCAAGTCTCCATTCTTCAACCACCACTCCGCGTTCCTTTTCTACTTCAATCGAATCAAATAAGAGATTGTGTGCCCACTCTTCTAGTATCTGTAATCCCTTTTCAACTATATCTGGTTTATCGGTTGGAATTTGAATCATATACACCGTTTCATCAAAACTAGTGTATGCATTGAGATGCGCACCGAATTTAGTTCCGACCGATTCCAGGTAATCAACAATCTCATTCTTTTTGAAATTCTTTGTACCGTTGAAAGCCATGTGCTCAACAAAGTGAGCCAAACCCTGTTGATCATCATTTTCAGAAGTAGATCCAGCATTCACCGCAATTCTGAACTCAGCACGTTGTTCTGGCTTAGTATTTTTACGGACATAATATTTCATTCCATTAGGCAATATGCCTGTGCGTACTGCAGGGTCCGTGCTTAATGGTGATGTCAATTCCAATTGCGCCTGCGAAGTAAAGCTTAGTGCCAAAAATGCACATGCCAGAAGGAGGTTTTTTAGTTGCATACTATTATGATCTAAGGGATTTAAAGGGCTTACAAGGTATAAAATTCCTTATAATTGAAGCTTTAATTCCCAATTTTAACTTGTCAATAAAAATTATTTTCAAGGATATTCTAAAAACTTGAAATTACATTAAAAAAAAGAAGTCTAATTTAGGCGATTGCTATCCACCAAAACTTGATATGATGTGCTCACGCAATATTTCGGGATTCTATAAATTATTTCTCCCTCTATGTCTATGTCTTCATTTCTATAGCCCTGCGATGGCAGAAAAAGATTCCTTGTTGTATCATCAATTTCCTGTTTACAAGGATATCATAGCTAGGTATCATCGCATGGATTCTCTCAGTACCTATGCCCGCCTGATACCCTATGGCGAAACGGATGGAGGGCAAACCATTCACTTATTTGTGATCACAAAAACCGGTATTTTCGACCCAAGTCGTTTGCACGAACTGGGTATCACGCTCTTAATGATTAACAATGGAATTCATCCCGGTGAGCCGGATGGAATCAATGCAAGCATTTTGCTTTCAGAAAATCTGCTTGCAGATGGAGGGAAATTATTGCCTGCCAATGTAGCCATCTGTATTGTTCCGGTCATGAATATTGAAGGTGCATTGGAAAGAGGCTGCTGCAGCAGGGTGAATCAGAATGGCCCACCGGAATATGGATTTAGAGGCAATGCACAATACCTGGATCTGAACCGCGATTTTATTAAAGCAGATGCCGAAAACACACTTTCATGGATAAAAATTTTCCAACAATGGAATCCTGAAGTTTTGATTGATACCCATGTGAGTGATGGCGCAGATTACCAGTATACAATGACACTTATTGCCTCCCAACATAATAAAATGTATCAAACTGAGGGAGAGTATATGAACAAAATTCTGGCACCTGCCATTTTTCAAAAAATGAAAAAGAAGAAGGAAGAAATGAGTCCGTATGTAGAGCCTTTTGAATGGAATCTGCCCCCTGACAGTGGAATCATGGAATTTCTCGAAACTCCCCGCTTCAGCACAGGTTATGCCGCTTTATTTAACACATTTGGCTTTATAAGTGAATCACATATGCTTAAACCATTCTCTGCAAGGGTTCATTCTACCGAAGTTTTATTGAATTCACTTGTGGAGGTCTGTGAAGAAAATCACTCAGAAATAAATCAAAAGAAAAAAGAGAGTGAAAAAGAGAATCAATTCCGGACATTCTTTCCAATCAACTGGACTCTGGATACTACCCATTTTGAGCATATTTCATTCAAAGGTTACGAGTATAGTTACCGTAAAAGCAAAGTAACCGGACTTAGCCGTTTATATTTTGATCATGGGAAACCATTTCAAAAAAAAATCCCCTACTACACAAACTACCTGGCACAAGATACCATACAAGCTCCTCTGTTTTATCTCGTCCCACAGGCATGGAGAAGAGTTATCCAACTTCTCAATAAAAGCGGAATCCGGATGTTGCAAGTACGCATAGACAGTACAACACTAGCAGGAGTATATTATATCGATTCCTACAAAACCGTTGAAAGCCCTTATGAGGGACATTACCTCCATCACGATACACATGTTCATATGAAATACGAAAGGGTTCCGGTGAACAGAGGCGACTACCTGGTTCCTGTATTTCAGGTGGGAAGCCGCTATGTTGTTGAAACACTCGAACCAATTTCGGTAGACAGCTATTTTAACTGGGGCTTTTTTGATCCCATACTTCAACAAAAGGAGTGGTTCTCCGCATATGCTTTTGAGGAGATCGCAGAAGATATTCTTAATGAAGATGACAGCCTGAAAAATCAATTCTCTGAGCTTCAAAAAAAGGATGAAGCATTTGCCGCCGATTCATTTTCCCAACTATATTTCATTTATAAAAATTCAAAGTATTTTGAAAAAGGTTTCATGCGGTATCCTGTTTATCGTATTGGTTCAATGAAGGATGCATTAAAATAATTTCGGAATAGAGTGAATATAAAAAGAGCGCTTTGACAAAATCAAAACGCTCTTTTTAGATATCCTAAAGGGATTATTTAGCTTATAGAATCCCCAATATTGATTGTAAAGATTATTAATCTGTGCTGACAATTCCCGGATAAGTTGCAGCTCATTATCACTGAGTCTGCTATAATCATGTTCAGGGGAACTTTTAGAAGCCTTCATTTTACCTTCCGGTCTTGCAGGATAATTCACATCTTCAGCAAGAAGATGCGAAAGGAGTCCATTATAATATTTTTGTCTTTCAGGAGGTCCGAGTCGTTGGATCAATGACTGAATGCTTTTTACATGTCTGTCAATTTCGGTTTCGATCTGTTTGCGGTCATGTGCAATAGTAATAATTTTCATTACTGGCTCCCCTTGTGTTTCGTTGTTATTGATTTTTCCTTTTCGCATGGTGTGTTCTTTTTTCTATGCAATATAACTCGAACTCCAGCGAAGAGTTGTTTCATTTGACTACCGTTCTTACACAATAATTGGGGCCGCTATCAGGACTGAATCCTTCTCTTTTTTAATTTTAGGCCATGCGAATCGAAAATCGGAGCCCAACTTACCATCTGATTCCACCCAAATCTTACCTCCCTGGTCTTCAATAATTTTTTTAACAATGGCCAAACCTACACCAGTACTCTCCACATCATCCCGTCTATTGAGTGTCTGGAAGATTACAAACACCTTCTCGTGATATTGAGGTTCAATGCCCGGGCCATTGTCTTTCACCGAAAACTCCCATTCTTTTTCGTGTTCAGTGACAGAGACACTGATATGTATATTCTCCTTGTCATTGTACTTAATTGCATTTCCGAGCAGGTTGGAGAAAACCTGTTGCAAACGGGTTTTGTCGCTCACCATTTCCGGCAACCCCGGCGCGACCTCCAGAGTAACATTCTCAGGTCGACCGATAAAATCAAGGGTATCTTCAACCAGGTCTTTTGTGGAGATGTGTTCATCTTCCCCGGTGCGCTCGTCTGCCCTCGAATAATCAAGGATTGCATTGATGAGATCTTCCATGCGTGTCACACGCTGCTTGATCATATTAAAGTGGGTTCTTGCCTCCGGGACAAGGGTATCACCGGCATCCTCTTCGATCCAACCCGTGAGATTTCCAATGGCCCTTAATGGCGCTTTGAGGTCATGAGATACAATGGAAGCGAACTTATCCAATTCACGATTGGTCCTCTCCAGATGTACAGTATACTCCTGTAATTTTCGGTTACTGATTTCTAATTGATCTTTTTGAAGTGTAATACGTTCAATAATCACATTCTTTCCGCTGTGCAAATAATTGCTTTGTGCAGCAACAAGGAATAGTGCAAGTATAAATGTAGTCAGTGCATCCTGCCGAATGAGGTGAATGTCATTCTGGAACAAATCATAGGAAGTCCAGGAAGTGAACTCAGAGGCATAAAACAAAATTACCACGCTCATGATGGCCATAACGGTAAACCACTTACCTGCTTTTGTCCCCAGCAACATGTAAGCCGTCATCAGGTTGGCACACAAATACATTGTACCTGAGTTCATCACCCCCCCGGCATTATATCCCTGGATATGCACCACCAGAAATCCAGCAAATACGTTGATACTGTATGCAACCGGAAGTCTTTGATGGTCATTAACCAGAAAGAAATTGGCCATAATTACTATTGCCAGAATAACTAAAACCACCGGTAAAGACTGTAAAGTATCAAAAGGAGCCTGAGTTTGAATTGCAGTAAATACACTGGCAATGAATGAAGTATATGCCAGTATTCGAAACAGAGTAAACCTTTGCCTCGACATCAGATCCTCATACGGAATGCTTTCATAGAACTTCTTCCGGAATATGTAATGAAATAAATTTTTCATGATCTTAGTTGAGTATAATTTGGGGCAATTTTCTTACGCTAAAATACGGGTTTAGATACCGATGTGTAAGAAAGGACACAATTTCGATTAGAAAATTCCCTGAAGTTTTGTTTTCGCAAAGTCTTCATTGTGTGAAACTAAGCGAATCGAACATCAAGGGCACATTAAATGAAATTAATTCCTATTTTTGCGATATCAGGAAAGAATTGATCTAAGAAACATTGCTTTTAAGAGTTCGTAAACCAATTGAAATATGGAAAAACTGGTGAATATATTACTTGTCGATGACGACGAGGTGGATTGCATGAATGTGCAACGTGCCTTCAAAAAAAGCAATATTTCCAACCCACTATCTATTGCTCACAATGGTGTTGAAGCTTTGGATATGCTGCGTGGCACCAATGGTGCAGAGAAAATCATCCCTACACCCACGCATCATTCTTTTGGATATCAATATGCCAAAAATGAACGGCTTGGAATTTCTGAAAGAATTAAGAGCCGATAAAGATCTGCATACAATTAGTGTATTCGTAATGACCACTTCGAACGACGATAAAGACAGGTTTGAAGCATATAATTATAATGTGGCAGGGTATATCATCAAACCAATATCCTTCGAAAATTTCGTGGCTGCTGTAGCCATATTAAATAATTTCTGGCAATTATGTGAACAACCCTAATATCATAAATTATAATCAAGAATGAAAAAGCCCGGATAACCGGGCTTTTTATTCTTGACATTATTTGAAATGAATCAGGCAACCAATTTGAAATGTTTGAATATTTCCGACATGCTGGAATTGAGAATCAGAAAGTGCATGTGGTAATTGAATCGATATTTCAGTTAATAGATTCTCTATATCCTCAAAAGTATTAAGGCGATTCACAGGAATACGGAGCCCGGTATTGTTATAAGAAACACTTGGGAATACACTCAGGTTAAAGAAGTATCCCTGGTTCATCATCCTGCGAACCATATTATAACCTACATCCGGTTTACCTACACCAATAAATCCTATCGGTGAAAGAGTTTCATTGATAAGTGGTAATCCTAACTTTTTGGCTGTAGTATTAAAAAATTCCATCTTCGCTTTCATCTCATCCTGAAGACTATATATCTCATTACTCAAATGAATCTTTGCGGCTTCAATAACTGCTCCCAGAACCATCGGAGGCATTTGGATGGAGAAAATAAATGCCTTACTGGTATTTTTAATCAAATTAAAAGTGGCTTCTTCAGGATAAATTAACACTCCTCCTGCTGTTCCAAAGGCTTTGGTTAAACCTGTAGTCAGGTATAAACGTGGGTGGTAATTCCCCTGGCTCATCACATACCCGGATCCATTCGGTCCGGCCCAACTCATCCCGTGAATATCATCTAAGTACAAGTGAAGCTGCTCGTGCTGATCCGCCATTTGAAACAATTCTTTCACCGGTGCAAAATCACCACCCATGGAGTAAACTCCATCAGCCATGTACCAGATCTTCTGATAATTGTTCTTCAATGCCTTGATCCGACTTTCAAGCATGTCCATCCGGTTATGACGGATAACCTCCACATGAATATCCCTCGTTTTTAGTAATTGTACCGCCGTTTGAACGCTATCATGAACCTGTGAATCTAATATCACAGCATCATCATTCCCAACGATAATCGGAATATTTGACATATGTGCCACTGTGAGTGATTGCAGTAGCAACAGAGGCTGGTTATTGAAAATCTTCCGCAATAAATCCTCCGATTGCTGATAATAAGAAGAAGAGACATAGGCACGGGAGGAAGAGAACTGAGTGCCATATTTCTGGATAGCATTGATGGCACCTTGTTTTAACCGGGCATCATGCTCAAGCCCGAGATAGCCACAAGATCCAAAGTACAAAAGCTTACTACCGCGTATGGTAATATGTCGGCCGTCAAGAGATATATCATCAGTAGTGTTGTGTACAATACCCAGTTTAGTGGTGATTGCAGCGACCTGGCTGATGATCTCAATGACCATTTCGTGTTTACTTTTCAATTCTGACATAGAGGAGTTTATTTCACTTTAGTGGAAGGTGCGCTTAAATTAGACGGACTTGTTTACGCACATTTCCCTTGTAAAGTTAGCCGGGATTGAAAAAAAAGCAGGGTACGCCTAGTTATAGTTATTAGCAGAGTTTTCAACAAAAAAAAAACGGCTGTACTCCATGAAGAGTTCAGCCGCTTAAATTTATTAATTCCCTTTTCTATCGGACTACGCTAACGTGGCCTATCCTTGTTTCTTGTTTATTATTTACATCTACTGTTGAAACCCTGTAAACATAAACATCCGCCTGAACAGGGCTCCCTTTTACAAGTCCATCCCAGCCACCATCGAGGCTATCCCATTCGTAAACCTTCAATCCCCATCGGTCAAATATCTGTGCTTCAAGCCTTAACACATTAGATGTATAAACTTTAAACTGATCGTTCTTCTTATCTCCGTTTGGAGAAAATGCATTAGGAATATAAACGGTGGATGTTGGCCTGATTTCAACCCGGCTTAGAATTGAATCTACACAGCCATTGTAATCAATTGCAATGAGTTGAACATCATATGCACCAACGTCAGGATACATATGACTTGGAGAATATTCTTCAGATAAGGTACCGTCACCAAAATTCCAATAGTAAAATCCGGCCCTTCCCGTTTCATTCATGAAAGTGATGAGCGGATAAATATCATTGGCCTGATCATCGCTACTTGAAAATAGAGCGTCAGGTGCGTCGTATATTTGAAGGGCATTAGGACGAGCCAGAGTAGTGGTACAGCCACTATCAGAAACTACCGTTAAAGATATTTCATACCAACCGGGAGCAGTGTAAAGATGCACAGGATCCTTATCCGGCGCTGTTAAACCGTCTCCGAAACTCCATGTATATTGTACAATAGAGCCTGTCAGCGGGTATGAAAGATCCGTAAGCTGAACTGTAAAACCTTCACAGGCATTCTCGGTACTAAAGTCAGCTACCGGACGAGGGATAATTCTGATTAATCCATCGGTACTATCCTGACAACCATGATTGCTGGAAATTAAAAGGTGAATCGGATAAGATCCCTGAACCGTGTAGGTGTGAGATGGACTTGGAAGAGTTCCAATATTTCCATCACCAAATGTCCAATACCACGAAGTTACATTACCATCAGGAATAGATGAATGGTCATTAAACTGAGCAGGATTGTCTTCACAAGCCGGATTTACAGAAAAATCTGCTGTTGGTAATGCAAAAACATTTACCGCTCTGGAACTTGAATTTGTACAACCATTTAAGGAAGTTGCATTCAACACTGCCAGATATGTCCCATAATTTGAGTACAAATGTGAAGGCGAAGTGTTTGCAGATGGTGTGCCATCGCCTAGATCCCATGCATAGATTAATGGCGTTGCGTCACTAATAGTGGAGTTATTGGTGAACTGAATAGGAATACCCTCACATACATTTGTATTGCTGAATGATGCCACCGGTTCTGCCCAAATAGTTAAAGTACTGTTTGATGTATCCTTGCAACCCTTATTTGTTGTAACTATCAAA
The DNA here is from genome assembly GCA_963775555.1 of uncultured Bacteroidota bacterium. GTDB lineage: Bacteria > Bacteroidota > Bacteroidia > AKYH767-A > 2013-40CM-41-45 > QQVM01. The sequence continues at coordinate 754,202 of CAVZJJ010000004.1, read as the reverse complement.
TTGATAGGGAAAACACCCGCACTGGAATAAGGTAAAGTCGGGTTTTGAGAAGTACTTAAAACACCGTTACCCAAATCCCATTCCCAGGATGTAATGCTTCCTGTTGGCACAGCCGACAAATCAGTAAAACTCACATTTGAAAACTGGCAAACTGGCCCGGAACTGGAGAAAGTAGATACTGGTAAGGGGTTCACTTGAACTGTTACCTGATCTGAATTCTCACACCCAAAATTATTTACTACAAGAACAGTATAGGTGGTTGTGGTCCCGGGAGATATATTGTAATTGGCCGTATTCACATTTCCAGGTGTCCAGGTATAGTTGCCAATTCCAGATGCAAATAATGTAGTAGATTCCCCGAAGCAAATATTCTGGTCCACACCTGCATCTGCAACAGGAACCGGATTCACAATCACTTGTGCCTGGTCTGTATTTACACATCCATTCACATCAGTCACTTGCAAGGTATAGATAGTTGTTGAAGCGGGACTTATAGTAATGGAAGCAGTATTAAATCCGCCGGGGTTCCATAAAAATTGTGTTCCTCCGCTTCCTGTAAGGGTGGCATTAAAACCAGGACATATACTTGCATTATTGCCTGCGTCTGCAACAGGATTTGGGTGAATAGTAATCATCTGGCTGGTAGAATCCTTGCAGCCTGCATTAGATGTAACAAGAAGTTTCACATTGAAGCCACCTGCACTTGAATAGGTTGAAGTAGGATTTTGTACTGATGAAATTTGTCCATCGCCAAATACCCAGGACCAGTTGTTGATGTTTCCAGAAGGGATGTTTGAAGCATCATTAAAATTAACCGGCGTACCAACGCAAACCGGGGCTGAGCTGTTGAAGGAGGCAATTGGCAGCGGATTGACTGCAATCGTTACTTCATCTGTTCCTGAACAACCTATTGCATCACTTACTGTCACTGTATAACTGGTGGTTATTGAAGGTGAAACAGTAATGGAAGAAGTAGTCGCTCCCCCTGGTGTCCAAAGGTAACTTCCGGTGCCTGCAAGGACAGATAAAGTAATAGAGTTTCCCTTGCAAATTCCCCCGTCATTTCCGGCATCTACAACCGGCATAGCGTTAACGTTGACACGCATCATATCGGTTCCGATACAACCCAGAGAACTGGTTACAGTCAATGTATAGTCTGTAGAAATTGAAGGAGAGACGGACACATTTGCTCCGGCAAGGTTTCCTGGCTTCCATAAATAAGTTCCCCCAGCTCCTGCTCCACTGCCTGATAGATTTGCAGCGGTTCCTTCACAAATAGTCTGAGCCGGACCGGCAACTGCAACCGGTAATGCATTCACAGTGACGGCTACCATATCAGATCCCTGGCATGTATTCACATCGGTGACAGTTATCGTATAGATGGAATTTGCAACCGGAGAAACAACAATCGTTTGGGAATTTCCTCCCGGTGTCCATGTGTAGGTAATATAGCCACCGGGTGCTCTGAGTGTTGCCTGATCACCACTGCAAATCTGTGTATCCGCTACCATTACAACTGGGTTACTATGAACCACAACATTTTTTTGTATCTGGTTGGAACAGCCGCTGACATTCGTTACATTCAAGGTAACCTGATAGGTGCCGGCTGCCGAGAAAGTATGTGTAGGGTTCTGAATAGCTGAAGTATTACTTGCACCGCTTGCGGGATCGTCAAAATCCCAGGCCCATGAAGAAAATGGTCCACCGGCTGATTGATCCGTAAAACTTGAAGTGGATCCAATACATACACCGGGCGCACTAAAGGTTGCTGTCGGGATATTGGTATTCACAACGACTTGTAGCGTAAGACTGTCAATGCATCCGGCTCCGGAACTAACAACCAATTTTACATTGTAAGTGCCATTGGATGCATAGCTATGAGTTGGATTTTGAACGTTGCTCGTAGTGAGATCGCCAAAATCCCAGGACCAGGATGAGGCACCTACGCTATGGTCAGTGAATTGCACGGGCAAGCCACTACAATTCGTACTGAAGGTAAAATTTGCTGACGCTCCGCCAATACCAGGTAATACGGATACTGTATCAGTATCTTTGCAGCCTGCAGTGCCCGCAGTAACTTCCAGATAATAAGTCCCAACTCCAACGCCATTTAAGTTCTGCCCCGTAGTTCCATTGGGCAGCCATCGATATGTCATAGGCCCGCAGCCGGATGTAGCCGTTCCATTAAGATTTGCCAAGGCACCACATGCCACCGATTGATCGGGCCCGGCATCGGCCGTTACGCCACAAACGGTGAAGCAAAAAGAAAAGACCTGTACGCCCAAATAAGGACAGTTGTCATCAGTTACTGTTGCTGTAAAACAATATGGAGAAGTCGAAATATCCGCGGTAGTCGGTGTCCAATTGAATACTGCAGAATCTCTATGAGTCGCGGTAGTTGTAAAAGTGGCACCCGGAATACCAAAATCCCAGGTTACTGTAGTTGTATTTGCAACGTCCGCGTCAATTGAAGCAACCCAAAAAGAAAAAGGAACATTCGCACAAATGGTTTTTGTGAAAAATGGTGTGCCATTCATTCCGGTTAAAGCAGGAAGAAAATTGCTACAAGCATTTACGGTAAGTTGAATATCCCGTTCAACCTGTCCGATTAAAACTCCATTCCGATATTCGCTGACTAAAACCGCAAAAACTGTCACATCCGCTTGCTGTGGAACCATGCAGATATCTCCTGAAACCGAATTGAAAATTACAGGAGGTGAAGACAAAACAGGCTGTGTATTGGAGTAAGGTGGGTCGTAAGTAATTGGAACCCCCGCTGCATCCAATGGAGTGATCAATTGATAAGCTATAGAGTCACCATCCGCATCAGAGGCACCATGATTAAAACAAAAACGCTGGCCTACACAAGCAAAGGGAACCGGATTATTACTGAAGGTCGGAGAATTGTTACATGGAGCAGCCACACTGTTCAAAAGACTATAAACATAAAGATCGTTGCTACTCGCATTTCCAACAGTAGTGATGGCAGCATTCCTGCAACATTCTGCGTAAGAAAAAGTCCAATCTGCACAAGGTCCCGGAAGATTTACAATTCCGGTATAAATCCATTCTTCAATTCCGGTATAGGTTCCACCGTTACATGTGGTGAGTGCAGTTGGGCAAGTTGCAGAAATCTGATGCGGGCTTCCGGGAATTGGAGTAAGATTTGCAGAACCTCCTCCGAAGCAGGAAGAAGAATAGTTAACATTAACACTGGCTGGTGCAGAAATTCCAGAACAATCTCTGTAAAAAGAATAAGTAAGACGATATTGATTCCCACCTAAACATTCATAAGTGAGATCTGCTCCCATTGCATGACTTGCATAGGTGTCTTCGGTATGAATGAACAGAAGAAAGAAAGCAGACAATGCCAACTTGCATATCGTGAGAAGAAATTTACCCATGATGTGTGTTTTAGATTTATTTTTCGTCAGAGCAGCTATATCAGATTCCTTTGCCCGGGACAATATATGCAGAATCTCAAAAATAGGCATTTCCGGGAATATAAACCAGCATTTTAACACAAATAGGCATAGCAAGTTTTCAACAAGCCGGCTATGGGTGAATGAATGATATTCAGGGACAAAAGTGCCATTTTGAGGGGCGAAAAAATAGCAATTTTCGTCTGCGGCATGATTGCCAGAGTTTAGCACCCCTCCTGGTAAAGCAGTATTCTTTTAGCAGAATTTTATTTAAAAAAATTAAATAAAGGTGTAAACAACTTTACACTATTTCAACAAAGGAACAATTGGTTCACCAGTCGTACCGTTCGGAAATTCAATATTGAGTAATGTCGAAATCGTTGGTGCTATATCACTTATGTTAACAGGTAAAGAGGTGGCACCCTGGAGAATACCAGGTCCATAGAAAATCAAAGGAACATGTGTATCATAAGTATAAGCCGTCCCGTGACTGGTTCCGGTTTTATAATACCAGGATAACCATCCGGGTTGAAATTGCACTAAAATATCTGCTGAACGGGAGGGGAAAAATCCATTTTCGTAAAACTTAGTTGATCCATCCAATGACTGTCTGCTAAGAAGATCGGATGAAGTCATCACCGCTGAAACACCAGCCAATCCGGAGATATATGCAGCACATCTTTGCTCCACAAGCACCGGATTCATCTTCTTGCTTTCGATATATTCATGGTCCAGATAAACTGCAGAAGATGAAACTTCCATTATGAACTTGGGATCGAAATATGTTCGGGTCATAAAAGCCCGGATGGAATCAGAAATTCCATAGTCGCTGATAAATTCTCCTGGAATTTTTTCTGAACTAAGATAATCCGGGTTTTGTGCGGCACCATGATCGGAAGTGAGAAAAAGAAAATAGTTGTCCTTGCCAATATTTTTATCCAGGAAATTCAGAAACTTTTCAATCTCTAGATCCATCCGCAAATAGGTATCTTCTAATTCAACTGCACTTGTACCGTACATGTGTCCGACATAATCGGTCGATGAAAAACTCAGCGTGAGGGCATCTGTCCCGATTCCCTTACCTAAATTCTCACCCGAGATTAAGGCCTCCGCAAACATTCGTGTGAACGTGTTTCCAAAAGGAGTTTTTCGTATCAATTCAGACTCAAGTTGTCGAAGGGCCGGAAGGTCATGTGGAAATACAGGCTTCGTTTCGCCTTTATACAGTCCTTCGAATGGGCTGTCATCCGGCCCACTTTCAGTGTAGGATTTGATAGGCAAAAGAGTGTTCCATGGCATTGAAAGCAATGAATCAGAAACTTTTCTTGAATTGAAAGCAATGGCCCAGGAAGGCAGTTCCTTCAGGTAATATGTGCTGGTTACCCAGTTATTTGAATAAGGGTCGTGCCAGAATGCTGCATTTGCTGTATGACCGGCAGGTAATATTGCCCCCCGGTCTTTGAGTGCTATTCCAAAAACTCGCGACTTAAAATTTGAATTCAAACGTAGTTCATCTGTGAAGGTAGTTACGAGCAAATTACGCGGTGACATTTTCCCTGAAATAGATGTAGTGCCTACAGATTTCACAGTAGAGTCGCTTACACAATAGACCGTCGTTCGTGATTTTCGATCATACCAATCATTACCAATGATTCCGTGCACAGAAGGGGTTGTACCGGTGAAAATGCTCGCATGACCTGGAGCAGTGTGTGTCGGGACATAACTGTATTTTGCATTTCGACAGAGATACCCGTTTTCTATTAAGCGCTTGAATCCTCCTGAGGAATACTTTTGCGAAAAACGGAACAGGTAATCATAACGCATTTGATCAATGACAATTCCTACTACAAGACCTGGCTTTTTAGCAGCATCAAAGGGGACAACTTTTTGACCAGATGCATTAAATGCAATTAAAAGGATTGTAAAAAAGAAAATAAGACGTTGAATCATTGTGTAATTTAATTTTAAACACCTGCATCGGATCCCTTCTGGAGGATTAGATATCTGCGTTTTTTATAATAGGAATAACCATGTGCGGTTACAAAAGCAACCAACACTCCCAGTATGGCGGCCACCAGGATGTCTCCCGTGTAATGAACACCCAGGTAAATTCTGCTGTAGGAATTAAGGCAGGCCCAAAATACTAAATAAGGACGAAATGCCCATACATGCCCACGAACAAGTATGAGGACGAAAGTAAGCAGTGCAAATGAGTTGGCTGCATGAGAAGAAACAAAACCATACATACCTCCGCAATAGCCATTAACGATATGTACCTTATCTGCAATCAGAGGATTGTGACAAGGTCGTGGTCTCATCACAAGATTTTTTAACCATGTTGAAGCAAGCTGATCACTGAGTGTAATGGTAATTGCAATTACAAACAACAAAACAACATAATTTGACTTTTCTTTCTTATATAAAAAATATGCCAGGTAAACATAAAGTGGAACCCAGATATACTTATTGCTGATCCAATAAAAAAGAAAATCAAAAACAGAGTTGTGAAACTGGTTTAAAAACAGGAATAACGCTGTGTCAATTTCATTCAATGATTGAAGCATCTGTACATTGGTTATTTGTTCAGTTCCTTCCACAAAAGATCTTTCAACTCATCGAGACCCAGCTGAGCAACTGATGAAATGAAGACTGATGGCAGATCAGGAGGAACTTCCTTTTTCATTTCAGCGATCAACTCTTTGTCCAGCATATCAACCTTGGTAATTGCAAGAATGCGAGATTTATCCAGCAACTCCGGATTAAATTGGCGAAGCTCATTCAGTAATATCGCGTACTCTTCCCTGATATTTTTAGTGTCGCAGGGTATCATGAAAAGTAAAATCGAATTCCGTTCAATGTGACGCAGAAAACGCAGGCCCAAACCCTTACCGGTATGAGCTCCCTCTATGATTCCTGGAATATCGGCCATAACGAAGGATTTTCCTTCCCTATAACTCACAATCCCTAAATTTGGTACCAGAGTGGTAAAAGGATAATCTGCGATTTCAGGTTTTGCAGCACTTACAACTGATAGTAATGTTGATTTCCCTGCGTTAGGAAAACCTACCAGGCCCACATCTGCCAATAATTTCAGTTCAAGAACTTTCCATTCCTCAACTCCGGGCTCACCGGGTTGTGCAAATCTTGGCGTCTGAAGTGTCGCCGTTTTAAAAAAATTATTCCCTTTACCTCCTCTTCCTCCAGGAGCTAAAATTATCTCCTGCCCTTCTTCGGTAATTTCAAAAAGTACATTCCCACTTTCCGCATCCTTTGCCACCGTACCAACAGGGACTTCTAAAATTTCATCTTTACCTTCACGGCCTGTCTTCATTGCACCGGAACCATTTTGCCCTTCTTCCGCAATGACATGTTTCCTGTATTTCAAGTGAAGCAAAGTCCACAGCTGTTTATTTCCTTTTAAGATAATATGACCTCCCCTTCCCCCATCTCCGCCGTCTGGTCCCCCCTTCGCAGTATTTTTATCACGGTGAAAGTGAACAGAACCGGCACCACCGGCACCACTGCGACAACAAATTTTAACAAAGTCAACAAAATTAGACGACATGAAAAGGAGCCTTAAAGGCCGGTTTAAATGATTAAATGATTTGTGCCGAAGACAACTATTAAAGAATTCTGATTCAGTAAACAGTCCAGGCAATAAAACTCAGTATTTTGTAATTACTGCTGTCAGACGATTGAAAATATCTTCAATGCTTCCTACACCCTGTATTCCATGAAATTTTGATTGCGCATTGTAATAATTTTTCAGAGGAGCAGTCTTTGAATTATATTCATTAATCCGTTTGCGAATCACTTCTTCATTCTGATCATCAGGCCGCCCCGATTCAATCCCACGGTTGAGCAATCGACGTATGAGTTCTTCATCCTCTACTTCCAGGGAAAGCATCATGGAAATTGAAGTGCTCTTCTTTTCCAAAAGGCGGTCCAACGCTTCGGCTTGGGCAGTTGTACGCGGGAAACCATCGAAGATAAATCCTTTGGCATTTCTGTTAGCATCCACCCTCGCTTCAATCATTCGAATCACTACTTCGTCAGGTACTAATAATCCCTGATCCATTAGTTTCTTTGCCTCAATCCCCAGGGTCGTTTTATTTGCGACTTCACTCCGTAAGATATCCCCGGTTGACAGATGAACCAACTGATATTTCTCTATAAGGTGTGTAGATTGAGTACCTTTTCCTGCACCCGGAGGGCCAAACAAAACAATATTCAACATAGGTTAGATTTTATTTAGAAATTCTTGACGTCAAATTGCGATTGAACAAATCTGTTTTCTGTCATTCATATTCAATTCCTGAACTCGTTTCACAATCGATTCTTATTCTTCTGCCAATTTATAGATATCCCGCAAGTTTCTCCCCAAGCCATCATAATCCAGCCCATACCCGACAAGAAAATCATTAGGTACTTCAAAGCCTATATAGTCCAGCTTCACTTCCTGCCTGAGCGCTTTAGGCTTGAATAAAAGACATGCAAAGCGGATCTCCTTCGGATCGTGTTTCTTTATTTCGTTGAGAAGATATAATGCAGTGTCCCCTGTATCAACAATATCTTCCAAAATTATCACGGTCCGGTCTTTAAGATTATCTGCTACACCAACTAAACTTTTGACCGTCCCGGTTGATTTGGTTCCTTCGTAAGAGGATACCCGCAGAAATGAAATTTCACAGTCAAGGTGAATGTTCCTAAAAATGTCGGCAGCGAATAAAAAAGCACCGTTTAGTACACAAAGAAAGAGCGGGGACTTACCTTTCAAATCTGTATTGATCTCCTCAGCCATTTGAAGAATCCTTGCCTGAATGGTCGATTCCGGAATATTAACTGTAAAAGACTTGTCCTTGATAGTGATGCGCTCCATAAGTAGGGGAAAGAGTTCGCAAAAGTAAGATTTAAGACGGGCCTTGCCAATCTTATGCATCTAAATTTTATTGTTTTTACAGAGAAAAACTAATGTTAATTTGCAGCACGAATGAAAACTCACTTTTACGGTAATTTACGCTTAGGAATTCTGGGGGGAGGCCAATTGGGCCGTATGCTCTTACAAAAAGCAATAGATTACAATATTAACACAAGTGTTCTGGATCCTGATCCTGATGCTCCTTGTAAATATCTTACTAAAAATTTTGTACAGGGTTCTTTTAATGATTTTAGCACCGTATATAATTTCGGGAAAGAAAACGACATGCTTACCATTGAAATAGAGCACGTTAACACCGATGCACTTGAATTGTTGGAGTCAGAGGGAATAGCAGTTTACCCGCAGTCGCGAATTATTGCTTTGGTTCAGGATAAAGGTACTCAGAAAATTTTCTTCAGAACGCATGGAATCCCTACAGCTGAATTTCAATTACTCGAATCGATAGAACAGTTTGATCCGCTTTTATCCACCTTCCCTTGCATGCAAAAGCTACGAAGAGGTGGTTATGACGGGCGGGGTGTGATGAAACTGAAAAGTTCTACAGAAGTTCCTTTGGCACTAAAAGGTCCTTGCATTCTGGAAAAACTAATTGATTTTAAGAAGGAAATTTCGGTAATCGTAGCAAGGAATCCGGAAGGATTATGCACTACATATCCTGCAGTAGAAATGGCATTCAACAAAGAAGCAAACCTTGTTGAATTCTTGTACTCCCCTGCCACAATATCCTTACAAGAAGAGGATGAGGCAATCGCAATTGCGAAAAAAGTGGCAGAAGAATTACAGATAGTGGGTCTGCTCACTGTAGAAATGTTTTTAAACCATGATGGCAAAATTTTAGTGAATGAAATAGCGCCTCGTCCTCATAACAGCGGACATCAAACCATTGAAGGAAACATTTGCTCACAATATGACCAGCATCTCCGCACAATCCTTGGCCTTCCTTTTGGAAGCACAAAAATTATTAAACCATCGGTGATGGTAAATTTATTGGGAGAACCCGGTTACTCGGGACCGGCTATATTTGATGGTCTTGAAGAAATAATGGCCATTGAAGGGGTATATGTTCATTTATACGGGAAGAAATTCACCCGTCCTTTCAGGAAAATGGGACATATTACCGTACTCGCTGATTCTTTAGAGGAGGCAGTGAAAATCGCGGTGAATATTAAACAACGAATACGAATCATATCTGTTATCGAAGAAAATTGAAACGATTGAACCATTTCAATTTTATAGAATAGAAATTTCAATAACTAATAACCCGCGTAACATGAGCAAGTCAATACAAGTCGGAATCATCATGGGTAGTCAGAGCGATATGGCCATCATGAATGAAGCAGCAAAGATTTTGGAACAGCTGGAAGTGTCTTTTGAATTGTCAATTGTATCTGCTCACCGTACGCCGGATCGGATGTATGAGTACGCAAAAAGTGCAGTCGATAAAGGCCTGAAGGTGATAATAGCAGGAGCTGGCGGCGCCGCTCATTTACCCGGAATGGTAGCCTCCCTGACTCCATTACCCGTAATTGGCGTTCCTATTAAATCTTCAAATTCAATCGATGGCTGGGATTCGGTTCTTTCGATACTTCAGATGCCTAATGGAGTTCCTGTTGCCACCGTAGCACTCAATGCAGCCCAGAATGCCGGAATTCTGGCCGCCCAAATAATCGGTTCTTCAAATCCTGCCGTTTTATCCAGGGTGGCTGTTTTTAAAGAAAATTTGAAGAAAAAGGTCGATAAGAGCAATGAGGACATTTCCTCAAAATGACGAATAAAGCCTTTTTTGTCCAGAGAGCACTTCCACTCTTCCTGTCTCCAAAGACTTTCATCACCTCAATCCCGTTGTTTACCAAATAAAGAAGGCGTTCACCAAGTTCCGGGGATATTTTTGTTTTTCACTAAAGAAGAACATGGCCTCAATTACTCGTTTATTTCTACCTATCATCCTGTTAAGCTTAAATCTGAATCCTTGCTTCTCTCAGATTGATTCAGTAAGAGTCTCATTTATTGAGGAAGCAACCGATTCATTGGGCCCCTGGACCTATACCACACAGAATATCGACAGCATGGATTCAGCAGGTCGCTTGTATTCAAGAACTCAAAGGACCTGGAATGGATCGAATTGGATGAATGATCGTACTGAAACATTTAATTATGATAATTCAGGTCATGTGATTTTGCATACTCATTTTACCTGGAATGGCAACTCTTACACAGGTTTAGAAAAAATAGAAAACACTTATCTGGTTAACGGAAAGTTGACAACAGAAACAAGCTATCAATTCAACACAAATAACTGGGTACCGCTTACAAAACGAGAACATTCCTATTCGCAAAATTTTAATGACAGTTTAGTTATCTATTCCACATATACCGGTTCAAGCTGGAATTTGACAGATCGACATGTATTTACATTCAACTCAAATAATGAACTCATCGCAGACTTGTGGGAAAACTGGAATGGAGTTTCATGGGTAAAAATCCAGTTGAATACTCATAGCTATTCTCCGTCTCTTTCTAAAATTGTGAGTGATTCCATTTTCAACTACTCCGATCCATATTTTTTCCCTTACCAAAGCACCCGCTATTTATATAATGCATCGGGAAATCTTGAAACAAAGATTACGAGTGACTTCTATTCTTACCTATATGCTGATGCAGATACAGAATTTGTTGCCACCGAAACCGAAATTGAATACACCTTTAACCTGAACCATGATTCAAATGGAAGAATTATGGAAGAGCATGGTTACCAGTCTAAAGGTTCTTTTCAGACAATGGTTTTTGAAAACAACTATTTCAGCTATGATGCTTCCGGCAATCTCAATTCCAGTTTCTCGCACAAAGGGTCAAATATTCAGGAATATTATCAGAGGAATTCAGTGTACTACTACGCTTTGCTTGAAGCTGATTTCGCAACTTTCAAAACCAGTTGTACAACTTGCAACGACGGATCAATTCAAGTGACTGCCAAAGGAGGTGTTCCTGCATATCAAATTCGCAACCCTTTAAACATCGGAACGGTGCAGGGAGTGCACATAGAGAATTTACCCTCTGGAATTCATACCATTTGTGTCAGTGATTCGTTGGGAAATGAAATTTGTCAAAATGTATTTGTCGGGGAAGATTTTACAAGTGGGATTAACATGGCAGAGTCTGGAGCTGAATTTAACCTGACTGTACGCTCTGATATTTCCGGCTTTTTAGTGGAAATGAACTCAACTCAAACTATGGATTTCTATCTGTTCGATACAAATGCCAGAATAGTTTTACAACAAACCATCACAAGTGGCTTCACATTCATTCCTGCAGATGAACTTGCGGAGGGAATATACTTTTATCAGGCAAACAATAAAAGCACAAGCAAAAAAGGCATGCTCGTGTACCTGAATTCAGTGAGGTAAGCCTGGCTCAAAATAAATTATCTCGTTTCGATTCAACTATGCGCATGTTTTAATCTTTCAATTTCTTTTAGTATTTTTTCCTGCATATATGGAGTTATTAATTTGTGTGTAGTCCGCTATTTTTGCGGGCAGCAACACAAATGAAATACCAACTCTCCATTTTTCTTATTATATTGAATTGTTCAGGAAACCTGTCAGTTTCTGCAACTATTCCATACTCAGCCAGAAGTTCGGGCCTGTCAGGAATCAACACTATACTTGATGATGTACATGCAGTAGCTGAAAACCCGTCCCAGAATACAGAGATTAAAAAAATCACCATTGGGATTGGTGCAGAAAGCCCCTATTACATTCAGGGATTGCAATCACTTAGTTTTTCATTCGTTTTTCCTTTCAGGGAATTTCATGCCTTTGCTTTTCATTGCTCACGTTTAGGGACCAAAGAATTCTACCATCAGGATTTCCGGCTTTCATACGGAATCAGTATTTCACCAAAACTTAACATAGGAGCACAAATTGAAAAAAAGGAAAGAGTATATACTCCGGATCCTTTTCACACCTATTCTGCTTGGATGGCAAGTATTGGTTTTTCTACAAAACCGATAGCAGGCCTCTCTTTAGGAGCTTCCATATCCAACCCGAACCATGCACACTGGAGCAATGAGCAAAAATCTGCACTCCCTTCAATTCTTCGCCTGGGAAGTACTTTGTCCATTTCTACAAAAGTGAAAATGTATGCACAGCTGGATAAGGAATCCATGCAAAAAGTTGATTTTATCTCAGGTATTGAATATACACCACGCAGTCAGATACAACTCAGGATGGGAATAGCTACTGCACCCTTTCAAGCTTCACTGGGAGCAAGCATTCTATGGAAAAACACGAGAGTTGATTTTTCAACAACTTCTCAATTTCAGTTGGGCATCAGTTCCGGGGTGAGTATAATACAAAGCTTTCGATGAAATGAAATATTACATTCTCTACATCTTCTGCTGGCTTTGCACTTTTGAATCTGCACAGGGACAAAACGAAGCAAAACAGGAAATGATCAGGATTCCGGAATCAGGAATCGAAAATGAATCGATCAGGTCCGATCAAGTGCAGGAAGATTATCAGTTGTTTGATGCGATCGAACAGTACACACGTACTCCTCTACTTATAAACAGCGCTTCCCTTGAAGATCTTGAAGCATTTCCATTTCTGGATGACGCACAAATCGTCGCCTTACTTCAACATATAAAATACTTCGGGAAACTTATAACTATTGAAGAACTGCAGGTGATTCCCGGATTTGATGATGAATTGATCAGGTCTGTCAAACCTTTAGTGACTGTCGGAAGACTGGCAGGTCAAAAAACAATTTCTATTAGAAATCTTTTGTCGGAAGGAATGAACACACTGATGCTGCGCGTGCAAAAGTCCATAGAAAATAAACAAGATCAGCCTTCCTTCCCTGGATCTGATGAGAAAATTTACTTCCGCTATAAATACCAATTTGCTGACAGAATACGCCTGGGTATCACCGCCGAGAAAGATCCGGGTGAGCCATTCTTTCAAGGTGCCGGATCTGCGGGTTTTGATTTTTACTCCGGCCACTTGATCATCAAATCAAAGTCTATAATACGTCAGTTGACTCTGGGTGATTATTCGATACAACATGGACAAGGTGTGGTCATGTGGTCCGGAATGAGTTTTGGGAAGAGTTCAGACGTACTAAATATACAGAAAAACCCTGGTGGTGTGCGTCCTTACACTTCGGTAGATGAAAACAATTTTTTTCGGGGTGCTTGCTTAACTGCACAGATCAATAAATGGCGGTCCGACATCTTTTTTTCATCTCATTCAAAAGATGGGAATATCATTGACAATAACGGACAAGAGAGTTTCACGGCACTTCAGAGTTCAGGTTACCACCGAACTACGTCCGAATTGGAAGATAAAAAGAGTATCAATGAAACTATATCCGGAATTCTTCTTAATAAAATACAAGGGCCCATTACTTTCGGTGCTATCGTATATCAAACGATCTTTTCAAAACCGCTTGTCAAAGAAAATAAATTGTACAACCTGTATGAATTCCAGGGATCTTCAAATTTCAATTACGGATTTCATTTTAAATACCTATATAAAAACACAAGTACATTTGGTGAAGCCGGGAGGAGTAAGAACGGTGCCTGGGCATTTCTAGTCGGATCCATGATCCACCTTCATCCTAAATTGAGTTATGCTGTGCTTCTGCGCTCTTATCAAAAGAATTACCAGTCCTTGTATGCAGCAGCTTTCGGCGAAAACTCAAAAACAGCAAATGAAACAGGATTGTTTTCGGGCTTCCAATTGAAACTTCCAAGGAATCTGACACTTTCTGCTTATTCCGATTGCTTTCAATTCCCCTGGCTGAAATACATGGTAGACGCGCCAAGTTCAGGTTATGAATTTCTCGCACAATTGAAATGGAAGCCAAAAAGAACCTTCGAGTCATACCTGCAATTCAAAACAAAAGTCAAAGAAAATAATGCAACGGAACTAACAGACATCTTGCATCATATCGAGAGCCAGAAAATGTCAAACATTCGTTGGAATATCCGGATAAAACTTACGGAAACCTGGGAATGGGGAAGTCGGGTTGAACACAGCATGTTTAAACAAGGCGATGAGGAAAATCGCTCCGGCTTTCTCATATTCCAGGATCTAATTTTTCATCCACTTAATAGTCCCTTTGCAATTGGCTTACGCTATGAAATATTTGATACAGATGATTATGACACCCGCATTTACACCTACGAAAATGATGTACTATTTAGTTACTCTGTTCCTGCACTTCAGGGCCGCGGAGACCGGTTTTACATCAATTTGCATTATCGCATGAACCGTATGCTTGAACTGTGGCTGCGTTATTCAGTAACTTCCACCCGGATAGAAACGCAGTTCGCCTCTGGAACGGGAATTGAAGGAGATCCTAAAAAAGAAGTGAAAGCACAATTAAGAATGCGCTTCTAAACCGTGACATGTTCAACAAGGAAACCAAGGTTTCGCAATTGCTCCCAAAAAGAAGGATACGATTTTACGACCACATCCCCATCGTCCAGAACCAGGGGGCCACATATAACGGATAAAAGTGCAAGTGACATCGCAATACGATGGTCCTTGTGAGTATGCAAGACACCTTCATAAGGAGTCAATTTACCTTTTTGAAGATGCAGGATATCTTCATGCTGATCATAGGATGATTTTAATCCCAATTTTTTTAGCTCTGATTGCAAAGCATGGATTCGATCTGACTCTTTTAATCTCAATGTTTGCACTCCTGAAAAATGCGATTCTATTCCTAATCCTGCGCACAAACATACCAGGGCAGGAACCAGATCAGGAACGTCCCTGCAGTTCATTTTAAAAACCTGATTGGATATAATTCCGGGATTCTTCTCGAGTTTCACTCCATGTGTGTTGAAAGCCGCTTTCAACCGGAAAGCATCAATGATTTTAAGAATCACAGCATCACCCTGAATGCTTACTTCCTGCAATCCCATTAGCTCAATAGTAGACTGTTCACTCAAGCCGCAGAGTTCAAACCAAAAGGCAGCAGAACTCCAGTCTTTCTCTACCGTAATTGCATTAAATTTATATTCACCAGGTAAAACAACAATTGAATCTTCCTTATATTCTACCTTGGCTCCCATCTGCTTCATAAGCGAAAGTGTCATTAGTATATAAGGCACTGAGGCAGATCTCCCTTTGAGTTGAAGAACCAATCCACGCTCCATAAGAGGTGCGATCATTAGAATCGCGCTCACAAACTGGGAGCTCATTGATGTCTCCAACGCAATTGTTCCACCTTGAATTTTTTTCCCGGTAATGAATAAAGGAGGGAAACCAATTTTACCTTTCCATTCAATTTCGGCACCGGCTTGTTTCAAAGCATTAACCAAAGGACCAATCGGTCTTTCCAACATACGGTTAGAGCCTGTCAGGAACCACTTTCCGGGCTTGCAAGCAAGAAAAGCAGTAAGAAACCGAAAAACTGTACCGGCATCTGCCGCATCAATTTCCGGACGGAAGTCTTTGAGTATTTTATACAGGAGTAGCGTATCTTCAGATTCTGAAAGGCCCTGAAGTAATGCCGGCTCATTAGTGAGTGCATTCAAGATGAGTAGCCTGTTGGCTATACTTTTTGAAGCCGGCAGAGAAATTTTTCCATCTATTCTTCCCTGAGGAGCTTGTACACGCAAAGCGCTCATACAACAGAATTCAAAAATTGTCTTAAAGTAAGTTGAAGAGAATTTAGTATATCATCTTCACTGGCAACCTGGTTAATTGTCACGCTTCCAATTAAAGGCAATAATGAAAAGTTAGGAACGGAATTTTTGTTTTTTTTATCAGCCCGGATATAAGTCATTAATTTTTCCGGTTCTATATTAAAAGACAGGTAATTATATAATCCCAATAAGGTCGTAACGATTTCTTCTGTTTGAGCCACAGACAGTCCTTTATGTTGATGCGAAAGAAACGTTTCGGCAATCATTCCTATCGCAATAGCTTCACCGTGCAGGTAAGGATCTTTATGATGGATCAATGAATATGATTCTATAGCATGTCCAATGGTATGCCCAAAATTCAGTGCATGCCTTTCATTTTTATCTTTTGGATCAATCGCGACATACTTGCTCTTGATTTCAATAGACCTTTTGATGAGTTCAATAATATCCAAACTGTCCAACATCTGATTTTCTGGGCAAATTGCCCAAAGTGCGGCATCAGCAATCAAAGCATGTTTAATAATTTCAGCTAATCCGGAATTAAACTCGCGCCTTGGTAAAGTATCAAGAAAGGGAGGATAAATATAAATGGCTGTAGGAGATGAAAAAGTTCCGACCTGGTTTTTTAATTCTCCAAAATTAATTCCGGTCTTTCCGCCATAGGATGCATCCACCATGGCAAGAAGCGAAGTCGGTACCTGGACAAAGTCAATCCCACGTAAAAAAGTACTTGCGACGAATCCTCCCAAATCGCCAATCATGCCTCCACCTGTATTTATCAAAACCGATTTCTTATCAGCATTGGAAGCAGTCAGTTGTGACCATATTTTTTCGCAGGATGACAAGGACTTACTCTCCTCTCCAAAAGGCACCTCGATCACATCATAATCCAAATCAGCCGGCAAAGAAGCTAAGACAAGTGGCAAACAATGTACCCGCGTATTTGAATCGACCAGAAATATTTTTCTTGATTTTTTATACTCACCGGATAAAAGAGTACTTAATTGATCGAAACAATCCTTACCAATATGTACATCACAAGAAGCCGTTTTGAGAAGAGTGCTCATTAGTGACCTTCGGTTAATTACTTTCCTTTTGAACTTCAGGAGAATTCATCACTTGAGTCTGGTGTAATATCGATTCATTGTGAATCAATTCATAGAGGCGCACGATAAAATCGCGTGTAAGGTCTTTTTGTAAGCCGGAAAATTGCCGCGTGCTTAGAATTTCATTCCAGCGTTCCACCTGCAAAATGGCCATGTTGTTTTCCTTTTTATACAATCCTATTTCCTTGGCAATATTCATACGCTCCCCTACCATCCGAAGTATTTCTTCATCAATGTGGTCTATCCGGTCACGTAATTCTTCGAGAAGATTCAGAAAAATAACATCGTCAACAGATTTGTGACGGATAACAAGTGATTCCAAAAGCACTCGGAATTCTTCAGGAATTAATTGCTGCTCATTATCACTCAATGCACTTGAAGGATCCGGATGCACCTCTATCATCAATCCATCATAGCTTAGGTCCATGGCGGTCTGTGAAATCGACAACAACAGGTTACGGTTTCCGCAGATATGACTTGGATCGCAGATGAGTGGCAATTCAGGAATGCGCCGTTTTAACTCGATGGGAATCTGCCAGTTTGGTACATTTCTATACTTTGATTTTTCATAAGTAGAAAATCCGCGGTGAATGGCTCCTAATTTCCTGATACCTGCATTATAAAACCTTTCCAATGCCCCGATCCATAATTCCAACTCAGGATTAATTGGATTTTTCACAAATACCGGAACATCCACTCCCTTTAATGACAGGGCAATTTCCTGAACCAGAAAAGGATTTACCGTGGTACGGGCTCCGATCCAAAAACAATCAATTCCTGCCTTCAAAGCCTGCTCTACATGACGCGGATGTGCCACCTCTACTGTTACCGGGAGCTGATTTTCCGCACCTGCATCCTTCAACCAATGCAGGCCATCTTCTCCAATTCCCTGAAAAGAATCAGGTCGGGTACGTGGTTTCCATATGCCTCCCCTTAATAAACTCACTTTTTGGCCTTTCAGTAGCCCTGCAACCGTATGAATCTGATTTTCAGTCTCTACACCACAAGGGCCTGCAATTAAGAAGGGAAAGTCCTGGCTAAAACCCCAGGAAACTAATGGTAAAATATCAGGCAGCATTTGCTTGGTCATAAATTAAAGGTAAAGATACGATTTGATTTTTGCTGATTCACATGAATGAATTACGTTTGCAGCCGTAATATTATGAAGAATTCCTTGGTTTCGTTCGATGACACAGAAACTGCATTCCAATCTAAATCGGATGCAGACCTTAACAGGGCCTATTGGCTCTTCCGGGTAATCTCCTTTAACTGGTTAGTCCAAATCAGTCCCCCAATTGTTAAATTTTCCATGTGGGCTCACCTGCCTGTCAAGGGTATTATACGCGCCACTGTATTCCGGCATTTTTGCGGAGGCGAATCCATCAGTGATTGTCAGAGAACAGTTGAAAGTTTGGCTAAGTACAACATCGGGACTATTCTTGATTATTCTGTCGAAGGAAAAGAATTGGAGGAAGATTTTGACAGATCACTACAGCAGACTCTATCAACGGTTATGCGTGCAAAAGGTGACCCGCATATTCCATTCTCTGTATTTAAGCCGAGCGGTTTTGCACGGATTGCACTGCTTGAAAAAAAGAATGAGGGTAAAAAACTCAGCGCTGAAGAAGAAGCTGAATATTCCAGGTTCTATAACAGGGTTCTTTCCATCTGCACAGCAGGCTATGAAAATGGCGTTCCAATTTATATTGATGCAGAAGAAGTCGGGTTTCAGGAAGTGATTGACGACGTTGTCCGTGAAATGATGATGAAATTCAATGCTAAGAAAGCCATCGTCTACAATACGATACAAATGTATCGACATGATAGATTAGTATTTCTTCAAAAATCACTGGAACATGCCCGTGAAAACAATTATTATTTAGGAATTAAAATCGTGCGTGGTGCTTATATGGAAAAAGAAAGGGAACGAGCTGCTGAAAAAGGAATTCCCTCACCTATCCAAAAAGACAAAGAAGACACCGACAAAGATTACGACGAGTCAGTCCGATTCTGCGTGGAGCATGTCGATAGAATTTACCTCTGTGCAGGCACGCATAATGAGCAAAGCTGTCTATCACTCACAAAGCTGATGGCTGAAAAGCAACTTCCGAATAACCATGACCATATATGGTTTTCTCAGCTTTACGGCATGAGCGACCACATTAGCTATAATCTTGCGAAATATAATTACAACGTCAGCAAGTATGTGCCATATGGCCCTATTGCTTCGGTATTACCATATCTGATTCGCCGTGCCCAGGAAAACACATCTGCTGCCGGACAGACCGGAAGAGAGCTTTCGTTGATCCTGGCTGAAAAGAAAAGACGGAGTAAAGCAAAAGCATAAAATAAATTTTCACAGGCCGGAAAATTCTGCTAGCTACTTTTTGAATTTGGAATGCGAATTCAATCCTCTTCCCGTTTCGGTGATGAATTAAATCCGTGACGCTGCCATAAGCAAATCCAGATCTTTAAAAGGCAATTTACATATCTCGGAAATATATCGGTTGGTAATTGCCCCACGGAACATATAAACTCCGTTACAAACGGCTTTATTCTTCCAAAGAATTTCATCAATTCCTCCTTCAGCTCCTGCTTCGAGAAGTATTGGAGTGAAAATATTACTCAATGCCGTAGATGCTGTGCGACTTACACGGGATGCAATGTTGGGAACACAATAATGAACAACGCCATATTTTCTAAACACCGGCTGAGAATGGTTGGTCACTTCGGAGGTTTCAAAACAACCGCCTTGATCGATACTGATATCAACGATCACTGAACCAACACGCATTTCGCTTACCATCTCATCAGTGACCACTACCGGAGTGCGGCCCTCACTACCCCGGAGCGCTCCGATCGCTACATCCGCGTTTTTTAATTCTTTAAGTAGAATACTAGGAACGAGTGTTGAAGTATAGACTCTGCTTCCCAGGCGATTTTGAAGGCGGCGAAGTCGGTGAATGGAATTATCAAAGACCTTTACGGAAGCCCCCAAACCCAATGCCGCCTTAGCTGCATATTCTCCCACTGTACCTGCTCCAATGATGACTACTTCGGTAGGTGGGATACCGGCGATACCGCCAAGCAATTCACCTTTCCCATTGAATGCATTGCTGAGATATTCGGCTGCAATCAGAATCCCGGTACTTCCCACGATCTCACTCATCGCCTGAATAATAGGATAGACTCCGCTATTTTCATGCATGTACTCATAACCAATAGCAGTAATTTTCTTTGCTGATAATTTTCTGATATAATCCTCATTCTGCATATTCATCTGAAGAATAGAGATGAGATACTGACGGTTTTGGATAAATTCCAGCTCTTCAATAGAAGGCGGAGCTACCTTGATCACAATATCAGCTTTGTAAACTTCTTCAGGGCTGTACACAATCTGAGCTCCGGCTTCACTAAAATCTGAATCTTGAAAATTCGAAGCTGCTCCTGCCCCTGCCTCTACTCTGATCTCGTGACCGTTATTTACTAATAAAGAAACTGATTGGGGGATCAGTGGCATCCGGTTTTCCTGGAATGAAGTTTCCTTCGGTATACCAATAAATAATTGCTTCCGCTGTTTTTTTATCTCCAGCATTGCCTCTAAAGGCTGCAGAGCTGCCGAAGCAGCCAGCGCTGATAATCCTCTCGGAATTCTTTCACTCATAGGAAAAAGTAATCAGGCGTTTTTGTTCTTCACCGAGAATATTTATTCTAATCCTCGGTTCAGGCAATAAATTTATAATTTTTTCCGGCCATTCTATCATACAATAGTATCCACTGTAAAAATATTCTTCAATACCTATATCCAATGCTTCTGCATCAGAACGTATCCTGTAAAAGTCAAAATGATAGATTTTTTCACCATTCCCAGCGATGTACTCATTTACAAGTGAAAAAGTCGGGCTGCACATCCCATCAACGACACCAAGTTCTTTGCAAATAGCTTTGATAAAGGTGGTTTTACCTGCTCCCATTTCTCCATAAAAAGCCATAATTCGCTCCTGCCCGGAAAATTGAAGCAGGCTACGGGCAGCATTTTGAAGTCCGGCCAATGAATCAACCTCTAAACTTAACTGATCTTTCCCCGACTGCCCCATTTGATCTTCCAATTTCCTGCTTTCATTTAATATCGAAATTGCTTCATCCTAATCAAGTTATTTCCAATCCATCATATTCAGGTGTTTTGTGCAAAACTCAAACTCATTGCGTTGATTGTTGGAGCAAACAACAATCAATTTATCACCCCCAAAATCTTTAACAAGCTTACTATACCATTTCACTGCTGTTTCATCCAGATTTGAACATGGTTCATCCAGTAAAACAATTTCTACATCGGATAGAAGAGCAAGTGAAAGTTTCACTCGTTGCTTCATTCCTGAAGAAAAATATTTGAATATTTTATTGCGTGAAGATTCAAGTCCTGTGATGCGAATTATTTCTTCCTTTGATAATGAAGAAACCGGTCGTTTGAAAGAGAAATGAAAATCGACAATTTCTTCCAGTGTAAATTCCTCAATTAATTCAAGGTAAGGAGCCGCAATACTAACTTCACGAAAAATCATTTCGGGCGCTATTGATTTTCCACCTTTAAAGTAATTTACTTTTCCTTCAGTTGGTAGCAAGGCACCTGACAATAGCTGTAAAAATGTCGACTTCCCGGAACCGTTTGGTCCCAATATTGCAATTTTCTCAGCAGGGTTAAAAGAGATATCGACGTGTCGAAAAATCCATTCGCGAAAAAATTTCTTCCCTGTTTTCTGTAGTTCAATTTTCACGATGCCTGGAAAAGAGATTATTCTTCATCCTTCTTATAGCCTTTCATGATTCCTCTGGAAGAGTTTTGGATAAAAGTATAAAATCTATCCCGTTCGGGAGTTGGGGCCATTTCGCGACTCACAATATCCAAAGCATGGGTATTACTGTTACCGCGAACAAAGATGTTTCTATATATCTCTTGTATCTCAGCTATTTTTTCATTGCTGAAACCACGACGACGCAAACCTACCGAATTCACGCCAACGTATGATAAGGGCTCATGGGCAGCTTTTACAAAGGGGGGTACATCCTTCCGAACCAATGATCCGCCTGAAATCATCACATGGGCACCTATCTGAACAAACTGATGAATTGCAGACAAGCCTCCGATAATCGCATAATCATCTATGGTGATATGACCTGCAAGTGTTGCCCCATTAGCTAATATACAATTATTACCGATGATGCAGTCATGTGCTATATGCACGTAGGCCATCAGGAGATTATCCCTTGCCAACCACTGTTTTTCCAAGTGCTTTTGTGCCTCGGTTAATTGTAACAAACTCACGAATGATAGTATCATCTCCAATCTCTGCGGTACTCGGCTCTCCGGAAAATTTTAAATCCTGGGGAACAGCTGAAATTACGGAACTCGGAAATATTTTACAATTCTTGCCTATCCTGGCCCCTGGAAAGATTGTCACATTTCCTCCAATCCATGTACCATCACCAATCTCCACATCATCATGGATAGTTGTGAACGGATCAATCGTTACCTCCTTCCCTATCTTGGCACCCGGATGTATGCTTACTAAATTTGAATTCATGGAAATTTAATTGATGTTCTTTCGCCCAAGCGTTTGATGCTATTATTTCTTTTTCTCCTTACGAACAATTTGGGCCATCATTTCGCTTTCCATCACGACTTTATCCCCTACGAATGCTTTGCCCCTCATATGGCAAATTCCACGTCGGATTGGCGAAACTAACTCAAGACTAAAAATCAGAGTATCACCCGGAAGAACCATGTCCCGGAACTTTGTACTTTCAATCTTCATAAAATAGGTGAGATAGTTTTCGGGATCTGGTACACTACTGAGTGCGAGAATCCCTCCAACCTGAGCCATCGCTTCAATTTGAATAACTCCGGGAAGAACAGGAGCTCCGGGAAAATGTCCCGGGAAAAACCATTCGTTCATGGTTATATTCTTAACTCCAATCACGTGCCTGTCGCTCATCTCCGTGATCTTATCAACGAACAGGAATGGCGCCCTGTGTGGCAAGAGGCGCATGATGCCGTGAATATCAATCAGTGGTTTTGCATTGGGATCATAACGAGGCGCCCGCTCACGAAAACGGTCTCGCTTCATCATATCTTTTATCTTCCTTGCAAAGGCAACATTCGCAACATGCCCTGGGCGCGCTGCAAGAATGTGCCCTTTAAGCGGTGCACCAACAAGAGCAAGATCCCCGACAATATCCAATAACTTATGACGGGCAGGTTCATTCTGAAATCTCAATTTGACATTATTCAGGAATCCCCGCTCAGCAATGATTTTATCTTTCTTAAATACCCGGGCTAAATACTCCAGCTTATCTTTTGATACGGGTTTGTCAACAACCACAATAGCATTATTGATATCTCCCCCTTTGATAAGATTATGTTCAAGCAACATTTCCAACTCATGCAGAAAACAGAAAGTGCGACTATCACTGATCTCTTCCTTGAATTCGCGAATATTATAAAGCGTTGCATGTTGTGTCCCTAGTAAATCACTGTTATAGTCCACCATTACAGTAATTCTGAAATCATCACTTGGAACAGCGAGCATTTCAGTTTTCCTTGTTGGATCTTCGTAAGTGATATTTTCAGTCAGCGAGTAATAATGCCGTTCCTCTTTCTGTTCCTGTATACCTGCTTTCTCCAATAATTCCATGAAGGGTTTTGAACTGCCATCCATGATTGGAACTTCAGGTCCGTCGATCTCCATGAGAACATTGTCGATCTCCATGCCTGCCAGTGCAGCAAGAACGTGTTCTATGGTACTCACGCGTCGCACCATTTTTAGTCAAGGTTGTTCCGCGATCTGTATCAGTCACATTGTCCACATCCGCCTCAACGATAGGCTGACCGGGCAGATCTATTCGCTGAAACTTAAATCCATGATTTTCAGGAGCCGGCCTAAAGGTCAAGTTTACAGACGCACCGGTATGGAGTCCTACACCAGAAGTGGTTATTGGATTTGCTAAAGTGGTCTGTCGGATGATCATAGGGGATGAATTAACTGTCGTTGCTTCTGCCAGGTTTTGCAACTCTGCTGCAGGAGAAATTTCAACTATCTGATTTTCAGGCATTTTATGAATAATTGAGGAGAGATATGAACTTATCCGAAATTCAAATTTGTCAAAAATAAAAATAATTAAGGGAATTGAAAGGATTGAAACACAATGATGAAAGAAACTAAAAATCAGACAGAAAACCGGTAAATCAAGAAGTGATCTGGCGTAAATCTGAAATCATTTGTTCAAGCTCTTTAATGCGCTTTTCAAGTACAGGTAATTTCCGAAACACAACGTAGGTCCTTTTATAATCTCCAATGTTAAAGGCCGGAGAGCCCTGAACTATTTCGCCTTCAGTAGTAATACTGGAACCTATACCTGATTGTGCAGCAATTTTAACTTTATCAGCTATGGTGATGTGACCCACAATTCCCACTTGCCCTCCAATCATACAATCCTTGCCGATTTTAGTAGACCCTGCTATTCCTGTTTGAGCTGCGATTACTGTATTTTCCCCAATCTCAACATTATGACCAACCTGAATCAAATTGTCCAACTTCACACCCTTGCGGATGATTGTCGACCCTAATGTGGCCCTGTCAATTGCACTGTTAGCACCAATTTCCACATGATCTTCGATGATCACATTTCCAATTTGGGCCACCTTCTGGTACTGATTTTCACGGTTTGGTGTAAATCCAAATCCATCTGCACCAATAACAGTTCCCGTATGTAATGTACAATCACTGCCAATATTGCAATCACTATACACTTTTGCTCCGGAAAACAGTGTAGTATTATCTCCAATCGTGACATTATCCCCAACATAGGCCTGAGGATATATTTTCACATTATTCCCGATTCTGACATTCGAACCGATATAGGCGAAGGCCCCAACATAACAATTCTCACCTATGCTGGCAGTAAGAGAAATGAAGGAAGGTTGCTCTATTCCCTGTTTATCTTTCTTGATCTGATTATATATCTCCAGTAAATGAACAAATGATTTATACGCATTCTCAACCCTGATTAGAGTTGGCGATATGGCTTGCTCAGCAACAAATCCTTTGTCAACAATAACAATCGATGCAGTTGAGCTATAAATAAAATGTGTGTACTTTGGATTTGCCAGAAAAGTAAGGTCACCTACTTTACCCTCCTCGATCTTACTCAGACGGGCGACTTTCACATCAGCGTCCCCTTCAACGACTCCCTGAAGTAATTCACTGATTTGCCTGGCTGTGAATTCCATAGATATAAAAATGAGGCACGAATTTAGTCAATTTTTCAATAACAGTCAATCAAAGAGGAAACTCCTCTAAAAACGTTGTTTTCTTATTAATATTCGATAATTGATCAACTATTTCTGTGAAATTCTGTGAATTTATTTCAACCGTATTATTCTGATCCGAAAGTCCTTTTCGATGCCAGTATTTTTCTAATATTCATCCTCTCCTGATATTCCCTTATCTGACATTGCCTTAAAGTCGAATCCTAAAAAAGAATCAGCCCTTTAGGACAGAATCACCCTGCTTTAGCCGATCTGATTCGATAGTCAAATTGTATTTGCTTCAATTGAGTGATCGATTACCCATTGGCAATAATGAAACATTAAATAATGATGCCTGCGTTAATATTGCCGAAAAGTTAATTGAATACTATTCATCGATTAAAAGATCTCCGGTCAAACTACAAAGCACTCAAATCAATTTTAACAAGATGCAGATCCATTCAAATGAATTCAGAAATTAAATCAGTGTTCTTTATCAAAGGACATGCTCCTCCAATAGCCAAAGATTAAATCACTTGGGAAAGCAAATATAATATTTCACCACGGGAGCACTCAACTCTCGTATATTAAGGGTGTCGGCCGCTTCACTGATATCCAAAACAGAACCATCTTTACGTAAAATATTAATCTTATCCACGGAAGTATTATATGCGTTATTCACTATGGTGCCATTTATCAGGTAATAGCTCAAGTCTTTTTCCGGTGCTGAAAATTTATTTTTTACTTCTTTCTTTATTTCATCTATATACTCCTGTGAAAATGGCTCTTTACTTAGTATAATTTTATACAGTCGACGGTTAATCATCCCTTTTGATAAAAACGATAAAACAGGATCAGAGTGATTACTCCATATTTTCACCGAAGTTGTGATATCACTATCATCCAGCAAGGCAAAAGTTTCCAATAAGGCAGGATCTTCAATGAAATCTTTCACAGAATAATCTTTCAATAAAAATTTACGTAATGCAGGAGTAGCAAAAAGTTCCGGATCATGTCGTGCAATTTCTCTCGCTCGTCGCAGGATATTGATGAGCATACATTCGGCACTAACAACAGTCTTGTGGAGGTATACCTGCCAGTACATCAGGCGGCGTGCTACTATGAATTTTTCAATGGAATAAATTCCTTTTTCCTCGATAGCCAGTTTATCCTCATGTACCTCCAGCATTTTGATTATCCTCTCATGGCTGATGACTCCTTCTGAAACGCCTGTAAAAAAACTGTCCCTGCCCAGGTAGTCCAGACGGTCCATATCCAGTTGGCTGCTCACAAGTTGATGTAAAAATCTCTTTGGATAATTATCCTGGAAAATGGTGATCGCAAGACCTAGGGCACCATTCAAATCCTTGTTCAGACGATCCATGAACAATTTGCTGATTTCCTCGTGGTGGATGCCCGGAACTATGCTATCTTCAAGGGCATGTGAAAATGGACCATGTCCTATATCATGCAATAATATGGCAATCGTAACGGCTTCTGCCTCCTCATGTGTGATTTCATGGCCCTTCGACCGTAGTATCTCAATGGCAGCACCCATCAGGTGCATAGCTCCCAAGCCATGATGAAAACGTGTATGGTGAGCACCGGGATACACAAGATGAGTCATGCCAAGCTGACGAATTCGCCGCAACCTTTGATAATAAGGGTGTTCGATCAGCTTGAAGACCAGCTCAAAGGGAATCGTGATGAAACCATAAAGCGGATCGTTTACTATTTTTAAACTGAGAGATTTTTTTGGCACAAGTTGTTCATCAGAAAATTGAAAGACAAATATCGTAATCGTTCAGGATATACAACCTATGATGAAGAATTTATCATAGGCCTCTCACTCAAAACGACATAATCAATGCCCTTAATGGCAGATGAGACTTTTCATTTCTAATGCCTGGCTCTTAAACTTTTCTAAGAATTAAAAAAACAGGGCTCCGTTCTATTCTCCTCAAATAATAAATATAGAGAATAAAACCAGTCCAACAACGTTATAACAAAGCATCAATGTCTTCGGATTCCAGTCCGGAAGTTTATTTCATTTTTAATCACAAGCCATGAATCGAAACAACTTTGCTACCTTTGAGAAAACAAAACACAAACTTTTCCGGAACTGAAATTATGGATAAAATAAGAATTCTTTGGGCAGACGACGAAATGGATCTATTAAAACCTCATGTGCTGTTTCTTCGGGAAAAGGGCTATGATGTAACTACCGTGACGAATGGCGAGGATGCATTGGAACAAATTCGTACCAAAAATTTTGAGATCGTCTTTCTGGATGAAAATATGCCTGGCCTCTCAGGATTGGAAACACTTGCCAAAATAAAAAATTTGAAACCGGATGTTCCTGTGATTATGATCACCAAGAGTGAAGAGGAACAAATCATGGATGAAGCAATTGGTAGCAAAATTGCCGATTACCTCATCAAGCCGGTAAACCCCAATCAGATTTTACTTTCCCTCAAAAAGAATCTTGAAAACAAAAGACTCATCAGTGAAAAAACAACTTCCGCTTACCAGCAGGAGTTTCGAAATCTTGGTATGACTCTGAGTGACAAACTCAGTTGGCAGGAATGGATGGATGTGTATAAACGACTTGTATATTGGGAACTGGAACTGGAAAAATCTGCTGATGAAAGCATGTATGAAATCCTGACATCTCAAAAAAGTGAAGCCAATCATTTGTTTGCGAAGTTCATTGAAAACAATTATCTCAAATGGCTGAAAGAAACCGGAACTGAAGCGCCCGTGATGTCGCACCAGTTGATGAAAAAAAAGATCCTTCCTTTTGTTGATTCGAGTGCCGAGCCGGTATTCATGATTTTGATTGACAACTTGCGTTACGATCAATGGCGAATCATCCAGCCTGTGCTGAATGATATGTTCCGACATTCAGGATGATGAATTATATCTGAGTATTCTGCCTACTGCTACTCAATATGCACGAAATGCAATTTTTGCAGGACTTATGCCTTCTGAAATTGAAGCCCGCTTCCCAAAATTATGGCTGAATGATGAAGATGAAGGCGGAAAAAATAAACATGAAGAAGAGTTTTTTCATGACACCCTAAAACGTCACCGAAAGGAGTACAAACACTCTTATACCAAAGTTACCAATAATAATGACGGCAAAAACTGGTCGACAGTATTCCTCAACTATTACAAAACAAATTCAATGTCATCGTTTACAACTTTGTTGACATGCTTTCGCATGCACGTACAGAAATGGAAATGATCCGTGAACTGACTGATGACGAAGCAGCGTATCGGTCCCTTACACTTTCCTGGTTTGAACATTCACCACTCTTAGAAGCACTGAGAAAGTTGGCCGAGAAAAAAGTTCGACTTGATTATAACGACGGATCACGGTACGATCAGGGTAAAAGAACCTTGCAAAATTGTTGGGGACCGCTCCTTGAATACAAACCTTCGTTATAAGCAAGGCAAAAACATGAATTACGATAAAAAGGAAGTATTTGAAGTTAAAAATCCTTCGGATGCATTTCTTCCGAGACAGAATCTTTCACAGACCTTCGTATTTGCAAAGCAGGATAAATTCTTTGCTTACCCGAACAACTATAACCACTACGTAACTTATTATAAAAACACCTTGCAGCATGGTGGAATTTCTTTAGAAGAAATGTTGGTTCCATATGCGACGCTGGTCGCTAAATAAGAACGCAAAATCATTGATGCACCCTTTTAAATCAATATCATTACTAAGTAAAATGCGTCTTCTGAAACTGGATAATCAATTCCTTGTTGTTCGATAGTCTTAATAATGATAGAAAAAAGGGGGGAATAATGTGATTAATGGGTAATTATGGCCTTTCTGTACACTTTAAAGTTACTCTGCTTGTTTTAAAATTTTCACGGGACCCTAAAAAATGCTGTCCCGGAATTCGTTTTTCATAGATCCTTCATAGCCTTTCCATACTTTTGGCAGTAAAATTGCAGTAATTCATCACGATCGGTAGACTGGCTGACAGTGAATACTTACTTTCGCAAACAAACTAAATTACCAAGATTCCATGAAAATATCAAAATCCCTTTCAATTATTCTGTTATTCAGCCTGCTCATCAGCACTTCTACGCGATGCACAGGATGCAGTCAAAGCAGAAAACCCTAATGCTCCTGAAATTACTTTCGAATCCGATGTTCACGATTACGGAACAATCAAAATGGGTGCTGATGGCTCCTGTGAATTTAAATTCAAGAATACCGGTAAAGAGCCACTTATTATTTCGAATGCCAAAGGCAGTTGTGGGTGTACTGTTCCAACTTATCCGAAGGAGCCAATCATGTCTGCACAAACCGGTGTGATTAAAGTACATTATGATACAAAACGTGTCGGAGCTTTCACAAAGACTGTTACCATTACCTCTAATGCGAAAACTGAAACAAAGGTACTCACCATCAAAGGTGTGGTAGAAGGTTCTGAGGAAGCTACCGGAACAGGCAATGCCTGTAAAAAAGACAACCGGATTACCACTTGAAAATTCCAAATAATATTACGTCCAATCATTAAACATCTCAGTTCATGATCAAAAAGAATTTATTAATAGTTCTCAGCCTGACATTGTCTGCAATGAGTTCAATGGACCAGGATAAAAAAGTCCTGGATAATATTGCCAATGAGAATCCTAATCTTGCAGAATTTAAATTTGAAGTTGACGAATATAATTTCGGGACAATCAAACAAGGCGAATCTACCACCTATGAATTCAATTTCACCAATGAAGGTAACGAACCGCTGATCATAGCAAAAGCAGAAGGATCCTGTGGCTGCACCGTTCCGGTGTATCCGAAAGAACCAATTATGAAAGGCCAAACTGCCACCATTAAAGTTACTTTTAACTCAACAGGTAAACTTGGGAGTTCAGGATAAAACAGTTACTATTACTTCTAATGCTAAACAAAATCCTTTGGTGCTTCATATGAAAGGCACCGTTGAAAAACCTTCCGAACCTACATACAGAAACAGGCACTAACTCGAAATAACAATCTAAACTCTAAACAAAAAAAAACACCAGAATGAAAAAATCCATCGTATTTGCATCTCTCCTGTTCCTAGTTGTAGCAGGTAAAGCACAGGAATCAAAACCAACTACTCCGGCACAGTTCAGGAAAATAAAAATGCTCGCTGAAATGAAATTTGATGTTGAAGAATACAATTTCGGCACTATTAAGCAAGGTGAAAAAGTTACTTATGATTTTAATTTCCTAAACTACTGGAAAAGAACCTCTGATTATCTCCAATGCTCAGGGAAGTTGTGGTTGTACAGTTCCACAATGGCCAAAAGAACCAATTGCAAAGGGTGCAAAAGGAACTATCCATGTGGAATTCAATTCTGCAGGAAAAATGGGAATGCAGGATAAAACTGTTACAATTAGCTTCAAATGGCAAAGCTGGTCAGGTTGTGCTTCATTTAAAAGGTAATGTTGAAGCTCCGGCACCTGTTAAAACAGAAACTCCGGAGGATAAAAAATAATAAAAGTCTATATAATTTTGTATTTTTGAAGCCCTCCCTTTTAAGGGAGGGCTTCTGCTTTTAGAGTAAAACAGTTCATTATTCTGATAGACTGTTGATCCGATGCCTAATATTTCATACAAAAGGCCGCCAGATGCCACCTTCCCCAATTCAGAAAACTGGTTCCTTATGCAGAAGAAGCCAAGAGAGAAAGGACGTAAAATATATCACCTGAATATTGGACAACCGGATATAAAGACTCCGGATGTGATGTTGAATGCTATACAGCAATTATTCAGAGACATATTGTTGAATACAGTCATTCTGCCGGAATTGAATCGTACCGAAAAAAACTTACCGGATATTACAAAAGACATCAAATTGAAGTTGACTTTACCGACATTATCATTACCACCGGTGGATCAGAAGCGATTGAAATTGCAATGATGAGTTGTCTTGATCCGGGTGATGAAATAATTATCCCTGAACCCTTCTATGCGAATTATAATGGGTTTTGCGACTCAGGCCAATGTGAAAATTGTTCCTATTCAATCTACCATAGAAACCGGTTTCGCCCTTCCTCCTATTTCAGAATTCGAAAAACTGATAGGCCCTAAGACAAGGGCGATAATGATCTGCAATCCAAGCAATCCTACCGGGTACCTGTATAGCAAAGGCAGAACTTGAATCTCTTTCAGGGTTAGTTAAAAAACATGACCTCTGGCTTTTTCTCTGATGAAGTGTACCGGGAATTCTGCTATGACGGAAAAGCCTATACTTCTGTAATGAACCTGAAAGGTATTGAAAACAATGTTGTTCATGCTTGACTCAATTTCAAAGCGATACAGTGCCTGCGGAGCAAGGATTGGTGCATTCGTGTCACGGAACACAAGAACTGATGAGTACCGCCTTAAAATTTGCACAGGCACGGTTGAGCCCGCCGACATTTGGTCAAGTAGCCGCTGAAGCTGCAATTGATACTCCGGAAAGCTATTTTAAGGAAGTAAAAGCAGAATATCTTGAAAGAAGAAACTATGTGGTCGAATCCCTCAATGCAATGGACGGAGTATTTTGTCCGAAACCAAGTGGAGCTTTTTATTGTATCGCACGTCTACCAATTGACAATTCCGATACATTTTGTCAATGGCTATTGGAAGAATTTTCTTACGAACAACGAAACGGTAATGCTTGCACCTGCAACCGGATTTTATTCGACATCCTGAGTTAGGCACTGACGAAGTACGCATTGCATATGTTTTAAATCTTGAAGATTTAAAAAATGCCATGACTTGCCTTAAAAAGGCATTGGAAATTTATCCCAACAGAAAGTTGATTAATGCGGAATTCAGTCAAATCCAATGACTGAGTTTCTTTCATGTAAAAACAATCTTTGGAGATGTGTCTACAATTTAAAATGTAATGCACATTCTCCTTTCAGTGTTCAAAATCTGGATATAGCAAATACTTTTTTCGAATTTTTTTAAATTTTGAGAGCTCGGTTCCCATGAACTTCTGATTTCTTCTTCACTGACCCCTGCAATAATTTGTTTGCGTAGATATCATTTACCGGCAAGCTTTTCAAAGAATGGATTAAAAAACTTTTTCTTGTCTAGGAAAGATCCGAATAGCAGTGATCAGCCATTTCAATCTGAATCCTTGGCAGAATTGAATCCGGAAGAATCTCGTAATTACGAAGATCCATTCCATTGCATAGTGTATCACGGTATGGTGGATTCGTCGGCAAATCCGGGAATACTTTATCGGTGTAAATGGAAATCGTCCCATCTTTCATATCTGGGAAAGCCATAACATTGAAACGGAAAGTCGGTTCCCCGTCCAACACTCACTGCCGCTCCTTCAAAAAAACAAAGAGATGGATACAAGTAAACAGACTGCATATTCGGTAAATTAGGAGAAGGGCGAACTGGAAGTTGATATAAGTCTGTGATGAGAATAATTTTCGCACTGTAATCACTTTTAGATCGAGACTCTTCGAAGTGGCTCAACCATTTTTCTCCAATAACATTATTGCATACTCTCCAACCGTCATTCCATGCACCACCGGAATTGTGCCATTCCGACAAATGACCGAGAATTCTCTTCTGAAGACCGGTCCGTCAACATAAAATCCATTAGGATTTGGTCGATCAAGTATTAGAAGTAATTCCATTATACTCCGCACAAGCTTCCATCACATATTGAAGCGTGAGATATGTAGGTATAAAAACGTGCACCCACATCCTGGATATCAAAAATTACAAGATCTACTTTCTTCCAGATCTTTCTCAGTTGGGCTTTAGGTGCTTTCCATAAAGGAAATAATGGTTAAGCCGGTTTTCATATCCCTGCCATCTTTAATCTTTTCGCCTGCTCCTGCCTCACCTCTGAAACCATGTTCCGGGGCAAATACACACTTAATCCTGATTCCAAGCCTAACAGTGTATCAACAAGATGTATCTTACCAAGCATGGAAGTCTGATTAGCTACAACGGCAATGTCTTTTATTATAAAGAGTTGGAAGATACTCTTGCATATTCGCCGCTCCCACGATGATCTCAGGTGCCTGCAGTTGGCGTTCCTGATCTGATTTCCCCTGGATACAGGAAATATTTAGCTAAAATGAGGCATGACTGTATAAAAATGTCCAAAGTATTTTCGTCTGTCGTATTCATCAAACGGATTGAAACAAATATATTTAACGACGAATTTACCAATTTAATCCTTCCCAGCTTGAACTATGAACTAAATGTGGCGAAACGAATTGCTTTTTCCGAAAGAAAGGGGAGCATGATTACGCGTCCAATTATTAAGCTTGCACTGATTGGAGTTGCACTGGGATTTGCTGTCATGGTCATTGCTGTGTCGATGGTTACAGGATTTAAAAAAGAAATCAGCGAGAAAGTAATTGGTTTTGGATCCCATATCCAGATAAGTAAATATGCTGAAAATAATTCCTTTGAAACTCAGGCAATACAGAATGATTCAGCGCTTATTAAGTTCACTGGCAAACAATCCCGAAATTTCACACATTCAAGTATTCGCAACGAAAGCAGGAATCCTCAAATCAGGCGATGAAATTGGAGGTGTTGTAGCCAAAGGGATTGGAAGCGATTTTGACTGGAGCTTTTTCAAGACCAGAATGATTGAAGGAAACATATTTCTCGTAAATGATAGCATTAAAACCGATGCAGCAATTATTTCCTCCAACATTGCCAAAAAACTAAAACTCATATCGGGCGATGATGTAATCATGTATTTCATTCAACAACCACCGCGTGTCCGAAAATTTAGGATTGCCGGAATTTACGAAACCGGCTTAGAGGAGTTTGACAATCTTTACCTCATATGCGACATTGCACATATACAGAAAACTGAACGACTGGAAAGAGGGTGACGTTGGCGGTATTGAATTGTCTGTAAAAGATTTTAATAAATTGGATGAAGTAGGAAATCAGGTATATGCTGAGATCAGTGCAGACTTGAATGCACGCACGATAAAAGAAATTTATCCTCAGCTTTTCGACTGGTTGGGATTACAGAATATTAATGCAATCGTGATCATCATTTTAATGACCATTGTGGCAGCAATCAATATGATTTCCGCCTTACTTATAATTATATTGGAAAGGATTCCGCTTATTGGGACCATAAAAGCTCTTGGGGCCAGGAATGCTTCGGTGAGAAAAATTTTCATTTATGTGGCTGCATTTTTAATCGGTCGTGGATTGCTTTGGGGTAATCTGATTGGTATTGGCTTGTGCCTGGTTCAACAAAAATTCGGTTTATTGAGTTTGGATCAAGCCTCCTATTATATCTCTAAAGTCCCCGTTCACTTGTCCATTCCTTATCTCATCATGCTTAATGCAGGGACTCTATTGGTTTGCGTTTCAATGATGGTTCTTCCAACACTTATCATCACAAGAATTTCTCCGTTGAAAGCTCTTCGCTTTTCCTGAATTACCAATAGATTCGGGGAAAAGGATGAATTGAGTCCTTTTTATGCGAGACTTTTCTTCAAGCTTTCCTCAATATTTTCGGCATATTTCACAGGAGTTTTTAACTTTGCATCAATTCGCATGAAATTATTCAATGAATTGAATATCAATAATTTACAATAAATAATATTTGCATTAACAATCTAGTTACTAGTCTTAACCTCTCAACAATGTCTACACCTGCCACCAAAAAGATCTGTGAAAACGTACTGGAAACCATTGGCAACACACCTATGGTAAAACTTCATCATGTGGTGAAAGACGTAAAAGCTACAGTACTTGCAAAAGTAGAAACCTTCAATCCGGGAAATTCTATAAAAGACAGAATGGCCCTGAAGATGATAGAAGATGCAGAGAAAGCCGGCATACTGAAACCGGGAGGAACCATCATCGAAGGAACTTCAGGAAACACAGGCATGGGTTTAGCCATTGCGGGAATTGTAAAAGGATACAAATGTATCTTCACAACAACGGATAAACAGTCGAAAGAAAAAGTAGATGCATTAAAAGCATTCGGAGCTGAAGTGATTGTTTGCCCAACAAACGTAGAACCGGAAGATCCAAGATCTTACTATTCAGTTGCAGCAAGACTAAACAAAGAGATAAAAAATTCTTTCTATCCAAATCAATATGACAATCTTTCAAACTCCAAGGCTCATTATGAACAAACCGGTCCGGAGATCTGGGATCAGACTGACGGAAAAATCACACACCTCGTTGTCGGTGCAGGCACAGGAGGAACTATCAGTGGAACAGCAAAATTTTTAAAAGAAAAAAATCCAAAGATTAAAATCTGGGCCATTGATACCTATGGTTCACGCACTGAAGAGTTTTAATGATAAAGGAGTCATGGACCAGAGTGAAATCTACTCATACGTCACGGAAGGTATTGGCGAGGATTTTATACCAAAAAATTACGACTTTAACCTTATTGATCACTTTGAAAAAGTAACAGATAAGGACGGAGCCCTTATGACACGACGAATCGTACGTGAAGAGGGAATTTGGGTTGGAAACTCTGCCGGATCTGCAATTGCCGGACTTCTTCAGCTTAAAGATCAGCTGACGGAAAAAGACCTTGTTGTTGTAATATTTCATGATCATGGTTCAAGATACCTTGGTAAAATCTTCAACGACGATTGGATGAAAAAAATGGGATACATCGACTAAGAAATAGAAAGGGGCTGAAAGTTATACTGCCCTACTCTTTTTATCAGGGTTAGTACATTGCGATGGTCATTTTTTCATTCGCTGACAATGTGTCTTTAATATATTTTTCAGATGATTCAGACCACCGATCAGTTAGGGAGATCCATCGTAATTAACTCTACGGCACGTAAAATAATCTCCCTGGTACCTTCACAAACTGAATTGCTTCATGCATTGGGTTTGAAAGATGAGGTCATTGGAATAACCAAATTCTGTGTCCATCCTCCTGAATGGAAAAACGAAAAAACGATCATCGGAGGTACAAAGAATTTGGACATCAATAAAATCAGACTGCTCCAACCTGATTTTATTATTGGGAATAAAGAAGAAAATGTAGCGGAACAAGTTCTTGAACTCTCCAAAGAATTTCCCGTCTGGATCAGCGATATTTACACTTTAGAGGATGCTCTGGACATGATACTTGAACTTGGGCGAATTGTTGGAAAAACGTTACAAGCCAAAATACTTGAAGAAACTATTCAGTTAAATTTCGCGACACTTAAACAACAACTGAACACTATAGAAAAAAGGGAGACGGCTTATCTGATTTGGAGGAATCCATATATGGCCGTTGGGAAGAACACCTTCATTCATGAAATGCTACTTCGCTGCGGCTTAAATAACGTATTCAGTAATGCTGACCGTTACCCTGAACTGAGCGCCGAACAATTACAAGATGCCAATCCTGACTTAATTCTGCTTGCTTCAGAGCCCTACCCCTTCTCATCGATACATATTCCGGAATTACAAAAACTCTGTCCCGAGGCACAAATACGCATTGTGGATGGTGAAATGTTTTCCTGGTATGGATCACACTTATTGGAAGCACCGGATTATTTCACTTCTTTACTGAGAGAAATCAATTCTGCTTTGTAAATTTACGGTAAATAAAATCTCCAAATAATTTGACTTTTTTTCGTCCAGTCCTTCTTTTATTTGTAGCTATTGCATGCTTCTGCTCTACATATGTCAATGCACAAAAAGTGAGTCTTGTGCTTAGTGGAGGAGGCGCACGTGGACTTGCACATATTGGA
This sequence comes from uncultured Bacteroidota bacterium, assembly GCA_963775555.1. Classification (GTDB taxonomy): domain Bacteria; phylum Bacteroidota; class Bacteroidia; order AKYH767-A; family 2013-40CM-41-45; genus QQVM01. The sequence continues at coordinate 717,051 of CAVZJJ010000004.1, read as the reverse complement.
GTAATAAAAGCTCTGGAAGAAAACGATATTCCTATTGACTATATAGCTGGCACCTCTGCAGGTGCAATAATTGGCTGCCTTTATTCACTGGGATATTCTCCTGAAGAAATGGATTCCATAGTCCAAACGACTGATTTCTTTGATTGGGCCACCGGGGTTATCGATGACGACTACACCTATTATTTTCGAAAAAACGAAGAAAATGCTTCATGGATCAACCTTAAATTTACTGTTGATTCCGTTCTCCAGACTAGACTCCCAACTCACTTGGTAAATTCGGTTCCGTATGACTTTGCCCTCCTTGAATTAACAGCGGCTATCAATGCGCAAACGGGCTATAATTTTGATTCATTGTTCGTGCCCTTCCGTTGTGTGGCAGCAGATATTGAAACAAAGAAAAGTGTAATCTTTAAAGATGGAATTCTTTCAGATGCAATTCGTGCATCTTCTGCCTATCCATTTTATTTCAAGCCACTATTGTATGATGGTAAATTATTATATGATGGAGGTATGTACAATAATTTTCCAGCTGAGATTGCCCTCAACGAATTTCAACCTGACATAATTATAGGGGTAAATTCTGCTGGATCAATTCCAAAGACTTCGGAAGATAATGTATTGTCTCATATCAGGGCAATGATGACAACACCCACTTCATTTTCGGTGATTTGCGAGAACAGCATTTTAATTGATGTAAATACAAATGAATTTGGTTCCTTCGATTTTACACGGATTCCGGAAATTGTCAATGCGGGTTATTTGCAGGGCATTGATCAGATTGAAGAAATTAAATTTTATATTCAGCGAAGAGTTGAAAAAAAGGAAGTCGAAAAAAGAAGGCAGGTCTTCCGGTCGACAATTAAAGACATTTATATTGATCATGTAGTTATTGAGGGGGTAAATAGCAAACAATCTGATTATGTCAGGCAAATAATTAAACCTTCTTATCAGCCCATCCCTTTATCCCGAATTAAATCAGCCTATTTTCAATTAGTGGCAGATCCTAATATCCGATTCATCTATCCTATTATTAAATACAATCAAGTCTCAGGCTATTATGATATGAAACTGAGGATAGAGAGAGAAAATGATTTGATCACTCAATTCGGAGGAAATCTTTCTTCAAGGCCGGTGAGTGAAGGATTTGTTGGATTACAGTATACATTTTGGACACGTCGCTCCTATTCCATGTTTACCAATTTCTATTTTGGAAAATTATATACTTCAGGCCAATTAAAACTTCGGATGGATTCACCGGCAAAGATTCCGTATTTTCTCGAAACTGACGTAACTCTCAATCAATATGATTTTTTCCGGAGTAGCAACGCTTTCTTCTCGGAACAAAAGCCCGCATATGTCATTCAATCAGATTACAATTTCGGAATGAATTTTGGCTTGCCTGTAAGGAATAAAGGGCGCTTCATCACATCCGCCGCCTATGTAAGGATTGCGGACAACTACTATCAAACTCAAAATTTTCAACAAAAAGACACAGCTGATAAATCTGTCCTGAATGGATTTTCAGGTGCGATTACATTCGAAAGAAGTAGCCTCAATCGAAAACAATATGCGAACAATGGGACTTATTTAAATGCAAGATTACGTTATGTGAATGTGAATGAAACTAACACTCCGGGTTCTACGTCCATTAACAGGGAGGTCACGAAGATGACTCGTAACTGGTTTCAGTTTAAAATTTCCTACGACAATTATTTCAAACGAATTGGGATATTAAAATTAGGATTTCTTGTTGAGGCGGCGGCGACAACGATGCCTTTCCTGACTAATTATGTATCTACAGTACTAAATTCCCCTTCATTTGAACCCATCCAGGAGTCGCAGACTTTATTCTTACCCAATTTTCATGCCCACCAATATGCTGCTCTTGGTTCAAAAAATGTGCTGATTATTCTACCTAATGTGGATCTCCGCATTGAAGGTTATGTGTTCATGCCCTATAAAGAACTAATGCAGACTGATGATCTGACAACGGCTTATGGAAAAGCATTTTCAAAAAGATATTATGTTGGGTCCGGTGGCGCAGTCTACCACAGCCCTATCGGGCCTGTCGGTCTTTTTATAAATTACTATGACGACAGTCAAAACCACCTTTCGGTATTGTTTCATGTTGGCTTTTTCATTTTCAACAAGAGCGCGTTGGATTGACTTCTAATAAAACAAAAAAATCCGGGGATGAATCCGGATTTTTTTTGAAATCTATCTTCTTAATCATGCTTGTGCAGCAGGACCGCCAAAGTTCATCGGGATTCCTATCCCTTCAGTTTGTTTGATGGTACCATGAACACTTTCGTATTTTGATACGTTATCCTGAATAGCAGCTAACAAACGTTTGGCATGTTGAGGTGTGAGCAAAATGCGAGCTTTGACTTTTGCCTTAGGTACTCCGGGCATCACTTTTACAAAATCCAATACAAATTCCGAATTACTGTGAGTGATGATAGCCAGGTTGGAATAAATTCCATCTGCTATATCTTCTGTAAGTTCGATATTGAGTTGATTCGCTTGATTCTGATTTTCGTCCATGGTAGATTGATATTAACGTTTATGCAAAGTTCGTAAAAAATCGGTTTCAGAACACTCTTTCAGCGATTAGGCATAAAAAAACCGCTTTGCATATCTTGCAAAGCGGTTATAATGGGTTGAAATGGACTATTAATTAGGGCTCAACTCCTCTTCATGTTTAGAAGCCATCAATAAATCATATTCTTCCTGTGATCCCACAATCAATCTTTCGTACTCACGTAAACCGGTTCCGGCAGGTATTAAATGCCCGACAATTACGTTTTCCTTCAAACCAAGCAGACCGTCAATTTTTCCATTCACGGCGGCTTCATTCAGTACTTTTGTAGTTTCCTGGAAGGATGCTGCTGAGATCCAGCTTTTCGTGTGCAGTGAAGCCTGGGTGATACCCTGGAGCACAGGAGAAGATGTAGCGGAAATTGCATCTCTTGCCTCAACAGGCTTCAGATCTTTACGCTTAAGTATGGAATTCTCTTCACGAAGTTTACGCAATGAAATGATCTGCCCGGCTTTTATTTCCGTACTGTCACCAGAATCCAAAACGACGACTTTGTCCATAATCTCGTCGTTCTCTTTCATGAAGTCAACGCGGTCAACATATTCCCGCTCGAGGAATGAAGTGTCGCCTGGATCGTCAATGACTACTTTACGCATCATTTGACGAACGATGACTTCAAAGTGCTTGTCATTGATCTTCACACCTTGCAAACGATAAACTTCCTGAACTTCATTTACCAGGTACTCCTGGACCATTGAAGGACCTTTAATAGAAAGAATATCACTTGGCGTGATAGCACCATCGGATAGTGGATCTCCGGCTCTCACAAAGTCATTATCCTGAACCAGGATATGTTTAGAGAGAGGAACAAGATACTTCTTCACTTCTCCATCACGCGAAGTGATAATCACTTCACGGTTACCTCTTTTAATTCCACCATACGAAACAATTCCGTCAATTTCTGACACGACAGCTGGATTACTTGGATTTCTTGCTTCGAATAACTCGGTCACACGCGGAAGACCGCCTGTGATATCACCGGATTTTCCAGTTGCCCTGGGAATCTTTACAAGAATTTCACCAGCGATAATTTTCTGTGCCTTGTTGACCATGATATGGGCTCCCACCGGAATGTTATATCCCTTAATCATTTCCTTCTTGTCGTCAAGAACTTTTATCAACGGGTTCTTTGTCTTATCACGAGTCTCGATGATTACCTTTTCTTTGTAACCTGTCTGCTCATCTGATTCTTCACGGAAGGTAATTCCTTCTTCAATGTGATCGAATTCAATTTTACCTGCAAACTCTGAAAGAATTACAGCATTGAACGGATCCCACTCACAGATAACAGCACCCTTCTCTACGATCGTGCCTGCTTTCATGTGAAGCTTAGCACCGTAAGGAATGTTTGAAGTTGTAAGAACAGTACCCGTAGTAGCATCAACAATTCTGAATTCACCGGAACGGCCAATTACCACTTCATGTGATTTCGCGCCATCCTTTTTAGTTACTGTTTTAACTTCTTCAAACTCCAGTTTACCACCAAATTTTGCTTTCAATTCAGATTCGGTAGCACCTTTTTGAGCGACACCACCTACGTGGAATGTTCGCAGTGTTAACTGCGTTCCTGGTTCACCAATGGATTGGGCAGCTATTACACCTACCGCTTCACCTTTCTGAACCATTCTTCCTGTGGCCAGGTTTCTTCCATAACATTTTACACACACACCCCGGTTGGACTCACAAGAGAGTACCGACCTGATTTCAACTGTTTCAATTGGTGAATCTTCAATGACTTTTGCAATGGTTTCGGTAATCTCGCTACCAGAAGCAATAATCAGATTGTTTGTTGAAGGATGATAAATATCGTGCAGTGATACACGACCTAAAATCCTGTCATACAAAGATTCCACAACATCTTCGTTGTTCTTCAATGCTGTTTCTGGTAGTCCACGTAGTGTTCCGCAATCCTCATCTGTGATAATAACATCCTGTGCCACATCAACAAGACGACGAGTCAGGTAACCGGCATCAGCTGTTTTCAAAGCTGTATCAGCCAGACCTTTTCTGGCACCGTGAGTAGAAATGAAGTACTCAAGAATCGAAAGACCTTCTTTAAAGTTAGAAAGGATAGGATTCTCAATGATCTCCCCACTTGTTGAACCACTTTTTTGCGGTTTCGCCATCAGTCCCCTCATTCCACCCAACTGGCGAATCTGCTCCTTAGAACCACGGGCTCCGGAATCCAACATCATAAAGATGGAGTTGAATCCTTGCCTGTCAGTAGACAGTTGCTTCATCAGTGTTTCAGTGATACGGGAACTGGTACGTGTCCAGATATCAATGATTTGATTGTATCGTTCGTTGTAGGTGATGAATCCCATATTATAGTTGCTCATCACCTCATCCACTTCTGCATTGGCTTTATTAATCAGCTCCACCTTTACTTCCGGAATTTTAACATCCTCAAGATTGAAAGATAATCCTCCTTTGAATGCCATTCCAAAACCAAGGTCCTTGATATCATCAAGGAATTTTGCTGTCTTAGCAACTCCACAAGTTTTTAATACATCACCGATAATATCCCGTAATGCTTTCTTGGTTAAAAGCTGATTGATATATCCGGCTTCTGCAGGAACCACCTGGTTAAACAGGATCCTTCCAACAGTTGTCTTTATTTTTTCAGTAGTTGTAACGCCATTTTTCTGAACACGAACATTCACTTCAATGGCAGCATGCAAGTCTACACGTTCCTCGTTATGTGCAATAATCACTTCTTCGGGAGAATAAAACTTCATTCCTTCCCCTTTTACTTTTAATGCACTATCGCTGATTCGTTCCTTTGTAATATAGTAAAGTCCCAATACCATGTCCTGTGATGGAACACTGATAGGTGCGCCATTGGCAGGATTCAAAATATTGTGTGAGGCAAGCATTAACATTTGTGCTTCGAGAATAGCCGCATGTCCGAGAGGAACGTGAACAGCCATCTGGTCACCATCAAAGTCAGCGTTGAAGGCAGTACAAACAAGCGGATGCAATTGAATCGCCTTTCCTTCAATCAACTTAGGTTGAAATGCCTGAATACCTAATCTGTGAAGTGTTGGGGCCCGGTTAAGAAGTACTGGATGACCCTTAAGCACATTCTCTAAGATATCCCAAACAAGTGGATCTTTTCTGTCAACAATTTTCTTAGCAGATTTTACAGTTTTAACAACTCCCCGCTCAATCATTTTGCGAATGATAAATGGTTTGAAGAGTTCTGCTGCCATATCTTTTGGTAATCCACACTCATGGAGTTTCATTTCCGGTCCTACCACAATTACAGAACGGGCAGAATAATCAACGCGCTTACCAAGAAGATTTTGACGGAAACGTCCTTGCTTTCCTTTGAGGGAATCCGATAATGATTTTAAAGCCCTGTTTGATTCTGTTTTCACAGCATTCACCTTACGGGAATTATCAAACAAAGAATCTACAGCTTCCTGAAGCATCCGCTTCTCATTACGAAGGATAACATCAGGTGCTTTAATTTCTAAAAGTCGTTTCAACCGGTTGTTCCGGATAATTACACGACGGTATAAATCATTCAGGTCAGATGTAGCAAAGCGGCCACCATCAAGAGGAACCAGTGGTCGCAACTCCGGTGGTATCACAGGAACTACCTTCACAATCATCCATTCCGGGTTATTCTGAATGTGCTGGTTAGCACTACGGAAAGCCTCTACAACATTCAATCTCTTCAAAGCCTCATTTTTACGTTGCTGAGAAGTTTCGTTGCTGGCCTGATGACGAAGATTATAGGATAACTCATCCAGATTCAAACGTGCGAGCAAATCATATAATGCTTCGGCACCCATTTTAGCAATGAATTTGTTTGGATCCTTTTCATCCAGATGTTGATTATCCTTAGGAAGTGCCTCCAGAATCTGAAGATACTCTTCCTCTGTCAGGAAATCGAGGTAGTTGATTCCATCTGCTGATTTTATTCCTGCCTGAATAACGACATAACGCTCATAGTATATGATCATGTCAAGTTTCTTGGTAGGAAGACCTAACAAGTAACCTATCTTATTCGGAAGTGAACGGAAATACCAAATATGTGCAACTGGAACAGTAAGTGTAATATGTCCCATACGCTCACGCCGAACCTTTTTCTCTGTTACCTCCACGCCGCAGCGGTCACAAACGATTCCTTTATACCGGATCCGCTTGTATTTACCACAATGACATTCCCAGTCTTTTACCGGTCCAAAAATCCGCTCGCAGAATAATCCGTCGCGCTCGGGTTTATAAGTCCGGTAATTGATGGTTTCAGGTTTCAAGACCTCACCGCTAGACTGCTCCAGGATATGTTCAGGAGAAGCAAGACTGATGATAATCTTTGTAAAATTGGATTTGATCTTTATTTCTTTTCTGGTTGCCATCTTTTTTGTTTTTTGATTTGGGATGAACTGGCGGACGGTCTAAACTAACGTGCGCCAGGGGACCGGAATCTACTTTCGCATTATTCAAGTGTGATCTTGAGTCCCAATCCACGAAGTTCATGGAGCAAAACATTGAAGGATTCAGGAATTCCTGGTGTAGGAAGATTGTCTCCTTTCACGATCGCCTCATAAGTCTTGGCCCGACCAATTACATCATCGGATTTTACCGTGAGTATTTCCTGCAGAATGTTAGCAGCACCGAATGCTTCAAGAGCCCAAACTTCCATCTCACCAAATCGCTGACCACCGAATTGAGCCTTTCCACCTAGTGGTTGCTGAGTGATCAATGAATAAGGTCCGATTGAACGGGCATGCATTTTATCGTCCACCATGTGTCCCAGTTTCATCATATAGATGATTCCTACTGTGGCAGGCTGATCAAATCGCTGTCCGGTTCCCCCATCATAGAGATAAGTGGAGCCAAACTTTGGCAGACCTGCCTTTGATACGTAATCATCAATTTGCTCAATAGTGGCACCATCGAAAATAGGAGTTGAGAACTTTATTCCCAATTTTTCTCCGGCCCAGGCAAGGATGGTTTCATAAATCTGTCCCAGGTTCATACGAGAAGGTACACCCAATGGATTCAGAACGATATCAACCGGAGTGCCATCTTCAAGGAAAGGCATATCCTCATCACGAACAATTTTCGCAACGATACCTTTGTTTCCGTGGCGGCCGGCCATTTTATCACCCACTTTCAACTTCCTTTTCTTTGCGATATAAACCTTCGCCAATTGCACGATTCCGGCAGGAAGTTCATCACCAACAACAAGTGCAAATTTCTTACGCTTGTACAATCCGGTTACATCGTTGAACTTGATGTTGTAATTGTGAAGGAGTTGTTTAATCTGATCGTTCTTCTCCTTGTCAGTAGTCCATTTATCCGGGTTGATTGTTTCATAATTGATTTCGGATAACATCTTCTGAGTAAACTTCGCACCTTTTGGAATGATGATCTCTTTGAAGATATCTGTAACTCCCTGGGAAGTTTTTCCACTCACCAACAGGAACAGCTTATCAATCAATTTCTCTTTCAACTCGGCACTTTGCTGATTATATTCTTTATCCAGCTTTTCAAGCTGAACTTTCTCATCACTCTTTTGTGATTTATCTTTGGTTAAGACACGGGAGAATAACTTTTTGTCGATCACGACACCTTTTACAGATGGTGGCACTTTCAATGAAGCATCCTTTACATCACCTGCTTTATCACCGAAAATGGCGCGTAGCAATTTTTCTTCCGGTGATGGATCAGTCTCCCCTTTCGGAGTGATTTTGCCAATGAGAATATCTCCTTCCATCACTTCAGCGCCCACACGAATAACACCGTTCTCATCCAATTCACGTGTTGCTTCTTCGCTTACATTGGGAATATCTGCAGTAAGTTCTTCCATTCCGCGTTTTGTGTCACGCACTTCGAGACTGTATTCATCCACGTGGATAGAAGTGAAAATATCTTCACGTATTACCCGCTCGGATATTACTATCGCATCTTCGAAATTATACCCTTTCCATGGCATGAAAGCCACCTTAAGGTTTCTTCCCAGTGCCAGTTCTCCGCCTTGAGTAGCATACCCTTCAGAAAGCACCTGTCCTTTCTTCACCTTTTGTCCTTTGATCACAATCGGTTGAAGATTAATACAAGTACTCTGGTTGGTTTTCTGGAATTTTGTAAGAGGGTATGATTTAACATCATCCTCGAAACTCACCAGCTTTTCACTTTCTTTACGACTGTAGCGGATGACGATTTCTTTCGCATCCACATATTCAACGACTCCGTCACCTTCAGCATTGATCAATACACGTGAATCACGTGCTATCAATCCTTCCAGTCCGGTACCTACAATAGGTGCCTGCGGACGCAGAAGCGGAACAGCCTGACGTTGCATGTTTGATCCCATCAGCGCCCGGTTAGCATCATCATGCTCGAGGAAAGGAATAAGCGAAGCGGCAATAGAGGCAATCTGGTTAGGACCCACGTCGATCAAATTGATCTTTTCAGGTTCTACAACCGGAAAATCACCTTCATAACGGGCTTTCACCTTGCCATCAAGGAAATTTCCTTTCACATCAACCTTGGCATTCGCCTGGGCAATAACCCGGTTGTCTTCTTCTTCTGCAGTGAGGTAAATAACCTGAGTATTCACATCCACTTTCCCATCCGTAACGGTACGATAAGGAGTTTCAATAAATCCGAGGTTGTTGATCTTTGCATAAACACACAAAGAAGAAATCAATCCAATATTAGGTCCTTCCGGAGTTTCAATTGTACAAAGTCGTCCGTAGTGGGTATAGTGTACATCCCGAACTTCAAATCCTGCGCGCTCCCTTGAAAGTCCTCCTGGTCCCAGTGCCGACAAGCGGCGTTTATGTGTGATCTCTGCCAAAGGATTGGTTTGATCCATAAATTGTGACAACTGATTCGTTCCGAAGAAAGAATTAATGACAGATGACAATGTTTTTGCATTAATCAAATCTGCAGGTGTGAAAACTTCATTGTCACGTACATTCATTCTTTCACGAATAGTACGTGCCATGCGTGCAAGACCAACTCCAAATTGAGAGAACAACTGCTCACCAACGGTCCGTACACGACGATTGGAAAGGTGGTCAATATCATCCACCTCTGCCTTTGAATTGATCAACTGAATAAGTTGACGTATAATTTCAATGATATCTGATTTCGTCAGAACGCGTGTATCTTCAGAGATTTCAAGACCCAATTTTTTATTAATCCTGTATCGACCAACGTCTCCAAGATCATAGCGCTTATCGGAGAAGAAAAGTTTGTCGATAATACCGCGGGCAGTTTCTTCATCCGGTGGTTCCGCATTCCGCAATTGGCGGTAAATATGCTCGACCGCCTCTTTCTCTGAATTGGACGTGTCCTTCTGAAGAGTGTTGTAAATGATCGCATAATCATTCGTATTCGTGTCAATCTTATGCAATATGATCGACTTTACTCCTGATTCCAGGATCAAATCGAGGTGATGGTCTTCTACAACTGTTTCACGCTCGATAATGACTTCGTTTCTTTCAATTGAAACAACTTCACCGGTATCCTCATCCACGAAATCTTCCACCCAGGTTTTCAACACCCGGGCAGCAAGCTTTCTGTTGAGTATATTTTTTATTCCTGATTTCGTGACTTTGAATTCATCGGCAAGGCCAAATATTTCAAGGATTTCCTTATCAGTCTGATAACCGATTGCACGCAATAATGTGGTTACAGGGAACTTCTTTTTTCTGTCAATGTAAGCATACATGACACTGTTGATGTCAGTAGCAAACTCAATCCATGAACCTTTGAAAGGAATCACCCGGGCCGAATATAACTTTGTTCCATTCGCATGGCGGCTTTGCCCGAAGAATACCCCGGGAGAACGATGCAACTGAGAAACCACTACCCTTTCAGCCCCGTTGATAACAAAGGTGCCTTTGGGAGTCATGTACGGGATGGTACCGAGGTATACATCCTGTACGATGGTTTCAAAATCCTCGTGCTCAGGATCGGTGCAATAGAGTTTTAATTTTGCTTTGAGCGGAACACTGTGTGTTAATCCACGCTCAATACACTCTTCGATGGAATATCGGGGAGGATCAATAAAGTAATCCAGAAATTCCAGTACGAAGTTGTTACGGGAATCCGAGATAGGAAAGTTTTCACTGAAAACCTTATAAAGGCCTTCTTTCTGACGATTGTCAGAGGTGGTTTCAAGCTGGAAAAAATCCTGAAAAGATTTCAGTTGGATATCCAGAAAATCTGGATAATCAATTTTATGCAAACTCGTCGAGAAGTTAATTCTCTTTGAAGGATTGATGGCTGTGGACACGTTGCTTGGGTTTAAGTATTGAATTTAAATTTTTAATGGCTGAGTTTCCGGAAACTTCGCCTATTAAAAAAGGATATAGACCCCTCCCGGTTTATGGCCGGGAAAGGTCTATAAATGCTCGCGAACAGATGCCGAGGCCTTATTTAACTTCAACTTCTGCTCCAGCTTCTTCCAGTTGTGATTTGATAGAGTTTGCCTCTTCTTTGGATACACCTTCCTTTACGGCTTTAGGTGCACCATCAACGAGGTCCTTCGCTTCTTTCAGACCAAGACCGGTCATTTCTTTTACCAATTTCACGATGTTCAATTTCGCACCACCTGGTGCTTTCAGAATCACATCGAAAGTTGATTTTTCTACTGCGGCTTCGCCGGCACCAGCACCTGGAGCAGCTACAGCAACAGCTGCCGCCGCTGGTTCGATACCATATTCATCCTTCAGGATTTTTGCGAGTTCGTTTACTTCTTTCACTGTCAGGTTAACTAACTGCTCAGCGAATGTCTTAAGATCTGCCATTGTTATAGGGTTTTGATTGTTAATGATTTCAGTTTGATAAGGTAATTATTATTGGAAATGGAAGCATTCTATTCTATTCCTGCTCACACAGGGAATTAATTTTACTCAGGACGTTCAGACAATGTTTTGATAATGCCTGCAAGTTTACCGCCACCGCTGCTCAATGCAGAGATCACGTTTTGGGCAGGAGACTGCAACAAAGCAATGATATCGCCGATGAGTTCGTTTCTTGACTTCAAGTTGACTAACGTTTCCAGCTGATTGTCTCCGAGAAAGATGGCTGTGTCAATCCAGGCGCCCTTAAGCACAGGCTTGTCAGTTCCTTTACGGAATTCTTTTATCAATCGTGCAGGAACATTCCCCACTTCACTAAACATCATGGCACTCGTCCCTTTTAACGACACAAAGAGTTCCTGATACCGGTCGGCATCTTTCTTCTCCATTGCTTTTTGAATGAGTGTATTTTTGGCGACGAGCATCTTCACACCTCTGTTGAAACAAAGTCTTCGAAGTTGGTTGGTTTTAGCAACCGACAAAGATGTTGTATCTGTGATATAGATGCTTGGATATTTATCGAGGAGTACTGTGATCTCACCAATGATCACGTCCTTTTCTTCTCTTTTCATGATTTAATGTTTTTAGGATTTAGCAGGACAAGATCCCGGATTACGATATTGTTTTTGTGTCAATCTGAACAGATGGACTCATCGTGCTTGACAGGTACACACTTTTCATATAAGTTCCCTTTGCGGAAGATGGCTTCAACTTTAAGATAGTATGAAGCAACTCATTTGCATTTTCTGCAATCTTATTCACATCAAAAGAAACTTTTCCGATAGAAGCATGAATACTGCCTTGTTTATCGACTTTAAAATCGATCTTACCGGCTTTCACTTCATTCACCGCTTTTCCGATATCAGTTGTAACAGTTCCTGTTTTCGGATTAGGCATTAAATTACGAGGACCCAGAACCTTACCGAGTTTACCCACTTTACCCATAACACTAGGCATCGTGATGACCACATCAATATCAGTCCATCCCTGTTCAATTTTCGTGATATACTCATCCAATCCAACATAGTCTGCTCCGGCTTCTCTCGCCTCGGCTTCTTTGTCAGGTGTACAGAGTACAAGTACTTTTTTTACTTTTCCTGTGCCATGAGGAAGCGTCACAACACCACGAACCATTTGGTTTGCTTTCCGCGGGTCAACACCCAGGCGGATACTCAGATCAACGGAAGCATCAAATTTTGTAGTTGTAATTTCTTTAACAATTTTTGAAGCCTCGGTCAAATTGTAGACTTTAGTCTGATCAACTTTTGACAGAATCTGCTTTCTCTTTTTACTGATCTTTGCCATTGAAATAAAATTTTGAAGTTCAATCGGGATTGATAGGATCTCACCCTCCTTCTTGTTAGTATATAAACTCTTCTTTGTAATCTATTGAAAATGCTTTCAGCTTAGCTATATAAAGCAACTATTATAGTGAAGTTTACCTCATCGGGAATTCCCTACCTGAGGAAAGCAGGCACTATATTAGAATGGCTTTTGTCCATCTACTGTAATTCCCATGCTTCGCGCTGTTCCGGCAACCATACTCATGGCTGATTCTATAGTGAAGCAATTGAGATCCGGCATTTTTATTTCAGCAATCGTTTTAACCTGATCCCAGGTCACACTGCCTACTTTAGCCCGGTTGGGTTCTTTAGATCCACTTTTCAGCTTCGACAGTTCGAGCAACTGAACGGCAGCCGGAGGTGTTTTGATGACGAAATCAAAAGATTTATCTACATATACCGTGATAATCACAGGTAATACTTTTCCGGGTTGATCCTGCGTGCGAGAATTGAATTGCTTGCAGAACTCCATGATATTAACACCCTTAGCACCGAGTGCCGGCCCAATAGGTGGTGCGGGATTTGCAGCTCCGCCTTTTACTTGCAATTTGATGTATGTTCCTACTTCTTTAGCCATGACAATTTAATTTATTCAGGATCTCAGATTAATATTGAACGGAAATGAATGGAAGCAGTCAGTTCTGTTCAGGAATTAATTTTCTAATCCATCGGTTTGTTTATTCCTTTTCTACTTGCATATAACTTAACTCCAGCGGGGTTTTCCGACCGAAGATTTTTACCATCACTTTGAGCTTTTTCTTCTCTTCATTAATTTCTTCAATAACACCACTGAAACTATTGAAAGGGCCATCGATCACTTTGACTGTTTCTCCCACCACATAGGGCACATTCATCACTGCTTCACTCTCCGCCAGTTCATCCATTTTACCAAGGATACGGCTGACCTCTGATGGTCTCAAGGGTGCAGGTGCTTCACCTTTTGCACCAAGGAAAGAGATCACACCTGTGACACTCTCAATAATGTGGGGAATCTCCCCGGCAAGATGTGCTTCAATCAAAACATATCCCGGAAGTATGTTCCTCTCCTTACTCACTTTTTTTCCATTCCGGATCTGATAAAACTTTTCCGTTGGAATCAATACCTGAGTGACATAATCCGTAAGTTTCAGACGGTTTATCTCGTATTCTATATATTGCTTCACCTTTTTCTCCTTGCCACTAATGGCACGAACCACGTACCATTTTCTAACAAGTTCTTTAGGTTGTTGAGCTTCGGCCATGTCAGGGATTCTTAAGCAATCATTTTATAAAACAAATTCATGACGGTATTGAATAGAAAGTCCATCACAAAAATCATTAAAGTAATGATGACAGTAGCTACCATCACAACGATAACACTACTTTGCAATTCTTCCCATGTAGGCCAACTCACCTTATGTACCAGTTCGGTGTAACTTTCTTTGATGTAAGCGCTGATCTTGCTCATGTTGGTTGTTCGTTAATACTTATTCAATCTGCTTTTCTTTACTCAAGGGCTAATTCTCTTCAGAGTTTTTGAAAATCGATTTTGACCCGGCACGGGTGGAGAGACTCGAACTCCCAGCCAACGGTTTTGGAGACCGCTACTCTACCAATTGAGCTACACCCGTAAACCCTTATGAAGTTTGCAACCTTCAGAACTAATTACAATCAAGGTTTTGAAAACCTATGATCTTATATCTCGGACGAAGTTGTCAAACCGCTTATTGACAGGAAACAGCAGACCGTGATTTCACCGCCTGCTGTCGCCTTTAGTTCAATTGGATTACTTGATAACTTCGGTAACCTGACCGGCACCAACAGTACGGCCACCTTCGCGAATCGCGAAACGAAGACCTTTATCCATGGCAACCGGTTGAATCAGTTCTACCGTAATGGTTACGTTATCTCCAGGCATTACCATTTCACGTCCTTCAGGAAGCGTGATTTCGCCTGTTACATCAGTTGTACGTAAGTAAAACTGTGGACGATATTTGTTATGGAAAGGAGTGTGACGACCACCTTCTTCTTTCTTCAATACATAGATCTCAGCTTTGAACAGAGTATGTGGAGTTATAGAACCGGGCTTTGCAACCACCATCCCACGACGTATATCATTCTTTTCAATTCCACGAAGAAGAAGTCCTACGTTATCACCAGCTTCACCGCGATCAAGAATCTTACGGAACATTTCCACTCCGGTAACAGTAGATTTCAAAGATTTCTCCTGCATTCCGATGATTTCAACCTCTTCTCCGGAGTTGATTACGCCTCGCTCAATACGACCTGTAGCAACTGTACCACGACCGGTAATTGAGAATACGTCTTCAACGGGCATCAGGAAAGGTTTGTCCACTTCACGTGGAGGAATTGGTATGAAAGTGTCTACTGCATCCATCAATTGCATGATTGAATCGACCCATTTCGGATCAGCATTCAAACCACCCAAAGCAGAACCGCGAATTACAGGAGTGTTGTTTCCGTCAAACTCATAGAAGCTCAACAATTCACGAATTTCCATCTCAACAAGATCAAGAAGCTCAGGATCGTCAACCATGTCTACTTTGTTCATGAAAACAACGATTTTAGGAACTCCAACCTGACGAGCAAGCAGGATGTGCTCACGAGTCTGCGGCATCGGACCATCCGTTGCAGCGACCACAAGAATAGCACCGTCCATCTGGGCAGCACCGGTAACCATGTTTTTTACATAGTCAGCGTGACCTGGACAATCAACGTGAGCATAGTGACGGGCTGCCGTCTGATACTCAACGTGAGCTGTGTTAATAGTAATACCTCGCTCTTTTTCTTCAGGAGCGTTGTCGATCGAGTCGAATGAACGTAATTCAGCAAGACCTTTGCCTGCCAATACGGTAGTAATAGCTGCAGTGAGGGTCGTTTTACCGTGGTCTACGTGACCAATCGTCCCAATATTTACGTGCGGTTTGGAACGGTCGAATTTTTCTTTTGCCATGGCAAGGGTTTATTAGATGTTAATGATTCAGGTTTAGAAATATATTTTTACTTAAAGACGGTAACAGAAAGAGGGAAGCTCTTGATCCTGTTTTCCGTTTGAGCCAATGACCGGAATCGAACCGATGATTTTTCCGATGATCCGGAAATGCTCTTACCAAAGAGCAGCATTCGCTAGTTTATTAATGTCAGTATCATAATAAGGGCTGACATTCCCTCCTCTCATTCATTCCTACTCAAGCATCGAAAGCTGACCTTTCCGCTTTCGCGGAATTGCTCTCTCTGACGAGCCAATGATCCGAATCGAAAGCTGACCTTTCCGCTTTCGCGGAATTGCTCTCTCTCTGACGAGCCAATGACCAGGATCGAAAGCTGACCTTTCCGCTTTCGCGGAATTGCTCTCTCTCTGACGAGCCAATGATCCGAATCGAAAGCTGACCTTTCCGCTTTCGCGGAATTGCTCTCTCTCTGACGAGCCAATGATCCGAATCGAAAGCTGACCTTTCCGCTTTCGCGGAATTGCTCTCTCTCTGACGAGCCAATGACCAGGATCGAAAGCTGACCTTTCCGCTTTCGCGGAATTGCTCTCTCTCTGACCAGCCAATGACCAGGATCGAAAGCTGACCTTTCCGCTTTCGCGGAATTGCTCTCTCTCTGACGAGCCAATGACCAGGATCGAAAGCTGACCTTTCCGCTTTCGCGGAATTGCTCTCTCTCTGACGAGCCAATGACCAGGATCGAAAGCTGACCTTTCCGCTTTCGCGGAATTGCTCTCTCTCTGACGAGCCAATGACCAGGATCGAAAGCTGACCTTTCCGCTTTCGCGGAATTGCTCTCTCTCTGACGAGCCAATGACCAGGATCGAAAGCTGACCTTTCGGCTTTCGCGGAATTGCTCTCTCTCTGACGAGCCAATGACCAGGATCGAAAGCTGACCTTTCCGCTTTCGCGGAATTGCTCTCTCTCTGACGAGCCAATGACCAGGATCGAAAGCTGACCTTTCCGCTTTCGCGGAATTGCTCTCTCTCTGACCAGCCAATGACCAGGATCGAAAGCTGACCTTTCCGCTTTCGCGGAATTGCTCTCTCTCTGACCAGCCAATGACCAGGATCGAAAGCTGACCTTTCCGCTTTCGCGGAATTGCTCTCTCTCTGACGAGCCAATGACCAGGATCGAAAGCTGACCTTTCCGCTTTCGCGGAATTGCTCTCTCTCTGACCAGCCAATGACCAGGATCGAAAGCTGACCTTTCCGCTTTCGCGGAATTGCTCTCTCTCTGACGAGCCAATGACCAGGATCGAAAGCTGACCTTTCCGCTTTCGCGGAATTGCTCTCTCTCTGACCAGCCAATGACCAGGATCGAAAGCTGACCTTTCCGCTTTCGCGGAATTGCTCTCTCTCTGACGAGCCAATGACCAGGATCGAAAGCTGACCTTTCCGCTTTCGCGGAATTGCTCTCTCTCTGACGAGCCAATGACCAGGATCGAAAGCTGACCTTTCCGCTTTCGCGGAATTGCTCTCTCTCTGACGAGCCAATGACCAGGATCGAAAGCTGACCTTTCCGCTTTCGCGGAATTGCTCTCTCTCTGACGAGCCAATGACCAGGATCGAACTGGTGACCTCATCCTTACCATGGATGTGCTCTACCGACTGAGCTACATTGGCCGGTGGTTCGTGAATCAAATGATACAACTGAGTATATATACTATTCAATGAACGACATTCAACAGAGCGGAAGACGGGGCTCGAACCCGCCACCCTCAGCTTGGAAGGCTGATGCTCTACCAAATGAGCTACTTCCGCTTTTGGTTTTTATATTTCGAATTTGCAGATTGAATTTTAATGAGAATACTCTTAAAATTCATGGACAAATAGGCGATATTCAAAACGAATTTGAGTGGGGAGAGAAGGATTCGAACCTTCGAAGCTTTCGCAACGGATTTACAGTCCGTCCCATTTGGCCACTCTGGTATCTCCCCTTCCCGATATCAACTTTATTTCACGAACTAGAGCCGATGGAGGGATTCGAACCCCCGACCCACTGATTACAAATCAGTAGCTCTGGCCAACTGAGCTACATCGGCTTTTTTGTTCGAATTTCAACGAACGCACTACCCTCAAAAAAGGGATTGCAAATGTAGAAAAGCGAATTGGAATAGGCAATTATTTAAAAAATAAATTTATCAGCATTAAGAGCATAAAAAAAGGTCCCTGCCAAAGGAACCTTTGATAACAAGAATAGTGAAAACGAAGGATTTAAGCAATAACCTTAGCTAAAGGATAACGCTTTTTCCACATTTTGAATGCTGCCATACTATGAACAACCATCATTGTCTTATGATCAAGTTGAACTTTAATACGGGTTGCCGAGTCATGAACTGGTTCTTTAACAATTTTGGCCTTCTTTTTTGGGCGACGTACCATAACAGGAAATATAAATAAAAGATAAATATTAATACTGGGAACAATAACGGAACCCAAAATGTTTTCAAAATGAAGGAACAATTACCATACCAGATTGAGTTTGTTAGGGGTTTACAACCTGAAATTGTAGCAATTTTTCACAAAATCATTTAGTCATTTCTCGTCCAAAGAAACGATAATGCTTGGAATATTATTGGTAAAAAGAGTTAATTTTAAAAAAAGTTTATAAATGGCGAATTAGCGCAAAAATAGAGGTTGTATAAAAAAGCCAGCAGCCCTGATCACGCCAAAAAGAATATTCATTTTACTTTGAATTGCTCTTTATCGTATTTTTTAAGCAGTTTTTAACGACAATTCAAAAAACACTGCCTTTTTGACTGACTTTATAGTAAGTGGATTCGGAACCTTGAATTTAACTAAAGAGCTTACTTGCAAGTTCAGCCATGCGATTGCTATAGCCCATCTCATTATCATACCATCCAACGACTTTTACCATTTGGCCCAAAACAATCGTGAGTTCAGAGTCAAAGATGCAGGAAGCGGGGTTACCAATAATATCTACTGACACTATTGGGTCTTCGGTGTATTCCAAAATGCCTTTCATGCTCGTTTCCGAAACCTTCTTGAAAGCAGCATTGATCTCAGCGGCAGTGGCAGTCTTCTTTAAGACGCAGGTAATATCCGTTAAAGATCCATCGGGCGAGGGAACTCGCACACCAGCTCCTCCTAATTTGCCATCCAGGTGAGGGCAGCACTTCTCCGAGGGCTTTAGCTGCACCCGTGGTAGTAGGTATAATCGATACGGCCGCAGCCCTCGCCCTGCGTAAATCTTTGTGAGGAGCATCATGGATATTCTGATCTCCAGTATAAGAATGGATGGTAGTCACAAAAGCTTGCTCAAGGCCCCACATATCATCCAGTAATTTAAGCATGGGAGCAGCATTGTTTGTTGTACAGGATGCATTGGAAATAATAGTATCCTCGGGCTTTAGTTCTGAATCATTAACCCCAAGTACAATCGTTTTCACATTTTCCTTCCCTTTGGAAGGAGCTGAAAGAATTACTTTTTTGGCTCCTGCCTGCTGGTGAAGTTTCGCTCCTGCTAAATCAGTAAACTTGCCGGTACACTCCAAAACGACATCAATCTTTAGTTCTTTCCAAGGTAGTTTTGACGGGTCTGGTTCTGCCAGGCTTTGAATTGAATTCCCGTTGATGATGAGTTGATGATCATTCGCCTGCACTGTACCATTGAAACGACGGTGAATGGAATCATATTTAAAAAGATGAGCTAATGTCTTATTATCAGTCAAGTCATTGATAGCTACCAATTCTATCTCTGGCTTTGTCAACAGAACCCGGGTGGTCATTCGGCCAATACGACCAAAGCCATTTATTGCAACACGTATTTTAGTCATAATTGAATCAGAAAATTGGGAGGTAAATATACAAATTAAGAAATGCGCGGCCTGAAATTGAATTTGAGATATATTAATATAGAAAACATCATTTTATAAAAAGTGATCATAAGAGGTGCTTCTCAGCATGATAACTTGACCTTACAAGAGGGCCGCTTTCCACATAGCGGAATCCTAATTCCATTCCCGCCGATTTCAACTCGGCAAAAATATCCGGATGAATATACTCTTTAACCGAAAGGTGCTCTTTTGAGGGTTGCAAATACTGACCAAGTGTTAAGATCGAAACATTTGAAGCGCGTAAGTCTTTCATCGAATCAATCACTTCCTCCTGGCTTTCACCTAAACCCAACATGATTCCTGATTTAGTGGCAACTCCAGAATCACTGATTCGTTTCAGGGCTTCCAGACTCCGGTCATATTTTGCCTGTATACGCACTTGTTTTGTAAGCCGACGAACCGTTTCCAGGTTGTGAGAAATTACTTCCGGCTTTTCATCGATCACCCGCTGGAGATTTTCCCACACTCCTTGAAAATCCGGAATTAGAGTTTCCATGGTTGTACCCGGTGAGAGTTCACGAATCTTTCTGATTGTCTCCGCCCAAATAAGAGAACCCCCATCTTTTAAATCATCCCTGTCAACAGAAGTAATTACACAGTGTTTGATATTCATCAACTTTACTGACTTTGCTATCCTTAAAGGTTCAAATGGATCCACAGCCTCTGGTTTCCCTGTTGCCACATTGCAGAAACCACAGCTTCGGGTGCACACATTACCCAAAATCATAAATGTAGCCGTTCCGGCACCCCAGCACTCTCCCATGTTAGGACAATTTCCACTTTGACATATCGTGTGCAACTTGTGCTCACTTACTATCTCCCGGACATTTGCATATTCCTTACCTATCGGAAGTTTCACTTTCAACCAGTCTGGTTTACGCGATTTACCTGGAAAAGAATTATCGGTTAATGATTCCAAAGATTTTTAGTTAAAGTTCAGTTCGTGTTATTATCCGCAGTTAGTGTAATTCATTACTTCCCTAATCATTAATTGAACCATTGGAAGGTACAGCAATTGCCACCCACAATAATTACTCATTTATTACAATCAGCAAAATCTTTAGTTTGCCCAGACAACATCTTATTCATGAATTGAGGCATCCCGAACCAACAACTACCATTTTGCTCCCCACAATAGAGTGATAAAGAAATTCACATACAAATTTTCGTTCTTATTGTATGCCATAATTGGAATCGCCTTGGGGAAATAGTCAACCGCTACTCCCGTTTCTATGGCAGTAACTTTTTGCTGCCATACTGAATACTCAAAAGATAAGGCAAGTTTACCGTAAAGCCCAGGATGCAACTTCAACTGATCGAATCCCATAAAATAAGGGCCAGGGCCATAGATGTTTTCAACAGACTGTTGGACAGGATCTTCCGGATCATATTTTCTTACTTCCACTACCTTAAACAAGGAGTCGTATTGAGAATCCAGTAGTACTTCCAGATATACAGGTTTTGTAATTCCCAGATTTGCCCCTAAATAATAATTCAGTCTCACTTCAACTCCACTTCTTTCTGCTTTGCTGAAAATAATATTCTGCATTCCATAACCAGCGCGAAGCATATAGACATAATTCAGTTTACCAAAAAAGAAAGGGCGGGAATCAGGATAATAAGGATTGGGTTGTTTATATTGTTTGGGGTCGCGTAGGGAAACCAAATCAAGATCCAGCATTTTTTTCTTATAGCCGGTTTTGTGCCATCCTCTTTTAAACGAAATACCAAAACCATTGGAATGAATGGTTAATCCGCCTTCTGCTTCGTTTCTGAATAAAAGCTGCACTTCGTCTCCAGTGGAGCGCAAGGAATCCTGGGCCTGCAGTTCAAACGCAAACAAAAGAGGAAAAAGAAAGATAAAAAACCGGCTCATAAGAAATACAAATCTAAGAATTTTCCAGTTTAATTGGAGATTATGAATAAGCTCTGATTAAAGTTAAAAACGCAGTTTGACAATAAATGTTCAAGAAATATTGGAATGTGCTAAATTGCGCCAATGGAAAGTATGCGCACTATATATAAAGGACAGCTTCGAACAGAATCAAAGCATCTAAAATCCGGGTCTACACTTGTTACAGATGCCCCTCCCGACAATCAGGGAAAAGGTGAGGCATTTTCTCCAACAGATTTATTATGTGTTGCTTTAGCAAGTTGCATGAGTACTTTGATGGGTATTGCAGCAAGAACTCATCAAATAGAGATTGAAGGAATGGAATTAAGTATTGTAAAAAATATGCTAAGCGATCCTCGCAAGGTGGGCGAGGTTCAAATTGATTTCAAGATGCCAGGAAAAAATTACAGTGAAAAGCAGAGACTGATCCTGGAGCATGCTGCCAGAACCTGTCCGGTTGCATTAAGCCTTCATCCTGACCTGGTTCAGAACATCACCTTTCATTATAGCTGATGGGTATAAACAAGAAAAGCGAACCGGAACCCGATTCGCTAAAAAAATGTATGAATTCGGAAATTATATCCGGACTCCTTTATGCATTTTTGCCTTGTTCATCTGACCGTAGGCAGGACATTTCTCATGCGATTTGCATGAAGCAAAGAAGAGACTGATTACGGCCACAAAGGCACAAGTACGAAGGAGGTTTTTCATCTTGTCTTATATAGGTTGTTAATGTCTGAAAACGAATATTTTCAGATTTTGTTGTGTTTATTTTAATTAAGCTTTGCAAAAATACATTTTCAGAGCAATTTAACAAGTCTAAGTTTTCAACATATGAACAGGCCTCCTTTTTTGTATTAAAAATGCATATAGAACTTTTAAGTCAATTCTCTTTATAATTTCACATTATGATTGAAATAGAGCCCAAAATTGACAATAATTGGAAAAATTTCCTAAAAGAGGAGTTTAATTCAGCATATTTTAAAGAATTAAAGGATTTCCTGCTTGCTGAAAAGCAGGCGAAACAGCAAATCTACCCACCGGGCCCAAAAATTTTTAATGCTTTTGACACCACACCACTCGATTCACTGAAAGTGGTGATACTTGGTCAGGATCCTTATCATGGCCAGGGACAAGCACACGGCCTCTCGTTCTCAGTACCGGCAGGAACTTCAATTCCACCATCATTAAGGAACATTTTTAAAGAGTTGAAATCTGATCTTGGATTGACTATACCTGAAGCAGGCAATCTGGAAAAATGGGCAAAGCAGGGAGTACTTTTGCTGAATGCCACTCTCACCGTAAGAGCCAATGAAGCCGGTTCACATCAAAACCGGGGCTGGGAAAAATTTACGGATGCGGCAATTCAAAAAATCTCAGAGGAAAAAGAAGGCATTGTTTTCCTCTTGTGGGGAAAATATGCACAAGCCAAAGAGCCTCTGATTGATAGCAACAAACACTTGATTCTGAGAGCGGCTCATCCTTCCCCCTTTTCAGCCGACAGAGGTTTTTTCGGTTGCAAACATTTCTCGAAGACGAACCAGTATCTAATAAAGAGAGGTCTCACAGAAATTGACTGGAGTTTGTAAATTAATTCTCCAATCTTTAGAGAACCTTTTTCGTTTGAGTAATCATTGAATACTGCTAAGAAATACAATTTACTTCTAAATATGCTTCGCCTTTTCTCGCATATTCAATTTCAATCAAAGCAACCTTCACTCTTCTGCAGGTGTGCAAGATTTTGCATACTGGCAATTTTATTTCCACCAATGCTTAATGCTCAAAAACCAATCAGCATTCAGCTCCATCTCTCAGACACAGTGAATGCAGATGGATATCGTAAAATTAAAGAACAACTTTTATCACAAACTACATTTCGGGATTCAAATCTGGCACGAAAGGAACTTCAGAACGCATTGTTTAAAATGCAAAGCAGCGGATTTCTTTCTGCCAGTTTCGATACGATTTACATAGACTCTGTTTATCTACATGCATCACTTTACCTCGGCCCGGTTTACAAAATGGCCTACCTGGGTAAAGGGAATGCTGACAATTCATTTTTACAAGGTACACCTCTGAGAAAGAATTACAAATCAGGCAAAGCATTTAATTATCAGGAAATAATAAAAATACAGGAAACAATTTTAAAGAACTGCGAAAACCGGGGTTTCCCATTTGCTGCACTTCACCTTGACAGTATCGAAATTGAACAGCAAAATATTTTCGCTCAAATTTACCTTGAAAAAAACAAGGCTATATTTATCGACAGTGTGGTGCTTCGGGGAAATGCCACTATCGCACCCGTATTTATCTACAATTACATAGGTATAAAGCCCGGTGATTTGTACAATGAATCACAGGTTTCTAAAATCAGCTATCGATTAAAAGAACTGGCATTTGTCCAGGAATTACGTGAAAATCGGGTGGTATTTTCAGACAAACTAACCAAAGTCGAACTTTTTCTGGAGAATAAAAAAGCGAGTCAGTTTGACGGGATTTTAGGTCTGCTTCCGGATGAAGCGAATCCAGGAAAGTATAAATTCACAGGAGAAGCACACATCAAACTGCAGAACTCCCTTCACCGGGGAGAAGTAATCGAATTCAACTGGAAGCAATTGCCCTCAAGTTCTCAAGATCTGAAGTTATTTGCTCTTTATCCCTTCCTGTTCAACACTCCATTTGGTATTGACGGATATCTTTCCATTTTCAGAAAAGACAGTACCTATATTGATGTTATAAAGAGTCTGGGAGTTCAATATTCATTTTCCGGGAATGATTTTATCAAAGCTTTTGTCAAAGACAAAGAAAGCGATTTGCAAAGCACAACCGGCCTGGAAAACGCAACGGTGTTACCTGCCTATGCAGACATTTCTTCCCTTACCTATGGACTTACATTCCACTTCGAAAACCTGGATTACCGCTTGAATCCCAGGAAAGGAATCAGTCTTGAAACAACCGGTAGCATTGGAAACCGCGACATACGGAAAAACCCGGCTATTAATCCGGTACTATATGATAGTCTTGATTTAAGAACGACCAGTTATCAAGCTGAGATTATTTTCAATAAATATTTTCCATTGGCCGGAAGGCATGTTATTAATATTGGCGCCATGGGCGGATATCTTTACAACCCTGAAATATTCACAAACGAATTATTCAGAATTGGCGGTTTGCATTCATTAAAAGGCTTTGACGAAGAATCTATCTATGCCTCCTCCTATACCATTGGAAAACTGGAATACCGTTACCTTCTTGAACAAAATTCTTTTCTATTTACTTTCTTTAATGCTGCATGGTATGAAAATGACAGCCGGGCTATTTACTCAAGTGATTTCCCATTCGGTTTTGGAGCCGGTATCAATTTCGAAACTAAACTAGGAATCATGTCTGTGAGTTATGCATTGGGAAAGCAGTTTGATAATCCTATTCTACTACGCAATGGAAAGATACATTTTGGAATTGTAAATTATTTCTAATGCGAGAGTTTATAAGCCTTATTCCTGGTGTTAGAAATAATCAAGTTGCAGATAAAACGGAAAATTTTTATAGAAGTGTAAAAAACGAACTAAATACGGCTATCATCAAAAGAAATAAGTCAACGAAAATATCTAATTTGCATCCTTATGAAATTAACGAACGATTTATTGCTACGAGCAGCACGGGGTGAGAAAACCGAACGAACTCCGGTTTGGCTGATGCGTCAGGCAGGAAGAATACTCCCTGAATACAGGGAAGTTCGCAAAAAAATTGGTGGTTTTAAGGAACTTGTTGAGACCCCCTCAGCGGCGGCAGAGGTCACCATTCAACCGGTGGATATCCTGGGTGTGGATGCAGCTATTATTTTTTCAGACATCCTGGTGATTCCTGAAGCAATGGGACTAACCTATCAGATGGTTGAATCAACCGGACCCTGGTTTGAAAAAACAATTAAGTCAGAAGCAGATATTGACAAGTTGAAAATAGCTGAAGCAGGTGATCTAAACTACGTAATGGAAGCCATTCATATCACAAAAAAAGAACTGAATGGGCGCGTACCACTGATCGGTTTTGCGGGAGCCCCATGGACAATTCTCTCTTATATGGTTCAAGGGAAAGGCAGCAAAACGTTTAGCGAAGCAAAAAAGTTTTTATACACCGAGCCCATTCTTTCTCACAAGCTTCTGCATAAAATTTCGATGAGTACCATCAATTATCTAAAGGGACAAATCGCATCGGGTGCAGACATTATCCAGATTTTCGATTCCTGGGCAGGTGCATTATCCCCTGAACAATACAAGGAATTCGCACTTTATTATATCTCGATGATATGTGATGCCATCACAGAGGTTCCGGTGATTGTCTTTTCCAAGGGAGCGCATTTTGTAAGGAAGGAAATGGGCAAATTAAATTGCGAAGTTATCGGGCTTGACTGGAACATGGATGCAAGAGAATCCCGGGAAATGATAGGAGTCAGTAAAACCCTCCAGGGTAATATTGATCCCTGCTTATTATATGCCAGGGAAGAAACGATTCAGTTGGAGACCGAAGAAATGTTACGGGCATTTGGGCCACATCGTCACATTGCAAATCTTGGACATGGCCTATATCCAGACACTGATCCTGAAAAAGTGAAATTTTTCGTTAATACCATCAAAAACTACCGGCATTGATCTTAAACTGCTATTGCTGGTTTGAGAATATTTGTTTCTTTTGTTTGCCATAATCGCTTTCTTTAAACTAAATTATGATAGAAAAAGGCAATAAAAAGATTATCCGTGCCTGGACCATGTATGATTGGGCCAATTCGGCTTACTCTTTGGTAATTACTTCTGCCTTATTTCCCATATATTTTCATGCAATCACTACGACAGATGCCAATAACACTGTTAAGTTTCTGGGACGAACCTATAATAGCGACTCTCTTCAGACCTATGCGATTTCCTTTGCCTTTCTTCTGATTGCTGCAATCAGTCCAATCCTGTCTTCCATTGCAGATTATAGCGGCCGCAAAAAGAGATTCATGTATTTCTTTAGTACAATGGGATCACTTTCCTGTGGAATGTTGTTTTTTTTCGATTCGCTGAGTACTCTTTGGATTGGAATACTCGGTTCAATAATGGCAGCAATTGGCTATGCAGGCAGTATTGTTTTTTATAACGCATTTCTTCCTGAAATCGCGGAAATAAAAGATCAGGATCGAGTCAGTGCCCGTGGCTTTGCCATGGGATACATTGGAAGTTCCCTGCTACTCATTTTCTCATTAAGCATGATACTCTTTCCGGAGTGGTACGGCAATATTGAAAAAGGCATGGCAACACGGCTTGCATTTTTACTTGTTGGATTCTGGTGGTTTGGTTTTGCACAATACACCTTCCATTATTTACCGAATAATGTATATGATCAAAAACCCTCCGGACGATACATATTTCATGGATATCTGGAATTAAAGAAAGTGTGGTTTGAACTGAGCCACAGTAGCCGGCTCAAGTCATTTCTGCTTTCTTTCTTTTTCTATAACATGGGTGTCCAAACTGTTATGTACGTTGCCACGCTCTTTGGCGATGGTGAATTGCACCTCCCCTCTTCTATTCTTATCGCTATTATTCTGATTATTCAATTTGTTGCCATAGGTGGAGCATTTTTATTCAGCTCTCTTTCCAAACGGTTCGGAAATATTTTTTCGCTTTCCATTTCACTTGTCATCTGGGTTTTTATTTGTGTGGGAGCTTACCTCTGTGATAAACGATTTGGTGTTGATGAGCAAACCATGTTTATGATTCTTGCTGCAGTAGTTGGCCTGGTAATGGGTGGGATTCAATCACTTTCACGGTCAACCTATTCAAAACTACTTCCGGAAACCAAAGACCATGCATCCTACTTCAGTTTCTATGATATCTGTGATAAACTGGGCACCGTGCTAGGCACCTTTGCCTTTGGTTATATCAATGAATTAACCGGCAGTATGAGAAATAGCATCATTGTGCTCGCCGGTTTTTTCATTGTCGGTCTGATTTTGTTACTTCGCATGCGGAAAGATAAAAACCCCGAACTGGAAGGGCTGATTTCCTGATTTGATTGCTTAGAATTTATTCCGGAGAAACACATGATTGTCGACATATTTATTCCCTGCTTTATTGATCAGATTTATCCTGACACTGCCATGAATATGGTAAAGGTTTTAGAGAAGGTCGGTTGCGCTGTAAATTACAATACTGAGCAAACCTGTTGCGGGCAGCCGGCTTTCAATGGGGGCTATTGGGATCAATGCAAAGTTGTGGGCGAAAAATTTATCCGTGACTTTCCTAACGACCGTTACATTGTGACTCCGTCGGCTTCATGTGTCGGCATGGTCAGGAATTATTATCCGGAATTATTTCACAATACGGTACTTCACAACCAATACAAGATAATTCAAAAAAACATCATTGAATTTTCTGAATTCCTGGTAAAGGTGCTGAATGTTACTGATGTGGGAGCCAAGTTAAATGGTATTGGTACCTACCACGATTCCTGCAGTGGCTTAAGAGAAGTAGGCATTAAAAGCGAACCCCGGATCCTGTTGCAGAATGTAAAAGGCCTCGAGCTTCGTGAGATGAAAGAGAATGAAACCTGCTGCGGTTTTGGCGGAACATTTTCTGTAAAATACGAAGGGATTGCTGTTGGAATGGCGGAGCAAAAAATAATGAATGCCGAAGAAACTAAGGCTGATTATTTGATTTCTACCGATTCTTCCTGCCTGATGCATATGGAAGGCTATATGCAAAAAACAGGAAAGAAATTAAAAACAATGCATCTCGCCGATGTCCTGGCAAGTGGATGGTAGGAATTTGGGGAATCGGAGCTAACAAATAAATAAATATAAATATCTTTTTTGTTGTTTTGACTTGTTCTCAAATGAGCCTATTTTAAATTACCCTATAATTCTTATATTCACCTATACGCCATCCGGTAGCCCGTTCAAGATTCATTTTGAATCGCGATTTAAAACTGAGTTTTTTTTGAGCAGGGTCAAAATCAAACTTCCAGTTTTTAAGTGCAATACGACTTTTCATCACATCAGGATGTGTCCCTTCGAATCGGGCCAATGAATCTATACCTGAATAATCAAACTCATCCGTGCTTTGGATATTCTTGTGCATCCAATCATCGGAATGCCACAAACGATGAAAATACTTTTGTTTTTCCTGTTGTTTACCCGGAGGTTTTACCCAACCATAATGATAGATACCAGCATGGCTGCTTTTAACACGTAATGGTCTTCCCTTTTTTTGAAAACCCTGTGCATCACGAAAGGATTTGATGGCCGGATCATTTCTGATAATGCGTACTTCTTTACGGTACCATTTAACAGAGTCGCCAACGAAATCATAGGATCCATAAAAATGGGTATAATCAAAAAGCAAACCCTCTACACGTTGATCATCCTTCCAGCGGGTCATGGCTTCTCTCACATTCGGAAGATGTTTTTCGTGCAATACCTCATCCCCTTGTATATAAAAACACCAGGTAGTGTTCTCTGAAATCTTTGACAATGCCTTGTTGGTTTCCGCAGCAAGGACCTTTCCTCCTTCGCGTATTGAGTCATCCCATATACTGTCGAACATTCTGATTTTTTCAGAACCGATTTGTTCTATCATACTTTTTGTCCCATCATCGGAATTACCGATTAGCACAATGAATTCATCACATAATGGTAAAATTGATTGAATAGACTCAACCACCGGGTAGTCAAACCGGACAGCGTTTCGAATGAAGGTGAAGCCTGTTACTTTCATTGAATTCAAATGCCTGTATAATTGAAAGGTGTAATTCCCTTCAATGTGTCTTTGACTTCAGCTGAAATTACCAACGCATCGATAAAAGCATGGAGGGAATCGCGGGTAACACGCTCTCCTGTACGGGTGAGGTTTTTTAATACTTCGTAAGGATCCGGATAATTTTCCCGTCGCAATATGGTTTGAATTGCTTCTGCAACAACAGCCCAGTTATTATCCAGGTCCTTATTCAGTGCTTCTTCATTCACCCGGATTTTAGACAATCCCTTGAGAATTGATTTTAAAGCAATGAGTGTATGTGCAAATGGAACACCGGCATTTCGAAGAACTGTTGAATCTGTCAGATCTCTCTGCAAACGCGAGATGGGGAGTTTGGCGGATAAGTGTTCGAACATTGCATTGGCAAGGCCCAGGTTTCCTTCCGAATTTTCAAAATCAATAGGGTTCACTTTATGAGGCATCGCCGAAGATCCGATTTCGCCTTCCTTTATTTCTTGCTTAAAATAGTCCATGGAGATATAAGTCCACATATCCCGGTTGAAGTCAATTAATATAGTGTTGATCCGCTTTAAATTATCAAATAAAGCACAAAGGTCATCGTAATGTTCAATCTGAGTAGTGTATTGTTGACGTGTAAGTCCTAAAACCTGGTTGACAAAGTAATTTGCAAAAACTTTCCAGTCCAGTTCAGGATAAGCCACATGGTGTGCATTAAAATTTCCGGTCGCTCCACCAAACTTAGCAGTATTAGGAATTTTATTTAAGAGGATGATCTGTTTCTCCAATCGTTCTACAAAAACCTTGATCTCTTTACCTAATCTTGTTGGAGAGGCCGCTTGTCCATGGGTTCTGGCTAACATTGGAATTGCTTCCCACTCATGACTTAATGATTCGAGCATTCCGACAAGTTCAGTAAGAACAGGCAGGTAACATTCCTGAACCGCCTCCTTAATGGCCAAGGGAAAAGCTGTATTATTTATATCCTGAGAAGTAAGTCCAAAATGGATAAATTCTTTGTATTCATCCCATCCATAATCGATCATTTTATCCTTCAAAAAATACTCCAGAGCCTTTACATCATGATTCGTAATTTTCTCTTTCTCTTTGATACGCAAAGCATCTTTACTTGTAAAAGCCGTATAAATTTTTCGAAATTCGTCTGATGGCTTTTTATCAATTTTTTTCAACTGGGGCAATGGGATTTCACAAAGTGCCAGGAAATACTCCACTTCCACCCTTAATCTGTATTTCATCAGCGCCTCTTCCGAAAAAAAGGCAATTAATTCTTTGGTTTGATTTTTATAACGTCCATCAACCGGAGATATCGCATTCAAGGCATGTAAATCCATGTCATTTTTTGAAAATTAATTGCGAAGGTACGAAAGCCACGCTTTTTTTAATAAAATTCCTATAAATAAGAACTCAGAGCGGAATTCAATGCTTATTGACCTAAGTTTTCTTTGGTAAGAGCCTCTATTAGATATATTAAATGTTAATGTTTAATTAAATTTTACGGAAACTTTGTAAATGAAAATAGTTTCCATAGTTTTGTACCCCAATGAATAAAATCGAAGGCGATAGCCCATCAATGGAAAGTAGAATATTAGATACCGCCCGAGAGCTGTTCTTTCGTAACGGCATCAAGAGTGTGACCATGGATGATATTGCTACCGAACAAGGCATTTCAAAAAAAACAATTTACCAGTATTACAAAGATAAAAATGCCCTGGTTTCAGCACTGACACAAAACCAAATGAAATGTCAGCATGAGGACATGTGTAGCATTCGGGAAGAATCCAAAAATGCGATCCATGAATTGCTGGAATCCATGAAATACATGGGACTTATCTTTGCGCGCATCAACCCGACCATGTTCTATGATTTAAGGAAGTATCACCCACTTGCATGGAATCAATTCAGGTCCTTTAAAGAAAAGGAACTGACCGGCTTTATTGAAGAGAATTTGCGAAATGGAATCAAGCAGGGTTTATACAGAAAGAGTCTCAAAATCAGAATACTCGCTCGATTACGACTCGAGGAAATTGAACTGGTACTTGACCCTGTTGCCTTCCCGCCGGAACAATTCACCATTCTTGAAACTCAACTCACGATTATGGAACATTTCCTTCAAGGTGTTGTTAC
The DNA here is from genome assembly GCA_963775555.1 of uncultured Bacteroidota bacterium. Classification (GTDB taxonomy): domain Bacteria; phylum Bacteroidota; class Bacteroidia; order AKYH767-A; family 2013-40CM-41-45; genus QQVM01. The sequence goes on along the minus strand of CAVZJJ010000004.1, from coordinate 685,639 downwards.
GCTGAAAGGCCATAAAATGCTGAATAAGTATAATAATATCATCGAAGATGAATCGTAATCCCATTGACATTTCTATCACCTATTTACAACTACTTTATCTATGAAAAAAACAGTTTTAATTCTACTGGCAATTCAATTTGCAGTCGGATTGAAGGCACAAACCAGAGATACAATTTATCGGTTTACAGTTAAGGAAGCCATTGCCTATGCCATGGATCACCAAAAGACTGTTCAGAATGCAAGACTTGACGTGGAAATATCAGATGCTAAAGTGAATGAAATCCTTGGCATCGGATTACCACAGATAAACAGTAATTTTAACCTGCAAGACTTCGAAGCATTGCCTACTTCCCTAATTCCCGGGGAGTTTTTCGGAGAAGAGGCAGGAACTTTCATTCCAGTAAAATTTGGAACCCGTTGGAATGCAACTGCAAGTCTCACCGCTTCACAGCTACTTTTTGATCCGACGTATCTCATCGGCGTAAAAGCCACACGTACACTTCACGAACTTACCAACAAAAACCTGAACCGAACCGAGATTGAAACAGCCGTTGCTGTCTCTAAAGCTTACTACAACCTGATTCTACTTATTGAACGAAAGAAATCGGTAGACGCTAACCTGGTCAGAGTCCAAAAATTGTATGACGATACGAAAGCCATGTATGACAATGGATTTGTAGAAAAGCTCGCAGTGGACCGTTTCAAGGTTTCGTTGAACAATGTAACTACGGAAGTGGACAACTTCAATCGCTTTCTGGTTTTGAGTAACAACATTTTAAAATTTCAAATTGGGATGGAACAAAGTAGCGTACTTGAACCTGCCGAAACCATTGATGCGGAAGCCATCAAAAATATCAACATTCCATTGGATAAATATGATATCTCACTCCGTATTGAATATTCCATCATGGAATCACAAAAAAAACTACAAGAATATAACATTAAGCGATACCGGTCAGGTTATTATCCAACCCTAGTTGCCTATGGAAGTCTAAGCACAAATGCACAACGTCAAGAATTCAATTTTACAGATCCAAACGAAAGCTGGTACACTACAGGCCTGATTGGTGCTACTCTTAGCCTCCCTATATTCGATGGACTTCAGAAAAAAAACAAAATCAAGCAAGAGAAACTTTCCCTCCGGAAAATCGAAAATGAAATGACACATTTTGAGCAATCCGTTTCAATTGAAGTAAAAAGCTATCGTGATGCACTTGTAAATGCTATTAGTGCATTGAATATTCAGGAACAAAATCTGAAGCTAGCCAATGAAATTTATACTACTTCAAAATTAAAATATGATCAGGGAGTAGGTTCCAATCTGGAAATCATGGATGCAGAAACATCTCTCAAGGATTCGCAGGCAAACTATTTCAATGCATTACACGATGCTATGATAGCCAAAATCAATCTGGAAAAATCTCTCGGTAAATTCTACTAAAATAAACTCTTCCAACCATCACCCATTCTTAAGATCAATCAATCAGACTATGAAAAATATTTTTTTAATACTCCTTATCAGCGGAATACTATTTTCCTGTTCCGACTCAGGCACATCCCCGGACAAAATTGCCGAGTTGGAAAAACTTAAAAAACAACAAATCGAAATAAAAGAGAAAATTCTTCAACTTGAAAGCGAACTCGCAAGTACCGATACTTTGAATGAAGCCCGTTTCAAAAACGTAGGTGTTACCGAGATGAAGCCAGCTGTTTTCAATCATTACATTGAGGTACAGGCCAAGGTCGAAGGTGACGAAGATGTAATGATCAGCGCCGAAAGCATGGGTACGGTGAAACAAATCTACGTCAGAGCCGGAGACAAAGTCACAAAAGGGCAAATTCTTGCAGAGAGTGATGACCGTGTTATACGCCGGGGAATGGAGGAAATGCAGACACAACTTGATCTGGTTACACAAATTTATACTAAGCAGAAAAATCTGTGGGATCAACAAATTGGAAGTGAAGTACAATATCTGCAGGCTAAAACAAACAAGGAAGCATTGGAAAAAAGAATGGCCGGCTTGCAGGAACAATGGGAATTAACGAAAATAAAGTCGCCTATTAACGGCACTGTTGATCAGGTGAATATTAAAATTGGAGAAACCGTCGCTCCCGGTGTACGTGCAATTCGGGTTGTTAATTTAACTTCATTGAAGGTGACCGGAGAAGTGGCTGAATCATTTATCAGTAAAGTTAAAACCGGAAACGATGTGTTGGTGTATTTCCCTGACCAAAACAAAGAAATTAAAAGCAAACTGAATTATTCAGGCCAGGCAATTAATGCCCTCAACCGCACTTTTAATGTGGAAGTGAGATTGCACCAAACAGATGGTAGTTATAATCCCAACATGGTGGCTGTACTCAAAATTGTGGACTATTCATCGCCGAATGCATATATGGTTCCTGTTGGTTCTATTCAAAAATCAAGTGACGGTGAATTTGTATACATAGTTTCTTCAGAAAACGGGAAAAACTTAGCAAGAAGGAAAACTGTTCATTCAGGTTTAACTTACAACGGAAACACTGAAATTCTAACCGGCCTGAATGAAGGCGACAAGGTAATCACCTTTGGATACCAAAGTATTATTGATGGTGATCGTGTGCGTCTGTAAGCAAGTTAAAAACAGAATTTACAGATTTTCGTCAACCCCATTTTTGAACTGAGTATTTTGAAAAACAATATGCAAGACAATTTTAAAGAATTTAAACCTTCCTCCTGGTCCATCGATAATAAGGTAGCTGTCTTTATCATCACATTAATATTGATCATTGCAGGAGTTTCAGCATACAATAATCTGCCGAAAGAAAACTTTCCGGACATCTCGCTGCCAAATATTTATATAAGTGTGATCTATCCCGGAACATCTCCAAAAGACATGGAGAATCTTATAGTTCGTCCTATTGAGAAGGAATGCAAGAACATTGCCGGCGTAAAGAAAATCAAAAGCAACTCGCTGCAAGATTATTGTAACGTGGTGGTTGAATTTAATTCAGACGTCAATATAGACGATGCGCGCCAAAAAGTAAAAGATGCTGTTGACCGTTCGAAAAGGGATCTGCCCAAAGACCTGAAAAATGAACCCGAAATTATAGACGTCAATTTCGCTGATCTTCCGATCATGCAGGTAAACATCAGCGGAGATTACGACTTGAATAAGCTCAAGCAATTTGCGGATGAAGCCAAGGACCATCTGGAGAGCATGAAGGAAGTGAAGAAGGTAGAAATGATTGGTGCACTTGAACGGGAAATCCAGATCAATGTGGACATGCTCAAAATGCAGAGTGTTGGACTATCCATGGGAGATATTGCACGGGCTGTTCAATCCGAAAATTTAACGATTCCCGGCGGATCTGTAAAGCTTGAGGGTGTTCGTCGTTCACTCAGTGTAAGCGGCGAATTCCGTAATGTGGAACAAATCAGCAATCTGATTGTAAACTCTATCAATGGAAAACCGGTTTACCTGAAGAATATTGCTGAGGTTGTAGACAGTTATAAGGAACAAGAAAGTTATGCCCGTCTTGACCACAAGAATGTTATCACACTTAACATCATTAAAAGAAAAGGCGAAAACCTCATCGAAGCATCCGATAGAATTGTAGAACTCGTTGAAGAATTAAAAGAAACCCATTGGCCCAGCGACATCAAGGTGACACTCACCGGCGATCAAAGTGAACAAACCCGGATGACCTTGCATGATCTAATCAATACCATTATCATTGGCTTCGTTTTGGTATTTCTGATCCTGATGTTCTTCATGGGAACTACGAATGCTTTTTTTGTGGCGATGTCAGTACCACTTTCTATGTGCCTTGCTTTTCTTGTAATGCCAACCATAGGATTCACGCTGAACATGATTGTATTGTTCTCCTTCCTCCTTGCATTGGGAATTGTAGTCGATGATGCAATTGTTGTCATTGAAAATACACACAGGATTTTTGCCAACGGAAAGAGGCCAATCATTCAGGCTGCAAAAATGGCTGCCAGTGAAGTTTTTCTTCCGGTACTATCAGGTACCCTTACCACGCTGGCTCCTTTCGTTCCCTTGCTGTTCTGGAAAGGCATCATCGGTAAATTCATGTTTTTCCTGCCGGTTACACTTATCGTTACACTAATGGCGTCGCTCATTGTGGCTTATATTATCAACCCGGTATTTGCTGCTCAATTTATGAGACCTCATGCTGAACACGATCCTAAACGCGATAAAAAAAATCTGAAAGGATCCCTGATACTTTTTGCTGTAGCGATCCTGATCGGCTACATGATCGATTTTGGGACCGGCAACTTTGGTATACTGGCACTGTTACTCTACCTGCTCAATCATTATTGGTTACGATTTGTAATTAAGAAATTTCAGGAAAACACCTGGCCAAAAATCCAGATCGGCTATAAAAAAATGCTTATCTGGTGTTTACACAGGCCCTGGACTATGATGTCAGGTATTGTGCTGATCTTTTTCACTTCCATCTTTATGATTTCTGTTCGTAATGGAGGCGTGAGCTTTTTCCCAACTGCAGATCCAAATTTCGTATATGTATACACCAGTCTACCAGTTGGAACTGACCAGGCCTATACTGATTCGATAACTAAATCAGTGGAAGACAAAGTCTATAAGGCCATCAATTGGCCAAACCCCCTGGTGAAATCGGTTATTGCCAATGTAACAGTGAGTGTCACTGATCCACAGGATGAAGATCAAAATAGCTACCCAAATAAGAGCAAAGTATCAGTAGCTTTTGTGGAATTTGGAAAACGGAATGGGGAATCAACAGCAGGATACCTTGACAAAATCCGGGAAGCAGTAAAAGGAATTCCGGGAGCCGAAATTACAGTAGCGCAAGAACAAGGGGGACCTCCGGTTGGAAAACCGATTAATATTGAAATTAGTGGAGATAATTACGAAGATCTTGTGGTTAGCAGTAAAGGGCTTAAGAGGTATCTTGATTCATTAAAAATAGAAGGTGTTGAAGAATTGCGAAGTGATTTACAAGATTCGAAACCCCAGATTGTTTTCAATATAGACCGAGAGCGGGCTAACCGGGAAGCTATTTCAACCTATGCCATCGGAAACGAAATTTTCCTGGGTGTCCTGGGAACTGACATTTCCAAATACCGTGATGCGAATGATGACTACAACATTGTAATTAAATATCAGGATAATCAACGTTATAATATTGACCTGTTGCGCAATCTTAAAATCCTCTACCGTGATATGAGCATGGGTGGTATGGTACGAAATGTACCATTGTCATCTTTTGCAGAAGTAAAGTACTCTGATACATACGGAATTATTAAACGTAAGAATCAAAAAAGGCTGGTTACCGTTTCTTCCAATGTATTAGGCGACTACAATGAAAATGAGGTGGTCCAGGAGGTACAAAAAGCCATCAAAAATTATTTACTGCTCCCCGGTGTTGAAGCAAATATGACCGGTTCTCAGGAAGAGCAGGCAGAAACTTCTGCCTTCCTCGGATGGGCCATGTTAACAGCCTTGCTTCTGATTGTCCTGATTTTAGTTATCCAATTTAACTCAATCAGTAAACCACTAATTATCCTGACCGAAATTGTATTCAGTATCATTGGAGTATTTATTGGCTTTTCTATTTTTAAAATGGAATTTTCCATTGTAATGAGTGGAGTTGGAATTATCGCCCTCGCAGGAATTGTAGTCCGCAATGGAATATTACTTGTTGAATTCACCGACCTGCTTAGGGCTAAAGGCGTTCCGGTATTTGATGCAATTGTTGAAGCCGGAAAAACGAGGATGACACCTGTTGTTTTAACTGCCCTGGCTGCAATGCTCGGATTAATCCCACTTGCCGTCGGACTGAATATAGACTTTGCCCGGTTCTTCAGCGAATTTAATCCACATATTTATTTTGGAGGAGATAATACAGCATTCTGGGGACCACTTTCATGGACGATGATATTCGGACTTGGTTTTGCAACTTTCGTTACATTGATCATGGTTCCGGTAATGTATCTTCTCAGCGAGCGAATGAAAAACAGATTGCGCCGATGGACCGGAAAACCTGAAGATCCGGGAACGCGCGCAAAAAAGATGGAAGAACTGATTGAAGCGGAGATATAATCAATATTTTAAACCATAGTATGTCTGATTCGCGGATAAAATTATCAGTTGTTTCCTACCTCAACAGTAAACCATTCATCCATGCCTTGAGTCACGAATTGATACGTGATGAGATTGATCTGGCTTTGGATAATCCTTCAGACTGTGCCGCAAAATTGTTGGATGGCCGTGTTGATATAGGTCTTGTACCGGTTGCCATAATTCCTCATCTGCCCTCTTCAAGGATTGTGAGCGATTATTGTATTGCCGCAGAAGGTCAGGTCGGTTCTGTGTTGCTTCTAAGCCATGCCCCTCTGAAAAAAATTAAGAAGATTTATCTTGATTACCAATCCCGCAGTTCTGTCCAACTTGTGAGAATTCTCGCTAAGAAATTATGGAAGATCCAACCGGAATTCATAGAGGCTATGCCGGGCTATGAAGATCTCATCCGGGAAGAATCTGCCGGAGTGGTCATAGGAGACAGGGCTCTCATGGCAAAATCCCAATTCCCATACGTATATGACCTTTCGGAAGAATGGGAAAAACTCACAGGGCTTCCCTTTGTATTTGCCTGTTGGGTTGCGAATAAAATTATCCGACCAGATTTTCTGCTGAAGTTCAATATGGCCCTGGCATCTCTTCAGGAAAATATTCCACTAGTGGCTTCTCTTTATCATTCATCCTGGATATCTTCTGATCAGGCAGAAAAGTATCTTCAGGAAAATATACATTACAAGTTAGATGAAAGGAAGAGAGCAGGGATGACTTTGTTTATAAAGTATCTTCAGGAGTAGATTTACCTTTTTAAACAAACTAATTTGTCTCCTTGGGGATTGGTCACAAAAAAAACGCGGGAAAATAACCCGCGTTTTTTTATCAATGATTCTTTTATTTCGTCAGTTCAAGTCTGGCAGTCTTCCTGAAATTTTCATTGAACAAAGTAATGAAATACATACCGGCACCTTGATCACTGAGGTCAAATTGAAATGTTTTTCCATTCGGATGAGATATCACCTCTTCTTTTACAACTTTACCAAGCAGATTTGAAACCCGCAAATTCACAGACGATCCGATATTTTCCATGAGGAACATATCCAGGTTCACCATTCCATCAGAAGGATTTGGGTAAATACTAAATGAAAAATTATCCAGCGGTTCAATGATTCCAGTGGTATTTTCACAGGCCGTTGAAACAATCAATGTCGGATAAAATGCTTCCATGGCTGCACGCATCCGGTTGGTTTGTCCATTTGTGAACATATTCATACAAGCATCATCTGTATAATCCATGTAATTCATGTACATGATTCCATTTCCAGATGAGCTGCAGTTGTCAAAGAGAGGAAAAGCAACCGGGCAGTCATAGGTTTCGATTTCCTGATTTGGTGTATCTGAAATCCCGTCAGACCCACTGCAATTTGTATCATCTCCCCAAATATGGGCAAGAGACATTGCATGTCCTATTTCATGGGTAGTTGTTCTGCCCAAATTGTATGGAGAGGCAACGGTACCAGTTCTGCCAAATGAATCATAAATGATCACTACACCATAATCATTGGAATGAACAGAAGATGGTGGTTCAGCATATCCAAGTAAAAAATTACCCAGGTTACAAACCCAAATATTAAAGTAACGATTTACATCCCAGGCATCGAGTCCCCCTGCGGAAAAATGCTTAACATTATTATTCGAACTAAAAGAACTTGACGTTGTTGCTCTTCGCTCGATACCATTAGTAGGATTGCCATCCGGATCCTGCCTGGCAAGGCAAAATTGAAAAGAGCTTCTCCCCGCGATGCTGTTCCAAACAGCAGGAGTCATGATGGTATCTGCACTATAGCGTCCGTAATCTTCGTTCAATACATCAATCTCCGACATGATTTGTGCATCGGAAATGTTTTGAGCGGTGTTTTTATACACCACGTGCACAACAACAGGAATGGTATAGGTTGTGTTAGTACTCCGGGCAAATTGCTGACCTTGCAGGATCTGCTGAATCAAGCCTTCATCAATGAGTTTTGTCTGGAGATAGGATGGATTCTCAGCTTCCATCATTTTCATGTACTCCACCGTTGCACAACGGATCTTTTGCCGATCAGGTTCAGAAGCTTGAATCTGGATATTAAGAAGCCAAAAAAGCCCCGATAAGAGTACTAATTTAAATTTCATCTAATTAAGTTTCGAATGATTAATTTATACAAATTTAGGGACTTAATGTTAATTTTCACATGAAGTATTACTAGAAATCACAATTTTGTGACAAACTAATTTATACGTTCTAAGTCACAATATCCAATTTATGGAGAAAAAGGTCTTTTTTAAACTCCAGCACCTCACCTGCCTCCAACTTTCCCAAGTCAAGCCCTGAAATGGCGAGCCGTACTAAACGCAAAGTAGGGAAACCCACTGCAGCTGTCATTTTCCTGACTTGTCGATTTTTCCCTTCCTTCAGTTCAAGTATTACCCAGGATGTAGGGATGTTTTTACGATACCTTACCGGAGGTTTCCGTTCCTGAATAAAATCGGGGGCCCTTGTTAAATTCACCCGGCAATGAAGTGTCTTATATTTTTTTCCGTTAATACTAATAATGACACCCTGTTCGATCTGCCTGGCATCCTCTTCCCGGATGATCCCTTCCACCTGAGCAAGGTATTTTCTCCAGTGTGAATGGGTTGGATGAAGCAAAGCCTGATTTAATGAAGGGTCGTTGCTCAGTAGGAGCAATCCTTCACTATCGGAATCCAATCGCCCAAGTGGATATACATCTTTGGGAAAGGCAAAGTTTATATCAGCCAGAGATGGGTTGTTCCCTTCTCTGGTGAACTGGGATAGCATCCCATAAGGTTTGTGGAGAGCAAAGTAACGGTACATTAGTGGATCTTTGATTAATCCATGAGTATTGCACTAAATTGAAATTCCAAGGATAATAATTACTAAAGATACGAGGAAACCCGCATGTGTTATATTTCATAGGTAATATACCACTGAATCACTTTCACGGAACAAAATCTCATGCTTTTAATCTCAAAATAAATTAACACTAATTAACAGAAAGCGGTTAATTATTTATTTCATGCGAAGTTTTAGATAAAAGAAGCAACTTTAAAGACAATTCCCAACTCAATTTAAATACTGCCATCTATAAATTATTTACCTTTGACTGTCTTGAAAAGCAGGAAAAAATATAAAGCACTTTTTTTACTGATCACTCTAAGTTCGATTCTTGTACCACGAGTATATCTTCACACCTTCCTGCATCATGAGGTTACAGACCACCTGATCACGGGTTCTGAATCAACTCAAGTTGAGCAAGTGCACGACCACTGTTCCTTTCTTCAATTTTCTGTTCCCCCACTCGATTGTTTTGTTCCTAATTTCAAATTTGATTTCAATTCTTTTTTTGTAAATGAACTATTCGTTTACAGCCCTTCTCCTATTTTTCAGATTCTCAGTCATCCTGATTTAAGAGGACCACCACAGGCATAAAGTCAAGGCCAATCAAGCTTTCTTCAAGAAACAGACATTCAAGTTTTCTGGTTTTTTTTTACCATAAACAATTGAGTGTTTTCTTCTGCAAAAGAAAAAGCTCAATTATTAATTTGAGAACCAATAAATCATGCATATTATCAAACAAATTATACTCATCGGATGCATTTGCCTGGGAATACCATTGGTGGTTCAGGCACAAGAACTAAGAGGTCGTATCCGTGACAAGACAACGAAAGAAGAATTACCGGGAGCAACAGTCTATATACCTGATCTGAGAACAGGGTCTGTTTCAGATTTGGATGGAAATTACATATTTGAAAATCTTCCTAAGAGAAAATTTCTGTTCCAGGTGAAAATGCTGGGCTATGCAACCATCAGCCAGACCATCGATTTAAATTTGGTCAGTGTACAGGATTTCTTTTTGGAGATGAGAGCCATCGAGAAGAGTGAGATAGTAGTTACCGGAAGCGCATTTACCACCGATGCAAAGAGGACCAGTGTTGCAGTAACGCCTGTCGACAAAATTCAAATCATGTCTTCCGGATCGGATAATCTTGTTCAGGCGCTCGCTACCACGCCGGGTATATCTGTAATCAGCACAGGGAATGCCATAGCCAAACCGGTGATCCGCGGCCTCAGTTTCAACCGTATTGTGGTGGTAAATGAAGGCATCCGGCAAGAAGGACAACAGTGGGGTGACGAACATGGATTAGAGATTGATCAATTTTCAGCGGACCGTATTGAAATATTAAAAGGGCCGTCAAGCCTCCTATTTGGATCGGATGCGCTGGGAGGAGTCATCAATATTCTTGAACCGCTTCCGCCTCCCCCCGGAAGTATCCGTGCCGAAATAAATTCACAATATTCAACGAACAATTCGCTCTTTTCCAATTCAGCAATGGCGGAAGGAAATTTTAAAGGTTTTGTCTGGCGCGGAAGGGCCAGTTATAAAAATGCCGCGCCTTTTAAAACACCTGTTGAACGGGTTTACAATTCAGGCTTTGAAGAAAAGAGTGGTGAAGTTATGCTTGGTGTTCATAAATCCTGGGGATACTCTCATCTCCACTTAAGCCGTTGGTTTAATGATATCGGTATTACTACAGGAGAAAGAGACACTTTAACAGGAGAATTGCTCAATGTAAATGGGGACATTGCCACAAGTGAAGAACTTAGTTCCCGTACTTTAAATCTTCCATTCCAACGAGTAGAACACTCCAAAATTTCTTCTGTGAATAATTTAATCCTGGGGAAAAGCCAGTTACGGATAAATCTAGGGCTTCAACAAAACCAACGAGAAGAATATTCTTCGAGTAAGAACAGTCCTGATTTGGAACTCCGTCTAGAAACAGCAACCTACGACGTGAAATACTACCTGCCTGAAAACAGAAATTTCGAAACAGCCTTTGGGGTTTCCGGAATGTTGCAATCCAATGAAAACCTTGGAATCGAGTTTCTAATTCCGGACTATACTTTAGCTGATTTCGGAGTTTTCACATCTGTTAAAAAATCTCTTGAACTCACCACATTCAATGCCGGATTTCGATATGATCACAGGCAAATAAGCGGAGATGAAATGAAGCAAGACAGCAATCTTCTTTTTCAAGCCTTCGAATTGAACTTTTCAAGTATTTCCGCTTCAGCCGGCATCACGCATCAACTTGGGGAAAAAATTAATCTAAAAGCCAATGTTGGCAGAGGGTTTCGGGCTCCAAATATTCCGGAACTATCTTCCAACGGAGTTCACGAAGGAACCTTACGCTATGAACGCGGGAATCTTGAACTTAAACCTGAATCATCACTCCAGGTTGATCTTGGAATGTTATATGAAAGTAAAATCGTAGAGATCTCCTTGAATTTATTCTACAACAACATTGATAATTTTATTTACAGCAGGCACCTTGATAATGAGTTCGAAACAATCGATGGAAAAGACTATCCAGTCTATCAATATGTACAAGGGCAATCAACACTTCGTGGTGGTGAATTTACCTTTGATATCCATCCTATAAACCGACTCCATTTCGAAAATAGTGTCTCGTATGTTCGCGGTCAAAATGAAGCACTGGACCAACCCTTACCCTTGATTCCTGCGCTTAAAATGATCAATGAACTGAAGTATGAATTGCCGGTAAAAAAAAGCAGCCGGTTGAGGGATACCTATCTAAAGATCGAACTGGAAAGCTGTGCAGCTCAAAAACGAATTGACATTTTCGAAACTGAAACGGAAGGATACAGTTTAATAAATCTTGGCATTGGTACCAATTTCCGAATTTCAAAAGAAGCTGCAGTGTTTTTCCTTCGTTGCAACAATGTTTTCAACACAAGTTATTTTGACCATCTAAGCAGAATGAAGGAAATTGGAGTACAAGGACCCGGACGAAACTTCAGCATTGGTTTGATGATCCCAATTGGCCTTAAATAGTTCCATAAGGCGAAAAATAATAAAAAGACTTGAAAATATTATGACATATATTTGGCTCGATTAGCTATTTTCACCCTATGTTAAATCGTGTTTTTTGCATTTTCGTGATTCCTGCTGTGCTCCTTGCATCCCTTAGCAAGTCGGTGATATTTGCTAGTTTTTCCCTTGAAAAAGAATATATCTCAAGAATTCTTTGCGAAAACAAGATGAAACCTCAACTCAAATGCAAGGGGAAATGTTATCTCAAAAAAGTAATGTCGAGTCAGGAGAAAAAGGAATCTCAACAAAATAGCAGTGTAAATGGAGAATTTCAATTGGCCATTGAACACGTTCAAAAAAAATGGAGTCCATTTTTGCCTAAGTTTCTATTCATTTTCAGTGCCTATTTAAGCAAGCCTTCACCAGGATATTCACCTGCAGAATTTCAACCTCCTGAAACCTTCCATTCATTTTTTTGTTAATTCACTTAGTAAACACTTCATTTATAAAAACATTTTATGATTAAATATATAAATTCCATAAAATATCCGGTACTGCTTCTCATCCTGATTATGGTTGTATTCAACACTGCCTGCAAAAAGGATAACAAATGTGAAGCCGGTTCAGGGGGAGCACTTACCCTGATAGCTAAACTAAAACATCATGCGGTGATCATACCGAACGACTCCTTACGCCCTGATACCGTTTGGATCCGCTACAATGCACAAGACTGGAGTTCGGCGCCTTCAGGAGCCGATGCTATGCTGGTTGGAGAGTTTCCTGAAGATCATATACACATTAGCGGATTGAAATGCGGTGATTATTACCTTTATGCTTCAGGTTGGGATGCTTCAATTAGTCAAATTGTGACCGGTGGCCGAGCATTCTCCACTGAAAACAGTGATGGTGAACTAGAAGTTGATATTGCAGTGACAGAATGAAAAATTAAAAGGAAAGCACTGTGATTCTAGCAGTGCTTTCCTTCTTTCAATACAGTGAAAGCATAGAGTGGATGAAAAATCAAATAATAACAAATCTTGTTTCTGTACTTTTTCTGCTTCTGATTGGTGTTTCCGCTTGTAAGAAGGATCCGTCGTCGGATAAAATCATCTATGGCACCCTGTCCCTTGAGATTCAGGTAAAGCATCATTCATGGAATGTTCCTAACATCCCGCTTTACCTCAAAAAAAATGCAAGCCAATATCCCGGGCCGGACACTTCGCTTTATGAACTGAGAACTGTTGCCGACAGTGATGGCAAGGCGATATTTGAGCAATTGTACCCCGGTAAATATTATCTATTTGCCGAGGGTTACGATTATTATTACGGAGCGCCTGTGATCGGCTCAATTCCACTAAGTCTCACCAATCCTGCTTCGCAGAACGAGCCTGTTCAGGTTACACTCATGGTTAGCGAATGAAAATAAAATCTGTGAAAGCTCAGACGCTTGCATCCTTGCTGTTCTTCCTGATGGTGTCTTATTCCTGCACCTATGACAAATCCGCTGATCTCATTCCGGAGTCGAATTATCCCCCTGAGATTGCATCCATTATGGTTAACAAATGTGCCACTTCCGGTTGCCATAATAACCTGAGCCGGGTCAATGCAGGTGGTCTCGATTTCAGTACCTGGGATCTGTTATTTGAAGGTGGACGAAATGGAAGCAGTGCAATTCCTTTCAGTCCGCAATACAGTTATATGATGTATTCTGTGAATACTGATTCAGGCCGCGGGCCTGTTCTTTTTCCTACCATGCCTTTTGAAGAAACTCCGCTTTCCACTTCAGAGTACCAATTATTATATGACTGGATACAAAATGGTGCACCTGATAAAAATGGTTTATTAAAATTTACAGAAAATCCCAGCAGAAAAAAGGCATATATCTGTATGCAAGGTTGTGATGTGGTAGCAGTAGTAGATGCTGAAACCAAAATCATCATGAAATATATTTCAGTCGGGGGCAATGATGCCGTGATTGAAGCACCACACATGGTGAGAGTTTCTCCGGATGGACTTTACTGGTATGCCGTATTTTACTCAGGTGATGTTCTTCAAAAATTCAGAACAGCGGACGATTCACTTGTTAGTACTTTGAATGTGGGTTCCGGAGATTGGAATACGATTATTATCACCCCGGACTCCAAAAAAGGCTTTTTAAGTGCCACGAATGCACAACGAACAGTGGCGATTAATCTGGAAACAATGACCATTGAAACAAATATCAGTCCGGAGTTCCCGCACGGAGGTTTTATAACTCCTGATGGAAACTGGTTATATCTCACATCGCAATCAGGAAATTTTGTCAATAAAGTAGATCTTACTGATCCATTTTACAGTTATAGTGCGGTGGTTTTACAACCCGGAGAGACACCTTCTACCAGTTCCCGTTTTGATCCTCATGAGATGATGCTTACACCTGATGGTTCCTCTTATTTTGTCAGTTGTCAAAAATCAAACGAAGTACGTGTCTTTAAAACGAGTAACGATTCCCTGCTTGCGATCATACCGGTTGGAATCAAGCCACAGGAATTCAGCACTTCAAGCAGACACCCCTACATTTTTGTCACTTGCACAGAGGATGTACTTGATGCTAATCGAACAGGAACTGTTTATATACTCAACTATATTAACAATAGTATTGTAAGCTCTTTATACACCGGCTATCAGCCACATGGCATTGCTGTCGACGATGACCATGATTGTGTTTATGTGGCTAATCTGAATTATGATCAAAACGGCCCTGCTCCTCATCACACTTCGGATTGTGGCGGAAGAAATGGCTACCTCAGTATCATTGACATGACTACACTCCAGATGTATCGAAAACAACTCTCGGATGGCAGTACTTTTCAATATAAGAACGAATTACTCAGCTTTCCCTATTTTGTCGATTATAAAAAATGAAAAGAGCCAGGCCCTTTCCATCATTATCATGGATGATGAATGTGTGCTTTGTAACCGTCTTGTGCGTTGGATAGCTCACGCTGATCATCAGGACAAGTTCCGTATTACAGGTCTTAAAGGAAAAACCGGAATGAGTTTATTGAAGCAGTACGGAAAAGAAAATACCAATAGTGACAGTCTGGTGCTGATTGAACAAGACAAACTCTTTGAAGCATCTGAAGCAGCATGGAGAATTGTGATAGCGCTGGACAGATTTTACTGGCTGGGTGTACTCATTCGAAATCTGCCTTTAAGATTACGTGATTCCCTGTATTACTTTGTAGCGCGAAGAAGATATTCGCTTTTCGGAAAATCACAAACCTGCAGTTTGGATAATTCAATTGTAAAAAAAATTATCCGGGAGAACGCAGATTTTTAAGATGTAGCTCACTGCTGCCATAATCTATGACTGCTTTGTACTGGTGCAGTAAATCACTTCCCAGCACTCCGTCTATTGGCGATAAGCCCAATTTAACATACGATTCATTTACATTTGCAAGATCCAACAAGACAGCGGTAAATGCGGGCAGTACCAATCCCCCTAGTTGAAAATTGTTTAGTTCTGTAGTGTGAGTCACCATTGAATTTGTACCTAATCCCGTTGATAATTTATCGTGAGGCTCCATAGCCTGTTCACCAATAAATTTCCGGATCCGGTGAATATCGAACACAGAGCGTGAAGCTCCACTGTCAATCAGCAGCAAAGCTTTTTTATTGTTGATTTCAACATCTACCAAAAGATGATATCCCTCTTCTTCGATGGCAATAATTTGAAGAGGTATTCTCACTGTACGTTCTCTCATTACATAGATTAAAAAAAGGCATCCTGAGGGGGATGCCTTTTACATATAATTCTCTTATTAATTATTTGGTCGTGGCATGTGACATATTATCCAAGACATTCATCACTTCTTTCACCGCTTTTGCAGAATCATCCAGGAGTTTCTTTTCATCAGAGTTAAGTTGCAACTCGATAATCTGTTCGATTCCTTTACGCCCTAATTTAACAGGAACACCCAAATAAAGATCTTTCAATCCGTATTCACCTTGCAGCCATGCGCAACAAGGGAAAATTCGTTTTTGATCCTTTATGACCGCCTCCACCATTTGTGCAGCGGCAGCTCCAGGTGCATACCAAGCAGAGGTTCCCATAAGATTAACCAATTCTCCTCCACCTTTTTTGGTGCGGTCAACAATGGCATCTAGCTTTTCTTTTGAAATAAGTTCCATGACGGGTATACCGGCTACTGTTGTATAACGGGGCAGCGGAACCATAGTATCTCCGTGACCGCCCATCAATACAGCTTGTATATCTTTAGGGGATACATCCAATGCTTCAGCAAGAAATGCACGGAACCGGGCTGTATCCAGAATACCGGCCATTCCGAATACTCTGGAAGAGTCAATCTGGGCTGTTAAGTAGGCACAATACGTCATCACATCCAGAGGATTGGAGACGACAATAATGATTGTATCCGGAGAATACTTAATAATATTCTCGGTTACTGAACGTACGATTCCTGCATTGGTCGCAATGAGATCGTCTCTGGACATTCCGGGTTTCCTTGGTAATCCGGAAGTAATAACCACAACATCGGATTTAGCGGTACGGGAGTAATCATTTGTTGAACCGATCATCCTTGTATCGTAGAGACTAATTGGGGCAGTCTGCCAAATATCGAGCGACTTCCCTTCAGAGACTCCTTCTTTAATATCTAATAAAACAACTTCGTGAACAAACTCTTTACGAGCTATTGCATCGGCACAGGTGGCACCCACATTACCGGCTCCTACTACTGTTACTTTCATGTTGATCTGTTTTAAATGAGAATAATACAATGCGAAATTATAAACATGTATTAAAATATGAAAGGATAAATAAGAATAAAATGTTTTTTTTACCACATAGGACAGGTGATCTTGATCATACAATTCTCCCATCCGGGAGTAGCTGAAAGCCTGTCTGGGAAAATGGCAGCACGAAGATTCCAGTCTATCCTATTCAAGCCCATCAGGGGAAAACAATTATTTTTATAAGCTTGGGAGGATATGGATCCAGCTAAAGTGCCGAATCACAGTCTGTTTGACCAGATTCAACGGATTGTCAACGCTTTCCTGCGATTTAGCAGGAAAGCTGGCAGGCCCGTATTGCAGCCATCAGTTTGCTTTGATTGAATGATTGTCCGGATGTTTGCAGGAATAAGTAGCTCCATGTTCAATTTAAACCTTACTCCGCAGTGAAAGCTCTGTAATTCACCGGCCACACTTGAATTTGATGCAACAAAAAACCCGGATCAATCCGGGTTCAGAGTAATATAAAATGAATCAATTCCCCAATTCAGATAGGAACTTGATCCTCATAAGGCGGATATCTTCGATTGAATAATCGTTCTCGCCAAGAACTTTCAGCGCTTCTTCAGCTGAATCTGTTTCAGCAGCACGGAAATAGTCAAACACTTCTTCCTGGCGATCTTCATCAATCACTTCATTGATATAATAATTCAAGTCGATTCGGGTACCTGATGCGACAATCGTTTCAATCTCTGTCAATAACTCCTGTAAGTTGATTCCTTTGGCTTTCACCATATCTTTCAGAGAAATCTTTCTGTCAATATTTTGAATAATATAAACTTTAAAAACACTTTTATTGACTACTGATTTTACAACAAGATCAATCGGTCTGTCGATGTCATTTTCTTCGACATATTTTGAGATTAAATCAAGAAATGGTTTTCCAAATTTCAATGCCTTTCCTGCCACCAACACCACTAATATTTTTCAATTCCTCCATGGTGATCGGATACTGAATAGCCATTTCCTCGAAGAGAGGGATCCTGAAATACAACGAATGGAGGAACATTATTCTGCTTTGCAATTTTCTTTCTGAGATCTTTCAAGGAGGCGAATAATTCCGGATCTGCAGGAGTTGATCCTCCACCAAATTCATCCTCATCATCAGACTCTGCATTACTATAGTCGTTATCTTCAACGACCATGATTTTTGTCGGTTTCTTTAAAAATGCAATGCCTTTTTCAGTAAGTTTTAAAGTACCATAGGTCTCAATATCCTTAGAAAGAAAACCGGCCAACAAAGCCTGACGGACCATGAGCCACCCAAAACTTTGGATCATGATCGGCTCCTTCTCCAAAAATTTCGAGATTGATCATGTCCATGAAGTTTAACAGCATTTTCATTTTTTCCTGTGATGACATTTACAATGTGCTCCATTGCAAACTTTTCCTTCACAGCCTGAACGGTTTCAAGCACAGTAGCATATTTCATCCTGACCATCAAAACTCTTCTTAGGATGCAGGCAATTATCACAATGGCCGCAATTATCCTCCTTGTAAGTTTCACCGAAATAACTTAGTAAAACTTTTCTGCGACACACTGAAGTTTCGGCAAAACCAACTGTCTCCATGAGTAATTGCTTTCCGACTTCCTGCTCTGCAACAGGTTTTCCTTTCATGAACTTCTCCAGCTTCTCAATGTCCTTGTAGCTATAGAAAGTTACGCACTTCCCTTCTCTGCCCATCCCGACCGGACCTTCCGGTTTCCTGATAATAACCTTCCAGACTTTTAGGGATATCATGATGGATAACAAAGCGCACATCCGGTTTATCAATACCCATTCCAAAGGCAATGGTAGCTACAATCACATCGATTTCTTCCATGAGAAAATCATCCTGAGTTCTTGCCCTCACAGCTGCCTCAAGTCCGGCATGGTAAGGTAATGCTTTAATGCCATTTGCACTGAGAAGACTCGCGATCTCTTCAACCTTCTTACGGCTCAGACAATAAATAATACCTGATTTACCGGTATTCTGCTTAATGAACTTGACAATTTCCTTTGCCACCTCCACTTTAGGTCTAACTTCATAATGCAGATTAGGTCTGTTAAAAGAAGCTTTAAAAACAGAAGCATCCATCATACCGAGGTTCTTCTGAATATCCAATTGAACTTTGGGAGTAGCTGTAGCTGTTAATGCAATAACCGGCACTTTGCCGATAGCTTCCATAATTGGACGTAATCGTCGGTATTCAGGTCGAAAATCATGTCCCCATTCTGAGATACAATGAGCCTCATCGATGGCAAAGAAGGAAATATTGACATTTTTGAAAAACTCCACATTCTCGTCTTTGGTCAGGGATTCAGGAGCAACATATAGTATTTTTGTACGGCCGGCCTTAATATCTTCCCGAACAGTAGCAATTTCGCCTTTATTTAAAGAAGAATTCAGAAAATGTGCTACGCCGTTCACACTGCTAAAGCCACGCATCGCATCCACCTGGTTTTTCATCAAGGCAATCAAAGGCGAAACAACAATTGCAGTACCCTTCAAGTATTAGAGAAGGAAGCTGATAGCACATAGACTTTCCACCTCCGGTCGGCATGATCACGAAAGTGTCATTGCCTGCCAATAGATTTGTAATAATTTCTTCCTGTTTCCCTTTGAATTTGTCAAACCCGAAATACTTTTGCAGATAGGTTTTCAAAGGCTTTTCAGCCACCAACATTATAGATGTATTTAATATAAATGTAATATAATATACGAATATAACCCGAATCCCCCCCCAAAAAAAATGATTCGAGACTAAAATTAAATAATTTTGCCGAACCAACGAATGTGAAACGTAACATTCGTCAAAAATTTTCAACCTTTGAAAAAGCACGAAAAAATCAAAAGATTGGCAATCAGGACGCTTGAGATTGAATCTCAAGCCATTGCCAAACTAAAGAAAACGATTGATGAGCAATTTGTTGCCTGTGTGCAACTTCTCTTTAATTCCAAAGGCCGGATTGTCGTTACCGGTATCGGCAAAAGTGCCATCATTGGTCAGAAAATTGTCGCCACCTTAAATTCAACGGGGAGTCCATCCATCTTCATGCATGCAGCAGATGCCATCCATGGCGATCTGGGAATTATCCAGAAGAATGATGTTCTGATTTGCATCTCAAAAAGCGGAGATACTGCCGAGATCAAAGTGCTTATACCTCTGTTAAAGAATTGGGGCAATAAAATCATTGGTATTGTCGGGAATAAAGATTCTTATCTCGCGAAACACTGTGATTTGGTTCTGGATACTACTGTCATCGAAGAAGCCTGTCCTCATAACCTGGCACCAACAAGTTCTACTAGCTGCGCAAATGGCCATGGGTGATGCGCTGGCAGTATGCCTTTTGGACCTTCGCGGATTCTCAGCGAAAGATTTTGCCCTGTATCATCCGGGGGGATCGCTTGGAAAAAAACTATACCTGAAAGTAAAAGATATATATCCGAACAATGCTTCACCGAAAGTATCACCCGATGATAATATCAAAAAAGTGATTGTTGAAATTTCATCCAACCGTCTCGGTGCCGCCGCTGTGGTATCTAAGGGGAAGATTATCGGATATTATCACGGATGGCGATTTGCGAAGAATGTTGCTCACTAAAAAATCACTTGACGGAATTCTTGCTAAAGATATCATGAGTGCAAAACCAAAAAGCAGTGGCAAAGAAACAATGGCTGTAGATGCCCTCAATATGATGAAGGAGCACAATATTTCTCAACTGCTTATCACTGATAATGGAAAATACATCGGCATGATTCATCTTCACGATTTGATTCGAGAAGGAATTCTTTAACCAAGCTTTGATAAATATCCGGAAATTACATGAAGCATTCTAATACAATTTCTCCATAAAAAATTACAGACCGAGGAAACTAACAAAATAAAAAATTGACATTCATCTTAAAAGACCTACTGCTATTCAGGGCTTTATCGTTTACTCCTTTCTCCTATCTTTACCGCTACTATGAGTATATTTAATTCACTGGGGAATAAAGAAGGAGAGATGTCCTTTCTCGGGCACCTGGAAGCACTCCGATGGCATCTGGCACGGGCCGTTGGAGTAGTAATGGTTCTGGCTTTGACATTATTCTTCTTCAAGGAGTTTCTTTTTGATGGAATACTCCTGGCTCCGAAGAGTCCATCTTTTTTTACCTATCGGATACTATGTGAAATTTCTGAAAAATTAAACCTTGGTGATGATCTATGCATCCGGGAAATTCCATTCATTCTGATCAGTACCGACATCAGTGCACAATTTACCACACATATGTGGGCAGCCTTTATTGGAGGGCTGGTCTGTGGATTCCCTTATGTAGTATGGGAGTTATGGAGTTTCATAAAGCCGGCCCTGCATGAAAAAGAACAACGCTATGCGAAAGGAATCGTGTTTTATACATCCTTCCTTTTTCTTACAGGTGTTCTGTTTGGATATTACATCATCACTCCCATGACTGTTAACTTCTTGGGTAGTTATCAGGTGAGTGCAGAAGTAAAAAATACAATTTCTCTTGATTCCTTCATCTCAACTGTTACCACCATGACACTGATTTGCGGGATTATTTTTGAGTTGCCCATGCTGGTTTATTTTCTTACCAAGATCGGAATACTCACACCAAAATTCATGCGCACTTATCGTCGACACGCTGTGGTTGTTATTCTTATCGTTGCGGCAGTCATCACTCCTACCTCTGATGCAACAACCCTGGTACTCGTTGCACTTCCCTTGTATTTCCTCTATGAAATTAGCATTTTCGTGAGTGCTTATGTGTTGAGAAGAAAACCTGCCGAATCCTGACCCCAGACAATCATGACAGATTCCGTTTCAGAATTCAATGCATACCGTTCCAGAATGAATAAACGCATTCTTGGAGCCGACAATCTTGTTATCAAACGGCTGTTTAATCTGGATACTAACACGTATTCAGAAGGCGCCTTGTCAGTGAAAACAAAAGAAATGTTAGGATTGGTATCTTCAATGGTTTTGCGTTGTGATGATTGCATCAAATACCATATTGAACGATGTTATCAGGAAGGTGTAAGTGAAAAAGAACTTTTTGAAGTTTTCAGCATTGCTAACATTGTAGGCGGAACCATTGTTATTCCCCATCTTCGCCGGGCTGTTGAATTCTGGGATCAACTTCAAAAGCAGAGATAATTCATTTGTGTAAAAAGCAGCGAATACGCATCTTTGCCAGAACATTTTCAATTGTATCAAAGAACTTATCCGGTTCTATGATAGAATGAGCTCATTCACCCATACATTCAAGAAAAAAGCATTGTTCACATTGAATTTACGAATTCACGCTAAATGGTGGCAGCCCCAAGATGATTGTTCTTAGTTCCGAAAACCTGGTTAAACGTTACAAACACAGAACTGTGGTGGATCATGTTTCCATCCAGGTTAAGCAAGGTGAAATTGTAGGTCTGCTTGGCCCCAATGGCGCCGGGAAAACGACTTCTTTCTATATGATTGTGGGTCTTATCAAGCCCAACGAAGGATCTATTTTTCTGGATGGCCGGGACATCACCCAGATCCCAATGTACAAGCGTTCTCAACTGGGAATTGGTTATCTGGCCCAGGAAGCATCCGTTTTTCGGAAATTAAGTGTTGAAGACAATATCAAAGCCGTGTTGGAAATGACTTCCATAAGTAAGGTGGAGCAGAATAAAAAACTCGAGTCTTTGCTCGATGAATTTGGATTGCAACGAATCCGAAAAAGCCGGGGCGACCTTTTGTCCGGAGGTGAGAGGAGAAGAACAGAAATTGCCAGGGCTTTGGCAGTCGACCCCAAATTTATACTTCTTGATGAACCGTTCGCCGGCGTCGATCCGATTGCAGTAGAAGACATACAGGGAATAGTTTCACTCCTAAAAGAACGAAACATTGGTGTGTTAATCACTGACCACAATGTGCATGAAACACTAAGTATCACTGATCGTGCCTACCTGCTTTTTGAAGGAAGAATTTTGAAGGCAGGAACCGCTGAAGAACTCGCTGCAGATGAACAAGTGAGAAAAGTATACCTCGGTCAAAATTTCGAGTTAAGAAGATAGAATCATTTAATTCTCTTTCAATTCGAAGTGATAACTTTCCATCACAGGATTAGACAATAACTTTTTACAGGCTTCATCCACTTTGTTTTGTGCCTCATCCTTGCTTGAAGCTTCAATCTCAAGGGTGATATGCTTTCCGATGCGAATATTTTCAACTGTGGAGATGCCAATATTTTTTAGTCCATGGCCTACTGCTTTTCCTTGCGGATCAAGGAGAGCCTTCAAAGGCATTACATCAATTTCGGCTGTGTATTTTGTCATAACGTGGTATTAATAAATTGAATTTTCAACGATACAATTGCCGGGGAAGTCAGCAATTGTTGTCCTTACATTAAGCATCAAAGTTATTTGTTTTTATTGATGCAAAAAAATATTTCGTCCTATTATCGACTCATTACATTGCACGGAGCCGAACAGCTATCCATTATCTGCCTGGAAAATAGATTATGAATAGAGGGCACAGTTCAATCCCATTACTTTACTTTATCTGTTCCCGGAGCAAAAACAACTACAGCAAGCGATAAGACAAAGTACAGGAAAAAGAGTATGGGAATTGCTATCCATTGAAAGAGTGGCAGTAAAACAACTGCTGCAAGGATGAGTGCATACTGAAATTTGTTATCTCGAAAAGAAAGGTTTTTGAATTTTAATGACATGAATGAAATTTCTGAAACGAGTAAAAAAGACAAGAGTGCTACTATTCCTAATAAAAATGAAGCATTTAAAAGAATGCCTTCCATTTTACCGGGATGTTGAAGAATAATCATTGGCAGAGAAACAATCAAAAGTGTGTTAGCCGGTGTAGGAAGCCCAATAAAAGAATTTGATTGCCTGCTATCAAGATTGAATTTGGCCAAACGCAAAGCAGAAAAAACCGTCACTATGAAAGGTAAGAACTGCCCTGCCCGCAGGTACATTTCAGGTATATCATAGGATGAAAAATCAGATTGCTGGAAAAGTTTAAAGAGGATTGCTCCCGGGACAAAGCCAAAGCTGATCATATCAGCAAGTGAATCGAGCTCCTTACCAAACGAAGAGTGCAATGAAGAATCCGTGCAGCCATGCCATCGAGCAGATCAAAAAATGCAGCAATAAACACAATGTAAGCAGCCCAATCCATGTGATCACGAAAGACCATAACCACTGCAATGCAACCAGCCATCAGGTTCAGACAAGTGAAAAGATTGGGGAGATGTTTTTTCATCAGTAATTCATTATTTACCAAAAGTACTTTTTCCTGCAATTTACAAATCATGTCCCCTGTGCAATTCAACTGTAAGATTTGTGAGATTATTGCAATGTGTTTTCTACCCCGTTGCCCGTATCCTTTACTATAGCAGAGTGGTATAACCTTGAATAAAAAAATGAAAAATAAAGCAAAGTCAGCAAAACCCTATCAATTTGTAATTGTTAACTTTACAAAGAAGAATACGGATTCAATATTTTGTTCAAAAATCGTTCATAGAGCTTCGTCTAAGCAAAAAATCTGATGAACCTGAAAATAAAAATCTTTCTTGTTTTGCCTTACTTGTGGCTCTTCCTGCCCTTTCCCAAGCACCAAAATACAGCAATGAATTTTTAGCAATTGGTGTAGGCGGACGAGCAATGGGCATGAGTGGGGCTGTTGCTGCCAGCGTAAGTGATGCAACTGCTACAGCCTGGAATCCTGCCGGTCTCACACGTTTTGAAAGCGACATGCAACTTGCAGTCATGCATACTGAACTATTTGCCGGCATTTCAAAATTTGATTATGCTTCACTCGTTACTAAAATTGACAGCAGCCGTACACTTGGGATTTTCGATCATTCGATTTGCAACCGATGATATTCCGAATACTCTTGATCTGATTGATGCCTCCGGAGTGATTGACTATTCCAAATTAAAGTCATTTGCGATTGCTGATTATGCTTTTTTGCTTTCCTATGCCAAAGTCTCCAACATACCGGGACTGACGTTATGGTGGAAATGTGAAAATAATTTATCGTAAAGCAGGTGAATTCGGTAAAGCATGGGGATTTGGTTTCGATCTGGGCACGCAGTATGAAACCGGGAAATGGCAATTCGGTCTGATGGCAAGAGATGTTACTTCTACATTCAATGCATGGAGCTTTAATACCGAACTTCTTGAACAGACTTTTACAAAGACAGGAAATGAGATTCCAAAAAACACTACTGAAATCACCTTACCGAAACTAATTTTTGGTGCAGGACATAAAAGCCATATAAGCAAGAAAATTACCGCACTTGTAGAGTTAAATGTTGACATGACTTTCGATGGAAAGCGAAATGTCCTGATCAGTGGCGACCCGGTGAGTATCGATCCACACCTGGGACTTGAACTCGGTTATGGTGAGTTTATTTTTCTCCGTGGAGGAATACAAAACATCCAGAAAGTTAAAGAACAAGACGGCTCCACATCTACTATTGTTCAACCCAATATGGGACTTGGCGTTAAACTTGGCAGACTGACCATTGATTATGCTTTGACCAATATTGGAAGTAAGGAGTTCCTATATTCCAATGTCTTTTCATTAAAACTTGACATCAATAAACGCAAATAATAATGCAGGCCTAAGGTCATGCTCTCTGTAAAATCATCGCGTTGCCAATGAAAAAACTTTACTTCCTTTTCCTGATTCTTTTAATTTCTTATGACAGCTTCTCACAGCCTATGGAAATTCATGGATTAATTATAACCAACAGTATTTTAAAGTGAAAGTCTGGCAAGAGGGCATCTACCGCATCAACAGTCAAACATTGCTATTTGCCGGTGTACCGGTAAGCTCCATCGACCCCAGAAAAATTCAGGTTTTCAGAGACGGACAGGAACAATACATTTACCTGGAAGGAGAATCTGATGGAATTTTTGACGCCGATGATTTCATAGAATTCTATGGAAGAAAAAATGATGGCTCCCTTGATAAAAAGCTGTATGCTGATTCTACGATGCATGCTAATCCGAACTATAGTCTATGTACGGATACAGCTGTTTATTTTATTACCTGGAGTTCATCTCAGAATGGAAAGAGTCTCATAGTTCAAAACAACACCAACTTTTCTTCCTTTGCTCCTGCCGGTTATTTTACGAAAGAAACCTATGTTGAACAAGTTGGCGGATATAACAGAGGACAAGACGATAAAGCCATTGAATATGTTGAGAGCGAAGGATGGAGTGGTGTCTTTGGAAATTATTCCGGTGGACATTATCCTTTAACTATCACAGCCAACACTGCAAACATTGATGTGAACGGGCCTAATATGGAAATACAACAGCCATCGGTGGAGTTAATAATAATCCACACAATATCAATATTTCATTTCCAGGCACAAATTTTTCCGATGTTAACTTTAAACAAGAATTAAACAAATACTACCTTCTCCATCTCTCCTGCCACATTTACAAGCGCGACAACAAACTTTGTGTATGATGTTACCTCGCTATTGGCACTTCCGACTACAGTTCATTCTACTGGCTTTCGATAAAATATCCACATACATATAATCTTGAAAACGCTTCCACATTTTCGATGCTGTGTTCAGGATGATAGCCAGGGAAAAACAAGAATGGATATAAGTAATTTTAATGGAGGAGGTACAGCCCCGGTGATGTATGATCTGACCAACAACAAACGAATTACAGTTGTACCTTCCGGAAGTATCTATCAGGCGATGGTTGACAATGACGGAAACGGAAAACCGAAAAAATGTTTCCTCAGCTCTGCATCACAAATTCAATCGCTCACATCAGTGAGTGGAATAAATTATGTTGCCAATAACTTTGGTTACTTTAATAATTATCCTTCAAGCTTCAAACATCAGAGATTCTGCATTTATCATCATCTCCAATAAACTACTATGGAGTCAGGCACTTGCTTATAAAGCATACCGGGATGCAACTACCGGCGGAAAAGTGCTACTGTGTGACATCGATGAACTATACGATCAGTTTGCATATGGAATTAAAAAGCATCCATTGTCAATAAAAAACTTCGCCGATTTCTTCTTGACAACTGGACGAGTGTTGCACCTCCGCAACATCTTTTTCTCCTTGGAAAATCCATCAGTCCTGCTGATTTCCGTCAAAACCCTGCATTGTTTGCAGCCTGTCTGGTTCCTTCCTATGGAGTACCAACCTCCGATTTGCTTCTTACTTCCGGAATTAATGGATCATTGTATGAGCCCAGTCATACCAGTCGGTAGGCTCAGCGCACAAAATGGACTTGATATTTCCAATTATCTTCAAAAGTTGAAGAATATGAAACTGCACAAAACGGAGTCCACCAGGAATGGATGAAAGAAATTCTACATTTTGGTGGTGGCGATAATCCTGCGCAACAAGAACAATTGGCCAACTATCTTGAAATTTTTGAAAACGTTTTGGAAGACAGTTTGTATGGTGGTAATGTGACCACCTATTTAAAATCCAGCACGAATCCAATCGTCATAAACCAATCTGATTCACTTCAGAAAAAGATCGATGCCGGTGTTTCTCTGATGACTTTTTTCGGACATGCCTCCGGATCCGGATTTGATCAGAGTACAGATGAGCCATCAGAATACGGTAACCACGGCCGATATCCGGTCATCATTGCCAACTCATGTTTTGCCGGAGATATTCATACTTCACAACGAAGTGTCAGCGAAAAATTTGTACTTGAACCCGATAAAGCTGCCATTGCATTTATTGCCAGTGTCGGACAAGGAATTCCTCCTGATCTTTTTGCATATTCAAATGCATTTTTTGAGAATGCCTCTTATTACAATTATGGTGCTTCAATTGGCTACCTGATGAAAAAAGCAATTGAGGCGATTCAAATACCGGGTTCTCCAAACATACAAATTGTGTGTAACGAGATGTCCTTGCATGGTGACCCTTCGTTGAAACTAAATAATTTTAGAAAACCAGAATACGTCATCACCGAACCGAATATCAGCTTTACTCCTTCCGGAATAACTACCGACATGGATACATTTTCAGTTCATATCTCAACCCGAAATTTCGGTAAAGCTGTGCAGGATTCATTCTATGTTCATATCACACGAACTTTTCCTGACGGTACAGATTCAGTTTATTCCATAAAGCGTGGTCGTTGTTATTACAAGGATGAACTTGTAATGAATGTAACAACCGGTGGATTCAATGCAGCAGGAATAAATCGCTTTAAAGTGGAAGTTGATATTCCGGATTCCGTTGATGAATATCAGAATTATTCAAATAATACCGCATTACAACTTCTCTGTTCATCACCTCGAATGATATCATTCCTGTGTATCCTGCTAAATATGCAATTCATCCCTATAACACCGTCACACTAAAAGCAACAACTGCCAATCCACTTGCAGATACAAGAACTTATAAGTTTGAAATTGATACCGTCGATATGACCATCGTCGATTCTACTCCCGAGCATGCAAAGAAGTCCATTGTATCGATTTACACTCGTAACTGATAGCGGTGGAGTAATTTCCTGGACACCTCCAAACCTCACTCTGCTGGATAGTACTGTCTACTTCTGGAGAGTGGCCAATGATTCCATAAATGATGACCCAGTACGTTTCAAATGGCAGGAAAGTTCATTCATGTACATTGCAGGTAAAACCGGTTTCGCACAATCACACTTCTATCAATATAAAAGTGACTCATATGAAAATGTGAGATACGATACCCTGAATCGTAAATTCAGTTTTGTTGAGAACAATAAAGCCCTGAAAATCCTGACTTATGGTTCTCCATCGGGACCATCCGCTTACAATGAAGTTGGATATTATCTGAACAATGCTCCAATTGAGTACAACGGTTGCCAGGTCGATGCTGCTGTAATGATAGCCGTTCTCGATTCAATCTCTCTGGAGCCCTGGACCACCTGTACCAACAATTTCGGTCAGGCTAATCAATTTGTTCTCACCAACGGTAGTTGTGCTAACAATACTGCCAGTGGATTTATTCCCGGATGTAACCGTACCCGTCCGGAAAACTATTTTTTCTTTCGTTTCAATAGTCCTGCACAAATTCAGAGCATTCAAAACTTTATAAATCAGATTCCGGATGGCAACTATATTCTCGCTTACAACTGGTTTAATACTGCCTATTCAGGTGCTGATCCGGGTTTTGTAAACACCTTTAGCAATCTGGGCTTTACGATGAGTTCTTTGCAGGACAATGCACCATTTACATTATTTATGAAGAAGGGCTTCCCTTCTACCAAGATTGAACATTTTGGAAACACACCGGTGGATACTCTCGCACTGAACACCCTGCTTTCCAGCATATGGAACCGTGGTACAGTTACCTCTGAAATTATAGGGCCTTCAACACGATGGGAATCCCTGCATTGGAATCAGGTACCGCTTGAAAATCCAAGCGAAGACCTTGTTCACATTAATATCATTGGACTGAATGATTCAACCAAAATATGGGAGACCCTTGCCTCTGAAGTCATGTACAGCAGTACAGGAAAAGATACCTCGCTCAGCTGGATTTCGGCAAACACTTACAAGTATCTCAAATTACAATCCTATACACAAGACGATACAGTTCGCACGCCTGCTCAGATGAAGTATTGGAGAGTTTATTATGATGATGTACCGGAATGTGCCATCAATCCGAATCGTTCCTTCTATTTCTATAATAACCCATTACAAGAAGGAGATACCATTCGCATGCAAATTGCTGTAGACAACCTGGGAAATCTTCCTATGGACAGTCTCTCAATGCACTTCTACTTATATGACAACAACCGCATTCGCCATGAGATGCCACTGGCAAAATTGGATTCATTACGTATCGGTCAATATCTCATTGCCAATCTTGCGATCGACAGCACCTTCGGACTTTCGGGAAATAATAGTTTATGGGTAGAAGCGAATCCATTAGGTTCTACCTATCAACCTGAAAAGTACCACTTCAATAATATTGCTGAAATTAAATTCAAAGTCAACAAAGATCTGATCAACCCAATTTTGGATGTCACTTTTGACGGGATACATATTCTGGATGGTGACATTGTTAGCGGTAAGCCGAATATCAACATTCAATTACACGATGAAAATAAATTTCTTGCACTGAACGATACTTCGAACTTTAAGATTTACGTGAAGGGGCCCAATACAAACACCTATCAACGTGTCTATTTTAATTCAGCTATATATGCTCTCACCATGAGATTCACGCCTGCATCACTTCCGAAAAACAGTTGCAGGATAGACTGGAATCCTGAATTTCTGGAAGATGGAACTTATATTTTTGAAGTAGAGGCTACCGATGCTTCAAAAAACGAAAGCGGAAAATACAATTACAGGATATCATTTGAAGTAATTAATCGTTCTACAATCACGGAAGTACTTAACTATCCAAATCCATTCTCCACTTCCACCCGCTTCGTATTCACACTGACCGGAAATGAGGTACCAACCTACATGAAGATCCAAATCATGACAGTGACCGGGAAAATTGTCAGGGAAATCATGCAAAATGAACTGGGGAATATCCATATCGGAAGAAACATCACCGACTATGCATGGGATGGAAAGGATGAATACGGAGATCAGCTAGCCAACGGATTATATCTCTACCGAGTTGTAAGTGATATACGTGGTGAATCGATTGAACATCGTGAAACAGATGCCGATAAGTACTTCAAAAAAGGATGGGGAAAGATGTACCTCATGCGATAATAAGATACACAATGCTTTCAAGACCGGGTTCAGAAATCAGAATCCGGTTTTTTTTATTACTCGTATTAAAGTTGATATTTAAACCCAAACTATAACAGAATTTCCATTATAGGGTGCAAAAAAAACAGGAAGTAATTTCTGAATGAGGGTGAATTCAAAACCACAAATTGATTTCCCTTAACCTGGATTTCAGTGCTTAATCAGGTTGTTTATTGCAAGTTATGGTAAACAGCCTGTACGTCATCATCTTCTTCAAACTTATCAATGAGATGAAGAATTTCATCCTGCTGTTCTTCGTTAAGTTCCACAGTAGTTACCGGGAATCTTTCCAAAGCAGATTTTGTAACAGCTATCCCTTTTTCGTCCAGGGCTTTTGACATCTTTCCAAAATCTTCGAACAAAGTATAAATGATTATTTCCTCTTCATCGACTTCAAGGCTTTCCAGACCAAAATCGATGAGTTCAAGTTCCAGATCGTCTGTATTTACCTTACCGTCGTTGGCGATTCGAAACACTCCTTTTCGCTGAAATAAAAAATCCAAAGATCCTGTTTTTCCCAGCGTGCCATTGCCGCGGTTGAAGTACATCCGGATATTAGCTACGGTTCTGGTTGGATTATCAGTAGCTGTTTCGACTACAATAGCGACACCGTGTGGTCCATAGCCTTCGTAAATTGCTTCCTCAAAAATACCTTCCTCCTTAGAGCTTGCCTTTTTAATGGCATTGTCAATGCGATCCTTAGGCATGTTAAGCCCTTTGGCATTCACAACTGCTGTCCGCAGCCTGGAATTATTATCAGGATCAGGTCCTCCGCTTTTTACCGCAATGGCAATTTCTTTCCCAATCTTGGTGAAAGCTTTTGCCATTTTATCGTACCTCGCAAACATCTTATGCTTGCGTTTTTCAAATGCTCTTCCCATAGAAGCCGGATTAAAAATGAGGGCACAAACCTAATTATTCTCTATATAATAACAAACTCCTTCTTCAAATACGTATAATCGAAGACAGAAAAGACCCGAGTTAATAAATAGTTTAAATCCCTAGTTGCCAAAAGCAATAAGATTAGCTCTACCCCATCCGATGAATCGATGAAATCCCTGAATAACTGTTTTCAATAAACAAGGAAGGTTTTAAAACTGAGCAGATTAACTGAACCTTATTTCACCTTGATTAATACATATCGTCTTCTTCCCTTTCCTGCAATGCCTTTGCCTGTGCTTCACTTCCGGGCTTACCAATTACTTTGTAATTCCCGTCACCCCGCAGGATACTTGAAAACATAGCTGTATCATTGAATATTTCAATTGCTTTACGGAGTTCCACGTCATTTTTGAAGGTGGTTTCTAACCTGCCCTTTTGGTAATAATACCTTGACACGATTTCTCCTTCGAGAATTTCCTTTATTTCATTATGACGATTCTGCAGGTCTTGCTTTTTGTCGTCTTCCAACTTCTTTTTGATCGCCTCGAATTCGTTATTCAATACGGTGAATCTTTTATCCTTCTTTGCAACATTCTTAAACTCTTCCAGTTGCATTTCACTCCGATCTGTGTAATCGTAGGATTTACCCTGAAGGTAAGTTATAAAATCCTGATACTGGGCTTCCGTCAGGGCAAAGTCACGTGCGGGAGCGATGCTCGTATTTTCGCGTTCAAATTTATTTGCATAATCAAAGATGTGATAATTACGGAACAAAGCCTGCGAGATACTACTATAAGACCGGGGATCCGTATAAATATCCGGAAATATACCACTACCATCATACACGACCCGATTGGCCTTTGTTTTAAATTCATTAATCAAGGAATCGGGTACCTTAGCAACACTGCCATCGGATGCCCGATGGCTGTAATCCAAGGCCTGAATGCATCGGCCGCTCGGGGTATAATACTTTGCAATGGTAACTTTCATCAAGGTATTATACGACAGATTGTAGGTTTGCTGCACCAAGACCTTTCCCAAAAGTTCTTTGTCCGATTACTACTCCACGATCGAGTTCCTGCATGGCTCCGGTAACAATCTCTGATGCCGAAGCTGAACCACGATCGGTTAATACGATCAATGGAATCTTTGGGTCAATTGCAGTTCTCGTAGCAAAATATTCCATATTCATTTCACGGATTTTTCCCCGCTGTGAAACGATTTTTTGTCCTTCATCGACGAATAAGATTCACTATATCGACTGCATCTCTTAACAAGCCACCACCATTACCGCGCAGATCCAGAACAATGTTTTTCATTTCCGGATTCTTCTTTAATTCCAATAGAGCTTGCTTCACCTCATCTGCGGAATTTTCCAGAAATTGAGTCAACTTAATATAACCGGTATTTGAATTAACCATCCCATAATAAGGCACATTTTTAAATTTGATTTCATCCCGCAGAATTGTTTTTTCAATAGGGTCTTGAACACCTTCACGTTTTACCTGCAGAACAACGGTTGTACCTTTTTGCCCTTTCATAAAGTTGGTGACATCATCAACTTTCCTTCCAATTGTGGAATTCCCATTGACAGAAATAATCTGATCTCCGACCTTCAATCCGCTTTTTTGCGCAGGAAAACCTTCATAAATTTCACTTATCTGTATTGCCCCGTCACGCTGATGCACTAAAGCACCTATGCCACCATATTCAGCAGACACGTGGGTCATCCTGTAATCTTCTATATCACTCTCGGGTATAAATACCGTATAAGGATCCAGTGATCCCAACATGGCATCAATACCCTTCTTCATAAGATCACCTGGTTGGATACTATCCACGTAATACATATTCACGTCGCGGAACAAAGTGGTATAAATGTCCAGGTTCTTGCTTACTTCGAAATAATAATCTTCTACAAAGCCCAGAGAAATTGTTGATCCGGCAACAATCGCCCCAATTACAAGAGCTTTTTTACGGCGTTTCCACCAATTACTTTTTTTCATCATGTGTTTGAAATTCTTTTTCAGGAAATTTTTCTATTCCCATTGATGCAATAACGGAAAAAACAAGGGAGTAATTTATTAATGCAAAGTTAATTCTTCCACAATATTCTTTCAAATTACAGATATTAGTTACGCAATATTTTGACTTTCTGGCCTGAACAGGAATTCTTCAGAGATAGAAAAAAATGATTCGTTGAAATTGAAATAATCATTAATCATGCTCAAAATCACATCATTAAGCCCCATTTTCTCATAATTAAAAAAGCCTTTACATGGATTGTATTAGTAACAATCGTACTAATGAATTAAAAATCTTGAGACGGTTGAAACTGTCTGTTTTAAAACACGGGTCGTATTTACACCGGCGTGAGATTCTTAAGGGTAATAACACTTCATCTTCCATTCACCTTACAAATTCTCATATTCGTGAACACCAAGGTAGCTTTCAGAACA
Organism: uncultured Bacteroidota bacterium; assembly: GCA_963775555.1. Lineage (GTDB taxonomy): Bacteria > Bacteroidota > Bacteroidia > AKYH767-A > 2013-40CM-41-45 > QQVM01. The sequence goes on along the minus strand of CAVZJJ010000004.1, from coordinate 651,791 downwards.
ATGCCCTCAATTGACAAAGCGCCAACAGGAATACGATTCGACTTCCATTCCGGCAAGCTGATGTCTCCAGACTGAAACTCATACAGGACATTGCGAAATCCGAAAATTCTATAACCAGCCCATCCGCTTTTTCAACTGAATAATATGATTCAAATGATGTTCGCAATGCCAGGCATACAAGGCAAGGCTTGTGTTTAAAGAAAACTCTCTTTTTGATCCCGGATGAAAGAACCGACGCTCCCAGTCTCCAGGTTTCATGCGCCTCATAAAATAAGCCCAACGCATATGAAGGGCATCCAGCAAATGGAGCGACATATCTACCGATCCATTTTTCGCATCTTCCAATTCTGCCCAACGTTCCTCAAAATAAGGACGAATTCCGGGGACTTCTTCTGTCAAGGCTAATTTGAAACGGCAATAACTGTTCATATGGCTATCGGCAAGATGATGAACAACCTGCCTTACTGTCCAGCCCCCGGGCCTATAAGGAGAATCCAACTTTTGATTGTCCATCCCTTCTACCTCTTTTCTCAATAACGCAGGAAGAGTCTCAATCGTGTGAATCCATTTGCCTATGTCTTCATCTGAGTACAAATCCGGCATTTTAAATTTCCCAATCGGGAAACGAAGTTTTTCCAAATCAAAGCTATCAGTCATAGTTAGTTATTTTTAACTTGCAACTTATTCGTTTATTTGCAACCACAAATTTAGAAAACAAGATGAATTGCAGCCGCCAACTTTCAGGATTATTGACCTTAATCATTTTACTACTCGGTTCTGCCTGTCACTCAAAGCGAAAAGCAGATCTGGTAATTTACAACGCCACAATTTATACAGTAAATAACGCTTTTACTATTTCGCAAGCCATGGCAATAAGAAATGGCAAAATAATTTCCATAGGGAATTCAGATGACATCCTTGATGATTATGAATCTGTGAATAGTATTGATGTGAAAGGAAAGTACATTTATCCCGGATTTATAGATGCTCATTGCCACTTTTACGGATATGCCACCGACTTGTTAAAATGCGACGTGACCGGTACACATTCCTTTGAAGAAGTGTTGGATAGCATGATTGCTTTTTCAAAACAGAATTCCTTTAGCTGGATATTAGCACGCGGTTGGGATCAAAATGACTGGGACATTAAAAAATTCCCAACCAAAGAAAAACTTGACAGTTTATTTCCACAAATACCGGTTTTTTTACTTCGCATTGACGGACATGCCGTACTATGCAATCAATCTGCATTGGATCTGGCAGGCATTAATGCAGAAACAAAAATCGAAGGAGGGGAAATTCTGTTGAACAATGGCAAACCAACAGGGCTGCTCATTGATAACGCAATTGACCTTGTAAAAGATAAAATTCCTGAATTCGATCAGCAGTTGGTAGAAGAAGCAATTTTAAAAGCACAACACAACTGTTTTGAAGCAGGATTAACGACAGTAGATGATGCGGGAATTGGGAAAGACTCCATTGAATTTCTCCGCAAGTTACAAGATGAAGGAAAGTTGAAAATGCGTGTCTATGCCATGCTCTCCGATTACCCGGAGACTCGAGAATATTATTTTAAAACCGGCATCATCAAGAGTGACCGTTTGACGGTAAGGGCCATAAAGATATACGCTGACGGTGCCCTTGGCTCTCGTGGCGCCTGTCTTAAACAAGCCTACAGCGATCAGCCAAACCATTTCGGGACTATGCTCCATGACAGGAAGTACTTAGAAAATGTGGCAAGTAAAGCGAAAGAAATGGGATTCCAGGTATGTGTCCATGCCATAGGAGATTCCGCGGTAGCAACAGTACTTGCGGTTTATGAAGATCAATTAAATGGTGAAAACAACCGCCGCTGGAGAGTGGAGCATTGTCAGGTGGTGACCCCCAGAAATATGAGAATATTCGGAGACAATTCCATCATTCCTTCTGTACAACCAACGCATGCTACCAGCGACATGTACTGGGCCGAAGATCGTCTCGGTCCTGAACGCATCAAATATGCATATGCTTATAACGATCTTCTTCAAGAGGCGGAAGGAGTGATTGCCCTGGGTACGGACTTTCCTGTTGAAAAGATTAATCCCCTCCTTACTTTTTATGCAGCTGTACAGAGAAAAGACCTGGATGGTAATCCCCCTGATGGATTTCAAAAAGAGAATGAACTGAACAGGAAAAACGCCCTTCGCGGGATGACTCTTTGGGCAGCTTATTCTAATTTTGAAGAAGAGCTGAAGGGCAGCCTTGAAGAAGGGAAATTTGCAGACTTTGTTATTCTTGATAAAGACATCATGGAAATTTCCGAAAAGAAAATCCCATCAGTGCATGTTCTTTCGACTTATGTAAATGGAGAAAATGTCTTTGATCGTAAACACTAATCCATTCGACATTTGAGCATTCGGATGGCATGATTTACTTCAACTCTTCGGGACAAGAACTCATTTACATGCTATCTTAATCACCAGGTTCAATGATGCTTTTCAGGGTCTTTGCAGCAATCAGGCAGCCGGTTGTATGCTTTAGGATCCGCCTTTAAAGAATCTGCATCGTAACCGATTTTTGTCAGGGCAAGACGTATCTTATCCGGGTTTGTTTTTTTCGAATCATAGATCACTGTTAACTCCTTTGTATCTATATTAACAATGGACTTTTTTATTCCTTTTTCAAAAGAAAGATTATGTTCGATTGTTTTCTTGCAGGTTGAACACAAGGAAGTAGTAATAATTTTTACGGTATCCGTTTGAGCCTTCAGAGACATGGTACTGAAAAGAATGCCCAGCACAAGTAAGAAGGAATACATATTTTTTTTCATGATTTAATGTTTTTAGAAATGATGTGTTATTAATTAAACTTATATCTCAATCCTGCAAAAACTCTTCTGCCTTCAATGGGACCCCAAATTCGGGACGCATCAAATTCATTACTGAAAGGATTTTCGGGATTGATTACCGGGTCGGTTTGTTTGAATTCGAGCAAATTTTCTGCACCGGCATAAACTTCTATTTTTCGAAATACCTTCGTTGCTTGTAGGTGCATTATTACAAAATCAGGCGAATGCGTATTTACTTGTGCCACATCTGCCGGCTGCCAGGTAGTGGGAAGGCTTTTTTGACCGTCCCAAATTAAAGTGTAGTCAAATTTCCAATGTTCGTCAGGAGTTGAATAGGCTATATTCATCAATGCTTTATTTCTGGATACAAGGGGCTTTTGTTGCAATCCTCCGAGGTATGTTGATTTTACATCATCCAGCTTATATGCCAGCCGGATATCAAGTTCTGGCAGCAATTCAAAATTGAAAGTCAGCTGAAAACTATTTGAATACGAAGCCCCTTTGAGGTTATAAAACAGGATGGAGCTGGAATCACTGTACATGTCCACAATCAGTTGTTCCATGAAGTCTGTACGGTAAATGTCACCAACGACCGAAGCTCCTCGTCCCAATAAAATAAATTTCCCGGTAACATTAAATCCATAATTCCATGCCCTTTCAGGGAGGATATCCTCAGTAATTACCAATTTTTTTGAAGATGCCATCACATTGATATTGTCTGCATACAAATACGGAACCCTGAAACTCCTGCCTGCACTGAGACGGACCAGAAGATTATCTGTAAAATTATACTTGCCATGAAAACGTGGTGTGAAGATCCATCCGTATTCATTGTGATAATCTTCCCTCACACCGAGAACAGTTGTAAGTTTATCCAAATAGCTGTACGTATATTCGGCAAAAATACCCGGAACATTATCAATCAATTGTTCGGATTCATTGTTGTAATTCTGTACAATGAGATCATAGTGATAGGTGGCTCCAATCTTATATTGATGGTTTGTCTGTGCAAAGGTGTTCTGGTAAATACTCTGCAGGTACAAACTTTTTTGATTTGCATTGTAAGACTTCAAGCCAAAAGAAGACTCCATGTTATGCACGGAAAAATCCACAATATTACCTATGCTTTTGAATGGTTTTTCAGGGTAGATGAAACCCAATTTCACAAAAGCTTCCGCCCGTCGGTTATCAACCGAAGTGGAATAAATTTCTCCGGAGGGCCCGGTTGGCAAGGCGTCCATAACCTGACCGCCTTCCCGGTTATCCATTAACAACTTGAGTCCGAACTGTGACTCCAGCTTTTTTCCACTATGGTATTGCCAGCGGTTGTAAAGGTTTAGCTGGTTGCCTGTGGGCAGATCTTTAAAGTGATCCCCGTTTTCATCCATCTCCCTTTGCATCAAATTTCCATGCACCATAAGAATGCTGCTCCATGCATCATTGAATTTTTTCTTGAAATGTGTATTGACTTCCGAGTTGCCATTCATTTCCCGGAACAGATTGAGATAAAACCGGGGCGTTTCATTCGATTCAGGTTTTAGGAATTCAATGTTTAGTTGGCCTGTTGTTGATTCATATCCATTGAGGACTGAACCGCTTCCTTTAGTGACCTGAATAGATTCCATCCATGGACCAGGTATGAAAGACAACCCATAAATACTGCTAATCCCTCTCATTGATGGAATATTCTCGGTGAGTAACTGCGAATAAATTCCCGCCAGTCCAAGCATCTGGATTTCTTTGGCACCCGTGACGGCATCTTTATATGCAACGTTAACGGTCGGACTTGTTTCAAATGCTTCTGATAAATTACAACAAGCAGCTTTTAACAATTCCTTTTGGGTAATTTTCTCAACATTGATTGTCTTCAAAGTAGAAACTCCAATCGCTTCCCTCCGAGCTGTGATGTCAACCGACTTCAGATCCACGGTGCTTTTCAGACGCACCGAAACTAATCCCGGTTTCTTGATCTGCAATGTATCAGTCTGATAACCCACATAACTTACAACGAGATAGGCAGGAAGAACATCGGGAACAGGAATGCTGAATTTACCCTGAACATCTGTTGTCACCGGGTTACCCCCTATCAACCAATATACATTTGCTCCGGGAAGCGGACTTTCGTCGCCCTTGCTTTCCTGCCACTCTTCGACAGTTCCATGAACTAAATCCTGTGCGCCGACATCGGTTAAAAAAAATGGTGTTAACAATAGCGCCCACACACAAGTAAACGGGAGAGCAAATTTTTCTGAAATATTGGGTGTTTTGATTTTGACATCACGAAAAGCCAAAAGCATTCTGACCAGTAGCTTTAGTCCTTGTCGCAGTCGAATAATAAGCAGGAAAATTAGTGAACGAATAAATCTCATTAGAATATTTTTTTGTGAATGAATGCATATCTCTGAGACACAAGATTCGTCTTGCGTTAAAACTCAGTTCTTCATCACAAAAATCAAATCAGGAGATTCCGTATAAAATAAAGAAAAGTTTTTCCTCCTGTATAAAATGGAGGAGCTTTATTCAGCAAAGACCCAAATAATAAAGCGGGAAGAATTGAAGGATCTTGAACCTTCACAAAATCACTCATACAAACCGGGGCCTCAAAATGGTGGCCCGCGGAAACAACAGAAGATACGTCAACTTTATGGTAGCTTATCTTAAGTTCACAACAATTATTTTTAAACGAATGTTGAGATTTGGATCCATCACATGGGACATCCTTTTGTGAGCAACATGACTTTGCGACAAAAAGTGTAACAGAAGCGTCTGCTTTACTGGAACAATAATGAACAGCGAGCACAATCCCACCGGAAGAAATTAAAATTACCAGAGACAGAACAAGAGCAAGAAATCGTTTTGCTTTTTTCATTGAGTTACAAAGTTATGAAAAATCATGAAAAACTGATGAAAGGCTTTAAAATCCACTTATTCTACGACAAATTTACCTGACTGAAGCCAGTCCTTCTGATTGTATATGGAATAAAAATAAATTCCGGATGCTAATTCAGGCATTACAAATTCTGTTTTCCCGGGCATTGCTCTATAAAAGCCAATATCCTGACCACTAGCACTACGGATATTGAATTGCGCTTCTTCAGGAGTGGAATTGAAAACAAAAAAAGCATCACCCTGAGATAATATTGTCGGGAATAACTTTGTTTGAACAGCTCCGGAATGAGCTATACCACCCTGACAGATATCAAAAATTACATATACGGTATCTGTGTTTAAGCAAGCGTTGATATCGCTTACTTCTACATAATATGTACCAGTATCAATGCCTGTAGAAGAAGTTGAAGCAATAAAGACCTGATTAGAACTACCATCCTGCCACTGGTAGGAGCTATATCCGGGACCAGCATCAATCAAATAGATTTCAGTATTACATACAGTTGTATCCTGTCCAAGGTTAATATATGGCTTAAGATATACTTCAGTACTCACAGTATCAGAAAATTTCGGACATCCGAACATGCTGGTCATTGAATACGAAAAATCACCACTTGAATTAATAAACAATGAGTTTATCGTATCACCTGTATTCCATAAGTAGTCCGATCCGGAAGGAGCAGATAGTATTACGTGCCCACCCTGGCAGAAACTAAGCGGCCCGGAAATATTGACATATGCCGGGTATGTATCAATAAAAATATTCAAAGGATTCGAAGATGAACTGCAGGTATTTGAATCTGAAACAAAAACAAAATAAATTCCTTCTGAATAAGCCATGAAAGAAGTATCATTTGCACCAAGGACCGGCTGTGCTTTACCTGTTTTTGCAAACCACCATTGATAGTCAAGACCAGAGTCAGGAATGAAAAGTGTCAAACTATCACCTTCACAAATAAACTTGTTACCACTTATATTCATAACCGGCACATCGGGTAATGAAAATAATGAATCGAGTACAACAGAATCCGAATCGGTTCCGCAATAATTATCTACCCGTAGAGAATAATTTCCAATACGCTCAGGAATGAGATAATTCGTCTTGATGTCAGTCAGAAGAGTATCATCGAGAAACCAGGTATAGGTAAATGAAAGACTGGAGGGAGCCAAATTCACCAACGGAGCGCCGCTGCAAATTCTTATTGTATCTAAATTACTGAGGTTAGCATCGGAAATGGTAGCGAAAAATAAAAAGTAATTAGGTGTCTTATAGGATGCACCACTACTGTCTGTAATTGTAGCAGTATAATTTCCATTGCTGACTACTACAAGAGTGTCGACTAATTCACCTGAAGACCATTCAACGGTATAATTGCTGTCCGGTTTAGGCTCAATATTGAGTTGCACTGAATCTCCCTTACAAAAGTAATTTCCAGGACCCGTAATTTTAAAGGGAGAAGCAATAATACCTAGACTATCGGTTTTTATCAGATAGATGTGAGCCGAATCAAAACTATTTGTTTTTCCCAAAATAATAAAACCGCCATCATAAGTTTCCTGCATATGAATGGCGACATCATCAAAAGTTGCTCCGAAATACCTCGATCCAAAGACTATCTCCTTGAGCATTCACTTTCATTAAAAGAATATCATTCAAAAGCGGAAAATACAAATGAGGGACACTGCACAAAATCACAAATCCACCATCTTTTGTTTGTCGGGCATGGCTGCCGGATTCATTTCCTCAGCCGCCTAATTCCTTCTGCCAGATAATGGTCCCTGAACTATCCAGTAAAGTAAGTGCGATATTTTTATTCTGAAGGGTATCGCGATCTCCACATATCACCACACCTCCTTCGCGGGTTGGAGAAATTGAATTTGATACAGTGTTCCAGGTATAGAGTGTGTCCATCAAGAGGACACCATTTACATCTATCTGACGCACTTCTGTAACGTTGAGTAAAGGAGGTGATGCTGTAGTAAAAATTAATATAGTGGCCAAGGGTGAAAAATTTTTCTCCTGTTCCTTGTGCTGCATCATGCTCATTCATGATTGAGCCGTTAAAAGATACAAAATTACTCCACTTACTGCTCAGATCGGAATTCAGTTTTATAAGCGAATAAAAATTTTGTGAAATAAAACCATCGGTATATGTGGAAATAGCAAGGTTAGAATCCGCAGTTGCAATAATACCTAGTCCCTCTGTCCCCCAGCCATCGAAGGGAGGATATCTTTTTGAATTCAAGAGCGTACCATCCGGTCCGATTCGCACAACCTCTGCGACAGCGTCATACAAGATCGCATCATGAGATCCGACAAATGCATAACTGCTATCCGGAGTCTGAACTATAGAAGACCCGTGTTGATTATAGTTATCACCATATGATTTTGACCACACTTCATTTCCAGCGCTATCCAATTTCAGCACGAAGTATGCTCTTGAATGATGGATGGTATCATCACGGCTTCCAATGAGTATATACCCATGATCCAAAGTAGGTCGGACAAGACTTGCTTCTTCATTTAGCTGACCTCCATAAACACGTTCAAAACAAGGTTGTGCTGCCAGGTTGAGAGCGAGAATAGAAAACAGGAATGAAATAAGCAGGAAACGAAAATATTGCACGAATTTTACTAAAATCGTGCACCGGGCTTCACGCATGGCACAAAGGTAGTGAACTCCCGCAAAATCTTCATTAATATTTAGTTAAGAAATTTGTATTGCAAATCAGCCTGCTTAAAACCCAGAAAAACTAAAAATAAATTTAAACACAGTGCAGGCAAAAAAGCCATTAAAATCGATACAATTTAGCCATTAACACAAATCCATGAGTCAATTTAGCTCCCGCAACTCAGGCCTCCTATTTAGAAGCAATATCGGTTTTCCGAGATGAGCTTAGCGGCAATAATTCTACGAGCTTCCTTTACATTGAGAGTCGGCATCTTTGTGAAGCGTTTCAGTCCCATAAGCAACATGCGTTGTTCATCGCCTTCGGCAAAAGAAGTGATTGCATCCTTGCCAGCTTTATTAAGTCTGTCTGCGGCATCATAGAGGTAGATCTGCATCATGGCGATCTGTTCCTTACAGGCTTGTTCCCCTCTTATCCCTACAAGTTTTTCAACACGTAATTGTATGGATTCACTCACATATAAATCAATGAGCATATCGGCGATGTTCATCAACACTTCCTGTTCTTTAGCCAATTCCATCATGAGTTTTTGCACTGCCGACCCCGCTACAAGGAGCACTGCCTTCTTGAAATTAGAAATTGCCTGTTTGTCTTTTTCAAATAAGCCTTCCTCCCCATTGCTGAAATCCGGAATCTGCATCAGCTCACCGGCCACTTTTGTCGCGGGACCCACCAGATCCAGATCCCCTTTCATGGCCTTCTTGAGCATCATGTCAACAGCCAGCATGCGGTTAATTTCATTTGTTCCTTCGAATATCCTGTTAATTCTTGCATCCCGTATGCACGATCCATTGGTGCATCTGCACTATAACCCATACCACCATAGATCTGTACACCTTCATCAACTACATAATCGAGCACTTCACTACCATGAACCTTTAAGTATGGCGGCCTCAACTGCAAATTGTTCCACACCTTTTAATTTAGCCTTCCCTTCTTCCATCCCTGAGGCAATAAGTGTTTTGATGGCATCCTCCATGTTCTGACTGCATCGGAAGATAGCAGACTCACAAGCATAAATCCTCATTGCCTGCTCTGCGAGCTTATAGCGTATGGCGCCATATTTAGAGATAGGCCGTCCAAACTGTTGACGTTCGTTAGCATAAATAACCGATTGCCTGCTGATACGTTTACAATGCACCGACTGCTGCTCCGGCAAGTTTAATGCGCCCAAGATTCAAAATATTTACAGCAATCTTAAAACCATTAGCTCTTTCACTTAATAGATTTTCGACCGGTACAATACAATCATTAAAAAATACCTGCCGGGTACTGCTGCCTTTAATTCCCATCTTATGCTCCTCAGGATTCAAGGTGATGCCGGGATAATTACGCTCAACGATGAAAGCACTCAGGTTTTCATCTTTATCAATTTTGGCAAACACGATGAAAATATCTGCAAATCCGCCATTCGTTATCCACATCTTCTGCCCGTTGATGATATAGTTTTTACCATCAGGCGAGAGTATAGCTTTTGTTTTAGCGGCATTCGCATCAGAACCGGAACCGGGCTCTGTTAAACAATATGCTGACTTCCATTCTCCGGAAGCAAGTTTTGGAATGTATTTATCTTTTTGAGCATCACTTCCATAATACAAAATAGGAAGTGTACCTATACCAGTATGTGCAGCATAAGCTACAGAGAACGAATGTCCGGCACCGACATACTCAGTAGCCAGCATTCCGGTAACAAAATCTTTTCCGAATCCACCATAGTGTTCAGGGATAGAAATCCCCAGCAATCCCAGTTCTCCTGCCTTATCTAAAATAGCGTGCATGAATCCTTCCTCCTGTGCATCAATCCTGTCCAGATTAGGATATACTTCCTGTTCCAGAAAATCCATGCATGTTTGGGCAATCATCAACTGTTCTTCATTCCATTCTTCAGGAATGAAAACATCTTCTGCCTTTGTATCGCGGATTAAAAACTCGCCGCCTTTAATTGTTCCTGGGATTGTTCCTGGTTGAGACATGTGCCTATGATTTTATTCAGATGAATGAAGAAATGGTAATTCTGTTTTTAGTGGATATTGGCTGAATGGTTGCAATTTTTTGCAATAAAATTACATCCGGTTGAAATCCAAATCGTTGATTTTTTTTAAAGGTACAAAAAAGCAAGAAACACATCGAAATTGGTCTATATCTGATTTTAAAAGATACGGAAATGTATAAAATACAGACCTCTCAACTTAATTGTTACAAGGTGTCTGAAATAGTCCTATCAGGACATCAGCTCAAAAATACCTGCAGCACCTTGTCCGGTTCCAACGCACATAGTCACCATTCCGTATTTCAGTTTACGCCGGTGCATTTCCGAAAAAAGCTGTACTGATAATTTTGCACCACTGCAACCGAGTGGATGTCCAAGAGCAATGGCACCACCATTTACATTTACAATCTCCTGATTCAAATCAAGCGTACGCATGACAGCTAATGACTGCGAAGCAAATGCCTCATTTAATTCGATGAGCTGAATATCGCTTTGTTTCATGCCCGCATGCTTAAGGACTTTCGGAATTGCTTCCACAGGACCGATACCCATCACCCTAGGTTCCACACCGGCCACAGCATAATCAACCAAGCGGGCAATAGGTTGAACATTGAGTTTCTTTAGCATACGTTCACTGACAACTATCACAAATGCAGCACCGTCGCTCGTTTGTGATGAATTGCCAGCAGTGACACTTCCCTTAGCATCAAAGACCGGTTTCAACTTTGCCATCTTTTCCAGTGTGGTATCGCCACGAGGACCTTCATCTGTATCCACGATAATCTCCCGCGTTTTCCTCTGTTCCTTTTCATCCAGGTATACTTCAGGTACTTTCACAGGAACAATTTCATCTTTAAATTTCCCATCGCTTATCGCTTTAGCGGCTTTCAAATTGGATTCATAGCCAAAGCGGTCCTGATCCTCTCTGGAAACATTATATTCACGAGCCACAGCTTCCGCAGTCAGACCCATGCCCCAATAGTAATCCGGATGCGTCTGCGTTAAATTATAGTTAGGAACAATCTTCCATCCACCAAAAGGAATAGGAGACATACTCTCAACTCCACCGGCAATAATGCAATCGGCCAGACCGGCATGAATCTTCGCAGAGGCAATAGCTATTGTTTCCAGGCCGGATGCACAGTAACGATTGACGGTCATACCAGGGACTTTAACAGTATCAAGCCCCATTAAAGACATCATCCGTCCGATATTTAATCCTTGTTCCGCCTCAGGTGTTGCATTCCCAACGATAACATCATCAATCTCCTCCTTGTCAAGCTGAGGTACCGATGCCACCAAATGACGAATGACGGCTGTAGCCAAATCATCGGGACGAAAATTTTTAAATTTCCCCTTGGGGGCTTTGCCAACCGCTGAGCGGTATCCTGCTATGATGTATGCGTTCATTGATGTTTTCCGTATCAGTAGGGTGGAGTTTGGATTTGCTATGTATGCAATTCCGAAACAAACTAATTTATTTTTTCTTAGTGGTGTCTTTTGGCTGAGTACCTGTTCCTTTAGTTGTGGGAATACCTTTCTTTTTATCTTCAGCCGCTTTCTTATCAGCCGCTTTTTTCTCTTCCTCTTTCTTCTTGAGTTCGGCTGCTTCAATGACGGCTGTGTCCACGCCGTTTTTAAATGTTGTCTGGCCTACCACAGCACCTTTACGATTATATGTTTTCCAGATACCATCACGTCGGTTTAAATTATAATTTCCTTCCTGACGTATTGATCCATCTTCAAAATACCGGGTCCATTTTCCATTCTTTTTCCCTTCATGATAAAATCCTTCCTGTGCCACCTGTCCGGAAAAATAATACCGGGTATATTGTCCGTCTTTTACGCCGCCTAAAAATTCGCTTTCCTCGCGTACTTTGTTGTACCCATAAAATTTTCGCTCAATCCCTTCCTTTTGGTCGTTTACAAAATCTATCTCTGATATCTTTTCCCCAAAGGTGTTATAGAATATCCATGTTCCTTGTTTGCGGCCAATCTCATCAGTTTTATTGCGGTGTTTTTCCTTTCCAGGCGCATACTTAGGTTTTACTTCCGTTGCCTGAGAAAAGGCAAAAATTGGAACGAGAAGGCAAAAGACCATTGCTTTTATTAAACAATTGTTCATCATTTCGAATGATTTATTTTTTTTAAATAAATGTGTCATGACTACGTAGGTTTAGTTCCGCAAAGCTTTTCCAGAAGTTAGAATGCTCTGAATTCTTTCTAATGTTTTACGTTCACCGCAGAGGGACAGAAAAGCCTCTCTTTCAAGATCCAGGAGATACTGCTCAGATACTAAGGTAGAACCGGACAAGTCACCTCCACACATTACATGTGCAAGTTTTTGAGAAATCAACTGATCGTGCGATGAGATGAAATTTCCGGATGCCATGGCGTTTGCGCCCGCAAAAAACATACCAAGAGCATTTCTGCCTAATACCTTAATATCTTTTCGCAGAGCAGGCATGGTATATCCATCATGCGATAATTCCAATACAGCTCTTTTTGCTTCTGTGATTACACGGCGCGGATTGACCACTATTTCGTCACGACCGGCTTTAAGAATTTTCATGTTAAATGCTTCGTGGCCTGAACTAGAAACTTTAGCCATGGCAATGGTCATGTAATATTCCCGCAAGATTTGTTCATCTAAATTTCCCTGACGGAAATCATCACATGCTCTTAATGTCATCTCCTTACTTCCACCGCCGCCGGGAATCAGCCCAACACCAAATTCCACAAGTCCGATATAAGTTTCTGCAGAAGCCACTACTTTATCCGCATGAAGAGTCATTTCACATCCTCCACCAAGAGAAAGAGCATGGGGAGAAACAACAACCGGTACCGCACTATATCGAACACGCATGTTCATGTTTTGGAAGGCACGAACAGCCATGTCGATTTCGTCATATTCCTGTTCCGTAGCAAACATAAAGATCATGGCCAGATTAGCACCTGCAGAAAAATTTTGCCCTTCATTTCCTATCACCAATCCTTTAAAATCTTTTTCAGCAATTTCAATGGCGGTATTTACTCCCTGAATTATTTCACCACCGATGGTATTCATCTTGGTATGGAATTCCAGGTTAAGAACACCATCGCCCAAATCCATCAATGTACTTCCTGCGTTTTTCCACACAATTTTTTCACGCAGTGCATCTAACAAGAGGATTGAACCGGCGCCGGGTGGCTTTTTATAAGCACCGGATTGAGGATCATAGTAGTGGCGAATTCCTTCTTTAATTTTAAAAAAAGAATCAATGCCTTTACTTATCATTTCTGTTACCCAATCCGCAGGAGCAAATCCAAGGGATTTCATCATTGTAATTGAGTCCTTTACTCCAAGCATGTCCCAGGTTTCAAAAGGACCTGTTTCCCATCCAAAACCGGCGCTCACTGCTTCATCAACCTGGAGAGGATCATTGGCTATCTCAGGGATACGGAAGCTGATGTACTGAAACAGTGATGCAAAGGAAGCACGGTAAAATTCACCGGCCTTATCTTTTCCGGCAACTAAAATTTTCAGACGGTCATTAAACTTATCAATATTCCTTGTCTGATCCAGCGTTGCAAATTTCGATTTCCCTTTGGGCTTGTATTCCATTGAAGTCAGGTCAAGTGAAAGAATCTCGCTTTTACCACCTGCTCCTTTCACTTTTTTATAAAAACCCTGCCTGGATTTATCTCCATACCACTTATTCTCCACGAGTTTTTGTACATATCCGGGCAATTTAAACACGTCCTTCGATTCATCATTCGGGCAACGGTCAAAACATCATTCGCCACTTTCACCAGCGTGTCGATACCTACTACATCACAAGTTCTGAATGTTGCAGATTTCGGGCGACCCAATACCGGGCCTGTCAGTTTATCCACCTCGTCAATACTCAGTCCCATTTTTTCAACCAAATGGAAAAGCGACATGATGGAATAAACTCCTATTCTGTTGGCAATAAAGGCAGGGGTATCCTTACATCGTACTGTAGTTTTTCCCAGAAAAACATCTCCGAAATCCATGAGGAAATCCACTACATCCTGTTCTGTTTCTGTACCAGGTATTATTTCCAGAAGACGAAGATAGCGCGGTGGATTGAAGAAATGTGTCCCGCAAAAATGCTTACGAAAATCATCACTCCGCCCATCTGCCATCAGTTGAATAGGAATTCCTGAAGTATTTGAAGAGATGATTGTTCCTGGTCTGCGGTACTTTTCAACTTCGGAAAATACACTTCTTTGATATCCAGATTTTCAATAACCGCTTCAAGAATCCAGTCACAAGTACCCACGTCTTTCATATTATCAGAAAAATTTCCGGTACGAATACGTGACAGGAAAGATTTATCATATAATGGAGAAGGCGAAGCCTTCAATGTGCTTTGCAGTGCTGTGTTAACGATGCTGTTGCGTACGAGAGGATCTTCCATTTGAAGACCTTTGTTTTTTTCCTCCTCCGTGAGTTCCCTCGGAATAATATCAAGCAGAAGCACTTCCATTCCAATATTTGCAAAATGACAGGCAATGCGGCTACCCATGATACCACTTCCAAGTACGGCTACTTTCTTAATAATTCTATTTGCTGACATTCTTTAAATTTAAAATCAATTTCTCTCAATCTTTCGATATCGCTCCTTTCTTTCATTCCATCACGAAGAATAAATTTCTTCAATGAGTTTTGCGTTTCGTTCCGTGATCACTTTTCGTTTCAACTTTAAGGTGGCGGTAAGGTCACCGGAATCGATGGTCCATTCTTTGGGAAGCAATTTAATCTTCTTGATTTGTTCTGTCTTTCCAAAGCTTGTATTGTATTCTTCGACTTCTTTTTCGATACGGGCAACAATCTCAGGATTCCTGATTAGTTCCTCATTTGATGCGTCCGGAATTCCTTTGACTTCGCACCAGGAGCGAAGGTGCGAAAAAGAAGGCACAATGAGCGCTGCGGCAAAATTTCTGTTCTCTCCGATGACCATCATTTGCTCTATAAAACTTGACTCTTTGAATTTATTTTCCAGAGCTTGCGGGGCAATAAATTTACCTCCGGAAGTTTTAAATATCTCCTTTTTCCTATCTGTAATTTTTAAAAAATGATTTTCAACCATTACGCCGATGTCGCCGGTATGAAACCATCCCTCTTCATCAATAACTTCCTGTGTAAGATCTGGTCGTTTAAAATAGCCAAGCATCACATTGGGTCCTTTGCAGAGAATCTCTCCATCCTCTGCGATTTTAACTTGTACATGCTTTATCACCGGTCCAACAGTACCAAACATGGCTCCTCTTTCTTCGAGATTATTCACGGAGATTACCGGAGAGGTCTCTGTGAGGCCATATCCTTCAAGCACAGAAATCCCCGCAGCCCAAAAAACTCTTGCCAGACGGGGTTGTAAAGCTGCACCCCCACTTACGATTACCCGGACATTACCTCCAAGTGCTTCGCGCCACTTATTAAAAATTAATTTATTAGCCAGTTTGAGTTGATATTCGTACCACAGTCCGTTCTTACCGTGCATTTCATAGTTTAAACCAAGATGAAGAGCCCAGTAAAATAACATCTTTTTTATACCGGTCAACTCACTGCCTTTTTTTGTTATCCGATCATACGTTTTTTCCAGAAGGCGGGGAACCGTGGAGAAAAGTTCCGGTTTCAGCTCTTTGAGATTATCAGCAATGGTATCCATGGACTCCGCATAGTAGATCGAAACTCCAATAAACATATAGAGGTAAGTGAGCATGCGCTCGTAACTATGACAAAGTGGTAAAAAACTGAGCGCTTTATGGCGACTATCGACCGGACATAATTTTTCGGATGCAAGCACATTACTCACAATGTTATTATGTGAAAGCATCACCCCTTTTGGATTACCTGTAGTACCTGATGTATAGATCAAAGTGGCCAGATCTCCCGGTTGAATGCTATTCTTGATGGATTCAAGACGAAGCTGGTCATCATTATCCGGTTCATGCAGAAGTTCCTTCCAATTTCTGGCTCCGTCGATTACATCAAATGTGAATATATCTTTTAATACCGGAACATTCTTTTTCAGACGGTTTATCTTTTCCAGCAAGAGAGAATCACTCACAAATATGGTTTTTGCCTCACTGTCATTCAGGATAAAGGCAATTTCCGACTCGCTAAGTGTGGTATAAATGGGAACACTCACCACTCCGATTTGCTGCATTCCAATATCCACAAAATTCCATTCCGGACGGTTGTTGGAAATGATGGCCACTTTATCGTCTTTCTTCAGGCCCAACTTCATCAAACCATGACTGATGCTGGTTGATAAACGCAAAAACTCAGAGGTGGAATATACATTCCAGGTGCCGTTCACCTTTGCCGCTAAGGCATTTTCTTTCGGAAATTTTTTATGAAAACTATATGGTATATCAAAAATTCTGGAAATCATTTCTTTTTTGTTCTGCACAAATATGCCGTAGTTCCATGGTTGGGCTGAGCATAAAAACCATGAAATATTATTGACCGTATGATATTCTGCCAAATTAAGTGATTAGATGATGCCAGCAAGTCCGTGTAAAAATATTTTTTCATTGGATATTAACAATTAGAAGGTTTCCTTTCTTTGTAGAACTCTTGATTCTGAGTGAATCCTGTGATTTAAATCTTAAGATGATCATTCAAAACGATTTTACGCGATTGCTAAATCTGCGTTTTCCTCTCGTAATGGCTCCATTATTTCTTGTCAGCAACGAAGAGATGATAGTTCAGGCCATGGAATCCGGGATTCTTGGTTGTTTTCCCTCCCTGAATTATCGTTCCCCAGGTGAATTAGACTCCTTCCTAAAGCGGATCAATAAAAGACTGAATGAAAGAGAAGGCAAATCCGGGACATATGGTATGAATCTGATTGTGCAGAGGTCGAATCCCTGGTTTGAGAAACATCTGGAGATCTGTGTGGCCAATAAAGTTCCGGTGGTGATTACATCTCTGGGAAACCCGAAATCGACTATTGAAGCCGTTCATGCATATGGCGGAAAAGTATTTTGTGATGTTACTAACCTTGAGCATGCCCGGAAGTGCCACGCTTCAGCATGCGATGGCTTTGTTGCGGTTGGCCAGGGCGCAGGCGGACATGCAGGCCCCTATCCTTTAATGCTGTTAACAGAAGCACTGAAACAAGAATTTCCAAGGGTTCCAATTTTGGCTGCGGGCGGAATCGCGCACGGAAGGGCTGTTCTCAGCGTGCTCGCTTCCGGTGCATCCGCAGCATATTGCGGAACCCTGTTCATTGCAAGTACTGAGGCAGGTGTGTCGAGGGACTACAAGGAAGCAGTCGTGAAATACAGGATGGAAGACATTGTATTGACCGAACGTATTAGTGGCACGCCTTGCAGTGTGATCAATACAGATTTTGCCAAAAAGATAGGTACAAAACAGAACTGGTTTGAACGGCTCTTGAGTAAAAATCCGAGGACGAAAAAATATTTCAAGATGCTCATTCAGCGACGTGGTTTCAACTGGTTAGAAACTGCTATTAAACCCGGCAGCTATGAAAGTTTATGGTGTGCAGGCCAGTCAGTCGAAATGATCCATGACATAAAACCTATTAAGGAAATTGTCAACCAAATGATCCTCGAATGCGAGCAATCCTACTTGGAATTGCAGAACATTGTTAAAAACTGAATCAGATTGCTTTTCCGGACCTCCTGATTATTATTTAAGCTCTCCTCAAAGAAAGATGTTTTTAATCTAATCGAAATAGCACTTATAATTCTGTATTGATGAAAAAACTCTTTTCACTTTTAGATAAATCACGCCATTCTTCTTTTAGCAGAATGTTCCTGTATATGGCCTTGAATCGTGCGATTCCTTTTAACCGCCCACATGGAATCAAGGTAATCGAAGTAAAAGAAAATAGCCTGAAGGCTCAATTACCCTATTGGCGAATCAACCAAAATCACCTGCATGGGCTTCATGCCTGCGCACTCGCCACGCTCTCAGAATTCACCGCCGGTATGACCTTGACGCATTGTATGCGCTCAGATGCCTATCGCCTCATCATGAAAGATCTACGGATGATCTATCATTACCAGGGCAAGACGGTGGTAAGCGTCACTTGTGAAATAAGCCCTGAAAGATTACAAAAAGAAATCTATGTTCCTCTGGAAACACAAGACGCAGTGTTTATCGATATCCAATTGGAGAGCTATGACAAGTTATCCAATCATATTTGTACCGCTAATGTCACCTGGCAAATAAAAAAGTGGGATAAAGTAAGTCAGAAATAAGAAGGGAATAAAAACCGGGAAATAAGGAAAAAAAATCCGGGAAGTTCATGCCTTCCCGGATTTTTTATTTGAATTTTATCTCCTACGAATTAGTGACTTATAAGACGGTTGCACGCAAGGTGTAAATTCTTTCTCCATTCGAAATCCGTAGCATATAAACGCCCTTTCCAAATTCAGCCAGTCCAATCGTTGCTTTAAAAGTATGAGGCGTATTTGCGTAATGCCTTGTAAGGACCTCCCGGCCATTCATGTCATAAACAGCAACGGAAATATCTTCTGACGGAAGGTTGTTAATATCCAGTGTGAAGAGTCCGGAAGATGGATTTGGATACAGAGCTAGAAAAACGGGTTGATCCGGACCTTGAATAGAGATGTTCAAATTATTAATGATGTTGACATTGTCGATGAACAGGTTATTTCCGAAATCATTGATATTTACGAAACGAAGCATGAGCAAAGTATTTGCATAGGCATCCAGGTTTAAGGAATCGTTTCGCCAATGTGCTGCCTGAGTTGGAACCCAATCTGTATTGGAAGAGGGTGCACTTGCAAGACTGGAGCCGGCTTTTAAATAGGAAGTTGGAAGAAAGTTGGTTCCGCAATCAGTGGAAGCTTCAAGTCCAAGCCCATCTGCATTACCGGAATAAACAGAATAGGCCACATCAAAAGTCAATAGTGGTTTTGCTATCCCGGTCAGGTCAGCGAGATAAGTAGTCAAATAATCCCTTGCACCGGGATTGTTATAGCTATAATTATCAAACCAGGCAGCTGAAGTAGTAGTTCCGTCAGATCCGGTTATTCCACTTTTGTTCAGCCAAGTATAGGTTACTCCCGAAGAGTTAAGGGCCCATCCCTGAGGCGGGAATGTTGATGACTGGAAATCTTCAAAAACTGGAAGTGATGCAGAATTTAACACTTCAACTTGTTGAATTATTGAATTATTTGTTGAATTAGCGTCGCCTATATAGCTGAGGTTAAAATTAATAAGATACTGACCAGGGGCGCTTAGATCTGCCGGTGTAGAAAAAGTGTAGATGACTGTAGCTCCATGGAGCAGGGTGTCGGTATATATTTCAGTGATCGCGGTACCCCCGTTGATGCTATAAGAAATTGAAAATCCGGAAGCCTCATTGATTCCATCGTTTCTCAATTCAACCGTAAATGAAATTGAAGATAGATTTTGGCAAGGGAATAATAATCCTGCAACCGGGTTCTGAATGCTCTTCAGGTTCATATCATCCGAGAAGGTACAATTTAATAAACCCGGCAATTTATGGATCGCCACAGCCCTTCTTCCTTTTCCGGTAGTCGAACCCAATGAACGAACGCTCAACCAAGTATCCACCGAATCAGCAAGCGAGAGCTGTACTGAGGTAGCAAATACAGTCGTAACTGAATCCATGTATTCAGCGCCCAATTTACTTACTTCATAGGCGGTTGCACCAGGGGCTGCCGTCCAACTAAACTGAGTAGTCCCTAAGCAGGCAAAATCTACATTCAAATCTGTTGGAAGGTTCATTATGGCCAACTTGGCATCGCTCACATCTGAAATAACACCTCTGCTTAAACGCAACAAGACCTTGTCTGAAATTGTTGCCGGAACAAGCCAGTTAAACTGCCGGGTACTTGCCGATACCCCTGTTGCAATACTCGTCCATGAAGAACCATTATCATCAGAATAATCAAGATCAAACAAATCAGTATTGCCAAATGCATCCCAGCGCAATGTCTCTGTTTCTCCAGGGACAAAGCCTTCTCCACCGTTCGGGTATGTCAGAGTAATTTCGTCTGTGAGAAATTCCCACACGATATAATACTCCTGGTTTCCAAAAGGTAAAATTGCTCCGTTTACCTCAAGGGTATAATTTCCTGCAGCCGGATTGTCGATTGTAACCTGTTCCATATTATTGAGATGATCGGCACCTCTGATGGCAACTGCAGTAACACTTGAAACAAGAGGTGTAGGGTCTAAGATCCAGGGTTGATAAGTAGTACTGGAAGGATCCTGCACTGTCAGATCCAGATCATTGACCAAAGCAATAGCAGCCACAGGATCCCCTTCAAGATCGAGCCAGTAAAGCATACATTTCAATTGACGGGTATTGGCCGGCACCTGAATGGTATGAAATTTTGTAGCTGATTGTCCTATTGAATCTAATAAAAAGCGTTGCTCCTGCAGGGTGGAAAGAGCACGATACGCATTTACTCGACCCCAACCATAAGTAAAATCAGGGCCGGGATTTCCGATATCTTCAGCCGAATTCAACAAGCTTGCCTTAATCAATGCAGAAGGTGCTTCAGGATTTAAATTCATTTCGCGGTAAGCCTGGACCAACTGCGCAGTGATACCCGCAATTCCAGGGCATGCTGCGCTGGTTCCACCACCCACCTGGTAACGATTTTCATCCCTTGTCGAGTTCTGATCCTTACCGTTGGAACAGATATCGGGTTTAACGCGACCATCCGCTGAAGGCCCTCGACTGCTGGAATTATCCAGCACACCATAAGCATCGAGATTGCCGCAAGCAATCGTATTTTTTCCTTGTTTAAATCCACCGGTTATCGTTCCCCATGCAGCATTCGTTCCATAGCCGCAATCACTCTGACCACTATTTCCGGCGGAGAAAACAAAGTTGAGGTAAGGATTCTGATGTGCAATCTGATCACCTGTACTGGCGATTGCATCGTATGCATTACATCCCTGGCTATAACTTGTTGATGTTACGACGGCACCATAAGTCGTGTAATAATATGGAGCATTGTAGATATGGTCATATGGATTGATTCCATCATCAATATCATGAACATACAAATGTGCTCCGGTAGCCATTCCGCGCATTTGAGGATCCAGATTACCTGCTCCAACAGCAATGCCTCCTGTCATATCACCATGTGAACCACCCGGGCCGGTTGAAATCAGCTGGGTAATTCTTCCAGTAAAATCGATATGTGGGCCCACTTCCCCATCATCAGCGAGGGAAATACTCACTCCCGAACCATCGAAATGAGGTCCTGCACCAAAATCACTGTTTATCATATTGCTACGGTGCAAGGACCTGCCCTGCGTATCATCCGGTAAGGAAGGTGATTCAATTTCCTGTACATATTTCACAAAAGGAATTTGCAGCAAATCCGGAATTAAGTTCAGAGGGATTCTGATACGTACCTGATGATTTGCCTCATATGATTTGATAATTTCGATTTTCCTTGATGCAAATTCTGCATTCACAGTATTCACATTCATATCACTAAAATACTGTACAATTAAATCTACGAAACCCGCTTGCCGGATAGCATAATCAGGTATGTTATTTTCACGAATGGCACGACTGGATTTTTGAACGTTTTCAATTCTCAGAACTGTGCGGATATCGTAATCCTTCAGTGAGGTTAAATCGGCACCTTCTTCCACTGATGCAAAAAAAGCATTGTTGGGAATGTAATTCAACAAGTTTATCCCAGCATGCAACAGGTTTTTCTGAGCTTCCGGACCGGGAATGGTATTAAATTGAAAAAGTCTGTAATAGTGTCCATCGATGAGATCGGTGGCAGGAACCGGCAAGTTGCTTATCTCACTAAAATTTTGTTCTGTTTTTAATGTCCCGGACTGGTACAATATTTTATCAGAATTGATACCAGGTTGTGATGCATTGGCAGATTGAATGCAAAGGTTAATCAATACCAGGGTTAAAATGGCAGGTAGAATGTTTCTCATGAATTTATTTTTCTTCTATAAAGTAACTTAAAAACATCCATTCCTGCAAGAAGAAATATAGTGACGGAAGATCCTGAATACAACCTGTTTGCAGTCAAATTAAATTGAAATTTCAGCTGTCTGACCGGTCTATTCATCCTAATGAAAATAAAAACAGTTCCAGTACTAAATAATCAATAGAATTTCTTACACAAAAATTCCTGGAAACATGTCTAACTTCCCATCAATAGAAATTGAAAATTAATAAAATAAGAATTTAAATCTCTTCAATAAAATCCTTGTACCATGATCACCTTTAAAATAATACTATACTAATCAAACCCGCCACAAAAAAAGCTGATAAACACAAATATCTTTTCATGGTTCTCCGTTCATCCACAATCTTTTTCATCGTCTGAAATTGATTGAGTATGTTTACAACTAATCTTTTCCGGACAATGATTGCAAAGTCACTTCGTTTTCTTTTTGGTATTTGGGCAATTTTGATTTTTTCCATATCGATGGTAATAGCAGGCATATTGTATTTTCTAATTTTCAAGTTTGCATCAAGAAAAAAAGCACCCCGGCTTGCGCATCAATACATTTCACGCAAATGGGCCGGACTATTGCTTATTCTCTATGGAATCCGTTTAAAAATTAAACATGCCGATTTACTTGATCATAAAGCTGTTTATGTCTTCGTGGCCAATCATCGCTCCATGTTAGACATCCCCGCCTATGCACTTTCATGCCATCATACCTTTCGATTTCTTGCAAAAGCAGAGCTCATGAAAATTCCCGTGCTGGGATATATCATCCGCCATCTCTATATCAGTGTGGAGCGCAAGAACAAAGCTGCCCGGGTAAAAAGCATGGACAACATGAACCGCTCTCTCAAAGAAGGAATTTCCGTTTTCATTTGTCCGGAAGGAACACGTAATAACACTGAAAATCTGTTGCTCGATTTTCACGACGGCGCATTTAGACTCGCTATTTCAGCGCAGGTTCCACTTGCAGTGTTAACTGTTCTTCATAGTGGAAAGCTGCTTCCTCCTAAAAAGCCCATAGAATTAAAACCCGGTACAATTGAATGCATCTGGAGCTCACCGATCAATACACATGGGATGACCGAAAAGGATATTCCTGATCTTCGTTTGAAAGTAATCGATCTGATGAAAAAGGAACTGTTACTTAGTGAAAAATAAAAGTCTTTTTTCATGACGAATTACCGGAACAATCGCTTAGCAATCTTGTTACCTTTGTCAAATTAAATTTCATCTATGTATCGTAATACCCAGGATTGGATTAAAACACTTGAAAATGCAGGTGAGCTTGTTCGAATCAAAGAATATGTGAACCCGCATCTTGAAATCACTGAAATTACTGACAGGATTTCCAAACAATATGGTCCTGCGCTGCTATTTGAAAATACAGGAACCCCATTCCCACTGTTGATTAATTCGATGGGTACGGAAAAGCGTATGGCGATGGCTCTTGGTGCTGAAAACCTGGACGATATCGCCAAAGACATTGAAGAATTATTTAAGGACCTTACTTCACCGAAGGAAGGTTGGATGGACAAGTTGAAAATGCTACCAAAGCTGGGATCCATTGCCTCCTGGATGCCTAAAATAATATCAGGCAAAGGTGAATGCCAACAAGTGATCATGGCGGAACCGGATATCACAAAATTCCCTGTCTTAAAATGCTGGCCGGAAGATGGAGGTCCTTTTCTCACTCTTCCTGTGATTCATACGAAGGACCCTCTTACCGGAATTCGAAATGTCGGATTATACAGGATGCAGGTTTTCGGACCTACAATCACCGGCATGCATTGGCACCGGCATAAAGTAAGTGCCCGCCATTTTGCAGAATATAAAAAGCTCGGATTAAAAATGCCGGTTGCGGTTTCACTTGGCGGAGATCCTGCATACACATATTGTGCGACAGCCCCCTTACCTGACGGTGTAGACGAATACTTGTTGGCAGGTTTTTTACGCAAGAAAAAGGTTGAACTTGTAAAATGTCTGACGCAAGATGTTCAGGTTCCAGCTGATGCCGACATCATCATTGAAGGATATCTTGATCCGGAGGAAGATTATATTCTCGAAGGCCCCTTTGGAGATCATACCGGATATTATTCTTTAGCCGATTATTATCCAAGATTTCATATCACCTGCATCACTCATAAAAAAGATGCGGTTTATCCCGCCACCATCGTGGGAATCCCGCCACAGGAAGATGCATGGATAGGAAAAGCAACGGAACGAATTTTTTTGGTGCCGATTAAAATGACCATGGTACCTGAGATCCTCGATATGGTATTGCCCGTAGAAGGAGTCTTTCATAATCTCGTTATCGTAAAAATAAAAAAAGAATATCCCGGACAAGCTTCCAAAGTAATGCATAGTATGTGGGGGGCCGGTCAGATGATGTTTACAAAGATCATGATCATCGTTGATGAAGATGTGGATATTCATAATGAGCTTGAAGTAGCTCAATATGTCAGTAAAAATTTCGACCCTCAACACGATACCTACTTAACACAGGGTCCGGTTGACGTGTTGGACCACAGCTGCAGTGTGATGGCCTTCGGAGGAAAAATTGGTTTAGACGCTACCAAAAAAACCGTCGAAGAAATGGCAGCCCGTTCAGCAACAAGTCGGGATTTCATCCCGGAACTGTTGCCGAATGGAGAAAAAGAAGCGTTGAAATTAAAATATCCGGAGATACATGAAATCAATGATAGTCTACTGAGCAAAAATATTTCACTGGTATTTATCTCAATAAAGAAAAACCGGAGATACCATGTGAAAGAGCTGAGTGAAAATCTTTTCAGGCAGGCGTCCTTCAAAGGCGTCAAAGTGGTCATCTTTCTGGAACATACACTTGAGGTTTCAGACATTGCAGATGCGGTATGGAGATTTGCGAATAATGCAGATCCAAAACGGGACCATTACCTCATTCTACCGACGGATGCTGAAGGGATTTCTCATTTGGCTTTTGACGGGACCAGGAAAACAAAAGAGCTTGATGGATTTGACAGGGACTGGCCCAACATCCTGGCATCAGATGAAAAGACAATTCAGCACATCGATAAGATTTGGAATCAACTCGGTCTGGGTCCCTTCCTTCCCTCGCCTTCCTTAAAATACAGTAAACAACTTTATAAAGGCGGAGCTGTTGCTGAACAGTAGTTTATTCTTCTTTGATTTGCATTCAGTTTCAATCAGGATAAGGATCGTCCCAATTCTCGAGGGTGACCTCATAATTTTTCAAATCAAAATTGCGCTTATCCTTGTTGTAAATGTATATATTGAGAAGCTCAGCTTCAGAAGCTTTCTCAGGAACAACTTGTGAGAAAAAAACCTTTTGCCATTTACCCGGGAACGGATTGCATTCATCAAGAGCAAGTGAATAATATTCTAAAGGAACACCGGCGGAATCATAAGAGATGACAAGAGATGCATTGCTGATTTTTTCATTGGAACGGAAATCGAGGTTAACCGTAATGATGCGGAAATTTTCTCCCGGAAGTTCTTTTACTTTCTTTTGAAAACCCGGACTGAATTCGGTCATGGTGTCGATTTTTAATACCTGCTCTGCATCCATTGGTTCTGACGCCCGGCTATTCCAGGAATGTTCTGCCACATCATAAACAAAATGAAATAAAGGTTCAGCACAAACCGATGTTCCTGTTTTGGCAAAAAGATAAGCCGCCGAATTGAAATACACTTTTTTCTTCAGCAACACAGGATATTCAGTTCGAAGCATTCGGATAATTTCAAAAGGATGCTCCGCATTGGTCCAGGCAAAACAGAAATATTTTGAGTTCAGACTGTCCAGGTTATTCGCAAATAGGTTCAGCTGATTTCTTTGTTCAATCTTCCATAAGATATTCTCCGGATGAAAATCCATTCTCCGGAAATAATAGTTGAGGTATTCCGGATTAATAACATTTACAACACTCGCAATATTTTCACTCTTCATTTGCAGATTCCATTCGCGAAGATCCTCGGCGATATCTTTAAATACGCCATATTGGGCACGTGAAAAAAGACCTTTAGCATATACGGTATGTAAAGTACCGATGAGTAAAAGCATAGGGATAAGCAGATAAGATTTTTTCCATCTGGAAAACACGTTTTCTATTGCATGACCCAATATAAAAAGCAAGAAAGGGAAAGTAAAATACATCGTTGAAAACTGAATGATTGGGTGCCTCCACAGGGAATAAGCATAAGCAATCAGGAATGAAAACAGGAACCAAAGCAATGAAAACAGATGAAATTTCGTAAAGCCCCGTCGGGTAAAAATAATTATCAAGCCGGGCAAAACCAGAATAAACAAACTGATCGCGATGGATAAGGAATCATTAAAAATGTGAAGAATAAATTTCGGAAGGTACCATGAACCCGGTGCGGCCAACCATCCCCCAATATCCCCGGTGCGGATCTGCTCCTTGAATATGTGCCATTCAGGAAGAAAGGCAATTAATATCAGTATCCCCGAAAAAATATAAGGACGAAGTAAATCCCTTTTGATGTAAAACAATCCCGTTAAGCCCAGACCAGCGGCAAATACAAAAGAAAAATAATGGGTATGAGTACATGCAATCATTGAAAATATAAAGATGGCCCAGCAAAAATAATTTCTCGATTTTTTTTCAGGTTGATGGTTGTCAAAGAATAAAATGGTCCACGAATATGCTGCAAGAAGTCCGGCAAGCAATCCCGGACTATAAGGTCGTGCAAAAAAAGAATACAGAACTGAAAATTGAAATACTGAGAAAACTGATGCTGCAAATAATCCGGTGAAGGAACTGAACCACCTCTTACCAAGAGCAAAAATTAACCAAGTAGAGAGCAAGCCTGAAAGCACGAATGGCAGACGGTAAACAAATGGATCGTCACCAAATAACTTGATCCAATAGTAAATGAACGATTCAACGCCTGCGGGATGGAAATCGATAAAAACTCCTTTCGTGATCATTTCATGAAAAGAATCGTAACGCGCCCGCGTAAGCGCACTCAGCTCGTCGTTTGACAAGGAAAGCAAACAGGCAGCCGCTCCCCGAAAAATTGCCGAAAGTATCATGACCAGAGCCAGCAGCTTCCGTTCAAGCAAAGGGCTCAATTGAACGACCGAAGTTTCGATGGATGATTTTTCCAAATGCTTCATGCTTATTGAAGCCGTTGCCGGACCGCCTCATAAATCATGACTCCGCATGCAACGGATACATTTAGCGAAGAAACTGAACCGAGCATGGGAATACGTAGAATTTCATCACAGGTGCGTATAATATCATCTGAGACTCCATCTTCCTCCGAACCCATTACAATCGCCAGAGGTACTGATAAATCGGATTTAAAATGATATTCACTTGCCTTTTCCGTAGCTGCTACTACTTTTATCCCGCTTTCCTGTAAATATTTAAGGGCCACCCGCAGATTATTTTCACGACAAACCGGAATACGGCTTAATGCGCCTGCAGAGGTTCTGATTGCATCCGCACTCACCTGAGCAGCCCCCTTTGAAGGAATGACCATGGCATGAATACCTGCACATTCTGCAGTACGTGCAATTGCTCCAAAATTTCGCACATCGGTAATCCGGTCCAGAACAAGAATCAACGGTGTTAGTCCTTTTTCAAATATCGAAGGGACAATTTGTGAGAGTGAATGGTAGTGAACAGGAGAGATAAAGCAAACAACCTCCTGGTGATTGTTACGCGTGAATTTATCCAGCTTTTCATTGGGTACTTCCTGCCAGGAAATTTCCCGCTCTTTCAACATTTTTCTCAAATTCTGCATTAGCTCCCCCCTTGCAGTCCTACCAAGAAATATTTTTTCAATTTCCTTTCCTGCTTCCAAGGCTTCCATCACAGGCCTGATCCCATATATCATTTGACCTTCCTCCTTTGGCTCCCTTGGGCCTGAATTGAATTTATAGGATTGTTTCATGGAGACTAAATAATTTCAGTAAATACTATTATATGCACGGCCTTGCCGCCAGGTTTCGACTGCCCGGGACCAGTTGGCTTCATAAATTGGAGATCGGGATAAGACCAAATCGTTGTCAGAAAATGGATTGTTCACCCGGGTAAACATGAAGTTTAGAGAAAGTGTACTATAAGGCGTACCATAAATCCAGGTCTCTGTGGCGGAGTTGCGGTATACTGTGTTAGGAATGCCAAAAACTATATAAATCATTCCACGATCTGTCTTCCATCCTTCAATAAAAGAGCTGAAAAAGTTATTGGCTTCCTGCACTCTTGAATAATATTTTCGAATAAGCTCCCTCGATTTTTCGGCATTGCCTCCATGACTCATCCAAAAACCGTCAACTGCATTCCTTAAAACCGGGTTAGCTTTCATCTCATCGTATTCCCTGCGCGAAGTGAGATACCGCATGGCTTCAAGCATTTGAACTGGTGTCGTGACGAGTGGAAAACTATTCGAAAACCTGTAAAGAGTTAGTCCTTCTCTCGAAACAGTATCCTGCTGAAAATGATAAAATCCCTCCGCGGGCAAAGTTAGCCCGTTAGTATCCTCAAGATTGACAAGAAAAATACTGTCTGCCTGGTAATTAAATCCTTGTCGTGTATCAAAACTATAAGGGGGTGCCGCCAGGAAAAATTCTCTCTGGTAATACTTGCACCATAATGTTTTCACGCTACTATCCCTGAATGCAATATGAACCGTGTCATTTTCACCCAGGTAGTTTTTAAAAAGAGATAAACCCTTAGGATCAGTAACAAAGTAAAACTGACGTACCTGTTTTCCTTCATTCTCCATCGGCACAAAAAAATCTTCGCTGAAATTTTTATTCTCATCTGACAAGAAAATGTGCAAGAGGAATGTACCGACTCCGCTATGAGCAAAATCACAAGCGACTGCTTTGGTTTGTCCTTTTTCGGCCATATCAAACGTAAACGAACAATCGAAAGTGTCTAAAGGAACATTTGCCTCATAGGAGTAGGTCTTTAAAATGGTTACCTTCAACTTGGCCAAATAACGATTATCAGATTGATTCACGAAAAGCAGTTCCTGGGGCCTTACATTGATAAACACTCTTGTGACAGAATCATTTAAATGGAACAAAGTAAATTCCGGATGAAAGACATGCTCCGGAGCACGATACACAGAAACAAGATTTAGTGTACTGATATCCCGTCCGCCATAGCATCCGCCCAGCGCAAATACAATAAGAATAAAATAAAAATAGCTTTTATTCATTTTCTCCTCTGGTTTCTTCAGACCTTTCTACCATCAATGCAGGCAATTCCTTAGTCGCCTTAGCGCCCAGTTTTTTCAGATCCTCAACACGCTTGAAAATATTTCCAGAACCGGCTGTCAATTTATTCATAGCCTCTGAATAACTGGATTTTGCTGAATCCATTTTCTTTCCGATGTCGATGAGATCATCTACAAAGCCCTTAAATTTGTCATAGAGAGCACCTCCCTGTCGGGCAATCTCAAGTGCATTGCGTGTTTGCTTCTCCTGTTTCCAGACCGAAGCAATCGTTCTCAGTGTTGCCAGCAATGTAGTTGGACTGACGATTACTATTTTCCGGTCCCAGGCATAATTAAACAAATCATTGTCACCCTGAACAGCAAGACCGAATGAAGATTCAATTGGCATGAACAATAAAACGAAATCCGGGGTGGTAAATTCCCCGGAAGTCTGGTAACTTTTTTCACTTAATTGTTTTACATGATTGCGGACTGATAATAGATGTTCCTTTAAATATTTTTCGCGCTCTTCTTCAGTCGCTGCGTTAACAAGTAACTCATAAGCCACAAGGGAAACTTTCGAATCAATGACAAGATGTTTTTCCTCCGGAAGGTGAATGACCACATCCGGTTGTATACGTCTCCCCTCATCATTGGTTGTGCTGAACTGAGTAGTGTACTCCTGCCCTTTTACGAGTCCTGATCGCTCGAGTACCTTTTCCAGGATTACTTCCCCCCAATTGCCTTGTTTTTTCGTATCACCCTTAAGAGCTTTTGCAAGGTTATTGGCTTCTTCGCTGATCTGCTTATTCAGTTCAACCAAACTCTTGATTTCTCCTTTCAAGGAATTTCGTTCTGCCGCTTCTGCCTTATAAGCACTATCCACCTTCAATTCGAATTCCTTGATTTTTTCTTTGAGCGGATTGAGAATCACATCCAGATTGCTGCGGTTTTGTTCTGTAAATTTCTGACTCTTTTCCTCCAAAATTTTATTGGCGAGGTTCTCAAACTCCTTTGTAAATTTTTCCTGGATGAGATCGAGTTCTGCCCTTTGATCTTTCAATTTTTGTTGGAGGTATTCGTTGGAGGATTGCTGCTGAACAAGTAAATTACTGATCTTAAGTATCTCCTCCCTGTCCAGTTCCAGCTTGTTTAAAGCCTCCTGAGCCTGACGGCCGAATTGCTCTGATCTTTCACTCAAAGTGGCTTTTTCAACTTCGTACTGGGAGAGTCGGTTTTTCAGCTCTGCCTCTGCTGAATGGGCAGAATTCCTAAGGAATAGAAAGCTCAGTGCAGCGCCACTGATCACACCAATCACTAAAAAAAGAATTTGTGTCATATCAAACTGTATTTTGTAAAACTACAAATAAATCACGTTTCAAATTGAATGAATAAATTGTAATAAATTTGCTCAATTCCATTAACTTGTATTAACAGCGCGCCCTTCATTTGGCAAGATACGAGTTCAGCACTAAAAGCCGACTATGCCTCACTATCTCTGCACCCTCCTCCTTTTCTTCTCTTCAATCTTCAGCTTTGAAAACGTATTTTCCCAAACGGAATACCGCATCAATCTCTCGGACCCAGGCATCAGGATCGCTCCAAAACATTATTTCATTAAGGAGGTACTGGACCGACGTAGCAAGCCCAATAATAACGGAAAAATTCTTTCTGCTTCGGGCAACCCAGTACCGGTAACATTTGAAAAAAAAGCCGGAGCCGAACTTTTTCAATATGCATCATTAAAGATGTCATCGGATACAAATCTTGTCCCCCTCACATTTGTCATTGAGAAACTGAATTATACTGACATCGGAAGTGTTTCACGCCATACACTTACCCTGACAGCCAAATTTTCAATTTTGCGAATTGTTGAAGGAGAAGAATTCGTGCTCTATGGAACTAACGGGAGTCCCAATTATCTTTCGAAGGGAATTAGCACAGGACTTGCTGAAGAATTACTAAAACAAACCCTCGATCAGCTATTCTCCGGCTTTGATAATTGGGTGAACGAGAACCCTGATCAACAGCCCTTATGCAAAAGCACTGAGGTCATATTTGCCTATGATGATTCCTATACAGATTATGAGGCAGGAGATACGATCCGTTGGAAATCAAGCTATAAACTTCGATGGGAAGACTTTCAGGGTAAAGCAGACAAATCTTCCTCCTTTTCCGCACAAAGCAATTGCATGTTTTCCTTTGAAACAATTGCAGAATACAAATCAGGGGTACTCCGTCTTTCTTTATTTATTTATCCCTGCTTCACCAAAAAGGCGAGTTGGGTTGTTCCTGAAAACAAACAGGATGGCCTCCTTAATCATGAGCAATTTCATTTTAATATTTGCGAGCTATATATACGAAAACTCAGAAAATCAATTGAGGAAACAGAGTTGACTCTTTTACATCCGAATGAGCAAATCAGGGATAAATTTGATCAGGCCTGGAATGATTATCAGACCTCCCAAGCACTCTATGACTCCGAAACCAAACACGGAATCATCGAGCCAATGCAAAAAAAATGGGAAGAAAATGTCAACAAGGAATTGGCTGAACTGGAATCCTATGCCACCCGTGAGTGAGCATCAGTTTGTCCTGTTCTCGTCTATTTGCCTTTGAAGATTCCAATTTATCCTTTCAAAATACAATGATCATGTATCCCTTCTGTTCTAAAGGGGCCGTAGGCACATTGTTAAAAAGCGCACTCTCCGCTGCCTGTTTGGCCTTGGTCTGCAGGTATTCACTATCGGTGGTTGAACCCACACCACCCGGCACGGCTTTCATAACATGACCGTATTTATCAATACTGATATTTACCACAACGGTACCCTTATCCTGGGTAAGATTATCAATCTTCGGAGCTTTGGTGATCACTCTGTCAGCCACTTTATATCGTACAGAATAGGATCCTGAAGTCACTTGCTTTTCCCCCACCTCTTTCGCAGGTCCGTTGGATGTTGTAGACCCTGCTTTTACTGCTTCCGACTCCGCAAAATTAATAGAGTAGATATCTGTAACCTTTAGTTTCATCACATTCCCTTTATATAGAAATTCTACGACACCATCGTGCAATGCTTTTACATTTCCATTCATCGTTTCACCGGATTTCAGGGTAACAAGATGCTGGGCCTGTGCAGCCACTGACAGGAACAAAACAAGCACAGCAGACAGAACAATTTTATACATGATAATTTTTTTATAAAAGTAGTTTGTGAATATTAGACTCAGCATGAAGATCTGAATAATTTTCAACATTGGTGGCAGATGAATACTCCCACGAATTAAGGCCTTTACCCATGCTATTTAATTATGCCATTGAATTTGGGCAAACACAATTAATCCGACACTCTGCACAGCAATCCTTTCCATGGATAAGGAAACGTATAATAAATATTATCTTTGCATTGATTTCTGAGACGAAATCATATTATGAAGCTACTTTTATCTTATGTAAGAAACTTCAAGGGCATTGTTGCCCTTGCTTTATTACTGGCTGCAGTGAACCAGTGCTTCTCGCTCATGGACCCATTGATAGCCGGGATCATGATGGACCGTTTTGGAGTTCATATCAGCGATTATCAAAACGATACAACCCGTAATTTTATTGGAGACATCAGTCTTTTATTGCTTGCTTCCATGGGAGTATCGATGGTTTCACGAATTGCAAAAAATTTTCAGGATTATTTTACCTCTGTGATTGTTCAACGTACCGGTGCTCAAATGTATACTGATGGCATCAGGCATTCTTTGGAACTGCCTTATCAGGTCTTTGAGGACCAACGCAGTGGTGAAACGCTCGGCAAACTTCAAAAAGTCCGCAGTGATTCTGAGAAATTCATCCAGGCCTTTATCGGGGTGGTTTTTCAGACTGTTGTAGGCATTATTTTCGTCTTGTGGTATGCCTTCACCATCAATTGGATGATTGCCCCTGTATTTCTGATTACGGTGCCCTTGCTGGCTGTCGTGAGCAACCTGCTCAGCCGGAATATTAAGAAAATTTCAAAAGTAATACTTCAGGAAACAACATCTTTAGCCGGTTCAACTACCGAGTCATTGCGTAATATAGAACTCGTGAAAAGTCTTGGTTTGGCGAAACAAGAGATCGGCAGGTTGAATTCCACGACAGGAAAAATACTAAAACTGGAATTGAAAAAAGTTCGATTCATCAGAAGTCTTAGCTTCGTGCAGGGTACCACGGTAAATTTTTTACGCATATCTTTTCTTTTTCTTCTCTACTATCTTGTCTTTAAGGATCAGATTTCTCCAGGAAAATTGATGACCCTGATGTTTTACAGCTTTTTCATCTTTGGTCCTTTGCAAGAAATGGGAAATGTAATCGCCATCTATCGTGAAGCCCAGGCTTCACTTACAAAATTCCAGGAGATACTTGACATTCCGGTTGAATCCAACCCCGAAAAACCGGTAAGCATAGGAGCTATCCGTGAATTGAAATTCGAAAATGTGAGCTTCCGGCATCCCAGTTCTTCTCTGAATGCTGTGGAAGAAATTTCTTTTGAAACAAAAATTGGTGACACCATCGCGTTTGTGGGGCCTTCCGGTGCAGGAAAAACAACCCTCGTAAAACTTCTTGTCGGACTTTATAATCCTGACTTTGGGCAGATCTTTTATAATGGTTTTTCCTCTCTGGATTTAGAAAAAGATGAACTGCGCCGTCAAATTGGCTTTGTAACACAAGACACTCAACTTTTCAGTGGCTCTATTCGTGAAAATCTTCTCTTTGTAAATCCCATGGCAACAGATGAAGAGTGTCTAGATGTGCTCAACAAAGCCGCTTGTCAAAGCTTGTTGAAGCGGGCCGACAAAGGACTGGACTCCATGATTGGAGAAGGCGGTGTGAAAGTTTCCGGTGGAGAAAAGCAAAGATTGTCAATCGCCCGGGCGCTGCTACGAAATCCCAACCTGATCGTATTTGATGAGGCCACTTCTGCTCTTGACTCAATCACGGAGGAGGAAATTACCGGAACCATACGACAACTTTCTAGAGAGAAGAAGCACATCACATTCATGATTGCACATCGGCTGAGCACCATCATGCATGCTGACAAAATATTTGTTCTTGAACAGGGCCGCATCGTTGAATCCGGTTCGCATGAGGATTTGTTATTATCCAAAGGATTGTATTATGCCATGTGGAGACAGCAAATCGGAGAACGAAAACGTGAAATCCTGAGCGATTCAAACGGAAAGACTGAAGTACATTCGACAGCTATGTAAACTCCTTCTGTATCATGATCAATAAACTGGGCAGATCCCTGAAGCATCGTCTTGGCTTACCCTTGCCTGGAAGAGCAGCGCAGTTTCGAATGGCCCATGTAGAGAGGCAACTCAATTTGTCGAGATACAAAACACCGGCTGATGCACGCCAGAGCAGTGTACTGATTCTTTTGTATGAGGAAGGCGACAGGATCAAACTTCCTCTGATCCTCAGGCCCGATGATTCAGGTATCCACAGCGGGCAGGTGTCGCTTCCCGGAGGAAAAGCTGAACAGGGAGATGAAAATCTTGTTTCTACCGCTTTGCGCGAAACGGAGGAAGAAATTGGAATACCGGCATCATCAATCGAAATTCTGGGAAAGCTTACTCAACTTTACATTCCTCCGAGCAATTTTTTGGTTTCGCCTCATCTCGGAATTTTAAGAACCTCTGCTCATTTTATTCCTGAGGAAAAAGAAGTGGTCAGGGTGATTCCGATGGATCTGGAACTTCTGATGGATGAGACGAAAGTAAAAGAGAAAGAAATCCGTTTAAGTACCGGACAATCAATTGTCACTCCCTACTATAGCATCGAAGGAGAAACTGTTTGGGGCGCAACAGCAATGATATTAAGCGAACTTAAATCGCTCCTTTACGAAATCGGATGGTAGATTGCAAAAGAACCCATCTTCTCGCCCTAGCGGTTAAACCCAAACTATGCAATAGAAAAAAATCTATTGTATAGCGACCTTGAAAAAAAACCTTCTTAATTCTTCGCAGGAGAAATTATTATGCATGTTCTTTTGATCCCTGCAATTTCATCCAATCGGTGGTCACGGAGCCCGGACGTTCTATCGGATGCCCCAGAGCACGATCCCAAAGCAGAGAAGCAAGTACCCCTAAAGCACGGCTTACACCGAACAGTACGGTATAAAAATCATACTCCTTCATCCCGTAATGCAAAAGCAGAGCGCCACTGTGTGAATCCACATTTGGCCATGGATTTTTAATCTTCTTAAAACCATTCAGAATCTCCGGAACTACTTCATACAACATATGTACAATCTGGCAATTGACATCATCCGGCATATACTTTTTGGCAAATTCCATTTGAGCGGTGAAACGGGGATCCGTTTTACGCAGCACAGCATGACCATATCCGGGTATTACTTTGCCTTCATTAATGGTTTTCATCACATAGTCATGAATCTGCTCTTTCGTTGGCAAAGCACCATCGTAATAATCTCTTAAGTCAGAAATCCACCTGATGACTTCCTGATTGGCTAATCCATGAAGAGGACCAGCCAGACCATTCATGCCTGCGGCAAAAGAAAGATAGGCATCACTCAGTGCGGAACCCACAAGGTGAGTAGTATGTGCGGATACGTTACCTCCTTCGTGATCCACGTGAATCGTGAGATATAATCGCATGAGGCGCTTCATATCATAATCGTCATAGCCGAGCATGTGAGCAAAATTAGCTGCCCAGTCAAGTTTTGAATCCGGTTCAATGTGAACATCATCCTTGTAAATCCTTCGATAGATATATGCAGCAATACGAGGCAGACGGGCAATGAGGTTCATCACATCTTCGTACATGGGATCCCAATACTCTTTTTTATTCAATCCTTTTCTGTAGGCACTGGCAAATACCGATTCTTTTTGCAAGGCCATAATAGCCATGCTGAATTGTGTCATCGGATGCATATTCACAGGAAGGGTATCGAGCATGTCCAGTACATATTTGGGAACATGGCTACGACGTGCCCAGGCATTACTGACGTAATGGACATCATCTTCAGTGGGTAATTCGCCGATCAACATCAGGTAAAAAATGCCTTCCGGAAGTGGCTCGCCATCACCAACTGCCTTCGGCAATTTTTCCCGCAATTCAGGAATGGAATATCCCCGGAAGCGTATTCCTTCTTCCGGATCAAGTTTACTGGTTTCAGTAACCATCCCTATCATACCTTTCATTCCACTATACACTTGTTCAATTGTGTATTGTCCGATCACGCGTGATCCATTGTCTTTAATGAATTCTTTTAAATCAGCAGCCATCGGAAGTGCCACTTGCGCGAATTTTTCTTTTAACTTGTCGGTTTTCACTTTTGCAGAATTAATATAAACGAATAAAAAGATGTTTGATTAATGCACTATTAATTACCCGACGAAATGGTCTGTTTTTCTCCTGGTTCACTTTTTTGTTATCGGAGACAATATTCAACTCCGGAAACACCAAAATCAGACTAACTAGAAATGCAAGGATTAACAGTATCCAAACAGCATTGCTCGCCATTTTTTTCAAGCGTGCGGTAGAGAAAAAAGATTCTTTTTTCTTTTTCCTGATACGCTTACGCAATCTTCCACTGCGTGGAGATATTGAATATTCTCCTGTAGCCAATTTATCGAGTGTATCCTGATCCATCTGCATTATAACAGCTGAATAAATACCTTGTTATTACTTTTGTACAAATTTAAAATCTTTTCCGCCAAAATGAGCATTTTCACCCAGCGCTTCTTCAATTCTTAATAACTGGTTGTATTTCGCAATCCGGTCAGATCTGGAAGCAGAACCTGTTTTAATCTGCCCTGTTTTAAAGGCTACTGCCAGATCAGCGATGGTACTATCCTCTGTTTCGCCCGAACGATGGCTCATTACGCAAGTATAACTATGATGATGTGCCATATTTACAGCAGCCATCGTCTCAGTAAGAGTCCCGATCTGATTGACTTTAATCAAGATTGAATTGGCTATCCCTTCACGAATACCTCTTTCCAGTCGTTTCACATTGGTCACGAAAAGATCGTCACCGACGAGTTGAATTTTATTTCCAAGAGAGGTAGTTAATGTTTTCCATCCATCCCAGTCATCCTCTGCAAAGCCATCCTCAATGGACACGATTGGATATTTTTTTGCCCAATCTGCCCAGAATTTCGCCATTTCAGTCGGACTCAATTTATCTTCTGTGGATTTTTTGAAGATGTAATTTCCGGATTCTGTATCGAAAAATTCAGAAGCTGCCGCATCCATTGCAATGTAAATATCCTTCCCAGGAATATAACCGGCTTCGGTGATGGCATCTATTACGGAGATAATCGCTTCTTCATTTGATTTCATATCAGGTGCAAAACCGCCTTCATCCCCTACGTTGGTGGACAGTCCTTTTTTCTTGAGAACAGCTTTTAAGTGATGAAAAACCTCAGTTCCCATACGCAAAGCCTCTGAAAAAGAATTCGCACCTAAAGGCATGATCATAAATTCCTGAAAATCGATCCTATTATCAGCATGAGCACCTCCATTGAGAATATTCATCATCGGCACTGGTAGCACATTGGCATCGATTCCTCCCACATATCGATAAAGAGATTGGCCGGTTTCTATGGCTGCTGCTTTGGCGGCAGCAAGAGAAACTCCTAGAATGGCATTTGCCCCAAGATTGGATTTATTTTCTGTTCCATCCAGCTTGATCATTGCATCATCAATCATCTTTTGCTCGGTGACGATAAAGCCCTTCAACTCCTCATTTATTGCTTTGTTGACATTATAGACGGCCTTTAAAACTCCCTTACCCAGATATTTGCTTTTATCGCCGTCCCTTAACTCCACTGCTTCGTGAACACCTGTAGATGCACCGGAAGGCACGGCCGCCCGTCCAATCGCGCCATTTTCAGTATATACATCCACTTCAATAGTTGGATTGCCACGGGAATCAAGAATTTGTCTTGCATGAATTTCGACTATTGCGCTCATAGGATTTGATCTAGCTTGCACAAAAGTAAAAAATAACGAGATCTTTTAAAGGATATTGCTCATCCTTCTAAAATTTTAACTTCGCAGCATGGACAAGATCTATTCCGCCTCCAGGTATTTGCGAAACAAGCTGTTAGGTAGCTCTCCCCACGGAATCCATTCCCCATTTGTTTTTGAACTTTTGAACAAGGTGATCCGGGATGAGACGCCTTATTATTTTTATGAGAATGTCGAATCCCTGAGATCCAGACTTCTGCTGAATGAACAAATTCTTGAAGTGCTTGATTGGGGTACTGGAGGTACAGAAAATAATAAGCGAGAATTAAAAGTCTCATTCATTGCAAAACATTTTCTTCAGTCAAAACGAAATGCGCAATTGCTGTCGCGTCTGGTGAGTCATTTCAAACCAAAAACGATTCTTGAACTTGGAACCTCACTCGGAATTACAAGCCTTTATCTTGCCCTGCCCAGCCAACAAAGCCAGCTGATTACCCTGGAAGGATGCCCGGCGACGGCCAGGTTGGCAAGGGAAAATTTTCAATTCATGGGAGTCAGGAATATTGAACTGTTGATTGGAGAATTTGACACCAATCTTTCCGGCGCATTGAACAAGTTTAACACTCTGGATTTTGTTTATTTTGATGGAAATCACCGAAAGATGCTACACTGAAATATTTTGAAAGCTGTGTCCCAAAACACGATGAAGATTCTGTTTTTATTTTCGATGATATCCATTGGAGCAGGGACATGAGCAAAGCATGGTTGGAAATAAAAAAGCATCCGGATGTAACTGTCACGCTTGATCTTTACCATTTTGGACTCGTGTTTTTTCGAAAAGGAATACCTTATCAACATTTTAATTTGAAATATTGACAGGTGCGGCACTACATAAAATAAATTAATCGGCTACATTTGCCTATAGATTAAATAATTATGGCTCTACTTGAATTAAAAAATATTTCCCGCCATTATACACTGGGAACTGAAGTTGTCAAAGCACTGCAATCAGTCACCCTATCCATTGAAAAAGGAGAATATATTGCTTTGATGGGACCTTCGGGATCAGGCAAATCTACCTTGATGAATGTAATCGGCTGTCTAGACACACCTACTGAAGGAAAATATGTCCTGAATAAAAAGGAAGTCAGTAAAATGACAGAGAATGAATTGGCTGAAATCCGTAACAAAGAAATCGGATTTATTTTTCAAACCTTTAACCTCATTCCCAGAAGCACGGCACTTGATAATGTGGCCCTCCCTCTCGTCTATGCAGGTTTTTCAAAAGAAGCGCGGAATAAACGCGCTAGAAATGCCTGGCTGATGTTGGCCTCGGCGACCGGATGCATCACAAACCAAATGAATTGAGTGGTGGACAACGGCAACGTGTTGCAGTTGCAAGAGCACTTGGTCAACAATCCTTCCATCATTCTTGCTGATGAACCTACCGGAAATCTTGACTCTAAAACTTCGGAAGAAATCATGCTCCTTTTTGATGAGATTCATAAAAGGGAAATACAATTATCCTTGTCACACACGAAGAAGATATCGCCAGTCATGCACATCGAATTGTGCGATTAAAAGATGGTCTTGTTGAATCAGATTCTGCAAATGAAGCATCCACAGCATCAGTCAAGGTTACTTCCATTTAAATTCAAAATAAATCCACTTTGCTCCTGATTGCAAATCAGAATAAATCAGCCTTGTATGAAAATCTACACGAAAAAAGGTGATGAGGAAAAACTTCTCTAATTGGTGGTACACGCGTTTCAAAACATCATATCCGCATCGAAGCCTACGGAACTGTAGATGAATTGAATAGCTGGATTGGACTTGTTGCGCGATCAGCCGGAATATCAGCAGTCAAAATGAATCTTTTGCTGGAAATTCAGGACCGGCTTGTTCACCATTGGTTCACTCCTGGCTGCTGATCCGGAAACTTCAAGAATGAAATTGCCGGCACTTACAGAATCAGGATATTGTCAAGCAATTGAAATGAAATGACAAAATGGAAAAGGACCTGCCTGAAATGAAATCATTTGTGCTTCCGGGAGGACATATCATGGTTTCATATTGTCATATTACACGGTGTGTTTGCAGGAGAGCGGAGCGACATGATCGTTCATCTTGATGAACATGAAAAAACCGCCGCCTTTATCCTTCCATATATGAATCGGCTTTCCGACTACCTATTTGTACTATCCAGATGGATTGCACAGAATCTGCGACGTGCCAAGAAACGCCTTGGACACCCAAAGTTCTAATTTCAGGCCTAAATCTGTCGTCCAGCAAAGACACCTAATTTTCAAGTCATTTAGCCGATTTTGAGGAAATTTTCAAATATTAGTATATCTGAAAAAAATTTTTATACTTTTGCCACCCTTAAAAATAGTCATTCATTTTATATCCAGAATAAACTATGTACTGGACACTTGAACTCGCACAGCACCTTGAAGACGCTCCCTGGCCTGCCACCAAAGACGAGTTAATTGATTATGGAATCCGTTCCGGTGCTCCCCTTGAAGTGATCGAAAATCTTCAGGAGCTTGGAAGACGAAGGCGAAGCTTATGAAACGATTGAAGAAATCTGGCCGGATTATCCGACAAAAGATGATTTTTTCTTTAATGAAGACGAATATTAATTCGCACAATGCTTTCAGCAAATTTCACTCATTATCATCTGTCATTCAACAGCACTCTAAAGTGATATTAACAATAACACATTAAAAAGGGCTCTAAGCCCTTTTTTTATTTACGATTTTATTCAGATTATTTTACCTTTGAATTTCCTAAAAAAATCAGCTCTATGAAAAAATTAGTACTCTGTCATTTCATTGCTCTTCGTTTCATTGCTATCCTCAGCACAAATCATCTTTCAAAAAAGTTATGGTGAATTTGATGTTGATTACGGTCAGTCCATGGTTCAAACCAATGATGGTGGATATTGCATCGTTGGAGGTACCGGACCAGATCTCGTCGACAGTACAGACATACTCGTAATCCGTACCGATATCGATGGAAACCAGGTATGGTCTGCACGTCTTGCAGGAACAAAAGACGATTTTATCACCAGTATCACAACGACAGATGATGGTGGATTTATTACTCGTTGGTAACACATACAGCTCTCCACTTGACACATCTTACAGTGATATCATTGTCATGAAAATTGATGATGGTGGTTTTGTTTACTGGTCCAAGACTTTCGGTGGGCTGCGGATTATGACGAAGCTCAATCCGTCATCCGTTCAGGTGATGGTGGCTATATTGTTTTTGGAAATACCTGTGAGTTATAGATCAGTAACAAAATCCGCTCTTGCCATGAAAATTGATGATGCAGGAAATCAGGTGTGGTCGAATGTAAGCGACACATACTCCTCAAACTATTTCTATGCAGGCGATAGAATGCTGATGGAAATTACATAGCTGTTGGAGGTACTTTTGATGGAAGCGGTGGAAACGGTTTTGAAAATTACATCAGCAAGATCGATACTACCGGAAATATTCATTTGGAGTAAATCAAATGGTACGGTAGGGGCAGAATTTCTCTACGACGTGAAAGCAACCATGGATGGTGGATACCTGATGTGCGGTGTGAGCTTCAACAAACACTGCAGGTGATGCCGACATGAGTGTGATGCAAACTGGATTCGCCTGGGCGATGTCATTTGGACCTATAATTATGGAACTGCAGAATACGATAGAGCCAGTTCCATTCTTGAAAGATCAAACGGAGAAATTGTGGTGTGTGGATATACAAACATTGGAACAGTTTCCAATGTGATCAATCAAATGGTACTGTTAAAACTGGATTCAACCGGAAACCTTATATGGACAAAAAGTTATGGAGATAGTCAGCTTAACAAGTGAAGCGTACAAAGTCCTTGAAACTGCTGATGGTTATGCATTTGCGGCTATTCAATTGCCTTCGATCCTCTGGGCGATTGCTATCTTGTGAAAACAGATTTCAATGGGAATAGCGGATGCTATGAACGGCACTGGTTTACTCAAGAACTCCACTACTTAACCTGGCTGCAAACAAGGTTATTCTGAAATCAATGGTTTCATCGACGAATTTCCAACATCATTCAATCCTGTGGCTTTCACCAATCAATTTTCTTTAGATCTGCTATGCAGTGGATGTCGGCGATGGTCCGCTGAACAAGCAATTCGAATTATATCCGAATCCTGCAAAATCATTCATTAAAGTCCAGTTAAATGACGGAATAGCGGAGGGAAAGATTACTATACATGATCTCACCGGAAGGGTACTGCATAAGCAGAGATATTCTCTAATGAAAGTGAACTGATCCTCAACACTGAAAATTTACTTTCAGGAATGTACCTCATCACTCTTGAAAGTGATAATGGTTTGGCTACCAAAACCTTTATTAAAGAATAAAGATTTTACTACTTTCTAAAAAGGAGTCCTGATCAATGCAGGACTCCTTTTTTTTGCGATCTTTTCAAAATCTTTTGGGATTGATCAGGCTAATAAAAATATCTGGCTGATGCCCTGTGTCCTTTGTCAATGAAAATGATGAATGCATGGTTCAGGATAATAATCCGGAATTGGCTATTCCACTGAATCAGAGATCATGAACAGGATAGTTTAGAAATCATGATAAAAACCGAGGGCTAAACTGATACTTCGGGATTCGCTAAATAAAGAGTACTTTTGTGACCCTCAATTCCTTTGGAATTATACTATGCTTGGAATCCTGAACAAAACCATTACCAAGATCTTCGGAAGCAAAGCCGACCGTGATCTGAAAGAACTGAATCCCATGGTGGGAATCATCAATGCCGAATACGCCAAAATCTCTTCGCTGAGCAATGATGAATTGCGTCACAAGACCGTTGAATTTAAGGAGCGAATAAACGAACACCTGAAAGAAATTGATGATGAGATCACTGAGCTGGAACAAAAGGCCGAAGCTGATCCGGACATGGATCTTCAGGAAAAGGAAGATCTTTACAGACAAGTAGATACGCTGAAAAAAGATCGGAATAAAAAAATGAAGAGGTATTAAATGAAATCCTTCCTGAAGCCTTTGCAGTCGTCCGTGAAACAGCACGTCGCTTCAGCAAGCAACGAGAACTCTGAGTTGCTACTGCAACAGAATCTAGACAGACTATTTGCCACTCAAAAAGATCATGTAAGTATCTCCGGAGATCAGGTGATCTATAAAAATTCCTGGCTGGCTGCAGGAAATATGATTACCTGGAACATGGTCCATTATGATGTTCAGCTAATCGGTGGTGTCGTATTGCATCAGGGAAAAATTGCTGAAATGGCAACAGGTGAAGGAAAAACACTTGTAGCCACTTTGCCAATTTATCTGAATGCTCTTCCCGGCTTCGGTGTACATGTTGTTACAGTGAACGATTATCTTGCAAAAAGTGATGCTGAATGGAATGCACCGATATTCGAATTTCTTGGTCTTACTGTTGATTGTATCGACAAGCATGAACCAAATTCGACTGCACGAAGAGACGCCTATCACTGTGATATCTACCTACGGAACCAATAATGAATTCGGTTTCGATTACCTGCGCGACAACATGGCCCGCAATCCGGAAGACATGGTTCAACGGGGACATCATTACGCGATTGTCGATGAGGTCGATTCTGTGTTAGTCGATGATGCCCGAACTCCACTTATCATTTCAGGACCAACTCCACGCGGCGATCACCATGAATTTGATATTTACAAACCAAAAATTGAATTGCTGGTAAAAACGCAACGTGATTACGTGAATACACTTGTTTCTGATGCACGAAAATTTCTGGCAGATAAAAAAGATGATGAAGCCGGATTGACTTTATTCCGAGCTTATCGCGGTCTTCCGAAAACGAAGGCGCTTATCAAACTGCTTGGTGAACCTGGCGTGAAGGCCATCATGCAGAAATCGGAAAATTACCATTTGCAGGATCAGCAAAAGGAAATGCACAAAGCAGATGCACCACTCTATTTTGTCATCGACGAAAAGAACAACAACATTGAACTTTCAGAAAAAGGCCTTGAGTTGATGTCTTCCTCCACCGAAGACAAAAATTTCTTCATCCTGCCTGATGTTGGTAGTATCATCGCAGAAATTGAAAAAAGTCGAATCTCAGTGATGAAGAAAAGATCATTCAAAAAGATGATCTGATGCGTGACTATGCAATCAAATCAGAACGTATCCATACCGTTAATCAATTATTAAAAGCCTACACCCTTTTCGATCGAGATGTAGAATATATCCTTGCTGACGGAAAAGTTAAAATCGTTGATGAACAAACCGGTCGTGTACTTGACGGACGTCGTTACTCAGACGGATTACATCAGGCCATTGAAGCGAAAGAAAATGTAAAGATCGAAGCAGCTACTCAAACCTATGCAACGATCACATTGCAGAATT
Source organism: uncultured Bacteroidota bacterium (assembly GCA_963775555.1). GTDB lineage: Bacteria > Bacteroidota > Bacteroidia > AKYH767-A > 2013-40CM-41-45 > QQVM01. The sequence continues at coordinate 606,851 of CAVZJJ010000004.1, read as the reverse complement.
ATTTCCGAATGTTTCACAAGCTAAGCGGAATGACAGGAACAGCTGAAACGGAAGCACAGGAATTATGGACCATTTACAAATTGGATGTCGTGGTGATTCCTACCAACAAGCCAATTGTCAGAAATGATTTCGAAGATAAAGTATATAAAACCAAGCGTGAAAAATACAATGCGCTGATCGAAGAGATTGAAGCACTCGTAAAAGCGGGACGACCTGTACTTGTTGGTACTACTTCCGTTGAAACTTCTGAATTATTGAGCCGAATGTTGAAGCTCCGGAATATCAAACACAATGTACTGAATGCAAAACTTCACCAACGTGAAGCACAGATTGTAGCCGAAGCCGGTATTCGCAGGTACGGTGACCATTGCAACAAACATGGCAGGTCGTGGAACAGATATCAAACTCGGACCAGGTGTAATTGAAGCAGGTGGACTTGCAATCGTAGGTACAGAAAAACATGATTCACGTCGTGTGGATCGACAGTTACGTGGTCGTGCAGGACGTCAGGGTGATCCGGGATCTTCTCAATTCTATGTTTCTCTGGAAGATGATCTGATGCGTTTATTTGGATCCGACCGCATCGTGAAACTCATGGATCGCATGGGAATTGAAGAAGGTGAAGTGATTCAGCACAGCATGATCACCTCATCCATCGAACGTGCTCAACGAAAGGTAGAAGAAAACAACTTTGGTACTCGGAAAACGTTTGATTGAATACGATGATGTGATGAATTCACAACGTGAAGTAATTTACAGCAAACGTCGTCATGCCATCTTCGGAGAACGACTGAACATCGACATCAATAATATGATGTACGAAACCGGTGAATCTATTACTCAGACAATATCAGGAGGCAAGTGATTTTGAAAACTTCCGTCTTGAACTTCTCAGAGTCCTCTAGCAATTGAAAGTCCTGTTTCCGAAAAGGAATTCCTGAATGAAAAGCCTGAAGTAATCATTGAAAAAGTATTTCAAGAAGCACGACGATACTATAAACACAAATCACAACTTCTCATTGAACGAACATTTCCATTCTTCAAGGATGTATATGAAAAGCAAGGTGCAACAATTACCAATATTGTAGTTCCTTTTACCGATGGAATAAAAGGCATTCAGGTGATTGCTAATTTAAAAAAATCATTTGAATCAGGCGGCAAAGAAATGGTAGCTGCATTCGAAAGGTTAATCACTGCGGCATTTATTGATGATGCATGGAAAGAACACTTGCGTGAAATGGATGACCTGAAGCAAAGTGTTCAAGGTGCAGTATATGAACAAAAAGACCCATTGCTGATTTACAAATTTGAATCATTCGAATTGTTTAAACAAATGATGGAGCGGGTGAACAAAGAAATCATTTCTTTTCTTTTCAAAGGAGTTATTCAGCAACAAGATCCAAATCAGGTTAAAGAAGCAAAAGTTCCGCCAAACAGGATCTTAGGAATGTGAGTGCAAGCAAAGCGGATGCAAATTCAGGAACAGCAATAGCGGACTTCCACAAAGTCCTCCTCCTCCGGCAAGAGTTCAACCGGTCCGGGTTGAACATAAGATTGGTCGAAATGATCCTTGTCCATGTGGAAGTGGTAAAAAATACAAGAACTGTCACGGAGCGGGTGCTTAATTCCGCGTCATGCCAGTTTACCTATAGCAATTGACAGGATCTGTCTGACAGTAGTTATTTTACTTCCAGCATCAGCTTTTTCACCAAGGGAGAAATGAGGAGGAGAACAACACCGGCAATCAGTGCATAAAGTGCCAGCTCCTTGTATCCCTGTGTATAAGAAATAAGCTTGTCAGTAAGTGAGGCATTTTCAATCGGGCTGGTCATTCCCGCCCCCAGGATACCGGCAACATATTGGCCGTATGCGCTCGCTAAAAACCACATCCCCATCATCACACCCTGCAATTTGGCCGGCGAAAGCTTTGTCATGATAGACAAACCAATGGGTGATAAAGCCAGCTCTCCAAATGTAATGATGAGATAGGCCAATGTAAATACATCGAGAGAAGTCATCCCTTCACTGTTGGCAAAAAAGCGTGTTGAGTAGAAGACATAAAAAGCAAGCGATAAAAACAGGAATCCCAATCCGAATTTCACTACTGTATTCGGTTCAATTTTACGTTTGTTCATCCAGATCCATAGTAAGCCAATGAGTGGACCGAAAATGATTACAAATAGGGAGTTCGAAGAATTATTTACGCCGTTGGGATCCAGATGGAATCCCACTAAATTATCCTTTAGATTATTGGCGGCGAAAAGACTCAATGATCCACCGCTTTGCTCAAAGAAAGCCCAAAACAAGATTGAGAAAAGTATAAAAACCAATGCGGCCAATAACTTTTTCACTTCTGCCCCACTGCATTTTGTCATCTCATAAACCAGGTACAGCAAGGTACAGGGTCCGATGATGTACATAAAATAATCAGTGTACTCTGTCTTCGCTACCATTATCATCACTAAGGGAATGACGAACAAGGAACCGAGATACACACTGTACTCATACCATTTTCGGGTTTTTGGTTTTTTTGTTTCCAGGAGCGGTGAAAGGCCAATGGGTCCGAAGGTCTTCTTTGTTAACAGGAAGGTGATAAGACTGATTGTCATCACAATGGCGGCAAAGCCGAAGGCGAGATTCCACGAATAGTTCTTAGCTACTGTGATGCATAGATAGCCACCCAGGAATGCACCTACATTGATGCCGGAATAGAAAAGGGAGAACCCCCCATCGCGCCTTCCATCCCCGGCTTTGTATAATGATCCCACCATTGTGGAAATGTTTGGTTTAAAAAATCCCGTGCCAATAATTGTGAATCCAATGCCTGCAAAGAAAAACAGTTTTGGGTCAAAGGCAAGAATACATGAACCGGTAATCATGAGCAATCCTCCCCATACCAGGGATTTTCGGAAGCCCAGGATTTTATCCGCAAAAAGTCCTCCTATAAATGTGAAGGCATAAACAAAAGCCTGTGTTGCGCCATACTGCAGATTGGCCACATCTTCTTTCATCATCAGCTGACTTACCATGAAAACGGTCAGCATTCCCCGCATCCCATAGAAGCAAAACCGCTCCCACATTTCGATGAGAAAAAGATACCATAATTGTTTGGGATACTTTCCCTGAAAAGACTGAATCTGATCCAGTGTAAGTTGATCCTTCATAGAGTGACAGGTGCTTTAAGAGTGAACTGACTAATAGGCAAGCATATAATATAAGTTTACTGATTGTTCCTTACGTCTCTACAATGTAGAATTTAAACGTATCGGACAAGAAGACCCAAGGCCCCAAATATAAACATTAATCATATTTACGCAAGTTGTTGTCTGTAGGTCAGAACAGTCTTGCCTCAATTCCAATTTGCAAATTCGATGACCAAAATCGATAGAATAAAAAGAGAGAATTGAAAACCAGTATTTAAAAAACAGCAATCTATTTACACTTCTACATCAAAAACAATATCTTCACAAAAGCGTTGTAAAAATTATGAGATCCCTGCTATTTATTCCATTACTCTTTTTATCGACTTTCCTCTTTTCTCAGGAAATTCGCTCAGTCCACTTTCAGGAATTAAAAAAAGAATTCCAATTATCCGGGGACACACTACTCCTGCTAAATTTCTGGGCCACCTGGTGCAAACCCTGTGTGGATGAACTGCCATACTTCGAGAAAGTAAATGATGAATACAAAAATCAAAAAGTAAAAACAATCCTGGTAAATCTGGACTTTAACTCAAAGCTGAGCAGTGTTACACTTCCATTCATCCAAAGAAAAAACCTAAAGTCTGCCGTATATCACATCCTGGATACTGACCCCAATGAGTGGATTAATCAGGTTGACACCTCGTGGAGCGGAGCAATTCCCGCAACCCTGATGTATTTAAATGGACAGAAAATCTTTTTTCACGAAGGAGCATTGAGCGAACAGCAACTCGTGTGGGAAGTGGAAAAAATTCTTGAGGAACGCAGTAAGAACGAATTTCAAAAAAACTAAGCTTAAAACCCAATTTATAAAAATACAATATGAAAAAGACCTCCCTCCTGCTCGTTCTCCTCTTCATCACCGGTTTTTCATTTGCCGGCGGATATAAAGTGAATGACGAAGCCCGCGATTTCTCTTTAAAAAATGTAGATGGAAGACCGGTATCATTAAAAGATTTTAAAGCAGCTAAAGGATACATTGTCATTTTCACCTGCAACCATTGCCCCTTTTCCGTGGCCTACGAAGATCGCATCATCGCTCTCAACAATAAGTATGCAGCACTCGGCTTTCCAGTGATCGCAATCAATCCCAACGACCCGGAACGTGAACCGACAGACTCTTATGAAAACATGATAGTCCGTGCACGGGAAAAGGGATTTACTTTTCCTTACCTGCATGATGCTTCCCAGGAAATTGCATCTACTTATGGCGCGACACGTACACCTCATGTATATGTACTTCAAAAAGAAGGCGAGATCAATAGGGTGAAATACATTGGGGCCATCGACAACAATAGTGATGACGCAAATAATGCAAGCACTCATTTTGTCGAGGATGCCGTTGATGCATTGATTGCCGGGGAAGAAATAAAAGTGTCCGAGACTAAGGCAATAGGATGCACCATCAAATGGAAGCAATGAACCAGGATTTACCCGGTTCCTTCAGCCTGTCGATTTGTTTGTAAAAACGCTGAGTTGATTTTTCATGGTGAAACCCAATAGTACCTTATGCATTTACCAGAATGAATTGATTTGCAGCGAAGCCTGAAAAGACATTTGATTGCTTGTCCAATCGAATAATTTACGCGCATTGATTTAAAGTGAAATCAATAATTGCTTGCACTCACCCAGCTTGATTTTAACTTTTTGTAGGCGGTTTTTAAATAATTTATTACATGTTTTCTATGTAAGAAATTAAGTCACTAATTTTGAATATGTGGCTTGAAAATTCTCATAAAATACTCATTTTAAGACTATTTTGATAATTATTTAAAAATCAAAAAAATAACCTCTTGAAATAATTGCAGATGAACAGGTAAGATTTTTTAATAATTGAATTGCAGGGATAATTTCGATTGTCCAACTTTGACTCATCAAAATATTTGAATCCGACATTATTAAATATAAATTAAATTTTAAAACAAAGCCCATGAAAAAAACTACCAGAACAACTCGTAAGCTTCCTACCAGCCGCTTGTATCGAAAAGTAATGTTTGCATTGCTATTTTCTCTCAGTGCATTCGTGAACCAGAAAAGCAATGCACAATGCACTGCGTCCTTTGCATTTATTATGGATAGCATGAATGTAGGAAATATGCTATTCATGGATAACTCCAGCACCAATATAGGTGCTATTGACTCTCACTTTTGGGATTTTGGAGATGGAACCATTGATAGCATTGCCAACCCCAGCCATTTCTTTTCTGCTCCAGGGGTCTACACTGTTTGTGAAACAATTGGAACTGATTCCGGTTGTGTTGATTCCTTTTGCGTTGCAATAACCATTACTCCTCAAAACCCATCGATCACTGTCGATATGTTTGGGGCAGATTCTTCCGGAACTATTTTCTGCACAGCTCCTGCAACAACTGATTTTATATTAAGTGGAGTTGCCGATGGATTTTCAATATCCGACTCAGTGGAAGTTTACATTGTATATGGCGATGGCACTGATACTACATTCAATTTAACTATCCCGCAACGTTATTTTTTCAGTATGTGGAATCACACCTACCTGAACGCAGGAACATATATACCCACCGTTATTGTGAGTAACGCTTCCTATGCTGATACCATGACTGCTACACCAATCGTGGTGAATTCAAATTGTGGCCCATTATCAGGTACCGTTTATCTGGATAACAACGGGGATTGTATTTTCAATTCCGGTGATCAGACCCTTGCCAATATCCAGATTTCTTTAAGTGCTGCGGGTATAGTAATTGCCTGGACACAAACTGACTCGAACGGTGTATATTCCTTTAACGTTCCATCCGGAAACACCTATGACATCACAGTTCAGTTGAACAACTGGTATGGAGGCAGCTACTCCTCCATTTGTCCTTCCAGCGGAAGCATTGTATCGGCTTCTGTTCCATCTTCAGGTAATGACTTCTATGTGGGATGTCCTGCCGGCTTTGATTTAACCGGATCTACAAGTGTATGGGGAATTGTACCGGGGAGAATAGGAAGTGTTTGTGTATTTGCCTATGACCGATTCTGCAATTCACCAAGTGGACAGATTAAGGTGATTCTTGATCCTTTACTCACTGCAATACCTGATAGCGGAAGTTCTTACACTATCAGCGGAGATACTATTATCTGGAATTACAATTCTGCCGCTACTTATTGGAGCTATTGCGCACAGGTTTTAACTTCCTCCACTGCTATGCTTGGAGATACTGTATGCCTTACAACAATCATCGAACCTATCGCGGGTGATAATAATCCTGCAGATAATATTTTCACCAATTGTACTGCAGTGAGAACTTCTTATGATCCAAACGATAAAACAGGGGAACCTTTTGGACAAGGCATTAATCATGCAATCCTTCCGGGAACTGAAATCACTTACACTATCCGTTTCCAGAATACCGGAACTGCTGAGGCCTATGATGTTTATATTCTTGATTCGCTGGATCAAAACCTTGACCTGAACACCTACCAGATGGTGGCAAGCAGCCATCCAATGGTAGCATCCATCCTGCAGGATAATGTACTTCGATTTACCTTCAACAACATCATGCTTCCGGACAGTAATTCAAACGAACCTGCCAGTCATGGTTATGTTACCTACCGTATTAGTCCACGCGCTGGCACAGCAGATGGAACTGTAATCAGCAACACTGCAGGAATTTACTTTGATTTCAATCCGGCTGTGAAGACTAATACCACCACGCATACGATTGATTATACACTGGGATTAAAATCCATTTCAAAAAAGGGAGGAATCCAATTGATTCCAAATCCTTCACAGGACCGCTTACTTATACATGTTGAAAACAAAGGAATGTATCAGTTCCAGCTGATCAATATGCTAGGCGAATCAGTTTACATGGTCAAGAGCGATCTTGAACAAGTACCTGTGAATACTGCTACCCTGCCTCCAGGTATTTACCTCGTTCGTGCTGAAAACGGAACACAGGTTTATCAAGGCCGCTTAGTCATCACGCACTAACCCCTAATATGTAACAGGTTTTTTCCTTTTGCATAGTTTGAGATTATTAATTCTCTTCATAGGTTTAATAAATAAAACCCTGCCGGCGATTGCTGGCAGGGTTTTATTATGAAGGTGAAATTCTACGTACAGGAAAGTCTTATTGAATCAGGAGCTTTCCGCTCAACTGCTCATCCGGTTTGCGCAGGGTATAAATATAAAGTCCAGGTGAAAGTGTTTTAAGTGAAATTTCCGCATCCCCTGAAAGAGTTTCCCTGTACATGAGTCTACCGCTTACATCATACATTTCAAAGACGGGATTTTCTGATGCAGTATTATCCCGGAAACGAATGAACAGATGGTCCTTTGCCGGGTTGGGATATATAGAAACAGGAGAATCAGAAATCTCACGCAGGCCTACAGAATTAAAGTTGAGTCGTGCATTGGAAGAATAATTTATCGAGGTCATTGCTGTCGCGCTGTCAATAGGAACACTTCCATAGTATCGGCGGGCACGATTCGGCGCAGGAGTAATATCCGTATAATACCAACGCGGAGTCACGGGAGTATTTGCAACAGCTGCTTCGTATCCTTTTACAGTAAGAACTTGCAAATTGCTTAAACCATCGTAATTAAAAGGAGTCGTAAGTGGAACTTCCCGCCATCCCGGTCCGGAGTCATTTGGCCAGCTCCCCTGATATACCAATTGGTAGCCGGCTTCAGAATAAGTCGTGTTGCTGAGTTGAACATCGCTGGTCTGTTTCATAAAGACAGAGACATTTTGAATCGGATCCACGTTTTCACCATCTGCCCGCTGGAATGCTAAATCACTGATGACTCCTGAGGCATTGATATCTGAACTGAGATAGATAATCTCGTAAGCACTGTAGTCACGGTTTCGGCAAATTGGGCTGAATACGGAGAGTCCTGTCCCGCTGCCCACAATTATCTGTTGTGCCTCGGTACATATTGAAAATAAAAAGAAGGAAATTAACAGTGAGTAGTATCGTGTTTTCATATCGATTGTTTTGGTCTTAATTTGCTTAAAAATACCGATTTTCAGTTATATTTATAAAATATCAAAGAAAAGTCGCTTTATGTCCTAAAATCGCCCTTAGTAAATAAAAAAGAAGTGCTTGTAAACCAATTCGCACCTTTACACGTGTTCTATTATATAATCCCATAAAATTTGATTTCATGAAAAACTACGCTCTACCACTACTCAAAGTATTCTTTCTATTGTTTCTCACCTTGCCCATGCAGGCTCAATTCATGCCATGCTCTTTCACGGCACATCCTGATTCTGCTTCACCTGGAACCGTAATCTTCAACTTTAACACTAACCCGGGAAACACAAATCCTATTGAGTGGGACTTTGGTGACAATACCTTTGGGACCGGTCCACAAGTTTCCCACACCTATAATGGCGTAGGCCCTTACAATGTATGTGCATCTCAAATTGATTCACTTGGACATATGATTTGCAGATTTTGTGACATGATATCCCCTCAAGGGCCCGCTGGTCCTCATTGCAATTTTAACTTTTCTGCGGACCCGAACGACAGCCTGGGTATGCTATTCCATGCAAGTTCCGGCATGCACGCCTCTGCGACATGGGACTTTGGAGACGGTATGAATGGAAGCGGCTTGCAAGTGCCACATCATTATCCCGGACCCGGAACCTATACTGTGTGTATGACACTTGTTGATACTGTGAATGGTGCTATCCAAACATGTACACATTGTGAACCTGTTGTTGTTGCTCCTCCAGTTCTTGGCCCTCATTGCTCGTTCCATGTCAGTTCTGCCCCAATGGGCGCAGGCAGCCTTGCATTTTCCGCAATTGTTGGTCCTGGTACTATGGTTAACTGGGATTTTGGTGATGGAACTCACGGACAAGGTCATCAAATTGTTCATGCTTACAATCATCCTGGCACTTATCAGGTGTGTATGACCGAGTCAGATAGTCTTGGAAATATTGTTTGTCATTTCTGTCATCCAGTTATGGCTAGCGGACATCCTGGAAATGCCTGTCAATTCAACTTCATGGTGAATCCGGCTAATTTCCTGGAAGTAAATTTCAACAGCCAGGCCGGTCCCGGCACTACGATGGTTTGGGATTTCGGTGATTCAACAGCTGCTAGCGGACCGAATGTATCTCACATTTTTGGACATCCCGGAATTTTCAATGTTTGCAATACCCTGCTGGATACTGCCGGAAATATTATTTGCCACAATTGCCAGCTGGTTAATATACACCAGGTTCAACCTCCGCAATGCCATGCTAATTTCCATGCTATGAGTCTGGGACTCACAGGCTATTTCATAGATGCTTCTAGAGCGAATCCTGCCAGAACTACTTACTCATGGGATTTTGGAGATGGTGGAACTTCAAATGTTCGTTTCCCTCAGCATGTGTATTCAGCTCCAGGAGTATATTTAGTTTGCCTTGATATCACTGACAGCTTATGCACCGATCATTTCTGCCATACTCTGGTAGTGGATACTAACATTAATCAGCCGATGTATTGCAACGCATTCTTCGTTAAACTTCAGATGGCACCGTATCAATTGACAGTAGTAAACATGTCAAGTGGCATGAATCTCAATTTTGACTGGGATTTCGGTGATGGAACAACCTCTACTCAACGTTTCCCATCACATACTTATAGTCACTACAGGTACCTACATCCTTTGCCTTACCGTGACAAGTAATAATCCTGCCGGTGGATCTGTACAAGCACATTCTGTGATACAGTATCTGTTGATTCCAGCGGACACTATTTACCGCATGAGCAATTCTGGCTTCACTATAAATGTTGTTTCTCCCGATCAGACTTACAGGAATAAGCATGATAGTGCCTCTGAAAAATTCTTCTCCATCTATCCTAATCCAGCAGCTGACATTCTAAATATTCAGATCAACGCTATTGGGACATCTCATACCGGGTATTAAACCTTAACGGAGATGAAGTACTTCAGGAAACTTCAATTCAGCAATAATGCACTCAAAACTTCAGAGTGGAATTCCGGATTCTACTCCTCGAGATTACCCGGACGATGGACGTAAAAATTATCGAGAAGTTTATAAAACAATAATTAGTCCGCGTTTAATTGTGTGCTTACTGGATGCGGAAGAAATTCCGCATCCTTTTTTTCCATTAAAAGATGAAACCTGAAACCGAACTTTTACACGCTGCAAGAAAGGATGACAGGAAAGCACATCACGAATTATATTCGATGTGTTTTGCAATTCCTATACGGCATTTGCCGAAGATACTATGTGAATCAAGAAGACAGAATGTCGGCATTGAATCTGGCATTCGTAAAAATCATAAAAAACATTTCATTCATATATTCAAAAAGAAAAAAATATTCCTTTCGAATTGTGGATAAGAAGAATAACCATCAACCATATTGTCGATGAATTCAGGAGGAATAAGTCTTATCGCGAGCTGCAGGATTTAAGAGATTTTCAAGAGGTAGAATTCTTACATCCTCAATATGATCCGGCTTTAGAAAGAGCAAAGCTTGAAGAAATCCTATTTCGCCATAGATAGCTTACCTGCAATGAACCGTGCCGTATTTAATCTATTTGTTCTGGATGGTTATAAACACGAAGAAATAGCAGCGATGCTCAAGATCTCTGCAAACACCTCCAAGGTTCATCTTCATCGAGCAAGGAAAAAATTCCAGGAATTTTTGGAGAGTGAATGGAAAAAAAAACATGTGACCTCTAATTTCATGATACAATGAAAAAAGAAATGGATCAAATAAAAGCACCCAATCCCGATAATTTCTGGCCTGATGCAGAGAATATGCTTGACAAGCATTTTCAGCAGCAGCGCAAAAGCAAAAGAATGGGCATTCTGTTTGTAACAGGTCTTCTGTTACTTTGCAGTGCCTATCTGCTGAATATGTACGTGGTGCTGCCGCAAAAAGAAATGACTGTGAACTCCAACGCGCTTCCATCGCGGCCAAGCACAGGGGAAATTAAAAGCCCTGCGGCAGATGTCATACACTCAGGTACTGATAAGAAAGTGAATACTACTTCCGCCGACAACTCCAATTCCACCGATGATCAAGTACCCATTGTTTCTTCAACAAATCCAAGCAAAAGTTCCCGTTCTAATTCCTCATCGGCAATCCCTTCCAAGACTACTGAGACTCATTCTTCCCACAAGATTATTCCCGGATCAACCCCGTCAAATGCAGAATCCATTACTTCCAAAAACGGGAAAAATGTCTTGCCGGAAACTATTGTCTCCGACAATTTATATCCTGACCGTTCGGTAGCATCATCCGCAATTTCCAAAATTTCAACTGGAAACAATTTGACTACCTCGGTTTCAAAAATTGAAGCTCTCCCGCCTATTCATCAATCGGGAATAGACGTGTCCAATGCAGAACAAGTTATACGTACCGTGGATAATTTTAATCTGCCGGACGAAATCAACGCGAAATCAAAATTTTTAACAGGCATTGAGTTTAATACATCAATGAATTACATTTCCAAAACTCTTAGCGCATCAGAAGGAAGCGAATACCTGGACAGACGGAAGACGGAAGAAAAAAGCATACTCGCTCCTTCGATCGGTGCCTTATTTGTTCTTAGCCGCAATAACTTCGACACCCGACTTGGTGTTGAATACTCTTATTGGGGTGAAGAGACTGCCTATGATGCTTTCAGCAAACAAACACAATATACCAATACAGGCCAATGGCAAGCTTATTACAGGACCGTTATTGATACGGATACAGCATATATCAGTGGACTGCAATGGTTGCTGCAATCGCAGGTAAGCCGTCTTGACAGCTCTTACCAAACCTATACAGATTCCCAACAAGTTATTGTTCCCGATCCGACCGTCGCGGAACGAAACGGCACTAATAAATTTTATTATTTTGAAATTCCTGTAATGGTGAGTTATCATTTCCCATTGAAGCGCTTTGGAATTGGCCTTTCTGTGGGCATTTCCCCTGCATGGCTAACTTCTTCACATGGATATTACCTAAAAGAGGATTTAAGTGGTGTCGCTTCAGTTTCTGAAACCAAACCTCTGAAAACTTTCTTTGTGAATGGACGAATGAGTCTGGACTTAAGCTACCAAATTAATCCCCGACTGAATTTAGTACTCAGTCCTCAGGTAAAAACTAATCTGACTTCCATCTCGAATTCAAGTGAAACAGTGCAGCAAAGGTACACGGCAACCGGACTTAGGCTGGGACTTGTTTATGCTCTTCAATGATTTCATTGCAATTTATTCAGTGAATAAATTTGCCTGATGACAATTGATGATAGCTGCACAAATAAAATTGTACCAGGATTCACTGATATAAAAATTGAATTATTTTCCGCAAAACCCTGATTACCTAATTAGTTCGTAATCTAAATTTCGCCTTTTCAATAAAATTATTTTTTTCGCTCTATCAGATCCCATAAATTTCCATAGAGATCCTTAAATACAGCCACGGTTCCATACTCTTCCTCCGAAGGTCCGCGTATGATCTCCACATTAAATTCAATGAGGCGGCGATAGTAAGTCCAAAAATCATCTGTATGCAGAAAAAGGAAGACCCGACCTCCGGTCTGGTTCCCGATTCTGCTCTTCTGTTCATCTGTCGAAGCCTGTGCGAGCAAGAGTGAACAACCGGAGGAACCCGACGGGGCAACGAGTACCCATCGCTTTGTCTGCGATAGGATCGTATCCTCAACTAGGGTAAAATTTAGCTTTTGAGTGTAATAAGCAATTGCTTTGTCGTAATCGTCAATCACCAGTGCCACGTGGGCCAATACTTGTTTCATTAGCTTTGGTTTTCAGAAAACACTGCGTGTGTTCTAATGAATTAGGTCAATCCTGTTCAGAGAATAAAAGTCGATGGGAGGCACAATACCATCCCTTTTGTCTGATGAATTGGCAATATAAACATTCCCGGCATGTTCAAAAAAATTCAGAATAAGCCTAAAGTAAACTTACCACCAAAGTAATAGAGGTAAAATCCAATACCCGGATAGCCACAATTAAGACCTTGAATGAAGAAGACTTGGAATTATCCAAAGTGTGAAAATAAATTTGTTAACTTCGATTTTCCAGTCTAATTTTCATGCGGAAAATGAATTGGCAGTCGATCCGGAATGTTAGCCTAAAGTTTTTACAGAATCGGCAGCAAGATCATCTTCATCCTGAAAAATTTCTACGTTAGTTAGTCGAAGCATTTGAACTTTATAAGTTGTTTGATTCAAACAATACATGTACTGTACGCGAAATAAATTAGTATCCTTTTTAATTTTAATCCTTCTGTTCGCAGGCAGTAGCAAGAATGCCGTGGCATCACATTCCATGGGTTCTGACATAACCTATCGTTGTTTGGGGAATAATCAGTACGAAGTCACTTTGTCTTTCTACCGGGACTGTGCCGGGATCCCTGCAGACTCCGCTGCCTGGATATCATTCTCCTCTTCATGCTACCCTACCGGTAATACGATTATCTACCTCATCCCTGGCACAGGCAGGGAAATCAGCCCTGTTTGTCCTTCAGAAGTTTCAACCTGCAACGGCGGCACCTTCACAGGCATCCAGGAATATATTTACCGTGGAATAATAACACTTCCGGGACCCTGTGCCGACTGGACTTTTAGTTATAACCTTTGTTGCAGGAACAATGCAATCACCAACATCGATTTTCCAGGCAATACGCTCATGTATGTTTATGCAACACTGAACAATACCATTACACCCTGTAATAATTCGCCGACTTTCTCTAACCTTCCTGTCCCTTTTGTATGTCTGGGGCAATTGTATTGTTATAACCACGGAGCATACGACGCCGATGGCGACTCCCTTGTTTATTCCCTGATCACTCCGTTTGACAGTCCCGGTCTTCCAGTGCAATATAATTTTCCTTTTTCTGCAACCAATCCACTTTCATCAATCCCGGCAACCAGTTTTAATTCTTCAAACGGGGATATCTGTATGACACCCTCAAATCTTGAAGTTACGGTCATGGCTGTACTCGTCAGCGAATACCGCAATGGTGTCCTGATCGGAAGTGTAGAAAGGGATATTCAAATTACTGTTATCAATTGCAATAACGTATTACCCACACTCACCGGAGTTAATGGAACTAACAGTTTTTCTCAAAGTGTATGTGCAGGAAACCAGATCTGCTTTACTGTCTATTCCGCAGACCCGGATGGACTCCAGAATACAATAGTCAGCTGGGATAATTCCATTCCCGGCGCCACCTTTACCACACTTCCCGGTCATAGGGAATCAGGAACTTTCTGCTGGACACCTCAGCAATCGGATATCAGCAGCAATCCCTATTGCTTTACTGTCAATGTACAGGATGATAATTGTCCTTACCTGGGAAGCCAGGTGTATTCTTACTGTATTACAGTGAATGGTTTATTTGTAAATGCAGGACCGGATCTTTCGGTGGGTTGTAATTCTGCTTCTACCGTCACTGCCACAGCCAGTGGCGGCAATGGAAATTATTCCTATCAATGGAATAACGGGATGACTACGTCATCGATATCCGGGGGGCCCGGAAGCTATATTGTCACAGCTTCAGATGGAGTTTGTACCGCAAAAGATACTGTTCAGATTTTAGCCGGCACCAGCACGCCTACTGCAGCATTTAGCATGGTTTATAATTGTTCAGGTTTGAATGTGCAATTCAACAATCAGTCCACGATAGTAGCAGGAACAATTTCTGGATATACCTGGAATTTTGGTGACGGGAACAACTCAACCGCTACTTCACCTTCTCATAATTACGCTGCGGCCGGCAACTATCAGATCACACTGATCGTTCAGTCAGCCGGTGGTTGCCTGGATACAGTAGTACAAATGCTGCACTTGAGCAACGATCAACCTCTTGCAAATTTTAGTTTACAGAATGCCTGCCTTGGCACCCAAATAAATTTTACGGATCAATCGACCAGCAACAGTGCTATTTCAACCTGGTCATGGAATTTCGGCGACGGCGCCCTGTCTAATATTGGTAATCCTGCCCATACCTATACTGTTGCCGGGAATTATAATGTGAGCATGCTTGTGATCAATGCCAATGGCTGCAGAGATTCCATTACAATACCCCTTACCATCTTTCCGCTACCCATTCCTTTTGCAGGGAATAATGTATCTATGTGCGAAGGTGATTCCGTCCACCTGTCCGGAACCGGAGGTGTTTCGTATTTATGGAATCCGGGCAATATAACCACTGCGAGCACGTATGTTACGCCCACTCTGACAACAACCTATACACTATCCGTTACAGATGCAAATGGCTGTGAAGCAATGGATGACGTCACTGTGCAGGTTAACAGCAACCCTGTACTCAACCCAATTCCAAACCGAAGCATCTGTATCGGAGCATCCACCACACTTTCTGCCAATGCAACCGGTAACGTCGTTTATTCATGGAGCCCGGGTGGTGCCGCTACGCAACAACTCACAGTGAATCCGGCTTCCAGCACTACTTACCATGTAACTGCTACCAATGCCAATGGATGTCTTACAAGTGATTCAGTGAGGGTTACAGTAAATGCGCTGCCTGTCATTTCAGTAACGACTACAGATGCTTTGTGCTTTGGATCATCAGATGGAACTCTTAAAGTCTTGATTGTAAGTGGAAGCGCTCCTTATACCTATGCCTGGTCTCCTGCAGGCGGTACTGCGGCCAACGCCACCGGATTGCCGGCAGGAACCTATACTATTGAAGTAACGGATACAAATGGATGCAAGCAAACCGCAACAAGCACCATTGCTCAATCACCTCAGATTAACCTGTCACCTAACGCTACTCCTACCCTTTGTTTTGGCTCAGTGAATGGTTCTGCCAGTGTAGTGGCGAGTGGTGGCACTCCTTCATATTCCTATCTATGGAGTCCCGGAGGTAGCACCTTGTCTACTGCAACAGGCCTGGCAGCTGGAAATTATACCGTGACAGTTGTCGATAGCCATGCCTGTTCGAAGTCTAGTACTATAAATGTAAGCCAGCCAAGTGCCCTGAATCTCGCTACCTCTTCTGTTGCGGCATCGTGTTTTGGTTCAAGCAACGGAATTGCTTCAGTGCTGGCAAACGGTGGTACACCTGCTTATGGGTATTCCTGGTCACCCGTCAGCGGTACTGCGGCAAACTTATCAGGACTGGCAGCCGGAACCTACTCGGTCATAGTTACCGATGCCAATGCATGTAGCTCCACTACTTCGGTTATTGTCAGCGAGCCAACAGTTATACAGCTGAGTAGTTCATCCACACCAGCATCCTGTAGTACTACAGGTAACGGATCCGCAACGGTAGTGGCCAGCGGAGGAGTTGCAGGATACAATTATTCCTGGTCACCATCTGGAGGTACGAACGCCAATGCTCCCGGACTCATTCCTGGTTTATACACAGTGCGTGTCACTGATTCCAAGGGATGCAGTACAACGACCACTGTCACTGTGGGTAGTATTGGAGGACCCGCAATCACTCCTTCTACTCAAACCAATGTATCCTGCCAGGGAGGAAACAATGGCGCTGCTTCAGTGAATATTTCTGCCGGGACGCCCCCTTATTCAATTTCCTGGTCACCCATTGGAGGAACAACTGCCTCTGCAGTCAATCTCACGGTGGGAAATTATACAGTAAATGTTACCGATGTGAATGGTTGCCTGGCTACTTATCAGGTTAGCATTACGGAACCTCCCCTGCTTGTTGCCTCGATTGCTGAAACAGACGTCTCTTGTTTTGGATTGAGCGATGGGACAGTTACGGTTGATGTTTTGGGTGGTGTGCAACCTTATTACTATTCCTGGCAACCTGCTGTTTCGAGCAGCAGAAATAGTTTAAATGTTGTGGCAGGAAATTATGCTGTTATTGTGACTGACGCCCAAGGATGCACCCAAAGTGTTTCCACAACTGTGTCCCAACCTTCTGCATTGAATCTAATCGTCTCCTCCGTGGATTTATTATGTCATAGTGATACAAATGGAAGTGCAACGGCAGCCATCACAGGAGGTTCTCCTGGTTATACCTATTCCTGGTCGCCGGGAGGAGGAACTGCAGCAAATTGTCAGGGACTCAGTCAGGGAACCTATACAGTTACAGTAACAGATTCACATGCATGTACGGCATTAGCATCAACAACCATCCATGAGCCACCTGCATTGGCATTCTCTGTGAGCCCTCAAAGCACACTCTGTATCGGGCAGTCAACTACAATCGGAGCTGCAGCCTCAGGAGGTACTTCGCCTTATTTTTATTCTTGGAACACCGGAGAAACTGATTCTTCGCATCTCGTATCTCCTCAAATCACTACTCTGTATTCCGTGCAGGTAATGGATGCCAATGGATGTAATGCCGGCACTCAAGCGATCACCGTTAACGTAAACCCTCCGCTGGCTGTTGTAGCATCGAATCAGTTGGTGATCTGTGAAGGAGACCCTGCTCAGATTTCTGCATTGGCATCGGGTGGAAATGGAGGACCCTATAATTATTCCTGGAACCAGGGAGCAATCAGTGGAAGTTCAAATTCCGTTTCTCCTGTAAACGATTCAACTTTTGTAGTGATGGTGACGGATGATTGCGGAACCCCGCCTGCATATGATTCTGTTCAAATCTCCGTTTATCCCCTTCCCGAGGTTGCATTTCTTCCCAATGAAATACATGGCTGTGCACCTGTGAATGCAATATTCAATAATTATTCTGTCGCGCCTGCAGGCTCAAATTATTTCTGGAATCTTGGCGACCAAAGCAGCTCTACTGAAATTGAACCCACACATCTCTATACCCAACCCGGTGTTTACAATGTTTCCCTTACCATTGTGAGTCCGGAAGGTTGTACCGCTACTCTCAGTGTCCCTCGTGTCGTAAATGTCTTTGGATTTCCTTCTGCCGGGTTCTCGCAATCATCTACCGAAATTACAATTAGCAATCCCGGAATTAGTTTCAGTGATGAAAGTACAGATGCCGTTTACTGGGAATGGGATTTTGGGGATGGAAGTCCCACCTCCTTTGAACCCAATCCTGTACATGAATACCTGGATTCGGGCACTTATGTTATCCGGCAGATCGTTCACAGCTCAGGGGGATGTGCTGATACACTTTACAACACATTACGTGTTGAGATGGAATTTATTATTTATGTTCCGAATGTATTTACGCCTAATGGCGACGGAGTGAACGACACATTCATTGCTAAAGGTATCGGATATACAGATTTCAGTCTTTGGATATTGGACCGATGGGGAAAGAAAATTTATCATTCAAATAACCGATATATACCATGGGATGGCACGTATTACGGGAATGGAAATCAATGCCAGGCCGATGTATATGAATGGGTGTTGGATGTGGTGGATTTTAAGGGTAATGACCACCGCTTAATCGGACATGTAACGCTTGCGAGGTAATGTTTTTGGGCAGCGTTTTTGAACATTCGAGCGTTGAACGCATTCTACGTTTTAAGGAATTAAATTAAAAGTACCGCCCCCCTCGTTAAAAAACCATTCCGGCTGTAAGACCTCCATTCAAAGCAAGAGGGAATTTTTTTCCAAAATAAAAATGTGAGTGGTTATAATTTAGCTCAACATCATTTCTGTCGTAGCTGGAAGTGGCATCGTAATTCGATTTTTGGTAAGCATAGCCAAGGCCGGCATAATAATCCAGAGTAAACCTGTTCCACAGGATATACTGGTTGCCGAAATTCACGCAGAAGGCATAATTATTATAGGTGATTTTCCCCTTCTCGCCAAAGGTGTCAAACTGATTATAGATCAACTCGGGTTTTAGATACTTACCATTCATTGGATGTTTATAGGTCAATCCGCGCAAAATACTCTCAGTAGTCCAGATAAACTTTACTCCTGCCTTAACTAAAAATCCTTCGGCATATTCCAGTCCTTCTGAAATCCTGAAACCAATAATACCAGCTTTTACATCCAGGTTTACTCCAAGTCGGATTGCACGTTCATATCCGAATGTGAATTGATTGAAGAGTGGAGAAAGAAAATCAATCTTCACGACATTTTTGGGAACATGAATCATCATTTCAGGGTCAACATAATATATATCATAGATGATTTCGAGTTCGGAGCCGTTCTCGTATAGGATTTTACTTACCTGGTTTTTGTAAATTTCAAGTATCGGCCCGTTCTTCATTCCATATCGTCGAAATCTGATTTTGTTGGAAGTCATTTCGATCACCGTTGACATGATGGTATCATTATTTGTCTTGATGATACGATCCTGTGAAAAGGCGGAAAAGCTGTTCTGTAAAAGCCCGGTCAGGCATAGAAGAAAAAACAAGGAAAATTTCCGGCACCGGCTCATAGGGGAAGCCAAGTTAAGAAAAAAGCACATTAGTTCATTCAATGCTTAACCCGGCAATCCTTAGCCTGGTCAGATCCATCGCATATGTACATCTGCATTGAACCAAAGAGAAAGGAAGTGAATGCATTTATTGATAAGGTCTCAAGGCAAGAAAGCTACAGGAGGTCGTTTTGCGGGATATACTTTTCCCGAGCCCTCCAACAAATTGATAGAGCGTTCTTAAATTTCTGAAATATGGAAGTACTAATTTATCAGAAAGCCAATTCACACAGCTTAATTTATACTCCTATAAGTATCAGGAAGATCATACAATAAATCTCTATGAAGCTACATGGTCTCTGTCTCTCCGTGGTAAAAAAAACAGGCTTAACTATTTAGTTCGGAAATCCGCAGCCACTGGATGATTCCCGGATTTTACAAAACCAGATTAAGCAGACTTTTCGAGCAGCTTTATTTCAAAATCAGAAATATTGATCAGGCGATCCTTGAACAAGCCGCCGATGGTTCGTTTAAAGGCCTTCTTACTAATTTTCAATGTCTGGTAAATCTCCTCCGCAGAACTTTTATCGCCTAAAGGCAAAATTCCTGCATTCTTCTGCAGGTGCTGCAATACGATGTATTTTGCTTCTTCGATATGTTTATAGCCTTCCTGCTGAAGCCGCAGATCCACCTTTCCATCGGGACGTACAAGCTTCACATAACCCCTTTTGATTTCACCCGTTTTCAACTCTTCGAAGATCTCATTGTGAAACAACATCCCTTCCATGCTGTTATTGATAATCGCCCGGAAACCGAGATCCGTTTTTTCCGCAATAAGAAGTTGAACCTCTTCGCCGGCCTTTAAATCAGAGGCATCCTCCAGGAATTTATTCCATTTTGTGGTAGCGGCAAGGCGACCGGAGAATTCATCCTTAAAAACATGTACAAGGATTTTTTCACCTTTTTCAAGAGGTCTTCTTTGCTCAGCATAGGGCACAAAAAGATCCCTGGCAATACCCCAGTCGAGGAATGCACCATGCTCATTCACTTCTTTAACAGTGAGAAAAGCAAATTCATCCAGACAGACATGGGGCTTTAAGCTAGTAGCAACCGGACGATCTTCGTTATCCAGGTAGACAAACACATTCACCCGATCACCTACTTCGGTGCCGGCGACCACATACTTTCCGGGAAGCAATACATTTTCTTTGCCATCACCCAGATACAATCCGATATCCGTCTTGCTAAACACTTCCAGTTCATTGTACTTGCCTATCTCTATCATTTCGTTCAAAATGAATTACACTAACCATATATATTTCATCCTCCTGAAGAATTCAAGCGAAAACATTCACAGACCGGTGAACATAATTTCTTGATTCAATCTCCTTACAGACTGCGAAAGTACCCAAATTCGTTGTCCTGACCTTGCTTTGTAAGGCATTTAAACAAAAATAGCTAATCAGGACCGAATGGTGACATTTTTCACTTTGAACAATTTGCCAATCCAAAGCTATTTGGACTAAAAAAGATTGAGTACTCAGGCAAATTTTACTCGTCCGGATTTCTCATTAATACAACTTTGAATTTCTCCAACAGACCTGCGTCTTTATACAAGCCGGTTTCAATACCATATTTAATCAGACCGACAATACCTTTACAACCAATTTTATGGATGGCATCCTTTCGATACGACTCAATAGTTCGGGTAGATAAAAAAAGGATTTCACCTATTTCCTGATTGCCAAATTCATGGCACAGGAGAAAAATAACTTCGCGTAAACGCTCTTTGCTTAATGCCTCGGCGTCAGATTTACGGGTAGCAGACTCTGATTTTTGTTTTAGTTCCTGGTACAGCACTCCTGATACTTCATTGGAAAAATACTGATTCCCTGAAATTACTTCTTTAATTGCATCATCAATTTCCGCCTTGTCGGTATTTTTCAGGATATATCCCTTTGCTCCTTTATTAAGCATTTCCAAAATATTCTCTTTATCATCGTGCATAGAAAGCGCGATAATCTTCACCTTCGGAAATCGTTTTGAAATAATTTCTGTGGCCTCAATACCATTTAATTCCGGCATGGAAATGTCAACAAAGGCAAGGTCGTAATGTCCTTTTTCCAGGAGGTCGATCAATTTATTGCCATTTTCTGCCTGAGTGATCGTTTCGACATAACGTAAACTTTTAAGTACAGCCTCAAAGCCTGAACGAAAAAAATTATGATCATCGGCAATTATTATTTTCAACCTGGGATAGCCATTCATTAGAACAGTTTTTTTACATTAAATTCAATGCTGTACTTAGCCCCTTCCGTGAAATCAAGGGGTTTGGTGAGGGAACCGTCAAACAGATTCACTCTTGATTCTATATTCTGCAAACCCATACCAATCCTCATAGGATTTGATGTCATAGTTTTGCCGTTATCTGTGTAGTAAATTCTCAATATACCGTCGGCTAGATTCATATCAAGATTTATCTGCGAACAATCGGAGTGCTTGAGAGAATTATTGATAAGTTCATGAATGACACGAAAAATATTCAGCTCTGCCGCTTCATTAAATCTGTTTTCCATCCCTGTATGGGTAAATTCAAATCGCGTGTTCTTGCTTTTCGAAACAATAAACTGAAAATCCAATATACACTTAATAAGTCCGTGCTTTTGGAGCCCGGGAGGCATTAGATTACGAACGATGTAGCGAATATTGTCAATGGCATTATCAAGCTGCAAAGAGGTCTGGGAAAGTGCTGTTTCGATCTGATCGGGAGATGAATTTCCGGAGAGTAAATTAATCTGCAATTTGATGCCGGAAAGCAACGGGCCAAGATCATCGTGCATATCTTTCGCTATCCGGGTTCTTTCGGTATCCTCCGCGGCGATAATCGCATTCAGCTTTTCTATTTCACTCTGTTGCCGGCGCTTTGAATTGATGATGATGAGCGAAATAAAAAACGCAATCAGAATAAAGATGGTGATGGCAACCACCCCAACCAAAAACATCAGGTCATCTTTCGAGAGTACCATAAGAAGCCATAGGCAAAAATAAAATTACTAAATATATTGATGTAGGAATGGATTTTCCATGTGTACTCATTGGCCTTTGTATTGTCAATCGCAAGGCTCGCGGTACTAAACAATACCACGGAGACGGAAAAGTACAATAATAACGCGGAACAAATCCAGAATTTGTAGTTTTGATAGACAGGCAACTTGTCATCCAGGCTAAATCCGATCATAGGATAGATCGAAAGAAAAATGAGGAAAATTGCCTTTATCGTTTTTTCCATGTCATTAAATTCGAAAAAACTTCCTGATATGCATGTTGAGTATATCCAAAATAATAAATAAATCACAAACAGCACTATGGATACATTTTTAACCCACTTTTTGTACTGCCATTCTCTTAAAATATAAAAGAGTACTATGGCTTCAAATAGACTGAAAACATTGATGATCCAAAGATTATTGGAAAACAAATACCGGAAAATGTAATTACCGGCTTCTGCAAGCGCACCAACAAAGAATAAAAGCACTAAAATTTTCATCACCTTGCTTAGCTTTTTAAATAGGATTAAGCCAAATATAAGTGGAACACAAATTGAGAATGAAGAGCACAAATCAAGTATGGCGTTCATTTTAGAAGCAAGATATGGATGTTTTTTTGAGATGCATGGAAATGCTAAGAACAATAAATTAAACTATTCAGTTTAATTAGCGATTCCCCAACTTGAGCCGACAGTGCTATAGAGTTTTCGACAGATTCAAATTTTGTTCATGCAAGCTCTGATTCCAAACAGGTAAAATGAAAACTTAAATGGGTACACGAAGAGACGCAAAGAAACACAATAAAACACAAGCCGAATCGGAAGTGTGGTGTGGGTCAGACATCTAAATAGACGCTCTGCAATTTATAGAATCCGACTCAGTGATTCAGAATGTTTTCTTCACCACAGTGATTGGGACAGGGAATTGACATCTCCATAGCAAGATAATCCTCCCCGATCAGATCATTTTCATCACTGTCAGCACCCACAATGACCAATACCTGCTTGTCATTTTCATCCAGGCCATAGTAATAGCGGATACCGACACATCCTTTTTGGTCAAGAAGGGCTAAAATAGCTTTTCGGCCAAAGAAACCACCTTTTCTGTCCTCTTCGTTCATTTGATCTCTGTATAGTTTGGTCAGTTTTGCTGCATCTTCAAAACTAATATTGTGAACTTCATTTCCGGTAAAAGACATAATTTGATTTTTAAATTAGTGATTGAGATCTATGTAGAAAACATCCTGGCCGTAAATAATTGTACCTGCGCTCCCCTCCCTTATGCTCCAGTTCAACTATTGTTTCCCCTGCTGCGCGGCATACAGGATGAATAAAGACCTGCTAATTTAGAGCAAGCGGACACTTTTGTCAAGATGAACAAGGGATCCGGACTGTGTCAATAATTATGAAGGATCTGTATTTAAATCTAACAAATTGATACCCGGACATATAATGACAGAGTTAGAAGAGAGCAGGCAAGTAAATTCCCCCAAAACCGCATACAAAACACGTAATAAACGAAAATAAAATACCACCGAAACCACATGCATATACCCCCGAAACCACATTGACCACAAAGGATTTGTTTACCAGCTTTGTTGTAGACTAATAGCAGAGCTAGCTATTTTGACTAATCCAAACACACTTATTCATTAAACCCATTTTCATTTTTTTTCTCATTGAAAAGGCGTAACCGTTTCGCAGACGGTTGCGCCATTTTTTTTATATCTACAAATCAAATTAGATTTTTGAAATTTGTCTGAATCTCCACATATTCGTCCCGCTCAGCGCTGAAATCAACAATTATTTAAGCAACACCCTTGGTCGGCGGTGAGCGGGACGACATCTCCCACAAAGTGAAACTGTCATCCTGCAAGGAGCCCGTGAGTTCTTAGGGTAATGCCTTTTTAGAAATGGACAATGAGCCTTTTTATTTCTACCTTCATCTTAAATAAAAACTAGAACAGGGGTTATTGCTACGGCAGAATGAGCTTGCGCAAGGGCTTTCACACAACATTCACCGAGCGGGGTAAATGATTTTAATGCCTGTGCTGAATCGATAATTTCTTGCAAGGGCGGAATGACCTTTCGCACGGGCTTTCACACAACATTCCGACCGGGGTGAGTTCTATAGAAATGACTGCGAAAAAAAACAAAGTATGACAGAAAATAGGTATATTCGTTTGCCAGATTCTCAAGTTTCAGCTATGAATTATTTTTTACTAAAAATACTGTGTGCGATTTCGCTTTTCCTGCTGCATTTTTTATCGACTTCATCTGCACAACAATTTGGCTTGTCCAAAATTTCACCTGAAAGTGTGAATGCAAATTCGTATGGATTTACAGATACCCTTTTTTATAAAATGGATTCAACAGGGACTACACTTTGGTGTTGGAATTTCTCAGCGCCTTTTGTTGTCAGTCCTGATTATCACCGTATCTATGGTTATACGCTGTCCGCAGACAGAATAATCGTGCTGGGATTACAAGGGAATCCGTATGGAACGCCCGGCGATTATTTTTTAGCAACATTTGTGTTTGATACTCTCGGAAACCTGCTTGATTCACATGTGGCATGGTTGTACAACACCGGTGTACGACATGTTACACTTTTTGACAATGCGGAAAAGGGAGCCTGGATCGTCTGTTCTTTTGGCAACACCTATGATACGACCCATTGTTGTCTGTTAAAGACAGATAGCCTTGGCCTGATAGATCCGGCATTCTTAAGTCCTTCTTTTGTTTTGCCCGGTTATGGCAATTTTAATTATTGTTCCAGTATGCCCGATTCAGGATATATCCTGGTATTTTCCTCTGTAAATATGAATATGAACGAAAGTTCCACGCTGCTTTCGCGTATATCAAAAGACGGTTCCTTGCTTTGGACAAAAACCATACTGGATACTGATACGACGGCTGATCTGATTATTTATAACACTGTGACCGCGAGCGATTCCTCGGGCACTGTTTATTTACTGTGCACCTATGATTCCGTGACACCGACAGGATACCAAAAAAGGTTTTTTGCTTCTATACTTGACTCATCGGGAAATATGATAGCTGATCACAAATGGATATCCTTTCCACCTGATATCGGATATTTTACCCAAATTTATTTTCTCGAAAATCAGTTGAAGGCACAGGTACGGCTTGATCCGGGCTATGCAATTTACACTATGGATTTCGATTCTTCTCTCAGCAATAGTTGCATGGGGCCGGACGTTCCTGGTGATTTTATTTATCAACCTGCTCAGCTGGGTATGTATTCTATGAATATGATCCCGGTGAGCTTGAGTCAGAACCCCGTTCCATATACAGGGCCTTTGCAATTTCCGGTACAACATCCGAATGGAGATTATTGTACATTGTACACGACACTTGATGAAATACCACCTGAAGAGACGTTACAAGTGTGGCCGAATCCGGCCAGCGATGTCATTAGTGTGAAAGAAAATAAGCCGGACCAGGAAATAAGAACGTTGCAACTCTTTTCGTTGGATGGGAAATCTTTAAGCCTTCCCTATGGGAAATTTGGCGATGTGTGGAAACTGGATGTGTCTCATCTCAGCGAGGGTTTTTATTTGCTAAAAACAAAATCAGGTAAGGAAGTTTTTTATAACCGCTTAATGATTCTTCATTAAGACAAAGTATATTCACACCGGAGTGTGAATCTCCGAAATAGGACTGGTAATTTATCCGTTAATGCTCATAGCGAGAAAACGGATTGTCCGGTGAGTCAAAAGTATTTATTTAGATAAATGCACCAATGGATTCACTGTAGTTTTCCCCCGGATTGGCGCACATGGATGCATTCAGTGGTGAACTATGCGAATTGGTCCGTTAAAAAATTTGCAGGGAGCGAAAGAATAACAACATTTACAGGTACGAATCCTTACACAACTGTTTTCCAAAAATGCTCAGATATGTTTGATCTTGTTCTTGGTGCCTCATCTCCCGATGAAGAAACTCATATTCGTGTATTGTTTGCTGGCGGGTTCTTTGATTTCATACGGACAAACATATCAGTTGATGTATTCCAACAGGATTGCTTTGTACGCCGATGCGCAGGGGAACTGCAGTGTCTACAAACCTGATTTCGTAATGGTGCTTGGCAGCGATACGGTCTTGAAGAATTATACGCACCTCGATGATTCGGCTTTGAGCCATCCTGTAATGAACGGGTACTACTGTTTTACACGTCTCGATTGCTTCGGATCCCAGATCTATGTTAAACAGGGACCGTTGAGTTATATTCTCAGTGGCAGGGGCGATTCACTGGCCTTGCAAACAATTTCACAGCCGGGCGATCAATGGATCCTGACCAACTTCTCCAATGGGAATCATATCAGAGCGCAAGTTGTTGCGAATACCCCAGATACAGTTTTGGGTTTTGTCGATACTGTGAAACATATTTCCCTCCAAATGGAAGATAGTCTGAATAATCAACTTTCACATTCCGTCAATTCTCTTTACTTTGAAATCAGCGAACAATTTGGGCTGTATCGTTTTCCTTACCTACGAAATTTTCCCGACAGCAGCCGAATGTATCAACTCATCGGGAGCGACAGTGCTCTGCAGGCTGGCCGCAGGAGACCGTTGCCTGAAGCTATTTACAACTATGATGTTGGTGATATTTTTCATTTCAGGCACAACTGGTTTACACAGAACTATGGCCATTGGGATTACACAAAGCGAATAGTCTTGTCAAAGGTTGTTCAGCCATTAAGTGTTGAATACACCTTTTTTGATTCCAGCCTGTTTATAACCGATGGCTGGATGGTTCATTCTGAACAATTTGATACGGCAACCATCAGCATGACCATTGGCTTTGATACCTGGGATTGTTCGCAAGTCTTTAATTCGCTGCCCTATCTTGTATATGGTAATACATATCAAAACTGGCATTCCTATTCGTGTGAAAATCGCATGGCTGTTAGTTTTCAGAACTGTGTGCAATTGAGTGTTGGGAATTGTGTAAACCTGGACGTGGGAGGATGTGGCGGCTGCATTCAATTCAATGCAACCTTTGCGGAAGGCCTTGGCGAAGTCAGCCACTATAATTTTGACTCCCAGTTTACCCACCAGGATTTCTTCGATTTGATGTACTACAAAAAACATAACAATTCCTGTGGAACGTCCTTAGACTATGCTGTTTTGTATAATGACATACCGGATATTTCTTCTGCTGCGATCAGACCTTTTCCCAACCCCTTTTCTTCCCGTCTACGATTGACCAATCCCGGAGCTTCCGATGGGAAGTTGTCACTTCTTGATTGTACCGGACGAGAGGTCCTGAAGCAACACTTTCAGGGAGCTGACATTGATTTGCAAACGCAGCAACTTCCGGGCGGTCTGTATTTGCTTCGCATCGAATGCCAGGGCAGGATGAGATCCTGGAAGGTGGTGAAGGAATAAAGGTTCCTGTTGGGGAGGATGCCAACACTGCGAAGGACTTGCAAAAAATCGTTGCCCTGCTCGGCAGAATGAGCTTTCACACAACATTCCCGACCGGGGTAAATGATTTTAATGCCATTACTGAATCGATAAGTTCTTCCAAGGGCGGAATGATCTTGCGCATAGGCTTTCACACAACATTCCACCGTGCGGGCAGAAGAATATTAATAAATTATTTAGAATCCACCAACTATTTTTGGCCTCATTACCTAAAACCCCAGACTGCTTCGACGGTTTTATTATATTTGAAAGATGAAGAGAAGCAAAGTTGGGGTAACAAGTCCGTAACAGCTACGGCAGAATGAGTTGTCGCACTACATACTTCCTATTGGAGGACAGAGACTCAGATTTTGGTTACTTTGATGATATTGACCGGGCAATTTTTTTCCGCTTTTTTATTATCGTCATATTCATCATCGCCTGCTACAACTGAAAAGATCCCATTATTTTCGGTTCCTCCCACCAGAGTACTTTTCCCGTCTTTTCGGGACATTCTCCATCTTGAATACGAAGCTTCCACACAAGCAAAACAACCTATACATTTATTCCTCTGTTGTTCGATCCGAATCATGCAACTTGATTACTTTATACAATTTGTCCGACGGGCGAATCTTTTCATTCAATGGAATTGAAAATGTATCGCCTTTCTTTACTATGTCCACCGGAGCATCCTGCAAACGCAACTCAGCTACCGAGGTCTGAATGATCCCTGTAGTCGGACCGGTGATTAAAATGTCGTCACCGGTGGAGAGTTTGTGCGCTTCCAGTTTAAACTCCCCTATTTTCTTCTGACTGTAATATTTAATTCCTTTGCCAATATATACTTTTTTTGCGCTTGCTTTCGAACCATATTCCTCCGACCACTCCCCCATTGTTTTTCCAAGATAATATCCACCCCAGAATCCACGGTTAAATACGGTGGATAATTCCTGCTTCCAGGCTGCAATTTTATTTTTATCCTTGTAACTGCCCGTTTTTACTGCTTCAATGGCTTCCCGGTAACATTTTACAGTAGTATAAACATAATCTGCCGCACGGCCCCTTCCCTCAATTTTCAATATACTCACACCCGTATCTATTATCTTGTCCAGGAAATCAATAGTACACAAGTCTTTTGAAGACATGATGTATTCATTATCCACCTCGAACTCTATATCCTCTTCCTTATCCTTGACAATATAAGTTCTTCTGCAATTTTGAATGCAAGCTCCCCGGTTTGCTGAAGCATAATGAGAATGCAGACTCATGTAACATTTCCCGGAAACAGCCATGCACAATGCCCCGTGCGCGAACACTTCTACCTTTACCAGCTCTCCGGAAGGCCCTTTGATTTGATGTCGTTTAATTTGCTTTACAATATCCGAAATTTGTTTCAGACTTAGCTCTCTGGCAAGTACAATAGTATCAGCAAAAGCGGAGTAGAACATTACGCTTTCAATATTGCTAACATTTGCCTGAGTCGAAATATGTACCGGCATCCCTGCCTTTTTTGCGATCGATAAGACAGCCTGGTCACCGGCAATTATGGCATCGATGTGATTTTCTTTGGCCAGCTGAATTATTTGCTTCATCAATGAGATATCATGATCATAGATGATTGTATTGAGAGTAAGGTAGGTTCGCACATTTTGATCCGAGCAAATTTTACTGATTTCCGCAAGGTCCTTCACAGTAAAATTATTCGTAGAACGTGCCCGCATATTCAATTGTTCTATGCCAAAATAGACTGCATCTGCTCCCGCCTGTAATGCGGCCCTCAGGGATTCAAAAGAACCTGCAGGGGCCAGTAATTCCACCTTTTTCATCATGAGAATTTGACCTCAAATCTGCTGAAAAAGAATATCTCTGAATATGACCGGGATCACTATTTTTCCGGACAAGCTTTTAGATTTCCCTCAAAGCAAGGCTGTGCAGACCATTTGTGAATCCCTTACGGAATGACGAGATTCGCATTCAGGATCGAAATCAAAAGATTTTCAGGAAAAAACACTAATTATCTGCGCATGAAAAAAGTCATTATTCTGGGAGCAGGTCGCGTTGGAAAAGCCATGGCCATTGATTTATGTCAGGATTACAAGGTAACTTCTGCTGATCTCAGCGAGCAAAACCTGAAAGAGCTCTCGAATTCTTTTCCCATCCAGACAGTTATTGCAGATCTTAGTGATCCGACAGTCATTGAATTCCTTGTCCGCGAGGCTGACCTGGTGATTGGTGCTGTCCCCGGATTCATGGGCTTTGAAATGGTAAAAACGGTGATTAATGCCGGCAAAAACATCGTCGATATCTCTTTTTTTAACGAGGACATTTTTCTCCTGGATGATGCCGCCAGAAAAAAAGGTGTCGTCGCTGTGATGGATTGTGGAGTGGCACCCGGCATGGACAATATCATCCTTGGCTATCATCACAAAAGGATGGAAGTACAATCTTTTGAGTGCCTCGTTGGTGGCTTGCCTTTTGAACGCAAATGGCCCTACGAATACAAAGCTCCCTTCTCGCCTATTGATGTGATCGCTGAATATACCCGACCTGCTCGTTTTGTACGAAACGGAAAATTAATTACGATGCCTGCACTAAGCGAACCTGAGCTTATAGAATTTCCACAAGTTGGAGTACTCGAAGCATTTAATACAGATGGCCTACGAAGCCTGATTCACACCATTAAGATTCCAAATATGACCGAAAGAACTTTGCGCTATCCCGGCCATATCAATTATATGAAAGTGCTGCGTGAAAGCGGATTCTTCAATGAAGACCCGATCATGGTGAAAGGTGTCGAAGTAAGACCCATTGATGTAAGCTCACAACTCTTGTTCCCGCTATGGAAACTGGAAGAAGGCGAAGACGAATTCACACTCATGCGGGTAACAGTAAATGGACTTGAAAATGGGATGTCAAAAACCTATGTCTATACCCTTTTTGACCGCTATGATAAAAAAACGAATACATCCTCCATGTCGCGCAGCACAGGTTATACCTGCACCGCCGTCGCACGATTGGTGTTGGAAAACAACTATACCCGCATCGGAATCAGTCCGCCGGAATATGTTGGTGAAGATGAAACTTGTTTCAAAAAAATACTGACTTACCTCCAAACGAGAGGAGTAAAATACGAGGTATCTTAATGTAAATCCATACATCCGGAAGATTCGGGCATGATGCCTTTGCATTTGAACAGAGTAAGGAAAGCATTCTGATAAAAAGAGATCATCTATTTATTTTGTATATTAGGCAGTAGCCAAATATTCATCCAGTCTGGCTTTGAGAAATGAAACTATCAAATGTGCAGCACAGTTCATTGCTATCACTAAGTTCAGCCACATGCGCATCTTATTAACAGGAGCAAACGGATACATCAGCAGGAGATTGCTGCCCTTGCTTGTTGAGGCAGGGCACAGCGTTACCTGCGTCGTAAGAGACTGGCATCGCTTTCAGCCATCTCCTGATTTGTTAAAAAAAATTACAATTCTGGAGTTTGATTTTCTACAACCGGAAAAAACAATAGAGGTTTTCTCCGGACAACAATTCGATGTTGCTTATTACCTGATTCATTCGCTGAGAGATGACTTTGCTTCGTTGAAAGTAAATGAAAAAACTTCTGTTGAATGTTTTTTGAAGGCAGCCGAAATTACACAGGTAAAACAAGTAATCTATTTAGGAGGTATCAGCAATGTAACAGACCTGTCTCCACATCTGGAAGCACGGAAAATTGTGAGTGATTCCATAAAAAATTCCGGAATCCCTTATACCATTTTTGAAGCAGGGATCATCGTTGGCTCAGGCAGTGCTTCATTTGAAATCATCCGTGATTTGGTGGAGAAATTACCGGTGATGATTGCTCCGAGATGGTTGAATTCACGCTGCCAGCCGATTTCGATACGCAATGTAATATACTATCTGCAGGGATGTCTTATCAATGAACAAACTTTCAATAAAACTTTTGAAATTGGAGGACCTGATATTCTTACCTATAAGCAGATGTTGAAAGGTTTTGCTGAAGTTCGTGGCTATAAAAGGAACATTCTTGTTTTTCCCGTGCCTTTGCCCCGCCTCTCGGCTCTCTGGTTATACCTCATTACCTCAACCAATTATATCATTGCCCGGCAATTGGTACAGAGTATGAAAAATGACGTGGTATGTAAAGAGAATTTGGTCCGTGCTATTCTTCCCCAGGATTTGATCCCTTACAAAGAAGCCATTCGACTTGCTTTCCAGGCGATTGATCAAAACATGGTCGTATCGAGCTGGAAAGATGCCGCAGGAAAAAACCTCCACCGTCTGGATATAAATCAATACATCCAGGTGCCAAATGACGGCTGCTTTACGGACCGTAAGTGGATAGAAATCCCGGAAGATAAAGTTGAAGAAGTCGCACAACGATTCTTTAGTATTGGAGGAAGCAATGGCTGGTATTATGCAGACCTGCTCTGGCGCTTCCGCGGAATTTTAGATCAATTAGTGGGAGGCGTCGGCCTTAGAAGAGGCAGGCGAAGCAATGTGGACCTGCAGCCGGGTGATGCATTGGACTTTTGGAGAGTACTCCTGGCAGATCGAAAAAATCATCGATTGCTCTTGTTTGCCGAGATGAAACTTCCCGGCGAAGCCTGGCTCGAATTTTCCATCGTAAAAAACAAACACCGTTGTCTCCTGAAACAAACGGCTACCTTTCGTCCACGCGGCGTCGCAGGCAGAAATTACTGGTACAGCATGCTCCCTTTTCATTTTTTTATTTTCAGGAATATGCTAAAACGAATTGCAGGGAAAAACTAATTGAAATTATATTGCTTTCATTTTCGCTTTTTCCAACCGGCATCACTTCTGTATTTTGTGTAGTAAACAGTGATGTCAGCATCATTTTTATAGGAAGTTTCATAGAGTACAAGGTCCGCATCATTCCTGTATTTAGTATAGTACCAAATACCCTTGTTTTGACGTGCATCGCTTCTATAGTTGCTGATATAAACAATGAGGTCTGCGTCATTCCTGTATTTTGTAACATAGAAAACAGTGTCCGCATCGTTTCTATATGGAGTTAAAAACACCACCTGGCCACTGACTGAAAAGGAAAAGCAGATCAGCAAAAGCAATAAGACAAGTTGTAGTGTTCTATTCATCTTATGATCCTATAAGAAACCGGCCCAAATGGCTCCTCAGTTCGTCAGGAAGTTTTGGTCCTGATTGTGAAGGCAGGTCTGCACCCATACATTGAACCGCTCCTTCTCCTCCTTTGCCACATCAGAATCCACCACACCATCCAGGGACTGGACTATAAATTTACTAAAAATCTGTTTAAGCCCCTTGTGGATAAAGGCAGGATTGAAATACATCCAGCCGGGACAGTAACTCCACCACCTTTTTCCGGTATCGATGGAATCTTCAAATTTACTCAAGTCCCTGAGGGCATCCTCCCAGGACTGAAACACTGTATAATGATCCGGGTTATCAAAAGAAGAATATTCCTCCATAAAGATCAGTTTTTGCTTCCGGCCTTCTCGTGCAAGGTAATAGTTTCGCAAAAGGGAGTCCCGCTGCAGGGACAACATAAGCGAAGGATTCTTTTCGGGGCTGTTCTGAATCGATCTATTCATTGCTCCTTTGTTCTTGTGGCTGTTCATGGCTTTATGATTTTATACCACAAAACTACAGCAGCACTACGCCAAAGCATGTCGTAGTGAAAAATAAAACAAGAATTTTAAGAATATTGCTTCAAGGCAAGCGTCAAGGACCTCCTGATCTCTTTAGCAAGCTTGATGGGTTTAATCACTTTTACGGCATCTCCCATCATCAGTATTTTCTGCTGTAATTCAAAATTAGGCACCACCTTCAGTACTATCACAAGTGCCTTTGAATCATCTTTGAGAATGTGCTGTGATTTGTGCAGAGGCAGCGATTTTACATATTTCCCCTGCACCGGGTGAAAAGACAGGATCACCTCCTCCACTTTGCCATCAGAATAAGACAAACCAATAATGTTTTCAAAAAGCAAAGATGGATCTTCGTTCTTTCCCGATTTATATATTTCTGTAGTAATCTTGAGGTCCTCGATACGGTCAATTCCGAAGGTCCGGTAATGCTTCCCTTCCACTTTTCCAATCACATACCAACGGTTCTGGTATTCTTTAAGAAGGTATGGATTGATCTGGTATTGTTTACGGGTACCTGTCAGGTAATTATGGTGAATGAAAGCTATCTTCCTTTTGTTTTTAATCGCGAATAGAATGTCCTTCAGGAAGCCTACTCCCTGAAAGCTTCCCTCCGACTCAAAGGAAATATAACGCATGGTTGTCTTGCTTTCTTTTAAACTCTCTGTCAGCAGATCTGCGGTAGCCACTGTATCCAAAAAACCGAGAAAAGTATCCAGGTCGATGCTGGAGTCTTTATCAAGAAAATAACCGTTTCTGGCCCTTTCGTATTTTATTTCAATTCCAAATTCAAGTCGTATTTGTTCCATATCCCGCTGCAGAGTCCGGCTGGAGATTTCAAAGCCATGCTGGTGCAAATAATCCTTTAATTCAGAAAATGATGGACAATTTGAAGCGTTGATTTTCTCAACGACCAGGATATAACGTTTGATGGTTCCTTGACTGGACATGATTTATAAGATCGAATTAGTAAACAAATATAGTCATCTGGAAATTGCAAAACTGTTACCTTTTAGTATTAGGTTGGCAGCTACTCTGTTCAACAACAGATTCAATAAAAGCTTTTCCATGGATAATTCGCGTTTAAACTGACAGGTCTAACCCATTCAAGGATAATACATTTCTTAAAGGAAATTCCCTGGGATTGTAAAGAAGAATTTTACCGTTTGAAAGATTTTTAATTTTGAACAATTCCCGAGGATATACATTCTGCTTTGTACATTTGAATCCAATGCATTTCTTCCAGACACAAAATATCAGGACCAATTTTCAGTATTTTAAAAAACTGTATTATGCCCTGGCACTGGTACTGACCGTATTAATTACCGGGGTAGTAGGCTTCTATTTTTTAGAACATTACAGTCTGCTTGATGCCGTTTTTATGACCGTCATTACGGTTGCCACTGTAGGTTACAGGGAAGTACACGAACTGGATCCTGCCGGAAAAATATTCACATCCTTCCTGATTATATTCAGCATTGGAACTTTCGCCTATGCGATCTCAGTAATCACCAGGTATGTGATTGAAGGTGAATTTCAAATCTATTTTAAATACTATCGCGTGAACCAGGAAATTCTAAAGTTAAAGGACCACGTAATCGTTTGCGGATATGGCCGCAACGGGAAACAAGCCTGCGAGCAACTCAAAGCCGGCAATGTTAAATATGTGGTGATCGAATCCAATGAGGAAATAATTAAAAAGCTTCGTGGGGAAAATGGAATCCTCTACATCTCCGGCGATGCCACCAAAGACGAAGTATTGTTGCAGGCCCGTTTAGAAAATGCGCGGGCTCTGATTTCGGCACTACCGGATGATGCCGCCAACGTTTTTGTCGTACTTACTGCGCGCGATAAGAATTCCACCCTGAAAATTATCAGCAGGGCTTCCGATGACTCTTCTGAACACAAGCTAAAGCGGGCCGGTGCAGACAATGTAATCATGCCGGATAAAATCGGTGGTACACATATGGCTGCTCTGGTTACCAAGCCGGATGTGTTGGAATTTATTGATCATATCACAGGTCATCTTGACATACGACTTGAAGAGATTCTCCTGAGCAGTCTCCCTCTCGAGATGCAGAATAAATCCATGAGGGAATTAGAAATCCGAAACCGTACCGGTGCCAATATTGTTGGCTTCAAAAATTTTGACGGGGATTATATTATCAACCCTTCACCGGAAACCATCATGCTCCCGAATGCAAAGCTTTTTTTACTGGGCACCGAAGTTCAGGTACAAAATTTCAAGAATGCTTTTCTACCAGGATTATAATGTGAAGCGCTTCTATTAAGTTAATAGGATTATCCATTTAGTTCGTAAATCCGTAAACGTTGAGAGGCGGATTCTAATCACTGCATAAAGGTATACCTTCTACTTTTACAAAGTGTAAGTTAAATAATGGTAACCTCTGTTGTTGAGCATTCTGGTGCTAAATGACTAATCCTATAAATTAAAAAAGGCAAAGTAGCGTTGGACAAGGTTAGGAATTTCGAAGGAATTGATTTCCGGGAAATCAATTCAAAAAAAAATCCCGGAGCTACCGGGATTTTTTTAATAGATTCAACTAATCTTGTATTGTGTACATCACGATTTCAGGCGGACCTTCAACCCCGGCTTCCATCATTTTGGCTTGCAATTCAGGTGAGCTGCTTCTGGCCTGTGCTTTAGCCATATCAGAAATGGCAAATACAATGTAAACTATATTCGGATCATCAGCCCCACGAGCCAGGCCCCTGTCTATCATACCATTTTCAGCTCGTGCAGCCATTCCTTCTGCATCATAAACCTTCAACCAGGCATCAAAATCTTTGACACGATGCTTTATCATCACTCTGTCTTTAAAAGCAATGGGCGAATTGTCGTTTCGAATGACATTAAAATAATCGAAAGCAGGAGCCCCACTGATACCTGCCTGATCCATTCCCTCTTTCAAAACAGGTGAGGTACTAAATTCTTTTGCCCTAGCGACATCAGCAATTTTTTCGAGCACAATCACTTTTGAGGAGTCCTCCATCTCTCTTCCAAGCATAAACTTGGAAATACCAAAGGCATCCCGTAAAGAATCGTGTGAGAGATAAATGGCATTAAAAGCTGAATAATCAGCAACAGGGAATCGTACCATCATCATAATGGATGAATCAGCCGGAATGGTTACCGCCGACTCTTCCGCTTTCTTTTCTCCCCCACTGCTGCAGGAAAGGAAAGAGATTAGAGCAATAGCTGAAAAGCCAAAGAGAATTTTTTTCATGTTTTTTTTGAATTTAAGGATGAGAGAGAATTGGATTGATAAAAAAAAGATATTAATACAATTTAAAAGGCGAAGGTAAGAACAATTACAATAAAACCGATGAAAAATCTACCTTAATTCCTATCGTAATCTGCCCTTGCCGGACGCCTTTAACCCAAGTCATGTATCAGAAATAGACAAGTTGGGCAGCTTTCAGAGATTCGGTCATTCTCAGATACAAAATCAGCCCGCTAAGAAGAATTTAATTTTAGAAAAGAGCAATAAGGAAATTAAAACCCATTCATTAGGTCTAAAAAAGTCCCATAAAAATTCAAATCTTAATTTAGTTTGGGCAACAGAGAGAGAGAACAGAAAAAAAGTATGAGACTGAGTGCTAGTGTAAGTAACAGAGAGAGAGAAAAGCCAAAAAAAGTGAGAGTATGAGTTTGTTGGAGTGTCCGCGATCCATGAGAAAAAGAATGGCGTTTGAGCAAGTTACCCAAATTCCTCAGTCAAACTGAATTTTCAACCGCAATAAGGGCTACTGCACTAACAATATTATTATTTTGTCTAATCAATTAGGAGCTGAGGCAAGCAGTTCAATGCTTATTAATTTGTGCAAATTATTAAGTTAAGATAAATAATCAAAAATAGATTTGGCAAGGAAATTTACATATTTTTGGTTAATATTTCAATTTGAAATTTGAGAACATTAACCGATGAAAAAATATACCCTACTACTACTTGTTGTAATTCTGTTTAGTTACACAAAATCATTTTCTCAGGGAACGTATACTATGTGTAGTACGGCAACTTCGACCCAAGACTCGACAGGTACATTATACGATTCAGGCGGCCCGTTCGGTACCTACCAGGTTAATGAAGATTGCTCTTTGTTAATTGCTCCCGCAAACTTTTCCATAATTACCCTTACTTTTTTAGAATTCGCCACAGAGAACGGCTTCGATTTATTTAAGGTATATGATGGGAATACTACTTCCAGCCCGGAAATATTCAACAGGTCCGGTTCAACACTTCCGCCTCCAGTTGTCGCCACATCGGGCTATATGCTCATAGTATGGCACTCAGATATCAGCATAGTTGATAGTGGATTTGCATGCACCTGGACAGCCGTACAATGTAATTGTGATCTGATTACCGGGATTGTTTATAACGATCTTAACGGTAATTGTGTCGCAGATTCCGGGGAAGGACTAGCGAATGTTCCAGTAAATCTTAGCAACTCCAATATTATTAACTCATGGCGTCGCACTGATGCCAATGGCCACTATTCTTTGATGGCACCGATCGGCACTACATCCTATCTGACCGTAAATTCAGGTGCAAGTTATGATGTGAGATATTCCCCTACATGCCCTCTCTCAGGTACCCTATCTGCTACAGCTCCTTCTTCAGGAAATGATTTTGGTTTGGAGTGTTTACCAGGATCTGATTTAACCGGTCATCTTACAGGTTGGAGGATGAGGCCGGGATTTACAGGAACCATCTGCGGTTTTTTTAACAATAGACGCTGCGTGTCCCCAAGTGGCCAGATAGTACTGGTTTTTGATTCAAACCTTACTCCATTGCCGGACACTATGGGCATAGGATATCTGGTTTCGGGTCAAACGGTAACATATCCCATCGGTGCAAATGCATTACAGTGGACTTTTTGTATACAAGTACAAGTTTCAGCAGCACTTTCAATTGGCGATCCTGTTTGTGTAGAAATGCGGCTTGAGCCGGTTGCCACCGATGAAGATTCTCTTGATAATGTACAAACATTTTGTTTCCCTGTTGTCAATTCTTTTGATCCAAATGATAAATCCGTTTCTCCGGCCGGTGAGGGTTCATCCGGCTATATAAAACCAAATACAGCACTCACTTATACGATACGTTTTCAGAATACAGGTAACGCTTCTGCATATAATATTCGTGTGACCGATACTCTTTCTGCTTTCCTTGACATTTCTTCGCTCGAGATCATTGCATCAAGCCACCCTATGAATTGGACTTGTGACAATAGAATATTGACATTTACTTACGACAACATCATGCTGCCGGACTCTGCCACAAATGAATTGAACAGTCACGGATATGTTGTCTTTCGCATAAAGCCATTGGCTACTGCGTCGCATCTTTCAGAGATTGCAAATATGGCTTCGATTTACTTTGATTTTAATCAGCCAATATTTACAAACTATACTACAAACACAATCGATTTCTATCTTAGCAATGATAAAATTGACCAAGCAGAGACGGCGTTTTTATATCCCAACCCTGCTGATGGAAGGTGTCTTATTAATTTCAAAGATGAATCTTATCGAACAATTTCAGTGATAAGCATAAGTGGTCAAACCGTGGGCAGCTACGTTTCACAATCGAGAAATTTTATGATGGACACTAAATTCCTCAGTAATGGCTTGTATTTTGTAACCGTTATAAATTCGAATGGTGCAGTGAGTGTACTGAAGATGGCTGTCACACATTAATTGTGGAATTAAGCAATTTTTATTAGCTAAATAAAAATTTCAATTCAAAAGGACTCCGGCCATTCTTCATCGGCCGCAGGCAGGATGCACATCGATAGTCCGCGATAGTGGATTCAAGATTTTATTTCGCAGTACGGAAACTCCTGAAAGGTCCCGGTACAAGTTTTTGTGAAAGTATGCACAATTTATTTTTCTGACTGATACTAAGTTTTTAATACTTATATTTACAATTGATTTTCTGCTAAGTGCAGAATAAGCACAGGCATACACCCAACATTCCCGATTTGGTTAGTTGTTACCCATAGAATAACAAGCTCTTTACTCATGACAAAGCTATTATCTGCGATTGTTTTTCTGATTTTGTTTGACAATCAAACTTCTTTTTCGCAACAGGTTGATTTTGTGAATGGATACTCTTCCGCTCTGAATCGGCATTATGCAACCATCAATGATATTGAACTTACCAGTGACAGCTCCTTACTTTTAACAGGCGCT
This sequence comes from uncultured Bacteroidota bacterium, assembly GCA_963775555.1. Classification (GTDB taxonomy): domain Bacteria; phylum Bacteroidota; class Bacteroidia; order AKYH767-A; family 2013-40CM-41-45; genus QQVM01. The sequence goes on along the minus strand of CAVZJJ010000004.1, from coordinate 567,061 downwards.
TCCTGGTATCATAATGGTTCTGACGATTATTTCATTATTAAGACCGACCTGGACGGGAATATTAAAAGGATTATCCGGGATGATTCAACAAGTAATGGAATTGGTGAAGGACAGATGATCAAGGAACTATCCAATGGAAATTATTTAATGGTTGATTTTCAAAGTTTACAGGGTTCAAGTGATTTTCCTAAGCTGATGTTTTATGATTCGACCGGTAATTTTTTATTTCAGAAAATACCTTATCTACCACCATTAGATACTATTTTTAATCCTTCAGGCCTCATAGAAATTCAATCGAACCTATACCTTATTGGTCATGTTTATTGTACTTCAAATGATTCTAACTCCTGTATTTTTATCAAGACTGACCTGGATGGAAATTTATTACAACTCAAGTGGCTTTCGGATTTATTCCCACCTCAATACCATGGAGGAGTGATTACATCGCATGGCAATATCCTTGTTGGAGGAATGTCAAAAGATTCTGTTTTAGTCAATCGAAAACCCCAACTCACCTGTATTGATACAACAGGATTAATTTTATGGCAACAAACATATAATATTGGTTCATCTTTTTCACAAGTGGATGAAGTGTGTGAAATACCCGGAGGATATTTGCTGGGTCTAAATGAAAGTTCAACTTTGATAAAGGCAGATACAGCCGGCAACTTAATTTGGGCAGAACCCCAGTCATCGTTCTGGAATCAACAAATGCAACTTAATTATGCAGGGAATTATCTCACGACTGGTTATTTAGGAACAGTTAAATGGTGTGATACACTTGGCCAGGCTTTGGCAGATTATTCTGCAGGTGTTTCATCCTTAGAGGCAGTTGAAACATTAACTCTGAATAATAAAATATATATCGCAGGAAGAGCTTACATCGGTTACGGATATGAAGGCTATCTGGTTCGAATTTCTGATTCGCTTTTAACCAGAATCAGCGATGACGAACTTCCGAATAATAAAATTTATCCGAATCCTATTTGCCCCGGGAGCAAGCTTCACTTTTGCATACCTGCTGAAAAGCTCAAATCAGTGACACTTCATGATGTTCACGGCAAATTAATTATATCTGAAATGTTCATTCATTCAGAGACACCCTCATTTGTAGAGATCCCTAAGTCGCTGCCTGCAGGAACTTATATAATTACTTTTCTTGAAGCCAGGACGAAATCGATGTATCGATTGATAATTTTGAATTGATTTTGAGTTTCTGTTTATGAGTGTGTTTCGACGGATTGGTAAGAGAAGCTGGGCGGCGAGTACGATTATCAATAACAGATTATGTGAACAGAAAAAAATTAGTGTGAGAATCAGAAACAGAGTCAGTGAACAGAAAAAAATTAGAGTGAGTGTCAGAAACAGAGCGAGTGAACAGTGTCTTACTGTTCACTCGCTCTGTTTCTTGCACTGATAAAGTACCCGGGGCGGGAATCGAACCCGCACGGTCGCAATGACCACAGGATTTTAAGTCCGTCGGTACCCCTAAATTTTAACGGAAATAGGCCCTTTACATAGCTTTTAGGGTGCATTTGGATGCATTTCAGCACTCCAAAACAGCACTCCGCGCCTTTTATTTTCCAGCAATTTCTAATCACCCTCAAACCCTATGTAAAGCATGGCACTACGCATAATATCTCCATTCCAAAAAGAGGTGCGAATAGAGCAGGAGAAAAAACTTATCCACTATCAACAAGCACCACTTGATTACGGTCATTTCATTGTAAGTCGTCTTAATCCGGATGGAAGCAGAGAACTCATTGGCCATATCTATGCCGAGATTGATGGAGATGAGACAAAATACATCTCAACCAATTCCCAAGGCAGAGAAATCTTCTCCCCTACAACTGACTTTAATGCAGTAGATCTAAAATTTGAAAGGTATGCTCGTTTGATCGACATACCAAAGAACGAAAATACGCTTAATCACCAAGCAACCTTAACAAATTATTCACACTTAAAAAATCCAACTACTATGAAAACTCAAACAACTGAAAAGCAAAAATTCAACCAACTCGTTTTCGTCGAATACGAAAAACCAACTAAAGAAGGGCATTTTATCACAATCGTTGATTCATACAGAAACAACATTGGCAAGATTCATAAAAATTACAATGAGGAAATTAAAAAGTATGTGTATACAGCCTTTGATCACGCCGGAAATGTAATCGGTAAAAACGAGCAAGTATGGCAATTGAAAAATGAATTTATCAATAACAGGGAAGAACTTTTGGAGCAAGCTTATCAAAGACGAATTGAAAGCAAGGACAAAAATGTTCAGCCACTTGAACAAACTACTCAGCCAGTTAAACAGCCCGAAAGAAGAGTCGAACCAGAAAAAAGAAGTCAGAGCAAAAAAGATCCTGAAAAACAAGTTGCCAAAGCTGAAAATAAGACGGCCACAACCTCAAAGGAGAAAAGTTCCCGTGAGCAGGATAAGCCGCAAAGCCGTGAACAGGAACTCGAAGATTTGCGTGATAATGGAGAAGATGATCGTGAAGATCATGATTGGGAACTATAATTTATACTAATTGTAAAATCCATTCTTAAAAACAATCAAAATGAAAAAAGACTCAATGATAAAATTCACCCGTCCTCATGACCCGGTACTGGAGAGCATGACCCTAACAACGCATGAAGAACTTAAAACACTTGCTCGAAAAAACGGTGAGCATCATGCCATGCGGAACATGCCGGGACCATCAGAAACTAACCTAGAACCGTATACTAATGACCTGAAAAATGGTTATCACCGTCTGGCAGCGCAGGTGTTTAAACTCCTTCAACCCGATTCCCACTTTCCAGAAGCTAGGATGGATATTGAACATATGAAGGACAAGGATAAACGGTTAGATGATGAAATAAAGTACAGGCAAAACGAGAATCAACGAATTCAGTATGAACTTGGAAATTTCAATCCAAAGGTGCTTCATGCCCGCACCAGAATGGCCGTGTTAATTTCGGTAATTATTGCGATAGGCGAAATAGTTTACAATACTAAAGCATTTCAGATTGTCGGAGAAAATCTGATGTTCGCATTTGTAATCTCGACTGCCATTTCGGTGGCAGTCTTTGCCTTTTCTCACCTTATTCCTTTCCTGCTAAAAGCTACTCGTACGAAACTAATGCGCCGGATAATTATCCTTGCCAGCATTGGATTTGTAATTGTAGTCTTTACGGCTCTAGCCATCTTCAGGACTCAATATTTGGCTGCACACGGATTGAATGTATCGCCTGTATACTTTGTGGTCATCAACCTGTTCTTCTTCGTTGTGGCTCTACTCCTATCGTATTTTCTGCTTCCTACATGGAAAGAATTAAAAGAAAATTCTGATAAGGTAAAAAAGTATAAGGATATCGAACGCAGGAAAAAAGAGATCATAACAATGCAGAAAGAACAGGAAGCCAACAAACTTGAACTCTTAGAAAGGAACAAAGCAAGAATGCAAATCAACTACTACTCTCAATATGTAATCAATGAAGTCATTGGTATGTACAAGGAGTCACTTGGAATCTTTGAAAGCTCTAATCTGCTATTTAGAACTGACAGGTGCATCCCGGCTTGTTTCTCTTCAAAGATAAATGATCTCGATATCGAAAGATTAAAAATGACATTCACTAACTCAAATAAATTTGTATCATGACAGATAGACTCCTCATCGGCGGCACTCTGATTGCGCTCTCAGTATTCTTGCTTGTTCAGTGGTACACGCCCAATGAAATAACAGCGGTATCGGTAATTCAAGATATAACCGACGAACAAGTTGCTAAACCCCAATTTGAGGAAATCGAATCACTGTTCGATTTTAAAAATAACCAGTGGGATGGTGCAGTATTCAGCTATTCAACTCTGACAAATGTGAGTTTGAATCAGTCCCTTAAGATTACTCTAAAATCGCAAAAACTCTACACGTCTAACGAATTCGAAAGATCCAAAGACTTAGATGAATTCATTAAATCAATCAAGGGAATTCTAGATAAGAAATCAGAAATCGGTAAGCGCAATTCTTCGGTTTACATACCAATTGTTCATGCACTTCAGTTATTGAAGGAAACTAAAGCGAACAAGAAATTCTTGCTCATTTATAGCGACCTGATGGAGAACGACCCTGGTATGTCACTATACGATGCCAAATTACTCCAAGAAATGATTGATGAGCCGGACTCTGTCTTAAAACGATTTGAACAAAAAGGGATTCTACCTGAACTCAATGGCATATCGATTTATTTAATCTATCGTCCAAACAGTATTGAATCGGATGCAAGGTTCCAAATAGTATCAACCTTCTATAAGCATGTGTTCGGGCAGAAGGGAGCACAAGTGTACATTAGAGCAAATCTATAGGCTTTGAAAAGGGATTGGGAATATATACTCTGGCGAATTATCCGCTTCATATTTCTGGCAATATGGAAAGTATTGCTCCTCTCCCTTTTTGGAGTCCTTCGCTTAACTGAAGTATTACTCGGACAAATAAATGGGTATTTAAGGAAACTTATTAAATAACTAAATCCTATGTCTCTCATTGAAAATCTATTCATGTTCATAATAAATACCCTGGAAGCAATTCTCAAATTCATTTTTGAATTTATTGAAACAGCCATTTCGGGTATTCCAAAGAAAAACGAAAGCTATAATGCTCAGTTTGTTTCCTCCGGTATTTTGCTCTCGCGAAGGGCTACGGGTTTTTGTCTGACCGGACGAAGAAATCTGTCAGTTAAAAACTCTTATCAAAACGCATTGATTATCGGTGGTACAGGTGTTGGAAAATCAAGCATTGTGCTTCTCCCTTCGCTTTATACTATGCAGTCGAGTTTTATCATCCACGATCCATCGGGAGAATTGTATGAAAAAAGTTCAGGACAATTATCCTTAAGAGGTTATGATGTTAAAGTCTTAAACTTTGCTAACCCAAGTATTTCCATTGGTTATAATCCGCTGGCACGCACCAAGACATCTTCTGATATTCAAAAGATCGCCTCGATGCTCGTTGAGAATGCCTTTGGCGGAAAGGGTAAAGATCCGTTTTGGAACACACAGGCCGTTGCTCTACTTAGTATGATCATAACCATACTGAAAACTCAAGGAGCGGAATTCCAAAATCTCTTTAATGCCAGACAATTGTTAAATCAACTAGGTGGGAATCCCAAGGGAGTAGATGCACTCTTTAGCCGATACGCTGATGAAATACTCTTCTCCGAATATAAGGCCTTCCTGGCATATGATGAAAAGGTTATTAATGGCATCATAGCGACCTGCAAAGCGGCCTTACAGAAGTTCAGCGATGAGTACATTGCTAAAGTTACCTCAACAGACACACTGGATTTTTCCAGTTTTCGCAGTCGTCCTGTTGCACTCTTTATTCAGAATTCCATCGCGGATCAGAAATACTATTCTGTTCTCACATCAATCTACTTTGAACAGTTCTTTTCATTTATTCTCAGCCGGTTTCCAAAGGATAATGAATTGGATATTTTCCTGCTGATAGATGAAACCGGATCACTTAACCTTCCTACTCTACCTCTTGCAGTGGCTAATGTCCGCAAGCACAGGTCTGGCATCATGCTACTTGTTCAGGATTTCAATCAACTCATTCACAATTACGGACAATTTGATGCGAATGCAATCAAGTCAAATTGCTTCGCCAAACTATTCTTCACTGGACAGTCTCTTGAAACCACGAAAGAGCTTGAAAAGATCCTTGGAAAATTTGAATTTCAGGACAAAGAAGGGAAAAAGGTCGTTCGTTCACTGATGACCAATGACGAAATACGAACCATGAAAATCACCAGTGCCTTGCTCATTTGCGGGCATTATAAGCCAATACTGACTAGATTAAAGCCATATTATCGGATTCCAAGACTTAGGAGCTATAGCGAGCTACAAACACCTGATTTAACCAATTGTGTGGCAACCGAAGCTGTTTCCATTTTACCCTTAAACCAAAATCACAATGAAGAGGAATAAGAGTAAAATCTGGCAATTCCTTGAGTCATCCGGAGTCCTTGAAAAGGGAAATGAAAGTGAGATAAAAGCGGTGAGGCGTGAATACCGCAAAAAATACTATTTAGAATATAAGCGCAAGGCAAGGGAAGAAAAACCCGAATATACCATCCTTCTTTCAAAAAAGAATGGAGAGTATGACCGAATAAAACTTGCTGCAAAAAGACATAAACGTACCATAACTCGCTTTATCCGTGAATCCGCTCTCGCTTATATCGAACAAAGATTCCTCGTCCCAGACCCTATCAGAATTGCTGAAGTAGAAATCTTACTATCTGATTGTCTGAATGAAATTAAAACAATCATTCGTCCAAGAGAAAAATATTTTTGGGAACGTGATCAAAGACTAGAGGAAATTGAAAAGAGAATCGAAAGATTAGAGAAGCAAATAGATGAAACTCTCAGAAACCCTCCAATAATCCATGATTATCAAAATAAAATCACATAAGAGACCATCCTTCGGTAAGATTCTTCAGTATATGATGAATGATACAGGACGACTCTTTGATAAGAACAGGCAGAGTTTCGTAATTACTCACAACCTAAAGGGCAATAGTATCAAAGAATGGGAACATCAGTACAGAGCTAATGAAGAAAACAGACTCCGTAGACGAAAGGATAGTGTTTACCTAACCCACGAAATCCTATCCTGGCACAAGGACGATAGCAAAGAGATCACCTTAGCTAAAATGGAAAGCATGGCCAGAGAGTACATCAAAAAAAGAAATCCAAGGGGAATCTATGTAGCAGTTCCACATTTCGATAAAAACCACTACCACATACATATCTGTTCCTCGGGAATAGAGTACAAAACAGGGAAGTCACTTAGATTATCAAAAGCCGAATTGTTGAAGCTCAAAAAAAAGATTCAGCAATTTCAAATTGAAAAATATCCGGAACTCTCAAAGTCAGTCGTGAAGCATGGGACAAAAAACAATTCTCGATTATCCGAAAAAGAGTATCAAGTCAAGTTAAGAACAGGCAGGCAAACTGAAAAAGAAAAAATTACCTCTCTACTTAAAACCTGTTTCAATAAAGCAAAGTCAAAAGATTCATTCTTTAAACTATTGAAGCAATCCGGTTTAAACACCTATGAACGATCCAGCAAGATTACCGGAATCATACACAACAACTATAAATTCAGATTTAGCAGACTTGGGTTCACTGAGGAAAAACTTGAAGAATTATCAATTACGGAAAATAGAAACAAAACACTTGGTTCTACACGAGAAAATTCAAGGGAAAGAAACATTACTCGTAATCGTTAAAATCCAATTGAAAAACTCACAATATATTTCAAAACACAAAGATGTTTACTCTCTCGTCAATGAAAGGATCATTAAACATTTAGAAGAAGGGGTTATTCCATGGCGACAACCCTGGACTAATTCAGGGCATCCTAAGAACCTGATTTCCGGCAAGCCCTATCGAGGGATTAATGTCATGTTACTTGCCTCGCTCCACTACGCTCAAAATCATTTTCTGACATTCAAACAGATAAAGGATCTCGGTGGAAAAGTAAAACAAGGCGAGAAATCATGCCCCGTTATTTTCTGGAACTGGCAGGAAAAAATTGACCGAGCAAGTCAGGAGAAAGTGCAAGTTCCATTTTTAAAGTACTATAATGTTTTCAATATCACTCAATGTGAAGGCATACCTGAAGATAAACTGCCATCAGTAGTTGAGAAGCAGAATGATCCAATTGCCATCTGTGAAGAAATCATCGCAAATATGCCTAACAAACCGGAAATCCGTCACGCGGAACATAGGGCATACTACAGCCCAGTAGAAGACTACATCAATGTACCTGAAGCCAAATCCTTTGTGGATAGTTCAAGTTACTACGGAACACTTTTCCACGAGCTTGTTCATAGCAGTGGCCACACGAGCAGATTAAACAGACTTGAGGTAATGAATAATAACGGCTTTGGTTCGCAGTCATATGCACGGGAAGAGCTAACTGCTGAAATGGGTGCTTGTTATCTCAAATCCTACTCCGGAATCCCAATTGAAAAACTAGAAAACAATGCGGCTTATATAAAAAGCTGGCTTGGGAAATTAAAGGATGATAAGAAATTTATCGTACACGCTAGTACACAGGCGCAAAAGGCGACAGATTATATTCTTGATCAAATATATAAGGAAAAAGAAATCAACATAACTAACGATCCAATAATTTATTCTCATAAATATCCCGAAAACAAGGAAGCAGAACTAGAGCAAATAAGACATAAAATTTCTGACTTGAGTTACGAAAGATGAAGAAATTCTATTCTTCTACACTATCTTTTCATACTTTAATTCCAAAAATCTTCGTCGTTTAAATTCCAGTTGGGAATTGGGGATAGCTCTCGATCATGAATATATCTCTTTTCAAATTTTGCATCCTGGCGAATTCTGTATTCATTTAAACTTTTAACTTTGGTGGACTGGATAGAATTTTTTTCAGTAAAAATGATTTGATCCTTTCGATACAATTCTTCATTGAGCAGATAAGTATTGTGAGTTGCAATTATCAATTGCGCATTTCCTGTGTTTAAATTTGGATTATGAAACAATTTTATCAATTGCTCAGCTAGCACTGGATGTAAATGAGATGTAAATTCGTCAACAATAAGAACTCCTCCTTCTCTTAAAACTTGTACTATAGGCCCAATTAATGAAAAATATTTTTTAGTACCATCAGATTCTTGTTCTAAGTGAAAAGAAACTTTCGACACTGCTTTTCCAGCAGAATCAAATTGATCATGTAAGGTTAATGTTAAATTGATTTTTTGTTCGCTAAAAAAAAACTTTGAGGCAGAATGTAATGATGAATCTGTAGTGTCTGGTTTTAATGTATATGGTTCAATATCGACTTCATCAAATCCCAATTTACTAGCTGCTAAAAGCTTAGTAATTTGCCTCTTGTATTTGGGATCGTTTAGAAGGTTTCCGGTTTTCTCTGCATAAGAAAATCCTGAAGGAATACGTATATGAATATATCTGAATTTATCAAACGTCTCTATTATAGTTGCTGCCCATTCAACATTTAACAATGCAGCTGTGGAGAGGAATAATGCGTTAGGACGAGTAAGTTTCTTTATTTTATTTGCTTCATGAAAATCATCAGCCAAATTAATGAAGTTCCCTTTCCTTTTAAAAACCACGTATTCCTTTACTTTTTTTTGAAAATACAATTCTTCAGAAATAATATGACTCTCATTCAGTTCGAATGAATATTTGTATTTAACATTATCATGAATAAACTCAATTTCAAAAAAACTGGGTTGATCGTGTGTTTCTGTGCTCAACCTAAATGGAGTATACGGTAATGGATCATTGGGTTGAAATGCTTTAGCAGAGTCTTTTGAAAATCTTGTTATAAAACCTAAAGCCTTTAAAAGGTTGCTCTTACCACTAGAATTCGGACCATAAACCGCTGCACCCTTTAGTAAAGACAAATCAGCGATAGTCGTTTGAAAGGTGTTGGTATCGCGGAATTCTCGAATAGAAGCTGCTTCTAACGAAAACTTAACCCTTTCCTTAATTGATAAGTGATTGCCGACAGTGAAGCTCACAAGCATATATTAACCGTTTTTGCAATTTTTCTGCCAAATTAGCACTGCCAACAAATGTCCATTAGTCAGCTTGTCATGTAATTTTTTTGCCCAAAACTAAACTATCTGACTAAATTTATCGATAATTACCAATTTAATGTATTTTTTTTACATTGGCATGACTTTTGATAAATTGGCAAAGTGCATTAAAATAGCCAGACATGCAATTTTTCTGCAATATACTGCTAAATACAACTCTTTAATTAAAATCTCTAAATTAAATGGAAAAAGACAAAAAGATTGATATCGTTAAATTCATAATTGGCCGATTTGACAACTACTATAACGGCATCAATAGTAAATGCAGCTTTTACTTAACCCTGAACACGTTTCTGATCGGCGCAACTGTTTCATCCTATGCATTTCTTCCAGACAAAATAGCACTAAATAGTATTCATATCTGGATGATGATAGCACTAGTCATCTTGGCTTTCGCTTCAATATGTTTAACATTGATTGCCGTCCACCCATACATGAAGTCTGGTAATTCACACAAATATTCTTCGTTGCTTTTTTTTGGTTCAATATCAGCGATGAAAGAAAAGGATTTTTATGATGATCTTACGGAAGCTGATTTGGAAAAGCTGTATAATGATTTTTTATCGCAGGCTTTCCAATTAGCCAATGGATTAAATAGAAAATTTACTTTCCTGAACTACGTGGGCAGGTTACTTATATTCCAGTTCTTGATTATTACATCATTGATTATATCATTTCTAACTCAATAAAAAAACAACCATGAAGAGTATCTATGGCCCATACCTGGGCACAATCGAAAGGGCACTGAACAAGAAGAAGTCAAATATTCTTAGTAAATCGCTATTAGGTTCAGCGATAGGATCCAGCGATAAAAAAATAAGCAAAATCAAAATTAAGGAAGGAGTTGATTTTACACCAAGCACTGATTTAATGCACCTATCAAAACTGATCGGGGTAACAAGGAGTGGTTCTGGTGTAGTAGGAAAACATCCAGATTTTGTTCATCTTATTGATACTAGAGAATCTGAATACCATAACATAATTTCATCCTTCATTGATATTAAAGGTTCAACAAACCTATACAAGGATTATGATCATGAAGAAATTTACACTATTACTAATACCATTTTAACTGCTGCAATTCACACCTGCCATTTGTTCGGTGGGAATATTCAAAGACTTCAAGGAGACGGAGTGTTTAGCTATTTCGGTGGTAGAGGTATCAATGAAAGTGATGCATTGTTACATTCATTAACTGCGGCTGCCTCATTCACATACTTTGTAAAGAATGATTTGAAGCGCGTATTCCTCTTACATGGTATTGAAGATATAAACACCAGAATCGGAATCGATATTGGCGAAAATCATGATGATGTATTATGGGTTGTAACAGGTTCTGAAACCTGCTTTGAACTCACTACCTTAAGCTTGCATACAAGTTTGGCCTATAAAGCTCAACAGAAGGCTTCAGAAAATGGAATTATTGTAGGGAGACACGTTAAAAACAAACTAACGGATTTAGGCAGCTATTTTTCTGAACTTCCAGCAAATAAACCATTTGAAAACAAATACAATTACTCGCTCTATAGATTTGACTGGTATTCATTTCTCAAATCTTTACCATTTATTATGGCAACAGGAGTGGATGAATTGGAATTTTTTACAAATGAAACAGAAGACCAAACAAATCCAGTTCGTTTAGACCGTTTACGCGAAACAAGTCTCGGCTCATTCCTTACGAACGATGGAAAAATCACAAATGAACCTACTGGTGTTAAAATTCAACCAAATCGCTTTCATTATGATAAAGATCAAGAGGGGAATAAATAAATACGCAATTTTGTCCTACCAGATGCGACTTATCCATGAGCACTATAATTTTTTAAAATGTAGTATCAAGAATAATGTTCTAATTTGTACAGGGTGGATATCTCAACCAGATTGTGATACCTATAAAATAAAAGTGCAGTATGTAGTCGGGCATGAGCCAAAGACAACCATTATTAAGCCTGCAATTGAACCATCAAAAGATATTCATATGTATCGAGATAATAGTCTTTGCTTATCCTATCCACCTGATATGAAATGGAACATCCATACTCCTGTCTACATGTTTACTGTTCCTTGGATAAGTAAATGGATTGTGTATTATGAAATTTATAAAATAAATGGAAATATTTGGGAGGGGGAAGAATCTCCTGTCCACTTTAAAGAAGCGGAAAAGAACATTCATATTGATCGCTCATAAAATGAAAGTGATTGTGCGCAACTCCATTTCTTTACTGGTAGACGAGCAACTTCTTCGATAAGTAATAATTCTGGGTTGTAAACCCCATACTAATATTTCTTCCAATTATATGGTAATATCATTAAGGTAAGCACTTTCAGATTTATTTCGCTATGCACTTTACTAAGTAATTTATGAAAAACGTGATAAATAAACCAGTAAACAAATGGGATGTGCCGTCTTCTGAAGATTTTTTTGGTCGAGCACCCTTTGTTGATACAATAGTAAATACGATTCAATCAGCAAAAGAAGGATTTAATCTAGGAATCTCAGCGCGATGGGGCGAGGGTAAATCCTCCATTCTAGAACAACTGAGACCCAAACTCGAAAAACTTAATTATAAAGTCCTAACCTTTGAGCCATGGAAATATACTCAAGATTCCATTTCTATAAAACGAAAATTCATTATAGATATCTATTCACAATTGGGAAAAGACTACAACGAGGCTGAGCTTTACAACTCCACAGAAGTCCAAAAGGAATTAAAGGCAAGCGAGTATTTTAATATCTACAAAAATCGAATAACCATTTTTCTAGCACTAGCCCTATTAACTACCCTAATATTATTACTACTACTTATTGCGGTGGAAACAATATCTGGAATGGATTTAAATATTATGCAATTAATGTTGGCAAATCTCTTTATTCCAATATTAGTGGGTCTTATACCTTTGATAACTAAACTTACAGAAGTAACAATTAAGCAAACAATCCCAAAAATCGAATCGGCGGAACAATTTGAAAAGCGTTTCAATAATTTAATTGACGATCTCACTAAGGAAACTAATCCGCCTGATAAAATTATCATCTTTGTTGATGATCTTGACAGATGTAACCACACAGAAGTTGAACAAATACTAACAGCCCTCTTTACCTTTTTCAACAACAAGCATTGCACATACATAATCACAGCAGATCATACTGTTATAAGAAGATACATTAGTCATTTCTTGCAGCTTGAAGACGAGAGAGATTCCGACGGCAATCCAGACATTGTCAAAACTAACGCAACGAGAGAAAAGGAAGCTACAGAATATTTAAAAAAAATATTTCAAATAAATTTTATTCTACCAAAAATTCCTAGTGAACTTCTGGAAATAATGATCAGAAATTTAATTAAAGAAAGTCCAGCTATCAATTTTAAGAATCCATATGCGCAGGATTATCTCGTAAATTTAATTCTAAACAACTTTCAGGGAAACCCAAGAAAAATTAAGCACTTTATAAGAACACTTGAATTCCAACTTGAAGCAATAGGAAAGAAAATTGAATACTTATCTCCTACAGCTAATGAGGAAAAATCTAATTTACATAAAGTATTAGATTCTCCTGAACTTTTAGCCAAAATTCTCATTATACAAGATCGTTTTCCAGATTATTATGAACAAATAGTAGTAATGCCGAGACTTCTACAAAAACAAGAAGAAGGTGATATATTAGACAACAAGGATTTACAAAATCTACTTGCACATGAGCCAAAATTTTTCAATTCTTTAACCAGAGAAAATCACTTGAAAACAATTGATCCGTATTATTTCATATATTTCTCCGGATCAACCGGCTTCGTTGAGACTAAAACACTAGACCCCGCAGAAGTAAAATCGTTAGCTAGAAGTGGCGATTATGAAGGGCTTTCAAATGTAATCAAGGGATTAACTGACGAACCAAGGAATGTTCAATTCGAAATTATCAAACGCGAATATGACGTCCAAGATATACAGGTTCCGGAAAAAGTTAATGTGATCAGAAGCCTTTTCCAAATTGCAGGCTTAATCGAAGAACCTTCGTTGCGCCTTCAAAAAATAAGAGATTTGATTGACAACAAGGACAAATATGCAGCAGAATTAAGTTCGCTACAGTCTATTGATTTTGAAATGATAATTCCTTTTATAAATGTAGATCTTGCACATATCCTTTGTTCAGAACCACCCTTCACTAATCCGGATACTCAAATTCAACTTTTGAATGCATTTGTTTCAAAGCAAATGAAAATAGATAAGAATCAAATTTCAGACAGATTTATTCAACTGATATCCGAAGGCATTAAACGGAATGACAATTTCTCAATTCATCATCTCGAATTGATGAAAAAATTGGCACACGGCCATTTTGAACGATCGATCTTACTTCAAGAAGCACTATTATCTACATATAATGTAGCTGAAGATAATTTTAAATATATGTTAATTGATGTCTTAATATCGAAAGCAATGGAATTGCATCCAACGAATAAACAGGTTTATGAAGAATTAGTTAACAAAATCATTCAATCAAGTCCGATTAACGAATCAGTTTCAATACTTGGCAATATTCCAGAACGAATTAATAATAAAACCATTAAAATATCAGAACTAAAAAATTCAATCCTTAATAGAATCAAAAATTCAGAGCAATCTGAAATTGAACCTTTATTCAATGAAACATTTTTACCTCAAGTTGCAGAGGGACTTGGCCAATCTAATATGGATAGTATAATCATTAGCCTAATTGAAATTTTAAAATCAGATATTAGTTATAAGCGAGTATTTGTACTCAATAAATTACCTGCATTGATTGACCTATATAGCAATAAGTCTCACTTATTAAAATTATTGACTCTACATATAGGTGCTAATACATATTCAGAAGGCTCACAAATTCTTACTGTACTTATGAATATGAATGACTTTTGGGTCTCAAATCCAAACATAACGAAAAAATTTGCTCAAGATTTACTTGTATCCTCAAAAGGGTTAAGTGATGCTGACATTCAAAAAGAAATGGTTGATGCTTCACACAAGCTTTTACCTCCGAAGGAAACAAAAAAAAGCAGAGAGCAGTAAATTTAATCCGTCAGAATTTACAAAACATTTTTGTTTACCATTTACCGACAGCCCTTTCCTTTACCAATATGTAATCTTCAAAAGATGCTAGACGCTAGTAACATCAACCTATCCTTTTACTATCTGTAGAAAGTTTCGAAGAAATTAAATAGAATTTGAGGATCTATTAAGCAAATTCTAAGCAATTTTAACTACTTTTGTTCTGCTTAAAAAACATACTCATGATGGAAAATATGTCTGCAGTGGATTACGAAATTCTGATAAGAAGAGCATATCAATGTGGACGGTATCTGAAGTAATATTGAACTATTGCTAAAATGATTGTTACAATACGATTCATGAGAAATGCTGAGAACAATTACTCTGCTAAATAGTTCAAAACTTTCTATTAAGGCAACTTTTTTATATACATTGTCCCGATGAAAACTACCTTCCTCCTTCTTTTAGGAGTTCTATCCTATACAACAGAAGCCTATTCTCACCCAACCCAACTTATTCAAGGAAAACCAGTAGAGAATACGTTGGAGAAAACCTACACTTCAGGAATAACAATCAAAGATGTTAAAGACATATTGAATTCCAACTTTTTCACTGGAATTGTTGGTGTACTGGGAACATTGCTTGGAATTGGAATTACTAGAAAGATTGATGATAAAAGAAGAAAACAGGATAATCTTGAAGCACGGATAAAAGAGCTAGAGGTTTATAAAAAGAATGCGGCTAAACTTATTCCAGCAATCAAAAGGGCTGCAACTGAAGCTTTACACGGAAATGCTTGTGGAAATTATTTTAGTTATCATAACAAAGAGGGATTTAAACCTGAGGAATTAAAAGAAGAAGAAGAAGATGCAATTAAAGAATGGAACCGATTCGATAAATATTCAGATAAACTTGTTGACCTGCAAACCAACTTCAGAGATTCCGTTGAAAGTTTTGAAAAAATATTTGTTAATAATGTTGAGTGGAATAATTTGATTACTGAACTTGATGCCTTTTCAACCAATGCTTTTGATTCATTTCCAGAAATTGAGAATGATTTTAAAATGTTAAAACAAGTAGATGAAATGGTGGGTACTTATGTAAAAAATGTATTAAATACTATTTGTGAAATGATGAACTATTACATCTTTGAGCTTTCTGAAAATCACACTAAAGCAGAATTGAAAACGATAGCTCAGTTTATGCATATTGTAAAACAAGAGCATGATGGAAATTGGATAATCTCGACACAGAAAACTGAAATTTTATGAATGGCTTAAATATTAAGTAAGTGGCTAATTTTACTCATGCCTACTGCTCTCATTAAACTTCTTATAAACCTTCTTCACCAACCAATCCTTCACGTCGCCCCGGAACTCAGTATTCTCCATTATCTTTTCGAAGATATCCTGATTAGAATCCATACGGTCAATGAGGGTTTGAATAAATATTTCTTCGAAGGCGTATTTGAAATTATCGATGGGGTTGCTTTGTGCTCGTACTTTTAGTTCATCGTTTTCAATCAAGGCCTGTTCGAGTTGTTCAAAGTAGAGACGGTCTGCTTCGGTAAATTCGGTTCCGAATTTATTGTTGAGTAGGGTAATGATATTGCTTAGTTTATCTTTTTCTTCCTTTGCTCTGCTGATACCAGCTTCGGTCGTTGGGTTTAGATATGCCACTCCCTGAATCTGTAGTACCAGGTCACCTTCGGCAATTTTCTCTAAGCGATAATATTCAAGAGCAACCTCGTTGTCCAGCTTCATTCTCTCAGTGTAGTCTGACTTTGGTAATTTGGTTAGGAGGAAGCGCCCGTATGAATATAGTTTTTCAAGGTCGGCGTCCTGAAAGGGCATTATTTGAGAAAGGAATGAATACAATCTGACAAAGGAAATCATGCCCTTTTTGAATTCATCCTGATCTTCTTCTTTAAGTTCTTTAAACCGGTCAACGGCAGGATCAATATAAGCGTAGAGTTTACCCTGGTCTTTTAGTGAGCTCTGTTCCGGCTTATAAAACACTTTTGCAAAGGCATCTATCTCCGATTGATGATAGACATTAGCTGTGTCAAGTTTACCCTTCAAATCGTATAGGTGATTCGGGTCGGTAACTTCATTCATGGTGGTCAGCTCATAGTAGGGTTGGAAGGAGTCAATGATAGTTTGTCTGTCATTGGCAAAGTCCAAAACGAAGGTGTCTTCCTTTCCGGCATAGGTGCGGTTCAGTCTTGAAAGTGTTTGAACTGCTTTCACCCCGGAAAGCTTTTTGTCTACATACATAGTGTGCAAAAGGGGTTGATCGAATCCGTACTGGTATTTATCTGCAACCAACAAAATATGATATTCTGGCGAAGCAAATTTTGCCGGAAGCTCCTTCTCTTTAAATTTATTCAACTGTGTTTCGGTAACACCTTCAGGGTATGCATCGTCAAATACGGCACCGGAAAAAGCGACTAATGGCTTTATTTCAGAATAACCCTTTTCTTTTATGTATTCCTTGAAAGCTAAATAATATCTCAGGGCATGTTTTCGTGAGGCAGTTACAACCATTGCCTTTGCCCTAGCCCCTATTTTTTTCATCGTAACTTGTCGAAAATGTTCCACCATCACTTCGGTTTTCTGAGAAATGTTAGTTGGATGTAGGGAAGCAAAACGTCCGATAGTACTAGCGGCTTTGCGTTTGTTTAATTCAGGATCATCACTTATTGTTTTACAAAAGCGATAGAATGCTTCATAAGTCGTATAGTTCTTAAGCACATCGAGAATAAAACCTTCTTCGATTGCCTGACGCATCGTATAAAGATGAAAGGGCTTGGGTTTCCCTTCGGCATCAGTAATTCCAAATACCTGTAGAGTTTTAGGCTTGGGCGTGGCAGTGAACGCGAATAAGCTGATATTTTTTTGCGGACCTCGTTTGCGAATTATCTCTCTGATGTTATCCTCTTCATCAACCTCAGTTAGTTCAATTTCACTTTCAATTTCCTCTGATTCCTCTAAAGAGACATTTTTACCCACAAGGGTTTCCGTCATTTTTCGGCTCGCTTCTCCGCCTTGTGAACTATGCGCTTCGTCTATGATTACTGCATAATTTCGATTTGGGACTTCAGTCAAATGATTGAGGGCAAAAGGGAACTTCTGCAAGGTCGTTATGATAATATTCGTGCTATTTGAAATTGCCTCAGCAAGTTGCTTCGAATCTTCATCAATCTTTTGTACCACTCCAGTTCTGTGCTCGAACTGATAGATTGTGTTTTGCAGTTGTGTATCTAAGACATTTCTATCTGTGATCACGATGACGGAATCAAATATCTTTTTATCGCTCTCTGCATAAAGTGAAGACAAGCGATAGGCAAGCCAAGCGATTGAATTACTTTTTCCACTTCCGGCTGAATGCTGAACAAGATAGTTTTTTCCTGTACCGTTTGTTTTAACATGAGATGTGATTTGCCTTACTGCATCGAGCTGATGATAGCGGGGGAATAACAGGTTCTCCTTTGTGTATTTTTTACCATCAACAGAATACTCTTCCTTTTGGAGCAGTACATACCTCCCCAGAATTTCAAGCCAGCTATCAACACTTAAAATCTCCTCCCAGAAATAGGCGGAGCGATAACTTGCATACCCATCTGAAGGGGGATTGCCCGCACCTCCTTTGTATCCCTTATTGAATGGAAAGAAGCGAGTACCGGTAGCTTCAAGCTTAGTAGTGAAATAGACTTCATCAGGATCAATGGTGAAGTGAACCAGAGCCCTTTTCTTAAACTGAAACAATGGCTCCTTTGGATCACGACTGGTCTTGTACTGTTCCTTCGCATCTCTAACTGTCTGACCTGTGAAGTGATTTTTAAGTTCAATAGTAGCGATTGGTAAGCCGTTGAGTGAAAGTAAAAGGTCGATACTTTTGTTATTCTTAGTCGAAAAATGAACCTGCCTTGTTACCTCCAGATTGTTTTGTTTATACTGAATGATTGTTTCAGGATTTAAACCACTGTCAGGCTTAAAGAAAGCCAACTTAAACTTTACTCCGCTGTCGGTAATTCCATGCCGGATTACGTCCAGCATGCCTCTTAATTCAAGCTCCTTAACAAGCCGTTGAATGAATTTATTCCCGGTATCCTCCTTATAGTACTCGGACAACTTATTCCATTCCTTATCCTGAGAAGACTGGACAAATGAAAGAACAGCCTGTTTATCAATAGCTAAATCAGGACTGAAATTCTCCTCATTACCTTGCTTCCAGCCATTGCTACAAAGGTGTTCAATAATCGCTGACTCGAAGGTGGCTTCCGTATGTATTGGACTTTTACTCATATGACCTTTATCTTACCTGTTACTGCTTCACTAATCAATGCCGTTCTGTACTCTAACATTAACGCAATTTCCTTTTCAATTTTTGAAACTGTTGAATCAATCTCTTCCGTGTGTTTATTTAAATAATCAACAATAAGTATTTGTTCTTCTTTAGGTGGAAGCGGAACAAGAATTTCTCTTATGTTTTTTGGATAGATGTGGACGATAATCTCTCCTTTGCCCGAAATTGATTTTTGGGTCTGAACAAATGTGGCATTAAATAAATAAGAAGCATAGATTGAATCAAGCTCACGTTGTAACCTTAAAACAATAATATCTCCGCCGGCATATGCATCGGTATCACCAAAGTAGACGACTGTTTTTCCAATATCTTCAACTGTTTCCCCCGAACCAGCAAATAAAACATCTCCCTTCTTTATTAATTCGCTATTCCTTGATGTTTCCTCATCGATAAAAGAAATGGTTTTGTAAACAATCCTATCATACTTTGTATAGATTTCTCCATACCGAATACAAGGAAATCCTTCATTCTTTGTTTCATCCTTTTTAATTCCTCTGCCTTTAAATAAATTTCCGAACGTTGAGACACGCCTAATCATCCAATGTTGCGGAACAACACCAATCCATTCGATACCACTTGGTTTTAATTTCACTTTAGGGCCTATCCCTCTCGTAACTGCTTCATCAATAATTGATATACGTTCTTCCTTAAGCAGTTCAATCAGTTTTTGCTTGTTGGAAATAAGTTTATCGATTTGGGATGTTTTTTCGTCTAGAAAAAAGGAGATTGTTGACTGTTCGGATCTTGGTGGGCATGGAACACGAATGGATCTTATTATTTCTTGACTAATATTGGGTTGCCCACCTCCATAACTCAAGGAAATAACATTATTTTTATTTGCATTAAACCAATAAAAGACAAACTTACTTTCAAATTCTTTAGCTTCAGAAAGAACACAACATGCTTGGTTAGTCGTAGATTCAATATTAAGAACGCCGGTTTTACCAATAGTGGCACCATACATAGCTATAACCAAACTATCTGGCATATAAAATCGCAAAGTTGAAAAATCTTCTAAAGCTTTTTGAGTGATCTTCTTTGAAGTGGATGAAATAATTCCATCAGTTAAATCTCCTGTTTGTAACCAATTAATCTCTCCATCAGAATAATACTCTGGGTTACCAGAGGTAGGTGTCGTTCCACTACCAATAATATTAAATCCATGAGCTAGCTTTTTCACATTCCAATGACTCGGAATCTCACCAATCCATTCAATCCCTGTAGATTTATATTTCTCGTATTGTTTCATCAGTTAATTACTTCTTTAATCATATCAATAGTCTCTTCTTCAAGAGCCAAAATATCCTTTCGTATTTCCTCCAAACTTCGAAGCGGTTTGTACTTATAAAAATACTTTGTAAAATTTACCTCATAACCAATTTTGGTTTTGTTTTCATCAATCCATGCATCCGATAAGTGAGGAAGCACTTCACGCTTAAAGTATTTTGTTATATCTTCTTTAAGTGGTACATTTTCAAAATCACGCAGGTCAGCATCAGGTGCAGGGTTTCCTTTTTTGTCCTTTTCAATTGCACCCTTCGCATTTCGCTTCGGTCGTTCAACAGTGATACGGCTATAACCAAAATCTTCATTGTCAAAAATCTTACAATATTCCGATTTCTTAAACTCGCTGTAAATTTCAGTGATGCGGTTAATGGCTTGCTCATGAATCTCTTTTCGTTTGTTACCGAGACTCCGAAGCATTTTAGAATAAAATGGATTGTTTTTATCCTCCTTATCACTTCCGGTGGCGTTAATCAATTGAACCTTGCTTTTCCGCTCCTTGCTTTTACGGTCTGTTACAATCCAGACATAGGTTGAGATACCGGTGTTGTAAAACAGTTGGTCAGGCATGGCAATGATGGCTTCCAGCATATCATTCTCAATGATCCATTTTCTGATATCGCTTGTCCCGCTACCTGCACCGCCACTAAAAAGAGGGGAGCCGTTAAAGACAATACCGATTCGGCTTCCTCCCTTATCTCGCTTCATTTTACTGATCATGTGTTGGAGAAAAAGAAAAGAGCCATCACTTATGGCGGGGAGTCCGGCTCCAAATCTTCCGGCAAATCCTTTCTTGGCAAATTCATCTTTAATTTGCTTCTCCGCTTTTTTCCATTCCACACCAAAAGGAGGATTACTCAGCATGTAGTCAAATTTCTCATCTTCTAATCCATCCTGGGTAAAGCTGTTCCCGTATTTAATATTGCTAGGGTTTTGTCCTTTAATAAGCATATCCGATTTACAAATAGCATACGATTCAGGATTGAGTTCCTGTCCGAATACCTCAAGCTTGGCATCGGGATTCAGTTCATGAAGATATTCCTCAGCGACACTCAGCATCCCTCCTGTTCCACAAGCCGGATCGTACAGGGTTTTAACAATACCTTTCTTACGAAGGATGTCCTTATCATTTACGAAAAGCAAATTCACCATCAATCGTATGACCTCTCTGGGAGTAAAATGTTCTCCGGCTGTTTCGTTACTGAGTTCAGAAAACTTACGAATAAGTTCTTCAAAAATGTAACCCATTTCAAGAGTACTCACATTCTTGAACATCTCACCGGCTTCCGCGAACTTCTTAACTACTAGGTAGAGCAAATCATACTCATCCAGTTTTTTTATCTGATCCTCAAATCCGAAGTAGTCGATAATCTCTTTTGAACTAATCGAGAAACCATTAATGTAATTGCGAAGGTTTGCAGCAATATGATTCGGATCTTTTGCCAATTCATAAAAATCAAATTTGCTCCGGTTGTGAAATTTTACTTTCGCAACACTATTTAAAATCGGCTCCAGAATTTCCGGCTTCTTTCCCTTATGTTTTGCATGAGCTTCGAGTACTTTCTTCTTTGTTGGTTCAAGAACAAAATCAAGACGTCGTAAAACAGTAAGAGGCAAGATAACCTTACCGTAGTCGGCTTGCTTGTAATGTCCACGTAATAAATCGGCGATACTCCACAGGAAGTTTGCTTTTTCTTTAAAATTCTTCATAAAAATTAATTGTTTTGTTATTCCTTAAAGATTCCTGTTCCAATCCATCAATCACCCTAAAATCCGTCAATGCAAAATATAAGTACCGAAATTTTACCCTAAAAATGAGTAATTGGCAAGGAAAGGTAGGTAAAAAAACCTCAAATATAAACCCTCATATAAGCCCCTCATCAGCAAAGGAATAGTATGTCTCCTTTGTTAAAATAATATGGTCGAGAACGCTAATTTCAAGTAATTTACCACCAGCATACATGCTTTTAGTTAATTGAATATCTGAATTACTCGGTTGGTTATTTCCGGAGGGGTGATTGTGAGCCAATATGACCCCACAAGCAAGGCATTTAAGCGCAATGGAAAATACCATTCTTGGATCACAGACCGTCCCTGTAAGCCCTCCGGTTGCAATTCTGGACCATCCTAATACATGGTTGGATCTGTTCAGAAGAAGGATATAAAATTCCTCCCGGAGCTCAATGGTACTGTCAGTCCAAATTTCCCTCAAAATATCTTCCACATCCTTAGACGATGAAATCTTACGACGGTCAGTAGCCTTGATCTTGGAAGAATAACTTACTGAAATTTCGGCGAGGTTTGGTGAAAGAGAATTTTGTTGCATAGCTGTACGGTTTTGAGTTATGCAATCGACCATGCAGTGTGCTAATGAAGAAATAAAAGCTGGAATTGGAATACCGAATACCTGGAGGATATGCCGAGAAAAAGCTTTTATTCCGGGACGGTGATTAGTTCAATCATCCAAATGCGGACTGCAGGTTTGCGGGGACGAAAAACCGAACTGCAATAAAAATTTCACCTTTCTGATTCTGTCATTGTTTTTGTAAAAGGTAAAATTTAGTTGAATTACATGAATTTATTAAGATTATATCATCTACAGTCAAAAATAGATTATGGCTTATGTTAGATATAGCATATAAAATAACTTCATTTTATGTTGATTTCGAATAGTTATTGTTAAATAGTTCATAAGTTGTAGGAATGCAATTAATTATTTATTACTTGCATCATCATTAGGCAAAAAGAATCGTTTTTTTTGAATACGCTTATATTGAACTAAATATATTGTAAATAATTCGCACTAAAAAAACACACAAATGAAAACTACCATCTATCTGAATCAAATCCTGTTTAACTTTCTGTGCTGTATCTTCTTTATCCTTCCTGGAACATCTTCTTCACAAGACATCACTTACGAAATAAGTGACTATCATAGTTACGGTGTAAGTTGTCCTGGTAGCAATGATGGCTGGATTACTATCGTGGTTGTTGGCGGAACACCGCCGTATCTCTACAATTGGAGCAATGGTTCAACATCCAGAAATCTAACAGGCTTGACCGCTGGTCTATATCAACTCACAGTTACGGATGCCGGACTGAGTACTGTAAATATGGATTTTGAGCTGACAGAACCTTTGCCAATGAGCACCACACTACGTGCAAAAGAATATGAAGCGGGTTATAACATTTCTGAAATGGGAGGCAGTGATGGGAGGATTCAATCCGAAATTTCCGGCGGTGTACTACCTTACAATTATTTGTGGAGCAATGGTAGCAAAGAGCATGAGCTCAGCGGACTTCAGGCTGGTACCTATTCACTTACAACTACATCTAGAAATGGATGTAAAGACTCAGCTTCGATAACACTCACAGAACCTTCGGCACTTCAAATAGTTAGTATTACCAGCCCGAGTCAAAATGGTTACAATATCCGTTGTTTTGAAAAAAAGGATGGAACAATCAATCTGACCGTCACGGGTGGAGCGCCGCCTTATGAGTATAAGTGGATAGATGGATATTCAACGGAAGATCGATCCGAATTAGGGCAGGGAACTTATATTGTAGTTGTAACGGATTTCCAGCAGGCGAAGGCAATTGCTCAGATCGTTCTAACTGAACCTCCGGTATTAGAAGTACAGTCAACTGTATATGAGTATCCGAATGGCCGGCACGTCAGTTGTTTCGGTTGTTCTAACGGTATAATTACAACTACCGCTACAGGCGGGGTAGCACCATATACATATCTTTGGCAAGATGGAGTCACAACTGCAAACAGGTCGAATGCAGGGGTAGGCGGGTACAGTCTAGTCACAACAGATGGAAATGGATGTGCAGTAGAAACAGCAGTTCAACTTCAAGGACCGGAAAGAGAAGACTGGACAATGACCGGCAATGCTGGAACAAATCCTCCAATGCAGTTTTTTGGAACTACGGACAATAAGGATGTTGTTTTTAAGACGAATAACTTTGAACGGCTAAAAATAAAAAGTACCGGAGAAGTTGAATTTAAAAGTTCAATCAAAGTGGATACTTCTTCAACAGACAGTATCCGCTCAGTTTTTGTAGATCACGCTGGCATTTTACGGATCTCCTCCCAGGGTGCAAGTCAGCAACCATGTGCCACACCGACTAATCGTTGGGTGACCAACTATTGCAATTCTTCCAATGATATTTACAATTTGCCGACAACAGGAAATGTAGGTATAGGAACCTCTCAGATTCCAAGTGGCTATAAACTTGCAGTGAATGGAAAAATTATTTGCGAAGAAGTCAAAGTAAAACTTCACACTGAATGGCCGGATTTTGTCTTCAAAGATGATTATAAACTGATGCCACTTTCAGAATTAAAGAAGTTCGTTTTTTTAAAAAACCATTTGCCTGAAATACCTACCGCAGCGGAAGTTGAAAGAGACGGAAGTAACATCGGTGACATGCAAACTAAACTACTTCAAAAAATTGAAGAGTTAACTCTATATCTTGTAGAGCAACATGAAAAGTTGGAAAAACTGGAGTCAGAAAACATTGCATTAGGCAGAAAACTTGATGCAATTTCCAATCAAGTGAAGAAGTAGTTCTGAACCATTTTAAAACTGTTCAATCATGCAAAGAAATCGAAATTTCATTGCCGTCTATATTATGTTATGCTTGAATCTTTGCATTAGTTCAATGCAAGGACAAACGATCAGCGCTCCGGTGATAGACACACCTCTGACGACTTCAAAAACCTATTTTTACAATGGTGAGATTATTGTCCCTTATTCCAATGGACAGGTAAATATCACAAACAGTGCAGAGATTAAAATTCTTTCTACATCAGAGGTGACATTACTTCCGGGATTTACGGCGTCAGTGGATTCGGGTTGTGGGGAGTTTGTAGGAGGTTTGTCAAATTGCCCCCAAATTCAAATAAACGCAGAAATCACAATGATTAAATGTAAAGGGATGGATAATGGTAGGATTAAAGTAATTGTAACCAATGGAAACACCCCTTTCATTTATTCATGGTCAAACAATTTATCAGGGTCGTCTATAGTTGAAAATCTGAAATCCGGGATATACAATTTGACAGTGACGGACCAAAACGGATGCACTAGATCAGAGGAATTTAGTATTGCGGAGCCAGACTCCATTACATGCTCAGTGGCTACCACTCCCTCTGACTGCCATGAAGCAAATGGTACAGCGGCAATTTCAGTTTCTGGCGGAAATGGAAAGTTTAAATACCATTGGATTTCTGATGGGTACAGATTCTCAGAGAGAACTGACTTATTGGCTGGATTGTACGAGGTTCTTATTGTTGACTCCTTAGGTTGTTCTAAAAGTATAAATTTGGGTATTTCGGATATTGATGGCCCACAACCAAATGTATCAATAGATACACAAGTAAAATGCAATGGTGGAAATGATGCTAGCGTTTCTGTGAGCTTACCGTACACAGGACCTGACCCATTTATGCCTATCTGCGGATACCCTAACAGATTATCAGGAGGGATTCACTACATTGTTCAGGCAGATACACTTGGCTGTAAAAGTGTCTTAGAGGTGAATATTCCGGAACCTGATCCAATCAATCTCGACTTTCTAACTGTTCCTTCCAATTGTGGTCAGTCTACTGGAAGCATACAAGTTGAGGCTGTTGGAGGGGTTGGTAGTTATTCATATCTCTGGGACGATGGGTCTACTTCAGCAGCACTAAACAATATTCCTTCAGGTATATATTCAGTAATTGTTACCGATGAAAATGGGTGTACAGCTAGTAAAATTTCAAGTGTTTTAGATACAATTGACCTATTGATTTCAACCGAAATAATAAATGTAAGCTGTTATAATGGAGATGACGGCATAATTAGATTGTTAGCTGTTGGAGGCACAGCTCCGTATACTTATAGCTTTGAAGATGGAAAGATAGCTTCAAATGAAAATACCAACTTAGAAGCAGGCGAATATAAATTGTATATAAAAGATTTTAATAATTGTACTAATAGAATTACTGTGAAAGTTGAAGAGCCACATCAATTAAATGGTATAATTGAAATTAATCAACCAACAGATATTAATTCCTTTGATGGCTCGGCTTCTGTAACAGTAACTGGGGGTGAAAGTCCTTATTCTTATATTTGGTCAAATGGAGTCACGACAAATTCTCAATTTGGATTAGGGGCTGAAAATATTATAATATCAATAAGCGACAAAAATAACTGCAACATTAAAGACACTTTAAAGTTATTCCCTGTAGTTCCAGATTCAATGAATACATTTCGTACAAGCAATAAGTTTAATAACTATACAGCTAGTGCTTATTGTCAGACACCACTACAATTCGTACTTAATATTGTCACTGATTTTGGGGCAATCCCAAATGATCAGATCAGCGATCATCAAGCATTTGAATGCGCCAATGCTTATATAATTCAACATTATTGTTCAACTGGCACTCCTGTCACTTTAGTAATACCTCCTGGCACTTACATAGTTGGAAATCAAGGATATCGTCAAGGTGGCTTTTACATGAAAGGTAACAATATTTTAGAATTTTCAGGTTGCAGCAATGTGACCATTCGAGGAGTAATGGATGCCAATTTTAATAGTCCAATAATCAAGTATCATGACTGTGTAAGCTATGGTGCATTTGAACACAGACTCGGTCCTAATCTTGGAATGAGGTATCTGCATGCGCCTCAATGCTGCAGATATGATGAAACACCGCTTTATAACAATTGTCAAACTATTCGAGATCCAGTAAATAATCATGTAATTGAAGGGTGTGGTCAAAGTCCTAATAATGACTGTGTGTGCAATCAACAATTTGGTACTTGGTTGGACTACTCATTTGGAGCTTATCCGGGCAATTTTTTGAATTTAGAGGATTGCGAAAATTTTAAAATTGAAAATTTAGAAATAAATGGCAACGTCGATAATGCAAGTATCGGTGGATTTTTTGCAGCTGACATGTCTGGCATTCAGCAACTGTCATACACAGGGATTAATTTATTGGATAGTCGAGATATTAGTATTCAAAATGTAAATGTACATCATTTTGGTATGGATGGGATTCAAATTGTAAATCAACATTTCGTAGGTCCTATGAATATAAATATAAGTGCTTCGAAATTTAATTGGAATTGTAGAAGTGGCATGTCATGGGTAAGTGGTTCAAACGTGATTGCGGGATATTCAGAATTTAATTTTAATGGATATGGGCCTTGGGGAGGCAGCGCAACTAGGAATGGGGTGGATATTGAGTATGAAAACAATGGGCAAGATTTAGCTGAGGGTCATTTTCATCATTGTAGCTTCATGTACAATGCTGGAAATGGAGTCCAATCTGATGCAGGAGCAGATCAATACAATCCGGGATCACCACCTTACGCATCTCTTCATACTTATAATTTTTATTTCCAGCATTGTACGTTTGTTAAAGGAAATGCTTGGTGCGTATGGCCAAATGCAAGAAATTTCTACTTTAAATGTTGTGATTTTTATGGACCTTTAGTAAGGCCTTTTAATGCAGGTATAAACAATCCTCAAAATCTAGATTATAAAACGAAATTTATCAAATGCACGTTTAATGAAGAATACACTCTCCCCAATTCTGGTGGTGTTAAATATGCCTTTACAAATGATCAACAAACCACTTGCAACTCTAGCACAGTATATTTACATCCATATTTGTTACATTTTGACCCGAGTGCCAGCAGGGCACTTTTAGATCAATGTAGAATAACAACAAATTATTATAATAGATGGGGTATCTTTACAGGTGGAGCTTTACAACAAGATAGAATAGTGATTAGAAATACAGATTTTATCAATACTGGGTTGGATGTTAGGACACCAAATGGTTCACTTGATGGAAATAGAATATTGGGAACGTTCCGAAATGTTGATATTTCGCAAGGAAATCGTGTTTTCATTCCACACAAAGACCCTGCTTGCATTTGTCCAAATGGACAAAATGCATATTATTTACTTTGCTGGCAAGTTAATGCATGTCTCCAGAATAATGTGATTGGTAAACTTAAAATGATGACAATTAACGGTGGTGTAGCATGTGACCAACCTTGCGCAAGCGGAATTTACCCTGAGCCGGATGGATATACAGATCTTGGCTTTACAGCGTCTCCCCCTTGTTCACCTAAATGGCCTGGTTTGTCTTCTCCAACAATCAGAATGACCGGTGATTGCGATCCACCGAATTGCTCAGAGGTTTGGGAGCCAGTAACCTGCACATATAGTCCTCCAAATATCAATCGAAAAAGAGCCGAACAGGATGCAAAAGTTGAAGATAGATCGTTAATTATTTCTCCTGTCCCTTCTCACAATGAGATCACAGTATCAAATTATTCAGATCGGGCATTGATAATAATTAGGAATCTCTTAGGCAAAGAAATAATGAAAATTCAAACGGAAGACTCTCAAGATTTCACTAAGATTCTTATTTCCGAATTGCCTTCTGGAGTTTACTACATTGAGTCAAAATCTAGAATAACAGGCAAATTCATTAAATTTTAACCAAAGAATTCTTGAACTTAAGAAATAACGCAAATGAAACATTTATTTTTTTTATTGATATTTATTTTGCAGTTATTTTTATTTAACGATGCTTGTGCACAATATACGATGTTATGGCAAAGATGTGTTGGTGGCTCAAATGCAGATGAATTACTTTCAAGTGTGCAATCATTTGATGGTGGAATTATACTAGCTGGTCAATCCAACTCTATAGATTTTGATGTGTCAGGTAATCATGGCCTCTATGATGTCTTGGTTGTAAAGTTAGATAGTTTAGGAAACTTAGTGTGGCAAAAATGTTACGGTGGAACAAATCATGATGGTGCATGGTCTATCATTCAATCTTTAGACTCCGGATATGTAATAACCGGTTATTCAAATTCTATAGATGGCGATGTGACCGGAATGCATGGTATTGGGGATCTTTGGATGTTAGAAATTGATGGATCTGGTAATTTGTTGAGGCAGAAATGTTTTGGTGGTTCTAAGCTTGATGGTGGCAGTTTTGTTCAACTAACCAGTGACCATGGTTTCATTGTTGTAGGTGATACAGAGTCAGAGGATGGAGATGTAACAATCAATACTATACCCGGTGTTTTTCATCTGTGGCTCTTAAAATTAGACAGTGCATGGAATATTCAATGGCAATCAGGCTTTTGGATACATACCCCTGCATTTGACAACGGAAATTTTCGTGTTGAGGAATTGCCATCAGGTGAATATATTGTAGGCTATGGCGGTTATTCAAATTATGGATTTGCAAAATTTGATAGCATGGGAAACCTCATTGCACAACGTAATTATGGAGGTAGCGATTGGGATGCTTTTTATGAATTTGAAATAACCATAGATTCAAATTTCATATTTGTTGGTTATGCCCGTTCTACAGACGGTGATGTTTATGCAAATCATAGTGTTGCAAACGATATCTGGATTATCAAACTTGATAGTTCAGGTAATTTCAGAAAGCAAAAATGCTTTGGAGGGTCAGCTGATGATTCTGGATATTTGATTGATAAAAGTTCCGGAACTAATTATTTTGTGGTTGGTACGACTCAATCAAATGATGGTGATTTAGCCGGCATAACCGGTTATGGAGGTAGTGACTACTGGTTAATGGAAATTGATAGTAATTTTAATATTCAATGGCAACAAAGGTTTGGAGGGGGTGGGAACG
This sequence comes from uncultured Bacteroidota bacterium, assembly GCA_963775555.1. Classification (GTDB taxonomy): domain Bacteria; phylum Bacteroidota; class Bacteroidia; order AKYH767-A; family 2013-40CM-41-45; genus QQVM01. Next base: position 537,048 of record CAVZJJ010000004.1, on the reverse strand, counting down.
ATATACCAACATCAATGTTCAAGGTGGCAAACGGGGACTATTATATTTCTGGTTTTACATATTCGAATAACGGTAGCGTGTCAGGTAATCACGGTTTGACCGACTTTTGGATAGTGAAACTTAGACCAACGACTACATCAATTAGTTCATTGAAGACTGAACCAATAAGTATTGCACCTAACCCTTTCACAGACTTCATTTCAATATCTGTTCCAAATAGTGAACCAACAGCTCTGATCACGTTGACAAAACCAACTGGTGAAGTGATTTTTAATCAACGACACAATTTAAGGGATTTGATAGATCTCTCTTCACTACCTCAAGGCTTATACTACTTGACTTATAAAAGTCATAGTACGATTCTTACAAAAAAAGTGATAAAATTGAAATAATAAATTATAGAATTTACTAGTGTGTTCATTTAGTATTATTTTGACCTATACATAAACCTTGTCTTGTCGGGAATTTCCAGTAGGTTCTTCCTGCAAATTCTGAAAGTTATTTAAAGCAGCAATGAGATCAGTTTTACTGTTTACAATTGTTCAAATTTACCTTGTTTTTGCTAGAAACCTGTAGTTTTTATTAAGGTTAAGATATAAAATCTATTTTTAACCTGTACGAAAAAGTCAGCCATTTACTGCTCGGAATGAAATGGTAAATGAAAATCAGTTTTTCCTTTCTGTCGTTTTTTTCTAACTTGACCACATGGTCAACCAATTGCCAAGTTTTTTTGTTCCAATTCAAAGGGGTACGGGGAAATGTGTTCCCCGCAAGATAGCGTGTGGCGGAAACAAAGTGTACCGTCCACACGCTATCTTGCTATAAAGAAAATTTATTACATTTGGCTTAGTTCGAATATATCTTTAAAAAAGCGTGCCTCAGCTAAACGATATGACAGGAATACCAATGAACAGGCAAACGCTTCAGAACAAAAATAAAATACCGCCAACACACAAAAATAAATTGAATTTCTATTGCTTACAAAACACACTTTCATTTTTTTGCAACCGCACAAACCCAACCCGAAAAAATGAAAGAGTGTTTTCGCCAATACTTTACTAAATGAATATCTTCGTAAGCCAGAATGAAAAAGAAAATAATTTTATATCACCCAGCTACTCATCACGAAAGATTCTATTCTTTCTTTTGGATACCGTATTCTTTGCTTGCAATTGCAAGTGTGGTATCTGACGACTATGATGTAACAATTATTGACGATAATCTTGAAGACAACGAAATAGATTTTGAGAGCTTATCAAAAAACTGTTTATGTGTTGGTATTAGTTCTATGACAGGACACCAAATAACTGGTGGACTTTCTTTCGCTGCAAACATCAAAAAACACAACCCAAACATTCCGATAGTTTGGGGAGGATCACACCCAACTATTCTTTATGACTTGACAATTTCACATCCGTTAGTTGATGTGGTAGTTAAAGGACAAGGTGAATTTTCATTTCGTGAAATTATAAATCGCTTTGAAAAAAATCAATCCCTTGCAGGGATTGATGGAATTATTTTCAAAGAAAATAATTCCATCATCCATAATCCTTCAATTGCATTGAAGGACAAAAAAGAACTTCCACTATTTCCTTGGCATCTTGTTGACATACGAAAATACATTCGGAGTGACGAGAAAATTGGAACTCAAATTTTAAATTATGTTTCAAGTCAAGGTTGTCCGTTTGAATGCACATTTTGTTCAGAGGTTGCTTTGTATGACCGTAAATGGAAATCTTACGGGACTGATAGAATCTTAACAGACATTGAATATTTGATTGACAAAGGTGGAGCAAATGCAATAAAATTCTATGATGCAAATTTCTTTGTAAATAATTCTATTGCAATGCGATTTGCTTCTGCATTAGTCGAAAAAGATTACGGTATTACTTGGGCTGCATCAGGACATCCGAAAACACTAAACAATTTAAAAGAGGAGCAATGGAAAATTTTAAACCAATCAAAATGTTCCCGTCTTTTAATCGGTGCTGAATCAGGTTCACAGGAAGCACTCAACATTGTAAAAAAAGAAATTACACCTGCCTTGATACTTGAACTTGCTGCAAAATGCAGCAAGTATGATGTAGTAGGCAGCTTCACATTTGTTGTTGGCTTTCCAAACTGTAGCGACAAAGACGAAATTTCAAAAACACTTGATGTTGCTTCGCAAATCAGAGCCATTGATTCAAGACACGATGTAAAGATTCACTTTTATGCTCCATATCCTGGAACTCCATTATTTGATGAAGCAATTAAAGCAGGTTTTAAAACGCCAACAACTTTAGAAGAATGGGCTGAATTTGATTACTACACAATTGAAACACCTTGGGTTGATACAAAGTGGGAACCGATAATCCATAAGTTCAATTCTGAAAACAGCCCCTATGTTCACTTATAAAAAAACAATATGAAAATTCCACAATTAAGAGTTTGCGTAACGGAGGTATGCGACAAAAAATGTTTCTACTGCCGACCAGAAGGCGAAGGATGTGCTACAATTGAAAGAGAGGAAAAATTATCAGCTGATGATTTTATTTTTTTAATCAATGAAATTGTTAAAGAAGGTGTAAGCGTAATTCGCTTTACAGGTGGAGAACCAATGCTCAATAAGGGTATTTATAAAATCATTCGGGCAGTTCGGCAAATGGAAGGCGTGAAAGACATTTCAATTGTTACAAGAAGTTTGAAACTAAAAGTGCAAGCACCATTATTAAAAGAAGCCGGATTAGATTCAATCACTGTCAGTTTAGATTCGCTTAACAGAGAACGATTAAAAGAAATAACCAAAGTTGAGTTATTGGATAAATTAGTTGAAGGAATAAAAATGTGCAGTGATATTGGTTTGCCTCTTAAACTTAACACGGTTGTCATGAAGGGAATTAATGATGATGAGATTGACGATTTTATTCAGTTCGCAGGTTCAATTGATAATGTAGATTGGAAACTTCTTGACTACATGCTTTTACCGAAACAATTTTATGGTGATACATCCAATGAATATTTTCTTGACTTGTCAAACGTTTTACCAAGACTTCGGGAACTTGCAGAGGAAGAAGTTATAGACACACAAGCAGGCGGTTTAGGAATTCCAATGCCAACATTCAAAGTGAAAAATGGTGTGAACATTTATGTCAAAGATTCAACCGTTGGCAATCATTATGGGGACACTTGCGTTAACTGCAAACACTTCCCTTGTCAAGATGGAATTATGGCATTGCGTTTAACAGCAGACGGAAAATTACAAAGGTGTCTTTATCGTGAGGATAATTTAATTGATTTGAAACCATTTTTAAAAACAAAAAATCCTGAAATAAGTAAGTCAATCAATATAGCACTTGAAACTTTTAAAAATTCAGTTTTTCACACTAAGGCGTGGAGTCCATTTGCACAACAGAACTGGTAATTTTTATACAAAACAATTTTACAATGACAAAGAACCTTTTATTAAAAAGTAACATTTTTAAAATCATTCGTGAAGTAATGGATAAGTATTCATTCGTTGAAGTGAACACCCCCCTTCTTAGAAAAGGCACAAACCATATTTTCAATCGGCATCAAGTTGATTTTAGCGGAAATCATTCAGGAAACATTGCGTATCTAAGAGATAGCATGGAATGTGCATTGCGTTCAACACTTCAATTTCATGATAGAGTATTTGAGATTGGAACATGTTTTCGTCTTGATTCAGTAAGTAAAACTCATTACCCTGAATTCACATTATTTGAAGTATATGCTCTAAAAGTTGATATGAATTTTTTAATGGATGTTGTTTCTGAAATTATTCAGAAGTCATTTGCTTTAAAAGGAAAACCGTGTTCAATAAATAAAATATCGGTACAAAATTATTTTCAAACCTCACTTGGAATTGACATTTTACAAATTGATGGCAACGAAATAAAAGAAAAAATAATTTCATCAAACGAAGTTGAATATTCATCTTTCAAGAACTCACCTCACTATGAAATAATCAACAAATTCATTGAAGAAAAAATAGAAAGCATCTCAGGCGTGAATATTCTTTACGGTTATCCAGCTTGCACAATCTCAACCGCAAGAAGAAAAAATTCGACTCATGTAATTGAAAGATTTGAATTATTTATTGATGGACTTGAAATTTGCAATGCTTATCTTGACGAAACGAATATTGCTGATATGATTAAGCGGTGTGAGGAAGTAGGTCTCTACAATTATGAAGAAAAGCAAATTGTTCATCTAATAAATCAAAATCTCATTTCATCAGATTCTGGTGGGTTAGGTATAGGTATAGAACGGTTATGCTGTGCTATTACCAAATTGAATTTAGTGGAATTTATTGCCGCCAAAGAATTTAATTTCATGTCTTTGATAAATCATTAAATAAATAGAAAATGAACTCCGTAAAAAAATTAGAAAAAGGTGATTGCATAGGAATATTTTCTTCTTCCTCTCCAACAAATGAAGATGCAATTCACAAAATGAAAAACTACTTCACTGAAAGAGGATACAAAGTGAAAATAGCTCCACATACATTGGAAGCAAATAGTTTCATGGCGGGTGAACCATCTCATCGTGTGGAAGATTTCCATTCATTGATTGCAGACCCAAATGTTACATTGGTTATGACAGCTAACGGAGGCGAAAGTGCTATTCAAATGCTATCATTAATTGACTTTGAGTTAGTGAGTAAGAACCCAAAAATAATTTGCGGAATGAGTGACCCTACTTCTTTAATGACAGCTATCACTTTAAAATCGTTACTCCCTACTTTTCACGGTCCTAACGGATACAACTTTGGTCATACTGACCCTACAAAATTTACCGAAGAGAATTGGTGGCAAATGGTTACAGGTAACTTTTCTATCCCATATATTTTTCCAGTTAATGACAATTTGAAAATTTTAAAAAAAGGAAATACAGTAGTTGGTGAAATAATTGGAGGAAACCTTGGAGTTTTTTGCTCTTTACTTGGAACTCCATATTTCCCTGATGTAACAGGTAAAATTTTATTCTTTGAAGAAATATTTAGAGAACATGCACAAATTGATTCATGTTTAAATCAACTTCGTTTAGCAGGTGTATTTGATAAAGTAGTTGGATTGATTGTTGGCGAAAATGTAGAGTGCAATGATTCCTCTGAAAGCAATCAAGAAACTTATAAGGAATTACTTTTGAGAAACTTTAAGCAATATAATTTTCCAATTATTTACAATATTCCCCTTGGGCATACAAATGATAAGATAACAATTCCACTGGGCATGAAATGTAGTTTAGACTTCTCTGAAAAAACAATTTCATTAATTGAAAGTCCATTCAAATAAACAAACAGCATTGGAAACTAAATCTGTAAATATTTTTGGTGTAACAGGTGGAATTGGTTCATCATTTGTGAAACTGGCAAATGATAAGAACGTTCATATTGCTGGCTACTATCATCAAGATTCAGATGTTGCAAACTCAATTAAGAATAAATTTCCAAATGTGATATTGAAACAAATTGACCTCTCTGACCAATTTGCTTTGGATAAAGCTACCTTACCAAATTACGAAGGACTTTTTTTTGTTGCAGGTGAACCGCATTTTTCAAAAAATATTTTTGATTTTGAATTACAGCAGTTGAGAAATCAAATCAACATTAACCTCTTTTCCTTTCTTGCTGTTATAAAATCCGCTTTGAAGTATGAAGAAATTGCATTGAAAAAAATTGTCTTTGTTTCTTCTGAATTACCTACGGAAATAAACTCAATTTATTATCTTGCAAAAATCCTACAAGAGAAAACATTTGAGATTTTATGTGATGAATTAAACAAGAGAAACATTAGTATATCCGTTGTGAAAGCAGGTTGGGTTAATACCAAAATGTATAATAAATATGTGGCGATGTATGGAGTGACCCAAACAAATGTTTTCTTACCAGAATCTGTTGCATCAATTTGTTTGAAAGAGTTTAGCGATTCAACACCTTTTAAGTTTATTTCTATCTGATCTTTAAAATGCAAATACTCATTGAAGCCACCTTTCTTAAGTTTGATTTCATCACAGGAATTGAAAGGCATTTTTTGCTTCAATTGGAAATTATTGACAGCTCAAAAAGATTTGATAAAATATTTGTAGTAACAACAAGAACTATCCCTAACGGACTTATTCAAATTGAAACTCCCTATGAAATAATTACAATTGCTTCTAACTCAAAAGAAGCGTGGGAGAGTATTTACAGAACAAATCACTTTGATGTTTTGTATAGCACATTTGAACCGCCTGAATTTTTGCCCGATAATAATATTCCTGTTTTGTATGTGTTGCATGATTCAGGTAGATATTTGTTTCCAGATATGATGGAAAGAGGAGTGTTAGATAAACACATTTCAAACTTTGAAAAATATATTCAAAGAGAGAACTTCTACATTCTCACTGTTTCTGAATCTTCCAAAAAGGATATTGCAAAATTATTTCCAAATGTTGCAAAGAAGATTTTTGTGGTTTATAATTTTATCTCCAATCATTTATTAGAAAATAAAATTGCACCTACTCCACCCACTGGTGAGGTAGAACCCAATAAGTTTTATTTAATGATTGGACGGTATATGCCAACTAAAAACACTTTAATCGTAGTTAAAGCATTTCAAAATCGTTCTTCTACTTTTGAAAATTATTCATTGGTAATTTTGGGAAGAAAAGGTTGGTATGATGAGTTTGACAAATTTGTAGAAACTACCCATGATACAAATATTCTTCTCTATGATTTTATTACAGACGAATCACTGACTTGGTTGTATCAAAATTGTTATGCTTTGGTAAACGCTTCACTGTATGAAGGATTTGGATTGCCATTGATTGAAGCTGCCGTTTTTGGTTGCAAAAGAATTATGTGTTCAGACATTCCAGTATTCAGAGAAGTTTTATCAAATGCGACTGTTTTTTTTGAACCAAATAATCAAAGTCAAATAGAAAAACTTTTGTTTGGGAAACAGTATGAAGAAAGGAGTTTCTCCAATGAAGTAAAGACAAAATTTTCCTTAGAGAAATCAACCTCTCAATTGCTTAATACCCTTAATCAAATTATGACACATGAATAAACCAACAAGTCTTAAAAATAAAACATCCCTTTCTCTTGAATATTTTGAACCGTTTTCATTTGAGAAAACTTTTTATGCTCCATCAAGATTCAAGTCAGGTTTAGAACATTTTGACGGCAAATATTATTTTCTGTCTTTTCGTTTTGCAAATGAAAATTTTGGTTTGAAGTTTTATATGAAGTCAAAGAAACTTTGTTTGGATGTGTTTTCGGCAAAGAAAATTTCTGATTCTAAACTAAAAGATATTTCAGAAGAAGTTTCTTTTAGGTTTTCTTTCAAAAGAGACTTTTCTAAACTCCATAAGGATTTTTCCAAAGACAAATTTTTAAAAAACGTACTGGAAAGAAATAAGGGAAAACATATTATCTCAATTTACAACCTTTATGAGAACCTAATCATTTCAACATTTCTGCAAAACGCAACTATCCAACGCACCATTTCAATGTGCGACAACATGCTTAATACTTATGGGGGCAAGATAGAGTTTGAAGGATGCAGTTTAAAATGCTTATGGGATATTGAAAACTTTAATCCTACTGAAGATGATTTGCGAAAACTTAAAGTAGGTTACAGAGCCAAAAACATTTTGCGTATTCACAATCACTTTAAACAACTTTCCCTTACGGAAAGAGAGTTAAGAAAACTTGAAGGTCCAAAATTGGTAAAGGAACTTCTCAAAATTTACGGAGTTGGAAAGCAGACAGTATTTTATCTTGTCTTAGGGCAATTTCATGTTACAGATTATTTAAAACACATTCCATTGTGGGAGAGAAAGATTCTTTCATACTATCTTTTCAAAAAAGAATTAGTTGACGAAAAGGAATTGGTTGACTGGTTTAATAAGCGATACAAGACTTGGAGTGGTTATGCGGTTTCTTTGACAATGGAAGATATATTTCATCAACATAAATTGAAACCACTATCTTGGATGAAAAAAATAATGAGAGAAGATTAAAATGCTAAAAATAGATTTACATACTCATAGTGTTGCAAGCGGCCATGCTTTGAATACGGTATTTGAGATGGCATATTTTGCTTCGCAAAATGGTATTACTCATTTAGGCATTACTGACCACGGTTCTGCAATGAAAGGTGCATCTCATGCAGAATATTTTTGGGTTTCAGACCAACTTACAGAATTATATGGTGTGAAAATATTTTTAGGAATAGAAGCCAACATTTTGAATGATAGTGGAGAAATTGATTTGACTGGTGATTTACTAAAAAAGCAAAAAGTAATTTCAGCAGGGTTGCATGAATTCACTCCTTACAAAAGCCTTGGTATTGAATACAACACTTCAAGCATTCTTAAAGCAATGCAGAATCCATTTGTGAAAATCATAACACATCCTTACAGACCTGAATTTCCCGTTGACATTGAAACTCTTTTTCGGGGAAGCATAGAAACCAATACTGTTTTGGAATTGAACAATAGTCTTTTTGAAAGACAAGAATCCTTAAGCGAATTAATAAATGTTTACAGCAAAATGATTTCACTTTGCAAATTGAATAACCGAAAATTTATTATTGGAAGTGATGCTCATGTAGCGATTAAAATAGGTAATGATATAAACATTCAATCAGTGGCAACTGAACTTGGTTTGACATCTGAAATTATTCTCAATAATTTCCCAGACGAACTTGAAGTATTCTTATCAAACTAAATATTGCTACGATGAAAAGCCGTCCACGAAAATACACTCTAAAAAATACAAACCAATGATGTAAATCTAGATGGAATTATAGACAATTCCGACCTTCGGAACCTGAAAGCAAACTCGATTTATTAATTTCAGGATATATTTGGGGATTGGCTTATTGAGTCTACTAATTATAGCTTGATTGAAAACAGCTCAGGTATAACTCTAATTCGTCTGTAATTTTACACTATATTAAAGCTGCCATTTAAGAATATAAAATACTGGATAGAAGGGAACTCCCAATTGGATTTTGCTTTCTCGGATTATACTTGTGATCAATTAGCAAAACCTTTTGACAGTAGAGATATGACATACAAGGACAATTTTGAAAATGATTTAAAGCAAAGCATACACCTAATGTTCTCTGATTTAGGGGTTAGAATTCCTATAAGAAAAGAATTAGACTCAATGCTTCTTAATTACCTGACAATACATAAAAAATTAGTTCATTCAAAGCCACGACAAGTTCTCATCAATCCTGAGCTTGAAGAAAAACTACAAACTCATCCAAAAAAAAAGGAGGTTGAGCAACTTGTCAGGTTATTATCAATCGGCAATAATGTAAATTTCTTTCAAAGCAAAAAACTTTTTCAAACTAATTTTCATGACCACTTACTTTATGTTTACTCCATCGCATCCTGACCCCTCATTCCAGCGATCCTGACCCCCTGTTCCGGGCATGCTGACCCCTGCGGAGAATTCTATTCCGGCATCCTGACCCCCCGAAATTTCATCATTCCGGCATACTGACCCCGGCATTAACATTTGATTCCGGCATACTGACCCCCGCCTTTTAATTCCATTTGGATGATGGTTTTTTCTCTAAGTGATTTGATGTACGAACCATCAAATCACGCGAACTATGTCCGGAACAACCATTCTTATGAGTCAGTTAAAACAGATCTTACGCTTAATCAGTCAATCATATAAACTGAAAGCAATCTCACGCCAGATGGGTGTGGCACGCAACACGATAAAGGGGTATTTGCGTAATCTTGAAAGCAAAGGAATAAGTCTCGAAGAGGCTCTGAGCCTTGAAGATCCTCAGCTGGAACATCTCTTGCGAACTCCAGTAAAGTACGAACAGGAACGACATTGTGATTTATTATCACGCCTGGAATATTTTCACCAAGAAGAGAAAAAGCGACATGTTACCCGTCAACTGCTTTGGGAAGAATACAAAAGGGAATATCCTCAAGGATATCAATACTCCCGATTTTGTTATTACCTGCAATTGTATGATCGCAGTCAAAACGCGGTACTGATAAAAGAGCACTTGCCCGGAGATAAACTGTTCCTGGATTTTACAGGGGATAAAATGTATTACATCGATGATAGAGGGTTAAAGATCGAATGCGAAATATTTGTTGGCACACTGGGCTACAGTAATTACATCGCTGTACAGGCCGTACACTCACAAAAACTCCACGATGTCTTACATGCAACTGTATCGGTGATTGAACAAATCGGTGGCTGCACACAGGCTGTGGTTCCTGATAATTTAAAATCAGCAGTTACTCTTGCCGATCGATATGAACCGGTCATTAACTCTCTGTTCCTGGATCTGGCTAATCACTACGGTATGACCGTTTTTCCGGCCAGACCACGAAAGCCAAGGGATAAAGCCAAAGTTGAGGTATCGGTTCGAATCACGTATCAGCGTTTGTTTGCTCCTTTACGAAAAATCACATTCCGCAGCTTGCAGGAGTTAAATCAGACGCTCTTGGAGGCAGTAAAGCAATTGAATAACCGGGTGATGAAACAATACGGATGTTCTCGCAGTGTAATGCTGGAGAGGGATGAGCGATCATTGTTAAAACCGTTGCCTTCCAATCCATATGAGCTTAAAAAGCACCTTCTATTAACCGTTCAGCAAAACTGCCATGTTTATGTAAGCAGTCAGAAAAAATACTACAGTGTCCCTTACCGGTTGATTGGTCAAAAGGTACAGGTTGTAATTACAGCGACAGTAGTCAATATTTATTATCGCGGGCAATGTGTTGCTACGCATGTCTCCAACTCCACAAGGAAATATATTACCGAGGAACAACACCTTCCCTCGCATCATCAGATTGTACTGAAAGGCATGAATGCCGATCTGCTCCGACAACGTGCAGCGACCTATGGTGAGCCGGTTTTACAGGTAATCGAAACGGTACTAAAGAAAAGTAAGTACGCAGAGCAGGCCTATAAAACCTGTCAGGGCATTTTATCTCTTGCCTCAAAGACATCAGTTCAAACATTGATCGATGCCTGCCAGATCGCTTTGGAGTTCAACGTCTGCACGTACTCACAAATTGTCCGCATCGCAACGGGTAAATATGCAAACAGAACATTTTTCCCTGAAGAAAAACCATTGCCAAAGCATGAAAACATACGTGGCTCATCCACTTATCAATAATTGTTTAACCCTTAAAAACTGAACTCATGAGTTATCAAAAATCCATTGAATTAATGCAAAACCTCAGGTTGTATGGCATGCAGGCTGCGCTGGAAGGAATCGTGCAAGGAAAGAAAACCGATGCCCTTGCAAACGATCAATTATTATCGCTACTACTTCAACAGGAATGGGATGATAGGAATAACAGAAAAATAGAGCGGTTGACAAGGAGCGCACGCTTCCGTTACACATCGTCTCTGGCAGAGATCTCACCCGATCCCAAAAGAAATCTGACGGCTGACTTCCTGGCAAAAATCAGTACGTGTGCCTGGATAGAAAAATCCGAAAATCTGATCATCACAGGCCCTACCGGAGTGGGCAAAAGTCATATAGCATCAGCCATTGGTCATCAGTGCTGTCAGTTGGGCTTCAAGGTCACTTATCATAACACACAGAAATTATATCAATCGCTTCGTTTAGGCAGACTGGATGGAACCCACCGAAGGCAGATGCAGCACATCGCAAAGCACGATCTGTTGATTTTGGATGATTTTGGCCTGCAAAAACCCGATGAAATGGCACGGTTGGATTTATTGGAAATCGTCGAAGATCGTCATGGCAGAAAATCTATTATTATTGCATCACAAATACCATCATCGATCTGGTATGAAATAATCGGTGAACCGACATTAGCCGATGCAATATTGGATCGGATCGTTTCCAATGCGCACCGCGTCGAACTAAACGGCGAATCACTTAGAAAAAAGAAATAAAAACAGTGCATCGTTCATTGAAATAACCTCATCCTATCAGAACAAAAAGGTGGGGTCAATATGCCGGAATTAACTTTTACAGAGGGGTCAGGATGCCCGGAATGGGGGTCAGCTTCGCTGGAATAAACACTTTACGAGTGGAATGTTTTTCATTTTCATCTGACAACACAACTAGAAAAAAGAAGCAGGTTCGTAAAAGGGACAAATCAGTTACTATTTGTCTACATTGATGATGATGTAGCAATTTTATTAGACATAGAAAATCACAGTGAAGGAATTTTTGCTGATGTAAAATGGCTGGAAATATTAGATAAGCACTTTCCTCAGATTTTAGAGCCGTACTACGCGAAAGACATCTTAGAAATAAGCCCAAAAATAAATTCCGCAGAAAGACAAGCTTTGTGGAGTAAAGGCTACACTTTCGGTATGACAAAAGTAAACGGTAAGGTGATTCACTCACCTGGCATAGGACGATCTACTACCGGACATAGTATTACCGTGGTTAAGACAAGTACTGCAATATTGCGTTGGTTACACCAACTGATACTGCAATTTGACAACCAGCTAAGTGAGATTTGTCAAGCATTTGATTTAGATCAGAACGATGCACTTTTTGGAGTCCGGTTTGGAGATGTAAGACTTGAAGTTATTGAAAAAAGGTCAGGAACAATTTTATTAACCTTTCCTGACTTATTTTCTTTTACTGGCTAACAAACATATTGTCAATAAATAGTTTTGTACCCACCATCACGGAATAACATTTTTTAATTGCTCTATTAAATGCTTACGTATAAGACTTGTCATAATATCTTCTCCGACTAAACGCCCAACCCCACCTTCGATATGATCAGATAAAGAATATCCAAACTTTGGGATATTGCTCTGTAAAGTTTGGATTTGCTTTTCTCGCGTCTCCCTTATTAGATTATGAGTAAAGAAATTTCTATTCTGATAGATATCATAAAACATCTTAAAATATAAGTCTCGTCGTAGTTTTTCAACTGGTAATGTAGACAGAAATTCTTTCAGTTTATATTTAAATGTTCTTCGCTTACCAAATGGCCTCCTACATTCGCTACATTCACTATCCTCATTATTTAAGCTCAATTCGCATAGAAACAAATCTTCAAAAACAGAAATGAGAAGTGAATATTTCAAGTTAGCATTCTCGTATAAGGGGAACAAGAGCTTGTCACTACAATCAGCTAACACCAAGACCTGAATTTGTTCCGTCAGCCTTTTATGGATTTCCTCACTACTTAAAACAACACACAGGAATTTAGGAAAATCTTCACGCACATTTAGAAAAGGAACCTGAAATTCAACCGTTGCATTTCCAAAGGAATCAAAATCTTCATAATACATACTCTTAACTGAAGGACTCTTTGCTACACTGCTTAGTATCTCTGTAACAGATGAAGCTTCTCTAATCTCAGATTTAAAATCCATAAATGGGCAATTTAAAACAAAGTTTAGGCTCCATTGATTCCTCCACCGCAGATTCAAAAAAATAACAAACTCCTTTAATAACCAAAGGACTTTATTCAAATTGAAAAACTCCTTTTCATTGTAAATTGTTATGTCTAGAATTCCAATTTGTTTTAGTTGCTCGTCAGGATGAAAGTGTTGTGAAGCAGAAAGAATGATACCAAATGAATCAATGTGGTAGGGAATAGATGGCTTTGCTGTGAATGGGACATGGAATGTGATATAGGAATATCGAACTAATTTTTCATCTTCCATACTCTATATAATTGTTCTAAACGGTTAGTGACCAATTTCGTCTATATCAAAGTCCTTTGGATAACTTGAATAATTTAAGCACTTGCGAACTTATAAACACGAAGTCTATGACCAAAAATCTGCTTCATTAAATGTTAATTTTGGCAACTCAAGTAATTCTCTATCGTGGATATACCGTTTTTCAAAATTTGTATTTTGTCTTATGTCTTTAAACTCATTCAAGTTTTTAAGTTTTGTTCCGTAAAACTTATCCTTTTCAGTAAAATAAATTTGATCCTTTCTGTAAAGATCCTCATTTAAGAGATAGGTGTTATGTGTAGCAATTATAAGTTGACCATTTCCTTTGTTCATTTTTTTGTTATGAAAAAGTTTTATTAGTTGTTCTGCTAAAATCGGATGAAGGTGAGAAGTAAATTCATCCACAATAAGCACTATGCCTTCCGCCAACGCTTCAACAATTGGGCCAATTAATGAGAAGTATTTTCTAGTTCCATCTGATTCTTCATCTAATTCAAAAGGAATTTGAGACTTAATATTTCCTTTGTCATCTAACTGATTATGCAAGGTAAATATTACTTTAAATTTATTCTCACCAAATAGTGATTTGTGCTGTGATAATATATTTGAATCCGTTGTCGCTGGCTTAATATTAATTGTTTCGGTTGATACTTTTTCAAAACCTAAGTTACTTCCTACAAGAAGTTTCTCAATTTGCTTTTTATAAGGATGATTATCGAAATAATTTCCAGTTACTTCTGCAATAGCCATCGAACTAAGAAACCTGATATGTAAATACCGGAATTTTTCAAATGCCTTGATTAGCACTTTTGCCCATTCGACATTTAATAAGGCTGCCATTGAAAGGAATAATGCGTTCGGCCTAGTAAACGGAATCGCTTTTTCACCTTCACTATATTTATTATTGATTTGAATAGTATCTTCGATTCGTTGAAATATCAAAAGCTCAGTTACTTTCTTCTTCAAAAATAATTTTTCAGAGATTATACGCTTGGGTGAAAATTCAAATTCATATCTATAAGTGTTCTTTTCGAAATAGAACTCCATCATAAAATAACTTGGCTTTTTATGAGCTGAGGTGCTTAGCTTAAATCTGTTATCAGGAATAGCCTCTATCCCTTTCATCGATTCGGCTGAAGTGCGGATAAATCGTGTAAAAAATAAAATTGATTTTAACAAGTTACTCTTTCCACTTGCATTTGCACCATACAAAGCTGCACTTTTTAAAACAAATTCTTCATCGTCAATTTTTTGTGTGTTAGAGTCACGAAACTCTCGCACAGAAGAGGCCTTCATGGTAAATTTTGTTTTTTCGCGAAACGACAGAAAATTTCCTACAGTGAAGCTGATTAACATGTCTAATATGTATTATTTTGGTTAAGTTATTGGTTTATAATTAATTGGATTCAATACTAACAATTTAACATTATTCCATTTAATTGTAATTATATCGACTTTTTTTGCTATTTATTACATATTTCTTGTATCATGTACTTTTAATATGTAGATTTGTCAAATTATATCAAATTCCTACTGACAATGACCTACTCAAATGTAATGCAATTTAATTACAAATAAAATTATGGCAATAATAGTAAATACATCAAGACCGAAAGAATTGCTATCTGACATAAAGAAGGCAATAGATGACAAAAAGATTGATACTTGGGAGTATGATAAGGACGGAGACTTTACACATAGCCCCATTCAATGGAAACGTAAAGCATGGTTGAGGCCTCATATTGAGAGAAACGAGCTACGTTTTGGCATATTAAAACCAAAAGGATCTCAGCCTACTACAATTCTCTATGGTGTATATCATGGTCGTTTCATCGAAATGCTATTAAACCATTTTGAGACGGAATTTACCACAGTTTTGGCGACCGCATTAGTATCAGAGCCTGATGTCTACACAAATTAGATAAGAATAAATTATGAAGAGCGAGCACAAAGCATTTTATTTGGATATTCTGAAGGCACTACAAGCAAATAATCTTGCGATTTTTGCTGGTGCAGGGATGTCTAAGTCTGCAGGGTATGTTGACTGGAAAGGCTTGTTAAAAGACATTGCAGAAGAATTGGGTCTTGATATAGAACTGGAAAGTGATTTGATTACGATAGCACAATATCAAGTTAATGCTTCTGGGGGTAGAAGTAAATTAAATCAAAAAATAATTGAAGAATTCAATTCGGATATTGAAATAACTGAGACCCATAGAATCCTTGCACGACTGCCAATCCGTACATACTGGACATCGAATTATGATGACCTTATCGAAACGAGTATTCTTGACGTTAAACGAATACCAGATGTTAAACATACCGATAAACAGCTATTCCATTCTCGTCCACGAAGAGATGCAGTTGTCTATAAAATGCATGGTGATAAAACTATGCCTGGAGATGCCGTTATTACCAAAGATGATTATGAGCGTTATCACATAGATCATCAGTTATTTGTGACTACTTTAAGTGCTGATTTAGTTTCTAAACTATTTCTTTTCGTTGGGTTCAGTTTTACCGATCCCAATATGGATTATATTTTGAGCAGAATAAGAGTTTATATGAAAGGAGAGACTAGGCATCACTACTATTTTATAAAAAAAATAAAAGAAGATGATCCTGAAATAAAAAAGCTCGATGTAGGTAAAAGAAAAGCACAGTATGAATATTTGCAACGCAAACAAGAGTTGTTTGTTCAAGACTTAAAAAGATTCCAGCTTCAACCAGTATGGGTTGAAGCATTTCATGAGATACAGTCTATATTAGAAGAAATAGAATATCTATTCAAAAAGAAGACCGTCTTTATTTCAGGGAGTGCAGAAATTTATGGTTCGTGGGACAAAACCGCTGCTCAAATTTTTATTCATAACCTCAGTAAGCGATTAGTTAAGGAAAATTTGCGAATAGTAAATGGTTTTGGTTGGGGTATAGGAAGTGCAGTAATCAATGGTGCATTGGAACAAATATTCTTGCAACCTAATAGATATAGTGAGGACCAACTTATTGTTAAACCGTTTCCGCAATACGCCACCGGAGAAAAAAGTTTAACTGAACTGTGGCACGAATACAGGGAAAATATGATTGCATTCGCCGGCATTGCAATTTTCCTTTTTGGAAATAAAAATGTTGCTGAAACAATTGTCCCTGCTGATGGAGTTTACAAAGAGTTTCAAATTGCAAAGGAATTAAAGCTTTTCCCTATTCCTGTCGCTTCAACTGGGTTTATGAGTGAACAAATTTCCACTGAATTAATTAATGAAGGATATTATACTGAACCTATTCTCTCAATAATGAATAGCTTGAGTCATGAAAAAGATCCAGAACAAATTATTGAAAAAATCATAATAATAATTAAACATATAAATCAATAAAAATGGCAAGAAGAGCATTTTTCAGCTTCCACTACAAAAATGATGTATGGCGAGCAAATCAAGTAAGAAACAGTTGGGTTACCAAAGACAGCAAGGAAGCTGCTGGCTTTATTGATTCAGCAGAATTTGAGAAAATTAAAAAAGAAGGAGATGAATCCATTAAGAAATGGATTGACAAGCAACTCGAAGGAACATCTGTAACTGTTGTATTAATTGGTTCTGATACCAACAATCGACCTTATGTGAAGTGGGAACTAAAAAAAAGTTACTCTAAAGGAAATGGCATGTTGGGAATTTACATTCACAATCTCAAAGATAGTGATGGGAAAACATCAACAAAGGGCTCTAATATGTTTGGAGAGATAGGAACAGATTCCAATGGCAAGGCTGTATACTTTAGTGATACCTATCAATGTTATGACTGGGTAGATGACGATGGTTATAATAACATGGGGAAATGGATTGAAAAGGCGGCCAAACAAGCAGGTAAGTAGTAGATAAATGTCTGCGTAACAATTCCTATTTGCATATTATTGACAGATCATCTTGAATAATATATGCTGAAATAGCTACAGTAGCATTACAATTTAATTAAGTCCGTTGTCCGAAGGGACCCTTTGGCTTGAAAACCAAAGCGAAGCAAACCACGGTATCTTAATGAACTATTTCGGTTATGTCAACTTGCTTTTTTTAAGAGCAGGGGATAGTTTATATAAGTATAAAGCCCGCCGGTTTGCTTCGGTGGGCTTTATGCATTATGGAAAAGGAAATTAAGAGATATTTGGAGTGGAAGGGGACTTATGCTTCGAGGGCAAGTGTTACCTATAGATTGTGGTTAGATAAGTTTATTGAAGTTTGCGGAGACAAACGACTTCAATCATACACGATTGAAGATATTGTGAAGTATAAACACTGGTTGGAATCAAAATATAGCTCATCGTCCGTACAGTATGCAGTGATTGTCCTGAAAAACTTTTTTCAGTTCTATAAACAACAAGACTATCGCTGTCTTTCGACCGCGTTTATTAAAATTCCTGCTAAGATCAGGAAATCCCATAGAGCTATAACAGAAAATGAGTTCAACAAGGTACTAGACCAGATAGTCGCAAAGGACTTCATGGGATTACGAGATGCTCTAATCATTCGAATCCTGTGGGATACAGGAATCCGAGTATCGGAATTATGTGATATCAATATCTCTCAAGTTGATGAGAATAGATCTTCAATGGTAATCCGAAGTAAGAAAACACAACTCTTCAGAATTATCGTATGGTCGGCTGAGACGCATAAACTACTTCTTTCATATATAAAACAACGCCTAGCTCTTAAAAAATGCAAAGAGGTTGGGTCACTCTTTATTGGATTCTTAAAAGGTCGGGGATGGACATTAAGATTAACACATAGAAGCGTTGAAAGAATGGTGAAGAAATTTGTCAGCTTGGCCGGAATCAGCGAAAAGCTCAGTCCACATAGTTTCCGGCATGGCTGGGCGCATAAAAGACGAGACCAGAACGCACCACTTGCCTTTATTCAAAGAGGCCTAGGTCATGTAAGTCCTATTTCAACTTTTATCTATGAACAATACAATGATAAAGAATTTGAAACAAATGCAATGTCATACTTAAACTCAAATTAATTGACAGAGACATTAATTGAATATAAATTATATAGATGAATGATGAGAGAAACGAAAAATTGAATTTAGAAACCCTTGCTGCAAAAGTCGGTGTTGAATTTACTTCGGTGGATAAACGATTCAACGGAGTAAAAAACAAAATTGAAACCGTAGATGGGAAATTAGTTGAACTCGATGCTATGATAAAACAGGTAGTAAGACTTTTGATTGAATTAAATCCTGAAAGTTTCGATTCAAAATTCCACAACAAGGAGGAAAGAGGGTAAAGACTTGCACAAATTTCTTTCAGGTGTAGACTATAAGCATAAAAGTGTTAGTCGATAAATACAGTTGACCCGGTTCTATTTGGATACATAGTGAGGGAAGGCCAATATTGGCATTTTTTTAGAAACGTTTAATGTCGGACAATATATCCTATTAGTCGTCAAGTTCAATCTGTGGAAAACCCTTATAGCTAAACACTTTTATACACAGCGACCTGTAGAGTTATTATACCAAATTCATTTAAACATGTATTGTTGCCCTTATAAGGCCGTCCGAATAGGGCGAAGCAAACAATGATACTAATTCTATCTGTCATCCATAACTCTACAGGTCGCTGTGCATTGACGAATGTAGACAGCGTCGAGAAGATTATCAGTAGTCAGAATATACCATATGCAGTTATTTGATGTGTGTGCAAAGCGGGAATTCATTAAAGACGGAGAGAAGCAAACAAAGTGGTACAAGGTCGGAACAATGAAATCAGCGGATAGTGGAAAGAAGTATCTAAGGATATATCTCTTGCCTCAGACAGAGTTCTTTGTCTTTGAGAAGGAGATGCCGGAAGCACCAGAGAATTTACCAGTTATCAATTAGAGTTAAAAATATATGATCGGCACAACGCCTGTTCCAAACAAGCTTCTTGATCAATTCCTGTCGGAACTACATGGAGCTGAAATCAAAGTCTTACTCGTCATCATCAGAAAAACTCTTGGCTGGCAGGATAGGCGTTCTGTGCACGGTCGAAAAGAAAAGGACTGGATAGCTTCGAGCCAATTTACTGAATGCAGTGGGTGTTCAAGAAGAGCTATTTCGTCTGCAATAGACGTTCTCACAAAAAAGAACTTAATTAGGATCTACGATAAATTTGGAAACGTGCTTCAAGGAGGGGATTCAAGGAAAGGAAAGCAACAGCTTTTCTATGGCCTCGCTCCTACTCTCTTTTCATCTGGGGATAACCTGGGGATAACTAACGGAAATACTGTTCAGAATGGAATCACTTATGCAAAAAATGCCGTGGGCATAAGCAAAAATGTCATTAGGCTTGCGCAAAAAATGCGCATAACAAAATAAACTTTTACAAAATAAAATATTTAAAATAAATTTCAACCAAAAAATAAATTAGGTTACTGCAAACTATCCATTCTATCTAAGATTAGGTCGAGTGTAGACTGTGCTCCCATGCTTACTCCTCTTGATTTAGAAGTATAAGAACTTTCGAGATTAATTTCATTTCCATTCAATGTAAAATGTTCCCACATCAATAGATGCTCCGAATAACGGTAAGGAATATATAATCTTTTCATAAGTTCTCTAATGAAGTAATTAAGTTCCGCATAATTTCCTGTCCAATCCATGCGATCATTGATGGTAGTGCCAGTTATCAAATGGGACATAAACTCTGCTCTTTCAGAAAGAATTTTACGAGCATTGTATAATCCATCATACAATATATGCATATGATCAACTGTTCGAAGCCATCCAATTTTCCACTGACAATAGTTATTGTACGAATTTTTGTAATTGTCTCCTTTTCTCATGGTCGATAATAGTTATCGATCGACAATTGACAGGGAACTCCAGATATGAGAATATATCTGGAGAGATACGTGCAGCTCTTTCTTAGTTTCGGAAAAACTACATAAGATTGAGCTGATTCTCTTTTTCCCGGTCAATTAACGACCGGGATTAATTTATATGATTTAGAATTTTCATGCTATGAAGATAGAAAAATTATGTTGATATAAAGAACATATATATTTGATTTTCAATCTTTTAAAAAAATTTAATAAATCTTAATTAACTTTCTTAATATTGTATAAATTTTAGTTTAATTTAATAAAATTTAGTAAAATTTATGCTTGAAGAATCTCATCTTGCTAAGCTAAAATCTCTTCAGCGAAGATTTAGAAGTGCAATTGATCTTTTAAGGTCTCACAATATATCAGTGAAAAGTCTCGTGAAAGAAATTGCTAAACTTGACCCTACTTTAAGAGTCAGTGAATCGACTATTAGTCAATATAAAAAAGCTAAGAAAAATTTACATTCGTTAAAGATACCAACATTTCAAAAATGTATTGATGTATTTGAAGTTCATCTAGCTGAAATCGATTACTTCTGGAATGAAGATATAAAGCAATACGAAGAACATAATGTCAGTGAAGAAGTTCAGTTGTTAAGAAAGAAGTTGCCAAATTTAACAGGATCATGGTTTGGTTATTCTTATAACAAAGAAAGAAGCGATGATAAGGTAACTACATACAACTCTTTTAGATTATTAATCCTTGAAGATAAAACCGTTGAATGCGTCACTCAACATGGAATATTAAAGGGTAAGGTAAAAGCTATAACCAAAGATCGAATTCTAATTGAATTAAAAAACCCTACTCGAATTATCTACACGATGGGAAAGATTCTCTCATCCGAAAAGTTACAAGATATTTCAATATTTAAATGTGGGTATTTGGATAGCGGTGCATCACATGTAAGATGTGGTGAAGTCATTCTGATTCGAACAAAAGACAAAGTTGATTCAATCAAGGCAGCAAGTTACAAGTTCGAAACACTTCACTATCCGTCAGAATTATCTTCTTCTGAAACAACGGAAAAATTCAAAAATATTTTATTGGAATTAAAAAACACACAGCAAGTGATAAATCAACTCATAGACATGTAGATTTAAGATTACCTGTTGCCGCCTGTTTCATTGTGCCCATAACCTCCATCTGATCCATCACAGCAATAGAGAAATGGACTTGGAATGTGATTGATAAAATTCCAAGCTGATACAAAACTTGACTTTGGAAGACCAGAAGTTTCTATTGGAATTGTTCTTAGGCTTCTCCCGATTTTATCATTTGTCTCGTAAAGTACTTCACTACTTTTAAGTTCAAAGTGTTCGTGAATTAAGCACATTCCGAACTCTCGGGTAGTCCCTTTGTACTCATTAAGAATTTTTTCAATCTCTGCAAACATTTTGCATTCAATTGAGGAAAGATCATTCTTCATCCTTATTTTTTTAATTTTTTTTCAGGCCTGATAAGTCTAAACATGGTCTTAATAGGTTCTATACACCCAACGGGTAATGGTGTATTACTTTTGAACCTAGAGAAGACTTTGTCTCACGCAACGAATATAATGAAGAAATTCTAAATGACCGAATAAATATTTGTAGAAAGACATTCTCAAGTCAGAATAAATAAATATTCATCCATTTTCACTAGAAAATACAGAGATGATAAATAGAATATCAATCCACGATGCTATTCGAAAATCAGGATACAAAAGCATAAACGGCTTTAGAAATTGGATTAAGAAAAAGCGTCTTCAGGTATTATACGATGAAGGATGCAGAAAAGGTTATTTTATCGAAGCGGAATTTAACGCAGCACTGGAACAGCAATCCAATATTTATATCAAACAAAAGTATGGTTGGTCAGCAGAAGAATTTAAAGCTAAAATAAAAGTTGAATCAGAGTTGCTACAAGCTCTTGACGCAATGAAAAATAAAAGTGGCTTACCTGTCAAGAATAATTCTCATTACTACCCAAAACAAAAACACGAATTAAACTTCTTGTCGAGGTTGACAGCAATCAGTAAAATAAATAATAATACTAAGTGATGGTTCAGCCGTTGTATATACCACCATCTAAACAAGGTCATACTGGGCTCACAGTGTACTGTAATCGGTGTAAAGCGACAGTAACGGATATATGCAAGGAAACGGGACAACCCCTAAAGAAATGCAGGTTTGGTGATCGTCATAAATTCAAGGTGATACTTTATCTACCAAACAAACAGAACAATAGGATAACTCGAATTTTAAAGACAAGAGATGTTTACGAGGCTATACAGGAAGCGACAAAAATTGAAAAGGATATCAAAGAGGGAAAAATTCCTGAAGAAATACACAAACCTATCAAGGAAAAGGAGGAGACACCGACTTTACTGATTCATTGTTTTGCCAAGTATATAAGTCACCTTCACGGAGAAGGTGTGCCAATTCATTTACGGAAACAGCGAACCACGGCTCATATAAAAGATATTGAACGAGCTTTCGTGACTTTTATAGAGGCGATAGATCAAAGAGATATCGATTTTGAATTATTGAAAATCGATGATTTGAATGATACGATTATCGGATACATTTATGAATATTTAAGCAACAAGAATTTTTCTGCAAGAACAAGGAACAAGTATTACAGCTACGGAGTTTCCTTTCTAAAATGGTGGCAGGAAGAATATTATCCAATCCGGAATTGGTTTTCAAGAATTACTCGTCACGAGGAAGTTCAAAACCCACAATCAATTCAGCAAGACGAATACGAAAGATTGTTGGAAATAATTAGCAAAGAAAACGGAGTCAAAGTGTACCCAAGTAAAACTAAGCCAACACGAAATTATTTCAAATCTTATTTAAAGTCAGCATTTAAACTAGGGTTATTAACAGGACTACGGAGAGAGGAATTAATAAACCTCAAGTGGTCGGATATTTATTATGACAAGAACTCAAATCCTCTATATATAAAAATTGAGGACTATAAATCCAATCGAATAAGACACAGAGAAAACAATAAGAAGTTCAAATATGTTCCTGTTTCAAATTCGCTTTCTGAAATGCTTTCAACGCTTGAACACTCTGAAGACAAAAATAATAATGAATTTATTCTTGCACCAGAAATACGATCTCAGCGAACGAAAGTCATGGCAGATAACTTATCAAGAGCATTCTCACATTACTACGAACAATTGGACACAGGGAAATCTCTGACTTTTAAATCACTCAGGAAAGCATACATCACTGCTTTAAAAATGTATGTGCATAATCCAAAAGAAGTCACTGGTCACACCGAAAATGCAGTAATTGAGAAGCACTACATTGATCGGGAACAAATAGCGATTTCGATGAAACACTTTGATGTTTTTCCAACGAAAGAAAACCATAGAGAAAAGGAGATCGAACAAATACGCAATAGCACAATTCACAATCAAAAAGAAAAGGAAAAATGAAATTGAAACTGAGACGCTGGTTTTTAAAGTTAATTGGAATAAACAGCACTCCAAAACAGCACTCCGCTGAAATGTGGATTGACAAAAGATCAAACCATCTTAAATCAAAAAACCCTCGAAAGCCAATGCTATCAAGGGTTTTAGAGGAGTACCCGGGGCGGGAATCGAACCCGCACGGTCGCAATGACCACAGGATTTTAAGTCCTGCGTGTCTACCAGTTCCACCACCCGGGCAAGAGCAGCGACAGTGAACAGTTACAGTGAACAGTTTACTTCTGTTCACTCGATCTGATTCTTAGACTTACACTCGGCCTAAGGTTTGCACTGCACGCATTCAAGTTTGAATCGATAATAAACCTCCATTCAAACTAAAAATCCCTCCGGTAGAGAGGGACTTTTGAGCGGAAGACCGGGCTCGAACCGGCCACCCCGACCTTGGCAAGGTCGTGCTCTACCAAATGAGCTACTTCCGCTTTTATTATTCATTCTTTATTTTCTTCGTCCACCCTGATCCCGTTCGCACGGGATGTACTAATCCGCTGGTTAAACTTCTGTCCCCTATTCAAATCACTGAAAAATTCCAGCTTTTTGATGGGATGCAAAGGTAAAGAAATTTCGATTTATACAAAATAAACAAGCTTTTTTTGGAGGGGTTAAGAATCAATGATTTAGCAGGCAACTCTCTATTCACCACATTGTCAACTATAATCCAGGCAAAATAGGCAGTGAATAATGGCTGAAAACCAGAACCTTTGAAAAATGGAGAGCTTAGCCCCCTAAAATCTTCTTTATCTCATTCAACTTATTCAAGGCCTCCATCGGAGTGAGATTGTTGATATCAGTTTGAATGATTTCTTCTTTGATCTGGCTCAAAACCGGGTCGTCCAGCTGAAAGAAACTCAGCTGCATAGCTTCCTTACCGCCAACAGCCTTACGGCTTAAATCCGGACCCCCGCGCATGCTTTCCAGCTGCCTGAGGATATCTCCTGCCCTGCTCACCACCTTGGCTGGTATTCCGGCCATGCGCGCCACATGGATTCCAAAGCTGTGTTCAGAACCTCCGGGAACGAGCTTGCGCAAAAAGAGTACTGTGTTTTCTACTTCCTTCACAGCTACATGATAGTTCTTGATGCGGGGAAGTGTTTCCGCCATTTCATTTAGTTCATGGTAATGTGTGGCGAATAAAGTTTTAGGTCGCGCATTTCCATGCTCATGCAAATATTCGGCAATGGCCCAGGCAATGCTGATACCATCATAGGTTGCTGTACCTCTACCGATCTCATCGAGGAGAATCAGACTGCGATCGGAAATATTATGAAGTATGCTGGCTGTCTCATTCATCTCGACCATGAAGGTGGATTCTCCGGAAGAAATATTATCGGAAGCTCCTACGCTTGTGAATATTTTATCGACAATGCCGATTTGCGCGGAAGCAGCCGGAACGAAACTTCCAGTCTGTGCCAGCAGGGTGATTAATGCTGTTTGCCTCAGCAGAGCTGATTTACCAGACATGTTCGGACCGGTGATCATGAGGATTTGCTGCGTGTCCGGATCGAGGTAGATATCGTTGGCAATAAATTTTTCTCCCTTGGCAACTGCTTTTCAATGACGGGATGCCTTCCATTTTTGATGTCGATGATGCGTGTATTGTCCACTTTCGGACGAACGTAATCATTCTTCAGTGCGACTTCGGCGAAGGAATGCAGGCAATCGAGCCTGGCGACCAGCGATGCATTGAGCTGGACAGGCTGGATGTATTCCATGATGGAAAGCACCAGGTCCTGGAACAATTGTACTTCCAATGCCAGTATCTTCTCCTCCGCTCCCAGTATTTTCTCCTCGTAGATTTTTAACTCTTCTGTGATATATCGCTCCGCATTGGTGAGGGTTTGCTTGCGCGTCCATTCCAGGGGTACTTTGTCTTTATGGGTATTGGTAACTTCAATGTAATAACCAAAGACATTGTTGAAGCCCACTTTGAGGGAAGTGATTCCGGTACGCTCCGCTTCTTCTCTGTTGAATTCGAAGCAGGTATTCTTTTCCATGAGAAGAAATACTCGCGCAATTCATCTAACTCCAAGGATACACCTTTACAAATCACACCACCTTTAGTCACCAATGCAGGAGCTTCGGGCTGCAATTCTTTCGTGATGCGTTCGTTCATCAACGCACAGGGATTGATCTGATCGGCGATGACCTGCATGACAGGATTTCCGGCATTCGCACAACTTTCTTTCAGGAGTGTCACGGTATCCAGCGAAC
This sequence comes from uncultured Bacteroidota bacterium, assembly GCA_963775555.1. GTDB lineage: Bacteria > Bacteroidota > Bacteroidia > AKYH767-A > 2013-40CM-41-45 > QQVM01. The sequence continues at coordinate 510,839 of CAVZJJ010000004.1, read as the reverse complement.
GTTTCAACTGCATCACTTCACTTGGTGAAATTTTTCCGAGTGCAACCTTTGAAATCAGCCGCTCCAGATCACCAATCATCTTCATGTGCCCTGCAAGGATATTTGAAAATTCAGGATGTTTTTGAAAATAGCTGACGGCTTCCTGGCGCTCTTCAATGCTGCTGATATCCTTGAGTGGTAACATGAGCCAGCGCTTCAAGAGACGCGCTCCCATCGGCGTCAGTGTATGATCCATGATATCCAGCAAAGTCACCGCTTTTTCATTGGAAGAAGAAACAAGTTCCAGGTTCCGTACGGTGAAACGATCAAGCCATACATACTGATTTTCATCGATGCGGGAAATGCCACTGATATGCTTGAGATGTTCCTGACGTGTATCCGAAACATAGTGCAAAGCAGCACCGGCAGCAATGATAGCTATTGTCCATTCTTCAATGCCAAATCCTTTCAGTGATTGTGTACCGAAATGACGTAAGAGGGTTTCCCTGGCATAATCGCCCTGAAAGACCCATTCATCGAGGGCGAAGGAATAAAATGTCTTACCGTATTTTTCGTGGAACTCTTTTTTGGTTGATTTGGGATAAAGGACTTCGCTCGGATTAAAACTTTGCAGGAGCTTATCGATATAGGCAGCTGATCCTTGTGCGACGAGAAATTCACCGGTAGAAATATCGATGAAGGCAATGCCGCTGACTTTTCCTTCTGTAAAAATGCTGGCGAGGAAATTATTTTTTTTGTGTTCCAGGATTTTATCATTGGAAGCTACTCCCGGACTGATCAATTCCGTCACTCCCCGTTTTACGATAGTCTTGGTAAGCTTGGGATCTTCCAACTGATCGCAAATGGCCACACGCATGCCGGCCCTTACCAATTTAGGCAGATAAGTATCCAATGAATGATGAGGGAAGCCGGCGAGTTCGATGAAGGAGGCACTTCCATTTGCACGCCGGGTGAGGACAATACCAAGCACACCTGCAGCACGAACGGCATCTTCGCCGAAGGTCTCATAAAAATCACCCACCCTGAATAGGAGCATCGCATCAGGATACTTCGCCTTGATGCCATAGTATTGCTTCATCAGGGGAGTTTCAACGGGCTTTTTTTTTGATTCTGTCTTTTGCAAGGTAATTTGGGTTATTCGTAAAAATTGAATGGAACGCAGATGACGCGGATCTTTATGATAAATGATGATTTAAATTATATTTTTATTCCTAATACATCCATCAAATAATAAATCTGTGCAGATCATATTTATCTGCGTCATCTGCGTTCAAAATTTACCCGTATTTTAACGGCAATCTAATTCCAATCGACAATTTCATATGGTTATATTTGACCCCCAATTATAGCTATGCGCAAGATACGAAATGATGAGTTGGATAGGAAGTCGGCGGAGGAATTCAAAAGCGCTGAAAAGAGGCCCTTTGTACTGGTCCTTGATAGCGTGAGAAGCCTTAACAATATCGGATCTGTATTCCGCACTGCGGATGCATTTCTTTGTTCTTCAGTGTATTTGTGCGGGATCACGGCGCAACCTCCGCATCGGGAAATTCACAAAACAGCTTTGGGTGCAGAAGAAACGGTGGACTGGAAATATTTTCCGAATGTTGAAAAATCCCTGATCGAATTGAAATCAGGTGGCTATACAATCATTGCCATTGAGCAGGTCGAAGGTGGAATATCCCTTCGGGATTTCAAACCTGATCCTCAAAAAAAATACGCCTTTATTTTCGGGCATGAAGTGAATGGCGTGAGTGATGAGGCTATTTCCCATTGCGATCTGGCTATTGAAATTCCGCAGGAAGGCAGCAAACATTCCTTGAATATTTCTGTTTGCGCAGGAGTGGTAGTTTGGGACTACGTGTCAAAAACGAGTTGAATGTTGAGGGGCTAAAGTGGATTGACAGAATTATAGCATGTAAAAAGGTAAAGGGAATCTTTCAACGTTAAACGTTAAACGATTCCCTTTACAATTTATTCCACCTCACGCCCCCTTACTCCTTCACTTTGAAGTCAACCCTTCTGTTCATCGGGTGATCTTTGGTGATTGGATCGTTCTTTCCAAGAGATGTAATTTCAAGACGTGATGCATCGATATTATATTTCTTGATCAGGTGATTTTTCACCGCTTCTGCACGGCGCTTACCAAGTTTAATATTGTAATCTGAACTTGCACGTGCGTCGCAGTTACCTGTAATTTCAAATTTGAGATCAGGATTACTACGCATCACCAATGCTATTGATGCCAGGGTCTCATCATATTTTTTATCGATCACTGCGCTGTTCAGATCAAAGAAAATTGAAGGAAGATATCCGTTTGCAGTCATGATGGAAGCACGCTCCACCTTTTGTAGAAGAGCCAACAGGAACAAGGGCAACTCCGGAAGCTGAAACCAGACTTCCTTTAGGTGTATTCGGTTCCATATCGCGGGTATCAGGAATTCCATCACCATCCGTGTCTAACTCGCGTCCTGAAGCATCGACCTGAGATCCCTTTGGAGAGAATGGCTCTACATCTTTCCAATCCGGAACACCATCGCCATCAGCATCCACAGCTGTACCATCTCCGTAAACTTTCACCCCTTCCGGAGTGTCAGGTTCGCGGTCAAACATATCAGCCACACCGTCCTGATCTTTATCTCCGCTAAGCATATCCACCCTGTCTTTCATGTCGTAGAGATCGGCATAGATAGTTTGCATCGGGTTCACCCACTGAATCGGTTTATCTTTAGCACCGAGGTGATAGGTAAGACCTAAATTGAAATAGGAAAAGTTATCATTTTCAGAGAGAAGTCGGTACCAACCGTCGAGCTTATCGCTGTTGGTGAGGCGGAGAGAATATTCAAGGTGCAGAGAAAGCGGCTTCGCGATTCGGTATTTAACACCTACACCAAAAGGGTAGACGACTTCGGTAGTATTCGTATAGTCGACCGTGTTATCGATAAGGTTGTTCTGTACATAATAATTTCTCCAGGTGGTGGAGTCATCTCTGTAAACATAAGGCGAGAAGTGCATAATTCCGACGCCCAGATATCCGTAAAAGGCAATGTTTGGATTACGTTTCAGGAAGGATACATTTCCAAATTGAAAGTAAGCATGCAAACTTGCTGAATAATCTATCTCAGTCTCATAATTGTATTTTGAATTGCTGCCTGTTCCCTCTTCATCTCCCTTCAATTTTCCTCTTAAGAAATATCCCTGCAAGGCAAAGCTGTGAGAGAAAAATTTTGAGACACTCAGGCCATATCCTATTTGGGCAATCAGATTAGAAGCGTTAAGATCTGCTGTGGAAAGATCCGTATTAGGAATCATCAATCCACCGTGAAGGCCAATGTCCCAGGTTCTGAATTTATTTGCTTTGGGCATGTTTCCACTTTTCAGACTTACAGCTGCACTCTGGGAAGTTTCAGTTGAAGTGGTTACTTCCTGCGAATAAACGCCATTGGAAGCAAGAATGAATAGACTGAAAATAAAGTATCGTATCGATAATCTCATGGTGAAGACCTTTTGAGGTACTTATATACTATAAACTATTTCATTAATTTAATCTGATTGATAGGTTTCTAATTGTGAATTAGCAAGTTAGCGAAACCCCTTCAAAAAGACTATAATTTAATGCCAGATTTACGATAATTAATAACTTTAGTTGCAAAAATAACCATATTGACGTAGAAACCAAGCTGAAAGCAGCAACCAGAAAGGCCTGGACTACTTTTCGCCCAAAAGAAAACGGTGTATTCCGGGGGCATAATCCATATTGATAAGACGAAGTATCTCCTGGTAATGTTCAGAATTTGATATAAAATCAACATCATTTGTGTCCAGAACCAAAATACGCATTCCCGGCTGCTGTTTAAAGTAATCCCAATAGCCCCCTTCGAGACTGCTCAGATAATCATTTGCAATGTTCTGCTCATAATCCCTCCCTCTTTTTCTGATATTATCCTGTAACCGGGCTACATCTTTATGAAGATAAACAAGAAGATCGGGCTTTGGCAAATGTGGATTCATGATATGAAAAAGTCGTTGGTACAATAGGAATTCATCCTCCTTCAAAGTGATACCGGCAAAGATGAGTGACTTGCTCAGGATGTAGTCTGAAACCGTTTGAGAACGGAAAAGATCCTGATGTGTTAATTCATCCATCAACTGCTGATAGCGATCCGCTAAAAAAGAAAGCTCAAGGGGAAAAGCATAACGAGCCTGGTTTTCGTAGAAACGCGGGAGAAAGGGATTGTCTGCAAAACGCTCAAGAATAAGACGGGTATTGTACTGCTCTGACAGTAAAGTAGCCAAAGATGTTTTACCAGTGCCGATATTACCTTCGACCACGATATAATCGTATTTCAATCGTTTATCCATTCCAGTTTTTTCACTTCGAGCTTGTCTGTTAATTCTTCCAGCAGTTCACGAATCTTTCTTCCTGAGCGGGGATCAACAAAGTCGGGCATCATTTCCGCGAGAGGCACCATCATAAAACGCCGCATATGAAACATAGGGTGCGGAATGCTGAGTTGATCTCCGGTGATGATCTCATTATTGTAAAACAGTATATCGATATCAATGATCCTGGGCCCCCATTTCACCCTTCGCTTTCGCCCCATACCTGCTTCGATCTGTAAAATTGCAGTCAGTAATTCTTCCGGTCGAAGGAGGGTTTCACCTTCCAACACCTGGTTGTGGAAAGCATCTTGTTTTTCATTTCCCCATGCAGCTGTTTCGTAAACAGATGATTGCCTTGTCAGAAAGCCAATTTCCTCTGATATCCTTGTTTTAGCTTCACGAAAGTATGCGTTCCTGTCACCGATATTTGACCCCAGTGATAAGACGAAATGATTCATCGTTTTTTTGTCAAACCTAAGGAAATCTAAGGATAGCACAAACAGAATTGACTTAGTCTTTTACCTTTGTGGGAATTAATCTTAAAAAAGATTCCATGAAACAGTTCTTCAAATTTATGTTTGCTTCGATGGCGGGCTTCCTCCTCGCCCTTTTTGTTTTCGTTTTTATCAGCATATTTATTATTACGGCGATGGTAAGTTCCGTATCGAGCGATACTACAGTTGTAATCCATAAAAATACAGTGCTGGAAATAACCCTGGACAAACCCATTGAAGAACGGACTTCCAATAACCCCTTTGACAAATTTGATTTCATCAGCTTCAGCAGTGATAAGAACCTTGGTCTTAATGACATTCTTAAAAACATTGAAAAGGCATCACGCGACGAGAATATCAAAGGAGTATTCCTGAATCTTTCGCACGTCTCCGCCGGAATGGCGACACTGGAAGAGATCCGAAATGCACTCCTTAGCTTCAAGGAAAGTAAAAAATTTATATATGCCTACGGGGAAGATTTGTCGCAAGGCGCTTATTACCTGGCAACGGTAGCTGACAAAATTTATTTGCATCCGGAAGGCAGCATTGATTTCAAAGGATTCCGCACTGAGCTGATGTTTTTCAAAGGCACCCTGGAGAAACTGGAAATTGAGCCACAGGTGATCAGGCACGGGAAATTTAAAAGTGCCGTTGAGCCATTTATCAATGATAAGATGAGTCCCGAAAACAAGGAACAAATACGGACGTTGGTAAATTCATTTTGGAACAATTTGCTGGAAAATATTTCCCTGGAAAGAAACATGAGTACCACGGATCTTCAGCAAGCAGCTAATGATTTTGCTGCCAGTGATGCATCAAAGGCATTACATCTGGGACTTGTGGATACGCTGGTATATTTTGATCAGGTGAAAGAAGATTTGCAGGTCTTAGCCGGTGGCTCAGAAAAATCCGGGCCACGGTCTCATTTCGCTGGCGAAATACAACAAAGTTTTTGTGAAATCGGAAAAAGCATTTTCCAAAGATAAAATTGCAGTTATCTACGCCGTAGGTGATATTGTGAGTGGCAAAGGAAGTGAAGATCAGATAGGATCCGACAAGATGGCGGAAGTGATCCGCAAAGCGCGACTAGACAGCAGAATAAAAGCGATCGTATTGCGGGTGAATTCACCGGGAGGAAGTGCGATTGCTTCTGATGTAATCTGGAGCGAAGTTATCCTGGCGAAAAAGGCAAAACCCGTTGTAGTATCCATGGGTGACTATGCCGCTTCAGGAGGATATTATATTTCCTGCGCGGCAGACAGTATTGTTGCACAACCAAACACTCTTACCGGATCTATCGGTGTGTTTGGATTGCTGATCAATGCGCAAAAAATGTTCAACAATAAATTAGGAATCACCTTCGACACTGTAAAGACGGCACGCTATGCCGACATCGGAACCATTGCCAGGAAACTAACCGCAGAGGAAAGGGATATTATCCAGTCGCAAGTGGAAAAAGTATATGAAACATTTATCACGCATGTTGCTGAAGGAAGAAATGTGGCAAAGAGTTTGTGGACAGCATTGGACAAGGCAGGATTTGGAGTGGAACCGATGCTTTGAACCTTGGCCTCGTGGATGCCATTGGTGGATTAAACACCGCTATTGAAATTGCTGCCAGAATGGCGAAGCTGGAAAAGTACAGGTTGCTGCAATTACCGGAACAACAAGAGTTTTTCGAAAAAATAATGGAAGATCTGAATACGGAAACGCGCAGCTACTTTGCGAAAAAAGAATTGGGTGAACAGTACCAGTTACTATGCCCAATTGAAAGGTATCCTGAACAATAATGGAATACAAGCGAGGATACCTTTTGAATTGGAAGTGCTATTAAGTTAGATCACAGGCCGACGTACAATTATTTAAAAGCTGAGCAGATTCCTTGCCGGCAGAGCTTAATATGAAAATTAACACCGAAAGCATATCGAATAAAGAAATTGCACGTGCTTTTAAACTCGCTGCATCTCTGCTCGAATTGCATGACGACAATCCATTCAAAGCACGATCCATGCAAAGTGCCGCCTTCAAAATGGAACGGCTACCCTCTCCCCTTTCAGCCATGACTGAAGATGAAATTGCGGCTTTGGAAGGATTCGGTAAAAGCATCCAGGGAAAAATACAGGAATACCTGCAACGATCCTCTTTCATGAACTCGATCAACTTCTTGAGAAAACTCCTGCCGGTATTGTTCAAATGCTCGGCAGTGAAGGGTATTGGCCCCAAGAAAGTTCGCATGCTCTGGAAGGAACTTGGTGTGGAATCTCCGGGAGAATTGCTCTATGCATGTCATGAAAACCGACTGGTCGAACTCAAAGGTTTCGGAACCAAGACACAGGATCTAATCCGAAAGTCAATTGAATACACCCAAAGCAATGAAGGAAAATATCTTTATGCTGCTAGTAGAAAGTATTGCCTTGCAATTGGAAAAAGATATCAAGCAAAGTGGTCTGATCACACACTTTTCATGTGACCGGTGATCTTCGCCGAAAATGTGAAATTCTTGAGCAGATTGAAGCAGTAATTATACACCCGGCAGCTGAAGGAATTCATGGACTTCCTGAGTGAACATCCACTCCTTGAAGAAAATACCATTCACAGCGATAAAAATAAAATCGAAGCCCGCATTGCCGGCAAGTTGCCCCTGATTATACACCTTGCTTCTGAAGTAACATTTGCGCGCACACTCTTTAATACCACCGGCAAGCAACAGGCATCTTGAAATTCTCCATGCCGAATATGGATTGAGGGATACAGATGCCGCCAAAGAAGAATCGGAAATTTACAGCTCCGTAAAACTCCCGTACATTGAACCGGAACTAAGAGAAGGACTATTTGAATTTGAACTGGCAAAGAATAAAAAGATGCCGGTATTAGTGCAGGCTAGAAGATCTGAAAGGAATACTTCACAACCATACGACTTATAGCGATGGAGAACATACATTGAAGAAATGGCAATGTATTGCAAAGAACTTGGGCTATGAGTACCTGGGCATTTGTGACCATAGCAAAAGTGCCTTTTATGCCAATGGATTGCAGGTTGAACGGATCGTACAACAACAGAAGGAGATCGACAAGTTAAATTCAAAATTAGCCCCCTTCCGCATTTTCAAAGGAATAGAATCCGATATCCTGATTGATGGCTCACTGGATTATGCTGATGAAATTTTAAACACTTTTGATTTCATTGTCGCCTCCATACATTCAACATTGCGCATGGATAAAGAAAAAGCGACACAGCGCCTGATTCGTGCCGTTGAAAACCCCTACACTACCCTACTCGGTCATCCTACCGGAAGACTGCTCCTTGCACGTGAAGGATATCCTATCGATCATGAGAAAGTAATTGATGCCTGTGCAGCGAACGGAGTCATCATAGAATTGAATGCGAATCCATACCGGCTCGACCTTGACTGGCGATTCATTCAATATGCAGTGAAGAAGAATGTGATGATCTCCATCAATCCGGATGCACACCGCAAAGAAGGTTTTCATGATATGCACTATGGAGTTTGTGTGGCAAGGAAAGGCGGATTGACAAAAGAAATGACATTTAATGCTTTCTCACTTTCTGAAATCACAGGTCATTTTCAAAATCGAAAAAAATAATTGCCTTTCTTTAATTTTAAAGAATTCAAAAAAAATCAGCCCCTTCAAAACAAATCCCGGCCCACGTTTTTTGCTAAAAAAAAAAGGATGATCGTATTGGAAAACAATACAAGCATCCTTCAAACTTTTGAAGCAAGGCCCCAATGATTTACACAGCGCCTTAATCAGGTACTAGAAAGATCAATCTTCTTTCTTTGGGTCTTCGATGGTGTTTTTAACCGCAGTAGTAGTATCATTCGCGGCTTTTCGAACTTCATTTTCGATACCACCCATGGCATCTTTAAATTCGCGCATACCTTTTCCCAATCCTTTTGCAAGTTCGGGAATTCTTTTTGAGCCAAAGAACAACAACACAACCATGCAGTAATTAGAAAGATCTCTCCTCCACCGAGATTCATAAACAATAAGTTCATTTTGATTCTGGATTAATTAGATTACAAAGGTAATGAAATTCAAACAAGTTCCGATATGACATCTTTCATCTACAACAAAAAGCCTGTTTGTGTTGTAACAAACAGGCTTTCTCAGATGAAGTTATGAATGTGCTAGGTTTTAGCTCTTTTCCTTCTTTGCAAAATCAACAACAATTGGGCTGGCAATACAAATAGAAGAATAAGTTCCGATGAGTACTCCGATAAGAAGAGCGAATGTAAATCCACGAATTACCTCTCCACCGAAAATAAAGATGGAAAGAAGTACGAAGAAGAGAGATAAGGATGTATTGATCGGTACGACTCAATGTAGCATTGATAGCATCATTGATAACACGCTTTCTGATCCTTTGAATGGTGATGAATTCCGACGAATTCACGGATCCTGTCAAACACCACCACAGTATCAGTCATCGAGTAACCCATTACTGTCAGGATCGCTGCAATAAAGTGTGTATCGATCTCCAGTGAGAATGGAAGAATACCATTAAAGATGCTGAACACAGACAAGTACAATTAGTACGTCATGCACAAGAGCAGCAACGGCACCAAGTCCGAACTGCCAACGCTTGAAACGAATGAAGATGAAGAAGAAGATCAGTACACAAGAAGCCAGGATAGACCATACGGCAGATGTTTTGATATCATCGGCAATGTTCGGTCCTACTTTCTGTGAACTTAAGACTTCATAGCTGTATCACCTGCTATTGACATTGAGACCTTCATCCAATTGTGTTCTGACCTTGATCCTCCGCATCCTGAGAATGATCATCGATCAGATAACTGGTAGTAATCTTCACCTGATTGGAAGTACCAAAAGTTTTTACTTCCGGTGATTTTGTAAGTGGTCCTTTCAATGCATCAATCACCTGCAACAGTTGTTATCGGCTTATCAAAACGAACTACATAAGTACGACCTCCTTTGAAGTCAACTCCGAAGTTCAATCCTTTCATCGCGAATGAACCAATTCCTACCGCAATGATAATTGCAGAGAATAATATAAAACATTTTCTGTTTACCAACAAAATTAATATGCGTATTTGTGAATGCTCCTTTAGTGTACTTATTCCAGAATGTGATGTTATAATTTCTTACCGAGCATCCATTCGAAGATAAGACGACTGATAAAGAAAGCACAAAACAGTGAACTAAGGATACCGATGATCAATGTTGTAGCAAATCCCTGGATCGGACCTGTACCGAATGAATACAGAATGATACCGAGAATCAATGTCGTTAAGTTCGAGTCGATGATGGAAGAGAAGGCATGTTTGAAACCATCGTTGATGGCCAGACGTGTACCTTTTCCCGCAATTAACTCTTCACGGACACGTTCGAAAATCAGGATGTTTGCATCCACAGCGATACCAATAACCAGTACGATACCGGCAATTCCCGGAAGTGTGAGTACGGCTCCCAGTGAGGCAAGAATTCCCATGATAAAGAACATGTTTACAAAAAGAGTGATGTCTGCTACGATACCGGCTTTGTTATAATATGAAATCATAAACAACAATACCACGAGTAAGGCGATGACGAAGGAAAGAAATCCTGAATTGATGGCTTCCTTACCGAGTGTCGGTCCAACAACAGTATCTTCTACGATACGTGCAGGAGCAGGAAGTTTACCCACCTTCAGAATATTTGCAAGGTCATCCGCTTCTTCAAGGGTAAATTGTCCGGTGATACTTGAATTACCTCCGGAAATTTCCTGAATTACATTTGGATAAGAATAAACATAATCATCAAGAACAACAGCAATGGATTTATTTACGTTATCATGTGTAAGGCGTTTCCATACTCTTGCTCCTTCAGCATTCATGGCCATACTGATTTCCCAGTTGTCGGTAAACTGTCCTTTTTGTTTTCTGGCGTCAACAATTGCAGAACCATCCAGTGGAGCCTGACGATCACGCACCGGCATACGGATAGCAATCAATTGAACTACTTTACCTTCTTTATCGATCGGTTTAACAGACCATAAAGCTTTGAATTCACGTGGGAATTTAGAACGAATCTGTTCCATCTGCAAGATCTCATTGATACGAGCAGTATCTTTAGAGAATGCAGAACCGATAACCGGACCTTTTCTAAGCTGACTTTGATTCTGTTCGTTCTGTTCAATAGAAGGTTGCAATAAAGCAAAGAGTGGATTATCTTTTGAAAACTGTTCGAATGATTGAGAAGCTGCACTGAAGTATCTTTTGCTGCAGTATCCGTTTCAGCAGCTACCTAAGCTGCTCACATGCAGTTCGCTCTTTTTTGAAGTATCAGTCTGCTGAAGCAATTCTCTTTCAGAGAATCAGTACTGCGGTTCAAGTTCATCTTGAACTGCAAGCTCGGCATTGAAGTATCAGTGCTTTCGACTGCAGAAGAAATCGTTTTAAGAATTTTGTTCGCCTCTTCCAGTACCGGATAAATCTCTGTGTTATCATAGGTTTCCCAAAATTCAAGTTTAGCAGTTCCTTGAAGAGTTTACGAACACGATCCGGTTCTTTGATACCCGGAAGTTCAACCAGGATACGTCCGTTACCCAGCTTCTGAACATTTGGTTGAGTTACACCAAATTTATCGATACGTGTTTTTAAGATCTGATAAGTACGATCAAAGGCTGCATTTGCTTCAGTCTGAATAACTTTTTTCACTTCATCGTTTGTTGAATTGAAATTGATTCTGATCCTGCAATTCTTTCGTTGCAAAAATGGCAGCCAGTTTAGCATTTGGATCAAGCTTAGTAAATTCTTCTACGAATAGAGTTACATAATCCGTCTGACTGTTTGCCTGAGCTGCTTGCAGCATTTTCAAGTGCCTTGTTGAAAGTTGGATCATTGCTGTTATTCGCCATGGAACGAATCATGTCGACAAGAGAAACCTCCATCGTCACGTTCATTCCACCTTTTAGGTCAAGACCAAGATTCAATTCATTCTCTTTACACTTTTTGTAAGTAAGTCCCAGAAGAGGATAAACCGGTTGTGTATTGATTGAATCGAGATAGAGTTTTTCCTTTGACCGGATCTCCGTTTGCATATTCTCTCGCATCCTTTTCCACTCCGCGTGTAACGAAGTGTGAAGATAAGCTGATAAAGGCATACCAGGATGAGAAGAACTGCAAATAACTTAATAGCACCTTTGCTTTGCATGGGTATTGAATTGATTAAATATGAAAATAAATGCTCTATCTAATTTTTTTAGAGCGTGCAAAGATAGAATAAGCAGCCTAATTTCCAATTTAAGCTGAAAAGGGAATTCATCTCTGATTAAAATTGGCGGTATTTCTAGACTGATTCCGTAATTGTATCCGAGCTTAATGAACGGAAATTGATTTTAGCGAATCCGGCGACCTTTCAAATATAAGGTGACACGAGTATCCTTTCTGGAATTAATATATAAATAATTATCAGCTAATATACTTTTAGTGTTAGATTTCGATCCAGACAGAACATCAGTGATAATTCAAGACTATAAATCAGCCAAATCAAGCAATTAGCACTGTTACCTTCTGATATCCGGAATGTCGGTATGGTTTTGATTCCCTGACTGAGGCAATTTCTTGAAATAATACTCACTGCAAAGAAGAGAAGGATGTAAAAAACAACACACCTACTCTGTAAATAGTCTTCTCCGGAAAACCAAGGATCTTTCGCTGGATGACCTTCAGAAAAATAGCTGATTGTATTGTGGTCTTTCATGGAAGTATTTATCTGTTAGTATACACAGGATTCAATCCAATAATTTCTTCAAAAGGCCTACACTTGCAGGTGTAAGATCCCTGCCATGCAGCTTAAGAATTCTTTCGTTGCAGGTAGTAAGAACATTCTCGTTCAGAAAAGATTTGCTTTAACCCTGCTTTTTCAGGACTATTCGCAAAAAATTTCATCACTCAATTAAAAATAGTTAAGGAAAATTGTGCAACAATTAAAAGAATCAAAGTGTAAGAATTGCGGATGAGAAGGCAGCCACATCGATTAAATTTTTATTGAAGAAATCCTTCATTCATTTACATTTTACCCGGAGAAATAAAAAAAATTGATTCATCAGTTTATCAGGAAAGAAGTATCGATTGGTTCCTGGAGAGAATGAAAATAGCAGCAATGAAATAAAAACCACGAACTGGATAAACAGAAAGCCAGATATTAAAACAGAAAGCCCGGTATCTTTGCGGCATGTTTAGTTAATTCGTAGTGTGTTGCCATGTAGAAATGCTTTTATCTAAGATAATAAGTCTGCAAAACTATGAGGTGGATTATTTATTAATAAATTTCTTACACTCCTCATTCATGCTCAGACTGAAAGGAATCCTTGAAATTTGCCTCTAAATGAATTGGAAAACCATTTGAATAATTCCCATTTTCTCTAAATTTCGTACCTTAGCGCGCTCGAAAAAAACAAACTATGGCTTTTGATATAGAAATGATAAAAGCAGTTTATCAATCGCATGGGAGACCGTGTAGCTGCTGCAAGAAAATTAGTAGGACGTCCTCTTACCCTTACTGAAAAAATTCTTTATTCGCACCTTACAGAAGCATTGCCGTCGAAACCTTTTGAACGAGGTAATTCATATGTGGATTTTAATCCTGATCGTGTTGCCATGCAGGATGCAACAGCACAGATGGCTCTCTTGCAATTTATGCAAGCCGGCACGCCGCATGTTGCAGTTCCTTCGACAGTACATTGTGATCATCTCATTCAGGCGAAAGTCAGGAGCAAAGGAAGATCTTAGCAACAGCCATGGACAAGAACAAAGAAGTCTTTGATTTTCTTGCTTCTGTATCCAATAAATATGGAATTGGATTCTGGAAACCGGGTGCAGGAATTATTCACCAGGTGATTCTTGAAAACTATGCTTTCCCCGGTGGCATGATGATCGGAACAGATTCTCATACTGTGAATGCAGGCGGATTAGGAATGATTGCCATCGGTGTGGGTGGTGCTGATGCCTGTGATGTGATGGCCGGATTACCATGGGAACTTAAATTTCCGAAACTAATCGGAGTAAAACTCACCGGAAAACTCAGCGGCTGGACTTCTGCCAAAGATGTGATTTTAAAAGTTGCCGGTATTCTTACCGTAAAAGGTGGTACTGATAAAATCCTTGAATATTTTGGTCCGGGTGCTGAAAGTCTTTCCTGCACCGGCAAAGGAACGATTTGTAACATGGGCGCAGAAATCGGTGCTACCACTTCTATTTTCACTTTTGATAAAAAGATGGCTGATTACCTGCGAGGTACAGACAGAGTCCGATATTGCTGATGCTGCTGAAAAAATTGCAGAACATCTTCGTGGAGATGATGAAGTGTATGCAAATCCTGAAAAATATTTTGATGAAGTAGTTGAAATCAATCTAAGTGAACTGGAGCCACATGTCAACGGTCCTTTCACTCCGGATCTGGCATGGCCTATTTCCAAATTTGCTGATGCAGTGAAAGAAAATGGATGGCCACGTGAACTGGAAGTTGGTCTGATTGGATCATGTACCAATTCATCCTATGAAGATATCACACGTGCAGCTTCCCTTGCCAAGCAAGCCGTTGATGCAGGAATCAAAGCAAAATCCGAATTTACCATTACTCCCGGTTCTGAACATGGTTCGCTATACAGTTGAACGAGATGGATACCTGGGCATTTTTGAAAAGATGGGTGGCGTTGTGCTTGCAAATGCCTGCGGTCCATGCATCGGTCAATGGGCAAGGCATACGAATGATCCGAACAAGAAAGAATTCAATCATCACTTCGTTCAACAGGAATTTTGCAAAACGAAATGATGGCAATCCAAATACGCATGCCTTTGTTGCTTCACCTGAAATCGTGACTGCGATGGCTATTGCCGGAGATCTTTGTTTCAATCCGCTGACGGATTCATTGACAGATTCAAAAGGAAAACAATTTCAAGTTGAAAGAACCAATGGGTCATTGAAATGCCTTGAAAGGTTTTGCAGTGGAAGATGCAGGATATCAAGAACCTGCAAAAGACGGCAGCAAGGTTACAGTGTGAAAGTTTCTCCGGATTCAGACCGCTTACAATTGCTCGAACCATTCCGTCCATGGGAAGGTACAGATCTGATCGGACTTGAAATTACTCATCAAGGCAAAAGGAAAATGTACAACCGATCATATTTCAATGGCCGGACCATGGTTGAAATACCGCGGACATCTCGACAATATTTCCAACAATATGTTGATCGGTGCACATGAATGCTTTCAACGATAAAACTGACTCAGTAAAAAATCAACTGACCGGAAGCATATGATTCTGTTCCTGCCGTTCAGCGTGCTTACAAAGCTGCAGGACTGGGAAGTATTGTTGTTGGTGATGAAAATTATGGAGAAGGATCATCACGTGAACATGCTGCCATGGAACCAAGACATCTTGGAGTTCGTGCATTGCTGGTAAAATCATTTGCACAGAATTCACGAAACCAATCTGAAGAAACAAGGAATGCTTGCTATTGACTTTTGACAACAAAGCTGATTTCGACAAGATTCAGGAAGATGATAATATTGATATTCTAGGATTGAAAGAATTTAAACCGGGACAACAACTCACTGTCGTTTTAAATCATGCTGATGGAAGCACTGAAAAATTCAAGGTGAACCATACTACAATGAGAATCAGATTGAATGGTTCAAAGCCGGTGGTGCATTGAACATCATCCGCTCTCAGGTCGGTGCCTAAGCAGGTCTCTATTCCGGAAAACCTACATTCTTTAAACTGTTTGACCTGAATGATACGAACCGTTCAGTATTGCATGTGCCACAATCACCTGATACTGGCTTGTGAGCCTAAGCAGGAGAAATTGTTTATTAACTTAAACAGCGGCTACTCATTAAATTAGTTTATGTCTGCCAGTCCTGCCCTTTCTGTCGTGATCATTCGAGGCGGATTCAGCGGTTGCATGACTCTGCTTCAACTGGCAAGAAAAGCAGAGAAGAAAGTTCATATCACACTTTTTTACAATACAAGGCCCCTTATCAGGGGGTTGGCCTTCCAGACTTATTCTGATCAACATCTGCTTAACGTGGCAGCCCGGAACATGAGTGCATTTCCGGAACAGCCCGAACATTTTGTTCTCTGGTTAAAAAAAAGGGAAGAATTTTCCCTGATGGACACAGAAGCAATCGGAAAACTTTACCTGCCTAGAAATTTATTCGGTAGTTATCTCGATGAAATTTTGAATAACACACTTGAACAATTAAGTCCGCACATCAGTTATGAGCTCATCCGGAATGAAGTGACTTCCGTGGAAGTAGATGGAGATTCCTTTCTTGTCCGATCTGCAGATGGAACTGTGGTGCGTGCTGACAAAGTAGTACTGGCGAGCGGCAATCAACGGCCCTCTCCACCATTCAAAGGCGCTCATCCATTTTTAGATAGCAGCCTTTATTTTCCCGACCCCTGGACGGAAGCAAGTGTAAGCGATATGAAAAGTGATGAGCCGGTACTTATCATTGGTACAGGTCTTACCATGGTGGATGTGGTTCTTGGCTTACTGGAAAAAAATTTTACAGGAAAAATCATCGCGATTTCACCGAAAGGGTTTCACATACTTCCACACCGTCCGAATACTCCCTATACCGATATACTCCAGGAAATAAAAGCCCCATATGATTTGGGTAAATTGTTTCACATCTTTCGTGCACATGTTCGCCGTGTGAAGGCAGAAAACAGAAGCGGAGAAACAGTTGTGGATGCACTTCGTTCCAAAACGCAGGAAGTCTGGCAAGGTCTGAGTCCTGATGACCGAAAACGGTTTATGGTTCACCTCCGCCATTTATGGGGTGTTGCACGTCACCGTCTACCTGCCGGTGTACATGAATTAATGCAACAACTCATCCTCAAAGGCAAACTTGAAATCCTGGCCGGGCGAATCACCAATGCAGAATTACATTCCGGATTTGCAACCGTGCATTATAAAAGCCGAAAGGATCAGGAATCTAAAACTCTCGTGGCTCAGCGCATTATTAATTGCACAGGGCCTGAGGCGGACCCATCCAAGTTTGATTCCCCATTGTTCAGGCAACTTCTTATCGACAAAATCATCACGGTCGATGATATGCACCTAGGGATTAAAGCGACAGCAGATGGCGTCATTTACGGAGCAGGAAACGAAACAAGTACAAATATTTTCGCACTGGGTTCACTTCTAAGAGGAACACTTTGGGAAACGACGGCGGTACCCGAGTTACGTGTTCAGGCCGAAAAATCGGCGGCTCTGATTCTGAAGTCCTGACTTTCAGCTAAGGTCAATGTATCACCATTATTTTACGTGAGAGACTGACTGCTCCATTGCTCAGCTGAATTAAATAAATTCCGGGAGCAAAATTTTCTGTGCTAATCTCTTTTGAAATTCCACTGATTGGTTCATTCAGTAGTTCATTTCCCATACTATCGAACAGGATTAACCTGGAAGCTGAGGAAGGATTGAAATGGCTCACTTGAACGGTGAATCGATCCTGAGCCGGATTAGGATAACAATCCAAGACCGGAAGCTTTATTGAAAGAGAGCTCACCGACAATGAAGGGTCCCTTTGCATGTAAACCTGCACACCTCCGGAAGACTGTCCGACCACCAAATCGGTAAGGCCATCTCCATTAAGGTCTCCTCCACTAACAGTCAGGTTTAGCTTAATGCGTGATGATTCCGAAAGAGGAAACACCGAATCAGTGAATGTAAAACAGCCGTTGAGATTTCCATCTATGTTTTTATACTGAAAAATATTTCCTGACAAATTACTTACCAACAAGCGCGTTTTTCCCAGCGTATCATAGACAAAGGGTACAGTAAATCCATCCGGCGAACCGGTGAGTTGACGCACGATGCATCCGAGAGTATCATTCGTTGGAACACTTGGAAAAAATGCACTTGAAACACTGCCTCCGTTCTCAAAATAATTTATGAAACCATTCTTCTCCCCTATTATAAGATCCAATTTCCCGTCCTTGTTCAAATCAAACAACTGTGGAGTGGCTGAATTTCCTATATCAATACCCATGTAATTGGGCAATGCCAGCTGGAAACTGGCAGGATTTCCCGAACCGGCTGAGTTGTTGAAGAATTGCAGTGTTCCTGTTTCAATACCAAGGACCATATCCTGATCGCCATCGTTATCCAGATCGCCAAAAGCCGGATAGAGTGGAGATGCGTAGGCCAACTGACTGATTGATGCAAAATCATCAGTAACAAAATCAAATTGGGGTCGTTGCGAAGTTCCCGTATTCCTGTATAGATACAAGCTGTTTTTGTTGGGTATTCCTGCACCCTGGTAAACACTGGCTCCTATTACCAGATCCAACAAACCATCCGAATCGTAATCAAACAAAACCGGTGCTGCGTTCTCTCCTGCCTCCAGCATTTCATCTTGTAAAAACCCATTCCCCTGAAACTGTAATACCGGACTCGAATTGGTTCCCGTGTTTTTATACCACCATATGCCATGTTTATTTTCGAATTCATTGGCCATCACGAGGAGGTCTTTTTTAGAATCGTTATCAAGATCGACATAGGAGTGAAAGTGATAGCCGTTAAACAATGCACTAACGTTAGTCGAGGGGAACAAGGTATCCTGGCTATCCATCTCAGCGGCAAAAGGTGTACCACCGTTGTGAATCATCAGGGTATTCTCGGAGGAGATATCTCCGATGAGCAATTCCTTATCACCATCACCATCAAGATCCAAAGCAAAAACACTTGAAATGGTATCATCGCGTCGTGCCGCTTCGGAAGCATCGAACAAAACGGGTTCCGTGTTTAGACGAGAAGAATCCGGAGCCGCTTCACGGCAAGGACAATGAAAACATCCAACTGTATTTGTACTGCCTGTGCGCAATGCGAAATTTCCCCAGCAACCGCTGGCATATTCAAACTTAAGAGAGTCGCAATGACCAAACAGATCTTTTGACAAATTCCTGTGGTAAACAATGCGTCCATCCGGAACGGAATTGTATCCAAGAATATCCATATCGCCATCGTTATCTATATCCAAAAAAGTGGGGATTGAAACACCGCTTGCAAAAATATTCGTGGTGATGGTAGAAAATGCCTCCTTCATAAATGGATCTACCAGTGTCCATTGCAAGCCTGTGGCTAGAGTAAAATCATTTCTGTACACTGCAATTCCGGAAGGCGGTGAAGTGGACAAGGTGAACAGGTCTTTTTTACCATCGCAGTTATAATCATAAAGCAATGCCCATTTATTAATGTGGGGAAACTTCGGGATGTAGGAAGGACTGTAATGCCATGCATTCACGCCGCCAGAACCGTCATTGAGAAATGGAATGATGCGATTATTGTGCATGTCAAAGACAAAGAGATCCTGCAGGCCGTCACCGTTCAAATCAATTTCTGAAACCAGGGGATAGTTGATTCCACCGGCCCAGGGATTCATAAGGGTATTGGATCCTTCCCGAACGGTGATCGTATCCACCCGGTCGAAGCGCGCCTGTGCAGCTACAAATTGGAAACCGATAAAAATAAAAAGAATGAATGGGCAGTAAGCTTTTTTCATGATGCAAAGATACGAGAATTCAATTCAGATAGAGACTTAAGCCCTTTACGCCTGTTTAGAACATCATGGGTTTGTAAAAAACCCTTCTGAATTATTACCTTCACAGCCGGATACCGGGCGAACCGGCAGAATTAATATTCCTTTGTAACTTCTATTTTCTCAGCCATGCCATCCTTCGATATTGTGAGTAAAATTGACATCCAGAAATTGGACAACTCCATCAATGCGGCTTCCAAAGAAATTTCGACGCGCTATGATTTCAATAATTCCAAAAGCAGCATAGAACTCGACAAAAAAACGCTCGAGTTGCATATCCTGACAGAAAACGACATGCGCATGAAAACGATTGAAGGCGTTATCATAGCAAGAATGGTCAAACAGGGACTCGACAGCCAGTGTCTGGATTTCGGTAAAGAACTTTATGCTTCCGGCAACATGGTAAAGAAGGACATTAAACTAAAAGAAGGCGTTGACAAGGATACCGGAAGAAAGGTCGTAAAAATCATCAAAGAAAGCGGGATGAAAGTGCAGACCTCCATCATGGATCTACAGGTGCGGGTAACAGGAAAAAAAATCGATGACCTGCAAAAGGTAATTTCTTTGCTCGAAAAATCAGATATCGGAATTCCGCTTCAATTCGACAATTTCAGAAATTAATTTTCAGGAAAAATTCTCAGGCCTTCCTGATAACCGCACCCACTTCTTTTTCCAGAGCCGCCATCAAGCGATCCATCGTTTTATCGATGTGTTTATCAGTGAGCGTTTGTTCTTCATCAAGCAGAATGAAAGCAACTGCATAGGATTTCTTTCCCTCTTCAATTTTATCGCCCTGGTAAACGTCGAATAAGTTGATTGCTTTGAGTAATTTTCTTTCTGTTTTATATGCTACGCTCTCTATATCAGAAAAATGTACACGGCTGTCGATCATCATCGATAAATCCCGGCGTACAGAAGGAAATTTAGAAACCTCAGCAACATGAATAGCCTGTTTTTTAGCACTCTTCAAGACCACATCCCAATTAAAGTCTGCATAAAAAACTTCATTGCCGATATCAAAATTCTTTAACAAAGCTTTGCGAACAGAACCCAAACGCACTAATTCTTTTTCACGGTTACGGAAGGCCAGGCTTTCGGAGAATTTGTCATCAGCAATATAATCAAGGGTAAGTGCACTCAAATCGACTTTACAACGGCGCAGCACATTCTCTACAAATGCCTTTGCAAAATAAAAATCGACCGGCGATTTATCTCCGTTCCAGCTGATATCAAATTTACGACCGGTGAGAAACAAAGCAAGTCGCGAGCTCTCCGCGAAAACATTTTCCGATTTCGAATAGGTTTTACCAAATTCAAACAAACGCAAATCAGGATTTTTCCGGTTACGGTTATAAGAAATAACTTCAAGTCCGCCGAAAAGCATATCCTGACGCAGTGCATTCAAATCCTGACTGAGTGGGTTCAGAATCTTCACCCGGGAAGCTGTATCAGCCCCCTCGGCATCATGTATTTTAGTCAGGGAATTTGTAAGGATTTCCAGAAAAGCATTGGAAGCTAAATAATCAGCAGTTTTATTTTGAATGGCCTCGCGATCATTCCCAACAATGGCAGGAAGCGAAGAATACATTTTGTCAGGGACCGGAATTCGATTGTAACCATAAATGCGCAGCACTTCTTCCACTACATCGATCGGTCGCAGTACATCCACTTTGGAAGTCGGTATTCGCACCAACACTTCTCGGTTATCTTCCTTCAGGATCACAATACCCAAGGACTTGAGTATGCTTTTTACTTTGCTCCTGTCAAGTTGATCACCACTGAACTTGTCAAGGTAATCGAAATTAAAGATGAACTCTGCAGGTTTAATCTCTTCAGGATATACATCAACAATCGGGGAACTCAGGGTTCCACCTGCTATTTTGATTATCAACTGAGCTGCCCTCTTCAGTGCATACACTGTGATAGACGGGTCTGCGCCTCTTTCAAAACGGAAAGAAGCGTCTGTCTTCAGGCCGTGTTGTTTTCCTGTTTTACGAATGTATGCCGGATTGAAATAAGCACTTTCTAGAAAAACATCCTGAGTCTGAGGAGAAATACCACTGGAGACTCCCCCATAAACACCGGCAATACACATCGCTTCCCTCGCATCACAGATCATCAGATCATCCGGAAACAATTTACGTTCCACATGATCAAGGGTTATGAATTTCTCTTCCGGCTTAGCAGTTCTTACGACAATCTTTTTATCCTTGATTTTCGCGATATCAAATGCATGCAAAGGCTGTCCGCATTCATGGAGCACATAGTTTGTGATGTCCACAATATTATTGATCGGGCTCAAGCCAATTGATTTCAATCTGTTCTGCAACCAGGTTGGGGATGCCTCTACCCTCACTCCGCTGATGGAAAGACCGGAATACCGTGGGCAGGCCTCATGATTCTCAACAGTAACGGTAATTGTATCCTGATCAGAGGAAGTTCTGAATTCAGTTGTATCTGAAAGTGCAGGGGCTGAAATGCTACTCCCATTGGCAGTGAGAACAGCGTACAAATCACGCGCAACACCCAAGTGAGAGGCCGCATCGGCACGATTGGGGGTCAATCCGATTTCGAAAATAATATCCTCTTCAACCTTGAAAAACTCTTTTGCACTCAAACCAACAGGTGTATCCGGAGGTAAAACCATAATTCCTGCGTGTGATTGTCCAAGACCGATCTCATCTTCCGCACAAATCATTCCTTCTGATAGTTCACCCCGTATCTTGGATTGCTTGATTTGAAAGGACTCACCTGAAGTTGGAAACAATGTGGCACCTACTGTCGCGACAACTACTTTCTGACCCAGTGCCACATTGGGAGCACCACATACAATTCTCAGGTTGCTGCCTGTTCCAATATCAACAGAGGTGATACTGAGTTTATCAGCATTGGGATGCTTTTCACAAGTGATCACTTCACCAATCAGCAAACCGTCAAGGCCTCCAGGAACCGATTGAAATTTATCCATTCCCTCCACTTCAAGTCCGCAATGCGTAAGCAATTCGGCAGTCTCCTCCGCCGGGAGATCAACTGTTAAAAATTCTTTGAGCCAGTTATAGGATATCTTCATGATCGTCTCTTATTCATTTAGCCCAAAAGCAATGGTAAAGGGCTGAGCAACATTGAATGCTGCCAATTCTGTAATTAATGCGCAAATATAGATTTCCCTGAGCAATATTCCGTTTTGCCCTGCAAAGCTTATTAATAATTTTTAACTGATTCTACTCCAATTTCCTGATTTCTGTAGAATGTCATCAAGTTTTTTCTTCACTTCTGCATGATCTGGCGCATGAAGGTGGGGATCATTCTTAAGCAAATCAAGCGCTGCATCCCTGGAGAGAAGTACGATTTGCTGATCTTTGGTAATATTCGCCAGTTTGAGATCCAGCATACCACTTTGACGTGTTCCCTCCGCATCTCCGGGCCCCCGCAATTGAAGGTCCGCTTCGGCAATCACAAAACCATCGCTGGTATCGCACATCGTTTTAATTCTTTGCCTGGCCTCATTGCCCAGTTTATCGCCGGTCATCAGGATGCAAAAAGACTGTTCGGCCCCTCTTCCTACGCGACCCCTTAGCTGGTGCAACTGAGAAAGCCCGAATCGTTCCGCATTTTCAATGATCATGACGGAAGCATTGGGAACATTGACACCGACTTCAATAACTGTCGTAGCCACCATGAGCTGAGTCTCTTTTCTCAGAAAACGCTGCATCTCCTTCTCTTTGTCCTTCGACTTCATTCTACCATGGACAATACTTGCACGAAATTCAGGTGGTGGAAAATCCTTGCAAACAGCTTCATAGCCTGCTTCAAGATTTTTCAGGTCCATCTTTTCCGACTCTTCGATGAGGGGATAGACGATATAGACTTGTCGCCCAAGCCGGATCTGTTCCCTGACAAAACCCCAGACCTGCAAACGATTTGAGTCGTTCCGGTGAACCGTCTGCACGGCCTTACGTCCCGGTGGCATTTCATCAATCACCGAATAATCGAGATCCCCATAAAGTGTCATTGCAAGGGTGCGAGGGATTGGAGTTGCGGTCATTACTAACACATGTGGTACCTGCTCATTCTTGTTCCATATTTTTGCTCTTTGTTCCACTCCGAAACGGTGTTGTTCATCGATGACAACAAATCCAAGATTTGCAAACTGAACAGCCTCTTCAATGAGGGCGTGAGTACCTATTAATATATTGATCTTTCCTTCATTTAATTCTTCCAGTATTTGCTTCCGTTTGCCCCCTTTCACTGAGCCGGTGAGCAGAGCAACCTTTAAACCAAGACCATCCACCAGTTGTGACATCGTTTCAGCATGCTGGCTGGCGAGGATTTCCGTTGGCGCCATGATGGAGGATTGATAGCCGTTATCAGCTGCAATTAACATGCACATAAAGGCAACAAGAGTTTTTCCGGAACCAACATCTCCCTGCAATAATCGATTCATTTGTTTCCCCGAGCCGCAGTCCTCACGGATTTCACGGATCACACGTTTCTGCGCATTGGTCAATGGGAAAGGCAAATGTTCGTTATAGAAGGAATTAAAATGGCTGCCCACCTGATTGAACAGGATTCCTTTGAACTTTTCTGTCCGCAAGAGTTTAAGAGAAAGCAATTTCATCTGAATGTAAAACAACTCCTCAAACTTGATCCTGAATGCCGCTTTTTGTTGTGTCTCAAATGATTCAGGGAAATGGATCTGGGATAACGTATCTCTGAGTCCATACAATCGATGAGTATCGAGAATATCGCGGGACAATGTCTCCGGAATGAATGACGGCAATTGTAAGTTCAGATTTTTCTGGAGACGAAGGATACCCCGGCTATCCATTCCACGACTCTTCATTTTTTCAGATGTATTGTACAAAGGCTGAAGTGTCGTCGCCAATGCAGGGTTTATTTCTGAAACGAGTTCCAGTTCCGGATGAATGATATTAACCGTTCCGTTGAATTCATTTGGTTTGCCGAATAAAATATATTCGCTGTTCAACTTCAGAGAAGTGCTGAGGTAACGCAGGCCCCGGAACCATTTTAATTCAATACTTCCTGTCTCATCTTCAAAACGGCCAGCCATATATTTCTTGTGCCTTTCCCCTTTTGTCACCAGAGATTTCAATTTCCCTCTCACCTGAATAAAAGGTAAGTCTGCGTGAGCTTCCCGGCAGGTGTAAAATTGGGTGCGGTCGACGTAACGATATGGAAAATGATGCAGAAGGTCATGGTATGTAAAAATACCCAACTCCTTTTTTAAGATATCAGCACGCTGCGGGCCAACACCTTTCAGGAATTCAATAGCTGTATGGAAAAAATCATGCTTCATGCTGAGGGAACAAAAATACACTTTGAGTTTACATTTTACGGCTTAATAAAAGAGGAGATTATTTGTATCTTTGGTTTTGGTGAAAAATTATCACGGAATGCCCCTCTTGAGGATATAAAAATCATGCAACTAAGGAATTGTACTTTTCAGGATCAATCAAATAAAATCCATACAAGCTAAGCTTCGAACCCAATTCCTGATCATGATTTTGTTGAGATCCTGTATAAGCCAGTATATTTTGCCAAATTTCCGAAATTCTGAATCGTTCAGTATTTCATTCAAAATGAAGTTGACAGGCCAAAGCGGACTGAATGACAGACAGCTTAAACTGGCAGGGAAATTGCAATTTGTGCCGGTTAATTTTTATCATGAGTATAATTTATTCAATTGAGCCAATCCGGTCAGCCCATGAAGGATGAATCTTCAAGATCCGAAGAGAATACAAAAACAATATTCCGGAGAAGTTTGCTTCTTCCTTTCAGCTTCGTTGGTCTGCTCTGGTTGCTGGAGTTGTACCAGGCTACATCCGGCATCCGTCTTTGGTCACTGGGCATATTACCCCATCGTATTGATGGATTAACCGGAATTATTACATCTCCTTTCATTCATGCAGGATACGATCACCTCATGTCAAATACCCTTCCTCTGTTGGTAGTCGGTACCGGATTATATTATTTCTATCCTACACTGGCAGGACGTGTTGTAGTAATGGTATGGCTCTTCTCCGGAATTTGGGTTTGGTTAGCAGGGCGGCCTTCATCTCATTTAGGAGCAAGCGGTTTGATTTATGGATTTGTCTTTTTCTTATTCTTCAGCGGTATACTGCGAAAAGATACACGTCTGATTGCAATTTCATTGTTAGTCACTTTTTTATATGGAAGCATGGTTTGGGGAATTCTTCCTGTTGATCAGAGCATTTCCTGGGAATCGCATCTCTTTGGTTCACTGGCCGGTATTTTATGCGCAGTCTATTATAGAAAAGACGGCCCTCAACGACCAAAAAGCCAATGGGAAATTGAAGAAGAGAATGAAACGGAAACTCCTCAATTGATGTCAGAACACGAAGGCGATTTGACAGCCACCGAAGACAATATTATTTCTGATCCCGACTCTCCTCCTATACAAATTCGTTATCATTATCGACAAAGTGATGATGAAAAGCCCACCGATAAAGGACTCTGAGATTTTTTTATACGATTATTATTTTTTTTCTTTTTCAACATTGTTATCCTCATAAGTTTAATGAATTTCTCATGTTTGACTTGTCAGCTTTTGTAAATTTACGGGAAGAAAAAAAACAACCCATTATAATCTACAATCTACCATCATGAGAAAACATTTTACGCTATTTGCATTCCTGTTCATTCAGATTGCAATTGTTTTTACAAGCAATACCGTGTCTGCACAAACAGATGTGGGTGCTTTGTCAATTCTGGAACCTGCAAATCCAATCTGTGCCGGCACGCAGACGGTAAAAGCCATCATCCGTAATTACGGTGCCGTGGATATCACATCCGCCATCGTAGGATGGGAAGTCAACGGTGCAGCACAAAGCAATGCCAACTATTCAGGTTTAATTCCTGCAGGTACCAACGATACGGTAACTCTTGGAACTTTTAACTTTAATTCTGCAAGCACTTATGTGTTCCGCGTGTATACATCTGCACCGAATGGTGGTGCTGATGCTAATCCGGCAAATGACACAATCACCAGTGCTACCTATGCAGTGCGGCTAAGCGGCACCTATACCATTGGCGGTGCCAGTCCTGATTTTGCGAAATTCATTGATGCGATTGCAGCTTTGAATTCACAGGGAGTATGTGGACCGGTAATCTTCAACATGCGGGCCATGGTGGATACGATGCAAAGTGTCATTAACGCTATCACAGGTGCTGACAGCACAAACAATATCACGTTCAAGTCAGAAAATGGAGATAGCACTTCTGTAAATCTGTTATTCCCCTCCGTAGCTTCTTTTACTCCTACCAATTACCTCATCCGTTTGAATGGTGCCAGTTACATTACCTTCAGCAAAATCAGTATGATACGCCCGGGTATTGAACCCTATGCACGTGTTATCGAATTTGCGGGAACTGCAACACACAATACAATAAGCCATTGCCGTCTGATCGGTGCAGTGAATACAATGACCAACAGTCTTTCCGCGCTGGTTTATTCCACTTCTGCAAGTGCCACTAATGATTCGATGAATACTTTCACCAACAACCTTTTTGAAAATGGATCGCTCGGAATTTACATGAACGGTACGAGCAATATTTCCCTTGAATCTTCCACTGTCATTAACTCTAATGTATTCAGAGATCAATATTCAAAAGCGATACAGATTGCAAACCAGGCCAATGCCAGAGTAGGCAGTAATACCATCAGCAGCACCTCCACTTATTCCGGATATGCGGCAATACACCTTACTACCAGCCAACAAAGTCAGCTGATTCACAAAAACAAAATTTCCGGAATTGTTGGAACAGGAATTTATCTTGAAGATTGCAGCGGATACAATACGATTCCCGGAATTGTTACCAATAACTTTATTCAGTGTGCAGACACAGCCGGTATATCCCTGGTGAACGGGGATTACCAGGACATCGTTTTCAATAGTGTAAACATGACAGGAAGTAACGCCGCTACTTCAGCGCTTTTAATTCATGGAAGCGGAACCGGCAAAGTGATAAAGAATAACAACCTCGTCAATTCAGGGACCGGATATTGCTATGTGATTACCGCTCCGGGAGATACAGGAATTGCCAGCTCTGACTACAACAACCTGCATTTCAACGGAACCAATATCGGCCGATTCACCGGAACCAATATCACAACTCTTCCGGGATGGGTTACTGCTTCACAAAGCGATACGAATTCAGTAAGCACGGATCCCGGTTTTATTTCTACAACCGACCTTCATGCGACTTCTACTGCGATGGATAATAAAGGAACTCCACGCAGCAACGTCCTTTCGGATATCGATGGAAGCGTTCGAAGCGTGACAACTCCTGATATCGGAGCTGATGAGTATACAGGTCTTAGTCGGGATATTGGCGTAAGTGCAATTTTAAACCCTGCAAATAATTCCTGCGGCAGCAGCACTTCAGTGGTACAAGTTATTGTTTCCAACTTTGGTGCTTCTACAGAAACAGGCTTCAATGTCAGCTGTAATATCACCGGCGCTCTCAGCACCACGCTTGGAGAATCCTTTGCTACCAGCCTTGCTCCTGGTGCCACTGACACCCTCAGCTTCAGTACTACTATTAATACATCCGCGGGTGGAACATATAATCTGCAGGCATATACTTCTTTTGGCTTGGACAGTGATCATAACAATGACACCACCACATCGAGCCGGACCATTCTCGCCATTCCATCTGCTCCAACAGCCAGTGCAGACAGTACTTGTGGTGCCGGCACCGTGTTAATGAATGCCGTTTCTTCTGATACCATTCGCTGGTATGCAGGAGCCACTGGCGGAGCAATCCTTGCAAGTGGCAGCTCTTTCACAACACCTGTGCTTAATGCTACCACTACTTACTATGTATCTTCCAACAATGTATGTTCCAGTGACCGGGTTGCTGTAGTAGCCACTGTATTACCGGTTCCTTCAGTAGATCTCGGAAATGATACAGCTGTAGGTACCGGAAACACTGTGGTATTTGATGCCGGTGCAGGATTTTCCAGTTACCTGTGGAGTCCGGGGGGAGAAACTACACAGAGCATTACTGCAGGCGCTACCGATTGCTATTCTGTTGTAGTAACTAACAATTTTGGATGTGAGAATACCGACACTGTATGCCTCACAATTATTCTACCGACGGATGTTGGTGTGTTGGCTATCGCCTCTCCTTTGGATGGCGAATGTGAAAGTGCTACAGCTGACCTATCTGTGATTGTGAAAAATTATGGCGCCAATGCAGCATCAGGAATCATTGTACATGTTGAACTTTCAGGCATAGTTGTCGCTTCCTATTCCGACACTATTCAGTCCTCTCTGGCATCGGGTGCGACCATCACGCGTTCACTCGGCAACATTTCAACATTGGGTGGAGGCATTCTTTCCATTCAGGCTTACACTGAGTTTGGTCCGGATCTGGATAATACAAACGATACCCTTCTGGCATCGGATACTATTATTGTTCCCCCTGCAGCTCCAACAGCTTTGGGCGGATCACGTTGCGGCACCGGAGACATCGTGCTTAGTGCTGTTGCAAGTAACACGGTAGAATGGTACGATGCTCCAAGCGGAGGCACCTTGTTATTCACCGGAAACACTTACAGCATCACGAATCTTTCATCCACAACGACCTACTACGCACAGAATGGTAATTTCTGTTCCACTCAAACAAGGACAGCAGTTCTTGCTACTATCAACCCTCTTCCTGTCGTAGACCTCGGTCCGGATAGCACAGCTTCAGTTGGCCAGACGGTTACCTTGGATGCCGGTGCAGGTTTTACCACTTATGCGTGGAGTACCGGCGAAACTACTCAGACCATCGATGTAACTGTTTCCGATACTTATATCGTGACTGTATCAGACGCAAACTCCTGTTCAAATTCAGATACTATTAACGTACAGTTCAGCGTTGGCATTCCTTCAATTGCTGCAGTTGACTTCATGTTGGTCTATCCTAATCCTGCTCAGGACAAAGTCACTTTGAACCTGGCTGTAAAAAATCAAACTGACCTGCAGGTTCGTTTGCTGGATGTAAACGGAAGGACCATGCTATATGATACACGCAGAAATGTTGCAGGAGAACTCAGCATTGAATACAAACTGGCAGATTTCAGTCCTGGTATGTATTTCATGCAAGTGAACTCCAACGAAGGGATGAGCATCCAAAGAATGATTATTCAATAATAATAGAAAGCAAAAAAAAAATCCCGCCATACCGGCGGGATTTTTTTTTGTATTGAAGGGGAGTCGATGCTTATTTTACTGAATGAAATCTTTTAGATAGCAGCTTCTCCCAACATGATCACGGGATTTTCCAACAGGCCTTTCAATGTGCGGAGGAATTCAGAACCTGCAACTCCATCTACAACCCTGTGATCGCAACTGAGGGTGACCTTCATGAGCTGGCCAGGAACAACTTGTCCGTTTCGGACCACTGGCTTTTCAAGAATACTTCCCACTGCAAGAATGCATGCATCGGGAGGATTTATAATAGCTGTGAATTCATCGATGCCAAACATGCCTAAATTGGAAATCGTAAAAGTGTTTCCTTCCCAATCTGCGGGTTGGAGTTTTTTATCTTTTGCTTTTTGAACAAAGTCCTTTACTTCTGCATTGATTACTCTTAAAGTTTTTGAGTCTGCAAAGCGGATCACAGGAACCAGCAAGCCTTCCTCTACTGAGACCGCTACACCAATGTGAATATGGTGATTGATACGGATCTTATCGCCCAACCATGAAGAATTCACTTTCGGATGTTGTCTTAATGCAATTGAGGCCGCCTTTATTACCAGATCATTGTATGAAATTTTTGAATCGGTAACCGCATTGATGCTCTCTCTTGCAGAAACCGCCTGTTGCATATCAATCTCCATCGTCAGATAAAAGTGGGGTGCTGAAAATTTACTTTCTCCCAGTCGTTTCGCGATGGTTTTACGCATCTGGCTGACACTTACTTCCTCAAAACTTTCGCTGGTGATTGCAGTTCCCTGCATGCCTCCATTGGTAACAAATTGTCCGGGTTTGAACCAGTCAATGTCCCGTTTTACAACCCGGCCCTGTCCCCCGGACCCCAATACCTTTGCAAGATCAATTCCTTTTTCTCCGGCAAGACGCTTTGCCAAAGGAGAGGCCTTGATACGGCCATCCGAAATGGAGGATGATTGAGTTGCTGCAGGAACCGGTACATTAGCTACAGCTTTCTTCACAGGACTTACGGTTGGTTCTACCTTTTCCTGATTTGCAGCAGGTGCATCGGTTTTCACTTCCGGTTTAACGATGATTTTCTTTTCTGCTTCCAAAAGTGGTTTGAAGTCTTCCCCTTTTTTCCCAAGTATAGCAAGCACCCCGTTTACCGGAGCTGCTTTTCCCTCTTCAACGCCCTGATAGAGAAGAATACCATCCTGATAGGATTCGAATTCCATCGTTGCCTTATCGGTTTCAATTTCGGCAACTACTTCACCGCTCTTCACCGACTCGCCTACTTTCTTGTGCCATTTTGCAACGACACCTTCGGTCATTGTATCACTCATCTTGGGCATTCTTACAATTTCAGCCATCTGATTTGCTTTTGTTTTACTAATTCAAAATATGATTCCGGTAAAGGCATTAAATAAAAAAATGGAGATCAATCCATGATATATGGATAATCATCCTGCACATAAACATCAATATATAACTCTGAAGGATCCGGATATTTTGATTCCTCCGCAAACGTGACCGCGTCTTCCACGATGTCTTTTACTTTGGCCTGAATCGCTTCGATTTCTTTCGTCGTAGCATACTTATTATCCTGAAGAGTTTTCAAAACCATTTCCACAGGATCTTTTGCTTTGAAAGATTCTACTTCATCCTTGGTGCGGTATTTAGCCGGATCGCTCATGGAATGACCTTTATACCGATAAGTATTCATCTCCAGAAGGTAAGGACCTTTTCCTTCCCTGACATGTTTCACTGCCTTTTCCATGGCTTCATGAACGGCTTCCACCCTCATGCCATCGACAGGCTCAGAGGGTATGTCGTATGACAAACCTAATTTATAAAGACTGGTGACATTACTGGTACGTTGAACAGAAGTTCCCATGGCATAATTATTATTTTCAATAATAAAAATGACAGGCAATTCCCAGATCATCGCCATGTTAAGGGCTTCATGAAAAGCACCCTGGCGAACGGCACCATCACCCATATAAGTGACCGTCACATTTTTCGTTCCCAAATATCTCTCTGAAAATGCAATTCCCGCACCCAAAGGTATTTGTCCTCCAACAATGCCATGTCCACCAAAAAAGCGATGCTCAGCGTCAAACAAATGCATGGAACCTCCTTTGCCTTTCGAACAACCGGTTTCTTTACCATATAATTCAGCCATCACGGCTCTTGCGCTGGTTCCTTTGCCAAGGGCATGCGCATGGTCGCGGTAAGCCGTGATCATATTGTCCTCCTTCTTCAGAACTGACATGGCTCCTGCAACAATCGCTTCCTGACCTATATAAAGGTGACAGAAACCTTTAATTTTCTGCATTCCATACAGCTGCCCGGCTCGCTCTTCAAATTTGCGCATCAGGAGCATGTCCTCATACCATTTCAGATAATGCTTGAGCATGTAAATTTCGTTTTGGTCATAATACAATTAATAGATCCGGCAAAGATAGATTTTCCCTGCAAAGAAAACCCTTTTATTCATAACCCCAAGGCCCGAAACAATCCTTGTGGCAGTCAGCCAGGCATGGCCTTCTTACATTGAAAAACAAGGCTTTGCGGGCATTCATTCTTACTGAAAAATTGCTGATTATTTCCCTATCTTCGCATGCTTTCTAAAGAAAAAAATGAAGAAAATACAAATGGTTGACCTCCTGGGTCAGTATGAAAAAATCAAACCTGAAGTCGATAAGGCCATTCTGGATGTGCTGAGCTCAACGGCATTTATCAACGGACCCGAAGTCAAAGCTTTTTCAGGCCGAACTGGAAAAATACCTGGGAGTCAAGCATGTAATACCCTGTGCAAACGGAACAGATGCGCTTACAGATTGCCTTTATGGCACTTGGATTGCAACCCGGAGATGAAGTGATTACTGCCAATTTCACCTATGTGGCAACAGCCGAAGTGATTGCACTTTTGACAACTCCGACCCGTATTGGTGGATGTCCTGCCAGACACTTTTACACTCGACCCGGTTGCAGTAGAAGCAGCGATCACTACCAAGAACAAAAGCGTATAGTTCCGGTTCATCTATTTGGACAATGCGCCGACATGGATGCAATCATGGATATTGCAAAAAAACATTCGCTTCATGTTATTGAAGATAATGCACAGGCCATTGGTGCGGATTTTCATTCTTCCAGTGGAAAAATTCAAAAAGCAGGTACCATCGGCACTATTGGTTGTACTTCTTTTTTTCCATCAAAGAATCTAGGGTGCTACGGTGATGGTGGCGCCATTTTCACGAATGATGATGCACTTGCTGCCAAACTTCGAATGATCGTTAATCACGGTCAATCCGTTCAATATTATCATGACGAAATCGGAGTAAACTCAAGACTCGACAGTATTCAGGCTGCCAGTTCTAAGAATCAAGTTGCGTCACCTTGACGAATATGCTGATGCCCGAAGAAAAGTTGCTGATAGTATATGACAATGCATTTTCAAAGTCACCCACATCTTCAATTCCGCAATCGTACTTCAAAATCCAATCACGTATTTCATCAATATACTATGGTGATAAAAAATGCAGATCGTGATGAATTGAGAAAACATCTTGCATCGAAAGAAATTCCGGCAATGATTTATTATCCGGTACCACTGCATCTGCAAAAAGCATATCAGGATCCCCGATATACGCAAGGAAGTTTTCCTGTAACAGAAGAACTTTGCAAGCAATGTACTTTCATTGCCGATTCATACTGAGATGACAGATGATATCCAAAAATACATCATCGACAATGTTCTGAACTTCTTCAAATAGTTTGAAGATATAATCAGTATTTGTCATCATAATTAGAGAAGAATTAATCATTCATGAAAATTGCAGTAATAGGAACAGGATATGTTGGATTAGTTACAGGAACCTGCTTTGCAGAAACCGGCAATCAGGTAATATGTGTTGATATTGATACAGAAAAAGTAGAGCGACTCAAAAAGGGTGTGATTCCGATTTATGAACCACATCTTGATGTATTGTTTGAACGAAATATTCGTCAAGGCCGATTACAATTTACTACCGATCTTGGAAGAAGGAATACAAGGATGCTAGTGTTATTTTTCTGGCCCTTCCAACTCCTCCCGGATGAAAATGGATCTGCAGACCTGCGACATGTTCTTGAGGTTGCTGAACAACTCGGACACTTGATAAAAGATTATAAAATCATTGTAAATAAAAGTACGGTTCCGGTCGGAACAGCCGAAAAAGTGAAAGCACTTGATTGCAAAAAATTGCAAAGTTGCATTTGATGTGGTTTCCAATCCGGAATTTTTACGAGAAGGTTATGCCGTTGATGATTTCATGAAACCTGACCGTGTGGTGATCGGAACAAAATCTGAAGCTGCACAAAAAGTAATGACTGAACTATATGCTCCTTTTGTCAGACAGGGAAATCCTGTTTACTTCATGGATGAAAGATCTTCTGAGCTGACCAAGTATGCAGCCAATGCATTTCTTGCAACGAAGATTACATTCATGAATGAGATTGCTAACCTTTGTGAAAAAGTTGGAGCGAATGTCGATCATGATCCGTGCCGGCATTGGAGCAGATGATCAGGATAGGTAAACGTTTTTTGTTTGCAGGAATCGGTTATGGCGGAAGTTGTTTTCCGAAAGATGTACAGGCACTGGCACGGACTGCTGATGAAAATAATTATAATTTTCAATTGTTGAAATCTGTAATCAATGTAAATGAATTACAGAAAATCAGTATCGTTGAAAAAATCAAAAAACATTTTAAGGGTGATCTGAAAGGAAAAAAAGCTGCAATCTGGGGACTTGCATTTAAGCCGGATACAGACGATGTTCGCGAAGCTCCTGCTCTGTATATTATTGATGAACTTTCTGAAGGAAAATGTAAATGTTGCGCATATGATCCTGAAGCAATGAATAATGTAAAAAAAATTCTGGGAGACAAGATTAGTTACGGAAAAGATGCATATGAAGTTCTGAAAGATGCCGACTTCCTGGTCATTGCAACAGAATGGTCTGTTTTCAGAACTCCGGAATACGAAAGAATGGAAAAACTGATGAAGAACAAGATTATCTTCGATGGAAGAAATTTATATGATCTTGAACAAATGAAAGAAAAAGGATTTACTTATTACAGTGTTGGACGTCCTACCTGATCTTAAGAGTAATATTACACGAAGCTGCTAAAGAATATTATCAATGAAACGCATGTTAATCACCGGCGCTGCCGGATTTCTTGGTTCCCATCTTTGCGACCGCTTTATTCGTGAAGGATATAACGTTATCGGAATGGACAATCTGATCACCGGTGACCTGAAAAATATTGAACATCTTTTTAAAATGAAAGAATTTGAATTTTATCATCATGATGTTTCCCGATTTGTTCATGTACCAGGAAATCTTGATTACATTCTTGCACTTTGCCTCACCTGCCAGTCCGATTGACTATCTGAAAATTCCTATACAAACTTTAAAAGTCAGTTCGCTTGGAACACATAATCTTTTAGGACTGGCAAAATCGAAAAATGCAAGAATACTGGTTGCATCCACTTCTGAAGTTTATGGAGATCCATTGGTGCATCCTCAGAATGAAGATTATTGGGGAAATGTAAATCCAATCGGACCGACGTGGAGTCTATGATGAAGCGAAACGATTTCAGGAAGCCATTACAATGGCCTATCATACTTTTCACGGTGTGGAAACACGAATTGTAAGAATTTTCAATACCTATGGTCCTCGCATGCGATTGAATGATGGAAGAGCATTGCCTGCCTTTATTGGGCAGGCATTGAGAGGAGAAGATCTCACTGTATTCGGAGATGGAAGTCAGACACGTTCATTTTGTTTTGTCGACGATCTTGTTGAAGGAATCTGCTCGCCTGCTTTGGAGTGATTATACACAACCGGTGAATCTTGGAAATCCTGATGAGATCACTATCAGGGAATTTGCAGAAGAGATCATTCAACTCACCGGAACAAATCAAAAAATCACTTACAAAGCACTGCCTAACTGATGATCCCAAACAAAGGCAACCGGATATTACGCAGAGCCACGGGAAATTCTGGGCTGGGAACCCAAAGTTTCAAGGGCAGAAGGTTTGAGATTAACCTATGAATATTTTAAAAACCTTTCCAGGGAGGAACTGTATAATTCAGCACACCGTTTTGAAGAATTTATCAAAATACATAATCTCAACTATCTTGATTTTCAATATATTACAAGAATTTGCATATTTCGTATATTCGTCTTAAATCAACATCAAATTATGGAAAAAGAATATTTATGCACACGAATCAGCCATTGTTGATGAAGGTGCAAAAATCGGTAAAGGAACAAAAATCTGGCATTTCACTCATATCATGAATGAGATGCGTCATTGGAGAAAATTGCAATATCGGACAGAATGTTGTTATTTCACCTGATGTTGTCTTGGGTAAAAATGTAAAAGTTCAAAACAATGTTTCCATCTTTACAGGAGTAATTTGTGAAGATGATGTATTCCTTGGCCCTTCAATGGTTTTTACAAATGTGAATAATCCAAGAAGTGCAGTGGTCAGAAGAAATCAATATGTAAAAACGCATGTAGGAAAAGGTGCAACCATTGGAGCAAATGCTACTATTGTTTGTGGACATAATATCGGTGAATTTTCATTTATAGGTGCAGGAGCGGTAGTAACAAAAAATATTCCGGCTTATGCATTGGTTGTTGGAAATCCATCCAGACAAATTGGATGGATGAGTGAATACGGACATCGTTTAAAATTTGATGCCAATGGAATTGCTGTCTGTCCTGAAAGCAAACAGGAATATAAACTTGAAGGAAATAAAGTTCGCCGAATCAAGTAAGCAGATTTATGGAAGAAAATAAAAAGGTCAAATTTGCCGTAGTAGGAAGTGGTCACATCGGCAAACGCCATGCAGAAATGATCCGGAGAAATCCGGAAGTCGAACTTGGTGCCATGAGCGATATTAAACCAAAGGAAGAATTGGGTCTTAGCAATCTTGAAGTTCCTTTCTATTCTTCTCAATGGATGAATTGTTACAATTCAGGAATTGAGATTGATGTGGTCGTAGTTTGTTCTCCAAATGGACTTGCATGCTGAACATACATTGAAAGCACTTGAACAAAAAAAACACGTCGTGATTGAAAAACCGATGGGTCTAACAGTTGCGGATTGTGAAAAAATTATTTTCAAAGCACTTCAGGTTTCCCGACAGGTTTTCTGTGTCATGCAAAACCGCTATTCTCCACCATCTATTTGGATCAAAGACATTATCGATCGCGGAGTTATGGGATCCATTTATCATGGTACAATTAAATTGTTACTGGAACAGAGATGATCGCTATTATACCGGGAAAAACTGGAAAGGAATTAACAAACTGGATGGAGGAACACTCTTCACACAGTTTTCCCATTTTATTGACATCATGTATTGGCTCTTTGGCGACATCACTGAATATTCAGGCTAAGTTCAATGATTTCAATCACCAGACATTAACCGAATTTGAAGATTCAGGATTTGTGAATTTTCAATTTATTAATGGTGGAATGGGTTGTATTTCCTATTCCACTTCGGTCTGGGATAAAAATCTGGAAAGCAGCATGACCATCATTGCTGAAAAAGGAAGTGTTAAAATTGGCGGACAATACATGAATGAAGTTGAATATTGCCATATCCAAGATTATAAAATGCCAAAATTACCTCCGGTTAATCCTGCCAACGATTATGGTGTATACAAAGGTTCTGCAGCAAATCATCACTACATTATTGAAAATGTAATTGACACATTAAAAGGAAGAACAACTGCAACAACAAATGCACTTGAAGGACTTAAAGTGGTCGATATCATTGAAAGAATTTATGCATTGCGAAACTTAAAAAAAATAGTGTCCTAATTTATCACCGATAGAATTAATTATGATTTCTAAAGAGATTACTGGATAAAAAAAAGAAAATTGCCATTCTCGGACTTGGTTATGTGGACTTACCCATTGCACTTGGAATTTTCGAAGCAAGTCAAAGTAATTGGATTCGACATCAACGAAGAACGTCTGGCCAAAATGCGTAAGGGCATCGATCCGAGTGGTGAGTTAAATGCCGAAGATTTTCAAGGTGCCGATATTGAATTTACTTCTTCCCCTGAAAAATTGCGTGAGGCGTACTTTTTCATTGTAACCGTTCCTACTCCTATCGATGAACATAATTTACCGGACCTCAAACCAATTCTAGGTGCAACCAAATTTATAGGAAAGGCCCTGAAGAAAGGTGACTATGTTGTCTATGAATCAACGGTGTATCCCGGCTGTACTGAAGAAGATTGCATACCGATACTGGAAGAATTGTCAGGGCTAAAATATAAAACTGATTTTAAGGCAGGCTATTCCCCTGAACGGATCAATCCCGGCGACAAGGAGCATACGATCACAAAAATATTGAAAGTAGTTTCAGGTTGCGATGAAGAGGCATTGAACAATATTGCCGCCACCTACGAGATTATTGTCAAAGCTGGCGTGTTCAAGGCTACTTCTATCAAAGTCGCTGAAGCAGCAAAGATCATTGAAAACACACAGCGCGATGTGAACATCGCTTTGATGAATGAACTTTCAATCATCTTCAATAAAATGGGAATTAATCATACGATGTTTTGGAAGCCGCAGGAACAAAATGGAACTTCATTAATTTTAAACCCGGACTCGTAGGAGGACATTGTATCGGTGTCGATCCTTATTATCTGACCTATAAAGCCCAGGAACTTGGTTATCACGCCCAGGTGATCAACAGTGGTCGTTATGTAAATGACAGCATGGGATTTTATGTTTCAAAACAAACAGTAAAGAAAATAATTGCCACAGGAAAAGATGTTTCCAAGAGCCGCGTCCTGGTAATGGGAGCAACCTTCAAGGAGAATGTTGAAGATATTCGAAATTCCAAAGTTGCAGATGTAGTGAAAGAATTGACTTCTTACGGCGTACAAGTAGAAGTTACGGATCCGCGAGCTGACTCATCCGAACTAAAACATGAATATGGATTTGAATTGATAAAGGAAATTGGGAAAGACTATGATGCAGTAATTGTTGCAGTGAATCACCGTGAATATGCAGACAAAGATGAAGCCTGGTTTAAAAGCATCCTCTCCAGTGAAGGAATACTTATCGATATTAAAGGGATGTATAATAAAAAAATAAAAGATATTAACTACTGGAGCTTATAATATGAATATTCTTGTTACAGGTGGAACCGGTTACATCGGATCGCATACGGTGGTAGAACTCTCTTTGCAGGGTTTTAACCCCATCCTGGTCGACAATCTCAGCAATTCCAGAGAAGAAGTAATTCACTCCATTGAAAAGATCACCGGAAAAAGCGCCCAGTTCTTTAACATTGACTTGTGTAACAAATCCGAACTGGAAAAATTCTTCTCCGTGTATAAAATTGATGCAACGATTCATTTTGCCGCATTCAAAGCAGTTGGGGAATCTGTTGAAAACCCTCTGAAATATTACCGCAATAACCTCCTATCCCTGATTAATCTACTCGAGATCCATCAGGAAAAGAAATTAGACCATTTTGTGTTTTCATCTTCCTGTTCCGTTTACGGACAAAGCGAAGAACAACCGGTTCATGAAAAGACACGATTAGGAAAGGCCGAATCGCCTTATGGATACACAAAACAAATCGGAGAAAATATTCTTGCCGATGTTTTGAAAGCAAATCAATTCAGCGGATGTGCCTTGCGCTATTTTAATCCTGCCGGTGCCCATAGTTCGGCATTGATCGGAGAATATCCCTTGCAGGCACCTACCAATCTGGTTCCGGTTATCACACAAACAGCCGTCGGCTTGCGCAAAGAAATGACAGTTTTCGGGGATGATTATAATACAGAGGACGGTACATGTATTCGCGATTATGTACACGTAATTGATATCGCCCGTGCACATGTTGATGCAATTTCCAGACTCGTCAATAAAAAGAACAAAGAATCGTTTGAAATATTCAACCTGGGCACCGGAAAAGGTCACACAGTTCTCGAGGTGATCCGGGCATTTGAAAAGGTTAGCGGTCTGAAATTAAATTACAAAATGGGCCCGCGAAGATCCGGTGACGTTGAAAAAGTCTGGGCAGATACATCCAAAGCAAACACTCAACTTGGATGGAAGGCAATCCATTCTCTCGAAGATATTGTAAGCAGTGCCTGGGCCTGGGAGCAACACTTGAAAAAAGTAAGTATAGCTCACTAATTTTTACTTGCCAATGATGACATTTAAAAGAACTATTCTGATTACCGGAGGTGCCGGCTTTATTGGTTCGCATGTGATTCGTCGCTTTGTGAACAAGTATCCGGAATATAAAATACTTAACCTGGACAAACTCACCTATGCCGGGAATCTCACCAACCTGAAGGATGTTGAAAACAAACCCAATTACGAATTCTTAAAGGGCGATATTGTTGAAGCGGATTTTATCCAAAAGCTTTTTCAAGACAGAAAATTTGATGCTGTAATACATCTTGCTGCCGAATCGCATGTAGACAGAAGCATTGCCAACCCGATGGATTTCATCATGACAAATGTTGTGGGAACCGTCAATCTATTGAACGCTGCACGGAACTCATGGATCGATACTTCTGCATCACAGGCAGGTCAGGATCGAAATTTATTTTATCATGTTTCCACTGATGAAGTTTATGGTTCACTTGGGAAGTCGGGATACTTCACGGAGAAGTCAACGTATGACCCACATAGCCCCTACTCTGCTTCCAAAGCAAGTTCCGATCATTTTGTAAGAGCATATCATGATACCTACGGATTACCCATTGTTATTTCCAATTGCTCTAACAATTATGGTTCACATCAGTTTCCTGAGAAATTAATTCCCCTTGCGATAAATAATATTAAAAACAACAAACCTGTTCCCGTCTATGGGAAAGGTGAAAATGTTCGTGATTGGTTGTTTG
Source organism: uncultured Bacteroidota bacterium (assembly GCA_963775555.1). Lineage (GTDB taxonomy): Bacteria > Bacteroidota > Bacteroidia > AKYH767-A > 2013-40CM-41-45 > QQVM01. The sequence continues at coordinate 470,254 of CAVZJJ010000004.1, read as the reverse complement.
TAGAAGATCATGCAAGTGCAATTGATGAATTATTCCACAAGGCAGTTACCGGATCTACATATAATATCGGAGGCAATAATGAGTGGAGAAACATTGACCTGATTCTACTGTTGTGTAGTATCATGGACAGAAAACTGAAAAGAGCTGAAGGAACATCCGCCAAGCTCATCACCTATGTAAAAGACCGTGCAGGTCACGATCTCCGTTATGCAATTGACTCATCAAAACTTCAAAACGATCTTGGATGGAAACCCTCCCTTCAATTTGAAGAAGGGCTGGAGAAAACAGTAGACTGGTATCTGGCGAATGAAGAATGGCTGCAGCAAGTTACATCAGGTGAATACCTCCACTACTATACTCAACAATATACACATCGTTGATAATATTTATCCTTTTGCCTTTTAAATAAAGAATCAAGATATGATCACATTCCTTTTTCATAAAAATGATCTAAGTAGTTCACTCCTTTTTAATTACAGGTGGATCCGGTTTTATCGGTTCCAATCTGGTTGAATATCTTGTTCAGTTTAAGGCAGGTCATATCCGTATCCTTGACAATCTGCTTACAAGTTCAATAGAAAACATCCGCCCATTTCTTGATCTTCCAAACGTTGAATTTATCGAAGGGGATATTCGCGATCCTTTAACCTGTGTGAAAGCATGTGAAGGAATTGATTTTGTTTCACACCAGGCAGCCTTGGCTCTGTACCGCGATCCGTCAAAGATCCTCAGACAACTCATGCAATCAACTCTACCGGTTTTCTGAATATGCTGGTTGCCGCCCGTGATGCGAAAGTGAAACGATTTGTTTACGCCAGCTCATCATCCGTGTATGGAGATCATCCCGTGTTACCGAAAAAGGAAACAGAAACAGGAAATCCTTTGTCGCCTTATGCCGTGAGTAAATTAACTAATGAACTGTATGCCCGTGTTTTTGCTGAAACTTACAACATGGAAATCATCGGCTTGCGCTACTTCAATGTCTTTGGTCCAAACCAAAGTCCGGACGGGCCTTATGCTGCAGTGATTCCATTGTTTATGCAGGCTGTATTAGACCATAAATCACCATTTATCGATGGTGACGGAGAACAAACACGCGACTTTACATTTGTCGAAAATGCGGTTCAGGCTAATATCCTCTCCTTGCTCACGAACCATCCGGACGCTTTGAATCAGAGTTTATAATGTTGCCGTCGGTGAGAGAGCATCCATCAACAAACTCTTTAAGTTGATTGCCTCCCTTTCTGATTCGAACCTGCGACCGATCCACAGGGAAGCACGTGCCGGCGATATCCGGGATTCATTAGCCGATATATCTAAAGCCATTGAATGCTTGGCTATTCACCTTCTATACTCCTTCCCGAAGGTTTAAAACAGACTTTTGACTGGTTCAGAAAGTCAACGACTAAATCAATATAAAATGATGAGTCTGAAGTCGTTTTTTTCAAGAAAAGCATCTGAACAGGAATACCCTTCTTTAAAAGATCTATCGGTATTTAAAACAGATATTCATTCTCATCTGATTCCGGGAATTGATGATGGAGTTCAAACCATGGAAGAATCCATTGAAATGATAAATGCATTGTCGGCTCTTGGATTTAAGAAACTAATGACTACACCACATATTATGAGTGACTATTTCCGAAACACTCCTGAAATTATTCTTGAAGGACTGGAAAAAGTAAGAGAAGAAATTAAAAAACAAGGTATACCCATCACGATTGACGCAGCAGCAGAGTATTATCTGGACGAACATTTTTTACAAAAAATCAAGGAAGAAAACCTCCTGACTTTTGGAAAAAAGTATGTCCTTTTTGAAATCTCCTACATTAACCCGCCTGACACACTATATTCCATAATTTTCGAAATGATTATCCGTGGTTACATCCCCGTCTTGGCACATCCGGAACGGTACCCCTTTTGGTACCAAAAGTTTGAAGAATATTATAGACTCAAAGAAGCAGGAGCTTTATTTCAACTGAACACAAATTCTCTGGTCGGCTACTACGGCCCGGGCTGCAAAAAAAATTGCCGAACGAATGCTCGACGAAAACATGATCGATTTTATCGGGAGTGATCTGCACGGACAAAGACATCTGACTGCATTACAAAAAGTAGTACTGGCAGAAATACACTGCAAAGCTGGCGAATCAAGGTGTTAAGAATACGGACTTGTAAAAATTTGACTGGATTCATACTACTGCTCCACAACAACATTTTTCATCTCTTCGAACAAAATCATCAAAAAGATAAACACTGTCATGCGGTCCCGGTGCGGCTTCAGGGTGGTATTGAACACTGAAGGCTACGGTATCTTTCACACGAATTCCTTCAATTGTTCCGTCATTCAAGATTTACGTGGGTAGCTTCAACCGTCTTTGATTTCTTTACATCATCTTCCACAACAGCAAAGCCATGATTCTGTGAAGTGATTTCACAATGACCTGTAATAAGATTTTTTACAGGATGATTTATCCCCCGGTGACCATTAAACATTTTGTAGGTTCCGATACCACATGCTTCAGCGAGCAATTGATGACCGAGACAAATTCCAAAAACCGGAATATTACTTGTTCAAAATTTCTTTCACTGTCTTCACAGCATATTGCATCACTGCAGGGTCGCCGGGGCCATTTGACAAAAGAATTCCATCAGGATTCCATTCTTTCAAATCTGCAAAACTTGTTCGGGCAGGAAAAACTCGCAACTAACAATCTCGTTTTGCCAAACTGCGAAGTATATTTTTCTTCACTCCAAAATCAATCACGGCAACTTTCAATTTCGCATTTGGATCACCAAAATAATAAGGTGCTGTCGTCGTCACCATGGATGACAATTCCAATCCTGTCATGGATGGAACATCCGAAAGCATTTTCTTCAAGCGAACCTATCCAAGAATCTCCGAGGAGATAATGCAATTCATTGCTCCCTTGCTTCGGATATGACGAACAATGGCTCGGGTATCTACATCACAAATAGCAACTAACTTTTGCTCTTCGAAATATTCCTGAATCGATTTTGTCGCAGTTGGTCGTGGAGTACTGTTTATTAAAACCACGACAAACCAATCCGGAAATTTTAATGCCATCACTTTCTACCTCATCTGGATGGATTCCGTAATTACCAATATGTACATGAGTAGCCAATAATATCTGGCCAAAATAGGAAGGATCAGTAAAAATTTCCTGGTAACCGGTCATTCCGGTATTGAAACAAATCTCCCCGGTAGTGGTTCCAATAGCTCCGGCGGCTTTCCCGTGGAAAACAGTTCCATCCTCTAAAATGAGGATTGCTGGCTTTTTTTCGATGTATTTCATGCGAAAAGGTTTTTCAAAGATACTATTTTTCAGCTTTAGCCTTTTATGGATGTTTATAAAATCATTTGGTGATGGCCTGTGAATTTTAACACTTCCGCTAACCGACCATATAACTTCATTTATAGGCTACAATGCATGGCAAAATGCTCAAAAAAAAACGGAATAAAACTTTCGTTCCATTCCGTTTAGTATCATTCAGAAAGAGTATTAATCTTCCTTATCTTTTTTGTCATCAGACTTCTTCTTAGCTGCAGGTTTTTTAGCTGCTGCTTTTTTTGGGGCTGCTTTTGCCTCAGTTCCTTCGGCTTCATCAGTTGTAGCCTCAGTTGCAGCAGCCTTCTTCTTCGCTCCACTACGACGTGTCGTCTTAGCTGCCTTCTTAGCAGGAGCTGCACTAGTGCCATCGCCTAACAATAGAAGATTGAAATCAACCAGCTCCATCATGCACATCTCGGCATTGTCACCCAGACGATTTTGTAATTTGATGATGCGAGTGTAACCTCCCGGACGATCAGCCACTTTTGGTGCTACCTCACGGAATAGTTCAATCACCGCAGGCTTATCCTGAAGATATCTGAAAGCCATTCTGCGTGAATGCGTAGAATCATCCTTAGAACGAGTGATCAGAGGCTCAACATATTTACGAAGTGCTTTTGCCTTAGCTAAAGTCGTGTTGATACGCTTATTCAAAATCAAAGATGTAGCCATATTCGATAGCATCGCCTCACGATGTGGCTGCTGCTGTCTTCCGAGGTGATTAATTTTCTTACCGTGTCTCATTTTATTTTCTCTGTTGTTTCCGCCTTCTTGTATCGAATGCAGATCCGATTATTAAATATTTATTTCAGCTTATTTCTTGTCAAGGTATTTTCCTACGTTCATTCCGAAAGTAAGATTCTTTGCACGAACCAACTCTTCCAATTCTGTCAATGATTTCTTACCGAAGTTGCGGAACTTCAAAAGGTCTGCTTTGTTGTAAGAAACAAGGTCACCCAAGTGTTTCAACATCGGCAGCTTTCAGACAATTCAATGCACGAACTGAAAGATCCATGTCAACCAATTTTGTACTCAGCAACTGACGCATGTGAAGTGTGTTCTCATCGAGTTCTTCAGTAGGTGTTTTCTCTTTTGTCTCCAAGTGATTTTCTCATCAGAGAAAAGCATGAAGTGATGGATCAGAATTTCTGCTGCTTCTTTCAATGCTTCCTTCGGGTGGATAGAACCATCCGTAGTGATCTCCATGATCAACTTTTCGTAGTCAGTCTTCTGTTCTACACGATAATTTTCTACAGAATATTTTACGTTACGGATTGGTGTGAAGATAGAATCAGTGAAGATTGTTCCGATTGGAGCACTGCCTGTTTTATTTTCTTCAGAAGGAACGTAACCACGACCTTTGTCGATGTGAAGATCAAGAGTAAGTTTACACTGAAGGCTCCATATTGCAAATAACCAGTTCCGGATTTAACACCTGGAATGCAGTAGTGAATTTGCTGATATCGCCTGCAGTAAATTCAGTTTTACCACTAACAGAAATAGTTACTTTCTCTGCATCGGTTCCCTGAATTTGTTGCTTGAAACGAACCTGCTTTAAGTTCAGAATTATTTCAGTAACATCTTCTACAACACCTTTAATAGTAGAGAACTCATGATCCGCTCCGATAATTTTCACTGAGGTGATAGCATGTCCTTCCAATGAAGAAAGCAGAATACGACGCAATGCATTACCAACCGTGATTCCGTAACCTGGTTCAAGCGGTCGAAATTCGAACACGCCGTGACGTTCATCTGAGTGAATCATGATCACTTTGTCCGGACGTTGAAATGCTAAGATAGCCATTGTATATTTTGTTGTTTAAGGTTTAAAATTAATTTGACTGTAATCTTGATTACCGGCACTGCAACAAGTTGCAGAATACCAATTATTATTTTGAATACAATTCGACGATCAACTGTTCTTTGATATTCTCACTGAATCTGATCACGTGCAGGAAGATTTAAGAATCTTTCCTGTCATTGTAGCTTTGTCCCACTCTAACCATGAATGCTTATTCACGTGACCGATCATGTGCTTCAATAATTACTTCAAGTCCTTTTGAACGTTCACGAACTCCGACTACATCACCTGCTTTACAAGTATAAGATGCAATGTTTACCACTTTACCATTTACGGTAATGTGTCGGTGACCAACAAGTTGACGAGCAGCCATACGTGTAGGAGCAATACCTAGACGATAGACAAGATTATCAAGACGGGCTTCGATCAACTGCAACAGGTTTTCACCGGTGATACCTGACTTTACGGGAAGCACGATCGAAGATCTTCGCGAACTGACGCTCCAGGATTCCGTACATGTATTTCACCTTTTGCTTTTCCATCAACTGCACAGAGTATTCACTCTGCTTTGCACGTTTCTTAGTTTGTCCGTGTTGTCCCGGAGGATAGTGTTTTACGTTCAAATGCTTTATCAGGACCGAAGATCGGTTCACGAAATTTCCGGGCTATCTTGGTTGTAGGTCCAGTATATCTTGCCATGGTAAATATTTCTTTCTGTTTTCTTAATTATTATTATTTAATAATTATACTCGACGCTTTCCGGGAGGACGGCAACCGTTGTGAGGAATTGGAGTGATATCCATAATTTCCAGTACTTCGATTCCACTTTGGTGAAGAGTACGGATTGCTGACTCACGTCCTGCACCCGGTCCTCTTACGAAAACTTTCACTTTACGAAGTCCCATATCATGAGCCACTTTCGCACAATCTGCAGCTGCCATCTGAGCAGCATAAGGAGTGTTTTTCTTAGAACCTTTGAATCCCATTTTTCCGGCTGACGCCCAAGAGATCACTTGTCCTGAATCATTGGTCAGAGAGATGATGATATTGTTGAAAGTAGCGCTGACGAATGCTTTTCCGAACTGCATCCACTTTCACTACTTTTTTCTTTGCTGTCTTGGCGCCTTTACCGGTATCTTGTTGTTGAGTAGCCATGATGATCAATTACATTTTAGTTGCCTTCTTCTTGTTGGCAACAGTTTTACGTTTCCCTTTTCTGGTACGGCAGTTTGTTTTTGTACGCTGTCCACGTACAGGAAGTCCATTACGGTGACGCATGCCACGGTAACAATTGATATCGACCAGACGCTTGATGTTCAGCTGAACTTCAGAACGAAGTGCACCTTCCACCTTCATCTCATTGATGATGTTACGGATCTTTGTCAACTGTTCATCATCCCATTCTTCGACTTTGGTATTAAAATCAATACCGGCTTCGTGTCAGGATACGTTGAGCTGTTGACGGTCCGATTCCGTAAATGTAAGTCAGACCAATCTCGCCTCTTTTGTGTTTTGGTAAATCAATACCAGCAATACGAGCCATTTATTTTGATGTTATGTTGTTTGTTAATTAGTATTAGATGTTATCTAATTACCTGACGGTAACGCAAAGGATTATCCCTGACGTTGCTTAAACCGTGGATTCTTTTTGTTGATTACATACAATCGTCCTTTTCTGCGAACAATCTTGCAGTCAACACTTCTTTTTTTGATAGCGGGTTTAACTTTCATTTCTTATTTGTTTTTATTGTCCGTTGATGGATAATCTGTTAACTATATTCCGATTTCACCTCCTGACTGATACTTATTTATATCTGTATGTTATTCTTCCTTTTGTCAAGATCATAAGGAGACATTTCAACTTTTACTTTATCACCGGGGAGAATTTTGATGTAATGCATTCGCATCTTCCCCGAGATATGTGCGATGATCTCATGTCCATTTTCCAGTTCCACGCGGAACATTGCATTTGATAATGCTTCGATGATCGTTCCATCTTGCTCTATGTTTGCCTGTTTTGCCACGTCTTAGTTGATCACTTTATTTTGAATGTTTGTCTTTAAATGCTTCTTCAATAAATTCAAATGAGCTTAGTATATCCGCACTTTCCTTTTCCGTATTGCCACTGTATGTTCAAAATGCGCCGATGGTTTATTGTCCGCAGTACGAACTGTCCATCCATCTCTTTCATGAACTACTCCTTTCACCCCCATGTTGATCATCGGTTCGATGGCGATAACTAATCCTTCTCTGAGTACTAATCCGCTTCCACGCTTTCCGTAATTAGGAACTTCCGGTTTCTCGTGAAGATGTCTTCCAATTCCATGTCCGACCAATTCACGAACCACTGAGTAACCGTTTGATTCTGCATGAGTCTTGAATTGCATGACTGATATCTCCCAAGTCGATTTCCGGCAGTAGCCATTTCAATGCCTTTGTAAAGGCTTCCTTGGTTACTTTCAACAACTGAAGTGTTTCATCAGCTACATCACCAATACTAAAGGTGTATGCAGAATCTCCGTAGAAACCATTCTTCAGTACTCCACAATCCACTGAACAAATATCTCCATCGCTGAGTTCATTCTTATTCGGTATACCATGAACCACCTGAGAATTCACTGAAATACATAGTGAATTTGGAAATCCATTGTAATTCAGGAATGCCGGAACTGGCATGATTATCGCGGATGAAAGTCTCAGCAATTTTATCCAACTCCAGTGTCGTAACACCGGGACGGATAGCTTTGGCCACTTCAGCCAGGGTTTTGGCAACAAGTAAAGAACTCTCCCTTATTATTTCAATCTCTTCCTGTGTCTTGTAGTACAGCATTCTGCTTCAATTCTGTTTGCGTGTTCAGACATTAAACTTGGACTTGATTTTATGTCTATGCAACACAAACTATTGTAATACTAGACAGTTGTGGCAACCGGTGAACTTCTTCCTTTTATTTTCCCGCTCTTCATCAATCCGTCGTAATGACGCATCAACAAATGACTTTCAATTTGCTGTAATGTATCAAGAACAACACCCACCATGATCAGCAAGGAAGTACCACCATAGAAGTGAGCGAAGTTGTTGTTCACGTTTAATAGAAATGCAAACGTTGGCAGGATGGCGATGATGGCAAGAAATATAGATCCCGGAAGAGTAATGCGTGACATAACATCATCAATAAATTCTGCTGTACTTCTGCCCGGTTTTACACCGGGAATAAATCCGTTGTTTCTTTTCATATCATCAGCCATCTGATTTGGATTCACAGAAATTGCAGTATAGAAATAAGTGAAGAGGATGATCAATGTAGCGAATACAAAATTATACCAGAAGGATGTGAAGTTTCCAAATGTTGCCAGTACTCCTGCAGAAGCAGCTGCATCAGGGAAGAACTGTGCAATCGTTGCAGGGATGAACATGATCGCCTGAGCGAAGATGATCGGCATTACACCTGCAGCATTCACTTTTAATGGAATGTACTGACGTACTCCACCGTATTGTTTGTTTCCAACAATCTTCTTAGCAAAGTTGACCGGAATTCGTCGTGTACCCTGAACGAGCAAAATTGTGGCTGCGATCACGGCTGCCAAGAGCGACTAATTCAATGAAGAATAACAACCAGTCCTCCACCCTGAGTTTGCACGGGAGAAGAACTTCATCACGGAAAGAATGTGGCAGACGGGCAAGAATTCCCATCATGATGATAAGTGAAATACCATTTCCGATTCCTTTATCTGTGATATTTTCTCCTAACCACATTACGAATAATGTTCCTGCAGTAAGGATAACGATTGATGTGAACCAGAATGTGAATGGAGAAACGATTTCAGGATTAGTAACTGAAATGATTGCACCCGGCACCTGAGAACGTAAGTTCACAATGTAACCCGGAGCCTGCATAGCAGTGATACCAACTGTCAACCAACGTGTCATCTGGTTGATTCGCTTTCTTCCGACTTTCACCTTCTTTCTGCAATTTCTGGAAATAAGGAACTGCAATACTCATCAGCTGAATCACGATAGATGCAGAGATGTATGGCATGATACCCAAGTGCAAAGATCGAAGAATTTGAGAACGCACCACCGGAAAACATATCCAACAGTCCTAATACACCACCGCTCGTCTGGTTCTGCAAAGCAGCAAGCTGCTCCGGATCTACACCCGGTAACACAATGTGTGTACCCAGACGGTAGATCAGCAGAAAGAAGAGCGTGTTGAGAATGCGAACTCTCAGATCTTCGATCTTAAATATATTACGTATTGTTTGGATCAGATTTTTCATACTTAAATGATAGCTGTTGTGCCGCCTTTTGTTTCAATGAGCTGCTTTTGCTCAGTAGCGGAGAATGCATGTGCTGTCATATTTCAATCTTGGTTTTCACTTCACCACGACCGAGAATTTTCACTTTATCATTTTTAGAAGCAAGACCATTTTCTAACAAGAGTAGCAGGTGTGATGTTGCTCAACTTGTTATTGTTTCAACAAGTGCCTGAAGTGTATCCAGGTTGATTCCATGGAATTCGTTACGGAATGGATTTTTAAATCCAAACTTTGGAACACGACGTTGAAGTGGCATCTGCCCTCCTTCAAATCCACGCTTTGCGCTATAGCCGGAACGTGACTGAGCACCTTTGTGTCCACGTGTAGAAGTACCTCCGCGGCCTGAACCGGTTCCTCTTCCGAGTCGTCTTGTTTGTTTTGACTGAACCTTTTGCAGGTTTGAGTGTCGATAAATTCATGATAGACTCCTCTGAATTGTTAGTGCAATTTCTTGCTGTTGCAATTAAATTTCTTTTACATCAACAAGATGTTTAACCTTGGCAATCATTCCTCGGATCTGTGGAGTAGCTTCAACTTCTACCGAATCGGTGCATTTTGCGTAAGACCCAATGCATGCAGCGTTCTTTTCTGATTGCTTATGACGGTCAATTCCGCTTTTTACAAGTGTGATCTTCACTTTTGCCATTGTGTAATCTTTATATTCGCTGTATACAGCGATTATCCGTTAAATACTTTTGTCATTTTAATTCCGCGGTGCTGAGCAACCGTAGCAGGGTCACGCATCTTCAACAATGCATCGATAGTTGCTTTTACCACGTTGTGTGGATTTGAACTTCCTTTTGATTTTGCCAAGTACATCATGGATACCAACACTCTCAAGAACCGAACGCATCGCACCTCCTGCAATTACTCCGGTTCCGGGAGCAGCCGGCTTAAGAAATACAAGTGCACCACCGTATTTACCGTATGATTCGTGAGGAACTGTTCCTCTTCATGATTGGAACTTTTACCAGATTCTTCTTAGCATCATCGATACCTTTTTGAACTGCATCGGAAACCTCTTTTGCTTTTCCAAGTCCGTGACCTACAACTCCTGTTCTCATCACCGACTACGACGATTGCTGCGAAGGTGAAAGCACGTCCACCTTTAGTTACTTTAGTTACACGGTTTACAGTTACGAGACGATCTTTCAATTCGATCTCGCTTGACTTTACTCGCTTTACGTTTGTTGCTGACATAGTACTTCTTTCGATCAAAATTGATGAACTAATTTAAAACTGCAGACCGCCTTCACGTGCACCTTCTGCAAGAGCCTTGATACGGCCATGGTAAAGGTATCCTCCACGGTCAAACACAACGGCATTGAATTCCGCTTTGCTGTGCTTTTCCTGCAATCGCTTTTCCTACCTCTTTAGAGATATCCACTTTATTTCCTTTTGCAGCAAAATCTTTTGAAGCTTGATGAAGCTGAAGCTAATGTTACTCCTGACTATATCATCGATAAGCTGAGCATAAATTTGTTTATTGCTACGGAAGACAGACAAACGCGGACGTTGTGCTGTTCCTTTGATCGTACTTACGAATACGTGTACGAATACTATTTCTTCGGAGCTGTTTTCTTAACATGACTTCAATTATTTTTTAGCGGCTGACTTACCGGCTTTTCTTCTCAGAACTTCACCAGTAAATTTAATACCTTTTCCTTTGTAAGGCTCAGGAACACGCAATGAGCGGATCTTTGCAGCACTGCTCCTAAAATTGTTTATCTGCACTTTCTAAAATCATAGTCGGAGGTATGTCCCTTTTCTGTCTTTGTAGTAACTTTTACTTCAGCAGGAATTTCGAAAATGAAATGGTGAGAATAACCAAGTACAAGATCAAGTAACTGACCCTGGTTAGTAGCTTTGTAACCTACACCAACTAATTCCTGTTGTTTCATAAAGCCTTCTGAAACACCAACGATCATGTTATTGATCAATGAACGATACAGACCATGCAAAGAACGATGTTGTTTTGCTTCTGAATGCACGATTCACAGTCAGGGTATCTCCATCGATATTCGATAGATGATGCCATAACAAGCTTCTGTTTAAGTTCGCCTTTGGCGCCCTTAACATGTACGGTATTCCTGCTGACTTTGACCTCTACCTTGGCCGGAATCGTTATCGGTAATTTTCCAATTCGTGACATTTCGATTTCTTTCTTTATAGATTAATAAACATAACATAAGTACTTCTCCACCTACTTTTTCAGTCTTCGCTTCTTTGTCTGTCATTACACCTTTTGAAGTTGACAGAATGGCAATACCAAGACCGTTGAATACACGCGGCATAGCTTCTACGCCTGAGTATTTACGAAGTCCGGGTTTGATGATACGTGTCAAATTACGGATCGCAGGAACTTTCGTGATCGGATGATATTTCAAGGCGATTTTTATAAGGCCTTGTTTAGTCGTCCTCTTCGAATTTATAGTCGAGGATATACCCTTTTTCTTTAAGGATTTTTGTCATGTCCTTCTTTAAGATTCGAAGCAGGTACCTGCACGATGCGGTGATTTGCTCTCACTGCATTTCGAATTCGGGTAATGAAGTCTGCAATAGGATCTGTCATTGTATTATATGTTGCATTGTCCTTGTTTCTAATTTATTAATTACCAACTAGCTTTTGTTACTCCCGGGATTTTTCCATTCAGAGCCATTAACGGAACACGTTACGTGATATTCCGAACGTACGCATGTAACCGCGTGGACTTCCTGTTAATTTGCAACGATTGTGCATACGTACAGGTGAAGAATTTTTTGGAAGTTTATCAAGTGCTGCATAGTCACCGGCAGCTTTAAGTGCTAGCACGCTTTTCAGCATAACGAGCATGTCATACGAGCACGTTTCACTTCTCTTGCCTTCATTGATTCTTTTGCCATGTTGGTATATTTTTTTTTAGCTGGATTATTAATTTGCTCTGGAAAGGTATACCGAATTCTTTTAAGAGCTGCATCGCTTCTTCGTCAGTCTTTGCAGACGTAACAAATGTGATGTCCATTCCGGTGATTTTATTTACCTTGTCGATATCGATCTCAGGGAAGATGATCTGCTCAGTAACACCTAGTGTGTAATTTCCGCTTCCATCAAATCCTTTCGGATTGATTCCACGGAAGTCACGGATACGTGGAAGAGAAACAGAAATCAAACGATCAAGGAACTCGTACATGTTCACATCTCGTCAGAGTAACACGTACTCCGATCGGAACATCTACACGAAGTTTGAAGTTCGAGATATCTTTCTTCGATTTCGTCGGCACACATTTCTGTCCGGTTACGATCGATCATTTCATGCATTGCTAATCAATAAGTTTCTTATCACTGACTGCATCACCTACTCCCTGATTCACACAGATCTTTAACAAGACGTGGAACCTGCATTACACTTTTGTAGTTGAATTTCTTCGAAAGAGCAGGAACAATTTCCTTGTGTATACTTGTCTTTTAATCGTGGTGTATATGCCATTATTTGATTACCTCCCCTGACTTTTTAGAGTAACGAACTAATTTATCGCCTTCCACTTCTTCGACCTACTCGAGTAGCATTTCCTTTTCCATCAATCAGCAGAACATTTGACATGTGAATCGGAGCTTCTTTCTTCACGATACCACCCTGAGTGTTCTTTGCATTTGGTTTTGTATGCTTGCTAACCAGATTAACCCCTTCAACCAGGACTCGACGTTATCCTGAGATCACTTCAAGCACCCTGCCCTGAGATCCTTTCGAATCACCGGCAATAACCTTCACGATATCACCCTTTGCGTGATGTGAAGCTTTGGTTGTTTATTATATTTTCTTTCCATGGTAATGGTATCTTATTCTTCTTAATTTAAATTACTTCTGGTGCCAATGAAACGATTTTCATAAATTGCTTCTCACGAAGTTCACGGGCAACCGGTCCGAAAATACGTGTACCACGTAATTCGTCCTGTGCATTCAACAAGCACAACTGCATTGTCGTCGAAACGGATGTAAGATCCATCCTGACGTTTCACTTCTTTCTTGGTGCGAACAACAACTGCTTTTGTTACCGTTCCTTTTTTGATGTTTCCTGATGGTAAAGCGTGCTTTACAGTCACAACTATTTTGTCGCCAAGGGAAGCGTATCTCTTTCTTGGTACCGCCAAGTACACGGATACAAAGAACTTCTTTTGCTCCGCTGTTATCGGCAACTACACATCTGGATTCTTGCTGTATCATTGTTATTCGGTAGTTAAACTTGATTGCTTAATATTCGACTTCCGCAATCACTTGGCTGCAGATCTAATCTTTATTTATTTTGCCTTTTCAATAATTTGAGTTAATCGCCAGCATTTGTTCTTGCTGAGCGGACGTGTTTCTGTGATCATAACAAGATCACCGATGCCACTTTCGTTTTTTTCATCGTGCGCCATGAAGGTGCTCGTCTTCTTGATGAACTTTCCGTAAATCGGGTGCTTCACTTTGCGCTCTACAGAAACAACGATACTCTTGTTCATCTTGTTGCTGACAACAATACCGGTCCGTTCTTTACGCAATCCGCGTTTTTCTGTGATAGTATTTTCCATGATTGAAATTTCCGCTTATTATTTGTTTGGTGCAGCCTTTGCACGTTTTGTCAATTCTGTGTGGAGCATTGCAATTCCGCGACGAACAGCACGAATCTTCATCGGGTTCTCGATCGGAGAAACGGCATGATTCATCTTCATTTTCGTATAGAGGACTTTTTCTTCCTCCAGACGAAGACGAAGTTCATCGTTTGTCAATTCTTTTATATCCTCTTTTTTCATGATAAGATACTTCTATTATTTTTAATCAATTTTTATCTGAGCTTACTGCTTATTCAGCAAAATCGCGACGGATAATAAACTTGGTATTCACTGATAATTTCTGTGCTGCCAGACGAAGTGCTTCACGTGCTGTAGCTTCTGAAACACCTTCTGCTTCGAAGATGATCGTTCCTGGCTTTACAACAGCCACCCAGAATTCCGGATTACCTTTTCCTTTACCCATACGTACCTCTGCAGGTTTACGTGTGATCGGCTTATCAGGAAAAATACGGCACCAGATCTGACCTTCACGTTTCATGTAACGTGTTACAGCCACACGAGCTGCTTCGATCTGCTTGCTTGGCAACCAACCAGTTTCAAGCGATTTGATTCCGAATGAACCAAATGAAAGTTCATGTCCACGGGTAGCATTACCCTTCGGAACCATTTTATGTTGTTTTCTGAATTTTGTCTTTTTCGGCTGTAACATGATTGAATCTAACTTTTTACTGTTGTTATTATCTCCTGTCAACAATTAATCTTTCTTGCGTCCGCGGCCACCGCCACCGCTTTGCCACCACGACCGCCGCCACGCTTCCGCCACGACTACCGCCGCGTTCCACCACGATCCACCACGATCTCCACGATCACCTCGGTCACCACGTCACGACCTGCAACCAGACATTCCTTTTAGGAGCCGATACATTTACGCTTGAACCGACGTTTGGAGATAAGATCACGCTTACCATATACTTCACCTTTACAAATCCATACTTTGATTCCGATTTTTCCGTAAGAAGTTTGTGCTTCTGCAATCGCGAAATCAATATCAGCACGGAATGTATGTAATGGAACTCGTCCATCTTTATATCCTTCACTACGTGCAATCTCCGCTCCACCTAATCGACCTGCACACCATGATACGAATACCTTCAGCTCCCATACGCATTGTAGATGCAATTGACATTTTTGCTGCACGACGGAAATGAAATACGAGCTTCGATCTGACGAGCAATACCATCAGCTACCAATTGAGCATCCAGTTCAGGACGTTTAATTTCGTAGATGTTGATCTGAACATCTTTCTTAGTGAGCTTCTTAAGTTCTTCCTTCAGCTTATCAACTTCCTGTCCACCTTTTCCAATCACAATACCCGGACGGGCAGTGTGAACAGTAACAGTGATCAACTTCATTGTGCGCTCAATCACGATCTTGGAAACGCCACCTTTCTGAAGACGAGCCATCAGGTATTTACGGATCTTTTCGTCCTCAACCAGTTTGTCAGCATATTTTCTGCCGCCATACCAGTTCGAGTCCCATCCTCTGATGATTCCCAGTCGGTTTCCTATTGGATTTGCTTTTTGTCCCATCGTTTGTTTTATTTTCTTCAGTCCGCAGACCTTGAATTGCGTTGTTTATTTTTGAATGAGAATTATTTTACTTCCTCTGCTTGACTCACGATTTAATTTCCTTTCCCGGAAACCGGACGGTTGGCAATGTTGATCAAGGATGATAGTTACGTGATTTGAACGCTTCCGTACACGGTATCCACGACCTTGTGGTGCAGGACGAAGACGTTTCAACATACGTGCACTGTCAACAGCTATTGTCTTCACATATACTTTTCCTTCGTCAATTTTATCACCGGTCTTTGATTCCCAGTTTACAATTGCTGATTGTAACAGTTTCTCCAGACGTGCAGCCGGAGCTTTTGCATTGTACTTGAAGTATGTTCAAAGCCTTCATGACTTCAACGCCACGTACCAGATCTGATACAACACGCATTTTACGAGGTGATGTTGGAACATTAACAAGTTTGGCAATCGATGTTGTCTTTCAATGCCTCTTTGCGTTTTTCAGCAGCTTCTCTTTTTCTGACTCCCATGATGATAATTAGATTGAATGCTTATATCTTATTTTCCTCCAGCTTTCGGCACCACTATGACCACGGAATGTACGGGTTGGTGCGAATTCACCCAATTTATGACCTACCATGTTTTCGGTGACGTAAACCGGAATGAATTTATTTCCATTGTGGACAGCAAATGTGAATCCGACAAATTCCGGAGAAATCATCGATGCACGTGACCATGTCTTGATCACCGTTTTCTTTTTGCCATCGGCCATCTTCACCACCTTCTGTTCCAGGTGATGTGCGATGTAAGGACCTTTTTTTAACGAACGAGCCATTCTGATTTTTCATTTAAGATTGTTTCCCGGAGAAACCAATCATCAATTAAATGAAATTATTTTTTACGTTTTTCAATAATATATTTATCTGTGGTTTTGTTCTTGCGGGTCTTGAAGCCTTTTGCAAGTAAGCCTTTACGTGAACGTGGATGACCTCCAGATGCACGACCTTCACCTCCACCCATAGGGTGATCAACCGGATTCATTGCAACACCACGAACTCTTGGACGACGACCTGCCCAACGTGAACGACCTGCTTTACCAAGACGCTCCTGCATATGATCAGCATTGGATACTGTTCCAATTGTCGCAAGACAAGTAGTCAGAATCATACGTGTTTCACCTGATGGCATTTTAATGATTGCATATTTTCCATCACGGGCAGCCAACTGAGCATATGTTCCTGCACTGCGTGCAATCTCTGCACCCTGACCCGGACGTAATTCAATTCCATGAATCAATGTTCCCAGTGGAATATCTTTCAGGTATAAAGCATTTCCGATTTCCGGAGTTGCTGTCTCGTCCGGAAAATATTTTTTGTCCGACTTTCAATCCGTTTGGAGCAATGATATATCGCTTCTCACCATCTTTGTAATAAACAAGAGCAATACGAGCTGTACGGTTTGGATCATATTCGATCGTCTTTACAATTCCTTCAATTCCGTGCTTGTTACGCTTGAAATCAATCAGACGATACATCTGCTTGTGACCACCACCGATATAACGCATAGTCATCTTTCCATCTGCATTCCGTCCGCCACTGCGCTTTTTGAGAAACAACCAAGCTTGGTTCAGGACGTGATGCTGTAATATCATCGTACGAATCAGAGATCGTGTGTCGCTGGCTCGGAGTCATTGGACGAATTTTTTTTACTGCCATGATTCTACTCTCCTAATTTTAAATGTTGCTATAGAAATCAATTGACTTCTCCTTTTTTGAGAGTAACCACTGCTTTCTTGAATGAACCGGTATTTCCGGCTTGTATACCGGTTTTTGTGAAACGTAGTCTTCCGTTTTCCGCGGTACACCATCGTGTTCACACTTTCAACCGTGACATTGTACATTTTCTCAACGGCCTTTTTGATCTGGATCTTGTTGGCGTTGTAGTCAACTACAAATCCATATTGACCCAGCTTTTCGCCGGATTTTGTCGTCTTCTCGGTAATGAGGGGTTTCTTCAGGATGCTCATTGTGCTAAGAATCTATTTTCAAGTACAGATACAGAACCTTCAACGAAAACAATGTGTCTGTGCATTTAGAACATCGTATGTATTTAATTCAGCTGCTGTAGTTATTTTGTTACGTTCTAAATTTCTTGACGACAAGAAAATATTCGTGTCATGTTGTGGTAATACCATCAACACCTTTTTATCAGTGAGATTCAGATTCTTCAAGATGTCTGTATATCCTTTTGTCTTAGGAGCTGCCATGTTGAAATTCTCAAGCAACAGTGATATTTTTATCTTTTGCTTTGTAAGTAAGTGCCGACAAACATGCCAGGTGCTTCAATTTCTTATTCAGCTTGAAATGAATAATCACGCGGACGAGGACCGAATGCACGACCACCACCAACAAACAATGGTGACTTCATTGAACCTGCACGAGCTCCGCCTGTACCTTTCTGACGCTTCAACTTCTTTGTGGTACGGGCTATTTCAGCACGCTCTTTTGATTTGTGCGTTCCCTGACGACGATTTGCCAGAAACTGTTTCACATCAAGATAGATCGCGTGATCATTCGGCTCGATCGAGAAAATCTTCTCGCTCAGCTTTACTTTCTTTCCGGTCTCTTTTCCGGAGATATCTACGATTGTTACTTCCATGTTATTTCTCGACAATTACGTATGAACCAATGTGCCCCGGTACAGCACCTTTAATAACCAATATATTTTCTTCAGGCATAACTTTAATTACCTCAAGGTTCTGAATTTTGATACGCGTATGTCCCATGTGACCACCCATGCGCATTCCTGGCATTACGCGTGAAGGCCATGATGATGCTCCCAATGAACCCGGCGCACGAAGACGGTTGTGCTGACCATGTGTCTGCATACCTACTCCGGCGAAGTGGTGACGACGAACAACACCCTGAAAACCTTTTCCTTTGCTTGTTCCGACAACATCCACAAACTCTCCTTCAATAAACAAGATCAACTTTCATCTCAGATCCCAGTGCCGGTAATTCAGGAAAATGACGAAATTCCATCACTTTCTTCTTTGGAGTTGTACCTGCTTTTTTGAAGTGACCTGTAGTTGCCTTTGTTGCATGCTTTTCCTTACGCTCTCCATAAGAAAGTTGAACAGCATTATAACCATCTGTATCCTTTGTCTTCACCTGAGTGACAACACAAGGTCCGGCATGAATGACCGTACATGGAATTTGTTTTCCATTTGGTCCGAAGACACTGGTCATTCCGATTTTCGTTCCGATAATTCCTGACATTGTCTTGTATCTTTAATGGTCAGAGGTTTGGACATTATGCCAAACATTCACCCTGTATTATTATTATTTAACTTGCTTTAATTTCAACTTCTACTCCACTTGGTAATTCCAACTTCATCAAGGCATCAACTGTTTTTGCTGATGAATTGTAAATGTCGAGAAGTCGCTTGTAAGAACATAACTGGAACTGCTCACGCGCTTTCTTGTTTACGTGCGGTGAACGAAGAACTGTGAATATTTTCTTATCCGTTGGAAGTGGAATTGGTCCGTTTACTACTGCACCTGTAACTTTTCACTGTCTTCACAATCTTCTCCGCTGATTTATCAACCAGGTTGTGATCGTAAGATTTTAATTTGATGCGAATTCGCTGTGACATGTTGAAAGAACGTTTTAGTATTTATGGAATCTTTACTGTATCAATTAAACTTTTTCTGCTTTTGGATTTGCCTTTTACTTTTGCAATAACTTCTTCAGCAAGTGTACGAGGACATTCTGCATAATGAGAAAATTCCATGGTTGATGAAGCACGACCTGAAGTGATGGTACGAAGTGTTGTTACATATCCGAACATTTCAGACAGAGGAACTTTGGCACGAATTACCTGTGCACCTGCACGAGTATCCATTCCTTCAAGATGACCACGACGTTTGTTAAGGTCACCCATCACATCTCCCATATAAAGATCCGGAGTAACCACTTCAACTTTCATGATTGGCTCCAGTAAAACCGGCTTTCGCTTTTGGCGCAGCTTCACGGAATGCAATCTTAGCACAGATCTCGAAAGAAAGTGCATCAGAGTCAACTGCGTGGAATGAACCGTCAAATAAGCGAACTTTCAGCATATCCACTGGATAACCTGCAAGAACACCTGTTGACATTGCCTGATCAAATCCTTTTTGAACTGAAGGAATAAATTCACGAGGAATACTTCCACCTGAAATTTCATTCACAAACTGAAGACCGGTATGTCCTTTTTCCAACCCACTCCTGCGTCAACATGGACCCATTTCAAACTGGATATCTGCGAATTTACCACGACCACCCGTTTGCTTTTTATAAACCTCACGGTGCGTAGTTGCTCCTACCAATAGAGCTTCTTTATATGAAACCTGTGGTGCACCCTGATTACATTCAACTTTAAATTCACGACGAAGACGATCAACAATGATCTCCAGGTGTAATTCACCCATTCCGGAAATAACGGTCTGGCCTGTATCTTCATCAGTGTGCACACGGAACGTTGGATCCTCTTCAGCAAGTTTGGCAAGTGCCATACCTAACTTATCTACGTCAGCCTGAGTTTTTGGCTCAATCGCAAGTCCGATAACCGGAACAGGGAATGACATTGACTCAAGAACGATTGGGTAATTCGGATCACAAAGGTATCGCCGGTTTTAATGTCTTTAAAACCAACTGCAGCACCAATATCACCGGCTTCGATAAAATCAATCGGACTCTGTTTGTTGGCATGCATACGGATGATACGTGAAATACGCTCATTCTTATTAGTACGTGCATTTAATACATAAGAACCTGCATCCAGTCTACCGGAATATACACGGAAGAAAGCAAGACGACCTACGAAAGGATCTGTTGCAATCTTAAATGCAAGTGCGGCAAATTTATCTTTAGGATCTGGTTCACGCGTTTCTTCAGCGTCTGTATTCGGATTAATTCCTGTAATTAGGCTCAACATCCATCGGAGAAGGAAGAAATTCAATAACCGCATCAAGCATCACCTGAACACCTTTGTTTTTAAATGCTGATCCGCACAGAAGAGGAGTAATCTTCATGGCATTTGTAGCCAGACGAATTGCATTACGCAATTCATCTTCAGTAATGGAGTTCGGATCTTCGAAAAACTTCTCCATCAAATGATCATCAAATTCAGCAACTGCTTCAACCAGATTTGCACGCCAGTGATTTACATCAGCCTGCATATCGATAGGAATAGGCACTTCATCAAAGGTTGCACCTTTAGTTTCATCATGCCAGATAATTGCTTTGTTAGTAATCAGGTCAACAACACCTTTGAACATATCTTCAGCACCGATTGGAAGTTGAAGCGGAACCGGATTGCCATGAAGACGCTCTTTTACCTGCTGAACAACATTCAGAAAATTAGCTCCTGCACGATCCATCTTGTTGACAAAACCGATACGAGGAACTATGATATTTATTCATTTGACGCCATACTGTCTCCGACTGTGGCTCTACTCCACCGACAGCACAAAAAAGTGCTACGGCACCATCCAGTACACGTAATGAACGCTCCACCTCAACGGTAAAGTCAACGTGACCCGGTGTGTCAATAATATTAATCTTATAAGTTTCGTCTTGTAATTCCAATAAGTAGTAGTGGCAGCTGAAGTAATGGTGATTCCACGCTCCTGCTCCTGAACCATCCAGTCCATAGTAGCAGCACCTTCATGCACCTCACCAATCTTGTGCACCTTGCCTGTGTAATACAGGATGCGCTCCGTGGTGGTGGTTTTACCCGCATCAATGTGCGCGGAAATACCAATGTTGCGTGTCTTCTTTAATTCGTTGCTCATTTGATTAGTTCTCCGTTAATCATAACGATAGTTATTTCTTTTTCGTGATAACCGGACACTTTGAGTCGGATATTATTTCCTTCGGCTATGCCCGAAGGCATACTCAGTTATCCAGTAGATATTCTTGCTCGATTAAAGCGGCAAGTCTTGGTTATCCGTTAAAAAAAAGAACTACTTATTGATGATGGATAAATTGTGAAGTTTATCCTTTGTTTAATGTCTATTTTATGCTCTGAAGTGAGAGAAGGCTTTGTTGGCTTCCGCCATACGATGTGTATCTTCTTTTTTCTTCACTGCTGCACCTTCTCCTTTTGAAGCTGCGATGATCTCTCCGGCTAAACGCTCCGCCATTGATTTCTCATTGCGGTTACGGGAGTAGCTGATCAACCATTTAATCGTTAATGCAACACGACGATCCGGGCGAATTTCACTCGGAATCTGAAATGTTGCTCCACCAACACGGCGGCTCTTTACTTCTACTGTCGGCATCACATTAGTCATTGCCTTCTTCCACATATCCAAACCACTTTCCTTGGTCTTCTCTTCCACGCGTGCTAACGGCATCATAGAAAATTCCGTAAGCTGTGCTTTTGTTTCCTCCGTACATGAGGTTATTCACAAAACGGGTTACCAGAGTATCGTTGAACTTAGGATCCGGTAACAATATTCTTTTCTTTGGTTTGGTCTTCCGCATGATTAATCTTCAGCTATTGGATATTTGGATAGTATTCTGTTTTATTAATTTATTTTTTTGCTGCACCTGCTCCTGGTTTGGACGCTTGGCTCCGTATTTACTTCGTTGTTGTTTGCGACCATCAACACCGGCTGTATCCAATGTGCCACGGATGATGTGGTAACGTACTCCCGGAAGATCCTTAACCCTGCCTCCACGTATCATTACAATACGAGTGCTCCTGAAGATTATGTCCCTCTCCCGGAATGTAGGCAGTTACCTCAAATTTATTGGTAAGACGAACACGAGCTACTTTACGCATAGCTGAATTCGGCTTCTTTGGAGTCGTAGTGTACACACGTGTGCAAACACCGCGACGTTGAGGACATGATACCAAAGCCGGAGACTTGCTTTTATCTACCAATTTTGAGCGCCCTTTGCGGACTAACTGCTGTACTGTTGGCATTCGTTTATTTCTTTCAGGTTAAAATTCAGACTTTTCTGCGAATTTCCCCTATTTTTAGGGATTGCAAAGGTACACCTTCTTTTTTATTTACCAAATCCTGTGAATAAATATTTTTAAACAGAAAAGCTATCCTTTAAAAAGCATTACCCATTGCTTGATGATTCCAAAAAATGGCTTGGATTAGCTATCGAAATGCTTAAAAAAGTTAATTAATCAGCATTTTAACATCCCGGTGCAAAATGCCACTACCGTGCTTTCTCTAAAAAAAACACTTGTATTTATTTTCAAGAGTTTTAACGATTTTGAAGAAGTCCAGCCTATTTCTCCAATTCTCCCAAAAAACAGGAGAGATTTTTTTCTTCTGTCCCACATTATATCTAATAGCGGTCGATTATAGCCTGTCCAGATTTTTTGGGGAAGGCGAAAAATTGCATTAGATCGGTTCTGGAATGAAAATCGCCTTTGGGGTGACTGAACTCAAATCTCCAATGTTTGATTTTCATGGTCGCCAGGCAGCAGTTTTTTTCAACTGAAATTTTTGAAAAAAGGCCATCAGCCGGGAAAAAATTATTCCGGATGGCATTTAAAAGAAATTCAAGGTTCTGAGAATCAGGCAACTTTAAGCTTATTCACATTCGATTTTGAGAACTGCTCCTCTGCATAAGTAAGAGTAATCACCAAATCCTTAGGTGATGATTTTCCTGCGGAAGGCAACTCAAACATAGCATCAAGTAAAATAGCCTCACAAATGGAACGTAATCCGCGTGCTCCCAACTTAAATTCAAAGGCTTTATCAACGATAAAATCAAGGACCGGCTTTTCCAGGGAAAGGTTGATTCCTTCAAGCTGAAATAGCTTCTCATATTGCTTGATGAGTGCATTTTTCGGCTCGGTAAGAATAGAACGCAAAACGGTTTTATCCAAAGGATCAAGGTGGGTAATCACGGCAACCGGCCGATCAACTCAGGAATAATTCCGAAAGACTTCAAATCCATCGGACTTATATACTGTAAATAATTGGCTTTATCATAATTTTCCTGATCCTTGCTGGCTTTAAAACCAAGGGCATTGGCTTGCAATCTTTTTGCAATCTTTTTTTCAATACCGTCAAAAGCTCCTCCACAGATAAACAGGATATTTTGGGTATCCATGGATATCATTTTTTGCTCCGGATGCTTCCGTCCGCCTTGTGGTGGAACATTCACAATCGACCCTTCAAGTAATTTAATAAGGCCTGCTGAACTCCTTCTCCACTTACATCACGGGTAATGGAAGGATTATCACTTTTGCGGGCAATTTTATCTATTTCATCGATATACACAATTCCTCGCTCGGCTGATGCCACATCATAATCTGCCGATTGAAGCAAACGGGTAAGAATACTTTCCACATCTTCTCCTACATATCCGGCTTCCGTTAAGCACGGTCGCATCTGCAATACAAAATGGAACATTCAACATTTTGGCAATTGTACGCGCCAAGAGTGTTTTTCCGGTTCCGGTTTCCCCTACCAGTATAATATTGGATTTTTCAATCTCAACATCGTCCTGCTTCTTGATTTTGCGGCTATTCGCTTGTAATGATTGTAAACAGCTACTGAAAGCACCTTTTTAGCATCATCCTGACCAATCACATATTGCTCAAGAAATTTTTTGATTTCAACAGGCTTCAATAAAGTCATGTGCGAGTTGATAGTGTTCTTCAACTTGCTGTTCATCTCATCACTCAGAATATTCTGGGCCTGCTGTATACACTGATCACAAATATGACCGGTAATTCCTGCTATCAAAACATAGGTCTCGCTCTTGTCGCGCCCACAGAATGAGCACTTTATATCTTTCTGATTTTTCATACTGGAAATGGAAGATTCTATAAAAAATTTAAACGCAAGCTACGGAGAATAGTTCAATTTTTAAACTATTTAACCCCGGGCTTGCGTTTAAAATGTGCCTTAAAAAGGCTGATTTTATTTTTTTCTTGTAAGTACCTCGTCGATCATACCGTATTCTTTGGCTTCATCAGCCGTCATCCAATAATCCCGATCAGAATCTTGCCATACTTTTTCATAAGTCTGACCTGAATGGGAAGCAATAATTTCATAAAGTTCTTTCTTCAGTTTCTGAATCTCCCTGGCCGTAATTTCAATGTCTGATGCCTGACCTTCCGCTCCACCCATCGGCTGGTGAATCATGATCCTTGCATGTTTCAATGCAGCTCTTTTTCCTTTTGCACCTGCAGTCATCAAAACTGCTGCCATGGAAGCAGCCATACCTGTACAAATCGTAGCGATATTAGGCTGAATAAATTGCATGGTATCATAAATACCAAGGCCCGCATATACTGATCCACCCGGACTATTCATATAAATCTGGATGTCTTTTTTAGCATCAACAGATTCCAAAAATAACAGCTGCGCCTGAATAATATTGGACACATAATCATTGATTCCAACACCCAGAAAAATAATACGATCCATCATGAGTCGGGAAAACACATCCATGGTGGCAATATTCAACTGTCTTTCTTCAATGATAGTTGGTGAAATGTAATCTGCCCTGACTGCCGAAACAAAACTGTCAACGGTAATGCTGCTAATCCCGCGGTGCTTGACCGCATACTTGCGAAACTCATCTGAATAATTCATTGTCTCCTTTTCTTTTTAAAATGATAATTTATTTCCGTTCAAAACAGAACAGAACAGAACAGAAATAGTTTTTTTTCAATTTCAAAATTAAAGCGATTAGTGCACAGTCACTGAAGGATGGAAAATAGTTTTCAACATACCCGGCATGACCTGTAATAATGGAAAAGTAAATTCCAAACTGAACCATCACCTGCTCCATTACCTGCAGAATCGGGAAAGAGGGTGGCCAGAAAGATAATAATGCGAATGACGGCAGAAGCCATTAGGGCAGATTGCCAATGTATTAACAGCCCAATAATTAGCCGTCAAAAAACAGGTTATTTTCCGGTATTAAAGATCCGGATCTTAGGAAATATTATAAAAATATCAATGATGCGCCTGCTCGTGCTGTGTTTTTTCCTGAAGCTTTTCAATAAATTCAGCATAAGGAAGTTCGATTGAGTTCAGATTCACATCTTTCTTTAGTTGATCAAATACTTTATTTTCTTTCAGACTCCGCTCCAGCTTATCAAAGGTTCCTTCTTGCTGTAAATAACGAGTCGTCATCTCCTCAAGTCGTTCCGCTTCCAAATCATAATAACCGTATTGAGCAAACTCCTGACGCATCACCTGACGCGCAAGTTCCTTGATCTCATCTTCACTCACCTCTAATGAATGAGCAGCGGCCACTTTATTCTGTATCAGGTTCCAACGCAAATCTTCAGACAAATGATAATATTCATGACGAAATGCATCTTCCTCCATTTGTTTTTCTGCATTGGCTTTCAACATGCGCTGAAGAAATTCATCGGGAAGCGGAACTGAAATAGACGTGAGCAAACTATCCTTCAGATCTTTTTTAAGTTTCCGGTCACTCTCGCGTTCGAAGTACTTGGAGATGCTCTCCTTAATCTTGGCGCGAAACTCCTCTTCTGTCTTTACTTCGCCTTCACCGTAAAGCTTGTCAAACAATTCCTGGTTCAATTCTGCTTTGTCAATTTGATTAATCGTGTTCACAGTAAAACGGTAGTCTGAAAGCAAGGCAGGAGCGTCTTTCTCGAGCTTTAACATAGCCATTACCTCTGCTTCTGTCCCGACTGCATTCATGGGATTGAAACGCACTTCATCCGACTTCTTTAATCCTACGAAGGGCTTACGCTTCTCTTCATCACGGATCATTTCCAGTGACAAGGAAGTGGTGGTTTTATTGCCATTTTCTTTTGGCTGTCCTTCAGTATCGAGCTCAACAAATTCACCATATAAAATATGTTGCGCTTCTGAAATCTCCGGATTCGAAAATTTTCCATAGCGACGGCGGATGTCAGCGATGTCATCTTCCATCATCTTTTCATCAACCTGAATCAGGTAATAGGGAATTTTATCCTTAGGAAGAATTACTTCAAATTGAGGAGCCATTCCAAGTTCGTAGATGAATTCAAAACTGGCACCATCTTCGAATACCTGGTCCGTCTCTCCCTTTTTTGGCAAAGGGGATCCAATCACCTCCAACTTATTTTCGTAAATATATTTTCCCAGCGATTCCGAAAGCATCTTGTTCAACTCTTCAACAAGGACGGCTTTCCCGTACATCTTTTTAATTACACCCACAGGAACTTTTCCAGGACGAAAGCCGGGAACATTTACAGAGCGCTGGTAATTTTTAATTACCTCATTCACGCGACCCTGATAATCGTCAGGTTTTAGTTCGATCTTCACAACGGCATTCAGCTCGTCGATTTGCTCTTTGGTGATGTTCATCATTTTTAATCGTCTTGATTCTTCAACAAATAATTGCAATTCTTTCAATTGAATCACACGAAAGCCCTGCCTATTCGGGCAGATCTTTGTCGGCTATTCCTGTAATCCAATTTTCAGTGCGCATGGAGGGACTCGAACCCACACGCCTTTCGGCACCAGATCCTAAGTCTGGCGCGGCTGCCAATTACGCCACATGCGCTGAAAATGGGACGCGAAGGTAGTTATTTTTTTTCTTGATACAATATTGTATATACGCTGATATACCAATTGATTCCTGACAATCTGAGTTTTGTACCTTTGCAATCCCAATCACAAAATTATGATCACAGTTATTCCCGGAGGCATCAAAACTTCTCTCTTTCACAGTTATATGCTGGCTGCAATTGCTCCGCGACCTATTGCTTTTGCCAGTACTATGGATAAAAATGGAATTCGCAACCTGGCTCCATTCAGCTTTTATAATGCCTTTGGCAGCAAACCACCCATCGTAGTTTTCTCTCCCGCCCGCAGAGTAAGGGATAACTACTACAAAACACACTCTTGAAAATATTAAGGAAACCGGTGAAGTCGTGATTAATGCGGTCAATTATGAAATGGTTCATCAAATGTCACTTGCAAGCACGGAATACCCAAAAGGTGTCGATGAATTTGTCAAATCCGGTCTGACCCCCATTGCGTCTGAAATTGTGAAACCTTTTCGTATGAAGGAATCACCTGTGCAGATGGAATGCAAAGTTTTAGAAGTAAAAGAAATGGGAACGCAAGGAGGTGCAGCAAACCTGATTATCTGTGAAATCGTTTTAATGCATATTAATGAAGACATACTGACACTTGAAAACAAAATTGATCGTGCATAAGATTGATCTGGTAGCACGCATGGGTGAAAATTATTATTGCCGTGCTTCCGGCTGCTTCCATTTTTGAAGTGACCAAGCCACTTGTCTGAACAGGGAATTGGAGTTGACCAACTTCCCGGAAAAATTCGCGCGAGCAAAATTCTAACAGGCAATAACCTCGGGCAATTGGGGAATGTAAAAGAACTCCCATCAACCGAGGAAGTAAAAAATGTTTCACGAAGAGATTACATGAAAGAACTTCAGGAACGCTTTGGAAGACAGCCTGAAATTCTGGAAAACAAATTGCATGAACTCGCCAAAGCGCTGTTGGAAAAAGGTGAAGTAAATGAGGCATGGTTGATTCTACTGCACTCACTCAGCCTCTGATTAAATGTATGAATTCCACTTGTTGACAATTCAGTGCTCCTCATTACCGTTGAAAAGATCCGAAAGGGCAAGAAGGAAGGCCTTGTGAGAAGAATAAATTTCCCTGTACACATTGAGTAATGTTGAGACTTCGAATTCTGAAATTTTATGTCCACGAAGTAAAAGGAAGAGTTTGGAAATTTCGCCT
Source organism: uncultured Bacteroidota bacterium (assembly GCA_963775555.1). Classification (GTDB taxonomy): domain Bacteria; phylum Bacteroidota; class Bacteroidia; order AKYH767-A; family 2013-40CM-41-45; genus QQVM01. The sequence continues at coordinate 441,914 of CAVZJJ010000004.1, read as the reverse complement.
TCATGTTCTTCCTTGTTCATTTTAAGAAAATCATCCAACTTATCCCGGGTCGCTTTTGTGTTTCCTCCTTCTGCGAGGAAAATTTCCAGCTGCGCGTAAAATAATTTTTCGCGTTTCTGTAAATCCATATACAGGGAATACAGTTCATCATCTGCAGAGTCAGCCAGCTCATTCAAATTGTGTTTTATGTCTTTCACGTTTTTCACACCATGAATCACTTCCCGGCATATATGCAGAAGCATATTAGTCCGGGAAATTTGTTCACGCGTAAATTTTTCCTGCTGAATCTCTTGTACATAATCCAATATTTCCCCCTGCAATAATTTTATCCTTTGATACTGCACATTGTAGGAAACTGCCGGCTGAGTCATTTTCCGGAAATTCTTATACCATGAATCCATGGATTCATTTTCGGTCTCAATCTCCAGAGCCATCCGGTTTAATAAAAATGCATTACGCAAAAGCGATACAATTTCCATCTCAGCCAACTCAAGCGAATCCTTCCCGGGATACACGGATGCCTTGTGAATAAAAAGAGAAAGGTCATCTTTTTCGATGCCTGTATATTTCCTGCCAAGAAAAGCAGCGAAATGTTTCAGAATCGGAAGAAAAATTAGAATGCTCAGCAGGTTGATTCCCGTCTGAAAAACCACAAGTTTGATCAAAGGTTCTGTTTCATCCAGAACAAAGCCAATCAAGTTCAGGAAGGGATACAAAAGCAGTGATGAAATTAGGAGGGTGATCGCATTGAAATAAAAATTCCCCAATGCAACCCTTTTCTTATCGGGAATTCCCCCAATTGCACTCACTAAAAGCTTCATCCCGGTTCCTAACTCCGAACCAATAACTATGGCAGCACCATGTTCAAGCGGTATCAAGCCCTGGTACAAGGCTGTCAGCACAATCGCCATGGTAGCCGAACTTGATTGAATGAGCACGGTGATTACAAAACCAATTGGAATAAACAAATAGGGTGTTTTATTTGTCAATCCTGAAAGCAGATCAGGATCCGCCAGAGTACTCGCACTTACCTTCATCCATTCCAATCCGATGAAAAGCAATGAAAACCCGATCAAAAATTCGCTGAATGCACGAATACCGGATCGGTGCCGGAAGAAAATCAGACCCACCAAAGCAAAGGTCAATATTGGATAAGTAATCCCAACGATATCCAGTTTGAATCCAACCAATGCCACAACCCAACTGGACAGAGTAGTACCCAGATTGGAACCCAAAACAACTGCCAGAGCATTCTGCATTCCCATTATACCTGCTCCCACAAACGAAAGAATCATCAACAACACTACGGAACTACTCTGAAGAATTGCCGTGACGAAAGTACCCGCCATCACAGCTTTCAATGGGTGACGAGTATGTTTTTGCAAGAATTTTTTAAATGGTCTGCCGGCAAGTTCTTTTAGAGCAGCTTCTACCCTGAACATCCCAAATAAAAACAGAGCCAGACCTGCAGCAAAATGCCAAAAATTAAAATCCTTCATCCGGTTTAAAATATACCATGCAAAGGTAAAAACGGCATCTCAGTAATGAATGATATGAATCATCAGAAAGAGTTCCTGCGTAAAAAGATACACCAATCTGCAGGAAAAGTTAAAGGGTTTTAAAATATCTTCAAATGCCCTTCGTAACCTAATTTGCATATACATCCCAATTTTTTTACCCTCTTCTTCACTCAAAATTCACGCTTTTGATATTTCCCATCTGCTTTTTATCAACACATGTAAATAGCATGGAAAATATTTGCAATTTTAAAAACACAAACTCTCTTCTTTACTTACATTAAAAACTCTCTCCCATGAAAAAGATTCTTCGCATCTTCGGATTTCTCGTGCTTTTTCTTTTGGTAGCCTCCATGGCCGGACTACTTTATTTCAATTCAGCATATCCCGTAAAAATTCCTGCTAATGATTTTCAGGTGCCGGCTACACCTGAAAGAATGGAAAGGGGTGCATACCTCGCCCACCACGTGACGGGTTGTATTGATTGTCATTCTGAACGCAATTTTCAATTTTATTCCGGACCGGTCATCGATGGTACATGGGGAAAAGGCGGCGAGGAATTCAATCTGGCAAAGGCCAACGTACCCGGACGGGTTTTTGCCAGGAACATCACTCCCGCTGGAATTGGAAACTGGACCAATGGTGAATTGATGCGTGCAATGGTAAATGGTGTTTCTAAAAATGGAGATGCCCTCTTCCCTCTCATGCCCTATACCCATTTTGCAGGGCTGGCAAAGGAAGATGTCTTGAGTCTCATTGCCTATATCCGCTCATTACCTGCAATTGAAAATAAAATACCCGAGCGCTCCATTGATTTTCCCTTGAATTTTATTATTGAAACAATGCCTGCCCCTATCACTCTCAGAGCTGAAATTCCCAATAAGGCAAATACGATTGAATATGGGAAGTACATGGTCAATGCTGTTGGTTGTATTGAATGCCATACGCAATCAGTGAAAGGAAAATTTTTACCCGGAATGGAGTTTGCCGGCGGTTTCAAATTCACCTATCCTAATGGTGATGTCAATTATTCAGCAAACATTACCCCGGATAATGAAACAGGAATTGGGCTTCTGTCAAAAGAAACCTTCATCGGAAAGTTCAAAGCATTCGTTGACTCCAGCGGGAATCCTTTACTGATCCCGGTTGCAGAACATCAGAAAAACACAGTGATGCCCTGGACGCTTTTTGGAGGCATGACAAATGAAGATCTGGGAGCCATCTACCAATACCTTCGCACCATTCCTCCGGTAAAAAATTCAGTGACTACATTTGTTGCCGCAGGAAAAGGAATATAATCCTAAAAGGTGTAAAAGAAAGAATTCTATTGCACAGTGGCCATGGAATAATTTTTTCGGAAAATTGAACAAAAAAATCGCCGGCAATTCCTAATCAGGAACTCCGGCGATTTTTTCTATTAAACTTCTTTTCTAAAATAATCCGTTTATCTCGGCATTTATTTTATTTACAATCTTTCCAAGATCTTCCGGATTATCAGCGAAATTAATATCATCGATATCAATAACGAGCAATTTACCTTGTTCATAAGTGGATATCCATGCTTCGTAACGCTCATTGAGCCGTTTTAAATAATCAATACGGATAGAATTCTCATAATCACGTCCACGCTTTGCAATTTGATTGACAAGTGTAGGTACACTGCCACGCAGATAAATAAGGAGATCAGGTGGAGAAACGAATTTGCTCATCAAGTTGAACAAGTCCTGGTAATTGTTAAAGTCGCGGGTCGTCATCAAACCCATTGAATGAAGATTCGGCGCAAAAATATGTGCATCCTCATATATAGTACGGTCCTGAATCACGGTCTTCCCACTTTGACGGATTCTTGTGATTTGTTCGAATCTTGAATTTAGAAAAAATATCTGTAAATTGAATGACCAGCGTTGCATGTCTTCATAAAAATCATTCAGGTATGGATTATCATCTACATCTTCGTAGTGAGGATCCCACTTCATGTTTTTTGCCAGTAAAGATGTAAGTGTTGTTTTTCCGGCTCCAATATTTCCTGCAATGGCAATGTGTAAAGGAGAGAGTTGCTTCTTGGTAGGAGCATACTTCTCAGTGCTTTTTGCAGGAGCGGATTTTACAGGAGCAGATTTTCCAGATGATTTTGCCGGAGCTTTTGTACTGGATTTACGGATGGTTGTGGACTTTGATGCCATGGATCTGAATTGTGTTGATGGAAGAGTTGTGTTTCTTTACTGATGCGAAGCTAAAAAGAATAAAAAGCCAATGAATCACTTGTTAATAAATAAAGTTCCTGATTTTCAATTCTCGCGCAAATTGCGGAATTGTGTGGCGGCAACAGGATCTCTCGCTCCTGCAGGGTTTTAAGATGGAATGCCTTCAAGGTGTCTCCTGATAAATAGAGTAACTCGTTTTTAATTATCTGAAAACAAGCTGCCGGCTTCATGGCTATGGTTTTGAAATAGGTGCCATAGCGGTCAAAAACTAAAATCCCATTTACAGGATCATTCATATAGACGAAGCCATCATATTCAACAAGATAATTCGGATTCACTTTCAACCCTGTCAGACTCATCACATCCCCGCTCTGGTAGGCAACTTGCAGATTCAAATCCACTTTTTTCAATTGGAAATCCTGACGGTCGAAAACCCAATACCCGCCGTATTCTGAATTACAGGCAATAGAGGGCTGTGGAATTCCCAACTCGCGTAAATGAATGGTCGATTGCACCGCAAGCTGTGAATTTAACACGATCAACCTCCCAAAATCAGGATAAAACAATAACAGCTTTAATGGATTGGAAGCATCAACACTTCTTAACTCACCCATAGTATTCTCACTGAAATTGGCTTTCGGTTTACCGGAAGCTTGAAACTGTAAAAGTTGATTCCCAACAATTACATAGGTATTTCCCAGATTGTCGGTGGTCATAAAATGTACTTCTGAGAATGGAATGCCGTCAATCCATGTATAATTTTCTCCGGAGAAGCTAAGGAAGAAGATGGAGAGAAATAAAACTATCGCTTTCATGTCGATCAATTCATTGGAGATATGTGAAGGGTCTTTAAAATGTCCTCCAGAATTTCCCGGTTATTGCACAAACGGGGTACTTTGTATTGCCCACCTAACTTTCCCTTGCTCTTCAACCATTCATAAAAACTATCCTGGGGAAGGTTCCTGATTATAGGAAACCGGAGCGCGAGGTCCTTATAACGCTTTGCCTCATAATCTGAATTCAGTGATTTTAAGGCATTATCCAGAACGGCAGTAAAATATTCAAGACTGATAGGTGCTTTTTCAAATTCAATCAACCACTCGTGTGCGCCATTCTCTCCATCTGAAAAATAAACCGGTGCGACTGTATAATCTCTTACTGAAGAATTTGTTTTTTCGGAAGCAATCCGGATGGCTTCATCGGTGTTTTCAATGATGACTTCCTCTCCAAAAGCATTGATAAATAATCTTGTTCTTCCCGTTATACGAATCCTGTAGGGTTGCTTGCATGTAAATCGAATAGTATCTCCTATTACATAACGCCATAAGCCTGCATTAGTAGTGATGACGATGGCATAATTTTTATTGAGCTCCACATCTTCCAATTGAACAGTTCGCGGATCGTCTTTGCCATACTCCTCCATTGGAATAAACTCATAGAAAACACCGTAATCCAGCATTAGCAACATATCATTGGCGCCCAGTCTGTCCTGTATCCCAAAAAATCCTTCGGATGCATTATAGGTTTCAACATAGTGAAATCCTGACGAAGGAATTAATTGCCGAAATTGTTCAATGTAGGGAGTAAAACTAACCGCACCATGAATAAATAGTTCAAGGTTGGGCCAGACTTCCAAAAGGTTCTTCTTTCCGGTCACTTCCAGGATTTTTTTTGCCAACACAAGCGTCCAGGTCGGAACTCCACTCAGACTGGTCACGTTTTCTTTAATCGTTACCTCAACCATTTTATCAATCTTCTCCTCCCATCGATCCATCAATGCGATTGAAAGTTCAGGAGTCCGTATCATTTGTACCCAGAATGGAAGATTTTGCATCAAAATCGCTGAGATATCCCCGTTAAATGAATCACTGTTCCCGATGTTGAGTTGATGGCTGCCACCCAAACTCAGAGCTTTGCCGGAGAAAATCCGGGTCTCAGGAAAATTATTACAGTATAGAGAGAGCAGGTCTTTGCCTCCCTTGAAATGACATTCTTCCATTGCTTCATTACTGACGGGAATATATTTACTCTTCCCGGCAGTGGTTCCGGAGGATTTTGCAAACCACTTTATATCGGAAGGCCATAAAATATTCTGTTCACCCTTCATGAGGCGATCAATGTAGGGCTTGGTGCTTTCATAATTCTGAATAGGCACCCGGTTTTTGAAATCAACAAAATTCCTGACCGACTTATAATCATAACGAAGACCCCACTCTGTATTTCTGGCTGAATCAATGAGACGGTGGAACCAGTCTTGCTGCACCTCGTGCGGATATTTAATGAATAACTCGATCTGGTGGATCCGCTTTTTCATTAACCAACTCAGGAAGGAGTTTAAAATGGCCATGTGTCTGGAGTTGCCTGTTCGTGATGCCCTGTGATTTTGCTAAAAATAAATTTGATAACAACAATCAGGCAGATACTGCCTCAATATCTTTATTGATTTTTTTCACCAAACCTTGCAATACCTTACCAGGGCCCACTTCAATGAATTGAACAGCCCCGTCAGTCACCATGTTTTGTATCGTCTGTGTCCATCGAACAGGCGCAGTAAGTTGTTTAATCAGATTATCCTTGATCTCAGCAGGATCCATTACCGGTAAAGCATTCACATTTTGATAGACCGGACAAATGGGTGTGTGGAAACTGGTGGCATGAATTGCTCCGGCCAATTCTTCCTTTGCCGGATCCATAAAAGGAGAATGGAAGGCACCACCAACACTAAGCACCAGCGCTCTTTTTGCACCGGCTGCTTTCATCCGCTCGCAGGCCTCATTGATTCCTTTAATAGAACCGGAGATCACTAACTGACCTGGACAATTATAATTGGCAGGCACTACAATCTCGCCCTCAGCACTAATCTCCGAGCAAATATTTTCTACAATTTTATCATCCAGACTGAGTACGGCTGCCATGGTGGATGGAACTAATTCACAAGCCCTTTGCATAGCCTTTGCCCGAATAGATACTAATTTTAATCCGTCTTCATAAGACAATGCCTTGTTGGCAACAAGCGATGAGAATTCACCAAGTGAATGCCCGGCGACCATGGAAGCCTCCTGACTTGTACCAAGTGTTTCATGCAGAATAACAGAGTGGAGAAAAATGGCAGGCTGAGTAACCCGCGTCTGCTTTAATTCTTCTTCCGTACCCCCAAACATGATGTCAGTGATCCTGAAACCCAATATCCCATTGGCTGTCTCAAACATTTGCCGGGCAACCGAATTATTTTCATAAAGATCTTTTCCCATACCTGGAAACTGGGAACCTTGTCCTGGAAATAAATAAGCTTTCTTCATCATTTCACAATTATTAGGTTCAGCAATATAAGATTGAATCGAAACAAATCAAAGCACATCTAATTCTTTCCAATCAGCACAAAAAAAAGCCCCGAACTTTCCGGGGCTGATTTCAATCTTTTAAACCGTTAACTCTTAGCTACGACGGCCTCCGAAAACACGTAAAAGTGCAAGAAAGAGGTTAATGAAATCCAGGTACAAAGTGAGGGCACCCAGAATACTCAATTTTGCAGTTGCTTCAGTACCACCTTCTACCGTGTTGCCCATGTTTTTAAGTTTTTGAACATCATATGCGGTAAGTCCTGTGAAAACGATAACAGCAATAAAGCTGATGGCGTAACCAAGACCGTCACTCTTCATAAACATGTTCACCACGCTGGCAATGATAATCCCAATAAGGGCCATAAAAAGAAGACTTCCCATTTTTGTAAGGTCTGTCTTAGTCGTATATCCAACCAATGCCATTGTACCAAACATAGCAGCGCTGATGAAGAAAACCTGATAAATGACACTTTGTGCATATGCAATAAAGATGAAACTTAAACTTATCCCCATTATGATAGAATACAATAAAAACACTCCGGTGAGGGCAGCCGCCGACATTTTGTTAAATCCAATTCCCATCAGGAGCACCATGCCAAGCGGAGCAAACATCACTACATAACCGAGACCTGACAAACCGCCACTATCAGTGTTAATCAGGTAACTCATATAAGACATGTCTGTTCCAAATACATAGGCAGTCACAGCTGAGATTGCCAAAGCAATTCCCATCCAGGAGAATACTCCTGAAAGAAAAGATTTGCTCGTAGTTGTTGATTGCGCAAGACCGGGTTGATTACCGATGTTGAAATTCATATTGTTGTTGTCCATTTTTATTTTTGGGCTTTGATTTGCAAAATTACGAAATAATTAAATCCAATTTCTTGGAGGACAAATCCCCTGCCAGAATATATTTTATGAAAGATTGGCAGCTATCAGCCGGAAAAACTCTGCCCGGGTCTTCTCGTTCTCAAATTCTCCTGTAAAAGCTGAAGTCGTAGCCACAGAATTTTGTTTTTGAATTCCACGCATGAGCATACAGAGATGCTTCGCTTCAATCACAACGGCAACCCCAAGAGGATTCAGTGCATTTTGAAGGCAGTCCCGTATATCGGTCGTAAGCCGCTCCTGAACCTGCAAACGTCGGGCAAATGCATCGACAATGCGGGGGATTTTACTCAATCCGACTATGGATCCATTGGGGATGTAAGCTACATGAGCTTTCCCAAAAAAAGGCAGCAGGTGATGCTCACAAAGTGAATAGATTTCTATGTCTTTCACGATGACCATTTGCCGGTATTCATCTTTAAAAATTGCGGACCGTAGAATTGCAGTCGGATCCAAATCGTATCCGTGCGTCAAAAACTGCATGGATTTAGCCGCACGCTCAGGGGTTTTGTTGAGACCTTCCCGCTGAACATCCTCTCCGATTCCACTAATGATTGAGCTGAAATTGGTAGCCAATTCCGCTATCAATTTGGGATTGTACTGATCCAGCTTGACATATCCATCCATGTCATTTTCTTCGAGCATCTTTTTATTGAGTGTCATAGTCGTAATTTATTCACCAAAATATTCAACAGCATTTTTTTCTGTTTCCTGGATTTTGACGCAGTGTAATTTGCATCCAAGAAGGTTAATGGGCTTTACGATTTGATTCCAAATCTCTGTAGCCAGCACCTCGGTCGAGCTGAATTTCCCTTTCATAAAATCAACATCCATATCGAGGTTTTTATGGTCCAGCTTATCCAAAATAAAAGTCCGCAATACATTACTCACATCACTCAGATTTGTAACAAACCCTGTTTCAGGATTTACTTTCCCTTTTACTGTTACCCAGAGAATATAATTGTGACCATGCCAGTTTTGGTTTGAGCATTTACCAAAAACTTCCAGGTTTTTCTCAGGCGACCAATCCGGACGGGCTAGTTTATGGGCGGCACTGAATGTTTCTTTTCGTGTGATATAAACCATTTTTAAAGGATAAAGTTTGCAAAGATACAATTTCGTTGCAAGAAGACTTTCATTTCCTCCTATCTTTGCACCTATGGACATTCTGATTTCGGCAGCCAGCGAAGAGGAAATTGCCCCTTTACGGGATATCTGGTTCAGAAAACACAAGGTAGAGTTTCTGGTGACCGGCATTGGGATGGTGGCAACCACTTTTTCACTTACCCGGAGTTTTTCTTCAAGGCCCTTTCAACTTGCTATAAACACCGGCTTGGCCGGTGCATTCGACAGAAGTCTCCGGCTCGGAGAAATTGTGAGAGTTACAGAAGACATTCTGTCCGAATTAGGTGCTGAAGACGGAAATGAATTTCTTTCCTTGAAAGAAATCGGCCTGGAAGGGACGAACATCCTACTCAATATGGATGAGATCCAGGTTAAAGAAATTGAAGAATTCCGAAAGGTAAGAAGCATCACGGTAAATACGGTGCATGGGAACGAAGCAAGTATTCAAAAAGCGAATGAACGCTTTCATCCACATATAGAAACTATGGAAGGCGCTGCTTTCTTTTATGTATGTGGCCAATTCGGTATCCCCTCTATCCAATTGCGGGCCATTTCAAACTATGTAGAACGAAGAAATAAAATGAATTGGGATCTTCCACTTGCCCTGAAAAGCATGAAACAAGCCGTCGCCATGCTTCTTGAAAAAATATAAATTCGATCTAACAACAGATGAGCAACAAGCCTGTATTGAGTATCGGTTTTTCGCCTTGCCCAAATGACACTTTTCTTTTCGATGCACTTGTACATCAGAAAATTGATACGGAAGCAATTTCATTCAAACCTGTAATAGATGATGTAGAAAGTCTGAACCGGAAAGCTTTTTTAGCTCAACTCGACATCACCAAGCTCAGTTTTTTTGCCTATGCATTCCTCAGTGATCATTACCAGCTTCTGGATTCGGGTGCCGCCCTAGGAAAAGGAGTGGGTCCTTTGTTGATTTCAAAAAAAGAATTTAAAAATCCGGAGGATGAAATCCGATCAGTCGCCATCCCCGGGAAATATACTACCGCTAATTTTCTCTTCTCTCTCTTCTACCCTCACATTAAAGTCAAAAAAGAAATGGTGTTTTCAAAAATTGAAAATGCCGTGCTTTCCGGAGAAGTCGACGCAGGAGTAATTATTCACGAAAACAGATTTACCTACCAACAGAAAGGACTTTTTAAAATTGCAGACCTGGGTACTCTTTGGGAATCAAGTACAGGTCAAGCGATTCCGCTGGGAGGAATCGCTATTCGAAGGACTTTGGATGAAGATCTTAAACTAAAAGTAAATTCACTTCTGAGAAAAAGCGTCGAATATGCCCGTTCCCATCCATTAGCTGTAATGGGTTATGTAAAAGAGCACGCACAGGAATTGGATGAGGAAGTCATCCAAAAGCATATCCAACTTTATGTGAATGACTACTCCCTGGATCTTGGTACACAAGGTCGTGAAGCCATAAGCACACTTTACCGTAAAGGATTTGAACTGGGCCTTATAAATAAGTTGACAGAGCCTGTTTTCCTTACTCGTGCTGAAAAATAAGATTAACCGCAGTAAGGGCTCGTGCATTTCTATATGTATTCATCCTCAATGCGCACTTGCGCATAAGGATGTTTTCCGTTTCCTTTGCAGAAATCAATTCAGAGTTTTATTCATCCATTGATTAGAAATTGTTGTTACGAAACCGGCCTTACACCTGCTGATGTTCTTCCGGAGATTTTACTTTTAATACTCTATATCTCATGATCGTAATTACCGGCGCTGCCGGATTCATTGGCAGTTGTTTAGTAAGAAAACTGAATGACGAAGGATTCAATGACATTATCCTGGTCGATGATTTTTCACATGCTGAGAAGGAATCCAATCATTCTAGCGAAAAAATTTACCGCAAAGGTGGAAAGAAAATTTTTTCATTCCAATGGCTTCGAAAGAAAATCATAAATTTGTTCAGTTTATATTTCATATTGGTGCAAGAACAGATACCACTGAATTCGACAAAACGGTTTTTGATGAACTTAATCTCAATTACACAAAAGAAATCTGGAATGACTATGTGTTGAATTTGGACTTCCCCTTGTCTATGCATCCTCCGCTGCAACTTATGGCAGCGGTGAACATGGTATACAAAGATGATCATGCATTGTTGAAAAGTTAGTACCATTAAATCCTTATGGGGAATCCAAAAACGACTTTGATAAATGGGCTCTTCAACAGGAGAAACAGCCGTATTTCTGGGTCGGACTAAAATTCTTTAATGTGTATGGGCCGAATGAAAATCATAAAGGACGGATGGCTTCAGTTATATTTCATGCCTTTCATCAGATTCGAAAAAATGGAAGTATGAAGTTGTTTCGTTCGCATCGTCCGGATTATAAAGATGGGGAACAATTGCGCGATTTTGTCTATGTAAAAGATGTAGTTGAAGTATGCTATTTCTTCCTGCATCACCGTAAAGATTCAGGGTTGTACAATCTGGGATCCGGTAAAGCAAGAACTTTTTTTTCTTTGGCTCAAAATACTTTTTCTGCGTTAGCTGCGAGTCCAAGATTGAATTCATCGATACGCCTGAGGACATCGGAGAAAAATATCAATACTTTACAGAGGCTGACATGTCGTAAACTAAGTTAATCGGATATTCTAAAGAATTTTATTCCCTTGAAGAAGGCGTGAAAGATTATGTTTCAGGCTATTTATTGCCCGGAAAATATTGGTAATTTTTTTAGATTGCAAAAAAATCCCGCCATGAGCATGACGGGATTAAAAAGTATAAATATTTTCCTTCGATTACTTTTCTTCCAACAGCATCAGATCCTTCTCACTTCAAGAAGTGAACCTTTCATTTTTTCCAGAGAATTTAGCATCATGATATTGTTCACCATGTTATCCTGAAAACAGGCTCTTGTTCCGGCATAGGAATACTCACCGGATTATCATGCAAGCTGCGGAGTACATCAAATGTACTCCCGGATATTCACTCTCTGCTTTTAACCGATTCTTATTTTCTTTCAGTTCGACTTTTGCACCTTTAATGTAAAGCCTTTTTCTTTTACCAGATGATATATTTTTTTAAAATTCTCGATATCACTCATTGTATAAAGACGATTCCCTTTTTTATTTGTCGCCGGTTTGATCACATCAAACTCCTTTGACCAAAATCGATATGTGATGTGTTCACTCCAAATATTTGAGCAACTTCACCAATGCTATAATACAGCTTTTCGATTTCTTTCTCTTTGTAAGGCATATCTATCAATTAAAAACAATGCTTGTTTACGAATATACTAAAATTTTACTGAAATTCCGATGACTGTATTTCTATTTATAAACCATCCAAGGTGATAAATAAATTTAAATAAATAATGAATTAATCGAAAGACTGACCCGGCATGGAAGATATTTCCAGCACCTTTTCATATTCTTCCGGTGTAAGATCATTATAATAGAAGTTGACAGGATTAATTGGGTTTCCATGCTTACGGACTTCATAATGCAAATGTGGTCCGGTGGAAGAGCCGGAATTTCCAACATAAGCAATCAGATCTCCGCGCTTTACTTTTTGTCCCAGCCTTACAACAATCCTGCTCAGGTGACCGTACAATGTTTCATAGCCATAACCATGATTGATAATGATATTATGTCCATAACCCCGTCCATTCATTTCAATTTTGGAAACAGTTCCGTTTCCCGTAGCATAGATCTCGGTACCAACAGGAGCAGTAAAATCCATCCCTGTATGCATTTTCACAGTCTTATAAATCGGATGCATCCGCATTCCATAACCTGAAGCTACATGCTTCAGATCTTTATTGGCAACCGGTTGGATTGCAGGAATAGAGGCAAGCATATTCGCCTTGTTCTTTAACAAGTCCCAAACCTCATCGTACGATTTAGACTGGATATATAATTGCTTACTCAAACGGTCAACTCTTTTCGTCATGTCAACGATCACATCCGAATTGTACATATTTCGCAGAGCATTGTATCGATCCACTCCCCCATAACCTGCCTCACGAACGGATGCCGGGAATGGGTTCTGCTTCAAAGATTACCCGGTAAATTGTATTATCCCTTTCCTGAATATCATTCAGAACCAGCTCCACTTGCTCGGTTCGTTGTTTTAATAAATCAAACTGATAAGTGGTCTCTTCCAAAGCCCGTTTTAGTCGTTTTTCCTTTAGGTGAATCGAAAAAATTATAAGAAACAAGCATGATCACTGCACCAAAAACGACGGCTGTTGCCAGCCAACCCATAACCCGGAAAAGGCGCTTTCTCCAGCTGACGACAACTTTGTCGTACTTAAGAGTATGAGTATTGAAGTGATATTTTACCTTCGGCATGCTATGCGGTTACCTGAATCCTGATTATCTTCGCAAAATTGCTGAATTGCAAATATACGGCTTAAGCGCTTCAATACAAACCATCGCATTGATATGACCTCTCAGGAAATACGTACCGCTTTTTTAGAATTCTTTCAGAGCACAAAGACCATCAAATTGTTCCTTCAGCCCCCATGGTAGTGAAAAATGACCCTACCCTCATGTTCACCAATGCGGGATGAATCAGTTCAAAGATATTTTTTTAGGAAATAGTCCGGCAAAGTATAAACGGATTGCAAATACCCAAAAATGTCTCCGAGTTTCAGGAAAACACAATGACCTCGAAGAAGTGGGAATTGACACCTACCATCATACAATGTTTGAAATGCTCGGAAATTGGTCCTTTGGAGATTATTTTAAAAAAGAAGCGATTGAATGGAGCTGGCAACTTGCTGACCGATGTTTACAAAATTCCGAAAGACAAATTATACGTTACTGTATTTGAAGGAGATACTAAAGAAAATCTGAATTTCGATCAGGAAAGTTATGATTACTGGAAAAAATATATTGCTGAAGACCGAATTCTGAAAGGAAATAAAAAAGATAATTTTTGGGAAATGGGGGATACCGGGCCTTGCGGTCCCTGCTCTGAAATTCATGTTGATCTCCGTCAGACGCTGAAAAGCAAAGAAAATTGACGGGAAAGATCTGGTCAACATGACCATCCACAGGTAATCGAAATCTGGAACAATGTCTTCATGGAATTCAACCGCAAAGCAGATGACAGTCTTGAACCTCTACCTGCACGTCATGTGGACACCGGTATGGGCTTTGAACGCTTGTGCATGGCTTTGCAGGGAAAAACGTCCAATTACGATACAGATGTATTTCAACCTCTCATTCAGTTTATCGCAGTGCGTGCAGGGGTAAAGTATGGTGAAAATGAAAAAACGGATATTGCCATGCGGGTAATGTCTGATCACATTCGTGCCATTGCATTTGCCATAAGTGACGGGCAATTACCTGCAAATAACAAAGCCGGTTATGTGATACGACGGATCTTGCGCCGTGCAGTCCGCTATGCATTTACTTTTTTAAATCTCAAGGAACCATTTCTTAAACAAACTCGTTCCGATTCTATCTGAGCAATTCAAAGATGTTTTTCCGGATCTGAAAGCACAACAGGATTTTGTTCAACGGGTGATCATGGAGGAAGAACATTCATTCCTTCGTACGCTTGAAACAGGCATCAAAAAATTTGAAGAAGCAGGGAGTAAAAATATCAGTGGTGAATTTGCATTTGAATTGTACGACACGTTTGGTTTTCCAATAGACCTCACTCAACTCATGGCAAGAGAAAAAGGCCTTGAAGTTGATATGGATGGCTTCCAAAAAAATCTTGAAAAACAAAAGGAACGCTCCCGTGCAGCATTCAGTGGTTGATACTGACGATTGGGTTGAAATTGTGAATAAAGGCGAAGAAGTTGAATTTGTTGGTTATGATACACTTGGAATGCGACTTGTGAAATCCTGCGTTATCGGAAAGTGAAATCAAAAAACAAGGAGCAATTTCAACTTGTACTGAGCCCCACTCCCTTCTACGCGGAAAGTGGTGGACAAGTCGGTGATACAGGCTTCATTCAATCCGAATCTGAAAAAATTTATATTACCGATACACAAAAAGAAAACAATCTAATAATTCACTTCTGCGACAAACTCCCAAAAGACCTGAATGCAATTTTTAATGCACAGGTAGATGCAGACACGAAGACGATTGATAACCAGTAATCATTCTGCGACTCACCTTCTCCATTCCGCTTTAAAAATAGTTCTGGGAGAACACGTGAATCAAAAAGGTTCTTTGGTAAACAAAGATCAAACACGATTTGATTTTGCACATTTTGCTAAAGTTACAGTCGAAGAGATTGAAAAAATTGAAGGAATCGTTAACTCCAAAATCCGCGAGAACATACAACTGGAAGAAAGACGAAACGTTCCGGTGAAAGAAGCAATGGAAATGGGAGCTACTGCTTTGTTCGGTGAAAAATATGGAGAGTTTGTAAGAGTAATCACCTTTGATCCCGGCTTTTCCCGTGAATTGTGCGGTGGTACTCATGTAAGTGCCACCGGTCAAATCGGCTTATTAAAAATTGTTTCAGAAACTGCCGTATGCAGCAGGTGTGCGAAGGATTGAAGCAATCACAGCCGACAATGCAATGGCTTATTTTGAAAATCAGTCCTCTCAATTAAAAAAAATTTCGGATGTGTTAAAGAACCCTAAAGATATCCTCCAAAGTGTCGAGGCACTTCTTGAAGAGAACACAATGCTTCAAAATCAAATAAATACTTTCATTAACGAAAAAGCACAAATCGTAAAGAATGATCTGCTTAAAGAAATGAAATCCAGTCAATGGCATCAACGTAATCATCAGTCAGGTTCAATTGCCGACTGCGGATGCCATAAAAAATATATCCTTCGAACTTAAAAAATCAGGTGGAAAATCTTTTCTTCCTCTGCGGTGCCGAGATTGACGGGAAAGCACAGCTCTCATTAATCATTTCTGAAAATCTTGTTACTGAAAAAAATCTCAATGCCATTACTATCATCCGTGAGATTTCTAAAGAGATTCAGGGTGGAGGTGGTGGACAGGCATTTTATGCAACTGCAGGAGGTAAAAAACCGGAAGGATTAAAAGCCGCTCTTGAAAAAGCAGCCCAATTTATCAAATGAAGCATATTGTATTTATAGATGCAAATTGAATGAATTTTGAATTGAACTATAACCCAATCTCATAAGCAAAATTTTACAGAATTTACACGACAATTGCCCGAAACAAAAAATGGAAGTACTGGATAATATTATTGAGTTCAAGTCCTCTCCTAAAATCAAAGAACGTCTCTATGCCTATGGAACGGCCAAGACATTTTCTGAAGGGCAAATCATTCTCAATGAAAATGCCTACATCAAAGCCATTCCAATCGTAACGCGAGGTAGTATTAAGGTAATGAGAACCGACGAAGACGGCCGGGAAATTCTGCTCTACTATATCAAAGCCGGCGAAAGTTGTATCATGTCTTTTTTAGGTGGATTGCATCATGACACCAGTAAAGTAAAAGTGATTGCAGAAGAAGAAACAGAGATTTTTTTTATTCCGATCGACAAAGTAAATTTACTCATCAGCGAATTTCCTGAATGGCTGGATTATATCTTTCGCTTATATCATAAACGTTTTGAAGAACTTTTAGAAGTTGTGAATGCAGTCGCATTTAAAAAAATGGATGAAAGACTACTTGGATTTATCAAGAAAAAATGCGAATTAACTAAAAGTCACACGCTTTATATCACCCACGAACAAATTGCAAATGAACTAGGTACGGCACGAGTGGTAGTGTCCCGTCTGCTTAAACAAATGGAAGACGAAAACCTGGTAGTACTGGGGAGAAATAAAATTACGCTTGTGTAACACTGGTAACAGTACCGCCGTCTTTAAAGTTTGATCTTTGCCTGCGTAATAATCACGTAAATAAATCAAAGAGATGGATCTGAATTTCTTCTTAGTTGCAGCAATTGGTATTGTAGCAGGATTGCTGGGAGGCATGTTAGGATTAGGTGGGGCTATTATCATTATTCCCGCTTTGGTATTCCTGATGGGCTATTCCCAACAAATGGCCCAGGGTACAGCCTTAATCATGATGGTTCTCCCGGTAGGTGCCCTCGCTGCCTTTCAATACTATCAAAAGGGATTTGTGGACTTGAAGGTGGCATTCATCATGGCCATTTTCTTCTTTGTAGGGGGATATTTCGGCGCTCGTTTTGCTACTCAGGTTCCCCAGGAGATTATGAAAAAAACCTTCGCCCTGATTCTGGTAGGAATTGCCGTTAAAATGTGGTTTTTTGAAAAAACATGATTTATCGGAGCTTCTGTAACTTTTGTAACTGTACAAGAAGAAGAACCAGGCTAATTTTGCACACGTCATTTAGAAAACAATAATTATGGTAATTAAGCAATTCGAAGACAAAAATTTATCGCACTACAGCTATGCGATTATGAGCAATAATGAAATTGCCCTGATCGACCCCGCCCGTGACCCTGAGCCTTACTATTCGTTTGCAAAACAGCACCAGGCGAAAATCACCTCGGTAATTGAAACACATCCGCATGCTGATTTCGTGAGCAGTCACTTTGAAATCAGTAAGACTACCGGTGCAACCATATATGTAAGCAAACTGTTAGGTGCCGAATATCCACATCAGACCTTTGATGACGGGGATGCTCTGGTTCTTGGACATATCTCTTTGAAATCACTCAACACCCCCGGACATTCCCCCGATAGCATCAGTATTGTTGCAATCGACGAAACCGGAATAGAACATGCGGTATTTACAGGTGATACATTATTTATTGGAGATTGCGGCAGACCCGACTTGAGAGAACAAGCAGGTGCCATCACAGCCGCACGGGAAGACTTAGCCCGCATGATGTATCATTCATTGCGCAACAAATTGATGACTTTACCTTCTGATGTACTGGTGTATCCTGCGCATGGAGCAGGAAGTTTGTGTGGTAAAGGATTGAGTGCACAAAACTCAAGTACAATTGGCGCGGAAAAAATAGGCAACTGGAGTCTGCAAAACATGAGTGAAACCGATTTTATAAAAGAACTTCTGGCCGATCAGCCTTTCATCCCTAAATATTTTCCATACGATGTTGGCGTAAATAAAAAAGGAGCCGAAAATTACTCAGAAAGTATTTCTAAAGTTGAAAAAAGAGAGCCGATCACTTGTGAAAAATGTGCAAACACACTTCAACCCGGTATTACGATTATTGACACAAGACCGGAAACTCAATTTAAAAAATCACACCTGAAGAATTCCATCAACCTGATGAATGATACCCGCTTCGAAACTTGGCTGGGAAGTATTGTTCATCCCGGAGAGAAATTCTATTTGATTGCGGAAAACGAAACTGTAATGGATGAATTAATCAAGAGAACAGCAAAGATCGGATATGAAAATCAAATTGAATTGGCATTCACACTCGATTTCGGAAACGCCGAAATGAAATTTTTTAATAGCGATTTACTGAGGGAAGACGAGAATGCATTTACTATCATCGATATCCGGAATCATTCAGAAACAAATACAAAACCCTTGTTTGCACATGCAATACACATACCCTTGTATGAACTCAGGGAGCGAGCCCATGAAATTCCGCTGAACAAACCTATCGTAGTTCATTGTGCAGGGGGGTACAGGAGCGCTGCAGGAAGCAGTATCATAATCTCAACGCTAAAGGATGTTTCTGAAGTTTATGACCTGAGCGAAGCCGTTAAATCCTTTCAACCTGTATTAAGCTGATTCACGAGGAATAGGTATAAAATCATTTTCACGACTCAATAAATTCATCCACACCTGCTCCATCAATTAGGGCTCAGATTAAAACATAATATATCACCATGAAATTTATCACATCAAACCGCTTACTGCTCTTCGGTATCCTGGCCGGGGCCTTAGGCGGTTACCTTTACTACTATTTCGTCGGTTGTGCAAATGGCACTTGTGCCATCACCTCAAAACCGGTTAACAGCACCTTGTATGGCGCTGTCATGGGGGGCTTGTTATTCAATTTAATTAAAAAAGATACTATTAACTCCGATAACAAAAAAAACCAACAAAAAAATGACAACAAAAAAAACCATTATTGATGTAAGGACCCCTGAGGAATTCATGGGAGGAAATGTTCAAGGTTCAATCAACATTCCATTGCACGAAATTCAGGACCGACTGAATGAATTAAAGGAATTCCAGTCACCGCTCATTTTGTGCTGCGCAAGTGGTGGCAGAAGCGGGCAGGCTACCGCATTTTTAAAACACCATGGCATCGATTGTGAAAACGGTGGAAGCTGGATGGATGTAAATTATTCAATTCATAGTTAAGAACTAAATACGATGATACAATTCATTAAAAAAATGTTCGGGCTGGGCCCGGAAGTAGATTTCTCCAGCTTATTGCAGGAGGGAGCGACTATTGTAGATGTACGCACTAAAGCGGAATATCAACAAGGACACATTAAAGGATCGATCAACATTCCCCTGAACAATTTATCCAACCATTATTCGAAAATTAAAAAAGAAAAACCGGTGATTACATGCTGCGCTTCAGGAATGAGAAGTGCTTCTGCCAAAAGTCTTTTGAAGTCTAATGGTTTCGATCAGGTACATAATGGGGGTGGCTGGATGAATCTTCAGTCAAAACTGCGTAAGTAAGTCAGTTCAACAAATTCAATGAAACAGCCCGGCAAATTCACCGGGCTGTTTTTTTTATCTGGATTCGGTTCCTATACTTTTTTATACACAGGCATTTTCCCTTTGGAAAAATTTACCGGTTCTTATGGTGGTATGTCACCAAATTTCTCTTTTACCTGTATTAAATGATATATTTACAGGCAAATGTCCGGTATATAACCGGCATTACACTGAAGAATTCATTTGAAATTATACTTAAAAATTATTTCAAAATCTACATTCCGAAGACCAACATCCAGCCTGTAATATATGCCTGTACTGAACAAAGGAAAACTTTCACTAGTTTATTTAAGTATCCTGACGAGCTATGGTCTGCTCATGCTTGCGCAAGAAAGCAACTGGCTGGGTATCGGCACTCCGATCGTTATACCACTCCGGATTTTTGTGCTGCTCATTTTTGGATACCTGGTGTTTAAAAAAAACACACTCACCGCATGGATCCTTTACAGCATGTTTATTGGCACAGAAATCGGATATGACATTCCTGAATTCGCCATTCATCTGCAACTTTTCAGTAAAATTTTCCTGCGCCTGATAAAAACCATCATTGCCCCCCTTCTTTTTTCCACCCTTGTTGTTGGCATAGCAGGACATGCCAATCTGAAGCAAGTTGGAAGAATGGGACTGAAATCATTGCTCTACTTTGAAGTCGTCACCACCTTTGCGCTTTTTATTGGCTTATTGGCGATAAATATATCACAAGCTGGAGTTGGCATCGAATTGCCTCCATCAGCGGCTCACCAGGAAACCTTGCTTGCTCAAAAACAAAGTGCGGAAGATGTCATTCTTCACATATTTCCGGAAAATATCGCCAAGTCAATTGCCGATGGACAGGTACTTCAAATTGTTTTATTCAGTATCCTCTTTGCAATAGGTCTTGCCCTGGTTGGTGAAACCAAACGCAAACCAATGCTCGATTTTGCTGAAAGTCTTGCTGAAGTGATGTTTAAATTTACCCGTATTGTGATGTACTTCGCTCCCATTGGCGTGGGCGCTGCAATCGCTTATACCGTCAGCCATATGGGAATCGGTATTCTGATGAATTTATTTCAACTCCTTGCCACCCTTTACGGTGCACTTATCTTCTTTCTGCTATTTGTATTACTTCCGGTAGCGCTGGTTGCAAAAGTACCCTTGAAAAAATTCATCAATGCCATCATAGAACCTGTATCCATCGCCTTTGCAACAACAAGTTCTGAAGCGGCACTTCCAAAAGCCATGGAGAATATGGAAAAAATGGGGGTACCCAGAAAAATTGTCGCTTTTGTCTTACCTACTGGATATAGTTTCAACCTGGACGGCACCACCTTGTATTTATCACTAGCCTCCATCTTCGTAGCACAAGCCGCAGGAATTCACATGGGTTGGAAAGAGCAAATTATTATGGTGCTCACGCTCATGATCACCAGCAAAGGAGTTGCAGGAGTGCCTCGTGCATCCTTAGTAATTCTGTTAGGTACAGCAGCCAGCTTTGGCCTGCCGGTAGAGCCCATTTTTATTATCCTTGGAATAGACGAGTTGATGGATATGGCACGGACCTCTGTTAATGTGATCGGCAACTGTCTGGCAACCGTAGTTATTGCTAAATGGGAAGGTGAATATGTAGAACCCCTTGAGGTGCAGTAAACCACAAAATAAAACCACAAAGGTTAAAAATCAGTAAATAAAATCGAAAGGTTAAAAGAATTCATACTCGTAGCGTGTACCAAAATGCTTTTCTTTTCCTCCACGCGAACTGTCAATTTCGAATGTCTGCTCAGTTAAAAGATTACCCGCCTCGTCGTATTCATACATGTTTTTCCGAAGGAGTAAGCCACTTCCGTCAAATAACTCCTGGGTGATAAGACGATTCTCCTCATCGTATTCATACTTCACCACCTTGGAATAAAAATCCTTGTAATTCCGTTCTATAACATTTCCTTTATCGTCATAAGTAGTAAGCACACCGGTAATCAACTTACCATCCGGAGTGCGCTGATAGGATGAAATCTCCTTTCCTGTCTCGTTGAAAGTAATGACCGTGGTGCTTTTCAATGTACCATCCGGATTAAACTCTTTTTCCTGCAGTACTTTTGAATCTTCGGCTTTTTCAAAAACCATACGATCCATTAAATTTCCGGATTCATCTGTTTTAACTCTTTCTATCATGCTTCCCTCCGCATCATACCCAATAACCTCCCTGGATACAAAGCCACCTTCCTCATCATACTCCACAATGGCAGTGAGCAGATCCTTCTCATTATATTCATAAGTGGTCCGCTCTCCGGAGTCATCACCATAATACTTTACTTCTTCGAGAAGCTTTCCTTTCTCATCACGAACAAGACTGCGCTTTTCGGTAACATCTTCCATCGCGAATAACAAAGTGTGCTCAAGTAGTTTCCCTTCCGGTGAATAGCTCAAAGAATTCCGTTCTTCCAACTCCCCTATATGGTCAAATTTGGATTCCGAAAGTACATTTCCATTCTCATCCATTTCTACCGTGGCTTCCAGATACTCTTCATCTGCTTTTGTCATCAATTCTGAAAAACTGAAACTTTTATAACGCTGGTTAAAACGACGGATAGTTTTAATTTTTGGAGGCATGGCATTCAACGATTTAATAATTAGAATTATTTTCTAGAAGTTTCCTTTAAAAATGGATATACACTTTTACTAAATATATACAATTCCCTAAATTACTTTGCTGCAAAAGTCTTTATGTCCTTATCCGTAATTTTTTTATCACATAAAATAACCAAGCGCTCAACAACATTATGTAATTCACGGATGTTACCGGTCCAGTTCATATTTTTTAGTTCACGTATTGCTTCCGGCGAAAACTGCTTGACAGGCATCCCGTAATCTTCACAAATTTCACGTATGAAGTGTTCAGCCAATAGGGGAATATCTTCCTTGCGTTCATTCAAGGATGGAACATGAATCACAATTACACTCAATCGATGATACAAATCCTCCCGGAAATTTCCTTTCTCTATCTCTGCCTTTAAATCTTTATTAGTTGCACAAATGACACGGGGATTGACAACAATTTCTTTCTCCCCTCCTACCCGGGTTATCTTATTTTCCTGCAATGCCCGCAAGACCTTCGATTGTGCAGATAAACTCATGTCACCAATCTCATCCATGAACAAAGTACCTTCTTTTGACAATTCAAATTTACCGATGCGTTGTTTAATAGCTGAAGTAAATGCACCTTTCTCATGTCCGAACAGCTCGCTTTCGATCAATTCAGAAGGAATCGCTGCGCAATTTACTTCTACGAGTGTGCCAGCGGCACGATTGCTCTTTTCATGGATCCAACGTGCCACCAATTCCTTTCCAGTTCCATTGCTTCCGGTTATCATGACCCGGGCATCCGTAGCGGCAACTTTATCAATCATTGATTTTATATGCAGAATGGCAGCTGATTCCCCGATTATTTCACGCGTCTTGTACACCTTTCTCTTGAGAACCTTTGTTTCAATAATGAGAGATGACCGGTCTAGGCCATTACGCACAGTGACCAGCAAGCGATTAAGATCCGGAGGTTTGGAGATATAATCATAAGCACCTTTCTTCAGTGATTCAACAGCTGTTTCAATCGTACCATGGCCGGAAATCATCACTACAGGGAGATCAGGATCAATTTCCTGAAGTTTAGACAAGACTTCCATCCCATCCATTTTCGGCATTTTGATATCGCACAATACCAGGTCCGGCTTTTCCTCACTTGCCAATCGAATCCCTTCCAGTCCATCTGCCGCCTCTATCACCTCAAACTTCTCATATTGCAAAATATCACGCAGGGTATTGCGGATTGGCTTTTCATCATCGATGATCAGAATTTTTGACATACCTTCTATAAATTAATTCTGGTGCAAAACTAAACAACAATTGCAGAAGGGTGTAAAAACAGAATATTTATTATTAGCACCTTAGCCTTACCTCTTTACAAGCCCACTGCCTTCGCTGATACGATGGTCTTTCCTCGGCTTTTTAGGATGCAGAGTATGAATAGTTTCCCACAAAGCACCTTCCTTCAATGCGAATTTTGAAAGTGCCATTTCATTAAGCCTGTATCGTTCCAATACAAAACGGGTACAAATACTTGCCAGCACAATCATATCAACACGCATTCTGATCAATCCTTTCATACTTCTCCTCTGCTCCGCATTAGAATGGATCAAGACTTCATGCAACTCACAGTAATCGCTGAGTTCAATGGAGTAGCAATTTACATTGCTCAACACATTCTTGTTATAGAAGCGATATCCAATCATTTCAGAAAACGTGTCAAATGAACCGGAGGATCCAATCAACTGCTGAACATTAAATTTTTTCATTGAAGTATCCAAGGGTGCCAATTGCTTTTCAAGAAATAATTCAATTTTTCGGATCTCCTGGTTACTAACAGGGTCAGAAGGACGAAACATTCCTAATAAACGGGCTGCTCCAATGTTAAAACTATGACGGGCATAAATTGAGTTCTTGTCTGCTATGATAAATTCAGTACTCCCGCCACCAATGTCCATAATCAAGGCAGGACGGTCATCCATTTTCATGCACTGCCTTACACCCATGTAGATAAGACGGGCTTCTTCTTCACCTGAAATTACATTCAATTTTATTCCTGTCTCATCCAAAACACTTTTTACAAATTCAGGACCATTTCTGGCACTGCGAATTGCAGAGGTTGCGAAAGAATACACCTGGTCAACAGCATGCTTATTTATAATTTCAGAATAATGCCGGATTGCATTAATTCCCCGATTAAAAGAACCTTCTGCAATAAAATTATCATGAATGCCACCTTCTCCCAATTTTACAACCACCTTTGACTTAAATATCTTTTTATACGTATGATTCGAATACACATCCGCTATGAGTAAATGAAATGTATTTGTGCCCAAATCGAGGATGGCAATTCTTTGATTAGGCAATAATATTGGTTCCGGGGCATTCATGATATTTCCTGATTTCATGCAAAGAATGAATAAATATAAGTGAATAAATGAAAGATGACAATTAATATTCCGACAGCTAAATAATAAGCCCGCTATGTATAAAATCAGGATTATTGGACAAATCTGGTGAAACCAATGAGGGTTTAATGTTAAACCGTTGCTGTATAAACATTGCAATAGCTTTTATTCTAAATTCCATCGGATCCTTAGGTATAAAATGAATCGCCTCGTAGGTGTTTGCTCCTTTAAGAACATCCACACAATTTCTATATTCCCCCGCGATGAATTTGCTGATGGCATATTCATCCATAGTAAAATCAGGATTAGAAAGTATAGTAAAGTAGATTTTCCCATCCTTATAGTCAGTAAAGGTGGAAGTAAATCCTTTTTTCATCGCCCATTCATTCGCATGATTCGCCTTGAAAAAATTGTCAATTGCCTCAGCATCTAATGTAGTTGGCTGCTCAACCAATTTAATTTGGATGCTATTTCTTTCATTCTTTTCCTTTTCTCTTTCTTCCTCTTCCATTTCAATTTGCTTGCTCTCCTTAATTGCCATTAATTCATTCTTCCTTCGGATTCTGCACTTTTCTTCGTATTCCGGTTCAAGATAACCTTGCTCTATGAGGCTATTCCACAGCTCAAATTGCCTCGGCACCCGGCCTGCTCCGATGGTGAGCCCTCCCTCACCCAAAAAGCAACCTACATAACTTTGGTCGTTAAGCGAATCCAGAAATATTTTTTCAAGCTCTTTCATGGAATTGCATTTCAGTATTTCTGCCTTGCTTATTTCGACGCTAAATGGAATTCTGATTATGTTACACGTGGAATAATCAAAACCCTCAATCAGTTCCCTGTAGCAGGTTACAGACAACTCTTCAAGTTGTCTGTGATCACTGGAGTGCCGTTCGTCATAATACAGTTTGATGGAAATTTTATCCGCTTCAATTAAGCGCAGGACAGGAAAAAAAGAATGATTTGCTGCCCACCTTTTTGCGCAGTAATTAAAAATGAAATCATTGATCTCATCCACTTCTTTTGTAGTCGGATGGATGATTAAGTGCCTGAAATTTTTAAAAACAGGCGCACCTTCTGAATCGGGTTTTTTTTTCATAGCGTAATGATTTAAGGGTTAATATTAAATTCATTACAGCAAGAAAAATGGCGTGGGTTTTTGCTCTTTATTTTGGCGGAAGGCCCTCATCACTTTACCACCGTGGCCTCTCGGCTCGGTTGGTTTCACCCTTCGGTGAATCTTGATGTATGGCACAAAGATAATAAAATTAATTAAAGTCAATACTTCTGAAAATATTTTTTGAATATTCGAAAATCATAAAAATTATTAATTGTGATAGCGGATCCATTTCCACATTTCCTTATAACTCACTTTCTTTCCATACATAAGGATACCGGTTCTGTAGATTTTAGATGCCAGCCAGGTGGTAAAAATGAATCCGGCAATTAATAATAGCATGGACAACACGATGTGCGTAATGGGTACACCAAAAGGAATACGCACCATCATGACAATTGGAGAAGTAAAGGGAATGATCGAGAACCAAAAGGCCACATTCCCCTGCGGATTCTGGATCACGTTGATGGCTGCGATATAGGCAAGTATCAGTGGGATAGTTATTGGTAACATGAATTGCTGTGTATCCGTTTCAGAGTCCACTGCTGCTCCAACTGCCGCAAATAATGCGCTATACAAAAGATATCCACCCAGAAAATAAAAAATGAACATGCCAATGATCAAAGGGAAATTTACACTTCCAAGCATATTCATCAGGTGATCTGTTTTCCCTTCAGGCCCCGCGACAGCCGATTCTCCGAGATTTATCTGATTTTGAATACCCGGATTTGCTTTCATCATGGTCTCAATCTTTTCCTGATCGGACTTACCGTTGAGCATCACGGTCGACACACCGGCATAAACAAAAACGGAAAGTACGACCCATAGCATGAACTGTGTAAGACCTACCAGGGCTACCCCGATAATCTTTCCCATCATCAATTGAAATGGTTTTACTGATGAGATAATCACTTCCACAATGCGACTGGTCTTCTCCTCCATCACTCCACGCATCACCATGGCGCCGTAAATGAAAATAAATAAGTAGATCATCAATCCTCCTGCAAATCCCAACCCTGTAGTAAGCGGGGTACTTGTTTCCTGGTCTTCCAGATCGCGTGTACGGATTTCCACGTCAGTTTTTATTTGCGCAAGTTTCTTTTCATCAATTCCTGCTTCCAGATATTTGGACGTGTTGATCTCCTTTTCAAGGGTATATTTAATCTTTGAAATAACTTCTATGCCGGGTTGGGATTCCGAATAAAGCACAACAGCTTTCTCCAATAATGACAAATTACTCGTAGCAGGAATATAGAGTAAACCAAAAATACCCTCTACTTTGCTTGTCTTCCGGATAGAATCAACAGGACCATCAAGATATATAAAACGTATTCGCTCATTGTCTTTAAACTTTCCCTGGAAGATATGCGTATTGTCAACTACTGCAATTGTTTTCACCTCAGTATCCACCTTGTCGAGCATCAAAGTAGCTACAAAAATGGAACCCATCAATAAAGGTCCCAGGATGGTCATGATCAGGAAAGACTTTTTTCTTACCCGTGTGAGATACTCTCTTTGTATGACCAGTAATATTTTATTCATAGAAAACAGAATTGAAAATGACTAAATTATTTATCCTCCAAACAACTTTACAATTGAATTATCATCTCAAACTAGGCGGTTGCCAATGATGAAATGGATTCGTTTACTTTCTGAATGAATATATCGTTCATGCTTGGAATGATTTCCTTCAAGCCCAAAACCTGAACCTGCGGAAGCAGTGTTGAAAGTAAATCATTGGGAGAATGATCCCCAAGAATTTTCACACGGGCGATATTATGCTCCGGATCTTCTTTCAGATCTATCAGCTCAAATCCGGTCCATAAAGCATGAGTAAAGGCAATCCGGTTTCCTGTATACTGAATTTCATAGGTATTGCTTTTATTTTGCTTCCGTATTTCCTTCACCGAACCTTCAAGAATTACCTTGGCCTGATTAATAAGTGCAATGTGGCTGCACAGTTCTTCCACACTTTCCATTCGATGTGTCGAAAGGACAATTGTTGTTCCTTTATTGCTGAACTCCAGCAGTTCATTTTTAATAAGTTCGGCATTGATTGGATCGAAGCCTGTGAAGGGTTCATCCAGGATTAAAAACTCCGGCTCATGCAATACCGTGGTGATGAATTGAACCTTCTGAGCCATCCCCTTTGAAAGTTCTTCCACTTTCTTCTTCCACCATCCCTGTATTTCAAATTTCTCAAACCAGAACTTCAATTTTTTCAATGCCTCTGCTCTTGAAAGTCCTTTCAAGCGTGCGAGGTACAAGGCCTGCTCGCCCACTTCCATCTTTTTATACAGGCCTCTTTCTTCAGGAAGATATCCCATACGATTGATATCCTCAGCCCTCAATGGTTTTCCTCCAAAAAGAATTTCACCTTCATCCGGTGCTGTGATCTGAGTGATGATACGGATCAAGGATGTTTTTCCTGCTCCATTGGGTCCAAGTAAACCATATACGCTTTGAGCCGGAACATGAAGGGTGACCTTGTTCAGGGCCAGCTGAGATGCATAGGCTTTGGAGACCTCATTTATTTCAAGAATATTCATAAGCACTCTTTAAATCAAAAATAAAAAAACCCCGGGAATTCCGGGGTAAGATAATTCTTTTGGAGGAATCAGTTATGGAAAAATTCCTTCATCTTATCATAAAAACTTTTATCTCCTTTTCCTGGATTGGGTTTAAAATTTGCCGCATCGCGGAATTTTTCCATCATCTTTTTCTCCTCTGCAGATAAATGCTGCGGTGTCCACACATTGATATTGACCAACAAATCACCACGACCATAACCCTGCACGGATGGTAAACCTTTTCCTTTTAGACGCAAGCACCTTGCCTGCCTGTGTACCGGGATCGATTTTTACTTTGGCTTTCCCGCCGATTGTAGGAATTTCAACCGTTGTACCCAATGCGGCATCTGCAAAATTGAGATAGAGATCATAGAGTAATTGATTTCCATCTCGTTGCAGATAAGCATGTTTTTCTTCTTCAATGACCACGAAAAGATCTCCCGGAACACCGCCGCGTTCAGCAGCATTTCCTTTTCCGCTCACTGTTAATTGCATTCCTTCTCCTACTCCTGCCGGAATGTTAATTGAAATAACTTCTTCACTTCGCTCAACACCGGAACCATGACAGGTTTTACATTTATGTTCTATCATCTGACCTTCACCATGACAAGCCGGACAAGTCGCAGAAGTCCGCATCTGGCCGATGAAAGTATTGGTGACACGATGAACTTGTCCACTGCCTGCACAAGTAGTACAACGATGAAAAGCACCTCCGTCCTGTGCTCCACTTCCATTGCATGATTTGCAAGAGATGTGCTTATTTACTTTTAGTTTTTTCTCGACACCATTTCCAATTTCTTCAAGGGTCAGTTTGACTTTGATCCGTAAATTGGTTCCGCGATTCACCCTTCTTCCACCACGACCTCCGCCGGCTCCGAAAAAACTTTCAAACGGACTTCCTTCACCAAAAATATCTCCGAAATGAGAGAAGATATCTTCCATATTCATTCCGCCACCACTGAATCCGCCATTGTTCCCTATTCCCTGATGTCCAAACTGATTGTAGCGCTGACGTTTTTCAGCATTGCTAAGTACTTCGTATGCTTCTGCCGCTTCCTTGAATTTATCTTCTGCAGCTTTATCTCCCGGATTTTTATCAGGATGAAATTTCAAAGCCATCTGTCGATATGCCTTTTTTATTTCACCTGCATCCGCTTCCCTCTGAACTCCTAGTACTTCGTAATAATCTCTTTTGGACATATTGCTTACTGATTATCTTTCACCGGAGAGTCCAAAAAAGATGGCCCATCCCTGATTTGCTAATTATTATTTGCCAACGATCACTTTTGCATGACGAATCACCCTGTCATTCAGGAAATATCCTTTTTCAATTTCATCTATTACCATTCCTTTCATATCTTCAGAAGGAGCAGGAATGTTAGAAATTGCATCATGCAACTCCGGATCAAAAGGTGTACCCATTGAAATCATCGGTTTCAATCCTTTTGACTCAGTGATAGAAATTAATTTTTGATAAATAAGTTGAATGCCCTGGCGAACAGAATCAATCTCTTTTGCTTCGCTGAGGGATTTTTGTGCACGCTCAAAATCATCAATCACCGGAAGAAACGTGAGGTAAGTATCCACTGCTGCAAATTTTATTTGCTCACTGCGTTCCCTTATTACCCTCTTTTTATAATTGTCAAATTCTGAATACAATCGAAGATATTTGTCCTTGTATTCCGACAGCTCCACTTCCATTTTTACCAAAGGATCGGCTTCAGCACTTTCGGCATCAGGCAGAGCATAGTTCCTCCTCGGAGGAGAAGTTCATTTCAGAATTAGCTTCGTTTTCTTCATTTCCAGCCGCCTCATCCTTCTCCGGCCAAGTCTTGGCATCTTCTTTATGTTTCATATCCTTCTGATTTCTGTTTTTTTTCTTGTTTTTCAATGAAAATCCCATCACTCAATGATTTTGCCAAGTGGACAAATAAAGTCAAATTGTCAGAATATAAATAAAAAAACAGAAGAACCGGGTCCTTCTGTTTTCAGCATAAATTTTTAAATCAAGAATTATTTTACTACGAGCTTTTCAAGCTCTTCTTCCAAAGTAGCACCCCTTAAGTTTTTAGCCACAATTATTCCTTTATCATCAATTAACCAGTTAGTTGGAATTCCCTGAACCCCATAAATTTTTGCAGCATCTGAATACCACCATTTCAAGTCACTAACATGACTGGGCCAGTCCAATTTGTCCTTAACAATAGCTGCAATCCAGGCATCTTTTGCCTTATCCAATGAAACACTGTAAATAGTAAACTCTTTTGCGTTTTTATATTTGGCGTTTTTATACTTGTGAAATGCACTTACTACGCGTGGATTCTCCATCCGGCATGGTCCGCACCATGAAGCCCAAAAGTCGACCAGCACAATTTTTCCACGCAGTGATGAAAGCGCAAGCATTTTCCCTTCCGGGTTTTGCATATTTAATTCGGGAGCTATATTCCCGATTTCCAAACCTTGAACCGCCTTCCCTCCGGTCTTTGATGCTTGTGCCAGGGATGAGTAAATGCTCCCCAAGATTGCCACAATGATAACTGTCGCTTTTTTCATTATTTCTAAGTTTTTTTGTCGCTTTATGCAATAATTCTGCCAGGAATGAAGCAAATATAGTAGTTTCAATTTAAATTAAACAGACTCAGCACTTGCCATCCGATAGATGTCCGGATACAACAGTTTTACCCGGATGAATGTTCAGTTGATTTAAATTTCGTCATAATCCCTGGAGGCGGTTTTTATGACATGGGCCTCAAAACGTTTAAAACTCTAGCCCTTTACAATTAAATAATGATTACGGTTCTATTAATCCTTTTTTTTAACCCCGATTTTCGTTCAAAAAAGCTGATTATCAAACCCTTTGAATACTTGCACCGATAGCATTAAGGCGTTCGTCGATACGTTGATAACCACGATCGATCTGTTCGATATTGTGAATCACGCTTTTACCCTTTGCTGACATGGCAGCAATCAAGTAGAGCCACCCCTGCACGTATATCGGGAGATGTCATCTGAATGGCCTTCAACGGCACTTTTCTATTCAGACCAATAACAGTAGCCCTATGCGGGTCGCAAAGAATGATCTGAGCTCCCATATCAATCAATTTGTCCACAAAAAACAAACGGCTTTCAAACATTTTCTGATGAATGAGCACAGTACCTGCTGCCTGCGTTGCTGTTACCAGAACAACACTCAGCAAATCCGGAGTGAAACCCGGCCAGATGGCATCGGCTACGGTCAGAATAGAACCGTCGATAAACGTATCGATCTCATAACTCTCCTGCCGTGGGATATAAAGATCATCACCCCTCAGCTCCATCTGGATACCCATTCTCCGGAATACATCCGGTATGACACCCAAATGCTCGTATCCAACTTCTTTAATTGTGATTTCCGACTTTGTCATGGCGGCCAGACCAATGAAAGATCCGATTTCAATCATGTCCGGCAACAATTTATGTTCTGTACCTTTTAAGCTACTCACACCTTCAATGGATAAGAGGTTGGAACCGATACCGGTAATTTTGGCACCCATCCTGTTTAACATCTTGCACAATTGCTGAAGATAAGGTTCACATGCAGCATTATAAATGGTAGTAGTACCCTCAGCAAGCGAGGCCGCCATTACGATGTTAGCTGTTCCGGTAACTGAAGCCTCATCGAGGAGCATATAGCTTCCTTTCAATTTTTTAGCTTCGACGGTATAATAACTATCCTGATCATTGAAAATAAATTTCGCTCCTAAATTCTGGAAACCGATAAAGTGTGTGTCCAGACGTCGGCGGCCAATTTTATCCCCACCCGGCTTGGGGATGCTTGCTTTCCCAAACCGAGCCAATAGAGGTCCAACAATCATGATGGATCCTCTGAGCGCTGCAGCCTGTTGCTTAAATTCCTTTGAATCCAGAAAATCAAGACGAATATTTTTTGCCTGAAAAACAAACTCTCCTTTCAAAACGCCGGTTTGTTCCACCTCCACTCCCATGAGCTGGAGCAACTCTATCAACTTATTTACATCGCGGATGTCGGGTATGTTGCGGAGATATACTTTCTCAGGAGTTAACAAGGTGGCGCAAATGATCTGTAAGGCTTCATTTTTTGCACCTTGTGGAACCAATTCCCCGCTTAATTCAATGCCACCTGTTACTTCAAAACTTGTTCCCATATGAATGATATTTATTCTTGTTTTATGCTGAATAAACGCGAAATTTCAATTGATTCAACACATGAATATGACAACGAAATAATAAGGTAGAACTCAAAAAGTCCCGAAAAAAATTTAAAGTTTTGAACAAAATAATGCTGCTACAAAACAGCTTTGGGATGTCACCCAATCCCGAATAAGCACTCAGGCCTACTTCGATTCTTTCCTGATGCTTTTTTCATCCCTCATCATTCTCGAGTGCAAAGTGATCTTATTATCGAAGAGAAACCGAAGGAACAAAAGCGTCCAGGATCTGTGGGATTTTAATGAATGGTAAAAATCAGGTGCAGTTCTCTTCAACTCAGGTAATTTATTCCAAGGAATTGAAGGAAAATCGTGATGTTCATTGTGGTAGCCTACATTAAAAGCAACGATGTTTAATGGTCCGTAATAACTATAAGTTTCCTGTTCAGGATCAAGTGTTAGAAAATGCTCCTGTACCCACCGGGCTCCAAGCGGGTGCAAACCCACAGAGAAAAAGAAACTGATCATGAGGAAGAAAAATGCTTTGGGCCCCCACAGCATCCAGATAGCTACGTTGAATGAAATCTGTATCACCCAGTTAAAAACGATCCAGCCATCAATCGGCTTTATATCTTTCATACGGAGTGTCCTTCCTACCTGAAAGAAAGGAAAAAGCAGAAGCCAGAGTGCCTTACTGAAAAAATTATTCCCAAAAACACGGGCTTCCCAGAAATCGGGCAAGTCAGCATCCCATTCGTGATGTCCTTGCCATGAATGGTGCATCAGATGATATCGGGTGAATGATACAGCACTGGGGAAGGTATGAGGAAGATTTGACAGGATCGAAGCCAGGTAGTTTCCCGTCTTACCTTTATATAAGAGGTTATGAGAACATTCATGAATCATCACGAACAAAGCGTGATTAAAAAATGCTCCTACTCCATAGGCAACCAACACCACAATCCACCACGATGATTCACGCACCAGGTACGAGAGCAAAATCATGGATCCTACACAGAATAATATTGCCAGGATCGTAAATGGATTTTTCCCAATCAGCTTTCGGACTTCAGGATGGCTCTGCAGGATCTTTTTGGTCCGGCCTTTGTGAGGTTCCGGATCCGGAGAATATGAGAACGATTTTGGTGCGGGCATTATCTTATTAAAACTTTGTATGATGAATATCGGTGGTCATAAAAAACCGGAAAATGACACAGATCACTTTTTACGAATCTTTCTTTTATTCTTAAGTTTATTCTTTGCCGCATTCTCACGCATCATCTTTTCTTTATTCATCGCCAAAATTTCAGCCGTATGATTCAGCTTCGCGGATTCATGCAGTTTAAGATTACCACCAGAGAGCTCTTCGAGGTGATTCAAAATGGTTGAATCGTCTACCGTATCTTTATTCCATGTGAGGTATGACATTTTCATAAAGTTCGCCAGGTTCTGTGTAATCTGTTCCTTGCGTTGGCCTTCTTCCATTTCACCGATCTTTCGGATCATGTCTTCCATTACTTTCCCATAGTACTTATAGCGGATTTTACTTTCAGGATATGCTACCCGCTTGGGCTTGGCAGTGACTTTTTCTTTTTCAGGCATCGGAAAGGGTGCATCCACATCCAGTTTAAAATCCGATAATATAAACAGGTGATCCCAAAGCTTGTGCTTATAATCGACCAACTCACGTACAGAGGGATTGAGATAACTCATCACATTCACAATGATCTGGGCTGCTTTGTTCCTTTCTTCCCGGTCTTCAATGGTGATGGTATGCTTGATCATTTTTTGAACACTTCTCCCGTATTCTGAAATCAGCAGGTGATCCCTTTGTGTGTTATAAGACAGATTTTCAATGGAAACAAAATGTTTCTCATTAGATAGTTCCGCTCTTCTTTTAAATTCTTTAGCCATTTTATTTTATTAATGTGGGGTGCTTTGAGTGAATAATTGCAGAGGGTATTTTGCCTGCATAATTAATTTGTTTTCTTCCGGTCAAAAAATCCTTTCAACAGAAATGATGAATAATGAACAATATGCATTGACTGAAAAAATGAATTCTGCAATTCAGTCTGTAAATTAATATCTGTGGAAACTTTGCTCCACGTATTCCACTTGATCCGGATTATTTATGGTATTTTATTTTAGCTTGTTCTTTCGCACAGAAATTAATACCCTGTGGAATGATGGTCTGGCTATTTGAATCCAACTCAGTATTTCAAGCATGAGTCCAGAAAAGAACCAAACAAATGCACTAAGGTTCGCGCAAATGTATTCAAAAAGACCGGATTAGTCAAGAATCTTCAGTTTTGCGTATTTAAGGAGCAGCTGCTTGGTTCCCACTGTCTCAAAAAAGACGGTGGCTTTCAAATCTCCTGATTTTCCTTCAATTTGCAATACTTTTCCGGCACCAAATTTCTCATGCTCAACACGCATTCCGCTTTGAATTTCACTCGTATCATCGCCTGCAAAATTCTGAACTGAAGGGGAATCCAGTTTTTTCAATTTTGCTGAAAGTGCAGGAACACCAGCCGGAGGTTTGCTCTTGAGACCTCCAGCAGATCCGCTTCCCCACCTATCAAGAACCGGCTCATCAAAAGGCAGATGATTACTGCGGTGCAAAGTTCCGCTTTCCTCGATAAACTCAGGAGAAATCTCATCAATAAAACGACTTGGTTCACAGGTGTTGAGATTTCCCCATTTATAACGGGAAGTAGCATATGAAATGCTAAGCTTCTTTTCAGCTCTTGTGATGCCGACATAAAACAAGCGACGTTCTTCTTCCAGGTCTTCACGCGAATCCATGGATCGCTGTGAAGGAAAAAGATTTTCTTCCAGCCCAACAACAAATACAGCAGGGAACTCGAGTCCTTTAGCAGCATGCAATGTCATCAGCGAAACTTTGTCATCGTTCTCCTTATCGTCGTCATCCGCATCCGTGAGCAAGGCAATATCCTGCATGAACAAATCAAGTGTACGCAATGCGTCCGGATCCTGGTTGAATTCTTCATCACCCGGAGGCGTAATGCTGCGCCCGGTGTCTACAAACTCACGTATACCGTTTAGTAATTCCTGCACGTTTTCATAACGACTCAAGCCTTCCGGCGTTTTGTCATCATACAAATCACGCAACAAACCGGAGGAAGAGGCAATCGAAGAGGCGAGATCAAATGCATTCGTATTCTTCAAACGCACAGAGAAACTTTTGATCATGGTACAAAAGTCATTCAAGCGGCCGAGCATACCACTGTTGAAACCACATGGATTATAAAGAGGGTTTTCAATGATCTGCCAGATGCTTTTATCTGCTGCTACACTATTGACCACCATCTTCTCTATAGAAGTTTTTCCAACTCCTCTTGCCGGAACATTGATGATTCTTTTCAGGGCTTCTTCATCATTATGATTAATCACAAGCCGGAAGTACGCCAGCAGGTCTTTAATTTCTTTCCGTTTGTAAAAAGACAATCCACCATAGATACGATAGGGAATATTCATCCTCCTCAGTGCTTCTTCCATGGAGCGCGACTGCGCATTGGTGCGGTATAAAATGGCGAAGTCTTTGTTTCTCCATTGCCGATTCATCTTTGTTTCAAAGATTGAAGTAGCCACAAGCACTCCTTCTTCATTATCACTGTAGGCTTTCAAAAGCGAAATCTTCTCTCCAAGGTCGTTGGCAGTCCAGACTTCCTTTTTTAACTGGTTCTTGTTTTTTTCAATCAGACTATTGGCCGCCTGTACTATATTTTTAGAGGAACGGTAATTCTGTTCGAGTTTAAATATTTTCAGATCCGGATAATCTTTTTCGAATGAAAGGATATTCTGAATGTTGGCCCCACGGAATGCATAAATGGATTGCGCATCATCACCAACTACGCAGATGTTTTCATGGACCGATGACAGTTTTTTCAGGATCATGTACTGTACATAATTTGTATCCTGAAACTCATCAACCAGAACGTATTTGAACTTGTGCTGGTATTTATGCAAGACTTCCGGAAATTTGCTGATAAGTATATACATATTGTATAGCAAATCATCGAAGTCCATTCCTGATGCTTTGAAGCACCGTTTCACATATTGCTCATAGAGCATGCCCGTTTTGGGCCTCCCTGCAGCACCGTCATCAGTTACAAATGTGGCGTTGTTCTGGTATTCCGCCCAGGAATATAAATTATTTTTTGCGGCAGAGATCCTATTGAGAATCACATCCGGTTTGTAGAGTTTATCGTCCAGGTTATTCTCACGCAGAAGATCCCGCATCAAACTTTTTGTATCATCGGTATCGTAAATGGTGAAGTTGGACGGGTAACCCAGTTTCTCTGATTCAATACGTAGAATTTTAGCGAAGACCGCGTGAAATGTGCCCATCCAGAGGTTTCGTGCTTCCGCTCCGGTAATTTTCTCGATACGGCCACGCATTTCTTTGGATGCTTTGTTGGTAAAAGTCAAAGCAAGCACCTGAAAAGCATCGACACCAGAACGTAAGAGATGTGCAATCCGGTATGTAAGCACACGTGTCTTCCCGGAACCGGCACCGGCAATAATCATTACCGGACCTTCCGTATGTTGCACCGCAGCCCGCTGCGGATCGTTCAGTTCATCGAGATAATTGGGGTTCATCCTTAATTTATTAAAAAACAGGTCCGCTGCACGACGGACCTGATATTCATTGCTTCACTCAAAAATACCATTAATACCCGACATGAATGTCATTTCAGAAAATGTTTTTCACAAAAAAGTAAATCGAATTGGATGCGGAAATCAAATATATCGATTCCACCAATTTAGATTGCCTTCCGATCAAAAAAAAATACTTCTTGCCCGCTTTCGACAAGGAATAAAATAATTACAATTTGCTCCCGTCACAAATTTGGTGATATTAAGGCGTCCTGAATCTCCGCTAATAAGCATGTTCAAAAGACAAGTAGAGAAATCCACCCACTTCTGCTTTAGCACCATCTATGAAAGTAAAAGGGACCGACACACCCGGAACGACCTGAACTTTTCCCATGTTAACAGCAAACCTGAAAGCCGGTGCCAGCACAGTCTGATTGATATATTCAATTTTATTATTCTTCCCGGGATTTGCATCCCGGTTGGTCATACACTCAAGCATTAAGTTGAATTTTTCTGTAACAAGCCAGATGGAGCTTAGTCCGGCAAAATAACTAAACAGAGTTGCGTTGAAATTAAAATCCGGTGCTTTAACATTAAAAAAAGAGGTAGTACCTATATTGAAATGATTCACAAAATGATTGCTCCATCTTTTCGAAACCGGCAGATTTGCCTGCCATCCCCAGGCACCGTGCCCAATCCCTTTTGATTTGCTACCAGTTGGAATAATCAAACTAAATCTTGGAGAACAAGCCACAAAATTTTCCTTATAGGACAATTGATAACGGTAATTCAACAAAATATCTCCAACACCCTGATAACTTCCATTATTCAGGGAACTATAAAGGATTGTATATGACAGTTGATGTTTTAATCCGAACGCCGGCCATTCCTGGGTAAAGGCATAAAAGAAATTATCCTGCAAATTCGGGAGCATAAAAAAATTAGAAATATGCTGTACGACCTTTTCTTCCTGATTATATGCCTCCTCCAGGAACATGGAATTATCTTCAATCGCCGGAGTAAAGGAACGTGCATTTTCAGGTTGAGAAAACGTGTCGGTACTAAGAAGTATTCCAAGCGCAAGAGGCCAAACGAAAGCTTTCATTTGTTCTGTCCTTTTTACATGATGGGCAAAATTAAAATACAAATTTAAATCAATATTTAAAACTAATGAGCCGGAAATAAAAAATCTTTCCCGATTTTGAAAAGTCATTTAACTTGATTTTACAGAATTACTTGAAAAACAATTCCCATAAACAAGAATGCGTTCGTGAAAGATGTGGAATTAAAACAATCATTTGATGTTCAAAAAGAGAAAAACATTAATCACTCAGGTTTAGTATCCGGTATCATAGCATTTATTTGTGGTCGCTGTTTTTTACTGGCCATAATTCCTATCATCATCACAAGAACTGAAAGTATGATCGTCTGTATAATCAGCGACTTATTCACGATTGAAAAAGTTTGTTCCGGCAAAATTGCAATAAAAAGCAAGATCGTTATCAGTCCTCGCGGGGCAATAAAAAGCAATGGCAATGATGGAAGGCCGGCAATTTTAAGTGCGACCCACCGGATGATTATAACAGTAGCAACAATCCCAAGAGACCATGGCAGAGATTCTTCATTCAGAATTTCGTGTGCAGACATCAAAAATCCAAACAAAAGAAAAAACAAAGCCCTTATTAAAAAGGTTGCTTCGATGGTTATATCCTTAAATTTTGCAACTTCCTTATCCAATTTTACAGGCCTCAATTTTTCTATCCACTTAAAACGTTTTAACTCATCAAGATTTCCGAGAAATAATCCAAAAACAAAAATAAAAATTAAAGCCGGCAAATGGTACAACTTGGATATCGCATAAATTAATATCACTAATAGAATGATAGGCGAAAATGTGACATGGTGACGGATGCGGCTCAATAAAAAAGAAAGTCCCAGCACTGAGACAAAGGAAACAAGAATGACAATCAAAATTTGCAATCCAAAATGACCGAACGATTGAGCATTAATCACTTCGTTCAATGCGATGAAATTAAAAAATAGGACTCTTATGATATCAGACAGACTGCTCTCATAAATAACAAATTCTTTATTTGCAGATGAGAGATATCGCACGCTGGGAATGGCGATAGCACTGCTGATGACACAAAATGGAATCGCATTCAATAAACCGATTTTGAAGGAAATCAACTCATAATATTGAAAAGCATAGGCAAGAATAAAAGCAAGAACCATCATGGATATCAAAGCAATCAGAAAGGATTTTTTGATAACCGTTACTTTGCTTCTGTTTAACTGTAGCTCCAATGAGCCCTCTAATACAATTAGAATCAAACCGATGGTACCAAAGATTGGTAAAAGTGGATTAAGGTCAGGAACCGGAATTGCAAATAAATGTGTAACCTGGCGTACTATCCATCCTAACAGGAGAAGCAGAATAACCGAAGGAACTTTTGTTAATGAAGAACTGATATCAAAAACATAAGCCAATAAAAGCAAGGAACATATGGTAATGATAATTGCAATTGGCATGTGCTATTATTTAGAATTACTAAATAATCCGAGAAACCCGAACTACATTGAACGCTCTAAGTTAGTTTTAGAAAATTGATTTACAAACTTTCTTACTTCTACCATTTTTAGCTTACAGATGAGCTCCCAGAGCTGCATTTGGCCTTTCTCATTCTAAGATTCCTTCCGGATACAAATCCGGGTTTTTAATCTTTCATAAGATTTTGCAAAGGTTCTTGTAAAAAAATAAGGCAGCCTATTAGTGTAGCTCGCAAAAAAACACATCTGGCAATCCTTGCAAAGAACAGGAATGCACAACCCAAGCCAGATCTCATGAACCCAAAATCGAATGAGCGACCTCCAACAAACTTTTTACAACAAGAAATCCGAGGATCAACCCGGCTGCAACAAATTCAATATCAGTATGTGATCAGATTAAATTATTTAAGAGTTCGCAAAGCTGACCAATTTTCATGTAAAAACGAATCATTATTTTTAATCTCTAAAACAGATTAATTGTTCCGCATCATTTAAACAAATATTTATTTCATGCTAAGCTGGCTTCAAGAGATGCTCTGATAGTGAGTAGTATTGAAGAAAAGATTAGCAGAGAAATATTTTCAGCAGAGCGTTGTTTCAATTTTACATGCATTAAAATCTGACATTTAGATTTTATACATTGATACAACTAATGATGTACAATAAATGATTATGAAAAAGTGAGCGCTTTACTTTTGATCAATCGAATGGCCTCAGCCCTGCCCACTTAGATTTTCTTTAAATGGGACATCATAAATCGTATAAAGGATTTTTTTATCAATTCAGTCAATCTTCGAAATTTCAAAAAAAACACATATTTATTTGTCCTAATCAAAATAAAAAATGCATATTTCCTTTGAAAAAGACTAAAAAAATTGCATCTTTGCGCTCCTTTTAAAAAAGCGTTGGAGAACGTTTATCCGCCTCGGTCGGTGGAAAGGAATCCAGAACCATCAATAACAATTAAAAGATGCCGGTAAAAATCAGATTAACGCGTCATGGTAAAAAGCACCGCGCTTATTACCATATTGTTGTGGCGGATAGTCGTGCTCCGAGAGATGGAAAGTATATCGAAGTAATCGGTAACTACGATCCCAACACGATTCCAGCTACAATTGAAATTAACCAGGACAAAGCTCTTGCCTGGCTGAAGAATGGTGCACAACCGACAGACACCTGTCGTGCCATCCTTTCCTACAAAGGAGTATTGTATAATTATCACCTTCAAAAAGGTGTGGCGAAAGGTGCCCTTACGCAGGAACAGGCCGATGCTAAATTCCAGTCATGGACCGAAGCCAAGGTTTCTAAAGTTGAAGAGAAGCGCAAACGCGCCATCGGAGATGTTTCCAAAGAAATGGAAAGCCGCCTGACAGAAGAGGGTAAAAAGAAGGAAGCACGTCTTGATGCTTTGCGCAAGAAGAACACACCTCCTCCAACACCGGCTCCTGAAGCTGCGGTTGAAGTGGAAAGTATTCCCGAAGCACCTGCCGGAGAAAATACCGCCGGGGAAGCTGAAACTCCTGCTGAATCTTAATTCTCAGGTTCATGAAAAATTAGATCCGCACTGTAGTTTACAGGGCGGATTTTTTTTAACCTTTACACTGCAGCAGCGCTGTGATTCTTCAGGTTGATGGAGTGGACTTAAAAAATACTGACGCGCCAAAATAAACCGACTAAAAGATTCCCTGAAATAAATTGCGTTCTTCGTGACCAATGCCAGTATCTCTATGAAAATTCTTGACCCGACAAAACTTCTTGCACTTGGCTTTATCAATAAAGTTCACGGATTTGCGGGTGAAGTTAGTCTGGTGCCGGATGACGATCTCTCATTTTCCATTGATCAATTCAAATCGGGTTTTCTTTTTATTCAACTGGACGGATTACCAGTTCCCTTTTTTGTGGAAAGCATCCGTGAGCGCTCCGGAGGGATACTTCTTAAATTTGAAACAATAGATGATGACTCCTCAGCAAAAAAAATTGTAGGTAAAAAAGTCCTGGCTGAAAAAATCCGAGAGGAACATTCGGAAGACGATACTCCCTCATGGTTTGACCTGATCGGATATACAGTGACGGATGAAATCTATGGAGATCTTGGGCCCATCGATGAGATTCAGGAATACCCGATGCAATATCTTGCCAGGTGTATGGTGAATGGCAGGGAAATTCTGTTTCCTCTTCATGAGGAAATGATTCTTGAAATCGATGACACAAACCGACATATTCAAATTGAGCTTCCAGAAGGACTGCTGGATGTGTATTTGAAAGATTGATTTTGCCGGCGAATTAAAGCGCGAATATTAGTTTATATTTTTTTTATATCTTGGAAGTACAGAATGTATGAGCGACGAAACTTTTCGGTTCAAACAATTTACCATCCACCAGGATAAGTGCGCCATGAAAGTAGGCACAGACGCGGTGCTGCTTGGCTCATGGGTGGACCCATCTGCTGCACATAGAATTCTAGATATCGGCACCGGCACCGGACTTATCGCATTGATGCTTGCCCAAAGGTCTTCCTGCAATATTGACGCAGTGGACATCGATGAGGAAGCCTGCCTTCAGGCAAGAGAAAACTTCATGATCTCACCCTGGTTTTTACGAATGCACATTTTTCACCAGCGATTTCAGGATCTGGCCCAACAAACAAATCCGATCTATGACCTCATTGTTGCCAATCCTCCTTATTTTCATCATGCCTCTAAACCTTCAGGTGAATCAAGATTAAATGCCCGGCACAATGACTTACTATCATTTCAGGAACTCATAGATGGTGTAAAAAAAATTCTGCATCGCGATGGTAAATTCTACCTAATACTGCCTGTAAAAGAAGGACTGGAATTTATGGATCTTGCACAAAAGTCAGGATTGTTCTGCCATCACCTCGTAAAAATTCGTACCAGACCTGACAAACCGGAAAAGAGACTGATCATGGAATTCAGACCGAATTTCTCAACCCTTACAGAGGAAGAATTCGTGATTCAGAATCAGGACAATTCATTCTCTGAACAGTATATAAAACTTACACAGGAATATTATATCGCTCTCAGGAATGTGCCTTCACCTGATGCACAAAACTGATCCCCATCCCTTCTAACTCCTTCAGTATGGGAATATAGATTTCTTTTTCAACAGGTATCTTCACGCCCCTTCCGGAGATTTTTCCATTCAATATCAATCGTGTTGCAATTGCTGCCGGCAATCCCACAGTTTTTGCCATGGCTGTGTATACAGAATTTTCTCCTTTCACAACAAGGGAGGATGACAAGTCAAATTTTTTGCTTTGTTGCTCATAAGAAAAAATATGCTGCATTACAATCATATCCTTGTCTTTTGGTCGAAGTACCCACTTCTTCTCCAGCAGGTTCTGAAGAATCTGCGCAGGACTTCCCTTCGAAATTCCTAAAAGATTTTCATCCAACAGGCCGGTCCAAGCAACTAATTCGATCGCAGGATCGGTTTCAGACAAGGAAACAAAATCAGCAAGCCGGCGACGGAGAGTTTTTTCTACGGATGCAGGAGGGAGAAATGCCTCAATCAAGCCTGCAAATGTAAGGCTTCCTGCATCCTCGATCTGAAACGAATCGTCAGTGAGACCGAGTTGAACAAATACATCCCATGCTTTGCAAAAACCATCCTGTCTCAATGTTCCCCGCAACATCGTCGGAATTTTCTCCAGCTTGTATAATTTTCGGTAGGATAATGAATCCCGGTTTGCATATCCGTCGAATACGCCTAGTCCGGGAATTTCTATTTTTTCAATTTGAGAAAATAGCCGATGATACGGAATGTACTTATACTTACCGTTATCAATAAAACGCGCTGTGCCTTGTCCGGCAAGTATTACATTGCGGGGATTCCAGGAGAATTTATACCCCCAGGGATTATCGTTGGATTCCGGAGCAACCAGTCCGCCCGTAAAAGATTTGAAGGAATTGATCCTGCCTTTTTCCTCATGTATTCTGTCGATTACTTCCATGGCGCTCATATGATCAATGCCCGGATCGAGTCCACATTCATTCAGAAGAATTACCCCGGCCGTTTTAGCGGCCTCATCAAGTTCCATCATTTCCCCACTCACATAGGAGGCGGTGACCAGGTGCTTTTTGAGACGGACACACTCCCTTGCCACGGAAATATGCATGTGGGCAGGTAGCATGGACAAGACCAAATCCGCCTTGGCAATTTCTCTGGAAGAAGCTACATTATCCTGAATATCAAGTGAAATTGCACTTCCTGCCGGATGATTCATCAATTTTGCCGCAGCATTTTCTTTTGAGATATCTGCAATGGTCAACTCCCAATTTTCCTTTGAGGCATTATCTAAAAGGTAGGACACTAAACTTGAAGAGGAACGGCCGGCACCAATAAGCAGGATTTTTTTCATTTCAACAATTTGTGCGAAGGTACATTTCAGGTCGGAATTACACGAAAACATTAAAATTTTTGCGAGTAACAGCCCTCTTGACCCTCACATAAAGCCATTGTTGTGAAACCCATCTAGTATAAAAGAATGCGATTAGGAGCCGAAAATTTGCATTAGATGGGTTTATCACGAATGGAAAATCTCCTTTTGGATGTGCAAAGCGAAGGCTAAAAGGAGATTTTCTATATTGCTTTGCATTAGATTTATTTCTAATGCATGGTGTGGGCCGAAAGAACAAGCACCTAATTTTACATGGAAATGCCTGAAAAGCAAAGGATTTCGTACCTTTGCCTGCCCTTTTAAAAAAGATCCATTAATATTTAATTATCGATTAAAATCTGATTTTAATGAAGCGCTTTTTCAGCCTTTGCAT
This sequence comes from uncultured Bacteroidota bacterium, assembly GCA_963775555.1. GTDB lineage: Bacteria > Bacteroidota > Bacteroidia > AKYH767-A > 2013-40CM-41-45 > QQVM01. The sequence continues at coordinate 397,453 of CAVZJJ010000004.1, read as the reverse complement.
CTTCCTCTTCTCTCTACACTCTTCGCTCTTTGCGCAAAGGGAATACTTTGAACTGCCTACTGAGAATAATTTAATTTTGTTTACTGAGGATGGAGAAAAATTTCAAATTGTTCTTAATGGCATAGTACAAAATGTAGTACCGGAAACCAATATAAAACTCACAGAACTGCCTGCACCAAGTTATAAATGCCGCATCATTTTTTCCAATACGCAACTTGGAATTCTCGACTTCAATTTATACTTCCATGAAACCGGTGAAGAATTGACCATGCTGATAAAACAAAATAACAGTGGTGAGTATGTAACACGTTATGTGAGTTCGATACCAATCTCCCAAGCTCCTCCCGATCCACAAAATCAAGTTCAATTCGTTTATTCAAAAAGATCCCGCACAGAAACTTCAACGACTACGACGGTAAGTCAGACAACAACAACTCATTCTATCAGCTCAAAACCCGACAGCGATGAGGTGAATGTTCACATGAGAATAAGTGACGGTACAATATCCAATGTTAATCCGGAGGGAATTGATCTGCAGAATGAATCCACCCCATCCGGAACTATTACAACAACAACAACAACTACACGGACTGTGACAAAAACTTCATCTTCACAGGACCCTATCACCTCCAATACAGATCTAATTGGATATAGCGGTCCCATCGGCTGTTCTGTTCCTATGCGGCCTGAAGATTTCAGCACTATGAAAACGAGCATCGCTTCAACTGACTTTGAAAGCACAAGACTGTCCATCGCTAAGCAAGCTCTCGGGGAAAGTTGCCTTCTTGCCAATCAGGTAAGGGAAGTGCTTTCTCTTTTTGTTTTTGAAAACACCAAACTGGAATATGCCAAATTTGCTTACGGACACACCTATGATATTGGTAATTATTATCAAGTCAATGATGCATTCGAATTTGAAAGCTCCGTGGAGGAGCTGGATAAATTCATCAGTCTGAAAGAATAGGATCTCAGCTTCTTCATCGTAAGCAATTCACCCCTATACTCAATCTGAAATTAATTATGCAAAAAACATTCGTGCTAAGCGGAGCATTCCTGGGAGGATTAGCAGTTATTCTCGGGGCTTTTGGGGCACATGCATTAAAAGAAAAAATCTCTGTTCCTCAATTACAAATTTTTGAAACTGGTGTCAGGTATCAGTTTTATCACGCAATGGCATTGCTACTACTTGCCTTGTTTATGGAAAAGATCGCCACAGGACCTGCACAGACTGCAGGGTATTTTTTCCTTGCCGGCATTCTGCTTTTTTCCGGCTCCATTTACCTCCTTGCGTGCAGGGAAATCCTGGGGATTGATTCCTGGAAAAATATTCTAGGCCCTATTACACCCCTGGGTGGCTTGTGCCTGCTGTCCGGCTGGCTTTTTTTCTTCGTAGCAGCCTGGAAAGGGTTTAGGTAATAGAAAGGAATATCAACGATTATCGATGGTTTCATTAGTTTAGCCTTGAATTAAATTATTTAGCTTCAAAATCAAGATGATGCACAAATTAACCTGGGTAATTGCCGGTTTACTCTTAATGTTCGGTTTATCCTGTAAGGAAAGTAAAGAGTTAAACTCATCAACAGCAAATCAGGTCGTTCCTGCTGAGCTAGTGAGCAAAACGGATACTTTTCCTGCTAAATCACGGCTCGTAATAACCTTTTTTTCGGTTGCATCCGGAGTTGATTTTCAATCAATACTTCGTTTTGAGGATAGTATTGGAGAATATGCCGGAGAGTTAGGAATTAACATTGATTATGAAAAAACTCATTGGGGGCGCGAAGGAGAAACAGATTTTTGCCTGGAACTGAAAGAGTTGAGCAGTGATCAACAGACTGAATTTATAAATAGAACGATAGAATTATTAAAAACTGCCGAACACGTAAATATCTACGAAAACGCAGAATGTAAGCATAGAAGACCACGCTAAAATTGGTCAATGCAATAAATTTTCCCTTACTTTGTTCCACATTTTCACATCAAAAAATAAAAACCATGAATGAATTCGGATTTAAAGCGAAGGATGCAACCATCGCCGATCTGGGACTGAAAAATGTAGCCGATGCTTATTGGAATCTCACGCCTGCCGAACTGGTAGAAGAATCTATCGTACGAGGTGAAGGTGTACTCACCGACAACGGTGCTCTTGCTGTGGATACCGGAAAATTTACCGGAAGATCTCCCAAAGATAAATTTATTGTATGCGATGACCGTACTGAAAAAGGTGTGTGGTGGGGCGATATCAATATCAAATTCGATCCTGCTAAGTTTGATCATCTGTATGACCGCGTATGCGCCTACCTTCAAGGGAAAACGATTTACGTGCGTGATTCATACGCCTGTGCCGACCCACGTTACAGATTAAGCATACGTGTGGTGACAGAATCGCCTTGGCAGAATCTTTTCGCCAACAATTTATTTCTGCGACCTACCAGGGAAGAAATTTCAAAAACAGTAAAAGCAGAATGGACCATTTTATGTGCACCCGGTTTTTTAGCTGATCCTTCCATCGACGGTACCCGCCAAAGTAACTTTGCCGTCCTGAATTTTACTAAAAAGATTATCCTTATCGGAGGTACCGGTTATACAGGTGAAATAAAAAAGGGAATTTTCTCTGTTCTCAATTTTGTGCTGCCGCATGATAAGAATGTGCTTTCCATGCATTGCTCAGCCAACATCGGAAAGAACGGCGATACCGCTATCTTCTTTGGTCTTTCAGGAACCGGTAAGACAACACTTTCAGCAGATCCACACAGAGGTTTAATTGGTGATGATGAACACGGTTGGGCAGAAGATACTGTCTTTAATTTTGAAGGTGGTTGTTATGCAAAATGCGTGAATCTCACAAAAGAGAAAGAGCCTCAAATTTATAATGCAATCAAATTCGGCACACTTATCGAGAACATAGAATTTCATGATGGCACCACCACTGTGGATTACGAAAATATCAGTAAAACAGAAAACACCCGCGCTGCCTATCCGATTGGTCATATCGAAAATGCAGTAGAGCCATCAATTGGTTATTCGCCGAAAAATATTTTCTTCCTCACCTGTGATGCCTTCGGTGTCCTTCCTCCTATTTCAAAATTGAATCCGGGACAGGCAATGTATCACTTTATCTCCGGTTACACTGCTAAAGTGGCCGGAACAGAAGTAGGTGTTACAGAACCTTCCACTACTTTCTCTGCCTGTTTTGGGAAAGCCTTTCTGCCACTTCATCCAACAAAATATGCCGAATTGCTGGGTGAAAGGATGAAAAAAAATAAAGTCAATGTATGGTTGGTCAATACCGGATGGTCCGGTGGATCATATGGAGTGGGCGCTAGAATGAAACTTCCTTTCACCCGTGCCCTCATTACGGCAGCACTCAATGGTGATTTGGAAAAAGTAGAATTTGATACCATGCCAGTCTTTGGCCTTTCCATGCCGAGAACTTGTCCCGGAGTTCCTACTGAAATTCTGAATCCACGTAACACCTGGGGCGACAAGAATGAGTATGACGCGAAAACAAATACACTTGCTGCTTCATTTGTAAAAAACTTTGCACAATATGCCGAATACGCAAATGAAGAGATTCTGCAGGCAAGTCCGAAAGTTGCCGTCAATGCATGAATGAACTGAATCAACATGAGCCTTCTCTTTCACCGGAGAAGGCTTTTTTTTATCTTACATTTTTATTGACAGACAGTTTGCATGGTGAACCGAAGGAATATAATTTTCGGATTTCCTTTTTGACATAAACTATTTATGGAATTATTCTACTCAACAAGTATGCACGACAATCACTTTCTTCTTGAAGGTGAGGAAGCGCATCACTTGTTGAAAGTACTTCGTCACCGCAGCGGAGATACTGTGATGATTACCGATGGTAAAGGTTTTATATATACCACAGAAATCCTGGTAGCGGATCCTAAAAAATGTGTGCTTAAAATAAAGCACCGGAAGGAATCTGAAAATCAGAAACCATATCGTCTGCATATAGGAATCGCACCCACTAAAAATGCCGACCGATTTGAATGGTTCCTTGAAAAGGCAACAGAGATTGGAATTGACGAAGTCACACCAATCTTCTGTGAACACTCTGAGCGTAGAATTATTAAAGAAGAAAGACTGATCAAGGTATTGGTATCAGCGATGAAACAATCCCTGAAAAGTTATTTACCAGTGCTTCACCCTGCTCAGAATTTCGGAATTTTTTTAAAACAAGTAAGGGAACCGCAACGTTATATTTGTACCATGGACTCTCTTGAATACCTTACAGAAAGATACAAACAAGGAGAAGCCTGTCTGATTTTAATTGGCCCGGAAGGAGATTTTTCAAAGGAAGAAGTTAAACAGGCAGTCGCACATGGATTTGTTCCCGTATCTTTGGGAAACAGCCGACTAAGGACAGAAACAGCAGGGCTGATGGTGTGCTCGGCTCTAGCCTTCCTTCACACACCAAAATAACAACTCTCCTCCTCCCTATAAATTACTCTACATATCTATGAAAAAAATCTGTTTGCTTTTATGTCTCTGTTCGCTGCAGGCTTTTTCCGTTGATCCCTCTTTCCGCATCGGACTTCTGAAATACAACGGTGGTGGTGACTGGTATGCTAATCTAGAAACTTCTTTGCCTAACCTGATCCGTTTCAGCAACCAGGAGCTGGGCACCAATATTAATCCCGAGCAGGCAATCGTTGAAGTAGCGAGTCCTGACTTATTCAACTTCCCTTTTGTGCACATGACAGGACATGGTAACTGGATTCTCAGTACTCAGGAAGCTGAAAATTTAAACAAGTACCTCAGCGCAGGCGGTTTTCTCCATATTGATGATAACTATGGTATCGACCCTTATGTTCGTCCTCAAATGAAAAAAGTCTTTCCTGAACTCGACTTTGTAGAACTTCCTTTTTCATATCCAATTTTTCACCAGAAATTTGACTTCCCGGGAGGTCTCCCTAAAATCCATGAACATGATAATAAACCTCCACAGGCATTTGGTCTGATCTATCAAGGGCGTCTTGTTTGCTTATATACCTATCAATGCGACCTTGGCGACGGATGGGAGGATTATGAGGTTCACAAAGATTCTCCAGCCATTCATGAAAAAGCATTGAAAATGGGAGCAAATATTTTGCAGTACGTTTTTAACCAGGAATAAAATAGGTCAGTAACAAGCAAACAATATCCCCTTGGTTTCCAATCATGCGACTGAGGTGCAAACAAAAAACTGAACAGAATAGTTAATTTAATTGAAGCGCTGAATTGATATCAACTATTTCCCGGATCCGGTCATAAATTTGAGACCTTTTAAATTTCAATAAAAAGCCATTTTCTTCGAAAACTCATCTTTTATCCAAAATGATTGGTCTTTTTAACAAATTATTGACTTGTATCTGAATTTTTATTTCCTTGCTCCCAGATTACAGGAATCCATCAACAATTCCTTCCCACGATTAACATGAAACTTAGGATTGAGAAACACCCGGAACTAACCCGACTTATCAACTTTTTTGCTGAGGTTGAAATCATGGCACAACGAATGGGAATTCATGTGGACGATTTGAACCATGAACGCAAAGCCAATACATCTCCGCTTCACACTTATTTCAGAAGCAACGCTAAAGCAATTTCTGCATATCGTGCTTCAATTTTAAAAGGAGAAGAGGCTTCAGATGCATCGGAAGACCGTCCCTGTTCCATCCGCTCATTGAGCATTTACAAATAAGAATTAAGTTTTTTGAAGCATTCAGCTGCGAATATTGTGATGCTTTTTAGTCTAGGCTTAACCACTAAGTGCACAAAGAAATCACGAAGAGCACAGAGGCTTTCTCCTTGAGCATATCTCAGTAAACGTTCCCTTTGTAGTTTAATTTTTTTCCTTGTGGTTAAACTAAAAATCCCATTGCTAAGAAGGGATTTTTTAAAATTGCACAAAAAAAATCCCGGACTTTCGACCGGGATTTTTCTCAAAATTCTTTAGTAATTATTGGATCGCTGCTTTGAATGAAGCATCGTTAAACCATTTGATAAATTCACGGTCAGCAGCGGCTTTTGCCTTCATATTGCTGTCCATTGACACACTTGATTTCAGGTGATTCACAACTCCGTTAGCATCTCCTTTGCGGGCAGAAATAACAGCCATCAGGTAATGTCCGATTGCTGAGTCTTTATCAGGAGAGGATTCAATTGTAGACATTGCTCCATCCTTATCACCGGAAAGAAGTTTTGCCAAAGATGAATTGAAAGAGCCTGATGCGGATAAATTACTAACCGCCATGGAATAGTTACCATTACGGATGTCAAGGATTCCCTGGTTATGGTTAACCTCTGGTCCTGCTCCACCGGCAGCTGCATACATCAAAGAAGCATTTGCGCGATCGTCTTTGCGACTGTAACAAGCACCCATATTGTTCTTCACAATCGTGTTGTTTGCATTCAGTTGGTCCGCTTTGCTGAATTGAGCCATGGCACCATCAATATCACCCATGTTGAATTTAACCATACCTGAATTGTTCGCGGTACGCCAATCCTGTGGATAGAGTCTCTCAGCTGTTTGATAGATACTGAGCTTCTCATTGTTATCGTTAGTTAGTGTTGCAGCATAAAGAACCTCTTCGATCGTTAATGAATCAGGATTGCTCTTCATGGTTGCAGTAATTTCTTCATCAGAACGGCCTACTTTATCGGCATTCAACACAACGGCTGAACGGCGTAATTTTGGAAGAACACCTTCTGCAATTTCAGTATATGCCTTTCCCATCTTCTTAATTTCCATCTCACGGGCCTCCACATCAGAATTTGATGCAACGATACGAAGAATCATGTCCTTTTGAGCCATGTCAGAAGCTTGCATCAGGGTCTGGAATCCGGCCCAGTCTTCATTCACAGTATTTTGTGTAAAGAAGGAACTATCAGGACTCATTTTTACTTTCATTTTTTTGAAAAGACCTACAATGTGTTTTGCGGATGCTTTTCCACGATTAGTAGCAAGATCCGCATTGATGGCTTCTTTACCGTCAGGTGAAGCGTAGCCGGTGATTGTGGTACCTTTCAGGATATAGGGAGCAACACTCAGTGCTTTTAATGCGCTATCGATTTTAGCGAATTCCGGCTTATTGTTGATGTCACATGCTTTTACTCTAAAATTAGGGTTAACAGAATATGTATTGATCAGGTAATACATAGATCCCTCAAAATTAGAAGGAGTAATACGTACATACTGATCCTTACCAACGATTGTTTTTTCGTCGTGTTGAACAAGCAAAGGAGTTACAATGGTACCATCTGCAATTTTAACGGCTCCAAGATCTTTTGTCGTTTTGCCTTTCATGCCGGTTGCTTTGATCATCACATCAGAAGCAGCCATGTCCGGACTATACGCGACTTTGTCGGTATAACTGAAACTTCCGCCGGTTTTGTAATTCACTTTAGTCCCTGCAGTTGTTGATTTTTCTCCGACAATAGTCACTGATTTAAAATTAGTTTCAGCCGAAGATGATTTCATAAATGGAGTGACTGTTGCATCCACTTTTTTTGCAAAATATTTTGCAGGATAAGTTCCTTTGATGGCGATGGCCACGCTATCTCCATGTAACTCTAAAGGATTTGGGGTAACTTCATGTTTAACCTGGCTGAAGTTCTTCGCCATTTTACCCAGACCGTTACATCCAGCAAGGGTAATTCCAATGAGGAGATAAGATAATGTGCGAAATTTATTCATATGCTTGTGTGTAAAAATTGTTTAGGTGAAATTAAGGCGCAATATTAGGATATTTTTTTTGAAAGCGCCCGAATTGTTAATTAATTTTTAGAAGCGCGCTTTCGTTCATTTTCATCCAGCAAAATCTTGCGCATTCGAATAGATTTAGGAGTTACTTCCAAATACTCATCCTTCTCGATGTATTCCATTGCCTCTTCCAGTGAAAAATTAATTTTTGGAGTGATCCGTACGTTGTCATCACTACCTGAAGCACGCATATTCGTGAGCTGTTTTGCACGGGTTACATTCACTACCAGATCTCCCGGACGAATTCCTTCTCCGATCACTTGTCCGGCATAAACTTCCTCAGCAGGATCGATAAAAAAACGTCCCCTGTCCTGGAGTTTGTCTATAGAATAGGCGGTAGTTTTTCCTTTATCCATCGATAAGACAACTCCATTGATACGCCCCGGGATATCTCCTTTCCATGGCTCGTATGACTTGAATCGATGAGCAAGTACAGCTTCTCCCTGGGTAGCAGTTAAGACACTGTTTCTCAGTCCAATAATTCCTCGGGCAGGGATATTAAACTCCAGGTGTAGCACATCGCCTTTGGGTTCCATGACAAGGAGTTCTCCTTTACGCTGAGTAACCTGATCAATTACAGCACCTGCAAACTCCTCCGGTACATTGACAGTCATCATTTCGATTGGCTCGCATTTGACACCGTCAATTTCTTTAATTATTACCTGTGGTTGACCAACCTGCAACTCATATCCTTCACGGCGCATGGTCTCGATCAAAATAGAAAGGTGCAGAATTCCTCGTCCATATACGTTATAAGCATCCGGAGAATTAGTCTCCTCAACCTTTAATGCCAGGTTCTTTTCAGTTTCTTTAAATAATCTATCTCTTAAATGGCGGGAAGTCACAAATTTACCCTCTTTTCCATAAAAAGGTGAGGTATTGATAGTGAACAACATACTCATTGTAGGTTCATCTACATCAATAGTTGGCAAAGCTTCCGGGTTTTCATAGTCGGCAACTGTATCGCCGATATCGAAATTCTCCAGACCTACAATGGCACAAATATCCCCGGCATTCACAAATGCCTTTTTACTTCTGCCCAGTCCTTCAAAACTGTGTAATTCCTTCACGCGTGATTTGATAATAGTACCATCACGCTTCATCAGTGAAACCGGCATGCTTTCTTTCAATGAGCCACGAAATACCCGGCCAATGGCAATCCTCCCAACAAAACTGGAATAGTCGAGTGAGGTGATTAACATCTGAGCCGTGCCTTCATGCACAGGAGCAGGTGGAATGTGCTCAATAATAGCATCCAACAGGGCGGTGATGTCTTCCGTAGGATGATTCCAATCAGTGCTCATCCATCCTTCCTTGGAAGATCCATAAAGGGTAGGGAAATTCAACTGATCTTCTGTAGCGCCCAGATTGTAAAACAAATCGAATATTTGCTCATGCACTTCATCGGGCCTGCAGTTTTCTTTATCTACTTTATTTACGACGACTATAGGTTTTAATCCTAAAATCAATGCTTTTTGTGTAACAAAACGCGTTTGAGGCATAGGCCCTTCGAAGGCATCCACCAGTAGCAATACACCATCAGCCATGGTGAGAACCCGTTCCACCTCGCCGCCAAAATCAGCGTGACCAGGTGTGTCAATGATATTAATTTTTACATCTTTATACCGGATCGATACATTTTTAGCAACGATCGTGATACCACGCTCCCTCTCCAGGTCATTACTATCAAGGATAAGGTCGTCCGTATGCTGATTGTCCCTGAACAATTTGGCTTGGTGAAGCATTTTGTCAACGAGGGTGGTTTTTCCGTGGTCAACGTGAGCGATAATGGCGATGTTTCTGATTTGCATGGATAGATTTGCCTGAATTACAGGATTTTAAACTTATAAAGGGCTGCAAAGGTAGTCTTTAATTACCAGAAAAGAAAGGGAATATCAGGTACACCTACCCGTCATTAATATTCCCTAAGGAATTGAAAGCTATTAAAAAATAGCCGGTTCTTAAAGAACCGAAAGGAATTCGCTACATGGAACTATTCATCATCCATTATTGGAATCAAACTGCCTCCGATTTGCTTTTTTAGCGCTTTCGTTTACCTTTGCAGCCCTTTGAAAAATTAAGTAACAGCATGGAAAATTTAGTATTTATAGTACCTGTTCTTGGCATTATTGGCCTCATCGCAATGTTTATTAAAGCCCGTTGGGTCATCAAGCAAGATGCCGGAGATGAAACCATGGCCGAACTTGCAGGATATATCGCTAATGGGGCAATGGCCTTCCTCAAGGCGGAATGGAAAATGCTCAGCTACTTTGTAGTGATAGCATCCGTACTCCTCGTATGGTCCGGGTTAAGCATAGAACATTCCAGTCCTGTCATAGCCATCTCCTTCATTATTGGGGCGGTTTTCTCTGCAGTCGCAGGCTACATAGGAATGAATATCGCGACAAAAGCAAATGTTCGTACAACACAGGCAGCCCGTAGCAGTTTAGCAAAGGCCTTGCAGGTTTCTTTTACCGGAGGATCTGTGATGGGCCTGGGTGTAGCAGGACTTGCTGTACTAGGACTCGGATCACTCTTCATTTTATTTTTCACCGTTTATGTAAAAAGTATTGGCGCCGATGTGAATGGTGATGATATGAAAAAGGCACTGGAAGTACTCGCAGGATTTTCACTGGGAGCAGAATCCATCGCTTTGTTCGCCCGCGTTGGAGGAGGAATATATACGAAAGCTGCCGATGTAGGGGCTGACCTCGTTGGTAAAGTGGAGGCAGGAATTCCTGAAGATGATGTTCGTAACCCTGCAACTATTGCAGATAACGTAGGTGACAACGTAGGTGACGTAGCCGGAATGGGAGCCGATCTTTTCGGATCTTATGTAGCAACGATTCTTGCTACGATGGTCCTTGGAAGTGAAATCGTTTCAGTTGATGCCTTCGGAGGCATTGCTCCTGTATTATTACCAATGCTTATCGCGGGCATGGGACTCATGTTCTCTATTTTCGGAATGGTCTTCGTAAAAATCAAAGACGATAAGGGTGATGTTCAGAAGGCATTGAATCTTGGAAACTGGTCATCCATCGTTTTCACCGCCATCGCATCCTATTTTCTGGTTGATTACATACTTCCCGATTCCATGAACATTCGCGGGTTTGAATTTTCTAAGATCAGTGTATACTATGCCATTCTTCTGGGATTAGTGGTGGGAACTCTTATGAGTATGATCACTGAATATTATACTGCTATGGGTAAACGTCCGGTAAATTCAATCGTACGTCAATCGTCCACTGGTCATGCAACAAATATCATCGGTGGACTTTCAGTTGGAATGGAATCAACGGCCTTGCCGATTCTTGTTCTTGCAAGCGGTATCTATGGCTCATATCATTTCGCAGGTTTATACGGAGTAGCTATCGCGGCCGCCGGAATGATGGCAACCACTGCCATGCAGTTAGCCATTGATGCTTTCGGTCCGATCGCAGACAATGCAGGAGGTATCGCTGAGATGAGCGGACTGCCGAAAGAAGTTCGCGACCGTACAGATACCCTTGATGCCGTTGGAAACACCACTGCTGCATCCGGAAAAGGATTCGCAATTGCTTCAGCAGCTCTTACTTCACTAGCCTTGTTCGCAGCTTTTGTTGGAGTAGCTGGTATTAATAGTATTGACATTTATAAAGCGGATGTTCTCGCCGGACTTTTCATCGGCGGAATGATTCCATACATATTCTCATCACTGGCTATTGCAGCGGTTGGTCGCGCAGCCATGGATATGGTGAACGAAGTACGCCGTCAATTCCGGGAGATTCCGGGAATCATGGAGTATAAGGCAAAACCTGAATATGAAAAATGCGTGGCTATTTCCACCAAAGCTTCCATCCGTGAGATGATCGCCCCAGGTGCCATCGCACTTATAGTTCCTCTGATAGTTGGATTCTCTTTTGGTCCTGAAGTACTCGGTGGTCTTCTTGCAGGAGTAACTGTATCCGGTGTGCTGATGGGTATGTTCCAGAACAATGCCGGTGGGGCCTGGGACAATGCAAAAAAATCATTTGAGAAAGGGGTCGAAATTGACGGCCAGACTTATTTCAAAGGATCTGAGCCACACAAAGCTTCTGTGACGGGAGATACTGTAGGTGATCCTTTCAAAGACACCTCAGGTCCTTCAATGAATATCCTGATCAAGTTAATGTCTATCGTGTCATTGATCATTGCCCCTCATATTGCGGTAACAGGCGGAGGTATGGGCGACGCTGCTTGCAGCGGAGGTATGCGCAACGAATACCGAATGGGAGCCGGATGTGAACACATGGGTAAAGGCATGGGTGGAATGGGAATGGGAATGGGCTGCGAAATGGATGCGGATGGAAATTGCCTGATTGATTCAAGCACTTGTTCAGCATGGATGGCTGAAGGTAAAATTGACAGCTCGGATTGCGTGATGATGGAGAATGGAAAATGTGCCATTCGCTCTTCTGCCTGCAATAGATCCATGCATCATGGTGGTATGATGAAAGCATGTTCAGCAGAATGCAAAAGTGCTTGTGAAGCAAAAGGCATCGATTGCTCTGACCCCTCTGCTTGTCCTGAAATGATGAAGGGCTGTTCCATGAATGGAATGAAATGTTCACATCAGAGTATGGCAGATTGTAAAACCAAAGGGGTCGACTGTTCAGATAAAAGCGCTTGTTCTGGCATGATGAAGGATTGTTCTATGAAAGGCAAAAAATGCTCTGCTCAATGCATGGAAGAATGCAAGGAAAAGGGGATTGACTGCTCGGATCCTGCCGCTTGTCCATCCATGAAAAAGAATTGTTGCAAGAAATAAGGAATACAAAAAAATAACTTATCCAGCCCTTCGTTTCACGGAGGGCTTTTTTATGGCAATGACATTTGTTGACTCGAAATAAAACTGTGCATTTGCCGGTAAATTTTTTCAGCAATCTATCCCTGCACTCTGCTCATGGAATAAATATTATTCAATCCGATGATTAAAAGTGTGCAATTTTCAAAGCGATATAAACGAGGTACAAGAAAACTAATATCAACCCTTCAAATTTTGACAAGCCTCTCTTTGTTCTGAGAAACAATAGAACCAGCAGCGTAATAAATAAGAGTACTGGCATATCAAATTTAAGAAGGTTCACTTCCATCTTTGTGGTACTGATCATTCCTCCCAATCCGATCGGGACAAGCCCATCGAAAATATTGCTTCCAATAATATTACCTACTGACAACTCTGCTGATCTTCGATAGGCTGCACCGATGGACACGGCAAGTTCCGGCAAGCTGGTTCCAAGGCCAATGATTACGATTCCAACGAATGATTGCGCTACTCCCCATTTCTCCGCGAGTTCCATTGAATTATTCACCACCAAATGAGATGAAAAAATTAAAACAACAAAACCAACCAAAAGATAGAGGGCCAGGGATAACTTAGAATGCTCTGAAGGCACGACCTCCTCATCCTTCATCTTTGAATCACTCCTCAATAAAACAATATAGTATAATATGTAACCAATAAATAAAACAGCGCCTTCCAGTTGGGTGATGATGCCATCCAATCCGAAGACAAATAAGAGTACAATGGAAGAAATCAAGGTAATTCCATTGCGGTTCAAATCCTTTTTTGACATTCTGAAAGTCAAAAAGAGCCCTGAGAGACCCAGCACAAGCGTGATCTGACTGAGACTACTCCCGAGTGCATTTCCCGTGATGATCCCGGAGGATTCCACTCCCCGCAAATGTTGAATAGATGCATTAATGGACACAAATACTTCCGGCAAATCCGTACCCACTGCCAGGATTGCCAGTCCAACAAAAGTATGAGAAAGTTGAAAATGCTGCGCCACACCGAGCGCTCCCTGGATGACCCATTTGGTGCCAAGCCACAAACCAATTAATCCGATTACAATTAATATCACTAAAAAAATATTTCCTTCTGTAAATTCAAATCTACAATCAGTTATTTGATTTTCTCCAAAGTTATAAACGAATAATCGAATTCATTCTTCTCATCCGCCTTGTATTCTTCGAGATGAATAACTCTCCATTCAAAAGGTTTGATCTCCGGAAAATGGGTATCCCCGTTTAGTTGAGTATGAACTCGGGTCATATAAATTCTTGCAGCAAGGGGAAGTGCTTCACGGAAAATTTCTCCTCCGCCGAAAATAAAAACTTCCGCATCATCTTTTGCAATCTCCAAAGCGACCTTCAGGGATGAAGCGATCAGACAACCGTCAGCATTAAAATCAGAATTTCGTGTAATGACCACGTTAGTCCGACCGGGAAGTGGCTTACCGATACTTTCATAGGTTTTTCTTCCCATGATGATATGATGACCCATCGTAAGTGCCTTTACCCTCTTAAGGTCAGCCGAAAGTTTCCAGGGAAGCTGGTTTTTAATTCCTACTACATTGTTTTCGGAAAGCGCAACGATGATGGAAATGGTGCTTGACACGATCAAACTGATTCAGAAATATTTAATTTAAACAGCAACAGCGCCCTTGATATGCGGATGCGGGTCGTAATTTTCAATTCCTAGATCCTCAAATTTAAAATCAAAGATGTTTTTAATTTCAGGATTTAGTTTAAGGATTGGAAGGGTGCGTGGCGTGCGACTAAGCTGCAAGGCAACCTGTTCAAAATGGTTGGAATAGATATGTGCATCCCCAAAAGAATGAACGAAATCTCCTGGTTGAAGGCCACACACCTGGGCAACCATCATGGTGAGTGCTGCATAGGAAGCAATATTGAATGGAACTCCAAGAAAAATATCCGCACTGCGCTGATAGAGCTGACAGGACAATTTTCCTTCCGCTACATAAAACTGAAAGAAGGCATGACAAGGCGGTAATTTCATCTGGGATATCTCGCCGACATTCCATGCACTTACGATCAACCTTCGTGAATCCGGATTCTTTTTTATCTGATCAATCACTTCGGCAATCTGATCAATTTTTTTTCCTGAAGCACTCTCCCATTTTCTCCACTGAGAACCATAGACCGGTCCGAGGTCGCCCTTCTCATCTGCCCAATCATCCCAGATCGTGACTCCGTTTTCTTTGAGGTAAGCGATATTGGTCTCTCCTTTAAGGAACCATAACAACTCATGGAAGATAGAACGTGTATGCAGTTTCTTCGTGGTAAGAAGAGGAAACCCGGCTTGCAGATCGAAACGCATTTGATAACCGAATACACTTCTTGTCCCCGTCCCTGTCCGGTCACTCTTGTCCACACCGGTCTTCATGACGTGGTTTAATAAGTCAAGGTATTGTTTCATACTACAATCTCTTTGAATTCGAAAGACAAATAAATCTTACAGCAAATTTACATCAAAATTCCGGCAACTGTGGCTGATAGATAAGATGCCATGGTTCCGCAAATCAATGCCTTAAAACCGAGACTGGCAAGGTCGGATCGTCGTGAAGGAGCCAATTCGCCGATACCACCCACCTGAATGGCGATGGAACTGAAATTAGCAAAGCCACACAATGCAATGCTCACAATGGTGAGTGTTTTCGGCTCCAGCATTTTCGCAGCCAGCATGGGTGAAAGATCAGAGTAAGCAACAAATTCATTCACCGCGAATTTTGTTCCGAGTAATTGTCCTACAAGGTGAACGTCCTTCATCGGAACACCCATAGTATAAGCAAAAACAGAAAACAGGGATCCTAAAATTTCTTTCAGACTGAGGTGCTGGAAATCCATGCCGAGCATGCCGGCGTATGCTGTCTGGTGGTAGAGGAACATTCCAAACTTTCCAAGGATGAAATCAATGAATGCGATCAATGCGATGACACCAATCAACATGGCAATTACATTGAGTGAAACTTTCATACCATCCCCGGCACCATGAGATACTGCATCCATGAAATTGCTGTGCGTCTTCTTCACCTCCATCTTGATGGAACCTTTCGTTTCCGACACCTGAGTTTCAGGAATCACAATTTTCGAAATCACAAGAGCTGCAGGTGCTGCCATGATGCTGGCTGCAATGAGCAGGTTGGCAGGTATGCCCATTGAAATATAAACTGCCATCACTCCACCTGCGATACAAGCCATACTACCCGCCATGCTGGCGAGGAGTTCCGACATGGTCATCCCGGACAGATAAGGTTTAATCATGATCTGCGCTTCTACCTGACCAACAAAAGCACTTCCAACATTGGACAATGCTTCGGATCCGCTCACATTCATAAGCTTGAGCATGATTTTCGCGAAGAAGGCAACAACCCTTTGCATCAATCCGATGTGATATGCGATACTCACCAACACAGCAACGAAAATGATGGTTGGAAGAATTTTAAACATAAAAATAAAACTGTGACCAGGCCCTAAGACAGCATCGAGTACCTCTCTCTTGACAAGAAAGCCAAATACAAATTCCGCGCCCTTGTCTGAAAAATCGAGCAATTTAGTTACCCATTGTCCAAGGGTTCCAAAGATTCTTTGTCCCAAAGGAGTTTTGAGAATAAAAATAGCGAGGCCCAATTGCAAGAGCAAGCCACTGATAACAACACGCAGGCTGATGGCTTTTTTATTGTTGGACATAAGGAATGCAATTCCTAAGATGACTGCGATGCCTAATAATCCGGAGAAACGTTCCATATAAGGGAGAGGAATTAAATAAATGAGTTAGCGGAATTTTCTTCCGGGTGGAACAAATTCCGTACGAATATCTAAAAAGGAATCGGAAATAAAAATATCCGGAAACTAAGCTTCGATGCCAAAAAAAATCTCCCGCAATTACAACAGAGAAATTAAAATAAGCGAACCTGAAAAATTTCAGTTCTAAACTCAGGAGTTTTTCCTTTTGTTCAATTCATCACGAATTCTTCCGGCCTTCTCATAGGCCTCTTCATCAATGGCCTTTTTCAAAAGTTCCTTCAGATCCTCCGTGCTTGTTGCACTGAGTTCTCCCTCCGACAATTTGGTAGCAGAGGTAGGTGCCTGCTGTTCAACATGTTCTTGAAGACCTTCGGTCAATCCGGCATCATCCTGTACAATTCCTGATGAGGCAAGAATGAACTCATAGGTGTAGATCGGGCAATTGAACCGGACAGCAAGTGCAATCGCATCGCTGGTGCGTGCGTCAATTTCTTCTTTCTTCTCGCCGTTATTGCAAATCAATTTAGCATAAAAAATTCCGTCGAGTAAATTGTAGATCAGAACCTCTTCTACCTGGATTTCAAAAGAATGCGCCATATTCTTGAAAAGATCATGGGTGAGTGGACGTGTCGGAGTCATGCTTTCCAATTCAATGGCAATGGCCTGAGCTTCGAAAGCCCCGATCACGATTGGCAAGCGTCTCTTCCCTTTTTCCTCGCCAAGGATCAGCGTATAGGCTCCGGATTGCGACTGACTGTATGCAAGTCCCTGTATCTCAAGTTTGATCTTTTTCATAATTCTATCGGCCCGATTATTCACCGGCTGGAAGATTCTTTATCGAAATTAAAAAAAAATTGTTTCGTGCCACATAAATTTCATCAGTTTTGAGCAGCTTTAAATGCTTTTGCTGCTTCAATCAACTTTGGAAGCACCTCAAAGGCATCACCTACAATACCATAATCGGCCGCTTTGAAAAAAGGCGCCTCAGGATCTTTATTAAGTACCACGATCACTTTTGAACTGCTCACTCCGGCCAGATGCTGAATGGCACCTGAGATTCCAATAGCCATGTACAAGTTTGGGCTGACTGCGATACCTGTTTGTCCTACGTGCTCGGAATGTGGCCTCCAGCCCGCATCAGAAACAGGTTTGCTGCACGCAGTGGCTGCTCCAAGAACCTGTGCCAATTCCTCAATCAGGCCCCAGTTCTCAGGTCCCTTCATACCGCGACCACCGGAAACCACGATTTCGGCTTCAGGCAGGGAAACTTTATCAGTTGAACGTATTGTCTCCTTTATAACAAGCTTCAGGTCACTCTCTCCAATCGTGGATTCAAAAGGAACGATTGATGCCTGCACCGGACTTTCAATTACCTTGTATGAGTTGGGCATCATACTGATCACCTTGATATCCGAAAGGATCTCAACAAATGCAAAGGCCTTGCCGGAATAAGCACCCTTCTTGATCACAAAACCTGCTTCCATTTCAGGTAAATCGAGTGCATTCTCTCCCAGTCCGGCGTTCAATTTAATGGCTACACCCGGAGCAATAGCCTTTCCTGAAAAGCTGGCTGCCATTACAACAACCGTGGCTCCTTCTGACTTTGCTGCCTGAGCAATCACACTAGTGTATGGTTGAACCCTTGATGATTTCAATGCATCTCCGGTTGCCTTCAGCACTTTGGATGCACCATACTTTCCTGCTTTCAACAACTCTTCGTCGGCCACATTTCCTATCGAAATTGCACTAAGAGGTAATTTCATATGGTGTTGCTATAGCAGCACCAAAAGAAAGCACTTCAAATGCAGATTTTTTAAATTTCCCTTCAACGTTTTCTATGTATACCAGAACAGACATGATATTTTTTTTAATAAAAATAAGTTTAAACAGCAGATAAATTTAAATCACCTTTTTTTCTTTCCTGAGAATTTCAAATAAAGTACCTGCATCCTCAGCAGGAATAAGTTTCACGGCACTTCTTGGAACCGGTTTGTCATACCTGTTGACTTGGGTATGCTGAGGTACTTCAATCGCATCAACAACAACAAGAGGTTTTGTACGCGCCGACATGATACCACGCATATTGGGAATTTTCCAGTCCGCCATTCCTTCAGAAGCTCCCGCGACAAAAGGAAGCGGTGTACTGATAATCTCTTTTCCCCCTTCGATTTCGTTCTCAAGAACAGCTGTACTTCCTTCAATCACCAGGCTTTTGGCAAAAAGGATGCAGGGTATATCCAAAAGGGCCGATATCATAGCGGGAACAGAAGCACCATTGTAGTCACTGGATTCTCTTCCGCATAAAATCATATCCACCGGATTCTTCCGGACATAATCCGCGATCTGATGTGCTACGAAAGATCCATCGCGGGGTACAGCATTGATGCGTACGGCATCGTTGGCGCCGATGGCAAGCGCTTTCCGGATAGTCGGATCAGCAGAGGTTTCTCCTACATGTAATACCGTGACATTACCACCTGACAGAGGCAGCCAGATCAACTGCTTTAGAAAGGGCAATTTCATCGTAAGGATTCAGAATGTAGGTAATGCCGCTCGAAACAAAAGCTTTGTTATCAGCAGAAAAGTCAATGCGGGCTGTTGTGTCAGGAACGTTAGAAATACAAACAAGAATTTTCATTCGAATTAAATTTATTATAGATTGGAATTGGAGAACTCAGTTGAACAGAATGATAAACGAAATGCAAATAGCTGTGCTTCTAAAAGTAAGCCGGAAAGAAAGGGTTTCACCGGAATCAGACTGCGAAAAAGGAAATCCTGTGCAGGGCATAGAAGATTTGTATATTCGTAAAAAATCAGTTTTGCTAATTCGCCGCGAAGATACATAAAAATTTTGCCTCACATCGCATGAATGCAACAGAGAATACACGTATTGAAATGCTGAGAAGATACCTTCAGGAAGACCCGGAAGATAGTTTTATCCGCTATGCACTGGCCATGGAACTGGCAAACATCAACAAGCTAGGCGAATCCGAGGATTTGTTCAAAGAACTGCTGATAAAGGATCCGGAATATATTGCGACTTATTATCAATACGGGAAATTAATGGAAATGATGCAAAACTTCGACTTCGCCGATGGAAATCTATAAAGCCGGAATTCAAATTGCCGAAAAGCAAAATAACCCTCATACAGTCAAGGAGTTGAAAGCTGCCTTGTATTCTTTGACAGAGGATGAGGATGAAACGGAATAAAGACGGATTTTTCTACATTTGCAGCCCGGAAGGAAAGCGCTGAACGTTATAAGTTCAAATAAATAAAAGACATTCTATCAGGACCTCCCCTCATCAAAGGCATATCCAATGAAAGAACTACAATTCAGAGAAGCTTTACGTGAAGCTATGGTTGAAGAAATGCGTCGTGATGAACGTGTATTTCTAATGGGAGAAGAAGTGGCTGAATACAACGGTGCTTACAAAGTAAGTCAGGGGATGTTGGAAGAATTCGGTGCACAGCGGGTGATTGATACGCCAATTGCTGAGTTAGGATTTACAGGCATTGGTGTTGGTGCCGCCATGAATGGCCTGCGCCCGATCATAGAATTCATGACATTTAATTTTTCACTGGTCGCCATCGACCAGATAATCAATTCAGCTGCTAAGATGATGAGCATGAGTGGCGGGCAATATACCGTTCCCATTGTGTTTCGTGGACCAACAGGTTCTGCAGGTATGCTGAGTTCACAACACTCGCAGGCCTTTGAAAGCTGGTATGCAAATTGTCCGGGCCTCAAAGTTGTAGTTCCTTCCAACCCAGCTGATGCAAAAGGACTTCTTAAAACTTCCATACGAGATAATGATCCTGTCGTTTTTATGGAAAGCGAACAGATGTATGGTGATAAAGGAATGGTTCCTGAAGGTGAATACCTCATCCCTATTGGTGTTGCAGACGTAGTACGAAAAGGAAGTGATGTAACAATAGTATCCTTTGGTAAGATGATGAAAATTGCGAATAAGGCTGCCGAAGAATTAGAAAAAGAACAGATCAGTGCAGAAGTTATTGATTTACGAAGTGTTCGCCCAATCGATTATGCAACGGTCATCCAGTCTGTAAAAAAAACAAACCGTCTGGTTATTGTTGAAGAATCCTGGCCATTAGCAGCAATTGCCACTGAAGTCGCCTTTAAAGTTCAAAAAGATGCATTTGATTATTTAGATGCGCCTGTTCTCCGGGTGATGGGTGGAGATGTTCCTCTTCCTTATGCTCCAACTTTAATTGAAGCATTTTTACCAAATCCTGCCAAGGTGATTAAAGCAGTCAAGGAAGTAATGTATCTCGTGATACTTTATCTTTGAATATCAATCTGCATTCGATAAAAGTAGAATTACAAGGGACTATTTAATTGTCCTTTCGCTCCTTTATCTGTTTTTAATGCGGAATAGAACATTCATTCTTTATTTACTGTTTTTCAAGGAGTTTAGCGTTAAAAAGTTACCTTTGCAGCCTTATTTTTAATAAATCCTATGTTAACCTTCCCTGAACTTGGGTTGGGCGAAAAAGTGTTAAAGGCCATAGATGCGTTGGGCTTTAAAGAGCCAACTCCCATCCAGCAACAAGCAATCCCCCTACTCCTTAATGACAAATCTGATTTAATTGGTCTGGCACAGACCGGAACCGGAAAAACCGCTGCTTTCGGACTTCCGCTGATTGAAAAAATCAATTTTAATTCCCCTGCTACACAAGCATTAATTCTTGCACCAACACGAGAACTTTGTATTCAAATCACAGAAGACCTTTTGAAGTTTGCCAAATATACTCATGGTGCTAACATTGTTCCAGTGTATGGCGGAGCAAGCATCAGCACTCAAATGCGGCAATTAAAGCGAGGAGCACAGATTATCGTGGCAACTCCCGGCCGCTTGATCGACATGATTGGCAAAAAAGCACTTTCCCTTCAAACTGTTAAATATGTTGTGCTGGATGAAGCCGATGAAATGCTGAACATGGGTTTTCAGGAGGACATTGATGATATTCTTTCCACAACCCCGAAAGAAAAAAACGTCTGGTTGTTTTCTGCTACCATGCCTGCAGAAGTGCGCGCCATTTCTGCAAATTACATGAAGAATCCGACAGAACTCACGGTCGGAAAACAGAACAGCGGTGCTGATAATTTAGAGCACCACTATTATGTCGTACACGAACGCGACCGTTATATCGCTCTTCGACGGATTCTTGATTCCACACCCGAATTATTTGGTGTTGTCTTTTGCCGCACCAAGCTGGATACGCAACGTATCGCTGAAAATCTTATCAAGGATGGTTATAATGCAGATTCATTGCATGGTGACCTCAGTCAGCAACAACGCGACAAAGTCATGAACCGCTATCGTAACAGATCCTTGCAGGTCCTAGTAGCAACCGATGTGGCGGCTCGTGGAATTGATGTTCGTGATATCACTCACGTGATACATTATCATCTGCCGGATGAAGCTGAAAATTATACTCACCGAAGCGGAAGAACTGCGCGTGCCGGAAAATCAGGAATCTCAATCGTCCTGGTCAATGTTCGTGAAATGTAAAAAATCCGCCAGATCGAAAAAAAGATAAACCGTAAATTTCATCTGGGTAAAATTCCTGATGCTGTGGATATCGGTGAACAACAATTGCTGCACTTCATTCGTAAAATTCATACCGTTGAAGTAAATGAAAAAGGCCTGTCCAAATACCTCGACCCAGTGTATAAGGAATTGGCTGATCTGAGCAAAGAAGAAATCATCAAGCGAATTGTAAGTCTTGAATTTAACAGATTCCTGAATGACTACCGCAATGCTCCCAACCTGAATGTGGACGTTGCTCATCAGGGAAAATCTGCAAATGACCGTCCGAGATTCGGAACACCCCGGATGTTTGTGAATGTGGGTTCAGTGGATGGATTTGAAAAAGGAAATTTACTCGAATACATTTTGACTCTAACCGGACTTAAGAAAAGTGATTTCGGCCGTATTGATATTAAACCGGTATTTTCTTTTGTAGAAATAGAGAATGAGGCACACATGGAAAAAGCGCTTAAATCATTTGACGGAGAATTTCATAATGGACGTCCGGTAAGAGTAGAAAAATCAGGAGAAGCACCTAAGAGGGATTTTGGCAAGAAAGATTTTGGCAAGAAAGATTTTTCCAAAGGAAAAAGAGAATGGACCGAAAAGCCTCCACGCAAAGGTGATTTTAAACCAAGAGCCAAATCTGATCAAAAGTCCGGACAAAAAAAGAAGAAGTACAACTCGGGCTGGTAACTGTTATGCTTAAATTGATCTAAATACAGGTATCAATTAATTCAAATAGGAAAGAAATATTTTTTTGCATTCTGTGATATTTTCACTTTTTCAAGACAAAAAAGTGCATTAAAAAAATACTTTCTTTATAATTTGATTCATTCAACCATTTTCAGACTATTGTTAACAATTGTTAGCTTTATTAATTCGGGAATGGAAGAAATAATTTCCAGGAAATCGTATATTTGTAATCTGCGTATAAACTTAAGTCTTAGCTTAAATGTTAATTTGAGTGACCTCGCAGTAATTACATCACCTGTATTCTAAAAAAACATACAATAATAATGGCTTCAATAAAATTCAACGGTAATCACGCTAATTTTTACAAAGACCTGAAAATTCGTGTTCATACGTATTTTGAAGAGAGGAAAATTTCAACCCATGGTGACAGCCGTAATTTGGTGAAATCAATTATACTTCTCGCAACATTCCTGAGCGCCTATGTTATCCTTGCCTTTCACCTGCTTCCGGGCGCATGGGCTTTATTGTTGTGTGTACTTCTTGGAGTCACCACGGCTTTGATCGGATTTAATATCATGCACGATGGTGCACATGGTAGCTTATCGTCAAAACCTGCTGTGAACCGCCTGGCTGCACTTACATTGAATATGCTGGGAGCAAGCTCTTTCTTATGGAACATCAAACACAACATCATACATCACACTTTTACCAATGTTGATCATGTGGATGATGATATCCTGAATGAGCCATTTTTCCGTATGACTGAAAGCCAGCCGCGTCGTGCCATTCATCGCTATCAGCATTTGTATTTTCCATTTGCCTATGGACTGATGTATATGTTCTGGATTTTTGTCCTCGACTTTAAGAAATATTTTTCCCGTCGAATTGCAGACCATGGAAATATCAAAATTGGTTTTAAAGATCATTTTGGATTTTGG
Organism: uncultured Bacteroidota bacterium; assembly: GCA_963775555.1. Taxonomy (GTDB): domain Bacteria; phylum Bacteroidota; class Bacteroidia; order AKYH767-A; family 2013-40CM-41-45; genus QQVM01. The sequence continues at coordinate 373,929 of CAVZJJ010000004.1, read as the reverse complement.
CTGACAAAAGCACTTTATTTTTTCTTCTATCTCATCGTTCCTCTGTACTTCTACTCCATCCCTGCCGTATTGCTTGGATATGCCGTATTTGCTATTACAACCGGTTTAATCACCAGTGTAGTATTCCAGCTTGCCCATACCGTTGAAGATACAAGCTTCATTACTCCTCCACCCGATTCAGTTCCAATTGAAAGTGACTGGGCCACTCATCAGGTGCGTACCACTGCTAATTTTGCTACAGGAAGCAAATTAGTCACCTGGCTCACAGGAGGACTGAACCATCAGGTGGAACATCACTTATTCCCAAAAATATCCCATGTTCATTATCCCGAGTTAAGCTTAATTGTAAGGGATGTGTGTAAGCAATACGGACTTCCCTACCATGAACAAAGTACATTTAGCAAGGCAGTGGCTTCACATTTCAGATTTTTAAAGAAATTGGGGAAAAAGTAGTTTTCCAATGAAAATATTTAAAATACAAAAAAACCTCCAAAATGGAGGTTTTTTTATGCCTAATTAAGCATAAAGGCAAAATTTTATGTTTTTTCTGTAAAAAAGTAAAAAATGTAAGATTAACAGATATTTTTTATGTTTTTTTAATGAAATTGTTCAATAATCAACACACACTGTTAAAAAAAATATATTTTTTCTTGACACCCCCCTATTTTTTGACGTATAATTGTAAAAAATAATAAAAATATTTCTCCTGGTCAATCATATTATATCTATTCAAGAAAAATCGCAATCCTTTTGCTTAGCTATTAATAAACTCTATTAAAACTTAAATTCTCAAAACAAATGAGCATTCTTCGATTTCGGGCACTGGAAATGGCGCTTGACCGTCAGCCTTTAGCCGTAAAACCTCCATCCATTAAAATTTCAGATTTTTTCGGGAGTAATGTCTTCAATAAAGAAGCCATGCAAAAGCACCTTGCCAAGAGAGGCCTATAAAGCCGTAATGGCTGCCATTGACCATGGTGTTCAGATCGACGAACCATGGCAGATCTTGTGGCACTCGGAATGAAAGACTGGGCAAGCAGCAAAGGTTGTTCTCATTATACACACTGGTTCCAACCTTTGACAGGCCTCACTGCCGAAAAGCACGATTCATTCTTCGAAGTGAGTGATGGCAAAGCGATCGAGCATTTTTCAGGAAATGCCTTGGCACAACAGGAACCTGATGCCTCTTCATTTCCAAGTGGAGGCATCAGGAACACCTTTGAAGCACGTGGATATACGGCATGGGATCCAAGCTCACCTGCATTCATCATGGAAAGCAATAGTGGAAAAACGCTTTGTATTCCGACCATCTTTGTTTCCTATACCGGAGAATCACTGGACTACAAAGCCCCATTGTTAAAAGCACTGCACGAATTAGACAAGGCAGCAGTCGAAGTATGTCAGTATTTTGATAAAGATGTTACAAAAGTATATGCAACACTTGGAGTGGAGCAAGAATATTTCCTTGTCGATACCGCTCTGCATAATTCCAGACCTGATCTGTTAATCACAGGCACGAACATTATTTGGACATTCTCCTGCCAAAGGGCAGCAATTGGAAGACCATTATTTCGGTTCTATCCCTGAACGTGTATATTCATTCATGCTCGACTTCGAAACTGAAGCATATAAACTTGGCATTCCTCTAAAGACACGTCACAATGAAGTTGCGCCAAGTCAGTTTGAATGTGCTCCTGTATTTGAAGAAATAAATCTTGCAGTGGATCACAATGCATTGCTGATGGATTTGATGGATAAGGTTGCACGCCGACATCACTTTAAAGTTCTTCTTCACGAAAAACCTTATGCAGGAATCAACGGAAGTGGAAAACATAATAACTGGAGTCTAAGTACGAACACAGGAAAAAATCTTGCTGAGTCCGGGCAGCACGCCTAAAAGCAATATGATGTTTCTAACTTTCTTTGTGAATACAATCAGAGCTGTCTTTGAACATGCTGATCTTTTACGAGCAAGTATAGCCTCTGCCAGTAATGATCATCGTCTGGGTGCCAATGAAGCACCTCCGGCAATCATGTCGATATTTCTTGGCGGGCAATTATCCCGCATACTTGAAGAGCTGGAAGAAATGGTGCCGGAGAAAAAGATGACAGCTGATGAAAAGACGGCCTTGAAGTTGAACATAGGAAAAATTCCTGAAATTCTTCTGGACAATACCGACAGAAACCGTACCTCTCCTTTTGCATTTACAGGAAATAAATTTGAATTCCGTGCTGTAGGATCTTCAGCGAATTGCTCAAATGCCGATGATGGTATTGAATTCCATCGTGACTAATCAGTTAAAACATTTTAAAAACGAAGTGGATTCATTGATGGAAAAAGGTCTGAAAAAAGATGAAGCAATCTTAAAAGTTTTAAGACAATATATTGTTGATTCAAAAGCTATTCGTTTCGAAGGAAATGGTTATTCTGATGAATGGAAAAAAGAAGCAGCAAAGCGAGGGCTCTCCAATGTTGAAACAACTCCACCTTCTTTGGATGCATACGTATCCAAAAAATCGCTGATGCTCTTTGCCGAACTTGAAATTTTCAGTCATCGAGAAGTAGAAGCCGGACACGAAATTATGCTCGAGACCTACAGTAAGAAAATTCAGATTGAAGCTCGGGTGATGGGTGATCTTGCGATAAACCATATCATTCCTTCTGCTCTGAAGTATCAAACAATTCTGGCAAGTAATGTGGAATCCCTGACACGGATAGGAATGAAACAAGATGTGTATGCAATACAAGTGGAAATGTTGCAGGAGATCTCAGAACATGTCACTACCATCAAAATAAAAGTAGACGAAATGATTGAGGCAAGAAAAAAAGCAAACAAACTCGAAAACCAGAGAGATAAGGCGATTGCCTATTGTGATACAGTAAGATCATTCTTTGATATCATTCGTTATCATGCCGATAAACTGGAAATGATTGTGGACGATGAAATCTGGCCACTTGCAAAATACAGGGAACTGGTAATTGTTCGTTAAGGCATTTGTAGGTATTACGATTCACAAAAAAAGCCATGCAAGATTTTGCATGGCTTTTTTTATTCATCTATTTCAAAGAATTCAGGTTCCGGATTTATTTAAAATCTGAATCCAAGGTAAAGTCCCATAAATCGTGCACCATAAAATGGACCTTTAATATCTACTGCAATTTCGTTTGCGGTAACATTGCGCACTGGATTCCCAAAGTGGAATATCAACATCTTCAATATTCTTTTTCCAGGTCAATCTGATCCTGAGGTGACAAAGGATCGAAGTATTATTATCCTGTCCGGTAAATTCTGAACTCATCACACCGATGAAGGGTCCAACAATCCACCAGTCAATTGTAATTTTTTCCCAAGTAACCATTGAACGCCAAACATTGCACCGGCACCATAACCGTTGAAGTATCCCTCAACGTTCCATTTATGTGCTTTCCAGCATCCGGAGTGAATTCATAAGTATTCTCATTTTCATGTTACGTGATATCGGCAAAAGTTGGCAATGTAAAAGCCTTTTGGTGCACCCTTTTTACTGATGTAGAAACGATACTCGGGAGTTAATGTGAACTTTGTAAATCTCATTGATTCAACTGCACTTTTTGCCTCTTCATTATCACCGGCAGCATCCACTGCATAGGATTTAAAAGGCAAGGGTTCGTTCGGAGAGATTCCAAAACCAATTGCAAACGACTGATTTAAACCGGTTACTCGCTCGTATTGCAGCATATAATGCCCCATTGCGGAAGAGGTAAGATTTAATTTAATTACATTCCCTCCTACACCATAGAAGACTGGGAAAGAGATTCTTGGGTTGTCAGAATTAGGAAAATGCAATGTAAACACTGACAGAAAATGAAGATTTCATGTTGTCGGAATTTTAATTAGAATTAAATGATTCAGAGTACTTGCTTTTCAAATGTAAATAACTCTCCGATTGAAGTTCAAAATAAGTGCATTTTTTTGGTGGATTGTGAAAAAAACTCAACCAAAATCAAACTTTAAACAATCAAACTAAAGCACCGATAAAATCAGTTCCTTGTTGGTCATAGTCTGGCATCTCCAGATCTGCCTGTTTTGTGCAGAAAAACGATTTCGCCCGATACTTTGTAATACTGAAAATTCTTGTTTTCTTTGCCTGAAAGGGACTCATTTTTCCCCTTTTTTACTTATAATCCATACTATAAAAGATGAGAATATTAACCCGTTCATTGATTGCTCCCTTATTCTTTTCGCCCCGGTATCATTAATGCGCAGAAAACTCCTGTTATTCAGGCCGATCTTGCCTTCTCCAAAGGAGATTATTATGATGCTGCGATCCTATACAAGAAAGCATATACCAAGGAAAAAAATAAAGTAAAGAAAGCCGAAATCATTTATCAAAGTTGCCGAATCTTACCGGTTTACAAATGATTTCAGAAATCAGGAAGTTTGGTACAATAAGTCTATCAAAGCAAAATATAAAGATCCACTTGCCATCCTCTACTATGCTGAGGCATTAAAATACAATGGTAAATATGACGAAGCCATTGTTCAATTTACAAATTATAAAAAAGAAGCTCCTTCAGACCCAGTGGGGAAAATGGCATCGCTGTCTTGCGAACAAGCACAGAAAGTGGAAAGATAAACCTACCCGCTACAAAGTTGAAAACGTTGCTCCACTTAACACCAAATACGGTGACTTCGGTGCATTTTATTCTCACAAAGACCACCGACATATTATCTTCACTTCTGCCCGTCAGGAATCGATCGGAAAAGGTAATGATGGTGGCACCGGCGAAAAATTTCAGGATCTGTATGAAGCTACTGTCGATAAAAAAGGAAAGTGGAGTTCACCGAAACCTTTACTTGAGCCCGTGAATTCAAATTCGAATGATGGTAGTGCAGCGATGGACAACAAAGGAATTCGGCATGTTCTTCACCCGTTGCCCAATGGAAAAAGGTAAACATGGGTGCCTGTGAAATTTATTATACCAAACGTAAAGGTCAGACCTGGGATGAACCATCACTGATTCCTTTAACCAGGACAGTTCCACTGTAGGTCAACCAGCATTATCCTCTGATGAACTTACTTTGTACTTTGTATCAGACATGGATGGGTGGACAAGGAGGAAAAGATATCTGGAAAACAAACTACGATAAGAAGAAAAAGACTGGAGCGAACCGGTAAACCTTGGAAATAAAATCAACTCACCGGAGGACGACATGTTCCCTTTTATCACCTGTGACAACACACTCTATTTCTCCACCAAGGGACGTGTAGGAATGGGCGGGCTCGATATCTTCATGTCGAAATTAACTGACGGAAGGATGGTCCGAACCGGTGAATATGAAATACCCGATTAACACCTCTGCCGATGACTTTTCCTTCGTGATGGATGAAACGACTGGTGACCGTGGTTTTCTGAGTTCGAACCGGGAATCAGGCAAAGGTGGAGATGATATTTACTCATGGTATCTTCCACCATTGATTTTTACGATCTCCGGTCGTGTATTTGACGCAGATACACGCGCCAATATTGAAAAAGCCAACATTGAAATGTTTGGAAGTGATGGAACATCCATCCCTTTCAAGACGGATAAAACAGGAGCTTACAAATTTGATCTCAAGCCGGAGACCACTTACAAGATCTCCGCCATCATGAATAACTACCTGAATAAATACCTGGAAGTTTCAACGGTAGGTCTGGAACAAAGCAAAGATTTCATTGGCGACTTTGATTTTGCATTACGATCCATCCTTCGCGCCATTGAATTACCTGAAATTTACTATGATCTTGGTAAATGGGATCTACGTCCTGAATCAAAAAAAGCATTGGATGAACTACTGCAAACACTCAATGACAATCCAACCTCAGTAATTGAAATTGGTTCTCACACCGACTCCCGCCCCATCCCGATGACCAATGAAACCTTGTCTTCAAAAAGGGCAGAATCCGTTGTGAACTACCTCATCAAAAATGGCATCGTTGCGGAACGTCTGACTTATCAGGGCTATGCGGCCCGTGAGCCTCGCGTACTCGACCACGATTTAGGAAGCTTCAAACAAGGAGACGTACTCAATGATGAGTTCATTTCCAAATTGAAAACGACCAAATTAAAAGAGGAGGCACACCAATTAAACCGTCGCACAGAATTTAAGGTTCTACGCACAAATTACGTGACAGGACAAACTTCTTCAGATAACATGCTGGCGCCACAGGTAGATAGCACCAAAATTATCAATGAATCAGGTCTTACACCGGTAGAAGATGTGACGATAGCTACTCAGGTCGAAGTTAAGGATGCCGCATCTGATCCAAAAACCAAATCTGGGCCCGGAGAAGTATATACATGTCAGAAAAAAGACACTTATTTAAGTGTCGCGAAAACTTACAGTATCACAGTGAAAGATTTGAAATCGTTGAATGACATTCGTTCCGAACTAATCTTTGAAGGCATGGAATTAAAAGTGAATCCTGCCGGTGATTATACAGAATACGATAAAAAATTCTATACACTCGGTAAAGGTGAGGACAGCTGGAAAGTGATCGCGAAAAAACTAAACATGAAAGATTCCGAATTAAAAAAACTTAATAAAGGAGTCGATGAAAAATATTTCCGCGTAGGTAAAAAGATCCGCATCGTACAGTAGCGAAATTATTATATACAAAGGCGTTCCGTATGTATTGTGGGACGCTTTTGTTATTTTTCAGGAATGCTCAGCCCTTCTCTGGAACGATTAATTCAAAATCATCCAATACGCCCAAATCATGTCACAGGAGAACAAATACGATGCACGAGGTGTTTCTTCAGCTAAAGAAGATGTGCATCGGGCTATTCGTGATCTCGACAAAGGACTTTTCCCGAAAGCATTTTGCAAAATAGTTCCTGACATCCTCGGTGATGATGAAAATTTTTGCGTAGTGATGCATGCCGACGGTGCAGGTACAAAATCCGCACTTGCCTATGCATACTGGAAAGAGACCGGTGACATATCGGTATGGAAAGGAATAGCACAAGACGCCATCATCATGAATGTGGACGATCTGTTGTGTGTCGGAGTGACGGATAATATGCTGCTTTCTTCAACACTAGGCAGAAATAAAAACCTGATTTCAGGCGATGTGATTGCAGCGATCATAGAAGGCACTGAGGTGGTGCTGAAAGAACTCCGATCTGATGGTATAGGCATCTATCTCACAGGTGGAGAAACTGCCGATGTTGGAGACCTGGTGAGAACAATCATCGTTGATTCAACCGTTGTGGCACGAATGAAACGGGCGGATGTCATATCCAATGACCGGATACAGGCAGGAGATGTTATAGTAGGATTTTCTTCTTCGGGAAAAGCAACTTATGAAAAGGAATACAATAGCGGAATGGGAAGCAATGGACTAACTTCTGCCAGGCATGACGTCTTTTCAAAATCAATAGCAGAAAAGTACCCGGAAACCTATGATAAACTTATTCAAGATGAATTTGTTTATAACGGCTCGCGCAAACTCACAGACCTTGTAAAGATTCCCGGCCCATGGAACCTTAGCATTTCCGTAGGAAAACTACTTCTTTCACCAACGCGGACCTATTCCCCGCTGATGAAAAAGATCTTTGAAAAACACAGATCAAAAATTCACGGGATGGTTCATTGTAGCGGGGGTGGTCAAACTAAGGTGCTGCATTTCACACAACAACTTCATGTGATAAAAGACAATTTGTTTCCTGTTCCACCGCTATTTGAACTCATACAAGAAGAAAGCGGAACAGAATGGAAAGAAATGTACAAGGTCTTCAACATGGGACACCGCATGGAAATCTATTGCTCTGAAGCAGATGCTGCAGAAATGATTAATATATCCAAGGAATTCAACATTGAGGCACAAATAGTAGGTCACTGTAAAGCTTCACAGGAGAACAAATTAACTATACAATCTTCAAAAGGGACCTTTCATTATTCCCATTGATTAAATAAAGTGAGTACAAATTAATTATCATACAAAACATGTTACTCGATAAATTAGAGGTGATAAAAAGGCGTTTTGAAGACGTAGAACGAGAACTAAGTGTTCCCACTGTGATGAGCGATATGAAACGATTTGCCCAACTGAACAGAGATTATAAAGATCTCCAGAAAATTGTGGAACGATATCACGAATACAAAAACGTTCAAAGCAATCTCGAAAATGTAAAGAATGTACTTTTAACAGAAAAGGACGAAGAGTTCCGTGAGCTGGCAAAAATAGAAATGGACGAACTCGAAGAGAGAAACGAAAAACTCGAGGAAGAAATAAAATTTTTATTAGTACCCGCCGATCCGGAAGATTCAAAGAATGCCATTTTCGAAATACGTGCCGGAACAGGTGGTGATGAGGCCAGCATTTTTGCAGGAGATCTTTTCAGGATGTACAGTAAATATTGCGAACGCAAGGGTTATAAAATTGATTTGGTGGATGTCACCCCCGGCACAGCTGGAGGATTTAAAGAAATAATTTTCGACGTCGTAGGAGATGGCGCTTATGGCACCTTAAAATATGAATCAGGTGTTCACCGGGTTCAAAGGGTTCCTCAAACTGAGACACAAGGAAGAGTTCATACTTCCGCTGCCACAGTAATTGTACTTCCAGAGGCCGACGAATTTGATGTGGATATCAAAACAAATGACATCCGTAAAGACTTATTCTGCTCTTCCGGACCGGGTGGGCAATCTGTGAATACCACTTATTCAGCTGTAAGATTAACACATATCCCGACCGGTATCGTCGCACAGTGCCAGGATCAAAAATCACAGATTAAAAACTACGATAAAGCTTTGGCGGTATTGCGTTCAAGAATTTATGAAGTTGAATACAACAAGCGACTGGAAGAAAACTCAAAGAAAAGAAAAACTATGGTCTCCTCCGGAGATCGCAGTGCTAAAATCCGCACCTACAATTATGCACAAAGCCGAATTACAGACCACCGTATTGGCTTAACTATGTATAATCTTGGAACCTTTATGGAAGGCGATATCACAGAAATGCTGGGAGCTTTACAATTGGCAGAAAATGCTGAGCGAATGAAGGAAGGCGTTGCACAATAATTAATTGCAGCTTTATTTTTTTTTCATCATCCAGGCCGGCTTTGCTTTTATTATCTTCTTGTTGATGGGACAATTTTCAGCATGTGCTCCCTTGAGATATCCCGTACTCATTAAAAACTCGTTCACGATTTCACCACCTGTGAAACGAAAAGTTTTCTTGAATAGAATAACCCATTCGTCCTGCTTTTTAGGATGATGATGATCAAGCCATTCTTTAAATGAACCAAATTCCTTTTGCAAAGCAAGAATTGACCTGGCATTTTCAATGGCAGCATCCACTTTTAAACGGTTGCGGATGATTCCGGCATCCTGCAACAATCGTTGCCTGTCTCTCTCTCCATACTTTGCAACTTTTGAAATTGAAAATTGATGGTAGGCCTTTCTGAAATTCTCCTGCTTGTTCAGTATAGTCGTCCAGGAAAGTCCTGCCTGGTTGATCTCCAGGATAAGCCGTTCAAAAAGCAGATTGTCATCTGTGATAGGAAAGCCATATTCATGATTGTGATAATGAACATGTACGTTGTCTTCCTCCATGAGTGCAACGGCAGCGCAATAGGTTTTAGGTTTTTCCATGCAGGCGAAAGTAGCCAATACAAAATAATAATTTCACAAAGAATCTGAAGAGCTTAAAACAGGGAACCGGCAAATGAAGGAAGTCCATTCCTAACACTGACAAAAACATGTTGATTAATAATTGATTTTCAGCAGAATTGCGTAAAAATACCGGATTCAAATCTTGGCTGTTTAGCAGGAATCCCGTAGGTTTGTTACATGTTAACAGAAACCAAGAAGAAAGCCGGGGAATCCATCAACCGGGAGACTTTGCTGAAAGCATTTGAGCTGATGTGTACCTCGCGTGCTATGTCTGATCTATTTGAAGAGAAATCACAGATTACCCAAAAATATGTCCATGCCACCTCACGAGGACATGAAGCGGTACAGATTGCACTTGGGTTACAGTTATTATCCCAGGATTATTTATCCGCCTATTACCGCGATGACAGCATTCTTTTAAGTTTAGGATTAGCACCCTTTGATTTGATGTTGCAACTTCTGGCAAAAAGGGATGATCCCTTTTCAGGAGGCCGGACCTATTACTGCCATCCCAGTCTACGCAGGGATGATATGCCGAAAATTCCCCATCAAAGTTCGGCGACAGGGATGCAAGCCATTCCGACTACAGGCATCGCGATGGGAATCCAGTACAAAGAAAAAATTGGCATCGCCGAAGATTATGGTCCGGATAAACCGGTCGTGATTTGTTCACTTGGCGATGGTTCCGTAACAGAAGGAGAAGTCGCGGAAGCATTTCAAATGGCCGTTTTAAAAAAGATGCCTATCCTCTATTTTGTTCAGGATAATGAATGGGATATTTCAGCCCATTCAAATGAAATCCGTTCCATGGATGCCAATGAATACGCTCAGGGATTCAAAGGCATGGAAGTGCGCAGCATAGATGGCACTGATTTTTTCGCGTCTTATGAAACGATCCGAGAAGTCTTGCATCTGATACGTAGTGAACGCAGGCCCTTCATGATTCACGCCAAAGTTCCATTGCTTGGCCATCATACTTCCGGCGTACGCAGAGAATGGTACCGTCATGATCTTGCTGAACATGAAAAGCGTGATCCTGTTCCTAAATTTTACAAAACATTATTGGATATCGGTTTCACAGAAAAAGAATTAAATCCAATTCGTGACCGTGCTTCCATTTTAGTACGCGCTGACTTTGAAAAGGCATTGAAAGCAGAAGATCCGCGGCCGGAAGATTTGTTCACGCATGACTTTGCTCCCACTCCCGTCACAGAAGAACTTGGAGAACGAGAACCTAAGGGAAAAGAAAAAACGGTGATGGTCGACTGTGCCTTATTCGCGGTAAAGGAGCTGATGAGTAAACACAAGGAATGTCTTCTCTATGGACAAGATGTTGGAATCCGCCTGGGAGGTGTGTTTCGTGAAGCAGCGACACTCGCGCAAAAATTTGGAGAAGACCGGGTATTCAATACGCCCATACAGGAAGCATTTATTGTTGGCAGTACTGTAGGAATGAGTGCTGCCGGATTAAAGCCCATCGTGGAAGTACAGTTTGCAGATTATATCTGGCCGGGACTGAACCAATTGTTCACGGAGGTGAGCAGGTCCTGTTATTTAACTAATGGCAAATGGCCGGTAAGTTGTATCATTCGTGTACCAATCGGGGCGTATGGAAGTGGTGGGCCTTATCATTCAACTAGTATAGAAAGTGTTCTTTCGAATATCCGCGGGATCAAAATCGCCTACCCAAGTACGGGTGCAGACCTGAAAGGACTAATGAAATCAGCCTACTACGATCCTAATCCTGTAGTCATTCTTGAACACAAAGGATTATATTGGTCAAAAATAAAAGGCACTGAAGACGCGAAGACCATAGAGCCGGATGAGCACTATATTATTCCATTCGGGAAGGCGCGCATGGTTCAGGAGGCAGAAGCAGGAAAAGAACCAACTCTAGCGGTCATCACCTATGGTATGGGTGTGTACTGGGCAAAGAATGCAGCGAAAAACTTTCCCGGACGCGTTGAAATAGTGGATCTGCGAACTATCATGCCTCTCGATGAGCAGACGATTTTTAATTCTGTGCGCAAGCATAATCGCTGCCTCGTGGTGACAGAAGAACCTGTAGGAAATTCATTTGCGCAGGCACTGGCGGGCATGATTTCGAATGCTTGTTTTGAATCACTCGATGCCCCTGTGGAAATAATTGGTTCTGAAAATTTACCCGCAATTCCGTTGAATTCTATTCTTGAATTTACGATGATACCCAATGCAGAGAAAGTGGGCAAGGTGATGGAGAAGGTGTTGCGTTATTAATAGGATTCAATTTGAAATATTTTCGTTCAACTTTCGACCTTTGTCGTTAAACGAATAACGATCAACGATCAACGATTACCGTTTCCCTGAGCCCATCCCCTCCAATTTTATTTCTGTCTTGATTTTTGATTCTATCTCTGGTTCCAGCCTCTCTCCAACAGGCTCAATAAGATCCCTGTCGTTCTGTCTCGGGTTTTTTATTCTTGGAGAAACAGGATAGGCATTCATTTCTTCTGCAGGATAAGGCTCCAGCATTCCGGTAATTTCATTAAGATGTTCCGCTTTCAACCAGCGTTGCTCATCCCTCTCCGCTAAAACTACCGGCGAACGGTGATGTGGAATTTTCTGCAACAACTCATTCGCGGTTGTTGTGATGATGGCAAAGGAATGTACGATTTCGCCCGTTTCATGATTGGTCCAATGATCAAATATCCCGGCCATGGCAAATGGACGGCGCTGCTTCAGGTATACGACAAAGGGATGATCCAATCCTTCTTTAGTTGAACCTTCTATAAAGGCATCGGCGATAATAAGGCATCGCTGTGAACGAATAGGTTTCCTGAATGAAGGTTTGCTGATAATACCCTTACCACCAGTGTAATGCGGATCATTCTCCTTGTTACCATCACCCTCCGACCTTGCATTGAATAAATACATTTTTTTCTTCGCCCAGGATGGTGTTAATCCAAACTGAAAAAGTTGCAATTCCTTCGGGTTATCGCTGGTAATAACAGGAGCCATAGATCCCGGGCCAAGATTATAATTCGGGATCATATTCAATGGCAGCTCAGGCGCTTTAACCTGAAATCGTTTTTCAATGACTTCAACCGAAGAGACTATGACATAGCGGCCACACATGGTGATGAAATAGAATTTTTATTTATGTTGAAGTAACATGCCGACTAATTAAATTTCGGGAATAACCTCATTCCTTCAATATAAACATGAAATCAGAACAAATTTACAATTTGAATATTAAAATATTAATGATCACTACTTGCGTTTGGTTTTTTTTATACATTTATTAATTATTAACCTAAGGTATGAACTTTTTCAGGTTTTTTATTTTTTTAATCTTACTAAATTTTTCGGCTAAATCAAGTCATTTACCCAAAGGGCAAGAATTGACATATAAACACATAGCAGGGTTAAACTACGAAATAACCTACAGGTTATTTATGGACTGCCGAAGTGAATTATCCCCTACCGACACTCTCAGAAATATAATCATTCAATCTTCTTGTTTTTCTCCTATTCATATTGAACTAAAACTTGTGTCCGGTTATCCAATTTCCCTTGATGAAAATTGTTATTCTGCTTTAGGGCAATGCAATTCTTCAGGAATTCCGGGTGCTACTGAATATAAATATACTGATACCATTACTTTACCAGGAATCTGTCAAGACTGGCAATTTACAAGATCAGAGTGCTGTATGGTTACTTATAACTCAAATATTTATAATCCAAGTGCCTCGATGACTACCGAGTTTTTCTCAATGGCATTTCTGAATAATTCTATTTCAAATTTGAATAGTTCTGTCCAATTTTTAATTGACCCTGTTTATAAAACATGTATTGGAGAGGATATTTGTATTAATTATAATGCATGGGATCCTGATGGGGACAGTCTGGTTTACGAAATGATTCCAATGAATTTTGCATCAGGGGATTCGCTAACCTATGATACCGGTTTTTATTCTAAACAACCCTTAAGTACTTTCATCCCAATTCAATTTAATGAAGCTACAGGTTCACTGTGCTTTCGTCCAATCAATCAGGAAATGACGTATTGGAATCTAAGAGTTTCAGAATACAGGAATCACTTACTTATCGGTTTCGCGGAAAGAGAAATGATGCTGAGTTCAGAATTATGCAACAATCAGGAACCTGTGCTTTCAGGATTAAACGCAAGTACAAATTATTCGGCAACCCTAATTTATGGTCAAAATTATTGCTTTAATATTATTGCCAATGATAACGATGTGCTGGATTCAACATTTATCTCCGGAAGCTATTTTCCATCCGGAATGTCTGCCACATTAATTCCAGGGCAAAATCAATCTGTAATTTTATGTTGGTCGCCTATTCTACAAGATGTAAAAACACAGCCTTATGTAATTATTTTGAATGCCCGGGACAATTCGTGTCCAAGTTATGGTACAAATAGTTCAGAATATGAACTGACTGTAGCAATGTCTTTAAGCTCATCTGAAATTAAACAGCTCTATAAATCGTTTGAGGTTTTTCCAAATCCAGCTTCAGGCGAATTCAAAATTATGCTTCAAAATTTCAATTTTCCTTGCAAATTAAATATGGAAGATCTATCAGGCAGACATACTTTCGAAAAAATAATTTATTCCCAAGAAGCACTACTAAGTCCGGATATCTCAAATGGCATTTACTTTGTTAAAATAGTAGATAATGAGTACCCTACTCTAGTGAAGAGAATAATCTATTCGAGGTAAATTCATTTTTGATTTTGACCAATGAATAAATAATTTTTTTAACTTTTCCAGTTCTTATATACTTCCTGCATTTTAGGTCTGTCCGCAGGGATCTCGCGGAGCGGTTCACAGGGTTCAAAAGATGAATACATTTTAGAAGGAAGGGCCTGATAAAGTTGTGTACCCTTCGTTTTCCATCCAATCATTTCATCACTCACGTCTTTAATTATTTTAGCAGGGCTTCCCACCACCACTTTTCTATCCGGTATTTGCATCCCTTCCGGAATGAAAGTAAGAGCACCGATAATGCAATTATCTCCTATATTAGCTTTATCCATTATTACCGAATTCATTCCCACCAGTACATTTTTCCCAATCTGAGCTCCGTGGATGATGGCACCATGGCCTATGTGGGCTCCCGCTTTCAGGGTAATGGTAATTCCCGGGAACATGTGAATGGTACAATTCTCCTGCACATTGCAGCCGTCTTCAATGATGATCTCACCCCAATCCCCGCGGATTGCCGCGCCAGGACCGATATAAACATTTTTACCGATGTTCACGTTTCCGGTCACTGTGGCCTGAGGGTGAATGAATGATGATTCGTGGATGACGGGGATGTAGCCTTGGAAAGAGTAAATCATTTAGTTGATAGTGGATAGTGGATAGTGGATAATTGATAGTGGATAATTGATAGTGGATAGTGGATAATTGATAGTGGATAGTGGATAGTGGACAGTGGACTGTGGACTTTAGACTGTGGACTGTGGACTGTGGACTGTAGACTGTGGACTGTGGACTGTAGACTGTGGACTGTGGACAGTGGACAGTGGACTGTAGACAGTAGACAGTAGACAGTAGACTGTAGACTGTAGACTGTAGACTGTAGACAGTGGATAATTGATAATGGAGAGTTGACAATGGATAATGGTGAGTTGTGTTCTTACTAATAAATCTACATTGATCCTTATGCCTTCTCAATCACCACCGCAAAGCCCTGCCCTACTCCTACGCACATCGTCACCAATGCATATCGTTTGTTTTGCTCCTGAAGTTCCAATGCAGCTGATCCCAAAATGCGTGCGCCACTCATTCCAAGAGGGTGGCCAAGAGCAATAGCGCCACCATTTGGGTTTATCCGCTCATCATCATCCTTAAGGCCCCATGAACGGATGCAGGCAAGTGATTGCGCAGCAAATGCTTCATTGAGTTCAATGATATGTATGTCTTTCATGGTCAGGCCGGCTTTTCTCAAAGCCATGTTACTCGCTTCTACCGGACCGATTCCCATAATTCCGGGTTCCACACCAATAGCTGCAGAAGAAATAATTTTCGCAAGTGGTTTTAATGAATATTTTTTTACAGCTTCCCCGGATGCCAGCAACATGCAGGCGGCTCCATCATTCAATCCGGAAGAATTTCCTGCAGTGACAGATCCGTCTTTTTTGAATGCAGCTTTTAATTTAGCGAGACCTTCTAATGTTGTATCCGGGCGCATGAATTCATCTCTGTCAAATATCACGGCATCACCCTTTTTCTGCGGGATCTCGACTCTGACAATTTCTTTTTGAAAACGTCCGCGTGTCTGGGCTTTCGCAGCTTTCTGCTGACTGAACATCGAAAATGTATCCTGGTCTACTCTTGAAATTGTATGTTGGCCTACGAGATTCTCGGCAGTTTCTCCCATAGCTTCTGTTCCATAGAGTTCTTTCATTTTGGGATGCACAAAACGCCAACCGAAGCTGGAGTCATACATCTGTGCATCCCGGCCATAGGCCGTGGAAGTTTTGGAAATCACCCATGGGCCACGAGTCATGTTCTCGACCCCACCTGCAATCATCATGTCCGCATCTCCGCACTTGATCATTCTCGCGGCCGAAGCTGCTGCAGATAAACCTGAAGCACATAGACGATTTACAGTTTCTCCCGGAACGCTAACCGGCAAGCCGGCCATCAGCAAAGCCATCCTGGCTACGTTTCGGTTATCCTCTCCCGCCTGATTAGCGCATCCCAAAATCACATCAGCAATTGTCGAAGGGTCCATCCATTTATTCCTTGCCATTAATTCCTTCAATACGATGACCGCAAGATCATCCGTGCGAACTGCTGCCAGAGTGCCTCCAAAATTTCCAATGGGTGTTCGAATGGTATCAATGATATAAGCTTGGCGCATAATCGTTTTATTTCAATAATATTTTAATTAATAATTCTATGAGGATATTGAACTCAGTCAAGTTAAATCCTCAAACTTCCCAATCCCTGCTGGTCCGGTATACTGTTCCCTTAAAAAGAGCCACAGTTTTACCTGAATGACTTTTTATAGTGACATAATAAACGGCAATTTTATCTGAAATTGAAACTTCTTCCGCGATAGCAGTGATCTCCTCTCCTTCGCGCAATGAAATGGTATGTGATATGGAGGTTTCAACGGATACACTTTTTCTTCCATGAGAATTGGAAGCGAATGCGAGAGCACTATCGGCGAGAGAATAAGTAATACCTCCATGTGCAATTCCAAAACCATTCAGCATCTCTTTTCGCACTTTCATGCGAAGAATACATTTACCAGAGTCCACAAGCACTCTTTCAATTCCCAGCCATTGACTGAAGGCATCATGATCGAACATCTGGTCAACAACCTTTCTGCTAATGATTTTTCTGCCATTGTCGCTTTTTTAATGTGAAGAAATAAATTTTACCACAGAGATCATGGAGAACACGGAGATTCACCGAGACCTTTTAGATATATATTTTTCGTTTTTTCATGGCGATTAAACGAATATAATTATCTTCTTGACCGGCGTTGATGTTCCAAATATAGCTCCCAAAAGTCCACGTGTCAGTTCTCTTGCAACCGTCTTGAAGAGTGGATTTTTTGTAACCGCCTGGATGCTTTCACCGATGCCGGATTTCTCTTCTTCCTGGACTTTACTTCCATTCGGACTTGCCTTCTCTTGCTTGAGATACTTGCATGATCTCAATTTTTTCTTCAAGATTTCATAGGCGCTTTCCCGGTCGATCCATCATTGTAATCCGCATGCAATTTTTGAACGAGAAATGATTCCATCCAGTTCCAGTGGACTCAGATATGTCCATTCGTGTACGAGGTGCACAAAGCATGGTATGAGCCAGCGGTGTTGGAGATCCTTTTTCATTCAACACAGTAACAATTGCCTCGCCTATTCCCAATTCAGTCAGTAGAGTTTCTGTATCATAAAATTTCGTAGAAGGATAATTCTGAGCCACAAGCTTAATATCCTTTCGATCCTTCGCTGTAAAAGCACGCATGGAATGTTGGAACTTTGCTCCGAGCTGACTCAGATATAATATCAGGAACATCCGAAGGAACCTGAGTACAGAAAAATATTCCGACCCCTTTAGAACGAATTAATTTGATGACCATTTCCAATTGATCCATCAAGGCTTTTGTAGCATCACGGAAAATTAAATGAGCTTCATCAATAACAATCACGAGTTTTGGTGCAGCTTTATCTCCAAATTCCGGAAATTTCGAATACACCTCCGCGAGAAGACAGAGCATGAATGTGGAGAACAGTTTTGGCTTCTCCTGCATATCAGTAAGACGAAGGACACTGATATAACCATATCCATTTTCATCCTTCCGAATCAGATCTTCAACCTCAAAAGATTTTTCTCCAAAAAACTGATCTGCTCCTTGCCCTTCAAGTTCAAGCAACTTTCGCATGATCACACCAACCGACGCTGAACTCATGAATCCATAATCTTTCACTTCATCTTTTCCTTCATTCGTAATATAATGGAGTGCCGAACGAAAATCTTTTATGTCGAGCAAGGGCCATTCCTTTATCATCACAATATTTGAAAACAATATTCACAGCCCCTTGCTGATTATCGTTCAGTTCAAGAATCTTGGAAAATAAAACGGGGCCAAACTCAGAAACAGTAGCACGCATACGAACACCTTTCTCTCCGGAGATGGAGAGCATCTCCACAGGAAACTGTCCGGGTGTCCATGGAACACCGATCTGTTCATGTCTTGATTGAATTTTAGGATTCTCACTCCCGGTGCTGCGATCCCGCTGAGGTCACCCTTGACATCCATGACCAATACACTGACTCCTTTCTCTGACAATCCTTCTGCTAAGCGTTGAATTGTTTTGGTTTTTCCGGTTCCTGTAGCACCTGCAATCAAACCATGTCGATTCGCAGTATTCAAGGGTATTTTAATTTGCAATCCGGGAATGGCCTGCTTATCAAACATGGCACCTCCAAGGATGATGCTTTCTCCCTTGAAAAGTATAACCTGCTTCAAGTGTTTTTTTTAATTCTTCAATATCTGGCATGTGAAAGAAATAAGGCTTTACGCTGATTAAGTCAGGAAAATATTTTTTTATCTGAAGAGGCGAGTTGCTTCAACAAAATACCGGGTCGGTAGCGTTCTTCCTGATATTCTGCGTAAAGCGACTGGAGTATATCAAGAACATTTTTCGCGCCGAGTTCATCACACCACTTCAACAAACCTTTCGGATAATTTACACCTTTCGTCATAGCAAGATCAATGTCTTCAGCGCTTGCAATTTTGAAATACAATGCATCAAGTGCTTCATTGATTAACATCACCAAGAATACGCTGAAGGATTTTTTTTCCCATCTCATGATCCTTTCATGGATGAAAGCACTGGACGTCTCCTTCTGAATAATTGTAATATCCCTGTCCGGATTTCCGTCCGACCTTCCGGCTTCAACCATTCTTTTTTGGGTGAGGGAAGGTTTATATCGGGGATCATAATAAAACTGTGACCAAACTGTTTCGGTCACTTTATAATTAATATCATTACCGATAAGATCCATCAATTCGAAAGGCCCCATCTTAAAAGCACCCAATTCATGCATGGCCCAATCAATCGTAGCAATTCCTTGCGGTCCTTCCGGCAATCCATAACAGCCTCTTCATAAATATCGAATTGATTCTCCATAGAAAGGTCGTGCCACACGATTCACGATAAATCCCGGAGTGTCTTTGGCCAGGACCGGAACTGTTTTCTTCCAAGAACATTAATTCTGCCGTATAATTTACTGTATCCGGATTGCGTAGCAAGCCCGGGAATAACCTCCACCAAGGGCATCACCGGAGCAGGATTAAAAAAGTGAACGCCTAGTACTCTCGGGATGGATTTTTACAAGCGCCTGCAATAGAGGTTACCGATAAGGATGAAGTATTGGTTGCAAGAATTGCTGAGTCCTTTACATGGATTCCAGTTCGTTAAATACTTTTTGCTTGATCCGCGAGATCCTCAACGATGGCTTCGATCACCAAATCGCAATCCGCAGAACTCTGTCCAGGTCTTTGCTGCAAACTGAATCCGACTTTATGATTTCCAGGACTCTGCCTGAGTCATTTTCCCTTTCTCAGTCAACTTTTGAAAGGTGGCTTTTCAGACTTTCTATGGCCTTTTCAAGCATAGTCCGGCTGAGTATCGAACAAGAAGGTTTGATGGCCTGCCATGGCAGCAATCTGGAGCAATACCTGTTCCCATTGTGCCGGCACCAATCACTCCGATGGGCCCTGATTTTAAAAGTGGTTTTCTGACATAGATGTATAAATGGCAAAAATAGCAAATATTTAGGCCATTTTTGCCTGAAATAAGAACTGTCCAGCCTTGAATTCGAGCAATTCAGGCAAATTCGGAATTAAAATAATTATCAGAAAAAGGTTTGTTTTCGCAGGAGAGAGTCGTATATTTGCCATCCGAAAAATCAGAAAAGAAGGCATTTTCAGTCAAAATTACTGATTTAGCAGAAAATAAATCAATATTAAAATTAGATAAAATGGCAAATCACAAATCATCCCTGAAGCGTATCCGTAGCAACGACGCGAAACGTTTACGTAATCGTTACCAGGCTAAGACCGTTCGTAATGCAATGAAAGCATTTCTGGAAATCCCTGAGAAAAAGGATGCGCTTGAAAAACTTCCAAAGATGACATCCATGTTGGATCGTATTGCTAAGACACACATCATTCATAAAAACAAAGCAGCCAACCTGAAAAGCGAACTGGCTGTGCATATCAATCGAGATGAAATAATTTTTAAAGAACTTTTTTTTGCCTCCCGGAAACGAGGGGCTTTTTTTTGTCCCTGTTTTTCATCGTAAAGAATCCTGCTTTTACTGGATGTACAATTATCATTTTAATTGCAACTTGACGACCTGATCCCCGGAGATTTTTTTCTTTCATTGCTATTTTAGCAATGAAGTTTTCAAAATCCTTGAATAAAAATTCGCAGCAGTCATGGAACAAAAGTTAAGTATAAAAACATGGGCAGAGGAAGATCGCCCACGCGAAAAACTCATGCTCAAAGGAAAGCATAGTCTTTCCGATGCAGAACTAATCGCGATCCTGATCAGCTCGGGAAACGTTGAAGAATCCGCTGTTGAGCTTGGCACGAAGAATTTTGAATGAATGCGGGAATGACCTTTTGCAATTGGCAAGAATGAATATCGCAGAACTGATGAATTTCAAAGGCATCGGAGAGGCGAAGGCAGTTACAATCACGGCTGCACTGGAATTAGGCCGGAGGAGAAATGAATCCAGTCCTGACAAGGTCCGAAAAAATTTCATCCAGCAAGGATGTAGTGGCCATCTTTCCAACCGCTGCTGGGTGATCTTCTCCATGAAGAATTCTGGATCCTGTTTCTGAACCGGGCCAACCGGATTATCGGGAAGCAACAAATCAGTATGGGAGGCATGAGTGGAACTGTCGCCGATCCAAGGATGATTTTCAAATCCGCATTCGATAAAAAAGCCCTTGCCATCATACTGTGTCATAATCACCCTTCCGGAAATACACCAGCCCAGTGAAGCTGACCTCAGTCTTGACGAAAAGCCTTCATGCAGCCGGAAAAATTCTGGAAATATCCGTTTTGGATCATATCATCATTACACAAAGCGGTTTTTATAGTTTTGCAGACGAAGGGAATATCTGAGAAGTGATTTTTACCTGAAGTCTGTGTCAGAAGGATTGCTTATTTTCACGCGGGACAATAATTCAAATTTCTTCCCCGGCCTCTGATGCTTCTTATTTATTCACCTTCTTCTTCTCCCCGGCTGCGATACATACTGGATGTAATCTTTCAGGATTTTCTGGGAATTGAATATCGATTTACAATTGATGCACATGAATTCAGTTTTCATTCCGGACCAAAGTTAAACTACAGTGAGCAGGCTTTCGGAAATGAATTGTTCATCTACTCTACCCGTTTGCTTTTTGAAAAAGGAATACGCGACCAACAGATTTCCGTCATTGACTGGCAGGATACCAAGGCCTTTTTTGCCACACATCCAAAATATTCCCTATCATTTGACCTCTTCGCTGCCTCGTTTTATTTATTGACCCGCTATGAAGAATACCTGCCTCACCGGCGTGATGTACATGGAAGATTCGAAGCACGCGACAGTCTTGCCTTTCAGAAAGGCTTTCTTGCACAAACCCGTTGTTGACATCTATGTATTGAAGTTGAGAGATCTGATTTCCTCCAATTATCCGGAAATAAATTTTCCTCCCCGTCACTATCAATTTGTTTCAACGATAGACATTGACAATGCATGGGCTTATAAGGAAAAAGGACTGATCCGGACCACAGGGGCGCTGCTTCGTTCACTCCTTCATCTGGAGTTTAAAGAATTTGCAGAGCGAATACTTGTACTGTCCTCCAATAGAAAAGACCCTTACGATACATACGATTATTTATTTTCGATTCAACAACAATATGGGTTTAAAAGCATTTACTTTTTTCTGCTCGGTGATTATGGGGAAAATGATAAAAATGTATCTATTTCAAGAAAGAAATTTCAATCACTCATTAAACAACATCGCAGATTACAATGAAGTAGGAATACATCCTTCCTATGCATCAAATTTATTAACCTCCAGAATCCGTCTTGAGCAATCCCGCCTTCAAAAGATAATTAAGCGGAATGTAAAAAGCAGCAGGCAGCATTTTCTTAAGTTGATTTTTCCTGATACATACAGAAACCTCATTGAGTGCGATATTACTGATGACTATACGATGGGATTTGCATCTGAAGCCGGATTCCGTGCCGGCACCTGTTCCACATATCGGTATTACGACCTTGAGTACGAATGTGTAGCTCCCCTCAAAATTCATCCTTTTGTTGTGATGGATGCAACGCTCCGCTTCTATATGAAAGTTCAGCCGGAAGAGGTAATGAGTTATGTGGGGCCCCTTATACGGGAAGTTAAAAATGTACAGGGAACTTTCACTCTCCTATGGCACAACGAATCGCTTGGAGGAAAGAAACCATGGGAAGAATGGCAGGATGTATACGAAGAAATTGTTAAAGCCGCACAAGCCTGAACTTGATAAAGTTTTTATCACATACTGAAATCGACAAGGAACGTTGGGACCGCTGCGTGGATCAGTCTCCTTCTGCCCTCATCTATGCAAATTCCTGGTATCTGGATATTGTATCCCCGGGCTGGAACGCTCTGGTAGCAGATGATTATTCAGCGGTATTCCCTCTTACCCGGAGAAAAAAATGGGGCTTCGAATATTTGTACCAACCGCCTTTTACCCAACAATTGGGATTATTTATTTCCGTGGAAAATGAGGAAAATACCCTGGCGAACTTTCTGGAAAAGTTACCGGAGTCCATCCGTCTGATTGAAATTCAATTGAACCAGTCAAATTCCCTTTTCTCTATACCTCCGGCCTTTCAAGTGAGCAAAAAGATCACTCATATCCTTGATTTGTCGTTGGAAGCCACTATTCTAAAAAAAAATATTTCAGAAAACACGAAGCGGAACATTCGCACGTTTGAAAAATCATCTGCGACCATTCAAAATGATCTTGATGCAGACGAATTGGTGAAATTATTCCGTAATAACCGTGGGAAGAATATCCGGGAACTTCAGGAAAATGATTATTCCATTTTTCTGGCACTCTGCAGGGAAGCAAAACAAAGAAAACTTTTTATTTGCATGGGAAGCCGCGATCTGAAAGGAAATTTATTGGCCGGAGTTATTTTTTTCCATACCCAAAGTGGCTTCATCTTACTTTTTTCTGCTGTATCAGAGGAAGGTAAGGCTTCCGGTGCAATGAGTGCTTTGATCTCCGGATTTATTCTGGAGCATGCAGGCTATAAAGGAACACTTGATTTTGAAGGTTCTATGGATCCCGGACTGGCAAGATTTTATAAGAGTTTTGGTTCACACGAAATCGTATATTTACAGATTAGAAATAATCGGCTTCCGGCACTTATTCGTTGGTTAAAAAATTAATTCCCCCCGCACTATGGTTCAAAATCTTGGACTTTCGCCTTCAATCATCAATCACTTTATCTCAGAAATCCGGGATGTGCATGTTCAGCAAGACCGTATGCGTTTCAGACGAAACCTTGAGCGTCTGGGAGAAATTTTCGCTTATGAGATCAGCAAACGTCTCGACTACAAAGCACTGGACGTTACCACGCCGCTTGGTACCGCTTCGGTACCGGTTCTGAGTGAACAACCTATCGTTGCCACAATACTGAGAGCGGGATTACCCTTGCATCAAGGCATTCTGAATTATTTTGACAGTGCCGACAATGGTTTTATCAGCGCATATCGAAAACATCATAAAGACGGCAGTTTTGAAATCAAGCTTGAATATGTTTCCTGTCCTTCCCTGACAAATCGAATTCTTATCCTTTGCGATCCTATGCTGGCCACCGGTGCAAGCATGGTGAGTACCTATAAGGCTATGATGGAAATGGGAACACCAAGACATACCCATATTGTAAGCGTGCTGGCAAGCACCCAAGGAGTGGAACATGTAAAAGCCATTTTACCTATGGACAATGTCACGATATGGGCAGCTGCCATTGATGAAGAATTAACCGCGCAATCCTATATCGTTCCGGGTCTCGGTGATGCAGGGGATCTTGCATACGGTGAAAAATTATAATCTCCCGAAAGACAGGTTTCCCTTTCTCTGCTGCAGCTTATAACACACATGGACGAGTTATTAAAGATACTATCCCTTGTTCTAATCAGTAGTGTAAAATTTGCTGTGGGTCCACCATTGGTATATCTGAATGAACGCTACGATTTTACCTGGTTTGAAACGAATATATATGCCATCATCGGTGGAATGATTGGTGTACTTGTATTCATGCATGTCAGTGAATGGCTGATTGAGTTTTGGGATCGTATTCGGCTTTATTTTTTCAAAAAAAAAGAAAAGAGAAATTCCTTGTTCTCACAACCGGTGGCAGACGTTGAAGGCAATCTTGAAATTCATTACAAGTATGTGGAACGAAGCATGCCTCCAAGGAAAATTTTCACACGAAGGAACCGTAGAATGGTTCAGATATGGCGAAAATATGGACTCATAGGACTGGCCGCTCTTACACCCGTCTTATTTTCAATTCCCATTGGTACATTTTTCATGACACGCCTGGAGAAAAATAAGAGAAAAATTATCCTGTACATGTTTATTTCGATTACTTTTTGGTCCATGTTCCTTACCACTTTATTCGAAATATTACATGCACGTTCATTACACGATATACTTCCATGAAAAAATACAAGCATATTTTCTTTGATCTCGACAATACCATCTGGGATTTTGAACATAACTCCAAAGAAGCGCTTACAGAATTATATCATAAATACAAACTACAGGAGTTAGGCGTGAACGGAGTGGATCATTTCATTGCAAAGTACAAGGAACGAAATGAAATGATGTGGGAACAATACCGTCTCGGAAAAATTGACAAACCGACACTTCGGGATAAACGATTTTCGCTTACTTTCTGGGATATGGGACTTGATGAAACATTAGCACCTCCTGAGCTGGCTGATGATTATATTTATATTAGTCCCAGGAAGACATTTCTCTTCCCTCATGCCCATGAAATGCTTTCGTATCTTCAGGCGAAATACAGTTTGCATATTATTACAAATGGCTTTGAAGAAGCACAGGTCATCAAGATGCAGGAGTCAAAATTGAATATTTATTTTGAAGAAGTAATCATCAGTGAACATGCCGGATTCCGTAAACCGGACAACAGGATTTTCGACTATGCCATGCAAAAAACAGGGGCACTTACTTCAGATTCTATCATGATCGGAGACGGCCTGGAAGTAGATATTCTTGGTGCTAGAAATGTCGGCTGGGATACGGTATATTTCAATCCTGAAAAAAAAGAACATCAGGAAGAGGTTACCTATGAAATATCTTCGCTCATTGAATTGAAGGGAATTTTTTAAATAATTACATTCAATTCCGACCGGCTAATTCTTATTGTTAAATGACGTGCTTAAATCCAAAAATGCAATAGAAAAAAATCTATTGTAATTCTTTTCAACCCGAATACAGGAAATAAAAACACAAAAAAAAGCTCCCTGAAATCAGGAAGCTTTTGATTAAGTATTTTAAAATTATTTGTTGTTCGGTGTAGAAGATCCGTCTTTTGTGGCCGGAGCTTCAGCTTTTCCACCATGATCACATGATGATTTTGCTTTTGCAGAATGATCGCATTCGGCTTTTTTTGCATCACTGCATGATGACTTCGATCCTTTCGCACTTGAACAACAGGATTTTTTCGATACTGCTTCAGGAGCAGCTTGTGCATCCTTAGTTGTGACAGTAGTTTCATTTTTTACAGAAGAACTGGTTTTAGGTTCTTGTGCGTGTGCAGCGAAGGCAACAAAGCAAACTACAGAAACCAGGGCAAGAATTTTTTTCATGATGGATATGATTTTTTAAAGGGATTGTTACACACAAATATAATGATTTCTTTTAGTGTCTTTAATGAATTTTCCCGGTTCTTTGTGTCCCTTTCACTCAACAAATATGTTATTTTAACGATAATTAACGGTTTTTATTCCTTTCCCGCCACTTTCCTTTTTGTACTTTCACATCCGAAGCAAAATGGACGTCATAGAAAACATAAAAATTGCCCTGCAAAGTATCCGTAGCCAATTGCTGCGGACGGTGCTGACCGCACTGATAATTGCCATTGGTATCATGGCATTAGTAGGGATCCTTACTTCCATTGATGCCATCAAGGGCACCATTAGCAGCAACTTTACTGCCATGGGCGCGAACTCATTCAGCATTCAGAACCGGGGAATGCATATCCGTGTAGGGCACCAGGGACGCAGGCCCAAGAGTTTCGATGTGATCAATTACCGGCAAGCGCAGCGTTTTGTCAGCGAATTTAAATTCCCGGCCACTGTCTCCATCTCGACCATGGCCTCGCGTATTTCAACTTTAAAATATAAGGATAAGAAAAGTAACCCGAACATTTTTATAATGGGCGGCAATGAGAATTATCTTTCGACATCCGGCTACAATATTGAAAGAGGAAGAAATTTTTCTCCGCAAGAAGTGCAATATGGTTCGAACGTGGCGATCATCGGGAAAGATATCGTGGAAAAATTATTTCCGAGCGAAGACCCCCTTGACAAACTCATATCGGTTGGAGGTAATAAATACCGTGTCATTGGCATTCTGAAGGAAAAAGGATCCGCAATGGGATTTGGAGGAGATAAGATTTGCATCTTGACACTTTTCAATGTGAAACAAAATTTCGGAAGCCAACGAACTTCCTTCTCGATTAATGTCAGTGTGAATGATGTGAAGCAGATTGACATGGCTATAAGCGAAGCAAGTGGTCTTTTCCGAATCATCCGGGATGTGCATCCCGGAGCCGAAGATACATTTGAGATCACCAAGAGCGACAGCATTGCAAACCTACTCCTTTCTCAGATCAGCACGGTGACGCTCGCGGCTACAATTATCGGATTAATTACTTTGTTGGGTGCTGCCATCGGCCTTATGAACATCATGCTGGTTTCCGTTACCGAGCGCACACGTGAAATCGGTATCCGTAAAGCAATCGGTGCTACTCCTTCCAAGATTCGCGCTCAGTTTTTAGTTGAAGCTGTCTTGATCTGCCAGATGGGTGGAATCTTAGGAATTATTCTGGGAATCCTCATCGGCAACCTGATGTCACTTTTATTAGACAGCGGCTTTATCATTCCCTGGTTATGGATCTTTGCCGGACTGGCTCTTTGCTTTGTAGTGGGAGTTATATCGGGTTATTACCCTGCATCGAAAGCGGCAAAACTGGACCCTATTGAAGCGTTGCGCTACGAATAAAATATTTTCTTCCCATTTGATATTGGCTGAGTTTGTCGGCAATCAATCCAGCTACAAACGGTTCTAAGGCAGAAATTCATTGGTGAACTCGCAAAGGGCCGATTTACAATATCGTCCATCCTTTGCTTCATTGACCCACTCCATTAATTTTAAAGGACAAAAAAAAGCACCGCTATTGCAGTGCTTTTTCAGAATTAATTTTTGGGAATTACTCCGCAATGACTTCAAAAGTGATCTTCGCTTTCACATCCTTATGGAGGTTAACGGTAGCAGTGTATGTACCGAGTGCTTTGATGTGCTCTTCGTCAATGTGTATCTTTTTACGATCTACAATCACATCCAACTTCGACAAAGCATCTGCAATCTGCAGGGCGGTCACAGAACCATAAATCTTTCCGCTCTCTCCAACTTTAGCGCCTATCTTAAGAATAGTAGCCTCGAGTTGTTTCACCATGGATTCTGCGTCTCCTTTAATTTTCTGTGCCTTGTGAGCACGTTGTTTCTGGGTTTCCGCAATCACCTTTTTATTTTGCGCATTGGCAATAATCGCAAATCCACGCGGGAACAAAAAGTTACGTGCATATCCGGGCTTTACTTTGACAATCTCATCGGCATAACCGAGGTTGTCCATATCTTGTTTAAGAATAACATCCATTTCTCAGGCCTCCTTATTTTAAAAGATCAGATACATAAGGCATCAACGCCAGGTGGCGTGCCCTTTTAATTGCTTGTCCGACCTGACGCTGAAACTTCAGCGAGGTGCCGGTAAGACGACGCGGCAGGATCTTGCCCTGCTCATTTACCAACTTCACAAGGAAGTTAGCATCTTTGTAGTCGATGTACTTGATTCCGTTCTTTCTGAAACGGCAGTACTTCTTTTTGCTGGTATCAACCGTAGGTGGGTTGAGATAGCGAACTTCGTTTGGTGATGCCATGATTTCTCAGATTTTAGGAAACTTTTTCTAACTCTTCTTTTTTCAATGCTGCATTCTTACGCTTCTTCTCGTTGTACGCGATAGCATGCTTGTCGAGGCGAACGGTGAGGAAGCGCATGATGCGCTCATCCCTCTTAAATTCAACTTCCAATTTTGCGATGACGTCGCCTGGAGCTTTGAACTCAATGAGGTAGTAGAACCCGGTATTTTTTTTCTGGATCGGGTAAGCCAGCTTGCGTAATCCCCAGTTGTTCTCATGAACAATTTCGGAACCGCCATCGGCGGTGAGGATTTTCTTGAATTTGGTGACTGTATCCATCATCTGTTCCTCCGAAAGAACAGGTGTCATGATAAATACCACCTCATACTGATTAGCCATGTTTTTCTTTGGTTTTACGGAGATTTTTAATGGGATGCAAAGGTAAATAAATCAAACATATTTACAAGGCATGGGGCCAGTTTAAATTCAACAATTTCAATGAAATCTGATTGGGGAGCTCATGAGTTTTGAACAATATCTTCGCTTTTACTCTAAAAACAAGAAATCCCCCTTAAATCTATTAAAAAACACAAATGAACAGGCTCTGATAATGCGTAAATTGGGGGAAAGTCAATAGGGCTGCGACTTCCCGCATATCCGAATAAATCTTTTGAACAGCTGTTAATAACTTCTTGACTTGCACTCAATAAGGAGTATCTTTGCATAGGTATTCTCCAACAAATTCTTTTAGTCAGAAAATGCTCAATATTCTGTAGTTGAGCCAATTATAAAAAACCCGCTGAAATTCAGGCGCCGGGTGCATCGTAATTTATTTCAATTCCCTGATTTTAATAAAGCCAATGTCCACTAAGTTGCATAGTTATGTCCAGGGAAAATGGACTGCCGGTGAAGGAAAAGGAGTCAACCTGTACCATGCGGTAACGGGAGATGTTCTCTTTGAATCCACCAGCAAGGGCCTTGACTTTAAAGGACTGCTTGAATATGGACGTTCTATTGGAGGGGCAAAACTCCGAAAGATGACTTTCCATGATCGTGCCCGTATGCTTAAAGCATTGGCGATGCACCTTAATGAGAAGAAAAAAGATTTATACACTTTGTCCGCTGCTACCGGTGCGACCAAAGCAGATTCATGGATCGATATTGACGGAGGTATTGGTAATCTTTTCGTTTACGCCAGTAAAGGCCGTCGCGAGTTGCCTGATGAAAGCTTCTATGTTGATGGAAATCCTGAAAAAATTTCAAAGAACGGAACCTTTGTCGGACATCATATATGTGTCCCTTTAGAAGGTGTTGCCGTACATATCAATGCATTTAATTTCCCTGTATGGGGAATGCTTGAAAAGATCGCTGTGAATTTGCTGGCGGGCGTTCCGGCCATTGTTAAACCCGCTACTTCCACATCCTACCTCACTGAGCTGGCTGTGCGAGAGATCATAAAATCCGGAATACTTCCTGAAGGAGCGCTTCAACTAATATGTGGAAGCACCGGCGATTTGTTCGATCATCTTAGCTGTCAGGACATAGTTACATTTACGGGTTCCGCGGAAACAGGAAAGATGCTCAAGAGTCATCCAACAATTCTGAATGAATCGGTACGCTTCAACATGGAAGCCGATTCTCTGAATTGTTCCATACTTGGACCTGAAGCAAAACCCGATACAGAAGAATTTAACCTCTTCGTCAAAGAGGTCGCCCGTGAGATGACTGTTAAAGCAGGGCAAAAGTGTACCGCCATCCGCCGTGCCATCGTTCCGGAAAATCTGACTCAGGATGTGATCGCTGCTCTTCAAAAACGATTGAAGGGAAATGTAATTGGCGACCCGGCTGTAGAAGGAGTGCGTATGGGTCCTCTGGCAAATCTTTCACAGGTAAAAGACGTGAAAGAAAAAGTACGTCAACTCATGCAAACCTGTGAAGTGGTGCATGGTAATATTGATCATGTAGATGTAATTGGAGCAGATAGTACTAAGGGAGCATTCATGTCGTCCATGTTGTTGTATTGCAAAGATCCTTTAAAAAGTACTGAAGCACATTCTGTAGAAGCTTTCGGACCTGTCAGTACAGTAATGTCCTATAAAAACACCGATGAAGCTATTGAATTGGCCAAACTTGGAAAAGGAAGTCTGGTGGGTTCCGTTTTTACTGCAGACAATAATTTTGCAAAAGATATAGTTCTCGGTTCGGCATGTATGCATGGCCGGATGATCATAGTGAATAAGGATTGTGCTGCCGAATCCACAGGACATGGCTCTCCCCTTGCGCACCTTGTGCATGGAGGACCAGGACGCGCAGGTGGTGGGGAAGAAATGGGTGGAATTCGGGGTGTTCATCATTATATGCAACGAACCGCATTGCAGGGATCACCAACAACTCTTACAAAAATCCTGAACACCTATTTGCCTGGAGCAGAAACCAAAGAAGATGTGATTCATCCCTTCCGGAAGTACTTTGAAGAAATACAAATTGGTGACACCTTGATCACGCATCGTCGCACGGTTACAGAGGCAGACATTGTAAACTTCGCCGGCATCAGTGGGGATTACTTTTATGCCCACATGGATGAGACGGCTTTGGAAGGATCTGTATTTGAAAAACGCGTCGCACATGGTTACTTCATCATTTCCGCAGCGGCCGGTTTGTTTGTTGATCCGAAAAAAGGACCGGTACTTGCCAACTATGGACTGGATAATTTGCGATTTACACTCCCTGTATATGTCGGAGACACAATTCAGGTTCAACTCACCTGTCAGCGAAAGACAAAGAAAGATGACAGAGAAGGACAAATTCCGCAGGGTGTAGTTGAATGGTATGTTACTGTGACCAATCAAAAAAACGAAGTTGTTGCCGTGGAGACAGTATTAACATTGGTTGCACGAAAAAATGTGGAATCAACTAAGCAAGAAATTCAAGAAGAAAAAAAAATATTAGTTCAAAAAAATTAGTTTAACCATTTAAACCATGAGCCATGTTACTTGTATGACACTCTCGATCGATTTGAGAAAAAATACGCACACCTCAAGAAAAAAGGACTCCGTATCAACGGACTCAAAATGATTGATCCTAAACGCAAAAAACACGTGATTGATGTCAGCCGTCCATTGATATTCGATAACCGTTTGCTACCAAAATCTTTTGAAGGACTCGATGTAAAAACCATTATTCACGGAGATCTGCCCACTGAGTTTAAAGTTGACAGAACGAAACCTGATTGGCAAAAGAAAGAATACATCTGGGCTCCTGAGCGCTTTGAACATTTTGTGGATCGTTGCAGTGTGGAGATTAAAAAGCAACTCGGGAATCCGACAATGAGCAGGGAAGATTTGCTTTCCGCACTTTGTTTTGGTGATTTTGAGGCACAAAAAAACAAGACTCAATTGATGGTAAAGGAAGGCAAATTGCCTGCTTTTGCTGCCTGCTAAGAGCTTATTTTGTTTGTTATAAATGGCTGCCCGGCCTGGGTAGCCATTTTTTTTTGCATTTCGATCCCGCCCCCGATCAATATTTCTTCAAAATCACATCTCTCAATAATTATCTTTGCAATTCAAGTATATAATATCTTGTAGCCATGAGCGAAGGAAATGTAAATACCTCCATTGAGAACGGAATTGCCACCATCACTTTTTTTCATCCGCAAAGCAACAGTCTCCCGGGTAGTATACTCAGGAAATTAGCTGCAAATATTGAAAGTGCCGGTAATAATCAGGATGCGAAAGTCATTGTTTTAAAAAGTGAAGGAGAGAAAACCTTTTGTGCCGGTGCCTCTTTTGATGAACTCGTTTCCATTCGAACTATGGAAGAAGGAAAATATTTCTTTTCAGGTTTTGCATCTGTTATCAATGCTATGCGCAAAGCCCCGAAGTTTATTATCGCAAGGGTTCAGGGAAAAGCAGTTGGTGGAGGTGTTGGAATTGCATGCGCAGCGGACTATACATTTGCGCATGAAAGCGCGTCTGTTAAACTCAGTGAATTAGCCGTTGGAATCGGCCCCTTCGTAGTAGGTCCTGCCGTTGAACGTAAAATAGGAACTGCTGCCTTTGCTTCTCTTTCCATCAATGCAATTACATGGCAAACCTCTGCATGGGCACAAGAAAAAGGCATGTATGCTGAAGTCTTTTCGACATTTCAGGAATTGAACAAGGAAGTTGATGCGCTGGCCACCCGCCTGTCTGAAAGCAATCCGGCAGCGATGCAATTGCTTAAAAAAGTTTTTTGGAAGGATACTGATCACTGGGACCAGCTGTTGTTGGAACGCGCCGAGATGAGCGGGAAATTGGTCACTTCCGATTTTACACGAAATGCGATCGCGAAATTTAAAGCCGGGATACGTTAAAAAAAATTAAACTTTTCTGTTAAAAAAATCGGATTATTTCTTCAAGATAAGTCAACAAGTGGGCTCAAAAAGAATAACTGATTCCACCCAGCATATTAAATCCTTCACTGGGATAACCATACCAAAGTTGATACTTTGAAAAACCCAGATTATTCAGATTGAGATATACAGAAAGAATTTTTGAATAATGATATTCAATTCCAAGATTCGCGTCAATGTATGATTTTATTTTGGTAGCTACATAGCCGTTCCCAACCTCAGCTTTCTCTCTTGAATATACTTTGCCACGTCCTAACACTGACGCGGTCAACTCAATCTTATCACGCAGGTTGTAACCGGCAATCAGGGAAAATTCATTTTGTGGACGCTCCCATGCTTTCAGCTCAAGATCCGGGGTATAACTGTATTGATCAAAATGAAAAGAAACTTTGAATTTTTCATCTGCTTTATATGTTAACTCAGCGTGCAAATCCAACACGTTTACATCATCATACACTAAATTAAACTTGTGGTAAGGAGATATACTGTCGTTTACAAATAAAGCCATGTCTTTCACCGTTCCATACTTCACCCAGGCAGCAAAAGAAACAGCACTACTGAAATTGCCGTTCAATCCGCCGGTAAGCATTATGGCTTCGTTCGAATTTAAAGGTACGACCGCTGAATTAAGAAATGGATTCTCCAATGTAACTGTCCTGTAACTGTTCTTTATCACATCGCCCTCTACGCGGGCAAACACAGCAAGCACATTTTCGGCAATGGGCAGTTCCACTTTAATGTCCGGATAGAAATGCACCGACGATACTTCATTTTTTTCAATCACCATCTTCCCTCCCAACTCAAACTTAGCTTTCTCTTTACTCAGAATCACAGCAGGAGCAACCCTGATAATATTTCTGTTCATGTCAGAAAGAAGGCTCAGAGTCTCGTTATTGGCCTGTGACTTTTTAAAATAATTAAACGATGCACCCAGGCGGACATACATATTATCTAAATCTTTTCCTCCGATTGCGCTCACCAGGAAATCATTTTCGGTGACATCAAAATGATCACTGAGTGTAGAAAAGCCAAAAGTAGCTTCGTAATCAAGATTGCCTTTAGACAGGTAGTTACTTCGAATACCCGCATTCACAGCAAAATTGGAGAACAATTGCTTAAGATTCTTTTTATCGATGATAGTATCACTGGTATTATAGCCATAATAATGAACGACATCACGGTTGTAGTTCATGTCTCCGAAAAACAAAGCGTTCTCTAAAAAGTATTTACCGGAAACCTGCGCGAAATTGTCGCTGTAGGCGGCACTGCCTACATCTTTAAGCGAGGGGGAACCTGATAAATGCCGGGCAGTAAGCCCTAAGGCTCCTTTTTTCGATCGCAGGGAATTCACATACAATTCACCGCTGTACGTGGTATAATTTCCAATTCCTAAGCGCACGAGGTTTCTGTATAATTTGCTCAGCGCTTCTTCCTTCAGGCGAACGGCTTTGATGGTAGCAGTTTCAAAGTTTGTTTCCGCTTGTTTGGTCCTCAGCTTATAATTCAATGGAGGAGCCGCATAAGTCGAAGTGTCACCGTCCGGAGCATCCGAAATTTTATAGGACTCCGCAAGCACAGGCTTATAATCTTTCACAATGATGTATTCCTTGTCACCCAGGTCCTCTTTCTCTTTCCCCTGTTGTGAAAAAACAGGAAAGCCGGCCAGTGACAAACAAAAAATTAATAATAGACTACGCATGCTCATAATGTTGTCCGGTTAAATACTCCAAGGTGTTAATTGTGATAATCCCCATCTATGATTTGTAAATCTACTGTCCTCCGGGTATTTCCGGTTCATTATCCGTGTCAGGTTGTTTCTTCAACTCCTGTTGTTCCATTTCTTTCTTTGTTTCTGAAAGGGTGATGACCTCCAGCTTTTGTCTGGCTAATTCACGGATATCCTCCGGATCGTTCGGACTTTTTTCGTAATTATCGACTATGCTCTTATAAGTCTCTTTAGCCTGAAACACATCTTGCTGGGCGAGGTAATTATCGCCTAACAAAACAAATCCTTTGGCGATCCAGAAATCATAGGAAGGCACCTGTTTTTGAATTTCGAAAATTATTTTCTGGCTTTCCTTGTAATTGCCGGATTTGTATTCAATTTCTGCGAGATAATACTTACTCTCAGCTGTCATCTCACTATTTGTCCTCTTGGCTACGATGCCAAATTCCGAGCGAGCATTTCCAAGATCCGCTTTAAAGTAATGAGCCCTTCCAGCCATCAGGTGAGCTTCATTGATAAGATCCTTATCAACAGAAGAAGCATCCAGAATCTTCTGTGCGATGAGGAGAGTTGCATCGTAATTTTCCAACTTATAACTGCAGCGCATCTGACCTGCCTGTGCAGCCAGGATATTATCTTTTACTTCCGCAAGCGCTTCCAGATCTGAAAAATTCTTCAAGCCATCCTGATAATTTTTTAGACGGTAATTGATCAAACCGGCATTGAGAAGAGACTTTTCTGTGAAAGAATTGCGGGGTTGATTGATTACGGTTTGATAGCCCGCCAATGCCAGGTCGAATTGCTTATTCCTGTATTGGCAATCTGATCGGTAATAGGATGCATTCACCAGGAAGATCGCGTTCGGGAACCGCTGAAGGTAATTCTCAAAATCTTTGACCGCGGCAGCACAATTACCTTGCGTATAAAGCAACTCTGCAGCTTCGTATGTCAGGGAATCTTCAGCCGCCTTCGATACATCAGCATTGGGAATATTCTTTACATACCGCAGGTAATCGTCCACTTTATTTTGTGAAACAGAAATGTTCTTGATCTGTGCCAGAGCCTCTCTTGATTCAGAGGTGTTGGGATATTTCGAAACTATCTGTTGGTAGGCAGTCAGAGCCTTGGTATCCTGCTTGCTGTTATAATATACCAGAGCCAGGCCGAGTTCCGATTTCTTCACATAACTTCCTGAAGGAAAGTCGCGGATCACCCTTCCATAATATTCGCTGGCGGCCTCATGATTTCCCAACATCAGAGAGGCTTGCCCTGCTTCGTATAAAGCGTCATCAAAATAAACTGACTTTGGATACTTGTCGAATAACTTCTGCAGCGTATTCACTTTCTCTGCCATCTTTCCCTGAATTCCAAGGATTACTGCTTTTTGATAGATTGCATAATCACTGGAGCGGGAATTTGAAGCTATTGCCTGGTTATAAAAATCGAGGGCATTGGACTGGTCTTTCATCATAAAAAAGCAATCAGCCACGCGCAAGACAGCATCGTTATATCTGTCAGCATCGGTCATATTTTTTGCCTGCAGGTATTTCCTGAATGCAATTTGCGCGCTACCAAAGTCTTCTTTTTTGAAATAACAATAACCAATATTGTAGTGAGCCAGATTGTAATGCTCACCCGTGACAGCTGAAGGGGTGTAAAGAAATTCGTTGTATGCCTTAAGTGATTTATCAAAATCTCCAATCCGGTAATAGGTCTCCGCTTTCCAATAATTGGCTTCGGCCACCAACTTTGGATCTACCGGATTAGTAAGCGAAGTACTAAACATCTGAATTGCCTCAGGAGATTTATTATCCATAAAAAATTCCACGCCCCTGTAAAAAGCTACTTTTTGGTAGGCTGCTTTCACAGGTGCAGTTTTTATTTTTATAGATTCGATGGCCTTCAATGCATCCTTATAGTTGCGTGTGTTCGTGTAAATGCCTACTAACATCTCATTAGCTTCATCTACATGAACACTATTCGGGAATTTCTGTATAAAAGTCTGAAATGCTTCAAGAGCCACCGACTGATAACTCAATTCATTGGAAAGTTTGGCAAAATTAAACTGTGACTCTTCCTCAATTTCCTGGTCGAAAGTCATTTTTGACGCAGATTGAAAAGCCGTGCGGGCGCTTCGTTTAGCATTGGACTTCACATAGCAATCTGCCAGAAGAAAATATGAATTCTGGGCGAGCAAGTCATTTCCTCCGGTTACTTTCTGAAAATATGGTATGGCTTTCTCATATTCAGCCGACTTATAATAACAGAAGCCAAGCTGATAGTAGTCTGTTCGACCTGCATTGGTAGAATTCCTTTCATAATCCAGGATATAAGGGATTGCTTCTTTGTATTCTCCTTTCCGGTAGTGAGATTCTGCCACCATTCTTCCGATTTCCAGTCCATTTTTGGCATCCACAGAATCCAGAGCGGAGGGAGCGAACTTCAGAAGTTCATCATATTTCCCCTGTTTATAGTAAATCTGGGTGATATAATAAGGGACCAGCGGCGCAAAGGCCTCAGATTCTTTGAGCTTCAGGAAACTCTTAAGTGCAGTCTCGTAATTCCCGTTTACATAAGACATGTGCGCATAATAGTACTGAGAAGCGGAGGCATATTTGCTGCTACCGTCTTTCACGAGATAAAATGATTTGCCTGCAAGGTCAAACTCATTCGTCATGTAATAAGCATAACCCAGCTTGAAATTAACTTCATCTCTGCGCTCTTGGGAAAGGTCATTCTGATCGAGCTTTGACAACCAATCCACCGACTTTTTATATTTTTTTTGCCTGTAGTAATAATTTCCCAACTGATATACTGCATTGAAATAGTTGGGATTCTCAGGATACAATTCCATAAAATTCAGGAGCAGGAATTCAGCATCCTTATGAAAAAGTTCTGCTGCACATACGGCATAATAATAAGTGGAATTCCCCCTTGCTTCAAGGGAAATATTTGCTTCGGAATCCAGCACCCTTTGAAATTCCAGTTGCGCACTGACATATTTTTTCTTGCTGAACAAATCCAGACCGAGGTCGTAACTGCGCTCCGGATATGTATAAATCGCTGTCTTTTGAGAAAATACCTGGATAGAAAGAAATACAAATAAAAAAATGAGTCGGATCGACATGTTTTTGCGCAGTGCTGGATTGAGATAAAACGAGGTTCCAGCAAAATTATTCGAAAGCCCTGCGCAAGTGGTTTAAAAGGCGCGTAGTTACCAACATAGTTTTAAACAGTAGAAACTATTTTTAAGATGGAACAGTATAATATATTTTTATATCCTGCGTTGTATATTCAATGACAGGATAGAATCATTAAAAGCCCTCCCTACCCATGAAAAAGAGACTATTTCCAATTGTAAGCCTCAGTGTTCTGCTATCTTCATTCCTGTTGTTTCATGCATGCAAGAAAGAAAAAGACCCGGAACTTGAATTTGACACACAAAGTGCGCAAGACAACTCACTAGCTGAAGCCAGCTTTAATGATGTACTTGAAATTTCCAACCAGGCCATGGACAATGGATCAGCTGGTCTTACTACCTACCGCATAGGCGATCAGGAGAATTCATTGCTGAGTAATTGTGCAAGTGTAACACTCACCCCGGATTCAACCGGGCAGGGCGGCACAGTGGTAGTGAACTTTGGCCCTTATTCTTGTCTTTGCACCGACGGGCGTTATCGAAAAGGGATCGTTAATGTCGCATATACCGGCAATTACCGGGATTCAGGCTCTGTGATCACTACTACCCTCCAAAATTATTTTGTTGGCGGGGATAGCTCGAACATGTACCAGGTGATGGGTACAAAAACTGTGACCAATCAGGGACATAATGCCCAAGGGCATCTCTGGTACTCGATTGACGTAAACGGACAATTACAGAATAAAAATGGCGCTACCATGAACTGGACCTCACAAAGACAGCGTGAATGGACCTCCGGAGAATCCACTACGGGCTGGCTCGGTTGGGCCGATGACGTTTACGCCATCACGGGAACTGCAAGTGGCACTACATTCGAAGGAAAAACTTATACTGCTAATATTACCAAAGCACTGGTTGTAGCATTGAACTGCCGCTGGATCAAGGAAGGAACCTTTGAACTGACGCCTACTGGACTTGCTACTCGTGTCTTCGACTATGGCAGTGGTGCTTGTGATAATGATGGTACCATTACAGTAAATGGAGCAACATTCAATATCAAACTTCGTTAACAAATTCCTTGAATAATTGTTGAAAGAAGGCCCACCGAAAAAACCGGCGGGCCTTTTCTTTTCCTAAATTTGTGTTCATGTATATTTTAAAAGTTAAAGGAACAGCACGCATACCGGATTATGTTCAATTGCGTGATGAAGATTTTACTTTACTTGCATATTTCCGGGTTGACAGGCCGGAAAAAGCACTTGCCAGAGTTGGTCTGAAAGAACGTGAGGCAGAATTTTTGGAATTGGTCCGTGATATGCCCTATGGAAAAATGCAAAAACTAAATTTACAGGTATCGCCACGATAACGGAAAGTGAAAAGCAGATTATATTTTACACCAATTCTCAGCAATCATTGACATGCAAACCACTGAATCAATTATCTCCATCCGCAATGCCAACATTTTTCAATCGAAGAATCTTGTTTTGTCGAATGTGAATCTTGAAATAGAAAAGGGTGAATTTGCCTATCTCATTGGCCGCACCGGCAGTGGAAAAAGCAGTCTGTTGAAAATGATCTACGGAGATATTGAATTGGTGGAAGGGGAAGCAAGAGTTGTGGGATTCGATCTGGTTGGACTGAAGGAAAGCAAGATCCCCTACCTGAGGCGCAAGTTGGGGATCGTATTTCAGGATTTTCAATTGCTCACGGACCGTTCGATCAATGCGAATTTATTTTTCGTACTCAAGGCTACAGGATGGAAGGATAGAAACCGCATGCAGGAACGTGTCCTGGCAGTACTTGAAAGAGTTGGATTAGCCACCAAAGGATTTAAAATGCCTCACGAACTCAGTGGAGGAGAACAGCAGCGGGTGGTTATCGCCCGCGCTTTATTGAATGACCCGGAGTTGATCCTCGCGGACGAGCCCACGGGCAACCTGGATCCTGAAACTTCTGAAGGAATCATGAGACTCCTGTTGGAAATCAGCAGCAGCGGGCGGGCAGTATTGATGGCAACACACAATTACACCTTGATCGAAAAATTTCCGGCCAGGATATTAAAATGCGACAATGGCAAATTGATGGACTCTAAAGTAATGGCAGACCAGCTATAATGCTTTATTTGAGTAAATTCATCATCAGTGTTGCATTGGCATGATTTGAAAATTTTTCCAACAGTACATTCTTACGAAGTTCCTGCTCTTTCTGAGGAAATGAACTCATATTCATCACTTCGTCCAATCTTGATTTCATTTCATCCGCAGTATCTGCCATGATGCACAAGTCCGCCAGACCTGTGCCTGCAACCATTGGAGAATTTACTATGCAAAACCTTCCGCTGAACAAAGCGGCCAATAATTTTAATTTAATACCGGTTGATTGAAAGGTTGGCAAAATGTTGCATTGAGCACGGCTCACCAGCTCATAGATTTGTTCAGGCGACTGATTGGAAAGCAATTCAACAGATGGGTTGGTGCGAACAGCTTTCACCAGTTCCGCTGAGGGTTTAGAACCGGCAATGACCAGTTTGTGTTTATTGGAGTCAAAAACTTTTTGTACTAAAAAAATGGCAGCTTCGTTGTTCTCTCCTACACTAAGATTTCCGTGATAAAATGCAAAGTCCGATTTGCCCGGAAGTATTTTCACTTCTTCGAATGGATGAAAAGCAGGAATGTATTGCACAGAAGGAAAGAGCTTTGCATAATAGTCCTTGTCATTCGGAGAGATCGCGGCAATGGAAGTGGAATGATGGAGAACCTGCTCGTACTTTTTTAATTTTCCGGCTTCATTATAAAAATAATAACGCTTAAAAATATTACGTTCCACCCTCGCCAGATTTTCATAGTAGTCGTGCTCAATATTATGGGTACGCACAATTTTCTTTCGATTCGCTAATTCTTCAGCGGGCAACAGATAAGTCGAATGCAGGCCTTCCATAAGAATTGGAGCATCGTCCTTCAATAAATTCATCTTTAATTCTTCCGACTGACGGCTCAGCACAATGTATGGCAGAGTATTGAATAAAAGTGATTTAGCCGTTTGACGTGGATAATAATAAATCTGTTCGCAGTATTTTTTTAATTCTTCTGACTCAGGCCTTCCATAAGCAAAACAATGCAATACGATACGGACCCCCTCTGCATGAAGCGCCTTCAGTTTGTAAAACACATCGATAACTCCTCCATAATCGGGAGGAAAAGGTATATCAAATGAAATTATATGCACACGCATCTCAGAGGACTTCTTTAAAAACTTCAAGCAATCTTTTTTCTTCCTTTTCCCAGCACAAGTCTTCAGCAGCAAATTTCAAATTTTCTTTCCATTGTACAAGCTGTGAAGAATCTTTGAACATTTCAAGAATTATCGAAGCAATCTTTTCCGGATCATGAGAAGAAAAGAGTCTGCCGATATTGTACGTTTCCATCACCTTTCTGATTTCAGGGAGATCGGAGGCAAGCACAGGAACACCTGCCTGTATGTAATCAAAAAGCTTGTTCGGAAGTGAGAAACGGTAATTGATATTGGTGTCCTTGTCAAGACTCAGTCCAAGGTCCGCCAAACGCGTGTATTGTCTCAGTTCTTCGAGTGGCAACTTCGGAAAGAAAAAAACTTTTTCCTGCAAATGAAGTCTTTCCACTTCGTTTTTCAGGTCAGGGATCACATCCCCGCTACCTATAAAAACAAGGATGAAGTCATCCAGGAATTTCATGGCTTGGACCATCTCCTCCGCTCCGCGTTGAATATTAATACCCGCCCCTTGGAACAGAAGGAGTTTTTTACCGGCAGGAAGTCCGAGCTCATTGCGTGTTTTATTGGGCGCAGGTTTTTCTTCCCGTATCGGAAGGTTCCGGATCACGGCAGGATGAATTCCATATTCCTTATGATAAAGATCTGCAATGGATTCATTGACAGTGTACACATGTTGCAGTTTTGGAAGCATTCTTTTTTCCATCCATTTCCAGATAGCTTGAACACGTGGCCGGCGGGTTAATTCGGGAACGCCCGTAAAATATTCATGGCTGTCGTAATAGAGAGTCGCCCCTTTAATCGCAGCGATGCAAAAATTAGCAGGCAATGTATCCAGGTCATTCGCAACCAGGATATCCACTTTATGGGAGAGGAGAAAGAAAAACAAACGGATATTGTATGCCAGGTAGAAGAATGGACCGGTTTCGAAGCAAAGGCGGAAGCGCCGGACGGTATAATCACGGTTGTTTAAAGGAAGACTTGATTTCAATTTTCTTCCAACAAGGGTGACTTTCAAACCTTTGCGACTTAAGGCCAGCGCCGTGCGGTGAACACGCTGGTCGCTCACCAGGTCACTTACAACAGATACAATAACCCTTTTCCGTGAATCAGACATAGAATGAGAGTACGGCAAGTACGTTAAAATAATTGATACCTTCCAAAAGCAGATCATTTGTCTGACACAGGGCAAATCCTTAATTTTGCAGAATTAATCCTTTATTCACATGAAAAAACAAAGTTATTCAAATCACCGAAAGTCAAATTGGCTGTTTTATGGGGTTTTTTTAGGTATAATCCTTATCAATACCGGGGGCGCATTGATGTATTTCGACCTCTCACTTGAATCAGGAAGCTATCTTTATCCCTCCGCCTTGTTACTTAGTTCAAATATTTGCCTGCTGATCATGTTCGGATTCCTCCGCTACTTCACACTTCGTTTACAGGAAAGGATCATTCGATCAGAAGAAAACCTGAGGCACTTCATGCTTACCGGCAAGCCACTGGACAGCCGTATTCATGCAAGGCAAACACTTGGCTTAAGGTATGCACCTGATAGTGAATTTGTAGAATTGGCCAGGGATTGTGCAGAGCGTCAGACTTCGTCTGAAGAAATAATA
Organism: uncultured Bacteroidota bacterium; assembly: GCA_963775555.1. Taxonomy (GTDB): domain Bacteria; phylum Bacteroidota; class Bacteroidia; order AKYH767-A; family 2013-40CM-41-45; genus QQVM01. The sequence goes on along the minus strand of CAVZJJ010000004.1, from coordinate 331,403 downwards.
AAATCAATCAGCCGTTGGCGAGGCGATTATAATCAGATCTGATTCGCGTGATATTTATCATGGATTAACCATGAGGATTTCTTAATTTAGAAAACCGGAAAAAAACAGAAAATGAACCAACTTACTGAGAAAGAAAAAGAGCAACATTTTAACGAACGTATCGAGAAGGGAGAAATTATCGAGCCGAAAGACTGGATGCCTGAGCGTTACCGGAAGCAGTTGCTCCGAATCATGAGCCAGCATGCGCATTCTGAAGTAGTGGGAATGTTACCGGAAGGAAACTGGATTACGCGTGCTCCCAGCTTACGCCGTAAAGCAGTGTTACTTGCAAAAGTTCAGGATGAAGGAGGTCATGGATTATACATTTACAGCGGAGCGGAAACCCTGGGAACTAGCCGCGATCAAATGGTTGATGAGTTGCTTCAAGGAAAAGCTAAATATTCCAGCATCTTCAATTACCCTACTCTGTCCTGGGCCGACATGGGTGCCATTGGATGGTTAGTGGATGGTGCTGCAATTGTGAACCAGACAGCGATGGCAAAATGTTCTTATGGACCCTATGCCCGTGCGATGATACGTATCTGCAAAGAAGAAAATTTTCATCATAAACAAGGTTATGAGATACTTGCGACACTCATGAATGGAACACCTGAGCAGAAAGCAATGGCACAGGATTCAGTAAACCGTTTCTGGTGGCCTTCCCTTATGATGTTTGGCCCTTCCGACAAAGATTCTCCGAACACTGAAGAACTGATGCGCTGGAAAATAAAAAAATATTCGAACGACGAACTCAGGCAACGGTTTATTGACCGCACTGTACCACAAGCCGAAAATATAGGACTGAAAATTCCTGATGAAAAATTAAAATTAAATCCGGTTACTAAGCATTATGAACACGGAGAAATCAACTGGGATGAATTTTACGAAGTGATTCGCGGGAATGGTATCTGCAATCACGAAAGATTGAAAGCCAGAAAAGACGCTCACGAAGAAGGTGCCTGGGTAAGAGAAGCAGCGATTGCCTATGCTGCAAAGAAGGCCGGGAAAGTTGTTGCAGCCTGAGTCAATCTGTATACTCTTTCATTAGCCGGAAAAAAATTGTACCGGAATTAGAAAATAATAATTCAGTAAAAACAAATAAAAATGAGTAAGAACGAATGGCCCTTATGGGAAGTGTTCACACAAAAAAGAAGTGGTGCATCTTTTGAACATGCCGGAAGCCTGCATGCACCGGACAAGGAGATGGCGCTTCAGAATGCGCGGGATGTATATTCACGCAGAAACGAAGCAACATGCATTTGGGTGGTATTATCCGAAAACATCACTTCCAGTTCTCCGGAAGATGCCGGTTCCTTCTTTGAACCTGCCAATGACAAAATCTACCGCCACCCCAATTTTTATAAAACACCGGGTGCCACTTTTGAATAATCAAGCTCATAAAGTATTTAATAAGATGATCCATAAGATCGTTAAATCTCTTTTCCATTCATGAATTCAAAACCTAAATTACCATTATTCGAATACTGTCTTCGTTTGGGAGATACTCCGCTGATATCCGGTCAAGGACTGAGCGCATGGTGCGGACATGGCCCGATTCTCGAGGAAGACATCGCCCTTACCAATATTTCATTGGATCTCATAGGACAGGCACGTGCATTTTTTACCTATGCCGCAGAACTTGAAGGAGCGGGACGCACTGAAGATGACCTTGCATTTTTACGAAACGAACGGGAATTTAAAAACCTTCTGCTTGCTGAACGGCCTAACGGTGATTTTGCGCAGACGATGTTGCGCCAATTCCTGCTCAGTGCATTCCATTATTATTTTTATCCGGCATTGTCGAAGAGCAAGGATAAAACACTTTCTGCACTGGCAGAAAAATCGCTGAAAGAAGTGAGTTATCATCTGCGTCATAGCGCTGAATGGATCATACGACTTGGTGACGGAACCACGGAAAGTAAAAAACGACTTGAAAAGGCAGTGGCAGAACTATGGCGATTTACAGGAGATCTTTTCGATATGGATGATACAGACAAAGCTCTTATTTCCGAAGGTATCGCACCGGATCTGAATACACTTTGCGGTCCCTTTATGGAGAAAGTAAAGGAGACTTTCACGATGGCAAACATCTCAGTTCCGGAAAATGTATTTATGCTTAGCGGTAGTCGCAAAGGAAAGCACACCGAACAACTCGGCCACCTGCTTGCCGAGATGCAATATTTGCCTCGTACTTTTCCCGGCGCCAGCTGGTAAGTAGAAACTCAACACATGACAATACAAAAGGAAGCCGTCTGGTCTGTTTTAAAGGAGATTCCGGATCCGGAAATTCCGGTAATCAGCATTGTTGACCTGGGTATCACAAGAGATATTTCCATTGAGGGAGACAAGGTAACGGTGATGATTACACCAACCTACAGTGGCTGTCCGGCTATGAAAGCAATTGAAAATGATATCATAGAAAAATTAAAAGAAGCAGGAGTTGCGCAGGTCGAAATTAAAATGGTTTACTCACCGGTGTGGACGACGGACTGGCTGAGTGAGGAAGCGAATGAAAGACTCCGGCAATATGGAATTGCTCCACCCGAAAAAACAAGTCAGGATAAATCCTTGCTGACTATGCACCCTAAAAAAGTGGCATGTCCGCGGTGCGGATCTGCACGCACACAGCTGGTAAGTCAATTTGGATCCACTGCCTGCAAAGCACTTTACAAATGTGAAGATTGCCTGGAACCCTTTGATTATTTTAAATGCCACTAATATCTGTATTTTGCACGAATACAATCAGGCAGAATTAATAATTTGAACGAGCTAAAAATTATCATGGCAAATACATTTATCCTTCATACTACTGAGAAAGGAATTACTCAGATCCGATTCAACCGGCCGGATAAATTCAACAGCTTCAACCGGGAGATGGCACTGCAGTTGCAGGAAGTTTTGGACGAAGCGGCCGATGATACCAGTGTTCGTGCTGTTTTTATCACCGGTGCAGGGAAAGCATTTTGTGCAGGTCAGGATTTATCAGAAGCCATCGACCCTGAAGGTCCGGGCATTCGACGCATCGTTGATGAACACTATAATCCCGTGATCCGTAAAATCAGAAATCTTCAAAAACCGGTTGTTTGCGCAGTGAACGGAGTGGCTGCCGGCGCAGGAGCCAATATCGCTTTATGCTGCGATGTGGTCATTGCAGGAAAGAGCGCGTCCTTCATTCAGGCTTTCAGTAAAATCGGCTTAATCCCTGACAGTGGCGGAACTTTTTTTCTTCCACGGCTGATAGGATGGCAACGAGCATCCGCCCTGATGATGCTCGGAGATAAAGTAAACGCAGCGGATGCTTTATCGATGGGAATGATTTACAAAGTGTGTGAGGATGATAAACTGACAGAAGAAGCGTTTTCTATTGCAACGACATTGTCGACGATGCCGACTCGCGGCATCGCTCTGACAAAAAGACTCCTCAACAGTTCTTTCAATAATACACTTGAAGAGCAGCTTAAACAGGAAGAAAAGCTGCAAGACGAAGCAGGAGCTACATACGATTATAAAGAAGGAGTTCAGGCCTTTCTGGAAAAACGAAAGCCAGAATTTCGCGGAGAATAAAAGTCCACAAATAATTCTTCAATCTCAACTTGATTTTTTCTGGCTGGAAGGCTTACGTGACCAACGAACTGCCGGTCTTCCGCCCTGCCCTGCTTTATCGCGCTTCGGAGCGTGATTGTGATGTGATTTCTCTTTTTTAGCAGGAGGATTATGATCCAGCATCGGAAAAGGATGTTCATCAACGATAGGAATATCCCGGCTGATAAGTTTACGAATATCTTTCAGGTATTCTTTTTCTTCCGCATCACAAAATGAAAGCGCAATTCCACTTGCTCCTGCTCTGCCGGTTCTTCCTATACGATGTACGTATGTTTCAGGAATATTGGGCAATTCGTAGTTGATCACATGCGAAAGATCTTCGATGTCAATTCCACGTGCAGCAATATCTGTAGCGACCATTACCCTTGTCTTTCCTGCTTTGAAATTACTCAAAGCACGCTGGCGGGCATTTTGGGATTTGTTTCCATGGATGGCCTCAGCCTCCACACCCGCCTTCTTTAAATCCTTTGCAACCCGGTCTGCACCGTGTTTGGTTCTTGTAAAGACCAGCACTGAAGTGACCTTATCATTTTTTAAAATATGTACAAGCAAAGATTTCTTGTTTGATTTATCCACGAAGTAAACTGCCTGCTGGATAGTATTAGCTGTAGAAGAAACCGGAGTTACTTCCACTTTCACAGGATGAGTCAAAATTGTTGATGCGAGTTTAACAATTTCAGGAGGCATCGTCGCGGAAAAGAACAAAGTTTGTCTTTTCACCGGTAATTTCTGGATGATTTTTTTCACATCATGAATGAAACCCATATCGAGCATTCGATCGGCTTCGTCCAGAACAAAAAACTTAACATCCTGGAGGTTGATGAATTTCTGATCCATCAAATCCAGTAATCGGCCCGGAGTAGCGACCAGAATATCAACTCCTGCACGTAATGCATCTGTTTGGGCTTTTTGTGGTACTCCACCAAAGATGACGCGACTTCTCAATGGAAGATTTCTTCCATAAGCGGTAAAGCTTTCGCCTATTTGCAAGGCAAGTTCACGTGTAGGGGTAAGAACAAGTACTTTTACTACTCTTTTGTGATTCCCTTCCCTGGTTTCGCCCTGGAGCAATTGAAGGATTGGAATGGCAAAGGCGGCAGTTTTGCCTGTGCCTGTTTGTGCGCAACCTAATAAATCTTTGTGTTCAAGAATGACAGGAATTGCTTGTTCCTGGATAGGTGTTGGTTTATCATACCCTTCCGTGAGGAGTGCCTGACGTATGGGTGCAATAAGATCGAGTTTATCGAATGACATAAATTATAAATATAAATTAGTATGGGGATGTCCGTCGCGGAAATTTTAATCAAAGGAGAACATGTCTCAGAGCGAACGTGGTGCAAAGGTACGAAAAATTGCCCAGCTTTCAATTGGAAGGTCATAAATAAAAAAAGCCCCACAAATTGCAGGGCTTTTGATCTTCTTTCGGAGGATTACTTCACTTTTGAAGAAAGTTCAGCTCCTGCCTTGAATTTTGCTACTTTCTTTGCAGCAATTTTAATCGGCTTTCCTGTTTGTGGGTTACGACCATTACGAGCAGCACGTTTTGCTACAGAGAAAGTTCCGAAACCTACCAGCGCAACGCGCTCACCCTTTTTCAGAGTCTTGGAGGTAACTGTCATAAATGCTTCCAGAGCGCGACCTGCGTCTGCTTTGGTGATCTTGGCTTCTGAAGCCATTGCATCGATCAATTCAGCTTTGTTCATTGCTAATTGTTTTTAGTGATTGGTTTAAATGACAATGCCAAAAATAGCTTCAGCAATCAGCCCTTGCAAGTTTTTACACTTAAAAGCCCGTATTTGTTGATAAGTAGTCGTGTTTGTTGAAAACTTTAAAGCAAGATCCGCTACAGATGCAGTCTACAGGAGGTGAGGCCATTTGAATCACACGAATAGCAGGGATCACAGGAGAAGTCAATTGCTTCTTTCATCAGAGAATAAATCAGGCAGAAAAAAACATGATTTATACAGTATAAATTATACAACTGTCGCATATAAACCATCCCTTCTCTTATCTTTGTTTCATACTAATCACAATGGAAAAATTTATCGTTTCAGCCCGGAAGTATCGCCCGGTAACCTTTGATACAGTAGTCGGACAACCTTCTATCACGGCGACACTGAAGAATGCTATTCGGACCAATCACCTTGCACAAGCCTATCTTTTTACCGGGCCCCGCGGCGTAGGTAAAACCACCACGGCCCGCATCCTGGCGAAGACAATCAATTGTCATGCTTTTACGGAGAATGTGGAAGCATGCAATGCATGTGATTCCTGCATGGCATTCAATGAAGGACGTTCATTGAATATTTATGAGTTGGATGCAGCCTCAAACAATTCGGTGGAAGATATCCGTGCACTTGTTGATCAGGTAAGATACGCTCCTCAACTTGGCAAGTACAAAGTATATATCATCGACGAGGTACACATGTTAAGTGCCAGTGCATTCAATGCATTTTTAAAAACACTTGAAGAACCACCTGCACACGCCATTTTTATCCTTGCTACAACGGAGAAGCAAAAGATCATACCTACGATACTTTCCCGTTGCCAGATTTTCGATTTCAACAGGATCAGTGTGGAAGACATTAGTCACCACCTTGCTGAAATTGCCCTTAAAGAAAATGTAAAGGCCGAAGAAGATGCCTTGCATATCATAGCACAGAAAGCCGATGGCGCTCTCAGGGACGCATTGAGTCTCTTTGACCAGTTAGTGAGTTTTGCCGGAAACCAACTGTCCTATAAGCAGGTTATTGAGAATCTGAATATCCTTGATTACGATTACTATTTCCGCCTTACTGATGAATTGCATGCAGGTAATATTTCCGCTTCACTCCTCACCTACAATGAAATCGTAAACAAAGGATTTGACGGACACAATTTCATCAATGGTCTTTCCGGACATTTCCGTGATTTACTTGTTTGCAAGGATGAGATAACACTTCCTTTACTTGAAGTGAGTCCCTCCATTCGAGAAAAGTACAAGGTTCAATCAAGAGCCTGTAGTTTGCCCTGGCTATTCAGCGGACTGGAAATTTCAAGCACAACTGATTATCAGTTCAAAGCCGCGAAACATCAACGGCTCCATGTAGAACTTGCACTGATGAAACTTTGCATGCTCAACCAGGCAGGTGACACTACTGTTGAACCGGTCAAAAAAAAAGTTGAACCAGTACTGAATACGATTGAGAAGGCCGCATCAACTGCGACAAAGCCGGAATCAATCCCCGCGGCAACTGCAACTGTTGTTCCATCGAATGCAAGTACTCAAGCTCCTATAGCTGCATCATCGGCAAGTTTGCCGGTGACTCCTGAAAAAAAGCCGATCAATCCCGGTAGTGGAAGAAAATCCATTTCAATTACAGGAACTCTTAACAGCAAACAGGAAGTGAAAACTCCTGAAGTACTTTCTAAGGCGGAACCCAATTCAACAGTGGATTTTACACAGGAGGATCTCTTCAAAGTCTGGAATCAATATGCCACCCGGCTTCAAAAAGAAGGGCGTCTGACACTTCATGCAGCATTGATAAAAAGAAAACCCGAGCTCGTCGATAACATCCAAATAAATTTCAAGGTAGACAGTGCTGCTGTAGAGATCGACATGAATGAACAGAAAGCGGAGCTCTTGAGCTTCATACGAAAAAAACTATCCAACTATTCAATTCAATTTAATGTACAGGTTGTTCTTGGCGATAAGTCCGGTTTAGTTCCTTATACACCTTCTGAAAAGTTTAAAAAGCTCGCTGAGAAAAATCCGATGTTGAATGAAATGAAAAATCAATTTGATTTGGAAATTGAATATTGATAATTCAATATCACATTTTTTCTTCTTTCACCGGACTAAAAATTTGCTATTCCGGACACCTTTTTCAATCAAATTTTTACCTGATTTTTTGTTCTGAAAATGCCCGAATACTGATCCTGGAAAATTCAATCCGGACTATTTTACGAACTATTTTCAATATGCTGAATTTCAGTACATTATCTCGATATTTTGGTTCATTTCTTTGTACGTAAATAATGAATTTTATAGTTCAAATCACTTGTTAAAGAGGAGCGAATTTTGTAGATTTACAAACTATGCAAGCTGGTAAGAAAACTATCAGCTTTTTTAGAATCCGGACCTTTTCTTAAGGGCTGAGATACGGGGGAGGGGAAAAAATATTTATCCAAAAAAATGACCGAATTGACAAAAGAACAGGTGGAAAAATCCGAAGACATCACTCCAGCCAAGACGAATAACACAACGCAAGAATATTCTGCAGACAGCATCCAGGTACTGGAAGGCCTCGAAGCAGTGCGTAAACGACCTGCGATGTACATTGGTGACATCGGCTTTAAAGGGCTTCATCACCTCGTATACGAGGTTGTGGACAATTCTATTGACGAAGCGCTTGCAGGACATTGTAAGAACATTGATGTATTTATTCGCCCGGATAATAGCGTTACCGTAAAAGATGATGGTCGTGGTATTCCCACTGAACTTCACCAAAAGGAACAGAAAAGCGCACTTGAAGTGGTGATGACTGTATTACATGCCGGAGGAAAATTTGACAAAGATTCGTATAAAGTTTCCGGCGGACTGCATGGAGTCGGTGTATCCTGTGTGAATGCACTTTCCTCCCATTTAAAAGTAGAAATCTACAGAAATGGTGAGAAACACATTCAGGAATATTCCTGCGGTAAACCACTTTACCCTGTTAAACTTGTAGGCCAGACCGATCGTCATGGAACGGATGTGACTTTTTTACCTGATAGCTCTATTTTTAGCAGTGGTGTTTATCATTACGATACTCTGGCTACCCGCTTACGTGAATTAGCATTCCTGAATAAAGAAATCCGGCTCAACATTACCGATGAGCGTGAAGTAAATGCTGATGGACAACATCCGCATGATTCTTTCTACAGTGTTGGAGGCTTAAAAGAATTTGTCACCTATCTGGATGCAAATCGTGAAAAACTAATTCCTGAACCGATTTACATGGAAGGGGAACGTAATGGTATTCCGGTGGAAGTAGCCATGCAGTACAACACTTCTTTCAATGAGAATATTCACTCTTATGTAAACAACATCAACACCCATGAAGGTGGAACACACCTTGCAGGATTTCGCAGGGCTCTGACTCGTACCTTAAAATCCTATGCGGACAAATCGGGACAGTTGGATAAACTAAAATTTGAAATCAGCGGAGATGATTTTCGCGAAGGAATGACTGCAATCATTTCCGTTAAAGTCCAGGAACCGCAATTTGAAGGACAAACCAAGACCAAGCTGGGTAACAGTGAGGTTATGGGAGCGGTTGATCAGGCGGTAAGCGATATGCTTACCCATTATCTTGAAGAACATCCCCGTGAAGCACGAACAATTGTTGATAAGGTAATTCTTGCAGCTACCGCCCGTCATGCTGCCCGTAAGGCGCGTGAAATGGTTCAGCGGAAGAATGTATTAAGCGGCAGCGGTTTGCCCGGAAAACTTTCAGATTGCTCTGACAATGATCCTGAGGCCTGTGAATTGTTCCTTGTTGAGGGAGATTCTGCCGGCGGAACAGCCAAGCAAGGAAGAAACAGAAGATTTCAGGCGATTCTTCCACTGCGAGGTAAGATCCTCAATGTTGAGAAAGCGATGGAATACCGGATTTATGACAACGAGGAAATCCGGAACATTTTTACCGCGATGGGTGTATTCCGCGACGAAAGTAAAGAAGGCCGTCCGCTCAATATGGACAAAATCCGTTATCACAAAATTGTTATCATGTGTGATGCCGACGTTGACGGTAGTCACATTACTACGCTTATTCTCACCTTCTTCTTCCGTCACATGAAAGAGATGATTGAAGAAGGATATTTGTACATCGCCACTCCTCCACTTTACCTGCTTAAAAAAGGGAAAGAGCAAACCTACGCATGGAACGATGAAGAACGTGTTGCTGCCATTAAACAACTTGCCGGAGAAGGCAAAGAAGAGAGCGTACACACACAACGGTATAAAGGTCTTGGAGAAATGAATGCGGAACAATTATGGGAAACTACTTTAAATCCTGAAACACGTACCCTCCGCAAAGTAACCATTGACAGTGCTGCTGAAGCTGACCGGATTTTCTCCATGCTTATGGGTGATGATGTTCCGCCGCGCCGTGAGTTTATCGAGAAAAACGCGAAGTACGCGAAGATCGACGCATAAAAATTTAAATTACACTTAGCCACAAGGTGTGTATCCAGGTATTTCCTGATTCCATCTTGTGGTTTTTTATTTATCTGCAAGCTCCTTTATAGCCAACCAAGCCATCAGGCCCATTCCTGTTTCAAGGGCACTTTCATCAATGTCAAAAGTGGATGTATGCACGGAAGAAGTTATTCCTTTTGATTCATTCCGTACACCCAGACGATAAAAACAAGCAGGAGCTTGCTGGGAATAAAATGCAAAATCTTCTGCTGCCATCCAGATTTCAAGTTCTTCAATATTTTCCTTTCCAAGAAAGTCTTCCGAATAAGCTCGCACCCTGTCAGTCAGTTGTTCGTCATTGATTAAAAAAGGATAACCGCGTACAATATTAAACTCGCAAGAGCCACCCATACTCTCTGCAATTCCTTCCGCCATTTTTTTCATGAGCTGATGAGCCTCTTCCCTCCATTTTTCGTTTAATGTTCGAAAGGTTCCTTCCAGTGTTACTTCATCAGGAATGACGTTCGTGGCACCGTTTGCGATTACTTTACCAAATGACAATACGGAAGGCAGGGAAGGTTTGGCTGCACGACTCACAATTTGCTGCAGCGCGACCAGCATCTGGGCAGTAATCATAACAGGATCCACTCCAAGATGAGGCATCGCACCGTGGCCCCCTTTTCCTTTAACCGTAACATAGATTTCATCTGTGCTGGCCATATATAATCCTTTACGGATTCCAATTTTACCGGCCTGAATCTGAGGCATCACATGCTGACCAATGACAGAATCAGGCCTTGGATTTTTCAAGACACCTTCTTTTATCATCATCGAAGCTCCACCAGGGAGTTTTTCTTCTCCCGGTTGAAAAATAAATTTAACTGTGCCTTCGAATTCCGCACTCAATTCATTCAGAATCTTTGCGACCCCGAGAAGTGAAGATGTATGTACATCGTGTCCACATGCATGCATTACTCCGGGAACGGAAGAAATATAATCCACTTTGTTTGTTTCCTGGATCGGTAAAGCATCCATATCCGCTCGTAAGGCAATTGTTTTTTTTGACGGGTTTTTCCCTTCAACAATTGCGACAAGACCTGTATTGGCCATGCGGACTATATTCCTGATGCCAAATGCTTTTAATTTTTCTTCGACAAATTTTTGTGTATTGAATTCGCTGAAGGAAAGTTCAGGATTTTTATGCAAGTGCCTCCGGAATGATATAACTTCAGGATGAAACTGTTTTGCTAATGTCTTTATTCTTTCTTTCAACATGCTGTGTCTTGATTCGTAAGAAATTTATTATTGCGAACGGAAAATAATATTTGATGAATGTGCTTATGATAAACCTCTTCAGCTGATATCAAAAATCCAGTCCAAGTGAAAAGTAAAACTTGTATGGTTGAATTATCCTGTTTTCAACGCCCCATGCCCAGTCAGCACGCATGAAATAACCCAGCAACCTGCTTCGTAATCCAAAACCAAAACCACCTACAATGGGTTCGTTCTGACTGATGAGGGTAATAACAAATGGTTGCTGTGAAACAGTACTGTTATTAAGTGCATTGGTCGAGTCATACGGGGAAGAACCACTCCAGGCAGTACCAACATCTCCAAAACCGACGACCTGGAAGTTTCGAACGAAATCCGATCTGATTGGTCGGTTGAGAAGGTATTTGAATACGGGTACCCGCAATTCGCTATTGATAAGCGCAAAGGTATTTCCATTTCTAATATTCTGATCAAATCCACGTACATTGGAAGCCAGTGCCTGAAAATAATAATTCTGGGAATAATCGATGGGAGTTTCGTTATTGAATTTTGGATCAATCCAATTATCGGTAGCGCCCATGTAATAAATCAACTTTTCTTTTCCAAAAGAGGTGCTGGCAGCAAAGCGATTTGCCCAGATAATATCCCTGTGAACTTTTTGATAGTGTCGAAAATCTGTTCCAAGAATTACCATGCCGGTATTTGAAACATTAGCCTGTTTGTAATACTCCCCAAAGAATTTGCCTCTGGTTCCATTGTACAAGTTAACACCGGTGCTCAGCGTATTGTCCAATACAAATTCCATGCGTCCACTCAACCAATGCAAATATTCCTGAGGAATAGTAAGGGATATAAAATCAGTGGACAGAATAGTAAGGCGGTCGTTGCGGTAGGCAACAGAACCTCTCAGTCCTGTAATATCCGAGAAAGGCCACTTCCCACCGAAACGTACTTCGTGGGAATGTAACTTAGCGCCATATTGAGGAAGCAAAAGTGCCTGCCTGTAAAAAGAGACTTCCTTATCAAAGCGATTCTTCAGATTTTCATAACTTAGAAAATACTCGTTTGAATTCAGGTCACCGGCCAACTTGAATCCACCGGTAATACGATAATCTTCGAGCAGGTCACTGATTCCCAGCTTAAAGAAACCATTCAGACCGGGATTGTAATAAATCGCTCCCCCACCCGTAAACAATTGATAGGATTGATTGAGGAGTGTATTATCAAGCTGCCCCACAAAATAATTTGATGAGAATGCGGTTTCGTAATTTCTCTGTTTGGGTAAGGGTTGCAATAATGAATCATTTCCTTCAGTCTTTGTTTCTTCATTTATGGAGGCGGCAATAAATGCCTTCTCTTTCTCCCGCTTCTTTTCCTTCTTACTCATCGATTTTGGAAAGTCGCTTTGAAAAACGTAATTCTCTATATCTACAACATTCGTATCCACAGGCGGGGCTATAATGCTGTCGGTGGTTTCATCCGGTTTTTTAGGGGCCGGTAACTTTACAGCTGCAGTTTCAATCGCCCTTATCTGTTCATTCCTGTAAAGTGTTTTGGGCAATTGTACTGAAGAAAGCCGGGGATCAGGAATTCTTTCGCTGAACAATTTAGTCTTGCCTTTGTCATAAAAAATCTGACTCACACGGCTTTTCGAAGAATTGACATCATGCTGAAGGATATTCCGTGAATAATTAGACTGGGGTGAGACATCTACAACCATTCTGTAATGTTCCGTGGTATCCACAAAGGCCAATACACTGTCGAGATGAGCAAGGTATCGATTCACTACTCCACTCTCATCGCTCAGGTAGGCAATATTATTTTCATCATAAGGCATGGGTTGAGTTTCATTATAATTGGGAGAATTGGTGATTCTTCTCAACACGTTTGAATTCCCTTTGTAGTCATAATAAAAAACATCCATGTTATTATTTTCAGGCAGCAAGGGCAAAACGGTCGCATTAAGTGTGTCATTTTTCCGGTTTGAAGAGAACACTATGGCAGTGGAATTATTAATAAAGCGCGGATGCAAATCATCATAAAAGTCTCTGGTGATTTGCTGATAAGTCCGGGTGCGGAGATTGAATACAAAAATATCACTTTGGCCTTTTTGGACACCGGAGATCACAAGAGATTGCCCATCGTCAGAATACGCAAAATCGAGTACTTTCTCGAAGTTAAAGAGTTTTGTTTCTTCGTATTTGTGATTCGCGAGAGTATAGGTTCCCATCCACAAAAATCCTTTTTTCTCACGGATGATTGCAAGCAGTTCACCACTGGGATGAAATGCCAGGCAAGGAAATGAGACATCTGTTTCCTGGGAATACGAACGGTAACCACTTTTCAGAATACGACGGGTACGTTTCTTCGACTCATCGTATAACATCACTTTATACTTACCTAAGTCATTCTTCACATAGGCCTGGTAGCGACCATCGCGGCTGCTTCGTAGTTGATTATAATTAAGTCGCGCCTTAGGTCGTTTCACGATACCTCTGTCGGGGATGCTATCACTCCCCTGGTCACTGTTCAGGTACCTGTTTCTCATAGCTTCCTGCCAGGTCGAAGAAAGCTCCTTCATGTTCTGTCCTAACACATACATAAATCCGCTTTCCACATTGCGATTGATACGGGTCATATAAAGCAAGTTTGAAACAGAGGACTCGCTATAGGTATCGACGATGAATTTCCAGATCGAATGTCCGGCAACCACTGCATCCTGTCCTGAAAGGTGATTAAATTTCAGATAGCGCTTAGTAAGAACTCCATCACGCATTTTATTATCAATGTCAACATCCCAACCACGTGAGATATAAGAGATGAGGCCGCTGAGATACCAATCGGGGAGATTCAGCAAGGCAGAATTCTGTATTCTTTCTCTCAAATCTCCTCCGTACATGATCTGATCCAGAAGCACCTGCGCTATACCGGCTCGAATTTGCTCTGCGAGTTTCTCATGATCTCCGGTAAAATAAAGAAAGACCTTGTTGCCGACGATGCGTGTAAGCCCTCCTGTATTATTGTTTGTCTCGTCGGTTTGCAGGCCGATATTGGATTGCTTGGCATCCCCTAGTTTATTGTAGATAATAAATTGTATACGTCCATCGAGTTTGTAGTCAAAAATCCTTTCTATGTCTTCAAGGTGCTTGTCTGCTGTCCTGCCGGTGAAAGCAGCTATTTCAAGTCCCCCGAGGTAATAATAGGTATCAAAGTTTTTGAATCTCATGAAAGACCAAAAACGTTGGTCGTATTGGACACGATTTTTGCCAAACTGCATTTCATATCCGTTGTAGAACTGGGCAGAACTATTCAGACTGAAAAGAAAAAAGAAAACGACAATCAGATAGCGGCTGAGTGCAGGTAAAAGGGAGGAACACTTTGGCTGAGGCATACAACAAACAAAGTTCTTTAACTGAACGGAATACTATGCGAATGTATGATTTTTTAAGGATAAAAACCGGATTTGAAACCATTTAGAAAGAAGATTTTACAAGGTTTTATCCATGGGTGAGATTAAAAAAATCAAATTCCACGGCAAGAGAAAAGGGTTGCGATACAATTTAATGCAGATGAAAAAAATGAGTTTTATCGCAATCTCTTCGTTAGAAAAGCCGGATTGTATTACTTTTGTGGCATGATTACAGTTCGCTCGTTCACATTCAACCCTTTTGAAGAAAATACGTTTATTCTGTCGGACGAAACAGGAGAAGCGCTAATTATTGATCCGGGCTGTTATGATGAGCACGAAAAAAAAATTCTATCTGCACATATTGAAGAAAATAAATTAAAACCCGTTGGCTTACTGAATACACATGCCCACATAGACCATATGCTGGGAAATAATTTTGTTTCAGGGCGCTATGGACTTTCACTTGAAATGCATGCTGCAGATGTAGACCTCTTACATTCCGCTCCTGTTTATGGGGAAGTTTGGGGTATACATCCGGAACCTTCTCCTGCTCCTTCCAAACTCCTGAAAGAAGGCGATCGTGTTAAATTTGGCCATTCCGAACTGAGCGTGCTATTCACTCCCGGTCACAGTCAGGGAAGCATCAGTTTTTATTCTGAAGCAGATGGATTTGCCATAGTGGGTGATGTGCTTTTCAATGGCAGTATCGGTCGCACAGATCTTCCCGGTGGAAATTACGAGGAATTATTACGGAGCATTCGTGAGAAACTTCTTCCTTTAGGGGATACTGTAAAAATTTATTCAGGGCATGGACCTTCCACTACGATTGGCTTTGAAAAAAAACACAATCCGTTTTTACAAGATTGAAGGGAAACAAATCCAGGCACTGAGCTCAAAGAAACTCAAGAAAAAAGAGACTAATCGTATCAGGATATTTTCTTCAAAATATATTTTTCCACTTCAGTGGAATTCCACTTTTTCCCGATATTTTTCATTTTCATTACCTCATCCATGATAGCATCCTGCTTCAAACCATTACTCAATGCTTTTGAATATGGGATATGACTGAAAGTTACCTGTGAATATAATGGGAGCCACTTTTTAGGATGCTTTTTGTGTACATGAGCTTCGATTTTCTTCCGTAGCAGGAATTTCGGGTCCCCTACTTTATCGCGCATCTCAATAAAATTCATCACTGCCAATTCTGCAATAGCATCGGCATTAGCTTTTCGTGAGCGTTCAAATTCTGGAAGAATTTTTTTCCAATCATCCTTGAATTTATTCATGAGGCCCTCGAGTACTGTACAGTCTTCAAATCCGCAATTCATTCCTTGTCCGTAAAAAGGGACAATCGCGTGGGCGGCATCACCGATCAGACAGACCTTATCCTGAAAGGTCCAAGGGGCACATTTCACGGTAACTAATGAACCGGTGGGATTACTAAAAAAGTCTTCAAGAAGTCCGGGCATGAGTGGAACCACATCCGGAAACACCCGTTTGAAAAAACTCAGGCATTGTTTTTTATCTTTTATCGTCTCAAAGGAATCTTTCCCTTTGAAAGGAAAGAAAAGTGTACATGTGAAACTACCATCAAGGTTGGGAAGTGCAATGAGCATGTAGCCACCACGCGGCCAGATATGGAGCGCATTTTTTTCCATGAGAAATTTGTTGCCATGACCTGCAGGAATAAGCAACTCTTTGTAGCCATGATCCAAATAACTCTGAGAATATTCAAAACGATCTGTTCCCAACTGCATATTCAAACGGGCAACTGAAAATGCACCGTCGGCTCCAAAGATCAGATCACTTTCCACCTTTGTGACTTCATTCTTCACCTGATTCTCGAAACGTGCAGTTTTTTTATCCAGATCTGCTCCTATGCAGCGTTCATTAAAGAAAATACTCACACCATTTTTTTCCGCAAGGTTCATCATTTCTGCATTCAAAACACCTCGGGAAGCGGCGTAAATGGACTGACCTTTTCCGGCATAAGCTTGAAAAGTCAAAGAATTATCGAGGCCATGGATCATCCGTCCATGCATCGGAATTGAAATTTTGCGAATCTGTGTTTCAATACCAACACCTTTCAATCCTTTCCAACCACGATCGCTTAAAGCGAGGTTGATGGACTTCCCTGCAGACATCTCGATTTTGCGCATATCCGGGCGGCGTTCATAGATACTTACCTTATATCCTCGTTTCGCCAGATAAATCGACAACAAACTTCCAACAAGTCCGGCTCCCAGGATCATGATACTTTTTACTGCTTTTTCTTTTGCCATACTATTATTCTTTCTCGATTATTAAAAAGGTGAAAATTACCTATGATACTCAGGTAAGATCCTGTAAATGCTGTCCAAAACTAAACACATCCATAAATGAATTATAGAGAGGAACAGGTGCGGCGCGCATCACATCCGGTTCCCGCCAGTCAACTATGACACCTGCCTGCATTAATTTCTGATATACCTCTTTCCCATTATTTTTCATGATGAGCGACAACTGGCATCCGCGATGTGCAGGATCCTTTGGTGTAATTATCTGTATCACTTCTTCTTTTCCCCCCTCCTTTTTCTTCCGGTTTAATTCGTCGATAATAAATTCCAAAAAACCAGTCAGCAATTTACTTTTTTGATCCAGGTTTTGCAATCCTGCCTTTTCAAAAATGTCAAGAGACGCTTTCAGAGCGGACATTGAAAGCACCGGGGCATTACTTAGCTGCCAAGCACGTGCACCAGTAGCGGGTTCGAACTTACGGGGCATTTTAAAACGAGTCTCCGGGTCATTTCCCCACCATCCGGCAAAACGCGGAAGAGTGTCGTCGTCGGCAAACCGTTGATGGACAAAAATGCCGGACACTCCACCCGGGCCGGAATTTAAATACTTGTAGCTGCAGAAACAGGCATAGTCCACATCCCAATCATGCAGTTGAAGTTGTACATTTCCGGTGGCATGCGCGAGGTTAAAACCAACGGTAGCTCCTGCTTCGTGGGCCGCCAAAACAATTTTTTCGATTTCAAAAAACTGACCGGTATAATAGTTCACAGCACCAAGCATGACGGTAGCAAGTGAATCCTGATTCTCCCTGATTGATTTTATAATATCTTCAGTTCGCAAGTTATGTTCACCATCTCTGGCCTTGAGTGCGATGAGTGCTTCATCGGGATCAAAACCATGAAACGCTGCCTGAGATTGCAAGGCATACAGATCCGAAGGAAAAAGATCGTATTCACATAAAATCTTGAAACGGGATTTTGTGGGACGGTAAAAAGACACCATCAATAAATGGAGGTTGGTGGTCAGCGAATTCATGGATACTACCTCGTCCGTATTTGCCCCAAGCAATTCAGCCAACTGACCAGTTAGGATGTCCTGGTAAGAGAACCAGGGATTTCTTGCGTGAAAATGTCCTTCTACGCCCCATACAGCCCAATCTTCTAATTCCCGAAGTACATAATCCTGTGTTATTTTTGGCTGCAAGCCGAGGGAATTTCCGGTGAGGTAAACAACATCCTTACCGTTCATTTGCGGCAGATAAAATTGCTCACGAAATGCACGCAATGGATCTTTCATATCCATCTGCTCAGCAAATTCTAGTGTATTTTTATAATTCATTGTATCGGCGTAATAAATTCTTAACCCGAGGCGAAGGTCATGCTTTTTTTTAAAACTTCAGTTATACTTTTGAGTTCAGTAAATTGTCCTGGCGAGATAGCGTAATTTACCAATTTCACCAAAAGATTGAAAGAACAAAGCCACTCCATCAAGCTATTATCAAATTCCCGAAAATTTATTTTGTCGAGAAATATTTCTGACAAGAACGCGAAAGTCGCAAAGAGCGTGACGCAAATTGAATGGAATCAGAAATTCTTTTGTACCCGGATCCTGAAACGAACGGTAGCTTTCGTTTCATACTGACGAAATTACCGAAAGGGATTTCCGAAATTTAAAAATCCCCAAAATCCGCTTTTGGCTTCTTTTTTATTATGCATATATACTTCATGCGCTAACTGAAGCAAACCCTTTTCCTGGAAACGGATGAGCCAGGCCACAGCTGTTTTATTTCCCTTGCAGGCATCGACAAAAGCAGCCAGTTCACGTTGACCGGATTTTAGTAGAAATATTTTCGCACTATCAGTACCGGAGAGTGCGTCAATTACAGCCGCCAGTTCGCGATGGCCATGTTCCATTAACCATTTAAAAGACTTTTCCACTCCATCATTAGCGTCGCAGAATTCAACCCACTCCCGACAGTTATTTTCCAATAACCACTTTCTGGACTCTTCATCCTCATCCCTGATCAGTCTGACTAGTGCTGTATAAACTTCCGGTGAATATTCTTTCATGGCAGGCTCAAAGATACAAATACAAAAAGAAAGTGAAGGATCATCATCCCGTCCACATAAAATTTACAATAGAAATTAGATGGTTTTTTAGGAGAGAGCAGCACCACGAACATGGATGAGAGGAATGATACATTTAGTGCGAGCAATGTGTAAATTGAATAGTGCCCTTTAAAGAATAACAACACTTGCAACAAGATGCCAATGAAGAGCGAGAAGAAGGCCGTCCATTTAGCCGCCTTAATCCCATATACACCGGGAATACTTCGAAACCCTTGTGATTTTTCTCTATCCAAATCACGCATTTCAAAGGGGATGCAGAGTGCATACACCAACAAGGCAACCATAAATACCTGACCGGACATCAATGTTGTGACAATTGTTACGTGCTCCTCCAATAAAGGCAGAACTGCGGTCATAATGGCCCAGGTGACGGCCAGCACAGGGAGCTTAAAATGAAGACTCTCCCGGAGACGTACTTTTTTTCCCTTCCAGAACAAAACCGGGACGGAGTAGAAAAAACTAATCACAAGCAGGATTACAAAAATGATAAAAATCTCCTCTGAAATAAAGATCACAGACCAGCAAACAGCGACCAGAGAAATGGTCATAAGAATTATTTCCGAAGTGCTTAAACCAAGCAAACGCACAGAGCTCTTGATCAATGCCCATGAGGCAAAATTTAAACGATGAGAATACTGATGAAAGTTATAATATAGTATAGTTGAACACGAAACAAAAATAGACCCGGCAGTCAATTCAAGGGGAAATTGATTGATGATACGTGTTGACTGAAAAATGGCGAGTGAGCAAAGCCCGATAAAAATATGCCTGAAAATCAGGAATCGAAAAAACTGTGAAATTAAAGGCAAAGTAATAAGGGTTTTATGAAATATCAACGGGACCGCTTAAGTACGGAAAGGGTTGATTCTAATATCCTGCACCTTCTGATTAATCTGTCTGGTCTACGTGGTAGAATTCATTGATCGCATTTACTTTAAGTATGAAGCACTCTTTTCAATAAATGATCGGTATTCCCACAGCGATCAGGACGAAACCGGCCAATCCACTCAACATGGCGTTGCGGATCTTTCTATCCCTTGCTTTGCGTTCATATCCTGAACGGTATTCGTTTCGTTCGAGGAATTTTGTATCAGAGAAAGAGATTTGCCTTGGATGATTTTTCAGTGCATTTTCATAATTCTTCTGCACCTGATTATAATTTTTTAATTCTGATTCGTACTTTTTCAGAGCAAGTTGATACTCTGAGTCAGTATCCGGAGGAATTGCTTTCGCTACCGGAAGCACTGGCAAAAGTGACTTGTCCAATATCATTTTGGATTCTTCGAGTTCATTTTGTTTTTTTAATCTTTTATCAAGATTGGGAGTAAATGACCCCATGATAGTTGCGTAGAGCGGTGGGACGACCAGACCATAAAAACCCAGGAATCCGGCACCCACTCCGAGGCCAAAACCAATGCCTTTATTCAGGTTATTCTTGTAATACTTTGTGGCATCCTGTTCCCCTTTGATGAACATGCGCATTTCTTCCTGTGAAAATTCCAGTGGATCGAGGGAATCCGGCATATACATAATACGCTCACTTCCATCGCGGTATTGAATGGAAAAAACCCTTTCCGGATCCATGGTCTTGATCTTAGGCTTTTTCTTCTTGGAAGGCTTCTCCGACACAGTTTGAGAATCAGTGGTTTTACTACCTGAGTCTTTTGGAATCTTCCGGTAAGCAATGCGGTATTCAAGCAAATCAACTGTCATGACCGCAATCGTACGGCCATTCATCAAAACAAGCGTGTCCTGAGCAAAAACCTGCAAAGTCAGAAAAAATGTTGCTGACAGGAAAAGAAGCTTTCGAATCATAGGGGAAGGTTATCTGTATGCTCCAAAACTACAATAAATTGATTCAAATAGAGAAAGAAATCTTAAAAAAGCATCGGGGAATACCCACCTAACACGATCAATATTCACTACATTTGCGGGCATAAAATTAACCTAAAATGTCTTCTACAAATTTCACTTCCCGCCACATAGGACCAGATGGAAAACAGCTCCAACTCATGCTCAAGGAGATTGGTGTATCATCTATTGAGCAGTTGATTGACGAAACCGTTCCCTCCGGGATACGACTTAAAAACGAATTAAGCTGGCCGGCTATTGGCGAAACTGAATTCCTTCAGGAGCTCAGGAGTATTGCTTCAAAAAATAAGATCTTTAAAAACTATATCGGACTTGGATATTACGGAACACATGTTCCCGGTGTAATACAAAGGAACATCTTTGAAAACCCGGGATGGTACACAGCATATACTCCTTACCAGGCAGAGATTTCACAAGGCCGTCTGGAAGCATTGCTGAATTTTCAGACCATGATCATGGATCTCACCGGCATGGAGATTGCAAATGCATCTCTATTGGATGAAGCTACTGCTGCCGCAGAAGCGATGCACATGTTTTTCGCTTCCCGCTCTAAAGATGCTGTTCAACAGAATGCGAATAAAATATTTGTTTCGGACGAATGCCTGCCTCAGACCATTGATGTATTAAAAACCCGTTCTGCTCCATTGGGAATAGAACTTGTTATTGGAAATACAAACGCAGTGAAATTCGACAAATCCTTTTTTGGAGCGATCCTTCAATACCCCGGAAAAAACGGTGTGATTCAGGACTACTCAGAATTTATTTTACGTGCAAAAGAGAGCGGGATACAAATTGCTGTGGCTACAGATTTGCTGTCACTCACCCTGCTTGTACCTCCCGGAGAATGGGGAGCTGATGTTGTATTTGGAAATTCACAACGATTCGGAGTTCCTCTGGGATATGGCGGACCTCATGCTGCCTTTTTTGCAACCCGTGAAAGTTACAAACGCGAATTGCCTGGACGGATCATTGGAGTCTCTGTAGACTCACACGGAAACCGGGCTCTGAGGATGGCCTTACAAACCCGAGAGCAGCATATTCGCCGAGACAAGGCAACATCTAATATCTGCACTGCGCAGGTATTGCTGGCAGTGATGGCAGGAATGTACGCTGTATATCATGGCCCGAAAGGATTAAAAGAAATTGCCGGCAGGGTACACTCACTCACTCATCGTGCGGCATCTATACTTGGCCGCCTCGGCTACAAGCAGATGAATGAAGTATATTTTGACACACTTTATATTGAAACCGGAAAATTCACAGGTAAGATTTACCATGCGGCCCTGGAGCAAAAGATTAATCTTCGTTTAGTAGATGCAGAGCATCTGGCACTCAGTTTTGATGAAACCACAACTGAGAAGGATGTCGAGCAGCTCATGAAGATTTTTGCTTCGCAAAATTCAACTACAACTGATTTTTTAAATGGAATGGAGCAAGTGGAAGTGATTCCACAAATGTTGAAACGCAGTTCCTCTTTCCTCAGCCATCCTGTTTTTAATATTCACCATAGTGAGACTCAAATGCTGCGTTATATCGCTGCATTGGAAAAGAAAGATCTTTCCCTCAATCATTCGATGATTGCATTGGGTTCCTGTACCATGAAACTCAATGCTACGACTGAGATGATGCCCCTCAGCTGGCCGGCATGGAACTCCATACATCCTTTCGCTCCCATTGATCAGACCGATGGCTATCAGCAAATGATCTCTGAGCTCGAAAATTATCTCTGCCAGATTACAGGCTTTCATGCCGTTTCACTCCAGCCAAATTCAGGTGCGCAAGGAGAATATGCCGGCTTGATGGTGATCCGCGCCTACCATCATTCCCGTGGACAATCGCAGCGTTCAATTGTTTTGATCCCCTCATCAGCACATGGTACAAATCCAGCCAGCGCAGTCATGGCAGGAATGAAAGTCGTGGTGGTGAAATGCGATGATTTGGGAAACGTTGACATTGCAGACCTCCGCCAAAAAGCTGAAGAGCACAAAGAAAGCCTCGCAGCATTGATGGTGACCTACCCTTCCACTCACGGAGTATTTGAAGAAGGCATTACAGAAATGACTCGCATTGTACACGACAATGGCGGACAAGTTTACATGGATGGGGCTAATATGAATGCTCAGGTCGGGCTCACAAATCCTGCAACTATTGGAGCTGATGTCTGTCATCTCAATCTTCACAAAACATTTGCGATTCCTCATGGAGGAGGTGGACCGGGTATGGGACCGATTGGTGTAGCTAAACATCTTGCTTCATTTCTTCCATCCCATGCCCTTGTGAAAACAGGAGGTACTATTCCTGCAGTTTCTGCAGCCCCTTGGGGAAGTGCCAGTATTTTACTTATCTCCTATGCCTATATACGGCTTCTGGGAGGCCAGGGTGTTACGGATGCCACTCGTTATGCTATTCTGAATGCAAACTATATCAAGGCCCGTTTGGAAAATCATTATTCAATTTTATATGTAGGAAGCCACAACCGTGTTGCCCATGAGATGATTGCAGATTGCAGGTCATTTAAAAATTCCGCAGGTATTGAAGTGATTGACATTGCAAAACGACTCATGGACTATGGCTTTCATGCTCCCACCATGTCATTTCCTGTTCCCGGGACGATGATGATAGAACCCACCGAAAGCGAATCAAAAGATGAGTTAGATCGTTTTTGTGAAGCCATGATATCCATTCGAAAAGAAATAGCTGAAATCGAAAAAAACCTTGCTGATAAAAAGGACAACGTCTTGTTGAATGCTCCGCATACCGTCCGTGAATTGACAGCTGATAAATGGGAACATACTTATTCACGTAAAAAGGCCGCCTTTCCTCTGCCTTATCTGTCAGATAATAAATTCTGGCCTTCCGTCGGACGTATTGATAATGCCTACGGGGACCGGAATTTGGTCTGTGCTTGTCCACCAATGGAAGCTTATGCGGAGGAAACAGTCTGAAATATTAAGAAATCTCAAGAAGAACCGGAAAAGGCAAATTATAATAAAAAATTGCTAATTTGACAAGGCACAAAAACACGTTGAAAAGCTTATCTGGCTTGTGTTTGGACTTGTTTGTATTTACTCCTACATTTGAAACCCTGAAACCACCAAAACCAATAATAAATGAAAAATTCTACCCGTATTTTTATTTTTCTCGCCTTTGTACTGAGTTCATACTGCCTTTCCGCCGCGAATAGGCATGGTAGTCAGGCTCCTGTAGACAATGGTGCAACAAAGTCGTTCCGATCTACTCCTACCCCAAATCGGGTTCAGGCAGTTCCTTTTTATTCCGAGGATTTCAATGGCGGCCTCCCGGCCGGATGGCAGGCAATTGACAATGCAGGCAACGGTGTTAACTGGCATTGGACAACAACCGGAATTTATAACGTTGGCTCTACCCCGGGACTGGACACATTAAGTTCAGATGGCACCACTGCTGCTAATGGCTACATGGTTTATGACAGTGATTCTGCAGGAGGAACTCTGACAGGAGAAGATGCTGACCTCATTTCAGGAAGTATTGATTGCTCCCTTTACACCGTCGTTCATCTCCGGTTTAATCAACTACTCTACCACTTTGCTGAATCTGCAAAAGTTTATGTTAGTAATGACGGATCAAGCTGGACAGAAGTGTATGATGCAAGCTCCGGTTTATCACAAGGACAGGCAACGCCAAATCCTGATATGGTAGACATCGATATTACTGCTTATGCCGCAGGTCAATCCACCGTATCCCTTCGATTTAATTATATTGGTGATTATGACTATTGGTGGATGCTGGATGATGTGGAATTATATGAACCCGCAGCTGCTGATGCCGGCGTATTCTCCATCACCTCTCCGACTACTTCCTGCTCCCTCTTGTCTTCTACCGAAGTGGTAAGTGTTGAGATATTCAATTTTGGAAGTGATTCCATTTCAGGATTTGATGTCAGTTATGTGATCGACGGCGGAACCCCGGTAACTGAAAATGTTACGGATACGATAGCTCCCGGTTTTTCTTATTTCTACAACTTTACAGGTACTGCTGATTTTTCAGTGGCCGGAACCTATGCAATCACTGCATATACTTCACTAAGTGGAGATGCAGAAAACACTAACGATACAACATCGAGCACCATTTTTAACGGAGCTTACGAGGTTAGTACAACAAGTAGTTATACTATGGGCTTTGAAGCCAACGAAGCCTTTAACAGATGGTCTTTTGAAGATGGAAATTTTGATGGAAATTACTGGATGCTCAGCAGTACTCTGGCTCGCACAGGAACATACTGCGCACGTATGGCTACACCTTCTGCAGGTGTGACTGCAGATGACTGGCTGTTTACTCCTTGTCTTGATCTAAGCGATACCGTCAGCTATGATCTTGAATTCTATTACCGCACCTTCAGCACCTCTACACAGGCAAATATGGAAGTAATGATTGGCTCTCTTCCTGCATCCTTTGGAATGACACAATCCATTGTAAACCCAACATCTGTTCACAATATTAGCTACAATCGTAGTTTGAATAACTTCAGTGTATCAGCAGCCGGAGTTTATTACATCGGTTTTCATATCACCAATTTAGATAGCGCTACTTCCATCCGCATGGATGACATTAACATCGCAGCGTCTACCGGTGTTGGTCTTCATGAAGTGTCCGGAACTTCGGTTACTGTGTTTCCAAATCCTGGAAGTGGAATGATCCGCTTGCTGAGTACAGGCAACACATCAAGGGCAGAAGTGAGCGTACTGAACCCGATGGGACAAATTGTTTACAAAAACAATTTCAACAATCTTCAATCTGAAACGATCGATCTGAGTAAGCAGGCAGAAGGCCAATATATCCTTCGTATTATATCTGATTCAGGTGTTTCCACGCAGGTAATTTCTATCATCCGATAGAAAACATTTTGGTGGTACAAAAAAAGGGATGCTCAACCGGCATCCCTTTTTTATTGCTTCATTTATCAATAACCACTATCACTCCGTTAAATCTTTTATCCAAAATTCTGCAACTGAAAAAACATTGCACAGTGACTAAGAAAATCCGGTCATCTGAATCAATTTCCTGTATATTGAATTTGCTTCCCTATAGAACTCAAACCCAACAATGCATCTGAAGTAGAAAAGACTTCCCGAATATGGCCCAATTCTGTATCGTTCTCATCGGTCACTATGCCTTCAATAAGATGGTCTGCAATGCGAAGGGCGATAGGCGCTTTTCGTTGAATGCTCCTGCAAATTTTATCTGAGTCTTCTTTCTTAATACCGTTGCCGGTAAAATTATTCTCAAGAATTTCACTAAGTGAATACTTTTCGAATAAATGAGAAATGTTCAGCCACTTCTCCGGAAGCGGCAACTTCTCCGAAAGATGAATTTCAGATCTGTCGTTGAACAGGTCTGTCATCTCATCTACGCTGATCACTTTATCAACGATCCCGATTTCAAATGCTTCTGTCGCATTGAGCATGGTTCCGGTGTGAATGAGGTATTTACTCAAACCGCGTCCAATTTTCCTGGTACTTCTAACAGTACCACCCAAACCTGGATAAATACCAATACCCGTTTCAGGAAATGCCATTTTTGCTTTAGGAAGTGCAAGAATAATATCTGCACATAAAGCCAGTTCAAGGCCTCCACCAAGGGCCAATCCATTGATTACTGCAACGACTTTCTTGGTTGATTCATCTACTTTCTTAAATATTTGCTGTCCATATCCGGTGAAAGATTCAATATCACAGATCCTGTCTCCTTTAATTTTATTTACAAAAAATTTGATGTCGGCTCCTGCAACAAAAGTTTTCCCGGAACCAGTAATATAAATTGTCTTAATTGTACGATCCTTATTCGCATCATTAAACTTTTCCTCAAACTGTCTCATCACTTGTTCGTTCAAGGCATTCAGGTCTTCCGGACGGTCCATTGTTATAACAGCAACACTGCCATTCTTTTCAAGGCCCACATAATTCATTTCCCAGAATTTTTCTCCGATAGAGCTGGGAATTGCGGCCTGATAGCGCGAAGTGAAAGCGGATACTAATTTTTTCACTTCAACCTCGCCCAACTTTTGCATCATCTCCACCGGACCTTTTTTCCAGCGCAAACCAATACGGGCACCACGATTAATGTCCACGGCGGCACATACTTTTTCATCAAGCAACTGTGAACAAACATAAAATATAAGCCCCATCAGTCTGTCCGCAACGAGTTTCCGGACATTCGCATCAGTGGATGGATCAGCATTTGTATCCCAGAATTGACCGGAATCCGCTTGCGCTTTTAGTCGCTCACTTACTACATAAAGTTTGCCGAACACTTCCAGCGTTTTTTCAGCATGATATGCCACAGCTATTCCTGTTGCATTCATGAGCGCAAAAGGTCCCATGCCAATACCAAAAACCCTCATGCATACATCATCAATTGTAGCGATGCTGGCAATATCCTCATCATAAATTTTAACGGCCTCATTCAACCAGGGGACAAAGAAGCGGTTAACTACAAATCCATAGGAATCCGCACAGAATATTGCATCCTTCCCACTACGCACAGAAAATAATTTAGCAGCATCTAGCGTAGCTGTTGAGGTGTACACTCCGGGTATTATTTCGACCAAACGGTTTTTCGCTGCATGATAAAAATAATGCAATCCGATAAACCGCTCCGGATATTTTACAAAACGGGACAGCTCATCCACAGAAAAAGAAGAAGTGTTTGTCGCGATGATTGTGTCTTTATCGAGTATAGCACCCAGTGTTTTAAACAATTCTGCTTTCGCACTAAAATCCTCATAGATAGCTTCTACAACGAGTTCGCAGGACTTTAGTTCATTTAAGTCATTGGTTCCTTTAATATTTTCAAGAACCAGTTGAGCCTGTTCAGTTGAAAACACTTTTCTTTCGACACCCTCATCGAGCATCGTACGAATGCCGCTGATACCTTTCTTAACAAAACTCATTTCCCGGTCGGCCAGGACAACTTTGAAATCTTCCTGGGCGAACTTCTGTGCAAGGGCAGCACCCATTTTGCCGGCACCGACTACTCCAACCTTTTTAATCTTTTTCATGGATTTTCGATTAGTTATTTTGCCACTCGGGTTTTCTTTTTTCAAGAAAAGACTTTATTCCTTCATTTGCATCGTGCGTCTGCATGAGCCGGTTGATATACATTTGTTCAAGTTGAGGGAGCAAATTTGTAAAAAGATGATTCAACTTCAACCGTGATGCGCGCACTGCATAACGAAGGGAAGAAGCACTTTTCGGAATGATATGCTGCTCCAGCCATTTATCCACTTCTTCATCCATCATCGCCTTACTTTCATACAATTCATTCACCAAGCCAATTGTCTTTGCTTCTTCACCTGAGATCGTTTTTCCGGTTATTAATAATTCTTCAGCACGCGCATATCCGATCTTCTCAGGCAAAAGGATGGAAGCAGGAGGAGGGAAAACTCCCAGGATAATTTCCGGTTGTCCAAGTTTTGAAGTTTTATCGGCGAATATAAAATTGCACATCAAAGCAAGTTCAAGACCTCCACCCAGACATTGTCCCGAAATTTTTGCGCCACAAGGAATGGCCAGATCACGAATCGCATAAAACAATTGATGGAATTCACGTAACATGGCAGAGGCAAACTCTTTCTTGTGCTCCTCTACACTTGCGCCAAAGGAAAAATGCTTACCCGCTCCTTCAAAAAGAATAAATTTGAGCTCATCCTTTGCATAAAAAGAGGTCAGCGTATCCATCAGCTCCTCCATCATGATATGATCGAGAACATTTCCTTTGTCGTGGTCGAGAATAATGACTGCGACTGAATTATCATACTTATAAACTACTTTAACTTTTTTCATATTATTTTGTGTTTATAATTAGTAAATAATACAATAAATATTTCGGTGATTTAGCTGTTGATGTGCTGGAACTGAGGAGAAATCTTCCTGATTAATTCATCGTTCCATTCCTGACCTTCAGCAAGGAGTTGACGCATCAGGATGAAATCCACTTCACGATTTTCTTTCGGGCCTTCATTGAATGCACGGAAACCGGCCTTCGCCTCGGTCATCATGTTTAGAGCCAGCCATTCCCTGTTGGCTTCCTTGTTTTTATCCCAATGCTCCAGTTTTTTCTGACGGACTGCATTCACTGTCTTCATTGTGCAATTCGGGAATGTGTAGAGTAATTTGGTGATGAGTGCGTTTACGGCCTCATCCAGTTTGCTCAGATCCATGACACCTCTGGCAACAAGTTCTTTCGCTTTTACCAGGGCTTCTCCGCGCTTTGGCAGACCATAAATAATTTTTCCATATTCATCCATCCAATGTTCCGTATTCACCAATGGGTTAGCAATAAATTTTCCATCCACCATTAATGCCGGCACGAGGTCGGTAATTAAGCCATACTGATAGGCCTGATGTGCCGTCCATTGTTCGCACAGCGTGAGGGAGCTCATAGCTCGTTCTGCACCTACATATAAATGCAGAAAATCAGTGGCACCGCCTACAGGTGCACTTCCATGCTTAGGGCCTGCCTGTCCAAACCGTGCAAAATCCTGCGCTAGAGTAAAATCGCAAGCCATGCCGATCTCCTGCCCTCCTGCAATTCGCATCCCGTTAACACGGTTAATCACCGGTTTTTCGCAGAGAAGTATTGCAGTGACCATGTCGTTGAACAAACGCATATACTGACTGTACTCCTGTGGATTGCTCGAATAGTACTCGGCATATTCTTTTGTATTTCCTCCTGTGCAAAAGGCCTTTTCGCCGACGGCTGTAAACACCACCGCAACAACGCTTCTGTCATTTGAAGCTTCACGAAATGCCAGTATCACTTCCTTTACAGCGGCTGTTGTATAGGAATTAAATTGCTTCGGATTATTAAGCCAGATCCAGGCATTGTAGAGTCCCTGAATAGGTTGTCCCTTTTTATCGAGACAAGGATGTTTTTCAAAAATAATTTCTTTGTAATCGGTCTCAACAAGATTGTGGCTGTGCAATGTTTTCATAATTCTTTTTTTAATTGGTAAAATCAGGGACCATCACTGATCGTTTTGTGTATTTATGTTCCAGCGTATTTTGAAATACTTCATTTATTTTGGACATAGGAAAGGTCTGGACGAACTGAGCGATTTTCAATTTTCCGCCTGCCACCAGTTCGAGCACCTCAGGATAAAGTTCCGGTTTGCAGCCCCAGGTACCAATCAGTTTCGCATCAAAAGCCATCAGGTTACTTAATCGCACTTCCACTTTATCCATGGTGAATCCGACGATCGAGAGTGTTGAAGCAAAAGAGATCAGATTAAATGCAAGATCCTGCCCTGCCTTTGTTCCGGACATTTCAAATATTTTCCAGCAATACTTTGATGCTTTGAGACTCTTTGCAATACTCTTAACCTGCTCTTTGATGGCTTTGCTTTCCATCCCCTTTATATTAAGCACTGCATCCACGTCGTTCTCCGTGGCAATCGCCAGTTTGTCGTCGCTGATATCAAGTGCAATCACTTTTGCTCCTGCAATTTTTGCAAGCAATGCTGCATAAATTCCCACACCTCCAACTCCGATCACAATCGCGAGATCGTCTTTTTCAATTTCCGCCTTTTTGATTACCTGGTAAGGTGTTGATACAGCATCTGCAATTACCGCTAGCTGCTCAAGGGAATAATCCTTTAATACAGAGTCAGGTACCTCGCAGAGGTATTTTGAAGGCACTTTAATATGAGAGGCAAATCCTCCGTCAAAATCATTTCCGGGCATCAATTGATTACGGCAAATATTACTCCTGCCACGCCTGCAAAGCTCACACTCACCGCAAGGAAGTACAGCGGGGATGATAACTTTTTTATTTAACCAGTTCTGTGGACCGGCCACTACAATGCCACTGATCTCATGTCCCAGGGTGAGAGGCAGAGGATGCTTTGTTTGTACACCCATGTGCCAGAAACTAAGGTCGGTGTGGCACACGCCGCATCCGGCAATTTTTACCAGTGATTCTCCATCTTTGAGTTCAGGTAATTTATTTTCTGCCAGCTTAAACTCTTTACCGAGTTCAATCATCTGCCATTGAAATATTTTTTTATCCGGCATTTTTTAAAGATTAATATTTTCGAATAATATCGCAGTCCCCTGACCGCCTCCAATACAGGCGGAGGCAATTCCATAGCGAACCTTCCGGAGTTGCATCTCCCTTGAGATGGTAAAAGAAAGCCGTGTACCGGTTGCAGCAAGAGGATGTCCAATCGCTATCGCTCCGCCATTTACATTGCAGATATTGCGATCCAGTTCCAGTTCGCGTTCGCATCCAATAAATTGAGCTGAGAAGGCTTCGTTGATTTCAAACAAGCCGATATCGGACATTTTCAGTCCTGTCATTTCAAGTAAGAGACGAATAGCAGGTACCGGGCCAAGTCCCATTAATTTCGGATCCACACCGCAACTGGCTGATGCAATCACTTTTGAAACCGGCTGCAGGGATTTAGAAGCAATTGTTTTTTTATTAGCCACTAACACCGCAGCGGCACCATCGACCATACCACTTGAATTTCCGGCAGTGAGTATCCCTTTTTCACTGAACACAGGATGTAATTTTGCAAGTCCTTCCAAAGTGGTGGGACGAACATGTTCATCCGAATCAAAACCTGTAACACCTCTTGGTAATGAAACTTTTCGAGTCTTCAACCCATCAGCTTCGAAGACTGTTGAACTTATCGGATTGATTTCCCCTTTGAAGAAAGCACGATCTCTAGCTGCCAACGCCCTGTCGAAAGATAATTTAGCAAACTCATCCACTTCCGCTCTTGTAATTTTATACTGCTGTGCTACGTTCTCCGCCGTATAACCCATGGGATATCCGGCTGCGGTATCGTCGAGTGCTTCCCAGAGCATGTCTTTAAACCCAGGCCGGCCTAAAGGATAACCCATGCGGTTTCCAAAGCTTACAGTTGGAGCGAGAGACATGCTTTCAGCACCACAGCACAAAACTGTATCCGCTTTGCCAAGGGTAATTTGCTCCGAGCCTGTAATGATGGTTTCAAAACCGGAACCGCAGATCCGTTGAACCATGAGGGATGGAATTTCTTTGGGTATCCCGGCATATAGCGAAATGTGTCGCGGAAGAAAATAAGCATCACATGAACTTTGTCCTATGTTCGCGATGATCACCTGGTCAATATCCTCAGGGCTCAAACCGGCATTTTGTATAGCAGCACGACTTGCATAAATACCAAGATCGGTAGGAGAAACCATTGATAATGTGCCACAAAATTTTCCAAACGGAGTACGTGCTCCACTTACCAGATAGATATCATCGTATATAAGACCTACCCCCTTTTTCTTGTCATGAAACGCTTTTACCATCATAGAATTTTCTGCTCTACACTAATTTCCTGATCTGCCTGGGTAAAATGCTGTTTGGCAATCATAGCTGCACCCAGGGCACACATAAATTGTGAATGTTCCACCGTTTCCACTTTCTGGTTCACTTTCTTTTCTAGAATGTCCATGAGGTAAGGGTGAAAAGCAACGACACCTCCAATCAAGTACACCGGTGCATCGGGTTTGATTCGAAGTTTGGCCACCCGGTTGGCAATGGAAAGATATACTCCTTTGGATATGTCTTCAACACTCATTCCTTCTATAAGCCATTTCATGATCTCAGTTTTTGCGAACACTGTGCAGAAACTATTCAGCTCCGTCTTGTTGTTGCTACGTGCTGCCAGTAAACTCATCTCACCAATATTAATTTCCGCACGCTCTGCTATTTCAGTAATGAATGAGCCAGTACCTGCAGCACACTTATCATTCAAATAAAAATTCTCTACATGGCCATTTTCATCACAGTGAATCACCTTGATGTCTTCGCCACCGATATCGATAATGGTTTTAGAAGTTTTTTCATAGCCTGAAAGTCCTTCAGCGGCACAGTTAATTTCCGTTTTAATAATGTCCGCATCAGGGAAGTTCTTCCTGCCGTATCCCGTAGCGCAACAATGTTTAATATCAAATTCTGATCGTATAGCATTCATTACGTGACGAACACCAATCTTATCGCGATTAAGGGTTTTTAGTGCAAGCTTGAAGGCAATCTTTGAATTGCTATCGAGCACGATGAATTTCGTATAGGAAGAACCCAGATCCACACCAAGGTAATAATCACCGGTACCGGTTTTATCTCCTTTGATGACCATTCCATTCTCAATCTTTGTATTACGTGCCCCGCCAAATTTTTTACCTATCAGAGAGGGATCCAGTGATTTCATAAATGAATTTGCACTTCTCATGGTCATGGCTTTCACCATATTCGTGAAGGCCAGATTAATCGGTGTACGTATATAGTGCTTTCTTCCGTACTCCACGATCTTACCATTCATAAAATCAATTTCCGTTTGACGGTTATTAATGAGATCCACGGCAAGAGAAGGAAAGTGGTCCCCTGCTTTTTTCAAATAGCGCAGGCATTTGCGAATGAACTCATCCTCGAATTTTATTTTCTCCGCCTCTGCCACTTCCACGGCTTCCTCAATGACTTGCTCGATGATTTCAACCGTATCCGGCATGTTCATGGCTTCCTTGATCGTCAACTTGCCAATACCACAGAGGGCACTCAGTGAAGAATTTAATATCGTCTTCTCCCAGATTTGCTTAAGCATTTCGAAAGACGTAACAGCTTTTGTAGTCAGGTTGATACCATTAAACCATCCACTGATCTGACGAGCAGTCTCAATTTTAGAATCATCGAGTGACGCGATGTAGTTGGGGGGATTAAAGAAAGTAACCTTTACAATGTGCGGCGAGATCAGGTTTCCTGCGAAATTAATGACCATTCGCATGGTTTTACTCTCACTGATTCCGGAGGCAAAGATTTGCTCCACATCGATACCATTTTGCGCACTCACAAAAAGTTGGGAATCGAAATTCATGCTCATCAACTGCTCCACAAAAGCAGGCGTTTGATAGCCCTTAATGCATACAAAAATGATAGACGGATTAAATTCCTTAACCTCGCGAATATCTGTATAGATAGAGTCTATAAAAGTTTCTTTCTGGATGGCTCCTTCGAGCTTTATACCTTCCTTTCGGATGAGGTTGACTTTTACCTTGTCGTTATCACAGATTGCAACATTGCAACCTGCTTCTTTCAAATGTGTAGCCAATATCAATCCGACAGGTCCAAGACCAACTACAGCCACTCGTTCAGCCGGTGCAATGTGTGTTTCAGTCATTGGAGTCATATTTTTATTTTCATTGATTCAAGCTGTTCAATAAACGTCTCAATTTTGGTGATACTTTGACCTTCTGAGAAAAAGCGCAGGTCGCACAAGTCCCCTTCAATGATGAGATAAGGAATCCCGGTCTCTTCTTTCAAGCGCTGTGGTAAACCGAATTTCGCATTGGAATTATTAAAGCATGTTTTTGTGTCGTGGTAAATTATTCCGTCGCATGAAAATTCGCTCAGCCAGGCAGAAAGCATTTTCATTTTCGCTTTCTCACTCCGGTTGATAAATATTTGTGTGTAGGCAAAGGCAGAAGATTCAAATGGATCGCTCTCATCAAAATCGTCGAAAATCCAGCTGTTACAATAAGTAGAAGCTACAACGCTTGTATTATTCTGAATGAATAAATCCGACAACATCCTGTTCTTTCCCCATATAGGCATTCCATCCCAGAATATACGGTTCACTTCTTTTTCCAGGATGCCTACACGATTCCTCACATTTCCTTCCAATTCAGCCAACAATGTTTCATAATATTTTCGTGCGGTTTCAGTTCCCCTCAACACCACAATGGGTCCCATGTGGATGGTTCCATCAAAGAAACTTATCGGTGCCGGACTTGACTTAGCCGTGCGCAGGACTTTCTGCCATAAAGCAGTGGCCTCGCGACTTAGGCGCAATGTTTCACGGAAGGCATCTATATCAAATTTCTTACCTGATGTTTCTTCACAAACAGGTATAATACTTTTATGCTGTTTCACCACAAGGTCAATCTCTGCCTTCGTGACTTCGTTCAGATAGCGAGGTGGATGAATACCGGCAATCGGACATTTGAAATGATCCGCATAGAAAGTGAACCAATCTTCGACTTCCCTGCATTGATTAGTATTGTAAACAATCAGGTCGGGTTTTGGAATACCACTCATGCCGTAATGAGACTGTAATGGCGTGTGGCCGGTAAGAAAAGACCCAATATCACTGGTCGTATAGGAACAAATATGATTGGAAAAACCTTTCTTCCCTGCCTCCGGAATTAAATCGGTTGCTGAACGGGTAGCTCCGAGCAAGGCACCGTGGTTTTCAGGAAAATAAACTTCAAAACCAAAGGAGCGAAGCAGCTCAGCAGGGCCAACACTTGTACACCATGCGATTTTTCGATCCGTATTTTCAAAGGATTGAAAATAATCACTCATTACTTTCTTAAGCAGTTGTGTAATCCGTATCTCGTACATATCAGGTTGCGAATATTCTTCCGACGGTATCTTTCAACTGATCCAGGCGGATGATGTAAATTTCTTCCTCCACAGGATTGTCCTCTCCGTAGAGATTTTCAAAATGCGATTTGTAAGTACTCACGACACTGCGGGGTGCCACCTTCATTGAGGGTGTAAGTGTTCCTTTTTCGAGTGACAGTTCATCGTCGATGATCATGGCTGCACGAATCTGTGCAAACTTCTGCCCGATTGCACAATTGGCATCGTGCAGACAACTGTGTAGGCATTTTCGTAATTCTTCCAGGTTGCGCGGACAAAAACATCCGTCTTCCGGGGTGCTTTCGTAATCGGGATGGTCAAGCATTTTTTTATTGGGAAACAAAATGGCAACAGGATATTCCTGGCCACTGCCAACTACCATTGCAAAGGAGATATAATGGCATTTCATCTCGATTAATTTTTCAAGATCAGAAGGCACTACTTTTTCGCCATTAGACAATTTGAAAATTCGGTCTTTCCTGGTGATGAGCTTCAAGCCACCCTCCGAAAACTCCCCGATATCTCCGGTACAGAACCAACCATCATCAGTAAATATTCCCTTGTTAGCTTCTTCATTATTGTAATAAGACTTCATCACATTGGGACCTTTCACTAATATCTCACCCTCTTCGGAAAGCCGTATGCTCACCCCTGGCAATGGGCTGCCTACCACACCTGATTGGCGTTTTTGAGTTGGATCGGTCAGTGTGCAACATGGGGAAGTTTCAGTAAGGCCCCAACCCTCCATCACAGGAATTTTACGACTTTCAAAAACATCTGAAAGAGCTTTAGGTAATGCAGCTGCGGCAGTGAATACAAACTTTAACTGAGAATGAAAAAACAGATCTTCTGCTTCTTTATCATGCCGGGTAAGATCGATCAAAGACTGGTATACCTTAGGAACACTAAAAAACACAGTTGGCTGAATGATCTTCCAGTTTTCCAGAATTTCTTTTGGATCTTTTCCATATCCGGATTCGAGCGAAATAGTTGCTCCATTATACAATGCCGTGAACAATTCGAAAATTCCTCCGAAACTATGATGCCATGGGAGATACGAGAGAAAACGGTCATCCTCATTAATATTCCAGATCAAGGATAAAGCAGCTTGCTGAGATAAAATGTTCTTGTGCATGAGTTGTACACACTTTGGAAGTCCCATGGTTCCCGATGTGTACATATTCAGGCAAACTTCATCTCCCTGTGCATCCAATTTGAGCATGGAAGGACTTTCGGGTATCTGTTTCAGTAATTCTTTGAAAGAATGCTGATGCGGAAAATATTGTTTTTCGATGTTGTCGAAAACAAAAATGTGATCGACATGGATATTATCACTTAGTCGGCTCAGTTGCAATTCACCCGAGACCGCAAGAAATTTGGCATCGGAATGATTAATCAGCAATTCGGCTGTATCCTTGTAAAAATAAGCGAAGATGGGAACACTAATACCTCCGGAAGCCATCACCGCAAGTGATAGTTCAAGCATCTCTGTGCGGTTAGGCGAATAGATCACCATCTTGTCGCCATGCGTAAAACCAAATCGTCTCAGGTTTGCAGCGATCCGGTTGATGTTTTTATACAATTCGTCCCAAGTGATCCCCTCATAATTTCCGTTGCGCTTTTCCCTTATCGCAATCCGGTTATGGTATAACCGAAGGTTGCGTTGCAACAGTTGCGCGATATTCGGAAGGATACTGCCCAATTGAATGGTTGACTTGAGTTCTTGCATGGAAATTGGTTTTACACGGCCACTGCTTGCTTTTCTTTTAATTTTTTATCCCGGTAACCACCCCAAAGGGCAGCACCGATGGCACCTGCATAAATTGAATCTGGATGCGCATGGATGACATAATTCTTACTTCCTTCTTTCAACAATTCATCAATGGCTTGTATCATCCCTTTGTTGAGAGCCATTCCTCCGGTGAGTACAATAGGAGTTTCTGCCTTTAAAGCGCTCATTAGTTTGATAATGCGGGAGCCGATGGAGAGGTGAATTCCTTTTATGATGTTGGGTGTGCTGATTCCACGGGAAACCATATTGATAACATCCGTTTCAGCCAGCACGGCGCAAATTCCGGAAGAGACTTCTGGTTGGGATGCCTCCAGAGAAACATCACCTACTTCTTCAATTGACAGGCCGAGATAGCGGGAGATATTCTCAAGAAACTGACCGGATCCTGAAGCACATTGTCCTGTCATCTTGTAGTCCTCAACACGTGAGTTTTCATTGATACGAATGGCGCGAACATACAAAGCACCTAAGTCAACAACCGTTCTTGCGTCTGGAAAGAGGAAGTTCGCACCACGTGCATGTGTAGTCATTCCATAAAAATGACCCCGTTTTTTTTTCATCAAATCCCCTTCACCTGTAGAAGCGAGATATGCAATATCCTCGTACTTCAACTTGTGTTTATCCAACATGGCCTGTACTAATTCATCGGCCACTTGAGCAGGATTACGTTTACGAATTTTTTCCGTGTGTTTGTCCAGGATTTCAGGATTAGCAGAATAACTCATCAATACCAGCTTGATGAAATTACTTCCGATATCAATCCCCATAGTATATACCGAGTTTTCCATATTCTTTATAGATTATCCGACTGAAATTTCTGTTGATTTCGATTTGGTGGGAAGCTCTGCCTTAATGCTTCTGCGGGCAAACATCGCTCCTCCGAGTGCGCCCATGAAGATAGAATCAGTGTGTATGTTAATTTTGATTCCTTCTCCGTAATTTTCCCTTACGAGTTGACCGAGGTACTTAATCACAGCCTGATTCCTGGCCACTCCACCTGTAAATGTAAATTCATTGAATACTCCACCAGACCGTGCTATCAATGACATTGCCCGCATGATGATTGCTTTGTGCAGTCCTCCAAGTATATCTTCCCGCTTTTCTCCCAGATTGGTAAGCTCCCGCAACTCGGCTCCCGCGAATACAGTACAAGTCGAACAAATGACGACTTCTTTTTCCGCCTTCATCGCCATCGGTCCCAGTTCATTGATTGATATACTCATTTCATCGGCAATATATCCGAGATAACGTCCACATCCGGCAGCGCAGCGGTCGTTCATCTGGAAACTGGTTACCAGACCATGCTTGTCAACCTGAATGGCTTTTGTATCCTGTCCGCCAATATCCAGTACGGTCCGAGTTTCGGGAAACACAGCGTGTGCCCCAAAGGCATGGCATAAAATCT
This sequence comes from uncultured Bacteroidota bacterium, assembly GCA_963775555.1. Taxonomy (GTDB): domain Bacteria; phylum Bacteroidota; class Bacteroidia; order AKYH767-A; family 2013-40CM-41-45; genus QQVM01. The sequence continues at coordinate 293,018 of CAVZJJ010000004.1, read as the reverse complement.
CTGAGCGGATACAATCCTGTGGGAAAGGAAGCAGCGCCCTTCCGTAGCCGGTACCTGTCATGTTCTCAATATTAAATTCAAGGTCGGCCACTTCATCTATATGAGCACGCAATGATTCGGATACATTTTTATAATCACCTTTGAGAAGGTACATTTCTGCATCGAAGGCACTATCATTTATGACCGGGACATCGGCTGGTCTGTCGGGCAGGTTTTCATATTTGTCGTTCAACAATTCCATAGCCTGATGAATCAAGGTTTTAAAATCAAAATTCACCACCTCATTTTCAGCAGGGGTTATACTTTTATCCCATACTGTCATCATTGGCTCGAAGAGTGATATATCAAGTTTGTTCACCTCCTCGTTGTATCTTTCTGAAACCACGTCCCGGAAAAATTGGTTCTTTGAGCCAAGATTTCCATAGATATAATCGTTTTTGATTATTGGCTTGATCGTTTTCCGGATCTCACGCAATTTTTCAAGTACTGTTGTTTGCATCTCTCCTTGAAAATAGGACAGGCAGGTTTTCAACAATTCTTCCCCCAGCTTATCCAGGCGGATTTTAAATTCTTCATATTGGAATACACTTTCGAGGTCATCGATATACTTTTTGTATTCGAGCCGTGTGGCAATTTCTTTTTCCAGGTTTTTCTTTAACACGGAGAATCGTGCATTATAGATGGCTTCCATACGCGCTATTTCTGCAGCAACGGAATAATTTGCCCTGGTATTGGTAATGCCGCGACCAATGATTTCATCATTTTCATTGATGATGACCGCTTTGGAAGTGGTTGATCCAAGATCAACGCCGAGGTAATATTTGTTCATTTCGTTTTGAATGAAAATATTGTTTTATCTGTCTATTGAATTCTCTTAATGACTGCTAACAGGTGTATTGAAATTAATTAAACACCTGCTTCCTGATCCAGAATAATTTTTCTTTGCTCAAGCATCTGGAAATAAGATTCCAGACGGTTTTTGATATTGGCGTAGGAGAAATACCTTGGATCCACCAGGTCGCTTTCAATAAAGCCAACCGGTACTCCACACCGTTGTTCGATTTCGCGCATGATCAATAATTGACCCGCCGAAAAACTATTACAGCTCTTGATGGAATTAATCAGAAATCCATCTGCCTTGTATTCTTTTATATAATGTTCAATTAAATCAACACGTTGAGGAAGATTCAGATTGGTATAACATCCCATGCAATATTTGGCAAGACTTTCCAGCGGCTTCTCCGGCTCATGGCGGAAGCCGAGATCATACAAACCTCCTACTTTTGTATAGGTAGAGGCGACAATCACAGCGCCCATGTCATAGAATATTTTCCAGAATTCACGGAAGTTGGTCCAGTTAGGAGGCCCTTCCACCACGAGGCGGAAACGTTCTTCTTTTAATTCACCTTCAGGGTTGATAGGATGCAAGCCGAGATTCTTGCGTTGGGTAACTTCATTGTATAACTCCTTATAATAGTCGACTGCCTGGTCAGTTCCTCGGAAAGCAGAAAACAAAGGACCCATATAATATACACCGGCAAAATAAGAGTCAATCGGAGACGGAACATGCTTGGCAGATTGCAATACTTTTGACCAATACTCCTCTGCCTCCGCTGATTTTTTAAGCATGCCGGACAGACGGTCATAATCAAGTTTCTTTCCTGCTACTTTTTCCAATTTCGGAATTACATCTTCCTGCATCTGCTTCACCATGTATTTTACCTGATCCTCCGTAATTTTCCCATCTTCCTGGTAAGGTGTATGCAACATGGCAATTTCAACGCCGGGATAAAGTCGTTCAAGGTTTTCAAACCACTTCATAAAAGTGAAGCAGCCGGTGTAACTTAATAACAACATATCCGGAGGAGGAAGTTTTTCTCCGGTGGGTCCGATGTTTCCATTCAACATCATCCCGATGTCGCATTTAACGTAGGTACATACATCCTCACTGAATCCCATCTTTTCAGCGTCCTTGATAAAGGAACCGGACTTTTTTCTCATCCCTGACTGAAGCGCATTTATTTCAGGATAAACAGGCAACATATCTAAAGCAAGTATGAGTTCCGTAAGATTCCCGGGAACAAATGTGTATACTACCTTTTTACCGTTTTCTTTTGCAGTACTGAGTTCGGTAAACAGGTTGCCTAACATTTCCTTTTGCAGGATCATGCTTTTTTCCTTTACGGCGTCCTGAGGATTTTCCATTGTTTTTCAGTTTTTATGCTGTTTGTATTCTTTTGATTTATGTTGATTAGACCCAAAGTTTAATTGAATCGGAAAAAGTTCCCGCTTGTTCTTTAATCACCTTAAACTGCCCTGTATTTTCGTGGAACTGGAAGTTGATATGATTGATGCCTTCCAGATCGCAGGCTTTTTGCAAATCAGGACGGTCGAGCAATGCCGGGTCGCAAAAACTGGCAGCACAAAAGATCACCCCATCTGCACTTCTTCTTTTTACCAACTCCACGAGTCGTTTGCCTTTGGGATTACCCACATCGTATACCGCGGAGCTGAAAGTACTCTGAGTTAAAAACGAATCTACCAGCTGTTGTACCGGTTGATTAGTGGATGCATCGATATCACCGATGATCCAGCGTGATCCCTGCATGAAATCGTCATCTACAATATAGCATCCGGCCATTTCGATTGATTTTATCAAGCCAACCGGTGGCTGTTCGCAAAATGATCCTGAGATCACCACTTTAATATTATCCATGGGTTCTCCCCTGTCTTCGCCAAGCAAGTCCACTACTTCCCTTAGTATTTCATTGTGACGTTCAACAGGAATCACCAAACCGGCACGCAGAATGTGGTACGCATCTAGTGCAGAAATCCGCCATGGAAATTCCTGCCGGATATCATACATCTTTTCAATCAGCTGACGGTTGATATTATATAATGATATGGAATGATTGAGTTGCTCATTGCTTGGCTTCACTCCATTCAACTTGAACATGTCATCCATCACCGTCTCCAACAATTCCCGATAAAAGACTCCACCGATAAGTTTATCGAAATTCTGCGGATAGTCGAAATAACGTGTAAACTTTCCCTTCTTAACAATCTTGAACATTCCTGAAAGGTTTCTCACGCAGTCGCAGATGGCGGGAAAAAGAAAGCCGTCGAAATCATTCAGATTGTCATCCAATGCCATTTCAATAACACCTCTTGGTAAATGACATATATAACTCTGATAATAGGCATCTCCTTTTATAATCTGTTTTCTGTCGCCAACACCCATTATCCCAACAGGCAGTGCATTCGAGGCATGAATGATTTCACGGGGTACGTATATGGGCAAATAGCCCACCAGTAATCGTTGTGCCCCCTCTTTCTTCCATTTTTTTGCATCAGAATAATTTAGGTCAAATGCCAATTCTTTACATTCGTCAATTCGTTGCGTCAGATTTTCTTCAAGCGATTTCATGAGGATTGCTTTTCTCGAGTTAATTATGAGTATAAACCATGGAAAACTTTGATATACAATGTTCCTGTTTTATGGCAGATTCTCATATGATGAGGGTTTCCGATTTTAGTGCGTTTCCATAGTTTTTTTACTGAGTTATGTCATATAAGCAGTTATTTTTATTCTCTTATTTACTAATCATATTAATTCCAAATAAACCCGTTTCGCATGTTTTTTTCGAAGCACCCAGGTAGAAATTTCAATTCTGAAAAAATTCCGCTTGCGGATTGCATCCTTCTCTCCTCCGGTAAATCAGAGCGCATCGGACATCACAAAGCATTCTTACCATTTGCTGAAAATGAAAACTTCCTTGAACATGTCCTCAAAATTTATCGTGATGCAGGCATTCATACTATTTGTGTTGTCCTGCATCCGGATATAGAAATTCCGGAGGGCTCAAAAAATATTGATAACACTATTTTTATAGTCAATAAACTCCCCGAACTCGGGCGACTTCATTCAATACAGTGTGGACTAAATACTTTGAAGAAAAGTAAATTTTGTTTCATTCAGAATATTGACAATCCATTCATATCCGTTCCCATAATTGAAAAGCTGGAAGAAAAGAGGATGGAAGCTGATTACATCAGCCCCGTATATCAGGATAAAGGAGGACACCCAATTTTGATTTCCGGAAAAGTGATGAATCATATCAGGAATCTAACTAATTTTGACCAGACACTGCAGGATGTTCTGAAAGAATTCAACAAGAAAAAAGTTCCGGTGGATGATGCATCGATACTTGTTAATATTAATACTCCTGAAGATTATAAGCACTATTTCCAAAATTCCCGGATTGGATAATTTCAATAGCCCAGGAGTTGACAGTAAATTAAATGCTAAAACTTAAAATATAGACTGAGAGGAAAGCGAGGAATAACGAATACAGATGATTAAGTTATATGAATTTTACTTCGTTCATCTTCCTGATCACTGTGCTTAAAATTGAACATGTCCAGAGAATAAAAATCATTCTGACTGATCGTAAAATATTTTTAGACCTGAATATATGCCAGATAAAAAAATTGCAATAGTAACCGGTGCAGCGAATGGAATTGGAAAATCAATTGTTAGCCGTTTGAAAGAAGATCACTATTTCGTCATTGGCGTTGACACCGACTCTGTGAACGGTTTAAAACTTGAAATGGAATTTGGAAAGGAAAACGCAGCATTTCATCAGGCAGATATCTGTAAGGAAAGCGATGTAGCTGCTCTTTTTTCAGATTGCGTGAAAAAGCACAAAAAAGTTGATCTGCTGGTAAACAATGCAGGTATCATTCGGGATAACATGATCTGGAATATGAGTGTGGAAGATTTCGATGCCGTGATAAATGTTAACTTGAAAGGCACATGGCTGATGTGCCGTGAGGCAGCTAAATTGATGAAAGCACAAAAAAACGGGAGAATCGTCAACATCGCCTCCCGCGCCTGGCTGGGAAACCGCGGCCAAAGCAATTATTCTGCTTCTAAGGCCGGTATAGTTTCTCTCACCCGGGTGCTTGCACTGGAAATGGGAAAATACAATGTGTTTGTAAATGCGGTAGCACCGGGACTGATAGACACGCCCATGACACAAAAACTGGAGAAAGATGTTTTACAAAAATTAATTGATCAACAACCCAGCAAAACTATGGGCAAGGCAGAAGATGTGGCCAATGCTGTAGCTTTTTTGGCAAATGCGGATACAGGCTTTATTACAGGTCAAACCATTTACGTTGATGGAGGAAAAAGTATCGGTTCAAATTTTTAACATGATGTAGGTCATAGCAGAACCGAAGGATTAAACGGAATTTTGATACCAATCAATTTCCTTTTTAAAAAGCGGATAAAAAAATGAAGGTCCTGAACCTGATCGTAAATGGAAAATCATTTACTGTTCCTGTCGATGAGCATGAAACTTTATCTCATGTGATCCGTGAGAAAATCGGTTTAACCGGAACTAAAATCGGTTGTTCACAGGGAAGCTGCGGTGCCTGCACAGTGTTAGTAAATGAAGAACCTGTATTAAGCTGCATCACTCCCGCTTTACGTTTTGACCATGCAAAGATTACAACCATTGAAGGCGTTTCAAAAAACGGCGAATTGCATCGCCTGCAGGAAAAGTTTGTAAACAAAGGGGCTGTTCAATGTGGTTTTTGTACACCCGGAATGGTGATGACCGCACTTGCTTTCACAAAAAAGATTTCAGCAAAACAAATTAAAAGTCTGGACGCCGGCTTATTGAAAGCCAGAATCAAAGATGAGTTGTCTGGCAATGTATGTCGCTGTACCGGTTATAAAAAAATTGTGGATGCAGTTGCCGAATACGCACTGGAAAACGGTAAAGAAGATCAACTGTTAAATTCTCAGCCTTTAACTGAACTTAAAGGAATGGTAGGTACAGGCCGTCCATCCATTGAATCAGAAAAAAAGGTAAAAGGTATAGCCGAATATGCTGATGATATCCATATTAAAGATGCACTGCATGTAAAATTCTTACGCAGCCTCCACCCGCACGCCAAAATTCTGGACATAGACACTTCTGCTGCCGGCAAATTATCCGGTGTACGCTATATTGCTACAGGAGAAGAATTACCCGGAAAATTTGGTGTACTCCCTACTTCCCATGACGAAACTGCCATGGCAATTGGAAAAGTTCGCTACGTGGGTGAAATTGTAGCGGCAGTGGCAGCGGATACCGAGGAAATAGCCGCTGATGCCTGCAAGTTAATATGCGTGAATTATCAACCGATCAAAGAATTTCTGAGTATAGAGGATTCACTTCATGATATCGGCGCCAATGAAAAAATTCATGAGCAGACCAAGCTCAACAATAACATTCACAAGAAAGCAGAACTTCGTTTTGGTGACCAACAACAAGGCTTGAGTGATTCCGAGGTAGTCAGCAAGATGACTTTTGATTTTGAAGGTGTCAACCATGCTTTCACTGAGCCTCATGCTGCAACTTCTTACTGGGACGAAAACGGATTGACTATCATCACAGCCACACAAGTTCCGCATTACCTGCACCGGGCTCTGGCATCCGTACTCGAAGTTCCTCTTAATAGGGTCAGGGTAATAAAACCTTATGTTGGGGGTGGATTTGGAGGTAAAAGTGATCCATTCCCGCATGAAATTATTATCGCGCACATTTCACGAAAAACAGGAAAACCTGTTCGTGTGAGACTCACACGCGAAGAAGTGTTCATCAGCAATCATGGACGGCACCCCTCTCACATGACCATACAACTGGGTGCGGGTAAGGACGGGATATTGAAAGTACTGGATGCTGACATTGCCATTGATGGCGGCGCTTATGGCAGCTTTGGTATTGTAACTTCGTATTACAACGGTGTTTTATTGCAGGCCCCTTACAAGATTAATAATTTCGGGTTCCGTACCTACCGGGTATATACCAACAAGCCACAATGTGGAGCCATGCGGGGTCATGGCGCAGTGAACTCACGCTTTGCAGTGGAAAGTCTGATTGATGACATCGCACATCGCATCAATATGGATCCGGTTGAACTTCGCATGAAGAATTTTCTGGACTCAAATTCGCTGACTGTAGGAGAATACAGAATTACTTCCAATGGAAGCAGGGAATCTTTGCAGAAAGTGGCGGAGCAATCGGACTGGAAAAATAAACACGGGAAACTGGAATACGGCCATGGACTGGGCACCGGTTGCGGCTTCTTCATCAGCGGCAGCGCCTTGCCAATTATATGGAATGAATTGCCACAGTCTGTAGTACATCTTAAAGTTGATTTTGACGGTCGAGTCGTTATCACTTCAGGTGCAAGCGACATCGGACAGGGAAGTGATACCATGTTGGCTATCATTGTTGCTGAAGTGCTGGGAATTGGTTTGGACAAGATTTTTGTACTCGCTGCAGACACCCTGCTTACTCCTGTAGATCTGGGAAGCTATTCAAGTCGTGTGACTTTCATGGCAGGAAATGCCGCAAAAAATGCCGCAGAGAATTTGCGAAAAGAAATTGCAGAAGCTGTTTCGTCAAAGGCATCAATATCCTCCAATGAATTAAATTTCATCGGAGGAAGAATTTTCAGTAATGATAAGAAAGTTGACCTCAGCTGGGCCGAAGCCATCGATCAGCTCACAGCCAATCGCGGAGCAGTGAGTGTAAGTGGAAAATACATATCTCCAAAACTAGGAGGAAATTTCAAAGGAGCCGGAGCCGGACTAAGTCCTTCCTACTCTTTTGGTGCCTGTGTGGCAGAAGTGAACGTGGACACTCAAACCGGTCACATAAAATTGCTGAACGTTTGGGGCGCACATGATTGTGGAAAAGCAATCAATCCGCTTGCTGTAGAAGGGCAACTGGAAGGATCCTGGCACATGGGAATAGGACAGGCAATCAGTGAAGAAATGATTTATTACAAAGGCCTCATTGTTAACAACAGTTTTCTTGACTACAAAATTCCGACCTCACTGGATACGCCGGACATCCACACCAATATTATTGAAACCAACGATCCAGAAGGTCCCTTCGGTGCAAAAGAATGTGGAGAAGGGGCACTGCACCCTGTCATCCCTGCCATAGCAAATGCGATCTACGATGCGGTCGGAATACGCATCACCAAATTGCCAATCAAATCAGAAGATGTTTTGCGATTGATGAAAGAAGTTAAAAAAGAAACCCCTGAAATCTCCCAGAGATGACCAACGAAAAAATTTACCTCAAACCTGAAATTCTTTCAGAAGCAATTCAGCTTGCCTATGAATACAAAGCATCCTTTCGCTATCTGGCAGGTGGAACTGATATTCTCGTGAATAAATTCCAGCACAATGAAGAAGCATGTTGCCTCATTGATATCACGGGAATTAAAGATCTTCAGGAAGTAGTCACTGCAGGGAACCGTCTGAAAATCGGATCGCTTGTAAAACTGGATGATCTGAAAAACTATGAAATTATTCAGGAACATTTTCCTGCTCTGCTTGAAGCAGCCCATGCGGTTGCTTCTCCCATATTGAGGAGAACAGGAACTTTGGGAGGAAATATCCTCTGCGAAAACCGTTGTTTATTTTACAACCAAAGTGAATGGTGGCGGGAAGCCGTTGGAAATTGTTTGAAGTGCGATGGAGATGTCTGCATAGCAACAGGTGGAAAGAAAGCTTGTTTTTCCAAATTCGTATCTGATACTGCGCCTGTACTGATCAGCATGGATGCAGAGATTGAAGTCCTGGATAAGGACCAGACAAAAATGATTCCCTTGGAAAGTATTTATACAGGGAATGGAATCTATCCACGAAACCTCCCTCCTACTTCGATCTTAAAAAACATATCTATTCCTTTAGATCGGAGTTTTAAAACAATCTTCAAAAAGCTTCGCCCGCGAGAAGCTGTTGACTTCAGCTCACTCACCACCGTGGTGACACTTCAATCTACAGGTAAATTAAAAATCGTGATTGGAGGTGTTGATCCGAAACCGGTTGTCATAGAAGGCATCCTTAATGGCACTACCGAGCAGTATATCTTAACAGCCCTGAAAAAATGCCGCGTAGTGGAGAATGATTATTATTCACGTGCCTATCGCCGTGAGATGATTGCAGTTTTTCTGCAACAAAGTTTTGATGAACTGATAAAATAACAACAACTATGAATGATTCGCTGAAGGTTCTCTATGAAGAACATGCCATTATTGTGAATGCCATCGATGCTGCAAAGAATTCAGGCAAATTGATTGATAAGAGTCCGGGCGAATACGATGCTTTCATTCGCAGTCTTATACATTTTTTCAGAACCTACGCCGACCAATATCATCATCACAAAGAAGAAGAGATCCTATTTCCCGAAATGGCAAAACGAAACGAAATGCTGGGAGTTGGTGTCATTCATGAAATGCTGGAGAACCATGATGATTTCCGGAACATGATCCGGAGTATTGAATCAAACCTCAACAAAAAAGAGTATCAAAAGGCACATGCAGAGTTAATCGCTTATACGGAAGCTTTGTTAGATCATATCGCTGCTGAAAATGAAGAACTTTTTCCTATGGCAGAAACACTTTTCTCCGATACCGAACTCAGAAACATTCAATTCCGTTTTGAAGACAGTGACCGGACATTGGGTGATAAGAAGAAAACGGAAATGGCAGAATTTTCACGTAAGCTGATGGCAGATGACTTGCACTAAGATGCAGCATATAATGGATGTGTCTTAACATTTTTCATTTTATATCCCTCTTCAGGTAGAATCCTGTTTCATAAAAGCCATGAAATCGGAATTTTGCCGGTGATGCTGAAGTACTATATCTTTTTTCAGTCAATTCACTGTGAAAATCATTTTGACTCATGAATCTCTGATTTTCAGCACTCAACTACTTCACAGCGATAGAAATGATTCAGGATTTTGTGTCAAAGGTCGATTTCCCTATGATAAAGGAGGATTTGATCTTCCGCAAAGAAAAATTATCTTTGCAATAACCAGATTTTTAACCAAAACAAAAATGAAAAAAATTACTATTTTATTTGTAGCACTGTTTGCTTTTATGATGGCTACTGCAACAGCTGCTGACACGAAAACGAACCCTTGCAGGGAAAGGCTCACTGTAAAGCAAAACCAGCAGTTTAAAAAAACCGCTGATGTGAAATTTAGAAACGAAAAACAGAGCTCCTCTAATTCTTCTGCATTCAATCGCAGCACCCAGGCCCCTTTCTTTTCAGAAGTTTTTGCCGGAGGCATTCCTCCTACCTGGCAAAACATAGACAGTTCCGGAAGCGGTGTATATTGGACCTGGACAACCAGTGGAACTTATATTCCCTATCCAGGTCAGAATGATTCCCTTTCAGTTTCCGGAACCTCGGCAAATAATGGCTACATGATGTTCGACAGTGACTCTGCCCAGGGAACTGCTCAGGGTGAATACGGTGTACTTATTACAGATGCCATTGATTGCAGCATGCACAGTACTGTTCGTGTGAATTTCAATGAATATTTCTCTTTGTACAATGCTGCTACACCCATTTATATGAATACCGGTCGTGTTTATATTAGTACAGACGGTAGCACATGGACCTTGATACATTCTGCAGACGATGGATTGGTGTTTAACGGGGATGAAACCTCTAATCCTAATGCAGTGAGTATAAACATCAGCAGCATTGCAGCCGGCCAGGCCACAGTTTATTTTAAATTCAGTTTCACAGGTCACTGGTCTTTTTGGTGGTTCCTTGATGATCTGGAACTTTCTGAAGTCCCTTCACTGGATGCCGGCCTTTTTGGAATCCTGGATCCCTTCAATGGTTGTCAGTTGAGTAATGCTGAACAGATCGTTGTCGGAGTATCGAATGATGGCGTGGACACCATTTCAAGCATTCCTGTTTACTATTCAATCAACGGTGGAGTACCTGTTGCCGAAGTCATTCCTGATACACTGGCTCCCGGTGACAGCATGATTTATGTTTTCAGCACTACTGAAGACATGTCTTTCGGAGGCTCCTACAGCATTGTAAGTTATGTTGCAATTCCCGGTGATCTGAATACAGCGAATGATACAGCTTCTATTTCCACGGCCTCTTATGATCCTAACACAGCCGTTTATACTATGGGATTTGAATTCAGCGACGACTATACAGGATATACTACAGCAGATGTTGATGGCGATTTTTTAACGGTAGATATATCAAGCACCTACTCCCGGACCGGACTTTTTTGCCTCCGTTTTCCACTTCCTGTTGACACGATTGGTGATAATTGGTTAATAACAAATTGCTTTGACTTCCAGTCTGCGAACACCTATAATCTTGATTTTTGGTTTAAGGTATTTGATGTTTCTCCTGCCATTCCTTATAATCTTGAGGCATACATCGGTGATTCCCCTGACATTAGTACAATGACCTTACTGGCTGCACCTGCGGTCCCTGGCGACACCAGTTATACGAATGTCAACACCAATTTTACTGTTCCGTCAGATGGTCTGTATTATATTGCCTTCCGTGCTTTTGGCAACAATGTGGATAACACTCTTCGCATTGATGACATCACCGTTGACTTCGCAACCGGAATAAAAAAACCGCTGCTGAATGAGGCAGTGTTGGTATATCCTAATCCAAGTCATGGAAATATCTTCATCGTAAACAAAGGACTGAAGAATGAAGCGGCAACGATCACTGTCATGAATACCATCGGACAGATTGTTAAGACCATTTCAACAAGTAATTTCGTTCAGGAATCGGTGGATCTGAGCGCACAACCCGAGGGGCTGTACACTGTACAGGTACGTACCGGGTCAGGCGTGATCACCAAAAATGTGATGGTTTCTTCGAAGTAAAAATATAATTCAATTATAAAAAGACCCGCTCTTGCGGGTTTTTTTATGCCTTCGAATTTCTAATCCGTGGCGAAAAAATTCTTCGATAAAAAAAATTGTTGGATCCGGGCTTAGGTATCCCGGATAATGAACTCAGACTTTTTTAATCGCTTTGGCAAGCTTACTGGCAAAAATAAAATCATTCACTTCCTTATTGTTGGTGCGCAGGATATCATCCACATTTCCCTCCCACCACTTCTTCCCTTTAAAAAGAAATAAAATTTTATCGCCCACTTCCAGCACTGAATTCATGTCGTGAGTGTTGACAATGGTAGTGATACTGAATTCTTCAGTAATTTCTTTAATCAGGTTATCGATTACAATGGAGGTTTGCGGATCCAATCCGGAATTAGGTTCATCGCAAAAAAGATAACTGGGATTTGGAGCAATAGCACGAGCAATAGCCACCCGTTTCTTCATCCCTCCGCTCAATTCAGATGGATTCAAGTGATTCACATTTTCCAGATTTACCCTTTTCAAACAAAAATTCACCCGCTCCCGCTTCTCTTCAAGAGACATATGTGTAAACATATTCAGCGGGAACATTACATTTTGCTCCACTGTAAGTGAATCAAACAATGCACCGCCCTGAAAGACCATTCCGATCTCCTGTCTGAAAGGTTTGCGTTCTTTCCTGCTTAATCCTGAAAAATATTTCCCGTCATATAAAATGTCGCCCTCATCAATATTCACCAGACCCACCATGCATTTCATCATGACAGTTTTCCCTGAGCCGCTTCCACCAATAATCTGACTGACATGACCCTTTTCAAAAAAGGCACTTATATCCTCCAAAATAATCCGACCATTGTATCGCTTGGTGATATTTTTCAATTCGATCATGTCAGGATAAGTTGAGTAAGTACATAATCGAAAATTAAGATCAGAATACTGCTGTACACCACCGCATTTGTACTTGATCTTCCAACTTCAAGAGCTCCTCCTTCAGTATGATATCCCTGATAGGCAGAGACCGTTGTAATGATAAAAGAAAAAGTCACTGTCTTAATCATTGCAAAGGTGATGTTAAAAGGAACAAAAGAATCCTGGATTCCCATCACGTACTCTGAGGAACTGATCACGCCTGAAGCCGTACCTGCCATCCATCCTCCGAAAATTCCTAAGAAACATGCTGATCATTACTACAAATGGAAAAATACACAATGCCGCTAGTACTTTGGGTAAGACCAGGTAGGCAGAGGAGTTTATTCCCATGATCTCCAGAGCGTCAATTTGTTCAGTCACCCTCATGGTCCCGATTTCAGAAGCAATGCTGGAACCAATCTTTCCTGCCAGAACAAGTGACATCATGGTGGGTGAGAATTCAATGATGATGGAATCTCTGGCCACAATTCCCACTGCTGCTATTGGCACCAGAGGATTCACCAGATTATAAACCGTTTGAATGGTGATCACCGCCCCCATGAATATGGAAGTCAGGGCTACGATCCCCATGGAACCGTAACCGAAATTATCCAGTTCACGGATGAACTGTTTCCAGTATATAGAAAACTTTTCGGGTTTGATAATCATCTCCTTCATGAAGATCCAATACCGCCCGAGATGAAATAGCCAATTCATAGAATGCGATAAAAATAAGAAGAAATGAGCAATGGTTTCGAATCATTCCGGGAATTTACCACCGTATAATTGACGATATAAACATGCTAAGCCTTCCGATAGAATTATTTGTTGATATGTCCGTTAAAACACTCACAGTTGTGGAAGATACTTATGTTTATCTTTGACCATCCTATGAAATCTATCAACAAAAAAATATTTTTCGGCCTTCTCCTTTTCCTGAGTTTTCTCGTTAGTGGATGCTTTCTGACAAGGAAAAAATGTGATTGTCCCAAAATGGGCAAAGTGGCTACTGAAAACGTTAATAGAAACTCCTGATTCCTGCTTTTTAATCTAATATTTTCAAATGAAAATGATTAAAATCATGCTTTTATTGAATAAAAAAGGTATTTTTGAGTCCTATTTAAAATCATTCTAAATAAAAATGGCTGAAGTAATACGCACACTTTCTTCCATGCGAAAAGGACAAAAAGGTGTGATTGATTCCTTCACGGATTACGAACTCTCACTGAAGTTGATGGAAATGGGATGTATACCCGGGGAAATCATTGAAGTTATACGCATTGCGCCGCTAGGTGATCCGATAGCAATCTCTATATCCGGGTATATGCTTGGACTACGTAAAGATGAGGCGAGTAGCGTGAATGTGAGATTACAAGAATAGTATTGCTGTTGGCCCATTAAATAAAATGCTCAGAATTGCATAACGAAAGAGAATTCCTAAAGGCTCCGTTGAAGGACTAGCTAATTATTATCGAACGCCTGAATTATTCTCAGAGAACGTACTATTGAATTGGAAAAGAAAATAAAAATAGCTCTTATTGGCAATCCAAACAGCGGTAAATCCACTGTCTTCAATGCGCTCACCGGCCTCCATCAGAAAATAGCAAATTTTCCCGGTGTTACTGTGGAGAAGCACGTAGGTTATACAAGCCTAAAATCTCCTGAAGGAGAAAAAACGGTTGCGGAGATTATTGACTTACCCGGCACCTATTCACTCTATCCAAAATCTCCGGAAGAAATTCTTCCCTTTCAATTGCTTTGTGATCCTCAAAATGAATCCCATCCGGATCTCACCATCGTGGTTGCCGATGGTACTAACCTCAAACGAAACCTTTTTCTCTGCTCTCAAATCCTGGATCTGAAAATCCCTGTTATCCTCGTGATCAACATGATGGATATTGTGCGGTTTAAAAAAATATCAATCGACTTTGCAGGCTTAACCAGGCGTTTGGGTATTCCTGTTATTCCGATGGACGGCAGAAGCGGTCAAGGCATCATAGAACTTAAGAATGCCATACTTCAGCCACTTGTCAGCCCCGTTAGTGATTTTATAGATGTCAGAACATTTGCTCCGGAAGTCGTTGACGAATTGAGTTCAATCATTAAAGTGCACAGCAATTACAACGCTTTTCTTGCTGCCAATAACCTTTACCTGATTTCAGGTTTTGAAATTCCGGAATGGAAGAAGGATAAAATTATTGCGATTTGCACGAAGTATAAGTTTGATCCCCAACAATTGCAGGCAAGGGAAACATTGGAGCGATATAAAGTTATTACAGCCTTATTAAAAGATTTTGTTAAAGCACCCGAAGATTCTGTACACACATCGAATTCATATAAAATTGACAGCTTCCTTACCCATCGGATTTGGGGCTACCTGATTTTCCTGGCAGTTTTGTTTCTGATTTTTCAATTCATTTTTTCCTGGGCTTCCTATCCCATGGATCTCATTGACAAAGGATTTGTTAACCTGAGCCAGTTTACCCGCTCCACCTTGCCGGCAGGCCTTTTAAACGATTTAATTGTTGACGGCATCCTGGCCGGCCTAAACGGTATTGTCGTTTTCGTACCTCAGATTGCGCTTTTATTTCTATTTGTTTCGATCTTAGAAGATACCGGCTACATGGCCCGTGTTAGCTTTATTATGGACCGGTTGATGAAAAAATTCGGGATGAACGGAAAATCACTCATCCCGCTCATGAGTGGTGTCGCCTGTGCTGTACCTGCCATCATGTCGACACGTACAATTCAGAACAAAAAGGAACGGTTAATTACCATCATGGTAACGCCCCTGATGAGTTGCTCCGCGAGATTGCCGGTTTACACTTTGCTGATTGCCCTGGTAATTCCAGGCGGAAGTATTTATGGTATCAACATGCAAGGACTGGTGATGATGCTTCTCTACCTCATTGGATTTCTTTCGGCACTCTTAGCAGCCCTGGTGATGAAATATCTTATCCATAAAAAAGAACGTAGTTTTTTTGTGATGGAATTACCAATGTATCGTATTCCCCGTTGGTCATCGATTGGCTTGCACCTGCTTGAAAAAGTGAAAATATTTCTCTTCGATGCCGGTAAAATTATTGTCGCGATTTCCATCGTACTCTGGGTGCTTTCCTCTTTCGGCCCCGGTGATGCATTTAAAAACATCGAAAATAAATACGAAGCACAACGCAATTCAGGGCAAGTTCTTCCTCAAGAATTAGCGCACAAAGTACAAAGTGAAAAACTCGAATCCTCCTATGCAGGAAAACTGGGACATTTCATCGAACCGGTCATTTCGCCTTTGGGCTTCGACTGGAAGATTGGAATCGCATTGATCACGTCTTTTGCAGCGCGTGAAGTATTTGTAGGAACAATGTCAACTATTTACAGTGTTGGCGGGGAGGAATCAGCCAAACTCACCATCAAAGAAAAAATGGCCAATGAAATCAATCCGAAAACCGGTGGTCCCCGCTATACTTTTGCGGTCGGACTTTCACTGATGCTTTTCTATGCCTTTGCGATGCAATGCGTGAGTACAGTAGCAGTAGTTTACAGGGAAACAAAGCATATCCGCTATCCGCTCCTGCAGATTGCCTACATGAGCGGCCTTGCCTACCTGGCAAGTCTCATTGTTTTCCAGCTGTTGAAACCCTGAGATTGAGAAAACAATCTTCCATTTCCTGCTAAATTTTATTCCACCCTAAAAATCAGCAAGGGTAAAAGATTCTGAATTTTTACTGATATTCGTAGTTCATCAATTACTAAAGCCTTGTCAAAAGAAGGTATTGCCCTTGTACTCTCAAAATATTTGCCACCGTCCTGCGTGGAAATTTGCACAGGATGGATTGTAGAAAAAAATATCCATCTGCGCATCACGCGAGGTCGTGCGAGCAAATACGGAGATTACCGTCCGCATGAACAGGGCGATGGACATCATATTTCTGTGAACCATGACCTTAATCCTTATTCTTTCCTGATCACATTTACGCATGAGGTTGCACATTTGCATTGCTACAACAAATTTAAGAACCGCCACGAACCACATGGCAGGGAATGGAAGCAAGAGTTCCGGCTCTTACTTTCGGAATTTATCAGGTTAAATATATTTCCTCCGGATATCGGGTCCGCCTTGCAGCACTATCTGCGAAACCCGGCTGCTTCCAGTTGCAGCGACCAGCACCTGCACCGCATACTGAAAAAATACAATCCCCCAAAAGAAATCCCGGTCATCCACCTGGAAGAACTGGCTCCCGGAGCCGAATTCAGTATACATCAGTCACGTTCAGGATTGGTATTCCGGAAGGGAGTAAAAAAAAGAACGCGTTATCATTGCATAGAAATCCGGACCAACAGAGAATACCTGGTGAGTGCACTTGCTGAGGTGGTGCTGCGATGATTTTTTTACAAACCCCATGTCATCGGATCACACATCTGCTCAACACAAGCCCTGCAGAAATCCACATAATGAATCAATTACACCCCGGGGAACAGGTTGATTTTTTCTGATATTTCAAAGTGATAAAACATCAAACAAGTCCATTATTGCTTATATTTGTGCTATACCCTTTCCACTAATAAATCAGCTCTTTATGAATGAAACACTAGCTGCAAAGAAATCCGGAATTCAGGTTTCAGAAATGGCTGAAAACCTGATTGGGTCGGAAATCATAAAACTTGCCGCAGAAATTAACGAGAGGATCCGCAAAGGAGAACGCATCTTCAACTATACCATTGGTGATTTTGATCCCAAACTCTTCCCGATTCCCCAGGAATTGACAGATGAAATCATCAAGGCTTATCAAGAGCATGAAACAAATTATCCTGCCGCTAATGGGATTCAGGAACTTCGAAACGGAGTCTCTGAATTTTTGCAGGAACGTGAAGGACTGCATTATACTCCCGATGAAATACTTATATCAGGCGGAGCACGTCCTTTGATCTATGCGACATACACCACCCTCCTTGATGCAGGTGATACGGTAGTATTCCCGCTTCCTTCCTGGAACAATAATCACTATACTCATCTCAGCAGTGCTCATGCAGTGATGGTGGAAACTACTCCTGAAAATCATTTCATGCCTATAGCGGCAGACATACGCCCGCATTTACATAATGCAACAATCCTTGCTTTATGTTCTCCATTGAATCCAACAGGCACTGTTTTTCAGAAAAAACAACTGGAAGAGATTTGTGATTTGGTACTGGAAGAAAACAAGAGTCGGGAAGGAAAAAGAAAGCCATTGTATCTCTTGTATGACCAGGTCTATTGGATTCTCACTCTCGGAAACACAAAACATTATAACCCGGTTTCCTTGCGGCCGGAAATGAAAAACTACACGATTTTCATCGATGGGATTTCAAAATCGCTAGCGGCAACAGGAGTTCGTGTCGGTTGGGCTTTTGGACCTAAAATCATTATTGACAAAATGAGGTCGATCTTGTCGCATGTCGGCGCCTGGGCGCCTAAAGCCGAGCAAGTGGCTACAAGTAAGTACATAAAGCAAAAAGCAAATTTCGACCATTTCATTTCTTCCTTTAAAAATGAAATCAGCATACGTCTTGATGGTTTTTATAAAGGATTCACCGAATTAAAAAATGAAGGATTCCCTGTAGATGCCATCGCTCCACAAGCTGCTATATATCTTACTATTCAACTCCCCTTAACCGGTAAAAAAACAAAATCCGGAAGCATATTGACAAACCAAAAAGAGGTTACCCAGTACATTCTGGATGAAGGGAAATTGGGAATTGTACCTTTCTCAGCTTTCGGTTCTGCAGATGATTCACCCTGGTATCGCTTATCGGTTGGCACTTGCGATACAAAAGAGATCCCGGTGGTGCTTGCTTCACTTCGCAATGCATTAATCAACTTATCCTAGAAGGATGTATGGCAAGGCTTATTCACAATAATTCCATTACAAATTTTCGCCTATCGAACGACTTTTACAAAGAAAACGTGTCGTACAATTAATTCCTGATGAAAAACAATTACTGTATCATCATGGCCGGTGGCATTGGAAGCCGCTTCTGGCCCATGAGTCGTAACACATTACCAAAGCAGTTCCTCGATATTTTAGGAACAGGGAAAACTTTAATCCGCCAGACTTATGAGCGATTCTTGAAAATTTGCCCTCCCGAAAATATTTACATCGTTACCAACGAACAATACAGGGAACATGTCTTCGCTCAGCTGCCGGAGTTACAACCGAACCAGGTACTCGCGGAACCGCAGCGAAGGAATACGGCGCCATGCATTGCCTATGCCGCATTTAAAATTGCCCAGCTGAATCCGGATGCCAACATGGTTGTGGCTCCCTCGGATCATGTGATCAACAACGAGAAAAATTTTCAGGAAGCGATAAAAACAGGGCTTACCTTCACGGAAAAAAATAAAGGATTGCTGACCATCGGAATTCAACCGAGCCGTCCTGATACCGGTTATGGATACATTCAAATCAAAGAAAAAGAAAGTGAAGATGAGTTGGGTATTAGTGAAGTAAAAACTTTCACCGAAAAACCGAACCTGGAAATGGCGAAGTTTTTTCTCAAGAGCGGAGAATTTCTCTGGAACTCGGGTATATTTCTCTGGAATTCACGAGCCATCCTGGAAGCTTTTGAAAAAAATCTTCCCGACATGTATGCTATTTTTCAGGAAGGAAAAGAAGAATACAATTCTCCCGGTGAAACTGAATTCATCCGAAAAGCATATACACAATGCACGAATATTTCCATCGATTATGGAATCATGGAGAAGGCAAAAAACGTGTATGTATTGAGTGCGGAATTCGGATGGAGTGACCTGGGAACATGGAAGTCCATGTATGAACAACTTCCTCATGATGCCGCTGGAAATGCCGTAGTAGGTTCACATGCTATGCTGGACCATACATCCAATTGCGTGATCAGCTTACCTAAAAACAAGCTGGCCGTGATCCAGGGTCTGGAGAATTATATCATCGTCGATACTGATCAGGTTTTACTGATTTGTCCAAAGGACGACGAACAACAGATTCGCAATCTGGTGAATGATGTGAAATTGAAAAAGGGCGAAAAATATATTTGATTTCGTTTCTGAAAAAAAATTCCAATTCAGTTCAGTTCAGTATGTCTGAACTGAATTGGAATCGTCATTTTAATTAAGATTACCAACCATTTCCCCCGGCTTCACCCATTCATCAAATTGTTCTGATGTTACATAGCCAAGATCAATAGCCGTTTGCTTTAAAGTTTTACCCTGCTTATGAGCCGTCTGTGCAATCTCAGCGGATTTGTAATAGCCGATCTTGGTGTTGAGTGACGTAACAAGCATGAGAGAATTTTCAAGATTGTTTTTAATGTTTTCCGTGATTGGCTCTATCCCTGTTGCACATTTATCATTAAACGACATACATACATCTCCAATCAAACGGGCGGAGTGCAGGAAATTATAAATCATCATGGGTTTGAAAACGTTCAATTCAAAGTGACCTGTGGCTCCACCGATATTTATCGCCACATCATTTCCCAGGACCTGTGCAGCTACCATGGTCATGGCTTCGCATTGGGTTGGATTCACTTTTCCCGGCATGATGGAAGACCCGGGCTCGTTATCCGGGATATGAAGCTCCCCAATTCCGCAACGCGGACCGGAAGCCAGTAGTCGTATGTCGTTGGCGATTTTCATCAATGAACAGGCAACCGTTTTCAAAGCACCGTGTGATTCCACAATGGCATCGTGTGCTGCCAGCGCTTCAAATTTATTCCCTGCTGTGATAAATGGCAGCTTGGTAAGCTTCGCAATATGCTTCGCCACATTCTCAGAATATCCGGGAGGTGTGTTGATACCGGTACCCACCGCTGTTCCTCCTAATGCCAGCTCAGAAAGGTGAGAAAGGGTATTTTCTATGGCACGGATTCCGTGATTCAATTGGGAAACATAACCACTCAGCTCCTGACCAAGCGTTAAAGGAGTGGCATCCATGAGATGAGTACGTCCAATTTTTACGATGTGCATGAACTCTTTTGATTTTTTCTCAAGCGTATCACGCAAGGTTTTTAATCCGGGAATGGTTTTCGCAGCCAGAATCTGATAGGCGGCGATATGCATTGCTGTTGGAAATGTATCGTTGGAGGATTGTGATTTATTCACGTCATCATTGGGATGAAGCACTTTTTTCTCATCCTCCAGACTTCCACCATTGATGACATGAGCCCTGTAGGCCACAACTTCGTTCACATTCATGTTGGACTGTGTACCGGATCCGGTCTGCCACACGACAAGAGGAAACTGATCATCCAGCTTTCCGTCCAGGATCTCATCGCAAACACGGCCAATCAAATCGCATTTGTCTTTTGGGAGTACCCCGGCATCAAGATTAGTGAGTGCGGCCGCTTTTTTCAAATAAGCAAAAGCGCGGATGATTTCAACAGGCATTTTATTAATGTCCTGGGCAATTTTAAAATTTTCAATTGAGCGTTGAGTTTGTGCGCCCCAATAAACATGAGCAGGAACTTCTACGATTCCCATCGTGTCTTTTTCTTTTCTGGTTTTCATGATAATTTAATATTGTTAGGTAAGTGATTGCCTGGGTGAATCAAGAACAACCGGCAGGAAAATTCACATCAGGCCGCTGTTAGATATATGTAACCGGGTTAAATTATTCACTGTAGAATTCATCAAATCTGAAGTAATGTTACCTCTATAATTCATAATGATTTTAACGGAAGAGTTCTAAAACACGCTGAGGTGGCCGGCCAATTATGGCTTTACCATCTTTCACTACAATCGGCCGTTCAATTAGAATGGGATTCTCTGATAAAACCTTAATCCACTCAGCCTTGCTCAATTTTTTATTGGCATACTTCTTTTTATACAACTCTTCCTTCTTGCGAACGAGGTCTTCCACGTTCAGATTCAGCATTTTTAACACCTCCCGGATCTCTTTTTGAGTCGGTGTATCCACCATGTACTCCACGATCGAAATTTCCTCTTCCGTTTCACTCTTCACAAGTGCGAGAGCTGTTCTGCAGGTACTGCAGGTAGATTTAAACCAGATCTGTAACATCAGCTTAATGTGTTGATACGTCCATGAGATAGGCTTTGATGAACTGGTCGAGGTCACCATCCATCACTCCCTGCACATCGGAAGTTTCTGTATCGGTTCGGATATCCTTCACCAGTTTATAAGGATGCATTACATAATTCCGGATTTGTGATCCCCATTCAATCTTTCGTTTGGTAGCTTCCGTAGCGGCTTTGGCCTCAAGCTGCTTTCGCATTTCCAACTCGTATAATTGCGACTTCAACATTTTCATGGCCCGTTCCCTGTTTGCCACCTGTGAGCGTTCTACCTGGCACACCACCACGATACCGGATGGTTTGTGGGTGAGCTGCACCTTGGTTTCAACTTTGTTTACATTTTGTCCGCCGGCTCCTCCTGAACGGGAAGTCTGCATTTCTATGTCTGCATCTTTAATATCAATTTCGATGGTCTCATCCACTACGGGATAGGCAAATACGGATGCAAAGGATGTATGTCGCCGGGCATTAGAGTCGAAGGGAGAAATACGAACAAGCCGATGCACACCACTTTCTCCTTTGAGGTAGCCATAAGCAAATTCTCCGTCGATTTCCAGGGAACAGGATTTGATTCCCGCAGTATCACCGTACTGTAAATCCAATTCAGTGACTTTGTAACCGTGTTTCTCTGCCCACATGATATACATCCGCATGAGCATGGAAGCCCAGTCCTGGCTTTCCGTTCCACCGGCCCCCGAATTAATATTGATGATAGCACTCAGGGGATCCTCAGCTGAACCCAGCATGTTTTTGAATTCAAGATCCTCCAACAAAGCAGTGGCTTGTGCCAGGTGTGCATCTATTTCCTGATCCGTTGCATCCCCGTTTTTATAAAACTCAAAAAGTACTACAAGGTCCTCATAGGATGTGTACAATTCGTCAAAAAGGTCGGTCCAGTTCTTCTTTTTCTTGATGCCTTTCAGCACCTTTTCAGCTTCCTTTGGGCTATCCCAGAATCCCGGAGCATGGGTTAGCAGTTCTTCCTGCCGGATAGCATTCTTTTTACCGTCGATGTCAAAGATGCCTCCTCAGGACTTCAGCGCGCTCCTTAATCTCTCTTAATTGTTCTATTGTCATAATGGGCACGAAGGTATAAAAAAAGGAGAAAGGAATCATTCTGTATCCGGCTGGCCTAAAATATTCCATACCAAATCAGGCTCAAATCCGCGTTGAATTGCATAGGAAGCAATTTTGTGCTTTCGCTTGAAGGGATTGGACTCTTTAACCGAATTTTCCCTGTTTCTTATAACTTCTTTCAAGGCCTTGATGTAATCCTTTTCAGGAATCTCGGCCAATGCCTGGCGTATTAAAGGTTCAGAAACTTTTTTTTCCTGCAAGGCCAGGCGGATTTTAATTTTACCCCATTTTTTCTGTCTGAATTTTCCTCCCGTGAAAGCAGTGGTAAAACGTTCTTCCTTCAAAAAACCATTTGAAATCAAATCCATAATCATCGTTTCCACTTCTTCGCTGTGCAAGCCCCATTGAAACAATTTATTCCTGACTTCCTGCTGACTTCTTTCCTGGTAGGCACAGTATTTTTGAATGCGCACAAGCGCCTCTGCCGGACTCAATATCTTTTTTGAAAAAACTTTCTCCAATCTATTTAGGTGAGTTGAATGAAATTAAAAAGAAAA
Organism: uncultured Bacteroidota bacterium; assembly: GCA_963775555.1. Lineage (GTDB taxonomy): Bacteria > Bacteroidota > Bacteroidia > AKYH767-A > 2013-40CM-41-45 > QQVM01. Next base: position 269,699 of record CAVZJJ010000004.1, on the reverse strand, counting down.
TAAAAAACAAAATGAACAGATAAGTTATGCGGAGCCAGAATGAAGCAATGTGGATGTCAACCCGGATTCATTTCAGATAATTCATATCAGATAGCAAGGCTATCGGCTGGGGCTGTTTCCTCAGGAACCGGGTTCAGCGGGAGTGCTTCCACATTCATCTTCAATTTGCTCAGGCCTTTTTCAAAATCCTTTCCGACCATCCCGTCCATAAATTTACCCATGATACGCAAAAGCGGATTGAATCCTGCTTCAAAATCAAGACTCCAGGTAATTTTAGTACCGTCACCAGCGTCTTCAAACAAATAGGTCCCTTTAGCCAAGCCACCTTCCATAAAATTCAAGTCTTGCACAATTTTATCAGGAGAATTCGACTCAACCAGTGTCATACTCCCCTTACCCACATCTTTGTTCGCGCTGATCCAGCTTAACTTAGATCCTACACCGGATTCAGGTCCTTCGAATGTATAAGAGGCCGTCGTATCCAGGTCAAACCATGGAGACCATGTGTTCCAGTTTTTAAGATTATTCACATAATTAAAAACCATAACCCTGGGTTGACTGATTGTCTCTGAACGTGCCACATGAACATTGGAAGGAAGCATCAATCCAATTGCCGTGACAATAAGCAGCAGTATAGCAAGAATTAAAAGAATACGTTTTAAGATTTTCATAAGTGGTTGTTTTGGGAATATTTTAAGAAGAGAATTTTATATGAAGGATATTTCTAAACACATTTTACACAATTCCCCGTCTGCCGCAAAATTTCCAATTTGGAAATAATCTCCTGCGAAGCTATATATTTTGTGGGAATATTAAATGCTTTTAAACTAAAATAAACAAAAAGGGCTTCCCTTAAAAGACGTTATAAATAAATTCAATTTATTACTAAATATTGATTTGCATAAGCGGAGTAGTTTTGGCTGCTTATTCTCGTTTACGTTTAAGTACCCAATAAATTCCTTTTACATTCGTCTCCCATTCCTGAAGTAAATTCACAAGAATAATTTCTTCAATAAGTTCCAATCCTGTAACAAGCGCTGCAGAATAAAATAAAGTGTAGGAGGGCATTGGAAGCAGAAAAATTAAAATAAAGAAACATCCCTGAAGTATTGCAGCCAACTTAGCCATGTAAGTATGAAAACTTGAAATCCTGTGATATTTCTTCAGTGCAAATATATTTTGCAACACAAACAAAATAAATAAAAACGCCAGCAGGTATGCGTGCTCTGTGACAAAGTCATATTTCAACACAAAGAGTGCAATCAGGGATGCAATAATTGTGAAATCATCGGCTATCGAATCCAATCTGGCACCCAGAATGCTGTCTACTTTAAATTTCCTCGCCAGAAAACCATCGATAAGATCAGTGAAATAACTCAGGGCAAGTAACCACTTAAATACATCAATGTTCCCGTAAAAAATCAGTACAATTAAAACGGGTGCTGCCAGTAATCGATAAAGTGTAATAGCATTGATGATATAATAACTTTGCCGAATCATATTGCGTCCTTATCAGAAGACCAGAAAGATATAACAAAAAACAAAAGGTGCAGAGGCGAACATTGAATCAAAGCGATCAAGAAATCCACCATGACCCGGCAATAGGTTTCCGGAATCTTTAACATGAAGACTTCTTTTCATCATGGATTTCACCAAATCACCAAAAGTTCCCGCTACAATCACAATCAAAGTTATTATTATCCAGTCCATCCTTCCTATTTCCTGAAAATAAACAGAGTTAATCATCGCAGTGATGAAAGCTATTAAAGCTCCTCCAAGGCTGCCTTCCCAAGTTTTTTTGGGAGAAACACGAAGGAACAAAGGATGTTTGCCAAATAATTTTCCCGCTCCATATGCTCCCGAATCACTGGCCCAAACAATGAAGAAGAAACCAAGGACAGTATGTGGGTGGAAGCTGTCGTAAGGGAAAGGAAGAAGAGCAAGACAAGCCAGAAAAATTGCCGGAACACTTACATAGAGTAGCCCTAAAAAAGTAAAAGATAGTCTTGTAAAAGGTGTATCGCTTCTCCTGTAAAGTTCAGAAATAAAAATACCTGTAACGACCGGTAAACTGAAGAAGATGACTGGCCATGGCAAAAAAGAAAATACTGCAAGGACAATGGACGAAAATAAGGTGAAAGCTAATAAAAGCCCTTGCCATTTTTTAGGTGTCTGTGTACGAAATAAATTATAAAATTCATTCAGGCACAGCAGATTCAACAGAAGTACGAGAGCCAGATAGGTCCAAATTCCCAGCAATGTAAGGGTTACCATTACCAGTATGATAAGCAACCCTGTAAGAATCCTTTGAGTGAAATTTGTCACTTCTAATTTACTTTATTTGAATTAAACATATAGGATTATCCATTTAGTTCGTAATCCTGTCCAAGTTCAGAAAATAGTCGTACAGTAAGAATGATTCATCTCACCGGACTAACCGATGCAGATCATCTTAAAGCAGTTGAACAAGCGCTATTTTCATAGGGTGGAACTAATTATGCGATTACCATTGAATTTTCTTTCATTTCGAATACACAGATCATTCATTGCCTTCAGAAAATTGAACAAATCAACTGGCAACAAATTAAGGTACAAAATAACCAAACCATTCAACTATTTACACTCGCTTCTAATTGATTGCTATGAACATCTTCTTTAAAGACAGACTGGATGCAGCTATACGGCTGACACATAAACTGGAGAAGTATAAGAATCAGGATGGCGTTGTGCTTGCAGTTCCCAGAGGTGCCGTGCCAATGGGTTGTTACATGGCCCATGAATTAAAACTCCCTCTCGACCTGGTAATGACAAAAAAACTTGGTCATCCTATGAACAGAGAGTATGCAATCGGAGCAGTTAGTCTGGAAAGCAGTTTTATTGAAGACCGTCAAGACGTGCCTGAAGAGTATATTATTGCAGAAACACAAAGGATACAAGAGCAGCTGCGTGAACGCTATGCAAAATTCATGGGCGGATCAAAACCCGTCACTCTGAAAAATAAAATTGTGATTATAGTGGATGACGGAATTGCGACCGGCCGCACGCTTATGGCGGCGATTAAAATGATCAGGAGCCGGGATCCAAAAAAAATTGTGGTGGCCATACCTGTTGCACCTCCCGAATCCGCCAAAAAGATAATAGAACTTGTGGATGAATTTATCTGTCTCTATTTACCTGAACAATTTTATGGTGTAGGGATGTTCTATGAAGATTTCAGTGAAGTGAATGACGAAGAAGTAAGCACTTTGATGAGAGCGATGAATGGCCGCGGAATTGTTTCTGACCGGTAGGTTCATAAAATAATTTCGAACCGTAACTTCACTTCCAAAATTCCATTTGCTACCAAGAACATTCAATCAATACTTGCTCTCGTCCCTGGAGAAAGTATTTCTTTGGTATAAATGCGGTAGCGTTTGTAAACTTTGGCACCGAGTCTTTCCATAACAGCACGCATGGGTTTGTTTGTTTCCAGAATCAGGTGGCTGTCGATGTATTGCAGCCCACGTTTAGCTGCGGATTTAAAGATTTTGACACCAAGCAATGCAGTCATGCCGCGATTTTTTTCCGGATCTTTAACCGCACCCAAAAAAAGATCCAGTTGTTTGGTACGCTTCGCAGAGGACAAAATATGGATAAAACCAAAGGGCCAGATTTTTCCTTTCGCTTTCTGGATCCCTTTACTAATATCCGGTGAAGCAATGACAAATGCAATGGGTGTATTTGTTTCATCCACTACTAATTTTGTAAACTCAGGTTCCAGCATCGGAAGATATTTACCTGCAAGCTGCATCATCTCCTCTTCGTCCATCGGAACAAATCCATAAATTGATTTATAGGTTTCGTTCACCAGGCGCAAGACCGGTACAATAAATGGTTTCAGTTGCCGTCTGCTTTTAAATTCTATCAAACGAAGTTTCTCATTTACAATAATTCTGTCGTACACCTTTTGATAAGCGGGCGGAATGGTTTCCGGAATGTCCAATTTGTAGACGAGGCAATCCATTTCTTTGATATAGCCCTCCGCCTCCACCAGGTTTTTCAGATAAGGCAGGTTGCTTGCTGTAGCGATGACCGGAACATAATCAAAGCCTTCTATTTGTATCCCTTCCGGATCCTTGTCAGAAAAACCGAAGGGTCCGGTTATTTTATTCATTCCTTTCTCTCTTGCCCAATTCTCAACCGACTCCAGCAGTGCATGGCCTATTTCCTGATCATTGTAACATTCAAGATTAAAGAAGCGGGCTGTTTTCTCCTGATGCAACATGTTATACGAAGAATTAATGATTCCCATCACTCTTCCTACTGGCATCAATTCTTTGTAAGCCAGGAAGAGTATGGTATCGCAAAGATCAATTGATTTGTTGTGCTTTGGATTGTAGAATTTCCATTCATCCGAATAGATGGGCGGGAGCCACCTCGGATCATCACGGTGAATTTTCTCCGGGAGAAAAATAAATTCCTTCAGTTGGCTTTTCGACTGAACGAGCTGAATCCTGACAGACATATTTTACTAAGATATTAATTTGAAAACTATTGGACATGCTTCCCAGAGAAAGGGCTTAAATGACATTTATCATGCGGAAAGATAGACGAAATTCGTGCTATTGGGGAGTATCGGAGATGTCCGAAATCGAGTGGTATTGTATCGACCAATTTATTACGCGATGATACTTTTGCCTCCGGAAAAGATCCTCCGGAAGTATCTCCGTGAGGAAGTGGAAATAGAAGAAGCCAGTTTATCATTGAAAAAGTAAAGCCCTTTCGGATCCGGTATCTGAACCGGTTAAATCAATTTGAGAGGATCTTTGAGCTTAATCCTTTTTGGCAAGTTCAGGATTGTACCTGATAAAAAAATTAAGCCAAATAAGCCTTGACCAGCGAAAAATCAAGGGGGAAAGAATAAGTACGCCGGGAATTAAAAAATACAAGAGGGTAAGGCCCAGATGAAAAAACGCGAAATCTAAAACCAATATGACGAAAAAAAGGAAAGCAGTGAAACCGTATGAAACAAACATGGCACCAAAGAAATAGCCGGGTTCTTTTTCATATCGTTCCTGGCAATGCTCACAGACAGGATGCATGCGAAACAAATTACTGAGATCGTAAGGATTGCTTTTTTCGAACACCTTTCCCTGATGGCAACGCGGACAACGATTAAATAAAACGGAGTACATTATTTGATTGATGCGCATTGACAAGAATTAAAATAGAGCTTAGGGATTACCTGTGTTCTGAAAACCAAACACCTTAGCTGGAAAGGCAGGCCTATTCGTTTAAACCAGTTGCCAGCCGGTAAAGCGGCTGTACTAGATTTTAATTTCCTCCTCCTGCCGGTTGAAAAAATGATATTCCATGATGTGGTAATTGCTATTCGCATTCACCTTCAGCTTCACTTTATATTTTTTCTTCCACTTGTTTACAATGGATGAAAGGAATAATCCCTTGTTGAGATAGGACTCCAGGTATGGGTGAACAGAAATTGAAAGTTGTTTTTCATTTTGTTCCTGAACAAAATAACGCAGGTTGTTTTCAATTTCGTCTACCAAAAGGATGCTTGCTTTTATCTCGCCGGTTCCTGCACATGCAGGACATTTTTCAACGGTGATGATATTAGTTTCAGGCCTTACACGCTGCCTGGTAATCTGAATGAGTCCGAATTTGCTGGGTGGAAGGATGGTATGTTTCGCCCGGTCCCGCTTCATTTCAGTCTTTAACTTTTCATACAGGGCCTTTCGGTTGAGTGGATTGTGCAAGTCGATGAAATCAACCACAATAATCCCTCCCATATCGCGCATTCGCAGGAGTCGTGCTACCTCTACAGCAGCATCGAGATTTACATTCAATGCATTATTTTCCTGACTGGGATCACCGTCGCCGCTTTTCACGCGGCCTCCACTGTTGACGTCGATTACATGCATGGCTTCCGTATGCTCTACGATGAGATAGGCACCATTTGCCATGGTGACTGTTTTACCAAAGCTGGATTTAATCTGTTTATCAATGCCCAGCTGCTCAAAAATCGGAAGGCGGCCTTTGTATAATTTGACAATTTCTGTTTGTTCCGGAGCGATACCACTTATGTATGCTTTTATTTCCTCCGCCAATACAGCATCATTCACATGGATCGCAGCGAAATTCGGATTCAGCAGGTCGCGAAGGATGGTAGAGGTCCTGTTCAGTTCGCCCAGGATTTTATGCGGTGGCTTGACTGTTTTTAACAGTTCAAGAGCCGTTTTCCATTTCGCGACAAGATCCTGAATATCTTTATCCAGTTCAGCCACTTTTTTTCCTTCGGCGACGGTACGAATGATCAGTCCAAATCCTTTGGGCTTGATACTCGTTGCCAGCCGTTTTAATCGCTGGCGTTCTTCCGCACTCTTAATTTTTTGGGAAATGGAAACGGTATCTGTAAAAGGTACCATGACCACAAAGCGTCCGGCAAGTGACAAGTTCAGAAGTAACACGAGGGCCTTTAGAAGAAATGGGTTCTTTGGCAACTTGCACGAGTGCCCATTGATTGGTGGTAAGCACCTGGGTGATCTTGCCTCCCTTATTGATATCCGACTCAAGCTGGAAATCCATAAGCATGGGATCCGGATTTTTTCCGGATGTGGTCGAGCTTAATTAGTTTGAGTAAAGATTGGGCCTGCGGGCCAAGGTCAAGATAATGCAAAAAGGCATCTTTCTCGTGACCGACATCAACAAAAGCAGCATTTAGCCCGGGAATCAATTTTTTCACACGTCCGAGATAAATATCTCCGACCTGAAAGCCCTGATCCTTGCGTTCGCTGTTTAATTCAACCAGTTGCTTGTTCTCAAGCATGGCGATGGTGACTTCGCCAGGGGTTGAATTGATCACCAATTCATTATTCAATTAAAAAAAATTTACAAACAATCAGCCTGCCAAAGGAAGAATTGCAGAAAAATATCTGGGAACAGAAAGTGCATTTTATTGGATCGAGATGGGCAGGTGACGCATCACTTGCCAAGAAAGGTATACCGAAAAACCAATGCATGAAGGCAGGAGCCCTGATGCGATGCACAAAAGTAAAGGTGAGGCATCCCTTAGGGGATGCCTATACCTTACCGGTTCTTTTTCTTATGTCTGTTCTTTCTAAGACGTTTTTTACGCTTATGCGTTGCCATCTTATGTCTTTTTCTCTTCTTACCGCTTGGCATAATGAATTGTTTATTGGTTATTAACTTGGTGTATTAAATTATTTACTTCCTCCAACACCTGCGGATCTGAAGTATACTTTTCTATTTGTTTCAGCTGCTCTAATCCCTCTTGCTCGTTCACCCATCTGAATCAAAGTGCTTCCGAGGAGATAGCGTGCTTCCACTCTGGATGAATCTACTGCCAGGACCTTCCTGAATCGATCCACTGCTTTGTCTAATTGACCTGATCGCACAGAAAGTACACCCAGATTGAAATTAGCATTGGCATGAGTAGGATCCACTTTAATCACTTCTCTGAGCAAGAGGATTCCTTTCATGGGTTCTGCGGTTCCTTCGGCATAACAAAGACCGAGATCGGTTTTTGCATTTAGATTCCCTGGATTAAGTTCCAGTACCTTTTGATAAGTCGTAATGGCCTTTTGGACCATCATAGAACGCATTAGGGAGTCTGTGCTCCCTTTAAAGGCATCAAAGTAGCGATATGCTGCATTGAGCCAATTTTTTTCTTCCGGTTTTTGAATTGCAATCTGCTCAAAATAATGAGCAGAAACTGCCGGAAAAAGCGCAATATCCCACAATTTACCGAGCGAGTCAAGCAATATAATATTTCCTTCATCCTTTGCCAGCCTGGCTTCCAGTTCCTTTATAGGTTCCAGTTCAGCTGGTTTCAATTGTCCCTTGGCTTGCGCCATAATTCCTTCGAAAGAAAAACCCATTTGTGGCTTTGCTTCCGGTTCCCGCTTCATTTTTTGCGGCAGAAAATACAAGACGGCTGTAAGTACGAGGGCGGCAAGAATGACAAGGAGTTGTTTTCGTCCGGTCCTCATCCTAATTAATCGATCGCTTCTGTTGTCTGGTTCTTCTTGATCTTGGCATTCTTCACCTTGTTGGCAAATGTCTTTGCCGGCTTGAATGCAGGAATGTTGTGCTCAGGAATGATAATAGTTGTGTTCTTAGAGATAATACGGCCCAGCTTTTGAGCTCTTTTCTTTACTATGAAAGAACCAAAACCTCTCAGGTAAACGTTCTCACCGTCTGCCATTGTAGTTTTAATCACTTTCATGGTAGCTTCTACAGCTTGTAAAGCCACAGTCTTTTCAATGCCTGTTTTGTTTGAAATCTCGGCCACTAATTCAGCTTTTGTCATTTCTTTGAGTATTAAGTATTTGAGAATAAGGGCGGCAAAGATACGTGTTCATTTTGAAAACAAAAGGCCTAAAAATCAATTTTTTCGGTTTATTTAAAAAATCTTCTCTAAAACACGTCAATTATTGGAGAAATGCAGTCCCTTCAATTTCAATTTTTTGGGAAATTTCAAAAAGGAACTGTTTCGACCGGAATTTAGTCCTGATGACCGAAAGCAGCTAAAAAAATAACCGGGCTGAACAGATTCGTCAGCCCGGCATTTTTCTTATGATTGAAGTAGTCTCTGAAACCAGTTTCAACAGACTAAGTAAACTCCCCTTCGATTTAAAATATCTGGATTAGTTTAAAATTCCATCGTTGAATTTGTCAACTCAAATTCCTTTGTCATTAATCATGTCTCCTCTCCTAACTCAGTGAATCAGCTGAACTATCCTTAAGACTATCGGTTTTTCTTGCTTAGCAGTTCAACAATTTTATCAACTGTTTTAAAATTCTGCGAGAACTGTTTGCTCAAGGACAGGTCAAACTTACCACTCTTCTTGTAATGGGTTCTTTGAACATCCAGGATTAAGGTTTGGAGATCCAGCAATTTTCCAAGATCCCTGTCGGTGAGGCGAACTCCCTGCAACGAATGTAACTTTGGCGGCCGTCCTGGACCGCGTTTTATCAATGAACCCTGTGCTGCGGGAACTTTGCGAGGACGACCCGGTCCTCGTTTCAACTGAAAAGATTTTGGTGGACGACCCGGACCACGTTTTACTTTGGCAGAAATTTTATTGCCGGATTTAGGAGGCCTGCCCGGCCCGCGCTTCACCCCACTATTCTTACTTTTTCCTGCTCCTGATCCGGGCGGTCGTCCGGGTCCGCGTTTTATATTATTTTCTCCGTCCGGAGAAGCTTTCGATTTAATTGTTCTTTTAGCCATGGTCTTTTATTTAGTAATTGGTAAAAATAAATAATGCTTGTTCTTGTCCTGAATTTTCAGGGCACGTCGCGTAAGGCAGGTCATTAATATAATTTGTAAAATGTTTTTTCATTCTTTTCAGAAAGCTCCTTCTGAATTTATCCGGCAAGGAGAACATTTATCATCCTGATTTGCCCGCTGTATAATTGAAGCACCAAAATTAATTATTAATTTAAGACCAATGTCTTAAATATAATTATTTTTTGCGATTAATCCTATCATTTCATTCTGAAATGAAGGAATCGGATTATTCAAAATAAATCCACGGCAATTTATTTTACAATCTAATAAATGAGGCAATAAGAATAAGACTAGTTGTGCTTTTTGATTCTCAACTAGATCGTAGCGGACACTAAAAGTTTCATTTTCGGGATTAGGAAACAACCTGAATGCAGGAAGAAAAGTCTTAGGTTTACCTTTACGGTATAAGATTCCTTGGTTGAGGCAAATTAGTTCATCATTGTATGTCTTCTCAGGGTCAATCATGGAATACATAGCACGAGCCCGGTAGACAGCCTTGCCTCCGGAAAGTGGGCATTGTTCGGCATGGGTAATGCGAAATAGAAAACATTGTCTGAACTATGATTAAGCTGATTAGTGAATTTCGCTGAATCTAATGACTATCAGAGTAATCAAATTAATCAACGTAATCAAAGTTCAGACATGGGTGACCATATACACTCACTCTACCTTCATCACCCTCTCCGAAAAAACCCCCTTCATCGTTTTCAATTGAAGCACATACACTCCGATACTTAAATTAGAAACAGGTATTGAATACTCTCCTATCTTCAAATCTTGCTCAAAAACTATTTTGCCTTGCATATTAAAAAGTGTTGCATGAATAGGTTTCCCATTAGTAAAATCTTCCTTCTGATAAATATTGATCCAATGTTTTACCGGATTGGGACTTATTATAAATGGATTTTTCTTTTCTACATTTTCAGAAATTCCGGTATTCAAACTATCACATATACTACCGGTTACCGGACCGAGATTGTAGTTAACCATATTTGGCAAACCATAAGTTGTGCGTCCTCCATTGAGGTATAAATAATTGCTTCGGTAATTGCAGCCAGGACCCACCACATCGGGATTTAAAATTACATCCATGTTTTGTGTGTAAATTGTGTTGGAATTAAAGCCACTTCCATTTCCCTTAGCAACATAAATTTTGTTATCAGCGCCAAGAAGCATATGGCCGTACTGAACGTATTGTAACAAACCTGTATCTGGATAGACATTAATAGTAAGTTTACTTGCAGATATATTGGGCGATGAAAGGTCATATTGATAAATATACTTGCCAGGATTAGGATACCAATTGCTCACGTACAACACATTCTCATTAGGTGAAAAAGCACAGCCCAGAAAACTGTTCTCAAAGGAAAACTGTCCTGGTCCAATTTGCTGATAATTGAAAATATCGCCAGTACATCGGTCAAAGTCCATGATGCTAATATTTCCGTATGCTCCGACAGAAACTAATTTGTTCCCACTTCTTGAGAAATACGAAGTGCCATACCATTCATCTTTAGGTTTAGGATTGCCTGTTGCTTGTGTAAATGGTCCTTGTATTCCAGACGGGGTGATCAGAAACTTAATGTATTCATCCTGATCCCACCGTTGCACTATCAACCACCAGTCTCTTCCATTGGCATGCTTCACTGCCGTGGTACGACTTGTTAAGCTATCAGTTGGAATTAATGTGTTTTTATCAATTACGCCCCCTAAGCCACTATCTAGTGACATGTCCACGAGAGAATAGTAAAGAGAAACTCTGGACGAGTAGTACGCTTTTTGAAATATATAATAACGCGAAGTATCATCAGGAAAGGGAAGGATGATTAGGCCCTGAGTTCGTGCAGGATGCCCTTCCAGATCATCGCCGTTTGCCATAATGGAATCCTGCCTGTTAAATACGCGTGTTCCTTGAGATGTCAGTTGATCAGATACTACGTAAAAAAGCAGGTTGCCAAGGTGGTCGGAGATTGAACTGAATGAAGCGGCTGTATAATATCCGTTCAAACCTGAATAAAACGAAGTAACATTGGAAGTATCATTAAAATCAATACCTCCATGGTCTCCGAAAATCCATATCCTGTCCTGCTTTTGAGCAAGACAGGATGTGGATAGGTATAAAAACAGAAATAAGAAACGAAACATCATTTTTGCAGAACAATTTTACTTCCGGCATAAATCACTCCATTTGTCATTAATCTATAGACATAAATTCCAGTGGCCTGATCACTAAGATCAATCTCTAATGTTTTGCTATCAGGAAAAAGTTCATACTGACTGACCAATTCTCCACGTGTAGTAAAAATTTGGAGTGTCGACTTTTCTACATCTGCCATAGTATAAATATAGGACATTTTACCGGTGAAAACATTGTCTGAACTGGGATTTGTTGGATTAATGGGATTTGTGAGAATGGTGATGATTGCTGCTTGAGTTAATACGAAAATAGTTTTAACTAAATTTGCACAGAGGGTTAGTTTGTATTTATCGAAATTTTAAATTTTTGAAACGATGAAATTCCAGACTTTTTGAGCCGAAATTTAGGAGCAATCCAATTTCCAGATTATAGGCTTCAAGGTAATTTATGGCTTGTGCAAAATGCACCGGCTCCAGTTTAATTACAGCTTTCAATTCAACCGATATGATGTCTGACACTAAAAAATCAACTCTCCTTGTTCCAATGTGTTTCTGCCTATAATAAATGGGCATTTCAAATTCCCTTTTAAAATCAAGCAGATGAAAATTCATCTCCATTTCTAAGGCGCGTTGATAAATTAATTCCTGAAATCCATTGCCAAGTGCTTTGTGAACAGTCATTGCATGGCCAATAATTTCTCCAGTTAGTTGCTGATGCACCATTGATGACATTTAAGATTGCTAAAGTATTTCGGCTCGACAATTTTAACAATCCATAAATGCAGGATAATAAAATATCCTTTATCGTTCAGCGGATATTCTCTGAAAGCAATACTCAAGTCAGAATATTGAATCCAGCTTCTCAATAATCCCATAAATACCAGTTCAGACAATGTAGAAGGGACTCACTCCACCTTCATCACACCTGCCGAGGAAATGCTGTATGCGGACATCGTGCGCCGCTCATTCTGCTCAGGGATCGTGCTTCCATACGGAGAATAATATTTAGGGATTGTTTCCATTGAATTTGATATTGCACTTTGCATTTCTACAAAGATAAAAATGTCTATGAATGAAGGTGCGTAAACATCTTACGAATTGTGATTGTGAATGATGGTTTGGGGTGTGATGTTTTCTGTTAATCAGCCACAGGATTCCTTCAGAATGACGCTGTCAAATGAGGAAGTGAGATGGCATCACACTCACAGGATTCTTGCAGAATGACGATGTCATTGTGGTGAGGGGTGCGAAGAAAGCCACTAGATCCTTTCAGGATTCTGCTGCATAATTTCATAGCAACGTCGTCGGATAATCGCAACCCTTCAAATCCAGCTTCCCAATAATCCCATTAATCCCATAAATCCCAGTTAAGACAATGTAGAAGGGACTCACTCCACCTTCATCACCCTCTCCGAAAAAACCCCCTTCATCGTTTTCAATTGAAGCACATACACTCCGATACTTAAATTAGAAACAGGTATTGAATAATCTCCAGCTTTCATTTCTTGCTCAAAAACGATTTTCCCCTGCAAATTAAAAAGTGTTGCATGAATTGGTTTCCCATTGGTAAAATCTTCCTTCTGATAAATATTGATCCAATGTTTTACCGGATTGGGACTTATTATAAATGGATTTCTCCTTTCTACATTTTCAGAAATGCCGGTATTTAAACTATCACAGATACTACCAGCTACCGGACCGAGACTGTAGTTAACCATATTTGGCAAACCGTAAGTTGTGCGGCCTCCATTCAGATATAAATAATTGCTTCGATAATTGCAGCCGGGACCAACCACATCGGGATTTAAAATTACATCGATGTTTTGAGTGTAAACAGTATTTGAGTTTGGACCACTGCCATTTCCCTTCGACACATAAATTTTATCGTCTGGCCCAAGCAGCATATGACCATATTGAACATACTGCAAAAGGCCTGTATCGGGATACATATTGATGGTTTGTTTGCTGAGAGGAATATTTACAGCGGTAAGATCATATTGGTATATAAACTTACCAGGGTTTGGATACATATTGCTCACGTAGAGTACATTCTCATTGGGAGAAAAGGTGCAGCCCAAGTAACTATTTTCGTTGGAAAAAATATTCGGTCCAATCTGGCGGTAATTATAAATATCACCGGTACATCTATCAAAGTCCATGATGCTGATATTGCCAAATGCACCAACTGAAACTAGTTTGTTCCCACTTCGAGAAAAATAGGAAGTGCCGACAATTTCTTCTTTAGGCTTAGGATTGCCGGTAGTTTGTTTAGAAGGTCCAAAAATACCATCTGGTTTTATCAAGTATTTTAAATACTCATCTTGATCCCATCTTTGGACTAACAGCCACCAATCTCTGCCATTAGCGTGTCTAACTGCAGTTGTTCGTTGAGTGAGACTATCTGTATAAAACATATTATTCTTACTTATAACAGCTCCAAGACCATTATCTGCATTCATATCAACTATAGAATAATACATGTAAATTTTTGATGCATGCTGTTCTTTTGTAAAAATATAATAAAAAGTACTATCTCCTGGAAATGGTAATATTAATAATCCTTGAGTCTGTGCTGGATGTCCTTCTATATTGTCCCCATTTTGCATTAATGAATCATTTTTATTAAGCACTTTAGTACTGCGAGTAATTAAAGCAGAAGGAGCTGCATAAAATAGTAAATTACCATTACTATCAGAGATAGATCCGCACGAATATTTCACCTGTGTTCCATTTAATCCGGAAGAGAACGAGTACACATTCGAGGTGTCATTAAAATTCAAACCTGCATGATCGCCAAATATCCATATCCTGTCTTGTCCAGATACAAGACAGGATATGAATAACATTAAAAAACAAATTAAGTGCTTTATACGCATCATTACTTTTGTAATACAATTTTACTTCCGGCAATAATCTCACCATTTCTCGCTACCCTGTATACATAAATACCATTTGCCTGATCGCTTAGGTCAATATCTAAAGACCCACTTTCTGGAATTAATTCATACTGTCTGATTAATTCCCCGCGTGAGGTAAAAATTTGGAGCTTTGACTTTTCGTCTGCTTTCATAGTATAAATATAGGACATTTTACCGGTGAAAACATTGTCTGAACTGTGATTAAGCTGATTAGTGGATTTCGCTGAATCTAATGACTATCAGAGTAATCAAATTAATCAACGTAATCAAAGTTCAGACATGGGTGAGCATATACACTCACTCTACCTTCATCACCCTCTCCGAAAAGACTCCCTTCAAAGTTCTCAACTGCAGCACATACACACCTATACTCAAATCAGAAACTGCTATTGAATACTCTCCTATCTTCAAATCTTGCTCAAAAACGATTTTCTCCAGATATTTCCTGGAAGTCTTGTTGATAAATTCGCTGGTTTTAAATCATTTATAAGATTAGCTTTTGGGAAATTTAAAGTAGTAATCAACTACATTTCAGCCCCTGTCTCAATTAATTTTACAATAAAGACATGGCCCATTAACGTCCTTTGATTTCAAAATAAAATTGTCCCATTAAATGGTTGATGGCTTTCCAGTAGACAAAGAAAAATGCCAGCTACGCAATCTATCTACGCTCCCGCAACAAGCGGCTTTTTCGATGAAAAAAGAATGCAATTTGAATTACACAAGTTTTTACCGGGCAGAGAACTGTCACTTTCTGCATTCGCAGAGAATTAAAGAAGAGATGCATGCAAGAATCATTCACCTTCCCAAAAAATCCGGGATATTAAATTGCATTAGCGAAAGATGCAAGTAGAAACCAAATTAATTGAAGGCCAATTCCTTCAAACTCCGTCACAGGATAAAAATCCATAAATAATTATAATTTAAACTAATCCGATCCAAGAACATTTTTATAGATCTTGTCGAATAATATAAAAGGATTTTCGAGTGAATACTGCATCCACGTTTATAAACTGGTACAAGCATAACAAGCGTGACCTTCCCTGGAGAAACACCAGTGATCCTTACTTTATCTGGTTATCCGAAGTGATCATGCAGCAGACAAGAGTAGAACAAGGCACATCCTATTACCTGAAGTTCATCAAAAAATTTCCTGCTGTAAAGAAACTGGCTTCAGCACCTGAAAGTGAGATTCTGAAATTGTGGCAGGGACTGGGCTATTATTCTCGAGCAAGAAACCTGCATGCTGCGGCTAAATCGATCGTTAAGAATCATGCCGGGATATTTCCAGGTACTTACAAGGAAATAGAGAGCTCTAAAGGAGTGGGTGATTATACCGCCGCTGCCATTGCGTCCTTCGCCTTTCATCAAAAGTACGCAGTTGTAGATGGAAATGTGTACCGCTTCCTAAGCCGCTATTTTGGCATCAGCACACCGATCGATTCTTCAAAAGGAAAAAAAGAATTTCAGGAAATTGCCGGCGAGTTGCTTGCTGACCATCCTCCGCATGTTTTTAACCAGGCGATAATGGAATTTGGTGCCATGCAATGCAAACCAGTCTCGCCTGTTTGCCCGGCTTGTCCCCTTCAGAACTCATGCTATGCATATGAGAATAATAAGGTCAAAAACCTTCCTGTTAAAAGTAAAAAGATTGTGAGCCGTGACCGCTATTTTTATTACCTGATAGTCCGTGATAAAAAATCTGTGTACTTACAACAAAGAAAAGAAAAAGACATCTGGCAGAATTTGTACGAATTCCCATTGATAGAAAGCAAAAAAAAACTGAATAATTCTGCTTTGTTAAAAGAAGCTGAATGGAAATCTTTTTTCAGAGCTGAAGATATCTTTGTTAAAAGTATTTCTGAAGAAAGAAAACACATATTAAGTCATCAGGTACTTCGTGCAAAGTTTGTAGAGCTTAGTATTACCGATAAAAATTTCAAGGCACCCGAACATTGGAAAAAAGTGAGCGTATTAAAAATAAATGATTATGCTGTTCCCCGTCTGATCGATAAATACCTTCAGGAGCAAAAAGAATTTTACCAGGCTGCCAAATAGTATATCTTATAGATGAAATTATCTGATTCCGAAAGAAAAAAAAGGGGGGAACCAGGCAGATCTGAATACAAAAATCAGTATCTTTACTATAGATGCTCCGGTTGCAAAAAAGAACCCACATATACAGTTTTTACTGTGGGAGACGGGTATCTACATTTGTCCCGTCATTCATTAACAAATTAAGAATGATCGCGCAGCAGGTTTTAATGAACAGATGCCTATAAAAATTCTATTCAGAAGGATCGGTCGCTGCATCGAAAAAATAATTTAACCCTATTAAAAAACAAAATCATGAGTGGTGTAAACAAAGTGATCCTGGTCGGGAATGTCGGAAAAGACCCCGAAGTACGTTATCTTGAAGGCGGAGTGGCTGTTGCCAAATTCCCGCTTGCAACTTCTGAATCGTATAAAAACAAAGAAGGCCAAAAAATTGAACAAACAGAATGGCACAACATCGTCTTATGGCGAGGACTTGCTGAAGTGGCTGAGAAGTGGGTACGCAAAGGGAAAATGCTGTACATCGAAGGGAAAATCCGCACCCGTTCCTATGGTGAGGAGAATAACAAGAAATGGTTCACTGAAATCGTTGCAGACAACATGACGATGCTGGGTGGCCCGAGAACTGATGAACATGACAGTAAGATTCCTGAATCAGCGACGGTGGAGACTCCTCTTCCGGCTTCTGCCGATGACTTACCTTTCTGATATTAAGCACTTTATCCGGATGCGAAGTTTTTATATCTTTGCATCCGGATTTTTATTTTCATCTCTCTTTAAGCTTCTGACTTCACGTGGACCCTGGTAGTAGTAGTCTCTTATTTCTTCTTGAAGATTCTATCTTCCTTCCTGCGGCCTATCTTTTACTTTCAGCTATAGCTTCTTTACTGGAATGTATTTTACTCATTTGTTGGCTTCTTACTATCGGCATTTTATTCAGGAGCCGAAACTGCATTTTTTGGAATCAGCTCCAAGGAATTATTTCAACTTAAAAGACAGTCCGGGAAAATCATCCGAAAGACTAGTTTATACAATTGATGGAAAGGCCAAAACGACTGTTGGCCACGCTCCTGATCGCGGTAAATTTTATAAATATTTCCATTGTAGTCATCAGCTCACTGCTGATCCAGCAGATTATTTGATTTCAGTCAGAACGAAGTCCTTGGTTTCCTGATCCAGGTAGTGGCATTGACTTTTGTCATTGTCGCTCTTTTGCGAGGTGATGCCGAAAGTATGGGCCACACAAAATGCCATCCGTTTTTCCAAAACTGAGTTCATATGCCGTATCTTCGCACTGGACAAAATATTAAGGCCCTTCAGTACTGTCCTGGTTGCTTCCAGTTCCTTTGTTGATAAACGCATTGTTCATAAAAGGCTATGACGTTTCCGCCGATGAACTTACCATGCTATTGAAATTA
The DNA here is from genome assembly GCA_963775555.1 of uncultured Bacteroidota bacterium. GTDB lineage: Bacteria > Bacteroidota > Bacteroidia > AKYH767-A > 2013-40CM-41-45 > QQVM01. The sequence continues at coordinate 251,862 of CAVZJJ010000004.1, read as the reverse complement.
CCTCTGATAAAAATACTCCTGAGGAAGAGAAAATGATCCTGAAAGGAATTGCCCGCTTTGGAAATATTGATGTGAAGCAAATCATGAAACCCCGGATGGATGTTGTGGCGTTTGATAAAGACATGAAGTTTCATGAAATTTTTCCGGTAATCGTCGAAAATAAATACTCCCGCGTTCCGGTGTATGAACATTCACTTGATTCTGTAATCGGGGTCCTATACATAAAAGACCTTTTACCCTATCTTGACAAGACAATGACGATACGTTTGAATGGCTGAAGTTGCTGCGCCCTGCGTACTTTGTTCCGGAGAGTAAAAAGATCAACGACCTGCTCCAGGAGTTTCAGGAAAAGAAAATTCATCTGGCCATTGTGGTCGACGAATACGGCGGATCCTCCGGCATGGTAACTCTGGAAGATATTCTGGAAGAAATTGTTGGAGAAATCAACGATGAATACGATGAAGAAGAACTTACTTATTCAAAACTTGATGAATTTAATTGTGTGTTTGAAGGTAAAACCCTGCTCAACGATCTATATCGTGTTATGGAGATAGACCGCAAACTTCTTGAAACAAATTCTGAAGAACAGGCCGACACGCTCGCAGGACTTCTGCTTGAGTTGAAAGGAGGAATTCCTGAACGTAATGAAGTTCTTACCTATAATAATATCCGTTTCACTATTGAATCTGCCGATCGCAAACGCATCAAAAGGGTAAAAGTAAGTTTACCTGAAGACTTCAAGAAGGGCCAACCTCCATTCGAGGGAAAATCCATGCTCCTTCTTTTTCTCCTCCCATTTTTTGGAAGCTTGCTGCTTACCGGTTGTGATGAAGACTATGTTCCAAAACCCAGGGGCTATTTCAGAATTGAATTGCCTGAAAAGTCCTATGTAACATACCAAAATCCTGACTGTCCTTTTTCATTTGATGTTCCATCCTACTCACGTGTTGTTCCTGATCCCTCTCCCCGGGCTGAACCCTGCTGGATCAATATTGAATTTACGCCTTTTAAGGGGACCTTATATGTGAGCTATAAAGACCTAAATAATAATTTATCACAGTTTGTTGAAGACAGCCGCAGTTTGTCAATGAAACATGTTTCGAAAGCCTCCGGCATCGAGGAAGAAATGCTCAGTGATGCTGCCACGAAAAAATACGGTGCCTTATTTCATGTGAAAGGAAGCGCAGCTTCGGCTGTTCAATTTTACTTGTCCGACAGCACCCGGCATTTCATACGCGCCTCATTGTATTTTTATGCTCCGCCCAACCCTGATTCCCTTGCACCGGTACTTGCCTATGTCGAAGAAGATGTTCGACACCTTTTAGAGAGCTTTCGGTGGAAATAAAGAATTTGCTCAACTGTCGCCATCACCCGGATCTAATCCCTTAGATTCTCCTCTATAAATAATCTCTTGTTTTTAATCCCGTTAAATAATTTTACTTTAGCCCCTGTAACCTTTAAATAAATGCAACGACTCATTATTTGTTTTTGTTTATTCACTTTCTGTCTGTTTCAAGGGCTATATGCTCAGAATTCTGTTCCTGAAAAAGCCGAAAAGAAGCAAAAAGGTTCCTTCTACTTTACCTGGGGATACAATAAAGATTGGTTCTCAAAGAGTGACCTGCATTTTGTAAAATCCGGGGCCGGGGCCTACGATTTTACTATTCATGATGTGCGTGCTGAAGACCGGCCAAATTTTGATGAGCTTTTTCAAAAAGACATTTCCATTCCCCAATTTATTTATCGCCTCGGATATTATTTTAAAAACGGTAAAATCGGGATTGAAGGAATTTTTGACCACGCTAAATACATCATGATTCAAGACCAGGTAGCTCATGTCACTGGTTCCATTCATGAAAACGCAATTGATCAGGATACCATTTTGTCTCCCGGATTTATAAAGTTTGAGCATACGAATGGTGCCAATTTTATCATGATAAACCTGCTGCTGCGCGAGCAAATTGTGTCCAGCAAAAACAACATGCATAAACTACAGGGTATCCTGAAGCCTGGTCTTGGAATCGTTGTTCCACAAAGTGATGTTACGATTTTTGGAAAGAGACAAAACAATTATTACCATGTGGCCGGATATATACTCGGTGCCGAAGCGGATCTGCGCTATGAATTGGGCCGGTACTTTTTCATGGAAACCGGATTCAAAGGTGTATTCGCTAACTATACCAATGTCCTGACTGTTGACGAAGCAAGAGCCAATCATTCCTTTTTCTGTCTGGAATGGATCATCGGAATCGGCTGCCGCATTGCCTTGTAATGTAATTTGCAGCCAGAACCATTTTTCCAGCTTTTCTTTAGACTGAAACTGTTCCTGATGGCGATTTGCGAAACTGAAATAACAAATAAAGCATCGCGGCGAAGAGAAAAAAAGCACCTACCTGATGCAGGGAGGCAAGTGTAATTTCAACTTTTGTAAGCAAGGTGAAAATTCCAAGCAGAAACTGAACAATCACTGCGATCAAAACTATGTTCATTGCTTTTCTCTGGTCATGGTTCCATTCTGCCTTACGTGAGGTCCACCAAATTTTTCCGATTAACAGCAACAATGTATAGGCAAAAAGGCGGTGCAGGAATTGAACAGCCACAGGATTGTTCATCCAATTCAACCAAAAAGAACCGGGACCAATAGTACCTGTAGGAATCAGCTGTCCATCCATCAGTGGAAATGTGTTATACATTTTACCTGCATGCATTCCTGCCACAAAAGCTCCGTAAATGATCTGCAGCATAAGTACTGAGAAGATGATCCGGATGATGCCGGTTGAAGATTTGGAAGCACTCCGCTTGCCTTGTGAATTGCGAAGCTCCAGGGCATACCAGAAAGTAAATCCGAAGGTAATCAGGGCTGCCATGAGATGTATGGCCAAACGTATATGACTTACACTTGTCCTTTCCGTGAGCCCGCTACTTACCATGAACCATCCCAGAAATCCCTGAATGCCTCCGAGTACAAAGAGAAACAATGCTTTTTTTAAAGTTGCTCTGTCAAATTGTTTAGTCGCCAGGAAGTAAAAAAAAGGGATCAAGAATACAATGCCGATCAATCTGCCAATCTGGCGATGCATATATTCCCACCAAAAAATAGCTTTGAAATCCTCCAGTTCAAAGTGCGCATTGATTTTAATAAACTGAGGGATTTGCTGATACTTCTCAAAAGCGATTTTCCAATCCTCATCATTGAGCGGAGGAATGCTGCCCATAATTGGTTTCCATTCGGTGATGGACAATCCGGAACCGGTGAGCCGGGTAATTCCACCGATTACTACCATCAAAAAAATCAGGAAACAACCGGAGAAAAGCCAAATGGATATGCGACGTTTCGACGCTTCGTTCATAAGGGAATTGTCAATAGGTGTTCAACATTAAATGAATCTTCATCCGGGACAATATGATAATTAATTCATGAATGGTGAAGCTGATTCAAATAACAGAAACATGTAAGACCCGTAATAGGGAAAAAGTTCTGCCCAGGCTGAATCAATCATATTTGGGCTTAATGAACCAGCGGTCATTCAAAGTGAAACTGAGACTGAACCGAATGTACTTTTCCTGCACGAGTTCGTTCTGAATGGTTCCACGCTTCCCCACTTCTGCAGCGAACTGAACAGTGGTGCCTACCCTTTTGATAGGAAATCCGAATCCAATGGTAGCTGCCATTTCTTTCAGATGTGTACCGTTTAAGTCTAAGAATGAGTTGCCAAAATGGTATCCAAAACGGTATTGAACCTGTTTATAATACGACTTTAAAGCCCTTTCATTCGGTGTAAATTGTGCTCCAATACTCACCTTCCAACTGTCTACAAGCGAATCAGGCCTTCCGAAATAAGTAAAGTCGCTCCATTGCTGTGTACTGAAATCAGCACCAAACAACCAACGGTTTGATTTTTTTATAGTAAAACCAATTCCCGCGTTTAAAGGAAGATGAACATTCCCTTTTACTTCCTCGGTATTGGTTATTGTATCACGAATAATAATCTGATTCTTCGTGATATTGCTCAGGTATTTAAAATTGTAGGAAAGAACAGATTCCTTTCCACGCAAATTGGTGGCAGGAGCAATGGTAAATCCAAAACCAAGGGACCAATCGCTTTTGGCAGACTTTACAAGTATAGTACTTCGGATTTTTTTATTTGCCTGATAGGAAGAGTCCAAACTCATGCGTCGATCGAGAAGATTTTGGCGGGCTTCGCCTTCTGCTAATTCCGAAATGGATTTGTCGAGGTTTTTCATAGCAAGCAAATCGGAGTTCAACTTAGTATCCAGAGTACGGATGGAATCCGATGGACCTGTACGCAGACTATCAAAGGTATATTGCAATCCGAAAGCAGCATGAAACCAACCCAGCGAATTTGAATTTGAAAGATTCGTATTGAAATAAGCGACATCATTAAATTCTACGCGTCTTTCCTGGTTGATTACACCAAAGAGATAGGAGACAGTAACTCCGGCACTAAAATTCTTTGCAAGGTTAAATCCGTTTGTGAGATAAAACTGATTCAATCCGCCTGAGCCATCGTAAGTGCGAACTTCTAATTCTCCGATATCATTCTGACGCGCTTCCTGAACGCTATAGCCCACATTACTGTATGGTAACAATCCAAAACCAAGGCCCCATTTCCGGGACATTACGGGAAAGGCAAAAGCAAAATATCCAAGGGCAGCACTGGTATTATTTTGTGACACCCTGGTGGTAGCCTGCTCTGAAAAAGTAAGGTGAAAACCCATCTCATAGGTAGTTAGAGCAAGGCCGGAGTAACTGGCCGGGTTCAGTGGATTCAGACTCAGTGGCTGATTTACGGCCTGACCCAAACCTCCCATTCCCAGATTTTTTGTATAACCTGAGAATAAAAGATCGCCCATTCCGTAGCGTGAATATGCCGAACTGGATGAATTCTGAGAAACGCTTTCGACAGCGGAAAGCAGCCCTGACAATAAGACGAGGACTAAAAAATAGTTCTTAAATCTGAGCATTAAAATTCAATATTTCATTTAGCCCAATACCGACCAAATCAGGGGCGGCAAAGATGGGTATTTTTAGTTGTCCTGCAAAACGGGGAGCATCCCCTCCTGTCAGAGCATAATTTTCATTGCTCCATACATTTTTTTATATCTGGAAATAAAACCTTCCAGCTCGGCCAGTATTCCCGTCTGAACACCGGTCAGTATGGAACTCCATTGTATCCTTTCCTGTAAAACCCTTCACTGTGCGGGTTGAAGCAGAGGAAGACGCTCTGTATAATCATGCAATGCCTTCAATCTCATATTCAGTCCGGGTGAAATGCTGCCCCCAGCGTATTCCCTTTTCTGCGATAAAAAATCATATTTGATACAGGTACCCATATCGATGACCAGAACGTTCTTAGCGGGAAATAATTTTGAGGCTCCCACAATTCCTGCCAGGCGGTCAGCACCCAGCGTTTCAGGTGTGTGTAGCGCAATTTTAAGGGTACAGGAGTCTTTGCCGGAAAGTTCAATAAACTGTGTGTTTCGTACAAGAAAATTCCTCGATAGGAAGCAGGTGTTTTTACAACAGAACAGACTATTGATGCTGTAGGTTTGAATTTTTGAATAGAGTGTCACGTACATAGCTTCAGTCTGAATAGCGCTGGTAAATTTTCCTCCATCGAATTGCATCCTTTTCAAATACAAGCACTTTAGTGCAAGTATTGCCCATATCAATGGTCAAATGCGTGCCTGCTCATTCATAACTGCACAAGGTAAAAGTTTGCCTCGTAAAACAGTAGCATAGACAGGCAAGTGCGGGAAAATAATTTTGGTAGACTGATTTTTTTCCTAATTTTGCGCACGCTCATAAATAAATACCCGGTGATGTAGCTCAGTTGGTAGAGCAAAGGACTGAAAATCCTTGTGTCGGTGGTTCGATTCCACTCATCACCACCACAATACGCAATAATCTAACGATCACCCATGAAAACCGCAGACGATACATTCAAATTTGAGCGAGTTCTTCTGATCGACGATAATGACATTGATAATTTCATCAATGAGCGCATGATCACTACCAATCTTTTCGCTCAGGAGGTTATCATTAAAAACTCTGCTGAAGCCGCACTTCAGTATCTCAGAGATAATCAGGGAAATACAGCCGTACTTCCTGAATTGATTTTTCTTGACTTAAACATGCCTGTGATGGATGGTTTTGGATTTCTTACCGAATTTGAAAAGCTCTCTGAAGAGATTAGAAAAAATGCGAAGGTAATTGTGCTTTCATCGTCCATCAGCCCTGAAGACATTAACCGTGCCTCCACAAATCCCTATGTGGTGAAGTACGTGAACAAGCCACTTAATGAAAAATATCTGGAAGCAATCAATTTTTGATTTGAGCCTGGTGTTCCTTCCTTGGAGCTGTTTAATAAAGAAAGCCTGCCGAATTAACCTGCAGGCTTTTTTGATTGTAGGGCGCTTTTATTTATCCGGCGGGAGAATTTAATTTCCTTCAAGCAAGTAACTGCAGCAGGATTTAGTCTTTAATCGGATTGGCAAGGCGACGAATCATGTTTTCATCCAGACTTACATACCACAGAATACGTTTTCTGCCGGAATTTGCTTCCTGAAATGCATTGTAAATTTCAGTCAAGTCGTTTCACCTTCTTCCTGAATTCTTCCGGTTTGATTGCGGCCTTCAGCATTTTGATAAACAATGTTGCAGCGCTGAACAACTCTTCATCTTCACTGATCTGACGTTTCACACTCTGAAGCAGCTGGCTGCAAAGTCCGTCTTCGCCCTGGAAACAATATTGAAGAGCCTGAAATAATTTATATTCTACATCGGTGAATAAGATATTTCTTCATCGACAATTCGTTGCGTAAGCTATTAATGATTCGGGCAGCACCTGAATAATCTCCTTCATAAAATTTGGATACAGCCTGGAACCTGCGGAATGAAAGGCAAGGATATGGTTCATTGATATCCACTTCGAAATTTGACTTTCGAGATCAGCATTCAAATCGGTGAGTTCTTCAATATTATTGTTTTGAAGAAAGCGCTCCAATTTTGACTCCAGATATTGCGTTACATAGAAGCTGAAAACCGGCTTGAAAGCAATTTCAGGTACATCCTTATTGATGATCTTGTAGTAATGATCGGCGCGTACTGTATTTCCGGTTTTCTGATAATATTCAAAGTAGAGGTAATCCACCATGAAACGGATACTTTGGTAAAAAGTATCAAGTTCGTATTTTTCAAAATGCTTTTTGATCTGCTGCAAGCACATTATCCACTTCGATTTCCAGTGACTTAAGGTTTTCAGTACGGGTAGTGAACAGACAGAGATAATAAATACGCACCAGATTGTACATTACAAAAAGCCGGTGGCCATGGTATAATTCTGAAATGTTTGTCAGCTCACGCAAATTGGCCTGAACATGTTCCAGATCACGTTCATCACGTGTGAGCATATAATTTCCTGCGCGTTTTACAAAATCATAAAAAAGATCTTCCGCTTTTACAACAGCCAGTGAGTAGGCAACGTGGCGGTTATATTCCTTTTCATAGAAATTAAAATCGCCATTATACATACTCAAGCGGGCAAGCGCTTTATATACTACGATCAATTCATTTGACAGATCATATTCGATTAAGTTGCTTTTCCAGATTCTTTCAAAGCACGGATTGAAACTTCACGATCATTTCCAAATACCATTGCAGGAACCATCGCTACCTTATCTTTTAATGCACTGATTGGATTCTTTACATTTTGCGACAAGGTATTGAGCGATTCTTTCATTCAATCGTGATTTCAATGTATAATATGTACTCGGATTCACACCGAGTAGTTCCATCATTTGATTTTCGTCATAACTGTTTTTTCGTGCAGCTTCCAATACCAGGTATGGCTTATTGTTTTTACGGCCGGCAACAGCAGAAGTAGTTCCTGATACTCCGAGTCATTCAACTTCTTAATGGTCTTGTTTAATGTTTCCATAATCTGCGATGTCTTGATTTTAAATTCGGTTTCTTGAAGGTGTATAACGGCGATTATAAATTTAGGATACAGTAGTCTTCAATTTTTAGAGATCAGAATTGAGCTCGAAAATCACATTTGCTAAAAATCGACAAAAGTCGCTTATTTGATCTGTTTTTCTAAGAATGTATCGAATAATTACCGCATTTTAATTTAAAAACAGATGAACAAAAACCAAATTTCTTACAGATGTAAGATGTAACTGTTATTGCATGAACTGACATGGGGGTGCTATGAGTATATATTGTTCATAAAGAATTTAAACCCCTTCTAATGAAAACAATTACCTCACCAACTCAGGATGGAATGCAGCCCAGCAGCAAATTTCAGTTCCTGAAATCAAAAGCAGAAGGCAATCGCTTCTTTGTCTACGTTCTTGAACTTGTCATCCTTTATGTACTTGTATTTGCAACCGTCAGTGTATTTGCACAAGAACCTGCAACAGCAGCAAAGATTCCCGGCAAACTTGAATTTGTAAAAGAAACGATTGTCTTCAATTCAGGAAAAGTGTATATGAATTGGGTGGCAAAAGAAAACTCAGAAGATTGTATTTATGTAATAGAGCGTTCTTCCGATGGCAAAGAATTCGAACCTGTCGGTTTAAAAGAAGGCATCGGATCTCCGCTTGAACTTTTCTACAGCTGGGTAGACACAAAGCCTTTAACCGGAACCTCACAGTACCGGATTAAACAAATCAATAATGAAGGAACGCTTGTTGCCGAAGCGATGCTCGTTCAATAACTTCGCCTGACAATCCATTATATATAGATAAGAACAGCAGACTGGTTCAGGTGAAATAATTCACCTGACCGGTTTGTTTCTCGTTACGGAGGGAATATCAGTTATCTGGTAAAGCAATTATCAATCATGGGAACCAATACGCTGAAAGTAAAACTTAATTCAATACGACGACAAAGCTGGCTCACGCTGGCATTGTCAATATACCTTCTTTCAGCCACAAGGAGTTCCCACTGCTTCCTTTACGGCGAACAGAACACGTGGATGTATTCCTCTTAATGTACAATTTACAAATACCTCCACGGAGCAAGCTCCTATTTCTGGAACCTTGGAAACGGAAACACATCCACACTTCCCAATCCTTCAAACCTTTATACACTACAAGGCAACTATACCATTTCACTCATTGCATATGATGGAATTGGCGGCAGTGATACAGCTGACTACACAAATTATCTAACCGTAAACGGAAAACCCACTGCGGATTTCTATTCATCCATAGTCTGGCATCCTGTCTTGATAATAACAGCTATTCATTTATCAATACTTCCAGCTGGAGCTATCTTCCTATCTTTGGGATTTCGGAGATGGAACCACAACCACACAGGTAAATCCCACAGCATAGGTATGCACAATCAGGTGTCTTTACCATTACCTTAATTGCGACTAATGCTTATGGTTGTCAGGATGTAAAAATCCGGAATCAATACATTACCATTTATCCGAAACCGAACGCTATCGATAGCGGCAAGTCCAAATTCCAGTTGTGATCCGGCTACCGTCTTTCATTTCAGTAATAATTCACCGGCAGTAATTCATGGCCATGGAATTTCGGTGACGGGACCAGCTCAACTCTGCAAAATCCAACATCATACCTTTGCAACAGCAGGTCAATTTCAATGTTTCACTCATCGTCACGCAATTCATTGGTTGCCGGACACTTCTGATAGCCCGACGGGATTTCAGTGTATGCAGCGAACTGGGCAAGCTTTACTAATAACGTGGATAGCGGATGCGCACCTCTTGGCTGTGAATTTCACTACACCGGTCACTTTTGTAACTTATATTTTTTGGGATTTTGGTGATGGGACAACTTCAATCCAGTACGCTCCTTCTCATACTTATGTACTTGCCCGGTACTACACTGTAAAAATGATGATTTCCACCTCAATGGCTGTACAGATACAATCGTGAAAACAAACCTATATCAAGGTTGGCCTAAAACCGACACCGAGTTTTACCTATCAAAATAGTGTCGGTTGCGGGCCTCTTTCTGTTCAATTCACAAATACTTCAGCCGATTACATTTCTTGCCTATGGGTATTTGGTGATGGAACAACATCTACGGATATAAATCCGATTCATACCTATACTAACAGCGGAACTTTTAATGTAACACTTAAATGCTGGGGACCCGGAGGCTGTACTAAAAGTATAGTCTACTACAATATCGTCAAGGTTACTAAGAACGCAGGCTATGTTTGCCGCCGACACAAGAATTGGCTGCCCTCCCCTGAGTGTTAACTTTAGCAACCTTTGAGTCCCCCTGCCGGCCTCAGCTATCAATGGAATTTTGGTGATGGTACTAAATTCAACACAACAAAATCCATCTCATACGTATACCAGCTCAGATAATTTCGATGTCACCTTATCGTCATGATTCCCTGGGTTGTCCGGATACCCTAACAAAAAATTCGTTTATCCAGACCATCAATCCGGTTGCCAATTATATTCCTCCGCCTACAACAGTTGGTTGTGCGCCACTGACAACACAATTTACAGATGCAACAGTCGGCTCAACATCATGGACATGGGATTTCGGTGATGGCAACATTTCAACTCTTCAAAATCCGGTACATAGTTATAGCAATCCCGGAATTTATACCGTCTCACTCACCTCCACATCAGCCGGTGGTGGATGTACTCAAACGATACCTACCTTCAGCACCTTTGATGTACGAGGTGGCTATGCCGGCTTTACCCATACAGCGCAGCATTTGCCCCCCTTGGGAAGCCAGCTTTATAGACACATCATTGAATGCAGTTAGCATGGCTATGGGATTTTGGTGATGGCACCACAAGTACACTGCAAAATCCGGATCACACATTTAACAGTCCGGGATATCATAGTGTATCTCTTACCATCACAACTGCCGATGGTTGCTCTTATACGACGATGCAAAGCAATAGTGTTTACTATGCACCATTCGGAGCCAATTTTTATGGGCATACCTCTTGATACCATATTTCCTGTACCTGTTCAATTCTATGCAAATTCTGTTGGAGCAACCAGCTGGCTATGGGATTTTGGAGATGGAGGTAACTTCGACACTTGAAGATCCACTGCATACTTATCAGTCATCGCCGGATTACGATGTAACCCTGATGATATCTAACGGTGTGTGTACACTATATTATGATCCACCTCCATTCATTTTTGGAACTCCGGATACATCCTCTGTTGATGTAGGTAACAGTCGGTGAACCGGTTGTGCAAAGAGGTTGTACGCCTCTTGGCTGTTACATTCACCAACACGGTACCGGGTTCTCATCCTGGCACTGGGAATTTGGTGATGGATAGCAACTCCATCGCTGCAATTCCCTCACATACCTATACCATTCCGGGTATCTACACTGTGTTACTCACCGCCACCGATACCCTAGGAATCGTGCAGGTGCTTAACGAATGGATAGTATCGTAAGGGTATCGGGGCCACAGGCAGGATTTATTGTGAATCAAAACGCAACTGTAACAATACGCAAATCATGTTGCAGGACACTTCGAAGAACGCGGCATACTGGAACTGGAACTTTGGAGACAGCACATCATCAAGTCTTCAAAACCCTATGCATATCTACAGTAGTGGTATTGCCAAATTATATCATAACACAAACCGTGACTGATACAATGGGATGCAGAAGTTCCATCTCCACTTCCGATCTTTTCAAACTTCGTGAGTCCACTTACTGGCAAGTGAAAATGAAATTTGCGGAATGGATACGGTGCATTTTTATACGAGTCTCGCAAAATTACGCATCCTACTTATGGGATTTTGGTGACAGCACGACTTCGACTTCTGCCGCTCCTAATCATATTTATACACAGGAAGGTGTATACCATGTTACTCTTATAGTCACTGATAATGCGGGATGTACTCAGTCCTTCGAAATCAATCCTCCGATAACCGTCAGTCTTCCGGTAGCGTCATTTTATTTCCAGTGGAACACATGGTTGTGACAACCTGAATGTATTATTCACCAATCAGTCACAAAATGCGGATGCTTACCTCTGGAATTTTGGTGATGGCAGCACATCATCCCTCACCAACCCTCTTCATCCTTATATGAATGTTGGAGTATTCGATGTGAGTCTTACTGTATTCCGTGGCAGTTGTGTGAGCTATATTGAATTATCCGCAATATGTCCGAGTGGATACAGCCTATGCAACATTTCTCGCTGGTCGACAAGCAGCATTTGCATGCCGTTTAATGTTCAGTTTACAGACCTGAGTGCAAATGCAGTTTCCTGGAACTGGGTATTTGGAAACGGAGATTCTTCGACGGTTCAAAATCCCATGACCTCCTACAGTCAGAATAGCGGAAAACCGATCCGATTGGCCATTGTGGATATACATGGTTGCAAGGATACTGCCAGCACCCCACCTATTTCATCCTTTGATTGCGCGTTTTCAAACTTCACTCGATTCCGGATGCGTACCGGTACAAGTCAGCTTTGCAAATACTTCAGCAAACGGGTATCAGTATTTCTGGGATTTTGGTGACGGCAGAACTTCCACACTGGTTATCCGGTGCATACCTATACTCAAGCAGGAACTTATGATGTGATGCTCATCACAACTGCCAATCCTCTGCTATGGTGGTTGTAAAGACACACTCATTCATGCCTGCAAAAATTCAGGCTGAAGAACCCCATGCAGATTTTATGACTCCTGATGTATATGCATGCGCACCTTCACTGGTTAATTTCACGGATCTCTCCGTCGACGGGGATAGTTATCTGTGGGACTTTGGTGACAGTACCACGTCCACCAACAAAACACCATCACATATTTACAACACTCCAGGAATCTACACCGTATCACTAATTGTTCAAAGCAATTCCGGTTGTAGCGATACGCTTGTAAGACCCCAGTACATTCAGGTACTTCGGCCCCATTACTACATTTCACGGCCTCCGCATTTGAAGGATGTGCACCATTTGATGTTTCTTTCCTTGATCAATCACAGAATGCCATTGAATGGAGTTGGAGCTTCGGAGACGGTTATGCAGACGTAGTCACGGATCCAACGCATACGTTTCAGGATACCGGAACATTTTCTGTTTCTCTGGTAACACAAGACACCGCCGGTTGTTCATCCTATTATGAGCTTCCACAAAAGATTCTTGTCCACCCCACCCCTGTTGCACAGTTTACAACACCTGACATCAGAGGATGTCAACCCTATACGGCAGCATTTCACAATACTTCAATAGGACAAACTTCCTCTTTCTGGGACTTTGGAGATGGAGGCAATTCAACCGATATACATCCGGTTCATTCCTTTCAGCAGGATGGAAATTTCCAGGTCATCGCTGATCGCTGCGAACAACTTTGGTTGTGCAGACACCTTCTCCATGTCTCAAAGCATACAGGTATTACCGACTCCCCAGGCATCTTTCACTGCGAATGCTTCACAAGGTTGTAGTCCATTCCAGGTGAGCTTCCAGAATACAACTACCAATCTCAATGGTGCAACATTTCTTTGGGATTTTGGAAATGGAACTACATCAACAGATCTTCATCCGACGGTTACCTATACTATACCCGGGTTTTATTCGGTGAATCTTCAAGTAACCAATACCAGTGGATGCGCACACTCGGCAACATATCCTTCGCTTATTCATGTGCTGGATACACTTCCTCCTCCTGAGTCAAAAATATACAGCGTGTCTGTACTCACAAATACTGATGTCGAAATCCTTTGGGAAAACAATCCTGCCCTTGACCTCGCGGCCTATGTTATTTATCGTTTGAATGCATATACCCAACAATACGATGTCATTCACACTGAAACAGATGTTCACAATACCAACTTTTCACTGGAAGCGTCTTATATCGATCAGGGATTGAATACACTTGCAAATACCTATACCTATAAACTACAGGCATTAGATATCTGCGGAAATAGTATTCCGCTCGATCAACTCACTGCACATACAACGATCAATGTATCTTCAAGACCGGTGAATACTGACATTCGTGTAAGCTGGACACCTTATTCAGGGTGTCCTGTAGGCTCGTACCAGATATTTCGTTATGAACAAGGCGATGCTCCACAATATCTTGGAACAGTACCTGCAGACTCCCTTGCCTATACAGATACTACATTTGATTGCCCTTATCCTTACTCTTACAGGATCATGGCCACCGATCTTTGTGGTACGGCCTACACTTCATACAGTGACACCTCCCGTACAATTCCTCTGGATATTTTCGCCGATCAGGTAGTAGATGTGATTCGTTCCACGGTGGTAGAAAATCAATCGATATTAACAGAATGGATGCCACCGACCGTTCAACCGGACAAGGTGATGCAATATGATATTTACCGCTCGTCGGATAATATCAACTATTCATATGTAGCCACTGTACCATCTGTACAAAATGATTTTATGGACTATGATGTGGATGTTCAGACTTTTCACTACTACTACAAAATCATGGTTGTGAATACCTGCAATATCACAGAGGAACTAAGCCCACTTACCTCCAGCATTTTGCTGAAAGGAATCATGAATGATGCCCGTCAGGTAGAACTGGAATGGTCACCTTATTCCGGATGGGAATCAGGTGTAGAATATTATGTACTGGAAAAGCTCGATGAAAACGGGCACTGGCAGGTATTAAAAAGAGTGGACGGCACAATTACCCGCTATAACTATCAGGAATAACAAGCGATGACATTGTTCTTTCTTGGAATGCTGTTTTATAATAACTTCATTCGATACCGGTATTTTAAGATCGTCTCTGCAAATAGTTGGGAATGGACAATTTTCTCCCATGAAAAAGTAGTTAATTACAGAATTGAGATAAAGGCAAAAAAATCATCCGAAGAACTTGTGTTTGACTCATTTTGGATTGAAAATAAAGTTTTTGCAATCCGGGTATGCAAACAAGATCTTTGCCTGCTGCCGGTTTTTAAAAAGAAAGAGATCCTTTTCCTGGATGTATGCGAAGAACTGAAGCCTCCTATTTCTGCAGCCGAATTTCCTCCCGTCAACAAAGGTAAAAACCAGGCATGGATCACTTACCGCATTGGAAATAAGATAAAACACATTTCCATAAAATCATTTTCGTGTGATAAGCCGGATTTCCGGGTTATGCTCTAAAAAAAGAAGATGATTCTTTCCTGTCGGAATACCTTCAGTTTGACAGATTCTTTCTAATTTAGGGTCCATTATGCGACCTATTCTATTCCTGTACATTCTTGCTATTTATATCCTTGTCCAGTTTTGCTGGTGGGCTTATTTACTCATTGATCTTAACAATGAAGTTTTTGAGCACCGTATTGAAAACGTTCTTTTGAAATCTGAATCAGAAGAAAACCAGGCCAAAGAGATTGCTGACCTGGACAGCAAAGTGAAACAACGTCACATGATGGTGATCGGTGAAGGAAGCGTCTTCCTCATATTGTTGGTTTGGGGTTCTATACTTTCCATCAAAGCCTTTAAAAAAGAAATGGACCTTGCCAGGCAGCAAAAGAATTTTCTTCTTTCAATCACACATGAATTCAAATCTCCACTTGCTTCCATCAAGTTATACATGCAGACAATTTTACGGCATGACCTGGATCGGGATAAAGAAATATCATTCATCAACAATGCCATCTACGATACAGAGCGGTTGAATAACCTAGTTGAAAACGCCTTGCTTGCCAACCTGATCGATCATAAAGGATATACTTTCAGCATGGAAGAACTGAACCTGTCTGCTCTTGTGCGGCTCATTGTTCAAAAATTCCAAAGCGTTCCCAATCATGAACAAGTGAACGCTCACATTGAAGAAGGAATTCACATCCTCGGAGATAAAAATGCCTTGCACCTGCTCCTTTCAAACTTGCTGGAGAATGCATGGAAATATTCTCCGGCAGAAAAAGAGATCTCCGTGAATCTGGAAACAACCAAGTCAGGAGTGCGTCTTTGTGTGATCGACAAGGGACCCGGAATTCCGGATGAGTTCAAAGCAAAAGTTTTTCAGAAATTTTTTCGCATCGGCAATGAAGAAACACGAAAGTCAAAAGGCACAGGATTAGGTTTGTTCATTGTGAAACATATTGTTGAAGGACACAAGGGGAAAATTTTAGTCCTCGACAACAAACCTCAAGGTGCTATAATTTGCGCCGAATTCAAGGCAAAACTGCCCAATTCGAATATATAAGTTTGCCTGAAAAACGCCCGTTTTAAGCACAGGATTTTGTAAATTGCAGAGATAAATAATTGCTGGTTCTATTCCGGCACACAATTTCTTTTTATGAAAAAAAAAGTAGTTCTCATCATTATGGATGGCTGGGGAAAAGGCCCCGAAACTGAGGGAAATGCTATTTTCAAAGGCAAGACACCTTTTGTCGACAGTTTGTACAAAAAATGGCCCCATTCAGAATTGATCAACTGTGGCGAAGACGTAGGTTTACCTCAGGGACAAATGGGTAACTCCGAAGTTGGTCATTTGAATATCGGTGCAGGACGTGTCGTTTACCAGGATCTTGTCAAAGTAAATCTGGCTATCAAGGACGGCAACTTTCGCAAAGAAAAAGTACTCCTGGATACGATGGAGTATGTAAAGAAGAGTGGGAAAAAATTACATCTCATCGGACTTGTTTCAGATGGAGGTGTTCATTCACACATCAAGCACCTCGATGCCTTGTGTGATATGGCTGCTGAACATCAACTGAAGAATGTATTCATTCATGCTTTCATGGACGGGCGAGATACCGACCCAAAAAGCGGACTCGGTTTTTTAAAAGAGCTGCAGCAACATTTACAAAAATCTGCAGGAACAATTGCCTCCGTCGTTGGTCGTTATTATGCTATGGACCGTGACAAACGCTGGGAAAGAGTGAAGAAGGCTTACGATTTGCTCGTTCATGGAATTGGCGAATCCTCTCATGACGTATTGAAATCACTGGAAGCATCGTACCAAAAAAATGTAACGGATGAATTCATTGAACCCATTGTCGCAGTTGATGCAAATAATGCACCTCTTGCAACTATTGAAGAAGGTGATGCGGTGATTTGTTTTAATTTTCGCACCGATCGTTGCAGGGAAATTACAATGGCCCTGACTCAAAAAGATTTTCAAGAACAGAACATGAGGCAGCTGAATTTATTTTATGTGACCCTCACAAATTACGATGATACCTTTACGAATATTCATATTGTATATGACAAAGATAATCTGAAAAATACTCTGGGAGAAGTTTTAGCGGAAGCCGGCAAATCACAAATCCGAATTGCTGAGACCGAAAAGTATCCGCATGTATCATTCTTTTTTTCCGGAGGAAGGGAAAAGCCCTTTGAAAATGAGAAAAGAATTCTTATTCCTTCTCCTAAGGTAGCGACTTATGACCTCCAACCTGAGATGAGTGCGGTAGAAGTAACCAATGCGATTTGCTCAGAACTCGAAAAAGGAGAAACGGATTTTGTCTGCCTGAACTTTGCCAATACAGACATGGTTGGTCATACCGGTGTTTTTCCAGCAGTTGTAAAAGCAGCGGAAACTGTTGATGCATGCGTGCAACGTGTCGTTGAGACGGGAATGAAACAGGATTACTCATTCTTAATTACCGCTGATCATGGAAATGCGGAATACATGATTAATGAAGATGGCTCACCCAATACTGCGCATACAACAAATCCTGTTCCTTTATTTTTAATTGATAAAGACTTCAACGAAATTAAAAAAGGAAGACTTGCCGACCTGGCTCCAACCATCCTTCATATGATGGGCCTTCCAATTCCTCCGGAGATGACAGGTACAGTGTTAGCAGGCATCATGGAAAAATTAAATTCTAAAAACATCATTACCAATTAACCCATTAAACCAGATTAATATTCATATATGGAAGAAACACAAGCGTATATTAAAAACAATGAAAAAAGATTTCTCGATGAATTATTTGAACTTTTGCGAATTCCATCCATCAGTGCAGATGGCAAGTTTACGAAAGACGTTGCACGTGCCGCGGAATATATTAAGCAAAAACTTGAAGCCGCAGGAGCAGAAAAAGTAGAAGTCTGCAAGACCGCGGGACATCCTATTGTGTATGGCGAAAAAATAATTGACCCAAAACTACCTACCGTAATTGTCTATGGTCACTATGATGTACAACCTGTTGATCCGCTGAATTTGTGGGACTCCCCTCCTTTCGAACCGGTTATTAAAGACGGAAAAATTTTTGCACGTGGTGCATGTGATGATAAAGGACAGGTCTATATGCATATAAAGGCCTTTGAAGGAATGATGAAAACAAATTCCCTTCCCTGCAATGTGCGTTTCATGATAGAAGGCGAAGAAGAAGTCGGGTCGGATCATCTCGGAACCTGGGTGAAGGAAAATAAAAACCGACTCAAAGGAGATGTAATTCTGATTTCTGATACTTCCATCGTTGCCAATGACATTCCTTCTATTGAGGCCGGTTTACGCGGACTGAGTTATGTTCAGGTAGAAGTTACAGGACCTAACCGGGATTTGCACAGCGGTGTGTATGGAGGAGCTGTTGGAAATCCGATCCAGATCTTATGCGAAATGATTGCGTCATTGAAAGATAAAGATGATCATATCAGCATTCCTGGATTCTATGATGATGTACTTGAATTATCGAAGACCGAAAGGGAAGAATTAAATAAAACCCCCTTTGATCTTGAGGACTATAAAAAAGATCTTGGGGTTGCGGATGTACGTGGAGAAAAAGGATACACCACACTGGAACGCACCGGCATACGCCCAACTGTAGAGCTGAATGGAATCTGGGGAGGTTATACCGGAGAAGGTTCAAAAACAGTACTTCCTTCACAGGCATTTGCCAAGATAAGTATGCGTCTTGTTCCCAACCAATCTTCCGAAAAAATTACTGAGCTCTTCAGGAAACATTTCGAAAGCATTGCTCCGGCTTCGGTGAAAGTAAAAGTTACACCTCACCATGGAGGAGAGCCGGTTGTTACCCCTACCGATTCAATAGCATTCAAAGCTGCCAGCAAGGCGATGGAAAAAACATTTGGAAAAAAACCAATCCCAACACGAGGCGGCGGAAGCATTCCCATTGTTGCCTTGTTTGAAAAAGAATTGGGTTTGAAATCGGTACTTATGGGCTTCGGTCTTGATAGCGAT
Source organism: uncultured Bacteroidota bacterium (assembly GCA_963775555.1). Taxonomy (GTDB): domain Bacteria; phylum Bacteroidota; class Bacteroidia; order AKYH767-A; family 2013-40CM-41-45; genus QQVM01. The sequence goes on along the minus strand of CAVZJJ010000004.1, from coordinate 232,736 downwards.
CTCATTCACTCTCCAAATGAAAATTATGGAGTGTTTAATTTCATGAAAGGAATTGAAACTATCCCTCTCTTCTTTCGCTATTTTACAGAGATGAGTGTAAAGTAATTTTAATCAATCCAAAAAACTCCATGAAAATCATGGAGTTTTTTTTATCTCCTGAAGAACAATTTTTTAACGAATGAAGAGTAGATGATTTGGAGATAGAACTAACTTTCTATTTTTTATTGATCAGATATACACCCCCAAGAATTGCAGCAAGGCCGAACAGATGGGCAATGCCTAAATTCTCGTGATCAAAAAATCCCCAGATCACCGCTACCAATGGAATCAGATAAGTTACAGAAGAAGCCGATAAGGCACCTGCCATTTTTATCAGCCGGTTAAACAGCACTGTGGAGAGCGCAGTACTCAAAATCCCCAGGGTAAGAATCGCGGCAAGACTTGCCCCGGCTCCGCTTACCTCCTGGGTACGATGAACGAAGTCGGTAGTGAAGAGATAAATTCCCATTGGAACGCCGGCAAACATAAGCGCGAAACCTGTTATCATCATCGGTCCCATATCGGCTAATTTATATCTGAGTATGTTCACACTGAAAGCATAGCAAATGGTGGCCAGCACAATGTATCCTGCAAACCATGGGTTTCCATTTTCGAGGGTTGCACTTCTTCCAGCGATGAGAATTAAGGCCCCTCCAAGACCGATTAACAAACCAAAGATCCGGTTTCTTCCGCCTGCCATCCCGAATAATGACATTCCAATGATCAACGTAAAAAGAGGAGTCATTGAATTGATCATTCCCGCTACCGAACTGCTGATATTGGTTTCCGCCAATGGAAATAGTACGGCCGGGATACCATTGCCAAGCATCCCTGTTGCAAAGAGATACTTCCATTTTGACCTGTCTACTTTGGCAAATGAACGGAAGACAAATGGGAAAACACAAAGGAAGGCGGAGAACACGCGCACTGCTCCTACCTGATCGGGCGTGTACACATCCAGGCCCCGCTTCATCAGAATGAAAGAACTGCCCCAGATAACAGCCAACACCGCAATCAGAATAAAGGCAATTTTATTATTTGCTCGTTCGATCATACACAATTCATACTTCGAGAAAATTTATTCATGATTCATGTTGCTTCCCGGAGAGCGCAATGTCAAAAGTTATTTCTTCTTCACTGGTTTTTTATCGTGAAAAGCTCCGCGAAATTCCGGATCCTCCTTGCGTCTTTGCATATCCATTTCCCTTAGCATCGCCTGATTTTCTTCATTTGGAGTTTCTGTAACTTCAACGGATGAAGGAAGCAATTCTACCTGAATTTTTTGCCCTATCATCTTTTGTATTTTCTTCCAATGGTATTCATCATGAGGCGCACAAAAAGTGATTGAGTCGCCTGTACGAAAAGCACGACCGGTTCTTCCGATGCGGTGTATGTAGTCTTCATAGATAAGCGGAACATCGAAGTTAATCACGTGGCTTACTTCATCGATATCAATTCCACGGGCACCTACATCGGTGGCAACAAGAAACCTTATTTTGTCTTCTCGAAATTGCTGTAAGGCATTGAGGCGCGTATTCTGACTTTTATTACCATGAATCACACGCACCATCTCATCACCATATTTTCTTCCAAAGAATTTTGAAATATTTGTCGCGGTGCTTTTAGTTTTGCAGAAGATGATGACTTTCCTGAAAGCAGGATCCAACAGCATGTACTCAAGCAGATTTATCTTAGTACGCAGGTTTGGAAGAAAATAAACGCGCTGGGAAACCGTCTTTGCAGTCCTGATCTCGGGAGAAACGCTTATTTCCATTGGAGAAACAAGAAAATCTTCTGAAATTGATTTTACCTTGTCGTTCCAGGTAGCGGTGAAGAGAAGATTTTGTCTTTTCCTCGGTATGACTTCAAGTATTTTGTTGATCTGCGGCCGGAAGCCCATGTCGAGCAATCGTTCCGCTTCATCCAGCACCAGAACCTGGAGTTTCTTGAGGTGCAAATGACCTGGCAGGTACAAATCCATCAGTCTTCCCGGTGTAGCCACCAAAATATCCACTCCTTTTGCAATGTCTGCGATCTGATTCTTTATACCGACCCCGCCATACAAGGCAACAATACGCAGGTCGGTATAGCTGGCAAGTGATCGAATTTGCCCGGTGACCTGTAAGGTCAGTTCGCGCGTAGGAACAATGATGATTGCCCGGGCATCAGTGCCTTGAGCATATTTGATTTTCATTAGGAGCGGCAAGGCATAGGCCGCGGTTTTCCCTGTTCCTGTCTGAGCAATGCCCAGTATATCATGACCGGCCAGAATTTGCGGGATGGCCCTTCGCTGAATTTCAGTGGGAATCACAAAACCTGCATCCGCAACTCCCATCAGTAATTGCTTATTCAGTTTAAAATCGGAAAAACGAAGTTCATTCTCAGTCATGTGGCCGTAAAGTTATTCTCTTTCGGTGATGGATAGACGATTTTTAAAAAAATGATTCCCTCCAACCGACAGATATAAATAAAAATCCCCGTAAGCAGCTACGGGGATTTTATATAAAATTATGGCTAACTATATTGCAAACAGCCAAACGCTAATTTCTTACCAGATCTTAGCCCGTAAAGAATCGGCACGATACATCGAGTCACCGTCTTTTATGGAGAAGGCCTGATAGAATTCCGGCAAATTACTGAGGGGCCCGTTCACACGGAACATGGCAGGTGAATGCGGATCTGTAATGATGCGTTGTGCTGCAGCTTCAGGACGAATATCCCCGGCCCAGATTGTAGCAAAGCCGAGGAAGAAACGTTGATCAGGTTTAAGTCCATCAATTTTTTTATCTCCTTTACCCTGCTCTGTTCTTTTGAAGGCTTCGAAAGCAATGCTTACTCCGCCAAGGTCAGCGATGTTCTCTCCCAGGGTGAGTTCTCCGTTCACATGCAAGGTATCGAGAACTGTAAATGCATTGAACTGATCAACGATGTTCTGTGCCCTGGTTACAAATTTAGTAGAATCCTCAGGCAACCACCAACTGTTAAGATTTCCCTTAGCATCATAATTTCGTCCCTGGTCATCAAAGCCGTGAGTGATCTCGTGACCAATTACAGCACCGATACCTCCATAATTGACGGCATCATCCGCCTTGGCATCGAAGAAAGGTGGCTGAAGAATTCCGGCAGGGAAAACGATCTCGTTGAGAAGTGGGTGATAATATGCGTTCACTGTTGGTGGTGTCATACCCCATTGAGTACGGTCAACCGGTTTGCCAATCTGGGCAGTCATGTATTGATATTCCCATTGGCCGGCATTCATCAGGTTTCTGAAGAAATTATCTCGCGTGATTTCAAGGCCTTTGTAATCTTTAAACTTATCGGTATAGCCAATCTTCGTTTTAATGGCCATCAATTTTTCAGTGGCTTTTGCTTTTGTTACGTCACTCATCCAATCTAAGGTCTGGATACGGTCTTTGTAGGCAGCAATCAGGTTGGCAACAAGCTCATCTGCTCTTTTCTTTGCTTCAGGTGGAAAATATTTTGCCACATAAAGCTGACCCAGAGCATCACCTACAAATCCATCAGTCAACTGAACCATACGCTTCCAGCGTGGTTGAATCTGCTTCTGTCCGGCAAGAACCTGGTTGTTGAAATGAAAATCTTCCATAACAAAATCACTGCTCAGCACATTGCCTGCAAGATTCAGGAGATTCCACTTCAGGTACACTTTCCAATCAGCCAGTGAAGTACTTCCCAATTGCTTATTCAATTCTTTCAAAAAGTCCGGCTGACCAAGCACCAGGTAATCGAATTTACCGGTCACTTCCAACTTGTTCATCATGTTGTTCCATGAGATGGCAGGAGTCAAAGCATTCAATTCCTCCAGTGTAAATTTATTATACGTTTTAAAAGGGTCCCGCTGTTCAACGCGCGACATGGAAGCTTTTGCCAGACTGCTCTCAATTCTAAAAACTATTTCAGCGTAGTTCTTTGCAGTAGCAGCATCAAGGCCATATAATTCAAACATCTTTGTGACGTGCTTTCCGAATTCATCACGGATCATTTCAGAACGAGAATCGCCATTTAAATAATAATCTCTGTCGGGCAATGACAAGCCACCCTGATACAACTGAGGAACGATCACTTCACTGTTTTTAGGATCTTGTCCGGCATAAAAACCAAACATCGGATCAGCACCCCACATTTGGAGCTGGGCAACAAAGTCCAGCACTGCAGTCATATTATCCAACTTATCAATGTTGGACATTTCCGCTTTTATCGGGTTAGCCCCGGCCGCTTCTATGCTCGCTGTATCCATTGCACTGTACCAGAAATCACCTACTAATTGCTCAGGGCTTCCTTTTTTTGCTCCGGTCATCTTACTGGCTTCTTCTGAAATTTCCAGGAGATGCTTCTTGTTGTTTTCAGCCAATTCGCTGAAAGATCCCCAACGCACCTGATCCTCCGGAATTGGATTCGCTTTGGTCCAACCACCGGTGGCGTGCATATAAAAATTCGCATTTGCATTTACAGTGGTATCAAAATTGGCCAGGTTGATACCTACACCCTTTGTAGCTTCACTCCGCTGACATGCATATTGAAAGGACACTGCTACTGCTACACCTAAAATGAGCATAGGCTTAACTGACTTTTTCATTATCTGTTTTTTAGTTTGAATCCACAAAACTACTATTTTCTACAGCCCAAAACAGGAGATTAACCTTTCATTAACAGATTACTAGATTGGAGAGGGGCAAATACATCCGTGGGCAATGGAATCAGCTCAGATTCAAAGCTTCTCCCGCTTCGAGGACCATTTATCATTCGAATATATATGGTCTTTCCTGCTGCGAGGGATTTGCAATCACTCGCTTTCAACATGTGTGATTTTAAATTCGCCCTTCAAAGCTTTCCAGGCATCTTTACTGATGCAGGTTCTCTCTGTGAGGGATTTGCTGACGTTCCGAAAAAGAGTACAGCACAATTTTAAAATCAGTGTAAAATGATTAATCTCTTAAAAATAATTTTATCCTTCAAAATAATTTTAAGCAAATAATATCCATTTGAAATATCATGGACTGAAAATAATCCATATTCCAAATTCCTGCTAAGTACCAGTTGTCCATCAGAGGTAAATAACTGAACAGATTTTAATTCTGAAGCTGAATTAGAAGATGCTATTAAAACATTGTCTGAGGCAGGATTGGGATAGATTTGAATGTAGCTTTCTTCCTCATATAAGCCACTGATTTTCGTAGTGAAATCTGTTACATGTACAACAAAAGTTCCTTCATTGTTTGAAGTAATGGCGGAAAGATTATTAATAGATAAAACAGAAGAATAAAAAAAGCCTGATCCTATTGTTGAATTATCAATCATGCATTCAACTGCTATTGTAGCAGATCTCCAGGGGTTGCTGTCCGGTAATACAATCCAGTTTAATTGAAGACTTGAGTCGAAGCTGGCAATGAACATGCTTTCAGATCCAATAATTGGATACGAGCTTCCATTAATTTGAATAGCAGAATCACAAGATCCTGCAAGCAGGAAATTATAATTACCATTAGCATCACACGAATACAAATTATCAGTGCGAGAACTGCCAAGTCCGATGGCGTGAAGAGGATGACCAGTATTCAAATCCATTTTTACCAAAAACATATCGTAGCCAGGACTACCTGCAATTGTAGTCAGGGTGTCACTTTCAAAGATTAATGTATCTCGAAAACCACCGGATAATATCACACGATTATTTGGCAGTACTTCAAAACCGCAGGCACTTGGAACACTTTCAATTACATGCGTCTCAAGTCTGTTACCGAGGGAATCATACCGCGTAAACAGATAATCGTATTTACCATCAGGAATTAATGTAATCGTTGTATCATCGTTTGCAATTACATCAAGGAAAGAACAGCCCGTCAAAACAGATCCATTGCTATTGATTCCGATATCTGTAGAATAGGATCCGGTATAGCGAATAAAATTAAAGGTGCCAGTTGAATCCATTTCGAGGTAGAAAGAAAAGGATGAATTACTTTTCTGAATAGTATCGACTTGCATGTTGGATGAATAAAAGCCGGTAAATCCAATCCTGTTCGAATTTATTAAACTTATACTCCTTAATCTTACCTGGTCAGTACTATAAAATGGCTTATACCACTCTAACTGTCCGGAGGAATTAATCTTTAGAATAATTCCGGATGAGTAAACGCTGTTATCAAATAACGTATCGCCGTTTAATATTAATGTGTCTTGGGTAAACACGCCGGCGCAATAAACTCCGCCAGAATTATCTGCTTCAATATCGAAAATGGTAATGTAATACGATAAAGAATAATGCCAAATAAGATGGCCTTGTGAATCTGCTTTTACAATCTCTGTTGACGGTGAGGTTCCATAGCAAATTTGTTCCCAGCAAAAACCATATAGGCATGAGTTGGAAAAATAAATGTTCTTCGTATCATCCGAACTAAGCTCCTGACTCATGCTAATAAATGGATCAGGGCCGGTGCTTATAAGCCAGTCTGCGGTTTGAGCTTTTGAATAAGAAAAGGTAAAAAACAAGATGATCGTCAATATCCTTATTCATAATTCGATTTAATGAAACTCAAACTTAGTGAATTCCTTCAAGCAAAGACCTCTAACAAGATCTAATCGATAATAAAGTCCTGCAATTTCACTACCGAGCATTGCTTACCTCATATTCGGTGAATTGTGGGTCAAAAAGATTACCAATTAATGATCAAGTAAATTGAGAATCGTTCGTTCCGGCAATCCCTGCTCCTACTATAAACCGGCAGAAATAAACTGTTTTCCGGCAATTAAATACAGCTTGAATACAGAATTTCGTATCTTCATAGATCATTTTATTGTCAATTGAGACAAATCCATTAGGTTTGTATGATGTTTTTCAGAAAACTCTTTTTACTCCTTTTTCTTGTTGTCTTTTTGACGGCCTGTGAAAATGACCTCAACAAGGTCCAGCTTTATTCGAAAGTGGAGAACAGCCCTGTGGAAACAGCAAAGAACATTAAAATCATTTACAGCGATTCTGCACGTGTGCAGGTGGAAGTCAAGGCGCCAAAAATGGAGCGCTATGAAACCGAGAACCCCTATTTTGAGATGACGAAAGGCTTACAAGCCACTTTCTTTGATGATCATCTGAATGTCAAAAGTACAATGGATGCTGATTACGGAGTGCGTTATGAAAGAGAACAGAAAATGGAAGCGCGTAAAAATGTGGTGGTGATTAATGAACGCGGTGAGCAACTCAATACGGAACACTTGATATGGGATGAAAAGTCCGGTAAATTAACGAGTGATGAGTTCGTTAAAATTACCACCAAGGATGAGATCATCTACGGAAATGGCTTCGAGGCAAATCAGGATTTTTCCAGGTATAAAATCTTTCACATCAAAGGAACCATCTCCATTAATAATCCCCAACATGATAAGGATTCTTGAAATTTCATGGTTGATTATTGCTTCCATCACAGCTATGATAGCCGTGTATCAGTTCTTTGTAGAAGGCTGGCAGTCTGCTATTTGGATGTTGGGAGTAACACTCATTGCCCTGGTGATGTACACCATCCGGCATCGGCAACGTATCCGTTTCGAACAACAGGAACGAGACCAGGCAAAATATCATTAAGCCGGTTTTTTTGTGATTTTATTCCGCAGAATTTAGCTTTTCATTTCCAGGGAGTATGTTCATTTGCAGCAATTCTCAATTGCAATCAGCCTTAATTAAATTTTTCTTTTTGTATCTTCGTGAAAATTAAAACTCTTCATGTCCGATTGGACCATTATTATTTTCTCCCTCCTCTTTTCAGCCTTTGCTGCAGGAAGTGAAATTGCTTTCATCTCCGTAAATAAATTACGCATCGAGCTGGATCGCAGCCAGGGAAATCTTCCGGCAAAAATTATATGGAACTTCATGAAGTCGCCATCGCGTTATATTGCCACAATGCTTGTGGCCAATAATATCGCGATGGTCATCTATGGCATTGTGATGGCCGATAAAATCCTGCCACCGGAAATGCTGCGCAGCTATCTCCCACATGCCTTTGAATCGGAAGGCGGCATCCTCCTTGTCCAGACTTTTCTCAGCACCCTTGTTATCCTTGTCTTTGCTGAGTTTTTACCAAAAGCCATATTCCGCATCAACCCTAACGGCATCCTGAAATTGCTGGCTTTGCCTATACAGCTCATGTATTACCTGCTTTCTCCTATTGTTTGGTTTGTTCTTGGGATTGCACGCTTCATCCTTCGCCACGTACTTCGCATCGAGATCATTGAAGAGCGCCCGGTGTTCGGGAAAATCGACCTTGACTTATACATCCGCGAACTCACCAGCAAAAACAGCCAGGTGGAAGAAATGGACGCGGAAATCCGCATCTTCCAGAATGCACTTGATTTCAAGGATGTGAAAGTGAGAGAATGTATGGTTCCCCGAAAAGAAATAATCGCCATTGATGTGGAAGAAGGTGTGGATGCACTCTGTAAACTGTTCATCGAAACCGAACTCTCACGCATCATGGTTTACAGGGATAACATTGATAATATCATCGGCTTCGTTCATTCAACAGAGATGTTCAAAAAACCGGAAGACATCAAGCAAATTCTGTTGCCGGTAAGCATTGTACCTGAGGTGATGGCGGCAGATGAACTCCTTAAACAGTTTACGAACCAACACCGGAGTGTCGCGATTGTGGTAGATGAATTCGGCGGTACTTCCGGACTTATCACTCTGGAAGATCTGATCGAAGAGATTTTTGGTGATATCCAGGATGAACACGATGTACCTGAAGAAACAGAGAAACAAATCAGTGAAAACGAATTTATTTTTTCCGGCCGCCTCGAAATTGATTATCTCAACAAAAAATACAACTTGAACATTCCGGAACATGAGGGTTATGAGACTTTTGGCGGCTTCATTTTTCATCAGCATGAAAACATTCCTGAACCCGGAGAAGAAATTGTGATTCCTCCATTTACCATTACAGCACTTCGTGTGAAAAACAACAAGATTGAACAAGCGCGACTGAAAATTACAGAGGAATAAAAAGCTTGCCGGAATTGACCAACACAAATACTGTATCTTTCAACTGTTCTAAACATTTATAAATATGCTTTGGAAAGGCCGAAGAGCCAGCTCAAATGTAGAAGATCGCAGAAGTAGTTCCGGCCGCAAGACAATTGTTGGAGGAGGTCTGGGACTTATTATCATCGTCGTTCTGTCTTTGCTGATGGGAGAAGATCCAACCAAAATTCTCCAGCAAGTGATGCCTGATGGAACCGGAATCACCGAACAAACAACTTATGTTCCTACAGCCGAAGATGAAGAGGCGGCCCAGTTTGTTAAAGTTGTGCTGGCAGATAATGAAGATGTATGGCATGAAATTTTTTCGCAGAATGGAATGACCTACCGGGAACCCGTGCTGGTACTGTTTAGGGACGAGGTCAACTCAGGTTGTGGCGGAGCATCTGCCTCTTCAGGACCATTCTATTGTCCGGGTGATCAGAAAATCTATATTGATCTTTCTTTTTATGATGAACTAAAAAATCGTTTTCATGCTCCGGGAGACTTTGCCATGGCCTATGTAATCGCGCATGAGGTAGGACACCATGTGCAGAATTTGATGGGGCTCAGCGATAAAGTGCATGCACAAAGAAGCAATTTAAGTGAAGAGGAATACAACAAACTCTCTGTCCGCCTCGAGCTTCAGGCCGATTTTTATGCTGGGCTTTGGGCCTATCATGCGGATAAAATGAAATCGATTTTGGAAGAAGGAGATATCGAAGAAGCCTTGAATGCTGCCAACGCCATTGGTGACGACCGCTTGCAAAAGCAAGCCCAGGGCTATGTTGTTCCCGATGCATTTACACATGGCACTTCCGAACAGCGCATGCGCTGGTTCCGCAAGGGATTCAGCACAGGGGATATCCGTGAGGGAGATACTTTTGGCAGTGTAAACCTATAGATTTTGGCCTTGAGATAGCCGGGCGGGTTCGCCAAGTGAGAGCGCATTAAGAAAATTAATATGCTCTATTTGTTAAGTATTTTTCATTCTCATTCCGCCTTCACTAATCGCTTCACCTGATTGCCTACTCGTAAAAAATAAATTCCCTTAGCAAGCGATGGCAATTTGATTTCTCCATTCATCGTGTATTGTTCACTCGCCACGGATCCTAGTACATTCAGCAATTCGACTTTTAATTTTCCATCAAAGCCTTGCAATACTAATCGATCGGCAAATGGATTAGGATAAACCGACAATTCTTTTACAATCACAGGATCTATGCCTGTCGTTACATTGCCGTCATCGAAACGAATGACCAAAACCGATTGTAAGCCGGCTACTCCGGTTGATAAGGAATCAAAAATGGCTTCGCCTAGTATTGATGCTGCCACGTATCCTTTGTCGACTCCACTCATCCATAATTCTTGTGGATAATTCGAATTCATTCCACCGCCTAATTTTAATGACAACACTTGTCCATTGCCATCTAATTTTAAAATGCCTAAATTATACGTCGCTGGCAAACCACTGTTCACTGTCAAGGACGGTGTAAAATGAATGGTCCCTTGTATGGTTCCGGTTACATAAATATTTTCAACGGCATCGACATCAAAAAAATGTCCGCTTCCTACAGCGAAGTAGCCGGTGTCATTCAAGGGCAAGCCATACCCCCACAAAAAATTAGCGTTGCTGTCGATTCTGGTCAGGAAAAAACTGGTTCCAAAATAATTATTAGGGAAATTTATCGTGCCCCAAGTGGTCGAATCTAAATTGGTGCCACCGAGAATAACCTCTCCATTTGGCAAGGCCACTACTTGAGGTGTTTGAAAAGTGATATCGATTGCCAGTTTTATCCACGATGTTTGTCCGGAATTGCTGATGCGCGACACAAACATCATATACGGTTCCGGAACAATTTCCGTTAGGCCATTAATGTTAATGGTTCCATTCTCCGTGGAACCGGCCAGGTATAAATTGTTATTCGCATCAAAACTGATGCTATTGCACAAGCGAGTTGTTGATGTCGTGTACATTGTTAACTCATCGCCATTGCTATCTAATTGTGTAATTTGATGTTCAAATGACATAAAGCGTTGCAAAACATACCACACCAAGCCATTGGCATCTTTTGCCATTGTTGTGAGATCATAAATATCACTATTGGTCTGAGACAAATTCTTCTTCCATCGTAAAACACCTTGTGGAGAAAAGCTCATCAGAAAATAATTTTTATTCAAGCCGGAGCCTGTATTCTGTATCGAATCGGAGCCATTGATATACAATGTTTCCATATAGTCGCCGCCAAGATAAATATTCTCTGCACCATCAAGGGCCAAAGCAGCTACTTTCACTTTTCCATTTAACATCACTCGCCATAACAAGGCGCCGGTGCTATCTAAATTATCTAATGCATAATCGCCTAATACTTCAGTGCTATACAACTGATGCGATGCGCTGAGTTTAGCTACGACCACTCCCTGGCTCGTAACTGCCAGCTTGTGCATCGGGAATTGCGGACTGGAATTGTAATGAATCGTGTCGCTTTGCAGCCAGGCGATATGCTGCGCAAATGCTACATGACTATAAATAAATAAAAACAGTAGCTGTAAAGTTCTTTTCATCAGTGTCTATATTAAAAAAATATCTGGTGAAGAAAGCTATTTCTTATGAAACCAGAAAGCATGCAGTCATAATTGTTGTGAAATTCACTTGAGGAAGGATGAAGTTATCACATGAATCGAGGAAAAGAAGCCGGAGATTGATCTTCCCCGAATGTCTCAGCCGATATTGCTTCTCCTGCAACAAAGCTCGATGAACTTCTCGAATGAGTCTATTTTTTAAGTACGAGAATACAAGGGCTGGCTGACCGGGGCAATGGTTTATAGAAGAGATGGAAAATTTTATCGAGCGTGAGTTGTTTGTATCCTATGAGTGAAAAAAAAATAATCAGATCTTTTCTTACTCTTTGATAAACCGTTTTAAAAAAATTTCATTCTTCGAAACAATCCTCAAAAAATAAAACTCGGCAATAACTTAGAAGAATTCAACTAAAAATACTGACCATGATTGATAACAGCGATAAGAATACTCATCTGCCGCAACATCGAATTGTGAATAATTATTTCTTCTGGTAATTTGAACCCGCAGCTTGGACATACAGCCAATCCTTAACCGGGTCTGGAAATAAACTGTGAACCCTTTAGAGAGGCCCAAAAAACCGATTTCCCCAATTTTCAAGCATTTCTGTCTTTCCCTTTTAAAATCCGCTTACACGTTGTATATTCGCCCCTCATTTTATGGGCCCATCCTCCTATAATTGTTGTAAATAATTCATTTTAAGGTTTTTACAACAATGGTGGTTCGGAAAATAAAGCGTTTCAAAAAAATCACATAAAAATAATCGAATTACAATGGCAGTTATTGGCAGAATCAGAAAGCGCGTCGGATTATTGATCGGTTTCATTGGCATCTCATTACTCGCATTTATCCTGGGAGATATCTTTTCTTCCAAAACCGGAATGTTTGGTGGTAAAAATGACGTTATCGGTGAAGTAGGAGGTGAAAAAGTTCATTATTCCGAATTTGAGAAGCGTGTAGAAAGACTTACTGAAAATTACCGGCTCAACACCAAATCCGATAATATTGATCAGAGCACTCAGGACATGTTGCGCGAACAGGCATGGGGAATGTTCCTGAATGAGAACACGCTCGGAATGGAATATGAGAAAATCGGCATTTCCGTGAGCCCTGAAGAATTGTACAACATGTGCACAGGACCTAATGCCCATGCTCAGGTAAAGCAGGCATTTACTGATCCTAAAACCGGACAGTTTGATGCTACTGCTGTTGTGAAATTCCTGAAGGATCTTCCTAACCGGGATGAAGCCACACAACGTCAGTGGAGACAATTTGAGGACGCCATCCGCGATGAGCGCGTCGCAAACAAATACAAAGAGATGATTAAGGGCGGACTATTCGTTACGACCGCAGAAGCCAAGGAAGCCTATAACGATGAAAAACGATCTGCTTCTATCCGTTTTTTCCGCCTCGACTTTAACACGGTTCCTGATTCCGCAGTTAAAATTGAAGAAAGCGATCTTAAAGCATATTATAGTGCCAATACAAACAAGTACAAACAAAGCGAATCCATTCGCAAAATTGAATATGTAAGCTTTGACATCGTACCTTCTGCTGAAGATCGCCAGGAAGTAACTGATTGGGTGAATAAAAAAGCAGAGGAATTTTCTCAAAGCACCAACGACATAAGTTTTGTCAATCAATACAGTGATGTTGCATTCGATTCTACTTATCATGCAAAAGGAACTCTCCCTGCAGTCATCGACACGGCATTGTTTAATGCTGCCATCGGTACAATGGTCGGTCCTTACATGGAAGGGGATAATTTTAAAATCTCAAAGCTAACAGCTAACCGATTTATCCCTGACTCGGTGAAAGCACGCCACATTCTCATCAGTGTAGAAAATGGTGATACTGCCAAAGCAATCAGCACAGCAGACAGTTTGAAAAACGCTGTCAAGCGCGGGGCTAAATTTGCAGACCTTGCCATACAGTTTTCAAAAGATGCCGGCTCCGGAGCAAAGGGTGGAGATCTGGGTTGGTTCCGCCAGGGAGCCATGGTTCAACCCTTTAATGACGCATGCTTCGGTGGTAATAAAGGGGATATGCCGGTGGTTGTTTCCCAGTTTGGTGTACACCTTATCGAAATTATGGACAAAGGCGTTCCTTCCAAACAGATTCAGGTAGCTACACTTGACAGGAAGGTAGAACCTTCTCAAAAAACGTATGATGCCGTTTATAACAAGGCAAATCAGTTTGCTTCTGTTAACAATACCGCTGAATTGTTTGACAGTGCTTGTATTAAACAAGGACTCAATAAACGCATTGCAGACAACATCCGTGAAACGGATAAAAATATACCCGGACTGGATTCTCCACGCGAGCTTGTTCGTTGGGCCTATCAGGCAGAAAAAGGTGCTGTTTCAAAAGCATTTACCATGGGTGAAAAATACGTGATTGCTAAGCTGGTTGATATCAAAGAAAAGGGAACACTTCCTCTTGAGAGTGTTCGTGAGCAGGTAACAGCAGAAGTAAGAAAAGAAAAGAAAGCTGAAATGCTTGTCGAGAAAATCAATGCCACAGGCGGCGGCAGCATCGATGCCATGGCACAGAAATTAAATATGACAGTCAGTGAGGCTGAATCTGTAAACTTCCAGAACCCTTACATCCAGGGACTGGGCAATGAAACAAAAGCGGTTGGAACTATTTTCGGTATGCAAGCTGGTCAAGTGTCCAAGCCAATTGCCGGTGACAATGGTGTAACTGTCTTGTTTGTCCAATCGTTTACCGAGCCGGCTGCTACTACAGATTACAGCGGAAACATTAAACAACTTGTCGATCAGCGTCGTTCACGCAGTGAGTATGAGGTGTTCAATGCCTTGAAAGAAAAAGCAAATATCGAAGACAACCGCGGGAAATTCTATTAAGCCATTTATTACAAATGAAAAAAGTCCGGCCTCAACCGGACTTTTTTTTGCTTCAATTTCTCCTGAAATCTCAGCTTAAGAAGATCGCTATCAGGCAGACTTCTGCAACAGAATTCTCCTGAAATTGCCCTGCAACTCAGCGTCCTTATCGGAAATAAGTTTAAGCCTGGTCACCGCGAGTAGGGCTTCAAAACTGCGGGTGATATCGCTGACTAAAAAATTGGTAAAGAGATTTAAAATTTTTCGCAACAGACTTACTTGTTTATTCTTTCTGACAAATTTATCAAAGACAGCGATTCGCCCACCCTTTCTGGTTACCCTTTCAGCTTCCCTGATACAAGCCACCGGGTCAGGAATCACCGCCAGTATCAGGTGAAGGATGACGACGTCGAAACTGTCATCGTCAAATTGTAATACCTGGCCATCCATCACTGCTACTGAAAGATTTCGTTTTAATTTCTTATTCCTCTCCCTTATCCGCCGGGTCATTGACGGAGTGATGTCGGTAGCCACTACTATACAATCATCCGGAATAAATTCCAAATCAAGGCCTGTTCCGGC
Source organism: uncultured Bacteroidota bacterium (assembly GCA_963775555.1). GTDB lineage: Bacteria > Bacteroidota > Bacteroidia > AKYH767-A > 2013-40CM-41-45 > QQVM01. The sequence continues at coordinate 217,666 of CAVZJJ010000004.1, read as the reverse complement.
GCCAACGATAAGCACCTTTTCCCCTGCCTGTAACCCACATGATTCAATAGACTCCTTTCTTGAATTTCTGAAATAACGGCCAATGGAATCATATACCGGAGTATAAAAGGTATAGCGTATTCTATTCCATCTATTGGTATTAATTTTCATGCGCTAAATTATCCAGGGGAGAAAAAGTCTTTTGAATTCCATATTCTGCAAATGAAAAAAGGGTGCAATCAATGCAAAGAAAAAGTGCGAATAAAATCGGCATTTCCTGCAGCAGAATGACAAGCAGTGCAATCGGCACCTTTACGGGCAGTGGAATAAACCACATCACCATCCCATTCATATTCTGCCCATATCCAACCTCCGCCTGTATTGTGATCCACGGAAGATTTATACATCGCCGCATACATGGCCAGATTCCCTCCCGGGGTGCTGTAAATTTCCTTTACGATCATCGATCCATCCGGAAATTTGCTGGCACTCAGATTACTCAGGTCATTATTCATTCCCGTTACGGCCATCTCATTAAAACGGATCCTGACATAGCTGCCATGCGGACTGCTTGGATCCGACAAGAGGGTATCAGTACTCCGCTTGAAATACTGGAATCCTGTTTGTGTCTTTGCCAGTTCAAACAATGTCGCATCGTTGATACTTACGCTTTCCGCCTTATCGGAAACACATGAGTATATCAGAAGGCAGGAGACAAGGAAAAGAATATTTTGACTACGAAATTTCAATTGGCTTTCTATATTTTCTAAAACGATCCTTAAGACGAACAGGTTCCGGTAAAATTTTCTTGCCTTTTATCCTGTGCTTTCACCCAAATGTAATCAATGGGCTTCAATATCGGAAAAAATCCATTATAATCGACAAGCCAGCATTCTATTCTTTGCGAAGAAAATACATTTTTATCTATTTGATCGTGTCCGATAAGATGGCCCTGGAATTGCTCACAAAGGACCTTTGTCATTTATTGTCTTCGTTTCTTTCTATTTGCAAAATGTGCAATAATCTGTGAATTATTGGCGCAAAGAAGACCGCGGTGATACTTAGAAAAGCAACGCCACTGTAAAGGGCATAAAAAGAAGAAAAGAGTTTAGCCGCTTCCGTTTTCATTTCTGCAACCGGCCCCATGCCAGTTAAAATCATGGAAGACATATGAAAACTATCCAGCCAGTTTAAGTCTCCATAGTGATGATAACCCACCGAACCGATTCCAAGCGAGATGGCGATCAACAAGAAAGCAAATAATCCATATCGGCTGAGCCGCAGAAAAAAAAGCGACAGAGGGGCGATCTTTTGTTTGCGATGTTCCAGTTTCATTTCTTTTTGATTTCTTTCATTAAATCTTCGAGGTAATCAGTCTGCAACTCCTGTATTTCCAGCAATTTTTTATTCTGATGCACCAGCAAATGATCTATTTTTTCACTCAATAATTTAATTTCAAGTTCTGCTTTAAGGTTAATTTTATAATCATGCTCGCTGCGTTGCCGGTCTTTTTGCTCTTGTCTGTTTTGACTCATCATAATAATCGGCGCCTGTATGGCAGCGAGACAAGAAAGGATCAGGTTTAAAAGTATGAATGGAAATGGATCAAAAGGCTTTGTCGTGAAAAACCAAATGTTTCCGCCAATCCACACGAGAATGAAAGAGAAAAATGTAATGATGAATGTCCAGCTTCCTCCGAAGGTGGCAATTTTATCGGCTAATTTTTGACCAATGCTTAGCTTGGCTTCAATTTCATCCTGAATATTTTCCGAAAGAATTGAATTGTTCTTAATGGCATTCATGACATCCCTGTCGATTTCAGCCAATTCTCCTTTTTCTTCAGTAATCAGAGCAGTAAGATAAAGCCGGCGGTATTGATTCAACTCGTCGATAGAGATGAAAGAATCCCGTTCAAAGTCGGGGATAAGCCAATTTTATCAGCTGGAAAATACCTTCTCTGAGATCATGAGCCTCGATAGCTTCTCCCTCACCAATTTCCACTTTACTGATATGACTTAGCATGGCAGTGTTTTATTTATGTATAATCAAACGAATAAATTCTGAAAACGTGTGAAGTTTCAAGTTAAATTATCGAAGAATTTGTAATCGGTATGAATCCAGCTTGATAAAAATAAACAATAAGATGGTAAAGGACCAGAGGGATGAACCTCCATAACTAAAAAATGGAAGAGGAATTCCTATCACCGGGGCCAATCCAATGGTCATACCTATATTTATCATCAGGTGAAAAAACATGATCGAGGCCACGCCGTAACCATAAATTCTCGAGTACTGCGAACGTTGCCTTTCCGCCACAACAATAATCCGGCTCAACAAAGCCATGAAGAGTCCGATCACGACAAGACTGCCCAGGAATCCCCACTCCTCTCCTACGGTGCAGAAAATAAAGTCCGTGCTTTGTTCGGGAACAAAATCATATTTCGTTTGAGTACCCTGCAGGAATCCTTTTCCAAAAAGTCCACCGGAACCAATTGCGATCTTACTTTGGTTCACGTTGTATCCGGCTCCTTTCAGATCCACTTCTTTACCAAGCAAGTACATCAATACGGGTCTTCTGGTGTAATTGCAGGACTTCGTTATATACGTAATCCACGCTGAATACCATTCCTATCCCGATCAATTGCACCGAGGAATGATTAAAATATTGCGTTTGTTTTTCCTCACCAGCATCATGAAAACCAGTGCCAGTCCGATAAGTATACCAATCAGGTTGTATTTTTTACGAGCAGGGCAAGGATAAACAATGCCACCGAAACCAGTGCAAGCAACAATATATTTCCGGATAAACCTTCCCGGTAGAGAACGAAGATAAAGGACCCGAAAACAAGAGCGGAACCGGTATCGTTCTGCAATAAAATAATCACTGCGGGAACACCCAGAATCAGGGTTGAAATCAATTTGGTGCGCATATCCTGCATCCGGATATCCAGAGTACTGAGGTATTTTGCCAAGGCCATGTTGGTGGCAAACTTTGCAAATTCAGCCGGTTGCAATTTAAAACTGCCCAGATCGATCCATCCATAGGAACCTTTTACATCACGGGAAAATATAAAGGTGGTCAGGAGTAACAAAATAAAAACAGCATAGATGGCATAGGAGAAGGCGGCATAAAATTTACCGTCAATCACCAGAATCATAAGAGCCAATACGAAAGCACCTCCTATCCACAAGGTTTGCTTGCCATAACTTTGAGTGAGATCGAACATACTCTGGTGTTCCTCATTGTAAACGGCAGCATATATATTGACCCAGCCAATAAGCACCATTACGACGAACAGGCTGACCAACATCCAGTCAATATTCTGCAATATGTTTTTCTGATCGCGCATATTCAGGATTCAATTGCCAATGGGTATTTCTCTTTTCAAGGGTTCAATTTTTTTCACCGGTATTACAGGGCTTTTTACACGTGTAATCTTAGGCTCACCCAAATCCGGAAGAATCACTCCTTCACGCATGCGCTTATCCATCTCCGGACGTGTGATTGTATCGGTGAGGTATTTCTCGATCAAGAGTGAGGCAATCGGAGCGGCCCACTGTGAACCGAATCCTGAATTTTCGACGGTGACGGCAATAGCAATCTTTGGATTGTCCTTGGGAGCAAATGCGACAAACACCGAGTGATCCTTTCCATGAGGATTCTGAGCAGTACCCGTCTTTCCACACACCACAATTCCTTTTATTCTTGTTGCTGCCGCCGTTCCACTTTCCACCACACTCTCCATTCCATCTACAACCACTCCAAAATATTTTCGGTCTATGCCGAAGGAATGCTGTATCCTGAATTCTTCCGGCAAATACATTTGTTCACCTATGGCCTTTACCACATGCGGTGTATAGTAATAACCGCGATTGGCGATGCCGGCAATAATATTTGCGTTTTGCAAAGGTGTGATTCCAAGTTCTCCCTGTCCGATACCCAATGAAATAATCGTGGAGGAGCGCCATTGCCCTTTCCCGAAATATTTGTCATAGTAAGGAATTGTCGGCACCGATCCCCTCAGGACATTCGGCAGATCTGCCGGAAGCCTTATTCCGATTCCAAATTTTTCAATGTTGCTCTTCCATGCGGCAAATGCATCCTGTGTGCTGGAATATTTTTTATTGTCTATGACTGAACGAAAAACATAGCTGTAGTAAGAATTGCAGGATTGGGAAATGGAAGATTTTAAATCAAGTGGAGATGGATGATTATGACATTTAGGTCTCCCCCCTCCGGGAGGATAACCACCGTAACAAGGGTACCTGGTTTCCGGAAACAAAGTTTGCTCCTGCTGCGCCAGCAATGCCATCACAAGTTTGAAAGTAGATCCGGGAGGATAAGTTGCCATCTGTGATCGGTTGAACAACGGCTTATAAGGATCTTTCAAGAGTGCCACATAATTTTTCGTGCGGGTACGGCCGACAAGCAAATTAGGATCATATGCAGGAGAACTCACCATGCATAAAATTTCTCCAGTTGATGGTTCGAGAGCAACAATACTTCCCACTTTGTTCATCATCAATTCCTCGCCGTATAATTGCAAATCGCCATCGAGGGATAGTGTTAAATTATCTCCGGCAACAGAAGCGGTATCGTACTTCCCGTTTTGAAAACTTCCTTTTTCCCGGTTAAAGACATCCACCATCACACGTCGGATTCCCCTGCTTCCACGCAGGTTTTCTTCATATGATTTCTCTATTCCGCTTTTCCCGATATAGTCACCGTCTTTATAATAGGGATCTTTACGCGTGATGCTTGTATCTACCTCACCGATGTATCCAAAGAGATGGGCTGCAATTGGCTTTGGATATTTTCTCAAGGTTCTTGCCTCCACATAAAAACCCGGAAATTTGTATAAGCTTTTCCTGCAGCGTGGCATAGGTCTCAACAGACAATTGTTTTTCAAAGATTGATGCTTTGTAAGGGGAATAGGCCTTGGCTTTGTTATATTTTTCGATGTACTCATCTTTGGAAATCCCGATAAGTTCACACAATTCAAGAGTGTCGAGGTGCTTTGCCTGTCTTGGAGTAATCATCAGATCGTATACCGGCTCATTGTATACCAGTAATTTTCCTTTGCGATCGTAAATCAAACCACGTGAAGGATAATCAGTAATGATACGCATCACATTATTGGTAGCAGAAATACTATAGCTCTGATCGACAACCTGCAAATAGAAACAAGCGGATGAGGTAAATGATCACCTACCGAAAGGAAAATAATAAAGATGACCGTATTTCTACCCGACGATACGTTCATGTCGCTTCAGTGATCTTCCGAATAAATACTGACCAAGGACAATCAGAGTGATGGTGATGATTCAGTTAAGAATAGCTTTATAAAAAGTAATGAAGAATTCGCTGAAACGGAATACTTCCACATAAAAATAGACAAGATGATGCAGTAGCACCAGTATGGAGATGTAAGTGATGAACCATTTAAAACCCATCACCTGCGGGCTTAATTTTGTTTCGGGCTCATATCCGTCGCGAGGTGCAATCAATCGGAGTACACCCGGACGGGCAAAAGCAGTGAATACTGCTGCAGCAGCATGCATTCCTCCTGTATTGCCAAACATGTCAATCAGCAGTCCCGTGAAGAAAGCCGTGAGCAGCAAGCAACCACTTAGGAGTTTCTATTGGCAAGACAAGAATAAAATAAATGTAAACGTAAGGATTGATATAGCCGCTCCATTGCACATGATTCAATACGAGCACCTGCACGGCGAGCAGAAATATAAAACGAATTAGATCTGAATTATTTTAACGATCATTTCTTTGCGGTTCCTCCAGGGCCTGTTGTTCTTCTTTCAGCAAATTACTAACGATGTATACATAGGATAAATTTCCAAAAGGCGTGGTCAACCGCACTTCAATATCCTGAAAATTATCTCCTGTGTCGGCATTCACATCACTTACTATACCGATTAATACTCCTTCAGGAAAGATGGAGGAGAACGAACTTGTGACGATGGTGTCTCCCTTTTCAACATGTACATGCTTGGCAATGTCTTTCAATACACCATGTATTCGAATCGTAACCACCCCAAACCATGGATCCTATATAATTACTTTTTTTCATTCGGGCACTGATCCTGGAATCCTTGTGGAGAAATGACATCACAGAACAAAAATGTTCTGATACATCTTTTACTATACCTACAATGCCGTCACCGGATATTACACCCATTTCAGGGCTTGATGCCCTGATTGGCACCTTTATTCAATGTAAGATAATTGTTTCGCCTGTTTACGGAATTGTTCACCACCCTGGCTGTAATAAAAGTATACTGCTGCTTGAAAATGGTATCACTATTCACGCGGCTGAGGGCACTGTCAATATAGTAAACGTCAGGGATGAGGGATTTCAATCCGGCATTCTGTCTGGCAAGCGCATCATTGATAGTGCGCAGGTTGATGTAATCGGTCACCGAACTTACGAATGTATTTACTTCAGCAGCCACTTGATTCGTGGAATTCAGGAAACTTGCCTGCTGAAAATTATTATTTCGAACGATGAGAAATCCACATACCACTTCCAGGAGCAGGAAGGAGATGAAAAAATTGTATCTCCAAAGAAAGAGAAAGAGATTACGCATCTATTATTTTCGTGTTCCGGTCCTTCTTGCTGATCGTCATGAACTGATTTGAAGCTACGATTTATGGAATAAGGAACTTGAAGCGTCCGATATTCTTTAATGCAATTCCGGTTCCCCGCACTACGGCCCTGAGCGGATCCTCCGCAATATGAACCGGCAATTTAGTTTTCATGGCAATACGCTGATCAAGTCCACGCAAGAGAGCACCTCCACCTGTCAGGTATATTCCTGTACGATAAATATCGGCCGATAATTCAGGGGGTGTCATCTCAAGTGCTTTCAGAATGGCTTCTTCCACTTTTGAAATACGATCTTATCGAGTGCGTGTGCAATTTCAGAATAACTTACTGTGATTTCTTTTGGAATACCTGTCATCAGATCACGCCCATGTACGGCGAAATCCGGTGGAGGATTGTCGAGTTCCGGCAAAGCGGAGCCGACTTCAATTTTAATACGCTCGGCTGAACGTTCTCCGATGAGGATGTTGTGCTGACGACGCATGTAATCCCAAATATCATTCGTGAAACCGTCACCGGCAACTCGAATGGACTGATCACAGACAATACCTCCGAGTGCAATTACGGCGATCTCACTGGTACCTCCTCCAATATCAATGATCATATTTCCCATTGGTTCTTCCACATCGATACCAATACCGATTGCAGCAGCCATCGGTTCATGGATCAGATACACTTCTTTTGCACCTGCATGTTCAGCCGAATCACGCACTGCACGTTTTTCTACTTCCGTGATTCCGGATGGAATACAAATCACCATTTTCAAGGAAGGAGTGAAAATACTTCCCTTTGGATTGATCATTTTGATCATTCCCCGGATCATGTGTTCGGCAGCATCAAAATCAGCGATCACACCATCTTTCAAGGGACGAATGGTCTTGATATTTTCGTGCGTCTTACCATGCATCATCATGGCCTGTTTTCCAACGGCAATCACTTTGCCTGTCATCCGGTCGATGGCAACAATTGAAGGTTCATCCACTACAACTTTGTCGTTATGGATAATTAAGGTATTCGCTGTGCCCAGGTCGATGGCTATTTCCTGGGTTAAAAAATCAAACAATCCCATACTGTGTAATCGAATTTCGGATTAATAATTTTATTGTGCTTAGCAAGCCGGCATTTGTCTACGCAAATAACGCTTGAAAGTTCTATTCCTAAGGGGTAAATTCTGCTTTGTTTAGTGACGGAAATGACGGATTCCTGTGGTGACCATGGCCATATTGTGGGCATTGCAATAATCGATGGATTCCTGGTCTTTTACGGAACCCCCGGGTTGGATTACTACCTGTATCCCCTCTTTTGATGCAATCTCCACACAATCCGGGAACGGGAAAAACGCATCACTAGCCATGACCGCCCCTCGAAGGTCAAAGCCAAAATGTTTTGCTTTTGCTATCGCCTGATGTAAAGCATCCACCCTTGAAGTCTGACCGGTTCCACTGGCCAGCAATTGCTTATTCCTCGCAAGAACGATGGTATTGGATTTAGTGTGCTTGGCAATTTTCATGGCAAACAATAAATCCTCTTCCTCTTGCGCTCCGGGAGCTTTCTTAGTAACTTTTTTCAGGTCCGCTTTTGTTTCCACACGATTGTCCCTGTCCTGTTCAGCAACACCGTTCAACAAGGTACGGAATTGCCTTGGAGATGGATCAAAATATTTTTGTGCCAGGAGAATTCGGTTCTTCTTCTGCTTTAATAGTTCCAGTGCTTCCGGCTCAAAGTCAGGAGCAATCAACACTTCGAAAAAAAGCTTATTCAACTCCCCGGCAAGTGCAAGATCCACTTTAGCATTGGTGATCAACACACCACCAAATGCGGAAACAGGATCTGCCTGCAGTGCGGCAGTCTAGGCCTCACAGTGCTGAAGTGCCGTGAAGCCAATCCGCAGGCATTGTTATGTTTGATGATGGCAAAACTGGGTTCTGAGAATTCAGCCATAAGGTTTATAGCTGAATCAATATCCAGCAGGTTATTATAAGAAAGTTCTTTCCCGTTCAGTTGACGTAAAACAATCTTCCAGCTTCCCGTAGAAAACACCTTTTTGATGAGGGTTCTCTCCGTAGCGAAGGATCTGTCCGCCATCAATGCTTTCTTTAAATGCAGGAATCTTAGCCTCTTTATTAAAGTAATGAAAAATGAGAGTGTCGTAATGCGAAGATATTCCAAAGGCCTGTGCAGCCATGGTGATCCTGTCCTCACGGCTACTTTTAGCTTCTTTTCCATGAAGCAATATTCTCCAAAAAAACGTACTGTTCAAGAGATGGAATGATGAGTACATCTTCAAAATTTTTGGCAGCGGCCCGGATCAGGGAAATGCCACCGATGTCAATCTTCTCAATGATTTCCTGACTACGGTGCACCGGAAGCAAGGGTAGCTTCAAAGGGATACAAATCCACAATCACGAGATCTATCTCCGGAATCTTGTATTCCTCCATTTCCAGAACATCGGAAGGATTCTCGCGCCGACTCAGAATACCTCCAAAAATCTTCGGATGCAGGGTTTTAACTCTGCCCCCTAAAATGGATGGATAATCAGTGAGTGTCTCAACAGGTATCACAGGAATTTTTAAGTTCTCAATGAATTCCTGTGTTCCGCCAGTTGCATAAAGCCTTACACCCAATTGATGCAGCTTCCTGACAATGGGTTCAAGATTTTCTTTGTGATATACAGAAACCAGTGCATTACTGATCTTTTTTTCGTCTTTCATTCCATTTCAATTCAATCGCAAGTTTATGAAAAATCAATGCAGCATTCGCTTGTGATAAAATTAAAATTCAGGCTTTTTTGATAGAAATTTTTCTGAACTTTCAGCCGAAGGATATCAATATTTTACCAGAGGATGAGGATAATATTTCTCAATAAGCTGTATATAAATTTTATCTGCGGGAATTGACCGATCAATCACTGTTTAACGGTCCGTGTTGACATATCAGAGCTGAATTCATGCTGGAAATATTCATCCAAGAACCAAAATTGCTTAAACTCTGTTAAATACAGTCAGAATTAAATGCTTTCAATACATTTGTAGACAATGAAGTCAAAATTCAGTCTGTTTCTACGTCTGTTTCGTGAAAGTTTTTTATTTGCATTCGAAGCTCTGCGCGTAAATAAACTCCGAACGATTCTTTCTTTGCTTGGCATCACCATAGGAATTTTTGCAATCATCTCCGTTTTCACCGTCACCGATGCACTTGAAAAGAAAATCCGAAGTGATGTAGAGTCCCTTGGAGACAATGTTATCTATGTGCAAAAATGGCCATGGGTGCCTGAAGGTGGTGAGGAATATCCCTGGTGGAAATACTTGAACCGTCCCTTACCGGGCTTCAAGGAGATGGGAGAATTGCAGAAGAAGTCGGACCGGGAAGAAGCTATTGCCTATGTGGCCTCCATCAACGGACAAACCATTAAATCCGGTAGCAGCGCAGTTGAAAACACAGTGTTCTGTGCGTGTCCCATCAGTACGACCAGATAAAAAGTTTTGACCTTAAAGAAGGGCGCTACTTCTCTGAACACGAGAGTGTGAGCGGCCCTGCGATTGCACTGATTGGATCTGATATTTCAGATGCCCTCTTCCCCGAACAATCTCCGGTGGGAAAAGAAATTACCGTCCGTGGTGCTAAGTTTGATATCATCGGTGTCCTGAAGAAAGAAGGAAGCAGCCTGGTTGGAAACTCCTCCGACAACCAGGTAATAATTCCTCTCAACTTCGCCCGTAACCTTGTTAACCTGCGTTCGGACGCGATGGATCCCTATTTCATGGTGAAAGCAAAAGCAGATGTGAGTTTACCGGAATTACGTGATGACCTTCGTGGTGCTATGCGCTCCATCCGTAAATTAAAACCAAGAGAAGAGGACGACTTCGCCCTCAATGAAACCAGTCTTCTTGACAAATGGCATGAAGGAAGTATTCAATACCCTTGGAATTGCAGGATGGATCATCGGTGGTTTTTCCATTCTGGTTGGAGGATTTGGCATTGCCAACATCATGTTTGTTTCTGTGAAAGAACGAACAAATATAATTGGTATTCAAAAGTCATTAGGTTCTAAAAATTATTTTATTCTTCTTCAATTTCTTGTAGAGGCAATAGTACTTTGCATCATTGGAGGAATCTTCGGACTTGCTCTTGTATACCTCTTGGCTACAGGCGTATCAATGATCGATGGACTTCACCTTTGTACTTACTTTTAATAATATGCTGATGGGTATCATCATTTCAGCAAGTGTCGGAATACTCAGTGGTTATATCCCTGCGCATACAGCATCCCGCATGAATCCTGTCGATGCCATCAGGGCCAGCTGATGGGTAGAAATATTGAAAAAATGGGAATATAAAGGAATAAGCCATCAGCAAACACAGAGAAGGGGATTTTCTTTCTTTTTTTTCATAAGTTTGCCTCTTATCAACGGCTTCAAAGCTGCTCAATTTTATGTCCCATTGCTACCAACATCCAACTCTAAGGATGCTTTTTTTAATCCTCACGGTTTCTTTACTGATTTCCGGTTGCGGGTCTGATCGCCAGGGAGATGAAATCGGTGCTCTGAAAGACACCAACTATCCGGAAACCTACGAAGTAAGGAGAAATGAGCAATTTGTAATGGGAGATGTACGGGGTCCTGAAGATAAATCAGTCTTCCCTGCACGTATCCCTACTTCCTGGCAAAAATATTCCCAGGGTGCCAATAACCGACTGGCCATTCTGCTTACAGACTCTACTTCATCCTGGCTGGGTGTTGCTCATGGCATGAAGACCCTTGGAATACCTTTCATCATCACTACAGATTATAAAAAAGCCATTGAGCATAAAGTGGTGATGGTATATCCAATGATATCCGGTGCATCCATGAGTCCTCTAGCATTGCAGGCCTTAGCGGCTTTCCCCCGAAATGGAGGTACGCTCATTGGCATCCAGGTTCTTGGCGCGCTCAACGAGGTTTTCGGCTTTGAAGAACCGGTCCCTTCCAAGCAACATTTTCAAATTAAAATTCCACCGGACTCCAATAATGTTTATACCGGTCAATTTCACTTTCCAAAAGAGTTGACAATATCTCTCGGCAATAAAGAACGATTTAAAGAAACAATTGGAACCTATAGTTACTCCAAAACACAGCTTCCGGCTTTAGCCACCTATGAAGACAAATCAGCTGCTGTAACACAAAAGTTATATGAAAGTGGCAAAGCCTTTGCTTTCGGCTTTGACATCGGCTACCTCTTACTGAAAGCACACAATATCAGGCATGAAGATTTTAACAGGTCATCGTCTAATGATTTTGAACCTACTGTAGATGTGATTCTGCGTTTGATTAAAGCGATGTATCTGGAAGGAGACAGAAACGGAGCATATGTATGTACGGTCCCTTACAATAAAGACCTGGCTGTCTGTATTACACACAATATCAACTTTCGCAAGGCACTCGAATCCAGCCTGAACTTTGCCGCAGAAGAGAAAAAACTCGGCATTCGATCCACTTATTTCATCCAGACAAAATATATCAGGGACAGGAAATCATTTATATTTAATTCTGCAGAGGATTTTAAAATTATCACAAGTCTTCACGAGATGGGAATGGATGTCCAAAGCAACGGGGTATGCGGATCACCGCAGTTTGATCAATTTGAACAAGGGTCAGGGGCCGAAATTTATCCTACATACAAACCCTATGTGATGGCATGGGATAAAACCTATTACGGAACCATCTTCGGTGAAATGCGAGTGAGCCGGTTTCTTATCGACCGCATGATTCCAGGCATGAATACTCTTTGTTTCCGGTCTTCTTATCTATATACTCCATTCACTTATCCCCAGAGTTTGCTGGCAAGTGGATACCGATTTAGTAGTTCCACTCAGGCAAATTCTGCCTTATCCCATTTTCCCTTTCAGCTGAATTACAATCGTGAATACGACACTGAAGTGGATGCTTTCGAATTTCCGGTTACTGATGATGATGAAATTCCACCTTATACACTAGACAGAGCTTCCTCTTCCATCACTTTGGCAAAAAAAATTGCTACGTATGGTGGCTGTTTCATCGGACAAGTACATCCCAACAAGTTGGGCTTGCGCGTAGAAAAAGATTTTGTGAAAGCCATGAAAGAGATGGCTTGGTTCGGCACCATTCGCGACTTCGGATTATGGTGGACCGCACGCAATGAAATAAGTATTGATATTGTGTTTGAAGGAGGGCGCCGTGTCGTGCTCATCAACGTACCCAAACGTATGGAAGGTTTAGCTATCATGTTGCCAATTCGATCCACTCCTGTTTCCATTGAAGGTGGAGGAAAACACTCCGTAGATGGCAAGCTGATTATTTTTGAATTGGCCGAAGGGAAAATCAGGATTACCCTGGATAGCTAAGTTTTATTTTTTTCTCATTACTTAATTTAATGATGTCCTTCTGTGAGAGTAAAAGTATTACCATACTTATGCAGAAGGTTTCCCTGTAAGTGTGTAGATTAAAAAAGTTGCGTGTTTTATTTCTATTTTTTATAAAAACCATTACAACAATTTCTGCAAAATTTCATTCGCATCTTCCACAGAAGAAATATCACGAATGCTTAGCGATAATTTTTTTTGATCCTCCTTTAGCCGAACCTTTTGAGTATTCACCTGGACAAATTTCAGAATACTTGAAAAGACTTCTGATTGATAAAAGGGTGAGGCAGGGTTCGTCACAAAATAGCCGATGAAGCGTTTGTTTTTCAAAAGGATTTTTTCAAAGCCCAGCTTCTCGGCAAGCAAGCGCAGCCGTATGGTAGAAAGCAAAGCAGCCGCTTGTGGTGGTACAGGCCCAAAGCGATCCTTCAACTTTTCCTCAAAGGCCTTGATTTCATCTTCCCCGGAAAGTCCGTCCACCTCCTTATAGAGAATCAGCCGTTCGGTAACACTGTTTACATAGGTTGTAGGAAGCAGTATTTCAAGATCAGTGTCGATCTGGCATTCACTTACAAATTTTCTTTCCTGAATTGGTATATCTTCAAAGACACCTGCAAATTCCGTTTCCTTTAATTCCTGTACGGCTTCATCAAGAATCTTGTGGTACATCTCAAATCCAATTTCAGAAATGAATCCGCTTTGTTCCCCTCCCAATAAATTTCCCGCGCCACGAATATCGAGATCACGCATGGCGATATTGAATCCCGAACCAAGATCAGAAAATTCTTCAATGGCCTTTAGTCTCTGCCTCGCTTCGGATGTAAGCACGGTCAAAGGAGGAGTCAGAAGATAGCAAAAAGCTTTTTTATTGGAACGTCCCACACGACCGCGCATCTGGTGCAAATCACTCAATCCGAAATTTTGTGCCTGGTTGATGATGATGGTGTTCGCATTCGGAATATCCAATCCGGACTCAATGATGGTGGTGGCCACAAGCACATCACTTGTTCCTTCAATGAAATCCAACAAGATTTCCTCTAATTTATCTCCGTCCATTTGCCCATGCCCTACTGCTACCCTTGCATCTTTTACAAGACGTCGAATCATATCTGCGATGTCGTGTATGTCCTGCACACGGTTGTGCACGAAAAATATCTGTCCCCCTCGTGCCATCTCATACTCAATTGCATCACGGATTGTCTTTTCATTGAATAGATGTATCTCTGTTGTCACCGGATGACGATTGGGTGGCGGAGTGTTGATGATGCTCAGATCACGGGCACCCATCAGAGAAAACTGAAGTGTCCGGGGAATAGGTGTTGCTGTGAGTGTAAGGGTATCTACATTCACACGCAAAGCTTTCAATTTTTCCTTTGCCGCCACACCAAATTTTTGTTCCTCATCAATGATCATCAGGCCGAGGTCTTTGAAATGAACATCCTTTCCAAGAAGGCGATGTGTTCCAATGATGATGTCAATTTTTCCTTCGGAGAGTTTCTGCAAAGTTTCTTTTTGACGGGCGGCACTTTTAAAGCGATTGATATAGTCAACCGTGCACGGAAATTCTTTCAGTCGGTCGCGAAATGTATTGTAATGCTGCAAGGCAAGAATGGTAGTGGGCACCAGGATAGCAGCCTGCTTGCCATCGGTGACAGCTTTAAAAGCGGCACGAACAGCAATCTCCGTTTTTCCAAAGCCAACATCCCCGCAGATCAAACGATCCATGGGATAGTCTTTTTCCATGTCGCGTTTTACATCCCGCGTTGATTTTTCCTGATCGGGAGTATCTTCATAAATAAAGCTTGCCTCCAACTCATTCTGCAAATAAGTATCCGGAGCAAAACCAAATCCTTTCGTGGCTTTCCGCTTTGCGTACAATGCAATCAGGTCCTTGGCAATATCCTTTACACGCTTTTTGGTTTTCTGTTTAAGTGTTGCCCAGGCCTTTGAACCCAGCTTATGAAGAGAAGGCACAGTTCCTTCCTTGCCGGTGTATTTTGCAATCCGGTGCAAAGAATGAATGCTCACATACAAAATGTCATTGTCTTTGTATACAAGCCGTACTGCTTCCTGTGGTTTTCCGTTGACATCAATTTTCTCCAGTCCGGCGAAACGTCCCACCCCATGATCAATATGTGTGACGTAATCTCCCGGCTTCAGGGCAGATAATTCTTTCAGTGTGAGCGCTTCTGTACGACTGTAATTTTTTTTCAGGCGAAAACGATGATAGCGGTCAAAAATCTGGTGGTCGGTATAACAGGCCAGCTTCAGATCAGAATCAATGAAGCCTTCGTGCAGAGATAGCAAGAGCGAAGTAAAGCTTACCTTCCTTGTGATCTTATGCTTCTTTTCGAGATCTTCAAAGATGGAATACAGTCGTTCGATTTGCCTCGCCGAATCGGCAAAAATGATGTTCTTAATTTTTTGGTCCTCGTTCTTCAGAAGATTTTCGATCAGGAAATCGAAATTCTTGTTGAAGGAAGGCTGCGGATGTGTGTGAAAAGGAAATTTTTCCGCTTCCGAAAAATAAAAGCGGTGTCCGGATTCAAGCACACAAATTTTTCCAAGATGATCTTTAATCTCTTCCGGAGCATCATAATGATGCCGGTAGCGGGCCTTCTCTTCCTCTGTGGCCTCCGAATCCTTCCCTTCATAGCTCGTCTCCAGAAAAGTGAGTACCGCAGGGAGATCCTTGAACCAGACCGGGCAGGATTGTGGAATAAAATCAAAGAAGGAAGCACGGCTCTCCTCTAAAAGTTTTGTCTGCACATTCGGCATGATAGTGACATGATTCATCACTTGCACCGACAACTGGTTTTCGGGATCAAAGGTGCGGATACTTTCTACCTGATCTCCAGAAAATTCAATTCGATAGGGCAATTCATTGGCGAAGGAAAAAATATCGACAATTCCACCACGCAGGGAATATTCGCCGGCCTGGGCAACAAAATCCACATTCTCAAAATCATGATGCAATAAAAATTCGCTGATGAACTCAATGGATACATTCTCTCCCACACGCATCTCGATGGAATTCAGTTCCAGGTTTCGTCTGGTAACCACCTTTTCCGACATGGCTTCAGGATAGGTGATAACTGCAGTTTTAGTGCCTCTGTTCAGCCGGCTCAGGACTTCGGCGCGCAGCAATACACTGGCTTTATCCTGATCCTGCACCTGAAACGGCTTGCGGGAAGATGCCGGAAATAAAAATGCCTGACTTTCCCCCAATACATTTTCGAAGTCATTCATGAAATACGCAGCTTCCTCCTTGTCGTTCAGCACAAAGAGCTGGCTCTGGTTCCCTTTTGAAAAAACAGCCGCAGCCACAACGGCATCTGATGAACCGGAGAGGCCCGTCAGATGGAGCCGATGCGCAAATGGCTCGGCAATTCTTGAAACAAGTGAAATGACAATAGGCCGGGATGTATATAATCCCAGCATTTGCAGACGATCCATAATGAACAGGAATTTCTTCCCGCGACAAAAGTGCAAAGAAAGAAGGACATTGAAAAAAATAAGTCCTCTCGCGAAGGAATTAAAAGTCAGCTTGGCGCCTCTTTAGAGCTTTTTTCTGAACCTCAACGATCGGTTCTTCTTTATTTTGAGTTTAACCCCAATTCCGTACGGTATGATTTTCCAGAATCAGATTGCGATTATTCACCATACAAACGAATTTCAGGTAAAAATCCTGCATAGAAATCAGTCCTCCGGGACATCAGGAAACAAATTATTCAATTCACCAATAATCTGACAGGTATTGAAAATGTAATTCACTATACCTAGTTTTACAAAACAAATCTTAGAGCGAAAAAGAAAACACTCATGAAAAAAATAGGAATCCTTGGAACCGGAATGGTGGGAAAGACCATTGGTGCAAAATTGATACAACTGGGCTATGAAGTAAAGATGGGCAGCCGCAGCGCTTCCAATGCAGCGGCTGCAGAATGGGCTGCAGGAAATGGAAAAAATGCAAGTGCAGGAACCTTTGCAGACGCAGCCGCTTTTGGGGAATTGATCTTCAATTGCAGCAAGGGAGAAGTCGCACTGGAAATTATCAAGATGGCAGGTACTGAAAACTTCAAGAACAAAGTAATCATCGATATCAGTAATCCGCTGGACTTTTCAAAAGGCATGCCTCCTTCCCTACTGCCTCAGTATTCCAACACCAATTCACTGGGCGAAGAAATTCAGAAATTACTCCCGGAAGCTCATGTGGTGAAAACCCTCAACATTGTCAACTGTGAAGTGATGGTAGATGCCGCAAGGAGCGGTGGAGAGCCCACCATGTTCATGAGTGGCAATGATGCCGGAGCAAAAACAGAAGTGAAAAAAATTCTGGAGCAATTTGGCTGGAAAGACATTCTTGATTTAGGAGACATCAGTACCGCAAGGGCAACCGAAATGCTTTTACCAATTTGGCTGAGAACCTGGATGGCCACGGGAAACGGATACATCGCATTTAAAATCATCCGGTAAGTTCTGATTAAAATTTATTGAAAGCTGACAGATTTCCTGTCGGCTTTTTTTATTACCCAACAAGAGCTTCATTCTATTATCGTGCAACAAATAGTAATTCATGATTCTTCCCTACATTGGGCTTGGCTATCCCCTGAACTTCAATACCCATTCATGAGAATTACATTCGCTGTTTTCTTCCTTCTCTCCTTCCTGGATTCCGTATATGCCCAGCCATATATTGACATACTGAACATCCATGGCCAATGGAGTAATCCCGGCAATAGAACATCGGATGACAGCCTGAAGAAAGAAATCCGGTATTTTTCAATAGACTGCACCGTTCCCATTAAAATAAAAAAAGATGTGCTTGTTTTAAGCCCTTTCCTGGCGGATATCCAGCTTTCAGGTTCAGAGGTCAACTCCATCGTAGCGCGTTCAATTGCCCTTCCTCTTGGCTTTGTGAAGCAATGGAAAAATGAAAGAATAAAAACAAGTTTTGTGTTGATCAGCCGTGTTAACAAGGATCCGGAAATCAGTTTCACAAACAATGCTGTTCAGTGGGGAGGTGTGGTACTTCACACCATTCAAAAACACGATCGCTTAAAATTTAAATTCGGACTGTATTACAATTCGGAATTCTTTGGTCCGTTTTTTATGCCATTGGCAGGAATTGACTGGAAAGTATCCGACCGCTTAAACATTTTCGGCGTGCTGCCGGGTTCGATGAATCTGGAATACTTACTAAGAAAATGGATTCATATAGGGCTTGCCTATCGATCCTATACCAACTCCTTCAGGCAGGCAAACAATTCATTCCTATACATAAATGATAACCACCTGAAAGCCGTGGCCGACATTTATATCACCCCTAAACACCTGATCACCTTTGAAGCCGGGCACAGTATCTTACGCACTTTTAAAACAGGATATCGAATAGAAGGTAAATCTATTTACACTAAACTGAATATCGATGATGGTTATTTACTGAAAATAGGTTATGCCTTCCGTTTCCGTCTTGATAGTTCTAACTAAACTCACTGATGATCTGAGCTCACTGGGCTTCTACAGGAGAATACTTTATCATGAATTCTTCAGCGGTAGTAACCATGTCCGCGGAACCAATGAAGAGTGGGGTTCGCTGATGCAATGATGTAGGCTGAACATCCAGGATTCGACGGAAACCATCCGAAGCTTTTCCTCCGGCTTGTTCGATGATGAAGGCAAGTGGATTGCATTCGTACAAGAGACGCAATTTTCCTTTTGGTGATTTTAAGGTCGAGGGGTATACGAAAATTCCGCCTTTTAGAAGATTCCGGTGAAAATCAGCCACGAGAGAACCGATATAACGTGATGAATAAGGACGGCTCGTTCTGGTGTCTTCCACCTGACAGTATTTGATATATTGTTTTACACCATCAGGGAAGTGCACATAATTACCTTCATTGATGGAATAAATAGTTCCGGTTTTAGGACATTTCATATCGGGGTGCGAAAGACAAAACTCACCAATACTTGGATCCAGGGTAAATCCATTTACACCTTTACCTGTTGTGTACACAAGCATGGTAGAAGAACCGTAGATAATATATCCTGCAGCGACTTGTTCAGTACCCCGCTGCAAATAATCATTCTCTTCAGCCATTCCGCCAAATGAGGTACGGCGATAAATGGAAAAGACAGTGCCTATTGCAACATTGACATCTATATTTGAAGAGCCATCCAAAGGATCCACACATACAATGTATTTTGCATTTCGGGACACATGATTGTCAATGTGTACCAATTCTTCGTTTTCCTCCGATGCCACGGCGCAAGTTTCACCACCGGCACTCAGTGCGGCGATAAATTGGTCATTGGCAAAAACATCCAGCTTTTTTACATTTTCTCCCTGGATATTAATTGAGCCATGCTCACCCAAAATGTCCACCAGTCCGGCTTTATTTACCTCGCGGTTGACGATTTTTGATGCAATGCCGATATCCCTGAGAAGACGTGATAATTCACCTTTTGCATAAGGAAAATCCGCCTGTCGTTCTATGATAAATTGACCCAGTGTAATTACTTTGTTCATTTTTCGTTTTCTTGGTGTGCTACAAAGCTAATAAATGCCTGAGAATTGCCTCGTTTCTTTTATCAAAATCTGCCGCTTTCCCGGAAATTATTCAATTAAAAAGCCCGCTGAAATGAATTATCTTCGCGCAGGTATTATATACATTTCGCAACCGGAATCAGCCGTATGAAAAAGAAAACAAGCTTTCCAAAAGAAAAAATTAATATTCTCTTGCTGGAAGGCGTACATCCATCTGCCCTTGATCTATTCAAGGAGCAGGGATACAGGAATATCGAACTTATTACCGGGTCCCCCGATGCTAAAGTCCTGAAAGAGAAAATTCAGGAGGTTCACCTCCTTGGTATACGATCTAAAACCCAGATTAACGCCAATATCCTGAAAGCCGGACGCCGTTTGCTGGGAATCGGTGCCTTTTGTATAGGTACCAACCAGATTGACATGAATGCCGCAAATGATTATGGTATCGCTGTTTTTAATTCTCCTTTCTCTAATACACGGTCTGTTGCTGAACTAGTAATTGCGCATTGCGTGAATTTATTGCGTCGTGTGTTTGAAAAAAGTGAAGCCGCTCATCGTGGAAAATGGCTGAAGGACAGTTCAAACAGTTATGAAGTGCGGGGTAAAACGCTGGGCATTATTGGTTACGGACATATCGGCTCACAAGTATCCGTGTTGGCGGAAAACATGGGGATGAAGGTTATTTTCTATGATATCGAACCAAAACTTTCTCTTGGCAACGCCATGCCCGTTAAATCACTTGAAGAGCTTCTAAAACAATCCGACATCATAACTTTGCATGTACCCGGCCTGGACAGTACGAAAAACATGATGAATGAATCACGGCTAAGCAAAATGAAGAAAGGCTCATCCTTGATTAATCTGAGCCGCGGGGATGTCGTGGATCTACATTCAGTGCGTAAACACATCCTTTCCGGACATCTCGCGGGGTTTGCAGTGGATGTTTTTCCGCACGAACCACAGAGCAATAAAGAGGCCTTTGAAAGTCCTGTTCAAAAATTAGAAAATGTGATCCTTACTCCTCACATTGGCGGCTCCACCGTAGAAGCACAGGAAAATATCGGTCTGGATGTTGCAAACAAATTAATCAGCTTTCTCGAAACAGGCGCTACCACTGGTTCCCTGACAGTACCTCCCCTTAGTCTTCCCGTTCAGTTGGATGCACATCGGCTTTTACACATACATAAAAACGTACCCGGTGTATTGGGTGAAATCAATAGTAAATTGTCACATTTGAATGTGAATATCCTTGGACAATACCTGAAAACAAATAGTCAGATCGGATATGTGGTGCTTGATGTGGATAAGAAAACATCCGCAAAAGCAATGGATGAACTGAAAGGAGTAAAACATACAATCCGTGTGAGAGATTTGTATTGATACCTGATGAAGTATCGGCAGTCAAGCAGAAACCTGTTTATCTGAATTCTCTCATTCAATTTTCGTTTCTGTTTCAAATAGGAATTTAATCCTCAGAGTTAAATACAATTAAATCAAATTCAAGAGTGGAGAAAACAGAATACACGATTAGGAAAGGAAAAAAAGATGATCTCCCTGGTGTACTGGAATTGATCAAGGAGTTGGCGCTTTTTGAAAAATCACCTGAAGAGGTGAGTAACACCCTGGAAAAAATGGAAGAAGAAGGTTTTGGAAAAAATCCTGTATTTTCTTTTTTCATCGCACAGATGAATGACAAAATCGTCGGGATCGCAGTTTACTTTACCAAATATTCCACGTGGAAAGGTAAAGGGCTTTATCTGGATGACCTCATCGTGACCGAATCCCTTCGTGGAAAAGGGATAGGCAGGCAATTATTCAATGCCTTCATGGAAGAAGCAAAAAATCAAGATGCTCAGCAGGTGCACTGGCAGGTGCTGGACTGGAACACTCCTGCTATTGACTTTTACCGGAAAATGAACGCACGCATCGATACAGAATGGCTCGATTGCAAGATGACTGCTGAACAAATTTTATCATTCAATAACGGGAATCTGCAACAATGATTTCCATTATACACTTAATATAAATGTTAGTTTTCAAATTCGGCGGGGCCTCTGTTAAAGATGCGGAATCCGTTAAAAATGTTGCCGGTGTTTTATCCTTTTACAAAGCGGAGAATGTGCTTGTAGTGGTATCGGCAATGGGAAAAACCACCAATGCACTCGAAAAGGTGGTGAATGCCTACATGGCCAAATCACCTGACTTGCAGGACTATGTTTCTGAAGTAAGAAAATACCATACTGAGATCATTGATGAGCTCGGTTTCAGCAATACAGACCCTGTCCGCTTTGAAGTTGACAATTGTTTTGTTGAACTTGATTGGGTATTGGAAGAAGAGACATCCAAAGGATATAATTTCATTTACGACCAGATCGTTTCACAGGGAGAATTGCTTTCGACAAAAATCATCAGTGCCTACCTGAAATCCATCAATATTAATAATTTCTGGCTGGATGCCCGTGATGTAATCCAGACTGATAATACCTACCGGGAAGGCAAAATAAACTGGGAACTGACGGAAAGACTGATGCTCGGGAAAGTTCCCCCTTTGTATAGCCAAACGAATATTGTCCTCACACAGGGTTTCATTGGAGGAACATCTGAAAATTACACAACCACTCTTGGTAGAGAAGGATCGGATTACAGCGCTGCGATTTTCTCATTCTGTCTGAATGCGAAAGAAATGGTGGTATGGAAGGATGTGCCGGGAGTGCTCAGTGCGGATCCTAAGTATTCCGATGAAGCAGTGAAGCTCGACCAGATCAGTTACCACGATGCGATTGAATTGACCTATTACGGAGCGACTGTCATCCACCCGAAAACCATCAAACCACTTGAGAATAAAAATATTCCTTTAAGAGTTTGTTCCTTCAAGGCACCACAGGATAAAGGTACCAGTATCTGGACTTACGAAACCACCAAGCCTCTGGTGCCTTGTTTTATATTTAAAACCAATCAAATACTTTTTTCCATTTCCGCCCGCGATTTTTCTTTCATTGCTGAAGAGAGTCTTTCCAAAATTTATCGCTTGTTCGCTGAATCAAATATTAAAATCAATCTGATGCAAAATTCAGCCATCAGCTTTTCTGTCTGCATGGACAATGATCCTTTTAAAATACCCGGACTGATTGAAAAATTAAAAGAGGATTTCCACGTCTTGTACAATGACAACTTACGACTCATCACCATAAGGCATTATTATCCTTCAACTATTGAACAATTGCTTAAGGGTAAAGAAATCCTGCTCGAACAAAGAAGCAGGCACACAGCACAATTAGTATTGCATGACACGCCTGACGGAAAAGAACAGAAAACACAAATCAAAAGCTAAACCGCTAGAAGAAAAAATTAATACTATAACTCTGAAATAGGAGCGCAACTAAGGATTCGGGCAGTTACAGCAATAAGAATCCCCCTATTCTTATACCATCGAGCTGATTTTCTCAAATAAAACCCTTGAAATTTTTTCATGCGATTCATAGGTCCAACCGGCAATGTGCGGCGAAAGCATCACCCGTTTGGATTGAATCAGGTATTTCCAGGTATCCGAATGCTGAAAGTTAGAATGCAGGATATCAAATTTTTCAAAAGAAAGATCTTCATACTCTAATACATCCAGACAAGCACCGAGAACTTTCCCTTCATTCATCATGTGCACCAGGTCATCCGTATGGAGGCACTTACCCCTGGCAGTATTAATCACCCATATATTCTTTTTAAAACTCCTGATGAATTTTTCATTCACCATGAATTCAGTTTCTTCTGTCACGGGAATG
The DNA here is from genome assembly GCA_963775555.1 of uncultured Bacteroidota bacterium. GTDB lineage: Bacteria > Bacteroidota > Bacteroidia > AKYH767-A > 2013-40CM-41-45 > QQVM01. The sequence continues at coordinate 194,367 of CAVZJJ010000004.1, read as the reverse complement.
TGCAAACTTAATATATCAGCAGAGTCAAAGAGATCCTGGAGGGCAGATTCTTTGACCAATTCAGAACCAAAACCGGAAATATATTTATCGTATGCCAGAACTCTGCACTCAAAGCCACTGAGTTTTTTAGAAAAAGCCCTGCCTGTATTTCCATAACCAATTATACCAACTGTTTTGCCATTCAGCTCATGGCCACGGTTTTCTTCCCTCTTCCAAATACCCTCCCTTACCTCCTTATCAGCCTGGTTCAAATTCCGGAAAAGTGAGAGCAACATACCAAGAGCATGCTCTCCCACTGCATCCCTGTTTCCTTCGGGAGCATTCAAACAAACAATGCCTTTTTCTTTCGCAGCATCGACGTCGATACTTTCCATTCCGGCGCCGGCACGGGCGATAAATTTCAAGCGTGATGCAACATTGAGAAATTCCTTATCAATTCTCAACCGGCTCCTGATCACCACACCTTCACAAGCAGCCACCTGCCCAATCACTTCCTGGCGATTCATGGAAGAAGCATCGATACATATATGTCCGGCCTGCTTCAGTAAATCCTCCAGGATGGGATGAACCTTGTCAATAAAAAGTATTTTCATTTTCCTGCATTTGATTGAGCGCTTATGGATTGAATCCCGATTAAATTTCCCCCGGAGATTTAAAGAGTTTTTGTTTTTTCAAAATCAGAAATGATATTCGTGATCTCCACAAACATCTGCCAGCTCAACTGCTCTGCCCTCATGTCCAGGAATGGAACACCGTTTAAAGCATCTCTTCCATTCAGGACAGACAGTGCATTCCTCAGAGTTTTCCGACGCTGGTTGAAGGCAGCTTTTACAACTCGCTTGAATAAAACCGGATTACAACCTAATTCAAAATTCTCTTTTCGGTCGAAATGCAGAATGGCGGATTTCACCTTGGGAGGCGGGTTGAAATCCTCCTGATTTAGTGTAAATAAAAGTTCTACTCTGAAATAAGCCTGCATAAGGACACTCAAAATACCATACTCTTTGTTTCCGGGACCGGATGCAATCCGCTCTGCCACTTCTTTCTGAAACATTCCCACTACTTCGGGAATCTGTTCGCGATTTTCCAGCACTTTAAATAAAATCTGGGTGGAAATATTGTACGGAAAATTTCCAATGATCGCGTATTGCCCTTGAAAAACAGATTTCAAATCCATCTGAAGAAAATCTCCTTCAATAATTTTCGAACCTGCATCGGGGTATTTATTATGTAGAAATCCGACTGCTTCCTTGTCGAGTTCAATTAAAAAAACATCCAACCCTTCGAGAGCAAATAGATGATCTGTCAGGATGCCCATACCCGGCCCGATCTCAAGTATCGAAGTATAATCCTCTCTGCGTGAAAGGGCATCTACAATCCTCCCAGCTATTTCCGGATCCTTCAGAAAATGCTGTCCCAGATGTTTTTTTGCTTGTACTGTGCGCATAAGGTTTAGTGACTAAGCTTCCTGATAAGGAGAATTGTAAACTGATTGATAAATCAACTGATCACTTCCAGCAATGTACGGAAAGCAACGAACTTGTCCTTGTAGCGTTCCGCGTGTTTCTCCTGAAGGGCCGGAGCGTGTTTCTCCTTATACAGATTATAGTCTTGCAAACTTTCGCACGAATATTGAATGGCATAGGTATGTCCTCCGGAATCTTCATCCCCTATCAGTTTCATAATTCTGTTCTCAGAAAAAATTCCACTCTGCATAACATCAGGTATATGTGTTTCTTTCATCCATGAAAGCCAATCAGTATGAACCGAATCATCAATATTAACGGTGACGTTGTAAATAATCATCTTGGTTTTTTTGGGATAATTGATAGTGGATAGTGGATAGTGGATAGTGGATAGTGGATAATGGAGAGTGGATAATTGATAGTTGATAATGGATAATTGAAAATGGATTTTGTTGTTTATTTAGTTCAGCACGTCTCCGCGTAAGGAACGAAATCGTTTACGTGCTTCCACTACATAGAGACTGCCAGGGTATTTAGTGAGTAATTCCTGATAAAGTTCCATGGCTTTGGTAATATCCTTGACTTTTTTTTCCTGCAATTCAGCTCTGTAAAAAAGTGCATCATCCGCTAAAATATCTTCAGGGTATTCGGCCAGTATCTTACCGTAAAGAGTGTCTTCCATGGCCCAATCTCTTTTCACATCATAAATTTTTGCCGCTTTATACCAGGCCTCATCCGTGAGACTATGTCCCGGATAAATCGTAGTGAGTGAATCCAGCACGAGCAATGCTTCATCATTCTTATTACGATAACTGAGTAAATCAGCTCTTGAATAGAGCATTAATTCATCCATCGTGCTGTCATAACCCATGTTGTCGGAAATCAACAATGCGAGTGATAATGCATCGTTCGCTATCAATTGCGACGTAGCCGACTTGAGTACATCCAATTGCGCCTGGGCCCATAGAAAATCTCCTCGAAAATAATCCAGACGCGCATTACGGAATTTTGCTTCCTGACCTAAAGGGTCGAGTTTAAAATCTTTATCCACCTGCGCGTACAACAAATCAGAATCCCATACATTTCCAACAAACAATAAAATATCTCCTAATTCCAGTTTACATTCTGCCTGCACCTGCCTACTGATACCCGGGAAATCAATAGCTGCATCCAAATCAGTCATGGCCGAATCCGGATCGTCCAGATAAAAAGCCCGGAGATGTGCAAGTCCACGAATCAGGCCTGCAGTTTTGGCTGAACGACCTAGATCAGCCAATGTGCTCTCATAATCCATTTCCAGTTTCTTCAGATCAGCAGGAGTATAAACATTACTCTGTGTGATTTTCTTATTGGTCACATTCAGCAACTCCATCCGCGCTGTCATATAATTCGGATATTCCTTTCCCTTATCCACAACATACTGATAACAATTAATTGCAGACTCGTAATCCAGATTTGAAGCAGCAAGACTGCCAAGTGATAATAATCTGCTGCCGTCTTCCTTTTGACGTTTATCAAGTGCTTTTGCCTGGATCAAAGCAGACTCAAAATCCTTCTGCTGTACAAAAAACCAGATAAGCATCTCTGAAAAATATGTTTGTTCAGGATTTCGTTGAATTCTTCGGAGCAGTGAAGTTCTCAACAAATCATTTCTGGTATTCTCCGGATCAAATCCAACTCGTGCCTGCAAAATATTCAGTACATTCTGCTGTACCATTGGATTTTCAGCGACCGCATCAAGGTATTCATTGATCATATTCTCGAAATCACCCTTCTGGTAATAAGCCTCGGCGGTTTCAAAATAAAAGCCATACACTCCCCGCATTAGTCGTTTTCCTTCAGCATAAGTTGCCAGTGCATTATCCCATTGCTGACGCATGACAAAGGAATTAGCCAATGTCATGATCGTGCCCTGATCAGGTCGTAAGGATTTAATTGCCTTCTCATATTGCTGCCTGGCCTTGTCGTCCAGCCCTTGCATGGAGTAAACATAACCGAGATCTGACAGGTACGATAAATTTTCGGGTTGTTTCTTGGAAATTTTCTTCACCAGCTTCTCCGCTTCATTGAAATCCTTCATAGCAATCAGGCAACGTAAATAATTTGGATAAGTACCAAAGGGATCTTTGTCAAATAATTTATCATATATCTCCGCAGCTTTTTCATATTCAGAACTTCCCATATATTGATCTGCAAGTTGTCGGTCTTGTCCAATTTGTGCATGCACAGGAACAGCCAGAAGTGTAAACAGAAAAACCAGGGCGAATAAAAAAAGAACATTTTAATTGTGTAAAGAGCTTTCTTTTATTTTCATTGGGAGGAACATGTTCAATTTGTTATCAGGAAATCTCATCAAAACCGGTATAGGAACGAATTGCATCCGGCATTATAATGCCCTGTGGTGTCTGATTATTTTCCAGTAATGCAGCAACAATACGTGGCAAGGCCAAAGCACTTCCATTCAGTGTATGAGCAAGTTGTGGTTTATCTGTTCCGGAACGGAATCGTAATTTCATCCGATTGGATTGAAATGTTTCGAAATTAGAAACAGAGCTCACCTCCAGCCATTTTTTCTGAGCAGCAGAATAAACTTCGAAGTCGTAAGTCAATGCCGAAGCGAAACTCATATCTCCTCCACACAACCGAAGAATGCGAAACGGGAGCTGCAAGTTGCGCAGCAAAGAAGAAACATGTTCAACCATTTCATCCAAGACTTCATAGGATTTGTCAGGATGTTGAACCTGCACAATCTCAACTTTGTCAAATTGGTGCAGCCGATTTAAGCCACGTACATCTTTTCCATAACTTCCTGCTTCCCGGCGAAAGCAAGGTGTATAAGCACACATTTTTACAGGAAGATCTTCTGCTTTCAGAATTACATCACGCAAAATATTAGTCACAGGAACTTCCGCAGTAGGAATCAGATAAAAATCATCGAGTCCAACATGATACATCTGGGAATCTTTATCAGGCAATTGCCCGGTGCCGTAACCTGAATCCCTGTTCACCAGGATAGGGGGTTGAATTTCCCTGTAACCTGCTTCCGTTGCCTTGTCAAGAAAGTAATTTATCAATGCGCGCTGAAGACGGGCTCCCTTACCTTTGTAAACCGGGAAGCCTGCACCCGTCAGTTTCACCCCTAATTCGAAATCAATGATATCATATTTGGTTGTGAGCTCCCAATGAGGTTGTGCGCCCTCATAGAGTTCGGGAATATTTCCTTCCTGATGGACCACTTCATTATCCTCCGGTGTTTTTCCACGCGGCACCCTTGCCGAAGGAAGGTTTGGAAGTTTTACCAGTTCCTGCTGTAGCTGCTCTTCCAGAGAGTTTAATTTTTCCTGCAAGCCCTGGGAAGAAAGTTTCAGTGCTGCACTTTTATTTTTAAGATCATCCGCTTCCGCCTTCATTCCTTTCTTGTAAAGCTCCCCGACTTCTTTAGCCAGTGTATTTTGCTGATGCAACAAGGAGTCATGTTCATTCTGCACTTTGCGACTGTCTTCATCAAGTTTCAGAATAGCAGGCATCAGTTCGTTGGCATCAAAATTTTTGACAGCCAATCGTTCGATCATTTCCTCGGGATTCTCCCTCAAAACGCTTAATTGAAGCATAAAATTGAATTATTTAGTACAAAAATACGCTTTTGCCAGCTTATTTCAGGCACAAAGATTCGGCTTATTCAACATGATGGCAAAACACGAACCTGGGCCGGTAAGGCAATTCAGCAATAAAAATACCCTATAACGAAGGAAAACGCACGATGATTTCTTCAAGTGGCTTTCGCTTCAAATCCGGTACCCTAGCATCCTGCGAAGGATACCCTACCGGAATTAGTAAAAAAGGCCTTTCGTTAGCCGGTCTGTTCAAGAGCGTACTGAGAAAATTCATAGGGCTGGGCGTATGTGTCAATGCCACCAACCCTGCATTATAGAGCGCCATCAACAGGAAACCACAAGCAAGGCCAACAGATTCCTGAACATAATAATTATTGAGTTGCTTACCATCCTTCATTTCATACACACGTTTAAAAACAACCAGAAGATAAGGAGCAGTTTCCAGAAATGGCTTTTCCCAGTTAGTGCCAAGGGGACTCAAATCTTCCAGCCATTCCGTTGTCATTCGGCCGTGATAACTTTTATATTCTTCTTCTTCCGCTGCATGACGGATTTGTTTTTTAATCTCCGGATCACTGACGAGACAGAAGGTCCATGGTTGTTTGTGGGCCCCTGAAGGAGCTGTTGATGCGGCAAGAATACAATTTTCCAACACCTCTTCCGGAACCCGACGATCAGAAAAATCACGGACAGTTCTGCGCTTGTTGATCCATTCAAAGAAGGATTTACTTTTTTCAATCATCTCATCAGGAGATATTTCAGGAACAGAATAGGGTATGAAGGAATAAGGCATCACATATATTTAATTACAGCATGACGAAGATAAAGAAGCTTCTCAGGAAATGAAGATTTATTCAATTCAAAAATATTTTACGAACTTTGGTGAAACATCGAATCTAAGAATATTTATCAAATATTATGATCGCCCCTTCTACCCTCCGCTTTCTCAGTGCATTAAAAAAGAACAACAACAAAGATTGGTTTGATAAGCACAAAGATGAATACCTGTCCGCCAAGGAAAACATGGAACTTGCAGTGAATGAAGTGATACGCGCAATTAGTGTATTCGACAAATCCTTGAGCGGACTGAAGGGAAAAGATTGTGTTTTCCGTATTTATAAAGATGTAAGGTTCTCCAAAGACAAAACTCCTTATAAAACCAATATGGGAGCCAGCATCAATGCCAACGGAAAAAAAGCTGTTGAACCGGGATATTACATTCACATCGAACCGGGAAATTCATTTATTGCAGGAGGAATGTGGATGCCGCCAGGAGAAGAACTTAAAAAAATTCGTCAGGAAATTGACTATAATCCAAAACCACTGAAGAAAACACTTAGTAATCCTGCTTTCAAAAAATATTTCGGAGGACTTGCAGAGGAATACAAGCTCAAGACAAGCCCTAAAGGATACGCCAAAGATCATCCGGAGATTGAATTATTACGCTATAATAGTTTTATAGTATGGAGTAAAATACCCGACAAGATAATTACCTCCAAAAGCTTTGTAAAAGAGATCGCCAAAGGTGCTAAGATCATGAAGCCCTTTTTGGATTATTTAAAAGTAGCGATCAGTTAAGTAAACAAACATGTGAACTTAGGATGAACATTTTGCTCACCTAAAATATGTAATTAAATTCTGTGAAAATTTAAAATTACATTTACCGTTACAAGAATACAATCCCATGCTCTCTATTATTTCTTTCTGAATATTCATTTATCACTAGATCCAATTCAAACATGAAGTTTAAAATTCGGGCAGTTCTTAGCCTTACGTTGGTATGCATTTCCTTTGCTGTTTTTGCGGTGCATAATACACCTGCTGCCGTTATTTCTGCTTTTAATAATAAATTCCCTGGAGCAAAAGAGATTAAGTGGGACCAGGAAAATAGCCATGAATATGAAGCAGAATTCACATGGAAGGGCGTTAAACACTCAGCAAACTTCAATGATGAAGGTCAATGGCTTGAAACAGAAAGTCCCCTTAGTTTTGAAAATCTTCCTGTTCAAATTAAAGATTCATTTCATAAGAAATATGGAGAAGCCAAGGTGAAGGCAGTATCAATAATTGAAACTTCAGGTGGAGTTAAAAAGTATGAAATTGAAGTAAAAAAAACAATGAAGAGTCAGGAGTATTTTTTTAAGGAGGACGGGACGGAGATAAATCAATAAGAAGCCAGGGTATTTCATTTATCTCAATTTTAACTACGAGGCATTAACTGATGTATAAACTGCCACAAATCACGATCGCATTTTGGATCATGAAAATTTGCGCCACAACCTTGGGTGAAACGGCCGGTGATTTATTATCAATGACCTTAAACATCGGCTATGCGCTCAGTTCGGTCATTCTGTTAAGCTTCTTCCTTGCATCACTTATTCTCCAACTATCTACCAAAAGATATCAGCCAATAATTTATTGGTCAGTTATCCTCGCCACCAGCACGGCCGGAACAACTGTATCGGATTTTATGGACCGGACACTTGATTTAGGTTATGCCAGCGGTTCCCTGATACTTTTTTCACTCCTTATATTAACGCTTATCATCTGGAAAGCCAGTGAAAAATCATTATCAGTTACCGATATTAAAACCTTTCGAGGGGAAATCTTCTATTGGACCGCCATCTTATTTTCGAATACACTCGGCACAGCATTGGGTGATTTTCTTGCTGACGATTCAGGGCTTGGATTTTCAGGAAGTGCCCTGCTGATTGGAAGTTTATTGGCTATTATTGTAATTGCTTATTTATTCAGCAGGATATCGCATGTAATTTTATTTTGGCTGGCATTCGTTCTGACACGGCCCTTCGGTGCAACTTTTGGGGATCTTTTAACCAAGCCTATTGAACATGGAGGCTTGAATTTTGGGACCATGGGATCTTCGCTATTCCTCTTTCTGCTGCTTGCAGTTCTTATCTTCATTTCCATGGTTCAAATCAACACCGCGAGAAAAAATGAAGCTATGTAAAAAGAAGGATTAAGATGAAAAAATAAATCCCAAGCACCCATCAATGTTCTTATAATCCTGCACAAAATGGATCGTCTTAAATCAATATTCAGCACCCGGGATTTATTTACCTTATTTTTCCCTTTACTCTCTATGAAATCGCCGTAAACAAAGTTACAATACAATTTAAATCATTTATAGTGATACTCCCACGTCGACCTGCATTGACGAAAGCTACTTCAGTGGATCCACTGATATTGATGCTACTGCATCCCAAAGTTTTTGAATTTACTTTGAGTGCACGTACATCAAGGTTCACTACTGCGCCGTCTTCCGCATGAATAGTAAGTATATCCGTATTGATAAGGCCGCTTGCAGTAACCAAGGTATTCCCTTTTATATGGAGTCCTGTTAATTCGTCCACATTAATCAGGAGCCGGGTTCGCTGTTTGTTATAATCTTTGTTGTTTGTTTGAACGATGAATAAAGTATCGTTTTTCAAAAGCGTAGTCATATTTATCAACTGATCGTGTGTACCCTCCACCGTGATTCCAAATTTTCCGGAAGGGATGAGCACTATCTCCGCATCACCCTCCACGATGATAGCATGATATGGATCAGAAGTTCGGACTTCAGATACAATTTTCGCACCTGCCTGGAGCGTGTTTGTAAAACTCAATAGAACCAACATTACTGTACTAAACAAAAGGATTTTTTTCATGATCATTCATTTTAGATGGTGAATAATAAATTATTTAATGAGACAAATATCGATGGATTTTCTATCTATTCTTTCCTTCGAATACCAGTTCAGACGTATTCAACATCACAATTACTACAACCTTAACAAACTTTATAATAATTTAACCAAAATCAAAAAAAGAGGTTCTATGATTAATGCTACTCTTCCAAGTGGTAACTACTCTCGTGGATTGAAAAAAATTAAGACAACTCAAGGAATAACCGAAATAAATAACAATGTTCTAATAAAAATCAATTGATAATTATCATGGATTAGAAAGTTACGCGATACAAAGGAATCGGAAAAATGCCAAGTTGGTATTGTGTCGTAACCGTACCTTTTGCAGGATCGTAAATTTCCTGCCAGATATTTTGAGTATTGAAAACATTATCAATATCTAGTGAAAATTCATGGGTGGCTTTCTTTCTGTTCAGGCGGTAGCTAAGTTTGATGTCTGTCCGGAAATAATCCTTGCGACGGTCCTCATAGGCGTGGGAATAATCATATACCGTTTCGCCCCTCCGTGTGGATTCAACTTCATCAACAGGTATATAACGCTTTCCTCCTGCATAAGTTGACTTCACATTAAATGCGATCACGTTCTTTCCACCAATGGTCCACTCTTTTCCTGCAAGCAAATTAACCGTAAAATTTCCGTTGAAGGCAGTATTACGCTGGATGCCATCGCTACCTTTGTAAAGGGATTCAAACATGGACCCGGTAAAGAGAAAATAATATCCGTGACTATAAAATTTTTCAAGGGTAATTTCCAGGCCATAATTCTTTCCTGTGCCTTCATTCACGAGACTGTCAACACTGCCTATTCCGAAATCAGCACCTTCATTGAGAATGGAATACCATGTAGGACGAGGTTCTACAGGGACCTCGTACAGATCCTGATAATAAGCTTCTGTCTTGAACCTCATATTTTTCCCAAGTGCCCTATCGAATGCAATCACATAATGGACACTGTGTGTGAGACCAAGAACATGATTGGTTTCCGCATAACTGCCATCAGGTAAATATGATTTCAGGAAGTAGATATTCATCGGTTGCAATTGACTATGAAGACCTGCTCCGGCACTCAATGCTGTTCCTTCTTTCATTTCCCATCGTACACCAAGCCGCGGCTCAATGGCGTAAGTTTTGTTCAAAAAGAATTGTTGATAGTGCAAACCAAGGTTCAGAGCCAGCCGGTCGTTAAATTTGTGCTGCCATTGAGAGTAGGCCTGCAATAAGAAACTGCCATCATTGAAATCAGTATACTTCTGCCAATGATCGAACTCGAAAGCGCTATCGCGATAGGCGTATTGATAGCGATCAAGAATTACACCCATCTTCAGGTAATCACGTGAACTGAATTTTTTATTCCAACTGTAATTGATGGCATACTTTTGTTGGTTGGAATTATTCCTGTAGAGCGGAACGGGGAGCTCATCAAATGTGCTGATAGAATCCACTTTATAATCCTGCCCTACAGTACTGGCAGAAAGACTTAATTTTGAATATGTAGTAGGATTAAAAAAGTAAGTGTGTTGCAAACCAATCACACCCATATTATTCCCATAATATCCATCTTGCCTCTCACCGTTATTATAAAGGTCCGTGGCAGTCGTATCCCGCTCCTTATCCAATACTTCAACATTACTAATTCCTCCAATTCCAAATAAAGTAAACTTGCCGGCTTTTGTATTTGGCAATTCAATGTTGAAAGAAATATCCTGGTATTCCGGCACGGCCGCTCCGGCACCGAAATCGATACCCAATGCTTTAAAAACACCCAGGGTGGAGTACCGGTAATTGACAAGATAGGAACCCTCCCCTTTTTTACCGAGCGGGCCTTCTGTGCCTAACTCAAATCCATTGAAGCCGAGTTGTGCAAGGTATTCCCGTTTTTCATTGTTACCCGGACGCATCTGAAGATCGAAGACTCCTGCTAATGCGTTTCCATATTCAGCTGGAAATGCAGAGGTCATAAAGTCAGATTTATCGAGAAGGTTATTGTTCAGGATACTGATTGGACCACCTGTAGTTCCGATAGACCCAAAATGATTCGGGTTGGGGATTTCAATACCATTTAGTCGCCATAACAATCCCAAAGGAGAATTTCCCCGAATAATAATGTCATTGCGTGCATCATTCGCTCCACTTACACCGGCATAGTTTGCTGCCATACGGGAAGGATCATTAAGACTTCCTGCATAACGGGAGGTTTCTTCTACCGTAAATGAACGGGCGCTCACCGTTGTCATCTCATTGTTCGCACGATCCTTCTGGCGCTCTGCCACGATCTTTACTTCCTTTCCCTGGATCACGGATTGCTCCAACTCAACTTCCACGACAACTTCTTTTCCAGAAGTAATGACCAGGGATATGGTTGATTCTTTATATCCAACGAAGGACACGCGAATAATTCTTCTCCCCAGCGGAACCTTTTCCAAACGAAATTTTCCTTCGATGTCGCAGACAGCGCCATTTGTCATCGGGCTATCCAGTAAAAGAACTGCGGCCCCGAATAATTTTTCATGGCTCACTTTATCATGGACTGTTCCGCGAACCACTTGCACAGGTGTTTGTGCAGAAACTTCTGTGAAGAAAAAGTTTATTGCTCCCCAAAGAAATACCAAGGCGACAACTTGAAGTGAAAGCCGAAAATTTGATTTTAAATATGGGCTTACAATTCCGGGCTCGTCAAGCCGTTTACCAGAGGCGGACTCAATCCGATTGAAGAGCGAATGGAAAAGGAATGCGGGCATTAAACTTAGTTACTATCAGAAATAGAAAAACTTTCTGAATGATGAAGCGAAAATACTATTTCTTCTTCTCATTACAGATATTGAAAAATAGCTGAGAAAATTATAAATAATGCGCCTTGAAATAAAACAGGTCAAGCCGGAATTAAGGACCAGAGTCTGACGCGTCAACAAGCTAAATTGTACCCTATTCCTATTCATGATCCATTTCTCTGCTCAGAACCTCCTTCGGAAACCATCACTTATGGACACAAAAAAAGGCAGTGAAATGAATTCCACTGCCTTCATGCTTGTAACAATGAATATTATGCTTCTGCCTGAATAGGTGTAACAGAAACGAAACTTTTCTCGTTAAGTTTTTTACGAAATACCACTTTACCTTCTATAAGTGCATAAAGGGTATGGTCTTTTCCAATGCCAACATTGTCACCGGGGAAATGCTTGGTGCCACGCTGACGTACGATAATATTACCTGCGATCGCATGTTGTCCACCGAATATTTTGATGCCAAGTCTTTTGCTGTGTGATTCCCGACCGTTTCTCGAACTACCAACACCTTTTTTGTGTGCCATTGTATTTTATTTTTTACTGATTAATATTAATACTAGAACTAAAAGTTGATCGCTAATTAAGCTGTGATACCGTCAATCAGAATTTTAGTCAGATTCTGACGGTGACCACTTTGCTTTTGATAGCCCTTACGACGTTTCTTTTTGAAAATGATCACTTTTTCGCCACGCAGATGCTTTACAATCTTAGCACTTACACTCGCACCTTTGATAACAGGAGCTCCTACTTTCACTTTGCCATCGTCATCAACCATCACTACTTCGTTGAATTCCAGCTTCTTACCGTCTTCACCGGGAAGGCGGTGAACAATGACAGTCTGGTCTTTCTGAACTTTAAACTGTTGTCCGGCGATATTTACGATTGCGTACATTTTTCTAAAATATTGAGGTTTGGGGTATTCTCCCTGCTTTTTTAAGGGACGCAAAGATAATGATCGTTTTGAGATTTACAAAGGGAATCGAAGGTAATATTTATGAAAAAACACGAATTCCAATCAAGGGCAAAGTATTGGCATCTTTTAAAATTATCAGATTTTGGAGCAATTTGAAGATTTTTGGAGCTTTTAAAATTTTATCGTGTTTACAGCCCACAAGTGAACGGTTTCTGCTCAATTCAAATGGTCCAATCTACCGGATGCGGCCTCCCCTCAATTGTGAAGATCCCGGCTACTTTGAATGAATGCAATTTGACGCTTCCAATCAAGAGCATGAAAATGTGTTGCAAAACGAAATTTTCAATTCGATAATTCAGTGGATAATATGGCTTCAGCTTTAAGGATAATTTGCCCGGGCACAGTGCAAGAAATATGAAACAACGTTTTCGAAGCTTGTCACTAGCGAAAATTAAGCTAGTTAGACCAATCATAATTATTTTCCTAAAAAGTGTAATCTATTGTTTTTTGATATGACGTTGTGTTAAAAACAACAAATGAAATGGTGACATTGAACAGGGAGAAATAAAACCATGAGGTATGTTACCTTTACAAGATGCGTCTTTCTATACCATTACTATTTATCATTCTTATTTCCTGCAAACAAGCCACTCCTCAAAAAATGAAACATACTAACCATCTCATCACAGAAACCAGTCCCTACCTGCTTCAACATGCACATAACCCGGTCGATTGGTATCCCTGGGGCGAAGAAGCCTGGGAGAAAGCAAAGAGAGAAAATAAGTTGGTGTTGATTTCAATTGGTTACTCTGCCTGTCACTGGTGCCATGTGATGGAGCATGAGAGCTTTGAGAATGACAGCACAGCACAATTGATGAATGAACATTTTGTTTGTATCAAAGTGGATCGTGAAGAGCGACCTGATATCGACCAGATTTATATGTCAGCCGTTCAATTGATGACAGGCAGTGGTGGTTGGCCTCTTAATTGTTTCGCACTTCCGGATGGCAGACCGATTTATGGGGGGACATATTTCCCGAACAGCAACTGGAACCAGGTTCTGATGCAGCTCAGCACCTTCTATCGGGATAGTGCAGCGAAAGCGAATGAATATGCCACTGAACTGACCAAAGCCATTAATCAGATGGAAATTGTAACACCCAACGAGGCACCCATTGATTTCAAGATGAAAATTCTTGAGGATATGGTAGGCAAATGGAAAACACAATTTGATCAAACAGAAGGTGGACCGAACCGTGCACCGAAATTTCCATTGCCTAAACAATTATGAATTTCTTCTCAGATATGCAGTGGTATCCGGTGATAAAATGGTTCTTGATCAGGTTCATCTTACACTAGAAAAGATGGCCTTTGGCGGAATTTACGATCAGCTTGGAGGTGGCTTTGCACGCTATTCAACAGATTCTTATTGGAAGGCCCCACATTTTGAGAAAATGCTTTATGACAACGCGCAACTGGTGAGTTTGTATTCCAAGGCCTATCAGCAGAGTAAAAATCCTTTGTATAAAAAGATAGTTTTTGAAAGTCTTGAATTTATAAATCGCGAATTAAGCTCTAGGGAAGGAGGATTTTATTCCGCCATCGACGCAGACTCTGAAGGAAAGGAAGGGAAATTTTATGTTTGGAAAAAAGAAGAGCTGGAAAAATTACTCAGAGATCTCCCGGGTGAAAATTCATTTGAAATAATATCCGAATACTACAATATCAACAATGCCGGATACTGGGAGGAGGAAAATTATATTCTCCTTAGAAAAAAAACTGATGAGGAAATTGCGGAACAATTTTCAATCTCCTTAGAAGAATTAAACCGATTAATCGATACAGCAAAAGGGATTCTGATGAACGAACGCAATAAGCGTATTCGTCCGGGACTGGATGACAAGATACTGGTCTCCTGGAATGCACTGATGATACAAGGACTTTGCGATGCATACACTGCTTTCGGTGAAAATAAATTCCTGCAAGCGGCAGAGAAGAATGCAAAATTAGTGCTCACATCGATGCGTAATAAGGATGGGGGATTATTTCATAGTTACAAAAACGGAACAGCACGCATCAACGGATACCTCGAAGATTACTCCTTTACCATTGAGGCCTTGACTTCATTGTATGAATGTAGCTTTGATGAAAAGTACCTGGAAGAAGCAAAGTCACTTACGGACTATGTCTTCATGCATTTCTACGATGAAGCCACAGGTAATTTTTGGTTTACATCCAATCTTGATCCCGCCCTCATTTCCAGAAAAAAAGAAATTCAGGATAATGTGATCCCTGCCTCCAACTCCAGTATGGCCAAGGCACTCTTTCGTCTCAGCATCCATTTTGAAAATACTAAATATTCAGAAACATCTGAAAAAATGCTCCACAATGTGGTGAATGACATGGGAGCTTATGGTGCGGGTTATTCAAACTGGGCATTGCTGATGCTTAATTACATTCAACCTTTTCACGAAATCGTAATCACCGGAAAGGCAGCAGAGGAAAAGCGTCGTAGTCTGCAAAGCCATTATCTTCCTAACACCGTCTTTGCCGGATCGATGAAAGAAAGCAATCTTCCATTGATGGAATACCGCTATGTGGAAGGGAAAACCCTGGTTTATGTGTGTGAGGACCGGGTCTGCAAGCTGCCTGTTGAGGATGTTGAAAAAGCCCTTGAACTTCTACGATGAGTGACAATGAATTTAAAATTAAGAATTTTATTGTTGAACACTTTTCATAAATCAAAATAATACTTTCAAGAATTTATCGGCACATTTTAAGGATCCATTTGATCCGTTTGAAGACACTATTTTTTCCGTAGCAATTTTCATCTCTTTTCACAAAAGAAGAAACAGGAAATAATACGCCATCATATAAGCGTATTTCTCCAATGAAGAACAGAATCAATCTTCGTATTGCATTACATTGCCTTTAGCTAAATTTCCAAGTTCCCCGATATAAGCTTAGAATCCATTTATCATCCAAATTAACTTCTTGATATTTATATGACAGAAAAATTTAAAGGCAAATACCGCATTAAATCAGTAAGACTGCAGAGTTGGGACTATGGTTCTAATGCTGCTTACTTTGTAACAATTTGTACACATAGCAGAATTTGTTTCTTTGGAACAATAAAAAACAAAAGGATGTTCTTATCCGATATCGGATTATTAGCCGAAAAATACTTGAATGAAATACCACTACATTTTCCATATGTCAAATTACAGAATCATGTAGTCATGCCCAATCACATTCATGGGATAATTATCATTGATAAACCTGATAATGACAATGGGCAAAGTAAAAGAAATGAAAAAGTTAACAGCATACAATTGGATGATCGAACCGTTTGGGAGGACACGAATATTTCGCCGATTTCGGAAATAAATCCAAAATTGCCATCGCACCCATCATTGGATACCGGACAAAAATCGAAAACAGAAAAAATCAATCCATCCAATCAATTTGTAAAAAAGCCCGAAGGTGGAATGACCAAACACCATAACCCCATGTTACATGAGAATTTATCCCGTATTATCCGATGGTATAAAGGACGCGTTTCATTTGAATCACATAAAATTAATCTTCGTTTTTCCTGGCAAGCCCGGTTTCACGAGCATATTATCGGAATGCGCGTGCACATAAGAATATCTCGAATTACATTGATAAAAATCCATTAGTTTGGGCTGAGGACAAATTCTATCTATAAGAAACAGATCAACTCCCCTGTTCAAAGGAGGTCTATTATTAAGCACTTAATCCAGCATTAACGCATCACAGAGGATCGAATTGAGTTGAATCAAAGCTAAAAGGAGCATTACCTAGGCTTCGAAATTAATAGTATCTTTAACCTTAAATGAACCTGCGGCGTTCAATCTGTTTTTACAGGTGAGTTGAAAAAATAAGGCATCCTGACATGTACTGGTTGCTACCCAAATTCAAATAAATACTTCGCGATGAATAAGACAATTCACCCTGAGTTTAAGTACTTATTGATCGGACTTTTTTTTCTTTTAACGCCATTCTTGAGCAAGGCATACATACCCACTCCTGACCATGTTGTCGTAGTTGTTTTGGAAAATCATGCTTATCAGGAAATCGTCGGTTCGTCATCGGCACCTTATATCAATGGATTACTTAGCGACCAGCAATGCGCGCTATTCACACAATCTTACGGACTCTCTCATCCCAGCCAACCCAACTACTTTCAACTTTTTTCCGGATCAAACCAGGGCATTACGGATAATAATATTCCGGATATACTGCCTATGACAAGTTTAAATCTTGGTGCATCTCTGATCGCAGCAGGAAGAACATTCACCGGCTATTCAGAAGATTTACCTGCTGTAGGTGCCAATGATTCAATTTACGCTTTATATGCACGCAAGCATAATCCATGGGTGAATTGGCAAGGAGCCCCCGTCAACGGAATCCCCGCCAGTTCTAATCAACCCTATACATCCTTCCCTGTAAATTTCAGCTTACTACCTACTGTTTCATTTGTCGTACCCAACCTGGCTAATGATATGCACAATGGAAGTGATCCATCGCGGATTAGTACCGGGGATACGTGGATACAAAATAACCTGGATGCTTACGTTCAGTGGGCAAAATCACATAACAGTCTGCTTGTTTTAACATTTGACGAAGATGACGATCTTTCCGGACAACACATCCTGACTCTGATCATTGGTCAACATGTTAAGGCAGGAGCTTATTCAAACACGATTAACCATTATAATGTGTTGCGAATGTTGGAAGACATGTATAGTCTTCCACATGCGGGTTCAGCATCAAGTGCAAGTCCAATTGATTTTTGCTGGAATTTATGTGCATCAGATCCGATAATTACCGCCGGTGGTTTTTTGACAATAT
This sequence comes from uncultured Bacteroidota bacterium, assembly GCA_963775555.1. Lineage (GTDB taxonomy): Bacteria > Bacteroidota > Bacteroidia > AKYH767-A > 2013-40CM-41-45 > QQVM01. The sequence continues at coordinate 177,009 of CAVZJJ010000004.1, read as the reverse complement.
GTCCCGGAAATAATGTTACACTTACTGCATCTTCCGGCTTAAGCTACCTCTGGTCAACAGGAGCTACAACCAATTCTATTTCCGTCAATACAAGCGGTAATTATTCAGTAACTGTAACAGATTCTTCTGCTTGTATCGCAACATCACCTGCAGTGACAGTGAGTGTAAGCACGTTTTCTTCTACCGCTATCGTTTTCACAGAATCTATGGGGACAGTTGGTGGGACAACTGCCATTTCCACTCACGAAGCGGCGAATGGTTTCGACAATGACATTTATAACATGACCGGAACTGCTGATATACGTAACACCACTGCTTCCAGTGGATACAGCGGAGCTTCTGGTTTGGCCAATGTATTTATTACGTCAACAGTGGGGAAAAACTTCATTATTTCAGGGATCAACACCTCCGGAATGTCGGGCTTAGAACTTTCTTTCGGAATTTTTAAAAGCACCCTTGCTTCTACCGGATCAGACTTACAGGTATTGGTGAGTGCAGATGGAGTAAATTATTCCGCTTTATCCTTTGCTCTTCTTCCCACAACTTCCGCGAATTGGTCCTATCGAACTGCAGTTGGAAGCATCCCTGCTGTGCCTAATCTTTCGATACAGTTTAGACAAAATGGAACAGCGGCACAATACAGAATTGATGATGTCAAACTTACATATCAGGTTTCATATCCTGTCATCACTGCGGCAGGTCCCACCTCTTTTTGTCAGGGCGGATCAGTGATCCTCTCTTCGACACTTGCACCTGGATACACATGGTCAAATGGATCAAGCTCCTCTTCCATTACTGTTAGCACTTCAGGTAATTATTCTGTTTCAATTGCCGGAGGAAACGGATGTTCTGCAACGAGCAACGTAATTCCGGTAACTGTGTATTCGTCTCCCGCAATTGCTGGTTTTTCTCCATCATCAGGATTACCGGGAAGTACAGTAGTAGTAACCGGGACGCACTTCACAGGAACTACATCAATCACTCTTAGTGGCAATGCATGTTCTTTCACCGTGATTTCGGATTCAGAAATTCAATTCATTGTTCCGGGAATTTCCGGCGTCGGAAATATAACTGTAGTAAATCCTTGTGGCAATTCTACCAGCGTAACTTCTTACACGGTATCATCTTCGACAACTCTTCAACTAAGAGTTTTTATACAAGGATACTATCTTGGCTCAGGGCAAATGAATATGGCAGTTAGCCCTGGTGTTTGTGACACTCTTTTTGTTGATTTACACAGCGAGTCGGCCCCTTATCAAATCTTGGTTACTGATACAGGGACGATCAATGCCTCCGGATATGTATCCTTTACTTTTCCGGGAAGTTATGCAGGAAGCAATTATTTTCTTGGCATTCGTCACAGGAATTCAATTGAAACATGGAGTGCTTCTGCTGTTCATTTTAATACCACTGCAAGCACCTATGATTTTACAACTTCAGTCAGCCAGGCCTATGGTGGAAATCAGGCACTTTTTTCAGACGGGAATGCAGGGCTTTTTAGCGGTGATATCACACAAAACGGAGTGATCGATGACCTTGATTTAAGTCTTGTAGAAAATGCGTCACAGCAATTTGATTTTGGATATTTATCAGAAGACCTGACAGGTGATCTATTGGTTGATGCGGAAGACTATTCGCTAATTGAAAATAATTCGCAATTACTTATCACAATTCAGAGGCCCTAATCACATTTTAAATTACAGTCAACAAGTTAAATACTGATAGCCTTAATCTGAAACCAACAGAAAACTGTTCATAGAAATCTCAGCTTCATCATTTTCCCTCTATAGAATTAATTTCCTTTGATTGGACGCCTCGAAACCGGTCAACCTCTTCTATGGAAAAAATTCACAAACTTCTTGTCGCTAACCGCGGTGAAATCGCCATCCGCGTCCTGCGTGCCGCCTCAGAACTTGGCATTCGCACAGTAGCCATGTTTACATATGAGGACCGCTACTCTCTCCATCGTTTTAAAGCTGATGAAGCCTATCAAATTGGGTCCGATACAGAGCCATTAAAGCCATACCTGGATATTGAAGAGATTATTCGAACAGCAAAAGCCAACAAAATTCAGGCAATTCACCCTGGTTATGGCTTCCTAAGTGAGAATGTAGATTTCGTTCGCCGTTGCAAGGAGGAAAATATCATCTTCGTAGGACCTTCAGCAGAAGTGATGGAGCAATTGGGAGATAAAGTGCGCTCCAAAGAAGTGGCCCGTTTGTGTAATGTTCCTGTGATTGAAGACAACCGGGAAAAACTGGGCAGTCCGGAGATTGCACTGAAGGAAGCCAGACGCATTGGCTTTCCTATCATCTTTAAAGCCAGTGCAGGTGGCGGAGGAAGAGGCATGCGAGTGATTCGTAAAGACGATGACCTGGAAAAAGCATTTCTTGAAGCAAGAAGGGAAGCAGGAAATGCTTTTGGCGATGACACCATATTTATTGAAAAATTCATTGATGATCCCAAGCACATTGAAGTACAAATTTTAGGTGATCAACATGGAAATATTGTTCATCTCTATGAGCGTGACTGCAGCGTACAACGACGCTTTCAAAAAGTGGTAGAAATCGCCCCGGCCCCGAGTCTTAAGCAGGAAACAAAAAATAAGCTGTATGAATACGCCCTCCGTATTTCAAAACATGTTGGATATAACAATGCGGGAACGGTAGAATTCCTTGTGGATGATGAAGAGAATATCTTTTTTATTGAAGTTAATCCACGCATACAAGTCGAACACACCGTGACAGAAGAAATTACGGGCATTGACCTTGTAAGGAGCCAGATTCTGATTGCTGACGGATTTGATCTGCATTCCAGCCGCATAAACATTCCGCAACAGGATAAAATACAGTGCAATGGTTTCGCCATTCAATGCCGCATTACCACCGAAGATCCACAAAATGATTTCAAGCCCGACTATGGAACTATCATTGCTTATCGTCATGCTGGGGGCTATGGAATCCGTCTAGACGAAGGAAGCTCTTATCAGGGAGTTAAGGTTTCTCCATTTTTTGATTCGATGCTGGTAAAAATTACTGCAAAAGGAAGAACTTTGAATGGAGCACGGCTCAGGATGCATCGTGCCCTGATGGAATTCCGGATCCGCGGAGTGAAGACCAACATTTTGTTTCTCGAAAATGTTATCATGCATCCGGATTTTGAGAGTGGCAAGGTGACTGTAAAGTTCATCGAGAAATATCCATCTCTTTTCCAGATAAAAACGCGGCAGGATCGCGGCACAAAATTACTCCGCTACCTTGCCGATGTATTGGTGAATGGAAACCCGGATGTAAGCAGGATTGATTCAACAAAAGTTTTTCTTACATCACATGCACCCGTCTTTGACCGCACAAAAAAAATTACACCCGGCACAAAACAACTCCTGGATGAAATGGGTCCGGAAAAATTCAGTAGCTGGCTGAAAGATCAAAAAAAGGTAGGGATTACGGATACTACATTCCGTGATGCACACCAGAGTTTACTGGCAACGCGTATCCGTACAGTTGACATGCTCCGGGTCGCGGAGAGTTATGCGCATCATCACCCGCAGACTTTTTCGATGGAAGTATGGGGTGGCGCCACCTTTGATGTAGCACTGCGATTTTTACATGAGTGCCCCTGGCAGCGCTTGCAATCCATTCGCTCCGCAATTCCAAACATTCTATTGCAAATGCTGATACGTGGGTCGAATGCAGTCGGCTATACTTCATATCCTGATAATCTCGTCGAAAAATTTATTGAGAAAAGTTGGGAGAACGGTGTCGATATCTTCCGCATATTCGATTCGCTCAACTGGTTGGATAGCATGAAAGTGAGTATCCGTGCAGTGCGTGAACGCACCAGCGGCCTCGCTGAAGCATGCATTTGTTATACCGGCGATATCCTTGACCCCAAGCGTCAGAAATATTCTTTGCAATATTATCTCGATATGGCTAAGCAATTGGAAGATGAAGGCGCGCATATTCTCGGCATAAAAGATATGGCAGGTTTGCTAAAACCTTATTCAGCTGAATTGCTTGTGAAGGAATTGAAAAAATCAATAGATATTCCCATTCATCTCCACACACATGATACTTCTTCCATTCAAAATGCTACCTATTTGAAAGCGATAGAGGCAGGTGTGGACGTGGTCGATGTAGCACTTGCCTCCATGTCGGGCCTCACATCTCAACCCAACTTCAATGTGCTGGCAGAAGCTTTGCGTAACACCCCTTATGAGTTGGACTTTAACATCCGTTCCCTCAATGAATTTTCAAATTACTGGGAGACGGTCCGTGAATATTATTATCCCTTTGAATCAGGGCTACAGGCAGGCACGGCGGAAGTCTATCATCACGAAATTCCAGGAGGCCAGTATAGTAACCTGAAGCCACAAGCAATCTCCATGGGGCTTGCTGACAAGATGGATGACATTAAAAAAAGTTACGAGGAAGTGAATGAACTATTCGGAGACATTGTAAAAGTTACTCCTTCTTCAAAGGTTGTGGGTGACCTGGCCATGTTTATGGTAACCAGCAAACTCAGCAAGGAAGATATTCTGAGTCGGGGTGACAGTCTCTCTTTTCCGGAAAGCGTCAAGAGCATGTTCCGTGGAGACCTTGGACAACCGCATGGTGGCTGGCCCAAAGAGTTACAAAAAATAGTATTGAAAGATGAAATCCCCTATACAGATCTTCCTAATGCTCATCTTCAACCGGTGCTTTTCGATGCGGAGTTTGAAGAATTTCAAAATAAATTCGACCGCTACCTCAGCTTCCTTGATTTCCTAAGCTGGAAGTTTTACCCGAAAGTATTTGAAGACTATTACAATTTTCAAAAACAATTCGGTGACGTTCACACTTTACCCAGCCCTGCTTTCTTCTTTGGAATGAAGTCAAACGAAGAAACAATGGTCACCATTGGACCAGGAAAAACTGTTTTGATTCGACTGCTTTTTGTGAGTGATCATGCTGACGAGATGGGGAAACGATCTGTGTTCTTTCGGCTCAATGGACAAACCCGCGCAATTGAAATTCTTGACCGGAATGCCCAGGTAAACAAGACCTTGCATATTAAAGCTTCAGGCGAAAAGCACATTGGCTCTCCCCTGCAAGGTCGTTTATCCAAAATTTTTGTTAAACCGGGAGACAAGCTTATAAAGAATACTCCTTTATTTACGATTGAAGCCATGAAGATGGAAACAACGATAACAGCTTCTCAGGATATCACCATTAAAAAGGTTGTGCTTGAAGAAGCGACCATGGTGGAAGCTGAGGACCTTGTACTCGAATTAGAATAAATGTTCTTTTGCGCCGCATAATTGGCAACAAAGCTGAGAAGCTGGAATACAAGAAACACAACCTAATTCTCTATACGAATATCCAGCTCTTTAAATTGTTCTGGTGTAAATATTCCTTCGATAAAGTCAGTATTCAGGAGATAAGTATTTAAAGAACAATTACCTTGAGAATTCAAACTTCGCAGCCAGGTACGCGCATGATCTTTGTTCAAATATCCTATATAGGTTTTCCAAGTGATGACTGAAGTGTACTTGCTCTCCTTCTTTATCGACGCCTGAAAACGAACAGAATCCTCTGTGCTTAATGGCCGCAAGTATTTCAACAAGGAGCTAAGAGATTCCAGGGAGTCATTCACTCTATAAATTCCCTCACAAATTCGTTCAGTAACTTCGAACACGGGGGCATTGCAAGCTCCATCTACAGTGTATTGAAGTGCTTGCCCTTCGTTATTGAACAAATACAGATCGGGCGCCTTATTAAATACTGTCAAAATATGGAAGAATGAAGCTGAATCTTTCGGAATAAGTATTATCCCGTCGTCAAGCTCTTTACGCTTCGCATACTCTGTAACCGATTTCACTGTCTCTAAGCGTGGATTATGAACTCCATAGACCAATTTTAGCAAAGGCATGCAGGAAGTTCCTGAAAAAAGAATCAATAGGAATAGAATAAAGTGGATTACGTATTTCATAAGTAAGGATTTATCGAATAGTATAATGTACAGGACTTAGAACGATTAGAGAACTGTTTCCTTATTGGATACTAATCTCAATCCTGTAACCTTCTGCCATTCGTCTGATTTGATGTTTTCCCGAAGGGATTCTTAGTTGATAATCAATACCCAGTTCTTTACACACTTCTGTCGGTAAGGAATATTCTTCCTCCATGATAAATAATTCTCCATTAAAAATACCCTCCTTCCCTTTGGCAATTGAAAAAGGTACATCAATAAAAAGCAGATTTTTTTCAATTGCAATCGTAGTGTATTCTCCCGGAAAGCGATCTTCAGGAATATAAATCAGACAAATTCCTGAGCCGGAACAACTGTGTCCTTTTACTCCAAATTTCAACTCGATTTTTAAGTGGTTCCATCCGGCCGCATTGGAGTCAATTCCTATACCTATGAGTATGATAAAGGCAAATATGAATAATCTTTTGTTTGTTTTCATGATCTTTTTTAAAAATTAATTAGTAATGAGAAATACCAGGTTGAGGCTTTCACCCCAACCCGGATTTTTTCTATTTCAAAGAGAGACTAACCAAACAGGATTTTCCTGATCTGTCAATGGGATACTTTCCTCTGGGAATTACTAATGATCTTTGGGCGCCGAGAGATTTAGAAACTTCATCAGAAATCATGAAATCTTCTTCCATGATAAATGCTTCCTGATCAAATTGTTCAGGACTCTTCCTTACCATTTCCATAGGAACATTCAATAGTAATACATCCTCATCCGGAAGGAGTCGGGCAAAAAGGACTCCTGTTAACTCGATACTTTCAATAAAAATGCAAATGCCAAAACCATGGCACCCTTTCGATTTTCTTCCCCATTCCACATGAACTTTAAGATCCAGGCCCGGTTTGTTTTGTGCAGACAGAGTTTCCAACATTGGCCCTGAAATCATGAAGAGTAATAAGACCGGCACGAGTAATTTGTAATAGTTTTTCATAGAAATTTTGAATTAGACGATGTTATTGATTTAGTGAGTTGATAGTTTGGACTGTATAAGAGGGAGGGTTACCGAAAGCGGTACTTCCTCCAGCGAAGAAATATTCTGATCATCCTACCGTGCTGTTTGAACAACATTTCATTAACAGATTTTCTTTGACAAAATTATTCCGTGAAACCTCCAGCCACAAGGTCATCTATACTACAATTGCATAGAACAATTACTATTTATTCCAAACTCTGCTCTAAAGAGAAAATCTTTAATAAGACAGGATTATCATTCAGTCCGATTTACATTTAAGATGTTGAACAGGTACTTAATCTCTCTTATTCACAATTCTTAAGTCACAGCTGTTAATACTCGCCTTGTTAAACAGCATTAATTAAACGCCAGGAAGTTATAAGTGACATTACTTAGCAATCAAAAATAATTTATGAATGATTGTACCATAATACTAAAAGGGTTCAACAGACTATTTGCTTCGTGGCTGCAGGAAAAAATCCGCTCGGAAAAAAAAGCGTTCTGTGAAATATGGAACGAGGATGAGCGCACACAAATAGTGCAACCCTCAAAAAGCAATGTGATTGTACTTCAACACTTGCGTAACCGGACTGAATTAGAAAAGTTAGAGGAAATGAAGGTCCATTTTATAAATGCACCAATCATCCTTTGGTGGGGGGAAACAGACATTTCAGAAACGGAAATAATTCGAACACTCAATCTGGGCGTCTCGGCAATTATTAGTGAGCGACAGGATTGGGAAGACATCCTGAATGCTATAAAAGATGTAAGAGAAAATGGATTTCATCACAATGAATTAATCACAGCAGCTTTGTTTCAGCATTGCAGGAGAAACCGGATTTTGAAAAGGGATGTACCGGGACCCGGAAATCCATTTGGGGAAAGAGAAAGAAGAATAATTGAATTGCGCCGATCGGGGAAAACTTCTAAAGAAATCGGAGAAATACTTTTTCTTAGTAAGAAGACAATTGATAAATCCTTTGGAGAATTATATCGTCGCTTTGAGTGCAACAATTTTTTTGAACTACTATCTACTTATGAATCAGAGGCAGGAAACAAAATCTACTCAACGTAAAATGGATGATTTTCCCGCCTTGTATTCCTTCAGGTAAAATGGTTCAAAGAGCGCCAGGTTTTCAAATCTATTGTTTGCAAATGAGTCGTTGGCGAGTGCACATTGGGAGACAGCAGAAGAAAGTCCTGCCAATGAAAAATCTGCATTAGGATGCACTTCCAATACTTCCCTGCATTTTTCCGCACCATCTCCTGTAAAAAGTATTCGATGCTTTTCAAGATAGGTTGAAAAAGAAGATTCATCGATCACGAGAGGGCTCACAGGGATCACCTCTTTCAAATTTTCATCGTAAAGTGCTGTGTACACCTCCATCCGACGGGCATCAATCATTGGACAAAAAAGAACTGGCATTTGTTCGGCTGTATTTTGCTTCCCGAAATCTTCCTTTAACTTCCAGGCAAGTGACTGAAGGGTGGATATAGAGATCAATGGTATGTCCAAAGCGTAACATAAGCCCTTTGCAGTGCTGATTCCAATGCGCAGTCCGGTATATGAGCCCGGTCCGCTGCTTACTGAAATTGCTTCCAGATCTTTATTAGCAATACCTGCTTCCGCGATAAGCTCCGAGATGAATTGAACAAGTTTTTCCGCATGCGCATATCCTCCTGAAATTTCCCGATGGGTCACCACTTTCGAATTCCTGCTTAAAGCAACAGAACAAATGCTGGTTGCTGTTTCTATGCAAAGGATCGTTGCCATGGCTGAAATATAAATTTTCAGGAAAAGACTAAACTGATAAAAAAACTCTTTGGAAAATATCTAATTCTAAGCATTGATCTCATCCGATTTTTCCGGGTCAGATCCAATCAATGAAATGTTCAGGATGTCTGGTTTTTAATTTCTGCTATAAGTGGATTATCATTACTTATCCTTACTGAATAGTTCTTCTTTCTTAACGACCTTGACAACATCTCCATCCTTTAGTAATTTTGAAATAGAGCTATAGGGAGCAGTAACAATTTCCTGCCCTTCTTTCAATCCACTTTTGATTTCGATATAATTATTATCCTGAATTCCACTCTCTACAGCTTGTAGTTTCACTTTCCCATCCTCAACTACAAAGACACATTCAACCGTGGTATTTGCCATTTCGGTTTTTTTCTCATCCTTTTTCTCTTCTACCACTTGTACCTTCTCTTCATCCTTCAATTCCACATCTTTCTTATTCTTTTCAATTTTCCCGCTTTTAATCGTAGTATCCCTTGTAGTGACCGCCTGGATAGGAACTGAAATAACATTTGCTGCTTTTTTTGTCATGATATCTACAGTAGCAGACATACCGGGATTAAAGACTGCTTTATTCGGACGTTCTTTATCACGGATTTGTTCATAGGAATCACGAAGGATTCGAATCTTTACTACGAAATTAGTAACCTGGTCTACACTTATTCCTGTTGTGTTGGCAGAGTTCGCCACTTCTGTTACTACACCTTCGAACTTCTTACCCAGATATGCATCCACTTCCACACTTGCTGTATCGCCTACATTTACCCTCACAATATCGTTCTCGTTGACATCCACACTTACTTCCATTTCATTTAGGTTAGCAAGAGTCATGATCTCTGTACCCGCAAACTGCGAAGTTCCTACAACACGTTCTCCCTTTTCCACATTCAATTTTGAAATGGTTCCGTCTACCGGGGCGAAGATGGATGTTTTCCTCAGGTTATCCTGTGCTTCTTTTACTGATGCCTCCGCGCTGCGGATGCCATATTCAGAACCGGACACATTTTGCTCGCCTGCTGAAACCTCCGCTTTTGCTACTTCATAGGCAGATTTCACTCCCTCCCATTCACTGGCAGAAATCAGTTTCTCATTGAATAATTTCTGGTTTCTTTCATAAGTGGATTTCGCCCTCTCAAACTGAGACTGCGCCTGAACCAGGCGGGATTTTGCATTCTCCAGGCTTGCTTTGCTTGAATTCAAGGCAGCAATAGAACGATCCAGGTAGGATTGATAAATATCAGGAAGAATGCGAACGAGCAATTGTCCTTTGGTGACGCGTTCCCCTTCCTTTACATTCAGCTCCACAATCTCTCCGGAAACATCAGGACTGATTTTAACCGTTACCTCAGGTTGAATTTTTCCACTGGCCGAAACAGTTTCGATGATATCATGCTTAGTGACTTTCTCAGTGGCTACTTCTTTGGCTTTATCTCCCCCTATCCAACCGGCCTTCTTCCCAATAATTGCAAAAACGATCAGCACAATCACTGTGATGATCAGCCATTTCATCAATTTATTTTTCTTTGCCATATTTTCAATATATAATTCCCGCCATTGCGGAACAAATGTGATGCTTAATAGTAATTCGCTGTAAAGTCTATTTTAAATATTTTAAACTACTTAAGAAACCTTATTCAAATGTTCTCTCAGAAAGTCAGTTGTTTTCCCTGGTAAAAATCCAGAATCTTTATCCGGAAAATAAAATCATACTTTGCCTGGAGTAAATCCGCTTCCGCTTTTGCAAGATTATTTTTTACAAGCAGGTAGTCGTAAGTGCTTATCAATCCAAGGTCCAACCTCTGTGTATTGAAACTAAAAGATTCTGCAAGTGCCGCCTGACTTCTGTTTCCTGCTTCATAGCGTTTAAAGGAAGAATGTGCATCTGCCACAGCTTGCTGCACGCTCTTTAATAAATTCTTCTTTGTCTGTTCAAGGTTAAGCCGTGATTGCTCGAGGTTAATCTTTGCACGGGTAACACTGGTTTTTGTGGTCCAACCGTTAAACAAAGGGACTTGCAAACTGAAACCCAGAGATTTTCCCAGATTATTATTCACTTGATCATTGAATGCCTTCTGTTCGAGGATCGGTTGAGTTGTGTTTACGAAGGTAAAAACTGAATCACCGGATCCTGTGTATCCGGAAAATACGGATGAAGGAGGCAGAACGTCATATCCAACCACTTCTTTGTTACTGGTCGAGAAGTTCGTCCCCACACTTCCACCAAAATAAAGGCGGGGATAGCGGCCACCGCGGGCAATTGAAAGACCTTTTTCTGCACTTTGTACACGAAGTTCATAGCTGCGTATATCCGGTTGAGTACTTAATGCAGCTATATAGATGGTATTCGTATTCATCTGCTCTGCGGCAAGTGCCGGTTCAGGCAATACCGGCTCCTCTATGGAAAAATTAGTTTCCGTATTCACTTCAAGAAGCTGTGTAAGATTCAGCATGGACTGATCATATGCAGATTGTGCCTGCACCTGCAATACTTCATCTGAAGCCAGCTGTGCTTCCATATCCAGTAGATTTCCTTTTGATACAGAACCTAATTCAAACATCCTTGATATTTTATCTCTTTGCTGACGTGTAGCATCCACTTGTTGCGTTGTGTTGAGAAGCAATTCCTTGTTGTATAAAACCTGGAGGTAATAGGTAACGACATTGAGAGATACGTCATCGCGAATTTTTTGCAAGTCAAACTTACTGCTCATAAAATTCAGTTTACTCTGCTGAAGGGTATTTTGAAGTTGGAAGCCTTCGAAAAGGGCAACATTGCTGCTTACCGAAAAATTATAAGACTGAACCTGGTTAGTGGTATATAAATTAGTATAAGGGTCAATACTCCGCCCATTATAATAATTCTGTGATGCTGTTCCATTCAATGTTGGAAACAAACTGCCCAGGCTTTGAGCTTTAATGGCCTCGTTAAGATCTGTATTCAGCATGCCCTGGCGGATCTGAATATTATGTTCAAGTGCATGATCAATACATTGTTGCAATGACCACGGCGCCTGAGAAAAACCAAAAACAGGCAAAATGAAGCAAATAATACTCAGAAAAAGTCTTGATCCTATTCTCATAAAATTGTCAGTTCCGCGCAAATTAGGTCAAAAATATGAAATGAATGACGGATTAACCAAGTTTAACTTAAGAGATTTTCTATTATTAATTAGCGCGCAGTCAGTCTTTTAAAGTAAAATTTCATAAAACGATAACAGTGGCTAGTCCAGAAGCAGATTCAGACTCTGCCTCATGATCTCTCCCATATTTTTACATTTCAAAAATGCCTCTTTTTTATAGTGTTCAGCTAATTCTGTCCGCAGCTGCTCTGTTTTGTCTTTCAGGGATACAGTATCATTTATCATCACTTCCAGCAAGGAGGAAATTCTGAAAGTTGCAATTTTAATCCGGCGAGCCATAAGGGATCTTTCTTCCAGTTGATATTGTTTAGCCGTTTCTTTGTTGATGAATTTCACGCAGAGATTCACATAGGGATTGTTCTCCTTAAAATATTGAGGAAGGTACAATGCCTTTCGGCCTTCATAACTCTGCTGGTCGAAGTCGATCGCCCGGAAACGAAATTGGGTATCATCAAAATCAGGAGTCATATCGATCACAAAATTATATGAACGCATATCTCCCAAAAGCCGGACAAAACATCGTTCATTAAATTTAATAAACTCTTTTGCAAGCCGGGTTTCATTTATACCACTTGCATATAAATTGTTGTTCACAAACTGATCACCCGGTATTCCAATAATATGTTCTTCCACAAGAGTTTCCTGATCAACCAGAAAATTGATACGGTTTGGAGAAAGTAAATCTTCAAATTCCAATCCATAGACGCGGGAAGCATCCGGTATCTTCACATAATAATAATCGTAGTTGTCGTTGAACTGATTCTTAATACGAATACGGAAAGGTTTGGAATTTCCAAAAGGACAAAAATCAATCCGGTCTACATAGAGATGTTCCATCAAAGACATATCCCCTTCTACCTTCATCAAAGCATACGTTTTGACAAGGCGCTGGTTCAGCTCTTCCAGTTCCGAAGGCAAATAAAACACTGTCTCCCAAAGTGTATCTTTTCCATGCTTGTCAAGAAGTGGTATTGAATAATTAAAGCGTAAAAGATCATTGTACCGAAATGGCAAATCCTCCATGCGGCCATAATCTTCGAGATACATGAAGAGCTCTTCGCAAATGCGGTAGCTTACTTTTTTCTTGGAAATGGAATTCATTGATGAATGAAGCAATTGCTTTAAATTCCCTGACAGGGAAATAAACCGCTATTTACAGGGCCAAATTAGGTGATTTTTAAATCGTAGAAATATTGTCCCGGAATTTTACTGAACATTGTCTTGTCGCCTGTTCTCTGCGCGCTGAAAATCATCACTTTTTGTAATAAAACCAGCGCTATTTCATGAACTCTGCAATCAATTTAGCGTCTTATATACAGGATCCCGCTATAAGCGGGAAGGAATGAAAATTACCATGTACCAGGGTCTTCAAGCGGGGCCATTTTAAATGAATTTCAATCATAGAAACCGAAAAAACGGAATAATGCGAGCAATGGCAATGATATTGCCTGCGCTAGTTTTTACTTTAATGTCTATTCCGGCAAGTGCTACCCATATCAATGGAGCCGACTTAAGCTATCGTTGGCTAAATGGCACTACGATTGAGCTCTCACTCTGCCTTTACCGCGATTGTGCCGGTATTTCTGCTCCGAATAATCTACAGGTAAATTGTAGCTCGGCCACAGGTGGCCATAATTTCAATACGACGCTCTTTCAGAAAGCGGGAACAGGTTTGGAGATCACTCGTCCCTGTAATTCCAGTCCTACTAATTGCTCTGGCGGAACTAGTCCGGGTGTACAGAAATATGAATACAGTGGTACAGTCACCTTGCCAGAAAAATGTCCTGACTGGATTTTTGGATATAGTAATTGCTGCCGCAATTGCGCCATCACCACGATCAGTTTCTCACCACCAAATTGTGCAGGAGCGCCTGCCACTTATGTGGAGGCTACATTAAATAATGTGATCGCTCCCGACAACTCTTCACCGGTTTTTTCAAACCTGCCAATGACATTCTTATGCATAGGTGAAACATTGCACTACAACTCCGGAGCTTATGATCCGGATGGGGATTCTCTTGTGTATGAAAGTATCATTCCTCGTTCAGAAGCAGGAACAAATGTGAATTACACAGGTGCATATTCCGCCGGTAATCCTATAACATCCTCACCTGCTTTCTCACTCTCACAAAATGGTGATATGATGCTTCATCCCACTGCCATGGAAGTGGGTGTGATGGCTTTAAGGGTGAATGAATACAGGAATGGCCGCATGATCGGTTCTACCGTCAGGGATATGCAGGTATATACAATTTCTTGTTCGAACGCGTTGCCAACGGCATCAGGAGTAAATGGCTCCAATGAGCATTCCATCACAGCTTGTCCGGGACAAGCGATACACTTTACAATTAATTCTGATGATACTGATAATAATCAGCTTGTCACTATGGAATGGGATTATGGAATTTCAGGTGCACGCTTCTCCACTAATTCAGCCATCCATCCAACAGGTACTTTTGACTGGATACCCGGGCTGAACGATGCAAGAATGCAACCATATACATTTACTGTCAGCGTTATAGACAACAACTGTCCTAATTCAGGAATACAAACATATTCTTACAGGGTACTCGTAGCTCCTCTTGCTGTCAATACGAGCACTATCAATGCCACATGTGCAGGATCAGCGACAGGAACTTCCACTGCCATGGTATTGGGAACAGCACCATTCAGGTATTCCTGGTTTCCGGGAGGGGCTACAACTTCTGCAGTGACCGGGCTACACGCAGGAAATTATACAGTGACTGTTACCGATTCAAATGGTTGCACAGTAACGCAATCATCCCATGTCGATGAACCGGATCCTTTACAATTAAACTTTAGCCATATCTCAGCTATTTGCATTGGTCAATCTGTAATGCTGTCTGCACAAGTTCTTGGGGGCCTTGAACCTTACACATATCATTGGAATAATGGTCAGCAGGGCCCGACGCAAATTGTCAGTCCATCACAAAGCAGCAATTATGGTCTTACAGTATACGATGCAAATGGCTGCAAGAGCCGGCCTGATTCCATATCTGTACTCGTAAGACCACAGTTACAAGCACTAGTTACTGGACCCGATTCAATTTGTGCAGGGGATGCTGTTCATCTATCCATCACGGCAAGTGGTGGAGACGGTGGACCCTATACGTATCAATGGAGCGACGGATCCACGACTCCCTCTGTGGAAGTTTGGCCTCAAACAAATACAAACTATTCTGTCACTGTCAATGACGATTGCGGTACACCTCCTGCCACAGCGGTCTTTACAATAAATGTAAATTCAAATCCGGATGCTGGTTTTTTACCGGATGCTGTTTCTGCCTGTCCTCCTTTGCTTGTCGCCTTTTCTAATTCGCAGTCAGGCATAAGCGGACTCAAACACACATGGAACCTGGGTGATGGAACTCTCTCGGAAGAGGAAAATCCTCAGCATATTTATAAACTTCCGGGAGCATATACCGTGAGTCACATTGTAAAAAATTCAAATCAATGCGTATCGCAAGTCACGATACCTGGCCTTATAAAAGTACTTTCAGCGCCTGTGAGCGATTTTGTTTCCAGTCCTGAGGTCACTTCCATCCATTCGCCGACAATAGCTTTTACCAACAACAGCCGGAACTCAATAAAGCAAGTTTGGTATTTTGGCGATGGCTTAGCATCTTCCAGCCTGCCAAATCCGGAATATAACTACCGGGACACAGGAACCTATTCGGTTCGTTTGATTTCGGAAAGCAGTGATGGATGCTTTGATACGGCCTATGGAACTATCCGGATCAAAGATGAATTTGCCATTTATATTCCGAATGCATTTACTCCGAATGGAGACGGGGTGAATGAATCCTTTGCACCGCTTGCTATTGGAACAAATGATTTTGAAATGTCAATTTACAATCGCTGGGGGCAATTGGTATTTCATTCTGTTGATCTGAAGATAGGATGGGATGGAAAGCGAATGGGAAGTGATCTACCCTGTGAGAGCGATGTCTATGTATATACTATTTTCCTCCGGGACAATGAAGGGCATGAACATACCCAACACGGTAGGGTGCATCTGCTCCGTTAAAAAACGCCGATAGAAACAGAAAAACCGAAAAGATTCCAGAATCAATAAGCGAGTACAGGCGCGAGCCATCTCTCAACCTCTTCTATACTCATTCCTTTTCTTCTTGCATAATCCACCACCTGATCGCGCTGAATTTTCCCTATCCCAAAATACCGTGAACCGGAATGTGCAAAATACAAGCCACTTACTGCTGCTGTGGGATACATCGCCAGACTTTCTGTGAGCTGTATCCCGGTGTTCTTTTCCACATCAAGAAGTTCCCATATAGTTTTTTTCTCCGTATGATCCGGTTGTGCAGGATAGCCCGGCGCAGGCCTTATTCCCTTGTATTCTTCCTTAATCAATTGTTCCGGTGTAAATTTTTCATCCTTTCCATAACCCCAGAATTCCTTGCGGACTTTTTCATGCAACAACTCTGCAAAGGCTTCTGCTAACCTGTCGGCAAGGGCCTTCAGCATTATCGCGGAATAATCATCATGATCTTTTTCAAACTTCTCAATCCATTTTTCAATACCTATACCAGTGGTCAGTGCAAAAGCACCGATATAATCTGTTGGTGCTATCTCATGGGGATGAACGGTACCGGTGAGTATCCCTTTATCTTTATTGTTTGCACTACCTTGGTGGCTGTTCTGAGCAGCCTCAACAGACTGAATCTGCAAAGTGCTCTCTTGAGTGCCTTCCTTGGGAAGGAATTTGGGTTTGATAAAATCAGCCAGTGCCATATTGAAATCACCTTCCGGCTTTTGTGTCTGTTGGCGCAGAGTATAGAATGTACATACTTTGTGCAAGCCATGAGATTCATGTTCCTCGGCATCATAGACTTCAATATCATCGCCATCCGAAAGTGCCGGATAAATACCAATGACTGCATTGGCCTGCAACCATTTCTCATCAACAATAAGTTTTAGCATGCTTTGGGCCTCATCGAATAACTTACTTGCCTCTTTCCCATGGTCGGGATCTTTAAATATTTTCGGGTAGGATCCTTTCAATTCCCAGCTGTGAAAAAAAGGTGTCCAATCGATGTAAGCAGCAATTTCACTAAGGGGATAAGCGGTAAAAACTTTATTGCCTAAAAGGGAAGGTCTTCTCTGCTGCGCAGATTCCCAATCGGACTGAAACTTTGATCGTTGTGCCAGTTCAAGTGGAATAAATTTTGTAGAGGCGCGTGCATTTGCATGTTGGGCCCGTATCCGTTCATTCTCTTTCTTGTTTTTTTCAATCACATCGCCGCGTTGTTCCGATGAAAGCAAATTACTCACTACAGTCACACATCGGGATGCATCGTTCACATGCATGACAGGTTCGTTGTAATAAGGTTCAATCTTTACTGCGGTATGGACCTTGGATGTTGTAGCCCCGCCAATAAGAAGGGGAATTTTAAAATTCTCTCGTTGCATTTCCTTCGCCACATGAACCATTTCATCCAGAGAAGGAGTAATAAGTCCACTGAGACCAATGATATCCACATCGTGTTCTCGTGCAGCAGCCAATATTTTATCTGCAGGAACCATCACACCAAGGTCGATGATTTCATAATTATTGCATGCAAGCACTACACCTACTATATTCTTTCCGATATCATGCACATCCCCTTTTACAGTAGCCAATAGCACCTTTCCGGCAGTCTGCCTTCCTTGTATAATTCCCTGCGACGCCTGTTGTAACTTCTCTTCATTCAGATAGGGTTCCAGGTAAGCCACCGCCTTTTTCATCACACGGGCGCTTTTCACCACTTGTGGTAAAAACATTTTTCCGGAACCGAATAAATCACCCACAGTATTCATTCCATCCATCAGGGGCCCTTCAATGATTTGAAGTGTGTTCTTGTATTTTTTGCGGACTTCTTCCAGGTCTGTTTCGATGAAATCCGTAATTCCCTTCACAAGTGCATGTGCAAGTCGTTCGTCCGCTGTGCCGGCTCTCCAGGGTGCATCCTTTTCATCCTTTTGACGAACAATTCCTTTCAGTGATTCCGCGTGCTGAAGCAAACGCTCCGTAGCATCATCGCGCCGGTCAAGCAATACATCTTCTACCAGTTCAAGCAGGTCTTTAGGGATCTCATCATACACCTGCAATTGTCCGGGATTAACAATGCCCATGTCCATGCCTGCACGGATACCATGATAAAGAAAAGCCGAATGAATAGCTTCCCTGACGATATCGTTTCCCCGAAACGAAAAAGAAACATTGCTCACGCCTCCACTCACTTTTGCCAATGGTAAATTTTTCTTGATCCAGTGAGTTGCTTCAAAATAATCCACGGCATTACGACGATGCTCCTCCATTCCTGTTGCTACCGGAAATATATTGGGATCGAAGATGATATCTTGAGGAGGAAAATGTACCTGACTTCGTGAGCAAGTTGTAGGCACGTTCACATATTTCAATTCTTCTCTCGAATGAATCTGCCTGTCCTTTTTCATCAAAAGCCATCACGATAACAGCGGCTCCGTATTTTCGGACGATCCTTGCCTGCCGAATAAATTCCGCTTCTCCTTCTTTCATTGAAATCGAATTCACAATCGATTTCCCTTGAGTACACTTCAATCCCGCTTCAATGACGGTAAATTTGGATGAGTCAATCATGACCGGTAAGCGTGCGATGTCGGGTTCGACGGCAAGCATATTCAGGTATTTGCTCATTGCATTCACCGAATCGAGCATCCCTTCGTCCATGTTAATATCAATTGCCTGTGCTCCTCCTTCTACCTGGTCGCGAGCCACTGAAAGTGCTTCCTCATACTGATCATCTTTGATCAGACGTAAAAACTTTCTGGAACCTGTCACATTCGTTCGCTCTCCGATATTCATAAAATTCGAATCGGGACGCAGCGTAACGGCTTCGAGTCCACTGATCCTCAGATAGGGTTCAATGACTGGAAGCGGACGTGGCTTTATCTTTTTCGCAAGAGCAGCAATGTGTCGAATGTGATCAGGTGTTGTTCCGCAACAACCACCGACAATATTCAGGAAACCACTTTCTAAAAAATCTTCGATGTGATGACCCATGTGATCAGGGGTCTCATCGTATTCTCCAAATTGATTTGGAAGACCTGCATTGGGGTAAGCACTCACAAAAAAAGGCGCTTTGTCCGAAAGCTCTTCAATGTGAGGCCTCATCTCTTTTGCACCCAGGGCGCAGTTCAGTCCGATACTGAGCAGATCCATGTGCGAAACCGAATTTAAAAAAGCTTCAACGGTTTGACCGGAGAATGTCCTTCCGCTGGCATCTGTAATGGTTCCGGATATCATCACAGGAATTTGCTGAGCTTTTTCTTCGAAGACCGTCTCGATGGCAAACAATGCTGCTTTCGCATTCAATGTATCAAAGATGGTTTCTATCAGGATAAGGTCAACACCGCCTTCCATCAGTCCACGCACCTGTTCCGCATAGGCCTCTGCCAATTGATCGAATGTAATTGCCCGAAAACCGGGATCATTTACATTAGGTGAAAGCGACAAAGTACGGTTAGTTGGACCGATAGCACCGGCTATCCATTGCTTGCCTACTGGTGAACCTTTTTGAGTACCTGTAGATTGCTTCAACTGCTCTTCCAGTTGAAACTTCTGAACTGCACTTTTAGCAATTCGTGCGGATTCAAAATTCAGCTCAAATGACAAATCTTCCATGGCATAATCAGCCAGGGAAATGCGTTGAGCATTGAAGGTATTTGTTTCGATGATGTCTGCTCCTGCACGGAGATATTCAAGGTGAATGGACTCAATAATATCAGGACGAGTAAGAGATAAGAGGTCATTATTTCCCTTCAATGACTGCGAAAAATTCTTAAAGCGTTCACCCCTGTAATCCTCTTCCTTCAGCTGATAACGCTGAATCATTGTACCCATGGCGCCATCAATCACAAGGACTCTTTTTGTTAGTTCCTGCCTGAGAGCATTTGAAATTGTATCATCTAGTTTTCCTTTCAACATGATATAAGTATATTTAAATTCATTCAATCATCGTGAAACCGGCCTTGAACCTATCCAAAAAAAAAATCTCTCCTGATCAAGTCAAGAGAGATCGTATATACTACCAGGTATAAGGCGAACATCACATTGACTTATCTATCATTCAAATTGAATGAGCGAATTGGCACCTTCTTTATGATTCACCCCTTAGTTCGCGGCTGCCATTCAAAGCAGGCAGCATGTCGAACCCGGGATAAGGGTTGCCAAGGTTTCACAGGGCGCAATCCCTCCACCTTTCTGGATAAGCAAGTCCGTGTTTACGGACAATTGAAAGAACTGATGCAAAGATACAAAAAGCATGAATAAATCAAACGGCTAGTTATTTTGCCTGTTTCGGCACATTTATGGCAGAACTTGAAATGAACCTAACTACTTAAATTATCGCGAATCTTCCTTAGTTTGAACTTAACACAAGCGAAATTTGTAGAAAAAAAAAGAGCCTCCCTGCGGAGGCTCTTTTAACCGAAATGAGATTGAATTATTTATTCAAAATAAGTTTATGGGTTGCAGATCCTGCATCGGATTGAATCCGGACAAAATAAATTCCATTGGCTTCATCTGACAAATCCAAATTCGTGCTGAATACATTATGAACTTCCTTGCTCTGTACCAGACTTCCTGTGTGATCATAAACATTAATAGTTGCGGTGGCAACTGTATGTTCAAAAAACAAGTAAGTCAATCCGGTACCCGGGTTAGGATACAAACCTGTACCATTCAATGGCAGTGTTTTCACTCCAACATTGTAGTCAATTCCGATGATATAATCCTCTGACTCCCCTGAGAAGAATTCTATACAAGCACTTGCTGAATCATTTTGGCTGCCGGAATCCCTGGAACGAACACGCATTCTTGTCGGTCCCATGTTCGCGGCATTTGGAATCAGGATGTTAACAGTATTTGGAACAGTGGTCAGCTGAAGTGGTACACACTTGAGCCCATTCTGTTGGCTCGAAACCTCCATTTTGATCAAAGTCGATCCAGATTGAAATAATGTTGTCCCCATCGGTGGTTACCACAAAATCATAGGAAGAACCGCGGGTAAGTTCGGCAGAGGTAGAAGCAGAATATGGCCACAGGGTATATCCCAAATCAGTCAATTCATCACAGGCAGAAGTATTGTTGAGCGTAGTGCCGGTAATAGTTACGTTTGTGATGGCTCCGGAAATACCTGCACAGGAAGGTCCGACAGGAGCGCAATAACAGGCATTTCCCGGATTCATGGTGATTTGCACAGGAACAGAAGCTGTAGTTATTCCGCTACAAGTCACCAGGCACTGGTAGTAGGTTTCATTACTTTGTGCAATCGCCAAAGTCTTTAATGTGTCATCAGTTAAATCCGTCCAGGTTAAACCATCGGGGGAAGATTGCCATTGGTAAGTTAAATCTATAGCTATATCTGCTCCTACAAGTGAAAGTGTGAAATCATCTCCCGGGCAGACTGATGTTAGTGTGGCCACTGTACTTCCTGCAACAGGCGGAGTGCTACAAGTAGAGTATGAAATTACCTGTACATTATCTATTGCCCACCACCAGTCATAATCACCGGTATATGTAAATCGAAGCAGCAGTGAATTTGTGGAACCGACCACAGAGGATAAACTGTACATCGAGTGAACGGCTGTCGGATAACCCACATCCAGGGAATCAAAAACAAGGGTATCCCAGCTTATACCATTGTCTCCGGAATACTCAATGGTTCGTTTGGCTTCTCCCGGGCTCAGGTAGCGGAATTGTTCATCCATTTCCAGGAACAAATTAGTCCCGGCAGTGGTAATGTCAATAGAAGGTGTTGTAAGGGATGCCAGCTCGGGGATCGAATCGTTGGTCAGGAGTTCATCAGCATCAAAAATTGCAAAATTGGCATCGAATCCGGCTCCAGTGATGACACGCAAATAAGGATTGTTAAACAACCAAAGATTTGATGCCGGCAATCCCAGACTGTCATTCGACCAACCCGCAGGAAGTGTAGCGGAAGAAAAATCTTCCGAGAATAATACTTGTGCCTGTGATGAATGATTCAATAGCAATGCGAAGAGCAGTGCCGATAAGAAGAGTATTTTTCTTTTCATGTTTAGTAATTTAAAATTATAGAGTTGGAGAAATTTGAGAAATTATTTCACGTAGGTTGGGCCGGAGGCGGCTTTTGAATACATTCCTTACAGGATCTTTTCGTTCCAGTTTCCGGTATTTTCTTTTTTCTTCGATGGGAAGAGAAGCCATCTCTTTACAGGCAGGAGTGCAGCATTGATTCATTTTTTCTGCACAGGATTCACATTGGATGAATAAAAGATGACAAGCCTCATTGGCGCAATTAACATGTCGATCGGATGATTCTCCACATTGGTGACAAACACTAATCACTTCATCAGTGATGCGCTCACCGAGGCGGTCGTCAAAGACAAAATTCTTTCCGATAAATTTGTTCTCAATAGCTTCCGCTTTCACCTGGCGGGCATAATGAATTATACCGCCGTTCAACTGGTTCACATCTTCAAAACCATGATGACGGAAATAGGCGCTGGCCTTTTCGCAACGGATGCCGCCGGTACAATAAAGGAGAATCTTTTGATCTTTCTTTTCTTTCAGAAGATCGAGGACAATAGGTAATTCCTGTCTAAAAGTATCAGCATCGGGAAGCACAGCACCTTTGAAATGTCCTACTTCACTTTCGTAATGATTACGCATGTCAACCACTACTGTTCCGGGCTGACTCATGGCTTCGTTAAATTCCTGAGCTGATAAATGCTTACCGACATTGGTCACATCAAAAGAATCATCATCCAGTCCGTCGGCAACAATTTTATTGCGTTGCCTTACGATCAGTTTATAAAATGATTTTCCATCATCTTCAATGGCGATCTTCAAATCAACACCGTTGAAATGTACTGAACGATCCAGATAAGAGAGAAAATTATTCCAAGCGTGCTCGGGAACAGATATCTGTGCATTTATTCCTTCACGGGCGATATAGATCCGGCCAAGGACACCCAAAAGATTCAGGTCCCTGTACATTTCATCCCTTAACTCCTGAAGGTTTTCAAGGATTACATATCGATAAAAAGAAAGAGTCACACGCCGGAAATCCTCCGCCATCAGCTTTTTTCTTAAGGTTTCCTTGTCGTATTTATTATAGAGTAGCATGATGCTTCAAAGATAAAAAATCTGCTCGTTCAAAAATTAGCTAAAAATGAAGAATCGGGCTTTTTTATAGGTCCCTTTATAAAATTGGACTTATTCTTTATTTCGATTCTTCCACCAGAAGGCCAATCCTACTGCCCCCAGCATATAAGGTACAGCCAAAAGGTACAAAATACCCGAATTGAGGCTTTCCCCTACCTTGTTGCTATGACTTTCGTGATTTGTTTCGGCAACCCTTCTGCACATAGAGCATTGAGCCGAAACCGTACCCGACGTGGTCAGTAACAGGATGAAAAAAAGTAAAAAGGGGATAAACTTCTTCAATTTCTTAATATTGATAATAGGGTGAGATCATCAGGTAAACAATAACACCGGTGGTAGTTACATAGATCCAAACAGGAAATGACCAGCGGACAATTTTCCTGTGAGCCTGCACTTGCCCGGTGAGGCCACGGTACAAAGATATTAAAACCAAAGGTAATACCACAGCGGCAAGCACAATATGCGTAATCAAAATGAACAAGTAAGCCGTGCGCCATGGGTTGTCGATAGGAAACTTTGTCTCCACCCCGAAGGAATGAAAAGTAACGTATGACAAGAGGAAAATGGTGGAAAGGATACAAGCCAGCAAATTCAGTTTTTTGTGGACATCTACCTTTTTCCGTCGGATAAAAAACAGAGAGGTTAGGAGAATCAGGGTCGTGCAGGCATTCAATACCGCATTCAAGCCGGGCAGTACCCTGGCCCAGTCAGGAATTGTTTCTGCTTTCGGCAAACGACCCAGGAACACTACAGTGAGGAATACGACTCCCGACAGGATATAAATAAGTCGTAAATAAAATTTATTCTGTTTCTGCGACATCAATTATAGTATATTCTTGGTGTTATAAAAATGCGGATACAATAAATCTTTGGTTCCAAAAGAAATGACTACTCTGAGTTTGACGATTCGAAGCGAAGCAATTTTATCTCATCAAACAAGGTATCCACTTCTGCTTCGACTGTACCATCGACCATGGCGCGAATGTGCCGGTCTTTGAATCCAGCAAAATCAGATCCTGGCTGTGAAAAAAGTCTTCGGCTGTTTTTCCTGCTGCTGCCGAGACCAGAAATCCTTCCCTTGCAATGGTATAAATAGAGTCTTTGTTCCCGGTAAGAAACCACCAACGTGAAGGATCCGCTCCCATCTTAGTCGCATATGCAGCGAGAACCGGAACAGAATCATGTTCAGGATCCACCGTAAAGAAATAAGCTGTACATCCTTTTCGGAAGATCCAGTTTTACTTTGAAGCCTGGCCATTTGTGCATTCATGTCAGGGCAAACGCTGGTGCAAGTGGCAAAGAAAAAATTCGCAACAATCATTTTCCCTTTCAGGTCCTTGTCGCATATCCATTTTCCTTCCTGATTCAACAAACGGAAAGTGCCTACAGAATGATAGCTTGTATCACCCCGCTCACTGATTTGAACAGGGCCATAGTAATGGCAAGGGTCTTGAAATGATTCTTCCCTGTTATCAGGACGAGCCAGAATACAACAGGGAAGAGAAGAATGGCAAATGGTATGGCTATCTTTTTCCAGACAGGTGAACTCATTATTGCAGAAATTGTTTAGCCCGGAATAAATCCTAAGGCAGTGCCTTCGTATAGTGCAATGAATATCAAATACACGATCAGAATAAATGGCAAGAGAATGGCCCATTGGAATGGAAGCACCTCAAATTTCATGTGCATGAAATATCCTACAATATAATAGGCTTTCACCAAAGTAAGTGCAACGAAAGTCCAGATGAGGATGGTATGTGGAATTGAAGTGAATGAAATTCCAACTTCAAAAAGAGTGATTCCTAAAAGTATCCAGAATACTTTCCAGATCATTTTTGTATTCAAAGCCTTGTGAGCTTTCTCTTCGCTTTCGTGCGAAACAACTTCGTGGTGTACATCAGACATGACAAACAGCTTTTATAGTTTATTTTGATTGATCAGACAAGGTAGAAGAAGGTGAATACGAATACCCAGACCAGGTCAACGAAGTGCCAGTACAATCCGACTTTTTCAACCAGCTCATAGTCTTTTTTCCTGTCAAGAAAGCCCTGATAAACAAGGATGAATACGATGATATTTATGACCACTCCGCTGAATACGTGGAAACCGTGGAATCCGGTGATAAAGAAGAAGAAATTTCCGAAAAGCGGAACATTTCCATATTCATTTTCAGTGAGGTTTGCACCTTTAATATTCTTTACTGCTGAAGCCATCAACGCCTGCGCCTCAGCTCCTTCTACAACGGAACCATCATGAAATTTAAAACTCCCGGTTCCAGATCATCGGTGCGTGCATAACGTCCGTCAGCCAAAACAAATGCTCCATTCTCAGAGCCTTCGATGAAGTGATACCACTCCCATGCCTGTGAACCAAGGAACATAAATCCACCGACAATTGTCAAGCCAAGCCATTTGAGTACCGATTTTCTTTTCATGCTATGTCCGGCATCCACGGCAAGAACCATGGTCACAGAAGACATGATCAGGATGAAAGTCATCAGACCCAACATACATCAATGGAACGTGTCCATGGATGAAAGGAAAGTGTGTGAACACATCACCCGGCTTTGGGCCAGACCTCCGGAAAACGATGACGCATTGTACCGTAGGCGATCAATAAACTGGAGAACGTGAACGCATCGGATACCAGAAAGATCCACATATACATCTTTCCCCAACGAACAGAAAATGGAGAACGACCGCCACCCCAGATATTATCGGAAGACGATGATACAGCTGCTTGATTTGCCATGAATTATTAATCTATTTATGTATGGATTTTATAACCTTGTTCTATTGAAATGCTACCTTCTTACCGGATGTAAAGTAAAAAGAAAAATAAATACAGCCACAATCCACCTAGGAAATGCCAATAAATTGTACACATTTTCACCCCATTGTAATCTGACGGAAGAATATTTCTTCTTGGCTGCGCGCGAAAATACAATAAATAAGGCAATGATACCTGCCAGTAAATGAAGAACATGCAAACCGGTGATGACATACAAGAAATGAACCGGCAACATTGCCAGCGTCGCCGGCTTGTTCCGACCGTCTCCACGCCTGAAGGAATATAAGTGAAGTCAGTCGGTGACATCTTTTATCCTTCCGGTAAAGGCAATTCCCTGGTTGAATAATTCGGTCCATGCCATGTATTGGGTGAAGACAAATGCAAGTCCTAAGTAAAGCTGTCAACATCAGCCCGGTCATCAGATTGCTTACATTATCTTTTACGAATTGAAATAAGGGCCCATTGCATCGGAATACTGCTCAATACAATGATAATGGTACTGATAGATAAAAATATTTGGTAAGGCAAACTCCACCCATTTTCCTTCACCCTGTCGCACAATATAACCTGAAGTAAGTCCGGCAAACAACATCACAATACTCATGATGCCAAGCAAAACCAAACTTCGTTTGGCCTTTTGACTACTTTCCGTACTCTTAATCCCCTGCATGGCGATCTCCATATTTCTAATTGAAATAATTTGTCAATCATCCAGACAATCTGAACAAGAGGTAAGTAAATAAATGAACCGAACATTAATTTCTGCGCGGCTTTGGTTTCGCAAGTGAGATAGAGATTCACCGCCTGCGCGCTAAAGAGAAGTCCGCAGACGAACATGAGTACTGTAGTGATGGTACCGGTAAAACCAAAGAACTGAGGCAAGAGCGCCAGAGGAAGCAGGCACATTGTGTAAACAAGGTTTGAAAAGCTGATTTCTTATTTCTTCCACCACCGGAAGGTAAGCATCCGAAATCCTGCTCTATTATAATCATCGTGCAATACCCAGGCAATGGCCCAGAAATGAGGAAACTGCCAGATAAACTGAACAGCATATAAAGCGCAAGTCCTTCCAGACCTACTTCACCGGTATATGCAATCCAGCCTAATAATGGAGGAAATGCACCGGGAATAGCACCAATCAATACAGAAAAAGGAGTAATTCGCTTTGCCGGGGTGTAAACCAAAGTATAAATAAGCAGAGAAAGCAGGCTCAAAACTCCACACAATGGATTGATTGTCAGCCATAAAATTCCTACTCCTGAAATTCCCATCAGTAAGGAAGCCAGTGACAGCTTCAGGAACACCCATTCTACCGGTCGGAAGAGGACGGTTCTGCGGTGCGCTCCATTAATTTATCGAGATCCTTTTCGATCATCTGATTGAATGCATTGGATGCACCGGTCACCAGAAATCCCCCCAAAGTCAGAAGTCCGAGGCTGGCCCAGGAAAATCCTGATCCTGAGGCGATAATAAAACCCATGGCCGCAGAAAATACCACAAGACCAGATAACCTGAATTTGGTCAGCAGCATATAATCCTGAAGCTTGCTTGAAATTGACACCTGATTGGTGAGTGTCAAGGATTTATCAGACATTCTTTGATGCTTAAAACGGCCTGCAAGTTTATTAAAATCCTTCGATCTGCAAAGATCAAATCAGATCTTCCTGCAATGTCAGGCTAAGAGGACTCTCCTCGAGCTCTGACACAGCATGCAGTTTGAAGCAATTCGCTAACGATTGGAAAGAGCCGGTGGTTAATATTCTCCCGAAGGAAGAAGGATTCTATTTGACGACGGTTTGCGTAAGATAGTTGGAGTGGTGTATTCCGCAACTCCTCAAGTATTATCCTCAGGGGCTCCGGTTGATCTTCCTGAACTACATAAATGTATTTTCAAACTGCTCAAGTAAATCTTTAGCTGCACCGGAGCCATGAAAAACAACCGGTAATCCTGTACTCAGGTATTCAAATAATTTAGAGGGAATCGCGCTATGATAATTTTCACCAAGACTGGCAAATAATACAGAAGAACTTTGGTAAAAAGGCAAGACCCGGCTCCACTTTAATTTTCCATGGAGATGGATATGTCGATAAGTTTTCTGTTCGAACCTGATGCTGAAACTTTTTAAATTCTATCCCATCGCCGATGATATTCAACTTCACATCCTTCATCACTTTCACTGCCTCAAAAAGTGGCTGAAGATCCTGTCCATTTCCAATATTTCCAACATAGGTGATGACAAATGGGGATGTTTTGCCGTGGTATTTTAATGCAGTTAAACGTTCGAAGCGTTCTGCGGAAATTCCATTGCTAAGGATCCTTATTTTTTCAGGATGAACCTGTGTATGTCTCAGCAACCAATTTTTTTCGGTGACATTAGTAACCGTTACATGATCATACGCAGCAATATACCGACCCACAAGGCGTTCGAAATTATTCCTCACAAATAGCTGGAACCAGTTTTTCTTCGGTAAGTAACACCACACGAGGTCACGGACATCCGCAATTTTCTTTCCATTGCCTGCAAACAAAATAGCAGCCGGGATTAAAAACATATAAGGAGAAGTTACAAGAGTAACATCTGCATAGGTTTTGGCAGCTTTCCTGCAAAGTTTGATGGAATAATACAGTTCAAACAAAGCACGAATAAAAAAGAGTGACTTGGTATAACGAGGCAGGTTGATTGAAAAAACTGTAACATTATCAGCGACCTGCGCTTCTTTTTGTTTTGTCTTCCGGCCTCTCTCGGTCAGTGTAAAAACATTGACTTTGTATTCTGAAGAAAGCGAATTCACCACAGCATCCAAACGATGTGCGGCCGCCGTAATCTCAGGCGTGAAGTGGGGTGTTATGACGTTTATTATTTTCACCGAAAAACTCAGGGCAATGATATTCGGGTGATCAATTCTCCCGAAAAATCCACTTTTACCTTCCTTGCAGGAAGCCTGACTCCAAATGATGGCGCAGTCCAGGTGTCGCAGAGTTGAACGGATCCAGCCCCCTCAAAGTCGATCTGAACAAACTTAGAAAATAATTTTCCATCTCTGAGCAAAAGCATGCAATTTTTATGAACATGAAAAAAAGCGGTGGCAGGCAAATTTGCTCCCGGATCGATCCGGTCACGTATAATGATCTCACGATCACCAAATTCAAAACTTCTGTGATGTATCGCTCCCATCATTTTATAACCGTTGTGGGAAGCGGAAACAGAATTTCTGGATTCATTTATATTGAACACTGAAGCTTTGCGTCCTACACGAAAGCTGCCATAGACCTCACTTTGATCCTTATTACTAATCGACACAGTATTGTGTGCCTGTGTGGATCGTTCGTAAGTCCTCTCCGGCCCTGCAGTATAGGTAGATACGCCTGTATCAATCATAAAGGGTGAACCAAAAACATGAAGAATGAAGTGGAATGTGTCGGCATGACTGTGTCCGGGAGCGACAGAAGGGGTCAGTCCGTTGATGTCAACAAGCATTTCAAAATGCCTGTTTCTGAATTTTCTGAATCCACATGGCCCGAGCTGGCTGGGATTACATTTGACACCCACCTGTTCCGCATAATGAAATAAAGAATACCAGGTATGCGATTTCATTGCCTGAATCATTGAATTGTGGCAGGTCACCATTGTCAAAAGCAATGTGCTTCAGCCATCCACACATGACTCCGGCTTTTTCTAACAGCAATGCCTCAAGCTTCTCATGCATCGGTTGCCGAATTTGATGAAGCAGATCGATGCTCTCCAGTATCCGGCGAAGCAGAATGCAGTGATACATTGGGCTCAGCTCAAAATGTGCTCCGTCGCGCAGAACCTGCTGAGTTAATTCTTCCAGGAGAATTCTTGCTCCTGTCTTTTGCATCCGTTCATCCTGAAAAAATATGCCTGCCCGCAATAGTGCAAAACCATTTTCAAGGAGGTGATTGTTTCGCAGGTGATATTCGGGATTACTGCAGAGGTACTGAGCTTGCTTGTATAAAAAATCCAGCAAAGTAGTATCGGATATTGCATGAGAAGAGAAAAAGGTAGTCCAGTTCATGATCCGTTGTGAAACAGAATATGCATCGTAGAGCGTCCGGTTTCCTGAAGCATGCTTGACGAAATCCCTGATCAGTTCAATGCCTTCAGTGGAATTAATGTCTTCCTGCAAGAGATATTCAAATGAATTGAGGCGTAAGTTCCAGAGCTTTCCATGTTTCATTTCGTTCCAGGGAGGACTGCCATTCAATGTCAAGTGGGAATTTAAAAAAGTGAAACGCCCATTGGCATAGGACTTTGGTATTTGAAGTGGTCTGGAAATCCGGAAAGGAAAAATTTCCGGAGAATTATAAGAAGAATAATGTTGAAATGTCCTTGCGGCTTTGCTCTTTGCCAGACTGTAAACCATTTTCTGTCGAACCTGGTCAGGTTTAAAATTACGAACAGTATGGATAAGTCGTAGAAAATTCATTGGTCAATTAGAAAAAAAACAATGCGGTAATTCAAAGATAAAAAAATAAAGGAAAATTCCTCCTCTTCCTTTGAATATATTTTCAATCTGCAAATAAACTCCTGATAAAAACAGCCTAAATCGTACGGTAAAGACTGAATAGGCCGGGGGCCAGGTCGGGTTGAGGAAATGTACTGCCTTGAGGGTGTTTAAAAAAGTTTCTCATGGCTTCGGCCAGTGAAGCAGCGTTTCCTGTAGCAAAAAGCATGACACCTTCCGGGCGCTCCACACAGTCACTGGCAATTACAGATATTCCTGAGTTCAGGGCTTCCCGAATTGAAATGGCATCGCCATCAGACCGGCTTGCGCGAATCAGGACTGAGCAATGTTTAAGTGCCGCATAAAAATCCAACTCCTTGTTCCAATACACGATTTTTAATCCCGGTTTTGCATTAAGGTCATTTATCTGCCGCCTGAAATAGGTTTTCATAGCATCTGCGGGGTCGGCTAAAAAAAGTACAATTTCAGGAAGCGTATTTTCTCCGGCCAGAATTTCCAATGCATCAAAAATCAAGTCGAAACCATAGAGGTCCTTTCCATCGATTAATAAAGGACTTTCTTTCTTTTGGTAGCAGAGCGAAAAAATTACGGTCCCCGAGGAAAAGGCTTCCGTCAGTTCGGAAGGAAGTACTCCATTCGAAATACCCGGCAAGTAAGCCGGAATGACCAGACATTTTTCCCTTAATTTTTCAGGAAGTTCATCCATCAAGGGAAGAACAAGAATGATTTTATCCGCTTTATCCATCGTACGAAGTGTAAGCGAATCGGTCAAGTCACGTGAATTATGATGCGTATAAACCAACTTCTTTCCTGTCGATTTAACCATGATTGCGAGAAACAATTTCAGCTTGCGGCTGATATGCAGATGAATAATATGCGCATGAATCAACTCTCTCAGAATGCGGAAGGGGTTCCGCGTTGACATATCCAACTTGTGTAAGCGCATGCGCCTGATATCAAATACGCTGAGGTTGATGTCCTCCGCCGCCCCGCTCCTTTCCAATAATCTGAAAAGGTGCGTTGAAACTCCTCCCCTTGGTGGAGGCATGGGACCTATGAGAATCACATTTTTCCTGTTCATCTCTTTATTCATTTTCCAGCAATTCAAGCATCAGTTCCATATAGTCATCAGCTACTTTATTCGCTTCAAAAGGTCGTAAAGCTTCTTCTGCAACTTCATTCAATGAAGGTTTTTCCATAGCAGCCGTGATGGCCTCCGCGAGTGCGTCAACATCCCCCACAGGCACCAATGTACCATATTTTCCATTCCCAAGAATTTCTTTGGGCCCGCTCGGACAGTCAGTGCTGATCACCTTGCATCCACAAGCCAGAGCTTCGATGAGAACCATCGGCAATCCTTCTCTGCGCGAAGAAAGGACGAATAAAGAAGCCATACGCATCCAGGCATAAGGATTTTTAGTATATCCCTGGAGTGAAAAATCTTCTCCGAAGTTAAGCTCCCGGGCAAGCTTTAACAGCGGCTCATGTTCCTCCCCTTCTCCCAGAATCACCAATCGAACCTTCTTGCTTCTTCTCACTTGAGCAACAGCCCTCAACAGCATTTGAAAATCTTTATCCTTAACCAATCGTCCGGCACCCAGTATGAACGGCACTCTGTCTTCCTCAGACCAGGGCAGCTGAGGCGACTCCCGGCTTAATTCCCTCAATGTTGAGTTAAGCACAGGATTATAAATTACATGCAATTTCTTCTTAAGGGCCGGAATCATCCCGGCTAAATCCTCTGCCACTCCTTGTGAAACCGCAGTGATGGCATCAGCCCGTGGAAACCATCGTCTTGCCATGAAGCGGAGTATCCTGCTCTTCCATGACCTTAAAGGATGGTTCGTTGAAAAAGTGCTGTGTTCGTTCAGTATCACAGGTATATTGGGAGCTGTTTGTTTCCTTGCCCGGAGCACCATCAATTGTACATGTGTCTGGCCTGCAATAATTACTTGAGGAGGTGTCATTTTGAGATATCGCTTGAATGAGAATGCGGAAAAAAGTGTCCTTCTGCTACCCAAGTCAATAATATTCACTTCGGGATTAACTTCAGTTAAAAATTCCCCTTCTT
Organism: uncultured Bacteroidota bacterium; assembly: GCA_963775555.1. Taxonomy (GTDB): domain Bacteria; phylum Bacteroidota; class Bacteroidia; order AKYH767-A; family 2013-40CM-41-45; genus QQVM01. The sequence continues at coordinate 144,539 of CAVZJJ010000004.1, read as the reverse complement.
TATTCACCAATATAAGATCACAATGAAGTCCCTTTTCTACCAATGCATTGATCAGATTCAGAGAGGCTCGCTCGGCTCCACCCATCCGCATCGAACCCAGCACCAAGGCAATGTGAGTGAGCTTTTTATTCATGGATGGATTCCTCTCCTCTTTTCCCCTGATCAAATACATTCCAGAACCTTGCACCAATTAACATCCCCAATCCAATAGAAAAGGATTTATGATAAAAAGAATGGTAGAATAAAAAAATCATAGGAACCATCAGTGTAAAGATGAACAGAGTTGTTTTTAAGCGATCACCGCTGACCCTACGCTCCAGGGCCGTTGAAAATATCCAGATGAGGGAAAGAAAAGCAAGTAAAGCAGGAAGGCCCCAATACATCCACAACTGAAAAAAAGCATTGTGGGCAGCCATTGCGATATCGGTGGTGAAACGGTTGGTAATTCCAGCAGATACAGCCCATCCGTGCCAGTAATTTCCAGCGCCTACACCTATCAATGCATACTGATCAATGTGTGTAATGATGGCTGAAAAAACTTTTGTCCGGGAATCTGTTTCCTGCAATTCTGCAAGGTGGATGATAGATATCAACCGAACCCACACCACATCCGGGATTGCAAAAACCAATAGAAGTAGGAGTGTCGCGGTGGGCAATATCCATTTCTTCATATTCACTTTGGTCTTAAAAAAGAAAACCAGCAGCGAGGCAAAGAAAATAAAAGCGCCTGTCCTTGAAGCAGGAAAAAAAACTCCGAGGATCGAAGGAATTGTGAGTATCATCAAGATCACCCGTTTCCAGTTTGTCTTTTCATAGTAAATCCAAATCATCCCTATCAAGGCCCCGATTGAAGAGAAGTATGAAATTTCATTCAGGTTTCCCCTCAACAACAGCTGTTCAAAGGCCTCTATCCGGGCGCGTGAAGCATCATAAAAGCCAAATGCCGTGAAGCCCCTCAGCATTTGAAAAGATCCGCTGATAAGAATTACTGACTGGAAAGCACTGGCAAGAATAAAAGTAAACAGGGCAATATCAAAAGCTATTTTGTCACGGCACAAAACTGCTATACAGAAAATCCCTAAGGTCATATTCAGGTAGCGTACAATAAAAATATAAGATGCGAATGGATGCAAGGTCTCCATGAAAATACAAACCAGGGCGAATCCAACAGAAGCGATAAAGTATTTCCCGGAAAAAAGCCGCAACAATGTTTTTATACGTGTAGCAGCGAGGTACACAAAGGTGAATCCAAAAATCAGAAATGGTGTACTGGCCTCGCCTAAATAGGGGAGGTTGGCTTCAAAATAAATACTGAAAACCAACAGAAAGATCAGCACTCTGTCAAAAAGAGTGGAACGAATTACTTCAGCAGGTGTAAAGGCGGCATGATTCACTCCGGCGAATTTACAAATTTGTAAGTGGCAGGAGGCAGAATTTATCAGCTTGCTAAAAAACTGATGCTGAAATCTTCAGTTTCCGGCGAACATAAACATATCCGGTCAGGTTGAGAAAAACCACGGCTGTCGCGGAAGCCACGGCAGCTCCGCTGACTCCAAATTTGGGAATCAGCAAATAATTCAAAATAGCCTGAAGAATAAAAGAAAGAAAATAAATAAGAAAAAAACTCCGCTGGTGTCCTGTCATCATAAGCACTCCGCCCACCATGCCGGTGATGGCATTAATCAGCTGTCCGGAAACGAGAATAACCAGGGGTATATAAGAGCTTGTAAAGGCAGGGCCAAAGAGGCCGAGCAACCATTTGCCTCCTAGTATCAATACCAGGGCCACCGGCAGCGTGATCAGGAGAATCTGCCGTGAACCATCTCTTACGAGTTGCTGCAAGCCGATCAGTTTTCTGTTCTCCCACAAGGCAGCAATTTTTGGCACGTATACATAATCAATCACTGATAAACCCAGGGCCACAAGCATGGCCATTTTCACCGCTGCTGAATAGGTTCCCGCAGCAGTGTTTCCTAAAAAATAACTTACAAAAAGAATGTCCGATTGCTTTAATAACATGTTGAGCAGTGAGGTGAGTAACACCGTAGCTGAAACTGTCATCCATAGTTTGGGTTGCTGCCTGGCTTCTTCAACAGGAATCATTTTATTGATGGTCCGGGTTACCCGGCGGTAAATATAGAGGAAGACCAATACTGTACAGATCAAATTGATCATCATAGCGGCATCCACAGGAAGTTTTTGATGCACCGTGTGATAATACCACCATCCAAAACTCATGCTTAAGGGGAATAAAAAGTATATCGGCAGCAGGGAAGTCTTTATTTTTTGCAATGCCCTCAGTACCGAACTGGCCTGGTAAACGAAGGCAAGAAAAGGTAGCAGCAGCACCGACCAAAAGATTGCTTCAGAAAATCCGATATTATATCTCCTTGCATTGCTTAGTAAAAAAACAAATAAGCCAAAACTGCACACGAGCGACAGGAATAAAATAATACGATGACTGAAACGGATAAATCCATGTGCCGATGCATAATCCCTTTTCTGCAAATAAGAAGGAATAAAACGAAGTACTCCGGTATCCATTCCGAATAAACTCAATACGACTAAAAAATTCAAAGCAGTGATGATGACGGTATATTCTCCATAACCCTTCACCCCCATCAGCCGGGCAAGCAGGATCTGGTGGAGAAATATCAGACCTAATCCGGTGAATCGTATGATCAGGGATTGCCACACTGACTTTCGCACGTCGGCTGAACTTTTCCCCGGAAATATGGATTTCAGAAAACTTAACATTAATTACAATTGGTGATTCAGAAAATAAAGAAAACCGTCGGGATAAACAGTTTTAATAAACGATGTAGTGAATTGAAACTTTAGCGATTTGTCGCGCCACAGAAATCAAGTACCTTTTTATCACCCGGAATAGACAGATAACGGAATTCCTTGTGTGCTACGAGAAACACGATGATATCGGCCTTCCCAATAGCCTCCTGAGGATCGGTAACCGAAATTTTTTCATGTTTCCGTATATTGGGTTCCACCGGAATTACGGAAAATTTTTCTTTCTCAAGGGCTGAAAATATTTCCACGGCGGGAGATTCACGCAAGTCGTCAATATCCGGTTTATAAGAGAGTCCCATGCAGGCAATCAAAGGAATACGTCCTTTGTCTTTCTGAAACTTCTTTGCTTCCGTTTTCACTTTCTTAAAAACCCATTCCTGTTTGAACTTATTGATGAGGCGGGCTTGCTTGATCATCTTTGCTTCCGTGGGAAATTCGGATACAATGAACCAGGGATCTACAGCAATGCAATGTCCACCGACACCGGGTCCGGGGTTTAGAATTTTTACACGGGGATGTTTACTTGCAAGATCTATCAACTCGTTGACATTAATTTCCGCCTTGTCGCATATCATAGAGAGTTCATTCGCAAATGCGATATTCACATCACGGTATGCATTCTCTACCAGCTTACACATCTCCGCTGTGCGGGAATTCGTCCGATGCAGGTCTCCCTTTACAAACTTCGTGTAAAAATTTACCGCTGCCTCAGTAGATGCTTCATCAACACCTCCAATAACGCGGTCGTTTTGCTGCAACTCATAAATTACGTGACCGGGAAGCACCCGTTCCGGACAATAGGCAATCCAAATCTTATCTTTTAACTCCGGTCTTTCCCTGAAGATCAATGTCGACATCTTCTCCGTAGTTCCAACCGGACTGGTGGATTCAATTATAAATAAATTACCCGGCTTCAGATGTGGCAGAATCATACGTGTCGCTTTCTCAACGAAAGAAAGATCCGGAACATGTTGAGCTTTGAATGGAGTTGGTACGGCTACAAGAAACACATCAGAAGATTGAACCTTTAACGAAGCTTTCAGAAACTTTTTCTGTACAGCATAATGCACCAATCCTTCCAAATCCGGTTCGATGATGTGAATTTTCCCCTGATTGATCGTGTCAACTACCTGCTTGTTGACATCCACACCATGCACATGAATACCCTGACTGGCGATCAATGCAGCGGTTGGTAAACCAATATAACCCAAACCTAATATTGTAACTTTCATCTTTTTCCTTTTCTGCTTTCATTCTGCAATTCAGATGCTGTTCCCTTCCCAAGGTAAGTTTCCGGATGGATCAGGAGCCGGGATACACTTGCGAAATTAGTTGTATCAGATTGCGATCGTTTTTGAATTCCACCTTGCTCCAAAATTTTCTTTTCAGGATTTTGGCAATATTTTCATGACGAGGTCGGCAATTTGTTTGCAGGCCGTACCATCACCATATGGATTTGCTGCTTTCGCCATTTTCTGATAGGCCTTCTCATCTGATAGCAGTATAGTCAACTCATTTATGATAACTTCTCTATCAGTGCCGACTAACTTCGCCGTACCTGCATCCACTCCTTCTTTTCTTTCAGTCACATCGCGCATAACAAGCACAGGTTTCCCGAGTGAAGGTGCTTCTTCCTGCAAACCACCGCTATCCGTGAGCACTATATGGGATTTGTTCATCAACCAGATGAATTGCGGGTACTCCAGCGGAGCGATAAGGTGGACATTTTTTAAGCCATGCAAGATCCTGTTCACCGGTTCCTGTACATTGGGATTAAGGTGCACGGGATATACGAATTCAACGTCACCAAATGTTTTTGCCACATCTCGTATCGCGTGACAGATGTCTTCGAAGGGTCCTCCAAAACTCTCTCTGCGATGGCCGGTAATGAGAACAATCCGTTTATGCAATTGCAAGCCGGGAAAAAATATTTCAAATGTACCGGCAGGTTTTTTGTTTATCAGTTCCAATCCAAGGAAGAGTGCATCAATGACCGTGTTACCCACCTTGTATAAATGGGCGTAAATATTTTCCCGCTCCAGGTTGCCTACGGATTGACGGGTAGGAGTAAAATGATAATCGGCCAGGTGACTGGTCAGTACGCGGTTCATCTCCTCCGGGAATGGGGAGTATTTATTTCCACTCCGTAATCCAGCCTCAATGTGAGCGATTCTGATTTTTTGATAATACGCCGCCAGGGCACCTATGAAGGAGGTTGTGGTATCGCCCTGTACAAAAACCAAATCCGGTTTCGCATCCTTAAATACTTCTTCAAGAGCTTTTAGACCTTCTACCGTCACATCAAACAAGGTTTGATTAGCCCGCATGATGTTGAGGTCATAATCAGGAGTGATTTCGAAGAATGATAGCACCTGGTCAAGCATCTGCCGGTGTTGTGCCGTTACGCATACCAAGACGCGCACATTAGGGCGGGTCTTGAATTCCCGAATGAGCGGGGCTAACTTGATAGCTTCTGGCCTGGTACCAAATATGAAAAGAAGTGTTGAGCCGGAAGCACCCATGGATCTGAAAAAACGCAGAATAGCGTTTAGCCTTATTTATACCTATAAGTGAGGATTGGGTTGCGCTTTCAGGTAATTTGACTGTATCGCCTGATGCGCAAAATCAAATGGGGCATTTGAGTTAAAAGTAAAGCGCTGAAAATGAATAAGTAAAACAAATAGGTAGGATTCATATACCTTAAAAACCAAGCCGCGAGGATGAAGAGAAAATTTACCAGGTACAAGATGAAAGCCACCTGCCTTTGGCTGAAACCGAGTTCCAGCAATTTATGATGAATATGCAGTCGGTCGGCCGAAAATGGTGATCGCCTTTTCAGGATTCGCAAAACAAAAACCCTTAAAGTATCTATCACAGGGATGATGAGTACAGCCAGGACGATAATTGGTGCAGAATAATTGTTAAAGTATTCTGAAGTAACTACTGATTTATTTATTTCAATAAAACGAATTGCAAGCATAGCCAGAATAAAACCAACTGTCATCGAACCGGTGTCACCCATAAATATTTTCGCGGGAGAAAAGTTATAAAACAGAAATCCCAGGAGAGCACCGGCAGCTGCGAAAGCAAGTACTGCCATCAGGTAGTCATGATACAGATAAAATAATATGCCAAACACCAAGGCAGCGATGCATCCAAGGCCACCTGCAAGTCCATCGGAACCATCGATCAGATTAAAGGAATTGATCAGAAATAAAATAACCAGGATTGTCACAGCGGTGCCAATGGCCGGTGAGACAGAATGAATTCCAAACAGGCCATGCAGACCACTAAATTTCAAATCGCAGAAAGTGATGACAAGAAAGGCAGCAATTGCCTGCCCTGATATTTTTACCAATGGCGGTACTGGAATAATGTCATCTCTCAAACCCATAAAAAATATGATGAGAAGGGAAGCCAGGATGAACAGATGATTTTGTTCGAAATAAGGAGCGGCCCATAAGACAAAGCCGATAAGTGTAGCAGCAAATATGGCAAGTCCACCCAATAATGGAACCTTTCGGAGATGCAGTTTTCGCTCGCCGGGTTCATCGTATAAATTGAGCTTTTTCGCAATATTTATGATGGAGGGAATTGCAAAAACGGCAATCAAAAGTGACGTCAGGAAAGAATATAACAATGAAAGCACGGGAAGAAGGATGTAGATTGTAAATATACGCAGGAATAGCAAGCAGAATCAAAATTTAATACAATCATGAATGGAAAATGATGTGCCAAAATAATCTGATTCAATAAAGAATTATACTCGTCCGAAATCATATAAAAAATGCGCAGAAAATAATTCTGCGCATTTAATAAACTCTTTTCTTGAGAAATGTTATTGGACAACTTTAATGAAATTTTGTTTGAAAATCTTTTTGTCCGTTACACATTGAACGCTGTATAAACCATGAGAAAGCGATTCAATATTTAATTCCACTTGATCGACACCGGATGAAATGTCAGTAAAATACTCCTTCACCTTTTTTCCATCATGACTGTATATGGTAACACTCACAGGAGTTGTTGTTGCTTCAGGGAATTTTAAAGTGAAAGAATTTATCACGGGATTTGGGTACAACTCCATTCCTCGAGAATATTTCATACCCTTCAGTCCGGTTCCAATAAATTCGTATGCACCTATATCCGGTGTAGAACTTCGTGAATTTCCAAGAATATCGCTGGTATATCCGGCAATAGCGATACCTTGATTGTCAAGAGAAAGGTTGGTTGGAACAGGATCAGCGGCTGATGAAAACATTGGATCTTCGCTAAAGCTGTTGGCATCCTGCGAACTGGCCGTGTTCCAGTCTGTCAGTGAAGCATACATAGTTGGAGTTGTACTGCTCTTCATTGCTACATTTCCCCCGGGAACGTACAGGTCATTATAATCGCTGTTGAAAGCAGAAGCTACAGTTGATATTGCCCCAAGCACAAGAGCTGCTTTCGTGCCAGTAGTCTGTTGGGAAATACTGACCATGTTATTTCTCATCTCGCAATTTGTATTCGAAAGTTCTTCCTTAATGCCATACAAATTCCCATTCGTTGAATTGGGATCATCGAGTGAAATCGTATTAAAGTAGATTTTTGGTGATGTACCTCCGGTGCGAACTTCTATAGCCGTAAAATTTCCTGTGGTTAAACGAACATCCGTAATTACATTATTAAACACCTTGTGACCATTTCCATTGAAAAGATAAATGCCTCTTATGGTACTGCTGCCATTTGAGGTTTGAGAAACATTAATCACATTGTTATAAATACTGGCACTTACGTTTGCATTCTGGGCAATCTGGATGGCATTTGTTGACGTTACATTTGAAGTTCTTTTGTCGAAATGATTATCACGTATAATGGCTCCATTCGTTTCCCGCAGATAAATTCCATTGCTGTGAAAATCGTAGATATTATTTTCAGAGATGACGATGTCTGACGCGAGATTACTCACTAATCCGAAAACACTTACACCATAACCTCCTCCTGTACATGTATTTCCATGGATTGTCAGGCGGTGAAAATCACCTGTAACCAGGATACTTGCAGTATCTCCGGAAGCGACTATAGAGCCATAGAGCGTACTGGTGGTTCCACTGATATCAATATCACAATTTGTTATGGTAATATCACTACCACTGTGTAAGATCTGAATCCCATAAAAGCCACCGCTTGAGGTAACATCCCTTACTACATGGAGATTGTTGATGCTGAAGAACTGCAGATCCGTGAGGCGAACAACATGCCGGTCTGTACTTGTTGTAGCAGCTGTAATTGTCTCTCCACTTCCTTCGAGTGTGATGGTGGCTCCGGAACTTGTCCCGGATATATTTTTAAACACAACCTGTTCCTGATAAGGCCCTGAACCGGGTTCCACCGTTGCTACAACACTCGCAGAAATTCCATTTGCATTGATACTCGTCGCGAAATCATTAAATGACTGAAAATTAGTTCCACTTGTCGCAAGGGCTGAATTGATGGAATAATTACCGGCAAGCGGCTGTGCGACCACAGAAGTGGCAATAAAAAATATGCTAATTAATAAGAATTTAAACCCGGGATATAATTGTCTTTTCATCTTTATAATTTTAATACTGTTAATACACCAATTAAAAATTAAACACAAACAAAGGTAACCAATATTACTCTTTCTCCCGATTTACATGATGCCATTATGGAAAGATTAAAAATTTTAACAATCTTGTCGGGCAGAATCTGCTTTTTACGGTGTATCTTTGAAATATCATCCTCGCTGGAGTAAATCTTGTTTAAACCCGATAGTTTTCTGTGAAATAAAAGGTCTATGAAAAATTTCCACATAATTCTGTTTGTTGGGGTAATGCTTCTTTTCATGTTTCCATATTCTGTACAGTCAACAAGCAGAAAAGTATTATTCCTTGGTAACAGCTATACCTATGTGAATAATTTACCCTTATTAATCAGTGATTTTGCCGCTTCGACGGGCGACAGTCTGATTTATGACAGCAATACTCCCGGAGGCTATACCCTGGATCAGCATTTCTCCGATCCTAATTCTACTAATAAAATTATAGCAGGTGCTTGGGACTATGTGGTCATGCAGGAACAAAGTCAATTGCCCGCACTGGAAGAATATATAAGCAGCGGCGGCGCTAACCTGAGTGCACTCATCGAACAGTACAACCCATGTGCACGAAAATTATTCTATATGACATGGGGCAGAAAAAATGGTGATGCCTCCTTTTGTGGAATATGGCCGCCTGTTTGCACCTATGAAGGCATGGACAGTTTGTTGTATTTGCGCTATGTAGAATTAGCCTTTTTAAACAATGCCGAACTTTCTCCGGTTGGACAAGTCTGGAAGTATATCCGGCAACATTATCCTTCCATCGAACTGTATCAGACTGATGAAAGCCATCCATCCCTGGCCGGTTCTTATGCAGCAGCTGCTTGCTTCTACACAGTGCTCTTCCGAAAGGACCCATCACTGAGTAATTACAAAAACAGTCTTGATTCCACTGAAGCTGCAATTATCAGACAGGCAGCTAAAATTATTGTTTATGATAGCCTTGGAAATTGGGACTACGCCAATCATTTAGCAGTGGCAGATTTTTCATATACCATAGGAACGGGAATCAATGAAGTGATCACTTCAAACAGGTCCTTGAATGCAGATTATTATTTGTGGGACTGGGGAGACGGAACTACTTCTTCGCTTCAGCAAGCTACACACAATTACAGTTCCATTGGCTCTTATGTCATTACGCTGACGGCTTCCAAATGCGATTTAGGATTATTGAATAGTTCTACCCTGCAGAGAAATGTAAATTTCTGCAATCATAGTCCAAGGGTCTATCCCGATAGTCTGCTGCAGTGTCCCGATACACAAGACAGTCTTTGGACGCAAGTGTACGACAGCTACCAATGGCTCGATGCAGAGGGCTTAGCACTTCCCGGAGACACCAGCCAATATTTCATCCCTGCCGGAAATAATGAATACAGCGTACAAACAACACTCAACAATTGCACGGCCCGATCGCCCTCTGTTTTTGTTTCCGGATTCAGTGCCGGGATTGTCATCTACAGAGTTGACAGCTTCAGTACTTCCTCCAGAACCGACACCATTTGCCAGGGTGATACGGTATTGATGATTCTGCAACCGAATAAACCCTCCGGGAACGACTTTTATTTTCAATGGTATAAAAGTGGAATAGAAATTCCCTTCGCCACGGATGATTCTCTGTATGTGACAAGCTCCGGAGATTACCAGGTGAAAGTTCACAATTTATATTGCCCCTCCTATTTGTATTATCAAAATCTTCCGCTTGCGCTTACTTTTCTGAATTGCAATATCGGAATAGACGAAGCTGATGTGAATTTTTTGTTTCAACTATATCCCAATCCTGTAAATGACTATTTAACTCTAATCACAAGCAGGGTATTTGATGCTGAAGCAATATGGAAAATTCTTGATCCGGCAGGGCGGATTGTACAGGAAGGAAAATTAAAACAAGCGCAGGAAAACAGAATTATACTTCCTGCACTTGCACCCGGACTTTACTTTATAGATTGCAGCGACAATTCGATAAAGTATACAGGTAAATTTATCATGAACTGATACCTTATTTTCCTCTCTATTTTAGTTTATTTTAAGGGTTATTTTCACGAATTGCTATACCAAAGATTCGGGTTGCCAGTATACCTTCTAATTGCTACCTTTCATGTTCTTTGGATTCTTTGGGCATGAAAATAAAACTCCTTTTTTCCCTCTACACCTTGCTTCAGGTCTTTCAGTCAATGGCACAGACTTGTGATTCCATTCGTCTGGTCCTCCATTCCCACCGCGTAGATGCCAACATAAGCTGGGGAGCTCTTAGCATAGACACTATTGTAGATAATCAGGTAGTCAGTTCAACAACAAATAACTGGGATCCTGCCTTGCAACAATTCATATTTTATCAGACTGTTCAATATCAATGGGACACAATAGGGAATCAAATAATTCGAACATCCGGGGCTAACAAAATTGCAAACGAATACGATTCAACCGGTAGACTCATCGTTCAGGAAAAGGCTTATTATAATGGTTCTTTCTGGGATACAAATTTCAGGCTGGAGAAATACTATACAGTAAATAATCAGGATTCACTGCTACTTCAATACTCCATTGTAAATACGGTTTATGATTTATATTATAGAATCACATATCAGTATGACAGCATTTTCAGAATCGTCCGTAAAACAAGCGAGAGTTATCTCAATTCGGTATTCCAGAAAACCGAAGACATTCTTACTGACTATCCCTCGAATACAGCGGGCATCATCAGGGCCGATAGTGTTTATATAAATTATTTCAGTGGCCTTTATCTGTATTATGTGTACGCCTACGCATCAATCGGTCCAAATGGTTTTGGATATACAATCTTTGATGATCCTTTCAACATCATGTTTCCATGGGCCAGCTATTCAGCCAATATAATTTGTGGTGATACTCTGTGGGAATGGGGAGCCGGACATAGTGCCAACTGGCGAAGAGGCAACTATAATTCAGAGTGTCTTCCGGTGCATCTTGAGGAAGGAGGAGGGAGTTTGTCCTCAGGCGTCCACTCAATGAATGATGATTACTATTATGTAAACTGTAATTTGATGCAGGGCTTTTTATCCGCCCAAAGCAAAAAAATCTGTCAGGGTGATACAATTCAACTGGCTGCCAATGTATATGGAGGAACTCCCCCTTATCACTATCAGTGGTCCTCGAGCCATGGAATTATTAATGATACAATCTCCCATCCGAACGTACAACCTGATTCCACGACCACTTATTTTATCACCGTTACCGATTCAAATTTAAATCAATGGACTGATTCTGTTTTCATACAAGTTGGTCGCTTTTATCCTGCAAACCTTGAGATACTCTCCGTAGATTCGACTTCCACTTGCAGTAGCGCTGAAATCATTGCGAAGGGTGCATCCGGAGCATACCTAAGCTGGTCATTCAATCATCATTATTTTCCTACCACTTCATCTCTTGATTCGATAATTCAGGCGAATTATACAGGCTGGTATTTTCTATCCGTTTATTCCGGAGTTTGCCCGGTTCAGATGGACTCCATAGAATTGAATATGCTGCCACATCCTCACCCCTATCTCAGTGTTCGTTCCGGCTGTAATGAGATGATCGCAAGTGCAACTGCTCCGGCACAATTTAACTGGTACCACTTCAATGATACAATTTATTTTTACAGCGGGGATACATTAGATATCCAGTCCAATGGAAACTATCGGGCGGAGGCCATGGACAGCCTTGGCTGTCCTTCAAACCGAGATGGTTATTATTTTGAGGTATTCAGCATCACACCCTCATTTCAAAATGCCTGCAACGATAGTTGTATGGGCACAGCAAGTGTTTATGTTGAACCATCAGCCGGAAGATATTCTTATCTCTGGTCAAACGGGGATACGCTTTACTATACCGACAGCTTATGCAATTCACCACTCAGTGTTACGGTTACTAGTTACAACGGGTGCCAGCTCAGTGCCAGCGATTCCTGTCTCGGAGTTTCAGTTCAGGAAATTTTCTTGCCTGATTTACATAGAGTGAGTGTGTTTCCTAATCCGGCAACAAGCATTCTCCATTTAGAACTAAATAATTCCCTTTTAAAGTTTCCGATAAGATGGCAGGTGAGTAACATTTTGGGCCAGTTAACCGATGACAGGCTAATCTTCGAAAATAGCATTCCACTGGACAAACACTCGTATCCGACAGGTATTTACCTGTTCCAACTCGTTCAGGATTCAAAAATTATAGGAACCGGAAAATTCATCATACAGGAGTAGTGCTATTGTTGCGCCTTGCTTTCGCCGCTTCCGAAAACGCTATTTCAAAAAGTGATGCCGGTGTTAATATTAAAACATTCGTACACCCACAGGACTTTATCAATACAAAATCACCCTCGATTTGAGGATAATTTTTAAAAACAAGTCGGTAATCAGTTCACCAAAACTTTACCACTCGCAAGTGTTGCTTCTGTATTACTCACGGAATAAAAATAAATTTCCGCACTCAACATTACAGATATGCTGCTTGTGTTGTTACCTGGCAAAAGGGCTGTCTGTAAAACCAGTCTGCCGGTAGCATCAAACAATTTAAAGTCAGCGTCCTGTTCATTGCCAAGATCATATTTAAGCGTAAGTGTTTTATGGTGATCAGCACTTACATTCATTGAAATTCTATTTTGATGCCCGGGGTTTCCCCAAATTCCGACACCACTGCCTCCACAATCTTCTAAGCGATAGAAGTCAGGTGTTGAGATGACAGAAATAATTCCTCCATAAGAGCCGGTCCCCACGTATCCATAACTTCCTATGGCGAATGCAAAGCTTCCATAACGCGGCACCCCTCCAATACTTGCAATTTCCGACCACTGATCATTGACAGGATCATAGCGGAAAAAATCAGTGAGATAGGTAGTGTCATTGTAACCCATTCCAACAAATCCATCATTACCAATAGTCATTGCCACAGCACCCCGCCTCAAGAGACCGGGCACATTGCTTTTGGCTGACCAGATATTTGTGCCGGGATCATATTCATAAAAGTCATTATAACTTGTTCCACCAGCGTAACCAGTGCCAACATATCCTTTTGTACCGACACCAAATCCAATTGCAGCTTGTCTAGTATGTGGAAAATTCGCCAGCTGATTCCATCCATTTGAAACAGGGTCGTATTCCCAGAAATCATTTTGCAAAGGGCTGTGGCCAAGGCCAACATATCCTTTGAGTGAAATGGAAAAACCGACAGCCGAATAACGTGGGCTTCCCCCAAAATCAGTTTTTTGTGTCCAGTTATTAGTAGACGGGTCGTACTGCCAGAAATCCTTGTACTGATTTGCTCCTCCACCCGGACTGTTCCATCCGGTTCCGGCATAGCCGAAATTTCCTATCGAAAAACCAACCATGCCGTAACGGCCACTTCCGGGATAACTTGCCATTTGTGTCCACTGATCTGAGGCCGGGTCATATTGCCAGAAATCATTTTGATCCGCCGTATTCCTTCCACAACCGGCATAGCCATAGTTACCAATGGAAAATCCAATTCCCAATTCGCGTATGCCTCCACCGAAATCAGCTTTTTTACTCCAGCTATTTGATCCCATCAGGTGGATTGAAAAGAGAAAAGTTGATAACAACAAGAGGGAAAACTTTGTACTTTTTTTCATGATATGTCCTTAAAGTGGATCGTAAATCTAATAAATATTCTCCCGAAATATATCGAATTGTGTCAAATTTTAACTACCAAATTCGAAAATTATTCAAAATAACCTTAAGCACAAGTGCTGATTCCACTGGTCAGGAATGCTGAAGACTTAGTAAATTAAATTCTTATAACACTGTTGGTTTTTCTAAGAAGGAAAATTCTCATTCCCTTTAGTCATCCTGAATTCTAAATATAGAATCTGATATTAATTTTAAATTAAAACTCTGGACGCCAAATTGAATCAAAGTGTTTTTAATATAATCATACTTCATCGTTGCGGTGAATACATCATGAACGGTGGCAGTATTTTTAAGGTCATTTCCGTATAACATTCCAAACATCTGGATATTGTTTAAAGTAGCCGAATACGATGCGACCAATTTACCGCCAAGAGAAAAATTGCTGAAAGGTTTTGCTAAATCCTCAAAATGGATTAGCATACTGGAAAATGGCCCTGGTATGAAATACAATCTGAAAAAAGAGGATGTGAAATCATGAAACTAATCTCGTAATAGTAGGTCTGATCATAGAAAAATCCGCTTAGTTTGTCGGAGATAATTTATTGGAACAAGGTATCAATTTTGATAACAAAGGCAAATTTCAACTCCACAAGAGCAACCCTCAATTATTCATTATCAATTATCAATTCTGCACTATCAACTATCCATTATCAGAAGTCAAAATAGTAATTCTCCAAAGCCATTCTTAAGCCTGCATAGATGAGCAATGAACGATTATCACTGCGATCGTTGCTAAACTGCCGGGAGGCAATACCGAATTCAATATTACAATTCGTTTTAGGGTTCACAAGATAATTGATTCTAAAGTCGATAGTGTTTACCGTACTTTCGAGTCCCTGATACATGCGGTTGTCGTATTCCTGTGCTCTGGTTTCATAGTTTTTAAAAATATCGTTACCCAGGTTCACGCCCGCGGTATCCTTACCCATCCGGGCCACCTGCACTTTTAATTCCGCAAAAATATTTCTCCAACGGTAATTGATGAATGAAACTGACTCAGTAAAGTTTGCTCCCAAAGGATGGGCAAGCGGTTGGTTGTAATGTGTATAATTCTGTGCATCGCTCCGGTGCTGGTAAGTATAGGGTCGTGCGAAGTTGAACTCCGTTTGAATGTTCAGGTTTTTGATGGCAAAGAGGTTGAACGATTTGTAACCAAGCTGGAACGCCTGCTTGTTTCCCCACCAGCCATCTCCTGCCCTTACCTCATCAAGAAGAAACTCATCGAGCATCAATTGACCATAGAAAATATTCCGGGTATTTATTTTTACTTTCAGGTTGAGACCAAGCAACACATTGTCCGGAGAATCGAGGGAGTTTTCGACCGGGCGTAAAAAGATAATCGGATTCAGGTAATTCAACTCATAGCCTCTTGAAGCGGAAGGTTTCCAAAGCACCGTTTCAAAGATTCCGAAATTCAGCCAATTTCTTTTACCAATGTTCATATCCAGATGATGCATGGTCGAATACTTTTTATAGTATCCAACGTTTTCATCATGTGCGGTGTGAAGATCCTGCATCACCGCATAATAGACCGCATAGCGGAACTTCCAGAAAGACATTTGAATCCGCAAGAATGGGTAATTGTAGCTGTTATCAGACAGCAACATGGAACGATATCCTTCTCCTATGAAATTTTTATCGTGTGCCAGCAAAAAATCAAAATGACGGTCGAGTGTATAACCAATACCCCCAAAAGACTGGCTGAAATCGAATGACTCATTATCAATAAACTTAACTTTTCCCTGACCGGGAACGACGGTATCCAGACGCACCAGGCTATCTACATAAGAAACATACCTCGCCTGGTTCTCGTGAAAGCCGGTATAGAAATAGAACTTGTCTTTGACGCTTCCCTGAACCAGACATCCCTTTCGTATTCACAAAAACATCTCGCCCGTCTTCTTGATCATGACCAAGTTGCAGATTAAACACAGGATCAATGGAAAGTAACAAATCATCCTTATCGACCTGAATGAAATGCTCCTTAAATAATTTTCTCCCTACCCAGGTTGAAAAGAACTTCCCATCGCCCGTCTGAGGAGCCAAAATTGAATCGTAAGTGCATGATGTGTTTCAATTCCAGGACCGAGTAGGGCTTGATCGCAGAGTGAAAGCCGGTCGTATCATGTTCAATAAATGCGGCGATCCGGGTATTCATGTCACGATTGATGGAAAAATGTCGCTCCTGCCCTGCGGCACCTAGAGAAATACAGAATGAAAATAAGAATAAAAGTTTACGCATAGGTCTTAGGAAATGATAAACCTGCCATTAGCATGATCTTTAATCAGATCTGCACAAGTGGTGTCTGCTCCCAATCAATCTCATGAACTCGCTGTAGGAATATCCACAAAGTTATAATCCTGTCAATAGCCGTCGCAGTTTTTTTTCAGAACTTTTCAAACCTATGTACGACATAAACTTCCGTTCTCAATGGCAATGAAGCGATCATCGGTTGATCCGGGATCAAAATCTCTCGGATGAAAATAAGTCATCACATACCCTGATTTTTTAAAAAAGTGATGAATCAATCAATAGGGTAAAGCCCGAAAATAGCCGCCCCCGGAAAACACCAGATCCTTTCCGAGAAAAGAGGTCGTATTCATTGGAAACTCTTTAAGCACACCACTCTGACACGAAATGCGGCAGGGAGCAGCAGCACCGAAGCCCGGGAAACCGCCGTGAGAGCGTGCCGCCGGAAATACTGAACTGTCTATTTGAAAACCACACTCCAGTAATGATTCAAAGAACCAGGGAGTTTGGGCAGTGACAGAAAATCCGGAAGCACGGTACACATTCACCTCCTTGCCGATTAAATCCTCCAAAGATTTCCTGGCACTCAGGGTATCCGACCTGAACTCGGCAGGACTTTGCTTATAGACTAATTGGTGGAGATCCGAATGGCAGGCAATGTGATGACTGGCAGCAATTTTTTTTACGAGCAGGGGGTGCTTACGTGCAATCCAGCCAAGGCAAAACCAGGTGGCTTTTATTTTTTTTTCTTCCAGTAAATCCAATAAGCGTAAAGCATTCTTCTCCAATCTCGGTTCAAACTTGTCCCATTGTTCCGGGGAAGCTGTTTCTGAATGGTTCAGAATATGAAACCAATCTTCAAGGTCGATACTAAGAATGTTTAACATGAGGATCATAAAAAACTCCTCTGCCAAGATAAATAAGATTAGGAGAATGCCGGAGAAAGAGTGTTGCGTTTATGAACTCCGGAAGTTTGGATTACAAGGGTTTAGACCTAATAAAAAATCCATTTTGGCTACGCGAAGCGCATGTCGAAAGGTTTACTATGCTATTCTTTGTGCAATAGTTTTTTCTGTTGAATAATTTGGGATAATACACTTCGGCTACAATTCAACAAACAATGATCGAAAAAGACCGGATACAAAAAAGCCCCTTGGTAGGGGCTTTAAGGCAAATATTATAATGAAGAGGTTATGCCAGTCTTACATTAACGGCGTTTAAGCCTTTTTTACCTTCCTGGAGATCGAATACGACTTCGTCATTTTCACGAATTTCTTCTTTCAATCCAGTTACATGCACGAACACTTCTTTGTCAGAACCGTTCATTTTGATAAATCCGAAACCTTTAGTTTGGTTAAAGAATTTTACTACTCCATTTTCCATTGTTACAAGTATTAAATATTAATTTTTACAAATGTAATACTTATCTCCTGATAAACTAATGAAAATGCTATTAATCAGTGAAATATTTATAGGAAATTGATTTCAGGGTACAAAAAGCTGTTCCCTTTCCTAATAGAGTCCCCTCTAAAACTTGCTAAAAAACGTCATAATCACCAAATGTGAAGAACCAGGATTTGAAATCCTTTAAAATTTCAGTATCGGGTCCTTCCCGGTGAAGCCTGAGAATTATGTCTAGCTGTTGAGGTAAAAATCTTTCGGGTACTTTATAGAATCCATTCTTCTTTAGAAAATTAAATTCCCTGGTTCCGGTCTGCATTGCTGAAATAATTAACTGAATATCATTAGCTTGGCAAATTTCTGTAAAAAAACCGAAAAGCTGGTCTGCCGATTTAAACTCATCAGTGCAGATGAAATCCATAAGAATACCACATCGCAAGCCGTATATCTCTCTGGCACGGAAGACGGCCAAGGCGTTCATCTTCCCATCCTGCACGGATTTGAAAAGATGGTATTTGCGAAGAGGGATATCGAGATATCTCCACCGAATAAAATCCAGAGAACGATAGGTAGCTACTTTTTTCTCCTGCATGAATTTTTTCAAAAAAACCTCATACAGTTTATCATCCTGCTGGGGGTTAAATACAGAAATACCGCCGTGATTGGAAGAAAAGACGGATTCTGGTAGTAAATCAAGATCTCCTCCTTGCTTTAACCTTTTCTTGGTAAATAAATTCCAAAGAAGACTTTGGGGCCTGAACGGCTTCATCAGAAAAGGTACTCTTCCCAATGCCTTGAACCCTAATTTTTCGACGAAAACCGGATAAGAATTCGCGTTGGGAACACCTATTGTGAAGCCGATATTTTTCCTCTTACAATCCTCAAAAACAAATTCCGCCAATTTTGGGAATAAGGCATTCCCCCTATGCATTGGGTGTGTGAGGGTATTTAATGAAAGGGTTCCGGGCAACAGAATACCTTCAGCCTGGTACTTGTGAGGAATGGTAACATATTGGGAAACAAATTTTTCACCCAACAAGGCCACCTGGATCAGTGCCTTTCCGTCCGGGTTTTTGGAATATTCCCAATTTAAATACGCTGCATCAGAAATTTCACGACCGGGATAGGCAGATTCGGTCAGTCGAATAAGCCTGGAAAAATCCGGATCCGTAAATTCACCTAATCTATATTCTACTCCTTCCTTCATGCAGTTCAGCTAAGAGTTTCAGGTACTGATCACCAATTTTTTTCCACGAATAATCTGAAATGGCCCGATTCCGAGCTGCATGCTGACAACGATCCCTTTCAGGACCGGACATTGATTCAGATTCATCTATTCGCAGTTTCAATTCTTCCGATGAACGAAAATACAATTGTTCTGATGAAGTTACTTCATGATTATAAAAATTATCGTGACAAATGCAGAGGCAGGAAGCTGCCATGGCTTCCAACAAAGATGGATTCGTCCCACCCACACTATGACCATGGATATATGCAAAAGCTCCTTTTCTCAGAGAGTCAAGCACTTGTTTCACGTAAATGGCCCCTGTAAATATAATTCGGGGGTCTTTTTTTCTGAATAATTTCGAAACATAGGCGGATTGATCCAGGCCTCCGACAATGAGAAGCTTTTTTAGGGAACCCGATAAAAGAAAGCCATCAATAATTTCCCTGATATGATTCTCGGGTACTAATCGCGCGATGACTAAAAAATAAGAAGAAGGCAACAATCCAAAAGTATCCAGGTCTTCCTGCCTGAACGGAAGTGCAGGATCTGCACCATAACTTATCACACGCAGCTTATCCGAAGAGCTGGCCAGCGATTCGATCCAGAATTTTCCTACTTGTTCAGAATCCGCAATCAGGATATCGCTATTGGCCCTTGCCATGCGTTGTGACATCCGTACAAAAGCTTTTTTTAAAAACGAATATTTCCCCCGCAAATGTTCTAGTCCATCTACATTCGTGATGATTTTAGTTTTTTTACTCCTGAATAAGGGGTAAAAAAGAGAACCGCCTACTCCACATACCAACAATATATCGCAAGTGCCTGATGTCATTCGCAAGGAGTCGATATAAAAGAGCAAAGGATGCGCGGCCTTGCTGTAGCGCGATTCCTGCACAACGATTTTTCCAAAGTTGATTTTGGCATCAATACTCCCCTTCTCACCAATAACAGTGACTTCATGGCCGGCATCTGATAGAATTTCTGACAAGTGCTGAACAAATGTTTCAAAGCCGCCATAGCGTGCCGGAATTCCCCTTGAGCCGATCAATGAAATTCTCATATCAGGATATCAATGAAGTAAATTGAATAGCGATCTTTTTCCAGTCATGATGTGCACGAATTGTTTCCAGCGCATTTTCCGAAAGTAGTTTTCGAAGAGAAGGATCAGTGGCAAGTTTGTCAATCGCATGAGCAAGACCATTGGCATCCTCCGGATCCACCAGCAATCCGTTCACGTCATTTTCAATTATCTCTTCGAATGCTTTCAGACGACTTGCAATAACCGGAATTCCATAACTCATAGCCAGTAACAAAACTCCGCTTTGATAAATATGTGTATAAGGTAAGACAATTATATCCGCAGAACGAAAAAGAAGATCACGTTCCGGATTAGGGATTTGCCTCAGCGAAAGCTTTATATCCGTATCAGTTAATTCTTCATCAATCATCTTTTGATAAGGGGCGAAAGAAAGATGCCTTAGCCGGCCCGCTATGACGAGGGAAGGCGATGAATTCAGCAACTTCCAGGAGCGAAGTAAAGTATCCAGTCCTTTGTTTGGCTTTATCATTCCGAAAAAAAGCACTACTGTCTTTTCCTTATCCAATCCCAATGCTTCACGGGCCGTTTTCTTGTCGGGTCCTTGCCAGACAAGAGACAGAAAACCTCCATGTGGAATGATGGCAATTTTATTCTGCGCTTCTGAAGAAATAAGCTTTGTCAACTCATCACGAGTGAATTGATTGTGTACTATGAGTACATCAGCAAGCTCTTCGCATATTCTTTGCAGCCGTACAATGTTGGTAGTTCGGATAAAACTTTGCACATCATGCACGATTAAGATCAGTTGCATGTCTGCTTTTTTAATCTTTCTCAGGACCCATTCATCAAGAATGCTGAAATGAAAAATGTGAAAGATGATGGAGGAACACTCTCTTTTCTTTGCATGATGAATTGCCTTAATATATCGGAATGGAAGAAGGGCCAACCTGAACAAAGGGGATATCCGGGGAGCAGGAAAAAAACGAAATGAATTTTCCGGATGCTCTGTCCATTCAGAATCAGAATACAGGTAGGGCTCAACTTGGTTTTCAAGTAAGGCCGACAACAGCGACTGGTTATAATGGTCCATTCCTGCTCTCGATCCGACCGAATCAATCAAGGCAATCTTTTTGGTTTTCATTCCCAGCTCTCCTGTTTTATCCAGGAAGACAAATCGCGCCCGATAAGATCCTGCAAGCGCATGATGTCTTCATAGAAAATAGAACGAAGTTTCGCCCTCGTTTCCGGCAGGAGTTCAATTTGCACATTCCTATTGGAGTTCCAGCGGTCAAATTGGTGTCGTATACCTTTTTTCCAACTATCAGGAAGCTGGTCCAGCACATGGTACTTCAGCCGGCTCTCTGAAGTGATCAATCTTCCGAGAAAATCCCATCTCGGAGAATAAGAACTATTTTGTCCGGCATCCAGCTGAAAAACATGACGATCATCCACACCAAGAAAACGGCAGACGACACGAAGCATTCCTTCCGTATCCCTGATCATATCATCCAGTAAAACAATTTTTACGGATTGAAATGCCTCAAGATATGCTTTGACTTGTTTGTAGTATCGGCCTCTGTCTACATAAAAGTAGTCAAAGCTGTACGACTGTTTCATTCGCTCCATTTCTGATAAAACAGCTTCTTCGAAACTAAGCTCTTCCCTTCCATCCCGAACCCTCCACATGTATTGAGAAAAAGCCCTCTCCACAGGATTTCTCAGAAGAATCAGAATCTTCAATTTTTTAGGGTGGGGATGATACTTCATGATGTTATCAATCGTCTTCTCATAGAGGTACAAATAAGGAGTAGATATTTCACCACAAACCTGGCCTTCCTTTGCTCCTTCAAAAAGTTGAAAATACTTTTCCGGTGAATGAATGGCAAATGCAAACTTCCCTTTCGAATAATTCGGGGGATCTTCAGCAAATGCAAAAAAACAGGGCTCCTTCCTTCGGGGAATATAGAGCTGTGGATGTTGTCTGAGATAATAATGCAGGGAAGTGGTTCCTGCCCGTGCTGCGCCTACAACCAAAAAATCAGGAGCTGTCATGTGAGAGAAAGTTCTTTGTCCTGCTCCGAAGTAACAGGAAGGAAGTAATAATAACGAAAATAATACAAAAGACACACAAGGAACATGATGCTGCTTGAATCACGGATATTTACTGCTGAGAAAAACATACTTAGAAAAAAAAACAGAAGCATATACTCAATCGTTTTAAAAAAAACATGATTAGATTGAACAGAGCGGGACATGCTGAGGGAGAAGTAATATGGCAAATAAATCAAGGCAGTTCCCAGGAATCCAAAAACAAATATATTTCCCAGCAAGCCTATATCGACAGGATAAAAATAACCCAGAATTTCCTGCCAGCCTCCGTTCCATTGGTTGCTGATAAACCCGTTACCAAGTATGGGATTCCGGGAAATATAATCAAGTGCTGTATTGAACTCCATGAAGCGTACGGCCGAAGAAGCCTCATCCGGTGCCTCTCCCATGAAAACATTGAAGACATTTTGGTATAAGACCTGATACTTGTCGATGAGCGAGGTATAACCCAGGGAAACCAAAACCAGGAACGCTAATAGCGCCATACTTCCATATAGCAAGGTATTCCTGATTTTTTCCTTCAAGGTGAAATTCCTCAAAAAATAAATCAGCAAAGTAAAAGCGAGAACAACAAGGGTAGTTCTTGACTGAAGAAAATAAACCAGATAAAATAAGATTAGCAAAACAATTATGATATAGCTGAATTTCTTCTCATGAGAAACTTTAAAGAGAGAATAGAAAAGAAGCATCAGCACCAGGGCAAATTGAAAGCGGTATCGATAACCCCGTATTGGGCTATAGGCCACAAACTCCATTTCATGAAAGTTTACCGGGTTCACAAAGAGGAAGAAAAAATAAAAGATAATAAGCAATATAAGTGAAAGGGCTACAAATGATTTTTCCACCTGTTCAATGCTAATCCATCTATTCCGAAGCAGAGAGATAAGTAGTATTCCTGAAAGGGACAGCAACACAGATCTCTGAGCCATGATACCATAATAGTATGGCTGTCCAAAAACCTTGTGACCCTGGTAAGCGGCAAAAAAATTTACGAGGATAAAAACCCACATGAGCAGGTCAAGTCGTGTGATCCGATGCTCCCGGAAATGAAGAAACAAATTAATAATATAGTAGATGCTAAAACTTATAATCGCAAATGTAGACAAGGATTGATGTAAGGTTTCAAGAGGAAGAGTAGCAAATACACGGAAAGTAGATGTGTAAATCAGCAAGAGCAAAGTATAACCCAAAAGCGGATGCAGCCGTGAAACCGAAACGGAAATTTCTTGCATGTGTTGATTGCTATTCTTCATTCGGTTACGAAAATACGAATCATCAGGCACATAGCTTGGTTTCCTGATATTCCATCCTCTTCAATTTCGCCTGAAAACGAAGGTGTAAAAACCAAAGTACTTTTTAACAGCAAGCACACAGGAAACATTCCAAACAAGAATTCCCAGTCCCTGGGCAATACTCACCCCTAAAATTCCAAAACGTGGAATCAGAATAAAACAGGCTGAAACATTTACCAATGCAGAGAAAATGGCTATGTTTCTTAAGATAGCCTGGCGACCTGTCATGTTTAGAATTTGCGCAGGTAATCCGGCCAGAATCACGATCAACTGTCCTGCAAGGAGTATATACAAGGATTCTTCATTTCCTGGAAATTCTTTTCCAAAGACGCTGAGTATCCATTTGGGAAAAATCGCAAGCACAACGAACAATGGCAATGATGTTAAAAAAATCAGGCGGACCGCTTCCCCGGCATGCCTCTTTAATGCACTTGTATCATTAGATGCAAAGGCCTCTGCAAAACGTGGCATAGTGATACTGTTGATCGCCAGAAAAGTAATATTCGTGAAAACCGAAATTCTTACCAGTGCATTGAAAACTCCCACATCCGCTTCAGAACCATAAGAAGCCAGGATAAGAGTTCCGGCCCATGACATGATCAATTGCATGATGGTCGTAGTAAACATGGGAGCGGAAACTTTCATGAGGGCAGTAGCATTAATCACGTACTCTGCTTTATGTTCACGAAAACGACTGTAACGACTCCAGTTAAAAAAACTTAAGAGACCTGCCATGGCAATACTGAAGAATTGAATATAGACGGGTATGTATGCCTGCACCTTTCCTGAAAAAAAAGCGATTACCAGAAGTACCAGTGCGATGGTAGATACCGCCGCAGTTTGATAAAATGTATAGCTCCGTACTTTTTTTAAACCTCGAACACATTCCGAATGGATCAACAAGAGCACCAGTGGCATGGTCAACCATGCATTGATGCGTAGAATCTCGCCAAGGTACGGTTTATGAAAAAGGGTGAGAGCCATCCAGTCGGCAGTAAAAAACAAGATGACCGACAACAGCAATGTGGCAGGAATGATCATCCTCAATGCCGATAAGTAAGTTCCCTTGATTGCAGAAAAAGATTTTTTTAAGGCGTACTCCGCTACAAAACGCATCAGAGCCACATCGAGCCCAAGTTTTCCAAAATTTGCCGCAAACACCAAAATCGCCAGACAAATAGAAACAATTCCAAGTGCACCGGCGCCAAAATATCGCGACGTGACAAGAGTTACTAAAAATCCGGTACCGGTGCCTATCATCCTCACCAGGAGGGAAAAAAAACTTGTGCTGATAAGTTCCCGGTAGTCGGGGTCCGTTTGGTACCGTGTCAAAAATTGACGGAATTTAGCGGGCGATAAACCAATCATTCACAAGGTTGATTTTGTTGTAAGTAAGTTCATTTCCGGATGGATAACAAAGAATATTTTTCCCTACAGCTTTCAGCAATGCATGACCTGCCGCGGTATCCCACTCCATTGTTGGTGCAAAGCGAGGATAAATATCGGCATTTCCTTCTGCTAAAAGGCAGAATTTCAATGCAGATCCTGCGGTGATGAACTCAATAGTTTGCCTTTGGTCCTCCAACTTCCGGATATACTTTTTTGTGTCGTCTGTTAAATGCGAGCGGCTGACTAAAACCCTTGTAAGATTATCAGTTTTGCTCTGCGTTGATGCGGGAATGACAAAGTCCGTTAAATTGAACTGTGGATTGCTAAACTTTTCAGTTGCATTCTCAATACGAAAAATAAAACCCTCCGCAGAGGCATACAATAAATCTTTAACCGGAATATAGATAACTCCCAAAATAGGTGAATTATTTTCAATCAGAGCAATATTTACAGTAAACTCACCATTCCTTTTTACAAATTCTTTTGTTCCATCGAGTGGATCTACACACCAAAAACGTTTTAAGTCTTTGCGGGCGGAGTAGTCATCCTCTGTACCTTCTTCGCTTATTACAGGATAACTGCTCTCAGCTAACCATTCTACAATTGCGTCATGTGAAGATCTATCTGCAAATGTGAGTGGTGAATTATCATTCTTGAACTCGACTTCAAAGTCAGTCTGATAGACTTGCATAATTTTTATTCCACCTTCGAGAGATGAGCGGCAAGCAAGGATAAGAAGCTCTCTTAGATTCATTCTAGTTTATTGGAAGTAACAGATTTACTAATAATTGGATTGAAGACAAGCAGAATAATAATTCGATATCCGGTTCAGTAGAAATTCTAGATAATCATGCCTGCACCGACGGTTTCGTTGGTAAATTCATCAATCAAAATTACGCTGCCGGTCGTGCGATTGCGTCTATAGCTGTCGTAATATAAAGGATGTGTAGTAAGTAACTGAATGCGGCCGATATCATTCATCAAAAAGACTTTGTCGTTTTCAATACGTCGAAGAGTGTTGATATCAATCTTGTAACGAATGTCTTGTACAAAACATCTGGTTTCGCGAGTAGTATGACGCAATATGTATTTGCCTTGCACAGCCATCGCTTTTTCGTTCAGCCAACAGATCATAATGTCAAGCTCTTGCCCTAATTGAGGGGCATTATGCTCGCGTACAATCATGTCGCCTCTTCCGATGTCGACGTCATCTTCCAACCGCATAGAAACACACATCGGAGCATAAGCTAAATCTAATTCGCCTGTGGGAGTATCGATTGCTTTGATTTTACTTTTTCGACCGGAAGGCATTACCATCACGGCATCGCCTTTCCGAAAAACTCCTCCGGCAATTTGCCCTGCGAACCCTCTGTAATCATGAAACTCATCAACCCGTGGTCTTATCACCATTTGTACCGGGAGACGGCAATCGATATGATTGAGATCACCACTGATATGTACATGTTCGAGATGAAACATCAAAGTTGAGCCTTCATACCATTGCATTTTATCAGAACGACGAACTACATTATCCCCAAACTTCGCACTGATGGGAATAAATTGTACGTCTTGCACATCCAGGCGTGACGAAAACATCCTGAATTCATCTACGATTTTATCATATACTGATTGATCGTAATCAACAAGGTCCATTTTATTAATGCAAACGACCATGTGAGGAATACGAAGCAGTGAAGCGATAAAGGCATGGCGACATGTCTGCTCAACCATCCCTTTACGAGCATCAATTAAGATAAGTGCAAGATTAGCAGTTGATGCACCGGTGACCATATTTCTGGTGTATTGAATATGACCCGGTGTATCTGCAATAATAAATTTTCTTTTCTCAGTAGAGAAATACCTGTAAGCTACATCAATTGTAATTCCTTGTTCTCGTTCAGCACGTAAACCATCGGTTAGTAAAGAAAGATCTACTTCAGTCAATCCTCGTTGCTCACTACTTTCCTTGATAGAATCATACTGGTCCTGCATGATATTCTTAGTATCGAGAAGTAAGCGGCCGATGAGGGTACTTTTTCCATCATCAACACTTCCACAAGTTGTGAAGCGCAAAAGTTCTATATGGGTAGGGTTAAGCATTATCGAATAACTGAAATCATACCTTGTCTTTTCTGTTCATCATTCACCATGATCTTGTAGTGGTACAATGCAGGCATAACTTTGGAGAGGTCTACTTCCACTTGATCGTTGTCTACCTCTAATTTAGTAGAAAAAACCAAAACACCCAAAGCACTGTAAACATTCAACATTGCATTATCTTCGGAGCCGATCCTATATTTCAATGTTACTTTACCTGTCGTAGGATTTGGATACAACATGTACTGATCTCCCGACAAAGTGTAAGCTCCCCTTTTTTTCAGGCCATTTAAAAATGGAGAATCGAAGTTAATTATTTAATTGTATTGGACATTGAAATATTGATAAGTCTCTTTTAATTTCATTGGATTGACTTGTCAACATTTCAACATCCTCATCACATTTCATGTTTTTCATTTCAATAGGCGTTTTATAATTCAATGCCGCATGTGGCCGGTAATAATTGTAATCCATTTTGTATGCTTCCGCTTTTGTACGAAATTCCTCGAGAGATTTAAAAATACTCGCATTCAAGAATTCCCTCCGGATATTCCCGTTGCATCGTTCTATAAAGGCATTCTGTGTAGGTTTGCCCGGCTGAATGAACAAAAGCGTAATGCCATGTTCCTTGCACCAGAGGTCCAACTGATGCGAGATAAATTCAGGTCCATTGTCAACACGGATTAATTTAGGTAGTCCTCTCATTTCTTTTAAGGCTTCTAACACCCGTATGACCCGAAGAGTCGGCAGAGAAGTATCGACTTCTATCCACAGCACTTCTCTGTTAAAATCATCCAGAACATTTAACAGGCGTATTTTACGACCATCCCATAAGCTGTCGCTCATGAAATCAATACTCCAGACCTGATTGATAGTATCAGGCTGATAGAGCATTTGTTTCACTCGTGCCGGCAAACGCTTTTTCATTCTCCTGGTAATGTTTAATCCCATCTGTGTATAGACATTGTACACCCGTTTGTGGTTCCAAATAAAATTCATCTTACGAATGCGAAAATAACTCTGCCAAAATCCTATGGTTGGATGTTTTTCAATGAGCGACTGTAGTTGCTGACGTACCGGTTCATTTTTATCTGGTCTGGCTACATAACTGTAATTGCTCCGAGCTATGTTTGCCAACTGACAGGCCTGTCGAATGGATAGATTTTTCTCCTCTACCATTGCTCTGGCAAAACTTAACCTTTCGGCAGGCCGCCGTACTTTTTTTCATACACGTGTTTGAAGGCATCAATCTGAAGGGTCATGTCGGCTACAATGCGTTTTAACCTGGAGTTTTCATCTTCCAGTTCCTTCACCCGCTTAAGTTCATTTACATCCATCCCGCCATACTTGGCCTTCCAGTTGTAAATCGTCTGCTCAGAGATCCCGTACTCTCGGCACAGCTCTGACACCTTTTTTCCTTGTCCATACTGCTGCAGTATGTTGACAATCTGTGTTTCGGTAAATCTTGATTTTTTCATGGCTCATTAAATTTAGAGATTTGTTTTAAATTTCCCTACTTTTAATTGGCCGAATTTTGGGGGAGCTTACAACATCAACAGCCTTAAACGGATCATTAACTACATTGTTGAACCAGACGATGTTATCGAAAAACTTGTTTGGTCCTCCAGCTCCATTAGAAACCCCATCCGAAACTCCAATTTGCAAATCTGTTATTTGGTTTTTTGCATCAATAATAAAATCTCTTAATGCTTCCTGTTGGGTTGTTAATGTAGAACCAGTTGAAACATTAATCCTATCAAAAACTGTTCCGCCCAAATCATACAATATTAAATAATTAAAAGAATGGTCTCTTGCATAATCAATTACATTCGACCTTAGAGCCGGATTAACATTTGGAAGTATATAATTACCAAATAACTCAACATACATACCCTTAATTTGCGCTTTTGAATTCTCAATAAAACTCACCAACAGAAAAGCACATAAAATAATTATTTTGTTTTTCATGTTTTTTATTTTTTTGTACTTGATTAAAATATTGTAAGTTCAAGTAATAAGTGCAATTTTTTGTGAGAAGACTTGGTTAGGTGTTTGATAATTAAATTTTCTTACTGGTCTGTTATTAATTATTGATTCTACTATTTGAACATCTATGTCAGGTACTTTCAATAGGTCTGTTTTCTTTGGGAAGAATCTGCGGATTAATCCTATTCTGTTTTCTACAGTTCCTTTATCTTGTGAGGTATAAGGCCGGGTAAAATAGGTAGTAGCATTCAGCGATTTTCCTATCGATTCATGTTTACTAAATGCCTTATCGTTGTCAAATGTAAGTGTTTTAACAATTCCCTTTAATGAGATTAATCTACGTTTAATTTCGCGCTTTATTATGATGCTGTCTTTCCCGGCTAACCTTGTGAGTTTGGTTTTCAGAGATGCCCGATCCGTCATTACAAGCAAAGCTCCCTGATGATTTTTTCCCATCATCAGATCTACTTCAAAATCTCCCAAGCGCTTTCTTTTATCTACGATTTTCGGACGATTTTCAATAGACACTCGGTTTGGAATAATACCCCGGCTATCTCTTCTTAATCCGCGCTTTCTTCTTCTACGTCCATGTGCTAAGTGCATATACAGTTTCTTGTCTTGTCTATCTTCCTTACAATTACTTTGCTTACAACGCCAAATCCACTTGTAAATGGTCTCGTGGCTGACAAAATCCCCTAACTCATTTTTGCCAACGACATGAATTAATTCCGGACTGAATTTTATACTCTTCATCCAGAGACGCGTCCACACTTTCATTTCATCGGTAAATCTTTCTTTTTTCATTTTGATTTGATGCCGATGATCCGTTTTCCGTTGTGCATTTTCAGCTGTGTAAACCAAAGCTCCTCTTCCACGTTTTGGTATATTCCGTTTAAGTTCTCGACTTATCGTGGATGGCGATTTATTTACAATTTTCGCAATATCCTTTTGAGCGATTCCGCTTTTTAATAAGGCTTCAATCTGATATCTTTGTTCAGAGTTGAGATGGGTGTAGTTTTTTGACATAAGCAATCCAAAGATGAAGCTTCTCAGCTTAACTTTCACCTGGGACAATTAAAAGTCCCAAGGTGAAAGTTTAAATCTTTAAATTGCACTTATTGGTTGAACACGGCTATTAAAATGCTTACACTTAAATTATAAATGTTTATTAGTTTTTGATTATTTTATACCCACTTACGAAATGATTATTCACAACGCGCAAAAAATAGACCCCACTCGACAAGTTTGAAAGGTCAATATAATTAAGACCCACATTAATATTGAAGCGCAACAATAACGAACCAACAGAGTTGTAAACCTCTCCATCTCGGTTTTCGATAACACTTGAGTGCACATATATGCCTGTTGTAAATGGGTTTGGGAAAATGCTTACTTTTACTCCATCGAGAACTGCAGATATATTTGTTAAAGTAGTATCAATAAATTCAATTAAAAAAGGCACTTGCAAATTGCCAGATAAAGTAATATACCCAGTTGTAACAAGATTGCCTTTAGAATTCAATATCGACTGTTGCGTTTCATAGAAAAGTGTATCCTGTTCGGTTTTCCAGATATCACCTCCATTTTTGTCAATCTTAACAATATTTAATCCTTGACATACTCCAAATAAATTATGATCGCTTGTTTTAGTAACGTACACACTTGCTCCTTTTCCTCTATACAATAAATTTGAGAACCCATTTCTCAAAATAAAATTGCCTAAAGTGTCAAGTTTAATGATGCTTGAATTATAACTATTCTGGGCATAGAAATTATGTCTGTAAAATTGTCCAATGTAAATATATCCTGAGTCAAGAAGAATATTTGAAATACCGTTTGCGCTCGTATCCTTTTCTGAATAATTCCAATAAACATATCCTAAACTGTCAACACAATTTAATATGGAACCATAAATGGTCGCTAAACCAGTATCTCTATATGCATTTGAAGAAACAATATATTTGCTATTTGATTCTATGATATCTGAAGCTTCAATCAAACTGGTATCCGGGATTACCGAAGACCATAAAAGTGAACCCGATGTGTCAATTTTACCATACCAAGAATTTCGTTTTATTCCAAATATAGTATCAACAACATAACCTGTAAATAATAAATTTCCATCAGTTGATTTAACTATTCTTGTGCCAAACGATGACAAACTTGAATCAACTTTATCCCAGACAATATTTCCAAGCGTATCGCATTTGACCAAATATGCTTTAAAATCAAATTGCGCCTGATTTACGACGATTCCTCCAAATAAGTAATAGTAGTTATCCAAATATACTATTGATGATATAGTACTCGTGTTATTTACCCCATCGTATCGATTCCCGCTGTTGAGCCACTGTACATTTCCTGAAGAATCTGTTTTTACAATTACATAATCATATCCATTGCTCAATGACATTTCCCCTGCCATTAAATACCCGCCATCCGGAGTTTCGGTTAATGACAAGGATTTAAATTCAAGCACGTTACCATATATTTGATTAAACCGAACAGCTTGGCCAATTAAGTCTGAGCAAATTAGAATCCCAAACAAAACGTATAAAATAAAATATTTTTGCATAAAATTATTGAAGATGAATAAATAATCGAAGTCCTAATGGAACCATTCAATTTGATGTTATCAGAACTAAACTATTGATCAAGATTGCCTCAGTATGGAATTCTCATTCTGAAATCTCTACTATTTATACTAGGATAAATGTCAGACATTGTATCACTACTTTCGAACTCAATTAAACTACCTAGCCGATCTGACAACACATTTTTGTCAATAATAATTTTTGAATATGTGTATTCTTTTTAAAGTAGTAATTTTTGAAATATCAACCCTGAATCTGATCTTGATACTAATTATTCTGCCATATTAATTATAACTATGAATTCGAGATTATTCTGTCAAGTGGATATTCCGCGCAAAGTGGTCCGCCTATTCCGCGCCAAACTGACCCAC
The DNA here is from genome assembly GCA_963775555.1 of uncultured Bacteroidota bacterium. Classification (GTDB taxonomy): domain Bacteria; phylum Bacteroidota; class Bacteroidia; order AKYH767-A; family 2013-40CM-41-45; genus QQVM01. The sequence goes on along the minus strand of CAVZJJ010000004.1, from coordinate 112,724 downwards.
CAATATCAAGGACCGTATGAAGACTCTGGATGCCATTTTGCTTTGTTAAAATTAGTTGTTTTTTAGGTTCGATTTTCTACTTTAATTAAGCTGCTTTTTTCGCAACGATTCTCCTTTAAGTTCCATCCGGTGTGCGTTGTGTATTAACCTGTCCATGATCGCATCTGCGATGGTTTGTCCTCCGATTACTTCCAGCCATTTCATTACCGGGACTTGCGAGGTGATGATCGTGGAGCATTTGCCGTGTCGGTCTTCGATGATCTCCATAAACATGGAACGGCTTTGTGCGTCCAGAGGCTGTATGCCGAAGTCATCAAGAATGATCAGGTGTTGACGTTCCAGCTTGGCTATTTCGCTAATGTAAGAACTATCTGCTTTGGCCATCTTTAATTTTGAAAAGAGTTTGGTAGCGTTCAGGTACATAACCCGATATCCGAGCGTGCAGGCCTGTTGCCCGATGGCCGATGCCAGGTAGCTTTTCCCGATCCCTGTACTTCCGGTGATCAGGAGAATTAAACCCATTGTCTAATGCATATTGCAAAAGTTTATCTTCTCTTTCATTTCCTGAAACTCCATCGATGTCAATTCCTAATATTCCCCTACCAAAAAATTCGACATATAAAGACTTATTAGTAGGAGGTTGTGCCTGAATAAAATTGAAGGTCAAAAATGCAATTAATAAGAGTAGCTTGTTTCTCATAGTATTCATTGGATTAAAATTCTAAATTAAAAAAGATAAATGCATTTATGGCCTTATACTTTTGTTAACTTGAATAAAAATTCTACGAAGTTTTCTGTAGATCCGGTCAGTGATGAAATTTTATTGAACTAACAAAATTTTATGAAAACTATAATCACCGTTGTGATATGAAATTTTCATAATGTAATGCCCCGGGTAAATTTTGTTGCAATCAATATAAAATTCCGTACAATTTGCACACAATTCATTTGTAGATACAATCGTTCCCAAATTATTATACATACTCACACTTTTCAACCTTTTTGTAGTTTCTATTTTAAAATGACACTCATTTCTGTCTGAAATAATATTTGGAAAAATATAATCAGAATTGTAAAGAGATAGATTATTAGTGTTAGTTAAATTAGAATCCAAGATTTGCATAAGAAATGTAGAAGATGATAATGGAGGCCCGGGATTTTGATCGCTACCGGTAATATAAATTTTATCATTTAGTACAATTGCTCCGCTATTATAGCCATTAAATCCTGGATAATAATTATTATAATCTAATTGCACTCCTGCTGAATCAATCCATGTAAATGTTATAAATTCTGTTATGATTAAATATTGATGAGCATTGACAATTATTGTTTCACAAAAATCATTGAAACCTGGCAATTGTATTGACCAAATTTCTGCCCCTGTTGGTTCAGCCTTTACTAATTTCCCTTCATTTGTGGTTATGAGTAGCATTGAATCAATGGTCCATTGAACTGATAATGCGATATCATCTACCGTCCCTGGAAAAACATATTCGTCGCTTATAATACCTGTCGTATCAATGATTTTTAATGAAGGCTGATTGATTCCGAGAATAGAATCAAAATTATTCCCAGCCGTAATTATATCAAATAAACTGTTTTTTACAGAAGCTTTAGGGTGAAAACCAATGTTATAATTGTTAGATTCGATCAGGCTTAAACTATCTCCTTTCAAAGTCGTTTTAAAGAATACATCCGCACAAACGGAATCGCATTTTCTTCCAAAGAAAAAAAGCGAGGAGTCGATTTGTGTCATGGTCTCAGGATAGAAACTGTATCCGGAAATAGAGTATGTTTTTTCAAATTCCTTGATTCCTGACTGAGAGTAACCAATTATATACATGCTCAAAACAGTTCCTTCAATTATACCTCCAACGACATAACTCCCATTTTGAAGTTCTTTTACAAAATATCCAAAATTATCACTTGTTGAAAAAGGATTCAAAGGGTCATATAATGTGCCTTCTCGGTACCAAATAGTATCACCATCTAAATCGCATTTCAAAATATAATAATTTCCTAGATGCGAAGGTTTCCAAGCTTTTCCCGTCAAAACTAAAGCAGAATCTTGGGTAACAATTAAATCTTCAGCGTACGATAACGTGTTGTTAAAATAAAAATACTTCAAAAAACCCAGCTGTTGACCATTAGAAGAAATATCGCCTATCGTTAGAAGGCAGACTAATAAAAAGCAAAATCGGATTCGTTGATATATCATCTTTCTTCTTGGTTTCATTTTTCTTTTTCCCATTTATCCAAATAGCTACAGAGTTAACTTCAAGAAATATTTCAAAATTTGCTTTCAAACAAAGAATATCAGATTACTCGCATAAGACAAATAGAAACAAAGAATCTGAGCTTTCAAAATAATTAACACAAATTCTTACAAAGAGACCTCAAGTGTTGAATTAAAAATATCCCGTTCGCTTTCGATCTTCCATTGCAGCTTCCGATCGTTTATCATCATGACGTGTCCCGCGTTCGGTTGTTGAAGAAATAAGTATTTCACCTATTATCTCTTCAATAGTCGATGCAGAAGACTCAACAGCTCCGGTACAGGTCATATCTCCGATTGTCCGGAAGCGGACTATTTTCTCTACCGCTTTCTCATCCGGCCCCAATTGCATAAAATCAGCAAATGCAAGCAACTGTCCGTTGCGCTGAAGCACTTTTCTTTTATGTGATAAATACAGAGAGGGAATCTCGATATTTTCATGCAGTATGTATCTCCATACATCTAATTCAGTCCAATTGCTAAGCGGAAAAATTCTGAAATGCTCTCCCGCTTTCTTTCGTGCGTTGAACAAATTCCAGAGTTCCGGCCGCTGGTTCTTAGGATCCCATTGTCCGAATTCATCCCTGTGCGAAAAAAATCGCTCCTTCGCCCTGGCCTTCTCTTCATCACGCCTTGCACCTCCTATCGCTGCATCAAATCGCAACTCTTTTATAGCATCCAGAAGCGTTGTTGTTTGTAAAATGTTCCTGCTGGCATGAAGACCTTTCTCCTCAGTTACACGTCCCTGGTCAATGGAGGTCTGAACTGAACGGACCAGGAGTGTTGCACCAAGTTCTTTCACCCAATGATCCCGGAATAGTATAGTCTCCGGAAAATTGTGTTCTGTATCAATGTGAAGAAGAGGAAAAGGAATAGCTGCAGGGTAAAAAGCTTTTTTTGCGAGATGAGACGCAACGATAGAATCTTTCCCTCCGCTAAATAAAAGTACCGGACGTTCAAAAAGTGCAGCTACCTCCCGGAGAATATAGATACTCTCGGATTCCAGCGCACTCAGATGATCCAGGTTATAACTAAACATATTCAATATAAGATAAGCTCTGTCAATTTTCGAATGCTCCGGTGCTAAGTATAAAGTACAGCAAGGGTTTCAGTTCTTTCCGAATTTTCTGATCTAATTCCGGATTCTGATCCAAAGCGAAGATATTAATTTTAATCTCATGCGGTAGGCTCATCCCTATGGGATTTGTAATAAGATGATGTCAAGAACTTATCATTAGAAATATCTGAGTTCCAGGGATCCTCCGAATTCAGGATATCATAAAATTATAGAAAGAGAGGGGTTATCAACAAGAAAATAGTTGAATCGGGACTGCAAAACCTGCCATACTTAAATGCTGTCGTTAAAGTTGCCTGATCCCGGGGAGGACAAAATCAATAATTTGTGATACACATTGATCGGCCGGATTTCTCACAGAATCAATAATAAGTTCAGGTCTTACAGGAACTTCATAGGGAGAATCGATTCCGGTAAATTGTTTGATTTTACCCTCACGAGCCATCTTGTACAAACCATTCGGATCGCGCTCTTCACAAATTTCAAGCGGAGTATTTACATAAACCTCAACAAATTCTCCGGCTTCAAACAATGATCTCACCCAATCACGTTCGGCTTTAAAAGGAGATATAAACGCGGTAATTGTAACCAATGCCGCCTCATTAAAAAGTTTGCATACTTCCCCGATCCTCCGGATGTTTTCTTTACGACCGGCATCATCGAAACCAAGGTCTTTATTCAGACCTTGTCGCATCGTATCACCATCCAGTAAAATAGTTTTTACTCCCTTCTTAAAAAGTTCCTCTTCCAGCATTCCGGCAAGTGTACTTTTCCCTGAACCGCTCAGCCCGGTGAACCAGATCAACAAGGGCCGTTGACCAATTAAACGGCTGCGATCATTTTTTTTTACACGGTGCTGATGAGAAAATAATGGAGAAATATCACTCATGAAAACAGATTTGTAAATCAAACAGCCCGGGAATGTCCGGCATAATTATTTCGAGGGCCTAGGGGAAATTTTTTAAACCCACACTGCTTATTGCCCAATCGGATGCCAGGTGGTCTTAATCTCCTGAAGATCCATGATGCGATAAGGGCTGTGCGAATTTTCCACCATCCAGTCATCCTTGGAATAAATAAGTGGCCGCTTCACATTCAATGAAGCATTTTCCTGAATTTTCTTTATGTCGGCTGCATCGTTTCCTGTATAGATGCAGGCATTCACGTCCATGTGATTTGAGAAATGAGAAGTTAACTCCGCCCTGTGTCCGGTAAGAATGTTGACTACGCCTGCAGGAACGTCTGAAGAATGAAGTACCTCCGCAAAAGTCACGGCACAAAGTGGTTTCTCTGAGGCAGCTAAAACAACCACCGTGTTTCCTCCTACAATCGCAGGAGCAATAGTAGAAACCAAACCAATCAATCCATAATTTTCGGGAGACAAAACGGATACTACTCCGGTTGGTTCCGGAAGAGAGAAATTAAAGTAAGAAGCTTCTACAGGATTTACAGAACTAAAAACCTGCTGGTATTTATCACTCCATCCTGCATAATAAACCAAACGATCAACTGACAGATCAACTTCTGCCGCAGCTTTTACCGGACTTGCTCCTTGTTCTTCCAGCTCTGAAATAAACTGATCACGGCGACCCTCCAGCATTTCTGCTATGCGGTAAAGTATCTGTCCCTTGTTATATGCCGAACGTGCCGCCCAACCATGCTGTGCCTTGCGTGCTGCTACTACGGCATCACGAAAATCTTTGCGCGAGCTCTCACAGATGTTGGCCAGTGTATTACCTTCTTTGTTTTTTAAGATATAATAACGGCCCGATTCTGTACGGGGGAATTTCCCGTCGATGTATATCTTATAGGTCTTCATTACATCAATACGGCTTCCTTTGCCCGGCTGACCATTCGCCTCTACTCCGTTGATAGTTTTTGTTTTTTGTTTTTCAGCTGAATCCATCTTAGCATCTTTTATCATTCATCATTAAATCAATCATACACTGATATTCATATTGCAAATGTGGCCTAAACCAATTCCAGATAAGGCATCAAGCCATGCAAACCTCCTTCACGTCCGACTCCGCTCTCTTTGTATCCTCCAAAAGGAGATGTTGGATCAAATTTGTTATAAGTATTTGCCCAAATAACTCCTGCGCGCAGCTGAGAAGTAACTTTAAAAATTTTCGACCCTTTGTCGGTCCATACTCCACCACTTAGTCCGTATGGAATATTATTTGCTTTTTCAATGGCCTCCTCTACTGTACGGAATGATTGTATAGCCAAAACAGGTCCGAAGATTTCTTCCTGCACAATGCGCGATGACTGCGAAACATTGGTAAATAAAGTCGGGCGGCACCAATATCCTTTTGTGGGAATAGAGCAGGATGGCTGATACATTTCTCCACCTTCGTTCACTCCTATCTTCAGGTACTGTTTGATCTTTCCCAATTGCTCCTTTGAATTGATTGCACCGATGTCGGTATTCTTATCAAGTGGATCACCTACAATCAGGGTTTCCATACGGTCCTTTAATTTGCGCAATACAATGTCCATCACAGACTCCTGTACAAACAGGCGTGATCCGGCGCAACATACATGCCCCTGGTTGAAGAAGATTCCGTTGACGATACCTTCCACAGCCTGATCAATTGCCGCGTCTTCAAATATTATATTGGCAGCTTTTCCGCCCAATTCAAGCGTGTATTTTTTCTTTGTTCCGGCAATGGCTTTCTGTATGATCTTTCCAACTTCTGTGGAGCCGGTAAAAGCGATTTTGTCAATGCCGGGATGATTTACCAGTGCAGCTCCCGTTGCACCGGCACCTGTAATGATATTCACCACTCCGGGAGGAAGATCAGCTTCAAGCATGATCTCTGCCAGTTTCATCGCGGTGAGTGAGGTTGTCTCTGCGGGTTTGAGAACTACGGTATTACCGGCAGCCAATGCTGGAGCAATTTTCCAGGCAGCCATGAGCAAAGGAAAATTCCAGGGTATAATTTGTCCGGCAACTCCGATAGATTTTGATTTCGATCCGGGGACTGCATAGTCAATTTTATCAGCCCAACCGGCATAGTAGAAGAAGTGCGCAGCTGCCAGGGGCACATCAATATCCCTTGATTCGCGTATCGGCTTTCCTCCATCCATACTTTCGATGACGGCAAGTTCACGCGCTCTTTCCTGCATCACGCGTGCAATCCGGAATAAATATTTTCCACGTTCACGTGCAGGCATTTTGCTCCATACATTTTCATAAGCATTGCGGGCCGCTTTCACAGCTTTGTCAACATCCTTTTCATTGGCTTCTGCCAACTGTGCCAACTTTTTTTCGTTAGCCGGATTGATGCTGTCAAAATATTTTCCTGAGTCAGGGGCTACGAATTTTCCATTGATGAAAAGATCGTACCTCTCATTCATTTTAACGTGATCCTTACTTTCCGGTGCAGGTGCATATTCCCAGGTACTGTTGAACTTTAACTTTACATCTGGCTTTTTACTTTTCTTCTTCATGGTTTGAAAATTTCTTTTGTTCCGGAGAACGAATCGGATGGACCGCTATATATATAATAACCCAGGGGTGATTTAGTCTTTGGAGAAATAATCGATGGACTGATACACACCTGTATGTTCTTTCACAATCTGCATGAGCAGATCATTGGCCAATGTACTTGCCCCAAAGCGAAACATGTCTGGATTCAGCCAGTCTTCGCCAAGTGTCTCACGAAGCACGACCAGGTATTGAATGGCTAATTTCGCAGTGGCAATTCCTCCGGCAGGCTTCATCCCGATTTTCTTTCCGGTCTGATAATAGAAGTCACGGATTGCCTCCAGCATTACGAGTGTAACAGGAAGCGTGGCAGCCGGTTGAATTTTTCCCGTAGATGTTTTAATAAAATCCGCACCGGCATGCATGGCGATATCACTGGCCCGCCGCACATTATCCAGTGTACTTAATTCGCCTGTCTCCAGGATTACCTTCAGATGAGCCGCACCACAGGATTCCTTTACCGCGGCAATTTCATCGAACACATAGTTATACTCTCCCTGTAAAAAATGGCCCCGTGAAATAACCATGTCAATTTCATCCGCACCCTGGCCTACTGCCCAACGTGTTTCTTCAAGCTTAACTTTCCTGGTTGACATACCACTTGGGAAGGCAGTAGCCACTGCGGCAACTTTCACTTTAGACCCTTTCAGTGCTTCCTTGGCGATACTCACCATGGTGGGATACACACAAACAGCGGCAACCTGAGGAATCCCGGGGACTAAATCATGAGGATGCATGGCTTTAGTACACAACTGCCTGACTTTACCGGGCGTATCCTTTGCCTCGAGTGTAGTCAGGTCGACCATACTAAGAGCAAGTTTTAGCGCGGCAAGTTTGGATTCTTTCTTGATGCTTCGTTTTGTCAGGCGCGATACCCGCTCCTCTACTCCTACCTGGTCAATAGCAGGGCTATCCAAAAAATCTGTTCCGATTGATTTCATCATTAAAACTGTCACCGGTCTATGGCGGGACAGCACGAATATACAAAGAATGAACTAATTCATATAAAACAGGAAATCTTGCCGGATGATGATTTTTGGGGTTTAACGGAGACGCAGAAATCCATTGACCCGGAATCCCTAAAAAGTGTATTCCATGCCCAACTGCAAGGTTTCATTGTACTGTCCCTGGTCAAAATAATTGTAATTGTAAGATCCTTGATAATCGCGGACCGGGGTAATAGAAGTGCTGTACCTGAGATCGCCTGTCCAATGATCCGACATACGGAATCGCATTCCCATATGAAAGGAGAGCTCAAATTTATTGAACGGCGGAGCATATAGTATTTCACCCAGTTGATCATTCTCCTCTGAGAAAATCAGTGCCCCTCCTGATAAGCCACCCAAGAGTCCTAACTTTCGTGAAAAGTGATATTGAACAAGCACTGGAACTTCGATATAATGAAGCCGCATTCTGTAATATGAATTGTCAGTTTCTGAAACCGGGCGTCGACTGCCTTTTTGAATAAATACCATCTCCATCTGCAAAGAAATCTTAGAAGAAATTTTCCTGTTTACAAATGCACCGGCAATAATTCCCGCCTTATCAAATCCACTCAGATTGATCTCCCGAGACCTGGCTGGCACATAAACCGATGCGTAAGCCTGCATGAAAATCCTGTCCTTGGACCGTCGTTGAAATCAGGCATAAAAAAAGTATGAGAAAACGAATTTGCTTCATGGACTTTCAATTTCTATGATGCAAAAACACTTAAGGCATCAAACTCACTTCTTCCACTTGTTTTACTTCATAAGTGATCAGCATCATAGATGAATGCCACAATACGAATATTTTTTTCTGACCAAGTTGAATCCACGGTAGTATTGTAAGCGCGTAACGCCAAATCACCATTATTGAAACCAGCATTGCTTATCTCTTCTCCAAAATTCGAATTCACTGCTTTCCGGAGCACATAGCGATGCAGGTAATCAGGATCCGCAGCGGGAGTAACCGGAGGATACCAGTATTGCCAGTCTACAATGCTGTCTTCCGTCAAGCACAATTTGCAATTTGTAAGAGCCACTCTGGTCTCCAATGGATCTCGATTGAACAGCAACTTTCAGTTTTTTGGAAGCGGTATCATAAAGCCGCTGGATCCTTAATCCAAAGTCAGAAGTAAGAAGACTTCTTGTCTGAATCTTTGCTGTCCATTCTGCAGGAGGTTTGATGTGTTGCCTTGTAGCATAATCCATCCGGTCAATCAAACCATTAGGATTGCCTGCATTTGAATTTCCGAAGAACAGATCCCAGTCGTCACTCGCGCTGCACCTGAAATCTGTTTCCAAAGCTCCTGCGGGACGGGTCGCAGGACAGGCAAAACCACCCGGACATGGTGCGGCAAAAAAACCTGCATGCACAGAAATCACAATCAGGCGGTCGCCGTAACCCGGACGAATGGTATCATTCAATTTTGTACCGGCATAAGGACAATTGCCACAAAGCATTCCTGTATAATCTTCTGCAAGCACTTTTTTAGGAGGTGTTGAATTATCAGCAGGGAATGAAAAAGTATCACCGCTTATTACCACTTCAGCATCACTCAGGTAGACGATACCTTCTGTAGACGCAACGGCATCTTTGTCCTTATAGGGGGCTTCAATCTTATCACAAGCCATGAAGCCGGTAAGCATCAACAGGATGACAGCACTGGCTTTAAATATCTTTCTGGTCATGTTTAGTATTTTTTCTTTTTCCGCGTCTTGAAATTTTTCAATCTGCATTCACTTTTTTTATTGATAACATTTCAATGGATGATTCTTGAATAGCTCTCAGGAATCAGTTCCATCAATTAGAAACTTGAAGTTATAGACATCAGGAATCCATTTGATGCCGGAACATTCCGGCATACGCCTCCAACACAAAAAATTCCTGCGCGTTGCCTTCCATAACCAAAGGTGATTCTGTTGGTTTTGCGGGTATAGCCCATAGTACCTGTAAAATAATGTATGCGCTGATCCTTATTGTCATTTCCATAGTTGTACTGATCAAAACCGGCAATAAACCAGTGAGGTGCGATGCTGAATTCGGCTAACAGGAATGCCCAGCTTTGTTTATCTTGTTTCGTATACAGGTGTTGGATTTCCGTTCTCAGATTTTTCTTACTGCTGATTTTGTATCCCAATTCCAGAACTCCAATGTGTGCATATACAATGGGGTCGCCTGCATGTCCTTCAACGATTGCTTTATTGTAATGCTCATACATGTACATCAGGTGCATGCGGAGTTTCTTGCTCAGCTTGCGGCTAATCTCGATGTTGAAATCCTTAAAATAAACTTCTGTACCTAATTTAAAATAACTGGAGGTATAACCAAGATCTATTGCATCAGGGTTTCCGGTTGTATCTATCGGTGCTTTGTCGATGGCCTGAGCGCGGCTGTAATTAATATTAATATCTGTACCATACTCGCCACCGAATTTAGATCCGGCTTTTAGATTAAAGAAGAGCTCAGCCTGAATTCCAAATTCACCATTGGGCTGTGTGGCATAGGGATAAAAGGCAGCCAATGAATAGGTGTGATTCTTTGTAAGTGCAGGCAGATAATTAATCATCTGATCGTTGCCGGAAGCATTCCTGTTGCTCCGGTAACTCATATTGTCAATTCGTTTGGCACTCAGTGTGGCACCAAAACCTTTTTGGGTGTATCCAAGGTTGACAAGAAGTGCCTGACCATCTTTATAAATGTATCCATTATCTGTAGAAGGATCATTTATTTTATAGGCATATTCGGCATTTGCATTCCATCCACCGGAAATCATACTTATACGCCCTGCACCTGAAGCCACATTCTCCGGAAGAATATAGACAGGATCCTGGTCAATTTGATATTTGCTTACAAAGCTTCCTCCGACAATCCATTGGGTTTTATTGGCTGCCATGGAGTCGAATGACTCATTAAGATTCCACTCCATATCTACACCGCGAACGATTCCTTCGCCTGTTGTAAAAAACGACCTCTGACGGCCAATCAGTCCTTTCACGGAAACGCCCCTGATTGGAACATATTTAACACGGAAACCATCGATAGCATTGTCATAACCAAGTCCGCGGTCCTCATAGGTACGTAGTATCAATCCGCTGCCAAACTGCTCATAAAAAGTACCGGCAGTCACATCCAGATCCTCTTTTTTGTATCTCAGGTAACGGTAAGGAATGCCGCTTCCCTGATAGCGGGAATCAAAGCCAAGAATGGGATTGAGGTAACTTTCATAGCGAAGTCCAGCCGAGAAATTTCCCTTCTCGTATTCAAAATTCGCGAAGCCGTTTGTTAAAAGTTTTTCAGGAACATCCGGTGCGCCGATAAGCGAATCCTCAAAGTAATATTGCGCGTCCATCTGAAAATTACCATGGATCGGAGAATTATTTTGTGCAAGGGCTTCTATCGAACCAAGCAGAATGCAGCATAGCAGGGAAATGAGTAAATATTTTTCTTTCACGCCTTATCAATAATTAGGTTAGGTACTACTCATTCAAATCATTCAAACAGATTGGAACCTTTTTCCATGATTCCGGATATTTCTTTTTCGCTCTATACTTAAGAGGAATTCTGACAATGAACTTGTTTATGGATTCATCATAAAAATTCCGGAACCAAGAAGTCTCCAATGAAAGAAATTCAATCATTGAATTCTACCGGAGCTTATCCAATTATTTTTTTAAACTCCGTACAGCATCAATGAGTTCCTCCTGACTACCTTCTGTAAATCCAACATGCTGCCATACAATTTCACCTTTTCCGTTGAGAACAAATGTGTGAGGAGGCATATTTACATTCATGGCGCGTTTGAAATCGCCATTAGGGTCAATGTAATTTTCATACTCCCATCCTTTTCCATTGATGAAGGGTAAAACGCGGCTCATCGTACGGGCATCATCGATAGATATTGTAATCAGCTTGACACCTGTTTCCTCTTTCCATGATGTATAGTCATCATGAATCGCATTCAGTTCTTCTATACATGGCTTGCACCATGTAGCCCAAAAATCAATGATCATGGGCTTACCATCATTCGAGAAATTTTCAGTTTTAAAAACTTCACCGGTCAATGTTTTAATCGAAACCGATGGAAGCAATCTGCCTTCATCCTGAGCCAGAATTGGTTTCACTGCAATCAATAAGATGACAATAAAAGAGAGCGCTACTTTTTTATTCATGACATGAATTTGAAATACAATAATATGACTTTTAATTGTTTTTAGAACAATGAAATTATGGTTTAAAACCGCTAAATTTGGCTAAAAAGCTTGTTACTAAAGGTGGAATTAATATATGAATCTGATAATAATCCTACATGACGAAAATCATTTAGGAATAGTTGAATGAAATTTGTTAATTTGTTCATGAGGATAATTTAAAATCCTTCTGAAAAAAGTTATTTATTGAATTAATGTATTTGATAGTATTAATATAAGTGCTGCTTATTCTAAAAAAAAGAATTATTAAACTTGATCTGTTCTAAAGGATGATTCCGGTTGCAGCCGGATTATCAAAATGCATGAAAATAAATCAATGTCTAAAAAATATTTTTTAAAACAATCTATCGGTCCTATCCTTCTAATTCTCAGCCACCGATATTAGAATTTTACCTGGAGCTAATACTTGCGCAGCATCTGTCATTCGGCAGATGCTTTTTTATTAGTACATTTATCACCCCAAAATAAAATTATGTCTAAACAAAAAGTAAATCAGGAGGCACTCGATTATCATTCACACGGAAGACCGGGTAAAATTGAAGTGGTACCTACTAAACCTTACAGTTCGCAACGGGATCTTTCACTTGCTTATTCACCGGGCGTGGCTGAGCCTTGTTTAGCGATAGCAGATAACCCGGAAGATGTTTATAAATACACGGCTAAAGGAAATCTCGTAGCTGTAATATCAAACGGCACTGCAGTGCTGGGCCTTGGGAACATCGGTCCGGAGGCATCCAAACCGGTGATGGAAGGGAAAGGATTGCTTTTTAAAATTTTTGCTGATATAGATGTTTTTGACATTGAAATTGCCGAGACGGATGTCGAGAAATTCATACAAACTGTAAAAGCGATTTCACCCACCTTTGGTGGCATTAACCTCGAAGACATCAAAGCGCCCGAGTGTTTTGAAATTGAACGTCGGTTAAAAGAGGAGCTCAATATTCCTATCATGCATGATGATCAGCATGGTACTGCAATTATTACCGCTGCAGCCTTGCTGAACGCACTGGAAATTGCTTCAAAGAAAATAGAAAAAGTTACCATTGTTGTAAGCGGTGCAGGAGCATCGGCAATTTCCTGCGCTAAATTGTATCTGGCATTAGGTGCTAAAAAAGAAAACATCATCATGCTCGACAGTACCGGTGTTTTGCGTGCCGATCGTACAGACCTTGATGCAAATAAAACATTTTTCGCCACGAAGAAGAACCTTCACACCCTTGAAGATGCGATGAAAAATGCCGATGTTTTCCTTGGTCTTTCAAAAGGAAATATCGTAAACCAGGATATGGTGAAATCAATGGCTAAAAATGCCATCGTCTTCGCTCTAGCCAATCCTGACCCGGAGATCCCATACGACGAAGCCGCAGCAGCGCGTCAGGATATCATCATCGCTACAGGACGCTCTGATTTTCCCAACCAGGTAAATAATGTCCTTGGTTTCCCTTTTATCTTTAGGGGCGCACTCGATGTACGCGCTACACAGATCAATGAAGCTATGAAACTGGCTGCTGTCCGGGCCATCGCCGACCTTGCCAAAGAACCTGTTCCGGAAATAGTGAACCTGGCTTACAACAAAAAGAATATCACCTTCGGGGTTGATTATATCATCCCTAAACCACTTGATCCGCGCCTTATTCTCTCGGTAGCACCTGCCGTGGCGCGTGCAGCAATGGAATCGGGAGTGGCGCAATCTCCAATCACCAACTGGAACCAGTATGTTGATGAATTGAGCAAACGACTGGGACTGGATAATAAACTAATAAGGGTGGTGACCAGCAAGGCAAAACAACATCCTCAAAGAATAGTATTCACCGAAGCTGACTCATACAAAATACTGAAAGCTGCACAAATCGTGCGTGATGAAGGTATTGCAAAACCCATTCTTCTTGGAAACATCCAGCGTATCCGCCAATTAATTGAAGAGAACAACCTTGATTTGGGTGATACTCCAATCATTGATCCACGGCAGGAAGAGGAGAAAAGACATTCTTTCGGTGAACTGTTTTTCAGAAAAAGAAAGCGTCGTGGATTTACTCTCTATGAAGCCAAAAAAATAATGAATGAGCGGAATTACTACGGCGCCATGATGGTAGAAGAAGGTGAAGCCGACGCGATGATTTCAGGATTGACAAGAAAATACAGTGATACCATCCGCCCGGCACTTCAGATTATTGGAACACAGGATGAAGTGAAACGAGTGGCCGGAATGTATATCATGGTCACAAAAAAAGGACCCGTATTTTTCGCCGATACGACTATCAACATGAACCCTACGGCAGAAGATCTTGTCGAGATTACAGTACTTACCGCCTGGGCCGTTCAGCAATTTAATATCCGTCCCCGGATTGCGCTTTTATCATACTCCAATTTCGGTGCATCGGATGATCCCGGAGCGCGCAAAGTTCGTGATGCTGTTGCTATACTTCACCAAAAATATCCCGGAATGCTGGTGGATGGTGAGATGCAGGCAAATTTTGCATTGAATCCGGCATTGCTTTCCGATAATTTTCCATTCTGTGAATTTTCAAATGAAGGTGCCAACACGCTCATATTCCCTAGTCTGGATGCCGGAAACATTGCCTATAAATTATTACAGGAAATGGGTGCAGCGGAAGCCATCGGACCGGTTCTGCTTGGACTGAAAAAGCCGGTACATATATTGCAACTTGGCAGCTCTGTCAGGGAGATTGTAAACATGGTGACCATAGCCGTTGTAGACGCACAGTCAAGGAAGAACTCAAGATAAGCTTGCTGCCGAATCCGGTATCAAGCTTAAGAAATTAAATCCGGACATTCCAATTTTGGGCACAAGCATATTATGCATCTTAATTGCTTTGCAGTGAAACTCACATCTTCACTATCTTCTTATAGTGTACCTGCCTTGCATCACCTACTCCCAGATAGTATACTCCTGCTGCCAGTTCAGGAAAATCAAGCTTGAGTTCTTGTTTTCCATTCACGGGAAACCCACCGTCACGGCGAAAAAGTATCCGGCCATTCACATCCATTAATCGAATGCAGCAATCAATTGTTTGATTGCTTTCCCAACTGATGTTCAATTCACTTTTAAATGGATTTGGAAAAATCCGACAGGAAAATTCGGCAGCATTCAGACTGCCAACTCCATTGACAATTGATGAACTGGCATCATAATACAATGACGAAATGTTTCCATCATCCTCCACCCAGAGTATGCCGGAGGCCTCGCTAAAGGAAAACACATAAGTAACCAGCGTCACATTATAATTTGCACTGGAAGCATCTACTGTCAGGTCACTGATCTGCTGAGGAGAGGAAAATGTCTGCGGAGAAAGTATATCGGCCGAAGAAAACTGAATACTCTCAGTAAATGGATCGGCTGTTCCGGACTGCACACTGTCGGCATAATATGCTAACTGCACACCGCTGGTAACCGGATTGGTAAAATGTTTCGCGTCGAAAACTTCAACCTCCATTGTAGGACTTCCGGAAATCACAAATTCCGCTCCGTAATTTAATCCGCCATCCAGACTGATCCGACACTTCAATACAGAAGGGCTGGTCCCTTCTGTCCAGAAAAACCATGCATTTCCGCCTACATCAACCGGTTGAAACTGATGTTTACGAATAGTCGTGCTGGTAACGATATCCTGAAAACTTCCACCAACAGACACCAATGTACCCACACCGGTTTCATTATAGTATGCTGTAACTATTTTTGACAATGCCACATCCGACTGAAGCGAACCAAAGTATGCAAGAAATAACCTCGTGCCAGACATATAAACACGCGGACGTGCCGCATCACCCGAAACCAGAGCAGTGCTTCCTGTCCAGGTGAGACCCGCATCCGTAGAAGAATATCTGTTCAGGTTGGAATTGGCAGAGGCATCAACGAATAAATAAATTGAATTGTTATTTGGTGATGCAACTGCATCAAAATCATGTGCACTTAAAGTAGTGAAAGAAGACAGTACCCCGGTCATGATATTCAGTGTGTAAATGTCTGTTGAGATTTGAAAGACACAAACTACCGTATCGTTTCCGGTGACCAGCATCTTTGATTTTAACACTATCTGACCCGGACTACCTCCACCCATATTGAGTTGTTGCCAGGTGGCTCCATTGTCATTGGACTGATAAATAGACATTGCGTAAGTTGGGTTTAAAGAAATCTCCGGAACACTTGCATATAAGGTTCCATCAGAAGTCGCCACTACGGATGTCTGTCCACGTGGGTTCGTTGCGTTGACCGCAACATCCAGTCCCCATGCCAGTGCAGCGGAAATGCTGAAGAAATAAAATGCAGTCAATAACAGAAAGTAATTTTTTTTCATAGCCTATAGATTTTTCAATTAAAATGAAATCTGATTTTTTTGATCAGGGTTGATTCCCCTGGAAATTATTGGATTAATTCAATCTCAAAGCCATCAACACAGGTCGCATTCTGACCCATCATTAAGCAATGTGAAATTAAGCAATTTGCAGAATTCTCGTGCTGAAAAATCGTTTTTAACACATGTCTGAGTTCAGCTTCAATTTGCTAATTTCGCAGGGAACGCATCATTCCGCAAAGTGATTCCAGCACCATCAGCCAGGTCATAATCGGCAAAAAAAGATTGATGCCCACTCAAATCAAGCACCTCCATGATCAACCATCTCCACGGAAAGCTAATTGAAAAAAATCCGGCCAGCATCATCGTTGAATGCTCCGGTGTTGGATATATTGTTAACATTTCACTGAATACTTATACAAAAATCAGTGATGCAGAAAATGTAAGAATTTTGACACATGTTCAAATATCTGAGGATGCACATACGTTATACGGCTTCGCAGATGAAGAAGAACGTCGCCTGTTTCGTCTGCTAATTACCGTTTCCGGCATTGGATGCAATACGGCAAGAATGATGCTTTCTTCCATGACAGTTGCCGAAATAGAAACGTATATTCTTCAGGATGACGCGAAACGAATCCAAAGCATCAAAGGCATTGGAGAGAAAACCGCATTGCGTGTTATTCTTGAATTGAAAAATAAACTCCGTAAAGAAGGGCACGTTCCTTCTGCTAATTCTTCATTAAAGGTAAAAGATGAAGCCCTGTCAGCCCTCGTGACATTGGGCTTCACCAGGAACTCGGTCGATAAAACATTGGATACTTTGTTGAAAACCAGTCCCTCTGCATCCGTGGAAGACCTCATCAAACAAGCCCTAAAAGCACTTTGATGAAATTGCAGGATGATAGCCTAAAAAAAGTATTTTAGTGCCTTTGTAAAATCCGGCATTATCGGGGGAACCTTTACCCATATGGTTG
This sequence comes from uncultured Bacteroidota bacterium, assembly GCA_963775555.1. Classification (GTDB taxonomy): domain Bacteria; phylum Bacteroidota; class Bacteroidia; order AKYH767-A; family 2013-40CM-41-45; genus QQVM01. Next base: position 95,399 of record CAVZJJ010000004.1, on the reverse strand, counting down.
CTAGTCAAATAATTAAAAGGCATTGAAAAATTATATAGCTTACTTTTTCGGGATCGGAACTGTACTTTCCCTGATGGGGGTAGTCTGGGGAGCCGATATGCCTGTCGGCTTTTCCGGGGATTTATACAATGCCGCTGTTTTACTTCCTACTGATTCTGATACAACTGCATTGCCTTATCCTTTCAAGGATAGGATCACTGATCCTTATAGTGCCCCGGTCGACAATAGTCCTTTATATCTCAACGATCCTTCGAATATTAAAACTGATATTCAGTACGATCCGGACAACAACCGATATAACATCAACGATAACATTGGAGAGATGTTCTACAGGAATCCTTCCTATATGTCGTTCAATGAATTTTGGGATCACGAATTTAATAAGAGCACAAAAGATTACTGGAAAGTAAGAGCTTCAGAAGATGATAAGCTTACCAAAAAGGCCTTTGCCCCTAAGATTACCGTCAACAGTGTAGCATTCGACCGCATCTTTGGCGGAAATACCATTGATATCCGGCCACAGGGATCTGCTGAATTAAATTTTGCAGTAAACGTCGCGAAGAACCAAAATCCGGCTCTTCCGGAGAAACAGCGGACTGTAACCACATTCGATTTCAAGGAGAAGATTCAGATGAATGTCATCGCCAACATCGGTGACAAGATGAAGCTCACCATGAATTACAATACCGAAGCCACTTTTGACTTCGAGAATAAAGTGAAACTCGAATACACCGGTTACGAGGATGATATCATCAAAAAAATCGAAGCAGGAGACGTCACTCTGCCCCTAAGTACACAGCTCATCACGGGTTCGCAAAGTTTGTTTGGGATTAAAACCCAGTTGCAGTTTGGCAAGCTGACAGTGACGAGTGTGTTCTCGCAGCAAAAAGGTGAAACCAAAAACATCGAAGTACAGGGTGGCGCTCAAACTGTGACTTTCGATATTAAATCGGATCAGTACGATGCCAACCGCCACTTCTTCCTGGCTCAGTATTTCAAGGATCAGTACGATAATAGTCTCCGTGACCTGAATCATATTGCATCCGGCGTAAATATCACCCGGCTTGAAGTATGGGTTACTTCACGTTCTTTCGTCTCTTCCCAGAGTAATCAAAACAGGAACATTGTCGCCTTCTCCGACCTTGGAGAATATACGCTGGATCCCAATCAGAATATTCCATTCATCTCGAACAATCCTCCCTTCAGCTATATTATACCCTCCGACTCATCCAATAATCTTCTTTACGGAGCCATTCCAACTGCAAGCCTGCGACTGATTTCCAATGCTTCTTCAGTGCTGGACCCCCTTGCATCCACCGGCTTTGCGCGCACCCGAAACTTTGAGACCGTAGAGAATGCACGGATGCTTCAACCGAATGAATATACTCTGAACCCACAGCTGGGTTATATATCATTAAACACCACACTCGAGCCCAACCAGGTACTGGCTGTTGCCTATGAATATACCTATGGAGGACAGGCACACCAGGTAGGTGAACTGTCTACTTCCGCAATCGCCGTGCCACCGGAAGCCCTCTTCGTGAAATTGATCCGCAGTACAAACTTTACTCCGAAGTATTACACCTGGGATCTCATGATGAAGAATATTTATTCTCTCAACGGATATAATATCTCGCGTGACCGGTTCCGTCTTGATGTGCTTTATCAGGATGACAGAATTGGCGGCAATATTAATTACATACCGGATGGTTGTACAGACGTTCAAGGTGTCCCGCTTATCCGCCTTCTCAACCTGGATGATCTGAATACAAATGGTGATCCTCAGCCAGACGGACTCTTTGACTTCCAAAATGGAATTACGATCAACAGTCAGTCCGGAAGGATTATTTTTCCGGTAAGGGAACCTTTTGGCAGTTACCTCCGCCAACAGTTCTGCGGGGATACCACACTTGCCGACAAGTACGGCTATTATGCCTTATATGATTCCACGAAAACAGCAGCTCAACAGCAGCCGGAAAAAAACAAATTCAGTCTCCGCGGAACTTATCAAAGTTCAGCCGGATCTGATATTCCTCTGAATGCAATCAACGTTCCTCAGGGTTCAGTGAAAGTCACGGCAGGTGGAAGGCAGCTCACAGAGAATGTCGAGTACACCGTTGATTATACTCTTGGACGTGTGAAAATCATCGACGAAGGGATCCTCCGCTCTAACACACCCATCAGCATCTCCCTTGAAAGCAGCTCCCTCTTCAACCTACAAACGAAAACCATGCTCGGAGGCCGTTTCGACTATGTGTTCAATAAAGACCTACAGGTAGGGGCTACAGTACTTTATCTGCAGGAGCGGCCTTTGACGCAAAAAGTGAACATTGGTGACGAACCTATCGCGAATACCATGGTAGGCGTAGATGGTAATTACCGGACCGATTCCCGCTTCCTAACCAAAATGCTTGACAAACTCCCCTTCTACAATACGAAGGAGACGTCCACTATCACAATGAGTGGAGAGGTCGCTAAATTATTTCCCGGTCACTCTAAAGCCGTTGGTGCTGCCGGTACTTCTTATGTGGATGACTTTGAAGGTGCAATCACTCCACTTGACATGAAAAATCCGGGCAGCTGGTTTTTAGCAAGTACGCCTTTGGGACAAACTGAACCCGGTATGTTCCCTGAAAGCCAATACAACGACAGTCTGGTCTATGGCTTTAACCGTGCCCGAACTGCCTGGTATTATGTTGACCCTCTTTTCCAACGCGACCAGGGCGGTATCACGCCTCCCGACATCGATGAGAACGACCAGAGTAACAATTTTGTCCGGGAAATTCCGCAGGCTGAAATTTTTCCGAACAAATCTCAACCGAACGGTCCGCAAACAATTACTTGTATGAACGTGGCCTTCTATCCGGAAGAACGAGGGCCCTATAATTACGATGTACTCCCACTCAGCGGTATTTCTTCCGGTATGAATGCAGATGGTACACTCAAAGATCCCTTGAGCCGATGGGGAGGAATCATGCGTAAAATTGAGACGAATGATTTTGAAGCAAGTAACATTGAATTTATCCAGTTCTGGATGATGGATCCATTTGCAGACGGAACCCTGAACGATGGCACTGGTGGAGAATTATATTTTAACCTGGGTAGCTTGTCGGAAGACATCCTGCGTGACGGACATAAAAGTTTTGAGAACGGATTACCCGCTTCCACAAACAACTATACCGTCGGCAATTCTGCCTGGGGACGCTACCCTATCGAGCAATCCATTGTGAACGCTTTCGATAATGACCCTGCCAGTCGTACTGCACAAGACGTTGGGTTGGATGGACTGGATGATGATGCTGAAAGAACGTTTTTCCAAAATCAATTCCTGGGACCTATAAGTGCGAATTTCCCTGCCGCCCTTCCAAATGCACAAGCCGATCCATCTAACGATGACTATAAGTATTTTTTAGATCCGAATTTCAGCACAATCGATGCACCTCCGCTGGAGAGATATAAGTATTATAATGGCCATCAGGGAAATTCTCCTGCAAACGGAACAATCAATGGCGTGCAATCAACTGCCACCTCCATTCCTGATGCAGAAGATATCAACCGCGACAACAACATGGATGTCGGCGAGAACTACTATCAGTACAAGGTGAACGTCAAGCAATCCGAAATGGTTGTCGGGCAAAACTATATCACCGATATGATTGAATCGCCTGTACGTTTTGCCAACAACACCACCGGCACCATAAAATGGTATCAGTTTAAAATTCCTGTGAAATCGCCGGAGAAAACAATTGGTGAAGTGGATTTACAAAATATCCGTTTTGTGCGGATGTTCATGAAACGTTTTGAATCGCCGATCGTCTGCCGTTTTGCAAAACTCGAATTCCTTCGCGGTGAATGGCGCCGTTATAATTTCTCTCTGCTACAGCCCGGAGAATACAGCCCGACTCCGGAAGTACCCGGAAGTACGCAGTTTGACATTGCATCCGTAAGTGTCGAAGAGAACGGAAGCCGTCAGCCAATTCCTTATGTTCTTCCTCCGGGCATTGAAAAAGAACGTGACATCTCCACTACACAATTGTCCACCTTGAATGAACAGTCGCTCGTGCTGAGGGTGTGTGAACTACCGGATGGAGATGGTCGTGCCGCTTACAAAAACACGGAAGTGGATATTCGTGCGTACAAAAAACTGAAGATGTTTATCCATGCTGAATCTGCAGGTGCAAGTGATAACCTTCAGAACGGAGATTTGCATGCATTTGTGCGCCTGGGAAGCGACTTCAACGACAACTATTATGAATATGAAATTCCGTTGATTATATCACCATGGGGTTCCATATCACGGGAATCAGTTTGGCCGGAAGGGAATAATATGGAAATCGATCTGGAAAAACTGGTGGACGCGAAGTTGCTTCGCAACAATGCAATTCTTGCTAACTCTACGGTAACTCTTCTCACACCCTTCCGCGTAACGGATGGAGACCGGACAATCATCATCAAAGGAACGCCGAACCTAAGTAGTGTTCGTTCCATTATGATCGGAGTAAGAAATCCAAAAGATCCAAATGGAGACGGGCCAAAAATATGTGCTGAAGTGTGGGTGAATGAATTACGTCTTTCTGACTTTGATGAAAAAGGCGGCTGGGCAGCCACTGCCCGCGTAACAACAAAATTGGCCGATCTGGGTACGTTTACCGTCACAGGACTGCGCAGTACTGCAGGATGGGGAAGTATCGAGAAGAAGGTGAGTGAACGCGACAAAGAAACCAGATCTTCCTACGACATAGCTACAACCCTTGAGCTGGGAAAATTCCTGCCTGAAAAATCAGGAATAAAAGTCCCAATGTACTTTGGATACGGTGAAATGTTTATTAACCCCGAATACAATCCTCTTGATCCGGATGTAAAACTCAGCAAAGCCCTTGATGCCGCTCCTAACACAGAAACCCGGGACTCGGTAAAAAAACAAGTGCAGGACTATACCCAAAGAAAAAATCTGAATTTTACAAATGTACGAAAAGTAAAAACCCGCAGTGGAGCAAAAAGCCATATATACGATGTGGAGAACCTGAACTTTGCCTATGCCTATACAGAGATCTATCAACGCAATTATAATATCGAATACAGTCTTGCAAAAACCTATCAAGGCGTAGTAGGTTACAATTTTAACACTTCATCAAAGCCGATCACGCCTTTTGAAAAATCGAAAAGTCTCAGTAAAAAAAGCCTGAGGCTCATCAAAGATTTTAATTTTAACCCGCTTCCCTCCGGTTTAAATTTCCGCTTCAGTCTGGACCGAACTTATGCGGAGACACAACTACGCAACAATTCCGGACTTGCCTTCATACTGGAACCTACCTTTATCAAGACCTATACGATGCAGCGAAACTATGGTCTGATATGGGATTTTACTAAGTCCCTTAAGTTTGATTTTAATTCGGATGCCCGCGCCACTATCGATGAACCTGCAGGGAGACTAGACACCAAAGAGGAACGAGATTCCGTCAGATCTAACCTGTTCAGTATGGGACGACTCACGCAGTATCATCATGGCCTGAACCTTACTTATAATGTACCATTTAACAAGGTGCCAATTTTGGACTGGCTCAATGGAAACATACGCTATGGGGGTAATTACAATTGGCAGTCCTCTCCGCTTTACCGGGATTCAATTGATGATTTGATCAAGCCGAATCCATGGGCGAATACCATTCAGAATTCACTCACGATGCAGTATAATGCCAGTATTACCTTTACTACCCTGTATAATAAAATTGGTTACCTCAGAAAAATCAACACACCAACAATATCACGAGGAAGAGAATCGGCGCGACCTGTAAAAGTTAAACTACCGAAAGACAGTCTCAATGCTCAGAACGATACCATGAAAGTGGCTAAGAAACCAGTCTTGGAACCGGTACTAAAGGAATTCCTGAAAGTTTTAATGATGGTGAAGAACGCTGCCGTTTCTTATAGTCAGACAGACGGAACGATGTTACCGGGATTCCGTGGTACTCCGGAATTTCTTGGCCAGGACTTGAACTTTAACGGACAAAAAGGAGCGCCCGGATGGGGATTCCTCGTAGGCTCTCAAAAAGATCCTCGACCGGAAGCCGTTAAATACAATTGGTTGACGACGGATACCACATTGAATTCATTCTTCACGACGACACACCAGGAAAATTTTACTGCACGTCTTAGTGCCGAACCATTTAAAAGCCTGAAAATAGAAATCACAGGTAACAGGAATTTCACTCTGTCCCACTCAGAATACTACCGATATGGATCGGATGGTGTTTTCCGTTCCTATAGTCCTACGGAAAATGGTAATTTTTCCATTTCCTACCTGACATGGAACACTCATTTTGTAAATGATGCGAAAGATTATTCCAATAAGAATTTTGAAACTTTTAAAAACAATCTGATTACCGAATCGATGTTGATGGCCTCGACTAATCCAAATGCTCCGGGCACGATAGATACTTCCGGCTACCAATCAGGTTATGGACGTTCGCAACAAGAAGTGCTAACCTATGCTTTCCTTGCTGCTTATTCAGGCAAAGATCCGTCCCTAAAAATGAATGAACGCTTTCCAAAAATTCCAAGACCAAACTGGCGAGTGACCTATGATGGTTTGGGCAGGTTGAAGGCCTTCCAGAAGATCATCCAGTCATTCAGTCTGTCACATGGATACAGGTCCACATACAGCATCAATTCATTCACGCAAAACTTACTCTATGAGGAGTTGAATAATTCACCTTCACGCAGAGATACCGCAGGCAACTTTATTCCTTTGTATGCGATTCAACAGGTTACAATTGCTGAACAATTAGCTCCACTTATCGGAATAGATATCACCTGGAAAAACTCCTTGCAGACACGCTTTGAGATTAAACGTGACCGTTCACTTACGCTTGCCTATTCCAATATACAGATTACGGAAGTACGAGGAATTGAATATGTTCTCGGACTTGGATACAAAATTAAAAGAGTCACCTTTCCTTTCAGTATTGGAAGAGGCAGAAAACCGACCAATGATTTGAGCCTGAGAGCTGATTTTAACCTCCGAAAAAACACTACCATTTTAAGGAAGCTGGTTGAAAATACAAACCAACCGAGTTCGGGAAGCCAGACAGTTGGCGTGAAGCTGAGTGCAGACTATCCGATCACGGATCGCTTTAATATCCGGGCATTCTATGACTGGAATGCTAACGATCCATTTGTTTCTTCCAGTTACCCGACTTCCAATACCAATGCAGGTATAAGCATCCGCTTTACGCTTGCCCAGTAAAACAGTTGACATAGCGGAAGCGGGGAACCACCTTTAAAGCGCTATTCCTATCTGAATCACATTATTATCAAGAATATGTTTTTTCTCCTTTGTCAATTCCTAAAATTCCAATAGGTTTGACCCAAATTTACAAGCCATGAATTTTCCTGAAAACCTTAAATACACAAAAGATCACGAGTGGGTCCGTGTAGAAGGTAACGAAGCCGTAGTTGGTATCACTGATTTTGCTCAAGGTGAGCTTGGTGATATAGTATATGTTGAAATAGAAACAGAAGGTGATACGCTGGATAAAGAAGCAGTTTTCGGAACCGTGGAAGCGGTGAAAACAGTTTCTGATTTGTTCATGCCTCTTAGCGGAAAAATCATCGCCCTCAATAAAGATCTGGAGTCCGGCCCGGAAGATATTAATAAAGATCCCTATGGGAAGGGCTGGATGATTCGCATTCAGATGAGTAATCCCGCAGAAGCAGGATCGCTCCTCAGTGCAGCGGACTACCAAAAGGTCATTGGGGCCTGAGCAAGGTAGAGCATGTTTCTTCGCTATCACCTGCCCACTTTTCTGTGGGCACTTTTTATCATGATCATTTGCGCCATTCCGGGGGAACGCATCCCCCGGCTCACTTTTTTGGAATGGCTCAAACCCGATAAGATCGTACACCTGGTGATCTTTGCGATTCTGGCTATTTTACTTCTCCGTAGTTTTTTAGATGCGAAAACTCTCCCCTGGGAAAAAAATCACATCATCCTTTTTACTTTATTCCTTTGCATTGCTTATGGATCATTGGTGGAAATTCTTCAATATACAGTGTTCATCAACCGCAGTGGTGATGTCCGGGACGCGATTGCCAATTCAATAGGTGCTCTTCTTGGCTGGTGGATTTACCGGCGATTATTCCAGAAAAAAATCAGCAAGCCAAAGGCCTGAATTTTTCTTACCTTGTATTGATTCAATAAATCCTTTTTGTATGAATAAACATAAAATCATTCTTGCCATTACAGGAGCCAGCGGAGCTGTCTATGCCAAGGTGCTGCTGGATAAACTCGTTCAATTGCAGTCGCAAATTGAAACGGTGGGAGTCGTTATGTCGGATAACGCCAAAGATGTATGGAAATTCGAACTTGAAAACACTGCTTACGACAAAATACCATTCAAGTCGTATGGAAAAAACGACTTCTTCGCCCCTTTTGCCAGCGGTTCTGCAAAATTTGAAACTATGATTGTCTGCCCTTGTTCAATGGGAACGATGGCCCGCATCGCTCATGGAATATCCAACGATCTCATTACCCGTGCGGCTGATGTGATTCTGAAAGAAAGAAGAAAGCTGATTTTAGTATTACGGGATACTCCATACAGTTTGATTCACATTAATAATATGAAAATGATTACCGAGGCAGGTGGAATTATTTGCCCGGCTTCTCCCTCGTTCTATTCAAGACCTGGAAATTTCGAAGAACTGGCTTCTACCGTTGTAGACAGAGTCATCGATCTGGCAGGTCTCAATCAAAATTCTTTTCGATGGAATGACAAGTAATCAACACGGATAATAATTCTGCTTTATCAGTGGTATTTTTTTCATATAATTCCTTTGAATTCTGATTCCGCTCTTGATCACATTAGTTCGTAAATCCGTAAACGTTGGGAGGCGGATTCTAATCAGTGCATTAAGGCATACATCCTGGTTTTAAAGTTAAATAATTGAGGCCTCTATTGTTGAGCATTCTGGAGCTAAATGACACATCTTATCGTTTTATTAAACCACACTTGGTGTACTTTGTGCTTCCTTGGTGAACTTAGTGGTAAAAATAAACCACAATGGACACGAAGGAAGCACAAGGTTCACAAAGAATAATTAAATTTAGTTTTAGGATAATCCATTTAGTTCGTAATTCCAAAACCATTGCTAGTCAAGCTCTAATTGGTGCATTCTGTTCTACATGTTATTTATTAATTCAAATAATTCAATGACACCAAGCTTGTTCATTGCTGCGCGCGGGCCCGACCAATTGCGCGGGAAGCGTCCGCCCTTGCGGCTGGCAGAATCAATTGGTCTTGATTTTTTTGCTTACTTTTTTCATCAAGGAAAAAAGTAAGAGTTGATCCAGAGAAAATAAAAATAATTTTCCCTTATTTTAATGTTATTTATTTTTACGAAATAAAAAGGTCTGCTGCGCGGATCGCTTCCGTTTGCGGTCGGAATCCTCCGTAGTATAATTGGCTTACACACGAAGATTCTGCCCGGCAGAATAAAATTATTAATGCTTGAACCCTTTTATTTTATTTTCCTGCGTAACTTTTAAAACATCCTCATCGTACAAAGCCGATTTCATTTTTCTGTACCTCTGACAAAATTCCGGATGAATTTTATCAATTGACCGCGCTGTCATTGCGTTTTATACAACTTTTAGCTGCTTAAAAACGTATTGAGGGAACCACTTTTAATTTGTTTGTCCATGAAAGCCAACAACTGCTTCACACTGAAAATTATTGCCTTGATTTTTGTCTTCGCTTCAGCTACAAAATCGCTTAAGGCCCAATTGGAATATCCTGATCAGGTTGACACGCTCAGTGCGGCAGAAACGGTATTTGACTTTTCGACTCAGGGTATCGCCAATGACTATCCGGATGCTCCCGCACGCGCATTCCGCGATGCTTCCGGGAAAATTCAACTCCTTTCCGTTCATTACGACGCTTTTCGAATGATTGGAAATGACTTCAACAACCTCAGCAGAGATTATGCAAATGGTCCGGTTTTCAGTTCCGGTAACAACACCGCCGTGAGTGAGTACGATTACCATACCTGGATTGCATCGCCATATACACTCGATGGAGTGACCATTTATTCACTTAATCACCACGAATACTTTGGCACATCTTACAATTATTATAATTGGCACAATACCATTACTCAAGCCGTTTCTACAGATACAGGAAAAACCTATCAGCAAGCCTCTGCTCCCAACCATCTTGTATGGAGTCTTCCTTATAATTATTCCGCCTCCCAAGGCCCTTGTGGGTATTTCAATCCCAGCAACATCGTTTATAACCAGGAAGACGGATACTATTACTGTTATATCCATCTCGAAGCAAGGCTAAATCAACTGACAGGAGTGGGACTTATCCGAACTGACGATCTGAGTGATCCAACAAGCTGGCGGGGATGGGATGGTGCAGGATTTAATGTGACCTCGCATAATCCTTATACAGGCGGATCCGTAAATCCGGATGAACACATCCTTGCACCATTAAATGATTTGAATGACAACATAGGCACCATGAGTTCCTCCATCACCTATAATACCTTTTTCAACAAGTGGATGCTTGTAGGAATTTCTTCGCAAATAATCAATGGAGTGTTAGTGAACGGGGCCTTCTTTTCTCTCTCAGGAGATATGATCCATTGGTCACAAAGAAAATTGCTGCGCGCTTTTACAGGAACATGGGGCACCACTTATCCCTCCTACAACTATCCTTCAATCATTGATCATACCGATGCATCCCGTAATTTTTCTTTCTCCGGACAAGATGCATATCTCTATTTTACACGGGCTAACAATGCTTCGGACCGCGACCTGGTCAGGATTCCCATTCATTTCAACAAACATACTGTAACCGGATTCACAGTTAGCTCCACAACGGACAATACAACTACGGCACGCGATGAGGTAAATGGTGATGGTTATGCCTACTCTAAAATTGCAGGAGGAACAACCATTAGTCTCCGTTCTGCCATAGAAGAAGCCAATGCAAGGCCACCCTATTATGCTGATTCGGCGATCACCATCGATATTAATATTTCAGGGGCTCCGGGAGCAAAAGAAATAATTCTGGGCAACGCAGAACTTCCCGAAATAAAATTTCCTGTCATTCTGAATGGAACCGCGCAAGCCGGATCGACGGTGAATACGGCCACATCAGGAGAAACAAATAACGCAACGATTAATATCAATCTGAATTGTAATGGGAACCTGGGACTGGCTTTGATCAGCAGCAACAGTACCGTGAAAGGCATGGCCATCTATAATGCAAATGGCACCTGCATCAGCATCAGCGAGGGAAATGGAAATAAAATACAAGGATGTTATATTGGTGTCAGCAATACCGGCCTTGCAGGAACCTATCCATTGCCGGGTGTATCCGGCATAGATATCGGCGGAACTGTCGAAAATGGCAGTGCCAATAACCTTATTGGAGGTCCAAATCCGGAAGATCAAAACATAATCGCCGGCGGTATTAACCTGCGTGGCAGTATGACAATTAATAACACGATTCAGGGAAATTATATCGGAACAGATAAAACCGGACTTGTTGATATAGATCAGAATGGAAATGGAATTGGTATAACGGATAGCTCATCGTACAATAACATCGGAGGTGCATACATCAGCATGCGTAATGTAATATCAGGGAATCATTCGGCAGGAATCAATATCCAAGGTTCAGAATCAGCTTACAACACAATTCTGAATAATTATATTGGAATAAATGCAGATGCAAGTGCAGCACTTCCAAATCAATCTGATGGGATCGCCATCCTTGATGGATCTCATGACAACATCGTAGGCCTGGCCGGTTATGGAAATATTATTGGAGGGGGAAATAACAGCATGATCTTTATTGATGAATCATCATACAATATTGTTTCAGGAAATTATATAGGCACAGATACATCCGGAACACTTAATCTTAGTTCAAGTGTTGGGGTGGAATTCAAAGGTGGCAATTGTCATGATAATTTATTAGGAGGTGAAGGGAACGGGGAGCAGAATGTTATTGCCAATGCCGATTTCGGTGTAATTACATTTGGGTCAGGGACAGGAAACTCCTGTATCAACAATATCATATACAACATCAATGACATTTCTATAGACCTTGCCTGGGATGGATCCACTCCAAATGACTATCAGGATTTAGACCCTGACAGTCTGACTAATCCGAACAATAATTTGCAAAACTACCCGGAGAATATTTCCGCCGACTCTGTTGATACAGGTGTTCACATCAGAGCCAATTTCAACAGCACGCCCAATCAACAGTTCACAATTGCATTCTATGCAGGTTCATCGCTCACCGGCACTGGAATGGCCCAGGCAGAGCGGTTTCTTGGCAGCACTTATATTGTTACTGATGTAAATGGTGATGCACCCATTGACCTGACACTGTTCTCGGAAGTAAGCACACAGGATTTTATCAGTATGCTGGCGATTGATATGAATGGAAACAATTCGGAGTTTTCAGAGGCCGCAAGAGTGCAAATTAATAGTAACAATCCCCCTTCGTCATTAAGCATCTCCGATAATACCATTGCTGAAAATTCAGCAATAGGAACAAGCATCGCTACCTTATCGGGAACAGATCCTGATACGGCCAACGTGTTGAGCTATTCATTAGTTACAGGTCCCGGTTCAGTAGATAACAATCAGTTTCTCCTTTCCGGCGACCAGCTTCTCAGCAATTCCTCCATCGATTTTGAAAATAAACCATGGTACAGCATTCGTGCCCGTTGTACAGATCAGGGAGGCGCCTATTTCGAACAGATCTTCTCCATTGCAGTCCTTAATGTAAACGAAGCACCCGAAGATCTTAGTATCAGTGCAAATACCCTGGATGAGAACCTGGCCGCAGGAACAACTATTGGATCCTTTTCGAGCACGGATCCTGAGACAGGAGATACACATACTTATTCTTTTGCAAGCGGAATTGGGGATATTGACAATGGACTTTTTGCGATTAATTCCGGCCAACTGCAAAACATCGCCGCATTTGATTACGAGTCGCATAATTCCTACAGTGTTCGTGTGCGCTCAACCGATAATGGCGGCCTCAGTTTTGAAAAGATCATCAACATTAGCATCAACGATGTAAATGAAATGCCATCACAACTAATACTATCCGGAGATTCCATTGCTGAAAACCAGGCTTCAGGAAGTACAATTGGCAGCCTCTCCTCCACCGATCCCGACTTTGGTGATACTCATAGCTATACTCTTGTGAGCGGAACCGGAGATGTTGATAATGCTGCCTTCGCAATTTCATCAGGCAACCTTACAAGTACACTAAGCTTCGACTATGAAACGAAGGCACAATACAGCATCAGGGTACGAAGCAGCGATGCAGGTGGACTATTTATCGAACAAATCCTTCAGATATATATCATTGATGAACCTGAATCTCCAACAGGCATTTTCACTCCTGAAAAAACTACAGGAACAATTTTTGTTTATCCCAACCCTTCCAGCGGTCAATTTATTATCCAGGTCCCTGAAGAATCTAATACTCCTTATCAAATTTCATTGATCGATCAACAAGGTCGTGAATGCAGCTTCAAGATGTCAATGGCAGGAACAGAAGTAACTGTTTCAACAGAGACATTAGGAGCCGGAATCTACTCACTTCGTCTCATTACAGCAGAAGGAAAAATATATACTTCAAAGATTGTATTGGAAAAGTAAAAAAACAACATCGGAATTAATAAAACGGCTCTTGTTTAGGGCCGTTTTTTTTTGAACAAATTCCAACAATTCGACCTATAGTTAATCTTAGAATGTTGATGCCAGCCCTCGCATTTTCAATAAACAATTAATCAGCTCGGCAAAATGTTGTGTGTAAGCCCCTGCGACAGCTTATCTACCGTAGCATTATCCGCTGCTTTAGCTTTTATTTCAGCTGCAAAAAGAAAAGAGCTATTGTTCCCATCTAAAAAGTAATATCCGCTACGCAGGATGTTCCTGCTTACGTAGCTGCGACGGCAAAGTTTAGAGTGAAGTCCGTCGCATCAGGCAACATCCTGCGCAGCGGGGTAATTTATTACCCAAATAAATTTTCACAAGTTTTAATCATAATATTAATTTACCAAACGCCTTCGGTTGAAGAAAAAAATAATCCTATGGAAAGGGGATGATACTTTCAGAAAAAAAACACTTTCGTAAAAATCAAATGCCTGGAATTCCTTTAATCTGACCCGGGATTATCATAGAATTGTCAAAAAAAACAGAATAAAAATGCCTGATAAACCGCGAAAATACTCGTTTCCACCGCCTCCTGTTCATAAGAATTTTATCGCCCTTTTTTATTCAATTTTATGTACTTGATTCTCTATGTATTAGATTATTCACAAAAAATGATGTAATAAAAATGAGATTTGTACGTTATTTATCCTTGACAGCTCATCGGATGTTGTGTATATTCGTCTAACTAAAAACCAAGCTTAGTAATATGTTTGAATACACCAAGCAAATTCTGACCAAGGTTAGTTTCGACAAAAGTCTGTTTCGAAAAGAACTCATAAAAGCGTTGCGACTCCTCAAAAAGGAAGAAAGATTATTACTGAAGGTCTGGTGTGTAGCGTCATTCGCTACCTACTCCGACGTTATCATGGACGTATTCAGGAAGTTTTCCTGATAAAGTCAAGATTCCTTTTCAATCCTTCATAGCCCGTTCGCTGAACCGCGGACGAATCGAAGATTTTATTAAACACATCCCGGGAAATTTCTTCCCAGTCCTGCCATTTCATTTGCATCAATTCTGCTTTTGGTTCAAATAGTTTCTCCTTGTGTACCCTGGAAAAGCGATTCCATGGACATACATCCTGGCAGACATCACAACCAAATACCCAGTCGTCGAAATTTCCTTTCTCTGATAAGGGAATCTCCCCTTTCAATTCGATGGTGAAATAAGAAATGCATTTGCTCCCATCCACCACATAAGGTTTTATGATGGCCTCCGTCGGACAGGCATCAATACATCGGGTGCAGGTACCACAGTAATCTTCAATGGGTCCATCCGGACTGAAATCCAGATCCACAATCAACTCGGCAATGAAAAAAAAAGATCCCTGCTGACGTGTGATGAGGTTTGCATTTTTTCCTATCCAACCTAAACCACTTTTCTTTGCCCAGGCTTTCTCCAATACAGGCGCTGAGTCGACAAATGCACGGCCGTTTATCTCCCCTATCTTTTCTTGTAGTACCAACAACAATTCCTTCAATTTCTCCCTGACTACAAAATGATAGTCGATACCATAAGCATACTTTGAAATCTTAGGTGCATCTGTAGTTTCCTGCTTCGCAGCCGGGAAGTAATTGTATAAAAGTGAAATCACCGAACGGGCTCCATCAACCAGCTTCCTCGGATCCAGTCGTTTGTCGAAATGGTTGGCCATGTAGGCCATCTTCCCCTGCCTGTCTTGCAAAAGCCACTGCTCCAGACGTGGTGCCTCTTCCTCTAAATAATCTGCACGTGAAATTCCACAAAAGTCGAAACCGAGACGCAATGCTTCCTCCTTCACCAGTTTGGAACGAATTGCTTCAGTGGATTGTTTACTCATGAATAATTTGGGAATAACAGGATATAATTACAGGCCGGTTATGGCTTATGCCCACTTAGCCAATCGGCTTTGTCTCTCAGATAGAAAATGTCAGGAAAACAGTCCGCCGGTTTGCGATGGGGCGATCTTTCCAAGGTGTTTGTAAGCAAGCTCAGTGGCTTCTCTTCCACGCGGCGTACGTTTTAAATAACCTTCCTGAATGAGAAAAGGTTCGTATACCTCTTCGATAGTTCCGGCTTCTTCACTTACAGCGGTAGCAATAGTCGTGAGTCCTACAGGCCCGCCTTTGAATTTTTCGATGATGGCCGACAAGATGCGATTATCCATCTCATCCAATCCATGCTGGTCCACATTTAAGGCTTGCAGTGCATGATGGGAAATCGGGAGGTCAATGATCCCATTGCCTTTTATCTGGGCGAAGTCACGCACGCGTCGCAATAATGCATTGGAAATTCGTGGGGTGCCTCGACTGCGTCTTGCAATTTCTTTGGCTGCAATATCTTCGATGTGAATGCGCAATATGCCTGCAGAACGCTTTACAATTTTTTCGAGGAGAATCGAATCATAATATTCAAGACGGGATTTAATCCCAAAACGAGCCCTTAATGGAGCCGTGAGCAAACCCGATCGTGTGGTGGCTCCTACCAGTGTAAAAGGATTGATCTTGATCTGAACAGAGCGGGCATTCGGCCCGGATTCAATCATGATATCGATTTTGTAATCCTCCATAGCGGAATACAGATATTCCTCGACAACCGGACTCAATCGGTGGATTTCATCGATAAACAACACATCATTGGGCTCCAGGTTGGTCAGTAATCCGGCTAAATCGCCAGGTTTGTCCAAGACCGGTCCCGAAGTGGTTTTAATATTCACGCCCAGTTCGTTGGCAAGGATATAAGCCAGAGTGGTTTTTCCCAGGCCGGGAGGGCCATGCAACAAGACATGATCCAGTGCTTCTTCACGTCGTCTTGCAGCTTCCACAAAAACCAATAGATTGCTGATGATGTTTGGCTGGCCGGTGAAATCCTCGAATCCCTGCGGGCGCAGCACTTTTTCAATCTCTTTGTCGGCAGCTGCAAAATCGCTGCCTGTCGGGTCTAAATTCGGGTTGTTCATGTTTTATTTCCTCTCAAAGATAGCATACAGGCCTATACAAATTAACTTAATAAATGCAGGAAAATTATTACCGGCTTTTCGTCTTTGCTTTTAATCCATTAGGGAAAGCCATCATGTACAATTCATCCACAAACACTTTCAAGGTAAGGGAAAATGTAGGTGAATTGAAATCTTCCCTCACATTTTTTGAACCGTTCAGCGAGAAGCGATACCCTAAAGATGAACCGAGTCCCAGCCAGTTCAGAATACTGTATTGTGCACTAAAATCAGGAAATAAAATCATCACCGATTCCGGATGCGTGCTTACTCGTTTACTTTCCGACCTGCGGATATAATCATAACTGGCCCTCCCAAATCCCAGCTGAAAGGGAATAAATGAGAGTTGCCAGGGATCCTTATGATAGAAAATATATTCTGCCGTGATGCTGAAGAAGTGGAAATTCAACTCTCCGGAGGTGGTATAGGCAGGCCCGTCATCTTCAATCGTAATAGGACTTACCACGGAGCTATTTGTTAATCCGAAATAAGCCAGACCGAATTTCACCCGTTTATTATAATTCAATCCAACCCGGATGCCGCTGAAAGTGGCGATGTTCTGGCTGATATAACTATTGAAGGGAACAAAATTAAAAAACAGTTTGGGCCTTTGAGAAAGACTGTATTGAATAGTGTCCAGTATTTGAGCATTCGAAGATGTAGCTGAGAAAATGCTTCCGCAGATAAAGAAGAGTAACACAAATTTACCAACTTTTGATCGCATCCGTTTTATTTACATTCAGAACAAAGATAACAGCAGAGCATATCCGTATTAACATTGAACGGGAAATCAATTCCTTTATTCTGTTTTATATTTAATGACTAAGCAGGCAATAAAAAAACGGAAAATTATGAATTAGCCGACATGTGTCAGGTAAAAGTATAATCTGGTTTTAGGGAATAAATAAGAATAATATTTTCGCCTTTCCGGAATTGAAGAGTCTTAACGTTTTTCTATGGCTTCAGACACCATGAGTTTTTTACCCACCAGTTCTTTTCCATTCAATTCTTCAATAGCTTTTAAGGCCTCTTCCTTCTTGCGAAATTCAACAAATCCAAATCCGCGCGATTCCCAGGTGATGGTATCGTAGATAATTTTAGTCTGAAGCACTTCCCCAAACTGCTTAAAGATGGATTCAAGCAAAATTTCATTCACTGATCCTTCAATATTCTTGACAAATAATTTCATGCCCCAAAAGTAAAAAATCTTCCTTAATCATTCTCAGGTCACGCACTCGTCAGCTGAAAAAATGAAACATTTACCGGGAAGCAATGTGCAGATAGGATAAAAAAACATAAAAACAGAGGAAATCGCTCAATATCAAGATATCACAATGAAAAAGATCCAATTTCATACATTAGCATTTCAATACAGAGATTATGGCATTTCTAATTCAAAGCTTCGAAGAATATCAGTCTGAATATTCAAAAAGTATTCAGGACCCGGAAGCATTCTGGGCAGATAAGGCAGAACATTTTTCATGGAGAAAAAAATGGGACCGGGTGCTTGATTGGAACTTTTCTGATCCCACTGTGAATTGGTTTGTGAATGGCAAGATGAACATTACTGAAAATTGCCTTGATCGCCATCTGAAAGAACGAGGCGATCAGATAGCTATTATCTGGGAACCCAATGATGCAAAAAAGGAAAAAAGCCGTTCAATCACTTATCGTGAATTGCACGAGCAAGTTTGCCGTTTCGCCAACGTCTTGAAAAATAACGGGGCACAAAAGGGGGATCGTATCTGCATATACATGCCAATGGTTCCGGAAGCAGCAGTCGCCATACTTGCCTGTGCACGCATTGGCGCAATACATTCTGTAGTGTTTGCCGGCTTTTCGGCGAACTCTATAAGTGACCGTATCCAGGACAGTGACTGTTCAATCGTGATCACCAGTGACGGGGCTTACAGAGGAGGAAAAGAAATTCAAATTAAAGATATCGTAGATGTTGCACTGGAAGTTTGCCCCTCCGTTCAAAGGGTAATTGTTTTGCAACGAACAGATAGTAACATACGCATCATCGAAGGCCGTGATGTTTTATGGGATGATGAATTACGGAAAGTCGATGCTGATTGTCCGGCTGAAGAAATGGATGCTGAAGACATGCTCTTTATTCTGTACACAAGCGGGTCCACAGGAAAGCCGAAGGGAGTCGTGCATACATGTGGTGGCTATATGGTCTATACCTCCTATACATTTGAAAATGTATTCCAATACAAACAGGGTGATATATACTGGTGTACAGCAGATATTGGCTGGATCACAGGTCATTCATATATTATCTACGGGCCACTACTGTCCGGAGCCACTACTGTACTTTTTGAAGGAATCCCAACATGGCCCGATGCCGGACGTTTTTGGGAAATTGTAGACAAGCACCAGGTGAATATATTTTATACTGCCCCTACTGCCATCCGTGCTTTGGAAGCTTATGGCCTGGATTTCGTAAAACCCTACAAACTGGATTCTCTGCGCGTACTGGGAACCGTTGGGGAACCGATCAATGAGGAAGCATGGCACTGGTATCATACAAACATTGGAAAAGAAAGATGTCCCCTCGTTGATACCTGGTGGCAAACTGAAACCGGAGGCATCCTGATTTCTCCATTGGCAGGAATCACACCCTTGAAACCAAGTTATGCCACCCTCCCACTTCCCGGAATACAACCCTTGCTTGTAAATAGTGAAGGGATCGAAATTGAAGGAAACAATGTAGAAGGGAATCTTTGTATTCGCTTTCCATGGCCAGGTATGATACGCACCACCTATGGAAATCATGAACGCTGCCGGCAAAATTATTTTGCAACCTATAAGGATCTTTATTTTACAGGAGATGGCTGCAAACGCGATGAAAAAGGATATTACAGGATTACCGGCCGGGTGGATGACGTGATGAACATCTCAGGGCATCGAATCGGTACGGCTGAAGTGGAGGATGCCATCAATCAACACCCTGATATTGTTGAATCGGCAGTGGTAGCATTCCCACATCCCATCAAAGGCCAAGGCATATATGCTTACGTGATCTGCACCAAGGAGCACGAAGACATCCCCATGTTGCGTGAAGAGATAGCAGCTATGGTCAATAAAATAATTGGCCCTATTGCGAAGCCGGATAAAATTCAGGTGGTTCGTGGTCTGCCTAAAACACGTTCAGGTAAAATAATGCGTCGCATTTTAAGAAAAGTCGCAGAAGGAGATACTTCGAATTTGGGAGATACCACTACCCTCCTCGATCCCGGTGTGGTCGATGATATCAAAGCAGGAGCTATTCTTTCCTGAGAATTTGTGCTAAAACAAAATCATGCTAAGCTGTTAAACGGCCTGAGCTGAAATCATTTTTTCAAATGTGGTGAGGTGCTTTATCCAGTCAAAGCTGAATAATTTTTTAGCACCTTAATAATTATCAAATTATTATCCAAGGATTAAAAAAACCTCGATAATACTCGATGAATTTATCAAATCCCAAGTCCTCGATTGAAAACCCTACAATATTTGACATCAATCGCTCTTTCCAATTTCAAGCCTGGCTTTTATCGCAAGAATAAATTCTGCATGATATCTTAAATCGGATATCATGCAGAATCAAAGTTTAATAAGGACGGGCATAGTATAATGACAGGTTATTGTTATTATAAACATAGTTCATGTCCACAGCATCTGCCGTACCGTCTCCTGTACAATCCGTTATAAGGTAATCGTAGAGGGAAAGGTTATTGTCATTATACACATAATTCATATCCACAGCATCCACGGTTCCATCCTGGTTGACATCTCCACTGTAGAATGCAAATACACCGCCCACATTCTGCATAGGAGGGTTTGTGCCATCATCATAAGCACGTGTGATCAGGTCGCTGAAGTCATATAGAATTGCTGTAGAAGACAGGGCCACTTCAAGGCTGCTCCAGGTCTCAATACTGTTCTTATGTTTCACCGCGATGTAATAATCGCCGGCAGGGGCAGTGGCGAAGTTCACTGAAGCCGAACCATCGTTGTGAAGGATGACCTTCTCTGAATAGTCAGGATCAAGATTTCCAAGTGCTACACTGGCAGCGGTCCAAAGATTCACCTGAATAGTATCGGTAGCATCAAAGCTATAAGGTCCGGTCAGCATTCCTCCTTGTTCAAGATCATACAAGGTGCTGTACATCATAGTTGGACCGGAACTGACAATGTACCCTTCAAGGAATAACTTCAGATCAAGATTAACTCCGTTTATATCAATGGTCAGGATCAAGGTGCTTACATGCGAACAACCGGCAAGATTTACACCTGTGTGTGTATAGGTGCCGCTTGTTGTGTAAGTAATTCCATTCACAGGCCATGTATAAGAGTTGGTGGCAGTGATTGTTTCTGTGGAAGATGTGCTGTTACGAATTGTAAGGTTGAGTGTTGCTGTTGAATCACAACCTGCTTCGTTGAGCGTGCTATATGTATAAACTCCCGATGTAGTGTAAGTCGTGCCGTTCCAGGTGTAGCTGTCACAGACATCCACCGTTGAACTGGAAGTGGATGCATAACGAATTGTCAGATCCAATGTAGCCGTTGAATCACATCCAACTTCGTTTAACGTTGAATAAATATAGGTTCCTGATGCTGTGTAGGTAGTTCCGTTCCACGTATAGCTGTCACATACATCCACTGTTGAAATGGAAGTTGTAGCAGATCGAATCGTCAGGTTCAATGTAGCCGCTGAATCACAACCAACTTCGTTTAACGTGGAATAAGTATAGGTTCCTGATGCCGTGTAGGTAGTTCCGTTCCACGAATATGAATCACAAACATCTACTGTTGAGCTTGATGTGCTAGCATAACGGATGGTAAAGTTCAGAGTGGCTGTAGAATCACAACCTGCTGCATTCGTTGAACTAAAGGTATAGACTCCTGATGCTGTGTAGGTAGTTCCATTCCAGGTATACGAATCGCAAACATCCACCGTTGAACTGGAAGTTGTAGCAGATCGAATCGTCAGGTTCAAAGTAGCCGTTGAATCACATCCAACTTCGTTTAACGTGGAATAAGTATAGGTTCCTGATGCCGTGTAGGTAGCTCCATTCCAGGTATACGAATCGCAAACATCCACCGTTGAACTGGAAGTTGTTGCATAACGGATGGTTAAGTTCAGAGTGGCCGTAGAATCACAACCAACTTCGTTTAACGTGGAATAAGTATAGGTTCCTGATGCCGTGTAGGTATTTCCGTTCCACGTATATGAATCACAAACATCCACCGTTGAACTGGAAGTGGTAGCGTAACGAATTGTTAAGTTCAATGTCGCTGTTGAATCACAACCTGCTGCGTTCGTTGAACTAAAGGTATAGACTCCTGATGCTGTGTAGGCAGTTCCATTCCAGGTATACGAATCGCAAACATCTTCAGTCGAACTGGACGTTGAACTGTTTCTGATCGCCAGGTTCAATGTAGCGGTAGAATCACAACCTGCTGCATTCGTTGAACTAAAGGTATAAACTCCGGATGCCGTGTAGGTAGTTCCGTTCCACGTATATGAATCACACACATCTACTGTTGAACTGGAAGTTGAACTGTTTCTGATCGCCAGGTTCAATGTAGCGGTAGAATCACAACCTGCAGCATTAAGAGTGCTATACGAATAAACTCCGGATGCAGTATAGGTAGTGCCGTTCCAAGTGTAGCTGTCACAAACATCCTCTGTACTGCTTGATGTGGTAGCATAACGGATCGTTAAGTTGAGTGTTGCTGTCGAATCACATCCTGCTGCATTTGTTGTGCTATAGGTATAAACTCCCGATGCAATGTAAGTCGTTCCATTCCAGGTATAGCTGTCGCAAACATCCACCGTTGAACTGGAAGTTGTAGCAGATCGAATCGTCAGGTTCAATGTAGCCGTTGAATCACATCCAACTTCGTTTAACGTGGAATAAGTATAGGTTCCTGATGTTGTGTAGGTAGTTCCATTCCAGGTATACGAATCGCAAACATCCACCGTTGAACTGGAAGTTGTTGCATAACGGATGGTTAAGTTCAGAGTGGCCGTAGAATCACATCCAACTTCGTTTAACGTGGAATAAGTATAGGTTCCTGATGTTGTGTAGGTAGTTCCGTTCCACGAATATAAATCACATACATCCACCGTTGAACTGGAAGTGGTAGCGTAACGGATTGTTAAGTTCAATGTCGCTGTTGAATCACAACCTGCTGCATTCGTTGAACTAAAGGTATAAAGTCCTGATGCCGTGTAGGTATTTCCGTTCCACGAATATGAATCACATACATCTACTGTTGAGCTTGATGTGCTAGCATAACGGATGGTTAAGTTCAGAGTGGCCGTAGAATCACAACCTGCTTCGTTCAGCATGGAATAAGTATAGGTTCCTGATGCTGTGTAGGTAGTTCCATTCCAGGTATACGAATCACACACATCCACCGTTGAACTGGAAGTGGTAGCGTAACGGATTGTTAAGTTCAATGTCGCTGTTGAATCACAACCTGCTGCATTCGTTGAACTAAAGGTATAAAGTCCGGATGCCGTGTAGGTAGTTCCGTTCCACGTATATGAATCACACACATCTACTGTTGAACTGGAAGTTGTAGCAGATCGGATCGTCAGATTCAGTGTGGCCGTAGAATCACATCCAACTTCGTTTAACGTGGAATAAGTATAGGCTCCTGATGCTGTGTAGTTATTTCCGTTCCAAGTATAGCTGTCACAAACATCCACCGTTGAACTGGAAGTGGTAACGTAACGGATTGTTAAGTTCAGAGTGGCCGTAGAATCACATCCAACTTCGTTTAACGTGGAATAAGTATAGGTTCCTGATGTTGTGTAGGTAGTTCCATTCCAGGTATAGCTGTCGCAAACATCTTCTGTTGAACTCGATGTGGTAGCGTAACGGATCGTTAAGTTGAGTGTTGCCGTTGAATCACATCCTGCTTCGTTGAGCGTGCTATAAGTATAAACTCCGGACGTAGTATAAGTCGTACTATTCCAGGTATAGCTGTCACAAACATCCTCTGTACTGCTTGATGTGGTAGCGTAACGTATCGTTAAGTTGAGTGTTGCTGTCGAATCACAACCTGCTTCATTGAGCGTGCTATAGGTATAAACTCCAGACGTAGTATAAGTCGTGCCGTTCCAGGTATAGCTGTCACAGACATCCACCGTTGAACTGGAAGTGCTAGCATAACGAATCGTCAGATCCAATGTAGCCGTCGAATCACAACCAACTTCGTTTAACGTGGAATAAGTATAGATTCCTGATGCTGTGTAGGTAGTTCCGTTCCACGAATATGAATCACACACATCTACTGTTGAGCTTGATGTGCTAGCATAACGAATGGTTAAGTCCAGAGTGGCTGTAGAATCACAACCTGCTTCGTTTAACGTGGAATAAGTATAGGTTCCTGATGTTGTGTAGTTAGTACCGTTCCAGGTATACGAATCGCAAACATCTTCAGTCGAACTGGACGTTGAACTGTTTCTGATCGCCAGGTTCAATGTAGCGGTAGAATCACAACCTGCTGCATTCGTTGAACTAAAGGTATAAACTCCGGATGCCGTGTAGGTAGTTCCGTTCCACGAATATGAATCACACACATCTACTGTTGAGCTTGATGTGCTAGCATAACGAATGGTTAAGTCCAGAGTGGCTGTAGAATCACATCCAACTTCGTTTAACGTGGAATGAGTATAGGTTCCTGATGCCGTGTAGGTAGCTCCATTCCAGGTATACGAATCGCAAACATCTACTGTTGAACTGGAAGTGGTAGCGTAACGGATTGTTAAGTTCAATGTCGCTGTTGAATCACAACCTGCTGCATTCGTTGAACTAAAGGTATAAACTCTGGATGCCGTGTAGGTAGTTCCGTTCCACGTATATGAATCACACACATCTACTGTTGAACTGGACGTTGAACTGTTTCTGATCGCCAGGTTCAAGGTAGCTGTAGAATCACAACCAACTTCGTTTAACGTGGAATAAGTATAGGTTCCTGATGCTGTGTAGGTAGTTCCATTCCACGAATATGAATCACATACATCCACTGTTGAACTGGAAGTTGTAGCAGATCGGATCGTCAGATTCAGTGTGGCCGTAGAATCACATCCAACTTCGTTTAACGTGGAATAAGTATAGATTCCTGATGCTGTGTAGGTAGTTCCATTCCAGGTATACGAATCGCAAACATCTACTGTTGAACTGGAAGTTGTAGCAGATCGGATCGTCAGATTCAGTGTGGCTGTAGAATCACAACCTGCTGAATTCGTTGAACTAAAGGTATAGACTCCTGATGCTGTGTAGGTAGTTCCGTTCCACGAATATGAATCACAAACATCCACCGTTGAACTGGAAGTTGTAGCAGATCGAATCGTCAGGTTCAATGTAGCCGTTGAATCACATCCAACTTCGTTTAACGTGGAATAAGTATAGGTTCCTGATGCTGTGTAGGTAGTTCCATTCCAGGTATACGAATCGCAAACATCTACTGTTGAACTGGAAGTTGTAGCAGATCGGATCGTCAGATTCAGTGTGGCTGTAGAATCACAACCAACTTCGTTTAACGTGGAATAAGTATAGGTTCCTGATGTCGTGTAGGTAGTTCCGTTCCACGAATATGAATCACACACATCTACTGTTGAACTGGAAGTTGTTGCATAACGAATGGTTAAGTCCAGAGTGGCTGTAGAATCACATCCAACTTCGTTTAACGTGGAATGAGTATAGGTTCCTGATACTGTGTAGGTAGTTCCGTTCCACGAATATGAATCACATACATCTTCGGTCGTAGCAGATGTTGAACTGTTTCTGATCGTCAGGTTCAATGTAGCGGTAGAATCACAACCTGCTTCGTTCGTTGAACTAAAGGTATAAACTCCGGATGCTGTGTAGGTAGTTCCGTTCCACGAATATGAATCACAGACATCTACTGTTGAGCTTGATGTGCTAGCATAACGAATGGTTAAGTTCAAAGTGGCTGTAGAATCACAACCTGCTGCATTAAGAGTGCTATACGAATAAACTCCGGATGCAGTATAGGTAGTGCCGTTCCAAGTGTAGCTGTCACAAACATCCTCTGTACTGCTTGATGTGGTAGCATAACGGATCGTTAAGTTGAGTGTTGCTGTCGAATCACATCCAGCTGCATTTGTTGTGCTATAGGTATAAACTCCCGATGCAATGTAAGTCGTTCCATTCCAGGTATAGCTGTCGCAAACATCTTCTGTTGAACTCGATGTGGTAGCGTAACGGATCGTTAAGTTGAGTGTTGCCGTTGAATCACATCCTGCTTCGTTGAGCGTGCTATAAGTATAAACTCCCGATGCAGTGTAAGTCGTGCCGTTCCAGGTATAGCTGTCACAGACATCCTCTGTTGCACTGGAAGTGGATGCATAACGAATTGTCAGATTGAGTGTAGCTGTAGAATCACAACCTGCTTCGTTGAGGGTGCTATAAGCATATACTCCGGACGTAGTATAAGTCGTGCCGTTCCAGGTGTAGCTGTCACAAACATCCACTATTGCACTCGATGTGGTAGCATAACGGATGGTTAAGTTGAGTGTTGCCGTCGAATCACATCCTGCTGCATTTGTTGTGCTATAGGTATAAACTCCCGATGTAGCATATGTCGTTCCATTCCAGGTGTAGCTGTCACAGACATCTACTGTTGAGCTTGATGTGCTAGCGTAACGGATTGCTAAGTTCAATGTAGCCGTTGAATCACATCCAACTTCGTTTAACGTGGAATAAGTATAGGTTCCTGATGTTGTGTAGGTAGTTCCGTTCCACGAATATGAATCACATACATCTTCGGTCGTAGCAGATGTTGAACTGTTTCTGATCGTCAGGTTCAATGTAGCGGTAGAATCACAACCTGCTTCGTTCGTTGAACTAAAGGTATAAACTCCGGATGCTGTGTAGGTAGTTCCGTTCCACGAATATGAATCACAGACATCTACTGTTGAGCTTGATGTGCTAGCATAACGAATGGTTAAGTTCAAAGTGGCTGTAGAATCACAACCTGCTGCATTAAGAGTGCTATACGAATAAACTCCGGATGCAGTATAGGTAGTGCCGTTCCAAGTGTAGCTGTCACAAACATCCTCTGTACTGCTTGATGTGGTAGCATAACGGATCGTTAAGTTGAGTGTTGCTGTCGAATCACATCCAGCTGCATTTGTTGTGCTATAGGTATAAACTCCCGATGCAATGTAAGTCGTTCCATTCCAGGTATAGCTGTCGCAAACATCTTCTGTTGAACTCGATGTGGTAGCGTAACGGATCGTTAAGTTGAGTGTTTCCGTTGAATCACATCCTGCTTCGTTGAGCGTGCTATAAGTATAAACTCCGGACGTAGTATAAGTCGTACTATTCCAGGTATAGCTGTCACAAACATCCTCTGTACTGCTTGATGTGGTAGCGTAACGTATCGTTAAGTTGAGTGTTGCTGTCGAATCACAACCTGCTTCATTGAGCGTGCTATAGGTATAAACTCCAGACGTAGTATAAGTCGTGCCGTTCCAGGTATAGCTGTCACAGACATCCACCGTTGAACTGGAAGTGCTAGCATAACGAATCGTCAGATCCAATGTAGCCGTCGAATCACAACCAACTTCGTTTAACGTGGAATAAGTATAGATTCCTGATGCTGTGTAGGTAGTTCCGTTCCACGAATATGAATCACACACATCTACTGTTGAGCTTGATGTGCTAGCATAACGAATGGTTAAGTCCAGAGTGGCTGTAGAATCACAACCTGCTTCGTTTAACGTAGAATAAGTATAGGTTCCTGATGTCGTGTAGATATTTCCGTTCCACGAATATGAATCACACACATCTACTGTTGAGCTTGATGTGCTAGCGTAACGGATTGTTAAGTTCAATGTAGCCGTTGAATCACAACCTGCTGCATTCGTTGAACTAAAGGTATAAACTCCGGATGCCGTGTAGGTAGTTCCGTTCCAGGTATACGAATCACACACATCCTCAGTCGTACTGGACGTTGAACTGTTTCTGATCGTCAGGTTCAATGTAGCCGTTGAATCACAACCAACTTCGTTTAACGTGGAATAAGTATAGGTTCCTGATACTGTGTAGGTAGTACCGTTCCAGGTAAACGAATCGCAAACATCTTCAGTCGAACTGGACGTTGAACTGTTTCTGATCGCCAGGTTCAAGGTAGCTGTAGAATCACAACCAACTTCGTTTAACGTGGAATAAGTATAGGTTCCTGATGTTGTGTAGGTAGTACCGTTCCAGGTATACGAATCACACACATCCTCAGTCGTACTGGACGTTGAACTGTTTCTGATCGCCAGGTTCAAGGTAGCTGTAGAATCACAACCAACTTCGTTTAACGTGGAATAAGTATAGGTTCCTGATGCTGTGTAGGTAGTTCCATTCCAGGTATACGAATCGCAAACATCCACCGTTGAACTGGAAGTTGTAGCAGATCGGATCGTCAGATTCAGTGTGGCCGTAGAATCACATCCAACTTCGTTTAACGTGGAATAAGTATAGGTTCCTGAGGCGGTGTAGGTATTACCATTCCATGTATACGAATCACACAGATCTTCGGTCGTAGCAGATGTTGAACTGTTTCTGATTGTCAGGTTCAATGTCGCTGTTGAATCACATACAACTTCGTTTAACGTGGAATAAGTATAGGTTCCTGATGCGGTGTAGGTAGTTCCGTTCCACGTATATGAATCACACACATCCACCGTTGAACTGGAAGTGGTAGCGTAACGGATTGTTAAGTTCAATGTAGCCGTTGAATCACAACCAACTTCGTTTAATGTGGAATAAGTATAGGTTCCTGATGCCGTGTAGGTAGTTCCGTTCCACGAATATGAATCACATACATCTTCGGTCGTAGCAGATGTTGAACTGTTTCTGATTGTCAGGTTCAATGTAGCGGTAGAATCACAACCAACTTCGTTTAACGTGGAATAAGTATAGGTTCCTGATGTTGTGTAGGTAGTTCCATTCCAGGTATACGAATCACAGACATCTACTGTTGAGCTTGATGTGCTAGCGTAACGGATTGTTAAGTTCAATGTAGCCGTTGAATCACATCCTGCTGCATTTGTTGTGCTATAGGTATAAACTCCAGATGCAATGTAAGTCGTTCCATTCCAGGTATAGCTGTCGCAAACATCTTCTGTTGAACTCGATGTGCTAGCATAACGGATGGTTAAGTTGAGTGTTGCTGTCGAATCACATCCTGCTTCATTGAGGGTGCTGTACGTATAAACTCCCGATGCAGTGTAAGTTGTGCCGTTCCACGTATAGCTGTCACAAACATCCACAGTTGAACTGGAAGTTGTAGCGTAACGGACTGTTAAGTTCAATGTAGCAGTAGAATCACAACCCGCTGCATTCGTTGAACTAAAGGTATAGACTCCGGATGCCGTGTATGTGTTGCCATTCCAGCTGTAGCTGTCACAAACATCCACGGTTGAACTGGACGTTGAACTGTTTCTGATCGTCAGGTTCAATGTTGCCGTTGAATCACATCCTGCTTCGTTTAACGTGCTATACGAATAAACTCCGGATGCAGTATAGGTAGTGCCGTTCCAAGAATATGAATCACATACATCTTCGGTCGTAGCAGATGTTGAACTGTTTCTGATCGTCAGGTTCAATGTAGCGGTAGAATCACAACCTGCTGCATTCGTTGAACTAAAGGTATAGACTCCTGATGTTGTGTAGGTAGTTCCATTCCAGGTATACGAATCGCAAACATCTACTGTTGAACTGGAAGTTGTAGCAGATCGGATCGTCAGATTCAGTGTGGCTGTAGAATCACAACCAACTTCGTTCAAAGTTGAATAATTATAGGTTCCTGATGTTGTGTAGGTAGTTCCATTCCAGGTATACGAATCGCAAACATCCACCGTTGAACTGGAAGTTGTAGCAGATCGGATCGTCAGATTCAGTGTGGCCGTAGAATCACATCCAACTTCGTTTAACGTGGAATAAGTATAGGTTCCTGTTGCTGTGTAGGTAATTCCGTTCCACGAATACGAATCGCAAACATCCACCGTTGAACTGGAAGTTGTTGCATAACGGATGGTTAAGTTCAGAGTGGCCGTAGAATCACAACCAACTTCGTTTAACGTGGAATAAGTATAGGTTCCTGATACTGTGTAGGTAGTTCCGTTCCACGAATATGAATCACATACATCTTCGGTCGTAGCAGATGTTGAACTGTTTCTGATCGTCAGGTTCAATGTAGCGGTAGAATCACAACCTGCTTCGTTCGTTGAACTAAAGGTATAAACTCCGGATGCTGTGTAGGTAGTTCCGTTCCACGAATATGAATCACAGACATCTACTGTTGAGCTTGATGTGCTAGCATAACGAATGGTTAAGTTCAAAGTGGCTGTAGAATCACAACCTGCTGCATTAAGAGTGCTATACGAATAAACTCCGGATGCAGTATAGGTAGTGCCGTTCCAAGTGTAGCTGTCACAAACATCCTCTGTACTGCTTGATGTGGTAGCATAACGGATCGTTAAGTTGAGTGTTGCTGTCGAATCACATCCAGCTGCATTTGTTGTGCTATAGGTATAAACTCCCGATGCAATGTAAGTCGTTCCATTCCAGGTATAGCTGTCGCAAACATCTTCTGTTGAACTCGATGTGGTAGCGTAACGGATCGTTAAGTTGAGTGTTGCCGTTGAATCACATCCTGCTTCGTTGAGCGTGCTATAAGTATAAACTCCGGACGTAGTATAAGTCGTACTATTCCAGGTATAGCTGTCACAAACATCCTCTGTACTGCTTGATGTGGTAGCGTAACGTATCGTTAAGTTGAGTGTTGCTGTCGAATCACAACCTGCTTCATTGAGCGTGCTATAGGTATAAACTCCAGACGTAGTATAAGTCGTGCCGTTCCAGGTATAGCTGTCACAGACATCCACCGTTGAACTGGAAGTGCTAGCATAACGAATCGTCAGATCCAATGTAGCCGTCGAATCACAACCAACTTCGTTTAACGTGGAATAAGTATAGATTCCTGATGCTGTGTAGGTAGTTCCGTTCCACGAATATGAATCACACACATCTACTGTTGAGCTTGATGTGCTAGCATAACGAATGGTTAAGTCCAGAGTGGCTGTAGAATCACAACCTGCTTCGTTTAACGTAGAATAAGTATAGGTTCCTGATGTCGTGTAGGTAGTTCCGTTCCACGAATATGAATCACATACATCTTCGGTCGTAGCAGATGTTGAACTGTTTCTGATTGTCAGGTTCAATGTAGCGGTAGAATCACAACCAACTTCGTTTAACGTGGAATAAGTATAGGTTCCTGATGTTGTGTAGGTAGTTCCGTTCCAGGTATACGAATCACACACATCCTCAGTCGTACTGGACGTTGAACTGTTTCTGATTGTCAGGTTCAATGTCGCTGTTGAATCACATCCAACTTCGTTTAACGTGGAATAAGTATAGGTTCCTGATGCGGTGTAGGTAGTTCCGTTCCACGTATATGAATCACACACATCCACCGTTGAACTGGAAGTGGTAGCGTAACGGATTGTTAAGTTCAATGTAGCCGTTGAATCACAACCAACTTCGTTTAATGTGGAATAAGTATAGGTTCCTGATGCTGTGTAGGTAGTTCCATTCCAGGTATACGAATCACAGACATCTACTGTTGAGCTTGATGTGCTAGCGTAACGGATTGTTAAGTTCAATGTAGCCGTTGAATCACATCCAACTTCGTTTAACGAGGAATAAGTATAGGTTCCTGATGCCGTGTAGGTAGCTCCATTCCAGGTATACGAATCGCAAACATCCACTGTTGAACTGGAAGTGGTAGCGTAACGGATGGTTAAGTTCAATGTCGCTGTTGAATCACAACCTGCTGCATTCGTTGAACTAAAGGTATAAACTCCGGATGCCGTGTAGGTAGTTCCGTTCCACGTATATGAATCACAAACATCTACTGTTGAGCTTGATGTGCTAGCATAGCGGATGGTTAAGTTCAGAGTGGCTGTAGAATCACAACCTGCTGCATTCGTTGAACTAAAGGTATAGACTCCTGATGCTGTGTAGGTAGTTCCGTTCCACGAATATGAATCACATACATCCACTGTTGAACTGGAAGTTGTAGCAGATCGGATCGTCAGATTCAGTGTGGCCGTAGAATCACATCCAACTTCGTTTAACGTGGAATAAGTATAGGTTCCTGAGGCGGTGTAGGTATTACCATTCCATGTATACGAATCACACACATCTACTGTTGAGCTTGATGTGCTAGCATAACGGATGGTTAAGTTCAGAGTGGCCGTAGAATCACAACCAACATCGTTCAACGTGGAATAAGTATAGGTTCCTGATGCTGTGTAGGTAGTTCCGTTCCACGAATATGAATCACACACATCTACTGTTGAGCTTGATGTGCTAGCATAACGGATGGTTAAGTTCAGAGTGGCCGTAGAATCACAACCTGCTTCGTTCAGCGTGGAATAAGTATAGGTTCCTGATGCTGTGTAGGTAGTTCCATTCCAGGTATACGAATCACACACATCCACCGTTGAACTGGAAGTGGTAGCGTAACGGATGGTTAAGTTCAATGTCGCTGTTGAATCACAACCTGCTGCATTCGTTGAACTAAAGGTATAAACTCCGGATGCCGTGTAGGTAGTTCCGTTCCACGTATATGAATCACACACATCCACCGTTGAACTGGAAGTTGTTGCATAACGGATGGTTAAGTCCAGAGTGGCTGTAGAATCACAACCAACTTCGTTCAACGTTGAATAAGTATAGGTTCCTGATGTTGTGTAGGTAGTTCCATTCCAGGTATACGAATCGCAAACATCCACCGTTGAACTGGAAGTTGAACTGTTTCTGATCGTCAGGTTCAATGTAGCCGTTGAATCACATCCAACTTCGTTTAACGTGGAATAAGTATAGGTTCCTGATGCCGTGTAGGTAGCTCCATTCCAGGTATACGAATCGCAAACATCCACTGTTGAACTGGAAGTTGTAGCAGATCGGATCGTCAGATTCAGCGTTGCCGTTGAATCACAACCAGCTGCATTAAGCGTGCTATAAGTATAGGCTCCTGATGCTGTGTAGTTATTTCCGTTCCAAGTATAGCTGTCACAAACATCCACCGTTGAACTGGAAGTGGTAACGTAACGGATTGTTAAGTTCAATGTAACCGTTGAATCACAACCAACTTCGTTTAACGTAGAATAAGTATAGGTTCCTGATGTTGTGTAGGTAGTTCCATTCCAGGTATACGAATCGCAAACATCTACTGTTGAACTGGAAGTTGTAGCAGATCGGATCGTCAGATTCAGTGTGGCTGTAGAATCACAACCAACTTCGTTTAACGTGGAATAAGTATAGGTTCCTGATGTCGTGTAGATATTTCCGTTCCACGAATATGAATCACATACATCTTCGGTCGTAGCAGATGTTGAACTGTTTCTGATCGTCAGGTTCAATGTAGCCGTTGAATCACAACCTGCAGCATTAAGAGTGCTATACGAATAAACTCCGGATGCAGTATAGGTAGTACCGTTCCAAGTGTAGCTGTCACAAACATCCTCTGTACTGCTTGATGTGGTAGCATAACGGATCGTTAAGTTGAGTGTTGCTGTCGAATCACATCCTGCTGCATTTGTTGTGCTATAGGTATAAACTCCCGATGCAATGTAAGTCGTTCCATTCCAGGTATAGCTGTCGCAAACATCCACCGTTGAACTGGAAGTTGTAGCAGATCGAATCGTCAGGTTCAATGTAGCCGTTGAATCACAACCAACTTCGTTCAACGTTGAATAAGTATAGGTTCCTGATGTTGTGTAGGTAGTTCCATTCCAGGTATACGAATCGCAAACATCCACCGTTGAACTGGAAGTTGTTGCATAACGGATGGTTAAGTTCAGAGTGGCCGTAGAATCACATCCAACTTCGTTTAACGTGGAATAAGTATAGGTTCCTGATGTTGTGTAGGTAGTTCCGTTCCACGAATATAAATCACATACATCCACCGTTGAACTGGAAGTGGTAGCGTAACGGATTGTTAAGTTCAATGTCGCTGTTGAATCACAACCTGCTGCATTCGTTGAACTAAAGGTATAAAGTCCTGATGCCGTGTAGGTATTTCCGTTCCACGAATATGAATCACATACATCTACTGTTGAGCTTGATGTGCTAGCATAACGGATGGTTAAGTTCAGAGTGGCCGTAGAATCACAACCTGCTTCGTTCAGCATGGAATAAGTATAGGTTCCTGATGCTGTGTAGGTAGTTCCATTCCAGGTATACGAATCACACACATCCACCGTTGAACTGGAAGTGGTAGCGTAACGGATTGTTAAGTTCAATGTCGCTGTTGAATCACAACCTGCTGCATTCGTTGAACTAAAGGTATAAACTCCGGATGCCGTGTAGGTAGTTCCGTTCCACGTATATGAATCACAAACATCTACTGTTGAGCTTGATGTGCTAGCATAGCGGATGGTTAAGTTCAGAGTGGCTGTAGAATCACAACCAACTTCGTTCAACGTTGAATAAGTATAGGTTCCTGATGTTGTGTAGGTAGTTCCATTCCAGGTATACGAATCGCAAACATCCACCGTTGAACTGGAAGTTGAACTGTTTCTGATCGTCAGGTTCAATGTAGCCGTTGAATCACATCCAACTTCGTTTAACGTGGAATAAGTATAGGTTCCTGATGCCGTGTAGGTAGTTCCGTTCCACGAATATGAATCACATACATCTTCGGTCGTCGCAGATGTTGAACTGTTTCTGATCGTCAGGTTCAATGTAGCGGTAGAATCACAACCTGCTGCATTCGTTGAACTAAAGGTATAGACTCCTGATACTGTGTAGGTATTTCCGTTCCAGGTATATGTGTCACAGACATCCTCTGTTGAACTGGATGTAGAGCTGTAATTGATCGTCAGCACAACTGTTGCTGATGAATCACATCCTACAGAATTTGTAAGTCCTGTCGTGGTATAAGTACCCGATGCATTGTGTGCAACACCATTCCATGTATACAAATCACAGGCTGTGATAGGCGTGGATGATGATGAAGCACTATTATTCAACACATTTACATTGGCACTACTAATTGGACTGCCGCTTGATGTGCAACCTGCAGAACCACTAATACTGGTGAGATTAAATGTTGATATACTAGTTGCACTGTTGAAAACAACATCAACCCAATAATTGGCAGTGCTATTGCTGACAGGGAATCCAGGACCCGGCTGTTTATAAAAACTTGATTCTGCAGTCAATGGAGCATTGACAACAGGCGTAGATAAGCCACCTGAAGTATAAGAGTAATAGTTTGGACTCGGAGAAAAATAGGATGCCATGTAAGTAGTATTGGCAGGGATCGTTATCGGACTAGGGAAATCAATTTGCTTCCAGCCCGGAGTAGCGTCTGTTAGAATTGAAGCTGTTGCCAAAGGTATTGTAGTGTTTCCTAAATCCCAGAGCGAACCGGTGAAGGTTAATATGTCAGTTCCCGTTTTATAAAAACGAATACCAGAGATTGTACCGGGAAGAGAAGACCTGAAGTGTATTCCCAATTCTGTTGCCGTATTATCCACTACATTGGTACCACCAACTGTCGATGGCGTCCAGATGCTGGCTGGAGTTCCAGAATAGCTGGCAAGTCCTGCACTGAATGGTATTCCGCTAATGATATTAGGATATGTGATTCCATTTATAACAAGTGAAAATGGTCCGCTACCTGCTGTTGAAGTATATGTGAGATTGACCACGCCACCATCACATACGGTAGATGGTGTTGCGGAAACCGTTCCTTCAGGCAATGAATTGACCGTAACAGTTACATTGCTCAATGGACTACCGGTGTTTATACATCCATTATTATCTGTAATGCTACTTAGGTCAAAGCTAAGTGGCATAGACAGATCTATCTGTGAGAACAAAACATCTACCCAGTAATTTGCATTATTTCCGCCGCTCGGGAACCCTCCTCCATATGCATATACACCATTTACCCCGTCAATACCGGCTTGTAAAGCTGTAAGCGGTCCGTTTGTAACACCTGCACTTGCGAAAAATCCTGCACTTATGGCAAAGTTTCCCGGGTTAGGTGAAAAATAAGATACGATATAAGTAGTATTCGCTGTAATAGGAACCGGAGAAGTAAACCTTACTTCCTGCCAGCCACTTGCAGTTTCTGAAGTGAATGTCTCAGTTGCTAAAAGTGTTCCGCCAGATGTCCATAAATGCGCAACATGTGTTGCCGTGTTTGTGAGCCCTTTGTAAAAACGAACTCCGTTAACATATCCACTTAGTGTAGATCTGAATTTCGTACCAACCTCAATGTCCTGACCGTCGTTTACACTTGTATTCACAGGACTTCCTGTATTGCCCCAAATACTGAATTCGGTTGGATCCAGGCTTGCAAAGGTAGTTCCTGCCGTTACAGGGGAATAAGTATTGCCATTCACCACAATTGAATAAGGAGAAGCACCGGTAGCACCGGTCAACTGCAGCTCCACAATACCTCCAGGACAAATCGGATTATTCGCAGCTATAATAGTTGCGCTTGGAGCAGCATTGACTATTAGTGTAGCAGATAATGATGTATCAATTCCAAAGGTGTTTGTCCATATTGCACGATACTGGTATCCATTTTCAGAGTTACTTACTGTGAAAGTCAGAACTGCATTGGTTTCACTAATGAGATCCTGCCATGTTAATCCATTATCTGTACTGACTTGCCATTGTACATCCGGCAACGGATTGCCAGAGGCTCCGGATACAAGAGAAACTGTTTCTCCATCACATTTTGTTTGTGACAAAGGATCTGTAGTAACTGTTGGAGGAGAGTCCTGTGGAGTAGTACACGCAATTGAAACATCCATTAATACAGGAGTAAATGCAGTATTTGATGTTGTAAAATCTGCTTTATACTGGATGTATTGTGAAGTGCCACCAATAGTAGCTCCATTGAATGGTATGCTGGTCCAGGATGCACCAAGGATTGCTACATTCGAATTGGATTGTCGTTGCGATAATTGCAGGGTAGTACCGGAAGGTAAATCTTCAGTCCAGGATACAATGCCCCAATCCTTCACAGAACCCGCATCAAAAATTCGTGATATAAATGTTCCCGGCGTTGCATAGGGTAATAAGCGTATCCAGTCAACAGAAAGTACCCCATCCGTGCTGTGAACATCACTGATCTGCAAATACATATTTGATGCTACGGTTAGATTGATCGTTGCAGCCGGTGTTGTATTCCCGTCAATATAAAATTCAAAATTAGTAGCATTCCA
This sequence comes from uncultured Bacteroidota bacterium, assembly GCA_963775555.1. Classification (GTDB taxonomy): domain Bacteria; phylum Bacteroidota; class Bacteroidia; order AKYH767-A; family 2013-40CM-41-45; genus QQVM01. The sequence continues at coordinate 58,399 of CAVZJJ010000004.1, read as the reverse complement.
ATTGATTCGATACACATGAGAAGTTCCCAATAAAGATGATCCAATATTTATATTCGACCCATCGGATGCCCTTGCATATACGTTTCCATCTGGTGTCAGCCCTTGTCCTATTGTCACCCATGGACTATTGTTAAATGGCTGATCATCTGAAAAACCGACATTTTGAAAATCTCCTAAATTATAAGTAGCTGCGAACTCAATTGAACTACCTGGTCCAAAATTGCTATTGGAATAAATATGCGTTCCATTGACAGTAACCACCCCTCCGCTAAAAGTAGTTCCTCCTGCATTGAATATTCCTTCTGTCCATCCGGAAGGAATACTTGTACCGGAAAATTCTTCAATTAAAGCAGGACTAAGACTTACTGCTCCATCTCCATCAGGAATAATTAAAGTATTTGAAACTGTTGTACCTCCATTGAAGTCAGCAGAAGTTTGATCACTTGCACAGGGGCTTGCAGGCATAGTAAAGCTGAGTGAATCAGGCGGAACAGGGCTTGTAGTGCTGTTTGTAGCAAAATCTGCTGAAGTGACCCTGAAATAATATGTTTGTGCCTGCATCAATCCTGTGAGCGTAACACTATGACTGGTCACCAGAGCTGGATCAGATGAATTCAATGAGAGTGTACCAGGGGATGCAGCATAGTCTACCCATGAAGTCGATTGTTCATCGGTATCCCAGGTAATAGTTGCTGTTCCATTTCCATGTGGAGTGGCAATGATATTGCTAATAACCGGTGCAGTGGTATCAGGACTATAATCGGCCACATAGGTTCCACTTCCTAGTGTGGCATCAAAAAATGCATACTGAATTCCTTTTATAGTTTCGGTTGTATATGAAAGTGATCCTCCGTTGTATGTAATGGAATTTAAGTTGCCGTTTTCGCATGCCGTGGGAACCATTCCTTTCATGTTGCGCGATCCGCTTGCTGCATTGACCTCAAAGCTTAACTGATTATTACTCCATTGAATGGAATTAAATGATGAGCCATTCCGCCCATCAAGCCAGTCAAGCATTTGTTTTGCAGAAACCACCGGAATTCCTCTTGCTTTTGCAGATGCAACAATCGCATTTGCATCGGCATGATTAGTATTATCAAAATGCATATTAGTCGTGAATACACCATAATAGCCTTCAGGGCCGTTGGCTTTATCAAGCAACGCATTAATAAATGCCGGGAAGGTTTCTCCTGACTCATCCGGCATTTGAGTAGTACCTTGGTAACAATCAATGATAGATCCATCAGTTTTTGCAAAGCGCATAGGTATTCCGGATCCTGTAAACATTCCGGGACGATTATTTATCCACGATGCCGGCCAGTAATAATAATTTACATCAAATCGAATACCGTTGGCCGCCTCAACTTCAGCGGTCATACTATATCCACTCCATGCAATACAATGGTTTCTGTTGGTTGCAGGAGCCGGAATTCCAGTGTACACACTTTGAAATGCGCCCATCTGGCTTGTAATTAAGCTTTGAAACTGAGTGTCCGTAAAGTTTAGACAATTAGTGTTTACATGCAAGGCAACTTCAAAACCCATGTTATTATAAGCAATGGCCTGTGCATTTGTAAAAGTCGTTCCTACATACAAGTAGCCTGTCGAGCGAATACACTCCCAGTCTTCTACCGAACAACCGACATTACTCTCTGCAATATTTATATCAAAACGTGGCTGCATTCCTGCATCCCCATGATCATCACCGGTCATTACCACAGCTGCTTTCAATCCTTTAGGCAAGAACCAGGTTCTTGGCAATGGCTTTTTGTGAAGATTTCCTTTCAGAATAATATTGGCTAATAAATGTTGTTGCTCATCGGCCTGAGGGATCGCTATCTTATTAAAGTCAATCCAATCAGGGAAAAACTGGTCGTCCGATCGGATCGGGCCAGTCTGTCCATCACGTTTTTGATCCGCCCAGACAGGATTACCCTGTCTTGTGTAGACCACTGATTTTGCGAGATCGTAGGTGAAAGAAATGGCTTTACCTCCATTACCTCCCACATCATTCGTTGTGACAGCAGGATATACAGTAGTTGTTGATGCGTCAGAATATAAGGTAGCCAATGAAGTGGCACCATTTAAATTATATTGATCAGCGGCGCCATGGAACTGAATGGTCTGGTTCACAATTCCTACGCCAGGCCCGGTGGCAGTGTTCACCAAAAGGTACTTATCAGCAAGACTACCGCCGGCAACCGTAATGCCTAATAATGTGGAGAGTTGTGCATCCGGACGAAGAGCTATCAGTACTCCTCCTGCATTCACCCAGTCAGTTAACATAGTTACCTGGGCACCGCCTAATGTCATTTCTCCAAGAATGACTACATCATAATTCAGCAATACTCCGGCATTTACTATAGAAATATCCATAGCATAAAATTCATTCAATCCTTCTGCACGCAAAATCTCAACAGGGTAACGACTAAAAGGATTTGAAGCATCGCTGATCACCAGGATTGGTCCACCCGGACCTTCTGATGGCGGTGGTGGCGGAGCAGATTCGGTGGTGAATGTCCAGGAGTAGTTAGCAGCTAAGGCATTTCCGGCGACATCCTTTATTCGTGGATCCGTTAAACCTCCAATGAGGTTTGCTGTATACACTGTTGAATAAGCCAATGCCGAAGACGGAGTAAGAGTTGCAGTTCTTGTGGCGGCATTATATGAAACAGAAGCATTCACTATTGCATTCAAAGGATCACGAAGCTCAAATGTAGAGGCGCTGAGTGTGGCAGGATCAATTGCTTCGTTGAATGTCCCATTCACGCTTGCATTTATACTGATTGAACTCGCATTATTAGCCGGAACAACCGAAATTACAGTTGGTGGGGTCACATCTGGTGCCAGACTTGTGTCAAATACCACATCAACCCAATAGTTGCTTTTTAGATATGAACTGGTTGGAAATGCAGTGGATGGAGAATAAGTATAGACGCCATTCGGTCCATCTTCCCCATCTGCCAATGCCTTTAAGAATCCATTTACAACAGCGGATGCAAAATAATTTTGAGTGAATGTATAGTAATTAGCACTGCTGTGGTAAGATATTACATAAGTAGTGTCTGCATTGATGGCAATTGGTGACCCAAAACTCATTTCCTGCCACCCACTTGCCGTTTCACCTGTGAATGTCACAGATCCTAATATGGTTCCGGTTCCGGTCCACAGATTACCTATATGTGTCCCGTTATCTCCGGCTGCTTTATAAAAACGTACCCCTGTTACATAACCATTCTCACTTGAATTAAATTTGGTTCCGACTTCAATGGCATTTCCATCATTTCCATTAAGATTTACCGGAGTATCTGAAGGTTGAAAAATACTGCAAGGACATGCAACAGCCGGCCCTGTAGTAATAATAACATTGATTGCATTAGCCGAAGGAGCAGTACCTGTAGCTTCCATATTTCCATTGTCATCATAGGCCCTGCTGTGTATAGTTGTAGCTCCAAGGGTTGTGGGTGTCCACGAATAAGTCCAACTTGTAGTTCCTATGGCTAGGTTCCATGTTGTTCCGCCATCGAAGGAAACTTCTACTCCGGCAACAACTCCATCTACATCAGAAGCTGTACCAATTATGGATACTGTATTTCCATCAGTAAGCGTATCTGTATTAACCGGTGACGAAATAACAGATAAAGGTGCAGTCACATCTGTGGGTGAATTTGCTACTAAGCCGGCCTGAATACAGGCAGGAGTAACACCCATGTCCGCAAATAAATTAATCGTGGCCTGCTGCATGCGCACATCCTCAGTGGAACTTCCCATGTCATGCACACCATCTAATCCCCAACTCCATTGTACCGTACCGGCGCCAAATACCACTGCACCACTTGAATGTCTGTATAAGGATAGATTATGTGTTTGGCTCAGTGAAGTATTGGAAAGCAGTATGCGACCATAAGGATATTTTCCATTTGTAGAAGCAGGATCCCATTCGTATCCAAGTGTATTGGCGGAAAGCGTGGCGGTTTGACCAATTCCAAGGGATGCAATACTGGTGTTTCTCCAAAAGCGGAATGCCTTATAAGTATCCGGAACTGTTATAGCACCTGTACTTCCAACCCAGCTGATCTGACCGGTCAAGGCATTTTCAGGATTACAGCCATCGGCTCCCGGATAGGCACAACCATCACGCCATAGACCTGTCCACTCCGTGGACAATGGATCGCATTTGGTTCCGCATACATTTTCACCCAGTGTCCCTTCTTTGTAACATACTAATGTACGATGAGGCGTGTTGCTGGCATCTATACTGTTTTCCCATCTGGTCTTCCAGTAGATTTCATTGCCACTTAAAAAAGCCAGGTGAACACCTGAGTTACGGGCATTTTCAAATTTCGTTCTTTCTGCTGCGGACCAATATTCATCATGCCCGACAGACAGAAGTATTTTATGTATCGATGGAGTGATCGGACTTGCGTCACGGTCCATGTCAACATCGGTAGAATAACTTACATTATAACAGTTGCGTTCGAGCCACCGGATCATAGGGTATTCTGCATTAAACACCCAGTCTTCTGCAGCACTGGATCCCCCTCCGCCAGCACGTGTATAAAAAGGTCTGTTGTAACTTACCTTGGAAGCGTGATTGAGAGCAGGCGGTCCGGATGCTCCTACTCCAGGAGGATATAAACTATTTCCGCCATAGCCATTGTAAGCTTGCCAGGTTGCATCGGATGTTTTGAATAAAATGTCTGCATTTCCGGAATCATCACGTACTATAAAGATGATGTGGCTGGCACCATTGTTATCTGCTCTTTCCAACCGTGCAATGTATACTCCGGAAACAGCATTCGAAGGCACATCCCAATGCGCTGATTCATCCCAATTACCACAATCGGTGAGTGCCGTTACAGGATCATAAAGATCTGCCGGCTGGGTCTGAGGTAAAGTTGCTGTAACAACCCCGGTTCCTACCCATCTCGCACCATTTCCCTGGTAATAACCCAGACGATATATGTTAATTGTATATGCGCTTGCATCTGTATTAATTTTAAAGCGAACCTGGTTGCCTCTATTCACACTGATGTCGGTGGCAAATCCTTGTATGCTCAGGTCACCGGCGCCGCTGATATTATCCCACTCTGAAGGCGGGTTACCTGTGAGCGCATTTTCATCACTAATATTGCTGCCGAAGTTGCCATTAATTATCAGGATTAAAGTATCTGTTTGAGTACATCCAACTCCATTAGTCGAGACAGCAGTATAGGTTCCTGATGCTGTATATGTAACACTATTGGCCGACCATGTGTAAGTATTCGTTGCAGTCACTGAAAGACTGGAACTTGTGCTATTATTAATAGTCAGTACCACAGTTGCTGAAGAATCACATCCGGCTGAACTGATAAGACCTGTGGTCGTGTAACTTCCTGAAGAAGTGTAAAAAACACCGTTCCATTCAGAACTGTCGCATGCAGTTATAGTTGTAGAGGAGATGATTGCTGCCGGTTCCAATACATCAAAGGTTCCCGTCGCAGGATCGCAATTGTTTGCATCACTAACACTGTACACATAAGCTGCACCTGCTGATATGCCTGTAAAAATGTTGCTTGCCTGCGGACCAACACCATTGAATGTATATGCCAGTGGGGCTGTTCCACCTCCGGCAGTAATGGTAACCGTGGCCGTTCCGCCGTTGCATATAATAGCGCTGTGTGATACATTACTAACTATGATTGCAGGATGAATTGTAAGAACTACGGCCAGCGTTGTATCTTTTCCTGAGCCATTGCTCCAGATCGCCCTGTATTGTTTTCCATTGTCGGAAGCAGTCGTTGTAAATGTTAAAGTAGGATTTGTTGCGCCGGTAGTATCATTCCAACTTGTTCCATTATCAGTACTGATCTGCCATTGCACAGTCAGAACAGGGTCGCCGCTCGCAGCTGAAATAAAGGAGACTGCATCTCCTGCACATTTGCTTTGAGATATTGGTTCAGTAGTAACGATCGGTGGATTTACATTGTTCGCTGTAAATGTCCATACAGGTCCGGTGGTTGAGTATTCACCATCAGATACTACAACATACCATTCATATTCTTGTCCCTGTACCAATGAAGGCCATTGAATGCAGCTTGAAGTACCCGAAGTAACATTCGTATTGGTTCCCAGCAAGGCGTATCCCTGTGTAAGGTTAACAGGTAATGTAAATTCACTGCTTGCTCCTGTGAAAGATGTATTGCTATATGGCGAGAATGTTTTTACGCTCAATAAGTTTTCTTCAGGAATGAATTGCATGATTCGGAGATAACCATTTCCTCCATTGCTATAGCCACTTTGGTAATCAGCCATCAGAGTGTGAATGGTGTTACCATTATACGTGTCTGTGCGTCGGCCTTCTCCGGATACGTGCCCCGCAAGCATCAGGATGAGATTCGGATTATCTTTCAGGTCGTCATAGATTTTCTGCCCGGGGCCCTGGAAATTTGCCGGATTTCCTGTTCCTAACATATTATGACTTGATAAAATTGCTTTCCGGTTACTATAAGTCTTTAACAAAGCATCTGCCCAATCAAGCACCGGTTGCAGAGAGGAAGTTGTTCCATTTACATAATATTCAATACTGATATGTATGAAATTGATTCCACCGGCGCTGAACAACTGATAATGGTTATCGTTGTTGGAACCATAATGCCCTCCATAATAACCCCGGCCGGTAAACCGCACCTGTCCGAAGAATTGATTATAATAAGTCGTGTTTCCATCAGGATTTCCGATGGTGCCCTGGTCGTGATTCCCAACACAAATTCCAAAAGGAATACCATCTGTAATTGGTACATTAGGATATTCAATTTTTTTCATCGAAGTATCGGCACGTTGCCACTCAATAATTTTTGCGTCTCCATTCTGTGCACAGTCGCCTAAATGGGTGACAAAAACAATGTTGCTGTCCAATCGATGATCTGCAATCCACTGTGTTTGTACTTTGAAAATTGCATTGCTACCTCCTCCTCCACTATTGGCTCCCTGCGGATCTTCTGTATAGAATTGCGTATCGGGCAATCCAACAACTGTGAAATTAGAAGTAGAACCACTTTTAACTCTGCCGTAAAATTGTACCTGAAGATGGTCTCCATCCGGATCGCTCACAGTTGCACAAATATTCGGACTCGTAGATAATGAACTGACATGATCAAGCGGCGAAGGATCAACCGGTTGGTTCGGTGGAACGTTGGCGATACCGCTTGAATAGGTTACCGTTAATTTAGGTCTGTTTGCCGCAGTGGCATTTTCTCTTGAAGCTAATTGTTGACCATCATCATTGTGTATGGCAATCATCAACCAGCCATTATTTGTAAGAGTACCATCTATCCAATCCTGTATTGTGGATGCGGGAACCGAAACTGTGATATAGCCGGTATACGTATCAACTCCCGGCCAACTGGTGTTTGCGGCGGCTTCTGCATCAACATCATCAGCTGCAAAATATCTGTTACCAATCGACGCATAAGTCAAGGTTGCTTCATCCCATGGAACCAACATGCGATACATATCAAAGCCCTGTCCTTCAGAACTAACATAAAATTGCAACTCGGCAGATTGAATAACAGAACCGGTAGGTATAGACGTAAGGTCAAATTGAAGCAATGACATTCTTTCATCCAATGGATTCAGCGAAACATTTTTATCCTGGACGATTGTCGTTTCTGCTCCCCGAACTGTCGTAGGAGCACTATCCCAAATATAGGTATCCCTTGTGCCACTGTATCCATTCAAGCCATCTTGTAATACTACCGTTGGGAGAGTTTCAGTGGTTGTACCGCTCAGAGATACATTTTGCGTTGTCGCGCCATTACTTGTGTGAGTGATGTCCCCGCTGCTAGCCCCGCCTGTTGACCGATTGAGCCGCACATAGATCGTGGTTGATGAAACAGCGTTTCCGCTTGGGTACAAAGTGATAAATGGACCGTAGTCGCCACCCAGAATTGTTGAAATTTCAAAATCAGCAGGAGCAGTAATGAGAATACTGTCTGTAAGATTGCTTCCGGATACTGTATAGCTCTGCTCCGTGGAAGGAGAACCTGCCTGGCTGCTGAAAGCACTGAGTGGTGTGCCGGAAATTGTAATCAGAGGAACAATGGCAGTAGAATATATTACTGTCAATTTAGGCCGGTCTCCTGCCGTTGCATACTCTCTTGATCTTAATTGCTGTCCATTCGTTGCATGAGTGCCGATCATCAACCAGCCATTATTCGTCATCGTTCCATTGATCCAATCCTGTACAGTGGATGCAGGAACTGTAATAGTAATGAATCCGGTGTAACCAAGATTTCCTGGCCAATTGATATCTACAGCAGATTCTGCATCTGTGCTATTGGCTGCAAAATGTCTGTTACCAATTGAAGTGTAGCATACTGTTGCCTCATCCCAGGGAACAAGCATCCGATGCATGTTAAAGCCCTCGCCTTCTGCATCAACATAAAATTGTAGCTCTGCAGATTGAATGCTGGCACCTGAAGGTATAGACGACAAATCGAAAAGCAGTAAGGATCTTCGTTCATCACTGGCATTGATATCCTGTACGAAGGTTGTTTCCGCTCCTCGCGGAGTAGCAGGCGTAGTTTCCCAAATATAAGTATCTCTTGTCCCGCTGTATCCATTCAAGCCATCTTGTAAGACCAGAGTTGTGGGTCCTGCCACCGCTGTAGTAAAACTCCAAACTGAAGACCATGCACTTGTTCCGAAAGCGTTACTTGCATTTACTCTCCAGTAATAAACAGTGTTGTTCAACAAGGCAGGTGATACAGTAGTGGATGTTGTTGCTATTCCACTCTGGTCATATACTGTACTGGAAAAATCAGATGTCGTGGAAACCTGTACCTGATAAGAAGTGGCCGTTGCAGATGCATTCCAGCTTAAGCCGGGAGAAAGAGCTACTCCGCTTGCAAGATCTGCAGGAGAAATTAAGCCTGGACTTGGCGGAGAAGCCAAAGCTTGTATTTCTGCTAAAGTAAGAGCAACGTTATATACTCTTACATCATCCAACAGTCCGTTGAATTTAGAGACGCCATCGCCTTGTGCACCGATACCCAGAGGCAGCGTATTGGTCACAATTGCAGCCGGTCCTGCAAGATTACCGCTTTCCTGAATTCCGTTAACGTACAACTTCATTGTTGTCCCATCATACGTTGCCGCGATATGCATCCAGGCACTGCTGTTCAACGGATAAGACGATACTGAATTGATTCTATAGGTATCCGCGCTTGTAAATTGGTTGAAGCGAACAAAGACCTTTCCTGCACTCGACAAAGAGAGTTCATAACCATTGGTCGTACCCTGGGTTGCTTTTTTAATAACATACTGTGTAGTATTCGAAGCCCCTGCTGGTTTAATCCAGGCAGCCAGAGTAATCGAAGTACTCACATCGAGACTGGCTGCATCGGCAACGGTAGCATATTGAGTTGATCCGTTCAAACTCAGCGCCTGACCAAATATACCTGTCGCCCATGTCGGGCTTCCCACAGTTGTGCCATTATTACCATAAGTCGAAGAATCAAATAATGTGGATCCACTTCCTTCTTCCATTTGTAAATGGCAGACCAGCGGACTCGGAGCTGCTGTTGTAGTGAAACTCCAAACCGAAGACCATGCACTTGTTCCGGATGCATTGCTTGCATTTACTCTCCAGTAATAAACAGTGTTGTTCAACAAGGCAGGTGAAACTACAGCAGAAGTTATAGCAATTCCACTTTGGTCATATACTGTTGTTGCAAAATTTGCTACGGAAGATACTTGTATCTGATAGCTGCTTGCACCTGCCGCTGCATTCCAGCTGAGAGTTGGTGAAACATTTATACCTGTAGATATATCAGCAGGCGAAATCAATATAGGTGGATCAGGGGGAAATATTATATTGAAGGGAGCGACCCGGTGTCAACCAGCTTGAACCTGTGCCGGTGATAGTTCCTGTAAAACTTGTTCCGGCACTGCCGCTTACAGTGGTGCCACTACCTTCATCAAGACTCCAGCGTCCAAGTAAGCCTGCTTGAGAAGTTGTAATTTGAGAATTAATTGTGGATTGTATTTCTGATAATGTTCTGCCATAATTCCAGACGCGTGCTTCATCAAGTACTCCCTGGAATTTTCCAACTGCTGTTCCGGTTGAATTAATCATCGTTCCCAGAGCTGCGTGCTGTATGCTTGCCCCTTGAGGATATACCGATGCAGTTAGATTTATTGTGTTTTCAAGAACTCCATCCAGATAAATACTGTACACTCCGTTATGAAATGTAACTGCCGCGTGGTGCCATACATTATCTGCTATAACGGTGCTACCCACCAATGGGTGGTTTAATCCGGCACTAACAGATCCGGTTCCTTCTTCAAAATCTGCTGCAATGACATTGGTGCCTGATTGAATTCCAAGAATATAGTTTGCATCCACATTACTTGCTTCTGCTTCCGGCGATCCTTTAGTGACCAAAGGAATGATTGTAATGCCGCTGCCCCCGGTAGTATTTGGTGTTCCTGCTCCTGTCTTTTTAAACCAGGTCTCCACTGTGAAGTTTTGTGAGGCCAGACCTGAAGCTGTTCCAAAGGTGACATAAGCTCCACCCGAACCAAAGTGGAGTGCATATTCTCCAGGCACAATTGGCGAAGTCGTAAAACTCCAGACCGACGACCATGCACTTGTTCCTGCAGTATTTGTTGCATTTACCCTCCAGTAATAAATTGTATTGTTTAAAAGGGCAGGTGAAACTACAGCAGAAGTTATAGCTATTCCACTTTGGTCATATACCGTTGTTGCAAAATTTGCTACGGAAGATACTTGTATCTGATAGGTGATTGCACCTGCAGCAGCATTCCAACTCAAGGTCGGAGCAATAGCAATTCCTGTAGAAGCATCAGTGGGGGAAAGCAACGTTGGAGCAGATGGAGCTACAAAAGAAAGATTGAAAGGAGCACCCGGCGTAAACCAGCTTGAACCTGACCCCACAATTGTTCCTGTAAAACTTGTTCCTGCACTTCCATTCACGACTGTTCCGGTAAGGTCATTCAATCCCCATCGACCAATGAGACCTGATTGGGAAGTAAGAATCTGAGAATTCACTGTCGCTTGTATTTCTGATATGGTTCTTGCATAGTTCCAAATTCTTACCTCATCTACTTTACCATCGAAGAAACCAGCTGCTGCACCTGCTGAAGTGAGTGCAGTTCCAATACCTGCATGCTGAATACTTGTATTGGCAGGAACGATGTTTGTACCAATATCCAGGGTCTGATCCAATACACCGTTGATGTAAAGGTTCCAGACTGCATCGAGGGGATCATAAGTGGCAGCCACATGTGTCCATGTATTGGATGGGATGGTTGCATTGCCTATCACCGAATGATTAGGCCCTGTACCCTCTTCAAAGTCTGCCGCAAGTTTATTACCAACCAATCCCATGAAATAATTCATATTGACATTGGCAGGACTTTCCCCTTCCCCTCTTCCTTTAGTTACAATAGGCACAGCAGCCGTAGCACCTTCTAAACCACCACCCCCTGTTCCGCTAGTGGTTGTGGTAACTCCAGCTCCTTCAATTTTAATCCATGCTTCCAATGTAAAATCGGATACATCTAATCCTGTGGCAGTACCGAATGTAACATAAGCACTGGATGTCCCAAGATCAAGGCCGTAATCACCTTCAGCAGTTGTAGTAGCACAAGCCGGCCCGGCATAACCGGATCCACCGGCACTATTTATGGCACGGACCCTGTAACAATATTCGCTGCTTGCAGAAAGAGTTACACTGCTATATGTTGTTGTATTGGCAGTTACCGTTTGTAAAAGTGAATAGGTTCCACCTATACCTGTTGTCGATCTTTCAATTTCAAAATCAGTTTCATCACCTGAATTATCTGTCCAGGAAAGATTGATCTGGAAAGGAGATACTGCAGTGGCGGAAAGAGCTGATGGAGCTGTTGGTATGGTGGCGGGAGGGGCCAATGCCGGCGCTCCTGTTACCCAGGTAGGTCCACTTGTCAGTGTTCCTGCCGGACTTCCTCCAATCGAGTTTGCAGCAGAAGTTCCACTTCCATCATTCAAACCCCATCGACCCAGGAGGCCGGTGCCGGAAGTAAGTTCGGAGTTCATGCTTCCCTGGATTTGTGCCTGGGTGCGGGCTACATTCCAAATACGCGCTTCATCAATTACACCGGCAAAGTATCCTGAAGCCCCACTTGTGCCGGCTGAAGTCATGGCTGTAGCAAGTCCTGCATGCTGGATACTTGTATTTTCTGGTAAGTAAGCACCTACAACAAGCGAATTATCCAATACTCCGTTTAGGTATAATCTCCAAGTAGTTCCGTCATATGTTGCAGCAATGTGATACCATGTATTTGTTGCAAGTACAGCTATACCTGTAATTGGATGATTTAATCCAGTGGCCTTGTCCTCAAAATCTGCAGTCAGAATACCTGCCGCAGTAAGTCCTAGGAAATAATTACAATTCAAATTGGCAGGCGTATCTCCTTCACCTCTACCCTTGGTAATTACAGGCACTGCCACTGTGCCTCCTGTACCGGTAGTAACAGTAAGACCGGCTGCTGTTTTTTTAATCCAGGCTTCTAGTGTGAATGTTGATGATCCCAAGGTACTCGTAGCAACACCAAATGTTACATACTGGTTTGTTCCATTAAACTGCAAGGCAGTCTGACTATAGGCAGATGGTCCGGTCATCAGGAGTAAAGAGCAAATAAGTACAAGGCTGTTAAACAGCCGGCGGGAAAATGAGTAGTAAGATTTCATGGTGTGTTTCTTTATTGCACTAAAATTTCTTGCAGCGAAATTGTTTTTATTTTTCATTGGGTAATTGTCAGTTGTGTTCATGATAAATCTTTAAATTTTTTATAAGCGAATTGAAAAATACCCTTCTTGGGAAGGATCAAGTTGATCAAATGATTACAATAAAAATTCCCCCACAAAGGAATTTCCTTTGCAGAGAAAATTAATTTTAATACCCTGGTATCTTTTTTTCAAATCATTTTCTTTGAGTCGTGGATATGTTTTAAATTATTAAAATTCATGACAGAAAACTTCTAAGCGGGATGACCTATAAAGCTAAGTTTAGCTTGTTGCTGAATGAATTCGAAACCCACAATCTTCTTGCTTGAAATTAATATTAACCAGGTAACAGGTGATAAATAATTACAAGCACCGATTCATAGAAATCTCACAACAAAAGGGTTAGAGGCATTCAATCAATAATATAAAAATAACTGCTAAACCAATACCAATCAAGACGAAGAGAGTCTAAAAAAACAAAATTGAAATAAAACAACTCAGGAGCGCTGAATACGATTCATTTATAGCATGATCAAAGAATAGCTTTCTTACTATTTTTGGCCAATGCACTTATTTAATTGGTAAATATTTTTATGATGATAATTAAATAAAAAATTAGAAATTAAAATTCATCGAATCCCTGCAAACAAGATTTTATTGCCTTTTTTTTGTTTTTCAGACGTTTTACGGAAGGATTCTATCAAGCTTTCGAAATAAACGACATAGGCTCTATCTCTTTCCGGAAAATAAACAGCTGTAAAAATCAGACTTTATCTTCTCCTCAAAGACCCATTAGAACCCGCATTGAGTCAGCATTTACTTCCAAAACGAATGAATTCTTTTATAAAATGTGGTCTTGAAGAGCTTTACCAAATTGAATGCATGAAGCCATTTGATTTCTGCAATTGTTAAACTATTTTTTGTATAAAGGAAAAATAATTAAACGGAACATTATTAATTGATGCTTCAGTTGTTGAACATTCTGGAGCTAAATGACTAATCCTAAAATCTCATATATAAATTACCCTCATCAAATACAAGGTATTTATATATAAATTTGTTAGTGATATAAATCTTATTTCAAGTATCAGTTCAAACTAAGAATTCTTATCCTTAAAATTCAATCCCCTTACATAAGTAAAATAAAAAAATAACGACCATGTACATACCAATTCTTCTTGAACTTTTTCTACGCGAATTAAATAAGCTGGAAGAAGAATTATCCCTTTACAATGATGAAACCAAAATCTGGAAGGTTTCCGGTGAAGTTTCCAATTCCGCCGGCAACCTCACATTGCACATTTGCGGAAACCTCCAACATTTTATCGGAGCAATATTGGGTCAAACAGGATACGAGCGTAAGAGGGATCTTGAATTTTCGACTAAGAATATTCCAAGGGAAGAGTTAAAACTGAAAATTGAGAAAACCAAAGCGATCGTCGCCTCTACTTTAAAAAACCTTCATGAGGAAGATCTGAATCAGATTTATCCTGTGCTCAAATCCGGCAGAGAAATGACTACAGCGCATATGCTCGCCCATCTCCTCACCCACCTGAACTATCATCTCGGCCAAATCAATTATCACCGGAGATTGATGCCGTCTGCATAAGCATCTCTCTTAAATCCTTTGCTATTATTGGCGTTCCGGCTCATCAATTCTTCTATTAGAATTTCGGGGCAAAACACTATCTTCGTGCCTAAACGGTTCTATTTGTGAGCGACTCTTTAATCATCATACCCACCTACAACGAAAAAGAAAATGTGGAAAAGATGGTGCGAAAGGTTTTTTCCCTTTCTTACCCCTTCCACCTTCTCATCATTGACGACGGTTCACCTGATGGAACGGCTGACATAGTTAAAAAACTTCAACAGGAATTTTCGGAACGGCTCTTTATCGAGGAAAGGAAGGGCAAACTGGGCCTGGGCACTGCCTACATCCACGGTTTTCAATGGGCCATCGCCAAGAAGTACGATTATATTTTTGAAATGGATTGTGATTTTTCACATAATCCGGAAGACCTCATTCGCTTGCGCAATGCCTGCTCAATGGAAGGATTTGACGTCGCAATCGGATCTAGATACATACGGGGAGCCAATGTGGTCAACTGGCCGCTGGGCAGAGTAGTGATGTCTTACTATGCATCCGTTTATGTGCGAATTATCACCGGTATGAGAATCAAGGATACAACTGCGGGCTTCATGTGCTATAAGCGGGAAGTACTGGAAACCATTCCTCTCTCCCAGATAAAATTTATCGGCTACGCCTTTCAAATTGAAATGAAATTTACCGCATGGAAATGTGGTTTTAAAATAAAAGAGGTTCCTATCATTTTCACCGACCGGACAGAAGGAACATCTAAAATGAGTAAAGGAATCTTTAAGGAAGCTATTCTCGGTGTACTGGAAATGAAATGGAAAAGTTTTTTCCGTAAGTATCCACATGCTCCTAACCACTAATGAAAAACCAAGCTCCTTCCTGCCTGATCAAAAATGCCCTGGTGGTGAATGAAGGTTCTGTTCAACAATTGGATGTGCTTGTTCGTGATGGCCGCATAGAACAGATCGGTAAAGATCTCAGCGACAAAAATGCTCTTGTTATCGATTCAGCCGGACTTCATCTCTTTCCCGGTATCATAGATGACCAGGTTCATTTCCGGGAACCCGGACTCACTCACAAAGCAGACATTCACAGCGAATCAAGGGCTGCAGTTGCAGGTGGTGTAACCTCTTACATGGAGATGCCGAATACAGTTCCTAATACCCTGACTCAAAATTTACTCGAAGAAAAATACAAACTGGCTGCGAATCGGTCCCTGGCAAATTATTCTTTTTACATGGGTGCTTCCAACGACAACCTGGAGGAACTATTAAAGACAAATCCGGAAAGTGTCTGCGGTATAAAAATTTTTATGGGCTCTTCCACAGGGAATATGCTTGTGGACAATGAGCGCGCCCTGGAAGCTGTTTTTTCTTCTTCACCCCTGCTCATCGCAACACATTGCGAGGATGAAAGTACAATAAAAAGAAATCTGGAAATCTGGAAAAACAGGTTTGGAGAAGACATCCCCTTCCGGGAACACTCTGAAATCCGAAGCGCAGAAGCATGTTATATTTCTTCTTCCTTTGCAAAGAATCTGGCAGAGAAACACAATACACGCCTCCACATCCTGCATGTGAGTACTGAAAAGGAACTTGCATTATTTCGCAATGACATTCCTTTAAAACAAAAAAGAATCACGGCGGAAGTATGTATTCATCATCTATGGTTCGACGACCGTGACTATGATCAACTCGGTTCACTGATCAAATGGAACCCGGCCGTGAAGCGGAAAGAAGACAAGGAAGCATTATTAAAAGCCCTGCTCGATAATCGCCTGGATATAATTGCAACTGATCATGCTCCACATACCCTGGATGAGAAAAAACAAAGCTACCTGAAGGCTCCTTCCGGAGGCCCTTTGATCCAACATTCACTACCCGCCATGCTTGAACTTTATCATCAGGGAAAAATTACACTTGAAAAGATCGCTGAAAAAATGGCGCATGCTGTCGCTGATTGTTTCAGAATACGGGAGCGTGGCTATATCCGGGAAGGTTATTGGGCCGACCTCGCCCTCGTAAACCTGAACTCAGCATGGACGGTAAGCCACGACAATATCCTTTCAAAATGCGGATGGAGTCCTTTTGAAGGAACTACTTTCCGCTCTTCCGTAACTGACACCTTTGTTAACGGGTATAGGGTGTGGTCTGCCGGAAAAATCAATGAGCTGCCTGCAGCGATGAGAATGAGTTTTGAAATTTAATCAATGAACGTGAGCATCCTGAAAATATTTCTTCTGTCCCTGGTCATCTTTATTTACGGATGCCAAGATCGCACTGTGCTGATACCTGCCGACATATTGACCAAGGAAGAAATAACACCTTTGCTGGCTGATCTGCATGTGGCACAGGCCTCTTTAACCATTTTTGAATATACCGATACGGTGAAATTCACCCTGAGGGATTATCAGGAAGAAATATTGAAAAAGAGAAATATCCCCCTGAATAAA
The DNA here is from genome assembly GCA_963775555.1 of uncultured Bacteroidota bacterium. Taxonomy (GTDB): domain Bacteria; phylum Bacteroidota; class Bacteroidia; order AKYH767-A; family 2013-40CM-41-45; genus QQVM01. The sequence goes on along the minus strand of CAVZJJ010000004.1, from coordinate 41,578 downwards.
TTTGAAGCAAGTATGAAATTTTACACCAATCATCCTGAATTACTGAAGGAGATCTATGAAGAAGTGGTGAATGAATTAAGCAAGGAGCAGGGCGAACTCGAAAAAAAATAAATTTATTGTTCCAAATTAGTACGAATGAACTGAACCTGTTCGAAGACGCTTCAAAGTCTAGAGTGAAGATAAGAATCAGTGATAAAGAAATTGAAATTTTACTCTTGAAAAAATCCTTTCTACAGCCTGCCTTCCTTTAATTCCCTGAGATAGATCTCACAGGTATCTTCCACAGAACGTTTCACCGGAATAAAAGAATGACCTAACTGAGTTCTCACACGATCATTTGCATAATACCATTTCTTCTGACTGTTTCGGATGGTTTCACGCGTGATCAAAGGCTTCGTTTTTCCAATCCAGCCCCGTATCGCCTCCAGCCGCCACACCAACTCTGCCATCCAGACTTTGGCAAGAAACCCTGGAGCTCTCTTCTGAAATCCGGTAGCCATGAAACCAAGAAGTTCACGATAAGCTATGTTATCAGCATTCAGGATAAATCTTTTTCCAAATACCTCACGCTCCATAAGCGAAATACAGCATGCTGATACGTCGCGTACATCCACAAAGCCGGTGATTCCTTCCGTATAAAAACGCAGTCCGTTTAACACCTGCTTAAATAATTTAGAACTCCCGGTATTCCAGTCACCCGGTCCTAGAATGATACTCGGATTTACGATCACAACCGACAATCCTTCCTCAACACCTCTCCATACTTCACGCTCCGCACTATACTTGCTGATTGCATAATTGCTGTTGCTCTTTGAAGTTTTCCATACAGCCTCTTCCGAAATTATTTTCCCATCTTCCACCCTTCCCAGGGCTGCCACTGAACTGACATGACAGAATTTCTTTATCCCCTTCTCGAGCGAGAGATTAATCATGTTTGCTGTGCCTTGAGCATTCACCCGCATCATTTCAGGAAAATCCCCGGGATAAAAAGAAATTATTGCAGCCGTGTGATACACCTCAGTAACTCCTTCCAAGGCCTCCAGAATAGAATATAAATCCGTCACATCTCCTTCTACCCATTCAATCGTTTCCAAAAGCGAAGTTTCTTTAAGGAAAACACGTTGAATAATGTCCATCTTACTATTCTCGCGCTTGAGTGCCCGCACTTTTCGTCCGGACCGAACCAGGTCGAAAATAAGATGAGCACCAACAAGTCCCGTACCTCCTGTAACCAGAATCATAATCAAAATCTATTCTGCGAAGATGGAAAAATGTTTCGAGCCCTAAAATGCAATTGGATAATTTTCTGAGGCATACACATCAGGAAAATCAATCTTTTCATCGGCACTTTTCTGCTCCTCCTGTATAACATGGTTGAATTCTCTTATTTCGCGGTTTGCACTTCTCTATTGACTAGCTATATTTGAGGCCAAATTAGATGGAATGAAGAATTTTGTGGAAGAATTCCGTTGGAGAGGAATGTTACACGACATGATACCGGGAACGGAAGAACTGCTGAAGTCCGGAATGACAAAAGGATACATCGGTTTCGATCCTACCGCCGACTCTTTGGGAGTTGGAAACATGGTGCAAATAATGACACTGCTGCATTTTCAACAATGCGGCCATAAACCCATTGCCCTGGTTGGAGGTGCTACCGGAATGGTGGGTGACCCCAGTGGAAAATCGCAGGAAAGAAATCTTTTAAACGAAGAAACCCTCCAGCACAATCTGGATTGTCAGAAAAAACAATTGGAGAAATTTCTTGACTTCAATTGCGGAGATCATTCTGCAGAAATTGTAAATAATTATGATTGGTTCAAGAATTTTTCTTTCCTGGATTTTATCCGCGATGTCGGCAAACACATTTCGATTAATTATATGCTGGCTAAAGATTCTGTTCAGAAACGACTGGATACCGGCATGTCCTTCACTGAATTCAGCTATCAACTCGTGCAGGGCTATGACTTCTATTACCTCTGGAAACATCAGGGAATAAAATTGCAAATGGGTGGCTCGGATCAATGGGGAAATATTGTCACCGGTACTGAACTTATTCGTCGCAAAGATGCCGGCGAGGCATTTGCACTCACCACACCGCTGATCAAAAAAGCGGATGGATCTAAATTCGGAAAGTCAGAGAGCGGTAACGTTTGGCTCGATCCCGAACGCACTTCTCCCTATCAATTTTATCAATTCTGGCTAAATGCCTCCGATGAAGACGCGAAAAATTTCATCAGGATATTCACCTTGTTGGAAAAAGAGAAAATTGAAGCCCTGGAAGCTGAACACATCCTTGCACCACATCAACGTTTACTTCAGAAGGAGCTCGCAAAAGATATCACCACCCGAGTACATTCACAGGAAGAATACAAATCTGCTCTGGATGCCTCAGATATTTTATTTGGCAAAGGTACTGCTGAAGCATTACTTCGTCTCTCAGAACAAGATCTGCTTATCGTTTTTCAAGGTGTTCCCCAGGTCACTGTTTCAAAAAGCGAAGTGGAAAAAGGTATCAATGTAGTCGAATTTCTGTCAGACAAAACCGGTATTTTTCCTTCCCGTGGTGAAGCAAGGAAAATGATCGAAGGTGGTGGCGTGTCTATCAATAAAAAAAAGGTTGGCGATATGAACCAGTCGATTGCTTCAACATACCTGCTGAAAGAGAAATACATCCTGGCTCAGAAAGGAAAAAAGAACTATTACCTTATCATTGTAGCTTAGACAATGAAGGCCGGAAAATGGCAGGAATTACTTTTTCCCTTCTTGCTTTTTATTTTCCTGGTTATTCATATGCTGTAAAAAGATTGCTACTCCGACAACAATTGCGGCAGCAAAAAGAAAATTAAAGCCCAGCTGGATGTAATCTGAAGTGCTAAGTGTTCCCATGCGCTTTTTCATGATCCACAGAGAAATCAGACTGCCGGTGGCGACACTAAAGAAAATGAGCAGTATTCTTCGTTTACTTTGCATAAATTAGTTTCTTTCGGGAAGTAAAAGCGATGCAAATTTAGCAATGTTTCGCTATCCCGGCGAAACAAATTTATTCAACTTGTGCATTAGAAGGAGAGCATAGCAATTCCTCGTTTCTGTACCGGAAACTGAAAATTTCTTTCGGATCGATTCATACTATAGCGAAAAATCACCTTTTAGCTTGAGAAATACCAAATGCAGAGGGTGTGATTTTCAAACCGCCTTGCAAAGATAAAATAGGTTGATCAATTAAGATTTATTCAGGGTACCATGAGGTTGCACCCTCTCAAATCGCTGTTGTCGAAACGGCCCAGTACTTCGAAACTTCCATCCGGGGACAATTTACCAAGATCCTGCGTCTCAATGAATGAACAGGAATCAAGATTGGCAAGATCCACTATGTTGATGCCACCGCTTCTCCCTGCAATAGTCAGCGATGCCGGATCATAAGCATCACGGATGATTACATGCATCCAGGGAGGGCAATGAAAAATCCCCTTTCCATTTGAATAGGCCTGTGATAACAATTCCGTCATTCCATATTCGGAATGAATGTCAATCACCCCGAATCCTTTAGAAAGTAGATCATGCACCTCTTCCCTTACCATTTCCTCACGTCGGCCTTTCATCCCTCCTGTTTCCATCACAATCAATTCAGGGAAATCAACAGGATGCTTTTCAATAAAATCGAGTAGTGCAAATGTAACACCCACAAGAATTGTTTTTTGCCCTGCTTTTTTCAATTCAAGCAATGCGGCTAATAATTCAGAATGATTGTTAATATAAAATCCACTTGCCGGATGCCGCGTAGACTTAATTAACTCATTCATCATATATACGAGCGATGAATCCTTTCTTTCCAGATAAGAGGGCAACAGAGCCAGCAAGCAATAGTTTTCAGGATCCCCATAAAATTGATGAAAGCACTTTTGAAAACTTTTTTCATACAATGAAATATCCGGAACATAATGCCTTCCCGGTATTGCTCCGGTAGTAGTGCTGCTCGCAAAAACAATATCCGCATCTCTAAATCCGGAAATCACCTTTTCGGTTTTATAAAACTCAACCGGCAAAAACGTGATTTCTTCAATTTTCATCACCGCCTTGATATCCCTTTTCAGAAATTCAAGATACCGGTTATATACAGTGTTCCTCTCGGCCTGATAGCGGAAAACAGCGAGCGCAACTTTTTCAAATTCATCCTTGCTTTGAACCGAAAAAATTAAATCCTTCAATTGTTCCCGTGACACGTCTTGCTCCATTTACAGCATTTGAGATAAAGGATATTTTTTTCAATAACATTTAATTTACTCACGGCAACGGAGGAATGAATTCGAAAAACGAAAATTATTTTGAAACAGGAGGGTAATCTGTTGAATAATGCAAACCCACACTTTCCTTCCTGGCCATCGAGAATTTAACAATCAGGTAAGCCACCGTAATCAGGTTGCGTAATTCACAAAGTCTTGGCGAAAGAATAGTACGGCTGTACAAGGCCTCAGTTTCTCCATAAATTATGCGGAGCCGGTCCATAGCTCGTTTCAACCGATGGTCGGATCTCACAATACCTACATAGGAACTCATTACATCCTGAAGTTCTCTCAGATTTTGCGTGATCAACACCATCTCGTTGGGTTGTGTAGTCCCTTCTGAATTCCAATCTGGAACTTCATTATTAAGCTGTACAGCTTTAAAATTTTTCAAGCCATCCTGCGCAGCACGGTGAGAAAACACCAATGCCTCCAACAGGGAATTTGAAGCAAGACGGTTTGCTCCATGAAGCCCCGTCCTGGCACACTCTCCGGCAGCATACATGTTTTTAATGCTGCTCCGTGACCACTCATCCACGGCAACACCGCCGCAAATATAATGTGCCGCCGGAACCACGGGTATCATCTGCTTGGATATATCGAGGCCAATACTAAGGCACTTTGTATAAATCGTAGGAAAATGCTTTTTGAATTCCGCCAATGGAAGATGACGGCAGTCAAGATACACAAACTCATCTCCCCGTACTTTCATTTCCTGGTCAATCGCTCTTGCAACAATGTCTCGAGGAGCCAGTGAAGCGCGTGAATCATATTTATTCATGAACTCCTCTCCATCCATTGTTTTGAGAATTCCATGCGCTCCCCTAACAGCTTCCGAAATCAGAAAGGAAGGATGTTCACCAGGGTGGTATAAGGATGTAGGATGAAATTGAATAAATTCCATATCCATCATCAGGGCTTTAGCTCGATACGCCATAGCCATGCCATCTCCTGTTGCAATTACCGGGTTGGTTGTAGATTTATATACATGCCCTGCACCGCCACTTGCAATTAGAGTAATACGTGCAAGAATGGTATCCACCTCGCCAGTCTTATTATTCAGGACATATGCTCCGTAACACTCAATCCCCGGGGTTCCCCGTTTAACTTCTTCACCGAGATGATGCTGGGTGATAATGTCAACCGCGAAAAAATGAGTATGCAGGGTAATATTGGGATGTGCATGAATTCTTTCCAGAAGGGCCCTTTCAATTTCGTTTCCGGTTGCATCTTTATAATGAAGAACCCGGTGCTCACTGTGTCCTCCCTCCCTGGCGAGGTCGTACTCGCCACTCTTCGTCTTGTCAAAGCGTGTTCCCCATTCAATAATTTCCTGTATTCTTTCCGCTGCTTCGGTAACCACCATGCGAACCACCTTTTCGTCACACAAGCCTGAGCCACATTCTATGGTATCCCGGATGTGCTTCTCAAAAGTGTCCGGACCTTGCAGTACACCTGCAATTCCTCCCTGAGCATACTTGGTATTCGACTCTTCTTCATTGGCCTTGGTGATCACAATCACTTTTCCCTTGTCTGCAACTTTCAAAGCAAAGGTTAGACCGGCAATTCCACTGCCTATGACTAGAAAATCTGTTTCTGTCCTCATATGTTGCCAAAAGTACTGGTTACTTGGTAGAAATCCATGTAAATTCATTCATCCCCAAGAATACCCCGTTTCATTGCATCATTTGCCTGTTGTATCCTGAACTCCCTTCTAAAAATTCCATACCTTTGTACCGCTATTATTAAAAGAATGGAAAACAAGAAATTAGTGACTGTATATGCCGAAGCTACGCCCAATCCGGCTTCAATGAAATTTGTGCTCAATAATTATATTTTGCAGGAAGGAAGTGTTGAATACAGCAATCCTTCGCAAGCCGGCAATTCACCACTAGCAAGGCAATTATTCACTTTTTCCGGAATCAACAGTGTATTCATCACTGCAAACTTTATCACCCTGTCTAAAAATTCTGATGTAGACTGGTATGAAATGATTCCGATTTTGCGAGAGTACATTAAAAACTATTTTCAAAATGAGGAACCGGTTTTCACCGGACCAACTGAACAAGTCGCGGACACCTCCATTGAACGAACAAAAACAGCTTCTGCTCTCGAAACCAAAATCATAGAAACTCTGGAAGAATACGTAAAACCAGCGGTAGAACAAGATGGCGGAGCGATTCACTTTAAATCTTTCGAAGACGGCGTGGTTACCGTAGTCATGAAAGGATCATGCAGTGGATGTCCTTCTTCAACACTCACATTGAAATCAGGAATCGAAAATCTGTTAAAACAACTGATCCCAGAAGTAAGCGAAGTCGTAGCCCTGGCAGATTGACTTGATCACAACAAATTTTTATAGCTCCTCCTTTAAAATCAAACCTCTATTCCTTCTAAGGGTTGTGTCATTCTACAAACGTTCGTATAACACACCCTCTTCATGGTGAACCGTCCTCCACAACTCAGCCCTGTCGATGAGTAACGTATCGCCGGGATTAAATTCTACCGTATTAATGGAAGACAAGTCTGCACCTTTTTTAAGTCGTGCTAAGGTAATATGGGGTATCGGCTCGGGATGACGGGGTACGATTGTCATGTATTCTGAAACAGCAGCCCTGATTTTTTCAGCATTCCTGCTAAATTCCTCCGACTTTTCAAACTGCGCCCATATCATTTCAGGGGAAAGTATTTTTCCCCGGAAGCTCACTTTTTCAAATTTGATATCAAATGCTTTCCAGCCAAGTAAAATTGGTTGGAGCTTCTCCTTCACTTCTGTGAGTTGATCCTCTTCAATCTCCCCGATAAAGAATAAGGTCATGTGCAGGTTTTCTTTCCGGGTCCAGCGCACACCGGAAATTTTCATATAGTCTTTGATAAATGTCAGATAGCTTTCCTGTATTTTCAGGGGCAGTGGAAAAGCGACAAAAATCCGAACGAAATGTTTTTTCACAAAACAGATGATTTCAATTGGAAAGCCGATTCAGATGATTAAACTAAATTGAATATATTCTAAATCACAAATAATATTTGAGATGCTTTCCCAAAAATAAATTTACAAACCAAGGAGCACTTTCACGGGATCATTTCCCTCAAACATCATCTTCACCGGCTCTTCAAGCATTTGCTTTACTTTAACCAGGAAGCCGACTGACTCTCGCCCGTCAATGATGCGATGATCATATGATAAAGCGATGTACATAATTGGACGAATCAAGACTTGTCCATTCACGGCCATGGGTCGTTCAACAATATTGTGCATCCCTAAAATAGCACTTTGAGGCGGGTTAATAATCGGAGTTGATAGCATAGAACCAAATACTCCTCCATTGGTGATAGTAAAAGTCCCTCCACTCATCTCCTCAATACTCAACTTCCCTTCGCGTGCCTTGGAGGCCAACTCTATTACATTCGCTTCAATTGCCGCAAGACTTTGCGATTCAGCATTGCGCATTACCGGAACCATAAGTCCTTTAGGAGCACTTACTGCGATGCCGATATCACAATATTCATGATACACGATTTCAGTTCCCTCGATTCTTGCATTTACAGAAGGAAAAGCATGTAAGGCCTCACAAACTGCCTTCGTAAAAAATGACATGAAGCCAAGTCCCACTCCATGCACTTCCTTGAACGAATCCTTGTATTGTTTGCGGATATTCATAATCGCGGTCATATCCACCTCGTTGAAGGTAGTCAGCATCGCTGTTTCCTGCTTCACGGCAACCAGTCGCTCCGCTACTTTTTTACGCAACATGCTCATCTTCTCGCGTCGCTCGTTACGCGTTCCTGCCCAGGATCCGGCTGCAGCAGGAATATCCTTTTTTGAAGTTCCAAGCACATCGGCCTTGGTGATCCGTCCATCCTTCCCGCTCGCAGCGATTTGCTTTGCCGGAATTCCTTTTTCACGCATCATTTTCGCAGCAGCAACAGATGGAAGTCCTGAAGCATAGCTTTCGCTATTCGCTTTTCCGGGAGCGACAGCTGCAGCCTCTGGCGTCTTCTCGTTTTTTGTTTCGGTTTGTTTGGCTGGAACACTTGCCCGTTTTCCCTCCGAATCAATTGAACAAACTAAAGTTCCTACAGGAATGGTTTCACCTTCCTTTACCAGAATCTTCAATATACCTTCTGATTCAGCATTCAGCGTAAGTGTCGCCTTGTCCGAATCGATCTCACAGATCTCCTCGTCTTTTTCAACATAGTCTCCATCCTTTTTAATCCACCTGGCAATCTGAACTTCTGTAATTGATTCCCCTGGTGATGGAATTTTCATTTCGACGATTGACATATTCTCGATAATTATGATGTGTGACTGGAAATTCAATTATTTGCTTACCAAAGTACGTTCAAAGACTCTTTCAATTAACTTAGCTTGTTCACGATCATGCGCTTTATGAGAACCGGTGGCAGTGCTTGCGCTTTCCGGCCGCGATATTAATATTAATGGGATATCTTTCGACTTCCGAAGGAGATATGACCATGCTCCCATATTGGCCGGCTCTTCCTGCAACCATATCCATTCACTTGCATTTTTATATTTCAACTTTAGAGTATTCAATTGTCCGGCAGGAAAAGGATATAATTGCTCTATCCGAACCAACGCAATGTCGTTGACCTGATCTTTTTCCTTTTGTTCAAGCAATTCATAATATACCTTTCCACTACATAATACAACCCTTGTCACACGTTCGGGGACAGCTGTGATATCATCAATCACCTCCTTGAATCCACCAACAGACAGTTCATTGAAATTGGAAACACAACGCGGATGTCTCAACAAACTCTTGGGTGTTAATACAACAAGAGGTTTGCGGAATGGGCGATGCATTTGTCTGCGAATCACGTGAAAGAAATTTGCAGGAGTGCTGCAATTGACCACTTGCATGTTGAGTTCACCGCACAGATTGAGGAACCGTTCAATACGCGCACTGGAATGCTCAGCACCCTGTCCTTCGTAACCATGCGGCAAGAGCATGACCAATCCGTTCATTCGGTTCCACTTGTCCTCTGCACTGCTGAGATACTGATCGATGATGATTTGGGCCCCGTTCATGAAATCACCAAACTGTGCCTCCCAGATGGATAAAGAATTTGGAGATGTGAGAGCATATCCATATTCAAAACCGAGAACGGCATATTCGGAGAGTAGAGAATTATAAATCTGAAACGGGGCTTGTTGCTTGTCAATATGATTTAGTGGAGTGTATTGTTCCTCCGAATCTTCCACTCTGACTACTGCATGACGATGAGAAAATGTTCCCCGCTCAGAATCCTGTCCACTAAATCGTACAGGATAGCCTTCTTTCAACAGGGATCCATAGGCCAGCAATTCGGCCATGGCCCAATCTGCTCTTCCTTCTTTCACATTCTTCAATCGCTCATCAAAAAGGCGTTTACTCTTGCTGAAAAAATTCTTATCCTCTGGCAGGGTACTGATTTTATTTCCAATAGTTGTCAGAGTATTTAGATCCACTCCTGTTTCAGGTGAAGAACTAAAATCTTTTTCATTCGCCCGGCGCAATCCTTTCCAGCTTCCTTCCAGATATTCACTTGTCCGGATCATTTTCGCCAACTTTGCTGTATCAAGACTTCTTTGCAAGAGGGCTTTGAAAGATGTTTCCATCTCACGTGCAAGCTCTGCCTCCACCTGGCCCTGCGCCATTAGTTTTTCATTATAAATTTCTCGTGGATTAGGATGACTCGCTATTGTTTTATACAATAATGGCTGGGTGAATCTGGGCTCATCTCCTTCATTGTGTCCGTATTTTCTGTAACCAAGAATGTCAATAAATACATCACGATGAAATTTCTGACGAAACTCCATTGCAAGTTCAATCGTGTAAACCAATGCTTCCACATCGTCAGCATTCACATGAAAAACCGGCGACAAAGTTACTTTGGCCACATCAGTGCAATAGGTACTGGAACGACCATCAATATAATTGGTAGTAAATCCGATCTGATTATTTGTGACCAGATGAATCGTTCCTCCAGTGCGGTAAGCACGCAAGAGTGACATCTGAATAACTTCGTAAACAACCCCTTGAGCCGCGATGGCAGCATCACCATGTATTAGAATAGGTGCGATCATTTCCTCCGTACCCGATTTCGTATTATCAATTTTTGCACGAACAATTCCCTGAACTACAGGATCAACAGCTTCCAGGTGGGAAGGATTTGGGGCAACACTGAGGTGAATCTTTTTTCCGCTCACAGTATTGATATCGCTTGAAAATCCAAGGTGATACTTCACATCTCCTGCCTGCTCAGTATCGGCAAACTCGAGTCCTTCAAACTCCTCAAAGATCTCTTCATAAGTCTTACCCATAATGTTGGCTAACACATTCAGCCGTCCACGGTGAGCCATCCCAATAACAAACTCCTTAATTCCTAGGCCGGCTCCACTTTCAATAACAGCATCAAGTGCAGGTATCAATGTCTCGCCACCTTCCAGTGAAAATCTTTTTTGCCCGACAAATTTTGTGTGCAGAAAATTTTCGAAAGCTACCGCTTCATTCAACTTGCTAAGAATTCGTCGCTTTTTATCTATAGAAAAATTTGGAGTATTCCGGCAGCTTTCCATTTTCTGTTCCAGCCAACTTACCACTTCCGGATTTCGTATATATTTATATTCAGCTCCAACGGAAGCGCAATAGGTTTGTTCAAGGTGCTTAATAATACTCTCCAGGCTGGCTGGGCCAATACCAATTAATGATCCAGCTCTGAATACCGTATGCAGATCCGCATCGCTCAGATTAAAATTTATTAATTCGAGTGTGGGACTATATACTCTTCGTTTGCGTACTGGGTTGGTATGGGTGAACAAATGCCCTCGCGTTCGATAACCATTAATCAAATTAACAACATTGAATTCTTTCTCGAAATTTTCAGGAATAGCATCAACAGAGGTTCCTGACTTCTCCTGGTCAAAATTCTTTCGTGCAAACTCAAAGCCACTAAAAAAAGTGCGCCAGCTTTCTTCAACCGTATCAGGATCCTTCAGAAACTGTTGATAGATTGCATCAATTTGTCCGACTGATGCATTTCCCAAAAATGAAAACTTATCCATGTGTCCTTTTTCCTGCATTTAATGTAGCAAAGGTACGATTTTCATACCAGGTTCCTCATTAGTATTGATCTCCATGCTCTGGAAGGATTTAGAGTTTGTCTGGTGTACAAGAATCAGTTGTTCTCTATCTATCCCATTTCACTCTCCCTGCTGCACACGGATTCTATACTTTCTTTTGAAAAACTCAAAAAACAAAACATTGAGAAGGATCAAAGACATGCCATAGAAAATATCTTCAAAAGGAATGGTCATTAGTCGGTAGCCCATATTCTCAGCGTTATTATACCAGACTACGGGTTTTTCCAAAGCTGTTCCCGTAAGCAAACCATTCACAATTATAAAAGGGATCAGCAATACAAGGTAGATAACATAAAATTTTCCCAGCCAATTAGCATTGTAAATAAAACGAATATAAATAAGCAAAATTGCCAGGCCGACTCCGGCAGAAAAAGTATATAAACGGTCATGGTAAATAATAGAAGCCGCTAAAAGTAACAGAATAAAGGGCAGCGTTATCCATTTTTCAATCCGGGATGCAGTGCCAAATTTATAAAACCTGTCAAAACAATGATAGGTGAAAATGCAGGCATAAGGGATACAAAAAAAGAAAAGAATTTCTTCGATTGGAAGATTTGCAATTTGAATCCCTGATAAATAATCAGAATTAAAGCCCCATACACCAAGGTCAGTGAATAGCATATCACCGACTACAAATAAAAAACCAGCCAGAAAAACTGAGGGGAAGAATGCTTTCCATGTCTTGTAAAATTCAATTTTGGGGTGAAAGGAAAAAATAAAAGGGATAATAAATGACAGGATGTTGATGAGAAGATAAGTATACTTCATCCCAGCAAACTTTTTTTTGATTCTTTGAAATACTTAAAAGGAACCCACAACATACCAAAACATTCCCCTTCCTCCTTGCCCACATGCTTATGGTGCATTTTATGGGCACGACGAATTGCCCTGAAGTATATGTTATCCGTATTTCTGAATAACTTAAACCGTTGATGAATAAAAATATCATGTATGGAGAAATAGGCCGCACCGTATAAAGAAATCCCAAGTCCTACCCAAAATAAATAATTGAAATCAAGTTGCATTCCAATGGCTAAACAAATTATCCCGGGAACTGCAAAAATCAAAAAGAAGTAATCATTGTTTTCAAAAAAGCCCTTTGTCTCCTTCAAGTGATGATCTCTGTGCAAAAACCAAAACCAACCATGCATCACATATTTATGCGCAAGCCAGGCTACGCATTCCATCGAAAGGAATGCGCCTAATACATACAAAAAGTTAAAGATCCACTGTTGCATCTTAATTCGTAAATAATTTTTCTAACATTGTATAACGGTAATTAAAAATAAACTCAATTCTTTTTCTGATAAACAACTGGTGCATAATTCTTCCCAGTAAACCTATTGGCAACTTGTAATTTACCTCATCAATCATACTAATTCCTCCCTCCACAGGTACGAAGCGATGTGAATGCTCCCAAATGAGATAAGGGCCTTTTAGCTGAATATCCGTAAACTGTTCCGGCTTCACAACATCACGAATCATGGTTCTCCATTGCAACGGAATATAAAAAATGGGTTTTACAATATAATTAATAATCTGCCCTTCTTTCATTTCATCGGATTCTGTTCCCGAGACAATCTTAAAACCCATGTCAGGCGGAGTTATCATGGAAAGATTTTTTGGAGAAGAAAAAAAAGTCCAGGCCTCTTCAGAACTGATAGGAAGAAATTGTTCCCGCTTTAATTTATACATTTTAAATTTTTTCTATTAGAATTAATCCATTGCAGAATTCAGGAATAAAGAGATTCTTTTCCTGATTATATTTTACTTTTTTTTGTTTTACAAACTAATAAATTAAAATTTCTTCCAGATCATATATGTTATTGTTTCAACTCATTTTGTAAGCGGTATCTTCCGTCCTTTCAGCATAAATTGAACAACCTTATCCATACAGAGCTTCATCCATTCAGTATAGAATTGAGGATTTTCCTTCATATCTTGAAGAAGGAATTCCATATTAACAAATTTCCAATTTTGCACCTCTCTTTCATCAGGATCAACAGGTGCATCACTAACTCCAAAATAAACATGATCAAACTCGTTTTCAATCAAGCCATTTTCAAATTTCACATTGTATGTGAAACTGAAACCATATTCCAAAGCACAGCGAATTCCCATTTCCTCATCCAGTCTCCTTGCAGCTGCAAGATCTGTTTCTTCCCCAAACCGTGGATGACTGCAGCATGTATTAGACCAAAAACCAGCCGAATGATATTTCTCCGCAGCCCTTTGCTGAAGAAGAAGCTCTCCCTTCGAATTAAAAATAAATACAGAAAATGCGCGATGCAGAAGACCCAATTGGTGTACTTCCATCTTCTCCATCTTCCCTAATGACTGATCATTATCATCAACAAGTATTAAAAACTCATCCATCGTTTTCTTTTTATATGTTAGCGCCCGGGTAATATTAAAGCAAAATTAGCAGCATAATTAACCTACAAGGTATTAAAACTATGCCGAACCACTGAATGTATCATGATTCCTAACTTTCTTCCATTTGATATCCGGATACGTTTCTTCATCACATGCCCTGCCGGTACTGCTTTTATCTTTTTAAATAATTTAACATAGTATCTGTAAGCCAGGTAAACACCACTGCGTGCGCCAATCGGTAACTTCCGGATTCCTTTCAGAGATTCATGAAACTCCTCCTCTATTTCAGCTTCAATCCTCATCTTGTCTTCCTGCGTAAATTGATTAAGGTCGACACCGGGAAAGTATGTTCTTCCCAGTTGCTCATAATCGGCTCGTAGATCCCTTAAGAAATTTACTTTTTGGAAAGCCGAGCCCAACTTCATGGCAGCCGGTTTAAGTTCTTCGTATAATTGAAATTTTCCGTTGGTGAATACACGAAGACACATCAAACCAACAACTTCTGCCGAACCCAAAATGTAGGTATCATAACTGTCCCTGGTATAATCCTGCTTTTTAAGATCCATACTCATACTGTTCAAAAATTGATCGATGAGCGAATATTCAATATTGTAAGTATGTACAACTTCCTGAAATGAATTCAACACAGGATTCAGACTTATTTTTTTCAAGACTGCATCACGTGTGCTTTGTATAAATTCATCCAACAAAGACTCCTTGTCAAATTCATGAAAACTATCCACGATTTCGTCAGCAAGTCTTACGAAACCATAGATCGAATAAATCGGTGCATGAAACTTTTTTGCAAGAAAAGTTATTCCCAGAGAAAAACTGGTGCTGTATTTCCGTGTTATCATTTTGCTGCAACCAACAGAAATTTCATCAAATATGGATTTCATGCTTTTCTTTTTGAAATTTTTTAATGGTTTCCATCGCGGCAACCTTTCCGGAGATAATTGCGGGAGGAACTCCCGGACCGGGCACAGTAAGTTGACCGGCAAAGTATAAATTATCAATTTTTCTGCTCTTTATTTTGGGCTTCAGAAAGGCCGTTTGCATCAAGGTATTTGCCAAACCATAGGCATTTCCTTTGTATGCATTATAATCGCTTACAAAATCTGAAATACAATAACTTCTGGAAGATATAATATGGGGGCTCAGATCTTCTCCGGTAAACAATTGTATCCGTTTCAACATGATTGAAAAATATTTATCTCTGAGCTCAGGAGTATCTTCAAGACCGGGTGCAACAGGCATAAGTAAAAAGAGATTTTCACATCCTTCCGGAGCAACTGAATCATCTGATTTTGATGTGCAACAAACATAGAAAAGAGGGTCTGTTGGCCACTTTTTATCCTTGTAAATTTCATGAGAATGTACGCTGAGGTCTGCATCAAAAAACAAATTGTGATGCTTCAGCCGACTCACCTTTTTATTGATCCCCAGATAGAAAATGAGACTCGAAGGAGCGAATGTTTTTTTGTCCCAATACGATTCGCTGTAACCACGGTGTTCTATGGACAATAGCTTCTTTTCAATGTGATGATAGTCAGCAGCCCCAATCACTGCATCCACTTCAACAGTGCCTGCTGCGGTTTCAACACTATGGATAGAGTTGCCTTTCACGATGATTTTTTCCACCGGAGTATTGTAGTGAAACCTTGCTCCGTTCTTCTTCGCCACATTTTCCATCGCTAAAGCCACCCTGCCGAATCCCCCTTCTGGGTACCATGTCCCCAGTTTTAATCCTGCATAATTCATCAGACTGTATAATGCAGGTGTTTCCTGTGGCATGGCACCAAGGAACAAAACAGGAAATTCCATTAGTGCTATAAGTTTAGGATGACTGAAATACTTCCGTACATGCTTGCTGAATGAACTAAAAACCTGCATGCGAAGGACACCGGACAATGTGCTCAAATCCGTGAATTCTGTAAATGAATGAGCCGGTTTATAGACCAGATTCTCAACTCCTGCCTTGTATTTATATTCAGCTTCCTTTAAAAATGCTATAAGTTTGTTACCACTCCCGCTTTCTGTACGCTCAAATAATTCTGTCAAGGCATTGAAATCAGCAGGGATATCCATGACATCTTCTTTATCAAAAATAATAGAGAAAGAAGGGTCGAGTAATTTCAAGGAATAAAAATCAGAGGTGCTGGCATTAAAATCCCGGAAGAATCGTTCAAACACCTCCGGCATCCAATACCAACTGGGTCCCATATCAAATAGGAATCCCTCCGGACTGGTATATTGTCTGGCTCTCCCACCCGGAGATTCATTCTTCTCATATACATCCACAGAAAAACCGGCCGCAGACAGATATGCTGCCGCGCTTAAACCCGAAAAACCGGCACCAATAACGAGGACTTTCTTTTGCATTAATTTTGTTTAACTTTTTTTGACTTTTATTAAACAACAATAATTACTTAAGATAGTTCAACTCAAAAGCAGAAATATCCTTGATCCAATCCGATTTCTTTCCAAATTTGAGCATCTTCCCGAAATGCGAATTACCGGCCACATGGATTCTGAGGTCTTTGAAGCTTTTCTCTAACTGTGAAATATATGCTTGTGCCTCTTCTTCAGGCCTATGATGAATCATAAATAAAAGCAAGTGCCCCGGATCAAGATCCCTGACCGTATCCTTCAAGGATTCAAGAGGAACGTTACTGCCAAGATAGATCACTCTTTTACCATTTAATCTTAAGAGGTAGGAAGCAAACAGTAAGCCGATATCATGAAATTCATCCTCGGGTAAGAATAAAATCCAGGAAGATGACTGAGGAGCTGCTAAAGGAAGCGAATCAATGGCTGTGTATATTTTTTGCCGCAAGAGATTGGAAAGAAAATGCTCTTGCGCCGGACAAAACTCATCCTTACCCCACATAAGGCCGATGCGTATCATCATCGGAAAAATCACCTTTTCATAAGATGTCTTCAATCCGAAACGTAAAAAACAAGTAGAAAATGATTTCTCAAAATCAGACTCCTGATAATTCAAGCCTGCCATGATCAACTGCGAAATGAAATACTCATATTGCGAATTATCAGATTTAGCCTTTTCAATCTCTCTCTCAATTAAGAGGTTAAGATCCTTCTGAGACATCCGGCACAATTCTGACACTTTGATTCCGGTCGTGGAAAGACTTACAATATTTAAAAGTTTTCGAAGTTGATTGTCATCGTAATACCGAATGTTTCCAGACGATCGTTTGGGAGTAAATATTTTATAACGCTGTTCCCAGATGCGAATGGTGTGCGCTTTGATGCCGCTTAATTGCTCCAGTCTGGAGATGGAATAGGTTCCCATAATTGTTTAAATATTTACAAATATACTTAAACAATAATAAAAAAACAAAAAACGGTTTAGCTTCCTAAAGAACGGCTAAGTCCAAAAAAGTTAAATGGTAATGAAGGGCCTAATTCTTAAGTATACGAATAGTCTTTGAAATAACCCCGTTCTGTTCCGCTTGCAAAAAATATACACCGGACTCCAGATCCTGCAAACCTGATACGTTCCAGGTCATACTGCCTTTAATCGCTTCCGTGACCAATGATCGCTCAGCAACACCTTGTGAATTTAAAAGTGATAATTGTACCACTGCTTCCTTAGGTGCCGAAAGCGTAATCATTGTCTGGGCCTTGAAAGGATTTGGAAAAACGTTATCAATACTTAACTCCTTAATATTATCCTTTAAATTTACTACGATAGGCTCATAAATACGCTGGTATCCATCATGGTCGGTCTGAATCAGGCGATAATAATTAATTCCTTCTTCCGGTGAATTATCCCTGTAATGGTAATAGCTGGTTTTCGAAGTAGTTCCGGCTCCCTGCAGTGCTGTCATTTCTTCGAAGTTTATTCCATCTATTCCACGCTCGAGAATAAAATAGGCATTATTGGTTTCCGAACCTGTTGCCCAATTCAAATCCACAGCTTTCTTATCGATTGCTTCTGCATTGAAATACAGAAGTTCCACAGGCAATGGAGTGACCTCCTCAAAGAAGGCCTTAAAATAAATGCTGAATTGCCGTGCGGAGGAACTGCTCTTGTTAATACCTCCCGTACGATAGGTTATAAGATTTACGTTCTCGAAATTCATCTGAAACATGACGGATTTCACTGCAGAATCAATACCATTATAATTCGTTGTCGGTCCTATGGATGTAACTGAAACACCATCTGTGGTAACCGTCATTCCATTTGGAGAGTTCACTGAGTAACTAGAGGGAGTGTAGGCCTGAACTTTCTCTTGCAAGTTTGTTGTTCCATCCACGTCAATGGCAGTGGCTGAAATCGCACTTAATGTGGTGTCAGTATTGGTACCCTCCTTCTTAAACCTTATTTTCCATTCAATATAACAGGTTTTAGGGGAGCCACTCGTACCACTTGCCAGAGTCACATAGGGTTGGAAAGCGGGGTCATAGCCTGTATTGGATGCCGGTATATCAACATCACTTAATGAAGCTCCATTACTAATAGCCGACAAGGTAACCTGTGCATCCACTCCATCTGTTACAGTTGGGAATTTATATACTGCATTCACTGCCCCATTGCTCCCACTGATCAAGGTTGAATTCACAAAAACCAATGGAGTAGAATTTACCTGTGCCAGCAGTGAATGATCGAAAAACGAGAAAGGGCCCAAAATTGTATACAAAGAAATGAGGCAAAGCATCTGCTTCGACTTCCTTTGACCAATTTTAAAAATTCCCTTTGTTTTCATAACTTGTTTTTCCGAAAAAGTGACAATTCGCTTTGGAATCGAAACCCACGAAATCACATGAAAAATACGAAGACCGGGAGCAGGAAGGGGGTAAAGTAAGCCAGAACCTTACATTTAAAATTCAAAGAAAAATATAGTTTTCGTCATTCTAATGCGAAATCATAATCATACTATCAATTCTGTCCGGAATAGGTCTGTAATTTGCTATCCCCGATGACAGTATTAAGCTGAATTTAAAAGGTTGTTAATGTCCCCGTTCCATTTCTCCAACTTCAATTTTCCCAAAAAACTCAATAATCCATTCCATTCACCAAAATATACCAAACTATCCTTGTTTTACACCGATCGCAATATTTGCATCTAATAGCTATTCTTATACCTTTGAATTTCCAAAAACTAAAATAAGATTTCTCCATTAATCACTGTATCATGAAAAAAACCTTACTAAGTCTATTCCTCCTTGTGATGCTCGTAATGTCATCACATGCCAGCCACCTGATGGGAGGTCAGATAACTGCCAGCCAGATAAGCGGTAATCTTTATGAAATTAAAATGACTTTGTATCGGGATACCAGTGGAATTCCGATTGCTACCACCGCTGATTTTATTATCACCGACCTGGCCACAAGTGCTTCGCAAATTATAAATGTACCGCATAGTGGTGCGCAGGCCTTCATCAATGGGGTTGAACTTTACGACTACATCGGGACTTATACATTTCCGGCTGCCGGCATGTATAGTATCACCCGCCAGGAATGCTGCCGTAATGGTGCCATCTTGAATATGGCAAACCCTCTCAGTGAAGACTTACACTTGCGTACAGTTGTTACTGTGGATTCAACAGTCAATAACTCAACACCGGTCTTTTTAAATCCTCCTGTTACGCTTGCACAAAAAAATGCACTCTACACCTATAATCCACTCCCATTCGATGTGGATGGAGATTCCATGGCATGGTCAATGGATACCCCTTTGGGTTCAGGAGGTGATACAGTTGCAGGTTATACAATTCCACAAGGGGCTGCCTCCAATCCATTTACCCTCGACAATATTACAGGAGAGCTTTCCTGGATGCCTGATTCCAACGGGCATTGGGAAGCATCTTTCCTTGTTGAAGAGTTCAGAAATGGTGTGAAGACCGGGGAGATTCGTCGCGATATGCAAATTATTGTTGTTGATGACACAACGAATTACTCTCCCATGATTGTTAATACGACCAACTGGCCACAGGATGCCAATGGACATTTCTCCATCGCGCTGCAACCCAATATTCCTTTTTATATGAATATCCAGGCAACTCAAGGTGATAATGATCCGATGAATTTGTCTGTCTCAGGGGAACCGATGTTCGCTCCTTCAAGTCCTGCTCAATTCGTTATAACCAGCAATACTCAGGGATCTATTTCCGGGAACTTCAACTGGACTCCATCTACTTCCCAGGCAAGAACACGCCCTTACATCGTCACGGTGAGTGCAGAAGAGTTCCATAATAACTATGTGTTCAGCACCGACCATACAATTTTATTCCGTGTTGGAACTGCAACCGGTATTAATCAAAATGAAAAATTACTTTCAGCGAGCCAAATCTATCCAAACCCGGCTTCAAAAGAAGTTTTTCTTTCCTTTAACCTAAAGACAAGTTCGTTGATTTCAGTGGAAATTTATGATCTCAGTGGTAAATTAGTTCAAAGCTCGGAGGAAAATTTCTTGCCTGCAGGAACACACCTCATGAATCAAAATATCCAAATGCTTTCAAGAGGAAATTACATGCTGCGTATCATGGCTGATCACCGCCCTGCAGAAACGCATACACTTATTGTGCGATAAGAATTAATTAATTTTTATATCAAGTACCGGGTTCTGTTAACATAGTTTGCTATGGAAACAGAACCCGGTTTTTTATTTGATGCTTTGGACTCTTTAGCTTTCATTGGAATCAATGGCGAAAAATATACTGCGGACACGCCTTATGATAAAAGCAGGAATTATTACCAGCGGGCAGCAAGCCACTCCGGAAAAAGAAAAATGGTTTAAATAAAAACAGAAATTACTGCTTCAATATCCAGGCAAACATAAGAGGGGCCACAATGGACGCGTCGCTCTCTATAATAAACTTAGGAGTTTTGATATCCAATTTTCCCCATGTGATTTTCTCATTAGGGACAGCTCCTGAATAAGAACCATAACTTGTTGTAGAATCGCTGATCTGACAGAAATAGGACCAGAAAGGTACATCGTGCCACTCAAGATCCTGATACATCATAGGAACTACACATATTGGGAAATCACCGGCAATACCACCGCCTATCTGAAAAAAACCAACTCCTTTTCCAGAGCTGTTCTTCCTGTACCAATCACTCAGCCAAACCATGTATTCAATGCCACTTTTCATGGTTGTTGCTTTCATTTCGTTCTTGATAACATAGGATGCAAAAATATTTCCCATCGTAGAGTCTTCCCATCCGGGAACTACAATCGGTAAATTCTTCTGTGCCGCTGCCAGCATCCATGAGTTCTTCGGATCAATCTCATAATATTGCTCTAACTCCCCGCTCAATAATATTTTATACATGTACTCATGAGGAAAAAACCTTTCTCCTTTTTGATCTGCATCATTCCATATTTTGTGAATGTGTTTCTGCAAACGACGAAAGGCTTCTTCTTCCGG
This sequence comes from uncultured Bacteroidota bacterium, assembly GCA_963775555.1. GTDB lineage: Bacteria > Bacteroidota > Bacteroidia > AKYH767-A > 2013-40CM-41-45 > QQVM01. The sequence continues at coordinate 20,377 of CAVZJJ010000004.1, read as the reverse complement.
AATACAGGTATCAGTGACACGGTTATAATGGTTTTCCAGCAGATCCCACTCTTCCTGGGGGCTCAGGTCACGGTAATTGGGTACGCGTTTATAATGCTTATGTGCCACCAGATTCATAATATCTTCTTCCAGATTGGCCCCGGTGCAGGAAATAATATGTACTTTATCCTGACGAATCATTTCAGCCAGTGAGATTCCCAGTTCTGCTGTACTCATGGCCCCTGCCAGGGTGATCATCATCTTTCCATTCTCAAGTAGATGTTGCTCATAGCCCTTTGAGGCATCCATCATGGCAGCTGCATTAAAATGGAGATAGTTTTTCTCCATGAAATTAGAAATTGGTCCTCTGTTCATCTCTACATGTTTTAGCGCGGCAAATTTAACAAATTGCCTGTTATTTATTGAAGGCAAAAAAACTCATGCCGGGGATTCAAACATCGACCGGAGAAATTTATCTGTATAGGGCCGGTAACAGAATTACCTGACCTTTGAATAAAGTAAAAGATAAGTCGGAAAGTGATCGCTATAACCTCCCATATAATTATCAAAGTCGAAAGTACGCTTTGGATAATCTTTGTAGCGGCCGCTAGTCTGCGTCATCCATGGCTTTTTGAAGATATGGGCTTCAGCAAAGAAATAACCATCCTTTGATTTATCCAGGAAACCGGAAGAGATAATAATCTGATCAAATAAATTCCAACTGTCGTTGTATGCCAGGGTTCCGATCCCTTGTTTATATGAATCAGTCCAAGGATTATACAATCCCCCTGGTTTCACTGCACTCTTATCTCCTTTTGCACCCAATACTTTTGCCACAGATGGACTCACAGGATCATCGTTTAAGTCACCCATCACAATGATTTTTGCGTTAGGATTCAATGCCGTGATTGAATCAATTTTATGCTTACACACATTTGCAGCTGTCGCACGGCCTGGAGCACTTACTTCTTCACCACCGCGCCGGGAAGGCCAGTGATTCACAAAAATATGTAAGGGTTCTCCATCCATCGTTCCGCTCACATATAATACATCACGGGTCTTGCGTGAAGTACTGTCTGAATTAAACAATGCCACATACAAAGGTTCACTTTGAATCGGCGTAAAATATTTTGGATTGTACAGAAGTGCCACATCAATTCCCCTTAAATCAGGAGAATCGTAATGGACGTAACGGTAGTTTCTGTCTTTCAGCTTTGGACTGCTAACGAGATCCTTCAGGACATTTTCATTTTCAACTTCGGCTACGCCCAGAATCGCCGGTCCATCCGGTGAACGATCCGTGCCAATAATTGAAATTACTTCAGCCAAATGACTGACTTTGTCCATATAAATTTCTCCGGTATAATTCTTCTTTCCACCTGGAAGAAATTCTTCGTCTTCAATGTTCGGATCATTGATCGTGTCAAAGAAATTTTCAAGATTATAAAAACTCACAATCGCTACCTTGTATGTCGCCTTTTGTGCAAACCCGGAGATGTGCAAGGCAATAAACAGTGAGCTTAACATCAAACATTTTTTCATTTGAATTTTTTTAGGGGAAGCAAACATACAAATTATAGGGCTTTATAAGTAAATCGATTTTTAAGGCAACAAAAGAACCTGAACTTCTTATCTTAGAAACGTCCGTTCCATTATTGAATGAGATGATCCTTCAATGCAGTAAGAGATCAGAAAAGGTCAATTTAAACTGGCTCTAAGCACTGATTATTGTCAATTCCGAACTTTACTTTTAACATATTTTACTACCAGACATCATCTTTTAGTCATAAAATTCATCTAAAAAACATAAAATCCGTGAATTAAAGGTGAAATAACACAATTAGTATTTCGGGATTTCGATATTTGTTTAGCTTTGTCACCCTTTCATTAAAAATCTCAACACAGACTAACCACAAATAGAATTATGCAATTCAGAAAAAAACTACTCATTCTTCTGGCAGCTTTCTTACCAATCTTTGCAATGGCCCAAAGCGGGACACTGAATGGAGTGGTAAAGGATGATAACAACCGCCCTGTCTATAATGCGAAGGTTGTTGTAAAGCCCGGCGGACAATTCGCCTTGACAGATTCTACAGGCTCTTTCAGTATCCCATCCGTTTCTTTTGGTACACTCGAACTTGAAGTCACAGGTGAATACATTTCACAACACATCCAAAGTGTTGAATTCAACAAAACAGATATGGTGATAGCCATTCCTGTTAATGACAGAAGTACGGATCAGTCGAAATCAGCCACCGACAATATTCCTACTGTCAGCTTATCTGATGACGAAATGCGTGATGGAACCGGAGGAAGTGTCTCCAGTGTTCTTACAGCATCGAGGGATGCATTTGTATCAGCAACCTCATTTGTCTTTTCAGCAGCTCGTTTCCGAATACGTGGTTATGAAGGCGACAATTTTTTGACCTTGATGAATGGTATTCCGATGAATGATATCATCAGCGGAAGAAGTCTTTACTCCTCATTCAGTGGCTTGAATGATGTGGTAAGAAGTCGTGAGTATTCCAACGGACTTGCTCCTGCAACGTATTCATTCGGAGCCATCGGAGGCGTCAACAGTATCGACAGCCGTGCATCCCGTCAGACGAAAACAATTTCAGGTATCCTATGCAGCCAGCAACCGTACGTACGATAACCGTCTGATGTTGACCTACGGTTCGGGGCTCACTTCGAAAGGATGGGCTTATTCAATATCTTATTCACGCCGTTGGGCTCAGGAAGGATATAGCGAAGGAACATTCTACGACGGTCACTCCTATTTTGCAGCGGTGGAGAAAGTCATCAACAGCAGTCACTCTCTTTCACTTACTGCATTCGGCGCCAACACAAAAAATGGCCGTTCAGGACCAGCTGTCATGGAAATGATGGATATAGCAGGTTCTCATTACTATAATCCCTATTGGGGATATCAAAACGGCGAAAAACGTAATGCCTCCGTGGCGCAGGGTCATCAACCGATTGCCATCCTGAGTCATGACTGGACAATTTCCGAAAAATCATCTCTGGAAACAGCAATTTCTTATCAAACAGGAAAATATAAAATTTCCGGACTTGATTGGTATAATGCTGAAGATCCACGCCCTGATTACTACCGTCGCCTGCCAAGTTTTGATCCCTACTATGGTGATAACCCAACTGCCTTCCAGGAACAGAAAAGTGCTGTAGATGCCACACTGCGTAATAACGAAGCCCTGCGTCAGATTCAGTGGGACAAATTATATGAAGCCAATCAACTGCATGACACCACATTCAACGGAACCACAGGAAAATGGGCGAAATACATTGTATCTGATCGTGTAATATCAAATCAACGCTTTAATTTTAATACTACTTACAATACACTCATTAATGATAATCTCACATTTGACGGAGGGCTCTCTTATCAGACAGGAGAAATCAGATTTCTACAAAGAAGTGTCAGATCTGATGGGTGCAGATTTCTTCGTCGATATTACTCAGTATTCAGATCAATCAAATGTGAATGATCCGGATGTTTTGCAGAATGACTTGAACAATCCAAACCGGATTTTGTCATGAAGGCGATAAATATGGATACAATTATACAGCTCATATTAACTATGCAACTGCATGGGGACAAGGTGTTTGGAAATTTGATCGCATGGATTATTTCCTAGCACTTCAATTGTCCAATACCGGATTTCTACCGCACAGGAAATGTAAAAAACGGAGTCTATAAGGATAATTCATACGGAGATTCCGAAAAACAAAGCTTCTTCAATTATGCTGTGAAGGGTGGTGCAACCTATAAATATAATGGCAGGAATTATTTCTTTGCAAATGGTTCCTACCTGACGCGTGCACCTCTCTTTGATAATGCCTACATTTCAGCCCGTACACGTGATAAGTAGCTGCATCTGTATTGAAGAGTGAAACTATTTATTCTGTGGAAGGTGGCTACCTCCTTCGTGCACCTCGCGTAAAAGCAAAAGTAATTGGATATTATACCCAATTCCTTGATGGATCAGACGTAAAAAGTTTTTATCATGGTGATTTCAGGACTTTCGTCAACTATAGCATCGTTGGTATTGATAAGCGTCATGCCGGAGTTGAAATTTCAGCTGAAGCAAATGTTGGAAAAGGTTTTACATTGAGTGCTGTAGCAGCTATCGGTGAGCATGTTTATACTTCAAGGCCACTCGCAACAGCTACCCAGGATAACAAAGACACCGTCTTAGCCTACAACGAAGTCGTATTTGCAGAAAATCTTCACGTTGCAGGTGGACCACAAACAGCTTATACGTTTGGAATCAACTATCGCTCTAAAAAATTCTGGTGGGTGAGCATGAATTTCAACTATTTCGACAACCTTTATATTGATTATAATCCTTCACGACGCACTATGCTGTGGTCTTGACCTGGTCGATGCCGGTTCAGACAAATGGGTGGAAATACTCTCACAGGAAAAAGCAGACGCTCAATTCACAATGGACCTCTGCTGCAGGCTATTCCTGGCGTCTTAATAATAACTTCAAGTCACTGAAAAAACAGACATTTCTTGTCTTTAACCTGGGATAACAAACCTTCTCAACAACGACGACATGATCACCGGAGGATTTGAACAATTGCGTTTTGACAACGACAACAAAGATGTAAATCATTTTGCCCCCAAAGTACTTCTACGGATACGGAACAACTTTCTTTGCCGGTATAACGCTTAGAATGAACTAATAACCAAACACTAAATTAAAAACAATCTATCCATCATACATGAAAAAAATTAAAAACCTCCTCATTCTTGCCAACATGATCAGCCTTATCGCGATCAGCATTTTCCTCCTGTGTGAAAAAAGAATACGATGAACCTGTAACTGCTAATCTGGATCCAGCGGCGTTGTTGCAACACATACCATCGGCGATTACAAGCGATTGGCAGTAAATTTACTCCCAACCTTAATCGATACTGATGTTAGTTATCAGTGGAATTATCATTGCTGATGACGAATCAGGCAGCTTTTACAAAGAAATGATCATCGAAGATTCAACCGGCGGAATCAGTATCCAACTCGATGTAAGTAATTTCAACACCAACTTATCCTATAGGAAGAAGAGTCTTTGTTAAATGTAAAGGTCTTTATATCGCAACTGATTCTGACGGAAACTATTCCCTCGGTCTTAAGGACGGAAGTACAATTGCACGTATTCCACAATCTCTGTATGAACAGTACATCGTAAAAGGAATGTGGGGACTTACCTGTGACTCCAACAGTAATTTCACTTGCAAATACATCCAACGTAAAGACAAACACATTAGTTCAAATGAATAATGTCGAGTTCAAACAAGTGATGCCGGTGTGACCTATGCCAATGCCCCTACTCTGACCTACAAAAATCTTACGTAACTGATTGTGCACTGAAATGAGGTTATACTATACACCAGTGGTTATGCAAAGTTTGCTGTTAACATACACCTACAGGAAACGGCACAATGGTGGCCGTTTATAAAACCTACGAGGAGCAGGAGAACTGGTAATTAGTGGAACTGAAGACGTAAACATGTATGGTATCCGCTGTAATGGATCAACAGGAAATTCCACCTGATGCCGATCGATAGTCTTCGCATGGTCTTTACCGGAAGCACTACCACTGCGCCAATAGACCGTAAAATAAAAGGAATTGTAACTTCTGATCTAGTAATTCACATATTACAGGTAAAAATATAGTCATTCAGGATAACACAGGTGGAATTCTCATTCGATTTCACTGCAAACAACACATTCGACTCGGTGACGCAAGTTGAAGTGAAGTAAGTGGTCTTGAGCTTTCTGAATTCAACGGGCTCCTGCAAGTCAATAATGTACCAAATGGGTCATGGCGACTACAGTTGGAACCGGAACAATAACACCTGCTATTGTAACTATCGCTCAACTCATTAGCAAATTTTGAAAGCTATGAATCGACACTCGTTAAAATCCAGAGTGCAACGATAAGTGGTGCAGGCACAACGTACATTCCGGAGTCGAAGTACTCTTGACAGATGCCTACAGGGACCTTCACACTCTTATACGACATCTTATTCTCTCATTCGCTAATACACCTTTCCCACCGGCACGTAAACCTCACCGGTATTGTTTCTCAATACAACAGTACTTCGGGTACTGCCCCACCGCTCCGGGCTACGAATTCAGCATACGAAATTTGACAGATGTTCAATAAATTTATTCCGCATTTGAAAAAAAGCCCCGCAAAAACGGGGCTTTTTTATGTCTCCTTCTTCAGGAAAAGAATGCTTTCATTGAAAAATCCTCCTGGATTTTCCGCGTGAACCCAATGCCCTGCATCGGGAATTGTGATAAAGAAACATCCGAAAATTGTTTTCGGATAATTCCCTCGTCTTCTTTTAAAATATAGCCGGAGCGTTCTCCGCGGACAAATAAGGTTGGCGTGCTAACCTGAAGTTTTTCAGGAAAAGCCTGTCCAATCTATTCGATATTCTTTTCAATAGCCTCAGCATTAAAACGCCAGTCCAACTTTTTTTCCTCTTTCCAGTACAGGTTCTTCAACAAGAACTGTACGATTGTCTTCCTGGCTGATGATGCCACGCACTATGTTTTCAGCTTCCTTTCGTGAACTTACTACTTCATTGTTCATCGCATGAATGGCTGCCATAACACTGTGATGATGCGGAGCATAATACTTGGTGGCAATGTCAACAACGATTAATCGATCCATTTTACCTGAAAACAAAGCCGCGAAATGCATTGCCACTTTTCCACCCATGGAATGCCCAATAACAGAAACTTTTTCCAGTCTTTGTTCCTCTATCAATTCGGATAAATCTTCAGCCATCACTTCATAGTTAAATACTGCATCGTGAGGACTGCGTCCGTGATTGCGAAGGTCAGGCACGAAGACCGAAAAGCCATGTTCAGCATAGGATCTGGACAAGGTTGACCAGTTGTCTCCCATCCCAAAGAGCCCATGTAATATCACAAGCGGATGCCCTTCCCCGGTCTTTTTAAAATAAAGTTTCATGTTCTCTTTTTCGTGATTGTCTTTGCTAATCGGCAATCAATTGCCGAAGGTATAACTGTACAGCATTCTCCAAACCGTAGTACAAAGCATCGCAGATTAACGCATGACCAATGGAGACCTCCAGCAAATCAGGAATATGATCCTTAAAAAAACGCAGATTCTTCAAACTCAAATCATGTCCTGCATTCAATCCGATTTGTAAAGAGGCAGCAAGTTTCGCTGCTTCGATATAAGGTAAAATTGCCGTTTCCCTATCCCGGGAATAACCGGAAGCATAAGCCTCTGTGTACAGTTCAATCCGGTCGGTTCCGGTTGTCTTGGCATGTTCTATCAAGACCAAATCAGGAGCTATAAAAAGCGAAGTACGAATTCCGTAGGACTTAATCTCATCGATAATATCCTTCAGAAATAGCTGATGCTGAACGGTATCCCAACCGGCATTAGAGGTTAAAACATCCGGGGGATCCGGTACAAGCGTGGCCTGAGCAGGGCCTATCTCCCGGATTAATTTTAAAAAATCAGTATCCGGATACCCTTCAATATTAAATTCCGTCTTAATTACCTTTTTCAGATCATATACATCGGATCTGCGTATATGTCTCTCATCCGGACGAGGATGCACCGTTATGCCCTGAGCACCAAAACGTTCAATATCCATCGCCACACTGATCAAATCCGGCTTATTCCCTCCGCGGGAATTCCTCAATGTGGCTATTTTATTCACGTTTACGCTTAACTTGGTCATAGTCAAATCACAGATTTGTAAAATCAGTACAAAATTACAATAAACGATTCCCCACTCTTGTTTATTCTGTGGAAAATTGTCCCTCAGTGAGGCTTATCCAAATTCCCCATCATAAAAAATGTGTATGTTAGGCCCCCTAAAAACTTTCCCGAAATATTTTCGTTTACATTAAGATGATTGCAAAAGACCTGATCAACGATTCTTTCCCCCCACTCAAATTGAGTGACACCGGATTAAAAGCCATTAATTGGATGGAAGAATTCCGCGTGGAACACCTTCCTATTGTGGACGGAATCAATTACGTAGGTCTTGCTTCCGAAGAAGATATTTTAAAATTGCATTCACTTGAGCAACCTCTGGCCAACCAGTCCTTGCCTTTGATTAAACCTTTTGTTCGTTTTAATCAGCCGATCTTCGAAGTGGTTAAGCTGATGTCAAAAGCCAAACTTTCCCTGGTTCCTGTTATGAACGAGGAGAACCACTATATCGGATTGATAACGCTTGCAGATATACTAAAACACTATGCCGATAGTGGACTTTTCGAAGATGCAAATGGAGTAATCGTATTGGAACTTGGTGCAAAGGATTACTCACTGAGTGCTATTGCGCACCTCGTTGAATCAGAAGACGGTAAAATCATCAGTTCTTATGTCACGCCTAATCCCGAATTTGAGAGTCTTGATCTTACCTTGAAAATCAACCAGGCTGACCTCACCCGTATCCTATCATCGCTCTCCCGTCACGGATACAATGTGAAAGAACATTATCACCAGAATGAATTTATCGATGATATGCAGTCACGCTATGATTCCCTCATGAACTACCTGGGGATATAATTGAAGTGCAATAAGCAGACATACTTTTCAAAAGTCTGCAACCTGGCTTTCCTCCACTAATTTTTGGTTTTTTTGGAAAGTCCTCAACCCGATTTCTTTCTTTAGTTCAACCTTTATTCCACCGGGAAGTATTTTAAGACTTGGCTTTTAAACAGTGCTAAAAAAGCAATCCGAATCCTCTAAAATATTTCTGCCACTGTCGAAAAAGGTTCAGGATAAATTCTATCTTGTTTACCTGCAATCTTATTTTTGCTTCAAACCGGATGAATAAATACTTTTACGCAGTGCATTCCCGTATTTGTTCCCTCCTATTGCTTTTATTTACCTCTGTCACAGCTATAAACGCCCAGGTTGCCCCGGAAATTTTTAGTGACAAGTCCGACAGGCCGGATAGTCTGAATGTACACATCGCTTCAATTACGTTGATCGGAAATAAGATCACAAAAGATCATATTATTTACCGCGAACTGACTTTTCATGTTTCGGACACATTTAATGTAAGCGAGCTCGAGGCCATCTTTCAACGAAGTGAAGAAAACCTGCTCAATACTTCACTATTCAATTCAGCCAGAATAACACATCTGATGGATGGTAACGAAGTGAATGTATATATCATCTTCACGGAACGCTGGTATGTTTTTCCGCTTCCTATATTCGAAATCGCTGAGCGAAATTTTAATGTCTGGTGGGAAACAAAAGATTTTTCGAGAGTAGTATATGGCGGCGTTCTTACCTGGAATAATTTCCGTGGAAGAAATGAAACTGTAGCTACTACCATCCGGCTGGGTTATACGCAAAGAATCAGTTTTTATTATAGCATTCCCTACATCAACAGAAATCAACATTCCGGACTCCGCTTTGGTTTCGCCTATTCGAGAAATCATCAGACAGGTGTAAGCACGGTCAACAATGAAATTACTAATTATAAGCATGAAGATTTGTTTGCACGCACTGAAACAGGTGCTTCCATTGCTTATTCACACAGGCGTGATTTGTACCAGAGTCATACGCTGGAAGGTATTTACCGATATGCAGAGGTTCTCGATACAGTAGTGCTCATCAACAAAGATTATTTTGCAGGAAATAAATCAAGCACCCGGTATTTTTCATTGCGCTACTTATTCAGATCGGATCACCGCGACCTGGTGATATATCCATTGAAAGGATATTATTTTGACCTTGAATTGATGAAAAACGGACTTCCGTTCCTGAACGATGACATCAATATTTTTTCGGTTTCATCCCAATTCAAAAAATTCTGGGAATTGTCTCAGGGATTTTATGCCGCCGCCGGTGTAACCGGAAGGTATACCGGAAATCAATTTCAACCCTATTACAATACCAAAGCGCTGGGATATGGAAAAGATGTACTTGCGGGGATATGAGTATTATGTAATCGATGGACAACGATTTATCCTTTTAAAGACCAATCTCAAATTCCGTCTCCTGGCAGAAAGAGTGGTACATGCCAGTTTTATTCCTTTGAATAAATTTAACGTGATCCCCTTTGCTTTTTATATGAACCTTTATGGTGATGCAGGCTATGTCCGTGACCGTCAGTTTTCTGAACTCAATCCTCTCGTTAACAATTGGCAGTACTCCGGTGGTGCCGGTATCGATTTTGTGACCTATTACGACCTGGTATTCAGACTTGAATTTTCAGTAAATAAATTGGGAGAATCCGGTTTTTTTCTTCACTTTACTGCTCCGATATAAGGACATCATTATACTATACTCTTTATGAATATTGCCATCTATGGTCGGCCCGTAAATCCCAAGCAAGTTGAACTTGCAGAACGAGTAATTCAATTGCTTTTAAAAGCCGGTGATCAGATTACCATTCACGAACCGTATAGGCATTTTTTGTCAAAACACATGAAACTGGATGCTACGGCAAAATCCTTTCGTGTACATGAAGAGCTGCGCGGTAAAACAGATTTTCTGCTCAGCATAGGTGGAGATGGAACTTTACTGGATACCGTGTTGCTGGTGAAAGACTCCGGAATTCCTATTGCGGGAATTAATGCAGGCCGGCTGGGATTTCTCTCGAGTATATCAGAAGACAACCTTAATCTTGCCCTCGAAAGTCTTGCCAAAGGCCATTATTCGCTCGATGCCCGTACTATTGCTCCGACTTGAATCAAATCACCCTTTATTTGAAGAAGATAATGTTGCACTGAATGAATTTACCATTCACAAAAAAGAAACATCCTCAATGATTACCATTCATGCATACCTGAATGGTGAATATCTTAATTCATATTGGGCCGACGGCATTATGATTTCGACGCCAACCGGTTCAACAGGCTATTCATTGAGTTGTGGCGGCCCGATCGTGGTCCCTCAATCAGAAAGTCTTGTCATTACACCAATTGCTCCTCATAACCTGAATGTACGGCCAATCGTGGTTTCTGATAAAAACGTAATTTCCCTGGAAGTGGAAGGCAGAAGTCAACGTTTTATGGCAACCCTTGGATTCGCGTTCTGCCACCATCGATTCAGGATACCAATTAGCAATCCGAAAGGAGAATTATTGCATCAATCTGATTCGTCTCAGCAACGAAAACTTCCTGAATACACTGCGAAAAAAACTCAACTGGGGCCTTGATACAAGAAATTAAGTCTTAAATTCCTGAACTACAGGCCATTTTTACCTATCAGGATAACCTCTTTGCTTCCCCAAAACGTATATGCATCCTATCTTTAAATTATTATATTTGCCGTGATCTGAACAGCTCATGAAGAAAGTACTACTACTCCTGCTTGCCATAATTTTCTTATCCACAGGGATTTCGGAAGCTCAGCGTTGGAAACGTCAGCGCTATGAGTTGAGTCTGGGTGCCGGCGTGAGCAATTTTTTAGGCGAACTTGGGGGAGCCAATCAGATTGGAACCAATTATTTCAAGGACCTGGAATGGTCCCTTTCGCATGTAGCAATTGCTGCCGGACTTCGTTATAAACTTGAGCAACTATTTCGCACTTACTTCTCACCTCACCTATGGCAGAGTTAGCGGAGATGATAAACTTACCCAGGAGTCTTTTAGAAATTACCGGAACCTAAATTTTGTCTCGGACATCTACGAATTCAATGTGAATTTCGAAGGCGCATTCCAGCAGGAGCAAATCGGTCACCGATACCGTTTGCGCAAAGTAAGAGGTGCACGTGGCTATGAAATTTATACTTACGCTTTCGTAGGAGCAGGTGTTTTTCATTTTGATCCAAAAACTACCTATCAGGGCGAGACACTCCGATTGCAACCGCTGGGTACTGAAGGACAGGGGCTCATTGCTTCACGTGCGAAAATACTCTTTGTTTCAATTTGTCATTCCTATCGGTGTCGGATTTAAGTACACCATTGACAATACCTGGGGTGTTGGATTGGAAATCGGTTTGAGGAAGACATTCACCGATTACATCGACGATGTGAGTACCACCTATTTCGATTTTGAAAATTACCCGGATGCTAATCCTCTCTCTGCTGCACTCTCAGACAGGTCTAACCACTCTGACCCTCCGGTTACAGCAGCCGAATCACAACGTGGTGATCCAAGAGATAAAGACTCCTATATGTTTGCCATTTTTAGTGTAAATTATAAGTTAAAAACCGGCAGGGGAAGATTACCAAGATTCTGATCAGAAATATAAAATTTCTTGTTTCGTCTTCCGTTTTATCAAGCTGAATCCTGGTATTGCACCTTTGAAAATGCCCCTTCGATATCCGATTTTACTGCCTCTTCTGCTATTTATCTGCACACTTCTAAATTATTCTGCGAAAGCTCAGTACGAAGAATTTGGTTTTCAGGCAGGGATCACACGTTATAAAGGCGAACTTTCGGAACACCTTTTTAAACCGGAAGAGGTCCATCCCTATGCTGGCGCATTCTTTCGGCACAACTGGAACCGCCACTGGAGCTGGAAGCTTGAATTGAACATTGGAAAAATATCAGGGAGTGATGTTCATGCGTCAGGAGGGTTTGAAAAAGACAGAAATCTCTCCTTCCAATCCAGCATCCTTGAACTCTCGCCACAAATCGAATTCAATTTCTTTCCCTATGAAACCGGGAATCTGGAGTATCCTTTCACGCCTTATATCTTTGCAGGAATCGCTGTGTTTCATTTCAACCCTAAGGCCGAATTGAATAATGAACTGTATGAACTTCAACCACTGGGAACGGAAGGACAAGGCAGCAATGGCTCAAGCAAATACAGGCGGATTCAAGTGGCTATTCCTATTGGAGGTGGACTTAAGTTTGCAATTGGAGGAAATGTTGGGATCGGTATTGAAGTCGGTGCAAGACGTACTTATACCGACTACCTGGACGATGTGAGTACCGTCTATCCAGATCAGCAACTACTGCTTGCATCAGAAGGACCAGTTGCAGTTGCACTTTCTGACCGATCATTTTCCAGATCAGACACATCATATTCAATACCAAGTGTATATAAAAAACAAAGAGGCAATTCAAAAGATAAAGACTGGTATCTATTTGCAGGAGTTACTTTGTATTTCAGAATGTCCAGCATGCTGAAGGATTCCTGTAAACCTTTTAAAAAGCGCCGTTATTGATCTATTAAACTGATTATCAATGAACTTGAAGCTAAATTATTTTTACAATATTTAGCGCTTTTAACGGTTTTCTAACAAAAGCCTTCCCCTTAAATTATTAACTTGCGCCGCTTTTCACTGCCAGTATCAATGAGTCTGAAAGAAAAAATCAATCCTGCTAAATTACCGCTTCATGTAGCTGTCATCATGGACGGAAACGGAAGATGGGCTAAAAAGCAGGGAAAGATGCGTGTCTTTGGGCATCAGAGCGGAGTACAGGCAGTTCGTGATATCACAGAATGCGCAGCTGAACTTGGAGTAAAATTTTTAACTCTGTATGCTTTCTCAACTGAAAACTGGAATCGTCCGCAGGATGAGGTAAATGCCCTCATGGAATTGCTGATCCATACCATTCATGGAGAAAGACATACCTTAAAAAAAAATAATATCCGATTGCGAGTGATTGGTGACATCGACAGCCTGCCCACAAATTGTCATTCCGAACTAGAAGAAGCAATTGAAGAAACATCCGCGAACGAGCGAATGACACTTGTGCTTGCATTGAGTTACAGCTCCCGCTGGGAGCTTACCTCCGCGATGAAACGAATTGCTCAAGAAGTGAAAGAAGGAAAAATTGATCCTTCGAATATTACAGAAGATACCATTGAAGCACATTTGAGTAGCGCCGGAATTCCGAATCCTGAATTATTGATACGTACCAGTGGAGAATACAGGGTCAGCAACTTTTTATTGTGGCAGATTGCTTATTCCGAATTGTATTTTACACCTAAACTCTGGCCTGAATTTGGGAAAGAGGATTTTTACGAAGCCCTGATCGATTATCAACAACGCGAACGCAGGTTCGGGATGGTCAGCGAACAAATTCACAAGACCATCAAATGAAAAGAATTATTCTCTCTATTGTGCTACTTGTGGCATGCATTTCTTCATTTGCCCAGATCCAACTCGGAGGAGACAGCCTTATTATTGATTTTGGAAATCCCACTGAATATGTAATCGGTGGTGTGGTTGTGACCGGAACTAAATACCTTGATGAAGCTGTTCTCATCTCTATCTCAGGTCTGCAAGTGGGAGACACCATCGAAGTGCCGGGAGATAAAACATCAAAGGCCGTATCGAACCTTTGGAAGCAGGGATTATTTTCCGACATTAAATTAATTGCTTCAAGAACTCAGGGAAAACTTATCTTCTTTGAGTTGAATTTGAATGAACGACCGCGATTATCAAAATTTTCTTTCAAAGGAGTAAGTAAATCAGAAGCAGATAAGATAAGGGAAAAGATAAACCTCGAAAGGGATAAGGTGGTTACGGACAACGTTATGACCACTACCTCCAACACGGTGCGTAATTTCTATGTTGAAAAGGGGTTTTGGGATGCCGGTGTCACCATCAATGAAATTAAAGATACCACTTTTGCCAACCGTGAAATTCTGGAAATTGTAGTAGATAAAAAACAAAAAGTCCGTGTCCGCGATATTGAATTTGTAGGTGCGAAAGCGCTGACCGTAAGAAAAACTGCTGCGGGCTATGAAAGATACCAAGGCAAAAAAATGGTATAAAATATTTACCGGTGGAAAATTCATGGACAGTAAGTATCAGGCAGATAAATTAAAAGTGCTTGCCAAATATAATGACAAAGGGTACCGCGATGCCACTATTGTTTCCGATTCAGTATATAGAACCGGACCTTCCTCCATGAAAATTAAGATTACGATTGATGAAGGGAATCAATACTATTTCAGAAATATTACCTGGATCGGAAATACCAAGCACACTTCAGCGGAACTGAACAATATTCTCGGAATAAAAAAGGGAGATGTGTTTGATCAATCGGCATTGGATGAAAGATTGTTTATGAACCAGAGTGGCCGTGATGTAAGCTCTCTGTATATGGATGACGGCCATTTATTTTTCTCAGTAACTCCCGTAGAAATTAATGTCGAGAACGACAGCATCGACCTGGAAATGCGCATCTACGAAGGAAAACAAGCACGAATAAATAAGGTAACCGTTTCAGGAAATACAAAGACCAATGACCGTGTAATCATGCGGGAAATCCGGACTAAACCCGGTCAACTTTTCAGCCGAACCGATATCATCCGAACACAAAGAGAATTGGCTCAACTCGGATATTTTGACCAGGAAAAACTGGGGGTAAATCCAAAACCAAATCCTGCTGACGGAACCGTAGATATTGATTACACTGTTGAAGAAAAACCTTCAGACCAGCTGGAATTATCAGGCGGATATGGCGCAAACCAACTTGTGGGAACACTGGGACTTTCGTTCAATAATTTTTCAGCACAGGAACTTTTTTAAGAAAGGTGCCTGGAGACCACTGCCATCAGGTGATGGACAACGACTCAGCTTGCGTGCACAGACCAACGGAAAATATTTTCAATCCTACAATGCCTCATTCACAGAACCCTATCTCGGAGGCAAGAAACCAAATTCTTTCAGTGTCTCGATCTATCGATCCATTCAGTCTAATGGAATGAAAAAAGAAAATCCACAAAGGCAGGCTATTTACATTAACGGTATCTCTTTCGGATTAGGAAAACGATTGAAGGTGCCAGATGACTTCTTTACTCTTTATCATGAAATCAGTTATCAGCGATATACTTTGGATAACTATGGAACTTCATTCCTTTTTAGCAACGGAATTTCAAACAACTTAAGTTTTCAGGAAACCATCTCACGGAACTCCGTGGATGCTCCAATCTACCCTCGAACGGTTCACAGACTTTCACTTACCTTGACAATTTACGCCTCCCTATTCTCTTTTCAATGACATCGACTATGCTACGGCAAGTGATCAGGAAAAATACAAGTATCATTGAATACCATAAGTGGAAATTCTCGTCGCTTTGGTACACTCGCATCGCAGGAAACCTGGTACTTCACACAAAAATTCAATACGGATTTCTTGGCCTTTACAACCGGGAACTCGGAGCTTCTCCCTTTGAACGTTTCTACCTGGGTGGAGACGGACTTTCCGGTTATGCTCTTGACGGACGGGAAATTATCGCCTTGCGCGGATACGAAAACAATTCTGTTACTCCAAGAAACGAGAATAACAATCCGATCGGTGGCACAATCTTTGACAAGTACACCTTAGAAATTCGTTATCCCTTGTCTCTCAATCCCTCTGCCACGATTTACATGCTTGCCTTCGCAGAAGGTGGTAATTCATGGCTCAAATTCAAAGAATTTAATCCTTTCAGTGCAAAAAGATCCGTAGGGGCTCGGAGTAAGGATATTTTTACCGGTATTTGGACTCCTTGGACTTGATTGGGGATACGGACTCGACAAGGTTCCAAATAATCCCAATATCAGCGGAAGTCAATTCCACTTCTCCATTGGTCAACAATTTTAAATTAATAAATTTGCACCCCTTAAAAGAAAGGCAATTATCATGAAAAAGATCACATCTATTTCACGGATTGCATCGCTGTGATGCTCATATTCTTCGGACTGATGTCATTCCAGGTAACTGCCCAGAAATATGCTTACGTAAACACTGCAGTATATCCTGGAAAATATTCCGGACTATAAAGCGCACAACAATCATTGGATAACCTTATCCATTACCTGGCAAAAAGAGATCGAAGATAAATATGCAATCATCGATAAACTATACAAAACATATCAGGCCGAGCAGGTTCTTCTGACGGAAGAAATGAAAAAACGTCGTCAGGAAGAGATCACTCAAAAAGAAAAAGATGTAAAAGATCTTCAGAAACAACGCTTCGGATATGAAGGTGATCTTTTCAAGAAAAAGCAGGAACTGGTAAAACCTATTCAGGATAAAATCTATAATGCCGTGAAGAAAATGGCAACCGACCAGAGTTATGCTGTGATCTTTGATAAATCCGGTGACCTCATCATGCTCTACACAAATCCTAAATACGATAAGAGTGATGTTATTCTTATTAGCATATGGGTTACAAGCCCGCAGCTAAAGAATCTGATCCCGGAAAATCAGGAGGAGGCGGAGCAAGTGCTTCGCGGAAGCGATGAACGCCCAAAAATAGATACGAAACAAAAGAACAACCTAAAAAATAATTAAACCGAAAACTCTTTCACCCATCATGAATAAAAAAAATTTTCCTGCTCGCAGCAGTTATATTTATCAGCAGTTGCGCTGCCTGCATTTTCTCAAACATCTAAAATTCGGACATATTGATTCAGGTGCACTTATCCAATTGATGCCACAAACACGTCAGGCAGATAGCACCTTGCGTAAATACGGTGAATCACTCGATTCTCAATTAAAAGGAATGACAGCAGAATATCAATCTAAACTTCAATCCTATCAGTCAAAAGCCGACTCTATGCCTGATGCAATCAAGCAAACCAAGGAAAAAGAACTGAATGACCTGGGAAACAGAATTCAGGATTTCCAGCAGACTGCACAGGAATCTATTCAGAAGAAAAAAGAAGAATTGTATGGCCCAATCCTGAAGAAAGCTGAAGATGCCATTAAAGATATCGCTAAAGAAAAAAGCTATTCCTATATATTTGACACCAGCTTGGGAAGTGTTATCTATGCTCAGGAAAGTGATGATATAATGCAAGTTGTGAAAGCCCGTCTGGGTATAAAGTAAGATAACCAATCCCAATAAAAAAGGCCGCTACTAAATTGTTGCGGCCTTTTTTATTTAGCTTCCACCCTGACACTTTAATAATACAGTTTGTTTAATAATGAAGCCGCTTTCAACCTGAAATTAAAACTTTACTTCAAGTAGAACCGGACAATGATCACTATGCTTTGCTTCCGGAAGAAGTAAGGCACTCTTCAAATGCTTCTCCATGGATTCAGATGCAAACTGATAATCGATGCGCCATCCTAAGTTTTTATTTCTCGAATTCGCCCTGAAACTCCACCAGGTATACTGATGCGGATCTTTATTAAATGCACGAAATGAATCCACAAAACCCTGATTGAGGAATTGATCCATCCATGCTCTTTCTTCAGGTAAAAATCCGGAGGACTTCGCATTGCTGACAGGATTGTGAATGTCGATTGGTCTGTGGCAAATATTGAAATCACCGGCAAGAATTAAGTGTGGACGCTCCTTACTTAACTTATTGATAAATTTCTGAAATGATGCAAGCCAGTTCATTTTAAAATCCTGCCTTGCTTCTCCACTCGACCCTGATGGAGCATAAATGCTCAATACAGAAACATCACCGAAATCAGCCCGGATAACACGGCCTTCCTGATCCGATTCCTTCATTCCGGAACCATATACTATAGAGGATGGTTTTTCCCGGCTTAAAATAGCCACACCGCTGTAGCCCTTCTTTTCAGCAGGATACCAATAGTGATGATATCCTCGATTCTCGAAAACAGACAAATCCAATTGATCCGGGATAGCCTTGATTTCCTGCAAGACAAATTATATCCGCCTTGTGTTGCATCCATCCATTTATCAAAGCCCTTGGTCAAAGCAGCACGAATGCCATTTACGTTATAAGAGACAATTCTTTTCATGTCAAATTAATTAGGATAAAAATAGGAATTCTAAGGATGCCACAGTCTTTAGAGAATAGAAATTCCAGGAATTCGTTAATATCTTGAATCATCCACCTGATAGGCTCAGGGTGAATCGTGTACATTTACAAATCAAACGATGTGTCCAGCCCGCTATGCGGAAGATAGTACTCCTTTCCATTCCTGGTTTTATCCATTCAATCCGTGTTTGCACAAACCCTGAGCAATCTACGGATCAAATATATCCCGGTAAATTCGGATACTGTGCTTTTGGATACCCTTAGTCTGATTCCTGGAAGTTTTTATATTCTGGATGAAAAAGAGCAAATTCTTGATTCAAGCTATTATAGTCTGGATGAAATAAACGCACTGTTTCGCTGGAAACAGAAACCTACTGCAGATAGTATCAAAGCCACTTACCGCGTATTTTCCTTTTTATTCAGTGAAAGCTATCAGCATAAAGATGCAGGGCTGATTTCCAAAGGAACTGCCGCGAATCCATTCCTATACACTCCTTCAAACCGTCAGGCTGAACTTTTTAGAGTCTCGGGCCTGAATCATTCTGGAAGTATATCACGGGGAATAACCTTTGGAAATAACCAGGATGTATTCGTCAACTCCAGTCTGAACTTGCAACTATCAGGAAAACTAAGTGAAAATGTGGATATACTTGCTGCCATCACTGATGAAAATATTCCCATACAGCCGGAAGGAAATACGCAACAACTTCAAGACTTTGATAAAGTTTTTATTCAATTATCAGACGAGCGAAGCAAACTCATTGCAGGAGATTTTGAGCTTCGGAGACCTGATAGCTATTTCATGAATTTCTATAAGAAAGGCCAGGGTGGATATTTTACAACCTCCTTCGATGTGAGCGGAGAAGACTCACTGAATAAAAAGAGATTCCTCCGAAGCGGTGTGAGTTTTGCCGTATCAAAAGGAAAGTTTTGCAAAGAATACCATAGTTGCCATCGAGGGTAATCAAGGGCCCTACCGGCTTTGGGTGCAAATGGTGAATCATTCATTATCATACTGGCAGGGACAGAAAAAGTCTACATCGATGGGAGGCTCTTAGAGCGCGGAGCTGAAAATGATTACGTCATTGATTACAACAGCCGAAATAAGCTTTACTGCCCAACGGATGATCACAAAAGATTCCCGGATTGTTGTTGAATTCGAATATTCCGATAAAAATTATTCACGTTCCCTTCTGTACTTTAACCAGGAATACGAAAGCAAAAAGCTAAAATTAAAGTTAAACGTCTATTCAGAACAAGATGCAAAAAATCAACCCTTACTGATTGATCTGGACAGCACGAAAAAAGCCTTCCTTGCCGATATCGGTGATAATATCGGAAATGCCTTCTACCCTACTGCTGACAGTGGACTTTAATCCGGACCTGGTTTTATATGCACAAAAAGATACACTATTGAACAGTCTTCAGTATTCCATCTTCAATACTCCACGAATCCCGACAGTGCCAAATGGCAGGTGTCCTATCACCGAAGTAGGCTTTGGAAACGGAGATTATTTACTTGATCTCAGCTCTGCCAATGGAAGAGTCTTTAAGTGGGTAGCCCCGCTAAACAATGTCGACAGGGAAACTATACACCTTTCGCAATCATTGTCACTCCAAAGAAACAACAACTATTTACCCTTGGTGCCGACTACATTTTAATCCAAGAAACAAAATAAGTGTTGAAACAGCCTTAGCAACAATGACATCAACTCTTT